>NZ_FQWO01000022.1 GCF_900129705.1 Flavobacterium granuli | reverse complement strand
AAAAAGTACTACCTTAAAAGGCTTTATTTGCATTGTAGAATAGGACAATTTGAAGATTTCAATAGGAAAAAGAGGTTTTTTCACAGCCTGACGTTCTCGCGCTACAGCGGGTTTGGGACTAAATTAAGCCCTGTTTTCGGATTTGCCAAATCATCCCAAATACAAAACCAATTTTCCATTAAGCCAATTGCCCAAATCCGTTGTAGCGTGTGTTACCAGTAGTTTTTTTTAAGTTCGATTTATTATCAAAATCAAAATTAGTCCTAGTACGCATATTATTGTTAGAGCTTTGTCCATACTAATCAAGGGTTTTCTTTTAATAAAACCATAAGGAAGCATTATAAGTCCAATTGCGATAAAAAAATATGACCATTTACTATCGCTATCTTTCAGTTCAGTTCTTAATTCAACATCTATAAAATTTCTCCCATTTTTTGTTAAACCATAGACATCATTATAATCATTCCAAAAACTGTTTTCGTCTAGTTCTGAAACTTCAGATTTCAAAACTTTAAGTTCAATTCTATCTCCCGATTTAATGTTTGATTTAAAAGCTTCGTGATCTGTCGCTTCGTAAGTCATATCAGTAATTTTAAATTCTCTATTGTATTCTTTTGTTGTTAGAATTATATCTCTGTATGTTGTAGACTTTATTTTGTATTCGTCATATTTTGGAGAACTTTTTAGTGTTACATTGATTGAAGCTAATTCGTTATTCGGCAATGAATTATCACGCAAAGCTACATAGAGAAACGAAAATATTATGACTAACGCGATTGAAATAATAATAATTCTATCACTTTTAGTAATAGGTTTATAGGGTTTCAATTTTGATGTTTTCTTTTGATTTTCTCTGTTAAATTGTCTTTTCTCCTGTCGTGTCATAAAATTACTGGTAACTAGCATATAGGTCTGATAAAATCAGACCTATCACCCCAAATTTAGAGAGATAGGTCTGACAGCGGTCAGACCTTATGTCTTATCAAATATATAAATAATTTATTACAAATCGTCAAACAGGCTTTTAATTAACCGCAGGCCTTTCGTGCTTATATAGATCTACATCTCAGTAGTTTTACAACTAGTAATACTGATTACAGATCATAAAAAAAAAGAGGCGCAATAGCCTCTTGAAATTCTTCTTACTCATTTATCGAAAAACCCATAAGGGATGGATGTAGAGCGGTTCCGTTCTCCGCCGCGACGGATCATTACTTCGTCCGTTCGTCCCGATAATTATCGGGACTCGGGTGTTGGATTTTCAAGCCCAACGAACTCTGGCTATTACTCCTGGCTTTTATTCTGTTTTTGCTAAAAAGGTAAGTCGTCGGCTTCTTCAATTATGTTAATTGGTTTTGGAAATTTTGTTTTAAAATATGAATTTAAAAATAGGCCGATAGTTGAAACCGAATTGACAACAAAATATGTAAAAACACTATCTGTTATTAAATAATCTTCCTCAGTTTTACCATGAAAGTCAGTTTTCTCACTTCTTAACTTTTCGATTGATTGACATATAGCCAAAAGAGAACTTCCGATAGTTTTTATTTCAATAGGATGTTCGCTATCTACAAGATTAAACTCTTTTAAAATTATTGTTGTTAATTTGTATAGAGTTTCGGTTCCTTTAACCTTACAATTAATTCTCTCGTCCTTTAGTATTTCCTTAACTATGCTTTCCAATGCTGAATTTGCTAATCCTACAGCAAGACTCGGATCTGTTTCTATTTGCTTATATGCTTTTGTAAAAGTATCATAAGCAGTCTTGTAATTAGATTTTAATTCATTCTTAAATGTTGGAACTGATGGAATAAAGTCAGGCGTATCAACACTTAAATCAATAGCAACTTTCAATAAATCACTACCGGACATTGAATGTAGAGTTCTTAATAAATCAATTTCTCCGCCATCTTTTTGAAAAATATGAAAATTTTCCCAATTATTATTCCATTGGTCACTTTGGTACCATTTGTCTATATAAAGACTTACTTCTCTATAGGATTTATATTCTTCCCAAATGGCATCGTGAACTGATTTTACGAGTTTCATTTGGTATTTTGGTGAAATTAATTCGTCCATAAACTTTAATCTTTTAATTGAATCCTAATTCTTTCCATTTCATCTACTATTTGTTTCAACTCAATTATTGTGCTTATAAATAGCGGTGGTTTGTCTGTTATGATACAATTCAGATGCAATTGTGGTGCAATTGATGCAATTATGATGCAATTCAAAGTCCATAGTATGAGCCTGCCCCCTTAGCGTCTGATGATTTTAAAATTCCCTTGTCAACCAACTCTGTTAAGTCCCTTGTAGCTGTCATTCTTGCAACTCCAAAAATCTCTTGATATTGTTTATTAGTAATTCGTCCATTTTCTTTTACAAACAATACTGCTTTTACTTGTCTCTCATTAATGCCAAGTTTAGTAAGTTGTTCGGCTGATACGTTGTCTTTGAAAAGCGTTATACTAAAACCACCATCCAATTCTTTCATTTCAGGTTCGGGAAGACCTGCTTTTTTACAAGTGTCAATGATTTTTATGGTTCCTCGCCCCCAAGCATCAATATAGCCTCCTTTGAAACATACGTCAGCAATAATCGGGTTGCGTGGTCTTGATGAATGCGAACGTTTTAAAGCTTCCAAAGTTAATCCGTCTGGCAAAGAGCCTTCGTTCCAAATGCTTATTTTGTCATCATACACCCGAATTTGAATAGGAGCACCCATATAATTTCGATGAACCAAAGCGTTCAATAACATTTCTCTTATAGCCGCAACGGGATATTCTCCTTTCTCAATTCGGTGCATTCCTTCAAACTCAATCGGCCTTGTTAGGAATTTATAGTTAAGTTGGTTTAAAACAGCTTGAAGTAAAACGATTAAATTTCCTTCTTCGGTTTCCTGAAATTTTAAGTCGGCATCATCGTTCCCAAATCGACCAATTTTTACAAAGGTGTTTGGATAAAATTTCCCTGGATCTATGCCAAATAAAATCAAAGCAGACCGTTTTAATTGTCCGTTTTCTGTAAGGCGAAGTTTTTCAAACAATTCAGCTAACGGTAATTTTTCGTTTTCGGGTAGGCGACCAGCGTTTTCCGATGCTTTTAAAAATACATTTACTGCTTTTTCGTCAATATCTTCAAAACTTGCTCTTGCTTCAATAACATCATCCCAATTTTTACCTGATTTCTTTAATAAGAACTCATTTAACGATGCTGCTGTTAATTCCTGCTTGGTACTTCCGCTTCTAAAATAATACCTGCCTCTTAATGAAATTGGAACTGAATAAGGATGGGTGATAATTTCAATAAAGTGTTTCCCTGCTTCTTCGTGAAGATTGACTTCAACCATTATCCCAATAGCATTTTTGATCTTATTGGGAATATCATCCATCAGCTTTTTGAAATTATCAACACCTACCACATTACCATTATCATCTTTACCGATAAAAATTACACCACCTTGAGCATTGGCAAAACCACAAACCCATTTCAGGTAGTCATCGTGCCAACTTTGCTTGTATTCTATATTTTGTTGTTCGTGCATTTTTAATTTTTAATTGTTGGTTCAGTTAATGAATTTCATGCTTAAATTTATAGAAATAGAATTAGTTACGAAAGTTATTTAATACAAGTTAATTAGCCGCTGGGATAGCATTTTTTACTTGAAAAACAGCAACATATTGCTCAGTTTAAAAAGTTGTTAATAACTTAAGTCTGCTTTACATAGGAACTCTAGCTGTTAGCGGATGTCTCTTTTTATGTTTTCAATTTCTGTTTGCATTTTATATTCCCAATTTTTTCCGTTTCTCTTTTCTAAATATGATTTTACAGTTTCTGAATATTTTTCTTGAGCTTGGATTTCTACCAAATCTACAATGCATCCTGTGTTTATATATTTAATACCATATTTTTTTCTGATACTATCAATTCTATTTTTATTTTTTTGGGAATACATCGGAAGTTGAAGTCCGCCTGCAAATTTATAAGTGACATTATCGTCTTTTATGTCACGTTTTGCCTCTTTTATTAGTTCGTTTTCTCGTTTAGTTAATTCACTTTTTGTTATTAAATATAATTCTGTGAAATTGTAGATTAAGAATAATAGTAGTAAACAATTTAGAGAAAAGAAAACTCTACTAAACTTACTTATATATTTCAAATTTTTGATGTTAATTAAGCTTATTACAGCAGAAAAAAACGCAAAACTTAAAAATAATATTGACAACATTTTCCATTCGATATATTTCGTACTCCACCAATACTGAAATTTCATTTCAATAGGTGAGAAGTAATCACCAAAAATAGAAACAAGTATTATTACTAATATTATTATTGTATTCAAATAAATGAATTTCTTTTTCATCTGCATTTTTTTTTTGAGATATCCGCTAACTAGCATATAGATCTGATAAAATCAGGCCTATCACCCCACATTTAGAGAGATAGGTCTGACAGCGGTCAGACTTTATGTCTTATCAAATATATAAATAATTTATTACAAATCGTCAAACAGGCTTTTAATTCACCGCAGGCCTTTCGTGCTTATATAGATCTACATCTCAGTAGTTTTACAACTAGTAATACTGATTACAGATCATAAAAAAAAAGAGGCGCAATAGCCTCTTAAAATTCTTCTTACTCATTTATAATAGACCCCATAAGGGATGGCTTGACATACATATTAGAACGAGTAGGGGATAGCAGTTATTTTTACTTTTTTCCTTGATGAAAAAAGTAACAAAAGAATACTCAGGTTAATATTTAAATTTTTGATTTCGTGACCCGAGCCTGTAAGGCGAACGGATGAAATAATCTTCGATTTCAAGCCTGAATAGTTGCTCCCGATAGATTCTGTGTTGATTTCCTAATAAATCTAAATTTTATTTTTATCGGGAAGCTTTTTTTTATGTTTAATATTCTTAATTTTGTCGTCTA
>NZ_FQWO01000020.1 GCF_900129705.1 Flavobacterium granuli | reverse complement strand
ACTGCACAAGCCATTGCTTTAAATGCAGGAAATCATACTGTTACAGTTACAGATAAATTAGGATACCAAACAACTTGTAACATAACTGTTGGCCAACCAAATGCAGCCTTAAATGCTACCGCTATTATTGTAAACAATAATAATTGTGTGGGATGTACTAACGGTTCAATAACTCAAACAATAAGTGGTGGAACAAGCCCATATACCTATTTATGGTCTAATGGCGCAACTACCAAAGACTTAAATTCACTATCTAAAGGTACCTATTCTGTTGAAATTAAAGATTATAATGGATGTATCATAAACTACACTTATACGATAGTTGAGTCAGGAATAGCCTTGGTAAAAACAGGAACTTTCAACGATAGTAACTCAGACGGATATGCGCAAGCAGGAGAAACTATCAGTTATACCTTCTCTGTTACAAATACAGGAAACGTACCTCTGAATAATGTTGTTATAACTGATCCATTAGTGAACATCATAGGAGAGCCAATAGCTACACTTGCAGTGGGATCAACTGATACAAATACTTTTACCGCTTCCTATGTACTTACTCAGACTGATATCGATCTTGGTAAAGTCACCAATTCCGCTTTGACAACGGCGAAAGATTCTGACCAACAAGACGTAACAGATACTTCTGGAACTGCACTGGATAATGATACTCCAACAATAGTAACTTTACTCCAAAATCCAAGTATTGCCATTGTGAAAACCAATGACATTACAGTTGGAGAAAACGGATGTGCTAGTCTAAAAGATGGCAACATAGTAACCTATACCTTCTCCGTAACTAATAAGGGCAATGTAAGTTTACATGCTGTCGCTATTGAAGACCTTCATGATGGTTTGTCTACTATTGCATTGCAAAGTGGTGATCTTAACAATGTCGGCATACTAGATGTTGGCGAAACTTGGCTTTTTACAGCAACGTATACCGTAACTCAAACCGATGTTGATAATGGTCAAATCACGAATCAGGCTTCAGTTAATGGTACTGCTCCTGAT
The DNA here is from genome assembly GCF_900129705.1 of Flavobacterium granuli. GTDB lineage: Bacteria > Bacteroidota > Bacteroidia > Flavobacteriales > Flavobacteriaceae > Flavobacterium > Flavobacterium granuli. The sequence continues at coordinate 8,419 of NZ_FQWO01000020.1, read as the reverse complement.
ACGACAATTGTAACTGATCAATCAGGTAGTTCAACGACTAATAATGATCCGAATGTGATTCCGATTTGTAACACAGCCTCGATTGCAATAACTAAAGATGGAATTTACCAAGATACTAATCAGGATGGAATTCCAAATCTTGGAGATAAAATAGTTTATAATTTTGTAGTGAAAAATACTGGAAATGTAACACTAACCAACGTAAGTATTACTGACCAGTTACCAGGGCTTGTAATTTCTGGCGGTCCTATAACACTTGCGGCGGATGCATCAGACAGTACTACTTTTACAGCTATTTATCCAATTACACAAACTGATATTAACAAAGGTTTTGTCTACAACTTAGCTATAGCTACAGGTACTCCTCCATCAGGTCCAAATGATAATGTAACCGCTACATCAACAGACCCTACTCCTTGTCTTACCTGTCCCGTAAACGAACAATGTTCTACATGTACAATTACAGAGATACAACAAAACCCGAGTTTAGAAGTAATCAAAACGGCAACTGTATCCAGTAATAACCAAACTACAGATGTTTATAGCTTTGTTGGTGATATAATTAACTATACAATTGTAATAAAAAACACTGGTAATGTATCACTTCAAAACATTATAGTAAAAGATCCATTAACAGGATTGAATACTACAAACGATAGCTTTAATCTTAGTCCTGGTGGATACAAAGAATTTTATCAAACTTATACTATCACTAAAGAGGATTTAGCTAAAGATTCTGTAATCAATATTGCTAATGCTACTGGACAAGATTCCAATGGCAACCCAATTCCTCCTGCTTCAGGTACTGTAACGGTAGAAAAAGCAAGCGTATTAGGATGTGAAAATATAGTTGTCCATAACGCCTTCTCTCCAAATGGAGACGGGATTAATGAAACCTTTGTAATCGACGGCATCGGAGATACTACCTGTTATCCTGAAAATACAGTAGAAATTTATAACCGCTGGGGTGTATTAGTTTTTGACACAACAAATTACAATAATCAAACTAATGCTTTTGACGGCTTTTCAAGAGGTAGAACAACTATCAGTAAATCATCTGGTTTACCTACAGGAACTTACTACTACATCTTGAATTATACTTCTGTAGACCTCGGTGGTAATATCCAAACCAACAGAAAAGAAGGGTATTTATACCTAACAAGATAAATCTAACTCAAATCTAATCCCTGAGGACTAACAACCCTCAGGTTAAAAAACAAAATAAATGAAGACAAGAGTATTAATATTCGCTTTGTTGTTTACTGGAATTGTAAGTTATGCTCAACAAGATGCCCAATTTACACAGTACATGTACAACACAATCAATATCAATCCCGCTTATGCAGGATCAAGAGGAGCTTTGAGTATATTTGCTTTACATCGCACACAATGGGTAGGTCTAGACGGCGCACCTGTCACTAATGCAGTATCAGTTAATACTCCTTTTAACGAGAGTAATTTGGGCCTGGGAGTATCGATAATAAATGATAAAATTGGTCCGACCCATGAAAACACCTTAGCAGCTGATCTATCTTACACCATACCTACTTCTGAAACATTCAAACTTTCATTTGGGATCAAGGCAACTGCCAATCTATTCAGTTTAGATGTAAATAAACTTAATCCAGTTGATGACGATCCAAGCCTACATGACTATAATAATAAATTATCCCCTAATATTGGTGCAGGTATTTATTATCATTCTGATAAAGCCTATTTGGGGCTATCCGTTCCCAATTTCATAGAAACCAATCGCTATGATGATAATGAGGTGGCTATATTTAAAGAAAAAATTAATTACTACTTAATTGCAGGTTATGTTTTTGATTTAAACTACTTTACAAAATTCAAACCTACTATACTCACTAAAATGGTAGAAGGTGCCCCCCTTCAAGTAGATGTATCAGGCAATTTTATGTTTAATGATAAATTTGTAGTAGGTGTCGCCTATAGATGGAGTGCTGCATTAAGTGCTATGGTAGGCTTTCAAGTCTCAGATGCTTTATACATTGGCTATGGTTATGATCGTGAAACGACTCGTCTTGACAATTATAATTCAGGATCACATGAAATTTTCCTTAGATACGAAATCTTTAAAAAGAATAACAGAATAATAACACCCCGATTCTTCTAAAAAACATATTATGAAAACTACAATCATTCTTTTTATAACCATAGCTAATGTTATTTCAATTAACATTAATGCTCAAAAATCAAAAAATCTTGTAGTAGATAAAAAACATGAAACCTTTGCTAATATTGATGCTTTGAAAACTTATGAAAGAGTTGCAGAAAAAGGATATAAGTCGGTAGATATATTCAAAAAATTAGGAAACGCTTGCTACTATAATTCCGAACTTGACAAAGCAGCTAAATGGTATGGAGAACTATTTACTCTAACACAAGATGTAGAACCCGAATATTATTACCGCTATGCACAGTCTTTAAAAGCTTTAGGTCAAAATGAAAAAGCTGATGCAATGCTTAAAAAATTCACACAATTGTCTGAAAATAAAACTCGGTAATTTTCGAAAAAGACTTAATTAAGGTTCAGTTTGTTAAATTCTTTAAAAAAACATTTAAATGAAAAAGAACATCAACTTTTACCTAACCATAATTTGTCTTTTATCATTTAACACTTTTGCACAAAAGGGGTATTCCCTTCAGGCTAACACAAAAATAAAAAAGACACAAACAATGACGCCTAACCTTTTAGAAAATCAAATTAATACTACAAAAACGATAAAACAATACCATGTGGAAGAGCGAATCAACATGACATTTGGAGGATACAAAACTACCTATACTGTAACAGACTCTAGCCAAATTAGGACTAATGATTTAGGTCCTAACAATAGCCGAGTTATAACGATACGATATCTAAAAGTACCACAACGCGGTAATAACACTGCGAAAACGATTGTTGATACGATACCTCCTAACACTGTTATTGATACCGTTCAGAATCATCCTCAACAATCTACTAGTTTAAGTATAACTGACACTTTAGTTCATCATGGTGATTTTGCCTATATCTATATGATAGAAACCTATGAGAGAATAGCAGAAAAAGGATATAAATCTGTAGAAATGTTTCAAAAATTAGGAAACGCCTATTACTATAATTCACAAATGGATAAGGCTGCCAAATGGTATGAAAAATTATTTTCCATGACCGCTAATTTAGAACCCGAATATTTTTATCGTTATGCAAATTCTTTGAAAGCCATTGGGGCACACGACAAAGCCGATGAAATAATGAAAAAATACAATCAATTAACTGGACAGAATACCAGATAATTTACATTAAAAAGCAGCAATGAATTGATAACAATTAAGATTCTTTTAAAACAATCATTATGAAAAATAAAATACTCCTTTTTATAACAATAGTAAATGTTTTTTCATTTCACTGTTTAGCCCAAAAAGCAAGAGTTTCTACAGCAGAAAAAAAATATGACAACTATGCCTATATAGATGCCATAAAAACTTACGAAAGAGTTGCAGAGAAAGGGTACAAATCGGTAGACATGTTCAAAAAACTAGGGAATTCCTACTACTACAATGCCCAACTGGATCAGGCTGCGAAATGGTATGCTGAGTTATTTACCATGACCCAGGATTTAGAACCAGAATATTATTATCGCTATGCCCAATCCTTAAGATCTATAGGCGAGAATAATAAGGCTGATGAGATAATGCAAAAATTCAATCAGCTAGCCGGAAACGATAGTCGAGGGACACTTTTTGAAAAAGATCGCAACTTTCTTGAAGAAATTAAAGCCAATTCAGGAAGGTATCAAGTAGAAAACGCAGGAATTAACTCTAAATATTCTGATTATGGTTCTTCTTTCTATATGAATAAAATAGTCTTTGCTTCTGCCAGAGATACTGGTAGTCTGGGGCAAAGAAAACATGCTTGGACCGATCAATATTTTACTAATCTTTATGTAGCTGATTTAGATGAGGCAATGTCTCCTGCTAAAGTCCTGAAATTTGACCGAAATGTAAAATCAAGATTCCATGAGTCTACCCCAACTTTTACCAAAGACGGAAAAACAATGTACTTTACCCGAAATAACTTCCTAGAAGGAAAAAAAGGAAAAGATGGTAATAACATTACTTTAATAAAAATATACAAGGCAAATTTTGAAAATGATAAATGGACAAACATAACCGAACTTCCATTCAATAGCGACAGCTATAGTACGGCACATCCCGCCTTAAGTGCCGACGAAAAAACATTATATTTTGCTTCGGATATGCCGGGTACATTTGGACAATCTGATTTATTTAAAGTAAAGATTAACGAAGACGGAAGTTTTGGGACACCCGAAAATTTGGGAAGAACGATCAACACTGAAGGCCGCGAAACCTTTCCATTCCTAACCAATGAAAACGAAATTTATTTTGCTTCAGATGGGCATCCGGGTTTGGGAGGCTTAGACATATTTGTTTCCAAAATAAATGCAGACGGCACTTTTGACAAAGTTCAAAACATAGGAACCGATGCCAATTCTCCTCAAGATGATTTTGCCTATTTAATAGATACCAAAACCAGAAGAGGTTTCTTTTCCTCCAATAGAGATGGCGGTCAAGGTTATGATGACATTTATAAATTTCTTGAAACTAAAAAATTAGTTTGTGAACAGGAACTTTACGGTGAAATTACCGATTCAGATACTGGTGAAATACTGTCTAATACTCAAATAAGCTTACTCGACGATAATCTAAAAACACTGAATACTATCTACTCGGATGAGAAGGGAAATTATTCCCTAACTGTAGAATGTGGTAAAAGATATAGCGTTAGAGCAACCAAAGAGGAATACACCACCAAAGAAGAAATAGTCACTATCGCCAAAGAAAATGGAAGAACCCACTTGCCATTTGCATTGGAAAAAGCAAGATGTAAAGTGGCAGTAGGGGATGATTTAGGTAAATGTTTTGGAATAAAAATGATTTATTTTGATTTTGATAAATCAGACATCAGGATGGAAGCTGCTCTGGATTTAGAAAAAATACTGGATGTTATGAATCAATATCCAAATATGAAACTCGATATTCGTTCTCATACTGATAGTCGAGGATCATATAAATACAACGAAGCATTGTCTGACAGAAGAGCTAAATCTACCATTCAATGGCTGATTAAAAATGGAGTTAATAAAAACCGCTTGGTTGGTAAAGGTTATGGTGAGAATCAACTCGTAAATAAATGTGCCGATGGGGTAGATTGTACCGAAGAGGAACATCAAATGAACAGACGTAGTGAGTTTATTATAACAGCTCTGTAATTCATTCTAATAAAATACCCCTGTCTTCTTGAGAAGATTACTTGAAATAATGCAATTGCATTATTACTAGAGAAATAAAAATGTTATGACTTTATCTCGTATTAGAAACTAATATGGGATAAAGTCTTTTTCTTTAAGAACAGAAAAATATTTTTATTTTAAATTTTTCTTACATCAGAAAAATTCTCATTTAAAAAAAACATCTATCCATAGAATTTTAAAAACACCAAAATTATAGGCTTATTCCATAAAACAGCCATAATTATCTTGTTTTTACTAAAAAAAACAAGTTTTTTCTTTCTTTTTTAATAAAATAACAGCAATATATTTATTGAATAAATAAAAAACTTACAAGAAAATCGACATTTTAACGATTATTTAGGTTAGTTATGGAAAAAACAAATAGTATCAGCAAATTATTACTAATTTTATTTAACAAGTTGCTCAATTTTAATAAGTTATATTTAATTAATGATCTAAAAAAGAAACAAAATCATCGAATTTAAATTCATTTTTAAGATTAATATTTTGAATCACTGCAAAAGAAATCGATGTGCAGGCAGATTTAGACATCATTGAATACAAATAATCTAAATTATTACGCAAGAATACACCATATCACACTAAAAAAACAGTCTTATGATGAATCTCTACTTCAAAACGTTTGCCTTTATAGTTCTGCAACTACTCAAAACTATACTTCTTCAGGTTAAAAATATAAATGCAGTCATCAGTTTATTGTTTTTCAAGAACGAGACTGGCACTTTATTATTCCTACAAGTCTCTAAAAACAATAGCAGTATGGAACAACAGTACTCCTACCCTCCTGGGCAAGTCCTTATGAGTGGAATAAAAGGTATAACTACAAAAGAGGCGAAATGCCGACCATCAAAAAGAAGGAATTTATTTGGTGGACTAAGCCTTTTTCTAGGCTTACTGCTACTTTTTACCATGCAAGGAATGGCTTATGGACAAATAGCGCAACGAGGCACTGCTACTACTGCAACAACCACAAGCCCAACACTCACCATAACTAAACCTTCTGGACTTGCTATAGATGATCTAATGATTGTTCAAATTGTCCAAGGAGGAACGGGCAATCAAATCAACAATCCTACTGCAACAGGTTGGACTTTGATTGCTGGTAGTGATATTAGATCCAGTAATGGTGAAAGGTGTCGTGCTAACCTCTATTATAAAAAAGCTGGTAGTGCCGATGTCTCTGCTTCTAATTTTTCATTTACAAAGCATATCAATTCAAGTAATATTGAAGGTGCAATAATTGCCTTTTCGGGAGTAAATAGCACAACTCCATTTGATGTTACCCCTGGAGCGGTTTATACAAACATTGCTGATGATAACGCCTTAAATGCTTCTGCTATCATCACAGTAACTGCTAACAGTGCAATAATTATGTTTGGTGCTTATAACAATGATCGTTCTGTATCGAATTGGAGTATTGCAACAGTTCCTGCTATAAGCTTAAATGAATTATTTACCGTACCTTACAACTCTACCCGTGATATTGGTATGGGTGCGGCCTGGGCACTAAAATCTGCAATTGGTTCTACAGGAACAGGTACAGCTGCACTTAATATTGGTGAATGGAATGGTTCTCTTCTTGTTGCGCTTAGGCCAGCTGTGGCCAGTCCGACCCTAACAACTGGAACCTTACCCGCATTTGGAGATGTTTGTCCAAACACAACAGAAGGACCAAATAGTTTTACCATTACAGGTACAAACCTTACTACAGCCAATATAACAGTTGGTGCATTAAGCGGTTACACATACAGTACAACTTCAGAGGGAACATATACATCTTCATTAAGTCTTACACATGCTGCAGGTGCATATAGCCAAACAATTTACGTAAAATTTACGCCAACATTAGCGCAATCCTATAATGGAAATATCGCTGTAGGTGGAGGTGGTGCGACTAGCGTTAATGTTGTGGCAAGTGGAACAGGTGTTAATTCACCTCCTACTGTTACTTCTCCAACAAGTACTGCAATTACAACAAATACGGCTACTCTTGGTGGAAATATTACAAATATTGGATGTTCATCAGTTACGGAACGTGGTATTTATTGGAGTACGACCAATGGGTTTGCTGATGGAGCAGGAACAAAAGTTTCAGTAACACCCGGTCCTTATTCAACTGGTGTTTTTACAGTACCTGTTACAGGATTATCATCGAGTACTGTTTATTATTATAAAGCTTTTGCAAAAAATAGTAGTGGAACGATTTATACAGGTCAAGGAACGTTTACGACAGCTAATAAAACTGAATCAAGTATTATAGTAACAGGTACAACTAATTTTACTTATAATGGTTTAGAACAAGGCCCTGCTAGTTCTACAGTTACAGGATCTACTGGGGCGGTTTCCTATAGCTATTCAGGTACAGGTAGTACTACTTATGTAGCTAGTCCAATTCAACCCATTAATGTTGGAACTTATCAGGTCATTGCAACTGTTACTGGTGATGCTAATTATAATGCAGCAACTTCCTTAGCTTTAGCTTTTTTTATTGATAAAGCTACACCAAGTGCTACATTAGCCGTAAGCAACTCACCTACTGTTTATACAGGTTCCGCTCAAAGTGCTACAGTAAATATAACCACCAGCTCAGTACCTGGATCAGTAACTAGTATTTTAACTGGTGGATCGGCGACACAAACAGCCGCCTCTACTTATACGGTAACGGCTAGTTTTGTACCGAATGATAACAATAATTATAATACATTAACGGGCATATCAGTAGGTAATTTCGTTATCAACAAAGCGGATGCCCTAATCACGGTTACTCCTTACTCGCTTCCTTACGATGGAAATCCTCATACTTCTGCCTTTACGGCTATTGGGGTGGAATCCACTCCGGCAGATCTTACGGCATTGATGGATGTAAGCGCAACAACACACACCAACGGGGGAACTTATACCGCTGATGTATGGAGCTTTGCAGGAAACAATAACTACAATACCGCCAATGGAACTGTGGACAATGCGATCGGTAAAATCGATGCTACAATCGTCCTTACTGCATTCAACGGAACCTATGATGGAGAATCACATGGGGTTCTAAGCAGCTCTGCAACTGGATTGGCCGCGCTGGATTTAAG
>NZ_FQWO01000018.1 GCF_900129705.1 Flavobacterium granuli | reverse complement strand
ATCCAATCCGAAACGCTCAATACAAAACTTGGTAAACCTGCCTGCATTTTAAAGTGGTCAAATTCCACCACTTTAAAATTGAGATTGTTGATTTGCTCCCAAGTCCCCAAAAATTCAAGTGTATAACGGGTTCTAATCCAATTTTTTATTACATCAGCTGCTCGGCTTGCGCCTTCTTTGGCATTTGCCATATCCGTAAGAGAAATATAATCTCGTTCTTCAAACGCAATAATAGTAATTTCTCTGTCTTGTACATTTATTTTTGCCATAACACTACAAAGTTCCGGAAAATATGCAGATTAATATATGCTCTAATTATAAGAGGTCGTTTTGGTTGCCACTCACTTGTATATAGGTATGACAAGATACATATTTTATTTAAAATAAAACATATTACTTTATTCCTACAAAGCATCAAATGGACTTTCTATTCACCGCAGGCCTTTCATACTTAGAGGGATGTATATTTCTGTAGTTATACTGGTTGTAATTCCTGATCGCACCGCCTCAAAACAGAAAAAGGTATAGCTATAAAAAGCTACAGTTCTAGACAACCCTTTCAGCGTTCCAGACGCTGAAAGGGTTTTTAAAACAAAAAAAGACACCTCAGCATCTTTTTCTATATAGTATTATTCCGGTATCAAACCCCATGGCTTATTAAAACTCATGTAGTTCCGTTCAACCGCTGGTTCATTGTTGGCTTTTCAAGCCCAACTCCCCTTAGCTGTTAACAAGCTTTTTTGGTTTAATTTTCTTCATGTAAGTTGCAAATTTCTACAAAATCATTTTCTGATAGAATTCTGATTTTTGCACCCTTATCAATTAATTCCTCAGCTTTTCTATGTTTTGAACTTTTTTCATATCCAGCTAATTTAGTTGTGTCTTGAAATCCGACTACTAGCATTGTTGTGGTTTTTGAAACAGAGTTAGTTACTTTACATCCAATTTTCGATGCTATGATTCCTGCTTCACTCCGTGGAATTGATAAAGAACCCGTGAAAACGATATTCTCGCCGTAAAGTTGTCCTTCAGGATTTCCTTCTAAATAAATATTAGATGAATTTTTTTTGTATAAGAATATTGGTTGTCCAACTCTTTTAAACCATTCTTCAATAGATAAATTTGTTATTTCACAAGCTTTTTTAACAACCATTCCTGCTGCAACAGCATCTTCTAAAGCATCATGATGCTCAAAATTAATATTAAGATGCTTTGCAATATTTGAAAGACCGTAACCACTATATGCAAATTCTTCCCAAGTTCTTCGCACTATTTTTGCACTATCAAGCCATTTAGGCTGTAAATAATCTAAACCATAAGTTTCACAAGCTCTGTTAATAGCAATTCTGTCGAAGGGCATATGATGAATTGAAATTTCTCCTTCAATACGTTTCTTTAATTCGTTATAAATCTCTTTAAATGTGGGAGCATTTTTTACATCTTTTTCTCCGATTCCGTGAATTGAAACATTAAAAGGATCGAAATAATCTTCCGGATTTATTAATACCGACCATTTGTCAATTATCTGGCCATTTTTAAATTCTGCAATACCAATTTGACAGATACTTGAATAATCTGCGTTTGCTGTTTCAACATCAATTGCCAAAAAATTCATAATATTTTATTTACGAGTTCTAAAGTAACCATGTCTCCAATATTTAGACTTCGTTCTTCAATATGTTTTAGAAAAACTTTTTCAGTTAGAATTTTTAGTTTAGAGTGTTTTTTTCCTTTTGCGTTTAATTTTTTCTCTAACTCAATAATTTGGTTATCAAGATTACCATTTTTTAAATCATTAATGATTTTCTCAGAGATTATGTAAAAGTTTGTTTCGGATAAAAACTCACTTTCTGTAGGGTAGCCACCAAGGTTACCAATAATTTGAAAATGGTTATGTTTCGAACCATTCAAGTTTTGCGTAAAAAAAATACTTTTATCGTAAAATTGGTTTGGTTTACTTTTTTCTAAAAACTCGGAAGAATATTTTTCAATTTGTTCTAAACCAATTTTTATGTATTCATTATTTTCCATAACGTTCTTATAAAATGTTTGTTAACATCAGTAGGTCTAAAAACCTCTAAACGAACTGATTTTTGCGAATTACAAAGTAAATATAGCTGATTTAAGCTAATATTACTTCTCGTTCAAGACAACCACTGTTTCCGTTCAACCACGGTTTTTCATTACTTCACCCGATTGCTTTCGTTCAAATGTTACGGTACATAGGCTACGCAAACTGAGCTTTTAGCAGAATTCTTTAATGTTGATAGCATCTTCCACTTGAGTTGGTTGTCATTCTTTTGCATCTTGCGCCTTTTTTTGTCCTTCCAGCGCATTGAGTTGACGAACTTGAGCTTTGAATTGTTTCTATATTTCTTTTGTCAAGAAAATTACTTCTACCATTTGCAGTTTGGTCTTTATTTGGTTTGCAAACTTTGCATGCTTCATATGCTCTTTCTATTGCTTGTCCTAAGTCGATACTTATTGATGAGTACTTTAAATGACTACAATCAATATCGTGGTATTTTTTACCCGTTTTTGTAATGTAAACAGTTTGAGAGAAAACGATGTTAAAAGTAAACAACAAAAAAAGCAAGAATAAAGATTTTTTCATTTATTGTGGTTTTTGTTAAGTGGTGAATTATTTCTACCAACGTCAGTCCATAAAAAACCTCCGTTACATTATCCTCAAATATAACAAAATACCTTTATAAAAAGAAGATTATTCTTATTTTTAAGAAGGCAACACATCACCGAAATTTCCCGCCAACAAATGCACTTTTCAAGTTTAGAAGACCTACTAAGCCCATAAAAAAAACTCCGAACTATGATTCAGAGTTTGATTTATAAGAAGTAAAATACGAAAGCAATCCCCATAAGTTGAAACGCCCATTAAGCTCCCTAAAGCTGATAACGACGGGTTTCGTTCAACAGCGACTCCTTGCTGGGTCTTGCAGACCGCATGAAGTCTTGCTGATTAGGCGTAGTTTATTTTAATTTAGATAATAGTTTTTCGATTGCAATAAAAATATCATTTTCTGTTTCGTAGTTAGTAATCCATTTATCTTTAAGCAGACAAAAATATTTTTCACCTAATAAATCATTTTCTTCAAATCCGCCCCAATTCTCTCCAGTTAGTACAACCAAATAGGCATTTGCATTTTTAAATACTTTATGTAGTTTTTTTTCCCTTTCATTGAAATCAATTTCCCATTTATGTCTGTTCCAACCTAATTGCGTTTTGCATTCTATTATTGCGACAACTTCATTGTTTTTCCAAATCGAAATGTCTGGTCTAATTGCACCACGTTTGGCAATTATTTGCTTTTCTGATATTGCTATTAAATCAGAATTATTCTTTTTTAAATAAATTTTAATAAAGAATAAAAGTTGTTCTGTGAAAAAATCAGCTCCATTTGTTATGTAGCGTTTTTCTAGAAACTCTTTGTTATCATATTGAGTTCGATAATATTGTTTCATTCGATTAATAAGTGCTTTACTGTATTCCAATGAATTAATATCAATATTTGATTCTAAATAGTTATCAAATGATTCCTTTAAAGTAATGTGTAGATTTTTTAAAGTTTCTAAATAATGCTCATCAATATTCATCAAGAAGATTTTTGGGTTAAATTACGCCTAACGTCAGTCTGTGAAAAAACCTCCGTTTATTTCTTTCAAATATAAAACTTAATATAAAATAAAAGCAAGAAAAGTTGTATATTTAATAATGCAACACATCACCGGAATCCCTCGCAATCAGATGGTCTTTTCGAGTTTAGAAGACACGATTTTACCAGATAATCCAGTTCGTTTTGTAGATGCTTTTGTGGAACGTATAGATTTTATAAAACTAGATTTTTCAGTTCAAACACTTAAATAAGAAGGTCGCCCGAGTTACGATAGCAAAATATTTATAAAAATCTATTGGAACGGCGATCTCAAAGCCGCATGCAATTCCTGATTATAGCTTTAGAACAACTGCTAGTAATTCGAGGTCAGGAGACCTCGAAGAGCGGGGTTTTTAAAATATTTTTTAATTTGTGTATGAAATTCTTGCTTTAGAGCTACCTAAAGTAAATGATTAATATTACAATCACGAATACGAAACTTAAAATTCCTACAAAATATAATGGCTTAAGAAGTTTATAAACAGGTATCAAATTTGGAGATTCTTGTCGACGTTTTTTAAACTCTATTAGCTCTCTATCAAATTGAAAGTAAGTTAATCGGCTCCATCCAAATATCCCTACCGCTGAAGTAAAAACTCCAAAAACCAAAAAAATAAAACAATAATTGTCATAAGTGCTTTGTTAATTTTCTAAAATTTTGATTTGTTCTTTCCTGTGCTCTTGTAATATAGTTTTGTTAGTAGTCTCGTGAGCTTTTTGCTTTAAAGAAAAATTTCTCAACTTCGCCTCTTCTCTGGGTATTAGCTTATTCTTAAGTGAATCCTTTAAATTTTCTGATTGAATTTTTAAATTATAAATTTCGTTGTTCAATAAATTTACCTCAAAATTAAAATCTGAAATTTTGATTTGAAGTTCATCTCTTTTCTGCAGTGGATAAAAAAGACCAATCAAAATTATTACAATTCCATTAATGAAAAGTAATTTAAAAAGATTTTCGGTTCCGGTTAAAAAGTTATTAAGGTATTGCATAGTTCTAGCTCTAGTTATCGTTATTGATAATACTATCTATTTCATGCATGCTTTGCTTTGCCTCAGCTAATTGATCATAATTTATATTTACAAAATCTTTTACTCCTTGCTTTTGTTGCGCATCCAATTTATCGTCTTTATCAATTGCATCATTGAGTCTTGCTAAGTTAGCATTTTTTTCGTCAAGTTTTTGTGCGGAAGTGGAAATTTCAGAAGCATTGCCATGAGAACAAGATGTAACAATAGGAACGCTTAAAAGAATAGACGCTAATAATAATGATCTTCCATGCTGATAAAGTAATTCAATTGTACCAGGCGATTGTACATTTAACTTCACTGAATTATTAGTTAGGTTTTCTCCAAGATTAAATTGGCTATTAATTAACTCAGTAAATGACCTTATGTTTATTAACACAGCATTCATTGAATCATAGTTAATATCGCCTTCTTTTTTTACCTCCAAAACAAGATGTGCTCTATCACCTTTTACAAAAACAGAACTTATAATTTTATCTATATGACTTGCATAGGAGTTAAGTTGGCTAATCGCATGCATCGAAAATATAATTTTATACCATATTGAATCAAGATTTTCTAACGATACAGTTTTGATCCAATGAACTTTCCTACGCTTGTGAAAATCGCATCTATCATCATCAAAGTTATTGTAAATTTCATTATCCGTGATTATTCCGAAAGCAAGATATTTAGAACCGTTACTAGGAATAACAACTATATCACCATTCTTCAGCTCTTTAAATCTAATAATTTTATTATATATAGAAGTAATTTTTGATTTTCCTTTAGTAGTACGAGAATCGTATAAATTACCTTTTGAATCTCTTTCATTTGCCTCGATGATATCTTTAATCATCCTTTCGTTTCCATTTCGTAGTTGTTCAGCTGTAACATAATTCCAATTAATACCGATATAGCCTCCATCGACAAAACCTGAGAAGAACTTACCTTTCATGGTCCGCAAGAACCAGTAATTTTTTTCACTTTCAAAGGATTCAAATTCTGTTAGTAAATTATCAAAATTCATTATTTTCTAGTTAGGTTAATTTTTTTGCTAAATTAAATATTAAAATTATAAACATTTAAGGTTTTCCGTAATTCAAAATTATTTCAGCGAGTGTCCGTGCTGCGCACGCAACGAAATTCTAGCTGTTGTGTGTAGTTGCTTATTTAAATGGATTTAATTTGTCTTTACTTTCATCTTTCAACTTTGCATTCTCCTTTTTTTGAGTTAGATAATTAACTAGTCTTTCTCTCATTTTAGGAATAAATTCGTCAACTTCACTTTTTATGGTTAGAAGGTATTTATCAACTATTTCTATATTTTGTAATAAAAGATTTTTTAAGCCTTCTATTGCTTCTTCGTTTCCTGTTATTTTTGAATAATTTGTAAATTTAAAATTCATATCATGAATATTTAACTCAACATTTATATCCATTGCCTGATATCCATTTGGCGCACATTTAAAGAAGTCATTATTTCCAGAAGTCGGTATATTATAATTTGCAATTTCAATCTCGTATAATTTTCCTGGATAATATGAAGTTCCAGATGGTAATTGACGACCATCTATTTTTTCTTGTGTAATTGAAGTTGTTGTGTTTTCTTTGATTAATTTAGGTACAAATAATTGTAATTCTTTGATAAGTTTATCACTTTCTTCTTCTACATTTAAGTTTATCGATGTGTAATCATTATACCTGTCAATTTTATTTTTCAATAAAATTTCAACATTGTTTAAATATACATCTAATCTTTGTTCTTTGAATAAAGTTGTTAATCGTTGGTTTCTTTTATACATTCTAGTTTTAAATTATAGTTTATACTTTATACTTGGTTTTTCGTTATTCTGCGAGGTAATTACACACAACGTTATGCTGCTTTGAGATGGATGGAAAATCGTAACCGCTCAATTTTCGGCTTAACGAAAACTTGATGCGAAACGGAAATTCCACTAAACTCCAGCTAGCTCAAAACAGCGGTTATGCCTTCGGTTTTTTCGACATTTCAATTTTCGCGTTTCAATTTTCGGTTTCGCTTCCGCACCGTTTAAGTCGGAAACAATTTTAAATTAAATATAATGTTCTCAATAACTAAAAATCAAATAGAAGAAATTGCTAATCGCGAGAGCAATCGTTCACGACGTTTATCAAGTCTTCCTTTAGCCACTCAGAATACTTATCGTTCAAACTTTCGATTGCTAATTCAACGGAATTTTCAAGTTCTTGTCCTGTCTTTCCTTTTTGCAATTCTAATATTTCAACTTGTTGTTTTAATATTGATTTTAAGTGATAACTATTCATAAGGTTGGTAGTATGAATATTCATTAAAAGAGCTCCTATATCAATTTTAAAATTCGGATTATTCAATTCATTTTTTATGTCATCAAAATTCATATCGCTTTTTTTAGGTTAATATTTTATCGTCTCATTTCGGTACTCCTAAACTGAGGCATAACTAGTATATAGTAATGACGTGGTCGCTATTATACACCTCATTTTGGTTGGATTGTAGTGATAAACGTCGTACATTATTATATTTCAAATATATAAATAATTTATTACAAATCATCAAACAGGCTTTTAATTCACTACAGGTCTTTCGTGCTTACATGTAGCTCTATTTCAGTAGTTTCACTACTAGTAATCCTGAAAAACTACTTCAAAAAAAGAGGGACACTAAATCCTCTTGACATTCTCTCTCAAAACTTTACGATAACTCCATAGTACCTGCCAGTGACTGGTTCCGTTCAACAGGAATTTCATTACTTCGTCCGTTCGCTGCGCTCGGGTGTTCGTGCTGCGCACGCAACGAAATTCTAGCTGTTAGCTACAATTTATTGGACTTGTTTAAAATAAAACACAATATTAGATACAATTTTTACTAAAATCAATATATAAAAAATAGGAAAAAAAAATGATGTATCTATATTGAAAATAAGATTCCAGCAAACTATTCCATTCATAATTATTGGTAAAAACAGGAACAAAAAAGAAACAGTCAAGAAACCAAAAGTGCTCCATCCTGAATCATTTGATAATCGAACTTTTATTGATTCTAATTCAATTAGTGATGGATAAATAACTAATTCGAGTATTGAACTTTCGCTAATATTCGGATATAATTTTTTGTGAATTTGTTTTAGCCCAGCATCTATTAATTGATTAAACGCCATATAGGAAATTGTAAAATAATAACATACGATGGACAAGAAAGGAATACTCAATAATAAAATTTGTTTGTTCTTAACACTAACATCAAATAACGTCACTTCTGACACGATAGAATTGTCAATTAGAAACCAAAGAATTATTAATACTATAGATGCAAAGTAATAATTGTACATAAGTTTTATGCTCGATTTGCAATTCTCAATCATTATTGGTTCAATTGCTTTTAACTCTTCATTGGTTATTTTTCCATTTTCAAGTGTGTTTAATATTTGCTTATTGAAATTTGGTTGTTTCATCTCGATATTTTTTAAATTGCAGCTAACTTGTATATATAACTGATAGCATCCGACTTATCTACCCAAAATTGGGTTGCTATGTCTGACAAACGTCAGTATTTATTCTAAATCAAATATATTCAATTTTTCTTACAATTCATCAAAAGCACTTTTAATTCACCGCAGCCCTTTCGTACTTATATAGATCTATATTTCAGTAGTTTTACTGTTAGTAATTCCTGATTATAGACCATGAAAAAAGAGGATGTAATATCCTCTTGAAATTCTTCTAACTCATTTATCGAAAAACCCATAAGGGATGGATGTAGAGCGGTTCCGTTCAACAGGAATTTCATTGTTCGTGCTGCGCACGCAACGAAATTCTAGCTGTTGTGTGTAGTGCTTTCTTCACATTTTTGTTCCGATGTAGTATACTTTTTTATCTTTCGGTATTACAAAGATTAATTCCGCTCCACTTGGCGTAATTCCATTGCAATATATACTCCAAGGATAAACATATACATCATCTTTTTTTAAATTTTCCAATCTCGGAAACCAAGGAATTTCGTGTTGCCAACCACTTGCCATTTTTACCGCATCATTCAAAACTTGAGGTAAACTATCCAAACGATAAAAACCGTTTTTATTTTTCAATTCCTCTTGTGTCACTTCCGATATGTCAATCGCATATGCATCTAAATAATCGCCAGTAAATGAGCGACCAGATTGATAACTATTTGTTACTTTTTTAATTCTCTGGTCTCCAAGTCCGCACCAATTTAATACAAATCTTACGTCAGATTTTGTCGCTTCATTTTCAACAGTTTTATTTCCTATTGTCATTGAATAGGCGAGATATCCTAAAATCAGAATGATTCCAATTAATGATATTCCACCCCAAATCGCGAGTGCATTTTTTCCGATTCTTTTTATTTTATCTTTCAATTAGTTATCTTTCAACGGTTTGTTTGGGCATTACACACAACTAGTATATAGTAATGACGTAGTCGCTATTATACCCCTATTTTTAGCTAGATTGTAGTGATAAACGTCGTATATTATTATATTTCAAATATATAAATAATTTATTACAAATAATCAAAAGCACTTTTAATTCACCGCAGGCCTTCCGTGCTTATACAGAATGATATTTCAGTAGTTTTATTGCTAGTAATCATGATTATAGAGCATAATAAAAGAGGCGCATTAGCCTCTTGAAATCTCTCTAATCATTTTACGATACCTCCATAGTGTTGACGGCATGTAATCGGTGAGCCTGTCCTGAGTCTAACGAAGGATTCAACCGGAGTTTCGTTACTTCGTCCGTTCGTCCCGATAATTATCGGGACTCGGGTGTTGGCTCTGCGAGCCCAACGAAGCCTTGTCTGTTGGCTGAAGTTTTGACTACCATTTTTCTTCTGAAACTGTAGACTTTTCAATAGATAGCATTGTTGTTTTAATATTATCTAATAATGTTTTGTTTAATTCCTTAAACATTTCTAAAGTTGCAATTCTCCAATTTTCCCGTTTCTGTTTACCTATTAAACCTTGCTTTAAATACTTTTCAGAATCTCCAATATACTTTTCTACAGCAACAGAATTATCGCCCTCTAATGCGATTGTATCAAAAAACGGTTGCATTAACACTTCTGAGCCAGGCGTTGGACTAACTATGCTTGTCAAAGTATAAATTATTCGAAATCTATTTTCCTTAACATTAACCTCTATTGTATGATTAAATTTGTTTGAGGTCTTTTCTGAAACATATTTATTGTTAGGCATTAAAACTTTCGCAGGTAAATTTGAATACGTAACTTCATTAATTCCCTTTATAATAATAGTTCCGGATTCAGGCTCATTCATTTGGATAACATTTTGTGCAGAATTGTAATTTAAAGAAATCCACTTGTTGATTGCTGTAAACAAATCAGACTTTGATTTACCAGAAGTAAAAACTCCAGTAACGCTTTTCTCTTCAACTTTCCATTCTTGAGCTTGACAAAAACAAGTGACAAAAAATGTTACACTAAGTAATAATTTTTTCATTTATAGATTGATTTTGATTAAAATTTCAGCTAACTAGTATATAGTAATGACGTGGTCCCTATTATACCCCTAATTATGGCTAGATTGTAGTGACAAGCGTCGTACATTATCATATTTCAAATATATTCAATTTTTCTTACAAATAATCAAATGGGCTGTTTATTTGCTGTATACTTTTCGTACCTACATAGATCCGCATTTCAATAGTTTTACCGCTAGTAATAACTGATTATAGCCCATAAAAAAAGATGCTTAAGCATCTTTTTCTGTTTTAAATATGTCGCTATCAAAAAACTCTTTTAACGATATTCCAAAAGCTTTTGAAATTCGATTAATAGAATAGATTGTTGGCCCTCGCTTTATATCGTGTTTTTCCCATGCTTGAAAGTTTTGTCTATCAACTTCTACTTTAGAAGAAAGTTCGGTTTTATTTTGGCCGTGTTTCTCTCTAAGTTCCGTTAATCTCAACTTAATTTTTTCTCGTAGTATTATGTCTTCTTTTCTCAGCTGTGCCATATTGCAATAATGATATTTTTTAAAAATTTTATTGTAATGCATTTGCATTACAATAAAATTTTGTATTTTTGAAGCAGTTATAATATATTTGCGATTCTTCATGTAAAACATTTGAAGCATTCGCTTTGAATCTCGTTCCAAAAACTGGTAATTTTAGCACGCGAGATGATAAGTAAGATGCTCACGTCCCATGGCGTGGGCTCACTTATTCGTGTGCAGGTATACCAGTACCTTGGAGCGTTTAAGATGAGTTCCATGCCATTTTTTTTATACTATTGGCTCAATACTCCGCTTAAATTCTTAGCAACACTTCATAATTTTCATAGTCTCGCAGCAGTTTAACCCGCTAAAACCCGTATGCCTATGACCAAAATGCAATTACACAACTAAAACAGCCAACGCCTTGCGTTAATCGTGGTTTATATCACTAAACCACTCATTACCATTATGAAAAACCATCTTTTCTAAACTGGTATGCAATACCTATGCCAACTTTAAACGATTAACCACTCACTATTAACCATTAACTATAAAAAACCATGAATAAAATAACAAAGCCCCCTTAAAAAACCAACGCCTTGCGTTAACCGTGGTTTATATCATTAAACCACAAAATCCCAGTCAGGAAATCACCCTTTTCTTAACCGGTCAGGAATCCCTATGCCAACTTC
This sequence comes from Flavobacterium granuli, assembly GCF_900129705.1. Classification (GTDB taxonomy): domain Bacteria; phylum Bacteroidota; class Bacteroidia; order Flavobacteriales; family Flavobacteriaceae; genus Flavobacterium; species Flavobacterium granuli. The sequence goes on along the minus strand of NZ_FQWO01000018.1, from coordinate 17,236 downwards.
TCGATACAATTTTATAAAAAGGCTATCGCTATTTTATAAAATCACTCGAAGTGACGGAGCTCAACGGAAATCAACCGACAACTGACAAGCGACAACTGATAACCGATAACAGCTAACTAAGAAACACCTGCACCGCACGATCCTTTGAGCAATTGATCTCATTAATTTAATTTGAATTTATTAATGGTGCAGGTTGTTTTAGCTAACCAAAAAACGAACTCAAAACCGATAACCGATAACAGACAACAGCCCCATAACCTACTAAATAACATGAAATATTACAAACAAATACAAGCCTTATTAATACTAGCATTTATAACATTGATATGCCTTTGGCTTTATGACTACGGAAGCTAAAGACAATTGAATTCCGGAAACATATGAAATAAGCTAGAATATAGAACAAAAGTTTCATCAAAATACGCTCTCATAAAAACCGCCCTTCTATTTTTATCCCAGAAAATCGAAGAATGGATTTAAGCCTTGGCCGAAGGGAGTGACCCCCGAGTCGAGTGCATAGCACGAGCGGCTGGGGTCGCGATAGGAAAATACATCCGAAGATTTTCAGGATAAAAATAGTCAGGCTAGCGTTTTTTGGTTCTTTTTTGGGCGATGCAAAAAAGAACAGTAATTAAAACCCCAACTGTTTATGGATAAAAATAAATTAATGTTTAATCACTAACAAAAGATCAACTATGACAGAGTAATAATAATAAAAGTGAGATTGCGTCGTACCTCGCAATGACTTTGTAAACAAAAAAGGCCCCCTAACCGTCTGGACAACTGAAGAGGACCATCGCAAAACAAAACTAACGTTTCATTAAACTAAACCAATATTATGAAAAATTCTTCATTTTACAACACAGCTTCGGCTTTATGCTACATAATCCTTATCGGGATTATCTTAAGTAGCAGCCCAGCCTTAGCAAAGAAACGCCTGAGGCCACAGCTGTCTGAACGACAGCAAAACCAAATAAGCGGTATCATAACCGATGGCAGAGCACCCTTGCCGGGCGTCACCATCGCCATAAAAAACCAAATCAACTACGTCGTTCTATCCGACTTTGATGGCAAATACAGCCTCCTGGCCAAAGCCAATGACACCTTAGTCGTGAGCTATATCGGTTATAAAACAGCCATAATCCCTATAAACTACCGCAAAAACATCCACATCCAATTGCAGGAGGACATCACCTCCTTGCAGGAAGTCCGCATCAATGCCGGTTACTATTCCGTCAAAGAAAAGGAACGCACTGGAAGCATCGCACGCATCACATCTAAGGATATAGAAACCCAGCCGGTGACCAATGTGCTGGCGACCATGCAGGGCAGGATGGCAGGGGTTGATATTGTGCAGGACAGCGGTTCTCCCGGGGGGTCTTTTAGCATTAAAATAAGGGGGCAAAACAGCTTGCGTGCTGATGGTAACCAGCCGTTGTATATTATTGACGGTGTTCCTTATTCATCGGAAACCATTGGTTCTACAGCTACTTCTGGTACTGCACCGACCATGACCAGTCCGCTGAATTCTATTAATCCCTCAGATGTTGAAAGTATAGAAGTTTTAAAGGATGCAGATGCTACAGCTATTTATGGTTCTCGAGGTGCTAATGGAGTGGTCTTGATTACAACAAAAAAAGGAAAGGCAGGAGTCACTCAGTTTAGTGTTAACTCCTCCAGCAGTTTTGGTACTGTGACCGATACTCCTAAACTTATGAATACCCAGCAATATCTCGCTATGCGAAAACAGGCCTTTGCTAATGATGGTGTAACTGTATATCCAAGTTCAGCTTATGATATAAATGGTACTTGGAGTCCGAATCGCTATACTGATTGGCAAGACAAGCTGATAGGGGGTACTGCTAGAATCTATAATTTGCAGGCGTCAGTATCCGGAGGTAGCTTGAGAACGCAATATTTGTTGAGCGGTAATTACCGCACCGAAACGACTGTTTTTCCGGGTGATTTTAAATACAGCAAAGGCTCGGCTCATTTTAATATGAACCATATGTCAGACGACGAACGTTTTAAAATGACTTTTTCGGGGAATTATACTTCGCAGAACAATAACCAGCCTTCGGTAGATTTAACCCCAGTGTCCCGAATATTGCCACCGAACGCTCCCGAGCTATATGATGCCAATGGTAATTTGAATTGGGAAAACGGCACATGGACGAATCCTTTAGCTGGACTGGAATCGGAATTTGAATCCCGCATCAATGATCTTGTTGCCAATGTAGTGCTGTCGTATCGTTTTGTTCCTAATCTGGAATTTAAGAGCAGCTTTGGCTTCACCGATTTGGATAACAATGAGAACCGCACACAGCCCTTCACGATGTACGACCCCTCTTTTGGCTTGGACAGCAAAACCTCGAGCATTACAACCAATTTGACGACCCGCAGTTCATGGATTGTGGAGCCGCAGCTTAATTATACCGCTGGGATTGGGAAAGGACATTTTGAAGTTTTATTGGGGAGTACTTTGCAAAATCAACGAACCGAACGTCTTTATCAATTTGGTTCTGGATTTGCTAGTAACAGTCTTATCCACGATTTGGCTTCGGCCACCATTAAGAATATACGGCTGAATGATGCAACCGTTTACAAATACGCGGCTCTTTTTGCCCGTTTGAATTACAATTGGGATACCCGTTATATGCTTAACCTGACCGGTCGTCGCGATGGTTCAAGCCGTTTTGGCCCCGGGAAACAATTTGCCACTTTTGGGGCTGTGGGAGCAGCTTGGCTGTTTTCGAACGAAGCTTTTTTGAAAGACAGCAAAGTGTTGAGTTTTGGAAAACTGCGTGCCAGTTACGGGAGTACGGGGAACGATCAAATAGGGGATTACCAGTTTCTAGATACTTATGTTTCAACGGGAAACAATTATCAGGGGATTGTGGGGTTACAGCCTGCCCGGTTGTTCAATCCTGAGTTTGGGTGGGAGAGTAACCAAAAGTTTGAAATGGCATTGGAAACGGGATTTTTTAAAGACCGCATTTTTCTGACTACGGCTTATTACTCGAATCGTTCTTCGAACCAACTAGTAGGGATGCCACTACCGGGAAGTACAGGATTTAGTACACTGTATGGGAATCTTGACGCTACGGTGCAGAACAGCGGATTTGAACTGACGTTGCGAACCATCAACCTGACCCAACAACTTAAATGGAGTACTAATTTTAATATATCGCTTAACCGCAATAAACTACTGTCCTATCCTGGACTAGAAAGTTCGACTTATGCCAATACTTATGTTGTAGGGGAGCCTACCAGTATTATGAAGGTGTATCATTATACAGGGATGAACCTGACTACAGCTGTTTATGAGTTTGAGGATATGAACCGTGACGGTCTCATTACTTCTTTGGGAGACAAACAGACATTGGTTAACTTGACGCCTAGTTATTTTGGTGGCTTAGAGAATCAGTTGCGGTATAAAGGGGCTCAGTTGGATTTTTTATTTCAGTTTGTGAAACAGCAGGCTTTTGCCCCACAGCCCGGAGTTCCAGGAGTAATGCAAAATCAACCAGAGAGTGTGAATAATCCCAATGCACAACAGCCTTATACAGCAGGGAAGAACGGAAATGTTGTTACAGCCTATTTTCGTTATGCAACTAGTGACGGTGCGGTCGAAGATGCGTCCTATATCCGACTTAAAAACATATCACTGACTTATGATCTGCCACTAAAATTTAGTAAAGGACTGCGTTGTCAATTGTACTGGCAGGGGCAAAACCTGCTGACTTTTACTAACTATTCCTATGGTGACCCTGAATTTAAGATGTCTAACAATTATCTGCCACCGTTGAAAGTGAATGCGATAGGAGTGAAGCTGAGTTTTTAATCTAATATTTTAATCATGAAAAATTATATAAAACCTATAATACTATTTATTGCATTCTTCCCTTTTGTGGGATGTGACGATTTTGTGGATGTTGCAGTTCCTTACTCGCAACTCACCGGAAACCTTGTTTTTGAAGATGCTAATACGGCCAATGCTGCCATAGCGGATATTTATTCCAAACTAAGAGATACTGGTATGCTGACCGGAAGCAGTCTTGGTTCTGCTGCCTGTTTAGGCTTATATGCAGATGAACTGGTTTATTATGGGGCAAATAATGAAAACAGCTTGTTTATTTATAATAATACACTGTTGGGCAATACGGCTGCAGTTTCACAATTGTGGAACCAAAGTTATCATCAGATATATTGTGCGAATGCCATTATTGAAGGATGCGAGCGGTCACAAACACTTAGTACAGCCAATAAGAACCAGTTTATTGGGGAGGCTGTTTTTATAAGAGCGCTGATTCATTTTTACCTGACTAACCTTTATGGTGATGTCCCTTATATTGACGCTACGAACTATGAAACTAACCGCCTGTTGCCCCGTATGCCTGTAGCCACTGTATCTGCTTCCATTATTGCCGATTTGAATCGGGCGATTGCTTTGCTGCCAGAAAACTACTTGTCAGCCGACAGGGTGAGGCCAAACCGCTCTACGGCAATTGCCTTACTAGCGAGGGTTTATCTTTATAAAGGCGATTGGGCAGAAGCTGCCAATGCGGCTTCCGCAGTTTTGAATAACCCAATTTATGTTTGGGAAAACAATATTGATAAAACATTTTTGAAGGAGTGTAAGGCTACCATTTGGCAATTCATTCCAAAGGTGGCTGGCAATAATACCGATGAAGGAGCCTTGTTTATCTTGAAGAGCGGACCTCCAACTTTCGCAGGATTGCGTCCTGAACTATTTCAGTCCTTTGGTAGCAATGACCTTAGAAAAACACGTTGGATTGCTTCTGTAACCGATGGCAAGACCACTTGGTATCATGCCAACAAATACAAGCAAAAAAGCAATACAGGAACCTCGGTGGAATATTCCATTATTTTTAGACTGGCCGAGCAATACCTTATCAGGGCAGAAGCCCGCGCTAGACAAGGGGAATTGATAGGAGCAAAAGAAGACTTAAATGTAGTGCGGAAAACGGCTGGATTGTCCAATACTACTGCCGTTACAGCTGATGCCATTGTGGCTGCCGTTATCCAGGAAAGGCGATTTGAATTGTTTACCGAATCTGGACACCGTTTTTTTGACTTAAAAAGAAACGGTGCACTTGACAGTGTGCTTCCCACTGTTAAACCGGGATGGAACAGTACTGATGTCTTATGGCCTATACCGGAAAAGGAGCTATTGGCCAATCCGAATCTTGTTCAAAATTTAGGCTACTAATGAAAAGTTCTTTTTTCTCGGCTATTTACTGCATCATTGCCATAACTCTGATTGGATTAGTTCCCTGTCCCGTTTTGGGGCAGGCGCTAAGCCAAAAGCCACTTACAGAAGCTGATTATGGGCTTTGGGGAACGATGGGAGCGGAGCAAATTTCGCCTAAAGGGGAATGGGCAGGTTACCGCATGTCTTATGAGGGGAATGTTGACACTCTGTTTGTTGTCCATACACAAACGCATAGGCGGTATTTTTTTCCGGGAGCGAGTGTGGGAAGATTTAATGGAGAACGGATTTTTGCTTACAGCCAAAAAGATGTATTGGCAGTAGTTGATCTGGATAGCGGTCAGGAAAGTAGAATCCCTGGTGTAGAGCGTTATAACTTTTCAGCAGATGGGCATTATCTTGTCACACTGGAAAAAGAACAGGGAAGCCAGCTTGTGATTCGGAAAGACGGGAAGCTTATTGATGTGATTGCCAACGTGACGGAATTTCGTTGGAATGATGCCAATAGTATACTAGTTTATGCAACTGAGGCAAATGGTTCAGGGATGGCGGGTTATTTGGTCTTAGAGGGCGCTTATGCCAGACACCCCATTGTTTCATCATCTGCTAAGGCTTTTAAGGTTCTTAGATGGGAGCATAAAGGAAAAGAAGTTGCCTTTTTTGGCGTTAATGAAAGGAAAACAGAATTGTATCGTTATGATATTGTTTCGGATAGGCTGGACGTTTTAAAAAGTACAGATGCTATTTTTCCCACTTCTATGCGAATTGATCCTGACCAAAACGTGGAACTGAGCTTGTCTCGGGATGGTGAAAAGGTATTTTTTGGGATAACTGCCTCAACGGCGAATGACAATAGCATGCCAGAAGATGCTGTTGAGGTTTGGCATGCGAAAGATAAAAGGATTTATCCCAAGCGGAAACTGGCGGCTAAAGTAAAGCACCCAGAATTTCTTGCGGTTTGGTATCCTAAACGTAATCGTGTACACCAAATTACCACAGCAGACCAACCTTGGGCAATGTTTAACGGTACGCAAGATTATGCCCTTGTGGCTTCCCCTTTGCAATATGAGCCTAAAACTAAATGGTTTGCCGATATGGATTATTATTTGGTACATACTGAAACCGGTACACGGGAATTGTTATTGAAGGAACAGTCGGGGTTCATAGACATGATGGGTATTTCACCTGATGGACGTTATATTAATTACTATAAAGAAAGTAATTGGTGGGTTTATGACCTAAAAAGAAAAAAACATACAAATGTCACTAAAGGGCTTGATGTAAGTTGGGATAACAAGGCCAGCGACCCCGGAAACGAATTGAAAGTTTGGGGGCAGCCCGGCTGGACAGCTGACCATAGATGGGCATTGTATTATGATTATTATGATATTTGGGCGATTTCTCCTGACGGACTGGAGCGCAAACGGCTCACAAACGGTAAAGAAAGGCAGTTGCGTTTACGCTTTGATGCGTTGACCACTTCTTATCGACAACCATCAAATATTAAGGGGCGAGGTATTTATTGCTATGACCTTTCCAAAAAAATGTTGCTTACAGTCCTTGATTTGTATGATGGCGCTAACGGGTACTATATGCTAGAATTTAAAAAAGGGATATCGCCAGTCGCGATGGACAGCAGTTCTATTACTAAACTAAAAAAGGCCAAAGAGAGTGATGCCTTTATCTATGTAAGGCAGCGATTTGATCAGTCACCTTGTCTGATGTTTCGGAAAAGTATAGACCAACCGGAGACTATTTTAGCACAAAGCAACCCACAACAAGAAAGGTACCAATGGGGAAAATCGAAAATGATTCATTATACCAACAGCAAAGGCAGGCTGTTGAACGGAGCATTGTTTTATCCTGCAGGATATGAGTCCTCCAAACGGTATCCTATGGTAGTTTATATTTATGAAACTGTATCACGTGATGTCAACAGCTATGTGAATCCAACCTTACAAAACATAATAGGGTTCAATATCACGAATCTGACCTCTAAGGGCTATGCCGTGCTATTGGCCGATATCGCTTTTGAAAAGGGCAATACAGGATTTTCGGCTGTAGATTGCGTGACGATGGCCGTTTCTAAAGTTATTGAAATGGGAATAGCCAATGCCGGAAGAATTGGATTGATTGGACATTCGTTCGGGGGCTATGAGACTAATTTTATTATTACAGAGACAAATATGTTTGCCACAGCAATCAGCGGTTCAGGAATTCCGGATTCGATAGGACATTATTTCACGTTAAACTCGGAATGGAATACTGCAGATGACTGGCGGTATGAAAACCAGCAATTTCGAATGGGTGTTTCTTTTTTTGAGAATCGAGAAGCCTATTATCGTAATTCGCCATTGTTTAATGCCGGGAGCATTACAACCCCTTTATTGACTTGGGCAGGTAAACAGGATACAAATATCCAGCCGAGACAGGCTATTACTTTTTATAATGCAATGAGGCGTCTACAAAAAGAACATGTGATGTTGGTATACCCGAATGGTGGGCATGTTTTAAATGATCCAAAAGACCAGAAGGATTTGACACATAAAGTAGAAGAGTGGTTGGGGTTTTATTTGAAGGGGGAAGTTAAAATGGATTGGATGAAGGTGGATCATGAGAAGTAATTTTATTGCTTGTTAAATGTTGACTGTTAATAGAAAGTTATTGAAAACAGATTAAACAGATTGAACAGTTTGTTACGGATTTTTTATTGGACTTGAAAATAATATGCAGTTTCCAAGAGAGGAAACTGCATATTATAATTGCATGGATTAGTTTTCTACTCTGTATAAACTCACATTACAGGCATTTGATTCGTCTTTATCAAAAACGCGTTTAGGAATTGCTTCAATGGTCATACAGGCTTGTGTTGAGGCTGTTGTTACACAATCAACTTCATCAACTGGATCACAGTTTTGAGCTGAAGGATTTTGGATGTATCCTTGAATCAATACTGTTTTTTTTGACTCCTTGATTTTAGCTTCATTAGTGCTAACCGCTGCAGCACTCGCTAATGTGAATGCCAATACAGGCAGAATCACTTTTACAATTGTTTTCATGATAATAAAATTAAGTTACAAATTTGACTTACTCTTTTTTACAGGTTTTCAGTCTCAATCCTGTTACTAGGCCCAGTAAAATTTTTATATTTTTTTGTGTTTTGTACCCTAGTTTTGGGAACACTAAATAAATTTTTGCTCAAACGGTATTTATGTAGTTGATGACCTATGATTGCATACAAATTGTTTCCCGATACCGATATAGATTGTACTTTGACCTCATTGACATCATAGATGTAGATGCTAGACAAATAGGTATTTTGCTGAATGTCATACACATCTACAATGGATGCTTGTTCCCACATTTTTTTTGATTCGTAGCGTCCGATTAGTTTTGAATTGACAAAGAGTAAATTGCCTGAAACAGCAATTAGCTGATTGACCGTTGATGGAGGAGAAGCGATTTTTCGTTGTCCTGTCTCTTTGATAAATACTACTTTGAGTTTTGCTTTGGTGGTAGTGTCTATAGTGTTAGCACGATAACTCAAGTTGAGCTTGCTGTCTGTTATAATAAACTGGTTTCTATAATAATATGCATATATTAATTTTTGTAGTTGGTTATCATACTGCATACTGCCATCAGTATCAAAGAAGCCATCAATTTGTTTTTGAAGCAGGCTAGGAGCATATTGTACCTGCAGACTATCGGAGAATGTAAAAGTTCCCAGAATGTTGTTTAGTGATTTTAATTGCTGTGCCCGGAAAGCAATTTTGTCTGGAGCGATAATTTCGGCTTTAGAAAAATAGTAATTGTTGCTGTGCATCAGTAGTTTTCCTTTCCAGTCGGCTGTTTTTCCTCTGAAAATAACCGGCACGGTTCCATCCATCAGGAAAAAGTAGGGTGGTTGTACACGTACCTGAACGGAACTGAAGGGAAAGTCTTCCCGCTCTAATTCAATTTTGTAATGCTTTTTTTCTTTTAAGGTACTGTCGTAAGCTTTAATATGTAAGGGAGCTATATTATCACCAAGAAAAATCATATTGCCATCTGTACCTGCAAAGTATTTGGAATTACTCTTTAAATCTGCTTCAGCAATTTTTGTAGCTGAACCTTGAATAAATCGTCGAATAAATGGATTTTCACGATGCATTGTATTTTCTGAAGTCAGGTACAACAGCACTATTAATATGGAGCCTGTAAAAGTGATTAATGCTAATTTCAGGAATGTTTTCTTTTTATGCGAAGAAACAATAAGGCTGCCTAATCCCGCCAATATAGTAAATCCAATATTTAAAATTAAATGCTCTTTCCAACCTAGTTGCTCTAAGATTCCACCGCAGGAGCAAGGAACAAATGATGAATAATTTAGTATGACAACTATGTATACCGTAAATAGTAACATCAAGCCAAAAGATGATAAAAGGCCAATAAAACGAGTTTTAGGAATGGCAAGAAGTAAAGCAATTATAAATTCGACTGTTAAAACAGAATAGGATATAAATCCCGTATAAGCGCTTAATAAAGGGGATTGCCCCAATTGTGCCTGAAAGTTTTGAAATTCCAGGAGTTTGCTCAGGGCACTGTATACGAATAGTAGAATCAATAAAACACTTATTGTTTCGACTATTGTTTCTTTACTTTTAAGACTATAATTTTTCATGATTCTACAGAATTAACACTGTAAAATTCTAATTATTAGATCATTATGCTATTTCGTTTCGGGAGTATTTGTATGCAAAAGCTAAATGTTACCAAAATGATTATTCATTAGTAATACGATTGTCTCGCTGGAGTGTACTTGGCAAGTAATTAAATCGTTTTTTGAATGATTTGTAAAAGTTGACGTAGTTGGTAAAACCACTCATTATCGCTATTTCATTTATAGGAATGCTGCTTTGTTCGATCAGCAGATGTGCTTTTTGGAGTCGCTGTTCATTATAAAATTGGAAAATACTGCTATTAAAAAAATCCCGGAAACTTTTTTTGATTTTAAATTCATTAGTTCCAAAAATTAGAGACAAATCTTTTGCACTTGGTAGCGGCTCCTCTAGATGGACTATGATATATTCAGACACTCTTTGAGCCAAAATAGCAGCCGATTTTGTTGGCGAATCAATATTTCCTAGAAGATTTGCCTTCGTATCATCTGGAATGATGGTTGAGGTATTTATTATAAATTTGTTGGTATAAATTAATCTGGAAATAGTACAGAAAGAAGAAATGGCATGTTTGTAAGGAGTGAGGAATAGAAGTTGTTGTGTTGTACTGAAATTACTATCTTTTCTGAGTTGATTTTTTATTTGATCCCATTGATGGTGAGATTGTCCGGAAAGCATCTTTTTAAAATCGATTCCTACTAAGTCTTCAGCGGCATATTTTATAAATAGGGGCACATCAGAACTAAAGCCTCTGATCTTAAAGTGGTTGTTTAAAAGTATCGTGATCCGCACCAGGTTTTGGTAACCACAGGACGTGTTGATGCAAGCCGAGTTTACTAGAACAGTATGTAATTCTTCGGCAAACGTATTGAGCTTTTCAGCTATCTTGCCGAGTTCGTCGTTTGGATCAGTTTCTAAAATTCTAAAGGAAAGATTACCGGATGCCATTTGAAACAGCATTTGGTAAATCGCCTTGATACGTCTTTGTGTTTTTTGATTTTCCATTTGATATATAGTAAGGAAGTGATTGCGGAGTATCAAGACAACTGCATGAGGAAAAAAACAAAACTAGATGATGTAATTATTATTTACTAAAAGTATAGTGTTCAATTCGCGAATTGCATATACCTAATTCGCGAATTGAACACCAATAAAAAGAGAAAATAAAGGCTGTTATTGCCGCGATCCAATTCCCCTTAGCTTCCGCAGCCGAACGCCAAATATTTGAAGAATACCTATGCCTCCCAACACCCACCACCCACAACCCACAGTCATCCTGAGCTTGCCGAAGGACACAACCCACCACCCACCACCCACCACCCACCACCCACCACTCACAGTCATCCTGAGCTTGCCGAAGGACACAACCCAACACCCAACACCCAACACCCAACACCCAACACCCAACACCCAACACCCAACACCCACAACCCACAACCCACAACCCACAATAAAAAATGCCCTAATCCAAACGGATAGGGCATTTTAAATCTAGCTTTAATAGCCTAAAAAATACAACATTTAGACTATTTCTTGCGCTTCTTCATACCATTTTTCAAGACCAAAGAAATAACAAAACTTACAACAGTGCCAATAATAGCAAGCAATACAGTTTTCAAAACATCTTCAGAACTTAAATTGGGTAACACACTCAGGAAAGTACCACCAGCGGTAGTACACCACGTCGAATTAGGGACTGTCATAAGCATCTTCATTATAAGTAGTAATCTGACTCACTACCGACAGAACACCGCCTGCAACAGCCAAATAACCACCAATGCTACTGATGACAACAGGCAAAGCAATAGGAGCTGCCAAAATAGTACCGCCTATACCAGCCAGAGACAACCCAATAGTGCGAAGCACTCTAAAAAACTTCGGTGTGGGAGCTTTTGCTCTTTTTAATACATTCATAATAATTTCATTTTAAGATTTTACAATTAAGCGTACAATCTGATTTTCGTTCAAAACAGCATAAACCAAATCTTTCAGCTTACAAAAGGCTTTTCTGGACATCAAGCCTAAACCCGAGCCACAAAGTGTCGTTACAGGAGCAATGCAGCCTTGCAATTCTTGCTGGGCATTATTGGCAGGATGAATGAGAATCAAACTCCTGCTGGGGACATTAATAATCTCCAAATGCCATCGAAATTTACTGCTGTAACGCCTGTTGATAAAATATTCCCCTTCCGGAATGCAGGAAACTGTTGCTTGGTTTTCTTTCCAAGGCAATTCAATAGTATGACAGATGAATTGACCCTCCTGTTCTAGTTTACCATTAGTTCCGTCAGGGAAATAAGTTCTGGATAGTACCAAGATCATCTTATAATCCGCTTACTTGTACTAAGGCGAGGGGATTATTAGCTCCATTTTTTAAGGAGTACATCTGCCCATTGACTTCTTGATAAAACGCAATACCCAAAGCAAGAAACAAAGGTTTTGTACTTGCTGGAGTAACAGAATTACTTTGACTAATGGGTGCAGTAGCAACAGCATCCCAAGGTAGTAGAGCAGTTTCAGAATGGGATACTACAAACTTTTCTGCTTCAAAATCAATCTCAGCTGCTGCCGAAACAATTTTGTAATGGGTAGTGCCACCTGGCGCGGCAATCATGTTTATCGGGATAAAAGGAGCAAGGCTTATGCTCAAATCACCGCTGCTACGATCAATACTGCTTTCAAAAGGAGCAAATAAGATAGTGCCTAATTTTCCTGTGATATTAAAATCAAAACCACTCAGTAGTTCTGCCTCACCGTCAATAACATTGCGCAATCCCCTGGCACTGGTCATATCTGCCTGAATAACTTTGACCATCTGTTGGGTAAGCCTGCTAACCATTTTGCCGTCAGAGGAATGAATGAGTATCGGACGTAAAGCAGATCTCAAAATCTTGCCTGCCTTTCCGGCTCTGCCAAATTCAGCACCATTTTCTCTTGTTCTCTGAAAAGCAGGGTCGTTGGCAATTCTGCTGGCGTCAATGCCACCTCGCTCTCGGGCGATATAACCGTCCTTGGTTTTATAGAAAGTAATGTCTCCTAAAGTACCTTTCAATTTAATTATGCCTCTCTGTTTTGCCATAATTTCTAAGTTTTAATGTTAATAATAAGTCGATCAATCAATTCATTTTAGATAATCGTTGCAACTGAATCTTGAATGATTAAACCAAAGATTCAGACATTAAATTCATATTTCAAACACAACTATTTAGAAACCAGCTATAAACAACCATAATCGACTATTTTAATACATAAGACCAAAGGGTAATTGCTTATGTTTGTACTGTACTTTTCATAAGCATCAAAACCTCGCTGTACGAGTCTCCCAACAACCATCAGCACCAAACACTTATCACCCACGACCCACAACTCACGACTCACGACTCACAGTCATCCTGAGCTTGCCGAAGGACACAACCCACAACCCACAACCCACAACCCACAACCCACAACCCACAACCCACAACCCACAACCCACAACTCACAACTCACGACTCACAACCGACAACTCACTACTCACTACTCACGACTCACTACTCACGACTCACAACCCACAACTCACAACCCACAACCGACAACTATCAGCACTGAAAACTGAACACCAATTGTTTTAAGGTAAAAAGCTAAAGAATAATTACTTATGTTTGTACAACACCCTTCATCCTGATCAAAGCCTAGGCAAAGGCATGGATAGTGTATGAAGAGTGTATGAAGAGTGTATTAAAACTAGAATAGTGATAGCAAGAGGCACAAGGGTATGTATTTATCCTAAAGATGTGCAATGCATTATGGGTAAGGAATATCCGCAAGCGAGATTGTATTTATTGAAGATCAAGAAACATCTCAATAAACAACCGCATCAATTAATTTCAATTGAAGAATTCTGCGAATATACTGGACTCAAAGTAGAACATGTAGTGCGTTGCATAATAGGATAGTAGAGCAGCTGGAGACTGCTACATCCCTGAAAACAATCACAACCAGTTCAATAAGCAGTCTGATTATTAGTCAGCTCTATAAAATAGGACGCTCCCCTAAGAACGCTATAATCCAAAGTCAACTGACAAAGGACGAGCACAACAATACAAACTTAGATTGATAAATGCTGTTTTTAACTTTTGAGCATAAAAAAACCCTAGTAAAAACTAGGGTTTTGTGACCTCGACTGGATTCAAACCAGTAACCTCTTGAGCCGTAATCAAGTGCGCTATTCAGTTGCGCCACGAGGCCTTTTATGATGCTAAAGGCGTTTTTATAATTGCTTATATTCAACCTGTTTGCGGGTGCAAATATAGGGATAAATGTATAATCTGCAAGCCTAAAATCGAATAAAAATAAAAAAAAATAAAGGAACCAAATTATGTGTGTGATATTCAATGATTTCCAATAAAATAAATTTTACAAAAACGAATTGTTTTTTCGCCATTAGCTCTGCTATCTGAGGAAAACAGCCTTAAATCAGGATTGCAATACCTCAAAATACGGAGAAAACAGCAGCTGCTCCATAGCTTGCAACTAGCGCAAAGCCCGACTTGTCACATAATAGCGATAACCAATGAGTACCATTTGCCATTTTTTGGCCTTCGCCAAATCCAATCCGCGCTTGCTGAAACTAGGTAAAATCAGTTTGTTAATTTGAGCTAATACTTTAAACATAAGGTTTTAATTTGGGCTAAAGATATAAAAAAAGACCGTCTTGATGAGAGACGGTCTTTTGGGGAGATTAGAACTATTTTTTCGCATGCAACTGGGACTGATATTCTTCCATTTGTTGCTCGTATACTTTCATTTTCTTTTCAAATGCTTTCATCTCAGCGTTAAAAGGTTCCATCTGTTTTTCAAATTCCTCCATTTGTTTTTCAAAAGCGGCCATACTAGGGGCTGCCTTTTGCATTTTTTGCTCATATTCTTGCATTTGATTTTCAAATTGCTTCCACGCTTTTTTATCTCCATTGATCGGGTCTCCTTTGGGCGCTTTAGGGGCCTTTGGAAAATTAGGCGCTTTTGGAGTTTTAAAAGTGAAATTCGGCGGTGTTGGTGGAGTAGGCGGTACCGGAGCTTGAATGTTGTTTAAAGATTGATTAGTGGATCTTGTTATTATTTTGATCGTTTTTTTATTAGACCCCGTCTTGTTTACATCCATTTGCTTTATGGTGTTTTGATTGAGCTCATCCAATTCTTTTTTGCTGACTCTCTCTCCGTCAATGTATATTTCTGTGTCATCGGGTATGCCTTGAGTGTTGCGGCTAATGATTTTGATAGTAGACTTACCACCGTTTTTACTTACATCCATAGTGGCAATACGGTTTGGATCTAAATTGTCCATCTCTGCTTTGCTTACTTTTTTACCATCGATAAAGATTTCAGTTTGATCATCCTTGTTTGAGGTATGAACTTTTATGACCTTTGTTTTCTTTACCGTGTCATTTGCAATTACATTGATTTCCGTGGCAGATTTTAAGCTGCTTGTTTCCTGGTTCGAACTTAAGTTACTAGTTTGTTGCTGAGCATCTTCTTTTATACTTTTCTCCTGAGCGATGACTTCAATTTGAAAGAATAAAACAAAGGCAATAAGTGCCGGTAATACCGAAAAGTACTTCCAATAATGGCTTTTTTTTGATTGATTTTTGTTTAACATAACGATTCGTTTTTTGATTAATGATTGATAAAAATGATTACTGATGGCAACACAATTTTCCTGTGTTGTTATTTTTAAAAGCGTGATTTGATAGGCTTTTTTGTCCGATATTTTCTTCGAGGCTTCGCTATCGGCTATGAATTCAAGGTTTTGCATGATGGCATTTTTGTAGAACCATACTATAGGATTGAACCAGAATACAACACAAAACAGTCGTGAAATTAAAACATCTAATGTGTGATTTTGCTCGCTGTGCACTTTTTCGTGCTCTAAAATCGATTCTAATTCCAACTTGCTATATAAGGAAGAATTATAAACGATGGTATTAAAGAAGGAAAAGGGAGCCACATTAGCTGTTAGATCAATAAATTTAAAATCGGCTTGTTGATGAATGGCTTTGTTTTTCAATATTTTGGTCAAACTATAAAAATCCAAAGCGAACACTATTAAAAACAATAATAAACCTATGCCATAGCCGATAGCCAGCACCAAATACCAATTGATTTCGAAACCAGTATTTTCCATTGGAGCGCTTACAGGAACATTCGACCAATCTATAGCTGCCGGACTTGGATCAACCCAAATTGTTTTTGTAAAAATAACAAAGGGCAATAGTGCCGATGTAATTAATCCAGCTAATAAAAACCAACGGTTAGAGGTAAAAAAGGTTTCTTTTCGGAGCAAAAAATAATAAGCCAAAAAGAACATGGCCATTAATCCGCTTGATTTAATGAGGTAAATAGATAGTGTCTCCATTGCTTTGCTGTATTGAAGGCGCCTTTTTTTAGAATAGCACCATTTATAGTTTACTTATAAATAACTATTTCGCCTCTTTGGGATTTTCAATCATCTCCAATATTTCCCGAAGCTCTTTGGCCGTAATTTTCTCCTCTTTGGCAAAAAAGGAAACCATGTTTTTATACGAACTATTGAAATAATTGTCAATAGCATTAGTCATGAACTTTTTTCGATAGTCTTCAATAGTGACAATAGGGAAGTACTGATGGCTGTTGCCAAAGGCATGGTGGGAAACATATCCTTTTTCTTCCAGATTGCGTACAATGGTAGAAAGGGTGTTATAATGAGGCTGATCCTCGGTAATCTCTGCCATGACTTCCTTTACAAAAGCTTTTTTAAGCTTCCATAAAATGTGCATGATTTCCTCTTCTTTGTTAGTTAACTTTTGCATAGCTTTATAGGTATTTGGGCGTTACCCTACGGGTCAGGCTATCGGCTTTATCTCTTCGTTTCTCTACGAGGATATCGCCTTCTATCCTTAACGCAATCCAAACATACAACTATATTTTTAGTTACACAACTATAAAAGTAGTTATTTAACTATTTTTTAAGTTAAAGCCATTGATTGTAATCTTTGAAGTACACCTAACCCCCCCCCCCCGACAACTATCAGCACTGAATACTGAACACTATTCACTCACAACTCCTCAACCGCCCTTAAATTAAAAACATAGAAAAACAACGATAAAACGACGTGGCAGCAGTCCGCGAGTTGAGGACGAAGGACGAACGGCTCGGGCTGCGGAACATTTGAAATTAAAAGGAGGACTGCCAGTGGCAGTCAGGTAAAAACTATAATCCTTTTTAAGTTTTGAATCCCGATAGATTCTGTGTTGATTTCCTAATAAATCTAAATTTTATTTTTATCGGGAAGCTTTTTTTTATGTTTAATATTCTTAATTTTGTCGTCTA
>NZ_FQWO01000007.1 GCF_900129705.1 Flavobacterium granuli | reverse complement strand
TAGCGTGCTAGCACAAAAGGCATAAACACGCTATACAGTCTGGCTCTAAGACCGACTTAGACGACAAAATTAAGAATATTAAACATAAAAAAAAGCTTCCCGATAAAAATAAAATTTAGATTTATTAGGAAATCAACACAGAATCTATCGGGGCTCACAACTCACTTCTCACGACTCCACAAGCTGGCGCAAGCATCTTGCTTGTGCCCCTCAATCCTCTGCTAGTACGAGTCTCTTGTTCGTACCCATAAAGAAGATAGGATCTTTAGAAACGGGTTTTGTAAACGATCCTGTCAATTGGAAATTCAGTAATGCCAGGAATTATGGCAATAATGATCACAGCATTTTAGAAATAGATTGAAATTAGTTTGTCGGCACGAGCAAGAGGCTCGCCCCAACAGGCTTCACTATTCGTTATTCACTTTTGACAATTCACTTCTCACATCTCACAACTGGCAACACACTTCTCACGACTCACAACTCCTAACCCCGCCCTTAAATTAAAAACGTCAAAAAACAACGATAAAACGGAGTGGCAGCAGTCCGCGAGTTGAGGACGAAGGACGAACGGCTCGGGCTGCGGAACATTTGAAATTAAAAGGAGGACTGCCAGTGGCAGTCAGGTAAAAACTATAATCCTTTTTAAGTTTTGAATCCCGATCGCTATCGGGATCAGGCTTGATCTTTTGTTTCTTTTGCATCAAGGCAAAAGAAAAGGTTGACTTGATCCTTTAAAGTAGTTCTCGATACATTTTTTGTTCCGTTTCACTTCACAAAAAACACTCGAACTGACGATTTTCATAATTTCATCCAACGGCAAACGATAGACGATGGAGACAACCAATACCCCTTGTCCGTCTACCGATAACTCACAACCCACAACCGATAACAGACAACTGAAAACCCACAACTGTCAACTCACAACTCACTTCTCACGACTGACAACTCACTTCTCACGACTCACTTCTCACGACTCCACAAGCTGGCGCAAGCATCTTGCTTGTGTCCCTCAATCAAAATTCTATAGCACGCATTCGCAAACCACAGCCTGATTCACTTATCAAGCATGAATTCTAATAACTTCATCTAACCAAAAGTAAGGATAAATAAAAACGAGTTAAAATATTGATGGTAAGTAGTTTAACTCGTTTGTTGTTGGCTTGTTGTTGGTTTGTTCTTACTTCCCGATGCAGAAAATAACTTTCCTTACTTTAATAGGGTTTTAAACTTAGGTGGTACAATTATGGTACAATTTAAAGCAAACTATCGCAAAACAAAACAAAGTATCCTTAATCAAGATAACATAACTCATGGGAGTTGTTTATGCAAAAATAGTTATAAACTTTGAATGTTTTTTATGTTACTAACATAAAAAAACTAAGTCTTGTATGATGAGAATATTTAGATTTAGGGGTAAAAAGAACAGAGGTCAAAAATCTAGTATTAACTTTAGATTTTTGACCTCTTTTCAATATCATTTTTGATTTCTAAATAAGTTTTTACACGACCGGACTTAATCCATTTCATTAACTCATGTCTATAAAAATAAATGCGTTTACCTTGTTTATTGACGGGGATTTCCCTTTTACATACTTTACTATAGATTGTTGATACCGATAGATTTAAAAGTTTTGATGCTTCTTGAATGTTTAGAATTTCGTTCTCATTTTCCTCTACAATAGAGATTCTTAGAATAAGTTTTTCCAAATGCTCCAATTTATCATGAATTTTGTTCATCATTACAGGTATTTGGTCAAAAGTAAATGGCTTCATGGTGATCGGTTATTTAAATCTCATGTAAAAGTATTTATTACCGACTTTGGAGATGAAAGATGTCCTTAAAAGGGAGAGTTTGGCTTTTAATTTCTAATTATTGTCGTTTATAAGACATAAGAATCCATTGAGGATAAATGTTGGTTAGAACTGTCGGTTTAGTAACCCTGTCCGAACAGAAAATCCCGAGAGAAAAATATCAAAGGGCTAGAAGGGATTGATTGTCAATCCCTAGATGTGATGAAACGGGTGCAAGATACGAAGACTTAAATATTTTAGGTGTGCTAGTAATTTTCTAATTGGATAATTGGTAGTAAGGAAGAGTGTAAAAAATCAAAGGGCATGACAAAATGTTCCTTGTTGAAAAACCTAAACTCGTTCTCTTCGAAGAAAAGACACTGATTACTAATACAGGAAAACCTGTCTTAGTAATGTTATAAGTCGTCAGGTGCTTATCTCACGCTATTTTAAAAATGTACGATTCCATAAAGATGATGAAGCCAAACTAACTTCTCCTTTGACGGGTGACACAAGACAATTGCGAATACAATCGGCATTCAATCTTAGTGGTGAATTTGCTAATAAACCGATTTTAGAAAATAAATGGGAGCAGGAAACGGCTATTTTGATTTTTCTTTTATCCGTTTACACTTAACGACTGGGTTTTTTATACAAAGTTGGAAAGGTTTTAGTAATGGTTTGCTTTATTTTTTCGTACTATATTTTCATGCACAGCTCAATCGCGTTTTTCTGCTTCCAATTTTATAAAAAAAAATATCAACCGGCTTTATATATAATTTTTGCTGTTGGGTTAATAGTATTGTTTATGGTCTTTTTCTATGAAATTTCAACCGAGTTTATTTACAAAAATTGCTTTTTATACATATCATTCCATCAAGAAATGTATCAGTTTCAGTTTGCTACCTTGTCTGGAAGGTTTGTTTGTAAATTGGGAACCATACAGATTTTAGAACATTACCGAGCACAAAAAAAAGAAGCCAACAAAGTATTGTTGATCAATCAGGTTCACATACTAGGACAAATCAGATTTTTGCTGATTTGTCCCTATTTTTTACTATATAAATCCTTGTATAGCATTACCGTCTTAAATATAAAATTTCAATTAGTATATAATTAACGATTAATTTCGTACACATACTTAATATAAATATGCCCTTAATCGGCAGATTAATACATTTCGTCTAAAAAAAATGTAATTATCAGAAAATCAGATGTTTGTGATTAAAAAACCCCAAAAAAAAACTAATTTTGAATCATAAAACAATTAAGTATTAACCTATATTTTATAACACTTAATTGTTGCATCAATACCTCCAAATCTTTATATAATCAATTTGTATTTATAACCAATTAAATATATTTATTATGAAAAGAATACTTTTTTCAATCGCATTAGTAGTCTTAGTAGCTACTGTAGGTTCAAGTCAAATTCAAGATCAAGATCAGGATCGTAATCAGGACCGAATCATGCTCGTAGATGGTGATGTATTACAAATAAGAGACCGAGATCAGGTACGTCTAAAAGATAAGGTAACGCTTACTGATGGTACAACTATAAATCCAAATGGCAGTTATCAAACAAGTGATGGGAAAAAATTGCGTCTTCGAGATGGAGAATGTCTGGATATGAACGGAGTAAAATACACCAATGAATACCAATACAGACAAAGAATACAAAATGAAAACAAAAACCTTTCGGAAGCACAAATACGAGAAAAAAATCAGAACAGAACTCAATTTATGCTCTTAAACGGAACTGTATTTCAAGTACGAAATGAATCTCAAAATAGAATTCAAGAAAAACTTAATTTGGGTAACGGTGTAGTTATAAATCCTGACGGAAGTTACCAAACTCGTAGCCAAAATAAATTACGTCTCAAAGAAGGGGAATGTTTAAATATGGATGGGCAAAAATTTCAAAATGCATACACGCATCGAAAAATGACTATTCAAAAACAAATGGATGCAAACAAAGTTAGGATGAACAAAAAAATCCAAAGTAAACCAAACATCCAAAAAAGAGGTAGAGTACAATAAATAACAAAAGCAACTTTGGTTTTAAAAATCAAAGTTGCTTTAATTTTTTAATTCAAAATTCTATTAAAATGAAAAACTTACCACTCTTATTTTATTTGCTTTTAGTAGCACTCCCAATTTCATTAATGGGACAAAACCTAAAAAACAAAGATAAAAATTCCTACGTCTTATTTAGTTTAAACTATGAAAGCGATGCCGTATTTATGGGAAGAAACGATTCTGTCCGTGCGCCATACTTAGTACCTTCATTAGGATTTTATGACAGATCGGGTTTTTTTGCAGATGCGTCATTATCCTATTTAACTAAATCGGAAGAAAGCAGAATAGACCTGTTTTTATTAACTGCAGGATACCAATTTAATTCTAAAAAATTAAGTGGCTTACTCTCAGGTACAAAATATTTTTTTAGTAAAGATAGTTACAGCATACAATCGGAAATTGAAGGTGATCTTACAGCCACTCTTGGTTATGACTTAAGCCTTTTTAAAATTTCATTAACTGCAAGCAGCTATTTCAGCAGTAATAGTTCTACTGATTTCTTCGGAGGAATACAATTAGATAAATCAATATACGCATTAGATGATAATTTTGAAATAACTCCAACATTTAATATTTTTGGAGGATCACAATACTTTTATCAGGAGTACTACACTTACAATCGTTTGGGAAACCGAAAAGGGAAGAGTAATCTGCAAAATCCATCCATTAACAATTCTATTGCTATAAAGGAAGTAAACCAATTTAATGTTTTAAATCTTGAAATTAGTTTACCCATTCAATTTCAAAGTAATTCATTTCTATTTTCAATTTCTCCTCATTGGGCATTTCCCCAAAGCAATGCAACCATTACTACTAATGAAATAATATTAAAAGAAGACCTCAAAAATATATTTTACTGGTCAGGGGGCATTAGTTATTGGCTCAATACCAAAAAAAGGAAATAAACAATAATTGTATAACAAAAATAGCTTTTAGACTTACCCAGTTGCGACTAATATTACTTACTGATTGCAAAATAGATTTGACCAAATTTTGAAAAAATTAAATGATTCACCATGTCAAAAATTGTAATACTTGGAGCAGGAATTGCCGGTCAAACCGCAGCAGCTCATTTGAGACAAAAACTTTCAAAAAATCACGATGTTCTCGTAGTTTCTCCTAATAGAAATTACCAATGGGTTCCTTCTAACATTTGGGTAGGCATCAGACGTATGTGAGTCAAAGAGGTTATTTTCCCTTTAGAGCCTTTGTACAAAAAAATGACATCGGCTACAAAAAAGCACAAGTCATTTCGTTTCATCCCGAAGGCGATCCTTCCGAAGCCAAACCATATGTGCTCGTCGAATATGTTTTTGCAGAACGAAAAGGCATTCGAGAAAAATTACGCTATGATTTCCTCATCAATGAAACGGGTCTAAAATTAGCGTTTTACATGACCGAAGGTTTGATTACTGGAACTAATATAACCTTCTCTGCTTGTACTTATTACCATGCTTCACACGCATCAACAGGACCACATGATTTAATTAGAGAAATAAAAACAACTAATTAATCTCAAGCATCTTTAAAACCATTTAAAGATGCTTTTTTTATTTTATCGGACGAGTGTGACATTAGTTACTGTTTACGTATTTTCTGATATTTACCTTTACTGCATTAATTTAGAAAAAACTATTATGAAGCAAATAAACACATTACTACTCTTTGGAATTCTTTCCTTTTCTGCTGTAGGATTCAGTCAGGATACCTTGACTATTTCTAAAAAAGAAATTTGGCAAAAGGCTTCCGATAAAAACCTGCAAATCAAAATCGTTAATCAGGACTTCAAATCGGCACAAGCAGATTACAGACAATCTAATTCGTTATTCTTACCCAGTATTTCGGCATCACATACAGCGATTTCAACAACAAATCCTTTGATGGCTTTTGGTTCCAAATTGAATCAGGAAATTTTAACGCAATCTGATTTTAATCCCGCTCTATTAAACAATCCTGCAAGAACGAAAAATTTTGCTACTAAAATTGAGGTTTTACAACCCTTAATCAATGTAGATGGATTGTACGGAAGACAAGCTGCCAAAGCAAAAATGCAAGCTTTTCAATTGCAAACAGAGCGCACCAAAGAATATCTTGAACTAGAAGTCAATAAAGCTTTCATGGAATTGCAATTGGGTTACAAAGCGGTAAAAGTTTTGGAAAAAGCCAACACAACTGCTGCAGCGAATTTGAAATTGATAGAAAATTATTTTAAACAAGGGATTCTTCAAAAAACCGATTTGCTTTCGGTACAGGTTCGTGTAAATGAAATTAAAAATCAGTTGCAATATGCAAAAAGCAATGTACAAAATGCTTCCGATTATTTGGGATTTCTTTTAAATGAAGATACTGGCACTAAAGTATATAAACCTATCGAGGAATTGGAAAATGCGATAGCTATTCAAACCATCAACACGACGCTTTCCAGCAATAGGAAAGACATTCAAGCAATGGATAAATCATCTGAAGCCTACGCAAAAATGGTACAATCGAGCAAAATGAATTTCTTGCCGAGATTGAATGCTTTTGGAAGTTATGAATTGTATGATGATAAACTTTTTGGAACCAATGCCAAAGGATATTTAATTGGTGCACAAGTATCATGGAATGTTTTTGACGGTTATAAATCTATTGGAAAAATGGAAAAAGCCAAAGCAGATTTCCAAAAGTCAGAAATGGAAAACCAGCAATATAAATCCAAAAGTCAATTGGAATTAAACAAAACCAACCGTCAGTTAAAAGATGCTGAGAATAAGGTTAATCTTTCCAAATTAGCATTAGAACAATCACAAGAAGCCTACAGAATCCGTAGTAATCGTTTTACGCAGGGATTGGAAAAAACAACTGATTTATTACAAGCAGAAACCCAAATGTCTCAAAAAGAACTGGAATTCCTGCAAGCCGTTTTCGAATATAATTTTACTCAAGAATATTTACAATTTTTGACCAAGTAAGAGTTAAGAAATAGAAGAAAAAACAAAGAAGAAAGACATAAAATAATCAATAAAAAAATCATGAAAAAAATAATAGCAATCCTTTCAATAGCTGCAGTTTTCTTAACCTCATGCGGAGGCGACAAAAAAGAACCAATTAAGACAGAACCAGCAATTGCAGTGAAAGTAAGCGGAATTTCAGCTGATGGCAACAGTCCGTTTGTAACGGCCAGCGGTAAAATTGAAGCAGAAAACAGCGCCAACCTCAGCACGAGAATGATGGGTTATGTCACTAAACTTCATGTACAAGTAGGCCAAAAAGTAGGTGCCGGACAATTATTGGTCAGCATTAATAACACTGATTTGCAAGCCAAAAAAGCACAGGTCGATGCCAGTATTCTTCAAGCGACTGCGGGTTACAACAATGCTAAAAAAGATTACGATCGTTTTGTGAATTTATTCAAACAACAAAGTGCTTCGCAAAAAGAATTAGATGATATGACGGCGCGTTACGAAATGGCAAAAGCAGGATTGGAAGGAGCTAGACAAATGCGAAACGAGATTTTAGCTCAATTTTCCTATTCGAATATTAGGGCTCCGTTTTCAGGAACAGTGACTAATACTTTCGTAAAAGAAGGTGATATGGCAAATCCCGGAATGCCTTTGGTAAGTATTGAAGGTGCTTCAAGATTACAAGTAACGGCCATGGTGTCTGAAAATGATATTGCAGAAATCAAAAAAGGAATGCCTGTACATGTTTTGGTAAAATCATCAAATGCAAAACTAATTGGAAAAGTAAGCGAAGTGAGTATTTCGGCTACGAATACCGGAGGACAATATTTGGTAAAGGTAAATTTAGATAAAACCGATAATTCCGTATTATCAGGAATGTTTGTAAATGTGCAATTTCCTGTTGCAAACAAAACGCAAACTGTTGCGTCTGATCGAATTTTAATTCCCGAAAGTGCTTTGGTAAAAAAAGGACAATTAAGCGGAATCTATACAATTGGAACTGGAAATATTGCCATTCTGAGATGGTTACGAATAGGGAAAACGTTTGGGAATCAAGTAGAAGTGTTATCTGGTTTATCAGCGAACGAGCAATATATCGTTTCGGCAGATGGGAAGTTGTATAACGGAGCTTTGGTTCATATTCAGTAAAAAAAGTTGAAAGTTTAAGGTTTAAAGCAGAAAAACGGAAGACCAAAAACTGAAAATGTATAAAATAAATGTCATTGTTAATTCCGCGTGAGGGATTGAGGCGGCATCCTTTTGTGAAGCGTAGCGGAACAAAAGATACTGCTGAAAGCCCCGCCCGACCTTTTTGAGAGGGTCACGCCCAAAAAAATAAAAGAAAATGCAAGAAGGTATTTCAGGTAAAATAGCCCAATTTTTCATCAACTCAAAACTGACTATTTTGCTTATGGTGGGTTTGATGATTATTGGAGTTTACAGTTCGTTTCTGATTCCTAGGGAAGAAGAACCGCAAATTAATGTTCCAATGGCCGACGTGATGGTGGGTTATCCGGGAGCAAGTCCTACAGAAGTAGAAAGTCGTGTGGCAAAACCATTGGAGAAAATAATCTCGAATATCAAAGGGGTTGAACATGTGCATACGATGGCGATGAACGGTCAGGCGATGTTGATTGTACAGTTTTATGTAGGTCAGGATGTGGAGCGTTCGTATGTAAAATTGTACGACGAATTAGCAAAACACGAAGATATGTTTCCAAAAGGCGTGTATAAACCTATGGTAAAAACACGTTCTATTGATGATGTTCCTATGTTGGGGATTACGCTTTGGAGTGATAAACAAGATAGTTTTCAGTTGCGACAAATTACCGAAGAAGTAACATCGGAAATTGAAAAAATAAAAGATGTGGCGATAACCAAAGAAATAGGTGGAAGCAATCGCGAACTGAAAGTGATTCTCGACAAAGATAAAATGGCCGAAAATGGCGTAGATGCTTTGGGAATTATGCAAATGATTCAAGCCAATAACGGAAGTTCACAATCGGGGAGTTTTGTACAAAATGACCAAGAATATTTGATTACAACAGGGCAGTTTTTATCGAATGCCGATGATGTCGAAAACTTGGTAGTTGGCGTGAATAAAAATATGCCCGTGTATTTGAAGCAAGTAGCGAAAGTACAAGATGGACCGGCTACACCCAGAAGTTATGTGGCTTTTGGTTATGGCAAAGCCAATGAAAAATTTAAAACCGCAAAATCGGAATATCCTGCCGTAACCATATCTGTTGGTAAAGTGAAAGGTGCCGATGCGATGAAAATTTCGGAAAAAATTATTGCTAAAGTAGAGCAACTAAAGAAAAATATAATTCCAAATGATGTTCACGTCGAAGTAACGAGAAACTACGGTGAAACGGCATCCGACAAAGTAGGCGAATTATTGTTACACTTAGGTGTCGCAATAGTTGCGGTGACTATTTTAGTGATGTTAGCCATGGGATGGCGTGGTGGATTGGTTGTATTTTTCTCGGTTCCGTTGACATTTGCACTGACCTTATTCGCTTACTATTTATTGGATTATACGTTGAATAGGATTACACTTTTTGCTTTGGTTTTTGTGGTGGGAATTGTTGTGGATGACAGTATAATTATTGCCGAAAACATGCATAGGCATTTTAAGATGAAGCGACTGCCCTTTAAACAAGCGGCTATTTATGCGATAAACGAAGTAGGAAATCCAACAATTTTGGCAACATTTACAGTTATTGCGGCTATTTTGCCAATGGCTTTCGTATCTGGAATGATGGGGCCTTATATGAGTCCAATGCCGATTGGCGCTTCGATTGCGATGATTTTGTCTCTATTTGTGGCTTTGACAGTGACCCCTTATTTGGGATATCATTTGCTTCAGGAAAAAGACGATCAAAAACATAAAGAAGCTGAAGGATTAGAAACTAGTCATATTTATAAAATATACAACAAACTGGAACGACCGTTCTTAGAAAGCAGTATAAAAAGAAGAGTGCTACTTGCCGTAACTGTTGTGTTATTATTTGGTTCTGTTTTGATGTTTTTCACGAAATCAGTAGTAGTAAAAATGCTGCCTTTCGATAACAAAAATGAGTTTCAAGTGGTAATTGATATGCCCGAAGGTACAACACTCGAACGAACTGCAGCGGTTACCAAAGAAATTGCCCAGTATTTATCAAATAAACCAGAAGTGGTCAATTATCAAAATTATATAGGAACATCTGCTCCAATTACTTTCAACGGATTGGTACGTCATTACGATATGCGTGGCGGAAGCAACATGGCAGACATTCAGGTGAATCTATTGCACAAAGAAGACCGAGATATACAAAGTCATGCTATTGCCAGAGCGATGCGTCCCGATATTCAGAAGATTGCCAAGAAATATGGGGCAAACGTAAAATTAATTGAAGTACCGCCAGGACCGCCAGTTTTGTCAACCTTAGTCGCTGAGATTTATGGACCCAATTATAAAGACCAAATAAAAGTAGCCCAACAGGTGAAAACTATTTTGGAAACAACTTCCGATGTTGTGGATATCGATTGGATGGTAGAAGACAATCAAACGGAATACAAACTGGAAGTAGATAAAGAGAAAGCCATGCTGAACGGAATTGCACCGCAACAAGTAGTTGGGAATTTGACTTATTTACTCAAAGAATACCCAGTTTCTAATTTGTATGATGAAAATTCAAATGATAACGTGGCAATTGTCCTTTCGCTTGACGATAAAGACAAAACCAGTTTGCAAGACATTCAAAACCTAAAAATCAAAGGAAGTCAGGGAAATATGATTCCGGTGAGTGATTTGGTAAAAGTAAAAACAGATACATTACAAAAAACCATTTACAGAAAAGACCAGAAACGTGTGGTTTATGTAACGGCTGATATGGCTGGAGCATTAGAAAGTCCGGTTTATGCAATCTTAGGAATGAGTGAAAAACTGACTGAAATGAAAGTCCCAAAAGGGTACAAAGTCAATGAATTGTATATGGAGCAACCCACAGATGAAAGTGATTTTACCGTAAAATGGGATGGTGAATGGCAAATTACTTTGGAAGTATTCCGTGATTTAGGTGTTGCCTTTATGGTCGCAATTGTAATCATTTATATGTTGATCGTGGGATGGTTCCAGAACTTTAAAACCCCGATTGTGATGATGCTTGCTATACCGCTTTCCTTAATCGGGATTGTGTTTGGCCACTGG
This sequence comes from Flavobacterium granuli, assembly GCF_900129705.1. Lineage (GTDB taxonomy): Bacteria > Bacteroidota > Bacteroidia > Flavobacteriales > Flavobacteriaceae > Flavobacterium > Flavobacterium granuli. The sequence continues at coordinate 163,556 of NZ_FQWO01000007.1, read as the reverse complement.
TTATTGGGCGCTTATTTTACAGCAACTTCTTTCATCGGAATGATTGCATTGGCTGGAGTCATGGTGAGAAACTCGGTTCTGCTGATTGACTTTATAGAAATCCGATTGAATGATGGCATTCCACTAAAAGAAGCGATTATCGAGGCAGGTGCAGTGAGAACCTCTCCTATTTTATTGACTACTGGTGCTGTGGTTATTGGAGCTTCTATTATACTGTTTGATCCTTTGTTTCAAGGATTAGCTATTTCATTGGTATTTGGAGCAATAGTTTCTACTATTCTAACATTGATTGTAGTGCCACTGATTTATTACATAACGGAGAGAAAGAAATGGGAAAAATAAAAAAATGGTGTAAAGTTTAAGGTTTTGAAACCAGAATCTTAAACTTGGAACTTTAAACAACAAAACAAAAATGAAACTACTGATTATAACTGCAGTCATAGCATTTGAAAAAGACATCAAACAAATGCTGAAACAGGCCAATGTAAAAACCTTCACGTATAAAGAGGTTAAAGGCTTTAATGATATTTCTGAAGAAGCTATAGAAAGCAATTGGTTTTCGGCAGAATTAAATGAAACCGAATCGATATTATTTTATGCTTTTGTAAAAAAAGATAACGTAGACAAACTATTTGATTTGATTACCGAATTTAATGAAAAGCAAGAAACGTTATCAAAAATACATGTTGCTGTTCTAAATATCGAAAAATCAATTTAAAAATAAAGAATAATGAAAAACAGAATTGTAAGAGCCGTAGCCGGGAGTTTTATATTAATCAGTTTACTTTTGGCAATCTATGTCAACCAGAACTGGTTGTGGTTTACCACTTTTGTAGGAGCCAATTTATTACAGTCTTCTATCAGCAAATGGTGTTTGATGGATACTATATTAGAAAAACTAGGAGTAAAAGATTAATAAGCAATTCAATCACTGTATAAAATGGAATGCTAATATGAAGGAAACCTAAAGTCTGGAAAAATTTGCAATTAATTTAAACAAAATGAGCTCGATATTGCATCGGGCTCATTTTGTTTATAATTGGACGGGTTCAAAGATAATGGATGTGATTTTTCAATTATTACAAATTTATTTTTGATTACTTTACCGCCGTACCGTCTTTCATTTCTTCTGAAGCTACTTTTACCAGTATCGAATTTTCAGGAATATTTCCAAAAATTTCAACGCGTTTTTCCAATTCTCGGCCTTTCTGAACGGCTGTTCTTTTCATTTTATTATTCTCTACTATAAATACATAGACACCATCACTGGAAGTCACCACAGCTGATTTGGGTACTACATAATTGTTGTCTTTTGATTGTAAGGGCATGAGTACTTCGGCGACCATTCCTGGCAACAGTTTTTTAGAGGTATTCACAACATCCAGTTCCACACGTTCGGATCGAAGCCTGCTGTCTAAAGCGCCGGACATACGAGCTATTTTGGCACGAAAGGTCTCGTTGTTGATTGATTTTACGCTAAAAATTAGTTCGTCATCAACTGTCAGATACCCGGTATACATCTCAGGTACAAAGACCGACAAACGCAATTTACTTTGTTGCTGAAGCGTAAACAAAGGGGATTCCGATCCTTTTCCGGAAGATCCAACAAAGGTACCCGGATTTACATTCCTGGCCGAGATGACTCCGTCAAAAGGCGCGCGGATTAACAGATAGCTTTTCATAATCGCAATTTCTTTATAAGCGGCTTGGGTTGCCTGATATTGGGCATAATCTGAATTTTTGCGGGCTGCAGCCTGTTCCAGATCATTTTTGGAAATCGTTCCTTCTATTTTGCTGGTTTCAAAAAGCCTGTCGAAAGTGCTTTTGCTTGCCGTATAAATGGCTTTTTGCGAAAGTTGTCTGGATTGAGCTGCCGCCAATTGTGAACTGATTTCAGGCGCTTCTAAAATTAGTAATAACTGCCCTTTCTTAACCTGCGAGCCAATATCAACTTTCAGTTCTTTGACAAAACTGCTCACTTTGGCATAAATATCCACTTGTTGGAAACCGGTCAGTTCTGCCGGAATGCGGAGTTCGGTAGCTAATTTTTCTCTACTGATGGTAAAGGTTTCGATAATCGGAGCGGTTTCTACAGCGGCAATTTCTTTCTTTTCAGAAGTATTGCAGGCAGTTAAAACAGTGGTCAGGACTACAAACAGAAACGATATTTTAAATAAATTATTTTTCATTTTGAGGGTGTAAAGATGAGATATAATGTTGGCTTTCCTTGTCTTCTGGATCTAAGGATAAAGAGTGTACCGGAGTTTTACCCATTGCCCAGGCGAAAATGAGCGGTAAAATAAGAAGTACTGTAAAGGTGGAAAATACCAATCCGCCAATCACGGCTCTTCCTAGCGGGGAAATCTGATCGCCGCCTTCACCGTGTCCAATGGCCATCGGGAGCATTCCGGCAATCATGGCAATACTGGTCATGATAATGGGACGGAGCCTTAACGAAGCAGCTTCACGTGCCGATTGTAACGCATTGCCATTGTGTTTTCGCAGCTGTTCTGCATTGGTGATGATTAGAACGGCATTGGCAATAGAAACACCCACCGACATAATAATTCCCATGTACGATTGTAAATTCAAAGTAGAACCTGTAATCACAAGTAGCAACAAAGAACCTAAAACAACGGCAGGAACCGTAGTTAAGATGACCAATGAAATTTTGAAAGACTGAAAATTTGCAGCAAGCATCAGGAAAATTACCATAATGGCAATCAATAAACCAGTCTGCAGACTGCTCATGGTTTCCTTTAAAACCGTGCTTAAACCAATTTGCTCTATGAACAATCCTCTGGGAAGTTCCCCAAGAGAGTCAATGCTTTGCTGAACAGCTTTGGAAGCGGTTCCCAAATCAACATGATCCATATTTGCGGTCACTGAAATATAAGGCATGGCACCAATATTGTCGTTTTCCCCATATGTAAAAGAGGGGGTAATCGTGGCTACATCACTTAAAACCGGACGGGATGCATTCTTCAGCAACGGAATTTCTTTCAGATCATTTTCACTTTTCATTTTGTTTAAAGGTACCTGAACCTGAACGTTATAGGAGAACCCAGCTTTTTCATCTACCCAGATATTCTTTTCGGTATATTGGGACGAAGAAGTGGAAGCAATCAGGGAACGCGAAATGTCGTTCATGTCAATTCCTAATTGAGCGGCACGAGTTCTGTCAATAGTAATGTCCAGCGCTGGATATTTGATGGGTTGGGCAATCTGAATGTCTCTCAAATAGTCAATTTTATTCAGTTTTGCGATGAGTTTCTTGGCATAGGCTTCATTTCGCTTTTTATTTTTTCCGGCTATCCTGATTTCAATTGGAGTAGGGGAACCCTGGCTCAGCACTTTGTCCGTAAGTTCGATAGGTTCGAAAGAAATTTTGACATCGGGTAATATTTTTTTAATGCGCTGACGGAATTCATCTTTGAAAACATCCATATCCACATGATAGTCTTTCAAACCAATTTGGAAAACCGCCTCGTGAGGTCCGGCAGTAAACAAATAAATGGGTGAAACGGAAAATATGGCGGGATGCTGACCCACATAAACGGAGGATATGGCGACGTGTTCTTTGCCAATCATTTTTTCTAGTTCGTTGAGCACCATTATTGCTTTATCTTCGGTACTTTCCAAACGGGTTCCATCCGGCGCCCGCAGTCTCAATTGGAATTGACTTGAATTGACTTTAGGAAAAACATCCTGCCCGATAGTATTCAACAGTAGTAACACTAAACAGGCCGATAGGAAAAGATATACCAGTGTAACCGGTTTTTTATAGTTAAAAAGCCGATTGATGAATCGCATGTATCGGTTTCTGAATCGTTCAAAAAAGTTGATTTTGCCATCATTGTTAAAATCGGCTCTTTGAACAAGGATTTTTTTCTGGTCAAAAGTGTCTTCTTCGGATGCTATCGTCAGTCCTGACGCATTAAACTCCGCTTCATCATCGGTAATATTCGACGGATGCGCTTTTTTTGGATGCGCTTTCATCAGCCAGTTGGCCATCACCGGAACAAAGGTTTGCGAAAGTAAAAAAGACACAATCATCGAAAATCCAATCGCTAATGCCAATGGCAGAAACAACGCACCGGGAATTCCGGTCATCGTAAATGCAGGTGCAAAGACGGCCAGAATACACAGCAGGATTAACAACTTGGGCAAAGCTATTTCTTTACAGGCATTCCAAATAGCCAAGGCTTTGGGTTTGCCCATATCCAAATGTTGGTGGATATTCTCGATGGTTACCGTACTTTCATCAACCAAGATTCCAATAGCAAGAGCCAAGCCGCTTAAAGACATCAGATTGATGGTTTGCCCAAATAGTTTTAAGAATAACACACCAGAAATAATCGCAATGGGTATAGTAAGTATGACAATCAATGCTGCTCTTCGATCTCCAAGGAACAATAAAACCATCAGCCCTGTAAGAACGGCACCAATTATTCCTTCGATAATTAAACTTTTCAGGGAATTAATCACATGAACCGACTGGTCAAATTCATACGATAGTGTGACATCATCAGGTAATGTACTCTGGATTTTTGGGAGTTGTGATTTTAATTTTTGAACAACATCCCAAGTCGATGCATCACCGGCTTTGGCAATACTGATATAAACGGAACGCTTTCCATTGACCAAAGCGTATCCTGCAGTAATATCGGCGCCATCTTTTACCTGAGCCACATCGCCAAGATATAAATTCTGGACACCGCCTTTGAACAACGGTATTTTTTCAAAATCCTTGACTTCTTTAATGGTATTGTTTGTAGGGATAATGTAGTTGATATCTCCAATTCTCAGGTTTCCCGAAGGAGCCGTTTGATTGTTGGTACGGATGGCTTCCACAATTTGGTCTGCTGTCAGCTGATGCGAACGAAGCAAATCAGGATCTACATTAATTTCAATAGTTCTGGGGCTTCCACCAAAAGGTGGAGGTGACAACAATCCCGGAATAGCCGTGAACGAAGCCCTAACATACACGTTTGCCAAATCCTGAAGTTCATTATTAGAACGGGTTTTACTGCTCAAAACCAATTGACCGATGGGTAACGAGGAAGCATCAAACCGAATAATAAACGGAGGCTGGGAACCCGGAGGAAATCTGGACTGAATTCTGTTGGACAACGCACTGATTTCAGAAGCGGCCTGAGCCATATTAGTACCTTCATAATAGGTCACTTTCATCAGTGTGAGTCCCTGAATATTCTTGGTCTCGATATCTTTTACACCATTGGCTAAAATCATTACATTGACATAATTTTTGGCGAAATAGGATTCCATCTGATTGGGCGTGTAACCCGCAAAGGAGTGGGCCAAATAGATAACGGGAAGATTCATTTCGGGCAGAATGTCCACTTTGATATCACGGACGGCACCAATTCCGAAAAAGAATAATCCGGCAACCAAAACCATTATCGAGATGGGTTTGCGAAGGGCAAAACGTATTAAATTCATTGTTTTAAATAATTAAAATTCATTCATAAATAAGTCAAAATCTCCTGTGGCTGCCGCTTTCATCAAAAGCGATTGCCAGACATTGGTGTAAATAATATCACGGTCAGTTTCTGCGCGGTTCAATGTGTATAAAGTCTGTGTAACATCGAGGAGATTGGTCATTCCGTTTTTATACAAAGTAGTTTTCTGCAAATAGGCCCGTTGTGCGGCTTGAACCTGTTTTGGAGCTTCAACATAATTTTCCAAAGCATATTGCATCTTGGCATCAGCCGCATCCGACTGAATTTTTAATTGGTGGTCGATTACTTTGTATTCTTCCTGTAAACCTTCGGAAATCAATTTCTGGGCACTTACTTTTTTGCTCACCCGAGCAATAGTGGTCAGGTTCCAAGTAACACCAACTCCGAACAGATAATTTTGTCTTGAAGGATCAATACCGTCTAAATAATTTTGGGAAAAAGAGTTCTGATTTGCGGCATAATCGTAGTTAAATCCGGAAGCCCGGGCCTGGTATATTCCAAATAAACTGAAGGTGGGATAGTATTCCTTTTTAAAAAGACGAAGCTGTTGTTCGCTGAAAGCTACCCTGCTTTTATGATATTCCAATATCGGATTCAAACTTTCATTTGAGGTTTCCTGCGACAGTATTGCCTTTGGTATTGTCGTGACAAAAGTAGTGTCGAGCACAAAATCCTGTATGGAAACGCCCATCAGCGCGATGAGTTTGTTGTTTTGTTCCTTCACGTGGTCTTTCACCTGATTCAGTGTGATTTTGGATCGGGAAACTTCGGCGGAAGCCAATGTAGAATCTACTCCGGCCAAGAGTCCGTTTTTTACTCTGACTGCAGCAATATGCTGAAAGATCCTAGCGCGTTCCAGATTTTTTCTTTGGGAAATCAACAATCGCTGACTCGCCAATAAGTTGAGGTAAGCAGCGGCAATTTTAATTTTATGCTGGAATTTTTCCTGATTCAGATCTTTTTCGTAACGCTGGGAATCCGCTTTGGACAGATTGATTTTTTGTTTCATTCTCCCAAAAGTGAAAAAATCCCAATTGACATTGACCAGATATAAAGCACCGAAGGCCGCATTCCAATTTTGCTTTTCTAAAGGAAGTCCCGAAGAAGCCACTCCGAGTCCCCCAAAACCATAAAGCGGTCCGTTTTGACCGTTAACGGTTCCAAAATCCTGTTGTCCAGAGAGCATAACATTGGGCAGATATTCTCTGCGAACGTGTTTGATCGTTTCTTTGGAAGCATCGACATAGTTGCTTTTTGCTTTTATTGTTCCGAAATTGGAAATTCCGGTTTCCAAAGCCTCTTTTAGCGGAAGCGTCTGAGAAAAACCCTGAGAAAAGAAAACCAGAAATAGAAAAAGGGTTAGTTTTTTTGTTTTCATTATTAAATTATGAATAAATTTGAAATGCAAAACTAGCCGGAGTACTTCTTTTTGGACGGTTATAAATGACGAACACTTTTTATAAATGACGAATTGAATTGGTCACTCAATCGGTGCCTATTCAAATTATATGTCGTTCCTTTGATACTTTAATTAAAGAGCAATGAAATGGAGATTTAAACCGATTTTAGAAAATAAATGGGAGCAGGAAATGGCTATTTTGGTCTTTTCTTTTATCCTTTTTACACTCAACGACTGGGTTTTCATACAAAGTTGGAAAGGTTTTAGTAACGGTTTGCTTTATTTTTTTGTGCTGTATTTTCATGCCCAGCTCAATCGTGTTTTTCTGCTTCCGGTTTTATTAAAAAAACACCAGCCAGTATTATATATAATTCTTACCGTTGGGTTAATAGCATTTTTTACGGTCTTTTTATATCAAGTTTCAACCGAGTTTATTTACAAAAATTGCTTTTTATACAAATCTTCCCATCAAAAAACGTATCAGTTTCAGTTTGCTACCCTGACTGGAACGCTGGTTTGTATTTTGGGAACCATACAGATTTTAGATCATTACCGAGCACAAAAAAAAGAAGCCAACAAAGTATTGTTGTCCAATCAAGTTCAGCTTAATGCATTAAAGAACCAGTTTAATCCCCATTTTTTGTTCAATACGATGAATACACTTTACGGAATCAGCCTTCAATATCCGGAACGCACTTCGGAAATGATTATGGAAGTGTCGCAGCTGATGCGGTATCAGGTAGAGCTGGGGAACAAAGAATTCGTTTCATTAGAAAATGAAATCACTTTTATTTCCAGTTACATCCAGCTGGAAAAAGAAAGAGTAGGTTACCGCTGCCGTATTGATTTTGATTACGAATGCAATCAGGAAGGAAAGTATGAAATTGCACCGATGGTTTTAATCACTTTTATTGAAAACGCTTTTAAGCATGGCACCGCTACCATCGAAAAGTGTTTTGTAACTATTCATATAAAGGTGATCAAAGGAAAATTGCATTTGAAAGTAGCCAATTCGGTTCCTCACCATAAAAAAGAAGTGGTTTCTACCAAAATTGGTCTGAAAAATACTAGAGAAAGATTGGAAATTGTATATCCGAAAAAACACCAACTTGAAATTACTCATAACGACCAAGAGTATACCGTTAATTTAGTAATTGAACTCCGCCAAACATGACCGTAAGAAAATGTATTATTGTTGATGATGAACCTGCTGCGCATTATGTGTTGGTGAACTATATCAGCCAAAACCCGCAGTTGGAGCTGGTGCAGCAGTGTTACAACAGTATTGAAGCTTTAAATTATCTTCGGTCGAATCCAGTTGATCTGATGTTTTTGGATATTGATATGCCTGAGATTAGCGGACTGGAACTTTTACGAACCTTGACAGATCCACCCAAAACAATTTTGACCACAGCATATTCAGAATTTGCATTGGAAAGTTATGAATTCGGTGTTTTTGATTATCTATTGAAGCCCCTTTATTTTCCGCGTTTTTTGATATCTATGGAGCGCTTCTTTTCCGCTTATGCTGATGAAAAGGCCGAAATAATAAATCCGATTATTGCAGTAAAAATTGATGGATTTATACTCGATTTGAATGTAAATGACATTCTTTTTGCCCAAAGCTGCGGTAATTATGTCAAAATTTTTACGTTAAAAAAAGTTTATCTTGCTTCGATGACGACAAATGAACTGGAAAATAGTCTTTCTTCGGAACTTTTCATGCGAGTTCATAAATCCTATATTGTAGCCATTGCTAAAATTAAGGATTGGGAGCGGAATATGGTCATCATCAATAACGAGAAAATCCCGGTGGGTATTACTTATAGAAGGGCATTGACGGAGCGATTAAATCTAAAATAGTCTACAGACTAGAAATTGAAATTGAGTATGAAATTGATATTACTCATATTTGTTTTATTGAAAATATAATTTTTATTCCCGTAAGTTTCTCCCACATTGAACTTGTATACATACAATAATTGCGCATCAAACCCTTTTAGAATTCCTTGAAATTGGTAACGAACATCAGCATTAGTCTGCACATAAGAAGGTAATCCGTATTTATTCATTGCTACGTTTTTTACATCAGGTAAATCAAAATAACCTACCGCCAAATGAGATTTGAATGTCTTTTTAGGATTCGTATATTGTATTTTGGTCATTACCGCTTGTACATCTCCAAAACCTTCATTTCGTTCTCTGGCCATAAAGGTATAAAATGGGTCTCGTCCCCATTCTCGGGGCATTAAATACCTTCCCTTAGCCGTTATTCGGTTGTAATTTAAAGTAATTTCTATTTTTTTATTTTGCCATCCTAATCTTCCTCCAAAAGTTTGAGAATTGCCATTTTTTTCAAAATAAGTTTTGCTGGGATCCTCATTACCACCAGAATTCAAAGAGTTTTGGTATATCGTCTGAAAACCTAAAAGTAATTTTGAGTTTGGATTTAAATCGTATTTATAATCCATTTGGAACAATGCCGAATTGAATATATTTTCTGCGTATTGATTCCATAATAGTGCTTTTAGATTTTTTATGGATTCATTTTGTACACCAACAATGTAAATTCCATCGCTGTCTAAATTTCCTGCATAACCCGATTTTGTTCCATCAGGATTCACACCAGTTGGATAAATCCCTATGGATTCTCCAACTCTAAAATATTTCATGGTGCTTCGTGGCGAAATTCCGTAGAGGTAACCCACATTAATTTTAGTTTTTTTTAGTTCATTATAATCGATCCAAATTCCATCCACTTCTGTAGGCCGCATTCTGCCATCCTGTAGGTTTATGAAAGAAGTGTTCAATAACTGTTTTCCTAGGGTTACATTAGAATTTTTGTAGTTGTATTTTAAATACAATTCTTCTAACCTGCTTAAATTACCTTTACTTGACGCGTTTTGAAAATCAAACAGCGCCACTTCGTATCTGTTGGATAAATTGGTTACGGGGTCTTTTTTAGAAAAATCAGAGGAACCGATATCATAAATGTAATAGCCGCTGACACCAAATTGAAAATTATGAAATTTGGCCGTTTCAAACTTCACACCGCCACCAAGGGCATTGGCATAATAATCAGATAAGCCACTTTCATTGTTAGTCGCCATGAAAAAATAGCGAAAATGACCACTGAAGTTTCCGTTTTTGAAAGCATTTAGAATCGATGTGGAATCAATTTTTTCATCACTTTTTTCTTTCCAAACAGTTGGTTTATCGGAAATTTCTTGATGTTGTGCCGAGGATTGGATGCTTACTAAAAGTAAAAAAGATGAAATAAATATAGAGAAAAAAGATTTCATTTGTAAGTTTTTAATTTTTGACAAAATTAAACCCAACTGTGATAAATAAATGTAACATTTATCACAGTTGGGCAAATTATATAAAAACTAAATGGTCAGAATACTATCTGAAGGTATAATCAACACCAGTAACCTGAGTTAATAGGGTTTCTGGAGCATCAAGAATTATCGCATTTTTTTGCGGTGTAGGCGTAACGGGAGAGTTTTGTTTTAAATATTCTTTCATTACCGAATGCAAGGTTGCATTTGTGTTTTTGGCATCCATAACTCCTTTCATTCTGCAGAGCATGTCCACAGGGTCGCCGTCACGTTCACAGGCCATTATGGAATACATTTTTTCAGGATCTATTGGCGTGTTTTTAACCGTAATACTTTGCACTCTTTTCCCCATTTCGGCAAAAGCATTAAATTGCACCTCCATTCCTTTGAACTTCACTACCCAACCACCAAAACGTTTAGATGCGTCTTCGGCAAAAACATTGTTTAATTCTTTTTCTAACCAGTTTTTCAATTGTTTTCCGCTTACTTTTGCTGTTCTTACCGTGCTATCCACGGGCAACATATCAAAAATAAATCCGTTTGTGATGGGGATATTTCCGGTTCGATCCGGAGTTGTTTTGGGCGGACAAAAACGAAATCCATTAGAAAGATTAATATCAATTTCCGGAAATTTCCAGTTCAAGGCATTGAGAATCATTGTGTCAATAGGATTTTCCACCACAAAATAGCGGTACAAAGGAATTGTGCTGTATCCAATAACCTGATTGATTTGTTCTTGATAAACAGACTCTTTTTCTATTAATAATTTTTCAATTGCAGCATCTGGTTTTATTTCTGGCGAATCAACTTCCAGCAGTTCATAGCTATCATCAATTACTTTTCCGTTTACAACGGTCAAATCTAATTTTCCAATAAATGAACCAAATGCTCCTGGTTCTACTACTTTTGAATATTTACAAATTATAGGTTTGCGGACTCTTTCGTGTGTATCACCTCCTAAAATATAATTGACACCCTCACATTCAGGGTGGTTTGCTAATGCTATTTGTTGCGATAAACCAAGGTGTGCAATCATAATTACATAGCTGCATTGTTCCTGATTTTTAAGTACATCCACGTAATGAGCCAGATTTTCTTCGGGATTGGTATAGATGATTCCTTTGCTGTAATTTGGGCTCTGTCTCAAGGGTACCAAAGGATCTGTGTAGCCTAAAAAACCAATTTTTGCTCCAGCTATATTCCAAATCGTATAGGGTTGAAAAATAAGTTCGCCTCGTTTTCCGTCGCCTAAATCGTGGTACATATTGGTACAAATTTTTGGTGCATCCAGAGAACCCAAAAGGGTTTGCATTCTTTTTTTGCCGTAAATTACTTCCCAGTTTCCGGGTAAGTACAAATCGTAATCTAACGCATTTAAAATAGGTACAAAAGCTTCACCTGTTGTTTCTACACTTAATTCGCTGCCCTGAAACATATCACCAGTATCGATGATGTAGGTATTTGGGTTATTCTTTTTTAACTTTTTAAGCATCGTTGCCATATAAGCATAACCCCCCGTTTTTCTAAAAACAGCTTTTCCATTTTCCCAAAACAATTCGTCGTGCGGATGAATTTGGCAATGGACATCGGTAGTTTGAAGAATAGAAATTGTTTGAGGTTTGCTTTGGTCGATTGCTGCATCCAGTTTTATTCCCTCGGTTTCATTTGTATTTGCAATAGCAGAAAGGGGCGAAATAATCGCCGCTCCCAGACTTAATGTTCCTACTGATTTCAGGAAATTTCTTCGGTTGTTATTTGATTCCATTTTAGGTGTTGAAAATGATTATTATTTAAAACTATATTTTGTATGAAATGGCGACTATTAGCATACTTGCATTATAATAAGACTTGTTATCATATTTTTTGTTTTAAAATAACTAGATACTTTAAATTCAAATTAACAACATCTTATGCTAATTAGTACTGATTTAATGACCAATTGAATTCATCCTTATGTGGAAGATGGTTTTCATTTTAATATTTAAGAAATCGATTTCGTGTTTTTGCCACGAATACTCTATATATTTTCAAAACGATATTGTAAATTAAAAATATATCGAACGATTTATAATTGATTGGAAATGAAAAAATGTCGCGTAGCAGTTGTCATGTAAATTAGTATAACGATTTAAAACAAAACATAAACTTTGAATACGCTGATATCCCTGACAAATGCTAAGCGACATTGAATTTGTAGATATCTAATGGGAATTAATTAAAATCCTCCTATGATATAATTCCAACCTTGTTCTTGTTTTTCAACAATTTCGGCAATTCCGGCGGGCACATATTCTACTTCTGGAATCAATTGCTCTTTGGTTATCTTTCGGTTTTTCATGGTGTTTTCGCAAACTACAAAACGGACTCCTTTAGTATAAAGTGCTTTAATTGCTGCTATATGCTTTGATTTTGTAGCCATAACAAATTCTAATCCCATGTTGTAAACGACTACTTCATATTTTGCTTTAGGCCAATGGTCCGTTAAATTTTTCAGTTGGTTAGCAAATGCTTTTTGTTGTAAAGTATCGATAGCATTTGTAAACTGAAAAACTATTTTATGATTGTTCGGCCTTTTTTGGGCATAGGTACTAACTGTAAATAATCCAAGAAGAATGAGTGTTGTTAGTTTTAAATTTTTCATTTGTTTTATGTCTTAGATTTCAATTTTCCCTCAGCTTCTTCCATTTTCTTTTTTTCCATTTTTATGGCTTTAAATGGCCCATATTTATGTTGTGTTTCGGTGTATTTATCGGAATAAGGTCCAAATGGATGATCTACTGGTTTTTTGGAAATATTGGGCCAATCCTGACTTAAATCTTTCGATGGTCTGTCCAGACTTTCCACATATGCCGCAATATCCCAGGATTCTTCATCTGATAATTGAGGGTTTTCGTACGTTGCACCCAGCGGCATATTGTATTTTATGTACCCTGCGAACCGACTAATTCTAAACAATCCCGCACCGCTATTGTAGGATTTTTTGCCCCAAAGTGGCGGGTAGGTGTATTCTTTTTTATCCGCTGCCAGAATCCCTTCACCATTTATTTGATGGCAACTGGCACATTTGGCATTATATAATGCTTTGCCTTTTACAGGATTAGCAGCGCGATCTAAATATTCCAAATCATAGATTCCAGCCGCATTTGCTTCTTTTCCTTTGGGAACATTGCTGCCAATGTATTCAATATATGCAATCATGGCTTTCATTTCCCTTTCATCTTCTTTGAGAGGCTGACCGTTTAAGCTTCTTTCCATACAATCGTTAACTCTTTTGTATAAGTTTTCCACTTGCCCGCTTCTGGCTCTCATTTTTGGATACATCGAATATACGGAACCATAATTGTTTCCCCAAGGTTTTGTGCCGGCATCCAGATGGCAATTGTTGCAATTCATCCCGTTGGTGATTTGTTTCACACTGCCATTTGGACCCAAATATTTAGCCGTATGCGCAATTAAATCTTTGCCATATTCTACTTCTTGTTTTAAAGTGGCATCTGTAATCAAATTGAGATCAGCTGGCTTCCAGAATTTTGCCGTTTCATTTTGCACCATCACTTTTTTCTTTGCATCGATATAAAGAGAATCGAGGTTTGAATCACTATTTTGAAACCAAGAAGTGATGGATGAATTGAAAAACACTAGCAAGAACAACCCAATGACTAAGAAAATAATAGTCATAAAGAGATAAATCAGTCTTTTTACGAGCGATTTAAATTGTACGATATTTTGTTTTTCTGGAATCATAAATGTATTAATGAGGCAGTTTATCTCTAAAATAGCCATAAACCCAAGTTCCTACTATTGCAAAAAATAGGGTTACAATCATCACGGTTGCACCCGTTCCAATTTGTGCAAACAACGGTCCAGGACAAGCTCCGGTTACTGCCCAGCCCAATCCAAAGATGAGTCCACCATAAATCTGACCTTTGTTAAAGGTTTTGTCGTGGAACTCAATTTTTTCTCCATAAATGGTTTTAATATTGAATTTTTTTATCAGGAAAACGGAAATTATTCCCACCACAACGGCGCTTCCAATTACTCCGTACATGTGGAAAGATTGGAAACGAAACATTTCCTGAATGCGATACCAACTGATAATTTCTGCTTTGATAAAAACAATACCGAATAAAATACCAATGACTAAGTATTTTAAATTGTGGTACCATTTGTGTTCCAATTGACTCTCGTTGATACAAACCGTATCTAAGGAACGCGTTTCGAAATCTGTATTTTGATCTTTAATGTTCATAATTCGTAATTTAAAGTGAAAGAATAAATGGTAAAATAATGTTTGCCATAATCAATCCACCTATGAAGAAGCAACATGTTGCAATCAGTGACGGCAATTGTAAATTAGACAAACCGGAAATCGCATGACCACTAGTACAACCTCCCGCATAACGAGAACCAAAACCAATGAAAAAGCCACCAACGACCATCATAAAAAATCCTTTGAGTGTAAACAAACTTTCCCAAGAGAATAATTGTTCTGGCAACATTCCATAAATTTCAGTTATGCCGTAGCCTGCCAATTCAGTTTGTAGATTTCCATCAATGATAATCGGATTAGGATTTGACAAAAAGCTATACGCAATTACACCACCCAATAAAATACCGAAAACGAAAAACATATTCCAGATTTCTTTTTTCCAATCGTATTTAAAAAACTTAATGTTTGCCGGTAAGCACATGGCGCAAGTATGACGCAATGATGCACTAATACCAAATGCTTTGTTTCCAATGATTAACAAAGCCGGAACTGTGAGTCCAACTAATGGGCCTGCAATGTACCAAGGCCAAGGTTCTCTGATTAATTCTAAAATTTCCATATGTTTTTTTTATTCTTGTAAAATTCACTTTTAAAAAAGATAATTTGTGTAACTTATGTCACACAAGAAAAAAAAAATTGTAAAAAATGACATATATAAGAGAAATTATCCTATTTCATTTTTACTTAAATAGTTATTAATCTTGATGTATTAATATAAATAAGTGTTTTATTGAAATGGTGTCAAATAAAAAAGTGCTTGATTTCTCAAACACTTTTTAACAAATTAAAACTAGAATTTATGATTTTTTTTCGGCTTTTTTAGATGAACAACATCCATCTTTTTTACCTTTACCTTGCTCTTTTGTATCACTACCACAAGACTTCTTTTCTTCAGTAGAACATGATTTTTCTGTTCTTACTTTTTTCTTTTGTTTAGGTTCTTGCTCTTGAGCATTTATATTCATTGTAAATAATACTGTTGCTATTACTAATGATGAAACTATTTTTTTCATTTTATTATGTTTTATTTATTGAATTTGTAAAATTTTATTTTTTGTAAGTAAGAGTTAATCTCCGGAGGCTGCCAAATAGTATTAATGTAATTTGAAATTAGTTCTTTTTCGAAAAATAATTTTTGTTCACTTACAACCTCAAAATTATAGTTTTTTTTAAATATAAATTCTATTTGATTGATTATGAATTGCCCTATGTTAAAATTTAAAATACATCTCTTTTTTTGACAGCCATATGGCATACTGTTATTTTCAGCATTATTCTTTTGACAAGCCGATTCAGATTTTAGAGCATAATGCATTTTCACAAGTCTAACAGTTGGCAACACTGTCAGCATTATGATATAAAAGCACAATGTAGTTATCAAAAATTTCATCGTTATAAAAAGTTATAAAATATTTTTTTGTACTATTTTTTGAAATGATTTAAAATTTATATCGGCTTGTCTTCGGGTTTAAGCAGCTTTTCTATTCTGATTAATTATTTCCGCAGCCACCACTTGGAGTATTTATGATACTATTATATTCTTCTGAAGAAATAAATTGTGGTTCATAGCTTGCCTCATTATTGCTCAGTTCAGTTGTAAAAGAACGAATGTGATTTTTTGAGCCACAGGTTAGATTATTATATACAGTTAATAAATCTGATTTTGAAGTATTTATTATAAAGTCATCAATATCATTTATATCTAAATCTTCAATAGTTGCACCAACTTTTAATGCTTCAATCAATGAAATATTAGATTGTGAAATTAAATTATTATACAACACTTGCAAATCCTGATTTACAAAAATGCCCATTTGAACAGAGGAAGGATCTGGAATTCCATATTTATTTAATAATGATAAAACACTATTCATGTGTGTTTGTTCACTTTGAGAAATGCTATTAAAAATAGCCAATTTGTATTTATTGTAGGAATAAATATAAACATCGCGAGCTAGTTTTTCTTCCTCTCTTAAAAATTTAAGATCGTTTATTTCATTTTGTGTCAATGTAACTACAGTATCGGTGTTAACATTGTCATTCGTACAGTTGCTAAACAGTAATCCTGTTATAAAAGCAATAAATATTTTCATTTTCATAATTATATTTTTTGAATTAGTATGAAGTAAATTTATAAAAAGAACTCTTTTTTAAATGTAACAATAGTCACTTAAAGAATTTAAAAAAGAGTCTTAAGTAAATATTAATTTTAATCACTTTTGATTAGCAGCAAACCTATTGTAAAATAATTAGGAGAGGAAGAGAACTTTCTTTTCCTTTTTTGCATTTAAAAGACTTAACTGTGCCATGATTAAATGGAAAAATAATATTTAAAGATGCTTGATAGTTTTTTACAAAGTCTTAAGAAAATTGATTAAGTCGATTTTATCTGTTTCTTTCATTACATACACCACGCCAGTATTTGCATGAGTATTATCGCTCTTGGTTTCACTATCAATAAAGCGTTTAATCAAATCATCATTATAAACGGGAGTATAAATGGAAGTGTTTGTCAAGTCATAGTAGGTAATTGAGCCTGTTTGTTTGTCTCCACCACCTCTAAATTTACCTTTACCGTTATCTCCATGACAATTTGCACATCCATGTACTTTTTTTATTTCAGATTGCGAAATATCTTGTAAAACAGTACCATGTATATTTATTCCTGTTCTAAAAATTGTTTCTCCATTAGTAGCGTACGTTTCATTATCATTTGAACAAGAGGTAAAACCTATAAGTGTAAATAATGCTATTATATATTTGAAATTTTTCATTTTTGTGTTTTTATATTAAAGAGGAATTAATTTACCAGTACTTTTTGTGAAACATAAAATTTGTGATCGAAAATAAATGTAAGTAGTACCATTTGCGTATTTGCATTTTCTAAACTAAAGTTCATGGTATTATTCCCAATTTTTACTCCTTCAATTTCACCGTCATCCAATATTTTTCCGTCTAGCGATGAAATGAAATAATCTAAAGTGGCTAGGTAAGGTAGATTAAATTGAATTTTAACGATTTTATTAGCGGTAGGATTTGGTGAAACAGTAAAAGTAAAGGGGTTTTTTCCATCAATTGTTACTACGCTCAAGTTCGTATTCTTAATTAGCTTAACTTCATAAATAGTGGGGTCAGCAGAAGTAACAGTAGTTTCATTATCCGTAAAAGCGCTAATAGTCGGACTTTGAATTCCCCCATAGATATGACCAATTATAAATTCATCATCCGATATTTCACTCAACTTAATAACCTCATTTTCATAATGTGGCAGATTGGTGTTTGGAATAAATTCTGCGCCTGCACCTTTAAGATTAGGCATTTCTATCGGTAGATTGTGTTCTGTTAAAGTACCATCTGCAAGTCGGGTAACTCTACTGATTGTTTTTACAAATGGGACATTATTATCTTGGATTAAAGTTGTTCCATTATAATAATATTGGCTAATTCCTCCAAAAAAAACAGTATGCATTTGGTTTTCTGTTTGGTCGTATAAACCTACTTTTCCGGAGTGATAGCTGCTTAAATATTGGTTAAATTGTGTTTGTGGAAAATAGCCGCTGCTTTTAACGTCAACAGGATAGAGAAAAGGTAAATCAGCATTGATTTGAAAAACTCCTGAAGAAATTGTGTAGCCTTCTTCTCCGTTTGGAAATACTTGAGGAACTAAGTTATAATCTCTTCGATGCAAGTTAACAGCATCAGTAACCGATGAATAATTATCATAACTTAATTGTATTCCAGAATTGTCAATGGTAAATTTTTGAATTTGACTTAAATAGGATTGTACAAAAGAACCTCCATTATTTGGGTTATATCTACCTGTAAAAACCTGTCCACCTACTAAATAAAAATCAGTGCCGATTTTACCTAATTGCCCACCAGTATTCTGAAAAATAGGATCAGAAATTTGATTAAAATAGGGTGTAATTGGAGTTCCTGCAATTACTGCTGTAATTAGGTTAGGAACATCGACTGAAGTTAGTTTGTCAAATGTAATATGATCATTTGCAGTTGCTGAAAAAGCATAACCACCAATAATATACAATGTATTTCCATCTTGGTGAAAATTCATATTGGTAGACTGTAATTGTTCTGCAATTCCAGCTGTTAGTGAATTTAAAGAAGCTGACCACAATTGTTTTGTATTTACATCAATCACATAAATATCGGTATTGTTTTGTGTTTGAGGAAATGCATTGAAAGGTTGTCTGGCATGAATGCCATCTTTTCGTCCTCCAATTACAAGCCATTTACCATTATGTTGTGCAAAAACATAAGAATGTAATCCAGGTAGATTAGCTATAGCAATGGGGGTAAGTTGCACATCATACGAAAACGAATTTTGTGCTACTGTTGCTTTGAAGGAAAGCAGCAGTATGACTATAAAAATGTATTTTTTCATTTTACTTGCGTTTTTAAATTATCCGTATTTTGAACATCGTTCAAATTAGTTTTTTCGATGTTGACTTGTTTGGTTTGAGTTTGATTTTTTGAAACCTGAATTGATTTTTCTTTAAAATTTTCAGAATAATCTTGTATACTAATTCTGGTACTATCTTGAACAATCGGATTCTCGTTTTGACAATCGTGACACTTTGCGCAACTCACCATTGCTTGTGAAAAATAGGATTTGTGCTTTTTTAAATCAAAATTTTTGTTTGTATTTTTTATGATACTCTTATAATTTTGACTGTTGTCTATAAGTTGAAAGCTTGAAAAAGCGAATAAGGCTATCATGCTTGTAATTATTATTTTAGTTTTCATTTAGGTATATATTATAGTATTGCCTCATAACTAGCAAACTGTTATGGGCTTTGTTCCTTTTTATTTAGAGGGGTATTAAACTAAAGAAATAATCTTTGGCGGTTGCCAAATGGAGTTGAAATATTGGGAGATAAAAATCTTTTCGTAATTGGATTTTTCTTTTTTTATCGTTTCAAATAAAGGTGTAACTGAAATAAATGGTATGAATTGCTCCTTAATGCATTGTGTGGGACTAAAGTTTAAATTCATTATAAAATTTCCCTTTTCACAACTTGATTGGGAATTATTAACTGTATTAGTTGTAGAACATGCGGATTGATTTCTTTCAATAAATTGCATCTTTAATACTCTAACAGATGGGAGTGCAGTTAGAGTAGTTAAATAAAAACATAATATATACGCAAAAAATTTCATGGTATAAATTTATTGTTCTAAACAATTAAATCAATTTTTTTTATAAAAAATCAACTAAAAATCATAAAGAGTGCCATTAAAATCATAACTAGATCTTCAATAATAGTTACGGTACTCATAGGCAAATTAAATACGGAACCCAAACAAGCACATTTTATTTTTCGTTTATTTAGATTACTTTCTATAACACCTATTATGCTAATAGTTAATACAATTAAAGTAATGGTATTGATTAATTTTGGGTTGTAGTTGATGAGATAGGCGAGTCCTAAACCCAATTCAATAAATGGGTAAATAAATCCATAAGCAGGAATTTTCTTAGCCAAAATATCATACATAGCATAACTACTGGCAAAACCTTTTAAGTTTAATAATTTGAAAAATGAAAAAACAATAAAAAAACCAGCCATAAAACTATTCATAAATGACATCCATTTTATAGTTTCATTTTGATATGAAGTGATAAGTGAAATTCCAGTGATAAATGCTACAATGAGCAGTAATGGAAAATAAGTAGCTAACCAAGATTTTTTAATTTCAGGGTTTTCAATTAGTGGAACTATAGTTTCTTTCTTTAAAATTGTAAATTTTGGTTTTTGAGCTAAGGCTCTTATTAATTCATCCAATTTTATTTCATTATTGGAATGTATCGTTGCTGTTTCAGTTTCTAAAATTACAATTGCTTGTGAAACCCCTTCCACTTTGGAAAGTATTTCCTCGACAGCAGTTCTGCATCCATTGCAAGTCATTCCATTTATAGTAAATTCTGTAGTCATTCTTGTTTTATAATTCATTCAATTCCTCCGAAAAGTTAATTTACATTGAAATTCAATCATTCTATTTTATTAGTTTAATGTTTTTTTTGCTTACTAATTTTTAATTTTTTTTCAGTAAACTATCTAATTTTTTTCTAAACGAATCACTATTCCAATTAGCAGCACCAATTTTTGCTAAAACTAAATTATTTTGTTTATCAATAAGATAAGTAGCGGGTATCGTTGACGAGTCCATTTCGGAAGGAGGGTCTGATAAAGATTGATATACCGGAAGGTTTAAACTTTCTTTGATTAAAAAAGTATTTGCTTTTTCGAAGGAATCAGTCGTGACGAATAAAAAAACAATCTTATCTTGGTAGTCGGCATATAACTTCTGCATGCTTGGCATTTCGGCAATACATGGAGGACACCATGTGGCCCAGAAATTAATGAATATTATTTTTCCTTTAAAATCTTCTAACGATACATTTTTTCCATCGGCATCAATTAGTTTCCATTGGTAATTTGAAAGTTTTTTTTGATCAGTTGCAGTAATCGTTGTAGGCGAAAAAGCAAATATACGATTTAGTTGTACTTTTACTATGGTGCCAAGAGGACTGAATAGTAGTAACGCTAAAAATGCTATTAAAGCAATATTTTGCAGTGTTGATTTTTTTTGTACTTTCCAGTTCATTTCTTTCTTTTTAAATTGCTGAATCTTTATTTATCATCTTATTATTAATTATTTCATTTTTTTTAAACCCAAATTTTTATAGACTTATTTCCAACTAATTCTTGGAGTATTTTTTGAGTAAAAAGGGGAACAATTTATTAAATTATTGTTTTTATAAATATTTATAAGGTTAAAAAAAAATGGGATAGAATCATTTATAATATTCTAGTTGGTAATCTCCAATATGTTTTTTATTTTCTGAAATTGATATTTTATGTTTTAAATAGTTGATTGTCCCAAATATAAAAATCATAAAAGAAGTGATAAAAAGTACAATTTCTATAATTAGACTGTTTTCAATTTTCAATAAATTTCTCAAACTCAAACCTGCTATCAAGAAGTACATTGATGTTCTTAAAAATGCCAAGAAAGTAGATTGATTAGCTAAAATAGTTCGTTGTAAAGCTAACCTTTCTCTTAAGATTAAATCTTTATTAAGTGCGTTATCGGTTTTCATTTTTTTCGTGTATTTATTCCAAATGGCAAATACAAAGGGCAAAAACTGGCAAACGATGTTAGAATGAAAATACCCGCGAAAGCACCAAGTACAATTGCTAATGTGCCATTAATTAAGCCGGTGTAATATAGTACTCCAATAAGAATAGCAAATGTAGAACGAATGATTTTATCAACAGTACCCATATTTTTTTCCATAGTAATCTATTTTAGATTTATAAAAGTAGTTTTTAAAAATAAAAAGCTATGTAACAAAAGTCACATCGTTTCAAATAATAAGAATAATAATTTTTGTTATTATTATATTATGAAGTGATCTCCAATAATTTCAGACAAGGGCATTCCCTTATGAAATTTTTTGATAATCGGTATTTATCCTTTATTAATCGTTAATCGTCAACGAATGGTATTCTTTCAAGGAAAAGATAGACATCCAAGTTTAGAAAAATAATTTTTAATTCAGCTTCTAAAGTAGTTCCATTCTGCAACCCAATTTATTTTTTATAGATGCGTTTTATTCCTTAAGTATTGTTTTTGCCACAGATTTGAGTTAATAAAAGAAACAGTTGTTGATTAATATATTTTTCAAATAAATTGTAACCCGACTAAAACCAATATAATTTGTATCAAAAATATAATTAATCCAAAAAATAATCCCTTTTTACCGGATTGAATTAGTGATTTAATGCTAACATTAAGTCCAATTGCAGTCATAGCTATTGTTAAAACAATCTTTACCATCGTATTCATAATAACAAGTAAAGATTTATCAAAGTCTACTAACGAAACTAAAATGGTAATTGCTAAAAAGCTCCATAAATACCATGGCAATTGTAAGTGTTGCTTCCAATTTTTTGTTGTTTTGTGTTCTGATATATAATTGAAAAGTATCAATGCAGGCGATAATAATGCAATTCTTGCTAATTTTATGGTTATTGCATCTTCACCTATTAGTTGTGACATTGAGAAACCGGCACCAGCTACGTTGCCCACAGAATGAAGCGTTCCTCCTATAAGGATGCTACTATCAAATGAGGTAATATTAAAAGTTGTTAAAACAAATGGTAAAAGTAACATACCTATTGTTCCATATAAATTAACTACTGCCAAAGCAATACCTACATCTTCTTTATTTTTTTGTAGGGAGGGCGATAATGCAGCAATTGCACTTGATCCACAAATTGCAGTTCCAAAACCTACTAACAAACCTGCTGAACTAGGACATTTTATTTTTTTAGAGAGATAAATGGTAAGTAATAATACAAGTAAAACCACAACAGTTATTAAAATAAAACTTTGCAAACCTAATTTTGTAATATGTGTATAATTGATACCAAATGCTAAAAAAATAACTGAATATTCTAACATTTTTGAACTTGTAAGGTTTATTCCTGAATGAAATTCTGATGGAATTTTAATAAAATTTCCAATTGCCATCCCAACTAATAAACCCAAAAGAATACTATTAAAAAAAGTAAAATAATTAGAAACTACTAATACAAATAGTCCTAAACCTACAGAAAAAATTATTCCTAGGGGATTTGTTTTTATTTTTTTCATAATTTTTTTTAGATGATACTATTTTTAGTTTTTTGTATTTTTAAAGCTTTTACGGTCATATTTAACAATAGATATTCTGTTAATCCAGTATTTAAAGTTGAATTAACAGTTTTTGTGTAGAGAATAAGTTGTAGGAATACAGTCTATATCTAGGTAGAATACATATGTGAAATAATTTTGATTACTATTTCAATTTCAGTAATGATGACTGCTATTTATATTATTTAATCACTTTTTTCTAAAATGACATTTATTATTTCATCGGTTGATAAAACACCGGATTGTCTCCACAATTGTTTTCCATTTTGAAATAGTAGTAATGTAGGAACGCCACGAACTTTATATTTTGCTGCTATTTTAACATTTTTATCAACATCTATTTTGATTATAGTAACGCGTTTTCCCAGACGGTCTTTCACTTGCTGTAAAACAGGAGTTAACATTTGGCAAGGACCACACCAGGTGGCAAAGAAATCAACTAGAACTGGGTTTTCTGAATGAATAGTATCTTTAAAATTACTCTTTTCCATAGCCCTGTTTTTTTGATTTTGGAATAGCACAACCATTGCTTCCACAACATCCTGTGTTGAAAAGGGCCATGCCTGTAAATAAAACACCCGGGATGACGAATAAATAATTTTTGGTAAATATAGCTTGAGAGATTACTATTATACCCAGAATCAGTCGAATGGCTCTAATGAAACTCCAATTGGTGAACATTGTATTTAGCATACTTTTGAATTAAATAAATTTTTTGATATTTATCATAAAACCAAGGTGAATTGCCTCATGATAATTGTTGAAACTTATCGCTTCTTCTATTGAAGCCAAATGAAAACCTATTGATGTCACATACTCCTTAAAGTTTAGAAATTTTCCGTCCTCATAATCGTCTCTTGTTTGTTGAATATGAGATAGTAACAGACTTTTTATTTCATCTACTTCTTCTTGTGTTGCTGGTTTTGTAGGGAATGTTCCAATTTTATATTTGTTATGAAATTCTTTTGAAATTGTTACCGGTAAACCGGATAATCTGTAAACTAAACCTTGTTGAGTAGCTATAATATGTCCAATGTTCCAGATAAGATTATTTGTGAAACCAGTGGGGGTTTTATTGAGTTGTTCTAATGAAAATTGTTCTAAAAATTCGATATGTAGTTTTCTGTTAGTTTCCCAAATTTTGAATGTTGATTTCATACATCGTTGTATTTAATAAAAATAGTCCAATTAAAAAAACAGGCATTAATCTGTTTCAAACTGAACTATTTTCGCGTGGTATTTGCTATTTATTTGTTTATAATTGCATTTACATCTTGCCAGGTACCACCATTGGTAATATTAGTAAAACCATTTTGCTCTAAAATTGCTTTAGCCTGAGTACTACGATTACCAGTTCTACAGAAAACAACGATGTTTTTTTTACCTTTAAACTTTGATAATTGGTTTTGTATTTGATCCAAAGGAATATTAACTGCACCTTTTACAGTGCCTTGAGCAAATTCTTCAGGAGTTCGAACGTCTACTAAGAAAGGTCTTTTTTTCAACACTCTCTTTAGTTCTGTTGTTTTTGCTTTTTGGGATAAAGTTTGAGTTAATACATTTGGAGTATTTTGTGCAGCTATAAAATTGCTTATAAAAATTATTATAAAAAATAATATTCCTTTTTTTACTAAATTCATCTTTTATTTATTAGGTTGTTAACATCTTGCCAAGTGCCACCATTGGTAATATTATTAAAGCCATTTTGTTCTAAAATAGCTTTAGCTTGAGCACTACGGTTTCCACTTCTACAAAAAACAATAATATATTTTTTCCCTTTAAATCGGTCAATTTTATTTGCTACTTGATCTAAAGGAATATTTATGGAACCTTTTACATTCCCTTCAGCAAACTCTGCTTGTGTGCGAACATCTACAAGTAAGGCACCTTCTTTAATTAAGTTTTCCATTTGAGAGTTATCTGATTTTGAAAACATTTTTTTTAATATTCTGAACATAATGATTGTAAGGTGTGTTTGTTTTTATTATTTTAAAACTTTGCTTTGGCAAACGAAATCAGTTTTAGGAATATTTGTTTTAGCTATGGCCCCAAAACCACCCTCAATTTCAGAAAAATTCCTGTACCCTCTAGCTTGTAATATTGACGCAGCCATCATGCTTCGGTATCCACCGGCACAATGCATGTAGAAATGTTCTTTTGGGTTAATATCTTTTATCCATTCGTTTATGGATGCTAATGGACGACTATAAGCTTCATTGACGTGTTCTGCTTCGTATTCACTTTTTTTGCGTACATCTATGACTTTACTTTCTCCAATTTTCACTTCTTTTTCAAATTTTTCTGCAGTTATTCTGTTGATGCTATCAACTTCATAACCTGATTGTTTCCATGCTTGAAATCCATATTTTAAGTGGCCAAGTAAGTTGTCAAAACCTACACGGCTTAAACGTGTAACTGTTTCTTCTTCAAAACCTATTTCAGTAACTAAGACAATCGGTTGTTTTACATCGGCAATTAAAGAACCTACCCAAGGAGCAAAATCACCATTAATACCGATGTTTATCGATTGTGGTACATATCCTTTTGCAAAATCACTATTGTCTCTTGTGTCTAAAATTAAAGCTCCGGTTTTTTCAACTACACTTTCAAATTCTATTGCATTAATACCTCTCATACCATTATTGAATACTTCTTCAAAACTTTCAATCCCCGTTTTATTCATAGCTACATTCATACCAAAATAGGCAGGAGGAGGTAACAAACCTTCAGTAACTTCTTGTACAAATTCGGTTTCCGTCATATTAGCGCGTAAAGCATAATTGGTAGCTTTTTGTTCGCCAATTGTTGAAACAGTTTCTTTACTCATGTTTTTTCCACAGGCAGAACCGGCACCGTGAGCTGGATATACAATTACATCATCAGCTAGCGTCATTACTTTATCTCGTAAGGAATGGAATAAGACTGCAGCTAATTCTTCTTGCGTCATGTGTGTCACTTTTTGAGCTAAATCAGGACGGCCTACATCACCAATAAATAAAGTATCCCCAGAGAAAATAGCGTGGTCTTTTCCGTTTTCATCAATCAGTAAGTAGGTCGTACTCTCCATAGTGTGACCTGGGGTGTGCAATACTTTTATTTTGATAGTACCAATTGTAAATTCCTGATTGTCTTTGGCCGAAATGAATTCAAATTCTGGCTTTGCATTGGGACCATATACAATTTTCGCACCTGTTTTTTTACTCAAATCTAAATGTCCAGAAACAAAATCCGCATGAAAATGGGTTTCAAAAATGTACTTTAATTTTACTACGTCATTTTCTAACCTTTCCATATAAGGTTCTGTTTCACGTAGCGGATCTATAATTGCTGCTTCGCCATTTGAGGTAATATAATACGCTCCTTGTGCTAAACATCCTGTATATATTTGTTCTATTTTCATCTTATTTCTAATTTGAATGTACTGCTATTAATTATGCTATTATCGGATTGCCTTCACTCACCCATTCATTCATTCCTGGGGAATAATTTAAAACATTCGTATACCCATTTTTTATTAATAGGGAATAACCAATTGAAGCTCTATCACCGCCTTGGCAATGGATTACAACTTTTTTGTCTTTGCTTATTTTATCTAAATTATTTACCATAGTCCCTACAAAAACATTGTCTGCTCCTTCTATATGACCGGCATTGAATTCAGCAGCGCCACGAAGGTCTACGATCTGAACATTTGGAACCCCTTTTAATGCTTTTAGTTCTTCAAGAGAAATGAAATGGGATTGATCCAAATTCCCGGTATAAGTCTCGGTAGAAGGGATGTAGCCATAAATGTTATCAAGGCCAATTCGCATTAATTTTCTGGTGAGATCATCTAATTGGGACTCAGGAGCAAGTATCATAAAAGGTTCCTCGTAAGTTAAAAACCATCCTGCCCAAGTGGCAAAAGAATTATTACCTTGAATGTTGATGCTTCCCGGTATAAATCCTTTTGAAAATTCGGATTTGTCTCTGGCGTCAATCAATTTGATTCCTTTTTCTAATGCTTCTGTTAATTCTATTTGATTTAACTTTCTTAATTTAGGAACCGCTGTCAAAAGTGGACGATCAACTTTATTTAAGTGCTTCATCATTGCAAAATATTTTGGTGGTTCAGGTTGATCCGTCAATAAATATTTTACAAAACCTTTTTCATCATGCTTGTATTGAAATGCCCAATTTCTCACTTTCTCGTATCCCACTGTGGTACTAGGAACTGATCCTAAAGATTTGCCACAAGCAGAGCCCGCACCGTGCCCAGGCCATACTTGAATGAAATCTGGGAGATTATTGAATTTTTGAACAGATTGGTACATTTGTAAAGCACCCGCATCAGCTGTACCAACAACACCAGCAGCTTTCTCTAGCAAATCGGGTCTTCCAATATCACCCACAAATACAAAATCCCCTGTGAAAAGCATTACTGGCTCATCGCTGGCAGGAGTATCTGTAAGAAGAAAACTGATACTTTCAGGAGTATGTCCTGGTGTATGTACAACTTCTAATATGAGATTTCCAAGTTTTATTTTTTGACCATCTTTTAATCCAATATGAGGGAATTCATATTCCCAACCTTCTCCACCTTCATCTGAAAGATACATATCTGCTCCAGTTAAAGCGGCTAATTCTCTTGATCCTGCAAGAAAATCTGCATGAATGTGTGTTTCAAGAATATGAGTAATTTTCATGTTATTTTGCTTTGCAATTTCGAGGTAGGTATCTACATCTCTTTTTGCATCAATTACAGCTGCTACTCCTGCTTTTTGACAGCCAATAAAATAACTGGCTTGTGCTAAACTTTTATCGTAAACGTGTTGAAAAAACATATCTTTTATTTTTAGATTAATTACTAATTAGGAACCAAAATTACGTATTGCATTTATTAAAAACTGTGACATAAGTTACACAAGCTTTTTATAACTATAATTGTACTATTTTACCAGTATGAACATCGTAGCGCATGGATACAATTTTTGGATGCTTCTCTTTTACAATAGGATTTTGTTTGATTAAATTTGTTGAATGTGCAATGTTAGCATTTATTGAGCCTAATAAATTTTTATCCTTCGGCATTTTTTTTTCTTCTTCTTGTTCTTCTTGTTCCTGAGCGAGAGTTTCTACAATATCATCAATGTGACTTAAATGTTTTTTATATAAATTATCTTTATCAGCTATATAGGCTTTGATGGCACCACATTCTGTATGTCCCAAAACAACAATTAATTTTACATCAAGATGTTCTACGGCATACTCAATACTTCCCATGTCAATATCTGAAATTAAGTTTCCTGCATTTCTAATGACAAACAAATCACCTAATCCTTGGTCAAATAATACTTCAGGAGAAACTCTGCTGTCAGAACAAGTAAGCACTACAGCAAAAGGATGTTGTTCATTTTGGTTTTTTAGCACTGTTTTTTTGTCTTGATGCGGATGAATAGATTTTTCGTTTATAAAACGTTGATTTCCAGAAATTAGTTGCTCTATTGGTTCTTGATTTTCAGCAATCGGGTTTGCTATTTCTTCTTTCTTGCAACCTATTGTAATACTTAAAATTGCAATTGCTAGGATTGTTTTTCTCATTTTACTTTCTAATATTTCTTCAAAAGTAGCTTGTGAATTTTGTATTTATTGTAACTTATATCACATAGCAAAAAAAGAGATTGCCTTTTTTAGACAATCTCTTTATAATAAAAAACAATAAATTATTTACAACAGCGTTGTTGGACAAACATAGTCTGATTTTAAAAGATTGGTATTTTTGATTTCGGCAAAGCCACCAATAACGTCAACAAAGTTATCCCATCCGCGTTGTTTTAAAATTGAGGCAGCAATCATACTACGATATCCACCGGCACAATGCAAAATAAATTTTTTCTCTTTTGGAAATTCTGCCAAGTGATTGTTGATTTCGTTTAAGGGAACATTAATTGCTCCGATAAGATGTTCCGATAAAAATTCGCTTTTCTTTCTGACATCAAAAATTAGTGTTGCATCAAAATCAATAGTGTCTTCCAGTTGTTTGGCCGTAATTCTGTTTACGGTATCCAATTCAAAACCTGCCTTTTTCCAAGCAGTAATTCCACCGTTCAAGTAGCCAATAGTATGATCGTACCCAATACGCGAAAGGCGTACCATACTTTCTTCTTCCTTACCAATTTCAGTAACTAATAAGATTTCTTGTTTGATATCAGCAATCATTTCTCCCACCCACATCGCAAAACTTCCGTCTAAACCAATGTTAATACTGTTCGGAATAAATCCTTTAGCAAATTCAGATGCGTCACGTGTATCCAATACTAAAGCTCTGGTTTCATTGGCCACTACTTCAAATTCGGTTGGATTTAAAGGTGTTTTCGCTTTTTTTAGTATTGCATCTAAACTGTCATAGCCATTAATATTCAGTAACACATTGGCTGGAAAATAGGCAGGAGGATTCGTTAATCCGGTCAAAACAGCGGTAACAAACTCATCTTCGGTCATCTTTGGGTTCAAGGCGTAATTGGTTTTCTTTTGGTTGCCCAAAGTATCGGTAGTTTCTTTACTCATCATTTTCCCGCAAGCCGAACCCGCACCGTGATTTGGATATACAATTAAATCATCTGACAAAGGCATAATTTTAGTTCGCAAAGAATGATACAAATGACGCGCTAATTTGTCTTGAGTTAAATCAGCCACAACATGTTGCGCTAAATCTGGACGACCAACATCACCAATAAACAAAGTGTCGCCGGTTATAATTCCGTGTTCTTTTCCGTTTTCATCAATCAGTAGAAACGTAGTACTTTCCATGGTGTGTCCCGGTGTATGAATCACTTTTACTTTATAGTTTCCAATTTCAAAAATCTGTCCATCTACAGCAGAAATAATTTCATACGCTGGTTTAGCCGTTGGTCCGTATACGATTTTCGCATTCGTTTTATTTGCTAAATCCAAATGTCCTGAAACGAAATCAGCGTGAAAATGAGTCAAAAATACATATTTGATTTTGGCGTTGTCTTTAAATGCTCTATCAATATACGGTTGTACTTCGCGTAAAGGATCAAAAATGGCGACTTCTCCATTATTTTCAATATAATAAGCTGCGTGTGCAATACATCCGGTATAAATTTGTTCGATTTTCATAATCAGGGTTTTTGAATTAATAATAGTTTCAGATCAATAAGATTGTGGCAAATTTAGAAGACACTTTTAATTTCCAAAGTGATAATTATCATACTAAAATAACTATTTTATCAGTAAATATAGTATGTGACAAAAGTCACAGAAGGAAATACAACTGTTGTTTTTTATTTATTACAAATAAAAAAACCATCACAAGGATGGTTTTAATTAATGAAAGATTAGAGTTATTTAAAGTGATTTTTTGGCTAAATACCAGTCCACCATTTCTAAATTACTTTTCTTTCTTTCTGCTAAAGCTTCCACAGTTTTAGGCGCTGGGATAATTACTTTATCGCCCGGTTGCCAATCAAGAGGCATGGCTACTTTATGCTCATCTGAAGTTTGTAAAGCCAGTAGAGAGCGTTTAATCTCTGCCATGTTTCTACCTACATTTAATGGGTAGTACATGATCAAACGTACTTTTCCTTCTGGATCCATAATGAAAACGGCTCTAACAGCGGCAGTTTCACTTTCTCCTGGTTGTAGCATTCCGTATAATTTTGAAACCTCCAT
This sequence comes from Flavobacterium granuli, assembly GCF_900129705.1. Classification (GTDB taxonomy): domain Bacteria; phylum Bacteroidota; class Bacteroidia; order Flavobacteriales; family Flavobacteriaceae; genus Flavobacterium; species Flavobacterium granuli. The sequence goes on along the minus strand of NZ_FQWO01000007.1, from coordinate 132,668 downwards.
ACTAATATCGGCAACTATCGGGAATTCAAATAAAACGCCTGTTTTTTCATGAACTGCATTAACCCACGCAATATGAGAGTGGATACTATCAATACTCAAACCCATCAGTTTAGTATTGTGTTCTGCAAAAAAATCTTTTTCAAGAGCAAAACCACTCATTTCTGTTGTACAAACTGGTGTGAAATCAGCAGGATGCGAAAAAAATACAACCCAACTACCTTTATTGTATTCTGAAAATTTTAATTTTCCTGTAGTTGTTACAGCTTCAAAATCTGGAGCCATATCGCCAATTCTTGGCATTAAAAATGCTTTCTCTTCCATAATATTATTTTTTGATTATTAATTTACTGATGCAAATATAATTTAGATAAATCTTACTAAAGGTGACTTTAGTCACATTAAATAGAAAAAAATTATAATATTTTTTTTATAATAGATTTTTACTATTATTAGATTTGTAGAATTTATTGTAAGCCATTTAGCTATGAATTAGAAATATATAAGTTATTTGCTATATACTATTTAAAAATAATATTCAATCAATAATAAATTGTACTAAGTAATTTAGAGTTTAAAAATAAAATTTTAAATTTGGTTGTTTAAAGGAAGTTTGGGTTTTCAATTTACTGTAATTTGATTTAGAATTTAAGAAAACAATTTTTAGAAATTTAAAAACATTTTAAAATGAAAGTCAGGTATTTTATTCTAATTCTATTGATTGGTTTTTCTAGTATACTAAGAGCTCAAACGGATACATTGTATGTTTATGGCCCTGGAGGTCCAGCAGCTGCAATAGAGGAATGTGCAAAAATATTTTCAAATAAAACTTCTATTCCTGTAAAAGTAAAAGCAGGTCCCGAAGTGGAATGGATTCAAAGAGCTAAACAAAATGCTGATCTAATTTTTGGAGGATCAGAGTATATGCTTACACAATTTACTATGCAGCATGAAGGTTTAATTGATACCGCTACACGAACGGAATTATATAAAAGAGGCGCTGCAATTTTAGTACGTCCAAACAATCCTAAAAATATTACTTCATTAAAAGACCTGACTAAAGTAGGTATTCGAATTTTAGATGTGAATGGTGCAGGGCAATTAGGTATGTGGGAAGATTTAGCTGGCAGACAAAATCTGATAGGAGGAATTCAAAAAAATATTTACAAATCTTTCCCTAATACAGCAATGGCTATTAAAGCATGGAAAGAAGATAATACTTATGATGCATTTATTAGTTATACATCTTGGTATTTGAGATTAAAAGATGTCTCAACGTTAGTTACGATTCCTGCCAGAAATACGGTTTATAGAGGTACTCCTATTGCAATAACTACTGTTACTAGACAAAAGGCAGAGGCACAGTTATTTATTGAGTTTATGCTTTCAAAGGAAGGGCATGCTATATTTAAAAAATGGGGATGGGAATAATTAGCTAGAATGATAAAAGAATTGACAACTCTTTATCTACTGTTCACCTAACTATTTGACAAGTTCTGATAGGTATGTTAAATAATAACTTAATTGAACCGCTTTCTTTTTATGAGCTTTCCCATAAATTTTGTGCATTTGTTTTAGAAGCTGAAATTAAGTTTTATTTTTTAATTTCCTTTGATGGCTAGGTTAGCATGCCCAGTTTATAAACTAAAATAATTTTGGAGTACCATTAGCAATAATTTTTAGTGGAGCAGAAAAAAAAAGTACTATTTTTTAGCGTAAATCTTAATTTAAATTAATCATATTGAATGATAGAAATTAGTTGCAAGTAAGCAAAGCAAATAAATTCAGTGATTGGATAATTTTAAATAATTTTTAGCCAATTTTATTCCGTTTTAAGACGGTTATTCCAATAAAACATAAGTAGCATCGTAACAATTACTGAAGATGCTATACCTTCAATAAGTGTACAAATTATACAGACATTTATGGATGAATTTCCACCTAACCAAAAATTTTTGGGTAATGCTTCCATATAAGCATCGCCTCCTTTTATATAGCTGTAGATTACTAATCCTATTACGCTTAAGAGCACTCCTATTAATCCTGTACTTAATGCTGAAATGGAATCAGATGCAAAATTTATTTTGCCTTCTGCCAGTTTCATTTTTAGAGTTCTATTAATTCCGTAAAAAATAAAAAATACATTAAAGTACCGTAAATACATTATATCAGAAAAACCAAATATATTAATTAGTAAAAAATATACTCCTATTCCAATGAAAATAATAATTCCATTTAATAATTCTTTTGAGAGTTTCATTTATTTAATTTTTAAATTAATATTTGTTATTGACTTGATAATTAAACTAATAAGAATTAAAATTACAAAATAAAATTATGTTTTACTAATGATTAATAATTTATTCAAGTTATAGCTTTTATCATATTATTTGAGTTAATCATAGAATTAAAACTAATTAATTTTTTTGAAGGAATTATTTTTACGATATCGTTACCAATTTCCTGTTTTGTAAGAGGTTCTTAATTTTTTTTAAAAAAAAGCGTATGTAGGTTGAATTTTTTTTTGTTTTTTAATTTAAAAAGGTAGAGTAGCTCATTTTGAGAGCATCTCTACCTTTTAGGACTCCACTTTTCTAAAGTAGTCAGGGCATAAGAATCTGTTTTATTCTTTGGATTTTGCTAAAATGTATAATTCACAAAAACGGTAAAATTTCTTCCTATTTCGGTTATTGGAGTTCTTGAAAATCCAGTTTGGCCGTTGAAAGTATAACTTAAATGATTGTTGTACTGCTTGTCAAAAAGATTCAAAATTCCCATTCCTAGATTTAGGTCTTTTATAGGAGTAACACCCGCTTTTATGTCCATGATTTCATATCCTGAAGTTGGAATTTCATCATAGGATTTTGAGATTTTATTTTGCTCAGCAGTCAATGTATAATGAATTGCTGCCCAAAAAATGTCCTTTTCAAAACCAAGTTTCAATCGGGTTACCAAAGGCGGTGTAAGGGGTAAACTCTCCTGATAATCTTTATTCTCTGTGTAAACATAAGCGACTTCCGTCAGGAAATTAAAATGCGTTGCAAATTTTATATCTCCAAAGATTTCGAATCCTGTTTTGAAAGCATTTTCAATATTTCTAAAAACTTTTGGATGGATAGGTGGAGTAGTAGGGTTGTATTTTCTAATTAAGGTTTCATCAACCACTCCCATAATATAATTTTCATAGATAGAATAGTAAATGGAACTTCCGAATTTTATTTGTTCAAAAAAACCAGAAATAGTTTCTTTTCCTGTCAAACCTAATTCAAACTGATTATTGGTTTCCGCTTTTAGATTTGGATTTCCAATGTATTCGTAAGGGTCACGACCGATATTGAAATAGGAAATATAACGCTCCTCAATATTGGCAGCACGAGTTCCTCTCCCGTAGGCAATTTCCAAAGTATAATCTGGAGAAAGTAATCTTTTATACGAAATGGTTCCGCTGAAGTTAGCCTCATTTCTTTGTTCTAAATTTGGATACAATGCTGCAAAATTAGGATCTAGATCCCTTGCTTCAGACGTAACAAAATCTATTCTTGCCCCTATATTGAAAATTGATTTTTCAGAAGCAAACCACTTAGCTTCCGCAAAGGTTCCAAAAGTATTATTGTAACTGTCTTGCCATACTTTGTCATAATAAGCCATTGGAGTTGGTAATACCATGCCCGCCATATTTCTTTTGACCAGTCGATCTCGTCCGCCTTCACGAGAAATATTAACCATATCAAGACCAGTGAAAAGTTTCCAACGTTCAGTAAAATTCCATTCTGCTTCCAGTTTTCCTCCATAAGTCGTGGCATTTACTGCGGAAGACGCTTCGGTACTGGCATAAGCAGCTCTTCTTGTATTACTCATCAAGTGATCTACAAAAGAATAATAGACTTTAGCAGATAATCCTTTGAATGTTTTACTGTCGCTTATCCATTTGTAATCTAAACTTCCAATGGAGCTGTCATCAATGTCAGTATCCATAGACAATCCGGCATGAAGAACATCTCTTCCAAAATTCTGACGAAAATTGGCTTGTAATCTTTGATTATCAGTAAAATTATAGCCTACTTTTAGTCCATAGCTGGTACTTTTAAAAGAAGAGGGGATTTCAGTACCGTCACCATCTTTATAATTCCCATAATCTCGATAACTCAGATTTCCTGATATATCAAATTTGCCAAAGTTTCCGGCTAAATGTAGCATGTTTACTAATGAATTGCCATTACTTTCATAACCAGAAGATAAGGAACCGGATACTTTTTTATCACTATCCTTAGCGTTTCTAGTCACTAAATTTACGACTCCTCCAAAAGTATTTCCATAGCGAACCGAAAAGGGACCTTTGATAATTTCTATTTTGCTGACTTCCTCAGGATTTACTAATGTGGTAATCGGATCCATTCGGTTGGGGCAGGCGTGCGATGCTTTGGTTCCACCATCGAACTGGACATTTAACTGTTCGTACTGACTTGCTCTAAAAGCGGGATCTACGGCATAGCTTCCTCTTTTAATCAAAGAAAAACCGTTGATATCACTGAATAATTCCCCTGCATTTTTTGGTTGGACTACTTTTTCCTTGTAATCTTGTTTTACGATAGTAAGTGTTGGGTCCGTTTTTGTGTTTCCGGTAACGATAACCTCATTTAATAATATCGTTTTTTTGTTTACTGTATCTTGCTTGTTTGTAGTTTCTTTGGTTTGTCCAAAAGATAAAACAGAACACCATAGCAAAGCCACAATGAATGTATTTTTCATTTTAAAGTTTTAAAATTGATAGGATTTTTTTAATTTACGAAAATGAAAAAAAGTTTTGTGGAGGGTGAAAATTATTTCCAAAACTATTGAAATTATGCAGCTTACATTTTGTTTGGATGTTATTTTTTATTGAAATAAACAATTTGAATTCAATAATTTCGATGGGTTGAAAAAAGAGTACTATTTCTTTTTCAATACTAATATCTTTATCAGGATTTTGGTTTTCAGTTGCTTTCGCTATTTTTTCCAAAGCACACTTTCCATTACATTTCAAGATTGGTTTATCCTTGTTTTCGCAATATTTTTCGGTAAAGTCAGTATTATTTAATGAAAAATCAAGAATAGAATAAGTCATTCTTAAATTATAAAATAAAATGGATATTAAAAATACCGTTAAAATTGTATATTTCAGTACTGTTTTCAAAAGAGAAGTGAGTTAACAAGAGATTTTTGTAATCTTGAACAAATTTAAAGTATAATTTTTGTGTGTAAGGTGATAAAAGTCACGTTCAGTTATTAGTTGGTTCTTTATTTTTTGGTTCCAACAAATCGAATGATATCGGCTTTGCCCTTATGAAATTCACCTTCATTTAATGCTACACTTTGAATTTCGCTGATATCACAATTTAATTCTTCAAAATCTTCAAGTATCATTTCTTTTGTGTAAAGCATCGCCAAATCCTTAGGTCCACCAGAGTTATTTTGCAATTGATTCGGATTAAAGGCTTCTATTATAATTTTGCCTCCGGGCTTCAACCAAGTGATTGCTTTTTGGTGTATTTTTTTTCGAATTGACGCAGGGAAATGGGCATAGATAAAAGTAACTGCATCAATAGTATTTTTTTCATAAGTTACCGTGACAGCATCTTCAATAGTATAATTAATGGATACATCTTTACGAGTAGCTAATTGAATTGCTTTTGATTTTCCTATTATACTGGTATCAAAAGCATGTACTTCCCATCCATTGGCAGCAGCATAAACGGCATTTCTTCCTTCGCCTTCACAGGGTAGAATGATTTTTCCGGGAGCTAACTGTTGGAGTTGTTCAGCGAAAAAAACATTAGGTTCTTCTCCATAAACATATTCTCTTTCGCTGTATCGTTCATTCCAAAAATTTTTCATATTTGCGTATTCTTTATTTTTTTACGGATTAAAATAAAATGCTATTTCGAATTAATAACTTGTATCATCTAGTTTCACTTTTCCGTTGAATGTGCGGTATAAAAAGATAAAATAAGCTGCAAGGAGGGGCGTGCCAATCACCACAATAGTCAACATGATTCCTAATGATTTTTGCGACGATGCGGCATTATAAATGGTTACGCTATACTTTGGATCGATGGTAGAAATTAATAATGTTGGATACAATTGTAAAGCAACCAAAACAAGCAAAAACGCCATTGTCAGAGAGGAAAAAACCAGTGCGAGCATATATCTTTTTTTTGATGCTAAACGCGGAACATTGGCTACAGCCAAGAAAGAAATTAACGGAACAACGAAATAAAGTGGATTTGCTCTGAAATTTGCGGTAACTTCCGGTATAAAAACTAAAGTGTAAAGTGTGGTAATACCGAAGCTTATGATGAAAAATATCATTCCTTTTTTCAATAAGAAAGTAAGTCTTGCATGAAGTCTTCCTTCTGTTTTTAGTAATAAATAAATAGCGCCTTGGGTCATAAATAGCGATAAAGTGGTCAACCCAACCATTATTGCGTAAGGACTTAAGAAAGAGAAAAACATATCGCCTTTGTAAGCGAAATTGGGTCCCAGTGCAAAGCCTTGTAAAATATTACCTAAAACTACACCAAGCAAAAATGAAATCATAATACTGGAAATACTGTATACGTAATCCCAAGTTTTTCTCCACCAAAGCATTTCTTCATCACTTCTAAATTTGATAGCTACGGCACGAAGTACATTAAACATTAGAAAGAGCATAAAGGGAACATACATTGCCGATAACATTGTGGCGTACATTACCGGAAACCCAGCAAATAAAGCACCACCACCAATAACGAGCCATACTTGATTAGCATCCCAAACAGGAGCAATTGCATTGATAGCAATTCTGCGACTTAAATCTTTTTTTAAAAATAGATGCCAGGCACCGGCTCCAAAATCAAACCCTTCTAAAATGGCATAACCTGAAAATAAAAGGCCTATGACTAAATACCATAAAGTAGGATAATCAACTCCTAAAAAATATTCCATAATTGATAATTTTTAAGTTTTTTAAATGGTTGTGAAATTTACCGGTTTCTGAGCTTCTTCATAAGGGCCGTGTTTGATTTTTTTGTTGACCATATAGATGAATAAAACAAAAAGGATCGTATAAACCACTAAAAATAAGATTAAAGAAAAGAGGATGTGACTGGAAGTCACTTCTTGTGAAAAAGCTTTATCGGTTCGTAACAGACCATAAACTACCCAAGGTTGTCTTCCCATTTCGGCTGCAAACCATCCTACTTGGTTGGCTATTTGTGGTAAAATTACAGCGAACGAAAAAATCCACAACAGCCATTTAGTTTCAAATAATTTTCCACGCCACCACATAAAACAAGCAAACAATGATAATCCAATTAAAGCCATCCCAATAGCAATCATAATATGATAAAACTGAAAAACAGCATTAATCTGGCTTGGTCGGTCTTCCACCGGAAAACTATTCAACCCCGTAATCGGCGCTTTAAAATCTTGGTGCACTAAAAACGATAGCCCACCAGGAATACCAATCCCGGTAACTTTTTGTTTGTCTTTATCAACCCATCCCAAAAGATACAAATCGGCAGGTGCTGATTTTTCGAAATGCCCTTCCATTGCCGCTAATTTTGCGGGTTGGTTTACCGCCACGCCATCTGCTGAACTGTGCCCTGACACTAACTGACCTAAAGAAAAAATAGTGGCAACAACAAGTGCTATTTTAAATGCTTTTTTAGAAATTTGGATATAGCGCCCTTTCCTGATATAATAAGCATGAACACTTAACACCAAAAATGCTCCCGCCAAAATCGCTCCTTGCCAAGTATGAATGATTCGGTCTACACTGGAAGGATTGAACACCATGGCCCAAAAATCAGTTACTTCGGCACGCGCCATTAATCCTTCACCTACAATGTGAAATCCTGCTGGAGTTTGTTGCCAGGAATTAGCGACTACAATCCAAACTGCCGAAAACATGGAACCTAAAAAAACACCTACTGTAGAAACAAAATGGACCCAAGGCTTCACTCTATTCCATCCAAAAAGCAAAACCCCCAAAAAAGTACTTTCTAAACCAAAAGCAAATAAACCTTCGGCAGCTAAAGCACTACCAAAAATATCGCCTACATATCTTGAATATACGGCCCAATTGGTACCAAATTCAAATTCCATGATAATGCCGGTAGCCACACCAATACCAAATGTTAAAGCAAATATTTTGATCCAAAAGCGCGTTAAAATTTCATATTCTTTATTTCCGGTTTTAAGGTAAAGTCCTTCAGTAAGAACCATAATCAAACCGATCCCAATGCTTAAAGGAGGATAGATATAATGAAAAGCAATGGTGAAAGCAAACTGAATTCGAGCAAGAATCTCTACGTCCATAAGTAATTATTTTTTAGTATTATTGGGGTGAAATTTATCATCACCATGAAAAAACATTGTCAACCACAACACTCTTGATAAACGCATTAACCACGGTTGAAGTGCGATAAGCAGTATTACATTTAGAGGAAACCATAACAACACTTCTTTATTTTTGAAACCGTAACCTGTAGCAGCAATCCATGCGATAAAAGTTACTATTGATATACCAACCGTTAATCCATAACTTACATAACCAGTGCCTTGATAAAACCCAGGTTCTAATTCAGTGCGCTGACTGCAGGAGGAACATTTTTCGACCATTTTATTACCATCGGTGATATTATACCATTTGTTTATGAACAAGTTTCCTTTATGGCATCGGGGACATTTGAATGAAAATATATTTTTTAAGAATTGAAGCATATTTAATATTTTAATCAAAAATAGTTTTTAAAGACAAGGTAGTGTGTGATAATTGTTACTTAACAAGAACTTGTTTGTTTAAAGTTGGTAGAATTGACTTGTATTAATAAATTTCCGTTTGAATGCATCAGGGGTTATGTTTTCATACTTCTTGAAGAAGCGACCAAAATAGGAATTGTCTTCAAAGCCTAATTCATAAGCAATTTCAGCAACTGTTTTTTGTTCGTGGATAAGTAAGCGCTTGGCTTCTAGCAGGATTCTATTTCTAATTAATTCCCCGGCTGCTATATTTACAACATCGTTGCAAACGGAATTGAGGTAATTGGGACGAATATACATTATGGAAGCATACTCTTTTACAAAGTGTTTTTGTTTATAATGTTTGTCTATCAGTTCTTCAAAATGATGAACAAGTTGCAAGGATTGACTGAATTCAGTGTTTTTAGGTATAGGTTCAAACAATCGGTTTAAATCTATTAATAATAAATTAAGCAGGGAACGTAAACTTTTCTCATAATCAGCTTCATTGGTTTTATATTCATTTAACATCCATATTGCAATTGATTTTAAGCGTTCAAATTTTTCTACAGCAATTTTTAAATAGGGCTGCTTATGACGATAGGTGAGAAACGAAAACTCGCTCAACTGATAGTTTTGATACCGAAGTGCAAAAAAATCACTTTCGAATACTAATATATATCCCTCAATTTTATCAAAATCCAGCCATTGGTGAATTTGTCCATTATACATACATGTTACAGATAGCGGTTCAATGGGAGATTCTTTAAAATCAATCAATTGTGATCCTGTATTTTTTTCATTAAGCAAAATCATGTAATAATTATGGCGGTGCGGAATATTTAATTTTTGCATAAAAGGTAAAAAATCCGAAGTATGATACACCGCAAACTTTAGTTCATTTTGTGTTACTTCACTACATTTGATATTTTTAATTTCATTCATAAATTAATTATCCTAAAGAAGTTATTATATAATAAATTGCCCAAGCAACAAAAACAATTATAGCAGCCCACAACCAAGACGGTACATTTTTAGGCGTCTCGCTTCCAAAAATTAAAAATTGTTTTTGATTTCCTTTTCCATAGGCATTAATCATCATAGGTAAAATTCCATCAACAACATCATTGTCTTTTAATCCATCTAGGGTAATAGCGGGACCGTTTCGAACGGTAAAAGGAATTATTCTGATGCCTTCTTTACCAGATGGATCCTTACTAACTATTTTTAGTTGATGTAAACCATCAGTCAGTTTTCGAGTATCTAACTCAAAATTTACAGGGGCATCAAATTCTCCGATGGGTTGAATTTCATCATCTACAAATATAATTATTTTGCTTTTACTGTCCATTTTATTCGAAATTTATAACGGTTCTTTTTATATGATTTGCATCGGTTTCTTTTGGTTTTACCAAATATTTTATGGCAAAAAATAAGGTAACAAGAACGGTAGCCACCATAGTCCATACAATAACATAGTCCAAGTTACTTTCGGGACCTGCACCATGTGCTATACCTCTTAAAATTTTGGGCTGTTGCTTTTCACACATCGGACAGGCATAAGTTGCTATTGATAGTATTGAAAACAGAATAGAAAATAGTGACTTTTTCATCTTACTTATTGTTTAGGTGCACTTAATTTTGCGAGATCCATTAATTTTTGTACTTGTTCCGGTGTTACCTTTTTAGCTGTGTTTCCCCAACTTGTTTTCTCATGGTTCATTATGGCTGCAACTTCTTCCGCTTTTAAATTTCCGTTAGTTCCTACTGCGGGCATTACTCCATAATCTTCTCTTGCGTCATAGCCATTCATAATGATACCTACCATAATTTCAGGATTGTCATCTAATACTATTTTACTTCCTTTTAAAGGAGGAAAAGCACCTTTTAGACCTTCACCATTTTGCTGATGACAACTCATACATTGGGCAGCATATAATTCGGCACCATCTAATTCCTTTGCACCAGCACCTGTCGTACCATCTGTTTCTTTTTTCTCTTTTTTATAAAGAAAATCTGGATTAGGTGTGCCATCCGGTAATTTTACTTGTTTTAATGATTGAAGATACGCTACTAAATTTAATGCCTCTTCAGTAGCTACTACATCTCCAATTTTACCATGCATAAATTCACTAGGTACATTCACTTTTATATCCCCTTTTTCTGCTTTTGATTTAATTTTAAATAACCAGGGATAAGGTGCCATAATGGATTGAGGCATGACAGTCCTGGGGTTGTATAAGTGAACCAAATGCCAATCCTGGCTCGGTTGCCTTACACCAATATTGGTTAAATCCGGACCGGTTCGTTCTGTACCCATTAAAGTTCCAGCATTTTGCCAGATACTTTTTCGCGTACTTAGAGCATAGTCAGCTGCTATCCCGGGTCTGTCGCCCCAAGTTTTATCCATATCTACATTTCGAACTTGTTGCGAGTGACACCCGACACATCCCTCTCGAATGTAAATTTGTCGTCCGGCTTCTTGCTCTTTAGTAAGCGGAATACTTCCATATAATGGGGCATTATTTTCTTGATTGTATTGTGATGGAAGAACGGCAACAAAAAGCGTTAGTGTACCAAAAAGAATTGTAGCAAGTGAAAAGAGTTTCTTATGTTCGTGAAATAGACTCATCGTTATTTATATTTTAGTTTCAACTGCATTCGTGTCAATATTTTGATTGATCAATTCAAATGCTTTTTCTTTTATATCAATCTCAATTGTAGGTTTCATCATTTTATACATATTGTAAGCCAAAACAATATGAGAAAGCCACATTAACGTTCCTCCGATAGCTCTCCACAACCAATACGGGCCCATCATTACCACACTATCAATAAATGGTTTTCCTTCTGCCCACATCAATCCTTTGAGCGTACCACCAATCATAAGTGGTATGGTGTAAAATTGTAAGCCTATTAAAGCCAACCAAAAATGAGCACCAACACCCAGCTGTGGTGGTTCTTTACCAGTAAGTCTTGGCACAATGGCATAAATACTTCCAAACAATAAAAAGGTAATGATACCATACATGGTTATATGAGAGTGAGCAATAGTAAAATCAGTAAAATGCCAAATTAGATTAGTAGATCTGAAGGCTTCCGCAGTACCTTGGAAAGAACCTGTAAAATAATAGATAACACCCACAAAGAAGAATGGAAGGGAATAACTATTACTTATTTTTCCCCAAGAACCTCTAAATGTCATTAGATAATTTATGGTACCAGCGGTAACTGGAATAAGCATACCAACGCTTCCAACAATAGCAACAGTTTGCAGCCACCAAGGTAACGCACTAAAAACAAAATGATGAGTTCCAATTACAGTATAAAAAAGAATTTGTGACCAAAAGGCCAGCACTCCTAAACTGTAGGAATAGATAGGTTTGTTCAGTTGTTGTGGCAGCAGGTAATATAAGACCCCAAGCATAGAAAACATAAACCACATTCCAACGGCCTGATGCATATAATATCCTTGCACTATGGTTTCACCAATACCATCTTGCCCCATTGGGATATAAGCAATTATAGCAACAATAAGGATGAAAATGTACGAAGCAATAATGAACCAATTAGAGATGTATATTTCATGTGTGGTTCTTTTTGCTACAGTTTTAATAAAGTTAATCACGGTAAGCATCAAACCATAAGCCCATACTGCCATTATTGGCCAAATAATTTCACGATATTCACCACCACCATTATTAATTCCAGCCATTAAAGATATGCCACCAACCAACATCGCTACATTCACACATATCAAAGCCGTCCAGCCATTTTTTATACTGTGCAAAGGGGCATTACTCACCATTGGAACGATATAATAACCCAATCCCATGATTCCGATAGTAGCCCAAGCCCAAAAAACTAAATTGGTATGAACTGCTCTAAGTCTTCCTATGCTCAACCAACTGAAGGTATCTGCATCCGGTGCAATAAATTTAATACCTACATATTCACCAACACTACTTCCTATAAACAACCAAAATACAGCTGTGCCCAAAAACCATAAAATCAATTTAGTCAGTTGTGGATCAATTTTAGGGCGTTTTATTGGGGGACGTTTTATAGCAAAATAACGATAATTTGTTTCTGAACTAATGCTTTTCAGTAATCCTTTTTTGTCTTCAGCTATTTCAGTGCCGGATAATTCGGTTGATGATAGGCTATAATCCAGTTTTTGTTTCAGTTCTTCTAATTTTTCAATTGGAGGAATGTTTTCTGGACTAGAAAGATATGCTGCTAATTCTTCAGCTTCTTTTATTTTTTGTGAGTTGAAGAACTGATTAAATCCCTTGTTTACTTTTATCGCTAAATATAAAAGAGCGAAAAATAAAGGAATAAATACCAAAACTAAAGTAATAATAACTCCCGGTTCAGAAAATAAATGTGCTCTATTTGCAGGTGCAGTTTGTGCAAAAGTTACTTGCGGAAGCAGTGAAATAACACCGAGAATCAGAACTGATATGATTTTATTGGATTGATTTTGTTTCCTTTTTAAAATTTCAATTTCTGAAGCACTTAAGTTATTGAAGTATTTTTTAAATTTATCTTTTTTAGCCAAATTTTTATCATTTAGAAAATGAGTAGCAACAGTATTTAGTTTTAGAACTAAAAGGAATACCAGCCCAACAATTATTATAATTAAGCTCATCATTAATCCTAAAAAACCTATTGATTTATTTGGAAAAAAACTTACTCCACTATCCGTTTGAGCACTTGCCGTTAATGGTAAAAGGAAAGTTAATGCTACAAAAAGGATCTGCTTTGAAAAGGTATGTTTCATTTGAAAAGCCATAATTATTTGTATTAAAATTATATTGTAGAATTCTTTTAAAGATAATTAAAAAAAAAGAGTTAATAGTGGTACTTTTTATTTTTAAAAAGATATCTATTACGCTGTTCCTTTCAATATTTTATTCCAATATAGCCAGGGTAAAACTTTTGTTTTTAATATCCACATTGACCATCTTGGTTTTGCTTGATCAATAGGAAAAGACATTTTCGGAGTATTGCTGTAATCAAACTCAGCTAACATTAATTTTCCGTATTGAGTAGGAATTGGGCAAGCTGCATAACCATCGTATTTTGCTGTAGGTTGTTTATTGTCTAGTATCGAAAGTACATTTGCAACAACTACAGGAGCTTGTTTGCGTATGGCTGCACCTGATTTTCCGCAAGGGGCGCTTGAGCTGTCTCCCAATGAAAATACATTTGAAAACTTATTGTGTTGCATTGTATATTTGTCAACATCAACATATCCTAATGGGATTGTCAGATTCGTGAGTGGGCTTTCTTTAATAAAGTCTGGTGCTGATTGTGGGGGTACAGCATGGCATAAATCAAATGGAATTGATTTTCGTTCTACTTCACCGTTGCTATTTTCCTGTTCGTAAAACGCAATTTTTTTATCCCCATCAATTTCAGTAACATCTACTTTAAAATGAGTTTTTATATTTCCTCTTTTTACTACTTCGTCCAAAGTTTTTGCGTATTCTTTTATTCCAAAAATGATACTTCCACCAGAAAGGTAATGAACATCACATTTATCGAGGATTCCTTTTTTACGCCAATAATCGACCGCTAAATACATAACTTTATGGGGTGCTCCACCACATTTTATAGCGCCCTTCGGATTGGTAAAAATTGCTGTTCCTCCTTCGAAGTTTTTTATGAACTCCCATGTTTTCGGTGCAAATTCAAAAGAATAATTACTGCTTACATTATTTTTTCCTAACGTTTCTTTCAAACCTTTAATTTTTCCCCAATCTAATTGTATGCCTGGACATACAATTAAAAAATCATAACTAATTTCTTTACCATTAGTACAAACGACTGTATTCAGTTGCGGTTCAAATTTAGTTACTGCTTCTTTTATCCAAGTAGTTCCTTTTGGTATAAAATCCTTTTCCTTCTTTACCGTTTTATTGATATCATAAACTCCTGCACCAACTAAAGTCCAAGCTGGCTGATAGTAATGTTTCTCGGAAGGTTCAATAATTGCAATATTTAAATTGCTTCTTTTTCGAAGTAATTGCGAAGCTACTGAAAGACCAGCATTTCCTCCACCTATGATTACTATTTGATAATGACTTGACATTTTGTTATAAATTTTAATTATACAAATTAAATCAAATTCAAGAACAGGTATGTGGTGCTTTAATGGGTTTTAATGGTACTTTTTACTTTAAATAAAAAACACTGATAAATGTCATTGTTTATAAAATAATACCATCGGCCATTTCAATAATTCTATCACTGGCTTTTGCAAAATCATTGTCGTGGGTTACCGCAAGTACCGTTTGATTAAATTCGGTCGTCAGATGTTTGAACAAATCAAAAACAATTGCTGCATTTTTACTGTCTAAATTTCCTGTTGGTTCGTCGCCCATAATGATTTTCGGATCGTTTATTAAGGCTCTGGCAATGGCAACGCGCTGTTGTTGTCCACCTGAAAGTTTGGAAGCGGGTTTTAATGCTTGGTCTTTCAAATCTAATTTTTCTAAAATGGAATACGCTCTTGATTCAATTTCTTCTTTAGAATATTTTCCTAATTTGAGTGCGGGAATCATCACGTTTTTTAAACTTGAAAATTCAGGTAATAAATAATGGAACTGAAAAACAAAACCTATTTTTTCATTGCGAATGGCAGCTAACTGTTCTTTTGTTTTTTTGGTTAAATTTTCACCGTCTAAAATAATATTCCCTTCATAATCTGTATCCATTGTTGAGAGAAGGTATAATAAAGTCGATTTTCCCGAACCTGATTTTCCTACCATAGTTACAAATTCTCCTTTGTGAATGTCAAAAGAAATATCATTCAATACCTTAAATTTTTCGGGTTCGTAAAAATATTTACTAACTCCTTTTGCTTGTAATAATAGTTCTGATTGTATCATTTTCTAAAAATTGTTATAGGATCTAATTTAGCTGCTTTTCTAGCCGGAATATATCCCGCCAATGTGGTTACGATTAATCCGAATCCTATTCCTAAGCCAAAGAATTTTGGAAAAAATCGAATCGGGAAAAAACCAATATCGCCGCCAACCCACATATTACCCATTACTTTCACTAAAAGCATCGCTAACACCAAACCAAATGCAATCCCGATTAATCCAATAACAATGGCTTCTTTTACAAAAATTCGGATGACATCTTTGCCTGAAAATCCAATCGCTTTGAGAATCGCAATATCATTCAGTTTTTCCATGATAGTCATATTCAAAATATTGTAAATGCCAAAAGCTGCTACCAGCATGATCGAAAAAGAAATAGCCATAGCCATCATTTTCCTGATTTTATTCGCTGCCGCTGCCGAAGCGTTGGCTGTTTCCCAATCTTCAACTTCATATCCACTTAACTGTTTGAATTTTGGAATTAGTTTTTTAGCTGTTTCATAATCATTGATATTCACATATATATCGGTTATGAAACTCGCGCCCTGTTTGTTGAGTTGTTGCGCTGCCGAAATGTTGGTATACGATAGTGTTTTGTCGGTATTTGTAACTCCGGTTTTCAATAACGCGACCACTTTCATCACTTTAGAAACGCCATAAGCTGTAGTCACCGAAATATTATCAGCCAACCGAACATTCAGTTTTTCAGCAATTCCAACTCCTAGAATGATTCCGTTTTGATTGGCTTTTAAGTCGGAATATTTACCTTCAACAATGTATTGTTCCAATTGAAACATCGTATTTTGCTCTTCGATATTCACGCCGGAAGTTCTTCCCGTTACTTGTGCTTCTCCATTATTGTAAAACACATTTGCCGAAACATTTGGCGTTACGCCGATTACCTCAGGTTGTTTTTTCAGCGCTTCAATGATTAAATTCGGATTGATTAATTTTTTGCTTTCTTTCGTGATTTTAGGATTGGTGAGCAAAGCTAAATCGGTTTTGCTGGTTTTAATTAAGGGCTGACTGATGTGTTCTTCTTTATAAATGCGTAAATGTGGCGTCGATTTAAATAAACTTTCAACAGAATATACTTCAAAACCATACATCAGCGAATTCATAAAAATAAAAATGGCAATCCCAACCGTAACTCCTAATGCAGCGACCATCGTCTGTTTCTTTTTGGAAATCAAATGGATAAAAGCAATTTCAGAATTGATATTGTGTTTGTAGTTTTTCATCAGTACAGTTCTTTTAATACGATTTGATTTTCTTTTAAACCCGCTAGTATTTCAACATAATCAGAGGAAACAATCCCTGTTTTTACTGCTATTGGTTTTCTGTCTTCATCCAAAACTTTGTTACCATAACCCAAAAAACTTCTTGGAATAACTAAGGCATTTTGCTTTTTATTCACAAAAATATTAGCTTCTAATTGGGTTCCGGAAATGGCAAAATCCATAGGTTCCGTGAAAATGGCTTTTATAACGAAGGATTGTGATTGCTCATCAAAAGTGGACAGTATTTCTGAAATAACGCCTTTGTAGGTTTTGTCGCTGTTTACGTTCAGTTTTACCACGATTTGCTGGTTCAATTTTATCTTTCCCATATTACTTTCATCGACATTCAAATTGGCATAAATTTTTTGGTTATTGGCAATCACCGCAATAATATCGCCTTTACGGACATAGTCGCCCACTTGCTTTTTCTGTTTGTAAATTTTGCCGTTTACCAATGCTTTTACTTCATTAAAATCCTGAAGAACCAGACTGTTTTCCAGTTGTTGGTTTTGAACAATTACTTGCTGATTGGCTTGAACCAAAAGATTTTGATATTGTTGTTCCAATGCCGAGACTGAAGCTCTCGAATTGCTCACGGCAATCAATATATTTTCGTACTCAACCTTAGCAATGCTGTTACTTTCAACGAGTTTTTTATATCGAACAGCTAATAATTCATCTTGTTGGAGTTTTAATTTTGCTGCGTTTAGATTGGCTTTTGATTGTTGTAAAAGTGGCGCATTGGAACTAGTATTTGCTTTTGCGATTTGCAACAATTTGGAACCACTTTTAGTATTGATAGTACTTTGCGGATTGTCGATTACAGCCAAAATTTTTCCAACAGCCAGTTCATCGCCTTCATTAAAATTGATTTTGGTGATGTATCCTTCCGTTTGTGCCATCAAATTGTATTCGTCATCGGCTTTTAAAGTTCCCGATGCAAAAACCATTTCGGTGATGTTTTTGCGTTCTACTTTGCTTTCTTCCGTTTTTTTACCACAGGAAAAAAGCAGTGCAAGTGATGCTAAAATTAGTGTGCTTTTTACTATTGTTTTCATTATTGAATGGTGTTGTTGAGGTTGATTTTAGTGGTCAAATAGGAAATATTGGTGGCTATCACTTTTAGATTAAGTTCGGCATTTAATTTATCATTAAAAGAAATCATTAAATTATCAAGCGAAATCAAATCCTGATGGTATATTTCTAAATTTTTAGTGTAGGTGTCAATTTTCAGTGCAGTAATTTTTTGGTTAATCACATAACTGTCAACTGCTTTCTGATGCTCTAATTTCAACTGTTGGTTTTGATTGTTTTCCTGAAGGGAATTGTGTTTTGCATTTTCTTTAGCAATCGCAGCACTTGTTTTTAAATTTCTTTTTTGCAGATATTTAGAAGCGTCCGGCAGTACATAATTCAATCGAAGTCCTACATAAGAGGCTTGAAACGTATTTGAATTTGGATTAAAAAAGCCCGCATTACTATTGTCTTGATAGGTCCAGTTTCCCACTAATGAAAGTGTTGGAAAAAAGGAGGAATTGAAACTTTTCAACTCTTGATTGGAAACCTCTTGAAGCAACTTGCTCTGTTGACTCAATAAAGTATTGGTAACATCCAAAATAGTATTTTCCGTTGCATTTTCTTGCGTATCACTTATTTCTAAAACAGTTGTAATTGGAATATCGCAGGCTGTTTTCAAAATGTTATTCTGTTGGAGTAGGACAGTAGCCAGTTGTGTTTCTTTATCTTCAATCTGCAATACATTTGCAGTCGCTTGATTCAAATCTTGTTGTCTGGCCAGACCTTCTTTTTGTTTGTTAGAAACAATGTCTTCAATCTTTTTAGTATTCGAATAATTAGCATGTAGTATTTCAATTTGTTTTTGAATGGAAACGATGTTGTAATAGGTGGTTGCTATAGTTTCAAAAAGATTTTTCTTGACTAATAAAGTCGTTGTGACGGCATAGTTTTCATTGATTTTGGACGCTTTTATTTTCTGCCAAGCCGGAATATTTATCAGATCAATTTGCGGAGTAATAGCAATGGTACTGACGTATTGTTGTCCAAATTGTGTTTCTTTGAACGTACCGGGAACACCGCCAAAGATTTGTGCCGGCAAATAATTAGAAGGTAATTGTAAATTATCCGTAGCCGAAGCCGAAGCCGTTGCTCGTGGATTAAACGCATTTATTTTTGAAATTAAAGTTTGGTACTTTGACAATGCCACTTGTTCGCTAGAAATTTTAAGTATTGCCGCATTTTTTTCGGCATAATGTAAAACTTGATCAATGGAGTTAAATGAAACCACATCTTGGGCTTTTGATTGAAAACCAAGCAAAATGAGTAGTAGTATTTGAAGTATATTTTTCATTATAATTTATTTAATGAGTAGTAAATTGCTGTCCATTTTTGCGTTTATCCAATGTTTTACATTTGCTTCAATAATTATATAGTCACCTGTGAGGAGTATTTCTTTTTTATGATTTTCATTCTCAAAAATTACATTCCCATCAATACATACTAATAATGCTGGTGTTTTTGTACTATGTTCTTTGAGTTGCTCATTCTTTAAAATTTTAAGCGCAATAACATTTCCTTCCATTGCTTTAAATAATTGCAATGTTGAAACAGCTTTGTCACTAATATGTAGATTGTTTAGTTTCATTTTAATTTTATATGGATTAAAGTAAGTACAGATTGTATCATCTTATTTCCTTCGATTTCAATATCAAATTGGAATTCTGCCATGCGCCATTTGTACATTTGGAGTCGAAAAGTTCCCATTACGATATGCGTTAAATCATCAGCAGAAATGGCAGTGGTGAAAACACCTAAGTGCTGCCCTTCAATCAGCAGTGGTTTTAGATGTTTGATTTTGACACTCATTATTTTATAAATCATTTCGTTGATACGTTGGCTTTCTTTCATTAAGCCATCAGAAAAAACGGCTACAACAAAGTGTGGATTTTGTTTAAAAAATGAATATTGATTTTGAAATAATTTTACAAACTGCTCTTTTTGATTTTCATTTATAGAATGCGATGCTGTTAATCTTTCATCCATATTTGTAGCTAAAAAATCTAGTAAGGCAATGATGATTTCCTCTTTGCTTTCAAAATGTCTGTAAATAGCACTTTCAGAAAATTGCATTTCTTTGGCAAGCTCTTTTATGGTCAAACCACTAACGCCCGATGCAGTTAGAATTCTTCCGGCCGCTTTAATTATCTCCAGTTGTTTTGCTGAAATTTCCATTTTATATTTATTTTAAAATAAGTAAGTGAATATTCACTCTGCAAATATGAGGACAGCAAATGGTTTTAATGGTGATATTTATCACATAAGGAAAAAAAATCCCTTTCAATTTTACTCAAAAGGGATAACAAACAAAAAAATAAATGGGTAATAACTATTATGCAGTTCCTTTTAAAATTTTATTCCAATATAACCAAGGTAATACTTTTGTTTTAAGGATCCACATGGCCCAATTTGGTTTTGCCTGATTTATTGGAAAAGTCATTTTTGGCGTATTAGTATAATCAAATTCAGCTAACATTAATTTTCCGTATTGAGTAGGAATAGGGCAGGCGCTATAGCCATCGTATTGTGCTGTCATTTTTTGATTATCCATAATTGCCAAAAGATTTTCTACCACAACCGGAGCTTGTTTTCTAATTGCCGCACCCGTTTTACTACACGGCGCATTGGTGCAATCTCCAAGAGCAAATACATTTGAAAAACGAGTATGCTGCATTGTGTTTTTGTCAATTTCCACATATCCTAATGGATTTGCGGTGTCGCGCAATGGACTATTTTTTATAAAATCAGGAGCTGATTGTGGTGGAACTGTATGGCATAAATCGAAATTCAATGTTACTTTTTTAAGTTCTGTATCAGCGCTATTTTCTATTATACCGTAGCAGCCGGCATTTTTAGAAGATAATTTCTGGTTTAGGTTTTCATCAATTTCTTTGGTTTCAAATTCAACTGTTTTCTTTTCACCATCTATCGCCGTAACATTAGCACCATAATGAACGTGAATATTATATTTAGCCACAACTTTTTTTAATGTATCGGCATATTCTTTGACACCAAATATTACGCCTGCTCCAGAAATATAATGAACATCACATTTGTCCAAAATTCCTTTCTTCCGCCAATAATCGCAAGCCAAATACATAATTTTGTGAGGTGCTCCTCCACATTTGATAGGTGTTGTTGGGTTTGTGAAAACTGCCGTACCTCCTTTGAAATTTTCAATCATTTCCCATGTGTAAGGTGCGTGTTGAAAGGAGTAGTTGCTGCTAACATTGTTTTTTCCAAGCGTTTCCTTAAGTCCTTTTATTTTATTCCAATCCAATTGAATCCCGGGACAAACCACTAAGTAATCATAAGTGAATTCATCACCTGTAAGGCATTTTACTCTGTTTTCATCAGGCATAAATTCAGCTACAGCCTCTTTGATCCAAGTTGTATTCTTTGGAATTACATCTTTTTCATTACGAACGGTTTTATTAATATCAAATATACCGGCACCAACCAATGTCCATGCAGGTTGATAATAATGTTTTTCAGATGGATCAATGATTCCGATGTTTAGATTACTTCTTTTGATAAGTAATTGGGAAGCGACAGAAAGTCCTGCATTTCCACCACCGATGATTAGTATTTGATAATGATTAGCCATTTTTTTTGATTTTTTTATTGAGAATATAAACGTAAAGAATTTACAAACAGACTATTGTGACTTTTGTCACATACGTGTGTTATTTTAGGAATAACTCTTTGGTGATGATATAAATACCCATTACCAAAACAAACCAACCAAAAGCAGGTTTTAGTTTTGCACCATCAATCTTTTTGGATAATGCAGTTCCAATAAAAATTCCAACAATTGCAAAACCTGAAATGGTAAATAAGAACTGCCAATCAATAATACTTTCTCCACCTTCTCCAAAAAAGCCTATTAATGATTTGGCTGCAATAATTACAAGCGATGTTCCAACCGCTTCTTTCATGGGTAATTTACTCAGAATAACTAACGCAGGAATTATTAAAAATCCTCCACCTGCACCAACTAAACCTGTAATAATTCCAACAATTGCACCTTCAATAAGTATCAATGGATAATTGAATTTTTGTTCTCCGGCTTCTTCTATTGTATTTTTTTTATCTTTTTTAATCATTGTGTAAGATGCAATAACCATGATTACAGCAAAAAGTAACATTAAAAAAAGATCTTTAGTTAGTGTGAAGTTTTCTGTTGAAAAGATCTCTTTAGGTATTGCAGGAACGATAAAAGCTCTTGTAGTAAAAACGGCGATAATTGATGGGATGCCAAAAACAATGGCTGTTTTTATGTTTACCAACCCTTTTTTGAAATAG
Source organism: Flavobacterium granuli (assembly GCF_900129705.1). Classification (GTDB taxonomy): domain Bacteria; phylum Bacteroidota; class Bacteroidia; order Flavobacteriales; family Flavobacteriaceae; genus Flavobacterium; species Flavobacterium granuli. Next base: position 110,359 of record NZ_FQWO01000007.1, on the reverse strand, counting down.
CCAACAGTTCCTACCGCGCTGGTTAGACCAACAATAAACAACGAATAAGCAGTTGCTAGTACGGGTTCAACTGCAAATAAATAAACTAAAACGGGCACAGTAAGAATGGAGCCACCGCCACCAATCAGTCCTAAAGCAACGCCAATTAGAATTGACGCAAAATAACCTATATATTCCATAATTATAAATTTTATACTGCAAATATTGCTAGTTAAAATTTTACAATCTGTAACATTTATCACATAGGGAGATTTATTTTAAAAGTTCAATATTATTGCGATGCATTTTTAGTACCCCTCGTTGCTCTAGTTTTTTGAGTAATCGAGAAATAACTTCTCTAGAAGTATTGAGTTCAGTTGCAATTTCTTGATGCGACAATTTTAAATCATCACAATCACAAGCATCTCTATGCCTTTTTAAGTAAAATTCCAAGCGTTCGTCCATTGCTCTAAAAGCAATACTGTCAATTACATCAAGCACTTCCTCAAACCTACTTCGATACGTATCAATTACAAATTCATACCAACTGCGATGTTGCATCATCCATTTATCCATCAATTGCAATGGCACCATAATTAATTCTACATCCTCAACTACTTTTGCCATAATTTGGCTTTTTTGATTTTTTGTTGCACATATCATAGAAATAGCACAGGCTTGACCTGGCTGTAAATAATACATGAAAAATTCGCTGCCTTCTTCATCTTCTCGATAGATTTTTATTTTACCACTCAAAACGAGCACTGTATTTTTTATGTACTGACCTGTTCGCATAATAACATCTCCAGCAGCAAAAGATTGCTGTAGGGCATTTGTATTAATGTCTATTAGAAGAGCATTTGAGAAGGATGGGAATTTTTTTTTAAGGATATCGTTCATTTATTTGTTTTTTGAAAGTTCATAAAAGTAGTCAAAAATAGATTTTAGAATTTATTTTTTTTAAATAGTTTAATTGTTTTAGCTAATACATTTATTTTAATGACTTATTCTGGATCAATTTTTCAAATTTATACCATCGTGAATAAGTTATACTAATTGTAGCAGTTTTTTTTTTTTTCGTCAGTGTGTGCAGTTAAGGCAGACACAATCTTGGCTGCCTTTTTAGTTCGTTTCTTATGAAAAACTCATTTAAACCTCTTGTAAAAAGAGTATAACTTCTTGTTCAATCAGAGAAAACCTCTTTCTTTTTTGTTCGTCGGTACTTACTCTGACATATAAATAAGCATTTTTCATAGCAAAAATTGTGTAGTGATTACTTTATTTACTTTTATTAGGGAGCATGTCTAGGTATCTCATTTGCTTATTATATTTTTACGAAAATAATAAGGTTTTGGATAAATTAACAGCTAGATATTAGTGATATTAATTATAATATGAACATGATACTATTGAATTAAAAATGAATACTTTAAAAAACGGAAAAATAACTGGGTATATGGTGATGAAATTTTTTAATAGGCTAAAAAAGGTTGGGAAAATCGCCTGAGAATTCCGTGGAGATACATTATTTGCCAGCTTTACATTTATTCGGGACGTTAATAAAAAAATAACATATAAAAATCCAATGGCATTTCTAAAGCGAGGGAATGAACTTATTTTAGGCAATGGGAAAGTACAAAATACTTTGTGTGCCTCTTATTTTGTTAAGGGCACTATAGATTTTGAACGTGTTAAATTTAAATTTACAACTGTTGATTTTATCTATAAATGATGAACAAAAAAGGGAGAGTTATTTTCCCCTTTTTGGATATTTAACATTAAATCAAAGCCTTAGCAATTATGATAAGATTTTTAACTATTGTGGTTGTTTCTCCTACTTCAAATCTCAAATTATTTGTCCTATTTTATTCTCTGTCTAATGCTTTAAAACTATTTCTGTTATATTTTACGGTTTTCCGTAAATACATTTAAATTATAGTATAATTACTTTAAATGCTCAATCTTCACCACCTCCGACCTCAAAGCTTTAGTACCGCTTTCATTCATAGTTTGCTTTACGGTTACTTTAATTCTATCATATTGAGGAGTAGGGAACTTCATCAGGTCTGAAATATTTTTATACCCAAAAGCTCTGGCTAATAAAGTTAAATGGCGAGTTGAATACTTATGTGATTCATTAATATTCTCCACATTACCTACAAAACTGCGAGCTAATCCCATACTTATACTTAACTGTTCTTGTGAGATTTTTTTCTCTAGCCTAAGCGTTTTTATATGATTTATCAGGTCAAAATCAAATTGCGATATGGTATATTCTGTAATTTTCATCATTAATTTCGTGAAATTTTACACCTATATATTGGTGTATTAAATAATTTTAGTATATTTGTTCTAGCGAATTGACAATTAGCCTCTTTTGGCATAATTTAAACGATGTTTTCTCGTTCCGTAAAGTCCTATTTAGCAGACGAGAGTATCGTGAAATCGCTCCATGTCAAAAAGTTTCTTACTTTTGTATACGGCATGCGAGCGGTTCTCACATATGCTTTCAATTGCATACAATAATTATTAATTATTGTAAGGGTCGTAGGACACCCACGGATTGAAAGTGTGAGACCGCTCCTTGCTTTTTCTGCAAAGATGCTTCATACCACGAAATACATCGTTCCATAACCATAAACCTATAAATTATGAGAACGATTTTTTTATGTACAACCGTTACCAAACCACCTTAACTACCTGCTAAAAGCAAGCTGCCTTTTGTTATCCCAAAACTGAAATAAACATTGTGTTAGGATAGAAAAACACCGAGAAGTACTCTTATCAGAGACACTTCCCCCATCAGAATTTTAGTGCTGATGTGTTTAACTCTACCTTGATATATAAAAAAGGGAATTATATAAAATAACAATCCCCTCTATATCAAACCTCAACCCAAACCTAAAATTCTTTTGGTACTTAGATTTAAGCTTTCCCTCTTTAAACTCGCACTTTAAAAGTATTGCCTTTATTTCTATTTTCCAAATGGTACATTAAAATTTTAAAGTTTGTTTCAGAAATGAGAGCAAAAGGAGCTTTTTAAACCCTAAACCCATTATTCATAAATCCCAGTTAGGAAAATACCCTTTTTGTAACTGGTCGGGAATACCTATGCCAACTTTAAACCAATGACCAATGACCAATAACCGATAACGATGGACGAACAACGATAAACGATTACTACTAAAACACCTGCACTGAAAGGTCCTTTGAATAAAAACACCTAGTTAATTTAATTTGAATTTGTTAATAAAAGTGCAGGTAATTTAGCCACAACAGCAACTCATAACCCCTAACTAAAACACACACACACATGAAATACTACAGACAAATACAAATAGGAATAATTATACTTTTTATAGCAACGATGTGCATGTGGATTTATGGTTGAGATATAGGTTATTTAGCAGCAACATCAACTCATAACTAAAAAACGCCTATGATATAGTAAAAAACACTATCCCTAAAGACTTTAAGACATTCTACTGGATGACTTTAAGACAAAACAAAAAAAGTCCCCTAACTCGCCGGCAAGCTAAACTAGAGGACCATAGCAAAACAAAACTCACATTTCATTTAACTAAACCAATATCATGAAATGAGCATAACGCTGATGCGATGCAAGCACCAATAGCTATTTGCGAATTACATATGACCGATAAAAAACATTAAATATAAACATATGAAAAATATTTCATTAAACAAAGGCTTGGGAGCACTTTGGTATCCGCTTATTTTCGGACTTTACCTCTGCTGCACTCCTGTTCTAGCCAACAAGGTACTAAGGCAAATACAGTCCCCACCCCAACAAATCCAAATAAGCGGCACCATCACTGATGGTACTAGCCCTTTACCCGGTGTGACAATTTCCATAAAAGGAAAAAGAAACAATACCGTTAACTCCGACTTCAACGGGCAATACATCCTTTCGGCTACCGCTACAGATACTTTGATGGTCTCTTTCATAGGATTCAAAACAGCAATAGTTCCCATAAACGGTCGTAAAACTGTCAACATACAATTACAGGAAGACATAACTTCTTTACAAGAAGTCCGCGTCAATGCAGGCTACTACTCTGTCAAAGAAAAGGAGCGTACGGGAAGTATTGCCAAAATCACTTCCAAAGACATAGAAAAGCAACCCGTTAATAATCCCCTTGCTGCCATGCAGGGGCGTATGTCTGGTGTCAATATTATTCAATCCACGGGTATTCCTGGTGGTGGTTTCAATATACAAATTCGTGGTATCAATAGTATCCGCGGCGATGGAAATGAACCGCTTTATATTGTAAATGGTTTACCCTATTCTTCACAATCATTGGGAGACGCAACCATTGCATCCACTGCGATTTTAGGAGTAACAAACCCTCTCAATACTATTAATTCTTCCGATATTGAAAGTATTGAAGTCCTAAAAGATGCAGATGCGACAGCCATTTACGGCTCGCGTGGGGCAAATGGCGTAGTATTAATTACTACAAAAAAGGGTAAGGCTGGTGAAACAAAATTTAATGTAAATGCTTTTACTACGGTTGGAAAAGTAACCCGCACTTTAGATCTGATGAATACCCCGCAATACCTCGCAATGCGTGCAGAAGCATTCTCCAATGATGGAATAACCCAATATCCTGATGATGCATATGACATCAACGGAACATGGGACCAAAAGCGCTATACCGATTGGAAAAAGGAACTGATTGGAGGAACGGCATACATAAACAATGTTCAGGTATCAGTTTCCGGAGGAAATCCAAATACGCAGTATTTGCTTAGCGCAACCTATCGTAAAGAAACTACCGTGTTTCCAGGGGAGTCGAATTATAGTAAAGGGGTGGTTCATAGCAGCATAAGCCATAAGTCTGCCGACAAGCGTTTTAATCTGAATTTCTCAGCAGACTATTCCAGTGATAAAAACACGCTGCCGGGTAGGGATTTGACTGCCCGTGCTTATGCCTTGGCACCAAATGCACCTGCGCTATATGACGCTGCCGGCAACTTAAATTGGGAAGAAGGAACCTTTGATAATCCTCTTGCCTATTTACAGGCAACATATCTGAACAGCATGCAAAACCTCATCGCCAATACACTGTTGTCTTACCAGATACTTCCGAGACTTGAACTAAAAACGAGCCTGGGATATAACAACACAAGCTTATCGCAAAGTTACACAAGACCCACAAGCATATTCAATCCTTTTGACACCTCAACCCATGAGGCTTCTTTATATCTGAGCTCCGGAAACGGGAAATCGTGGATTATTGAGCCGCAACTGAGTTATGAAAAAAGTTGGGGCAAAATCGCGATGAATTTCCTTATCGGAACTACATTCCAAAATCAAAAAACGACACAATTGGCACAATCAGGCTCAGGTTTTACTAGTGATGCGCTTATAAATAACCTTGATGCGGCAACAAGGGTTTCGGTACTCAATCATAAGGTTGTTGAATACAATTATACAGCGGTTTTTGCCCGTTTAAATCTGAATTTTAAAGAAAAATACTTTATCAATCTGACGGGTCGACGCGATGGTTCAAGTCGTTTCGGTCCGGAAAACCGTTTTGCAAGTTTCGGTGCGATCGGTGCTGCATGGTTAGTGTCAAATGAATCATTTCTAAAAAATAATGAGGTGTTGAGTTTTGCAAAATTTCGGGGCAGCTATGGAATCACAGGAAACGACCAGATTGGAGATTACCAGTATCTGGATACATACGAAGTGTCGCGATATCTTTATGATGGCGTGGTTGGCTTAACACCAGCACGTTTATTCAATCCCAATTTTGGATGGGAAACAAATAAAAAAATGGAAGTGGCGATAGAACTGGGTTTCTTAAAAGACAACATATTTCTAACGGCAGCATATTTCAAAAACCAGTCGTCAAGTCAATTGGTCGGAGTTCCACTTCCCGGTACAACCGGCTTTGCTTCAATTCAGTCCAACCTTGATGCGACCGTTCAAAATACAGGCTTTGAATTGGAATTGCGAACCGTCAACTTTCGCAAAAAGGATTTTTCCTGGACAACAACTCTAAACTTGACAGTTCCAAAAAATAAACTGATGGCATTTCCAAACCTTGAAAGCTCTACTTATGCAAATAGCTTGGTCGTGGGAGAATCATTGTTTATAAATAAGGTTTTCAACCATACAGGAATTGACCCTGATTCTGGTGCGTATACCTTTCAGGACTACAATGGTGACGGACAAATAACGTTCGATAGTGACCGTCAAAAAGTTGTCGATACAGCTCCCAAATATTATGGCGGTTTCGGTAATCAGCTGTCATATAAAAATTGGGGGTTTGATTTTCTTTTTCAGTATGTCAAACAACAAGGCAAAAATTATTTGTATTCTTCTTCATTGGCAGGAACTTTTACAAATCAGCCTGCCGAAATTGGAAATCATTTCCCACTGAACGGTACCGGAGCGATAGCACAGCAATATACAACAGGGGATAATTCTGCTGTGGTAGACGCATTTTACAATTTTATCGAAAGCGATGCGGCATATAGCGACGCCTCTTTTATCAGGCTCAAAAGTGTAAATCTTTCCTATACAATTCCGTCCGCATGGTCAAAAACTTTTACAGGAAGAGTATACCTGCAAACTCAAAACCTGTTCACTTTTACACACTATCGCGGTGCTGACCCGGAAAACCAATCTACAACAACGGTACCTCCTTTACGACAGTTTACTTTAGGCTTTCAGTTAGGATTCTAATCTTAAAAAATAGTACAAATGAAATATATAAATCGAATAATTGTAGCCATCATCGTATGTTGGCTTTACAGCTGCGAAAGTTTTACCGAAGTTGATACTCCGCAATCCCAGCTTACTTCTCCGGCAGTATTTGAAAATGTGACTACAGCAAATGCAGCAATGGCTAATATTTACGCACGCTTACGGGAAGACGGGATGGTTACTGGCACACCAGGCGGCCTATCAAGTTTAATGGCGAACTATTCGGATGAAATGCAATTTTATGGTTCAAGTATCGACATGGAGCAGTTTAACAACCATACAATTGTTCCTTCAAACAGCTTGATAGCATCTTTATGGAATGGAACGTACGGAGAAATTTACGCAGCAAATGCAATCCTTGAAGGATTAGCAAATTCAACTGCCATTCCTGACGAAGACAAAGCACGACTAACTGGTGAAGCTTTATTCCTGCGGGGGTATCTGCACTTTTACTTGGTAAATGTATTTGGGGATGTTCCATATGTAACTTCAACGGATTATAATAACAATTCCACGATCTTCAAAATACCACAAGCACAGGTCTGGCAAAATATTATTTCCGATCTGACACAAGCCGAAAGTGTACTACCTGAAAATTATCCTGTCATAGAGAGGGTCCGCATAAATAAGGCTGTAGCAACGGCAATGTTGTCGCGAGTTTACCTCTATACAGAAGACTGGGTAAAGGCAGAAGAAAAAGCATCAGAAGTGATTGCAAATAATCTATATTCTTGGGAAGGTAACCCAGCAAAAGAATTTCTTCGGGAATCGCCAGCAATTATATGGGCGTTGCATCCGGGAGTTGCGGGAGTAAATACAAAAGAGGCAAGGACATTTGTTTTTTCAAGTGGACCGCCAATAAGACCTTCGCTGGCCAGCAGTCTTGTAAGCGCCTTCGAAAGTAATGATCTTAGAAGAAATCTTTGGGTTAAAACGGTCACAAATAGCTCCGGTACGTGGTATTGCGCATTCAAATACAAAAAAACTGCAAATACGGGTACTTCTCAGGAATACTCGATTTTATTCCGTCTTGCGGAGCAATATTTGATTCGTGCAGAAGCTTATGCTCACTTGGGTAACATCCCGGGAGCACAAGATGATTTAAATAAAATTCGAACTCGTGCGGGACTCCCAAATACAACGGCAGATGCTCAGGAAAGTTTACTGACAGCGATTGCACAAGAGCGACGCATGGAATTATTTACAGAACAAGGACACAGATGGTTCGATTTAAAAAGAACAGGAAAAGCCACCGAGGTTTTGAGCCCGATAAAACCCGGTTGGCAAAATACACAGGTTTTACTGCCGCTTCCTCAGACTGAATTACTCCTTAATAATAATCTCCAACCCCAAAATCCAGGATATTAAAATGATAAAAATTAATAACACATTTCCTCTAACCGTGCTGCTGATTTTTTCAGTGGCAATCGGTTACGGGCAATCCGTAAATCGCAAAATCACTACAGCAGATTATGCAAAATGGAGTACACTGCAGGATGAAGCAATTTCTCCTGACGGCTTATGGATATCCTATAGTTTGCAATACGATTATGGTGCTGACACCCTTTTTGTCCAAAATTGCAAATCAGATAGAAAACTAATTTTCCCATCAGGGAACAATGCCATTTTTAGTAGTGATGGAAGATTTGTCACCGTTTCAGATCCCGAAAAAGGCTTAATCCTACAGGAATTTAAATCTGGAAAAGTGCAGTCATTTAGGAATGTTAGTAAGCATGAATTTTTTGCTGAAGCAAAGTATCTAGCAATGTTGAAGAAAAATGTGAGTTCAAACGAATTGCAGATTTTAGATTGCAACACGAATAAATCCTATATTTTTCCAGACGTTCAGGAGTTCACGATTAGTCGTGAGGGTAAAATCGCTGTGAGTACCTTTCACGAAGTACGAATTATAGATCCTGCAGAAAATTTTAGCGAAAAAACCATTGCGCAGGATAGCGCTGAAAGTTTTAAAAATTTATGCTGGAGTGAAAATGGTAGCGCAGTCGCATTTTTACAGCAATTGCCAAAGGATACTTTAGCTCCGGATAACCACAGGATTATCTATTACAATCTCACAGATTCAAAAAGGTACACACTTGACGGAAGCACTAACGAAGCATTAATGGCACAGCGCATCATAGTGAGATTGAGTAAACCAGCACTTACATTTTCTCCTGATGGAAAACGCATTTTTTTTGCGATTACTACGCCGCATAAACCCTTTACTACGGAGCAGGTTGAAATATGGGATACCGCAACCCCGTTAGAATACACTCAAAATAAATACCGGGGCAACACGAATTACGAGCCCAAGTTAGCTGTTTGGTCTGTAGAAAGTGGAAAAGTAATGCAAATTGGTACGGTTGAAAATCCTAAAGCTATGCTGACCGCAGATAAAAATTATGCAGTCTGCTTTAATGCCCTTCGATATGAACCCCAATATGAATACGATGCTCCGGCAGATTTATATCTGAAAAATACCCACACAGGAAAGGAAACACTGATTTTACAAAAACAGGCGACGTCCATCGGCATGATGGGGACTTCACCTGACGGCAAGTTTATAAATTATTTCAGAGATAATAATTGGTGGATTTATGACATTGAGAAAACAAAGCATAGGAATATAACTGCCCAAATAGGAATAGCATTTAAAAACAAAGAGAATGATAATTCCGGTTCGCCAACACCTTACGGTAGTCCGGGTTGGTCTGCCGATGGTAAGTATATCATAGCTTATGATCAATATGACATTTGGCTTTTATCACCTGACGAAAGTAAAACTCAAAAGATTACGCACGGCAGCAAAAATAAAGTGTGTTACAGGATTTGCACAAATCTTGATCAGGAAAACAAGACACACAATCTTGATAATTTATTCGCGCCAAAATTTGACCTTACCAAAGGCTTGATTTTGGAAGTCCTGGGAGACAACATGGCAAGTGGTTACTATAAATGGTATCCTAATGGGTCACTTAAAAAGATGCTGTTTAAGGAAAGTGGAATAAATCGGATACAAAAAGCTAAAGATGCTGAAATGTATATTTGTATAGAGCAAACTTCAGCATTACCACCATGTATTATACTTTTAAATAATTCGGGCACATTCTCAAAAGTTATTATACAATCCAATCCGCAAAGCAAAAAATTTGATTGGGGTCAGGCTGAATTAATTTACTATAAGAATAAATTTGGAGATAACTTGAAAGGTATTTTATATAAGCCTGCAAATTACAAGTCCGCTAAAAAATATCCCATGGTCGTTCTAATTTACGAAATATTGTCGCACGGATTACACAATTACTACAACCCTACTGAATATGATTCCATGGGCTTCATACCATCAAACTATTTTCTCAACGATTATCTAGTACTTTTGCCTGACATTAGATACAAAATTGACGATCCCGGAATGTCGGCACTTGATTGCGTAGAATCGTCCGTTAACGCTGTAAAGGCAACCGGCATTGTGGAAGAAAATCACATTGGAATCATAGGACACTCTTTTGGAGGGTATGAAGTATCTTTTATCATAACGCAAACTAAAACTTTTGCTGCAGCAATCTCCGGTTCAGCAATCTCAGATTTAATTGGAAGCTATTTTTCTTATGCCTCAAATATTCCCCGCTCGAATACATGGAGATTTGAAGGAGAGCAGTATCGCATGACATCATCGCCGTTTAATGATTGGAATAGTTATCAGCGAAACTCACCCTTGCCAAATGCAAAATATATTAGTACTCCTTTGCTAAGTTGGGCAGGAAAAAAGGACCCGACCATTCCTTGGACACAAAGCGCCTCATTCCATATGGCGTTACGAAGGTTAGACAAAAAAAGTATATTCCTGGTTTACAATGGAGAAACACATACCATACTCACTCCCGAGTTGCAGAAAGATCTGACAATTAAAACAAAAAATTGGTTTGATTACTATTTGAAACAGAAGACTGTTACAGATATTAACGATATCCCTTAAATTACAGTATAAAAGAACAATGGCGGAATCTTCGTAAGATTCCGCCATTGCATTTTAAATCTACAGCATACTGTTATTGCAGTCTGTAAAGATGTACAGAACAATCAGTTTGTTCTTCGTTCATATCAAACAGTTCAACAGAACCACTTTTACAAAACGGTTTAGTGGTATCATTACCACATTTCACCGTACTTACAGCACAATTACTACTTGGAATTAGACCCCAAATGTCAACTACTTCCGCTTTTTCAGGCGCGGGTGTAAATGCAAATGCTCCAAAAACGGCTAGAGCGATAGCCGATAGAGAAAAAATTGGTTTAAAAAATGTCGTTTTCATAATGTTATAATTAAATTTAATGATCTACTCTGTCACAGGTTTTCGATCTTCTCCTGATACTGCGCGGTATATTGTATACGCAATTATTTTGTCTGCTTAGGTTTCTTTGGATTCCAAGGCACATAATAATCGCTGCGTAATTTATTAATAGTCAAATATTTTCCAGTTAACACTATAACAAGATCATTCGAAATTATAAATTCCGACATTTTTCCCCCTCCTTTATCATAGAGGTAAAAACTAAAGGCATAAGTGTTTTTAACAAGGTCATAAACATCAATAATTGAAGCCTTTTTCCACATATCCTTTGGTTCAAACTTTCCGATTAAGGCGGCATTTACAAAAAGGTAGTTTCCATAAGTGGCCGTTTTTTTATTAACAATTACGGGTTGTTTGGCTAGTGTTGTGATTTTTTTTGAATCAATTTTGGCAAGTTTAATCTGGGCTTGAGTAGTCGTATCAATAGTATGACCAATTGAATAGGAATTTAATGAATCATTTGCAATGATAAACTCGTTACGGTAATAGTAGGTATAAAGTATTTTGTCAAGCTGTGCGTTATATAAAAGCATTCCGTCAGTATCAAAAATCCCGTCTATCTGCTTTTCCAGAATAGTGTAATTCAGGTGAAGGCTGTCGGTATATGCAATAGTCGCCAAAACATTCTCATGCGTTTTACTTCCGATAACACGTAGAGCGGCTTTATCAACATTCACAGGCGCTATCAGTGAAAAATAAGCCTTTTTATGCATTACTAAACTTGGCTTCCAGTCAGATATACTGCCTCTGAAGATACAAGGTACCGTTCCATCTGCAAAATAAAAATAGGGTGGCTTTACTAATAACCGCGGCGCAGTATATGAAAATTTGTATTTGGGTAACTGAATAACAAATTGCTTTTTATTTTGATGAGCAATGTTAACCATGGTTACGGTCAATGGTGCAGTGGAATTTCCTAAGTAAACATATTCGTCATCATAACCAGCAATATAATAAGAATCATATTGCAAGTCAATTTCTGATTTGAACGTAGTAGGATGATGAGGAAATCGTCTGGTAAAATTATTGCTACGATGGATCGTATCTTCCGATAATAAAAAAAAGACAGTAACCACGGTAACACTGAAGATCATAGTAACACCAATTCTTGTCAATCGTTCTTTAAAATTTAACGTTCTGGCAGGGAGTTCATTTGTTCTGTATAATAAAATTGCTATCAGCATAAGTACTACGAAAACAATATTAAATATAAGATGTTGATTCCAACTCAATTTTTCCAATACACCACCACAGGAACAAGGTACAAACGGACTAAAATGAAGCATAATATATATATACGCCGTAAACATTACCATTAGGCTGAGCGCGGCATACATACCAGTATAACGCAACCGTACCGTCAGAAGCATAAAAGCAATGATAAATTCAACAGCGGGGACTGTATACGATACTAGTTCAGCAAATGCGCTAAGCAATGGTGACTGGCCCAATTGAACCTGAAAATTTTCAAAGTCTAAAAGTTTATTTAATGCTGCATAAACAAACAACAGAACATACAGTAGACAAACCGTTTCAATAATAATACTTTTGATTGTTACAGGTAGTTTCATATCGACAAACTTTAAGATTTAATCCGATATAAAATTCCGAAAAAACAAGGGAATAAGTGTTATCAATTCGGGAGCTTAACTTGCTCCAAAGGGAGTTTTTAAATAATGGTGCAATTCGTATACGTATTCCCTATTCACACTGGCTTGTTAACACTACGATTTGGAATTGGAATTGCATTTAATTCCTACTTCTCACTTCTCACTTTTCACCTTCTACTTTTCACCTTCTACCTCCTCTCAATAGCATTAGGAGCATAATCAAAGTGTTTTTTAAAGGTTCTTGAAAAATTGGGATAAGTGTTAAATCCCATAATAGTTGCAATTCTGTTTAAGGGTATTGTTGTTTGCTGGATCAAAAGATGAGCTCTTTTCAACCGTTCAGTAGCATAAAATTGATAAATACTCGTTTTAAATAAAAGTTTAAACCCTTGTTTCAATTTATTATCATTGGTTCCAAAAATTTGAGAAAGTTCCTTTAAAGATGGCAATGGAGAATTCAAATGGTTTAAAATATAATCATAGACATGCTGTATCAATTGTACATCAGAATAACTACTGAACCCCCCAAGCAAATTAGTATCTTCTGGTGAAACCAATGCTTTATCCACTATGGTCTTCTCAATAACAGTAGTAACGGAACTGATTAAAATATTGGTACTGTGCATCATTCGTGAAATGGTGCAAAAGCAAGGTAACAGCAATTGCTTTTGAGTAATATAAATGAGTTGCAAGGTAACATTATAGTTATCATCATGAAGTATGGAATCTTTAATACTTTCCCAAATGGGTAAAGATTCCTTAGAGAGCATACTGCTGAAAGCGGTATTATAGAGCATTTCATCAGTAAAACCTAATACTATAGGGACACCTGAATTATAACTTCTGATAATAAAATCGGTATCCAGAATAAAAGTGGTTTGAACAAGGTTGGTATAAGTATAATGAGGATTAATAAAGCCCGAATGAAAAACGGACCCCTCCATTTCTTCTGCTACCATGTTAACAAGTACAACCAATGCCTCCAATTCATCGTCCTGCTCTGTACGTTTGATGCGATTCATAAAATTACCACTTCCCATCTCAAGAAGCATTTTATACATACTTTGAATACGTTGTTGATTAATTTCTTGTTGCATAATAGGAACTATAAGGTACTAGTTAAAAGATGTATTAAAAGTAGTGATTTATGGTACTACTTGTAGGCTTCCAAAAAAGCCAAAGCGGCTGACTCATCAGTAAAAAGCTTTGTTGGAACACTTGGTTTACCAATTTTAAGATAAAAAGAGGTTATAATTAGAGAAATACTTTGATGCCCAACCAGACTTACAGCTTTTGTCAAAACGGAACCAGATTGAGCCAAATAATCTCTGGCAGCTTTGTCAGAATCCACAATACCCCTGATATCGCACAATATAGGATAAGCCTTTTCATTTTGTATCTGTATTCGATCGGCTACAATGCGCTGGGCTACAGTTAAATCAATAACAACATTGGGTTTGTATTCAAAAAAAAGAATACTATTTCGAATCCAAAAATGGGCATATTCATTCTCAAAGTAACTAGCTGAAAATCTCATAATATTTTAGATAAATATAATGTTATCTGTAAAAATAGTAATAATTCTAATTATAAAAAGCATAAAAAAAGCACAAATCGATAAAAATAGCATTGTAGTTATCAAATCGGGAGTATGTCTTACCATATCGGGAGTTTGTGATATTTTATACAATGCTATTCATTATTTATTTAGATTTTTACTCAAAAAATAGTATCCAATAAGAAAGAAGTACTTACAAAATTTTATATTTCAATAACTTAAATTCTAATAATATGGCAAAAATCAAGCACAACAATTTCATTGATACGGTCGATGAGGTTTTATCAGGAGCTAAAAAAGAAGGTGTTTTGTACTTATACGCAGAAGACAAAGTTTTAACAGGCAGAACAATTCAAATCAAGGGAAAAGAAATGTTCCATTTCGGAACAACAGGTTATCTGGGTTTAGAACAGGACATTCGGCTGAAAGAAGCTGCAATTCAAGCCATTTGGGATTATGGCACACAATTTCCGTTGTCAAAATCATACATTTCACATCCACTATACTATGAATTAGAAAGTAAAATAGAACAAATGTATGATATTCCTCCTATTATAACCAAGAACAGTACGTTGGGGCATTTAGCTATTATTCCAACACTCATTAGAGATGAGGATGCCGTAATAATGGATCATCAGGTGCATTGGAGCGTCCAAAATGCATGTCAACTTTTAAAACTAAGGGGAATTCCAGTAGAACTGATAAGACACAGTAATTTGGATATGCTAGAAGATAAAATCAAGCAACTAACCACCAAATGCAACAAAATATGGTACATGGCTGATGGTGTATATTCCATGTTTGGTGATTATGCACCCATTCCAGAATTATTGGCTTTGACTCAAAAATATACACAACTAAACCTTTATTTTGACGATGTCCACGGAATGAGTTGGAAAGGCAAAAACGGAACCGGTTTTGTTTTTGACGCTATCAAAGAACTGCCTGAAAATTGCATTGTGGTAAGTACTCTAAGTAAAACCTTCGGAGCCAGTGGTGCAACAGTATTTTGCAAGAATCAAAAATTGAGGGACAAAATCAAAAATTTTGGCGGGCCGTTAACCTTTTCCGCTCAGTTAGAACCTGCCTCTGTAGCGGCTGCAATTGCCTCAGCAGGCATCCATCTATCTCCTGAAATAGAATTGATGCAAAAAGATTTGGCGAATAAAATTGCTTACTTCAACCAATTGCTGTCTCAAGGAAACCTTTCCATAATTTCAAAAAACGATTCGCCGGTTTTCTTTTTGGGAATGGGTACACCCGCAACGGCCTATAACTTTGTGAAACGTTTATTCAAGGAAGGTTTTTTTCTGAATTTAGGAATTTACCCTGCTGTACCGATAAAGAATACTGGAATTAGAATTACGCTATCTAGTCACAATCAACAACAGGACATTACAGCCTTGGTTGAAGCGATGGAATATCATTTTCCTAAAGCTTTGGAAGAAACAAATAATAGCGAAATCAAAATCAGACAGGCTTTTGGAATGGACAATAAAAAAGCAGAAAACATTTCAGAATCAAAAGAGCAGGAGCTTTTTATCGAAGAAAAAATTACCATTCAGGATATCATAAAAGAAGAATGGAACCAATACATGGGGAAACAAAATATCTTTGATTGGGAAGGACTGGTTTATTTAGAAAAAACATTCAGCCAGCATCCGGATCCAACAAACCAATGGGATTTTTATTATTTCACTATTAAAGACAATAAAGGTACCATAGTATTAATGACCTTTTTTACCTACGGCCTTTGGAAAGACGATATGCTGGCTACTGAATCGGTCTCCATCCATTTGGAAGAAATAAGAAAGACTAATCCTTTATACCTCACCTCAAGAGTATTGGGTATGGGTTCTCTATTCACCGAAGGAAAACACTGCTTCATCAATCAGGAACATCCTTTGGCAGAAAAAGCATTGAAACTATTATTGGATAAGCTGGAAGAAAAATACAATGACTTAAATGCAGACATGTTAGTTTTAAGAGATTTCGAAAAAGACAACAGCTACAACAAAACAATAGTAGACCAAGGTTATTTCAAAATAGACATGCCGGAATCCTGTGTAATTGAAAACCAAGTTTGGCATTCATACGAAGAGTTTACAAAAACATTATCGCTGCGTTCCCGTAAACACTTCAATAAAGAGATAGAACCTTATGAGAAGTACTATGATGTTGCAATAAAAGATAAATTGAGCAAATCAGAAATAGCAAGAGCATATCAACTCTACAACAATGTAAAAGACAATAATTACGCTATCAATACATTCCGATATACCCAAGAAATTTTCGAAAGCATGAATGAAAGTCCAAACTGGGAATTCATAGTACTGGTATTGAAAGCAGAAACTGAAAATCCATTCATAGGAATTATGTTTTGCTACAAAAACGACAATCATACCTATGTCCCGGAATTAATAGGTATGGATTATAAATGGGCAAAAGAATACCAACTGTACAGGCAATTGTTATTTCAAACCATAAAAAGAGCTAATGAGTTGCAGCTTCAAAAGATAGATTTTGGAGTGTCAGCCTCATTTGAAAAAAGAAAATTAGGAGCTAGGATAATTCCAAAAGTAGCCTATGTTCAGACAAGAGATAATTACGCAATGGAACTTATGAATACTTTGCAAAATGATTACAAATCAATTGCAAAATGACGAAAGTATATTGACAACTAATATTAAAAAAAATGTTTAAAAAAACGATTGAATCATTTAATGCTGTCTGCAATGAAATATACAAATGAATTAATTATTCGCTTTATTAGTTATTATGATTATGGAGTCTACTTATAAAGATGCTCTTTACAGTATACTGAAAAAAGAACAGGAAATTAGTTTGGAATCAGTGCATGTTATTGATGAATCCTATCGTATGATTGTTTTTCTTCAGGATTTACTTTCAGATATGAAAAAACGTGTTCTGGATCATCATTTTACAGAAGAAAATGAAGAAATTGAATTTTTTAGGATCATTAAGCCACAAATACTTGGAAAGTTGATTTATTATAACAAAGTGTATAGAATAGAGACATCTTGTCCAGTAAACAGTGGTAAAATGTACTATAAATACTTTTCCTGTGAATTACAGCAGTTAAAGAATGAATACAAAGAACATATCTGTAATTCTGAATTTTACCGGTATTATCGTTCAGGACGGACAGATAGAGATCATGATTTTTTTAAATTAGGAAAAATAAATCTTAATACGGGCCTTAACAGCTTTATCTTTGAAGTTGATACTCAATTCTCTACTTATTATGATTACAAAGTGTCGCGCATTATAGCCGATGAATTGCTTTATAATTACTTGATTCTCAAAATCAATCCTGTCGACAAACCTGATATGGTTTTACAAAATGCCGAATCTACTAAAGATATCTTTTGGACAGAATCTAAAAACGCGATGATAGAATTGATTTATGCGCTATACGTATCTGGTGCGATTTCCAATGGTAAAATCGGAATCCGTAAAATTAGTTTAGTTTTTCAGCTATTATTCCGTACACAATTGGGGGATATTCATCATGCGTTCCATCGTATGAAAGACCGTGCAGGTAACCGCACTTTATTTTTAGACCAGCTCAAATCTTCTTTAGAGCATTATATGGATAAAGATCTATAAATAATTATAATCTTCTATTATTTTAAAGCAGTGTTTTATTACACTGCTTTTTTTTATATCTACCCATCCTTACCCATTGGCAAAATGTTTCTCCAATTCGAGTTTCTTTGATAGTGTAAATTCAAATTTAGTTTAATTATTAATAATTGTCTGTATTCTAGAAATTTCCAAAATCATGATTTTCAATTGGTAAAGCTTGGCAGAAAATACAACAAATAGCCTCCAATTTTGCATATATCATTAATCGAAAAGTAATAATTGATTAAAACATATCTATATGAATATCGACAGAATAGAATTTATGGCTTGGATGGAGCGAATAATGGAGCGATTTGACATCCTTATGGAATTGGCAAGTGGGACTAAAAATCAACATGCGATTATTGATGGAGAAGAGCTGTTGGACAATCAGGATATTTTACAAATACTGAAGATAAGCCCAAGATCCCTACAGCGTTACCGCTCCTCCGGCAAGTTGCCCTATTATACAATTAGTGGAAAAATTTATTATAAGCTCTCAGATGTGCACCAGTTCATCAGAGAAAGCTTTACCGCTCCCATGTCTAAAGTAAAAGTCAACGGCTGACAAATGATGTCAATTAAAGCCAATCTTAGAGAAATAGAGGCAGCTTCTTTACTTTCGATATTGAAATATAAATATTCAGATTATGAGCGAACAAACTTTAGATACACCAAAATCTCCCGAACAATTATCTGAGATATTATTGGTACTGGATAAAGAGCAAAAGAAAATTCAGGCTGTAAAGGGCATTGATAAAAAGGGCAAGCTGGAAACCGTTGAACCTATAAAGAAAAACCAGAACCAGTTTATGCGGGTGGATAAGAATGGCGATTTATTTTCTAACTTCTTTTCTAATTTTTTCAGCCAATTAAAGGAACCTACTCGTTTTTCCTTTTTCAAAGTTCCTGAACCTGTCGCTATTGATATGGTAAATGAAATGCAAAAACAGATGGGTAGACCAAGTCCCGAAGGGGAACAACTGATGAAGCAATACGAAGTGAAAGCAGAACCTGATAAAAATAATAATAAACAAGAAAATAAAAATAGTATGGCAACAACACAGACAACATCAGAAAAAAGCGAATACCGCTATAAACCAGAACAGATTGACTGGGAAACAATGAACAGTCTCGGACTGAACAAAGAAAAACTTGAAAAGATGAACCTCCTTGATCCTTTATTGAGAGGGTTTAAAACCAATGAGCTTGTACCTGTAAGCCTTAATCTAGGCACTGCCGTTACCCGTATGGATGCACGTCTGTCTCTGCAACAAAATGATAAAGGAGTGGTTGTGGTTGCCATTCACGGTATCCGCAAAGAACCTAACCTGAATTTTGCTTTTTTCGGTCATGAGTTCAGTAAGGAAGATAAAGAGAACCTGCTCCAAACAAGCAATATGGGGCGTGTGGTCAATCTGACTAATCCTAAAACGAATGAGACCATTCCCTCTATTGTCAGCGTAGATAGGCTGACTAATGAGCTTGTTGCTCTGCGAACAGACAAAATCAAAATCCCTGATGAGATCAAAGGAGTGAAACTGGATGATGTACAAAAGCAAACCCTAATGGAGGGTAAGCCGATTCATATAGAGGGTATGACTTCCAAAAAAGGAACTTCGTTTGATGCAGAGGTACAATTCAATGCCGACAAACGTTTTGTAGAGTTCTTGTTTGACAGAAATAATACCAATAAGCAATTGCAAAACAATGAGCAAAGCCAGTCGAAGGAAACTCCGAAAACTTTTAGAGGTAAAGAACTGGATAATGAGCAATATAAAAAGTTCAAAGACGGTCAGACTGTCTATGTTAGTGGATTGGTGGATAAGAAAGGTAAAGAATACAATGGTTACATCACTTTCAACAAAGAGACAAACAAAACAGATTTTTCTTTCCAAAACCCGAACAGAATCAAAGAACAGGCAAAGCCTACTGAAGCTCATAAAACGCAGACGGCGGTCAATTCTGAAGGCAAAACCAATGAAGGGACCAAGAATCTTAAAGAACCTTTAAAATCAGGGCAAAAAAATCCCGACAGTAAGGAACAGCAGGAGCAACAGGAAGCAGCCAAAACACCTGCAAAATCCAAAGGGCGTAAAATGTAATGTGTCATGAAATGCCTTTTGCATTCCATGTGACAAATAAAAAACAGTAAAAATAAACACATGAAAGTAGTTATTGCTGAAAAACCAAGTGTAGCAAGGGAAATAGCGAGCCTGTTGAGAGCCTCCGAAAAAAAGGATGGTTATCTGACAGGTAACGGCTATTATGTTACGTGGGCTTTTGGACATTTGGTGGGACTGGGGATGCCGGAAGATTACGGCATTTCCGGATTTCAGAAATCGTCCCTGCCGATACTTCCCAATCCTTTTTTATTGACCGTCCGAAAAGTCAAAAAAGACAAAGGCTATACGACAGATACAGGTGCATTAAAGCAACTGAAAGTAATTGAACATGTTATCGACCTTAGTGAAGAGATTATTGTCGCAACCGATTCCGGGCGTGAGGGTGAACTGATATTCCGCTATATCTATGAATACCTCAA
The DNA here is from genome assembly GCF_900129705.1 of Flavobacterium granuli. Classification (GTDB taxonomy): domain Bacteria; phylum Bacteroidota; class Bacteroidia; order Flavobacteriales; family Flavobacteriaceae; genus Flavobacterium; species Flavobacterium granuli. The sequence continues at coordinate 89,931 of NZ_FQWO01000007.1, read as the reverse complement.
AAGCAACAAACCCTTTGAACGTCTTTGGATTAGTTCGCTGACCGAAAAGGCAATCAAGCAGGGTTTTGACAACCTAAAACCTGGTAGCGATTTTGACGGATTATATCAGGCAGCGCAGGGCAGGAGCCGAGCGGATTGGCTTTTGGGTATCAACGCTTCTCAGGCATTGAGCATTGCCGCAGGCAACGGCATCTATTCGCTCGGAAGAGTGCAGACACCTACACTGGCTTTGATATGTAAGCGTTATCAGGAAAACAGAAATTTTTCGTTGAAGCAATACTGGCAGATACAATTGTTCCATACAAAAGAATTCACAGACTTTAAATGCCTTTCCAAAAACAAATGGGAAGATAAAAAGCAGGCGGAAGATACATTAAAGTCCATCGAAAGAAATAGCAATACAGTTACGGTCACCGCTGTAGAAACCAAAAATGTGACGGAACAACCGCCTCTGCTGTTTGACCTGACAGGCTTGCAAAAAGAAGCCAATAATAAGTTGAACCTGACGGCTGAAGAAACCTTGAACATTGCCCAAAGCCTGTATGAAAAGAAATTTATTACTTACCCACGTACTGGGAGTAAATATATTCCTGAAGATATGTGGGCAGAGATTCCAAATCTTATCAGGGCTTTGCAGGATATGGGAGCCTTCAAGCAAGGAGTAACCAAAGTGAAATGGGGGCATTTCAATAAACGTATCGTAAATGACCTTCGTGTTACAGATCATCATGGTCTGCTGATTACGGACAAAATCCCATCAGCATTACAGGCTAAGGAAAATGCCGTTTACAATATGATTGCCTTTCGACTACTGGAAGCAATTTCACAAGCCTGTACAAAAGAGATTACCGATATTACTTTACAGGCTTTGCATTATGATTTTGCCCTGAAAGGCTGCAAGATATTAGAACCAGGTTGGCGTTCCATCAAAGGTAGTTTTTCCGATAATGATACTGGACCTGTGCAGGAATTACCCGAACTGAAAAAAGGTGATGAACTCAAAATCAAAGATGCTTCAGTTTTGGAAAAGAAAACCAGACCACCTGTGCTTTATACTGAGGCCGGACTTTTATCAGCTATGGAAACGGCAGGAAAGGAGATTGAAAATGAAGAGGAGCGAAAAGCAATGCAAAACGTAGGTATTGGTACACCAGCCACAAGAGCCGCCATTATTGAAACCCTGTTTAGCCGTAACTATATCCAAAGGGAAAATAAATCCCTGATACCTACCGATAAAGGATTGCAAGTCTATGAACTGGTCAAAGACAAGAAAATTGCCGATGTAGCAATGACCGCAGAGTGGGAACTGGCTTTGCAGAAAATTGAAAACAACGAAAGTAATGCGGAAGCTTTCCAAAAAGAAATGGAAATCTATGCCACATCCATTACCAATGAATTGCTGCAAACGGCCATTGCACAAGAAAACCTGCCTACCCTTGTTTGTCCTAAATGCAAAAAGCTGCAACTGATTATTAGGGATAAAATTGTTAAATGTCCTGATGAGGTCTGCAACTGGGTACAGTTCCGAAATATATGTGGTGTGCAGGTAAGTATAACTGATATTGAAAGTCTTGTCAATACTGGCAAAACTTCTCTTATCAGAGGAATGAAAAGTAAAGCCGGAAAGAAATTCGATGCCTATATTGTATTGAATGAGAAAGCGGAAAGCTCCTTTGAATTTGAAAAATCTAAACTTTCGAAGAAATAATGAGCAATTTTATCACTACCCTTCAGGAAATTGAGAACCGAATTTATACTATAAGAGGGGAGCAGGTTATGCTCGACAGCGATCTCGCAAGGATTTATCAGGTAGAAACTAAAGTCTTCAATCAGGCTGTAAAGCGGAATACAGACCGCTTTCCTGAATCCTTTTGTTTCCAGTTGACCCAAGATGAATTTGATACTATAAACTTGAGGTCACAATTTGTGACCTCAAGTTTGAATTATGGGGGAAGGCGTTATCTGTCTTATGCTTTTACCGAGCAGGGTATCGCTATGCTCTCAGCTGTGCTCCGTAGCGATATTGCCGTAAAAGTTAGTATCGAGATAATGAATGCATTTGTAAAAATGCGTAAGATGCTCGTTGATAACGCAGCATTGTTTCATCGACTGGATAAGATGGAACTGAAACACGCAGAAGCAGATCTGAAATTTGAAGAAATCTTTAAGGCACTGGAAAGCGGAAAGTTGCACAGTGAAAAGGGTATTTTCTATAACGGGCAAATTTTTGATGCCTATGCCTTTATATCGGATACTATCCGCACTGCCCAAAGTTCCATTATTCTTATTGATAATTATGTGGACGATACGGTGCTAACCTTGTTGGGTAAGAGAAATAATAATGTTACCGCAACAATCTATACTAAAAGTATAAGTAATCAGCTACGGTTAGATGTGCAACGATACAATAGTCAATATCCCCCGGTTGAAGTTAAAATCTTTTCCAATGCACATGACCGGTTTTTGATTATTGATAGCACAGAACTCTACCACATCGGAGCATCATTGAAAGATCTGGGTAAAAAATGGTTTGCCTTTTCGAGAATGGATATTGAGATTGGCCGAATGCTCCAAATTTTGGATAAACAATAAACCCTCTGAATTTTCAGAGGGTTTATTTCATCAAATCAACCCGCGACTTAAATCGGTTCAGATGTAAATACTACTTTAATTAAATGTGATTTAATCCTAATTCTTTTAAAAATTCATTGTGTCTATCTGTATTCTCTTTTATGCTTTCATTAATTGAAGTCAATTTTTTGTTTACCTCTTTTAAATCAATTTTTATTTCGTCAAGTGATGTACTCACATACCTTGAAATATTAAGGTTGTAACCATTCATTTCAATTTCTTCCATAGAAACCCTGCGAGCATATCGATCGACATTTTCTGGTCGATATTTATATGTATCTATGATATCTTGAATATCATTGGGTTCATCACCATCACCCTCTCTTAATGTATTTTGTCGTTTTCCTTTTTCAAAACGCTCGCTTGCATTGATAAACAAAACATCATCTTGCTTTTTGCATTTTTTCAAAACTAAAATACAAACAGGAATACCGGTAGAATAGAAAAGATTAGAAGGTAAACCAATTACGGTGTCAATGTGATTGTCTTTTAACAATTTGGTTCGAATTCTTTCTTCTGCACCACCACGGAATAAAACACCGTGAGGTAATATGATTGCCATTGTTCCTTCTTTACCTAAAAAGTGAAAACCGTGCAATAAGAAAGCAAAGTCCGCGGCTGATTTCGGAGCTAAACCATAGCTTTTGAAACGAAAATCATCTGCCAAGGTATCGTTTAGTTCCCAACGTAAACTAAAGGGCGGATTAGCGACAATAGCATCAAATTCTATCTTTTTTGTTGGGTTCATTTGGTTTAATATATCCCATTGATTGAGTAAGGTGTCCCCGTGAAATATCTCAAACTCGGTATCTTTCATACCGTGCAATAACATATTCATTCGAGCTAAGTTGTAGGTAGTGATATTTTTTTCTTGTCCGAATATTTTACCAATACTACCACCGTTATCCTTAATTCTCGTTCTAACATTCAACAATAAAGAACCTGAACCACAAGCAAAATCCAATACTTTGTCTAATTTTTTCTTCTTACCCATTGTTGGGTCTTGACTGTCTAAGGTTACAATTTCAGATAAGATGGTTGAGATTTGTTGTGGCGTATAAAACTCTCCTGCTTTTTTGCCTGAACCTGCTGCAAACTGACCAATCAAGTACTCATAAGCATCACCGAGAGTATCTGAATCCGCAGAAAAATCGGCTATTCCTTCTGAAATCTTCTGAATAATAGTACAGAGTTTTTTGTTTCTTTCGCTAGAAGTTTTACCTAATTTTTCAGAATTCAAATTAATTTCAGAAAACAAACCTTGAAAAGCACTTTCAAACGATTCGTTTTCAATATATCTGAAACCATTCTCCAGAGTTACTAATAAATCTGCATTTTGTGTACGTGCCAATTCGGTAATGTTACTCCACAGATGATGAGGCTCAATTACATAATGCACTTTACGGCGCATTTGTTTTTCAAAGTCTTCAACATCATTAGCATTTTCTTTGTACCAAATTTCTAAAGGAGTATTGACTTTAAGTTTAGACATTACATCTTTTGGAGTATCGTCTGGGTAATCTTTTCCTAATTCTTTCTTTGCCGATTCTTCGTAGTTGAATGATAAATATCTAAGGAATAGAAAGGAAAGCATATAATCGCGAAAATCATCTGCATTCATTGCACCTCTTAAATTATCTGCTATATCCCAAAGGGTTTTACCGAGTTGCTGTTGTTCTTTTTGAGTCATTGACTTGTTTTTATATTATGCTAATATTTCAGGTAATTGGAATTCGAATTTCTCCAAAAACGCATTCAATATTCTATTAAATAATTCTTTGTTATCTTCATTCATTTCAACAGGTTGGTATATTGAATATTTTCCGTGGCTTAATAAGTTTAAGGCACGTGAAAAAAGTACTTCATCATCTATGCCATATATACACTTGGAAAATTCATCATACCCAAAAAAAGTAGAAGTCTTTTCTAATATGCTACGCAGCATATTAAAATGGTATGTATTTACTTTTTGTGTAGTTGATACTTTTTTTAATTCCGTTAACAAAGCAACGTGATGGAAAAATGGGGTATCATCAGTAGCTCTTAGTATGTAACCGTCAGAACCGTTTTTGTGTAAAAAGTGACTTTTGTGTTCAACATTCCTTAGTTCATTATACATTACATTAAAAAATAATGAATGGTGGGATGAAATTACAACTTTTACTTTGTCTTTTCCTTTTTTTAATAATTGAGCTAAATCACTTGCTACTGCTATGGTATTATTGTCATCCAATGAAGAAATTGGGTCATCAATATATATGTTTCTGACCCAACTATACGACTCAGCATCGTCAATGGTTAACTCACAGATAGCAAGAAAAATACACCAAATAAAAATATTTTCTTCTCCTCTTGATACTTTGATGTGGTCTTGAATTATGTATTCTAATTCTTCATTTTCAGGTCGGAATTTCGAGTTTTTAATCTGCTTACTAAAAACAATAGTCCAATTTTCGTAATCAATTCTAAAGTCAAAATCAGCATATCGTTCCAGAAAAATGAATATTTTTTCTTCAAGTGCTAATTCCCGAAATCCTTTAAAAAATCTTGAATTTCTATTAATCATCAAATGTCTTTCAGTATCGTTTTCAAGGTCATTATTCCAATGGAAAAGATCTTCTGTGAAAGCATTATAATAGAGTGTGTCAGTTACAGGGTTTTTCTTTCGCTTTTTACTTTGGTCTTTAAACTCCATTGACAGGCGAGTTTTGCCCGTTCCATTGTAGGCAAATAACAATACAAAATGACAGTTGTTTAAATCATCTTTTAACCTAACTGCGACATTTTTTAATGTTTTATATTTATATATTTTTATATTGCCACTCATTGTTTAATTGTTAATTTTGGGAAACAAACCTTGCATTAATCCCTTTTTATACAAATTTAATTGCTCTATTTTATCCGCTTCTCCTGTAATTAAATCATCTAAGGAAGAAAGACAAGAAGCGATTTTTTGTTGCTCTTTGGGTGAAGGAACAATTACCTTAAGGTTTCTTATTATTCCTAAAGCAATAAATTTGAGAATACCCCCTGCATTAACTTTCTCGAATTGTTTCTGAATGAAATTGCTTTTAAGTTGGTGTGCAAGAAATTCTTGGTTTAATTTACCTATATCCTTTATTAGAGCAACATTTTTAATAGCAAAACCTTCAGTTTTTACAACCACAGGATTTCCTATTGTTCCTATCATTCCAAAAAGAATATCACCTTTATCTACTTTTGAACGTTTATTAATTTGAACATAGTCTTCTTCAGTTATAAAACTTACATTGGTAAAGTCCATCGATCCATTGTTTAAAAGGTTTTTCGATGTAATTAGTGGAAATCCCTTTGCTATATATTTCGGACTATCGTGAGTTCCATCACGAACGTCACAAATTTTTCCCAACTTTTTATCGTCCCAATCTCCATCATTCACAAACTCAGGAAATCGATACTTAGGAACTATTTCACCTTCTTGAGGAAACAAGTTTTGCATCAAACCTTTTTTATGGTTTTTTAAAGCTTCTATTTTTTGGTTATGAGCTTTGATTAGTTCATCTAAGCTAGAAAGGCAGGAGACAATTTTTTGTTGTTCTTTGGGTTTGGGTACTAATGTTTTAATTTTGTAAATATTAGTTTTTGATAAGCTGGGTACTCCGCCTGCTTCATTATGCTTTAACCAATTAATATTTTGAAAAACATAATGAATGTATTTTGGTAGACAATTTTTGAATGAATGAGTATAAAACAGGGTATCAACTGTCCAAAATTTTCCTGAAAGAAACATAGGCTTATCTATTGTCCCTTTTCTTCCAATACATACACTTTCGCCATCATAGAGATAATCATTTACAGAAAGCATATATCCACCAGAACCATAAACTGGTATTTCTCCTTTACCCAAATGCTTATAATCTCTGCCGTTGCCAATTTTAAATAACTCCTCAAAAGTATTTTCTACCCATTCAGCTTCATTTAAAAACTCAGGAAAGCGAATTTCAGGTATCAATGTATTTGTCTTCTTAATCATAAGCTGTTAATCCTGATATGTCTCGCCCTTCGGCTATTTTATTTAATTGGGGCACTAAGTCTTCCATCAAAGCTAGTTCTTTTAATCTGCGTTCTTTCCAACTTAATTCCAGTGGTTCTAAAAGATCTGTTAGTTTTTCACCATCAAAAATCATTCGGCTCATAATTGTATCTACAAAGGCTTTCAAGTCTGCTGTTTGCAAACCGTGTTTGTGAGCTATCATAGCCAGTTCTTTTTCGTTTTTCTCAAATTTAAAAGTTTCATAACCTTTGGTCAACGTATGTACATCTTGCCCGCTGTTCCAGTCTAATTTATTAATATATTCCGCTAAATCTTCCTGTTCGTCCATCAGGTTGGAATTGGCACTCAGTAAACTAATTACCTGTGCTTTAGTCATTTTTTGCTTGGCAGGTTTCTTTTGCGTACTGTCGGCAATCAAACCCATTATATAATCATAGTCAATTACGGCAGAGGCAAAAAGTACAAATTCAAAATCGAGTTGTTGTACTTCATCTGGTGTATCTTCGCCTTCTTCTTGTTGTATTTTCCTTAATTTCTTCGCTGTTTCTATGTACGAACTTCTAAACTCTTGCAAGGTCTCACTAGGTAAGATCGTTTCAATTTTCAGCTTTTGTTCTTCGGTGATGTCCGTATATTGGTCTAATTCGACTTTTAATTTTTGAACCGCTTTAAACTTTTTTACAAAATCAATTCGTGCTGCATCTCCTCTTAGGTTGTATACTTCTTGGGGTTCGTTTACTAAATTATTATCCTTCATAAAAATACTCAAAGCTTCTACGGCTTTTTGGTAATTATCAATCACAACAGGGGCAGGGTCAACGAGCCAAATTTCTTTTGCTTTTCCACTGTTTTCACCTGAAAAAAGTGCAATGGCTTGGTTCACTGCCTCTTGTTGAGAGCGGAAGTCTAGAATATTGCCATAAGGCTTTGTATCATTAAGCACACGGTTGGTTCTAGAGAAAGCTTGTATCAAGCCGTGGTATTTCAAGTTTTTATCTACATACAAGGTATTGAGGTATTTAGAATCAAAACCTGTGAGTAACATATCCACCACAATTGTAATGTCAATTTTATCTTTATGCGGAACTTCTTTATTGGTGTATTTTTGGTCTTTGATGCGTCGTTGCACATCTTGGTAATACAAATCAAATTCGTTTATAGAATGATTTGTTCTATAATGTAAATTATAGTCGCTAATAATTTCTATTAACGCTCTTTTCTTTTCTTCAGGATTTTGTTTGTTGTCTTCTTTTTCCTGAGGTAAATCTTCTTGTAGTTGTTTTATATCCGCGGCATTCTTTTGACTTTGTTGGTCGTTGTCTTTCGCTATTAGTTGTGAAGGAGGAGAAAATACACAAGTGATGTTTAGAGGAACATAATCCTCATTTTCGGCTGCCTTTTGCTTTTGAATTGTTTTGAATAATTGATAATATTCAATAGCGTTATTAATTGAAGCTGTTGCCAATGTTGCATTGAAACGTCTTGAAGCTGTTGCTGCATTGTGTTTTTCGAGAATGGCTTCTACTACAGCCTGTTGTGCAATAGCTTCGCCGGGTTTGGCATTTAAAGAACCTTTACCCTTGAAATAATCAATATGAAACTTCAGTACATTTCTATCATCTATGGCGTGGGTAATCGTATACGCGTGTAGTCTTTGTTGAAATATATCCTCAGTAGTTTTATAAGAAGCCTCTTCGCCTTCTCTTATTTGATAGGTAGCATTTTCATCGAAGATAGGTGTACCCGTGAAACCAAATAATTGAGCATTCGGAAAAAACTCTTTTATGGCTTTGTGATTATCGCCAAACTGTGAACGGTGGCACTCGTCAAATATGAAAACTACACGTTTTTTGCTCAAAGGCTCTAAGCGTTCTTTGTAGTTTTTCTTATACGTTCCATCTAAAGCCAAACCTAATTTTTGAATAGTGGTAACAATCACCTTGTCGACATAGTCGGTTGATAGCAAGCGTCTTACTAATGTTTCGGTATTGGTGTTTTCTTCTACGCTGCCTTCTTGAAATTTATTGAATTCCTCGCGAGTCTGGCGGTCTAGGTCTTTACGATCCACCACAAAAAGACATTTTTCAATATCTGGATTATCTTTCAGTAGCGTAGATGCTTTGAAAGAGGTTAAGGTTTTACCGCTTCCTGTAGTATGCCAAATATAACCATTACCTCGGTTTTGATGAATGCAATCTACAATCGCTTTTACTGCATATATTTGGTAAGGTCGCATTACAAGCAATTTCTGTTCGCTTTCGACCAAAACCATATACTTGCTTATCATTTCACCAAGTGTACATTTTTTTAGAAACTTATCCGTGAAATCTTCTAAGTAATTAATTTTCTTGTTGTTTTCATCAGCTAATTCGTAGATAGGTAAAAACTGTTCTTCAGCATTAAAACTGAAATGTTGGTTTTTATTATTAGCAAAATAATAGGTTCTATTGCTGTTACTCACAATGAATAACTGCATAAAACACATCAATGTATTGTTGTAACCGTTTCCAGAATCATTTTTGTAATCCACGATTTGCTGCATGGCTTTTCGTGGAGAAATTTCCAACTTTTTCAATTCAATTTGCACTACAGGCAAGCCATTAATCAATAAAATGACATCGTAACGGTGATTGCTATTTTCTGAATTGATGCGCAACTGGTTTATTACCTCATAATCATTTTTGCACCAGTCTTTTATGTTTACTAATGTGTAATGCAATGGCGTACCATCTTCACGTTGAAAATAGTTTTTTTCACGCAACAGCTTAGATGCTGCAAATACATCAGGATTAATAATTTCCTCTCGTAAACGTATAAATTCACTTTCGGTTAAATGAACACGATTCAATGCTTCAAATTTAGTTTTGAAGTTTTGTTCCAGTGTTTTTCTGTCAATAATATCTTTTCGATAATTATATTTCAGATCCGTAAGTTGCTTAATTAGATTTTCTTCTATATTTGATTCTTTGGTCATTCTTCTTTCAATAGATCTTTAATATTAACTTCCAGGATTTTTGCAATTCGGTACAAACATTTGATACTAGGTCGTCTCACATTTCGGGCTTACTCGTTAACTGCGTTGTAACTTTTGTCTAATTTTTTCGCAAACCAAGTTTGTGAGATTGATTCCTCTTTCAGAACTCTTTAGTCCAGTTTATTCAAAGCCTAGTTAAATTTATAGCGTCAAATATAGTAAAAATGCACTAGCAAAGGGTGTAAATAACCATTGTATGTTGTGGATTGAAATAATAAATTGTTAAGGAAAAATACAATGGTGGGGTGTCTTAATTACCAGTAAAAATGATTTCCAGTTATTTAAGGGTTGTGAAGCTACCTTGTACACTTACTAAAAACTCATAAGTCTACTTAATTCGCATTCTTTCTAAAATTTTTATTGATATAAGTTAAATTCTGTAATTAATTTCCTTATTCCAAATTCTGCTTCTTAAAGCCAAACTGCGCCACATCTGCAAAAGCTTTTATTGCCTTCTTTAAATTTATCCATTAAGCAAAACATAAACAAAATATAGTATGGAAACACATCAAAAAGACCTGTCGTATTTCAGGTTACGACTACAAGAATTGTTGACTGCAAGCTTTCCCGAAAAAGCGTATGATGTTAAATTTATTGACCAGCGTTCAAGTTGGGCTTCCGATGCTTATGAAGGCGCATTTCGGGCAGGAAACCCCTTCGGTCAATGCGATTATATTGCCGATTATGTTTTATTTGAAGGATTGTACTTCTCCAGATTTGATACCGTTTTTCAGGTGGTCTGCAACGAGTTCGATACGAGAATGGCAGACGAAGAGTTACGACCATTTGCCTTAAAGATGTTGCCTGTTTGCGACCCTATTTTTACAAACTACAAATTGACGGATGACTTTGCCGATTCTTCGGAGTTTGACCTGCTCTATACCGAACTGACTGGAACTATAGCCATTTGGATAGAAGAAAATGGGCTTCAGTAAACGTCAACATCTCCAAAGGAATATTGATGCCTTACGGATTGCTTTTAGAGTGGAAAGAGACAACCGAAAAGCCTCCGTAAGCGAGAGACAGATAATGATGCAATACAGCGGATTTGGCGGTCTTAAATTCGTGTTGAACCCTGCCCAAAACCCGATAGACATTAACCATTGGAAGAAGACTGAACACGAACTCTTTCCTCTTACACAGGAACTCCATCAGCTACTAAAAGAAAATGCCGCTGATGAAAAGCAGTACCGCAGTTATGTGGATAGTATGCGCAGCTCCGTACTTACGGCATTTTACACACCGCCTTTGGTTATTGATGCCATTTCCACTTCTTTACAGGAGAGCGGTGTAAACATCCAAAAATTTCTGGAACCTTCTGCCGGTATTGGCTCTTTCATACAATCTTTTGCCGATAGAGACTCACCTCAGGTTACCGCTTATGAAAAGGATCTGCTTACAGGAAAAATTTTAAAGCAGCTCTATCCCGACAGTTCTGTCCGAATAAACGGTTTTGAAGAAATACCAGAAAGAGAACAAAATAGCTATGATGTGGTTGCTAGTAATATCCCTTTCGGTGATACTTCCGTTTTTGATCTTTCCTATTCTAGAAGCAGGGACACTGCAAAAGTACAGGCTGCTCGAAGCATACACAATTACTTTTTCCTGAAGGGAGCCGATATGCTCCGTGAGGGCGGTATACTGGCTTTTATAACTTCACAGGGTGTACTGAATAGCCCTAAAAATGAAACCATTCGTAGGGCATTGATGAAGGATAATAATCTGGTTTCAGCAGTTCGATTGCCAAACAACCTGTTTACTGACTATGCCGGTACGGAAGTCGGTAGCGATTTGATAATCCTGCAAAAAAATTCTACAAAGAAAAGTTTGACCCAAGCGGAAGAACTGTTTTGTCAAAGCAAAATAGCGGAATACAATAAACCAAACAATGCCTTGTTTCAGGATAACGTAAGGATTGTCCATACTACGCGTGTGCTTGGTACTGATCCGTACGGACAACCTGCATTTATCTATACGCACACGAATGGTGTGGAGGGAATTGCCAAAGACCTGAAACAAATGGTAACGGAGGATTTTAGAAAACATCTTGATATTGGCTTGTATAAAGGTGAACGGAACGATTCGTCTGTCGTACAAATTCCGATAAAACCAACGGTTACACCTCCCGTTTCCGGACCTGTATCAATTACATTGGAAACACAGATTTTATCTGCTTCAACAACAAATAAGGACATTGTAAAAGAGGAAAGGCAACTGAGCATTTTTGATCTCTTTGAAAATTCAGAAGAACTGGCTGCTGTTGCCACTCCTGTTAAAGCAATTGCAACAACAAAACAACCAGCCAAAAGAAAAAGAACTGTGAGCGGATATCAGGGAAACCTGTTCAGCGGTTTGATGCAGCAACCTCCTGTTCCTATTTCTCCAGTAAATAATACTCCAAGTGAAAGAAATGCGCAGGAAGTCATTGGCGATTTGTTTTCAGTAGTGAACAGAAATGGTGTGATCGAAAAGATTACCTCAGAGAACACTATTCCCGAACCTGCAATTTATACCAAGGGAATACAGTCTTTTCATCGTAACGATAGCCTTGCAGTGGATAACGGCTGGGTAGGTTATCTCAAAGATTTTGAAAGTGATAAGAAGCAGGCAATGTTTCATCCTCTGCAATTATCATCCTTGCAGAAAGTAAGGGCTGAAGCCTATATTTCTGTACGGGATAGCTATCTCGATTTATATCAGAAGGAAGCCGAACTGCAAATTGAACATAAAGAAGAGAGAGAAAAATTTAATAAGGCTTACGATGCCTTTGTAAAAAGGTACGGCAACCTAAACAGTGCTGATAATATCAAGCTTATCAAAACAGACAGTTCAGGTAAGGAAATCCCTTATCTGGAACGTGTGGTGGGTGGTGTGGTACATAAGGCAGATATCTTCCACCGTCCGGTAAGCTTCTCCATTATCACATTGACTGCTGATAATCCTGATGAGGCGTTGGCCGCATCGCTGAACAAATACGGCAGGGTTGATTTGGGGTATATGTCCAAAATCAGTGGTATGCCATCCGACAATTTGAAAGAGGCATTACAAGGACGTATTTTTTACAATCCTATGGAAAAGGAATATGAAATAGCTGAAAGATGGATTGCAGGCAATGTGGTGGAGAAAGCCACAGCAGTAAAAACCTACCTCGAAAGCGGTCCCGATGATAAGCAGTCCAAAGAAAGCCTTACTGCTTTGGAAGAAGCCAGACCAAGAAGTATCGATTTTGAAGAGTTAGATTTCAATCTTGGTGAACGCTGGATACCAACTAGAATCTATGCGCTCTTTGCTTCTCATCTTTTCGATACGGAGGTGCGTATCCAATATTCTGAGACTTCTGATGACTTTTCTATAAAATGCGACCAGAAAAATGTACATATATGGGATAAATATGCCGTCAAGTCAGAAAGTCGAACATTTGACGGGATTGCTCTGCTGAAAAATGCATTAGTTAACACCACTCCTGATATTACCAAAAAGGTCATGATTGATGATAAGGAGATCAAGGTACGGGATATGGAAGCCATACAGATGGCGAATACCAAGATTGATGAAATTCGTACAGCATTTACCGAATGGCTTAACGCCCAAAATGATGAGTTTAAAAAAAGACTAACCAAACAATATAACGATACCTTTAACTGTTTTGTACGACCGCAATACGACGGAAGTCATCAGGAATTTCCTGGACTGGACAGAAAAGGCTTAGGTATTAATGACCTGTATTCGAGCCAAAAGGACACAGTATGGATGATCAAACTGAACAAGGGTGCGATTTGCGATCACGAAGTTGGAGCAGGAAAGACATTGGTGATGTGTACCGCAGCACAAGAGATGAAACGCTTGGGAATGGTACACAAACCTATGATAATAGGATTGAAAGCCAATGTTCATGAGATTGCAGAAACGTACCGTGAAGCCTACCCACACGCTAAAATTATGTATCCTGGTAAAGAAGATTTTACCCCACAGAAAAGGCAACGGATTTTCGGAGATATTAAAAACAACGATTGGGACTGTGTGATATTGACCCATGATCAGTTTGGCATGATACCCCAGTCACCAGAAATGCAAAAGGAAATCCTACAAGTCGAACTCAACAGCGTGGGAGATAATCTTGCCGCTTTAGAAGCACAGGGCAAGGAGATTTCAAGGGGAATGCTCAAAGGTGTAATCATTAGGAAGCAGAACCTTGAAGTTAGGTTGAAAACATTGGAACACAACATCGAAAACCGAAAAGATGATGTAGTGGACTTTAAGATGATGGGCATCGACCATTTATTTGTTGATGAAAGCCACCAGTTCAAAAACCTAATGTTCAATACCCGCCATGACCGGGTTGCAGGCTTAGGCAATATGATGGGAAGTCAAAAGGCCATGAATCTGCTTTTTGCCATCCGCACCATTCAGGATCGCATACAAGGAGATATGGGCGCTACCTTTCTTTCGGGAACAACTATCAGCAATTCCTTAACCGAGCTATATCTATTATTCAAATATCTGCGTCCAAGAGCATTGGAAAAACAGGGTATCAATTGTTTTGATGCTTGGGCAGCTATATATGCAAGGAAAACAACCGATTATGAGTTTTCAGTAGCGAATAATATCGTGTCAAAAGAGCGCTTTCGTTACTTTATCAAAGTGCCGGAACTGGCACAGTTTTATTCGGAAATCACAGATTACAGAACCGCTAAGGATATTGGTATAGATCGTCCGGAAAAGAACGAGGTGCTTTATAATATACCGCCTACACCGGATCAAGAAGTATTCATCCAGAAATTGATGGAGTTTGCAAAATCAGGAAATGCGATCTTATTAGGGAGACCTCCGCTGACAGATCGGGAAGAAAAAGCAAAGATGTTGATTGCTACAGATTATGCCCGTAAGATGTCGCTCGATATGCGGATGGTAAGCGGAAAATACGATGACCATCCCGATAACAAAGCTTCCCATTGTGCTGCCAACATAGCTAAATACTACCAAAAATTCCATGCGCAGAAAGGAACGCAGTTTGTCTTTTCAGACTTAGGTACTTACAAACCTGGAGAATGGAATGTCTATGGAGAAATAAAACGTAAACTTGTAGAAAATCACGGCATACCACCACATGAAATCCGTTTTATAAAAGAAGCTAAAAATGATAAGCAACGTAAAGAGCTTATCAGCGGAATGAATGATGGAAAAATCCGTGTTCTGTTTGGTTCTACAGGTATGTTGGGAACTGGTGTAAATGCACAGAAAAGAGCAGTTGCTGTCCATCATTTAGATACGCCGTGGCGACCAAGCGATCTTGCCCAACGTGACGGAAGGGCCGTCCGCAAAGGCAATGAAATTGCCAAATTCTTTGCCAATAACAAGGTAGATGTAATTATCTATGCAGTCGAAAAATCGCTGGATGGCTACAAGTTTAATCTGCTGTACAATAAACAGCTTTTTATTGACCAGCTTAAAGCCAACAATCTTGGAAAGCGAACCATTGATGAAGGCAGTATGGATGAAAAATCGGGAATGAATTTCTCGGAATATGTCGCTATCCTTTCGGGGAATACCGACCTTTTGGAAAAAGCAAAACTGGAGAAACAGGTTGCCGGATTGGAAAGCGAAAAACAGGCATTTAATCGTTCTAAGTTCAGTTCCAAGTACAAACTGGAAGATATTACCACTACACTGGAGTCTGCTGGGTCACGATTTGAACGAATGAGCTTCGATTGGGGAAACCTGCAAAAACGCATACAAAAACGAGAGGATGGTACGGTACTGAATTCTGTACATCTTGATGGATTATCATCTAATGCAGATATAAAAGAGATTGGAGCCAAGCTTAATCAGATTGCTGATAAAGCCCGTACTGGAGGTCAGTACGAAGAAATAGGCAGCCTGTATGGGTTTACGTTATTGGTTAAAACTGAAATGTCTGAAAAAGAGGGTGTTGATATTAGGGTCAATCGTTTCTTCGTACAGGGTGAAGGCAACATAAAATACACCTATAACAATGGTTTGATTGCTAATGACGCAAAGCTTGGGTCAATGAATTTCCTTAGTGCTTTGGAAAAAATACCTGGCTATATCGAGCAGGAGCAAAAGAAAATTGCCGAACTGCAAAAAGATATACCTGTACTTCAGGAAATGGTCAACGGTACGTGGAAAAAGGAGAGCAGGTTGAGCGAACTAAAAACCGGACTGGCGGCCATTGACAGGAAAATCCAATTATCTATTACTCCAGAACATAAAGAGCTAACGTTAGATGAGCAAGAAGAAACAATTAAAATAGATGATGTTCAGGAAAGATCTTCTGTACGTTTAAAGGCAATCTAAATCTGGAACAAAATAAAAAGCTACATTTATTTGTTGCTTTTTTTTGTATTATCCTTTTGTACCAAATGTTGTAAATCAGGATCATTTTTAATACGCTCCAATTCAGTTTCAATAACCTGAATAATATCCAATTTTATCTGTCTGTAATTAGTTTCGATTTCCTGCTTCATCATATCTTCTCCTGCCTCGTTTATGAAAGATAGTATTTCCGGTATTTTTTGATAGTCTTTGGTTTCAGCAGCTACTTTATCATTGTCCACAACAATTTCAGCATGGAAGATTTTCTGTTCGATACGTTCATCAAAATTGTCTGATACAGCCCCTACAAAAACACCTTGGGTCAATGTAGAAATTTTAGATGCAGGAATGAGGCTGTCCAATTGTGTGGAAATGGATGTCGACGTATCATTACGGTTGATTGACAAACTCTGCCTTTTCTGTAACACCTTTCCAAATCGCTCAGAAAGACTTTTTGCTGTTTCGCCTACCACCTGACCGCTGAATATATTACCCACGGTATTTTGTATAACCTTACTTTCTTTGTCTCCATAATCACGGGTTAATTGCGAAAAATCCTGAAACCCCAAACAAACGGCAACCTTATTACTTCTAGCAGTGGCTATAAGATTGTCTAATCCTCGGAAGTAAATGGTAGGCAGCTCATCAATGATAACCGAACTTTTAAGCTGTCCCTTTTTATTAATAAGTTTCACAATTCTTGAATTGTATAAGCCCAGTGCTGCGGAATAGATATTTTGACGATCGGGATTGTTGCCTACACATAATATCTTCGGCTCTTTCGGATTGTTGATGTCCAGTGAAAAATCATCGCCTGTCATAACCCAATACAATTGCGGTGAGATCATTCTTGACAAAGGAATTTTTGCCGAGGCTATCTGTCCCTGCAACTGGTCTTGTGCGCCGCCTTGCCAGGCATCCATAAAGGGTGATAGATAATTTTCCAGATCAGAATAGGAAGTCAGAATAGTAAATACGTCCGAATATTTTTTGTTTAGTAGTTCAATGGCGTGAGGAAACGTACAGTATTTGCCATTTTCAAAAATTTTGAGAAACCAGATGATGGCAGCCAATAAGATGATTGGAGACTCGACAAAGAAATCCCCTTGCTTTTGTATCCAACTCCTGTTAAGATTCAGCATGATGGTGTACGCCGATTCGTAAGCATCGGATATATCGGTCATAAAATCAGGATTTATGGGATTGCAACGATGACTTTTTCTAGGGTCATCAAAATTAATGACGTAGAATTTCGGTTTTACCTTGTACTTATCAGTGTGTTTTAGTAAATGATTATAGGCAATCGTAGATAGGTCGTCAAACTTAAAATCATAGATATACATTGAAAAACCTTTTTCAATATGCTGCTTAATATAGTTGTTTACTACAGCATACGATTTACCCGAACCGGGTGTGCCCAATACAATTGTTGCCCTAAAAGGGTTTACAATATTGATCCAACCATTATGCTGTTTTTTGTTGTACCAGAATTTGGTGGGTAAGTTAACGGAATATTCATTTTGCATTAGCTTGGTTTCCTGCAGAAAACTTTCATTCTCATTGTTGAAAACATCGTCCATCAGGTTGGTACGGAGCAGACGGCTAATCCAAACTCCTGCAGCCATAAGGGAGATATAGCCCAAACCTGTGGTAAGGATATAAAGAAATGCAGCGATGTTTAATGACATTTTTAACAATGATGTGTTCAGAAAGAATAGTACAAAACCAATTCCCAAAGCCACATAAATTTTTGTCCAGGTTATCTTTTCATTCTTTACGCCTTTTGTTCCCAAACAGCTTAATGCTAATAATATCAAAGCAAATATTTTGGTATATAAGATGTGTGAAAACAAGCCCGCCGTTCTGTCGAAATTGCCTAAAATTTTGTTGATGATTTCTAATGTCCAGCCACGTTCCATAAAGAAACCGTAACAAAACCAATAAAGGTGCATTAGTACCAAAAGGATACTCACTGCCCGCATAAAAGCCATTATTTTGGCTAAACCTCTTAAATCGTCTTCTCCCTGCATTTTCTAATTATTAAATGTTCGGGTGTTAATTTAAAGGCAGTGTAGCGTGGCTTTAAAAAAGTGGCAGGCATTAGCGGTGCGTGGCAGTGTTTGGCGTTAAGTGGCTCCAACCAGGTTCAGATTTAATAATGATTTTTTATTAAATTTATACTCTTGAAAAATTTTTGGGTTATCTCATCAATTTGATAATCAATATTAAAGGGGGATAATATGAATAGGAATAATCCTGATGCTGATCCGGGAGAAAGTGAAGATGAATATATAGCTTGGAAAAAAGAAGAAAGTGATTCTGCTACAGGACTAATGTTTGTGGTCGTTGAGGGTTTTATTTTCGTCTTAAAAATCGCTGCTATTTTCGGTATGTTTTTTTATTCCGGATTTTTACTGTCTCAAAAGTTCTGGGGAGAAGAAACCGACAAATTTAAAATTTGTGGTCTCTCCCTATTATTTACCTACCTTATTTTCTGCATTATTTATTTCATTAAAGGAACTATCATTGGTTTGCAGGCAAAGAATAGGCAGTTATGGATATTACCTTGGGTAATATGTGTGTTAATATGCTGTATTATTCCAGCACTCATAGTAAAATCATTCGTTGCAGGTATGTTCAATCTGACAGAACGACAAAGTATATTGTGTATTGGATTGAGTTGGGGAGCATTTATACTTTTTTCATTATATGTCTATGGTATTTATCAGTTCAAGACACCAACTGTTCCGAAGATTTTGCACTGGAGCTATGCATTGGGATTGAAAGTGTCTTTATAATCAGGAGTTCATAATAAACAACAAAACCTACTGACCTCTCTTACTTCTTCTTTTCTTCTTCATTTTATTGGTAAAGTCCTGTTCTTCGTAATCTTCTCCTTGTGCTTCAGGCAACAGTCCCCCAAAACTTTCCATGATACTAGTTTCATTTGTGCTGGAAGCGGGGACTTCTTTGTTTAGGAAATCGAATAATTCATGGGGCTTTTCGGCTGGTAGATCTTTCATTGCGTTGTGCTGAGATATTTTAGGATGAGGTTCGTTAAGCCTTTTTATTTCCGGTTTGATATTATGGTTCCAATAATCATTAAAGGTATTGGCCGAAAGCTCTTTCCCTAATCTGGAGCCATTCCAAACGGTTCTGGAATTGTGGTCGATAAACGTAATGCCATAAATGCGTCCTGTATCATTTCTACGAACAATTACATTAACTCCCTGTTCCGCTAATTGCTTCTTAAAGTTCTTTTCATCATTTGTCGATTGGAAGGCAATTTCAATCGAAGCTTTGATGGTTAGTTTTGCTGTATGGTTTTTTAAGGCTTCCTTGGATTCTTCAAAATGTCCTTCCAAAGCCGGAATCCCTGCATTTTTACCGAATAGGGAAGCCTTGAGTGGATGCCCGACTTTTTCTCCTTTTTCATTTAAAGAAAAGTATAATAAGCCTTGCTTGATTTTTCCTTGTAGTTCTCCCTCTATTTTTTCAGTGGTAATATTGAACAGGGAAAGCAAAGCATTATATTCCCCCAATGTCTGGAATTTATAATACTTAGGCAGATATCGGACAACCGAAGCAATCTGGCTTTTTATATCTCCTGTTTGGTAATTAACGGGACGAAAAATCTTGTCATTCTGCCGATGTCCTTTCTCCGTAGCCGGTAGTAATCCATATTTGTTTTCGAGTTCACGGCATACATTCATAGACCGTCTTTTTTCAAACTTATCCGAAATCTTTTTGCCTTCTTCATCCACACAAACCGATACGATATGGATATGTGTGCGGTCAATATCCGTGTGCTTGAATACTACAAAAGGTTGTTCCCCATAACCCAGCTCCTGCATATACTCCTGAGCCATCAGTTTGAATTTTTCATCACTTACATTATCCTTCGGGTCAGGATTGAGTGAAATATGCAAAATTGGTTTTTCAGTATTGCGGTTGGCTATCAGATAAGGTTCAAAAGATCGGACCAATTGAGCAACGGAATACTGCGCATTAGGTGTTTCAATTATTCTATTGGTAAACAGAATTTGCCCGTTTTCTTTCTCCACTTTGAGCTGATTGTATGCCAAAGCTCCGTGTAAATTGCTCCCTCTTCCGATTTTTGCTATCATTCAATACTATTTTTTCAAATGATTTGCTTCAAAATCTTCTGTTAGCTGAATAATTTTTTGACATAATACTGCCATTTCAGCTGTCTGCTTTTCTAATTTGTAGAGATAAGCTGCCGCTTTTTTCTCCGAAAAATTGCGGTACAACAGCTTTACGACCTGATTATAATTAACGCCAATGGAACGGAACTGACTGTGAAAAGAGGTTAACCTCATATAAAAATCCAACAGAGCTTTGTCTATTTTGACCGTTTTAATCTCTCTTCCAAACAGTACGAAAATGATAAATTTTGCTTTATTGACCATTCCCGATGCTTCAAAAAGCGATAATAATTTCGCGTTTTCTTCGTCCGTAAGGCGAAAAACGTGGCGGTGAATACTCGGATTGCTCTTGGGCGTCCGTCCGCCTTTATTCTGTTTTCTGTTACTGTTTTCGTTCATCACTAATCCATTTTTAACTTTAGCAAAAAGCCTGACTTCGGAAGGCTTTTCAGCCCCCAGCAGGGCAAGTTGTTTTGAGGCACGAACTCAGTTTCGAGTGCCTCAAAACACAACTTGCCGTGTTCTGGTGAACACAAAAATCCGCCCTTCGGGACGGATTAAATAAAGCAGGGAAAAACGGCTTCGGGCCGTTCACTTTCTTACTTGATATTTCATAATATTTTTGCATAAGGCCGTTAATAAAAATCACTTTACAAAGTAAACTCCTCTTCAGTAGAGCATTGAGCTGTGTTGCAGTGCCAAATAGTGCCAATGGACGCCAATTCGTTCCACCTTAGAATAAGGACGTATATATCTGCATTTCTTTGTACCTGCAAGCGGATGTAAACAGATAACTATGTTGGTATGTAGTTCCTTAATTATGTATGTAGTCACTTGTGTATGTACAAGCGTACGGATGTGGATAGATGCAGTTGAGGATATGAAATCATATAGTTGTATATGTGCATATTTACAGACTTGGGTTTGCATATAACTAGGTCTGATGATACAAACCTATATGTATAGGTGCCTAAAAATAGAGGTACATATGTTAGTATTCAAGCAGAGCAATACCTGTTTAAATGACCACATAGCTTTCTACAAAACTGCATACGTATAGGCAATAGCAGATAAGTATCTACCAACGCAACGATATAAGTAAATAATTAAATACAGTTAAAAATGAAAACAGAACACAAAACAGTATTCATTGCTTTTTCTTCCCAAAAGGGAGGTGTAGGCAAAACCACCTTTACGGCACTTGTGGCCAGTACGCTACATTATCGCTTGGGCTACAATGTAGCCGTATTCGATGCCGATTTTCCACAACATAGTTTAATGAAAATGAAGACCCGTGATTTGGCTATGGTGATGGAAAATGAATTTTTAAAAAGGGTGGCATTCAAACAATTTACAACCATTAACAAAAAAGCTTATCCAATCATTCAACATAAAGCTGAAGGTGTACTGGAAGCTGCGCATGATTTTTTAGAATCCATTTCTTTTCCGGTTGATTTTATCTTTTTTGATCTTCCGGGTACAGTAAACACTCCCGGTATTTTGAAAGCTCTGGCGGGGATGCACCATATTTTCACACCTATCATAGCAGATCGTGTAGTTATGGAAAGTACGCTCATTTTTACCCAGCTGATGAAGGATGTTATTATGAAAAAAGGAGAAACCTCCATTGAAACCATTAACCTGTTTTGGAATCAGGTAGATGGTCGTGAACGCTCGCCCTTGTATGAGGTTTATAATAAATTGATTGATGAGTTGGGATTAAGTCTGATGCAATGCCTTATCATGAACAGCACACGTTTCCGCAAGGAGAGCGAAGCCGGTGCCAAGACCGTTTTTCGTTCAACTTTAATGCCTCCCGATGAACGTTTGATGAAAGCTTGCCGCTTAGACCAGTTTATGACGGAATTTTTAAGAATCGTTCAATTATAATAGTATGGAAAAAGACAATAAGAAAAAAGCTATTCCTGAAATCAACGAAGAGCTAATGATGAATTTAATGGTAGATGGAGTAAAAAAGGAAGGGTTGCAACTTCCGCCGGAAGAACCCGAAGCTCCAATGAAACCGTTACAGGAAAAACCTTTAGCGAAGGAACGGAATAAAGGCAAAAAAGCAAATGATCAGGACTACGAAAGTATATTTTTTAAGAAGCCTAGTACCAATGCCCGTGATGGCAAAACAGTATATATCCGACCAGACTTTCATGAGAAACTGTCCCGTATAGTACAGGTAATAGGTGAAGATAAAATAACCATTTATGCCTACTTAGATAATCTTCTCGAATATCATTTTCAGGAGTTTGGTGAGCAGATTACCACAAGTTTCAACGATAAATACAAACCTATTTTATAATTATGGAAACAGTAATCGTTATATGCCTGCTTTTTGTTATTGCACTACTTCTAGAGGATAAGATTGTCATCAGGAAAGGGGAGGAGCAAAAACCAACGCACGAAAAACCCAATCCAAAACTATCCGATATTATGGGGCAGCCCAAACCAATGAGAAGCCTTCCAGTGCCAAAGAGTGCCACTGAAAGCCAAATTAGAGAGCAGGAACAGGAAATAGATAATTTTGATGTTGAAATCGACGAAGAAGATGTCGATATGCAAATTCCTCAGGATGAACTGGACGAAGTTTTTGGAAATATGCCTGATTTGGAGAAAGAGGAAGAAGAATGGAACAGGTATGGAATATCTAGTGGGGATAACGGTTTTGCCCAAGGGGTTACCTTTGAAGAACTAAGCTCCGTGGGGATGCTGCTGCAAAAAGAAAAATTGGAGCCATCTCAAAAGGAAACAGCAATTGCTATAGTTCAGAAAATACAAGGAACCGAATTATTCACCTTACTGGAAAATTCTATGGAATGTGCTTCCCGTAAAATAGCTGAGCTATTAGACGGGAGCTTTTCTTCTGAAACGAATCCTGGTTCTTCCATTTTGCGGAAAAATGATTTTGAGGATTTTGATATTGGGGAGTTTGTGTGAACTCTCCACTATATCATATAACTTTATCAAGTCGTTTATGAATGAATGATATTGTGTTTAGAATATCAAGAGCTTCATCTTCAGTAATCTCAAACTTAATTTTAGGCTCATGTGCTGTTGGGTTTCTTATTAAGCCGAAAATACCTTTTATTAGATTGCAAAGTCCAATATGTTCGCTTCTATCAGTATCATTCCTTAAGTAGTTTATTCGAATCATCGGATTACTAGTTGAAAAGGAAGTCTCCACTAAAGCGTTGCCATCAGCATAAAGACCTGTCATTTGCCGTAACCTATCAGCTATACTCTTTGTCGCCTCAAAAACTGAATGAAAATAGTTTTCTACTAAGAGCTCAGCTTTACAATACTCAAATATTGCTGTATGCACGTTTCGATTTTCCAACTTATGCTTTAAACGATTTGCTCTTTGCTCTGCTTCTGCAATCGTCGTAGCTTTTTCTACTTCCTTGTATTTTCCATTCTCAGTAAGTTCTGTCCCAATAAAAGATAATCTTTTATTAATTTCTAATCTTCTATTATGAAAGGTTTCTTCCTTTCCAATATATCTAACAGGTTGTAAGGCATCTTGAATGAACCTGAGAATATGATTTGAACACTGATGTCTATTTTGCCATTCGGCAAATGCACTATACAATCTTTTCCACTTAGTATTTTGTGGATCGACATCAGGTATGTTTGAGTTTAATAGAATCTGACCAATTTCTGTTCCTGATAAACCGTTTTCGGTATCACCAATTGCTCTACACAACCCCTCTAAAATATGAGGGGCGAACATTTGCCGTTTATTACTTGCCATTAGTTTTATTTTTCTTCTTCGAAATAGATTTTATAATATTTTCGACCATCATTTTCAACCCCTTTTTCTATTAAATTTTTATTTCCGTGAATATAAATATCAAAATTTCGATCGAGTTTTAATACACTTTTAAATACTCGTGATTGTTTTTTTACAGCCTGCGAAGATATTTGAAAGTTATCTTTTAAGTCTAATTCATTATCTTTCCTATAGATACTGTCAAATTTTCTAAAAGATTCAATTACATTATTATCTCCAAATACTTCTTCTTCAAATTCAGATTTATTAAAAGTTTCGTGCTTCTTAAAGTAATCGACCGAACGATTCAAAAAATCTATCTTATCAGCTTTGCTTAAATCAAAGTCATCA
Source organism: Flavobacterium granuli (assembly GCF_900129705.1). Taxonomy (GTDB): domain Bacteria; phylum Bacteroidota; class Bacteroidia; order Flavobacteriales; family Flavobacteriaceae; genus Flavobacterium; species Flavobacterium granuli. Next base: position 65,605 of record NZ_FQWO01000007.1, on the reverse strand, counting down.
GAAAGTTGTTTGGTTACAAATTGTTTTGCAATGCCTAAAAATTGATTTGTCTGATGGAATTCATCTTTTTTAGGCTGAACACTTAAGAAATCGTCTTTCCAGTATTGAGCTTCAGAACCTTTATTAGTGTTGTCAATAATAGATACAACAAAACCCCTTTCTCTTTCAGTATTAAAAATCAAGCATCCTTTGTCAAGTTTATTAATATTTAAACCAGAAATATCTGTCAAATCAAACCCTTTATTTGTGTTGTTAATCTTAAGGATTGTTTCTTTGTTTTCAGATTTGAACAGTACAATACAGTCAACGATCTCTTCGTTCAGCTGACAGCCTTTTATATAAACTATACACAATTCTCCACTTTTTATATTAGGGTGTGTACTTTTATCATAAAGATATCTTCCGATATTTTTTGATTCTTCTATATATGATTGTTCATTCCTAAAAACAGAACTTACAAACTGATAAATGGGATTAAGTTCCAAATTTGGATCAAAATAAAAATGAAATAATTCTTCCGCTTTGAAATTTGAAGCCAGCAGGTGACTTAAACGGTCTTCTACTTTGTTAAAATCTGTCAATTCCTCTGCAAATCTTACTCCATCACCACTGTTTTTGTTACCAATATAATGGATGATTAGCTTGTCTATTTTTCCCAGTAATATATTGTGCATAAATTAATTGTTGTAAATATTTTGAGGAATTAGCCCCTTACCATCATTAAATTCATCTACTGTATGAAAATATGATAAATTGTTTTCAATCCAATAATCTTTAGACGCATGCTCAACCATGAAAATTTGGAAGGACTGCTTTTTTGTTTTATTTATATATTCAATAAAAGAGTTTAGTAATGTGAAAGCGTCAAGCAGCTTAGTTTTATCATCATTCCCTTTCTGATTGTCACTAGCATAATAAGGAATACTTGGCTGATCAATAAATAAAAACTGAGGAACGTGATCCTGTTGTATATTAATCATGTGTTCATGCAGTCCTAAATAAACACATAAGTGCATAAACATATAATTAGATTTACTTCCAACATTATCTAAAGGAAACAGCTGTCCTTTAGGAATAAGCTGTAAAATCATTTTCTCGGTATTGAAATCCAATTTACTATCCTTATATGCAGGCAGGGATTTTAAAAGATCAAAATTACGCTGTATACATTCGTTTAAAAATGTCCGCATAGTATATTTTATCTGCGAAGTTTCTCCTGGTACCTTAGAAAGTCTATCTTTCTCTTCACTTAGCCTATTGAGTTTAACCGCGTCAATTGGTTTAGCAACTTCACGCTTAAGCAATTGTTCGTACGCATTTTTTATTTCACCTAACACAATAAATTTTTGACCTTCTGCTAGATAGCTTTTTTGAATTTTAGTTAAGTCCTCAATTTTATCATTAATAGACTTTAACTGATCTTTTAATTCCTTAACATCACCATCTACTTTTACAGGTTCAGTAACTTTTTTTGTAAGCGAACTTTTGATATTATATAGTGATATTTGTAGAGAATCGAGAAAAAGTTTTGTCTCATAAGAGTTTACCAGCTGGTCAGACAGATTTTTATTAAGAAATTCTATAGGCTGCAAGCTGTCTGCTGATTTATTTAAATTTCTTCTGTATAGATCGTACTCCCTTTGGTACTGGGTTACAGCATTTATCTGTCCTTGGATTCTACTACGATCTTTGTTCAGTATATCTAATTCTAAAAACAAGTTAGAGTTAGATGCTTTCTGCTTTGTGTTTTCAATTACTTCCTGAATTGTATCTAAAGCTTCTTCAGTAGTTTCACTGTAATAGTCAAATTCAACAAAATTGTATTCTTTGCATTTATCCAGCAGTCTATTTACATTAACACCAAAGTTTTTCTCTTTGGTTTCATTACTCTTATTTTGACTTTGAATTTTTTTTAAGTCATTTTCAATTTCCTTAAGACGTTCAAGTGCTTTTATATTTTCCAAATCATTTACACCTATCACTAAATCAAAAATATGGCTAAGTGCATTTTCATATTCTTCCTTACCGAAGAAAATTGTATCAAAGTATGTTTCAGGAGCACCAATAACAGTTTCTGTTAAAGCGTTAAATAATAGAAAATGTCTATATGAAATATTAAGCGACGATTTACCAAACTCATTGCCATAAGGAAATCTTAAAGCATCAGTAATTCCAAATTCATTATCTAAAAAAGTTTTTGCTTCTTCAATTGGTGTTTTAATTTCAAAATTATCCGGAAATCCCCCTTCTTTAAATATAAGATCAGATGCAGGAGTCCCTTTCTCAGGAGCTTTTCTTATAATAGAAATTTCTTTGTCATTTATTGTAAATCGTATACCAAACCACAAAGCTTTTTCATAAATAGTATTAGGTAGGTTTACTTTTCCTGATAAGAGACAATAGTCTATAATGCTCCAAAAACTTGACTTACCTGTAGTAGCATTTCCAGTAATTACATTGACCTTGTTAGGAAGGAATTCATAACTTTTTGATTCAGAAAAATCATTTTTAAACCATAATTTTATTTCGTGGAGAGTGAATTTCATAATTGGACCTTTAGTATTCTGTAAAGTTGATTAGTGGAATAATTTTCAATAAGTGATAAAAAAACTGGAATAACCTCCCGTAATTTTGAAAATCGATCACCTAATTCTTCAACATCAATATTAATTTTAGTATTACTTTTTCTTATTATATTGTCATTGACATACAATTGTTCTCCTTTTTTTAAAATTATTAACGAGTTAATTGATACAGGCAATAATGATAAATATCTTTTATTGAATGAAGCAAACAATCTTTGGTTAATATTAACGAGGTGTTCCAAATTGCTTTCTGAACTATTATTTTTTTTTATAAAACTGACAGTTTTATCATCTAATAAAAAAGGTAAAATTAAACAGCTTCGAGCGATATCAATACTTTCAATTTTATCTAAGATTGACAAAAACACACAGCTGGCTATAGCTTCATTATTATAAACGTAGTAAACTTCCTTCATAATTTCTTGTATTTTTCTTTCCAGTCAAAGTGCCAGCCTATTTCCAGATTATCAGATAACACGTAATAATGTCCATTGCTTGATTCAAGCCCCAATGGTGTAAAACCTTGTATCGTTAAATTTTGTCTCTTAACATAATCTATAATTTCTAACCCCATGCTTTTAACATCCTCTTCTAAGTCACTCGGTTTTTCTCCTGATTTTATTTTTCTTTCAATATTTCTATATTTTACTTTAAATTCATTCAACCACATTTGAATACTATTCTGCTTGAAACTTTCAATATCCATTGGAAGTAAAAAACTCTCTTCTGACCAATATGTAAAATCGTTAAGAAATTTGAGCATTTGAGTTGTATAATCTCTTATATATATTGAACCTGAGTCAACTTCTCCTATATCTATAAGCTGTTTAATAAATATCTGCTCCTCCAAATTATCAGGAAGCAACACTGGTAAATTTCTTTGAGGCAACGAGCCTGCCACAAATGCAACTTCAAAACACTTACCAAATCTATTGTTGAAATCATCAAAGCTTATTTCAAAATTGATTCTGTCTTTTATATCTGTGAATTTTGCCACATGCATGTTTGAGTAGAGACTTTCAAAAATAGGGTCAACAAATTTATGCTGTTTTACATTTTCCAAAATCTTGTTTTTTATTTTCTGTATGATATTGTCAACACCAGTTTCAATCATTAATTTTTGAAAAAAAAATCTGCACCTTTTTTTACCGAGAGTGCGTACATTTTTTATGTAATTTTTGAGAGTTGTATCTTGAGTTTTTTCCTCCAGTGCTGAAAGAATATGCAATAGTTTATCAAGATCAAAATCCTTTTTAAAAATTTCAAGAGCATCAATGAAGTTATTATCCCAGTGGTTTTTATTGGTCACTAAAATAAAAGTATGCTTATTTAGAAAATTATCCTTATTATTTTTATCTGCTTTGATAAAATCACTCCAATTACTTAGCGTTTTCCACAAGTCAGAATCTAAAGAGGTTAAATTTTGAATTTGTCCTGCTGCATTTTGGAGGACAGAATGCTTCATTTGAAGTAAAACCGTTGTACCATCTGCCATATCAATATGTACGTCTTCTTTGACCTCAAATCCAATTTTTTCACCAAATTTAAGGCCTAAGGATAGATAAATGAAATAGTAAAATTGATAATCAAACCCTATTGTCTGAGCCGCAACTGTATGTTTTGTTAATAATAATTCTATGTCGTTCATAGGCAATTTGCATTTCCTTAATTCATCTGGTTCTTATAATGATCAGTTTGCTAATATACAATAATTCTGTCATTTAATGCCAAGTATTACCATTCAAAGACACATACTTATAACATCTTCATTTCCATATCATCTTTGTCAGGGAAATCCGCATACTGCGGCATAACAAAAACAATCTAAAGTGTTTAATCATGAAAAAACAAAGAAAAAAAATCCTGCTGGCAGCAATGGTAATGCTGACAGGTTTGGGTGCGATGGCACAGGGAGACGGTTCAGCTGGTATCACCGAAGCCACTCAAATGGTTACGGCCTATTTCGATCCTGCCACACAACTCATCTATGCTATTGGAGCCGTGGTAGGTCTCATTGGAGGGGTTAAAGTGTACGGCAAGTTCAGTAGCGGAGATCCCGATACAAGCAAGACTGCAGCAAGCTGGTTTGGAGCCTGTATCTTCTTGATTGTTGCAGCTACTATTTTGCGTTCATTCTTTCTTTAATCCCTTGCCTTATGAATTACAACATCAACAAAGGAATCGGAAGAACGGTCGAATTTAAGGGGCTCAAAGCACAATACCTGTTCATTTTCGCTGGTGGACTGCTAGGAACGCTTATTCTGGTCATGATACTTTACATGGCCGGGGTCAATTCCTACATCTGCCTGTTTCTTGGAACTGGTGGTGCTTCGCTGATAGTATGGCAGACCTTTTCACTGAACAAAAAGTATGGAGAACATGGGCTGATGAAAATCGGTGCAAGAAAAAAGCATCCCAGATACATCATCTGCCGCAAGCCTGTACACCGATATTTAAAGTTCACCCCTAAATCGAATGCCGTATGAGGAATGTAGCCAAGACCACTACACTGGAAAATAAGTTTCCCTTACTGGCAGTGGAAAACAATTGTATTCTGTCCAAGGATGCAGACATTACTGCCTGTTTTGAAGTGCGTTTGCCGGAACTGTTTACGGTAGCTTCTGCGGAATATGAAGCCATTCATTCTGCTTGGCACAAAGCCATCAAGACGTTGCCAGATTATACAGTTATCCATAAACAGGACTGGTATATCAAGGAAAACTATGCACCCGATATTGGGGATGATGGTTTGAGCTTTTTGGGCAAATCCTACCAACAGCATTTTAACGAACGTCCTTTTCTTAACCATTATTGCTACCTGTTCCTGACCAAAACCACTAAGGAAAGAATGCGTACACAGAGTAATTTTTCATCGCTTTGTAAAGGTGCTCTCATACCAAAAGAAATCAGGGATAAGGAAGCGATCCATCGTTTTATGGAAGCGGTTTCACAGTTTGAACGTATTGCAAATGACAGCGGATTTATCGGGTTACGACGCTTAACGGAAGAAGACATCATTGGTACGGATGAAAAACAAGGATTATTGGAACAATATCTGACGCTGTCAAGGGAAGCCGGAACACCAATGCAGGACATAGCACTCGGAGCCGAAGAAGTACGCGTTGGGAACAAAAGATTGTGCCTGCACACTTTATCCGATACGGACGATCTGCCTTCAACTGTATCAGCAGATACCCGTTATGAAAAACTATCTACCGACCGGAGTGACTGCCGTTTGTCGTTCGCTGCTCCAGTGGGCTTGCTCTTAAACTGCAATCATATCTACAACCAATATCTGTTTTTGGATAACAGCGAAGACAACCTGCAAAAGTTTGAGAAGTCCGCAAGGAATATGCACTCACTGGCTCGATACAGTCGTGCCAACCAGATCAATAAAGAATGGATAGAGCGGTACCTCAACGAAGCACACAGTTTTGGACTGTCGTCCATCAGGGCACACTTTAACGTTATGGCTTGGTCGGATGACCCTAGCGAATTCAAACAGCTAAAGAATGATAGTGGTAGTGCTTTGGCACTGATGGAATGCAAGCCACGCCATAACACCACGGACGTTGCTACGCTCTATTGGGCGGGAATGCCTGGAAATGCTGGAGATTTTCCAAGTGAAGAAAGCTTTTACACGTTCATTGAACCCGCTTTGTGCTTATTTACTGAAGAAACCAATTATCACAATTCGCCATCACCATTTGGTATCAAGATGGCAGACCGCCTGACCGGAAAACCCATACATCTGGACATTTCCGATTTGCCAATGAAGCGAGGTATTATCACGAACCGAAACAAGTTTATATTGGGTCCTTCGGGAAGCGGTAAATCTTTCTTTACCAATCATATGGTGAGGCAATACTATGAGCAAGGCGCACACGTCCTGCTTGTGGATACGGGTAACTCGTATCAGGGATTGTGCGAACTTATCAAAGGAAAAACCAAGGGCGAAGACGGGGTTTACTTCACTTACACAGAAGACAATCCCATTGCCTTCAATCCATTCTACACCGATGATGGTGTGTTTGACATAGAGAAAAGAGAAAGTGTCAAAACCCTGATACTTACACTTTGGAAACGTGATGATGAACCGCCGACCCGTTCCGAAGAAGTTGCATTATCCAATGCGGTAAGTGGCTATATAGAGCGTATCAAACAGGATGATGTATATCCTTCTTTCAATGGTTTCTATGAGTATGTGCAGGGCGATTATCGTAAGGTATTGGAAGAAAAAAAGGTAAGGGAAAAAGACTTTGACATCGCTAATTTTTTGAACGTACTGGAACCTTATTACAAAGGAGGCGAATACGATTACCTGCTCAATTCTGAAAAGCAATTAGACTTGCTTTCCAAACGCTTCATAGTGTTTGAGGTTGATGCGATAAAAGATCATAAAATTCTCTTTCCAATTGTGACTATCATCATCATGGAGGTGTTCATCAATAAGATGAGAAGATTGAAAGGTATCCGCAAACTCATCCTGATTGAAGAGGCTTGGAAAGCCATTGCCAAAGAGGGAATGGCAGAATACATAAAGTATCTCTTCAAAACGGTAAGGAAGTTTTTCGGTGAAGCTATCGTCGTAACACAGGAAGTCGATGACATCATCCAGTCGCCCATTGTCAAGGAAACTATCATCAACAATTCCGATTGTAAAATCCTGCTCGACCAGCGCAAGTACATGAATAAGTTTGATGACATACAGGCAATGCTTGGCTTGACTGATAAAGAAAAGGCACAGGTACTTTCCATCAATATGAACAATGACCCGTCACGGCTATACAAGGAAGTTTGGATTGGTCTGGGGGGAACCCATTCGGCTGTATATGCCACAGAAGTGTCGGTTGAAGAGTATCTCGCTTATACCACCGAAGAAACGGAGAAAATGGAAGTGATGAAGCTTGCCGGTGAACTAGATGGAAATGTAGAGCACGCTATCAAACGGATAGCCCTACAAAGAAGAGAAAAGTAAATACAATTATTAATCATTTATAAATCGAAGAACAATGAAAAAAATACTATTCATGGTGTGCACAGCACTTATGTTTGCTGTAGCACCGTCCGCAAAAGCCCAATGGGTCGTTACGGATCCCACAAATCTGGCTCAGGGAATTGTTAATAGTGCCAATGAAATGGTACAGACTTCATCCACAGTGTCCAATGTTATTAAAAATTTCAAGGAAGTGGAAAAGGTATATAAACAGGGCAAAGAATACTATGATAAGTTGCAAGCTGTCAATAATTTGGTGAAAGATGCCCGCAAGGTGCAGCAGACAGTACTGCTGGTTGGTGATGTGTCGGAAATGTATGTTCAGAATTTTGGCAAGATGATGAACGACCCCAATTTTTCTGCTCAAGAATTAATAGCTATCGCCAATGGTTATGCAGCACTGCTTAACGAAAGTACCGAACTGCTGAAAGAACTAAAGCAGATTGTAAGTTCTTCCAGTTTGTCATTGAATGACAAAGAGCGTATGGATATTATTGACCGTGTGTACAAAGAAGTGAAGGAATACCACAGCCTTGTACGCTATTACACGAACAAAAATATCTCTGTAAGCTTGCTAAGGGCAAAAAAGCAGAACAATACTAAAAGAGTACTTGAACTCTACGGAACAGCTAACCAAAAATACTGGTAAGTTATGGAATTTAATAATCTTCACGAGGTTCTGCGCTCCTTGTACGATGAGATGATGCCACTGTCCGCAGATATGGCGGCAGTGGCTAAAGGAGTGGCTGGTTTGGGAGCCCTATTCTATGTAGCTATTAAAGTATGGGAGGCACTAAGCAGGGCAGAGCCTATTGATATGTACCCTTTGCTCCGTCCTTTTGCATTGGGTCTTTGTATTATGTTTTTCCCGACCATGGTACTTGGAACTATCAATGCTGTGTTAAGCCCGGTGGTACAGGGGACACATGCCATTCTAGAAAATCAGGTGCTTGACCTGAACGACCTGCAGACAAAAAAAGACCTGTTGGAACGAGAAGCCATGCTTCGAAATCCTGAAAACGCTTATTTGGTATCGGACGAAGAGTTCGATAAAAAACTGGAAGAACTGGGCTGGTCAGCATCCGATCTGGTTACGATGTCGGGGATGTATATGGAAAGAGGGATGTACAACATTGAGCAGTCTGTAAAAAACTGGTTCAGGGAATTGCTGGAAATTTTATTTCAGGCAGCTGCTCTGGTAATTGACACCATACGTACTTTCTTTTTGATTGTGTTGTCCATTTTGGGTCCGATAGCTTTTGCTATATCGGTTTGGGATGGTTTTCAATCCACACTTACGCAATGGCTTACCCGATACGTTAGTGTATATCTATGGCTACCAGTTGCCGACCTGTTCAGCTCCATGCTTGCCAAGATACAATCCCTGATTATAGAAAGGGATATCGAAATGCTTGCTGACCCGACTTTCATTCCCGATACGTCAAATACCGTGTATGTGATTTTTATGATCATTGGAATTGTGGGATATTTTACTATCCCAACCGTGACAGGCTGGATTATTCAGGCTGGTGGGGCAGGGAATTTTACTCGTAATGTAAATCAAACCGCAATGAAAACCGGAAATATTGCTGGAGCCGGAGCCGGCTCGGCAGCAGGAAATATCGGCGGGCAATTACTCAAATAATGTAGAACGATTAATCAGTAAAAAATGGAATTTAAAACGCTAAGAAATATCGAAAACAGTTTTCGCCAAATCAGGTTGTACGCTCTTGTATTTGCTGTTCTCTGCATCAGTGTTGCAGGATATGCAGTATGGCAATCCTACCGCTTTGCAGCAGAACAACGCCAGAAGATCTATGTACTGGACAATGGCAAATCACTGATGCTGGCACTTGCACAGGATGCGTCCATCAACCGACCGGTCGAAGCAAGGGAACATGTAAGACGTTTTCACGAACTGTTCTTTACGCTGGCTCCCGATAAGAATGCTATCGAAAGTAATATGAGCCGGGCGTTTAACCTTGCCGATAAAAGTGCTTTTGATTATTATAAAGACCTTTCGGAAAAGGGATATTACAATCGTATTATATCGGGTAACGTACAGCAACGTATCGAAGTGGATAGTGTGGTCTGCAATTTCGACACCTATCCCTATTCGGTACGTACCTATGCCAGACAGTTCATCATCCGTTCCAGTAATGTGACCAAACGTAATCTGGTTACTTCCTGTTTTCTTGTGAATTCTGTCCGTTCGGACAATAACCCGCAGGGTTTCAATATCGAAAAGTTTGCTGTTGTGGAAAACAAAGACATCGAAGTCATTGAACGCTAAAAACGCAGGATATGAAAAAATTACGAACTGATATGGACAAGTGGTTTGAGAAACTGGATGAACGTTGGCGAACACTGCCTTTAAGAAAACAGCACAAGTACACGCTGTACTTTTTTGCGGGGTATCTGTTGCTTACCGCAGGGGTCATATTCAAAGTATGGTATGATGCCAATAAGTCCAATAACGATATGGTCATCGAGCATATCGAAAATCCTGTTCTCAAAAAGAAAGGAAGTCCCACACTCTTGAAGGACACATTATCACAATTTTAAAAAATAAGGTTTATGAAAGAAAATGAAAACAAAAAAACGGTTGTTCGGGTAACGGAAGGTAACCTGAAAGAAACCGCTGATGTACTGCAAGACAGTACACAGAACAAAGCCCAAAAGCTTAAAAAACCGCTCATCTTCGGTTTAATGGGTGTTGTGTTCCTCGGCTGTATGTATCTGATCTTTAAACCGTCTTCCGAGAAAAAAGAAATCGAGAAAATCGGACTAAACGAGGTTGTACCTGAGGCTACCGGTGCAGGAATGCCTGCCGATAAGGGTAAGGCATACGAGGAGGAAATGCTGGAACGTAAGAACGAGGAAAAAAGGAACGCTCTCACATCTCTTTCTGATTATTGGAATGCAGACGAAAAAGGAGAAGTGGGAGATGAGCTACCTGAAGAGGAAGAAAGCTACAGCAGTGCCAACGGATCTGGAAAACAAAGTAATCCCGCTTTGAACAGTTACCGCAATGTGCAAAGCACATTAGGTTCCTTCTATAAGGACGATAATTCTGAAATACAGGAACTCCGCAAGCAATTGGAGGAATTAAAGGGAAAACTGGCGGAGAAAGATATTCCAGCCAAAGTAACGGTAGATGACCAATTGGCATTAATGGAGAAATCCTATCAGATGGCTGCAAAATATCTTCCTTCTGGTACAAATATGAGAGAAGTTGTACCTGCCAATGATGCTGTTTCTAAGTCGTCTTCGTCTATACAAAAAGAGCATTTTGTGGCATTTACTGCTACAAGAAAGAACACTGTATCGGCCTTGTACCGAGAGCCTAACGATAGTGTCTTTTTAGCAGATTGGAGTCAAAACAAAAACAGCCGTTTTTATACTGCCAGTGCTTTAGAACAAGTGGTACAACCCAAAAACAGCATCAAAGCCTGTGTACAGGAAACGCAGACCATTACCGGTGAAAGCGGTGTACGCTTACGCTTATTGGAACCCGCTCAAACGCCTAATCGTACCATTCCCAAAGGAACAATTTTAACGGCTAATGCCAAACTTGAGGGAGGACGTTTACAGATGAAGGTTACTTCCATAGAACTGGACGGAAACATCATCCCAGTTGATATTACGATTTATGATCTGGACGGTCAGCAGGGTTTGTATGTGCCATATTCGCCTGAAATGAATGCTCTTACTGAAATGGCTGGCAATATGAGCCAGCAATCCGGGACGAGCCTGATGCTTACCCAATCGGCAGGACAACAGGCTGCCGCTGATTTGAGCCGTGGTGTAGTACAGGGCATTTCAGGTTATTTCTCCAAAAAAGTGAAGACACCGAAAGTTACCTTAAAGACAGGTCATCAACTGTTCCTTGTCTCCAAAAAATAATGTTAAACATAAATAGAATTAAATAATGAAAAATCATTTTAGAACCTTTTGGGCATTTGCCATGATCATTGGCTTTGTCGTATCCTCTTTTGCACAGGACAGTGCAAAAATTCCTCTTGCTTTGGGCAAGATAGAACCGTACTGTATGGAAGTTACTTATGACAAGACTTCGCATCTGATTTTCCCGACCGCTATCCGCTACGTGGATTTAGGCAGTGAATACCTGATTGCGGGAAAAGCAGAAGATGCTGAAAATGTACTTCGTGTAAAAGCATCGGTAAAAGAATTTGAACCGGAAACCAATTTTTCGGTAATTACCAATGACGGCCATTTTTACAGCTTCAATGTGCATTACAGCTCATCCCCGGAGGTGTTGAGTTATGACCTGCTAACAATGCAAAAGACAGTGGACAAGGCTAATGGAAGTGATGTGCTTTTTGAAGAGTTGGGTAACAACTCACCATCCCTGGCAGGCTTGTTACTGGAAACAATTTACAAAAACGACAATCGAATTGTAAAGCATATCGGGGCGAAAAGTTTCGGCATACAGTTTATCCTGAAAGGAATTTACATCCATAATGGTAAATACTATTTCTATACGGAACTCGCAAACCGTACCAATGTTCCTTTCCAGATTGATTTTATCAATTTCAAGGTAGTGGACAAAAAGATCGCAAAGCGAACCGTGGTGCAGGAAAGACCAATAATGCCACTACGCACTTACAAGCCGCTGGACGAGATTGGCGGGAAAATGACCAAACAAAATGTGTTCCTGTTGGATCAGTTTACCATTGCCGATGACAAAGTGTTATTGATTGAGATTTTCGAGAAGAACGGGGGCAGACATCAAACATTTCAGGTAGAAAATTCCGATTTGATTAAGGCACGTTTGATTAACGATATGCACCTGAAATTTTAGTAATCCATTAAACGTAATAACAGAAAAATGAAAAAGTATATTTATACGATGATGTTTGTCCTTATAGGCATCACTATCGCACAGGCACAGCGAATGCTGCCTAAACAGAAAGGACTGGAAGTAAACGCAGGAACCTTATCCGATGACTATCCCAGCAGTAACTACTTCCTCAATATCGGAATGACCTTAAACGGTAGAAATGGTAATTATCAGCTTTGGGCATTGGAATATACGCACCAGTATGATGAATATAAAAACCTCCGCTTACCACAGGAAACATACACAGCAGAAGGTGGTTACAGTTTCTTCCTGTTGGGTGATACCCGTAAGAACATTACCCTGAATGCAGCAATAACTGGTGTACTGGGTTATGAAAGCATTAACCGTGGCAAAGCTTTGTTGTATGACGGGGCAAAAATACTGACTGAAGACAACTTCATTTACGGTGCAGGCGGACGGTTGTCTTTTGAAACATACCTGTCCGACCGTTTTGTACTGATCCTGCAGGGGCGTACAAAAGTTTTGTGGGGTACGGACCTGGAACAGTTCCGACCATCAGCGGGTCTGGGATTGAGGATTAACTTTTAAAATATAAAACAATGATAACATTTTTCAATAAATTCAGAATAGGATTACTGCCAATGTATGTATTGCTGGCAATCCTGATAAGCTCCGTTACATCCTGTAACAAAGACGAACTGGAAATACAAAATGATTTCCCTTTTGAGGTAAAGGTGATGCCCGTACCCGAAGAAATTGCTAATGGCAATATCGTGGAGATTAGGCTGACGATAGAGCCAACCGGCAATTATAGTAACACACAATACTTTATTCGTTACTTCCAATTTGGCGGACAAGGAACTTTACAGTATTACGATGAACCGCCGTATCTGCCCAACGATTTGTATCCGTTGCAGGCGAAGCAATTCAGGTTGTATTATACTTCGCATTCCACCGTTTCCCAATCCTTTGAAGTATGGATTTTGGATAATTTTGGCAACGAAAAGCAGTTGAGTTTTGAGTTTAACAGTAGTAATTAGCCGCCAGATATAGGTTTTTATGTTCTCTCGCTATAAAATTCGTATTTAATCACAACCCGAAGATTATCTTCGGGTTGTTTTATTTGCTATTACCCTATGGATCTCTATTAAGCTCATTGTATAACTGATTAAACATTATTATCTTGGTTCTAAATTGTGGCATCCAAATACTATTTTAATAATGAGATTTTAACAACATTCTTATGAAAGATGTAATAGCACGTACCAATAGATTTTATATCGAAATGTCCAGAAAAGTACTTTCTGAGAAGGAGTATGATGTATTGCAGAACCTCTTGATAGAAAAAATGACGCTTCAGGAAGTGGCTGCCATTTATGGGGTCACGCGTGAAAGCGTTCGCCAAATTTACGAAAGAACATATAAAAAAGTAAAGAGCGTAACCCAGTTACTTGCTGAAATTGAAGACTATAAGCTTAAATTGGAACAGTTAAAATACGAATTTAAATGCGAGACTCAACAAATCAAAAAACGGAAAAATAAAACGGAAATTGACCTGAATAAAATGCTTTATGCAAGCCATTTTCCTTTTAGTAAGAGAATGAATAGTATGTTCGAGGTTTTGGATATTCAAACTATAGGACAACTAGCTGAAATACCTCTGAAAAGTTTTGTGTGTTTCAAGGGATTTAAGGAACTGTGCAAAAAAGAACTAATCGCATTTATAGAGTTTGAAAGCATTGAACATCTTTTTGAAGGCTTTTCTGTGTGGAAAACACAGCCAATTCAGTAATTAATAATGGCAGAAAATCCAGTTATAGTAAGGCGGCGTTCTTTTGCTTCTTTTCTTTGGTCGCTGATGGGAAAAGAAAAGAAGTCCCCTAAAACAACGAAAGGGATAATGAATATCCCTTAGAAATCAGAACGCAACCTGTTTGGTAAAATGTGAAGAGAGGACGTTTGAGTGGGTGCATTTTGGCAAAGTGGTTGCACCGATTTGCCGCAAAAAGACTGTCCCGACCATAGGAGGGAGTGTCTTTTTGCCGCCCGATTTCGGTTATCAGGCGACTTTTATGGGGTGGGTACGAAAGTCCTTCAGATTGTGAAAAAAGCCTCTGTACGGTGTCATACCATATCGAAACAAGCTCCATAAAAGCGAACAGCCCATTTGGGTCAAAGAGGAATTGATAAACAAATCCTGTTTTTCCAATGCTTCCGCTAAACTGCAACTCGGTGTGTCGTCCTCTTGTTCAGACTGCTTCAACAATTCGCCAAACTCTTCCGTAATCATTGGCAGGCTTGCCACCGTTTCGTATTTTTCTGAATTGGGTTGGCGAATGTTTCCTATGGTAGATAGTAACACTTGCCCTGTATGCTGGCTGTTACCAAAGTCCAACCAATATTTTGGTTCGTCCCTGTGGTGTCTGTGGTTGCTTACTTCTTTTAGTATTTTAGCAACCCCAAATCTCGCCTGTACATTGTCCACGCAGGTAATGTAAATAGTTGCCCTTGCTTCTTCGGGGATTCTGCCCAAACTATCCTTTTCAAACTTTACGGTTTCGGCTTTCCAATTTGTCCCTGAAAAGCGGTTTGCACGGTTAACGAGTGCAACGGATTTGTATAACCCTGTTTCACTTTCTGCAAAACGCTGTCTTCCTAAATTGGCATTGGTCACAATATCATCATCCCACAAACGCACCTGTAACCCTGCGTGTTCCAATTCGATTAAGCTGTGGTTTATTTCCATTAAAGCGGTCAAAACCTTTGAGCCTGTACCACCTGCACCGATTAAGTTTACCGTAATGGGATTGGTGGGAGTTATCAGATAGTTATCTGTAAAATGTACTTTTAGTTTTTCGGTATTCATCACAAAATATTTTTAAGGGTTTTGTTGTTCTTTTTCAATACATCTTTAGGAAAGGCTTCACCTGTTTCAATCAATTTTTTCCAAAGGCTTACGCAATTCCCTTTTATGGGATTTTGTTTTCCTAATAAATGGCTGAAATAGCTGTTAAAAAAGTAGTCTTCCCAAGCATCGGTAAATTCCTCTACAGAAGCAGAATTTTTAATGTCTATACTTACAGTTCCCATACATACTTTACCATCTTCATAAATGTTGAAGAAAGGAGCAAAATACAATGGTGTATTTTCTGTTGGTCTTCTGTCGGTAGTAAGAGCAAATACGACAAGGCTGTTTTTACTAGCATACCAAAGCATTGACGGTACAGACGCTTTGCCGTTGGGTATGCCCAAACCGTTTACAAAATACAATTGCTGTTCCTGTGCCTTGGTGTACCAAAGTACAGTGCCTTTTTCGCTCGGATTAATATGCAGTATATTGGTCGGCAAAATTCCTTTTGGTTTTAAAAAGGCTTTGTCCTTTTCTTTATCGGTGTGCAAAGCCTTTGCCAATATTTTGGCTTCATTTACGGTCAATGGATGGGCATTGATAGGATTTCCGTTTTTGTTCATATCAAAATGCTCCACGTACATATAGGTATTTGTCCCTTTGGTTTGGTAAAAAACCAATGCAGATTTTGGATGGTAAAGCGTTCCAAAATTATCGGTTATGTCGTTTACGTTGCTCATTTTCTTGTTGTTTTATAATCATACAGTAGTGTGCATAGTTCGTCCAAAAGGGCAAACAGGCGGTTCTCAAAATCAAGGTTGGTTTGTGTTATATTGCTTCCGTCAAAGTATTTACAAATCGTTGGTTCTTCCATTGCTCCATACTCGTTAAACTCATTGTTAATACTGTCGGCAAGTCTCTCATACAGCCAACCTGTAGTATCAGCTATAAAGGAGATGTATTTTTCCATTCCAATAGTTTCGGATTCGTTTTCATCAGTATAGGGGTCTTCTTCGGGTCTTGGTGCGTTTCGGAAAATGCTCTCGTGTGGATATTGTGAATAAAGGGCAAAGGCATCGCAAGCTACTTTTTGGCACTCCTGGTCGAATTTGTCACGGCTTTTAAAGTGGTTATACCGCTGTTCAAATACCTGTAAATTGATACGGTTGAATAGCTTCTGTTCAACCCGTTCGCCTATCCATTCGGCTTTTGCAATCTCTGCAATACAGCTGTCCGTTTTTTCGGTATAATCATCTTGTTCCACCCAATCGTTCATCATTTCGTACATCCAATACAGATAGCAGTTTTCCTGTCGGTAATACGGTATATCGACAATATGGTACAGATAACTGCAAACCGAAACAAGCAATTGAGCCGTCTTTTTACGCTTTGGGTCATGGAGCATTAGAAAGAGTGGCACAATTGGAATATAGTACAGGGTTGTACCTATGCTGTATCGTTCTTCGCTCGTAAAAAATGTTTTCTTACTATCCTGTACCAAACGTAAATTATCCCAATTGACATTGTTTTGTTTTAATTTGGTTTCAGCATCCCAAATAGCCAAAGCCATATTGTAGGGATAGCTATATTCCTGCGTTTGTAACAGTTCAATGCGGTAATGCTCTGCAAGTTGGGAAAGGGATTTGTAAAAATCCCTTTGCGTTTTTGCTGTTTTCTTACAATCCTGTATGGATTGTGTTGTTTTCAGTTTAGGCAGAAACCCACACTTTAGAAAACCATTGGAAGCATTGCTATGGGTACAGATTTCAGTTTGTCTTTCCGTACTTCGTTTGTGTCTTTGGCTCTTTGCATCCATTGTGAGAACTCGCCCAATTGTCGGTGCAGTTGCCGTTGTGTTTTCTGCTGAGGTACGCAGATAGTTCCCGCTAGGATATTGCGTTGCATAGTTCATTGTTTTTTATTTTTGGTTTAACCTTTTGTTCCCATTACGCTCTCTAATTTGTACTCTATCATATCATTACGGATGATGGGGGCAGATACTTTTGCGGTGGTTAGAATGGGATACGTATTGGCGTAAAAATTCAATACCGCTTCCACACTCCAGCGTGGTTCGGGGTCGGTCAGTGTGATGTCCTGTCCTTTATCTTTAAGTATAAATACTCGTTCTAACTGTGTTGCTAATAACATAACTATTGGATTTTGTGTTAAACGGTAGGTTGTTCTGTCGCAAATAGACCTGTTGAAGAAAATTGATTTGATAGTTCCGATTTGCGTTTGCGTATCTCGTCCGCTTTTTCAGGGTAGTCGGTAATTTCGGGTACTTTCATCCATGCTTCACGGAATTTGCCCGCTGTCTCCAATTCGTCAGCCTTTGCCATACCATCTTTAAACTTTTTGTCTTTGGTTTCCTGTTCTTTCTTTTGTATGTCGGATTTTTCCTTTTCCATTGCCGATTGCTTTTTGGCTACTTCCAATTGCTTCATAAAGGCTTCCATATTTACCATTAAACCCGAAGCGGTTTGCAAAGGCGTTGTTATCTGCTGAAAAAATCCCTCGTCCAATTCTTCTGCCGTTCCTCTTAGATTAAGCGGTGGTATCATTTGTTTCGAATTATCACCACATTGCTCATTTTGAAGCATTATGGAAACAATAATGGTGTTATCTATACCCTTTGATATAGTGAGCTGTAAATCTCCCGTAATGCCCATTTGCGCTATCTGATTGAAAAAATTAGTCGGTTCCATAATTTAATTTGATTTTATAGTCTAACATTTGCTTAATTGTTGCTTCGTCATGTCCAATGGCACGTAAGCGTTCTTCATATTTTTTCATTCTTTCCCTGTAATCCTGTTCGGCTTCTTTTCCACGCAGGATCAATAGGTGTGTGTTCCAGCCTGACATAGCTTCCCTAATTATAATATCAAGTTTAAATACGTATAATCTTTCTTCAGACTGTTCTTCATCAGACAACCCAATCTCTGCAAATTGGGTTAAAACGTTCCAATAATTCAGCGACCAATCTTGTTTGTCCCTGCGTTCTGCTTTTACAAATTGGTTGAAAAGGTAATCTGCAAATTCATTTTTCTTCTTGTTTTCCTTTGTCATGATTGTAAATTTTAAATAGGCGACCACCTGTAAAGGCAATCGCCTGTAGTTATTAATTGAGATTTAAGATTTCCGAGCCGTTTATTGAAAAGGCAGTACATAATTCAAATGCTTTCTGTGATTTCATTTGAGCTGTTCCACCCATTACAATACTTTGTAACTTGGCTTCATCATCTTTGTAATTGCGTACATTCTGATAGTAGCCTGTCACGGCATTGTACGCCCCGAACAATGTGCCTTTGGTGGTATCCATTTGTTGAGTGTCGCTTGTCATAGCGTATGCAAAGGCATCTTGCACCACATTTTTGAACACGGTGGAAACTTCATCTTCCGCACCCTTTTTAAGCAAATCCAATGTTTCCTTGTTCGGGCAAAGAGCCAATTGGATTAGTTTTTTTACTTCTTGGTCAGTCACCTTTACTTTAGCCCATTGGTTGAATATTCCTTCTAACTGGTTGCTTAAGGTATCCGCTAATCCCATAACCTTGTGGGCATTTTCCAAATGCTGTTTTGCTCCCGAAGTATGTTTGATGCGTACCACGTTGCTCATCGAACGAAGCGAGGCGTTAAGGGTATTTTGGCAAACAATACGGATAGGGGTGAAGGCTGCTGTTATGCTTCCACTGCCATCGTGTGAAGTGGTCAGGAAAATGTACTTTTCCGTTACATCATCGCCATTTCCTACTCGGATATAGTCGGGTAGTTTGGCAGTGATAAAGATGCGTTCCCCTTGTCCCAATGCTCCTGCGGTTTCGTACAATATTCCTTGTGAACCACCTACAATAGCATCAAAAAAATTGAATGCTTCACGGTTTTGTACGATGTGATAGTCTTTGCCAACCACGCCCAATACGGCATTGTTATCGGCACGGATATTGGCATAATAGGAAGGTACTTCCAATTCGCTACTGCCTATTTCAATACCGTTTCTGGTTTCGATGATGCCCGAACCTTTGGTATATAGTGGTGTTTTTATGACTTCATAATCTAATCCTGCGTGCTTGATTGCTTCTTCGCTTGTAGGGTATTGCGCTACGATTTGCCCTAAGCCGTGCCACGCTTTTTCTTTTACGCTAAAGAATGAATAACGTCCTGTTGTGCTGTTGAAATTGATATTATGTGCCATGATAAAATGATTTAAAAATTTGATAATTGTTTGAATGCTCTTGATTAAAATGGGAGGTCGTCATTTTCCTTATCGTTGCTGTTTCCTGCGTGAGCCTGCACCGTTTCTGATTTTTTGCCACCCCCATGCAGTTTGATTTGCGAGGTGTTGAAGTTCAGCCCTGCGTGTGGTTGTCCGTCATTGCCTGTCCACGCCCTTGCACTTACTCTGCCTGTCAGTTCTACCACCGTACCTTTTGTAAGTATCTGCGCTACTTTTGCACTAAGCCAATACGCACAGTCGAAGTATGTTGTCTGCTCTATGCGTTCGCCCTGCTTGTTTCTGTAGCTGTCGTTAGTAGCTACCGAAAAGTTTACTACTTGTTTTTCCTGTGACGTTCTGCGTACTTCTGCATCCCTTGTCAGTCTTCCGATGATGTTCATGATTTTCTTTTTTTACTGTTATTCACTATTGTTACACTTGATTTTCTTTCAATCTGTTCTCCTCTGTGAGCCTTATTAGGTTTGCCTATTTTTTTAAAATATTTATTCGGCAATGAGAGGAGGCGCTGTTTTGTTTCATTTGTAATATTTAAGTCATTGTTTTTCATATGTGACATTTTTTTTATTCGTGTAAAGAGCCGGAGTATGCTTGTTTTGTTTCATGAGCATAAAAAGGTAGGGTTTAGGAAAACCAAGGTTTTTGAGAAAAATACAACCCGCATGGGTGGAGATTTTATTCAAAACCTCAAAGGGCCTGACCTTGGTTATCCGTTAAGAGCCCGTAAATACCTTTGCTCCTGAAAAAAAGAACCAAGCATCCGTGCTCCTCACCAAATGAAATAGGAAGAAAGGAAGTTAAATGAGATAAAATGGTAAAAAAAAAATAGCTAGAATAACTGATCGAAGTCTTAATCCGTCAAATATTTGTTTTGAAGATATTGGATTCCAAATAAGGACAAATAGTACCATGAGAAAGACATTTTCTCTAATAAGATTGTATCATTTTTAGATTGCATGTCATATTAATCACTGGGGATGATATTCATGATTTATAAGGAGCGATATGGGCCGAAAAAAAATACTAAACTAGAGACTATACCGATAGAAAAGGTGATGCACTGTAGAATGGAAAAGTTATAGAACATCAAACTAATACTTATCAGGGTGAGATTTACGAATAAGGAGAATTGCAAAAAAAATCTCGGCAAAAATTACAAAATACTATCGAGAAAGGTTTTCTTCAAACCGAGGATGATTCGTTTGCTTAAGGCTCGTTTTTGAAAGCATTTTTGAAGTTGCCTCTACTAAAAATTAATTACCAGGAGTTGATAAACAGCCAATCATAGCCAAAAATCTCCTTTTAAAGTCGAAGGTTGATTATTTCTATACCATTGTAATAATTTAGTAATTGTACCGATTAAAAAAAAGAAATCAAAAAAGCAGAATTTATTTTTTGGTAAATGAAAATATGCGACAGTCAAATTTTAAAAAAAATGTTATGGAAGAAATTATAACAAAAGAAGATTTAAGGCAGTTTGGTCTGCAATTATTAGATAAAATGCGCATTATAGTTCAAGAGACCACTCCTGCGCAAACGGAATTAGTACAGCCAGAATGGCTCAAAAGTAAGGCTGTTAAAAAGCTGCTGGATATCTCTGCAGGTTCAGTGCAGAATCTCAGAGTGACACAGAAAGTCCGATTTAAAAAAGTTCTGGGTTCGTATTATTACAATAAAGAAGATCTTCAGAAACTTTTCAATGATGAATCAGACAAATAAACCAAGTGAAGACCAAATCATGAACTATTTATCCATTTGTATGGATGATTCAAGGCTTAACGTATGGCATCTGGCCATTTTAGCGGCAATTCTAAATTTAGGTTACAGGCAGAGACAATGGCAGAGAATCAAAGTTAGTCGCAGTAAAATAATGGCATTGTCGCACATAAATACACTGCCAACATACCATAAATACTTTAAACAGCTTCAAGATTTTGGATATTTCAAGTACAGCCCCTCATACCATCCAGACTATAGGAGCGAAGTTGAACTACATGAAAAAAGGTTATCTCATAACTAATGAGATAACCTCTTTGTTGTACTATTTATTTATGTTTCCGGTATATGAATTAAGATGAGGGTATATTATATTTTTCCTTAATTGTTTTTATATCTTTTTCTAATCTTGAAAGTACAGCTAAATCTACTTTGGACATCTTAAAGGACGTTTTAGTCAATCTTTTATTGAGCAGTGACATTTCGCGTCCAATAGTTACCTGTTCTGTAATGGCATAGGCTTCCGTCTGTTTAACAGAAGCATGGCCTAGCATTTCTTTAACTACATTAATGGGGACATTATTGTTTAATGTAACTGTACTTCCAAAGGTTCGACGTGCCATATGTGTATTTAATGTGAAGGGAAAACCGCATAGAGTCGCAATCTCTTTAAGATACTCGTTCATTTTCTGGTTGGAAGAAACTGGTAAAACGGTGCCACGCTTTAAGCAAAGAGGGTGTTCTTTATATTTCTTAATTATTTTGAGTGCTTGAGGCAATAGTGGGACATTTGTAGGAGAACCCGTTTTTTGTCTTTCAGACATTATCCAAGAATTCCCGTCAATACCATCTTTGATATCGGTTTTTTTTAATTGATATGCGTCGATGTAAGCCAATCCCGTGTAACATTGGAATACAAATACATCTCTGACGACATTAAGTCTTTCTGTGGTAAAATAATGCCTTTCCAATTCATACAGTTCTTGTGTGGAAAGAGGTTTCTTAACTATTTTGGTTTTTCGGCTTTTAAAGTTTTTAAAAGGGTCTTTTAGGATGACTTCCTTATCGATTGCACGAATGACAATTTTTTTAAAATTAGCAATGTATTTAAGCGTGGTATTGTTGCTGCAATTTCGCACTGTTCTCAGGTAAAACTCAAAGTCCTTAATAAATTCAAGATTTAGATCTGTAAATTCAATATCATCAGTATTAAATTTAAATCGAATAAATGACCTTAAATGATTTATCGTAATGGTAAAACGATCAAGAGTTCCTTTAGCATATCCTTTTCCCAGTAAGGCAGTCATTTCATCATTATGTTTTTGAAATTCTTCTAGTACTTTAACCCTTGGAGTAACGTTTCCTAATATGTAATCCATGATCTTTTGGGAAGTTATCGGTTTTCCGCTGTACATGATGTCGGTCTTGTATTCATTGATTTTTAAAATCAGTGAATCCAGAAAAAAGTTAAGGGATCTCGCATCTTCTTTGGTGCCGATAGCCCTTTCGGTTTTCTGGTCCCAGCGGGCGCTGTCCCATTTTCGTTTGGTGGATGTTTCCTTAGGGATTCCATCTACAGTTATTCTAAGATAAACTGTTCTAATTTTACTTTCATTGCGGGGGATTTTCAAAAAGAAAACCAACCCAAAGCTGCTCTCTAACATAATTCAACTTTTTAGATTAATAAATGTAGAATTATAGCATCAAAAAAACAAGTCGTTAACCTCGTTAACCTCTGTATTTACTAGTGTTTAAGTGGTATTCTGTGGCACATTTTGCGAACACGGTAATGTGCCACGATTTTGCCATAGAAACTTTCAGCGTTTTTATAAATATTGAAAAGTGCTTTAAAACAAAAAAACCTGCGAATCCTTGGATTTGCAGGTTTTACCACGTTTTTTGCGGGTTTTTGAAAAGATTGAAAAAGTTGCCTTTTTGCTTCTTTTACCCTTTTGGTGGGGAGAGCAGGATTCGAACCTGCGAAGTTTTCACAGCAGATTTACAGTCTGCCCTCGTTGGCCGCTTGAGTATCTCCCCGAAGCCTTTGAGTACAACACTTAGTTGTTGTTAGCGGTGCAAATATAGAAACAGTTTTCGTTTCTACAAACTAATTTTGCACTTAATTTTAGTATTATTTTTAACGTATTGGTATTGAATAAAATAAAAAAAAATCTCCACTAGGGAGATTTTAATTTTGATTGAAGAAACAGACTATTTAGCCAAAAGTTCTTTGATTTTTGCTCTAAGTTCGTCGCCTCTTAAGTCTTTTGCAACTACTTTTCCGGAAGCATCCAGAATAAAAGTAGCAGGAATAGATTCAACTTGGTATTGTTTGGCTATCGGTTCATCCCAAAACTTCAGATTAGAAACCTGAGTCCAGGTTAATTTATCTTTTGCAATGGCTTCTTTCCACTTAGCAGCATCTTTGTCTAGTGAAACTCCTATAATGTTTAATCCTTTTGAGTGAAACTCTTTATAGATTGCCACTACGTTAGGATTTTCTTGACGACAAGGACCGCACCAAGACGCCCAAAAATCTACAATGGTAACTTTTCCTAAGCTCTCTTTTAGAGAAATGACTTTTCCGTCAGGATTAGGAGCAGAAAAATTAGAAGTTCATTTAGCGTCACCTACAGCTGGAGCACTGGCACCAACAGAAGGCGATTTCATTTCAGTAAGTCTCGTTTTTATAGCTTTACCTGGTTTAGAATTTTTTAAAGTTTCATCTAAGCTATTGTAAATTGCTTCTGTTTTTTTAATATCAGCACTTGGGTCATTAAGCATTCCTTGTACGATTAAAACACTGATGAATGATTTTGGGTGTGTTTCAGAATAAGTTGTGTATTTTGTTTTAGACGCAACACCTACTTCTTCTTGTATTTTTGAATAGCCTTTCATTAGATTATTGATAACAGCAGTATCTTTAGTTTCTTGTGCTGTTTTCATAGCTTGCATGTTTTTATTTTGAAAATCCATTAGTTTCTTTTGAACTACTTTCATCTCTTCATTAAATTTAGCATACTCGTCATTGCTGTAAGTGCCTGAAACTTTAGATTTATGGATACTGTCTTTGTCTATAGCAATATTGATTTCTCCGTTTTCCAGGATAAAAAGAACTTTAGAATAAGGGGCTTTACCAGCTTCTGATTCTAATTGTAACATGTGGAAAGAAGGTTCGGTAACTTTTCCTTTGATTTCAAATTTACCGTTTTCAACTTTTACAGTATCGATAGAAACTACTCCCATACCGTTTTCATCAGGTGTTTCCAGGATTATTGTTTTCCCGTTTTCAATACCGGTTGCAGTACCTGTGATTAGGAATTCATCTTTTCCGACTTTGCTACAAGAAATAAAAACAACAGTAGCTGAAAGTAATAAAACTATTTTTTTCATTATTTAATTTAGTTAATTAAGTTAAGTGTGCAAAAGTATTTAATTTTATCAAAGTATAAATGTTTTTGTGAGCTAATTTTTTGTTATATTTTACAATGCCAAAAATCAAAACCTCTTTATTCGTTTCTTATTTTTTTGACATATTCAATTAGTAATTGTTTTAAATAGCAGAAATATTGTCTTAGTTGATATTTAGATTGTTATTTATTGTTGCACATGCAAAATCTGCTACAGTTTGATGTGTAACAGATAAATTTTGTTGGAAAATATGGAATGTAAATTAGTAGCGCAGCAGCTGTCTTAATTTTTAGTCAGATTGTGTTTCTGTTCACAATCCTGTATATTGGACTCAGCATGTTCTAGCTCGTTCTGCGTAATTTTGATTTCTAGATTTATTGTTCTTAAATCCTTATGCAAGGAAGCACTAATAGGGTTTGATTCTAATTTAAAATCGATTTCAGCTTTTTGTACTAATAATTGATCTAGCGTTTCTTTTGCTTTTTTGTATTGCGATTTATATAAGCGACAAGGGTCATCCATTATAAAAAAGTTTAGGTTTGTTTAGATCTGCTGTTAAAAGTACTAAAAGGAAGTTAAATTAGCAATGGTTTTCTTTGTTTTTAAACTTGAAATAAGGAAATAGTAGAGCATAAAAAAAAACATCCTCGAGATGAGGATGCTTTTCTAAATTTATTCTGTTTTAAATCTAATCTTGGTTAATTGTTTTTCTCCAAGTAAAAGAGTTAAGAATGTGTCTTTTTGCAAATCTTCCAGGAGAATCAGCATTTACCATTTTTACATAAGTTGCTTTTGGTACACTAATGTATTCATAAACACTTCCGTTAGAAAAGTTGATGATTAATCGACCTTCAACGAATTTGTAATCCGTAATTGTTGAAGTGCTAATTGTTTCTGTATATTCTGGTAAGTTTTGTTTGATCGTTTCCGGATTGATACTTACCAAGAAATGGTAGGCTTCAATAATTTTTTTACTGTTTTCTTCAGCAGC
The DNA here is from genome assembly GCF_900129705.1 of Flavobacterium granuli. Classification (GTDB taxonomy): domain Bacteria; phylum Bacteroidota; class Bacteroidia; order Flavobacteriales; family Flavobacteriaceae; genus Flavobacterium; species Flavobacterium granuli. The sequence goes on along the minus strand of NZ_FQWO01000007.1, from coordinate 40,002 downwards.
TTTTAGACCAGCTTCATCTCCTTGAAATTTATCAGGATGCGCTTCTTTCATCGCATTGCGGTAGATGGTTTTTAAATCTTTTAACTCTGCAGTTTTGTCTACGTTTAGCAGCTTGCGGTATTCAACTATTTTTTTCATAAATATGGTAACTACTTGTCTTTTAATATGGAATTATTATACTATAATTCCAAAATCAACAATTTTTTGCAAAGGTACACTTTTTTTTAAGTTTTTACTTTGTAGTAAAAAAAAAATCATAAAATGAGCTTTTATTTATTTTAATTGATAAATTATTGTTGTGGTTTATTGTTTGCTTTATCAAAGTTTTTTGACTTTTTAGGGTACTTATTGTAACTGATATCGCTTGGATTTTCAATAATTGATTTTATAGTAATCCAATCACCAACAGCGTGCTTAGCCATAACCATTTTATAGTCTAAAAGATATTCACCACAAAAAAAATTGTTGTTTTCGTCCTTTTCAATGATTCCTGTAAAAACTCCTTTTTGAAGCATTTTTTCTTCGGCATCTTTAGTCATAATCTTTTTTTTTAATATTTTGAATTGGCAAAGTTAATCAATTATAACTTGTGTTTTCATGTTCTGCGCTTTCTGGTTATATTTGCCCATGGAAAAAAACTTTCGACCTAGCCCTAATTCATTTAAGAATACCTTTTGTGTTTTTGATGAAATGTCTTTGGATGCAATTGCTGGATTATCGATACAGTATCAAAGTAAATCCGGGAGTTCTTACTATTATACTGCTAAGGGAATGTATCGATTGTCGAATCATTGGGGAAGATTAGCCAATAGTAAATGGCGTTTAGAGCCTATGGAGCCCGAGTCAACTTCTAAAACTAAGTTGGGTTATGCTTCATGGGATAATTTTTATCCTGACAATGCCTTGGATGAATTGTATTATTTAGAGGCTGATTATGTGAAGAGAACCGTGAATTATCAACATAAAAACAATCCAAATTATGATGGCAAAGCGATTCTGCGAACGAGTTTTGAAACAACAAAGAAAATAAAGCAGATTCGTAATCTTTTTAATCTGAATTCATGGGCCAAATATTTTGAATACGAGGATTTGGATGTTTTAAGAAAAGAAATCATTGACGAATTGATTTTTACTACAGCAACTTTGGAGGAAATAAAAAGGAAAATAGCATTACAAAATCAGTAAAAAAACTTTTTTTTTTGATACCAATTATAATCGAATGATTAAAAGAAAACTCTTCTAATCATTCGAAGCAATAAGCACCAAGTCATCTATTGACAGTGGTTTTGACAGATAGCCTAAAATATCTGGATGATTTTTTGCCATTGTTTTGTCTTCTTGAGCTATGGAAGAGCTTACTATATAAATAAGAATTTGCTTGTTGATTATAGGTTTAATAATACTCATTTTCTCCATAAATTCCCAACCATCCATAATGGGCATATTGATGTCTAGCAGAATTAAATCCGGAAGTAATTCAGTATTTTTGACTAGGCCATTTAAAGCATCAATAGCTGTTTTTCCATTTTTGAAAGATTCAGACTCTGCAAACATTTTAGATTTTTGAATTACTTTATTTGCGATGATTTGGTAGATAGGGTCATCATCAATTACCCATACTTTCTTTTTCATTGAATACAGATTTTAAATGTTGTTCCTATGTTAGGTTCGCTTTCTACGCTTATTTTTCCACCCATAGCGTCAATTTGGTTTTTTGTTATAAATAATCCAATTCCTTTGGAATGAGGGTTGTTACTGAATGTTTTGTACATTCCAAAAATCTTGTCACCATTTTTGACTAAATCTATTCCTATGCCATTATCTGAGACTTTCAGTATTTTTTTGCTGTTTTCTTCAGAACAAGAAATAGAGACTGTAGGATTTCGTTCTATATGGCTATAGCGAATTGCATTAGAAAGAAGGTTATACAAGATACTTTCGAGATAGGCCGGATTATAATTCACTTCAATCGTGTCTTCAACAGTACATATAATTCTTGCGTTTTTATTCTTAATTTGGTCCGAAAGAACGGTTAAAGCATTTGTAATATATTGTTTAAGGTTTAGTTTTTCGGTAATTAAATTGGCGTTTTTTCGAATATCTACAATTTCGTTCAGATTGAAAATAGATTCATTAAGAGAATTTGAAACTGATTTTAATAATTGTACCATTTCTTTGGTTTCTTCTTCGGATTCTGAAGTTTCAATCAAATTAATGATAGATGAAATATTGCTGGTATGCGATCTTAAATTGTGTGAAACGATATATGAAAAATTTAATAATCGCTTATTTTGTTCGTTGACCAAATGGAAGGAATTGTTCAAATCTTTTTCGATTTCTTTGGTTTTAGTTATGTCAATCATAATACCGCGCATACTCAAGGCTTGTTTGTTTTCATAGACGATATTTACGATGTCTCTTAGCCAGACTATAGCACCGTTCTTGGCCACCATTCGATATTCAAAATCATGGTCTAAATTTTCAATGACTTTGTCCGAGCAGTATTTTAACACATGCTCACGATCATCAGCATAGATGTGATCCTGCCAAAAAGTGGGACATGCTAACCATTCGTCAGCTGTATATCCTAAGATGTTTTCTACTTTTTTACTGATGAAATTAAAATGTAAGGTTTGAATATCACATTCCCAAACGATTCCGTCTATAGTGTTTATAAGGGATTCGATTTTTTGCTGTGAATTTAAAATCAGTTTTTCATCTTTTTTTCGATCAGTAATATCTTCCGTAGATATGATGACTCTTTCCAGCGTTTCTTCATAGCCTTTGACCACGCTATAAATAAGATTGATATCTCTTATTTCTCCTTTTGGGTTTTTTATTTGGGCATCCATTTTTAAATAATTTTGCCCTTTACAAATCGCTATCAGATGTTTTGTAAAAGAAGGAATGGCTTCTTTGTCAAAAATAATGCTGTTATTATTGAGGATTTCCTCTTTGGTTCTTGGAGCATATTGAATAAGACATTGTTTATTGACATCAATAACTTTTACCAATGAGAAACATTTTAATAGTAAATCAGGATTTGTATTTAAATAAAGAGAAACTTTTTCTGGGCTTTCGTTAATCAGATTCAGGGATTCTAGATGCTTTTTTACAGCTGAATAATCTTGTTCCCAAAGCGCTACAGGAGAGTTGTTAAATAAACTTTTAAATCGCAATTGACTTTTTTGAATTAAATTCTCGTTTTCTTTTCTTAATGTTATGTCTTCAACAATTGCAATGTGAGTTGTGTTTTTTTGATTTGTTTCCCAAAAAGGAGAAATGGAAAGTTTTCCCCAAAAGACTCCGCCAGATTTGGTTAAGTATCTTTTTTCGATTGAATATTCTCTTATTTTTCCTTCTTTGAGCTTTTTCATATAAGACAAGCTGGTTTCTAAATCTTCAGGATGGGTTACAGATTGAAAATTTTTATTTTTCATTTCCAATGGAGTGTAGCCCAGCATTTCGCAGTATTTTTTATTAATCTGGATGAAATCTCCGGTATTATAATCCATCTGAGCAATTCCCACAGAAGCCTGATCAAAAATAGTTTTGAATTTTATTTCACTTTCTTCAAGATTCGATGCCTGCTCATTGACTAATAGTTGTAATTCGGCTGGTTTTTTTAATAATAATGTTATCGAAAAACCAAATAAAGCTGCCAAAATAAAACCTAATGCAGCGGGTAGCAAAAGCGGAATGAAAAAGCTATTAGGGTTTTTAGCTATCAAATATAGTTTCCAGTCACCATCAGGAATTGTGTTGGTTACATAATAAGTCTTAGATAAATCGCCTGCGTAGGGCAAGAAAAAATCTTCTTTTTGTGTGAGCGGGTTTTTATTCGAGATTTGGAAAGAATATTTTGACTTGTTAATCGAGTTAATTCCAGATATTTTTAATAAGGTATTCAGTTTAATAATGACGGCCGAAAATCCCCAAAATTTATTTTTGATATAAACGGGGAATCTCCCTACAATCCCAATGCCACCTTGTTTTAATTCTAATGGACCGGCAAAATACATTTTTTTAGTTGTAATGGATTTTAAGGCTTCTTTTTGATGCTCTTTCGATTTTAAAATATCAAAATTTAAAGCGGCTTGATTTTCTTTGAAAGGATAAACATATCGAATGACACCATTGGGAACTAATTGTACAGCATCAATACTATTATTAGATTGCAATAGTTTTTTACTAATAGCTTCAAAGTCCTCAGGAATACCGTCATTATTGAGCGTAAGTGCTAGTGTAAGCGCAGCGGTATAACAGTTTTTAAGTGATTGGTCAATATTTTGATTAATCGCTTTTAATGAGTTATCCATTTCCAGATGTTCATTTTTTTTTGCAATTTGATATTGTTGTGAAACGATATAAAAAACAATAACGCTCAGGAAAAGAGATATGAAAAAGCCAATACTTTTTGGTTTTTTTAAAAGCCAATTGATGAATTGGGACCACTTTTTTTCAGAATCCATTTATATTATTTGGTAGGTTTTGGGCTAACTTTTTATAATGCGATAAATATATATAAAAAAGTTTAGTAAGCATAAAAAAAGAAGTTTTCTATCTAAATTTAGTGTTAATTTTAAAACAATTAAAAATTAAAAACGGATTTAGCTTACAAGTTAAAAAGCTAAACTTTGATCAAGTAAAAGCCATCTAGTTTGAATTAAAAAAACGAACTTTGCAGTTGGCCGAACTTTGTTGTCCAGAATGGGAAAAACAAGGTTTTGTTACATTAAAATATTTAAAAAATGAGTAGAAATAACGAAAAAAACATCAAAAAACATAACGACAAATTGCACAAAGCCCAAGACAAAGCAAAACAAGCTCAAATGCTTCGTAAGGAAAAACTAAAGCAGATTGTAAAGAAATTTAATGATACTAAATCTTCAGAATAAATTTAAACTATAAAGGATATGGAAGACCATAAATTGAATGCTTTAAAAGCAAATGTTCAGGAAATTATAGATTTAATAGCTAATAAAAATGCTAAAGAAGCTAATAATAAATTGGTAGAAGTTAGTGAGGAATTAGATGATCTGCTTGATTTTTCTGAAGATGATGAGGATTTAATTGAAATTAGTAAATATCAGGTATTATTGAATCAATTGCATCAAAGAATAGTGGCACTTAATGGACATCTATAACTGTTTTATAAAATGATAAAATGCTATTGTGGTTCACAACTCGAATTTGAAAACTGTTGCAAACCCTATATCAGTGGAACGAAACATGCACCTACAGCGGAGGCTTTGATGCGTTCCCGTTATTCCGCTTTTGCTACCCATAACGCAGATTATTTAGTAGCAACTACCCATTTTTCAACCCGCAAGCACCATAAAAGAGAGGATATTCTAGAATGGGCAACAAGCAATCAATGGATTAAATTGTTGGTATTGAATTCCTCAATAAATTCAGTGACTTTTAAGGCTTTTTATATCAATAACCAACTTCAATCTGAGATTCATCATGAACACTCTATTTTTAAACTTGAAAATGGGAAATGGTATTATGTTGACGGTACTTTTTTCTAAAAAGCTACGCTACACTTGACAAAATGACCAAACTAGAGTTCTAGCTTATTTGTACACCGGATATATTTTGGTTGAAATAGTATTGCTTGTTTGTTAGATAAGTACTAATTTATAGTACCTTACAACGTTGGCTGTCTATACAGCCAATTTAAACAGCCATGAAAAATAACTTTGAAGCACTTATTGCTTCATATATTGAAAATAAAGTAGGGATTTCTGAAAATTTTTTAAGCGATGATTTAGCGAACAATCTGAAACAAAATTTACTTGCTTTGCAGCAAAAAAGTTTATTGATCGAAGCAGGAACAGGAAATTCAGAACTTATTTCTTATGATAGTGCCGTGAGAAGTGATTCAATTTATTGGTTAGATAAGAAAAACAATAATTCGTTTGAGAATGTTTTTTTTAAGCAGATAGAAGCTTTTATAATCTATTTAAATCAAAGTTGCTACACCGGAATAACGGGCTACGAGTTTCACTATTCCTTATACGAAAAAGGCGATTTTTACCTGAAACACTTAGATCAGTTCAAGAATAATCCCAGCCGAAAATACTCCATGATCAGTTATTTAAACAGCAATTGGCAAAGTAGTGACGGAGGAGAACTATTGATACATCAACTCAATAACAATCAAAAAATAGCACCAACTCAAGGGAAAACCGTTTTCTTTAAAAGTGATGAATTAGTACATGAGGTTTTGGTAACACAAAAGACCAGAATGAGTATTACAGGATGGTTAAAATGCGATTAAGAAATAAAACAGATTAGAAAAAACTCAATTATTCCTTCTGATTTCCTGTACTATTTTTTGAGTTCTTCGGTCGGCATACATTCTATTTAAAGCGGTAAATGACCAAATGCAAGCCGGAATCCATCCAATAATTGTGATTTGTAAAAACAAGCAAATAACTCCAGACAGAATTTTTCCTTGTAATATTAAAGACAACCAAGGTAAAAAAAAGGCAATTACATATCTCATGTTTTTGGTTTCGTTTTTTGGCAGAGCATTTATTAGTGAACTCTTTCTAATTCTAGTTTTAATTGATTGTTTTCTTGTTCTAATTTTTCAATATCCTTTTTCAAGGATTGAATTTGATTATGAATCAGATTGATTTCTTCCCTTTTCTCTTCGGCGGTTCTAAAAAATTTAAAATCGGAAGCATCGATTAATTTTTTTTTGAAGATTTCCAAATTGTTATTATTGTCCGAAAGAGTATTTTGGATTTCCAAAAGTCTATTGGTAATCGTTTCTTTTTTTTCTCTAGCAATTCTTTCTGCTTCCATTTGTTCTTGTTCAGCGAGCAGTTTTTTTTGCTGTTCAATCTCTTTTTGTTGTATCAGGTATTGTTGGTTGTCTTTTTCAGTAATCCTGTTTTTTAATTCTAAGTCGGCTCTTCTGTTTTCACGAACTATATTAAAAATAAATGTACCAATAATTAGAAGCAATAAGGTGGAAGCTAAATAAAAGTAGCTTCTTTTGATTCCAAAAATAAGATGATTTTTTTTGATCTTTTCGACTTCAGGTATCGGTGCACTTACTTTTATAGGTGGCGGTACAATCATTAGAAGACTCCTCAATTCAGGTACTTCGCCAGCATTTTTCCAATCCACCATGCCTTGACACCAAACCGGAGTTGTACTGGTAATTTTCTTAGTTTTTAATTCCTCCAGTCCAAATGGACCGCTACTTTCATTTCCGTCGTGTAGGTAATAAGTGTTCATTTTAGTATTGAGGCTTTTTATTTTTTGCGATTCTTTATATTTCAAAAGTACAAAAACAAATCATTTTTATGAGTTGTTTTTTCGAATTCATATCGGATGTTATACTTGAAATTAAGTTTCGAAAAATGGAATTATTCTTTTAGAATTTTCCGTAGACGTTTGTGATAAATTTTCCGTTCAAAAAGAGGAAAGGATCAATTTGGCTTTGAAGCAAAATACCGGAATAATTGCCTTCAAGTAGCAGTTGAGCCGCTTGGGCTAATGGAGCTGCCGTTGTGGTTTGAATGGCTCGCAATTGATTTTTACCTACTTTTAGAGGAAGTATTTGTTTTACAATTTCGCGTCTGCGCAAAATACCTTCTTCATCTTTACCTTCTACTGCGGCATAGAGTACAATTTGATCGTCTTCAATATGTGGTATGACGGATTCCATTTTTTGCTGCAGCTGTTTAATGAGGTCATTGGAGTTTTTAAAATTCGAAATTTGCTTATCAACCCAAGCATAATGTCCCGGAAATCGCAAGGTTTTGTAGCTCAGTGAATTTACTTTTCCAATAAGTGCATCCGGTAAATCGGCTGCGCCACCAGAGGTTAAATCTTCCTCATAAGCGGTGCCGTTAATGATAATTGTGGCTCTTTCGGATAAGGAAGGAAGTGTGGTTTTGATATAGTTTCTCAGTACAATTGTATCTTTAAGATATTCTGTGGCAACACCTACTGGGCTCCAAGTAAAACCATAAAAATGGGGAGCTACGGCATGCTTTGTAAGCGCTCCTACTTTTAACTCCAATTTATCGACGGTATTCACTTTATAGTCTTTACAAAATTGTAGAAAAAGACCATGAGCAAGCAAATCAATATAGCCGGGTGCAAGACCGGTTTGAAGTATAAAGGCTGTTTTAGCTCCTTTGGCCAAAGTTATTATTTTTTCGGTCTCTGAAACGTATTCTGTAAGGTTTGCATAATGCAGTTCGTAGTCCTTGGCAAACTGCGCTATTCTAGGTGCCTGACTACCGGGTAAGCAGTCGAGAATGATATCTCCTTGCTGTAGGATGGCTTTCATTTCGTCAGAAATTCCATTTTCTGGTAAATGATAAGCTTTGATATTAGAGGGTTTTGTACTGCCTTCTTGAATCCATTGGGCTACATTTTGAGCTTTGGGAAGACTCCTGTCGCCAATGAAAATAGTTGGAGTCAGTTCACTCCATTCGTTCAATAGTAAGGCAACAGCTTCGGCAATACCACCAGCGCCGGCAATAATAATGTTATAATGCTTTTTCATATCTTAAAGTTACGTTTTTTTTCTTGAAATACTATTTAAGAAAATTTTACGCTTTCTATTTTGGGTTTTACCGAGATAGTTTTTTTGTTATCAAATCTAAGCAATGCTGAATTGTAGATTTTGCGAGAGGAAAAAGTCAGACTAAAAAAGTGTTCCCTGCACAAAGGAGGAATTTGGATTATTATTAAACATAAAATGGTCGATTATTTCAAATTGTTTTTTGTTTGGATCAAAACGGCGCAAAGTAACATTGTCACAAAGAAAATTCATGTCGACGTGAGTAAATGTTCGGTAGGCTGTTGTTAGTTGATCCGATTTTAGTTGGCGTCCAATGGAAAGATGGGGTTCGTTATTTTTAAAAAGTGTTTTAGTGCGAAAGAATTGATGGATGTGTTTGATTATTTTCTTCAGCTTTTCGGTTGAATTTTCGTCTGGGGCGATAAAAAAAGCGCCGTTAGGATAGTTGTCAAAATGATTCAAACAGACTGTTGTTGGCTCCAGAGCATCTGATATAGTAGCCAGCTGCTTCTTGATGTTCTCGATTTCAGCTTCGGTAGCCATAAATTCATTGATGGTAATATGCGCCAAGGAATTTTTACTGTGAAACCAACCAATTTGATCTGCTAATTGCTCTTTCATGGATTTAACCAAATCAATAATAACATCGGGTGGACTGATTACTAGGGAATAACGATTCTGCATACTATGATAATTAATTTCCTTTTATTCGGTTTAAAATTCTGTTCAGCAATAGTTTTCCATCTCGTTTTTGTTTTGGCACTTCGATTGCTTTTAAGCCGGAATCAGTTACGATAAATTGATAACTGAAAGCAAACTGTGGATCTTTAGGATTATCGTTCAAGAGGCCAAAACGCAAATCATTGAAGTACAAGTTTTCATTTTGTTGAGAAATGATATACCAGCCTTCACTCACTTTTTTGAGCTTTTCAAAATCAGAGTTTCCTTTTAATTTCGATTCTAAAGTTGTGTTTTTCGAATAAGAAGTAAAAGAAATAGCTTGGCTGTCCAGAAGCGAATAATCGCCAAGTAAGTAATCATCTGCTGTAGACACGTTTGCATTCCATAAAATGAGATTAAAAGCCGTTGGTTTTACTATAATTTCAGTATATTGGATTCCTTGGTTCTTCAATGCCTTTTCAAATTGATTTAAAGCATATAATTTTATAAAGCAGGATAAAATCAGGTAAGCACTGCTAATGAATAAGCCTTTCCAAACGTATTTTTGACGAAGCGGTATTTCTTTTGTTTTCCAAAGCATTACTAGCGTGATAAGTAAGGGAATAGTATACAAAGGATCAATTACAAATATAGTTTTTAGAGCAAAACGATGCTCAAGTGGCCATAAAATTTGTGTCCCCCAAGAAGTAAACATATCGAGTAGTACGTGGGTGAAGAGGCACCAAAAAACCATATTTGTAGCACTAAGGAAGTTTATTTTTCCTCTTTCAATTTTGCTAACAAGCCAGCCAAAAAAAGGCGATAGAAAAAGAAATAAAAAAAGAGAATGACTAAGACCTCGGTGAATTCTAATTCCCTCAACAGCTGTTAGGAATAAACCCACTAAAACATCTATATCAGGAATTGTTCCCAAAATAGCACCGTATAAAAAGCTGCTGTTTTTAAGTTTTTTCCCTGCACAAACTTCGGCAACGGCAATTCCTAAAGCAATTTGGGTTATTGAATCCATTTATAATTTTACGGTTGATTGTATTATTTTTACGGGCTTTAAAAAGAGAAAAGTTATTTAGAAAATAGGAGCGGGCAATAAAACTCAAATATTTTTCTAAATAACTTTTCAGTTTGACAGTAATGAAATCTATCTGTTAAATGGATTTCTATTAATAACGTCTTTTATTTTGGCCTTTAAATTTTCGCCAGTGTCATAAATCATTTGTTCATTACTAGGAAAAGGAACGGCTTTTTTGTCAAAATAAGAGTAGTAATTATCGTCAGAAGCGCGTTTGTCCCCTTTATAAGTAGCATAGATATTCTCAAAAATATATTCACTGCTTATCGGAAAAGATTGTAAAAGTTGATTGTTTTTATAATTTATGTAATCCACTTTTGCGGTGACTTGAGAGGATTTAAATTGTCTGAATTCATAAATCTGAACCGTTACTTTTCTAAGATTGTCCACCATAACCACTTTGCCATCCTTGTCCAATACTTCTTTTCCATTGGCATCTAATAGTTTCTTAACACCGTCTTTTATTTGACGCTCTTTGATAAATTCTCGCTCTTTGATTTGCTCAGGCGAAATGTTTATTTCTCTAAAATTAATCATCATCGTATAATCATAATTAATGCCTTTTTGCTTGTTACTGTGGTAAACGGTCCATTTGTCATTTAACCCATAGGTACTAAAATCCAACAAATCGTTGCGCAAACGAACGGGGATAATCATGTTGGTTTCATTTTTAGTATTAACCATAACATAATCGTTTCCTTTAAATTTAGCATCATCCATCAATTTCAAGACATCCTTGTAGTTTGGATTTATCTGATTCAAATAAGCTAAATCATCATAAGCCTTGCGAAAATTCATTTTATCAGAAGTCAAAAGCAATTTTTTTGCATTGGAATACAAATAAGCCGATAAAGCATTTTTACTGTCTATGATTTGGTCATTATAATTATCAAAAGGAAAAATAGCATTTCTACCTTCATTAATTAATCGCAAGGGAAGCAAAGGTTTGATTTTTTCCTGGCGCTCATTTAATTGCAAGTAGGTCGTATACATTTTTTCTAATTGCGCCGGATTAGCATCTTTGGCCAATAAATTTATATAATTTAAATCTCGTTCTTTGGCTTTAGCAAAGGCTTCTTCGAGAATATACACATAGTCTTGTTTCCCTTTTTTGTCTTTGTTTGTTCTTAAGTTTGATACCGCATTATTAATCGCTTCATTATAATTCCCTGACGAAAGCAGACTACGTGTTTGTTTAGCTCCACAAGCAGCCACAAGGATTATAAAGGAAAATAAAAGTATAGTTTTTTTCATAGGTTAAATTTTAAACAAATATATTTTTTTTAAATTGGAAACTCAAAATCATTGCCATAAAAAAACCACCAAACAACTATTTGGTGGTTTTCTAATTTATTCAGTATGAAGTATTAATTTCTATTGCAATTTAATATTTTTAATAGATGTAATTAATGTCCTCCAGCTATTTTTGAGTCAAAATTAATTCCTTGACTTTTAAGGATTCCGCTTACTTTCCAAGCATAGAATGCTAAGTAGGCAAAGCACAAAACTCCAACGATATAACTGTTTTGGATACCAATGGTCTCCGAGATAAAACCTTGTAACCAACTGATAATTCCTCCACCCATGATCATCATGATTAAGAAGCTACTTCCTTGGCTGGTATTTTTACCTAAGCCACTTACTGCTAAAGTAAAGATACAAGGCCACAAGGTACTACAGAACAAACCAACGCTTGTAATAGCATAAACACTAACCATTCCATGGGTAAACATTCCTATTAAAAGGGCTAAAATTCCTAAAGATGAGAATATAAGTAGCATTCTGGCAGGGTTTCCTTTACTGGCAATATCAGCTGCAATAAGTACAAGAATGATTAAACCATAAACATAAAAAGGAGTTAAATCATGTTTAGCAATTGCATTTACAGCTAAGAATACTCCAAAAGCTAAATAAGGAGCTAAAAAACGCAATATTTTTCTCAAACTAAGATCATTGGTAAAAGCTTCAACAGCTCCAGTCCAACGACCAATCATCAAACTCGCCCAGTATAAAGAAATGTATGGAGCAACTTCATGTGTCAAAAATCCTAAATGGGTTTCCATATATGCCGGTAAATTACTGGCTGTAGATACTTCAACTCCAACATATAAAAAGATGGCAATCATTCCTAAAACCAATTGAGGATATTGCAATGCTGATTTTTTTGTAGAAGCATTTTCATCAGCCACTTCTAAAATGGTTGCCGGACGCTCTGGAATAGATGAAAATTTCAATAAGATCGCTACTAACAAGAAGGCAAGTCCTAAGATAAGATAAGGGATTTTTACACTTTCTATACTCATATTAGTACTTCCGTTTGTATTGGTTCCAAAAATGGCAAAACTAACGATAAGCGGACCAATGGTAGTTCCTAGATTGTTGATTCCTCCGGCCATAGTCAAACGCTGGGAACCAGTTGAAATAGGTCCTAATGCAATAGCTAGTGGATTGGCAACAGTTTGTTGTAAAGAGAAACCCAATGCCACAATAAATAAACCGGATAACATTAAAGGAAATGAACCTGTATTGGCAGCCGGATAAAATAATAAGGTTCCTAAAGCTGAAATAGCCAATCCTAAAGCTAATCCATTTTTGTAACCTATTTTGTTTACAATATCTTCTTTAATTAAAACAGAAATTCCCATGTATATCAGTGAACCTACTGTATAGGCTATATAAAAAGCTAATGAGACTAATTGACTTTCGCCTTGTGTTAGATTAAAGGCTGTTTTGAAAACTGGAATTAAAATATCATTACTGGCAGCAACAAATCCCCAAAAAAAGAAGACAATGGCTAAAGGGATAAATTGCCCCCATTTGGTTTGCGAATTTTCTGAATTCATAATTAAAGTTAGGTTAAATTTTTAGATTATTAAATTAGTTCAGTTGGTAAAAGTATCTTTTAAGTAAATTAAAAAAAAATTATTTATAAGAAAATTGATTAAAATTATACAATCGACAATATTTCTATTATCAACGGCCTATTTTAATGATTTTGAAAAATTTTTGGGAGTTATTTGTCTTATTCTAAAATCCTTATTTTCACATCCTTACTGTAGTTCCGGCCTATCGGAAGGGTATGAGAATGAACTTGTATTCTATTTCCTTCAATAGATTTTACTTTGTTGACAGCAATAATGTAAGATTTATGGATGCGGGTAAATTGATCTTGCGGCAATTCTTCTGACAAAGAAGTTAATGATTTGTGGGTGATATAGCTTTTATCGGCTGTTACGAGCTTGATGTATTCTTTCATTCCTTCGATAAACAGAATTTCATCGATAATAATTTTTACCATTTTCTTATCTACTTTGATAAAAATATGCGGATCTATTTTAAGGGATTCAATTTTGAAATTATTCTTTAAATTGTAATCGGCTTCGATTTTGTGAATGCATTTGATAAAACGAGGAAGTGGTATGGGTTTTACTAAATAATCCAAAACATCCAATTCGTAACTTTCGGCGGCAAATTCTCTAAAAGCGGTCGTAATTACAACTTTAGTTTTGTTGCCAATTAATCGAATTAATTCAAATCCTGTCATCACCGGCATATGGATTTCTAAAAAGACAACATCTACTGTATTACTGTTTATAAACTCCAAAGCTTCTATGGGATTGCGAAACGTGCCAATGATCTCAAAATCTGTAAAATTAGTGAAGTAATTCAACAATACTTCTGTGGCCAACGGCTCATCATCAATCAAAACACATTTAATCTTCATTTTTGAATGGGTATTTCTAATCGGATGTAATAATTGAATTTTACTGTTTTTTGTGCAGTAAAATTGTTTTGAAAAACCAGTTTCAGTCTCTTTTTAGCAGTAGATAAAACAATCCCTTTCTTGGTTTTTTGCATTTTGTGAAAGTACAAAAATATTTAGTATTTCTAATTCTTGAATCGCTTTGCTGATAATTTTTAAAATGCTCTTGATTATGAGATTATTATTTTGGTGATTGCTGTACTCGAATGTATTTTTAATTAATTGAAGATGATTAATAAAGTAAGGATTTTGATGCCTCAATGTTCGATTTATTATTTGAGGTATTTTATTTATATACTCAAAAAGAATTTGAAAACTAAAATCGGCTTTTATTGGATGAAAATCTCCAATACTATGGATTTAGCCTATTAATGACATCAAAAAACACTTTATTGAATAATTCCTGTCGTTTGTATAAAGTATTGGGTAGTTTGTATAATTTATTTTTGGCAGAAAAACGGTTTAGGTACTTTTATCTCATTGAAAATCAAATAAAATTAACAAAACGAACCGGATTAAAAGCAAGTAAAGGATATTTGTAAAAATAATATTTCTATAATAATTGTCTAATCAATCAATTAAAAAAAATAAAAATGAAAAATGCGTTAAAAATCAAATCGGATATTAGCTATAAAAGCGTAGGTAAATTTGAAGATACCAGATTTGAGAAAATTCACAATGAAATTTTCAAAAACTCCGTCGAAGCTTCTTTAGTTGTCGCTCAAGAAATTGCACAATTAATCAGGTCTAAACAGGAAAAAAACAAGCCATGCGTTCTTGGTTTGGCTACAGGTTCTTCGCCTATAAAAGTGTACGAAGAATTAGTGCGCATGCATAAAGAGGAAGGACTTAGCTTTAAAAATGTTGTCACTTTCAACTTGGATGAATACTATCCAATGACAAAAGAAAACAGTAAGAGTTACCATTATTTCATGCATCAGCACCTTTTCAATCATATTGACATAAAACCGGAAAATATCAATATCCCCGACGGAACTGTTGCAATTGAAGAATTGAATCAGTATTGCGTTGATTATGAGATGAACATTAAAAAAGCCGGTGGTTTGGATTTTCAATTATTGGGTATCGGGCGCACAGGTCACGTAGGTTTCAATGAACCGGGTTCTCATATTAATTCAGGAACGCGAATCATTACATTGGATCATATCACAAGAGTGGATGCGTCTTCGGATTTCAATGGTATTGACAATGTTCCTAAAAGAGCCATCACAATGGGAGTTTCAACCATCTTGAGATCCAAAAGGATTGTATTGATGGCTTGGGGGCAAAACAAGGCCGATATTATAAAGAGAACCATTCAAGGTGATATTAGTTCAGAAATTCCCGCCACTTTCCTGCAAAATCATACCAATGCGACTTTCGTTTTGGATCAGTCAGCAGCTTCAGAACTGACTCGATTCAAAACACCTTGGTTGGTTGGAGAATGCATTTGGACACCGGAACTGAAAAGCAAGGCTATCGTATGGCTTTGTCAAAAAACAAATCAGGCGATTTTAAAATTAACAGACAGGGATTACAATAATAACGGAATGTCGGATCTTTTGGCGCAAGAAGGTTCTGCTTATGACTTGAATATTAATATGTTCAATGTCTTGCAGCATACCATTACCGGATGGCCGGGAGGTAAGCCCAATACAGATGACTCACACAGACCAGAAAGAGCCAATCCTGCCAAGAAAAGAATTATCCTTTTTAGTCCGCATCCGGATGACGACGTGATTTCTATGGGCGGAACTTTTTCGAAACTAATAAAACAAGGACACGATGTTCATGTGGTTTATCAAACTTCCGGCAACATTGCCGTTACGGATGATGAAGCATTAAAATTTGCGGAAGTTTGTAATGATTTTATGGGCAAGGATAAAGGCAATATAGATTTCCAGTCCACTATTGACTTTTTGAATAATAAAAAAGAAAATGAAATCGACTCGCTTGAAGTTAGAAAATTGAAAGGATTAATCAGAAGAAGGGAATCCTACGCTGCCACAAGATATATAGGATTGAAAGATGAAAACACCCATTTTCTAGATTTGCCTTTTTATGAAACCGGGCAAATAAAGAAAAATCCTTTAGCAAAAGAAGACATCGCCATTGTAGCCGATATTATTGCTAAAATTAAGCCGCATCAGGTTTTTGCAGCCGGTGATCTTGCTGATCCGCACGGAACTCATGAGGTTTGTTTGAATGCTATTTTTGCGGCGATGAAGCAATTGAAGTCGGAACCATATATGAACGATTGTTGGTTGTGGTTGTACCGTGGGGCTTGGCATGAGTGGGATTTACATGAAATAGATATGGCTGTTCCTTTAAGTCCGGACGAGGTTTTATTAAAAAGACACGCCATTTTGTATCATCAATCTCAAAAAGACAGAGTTATGTTTCAAGGAAACGACTCCAGAGAATTTTGGGTAAGAGCTGAAGATCGCAACAAGAATACGGCAAAGTTGTACGATGATTTAGGTCTGGCAGAATACGAAGCAATAGAAGCTTTTAAGCGTTTTGATTATTAAAAAACAGCAGCTAAATTTTATTGGACACATAAATAGTTGCAATAATGCATTTTTATGTGCTTAGTTTTAGCTTCTAAAAAAATACCGCGAATTAGCGGTATTTTTTTTTGCTAAGTTTTTTCTGTAGATATAATTTGGAATTAACTAGATTTATAAACCTAAAATTAACCTAAACCATTATTTAAGATGAAATATTTAAAATTGTTCTTTTTCATAGTTGTAATCTTATTATGTTCGGATGTCCAAGGACAAAAGAAATTAGCTGTTATAGCTTACTATACGGGAGATGACAAAAAAATAGATGACTATGAAGTAGATAAACTCACTCATATAATCTACAGTTTCTGTCATCTGAAAGAAGGAAAATTATCCGTTGATAATGCTCAGGATTCGCTGGCGATTAAACATTTGGTTTCGTTAAAAAATAAAAATCCAAAACTTAAAGTGATGTTGTCTTTGGGAGGATGGGGAGGCTGCGCGCCTTGTTCGGAAGCTTTTTCTACGGCTGAAGGACGTAGAGTTTTCGCTGAATCAGTACGGGAAACCAATGCGTATTTTAACTGTGACGGTATCGATTTGGATTGGGAATACCCTACGATTGAAGGACATCCGGGGCATTTGTATCAATTGGCAGACAAGGAAAATTTCACGGAGTTAATAATCATTCTTCGTAAGCTTTTGGGAAACAAAAACGAACTTAGTTTTGCAGCCGGTGGTTTTCAAAAATTTTTGGACGAATCAATAGAATGGAAAAAAATTATGCCATTGGTTGATCGGGTAAATATTATGAGTTACGATTTGGTCAACGGCTATTCAAAGATTACAGGGCATCACACCCCTATATTTAGCACTAATGCGAGTGAAGAATCTACAGATCGAGCGGTAGATTATCTATTGAAGTTAGGAATCCCAGCCAGAAAACTGGTTATCGGAGCCGCTTTTTATACCAGAGTTTGGAAAGAAGTCGCTAATGTTAATAATGGGCTATATCAAGCCGGAATACATACTAGTGGAGTAAATTTTAAAGATTATTCAACTGCGTTTACTGACGAAAAAGGCTGGAAATACCATTGGGACAAAAAGGCAAAAGCGGCTTATTGGTACAATGAAAAAGAACAATTATTTGCCACAGGGGACGATATTTCCAGTGTAATAGAAAAAACAACTTATGCAATTCAAAAAAAATTAGGTGGAATTATGTTTTGGGAACTGGTTTTGGACACGAATAGAAACGGCTTGCTAGAGGCCATATATCAAGTGAAAACAGCAAATTAATGTGTTTTTATGATGAAAAAATAAAGTTAGATTTTCTTAAACCTGATAGTTTTTATCAGGTTTTTTTTCGAGTAAAAAATCAGTATTTTTTTCGTATTTTTGCAGAAAATTTATAAAAGACATTCATGTTAACAGTTAATAATTTATCAGTTCAGTTTGGCAAGCGAATTTTATTCGACGAAGTAAATACCACCTTTACACACGGTAATATCTATGGAGTTATTGGCGCAAACGGTGCTGGAAAATCTACTTTTCTTAAAATTATTTCGGGTGAAATGGATCCTACTTCAGGTCACATTCATTTGGAGCCGGGTAAACGTATGTCGGTTTTGAATCAAAACCACAATATGTTTGATGAACATACCGTGTTAGAAACCGTAATGATGGGGAACAAGGTTTTGTACAAGGTCAAAAAAGAAATGGACGAACTTTACTTAGACTATAATGATAAAAATGCTGATAGGATAGGGGAGTTACAAGTTCAATTTGAAGAAATGAACGGTTGGAACGCCGATTCTGATGCGGCTTCAATGCTATCCAATCTTGGTATTGGTGAAGAACACCATTATACATTGATGGGAGATTTGGAAGGAAAAATTAAAGTACGTGTACTTTTGGCACAAGCTTTATTTGGAAATCCTGATTTGCTTATTATGGATGAGCCTACCAATGACTTGGATTTTGAAACCATTGCTTGGTTAGAGAATTTCTTGGCAAATTACGAAAATACGGTAATTGTAGTATCGCATGACCGTCACTTTTTGGATTCGGTTTGTACTCACATTTCGGATATTGACTTTTCTAAAATTAACCATTATTCAGGAAACTATACTTTTTGGTATGAGTCAAGCCAATTAGCGGCTAAACAACGCGCACAACAAAATAAGAAAGCCGAAGAAAAGAAACAGGAATTAGAAGAATTTATACGTCGTTTTAGTGCGAATGTGGCCAAGTCAAAGCAAGCCACTTCTCGTAAAAAAATGATTAGTAAATTGAATATTTCTGAGATTAAACCATCAAGCCGTCGTTATCCTGCTATTATTTTTGATCAAGAGCGTGAAGCAGGAGATCAGATTTTAAATGTTCAGGGTTTAAGTGCTTCAATCGATGGTGAACTTTTGTTTAAGGATGTCGATTTAAATATGGCCAAAGGCGACAAAATTGTACTTTTTTCCAAAGATTCTCGTGCAACAACCGCTTTCTATGAAATCCTAAACGGAAACCAAAAAGCAGACTCAGGAAGTTTTGATTGGGGTGTAACCACTATTCAATCGTATTTACCTGCTGAAAATCATTCTTTCTTTGAAAATGACTTATCTCTTGTGGACTGGTTGCGTCAATGGGTTAAAACCGAAGAAGAACGTGATGAGGTAAATATTCGTAGTTTCTTAGGGAAAATGATTTTCTCAGGAGAAGAAGCCTTGAAAACCTGTCGTGTATTGTCAGGAGGAGAAAAAGTGCGTTGTATGTTGTCTCGCATGATGATGCAACGTGCCAATGTTGTAATGCTTGACGAACCTACAAATCACTTGGATCTAGAGTCTATTACGGCATTCAATAACTCTTTGAAAAACTTCAAAGGTTCCGTAATCTTCACCACACACGATCATGAGTTTGCACAAACTGTAGGAAATCGTGTAGTGGAGCTAACGCCAAACGGAGTTATCGACAGTTACATGACTTTTGACGAGTATTTGGATGATGAAAAGATTCAAGAACTTAGAGCAAAAATGTATTCTTAAAACATGTTGTTATATATCAAAAATCCCGTTTTCAATGAGAGCGGGATTTTTTTGTGCAGTAATTTGTTATTTTTTCCCTAGAATTTTACTTATTACAAAAATGACGATAACAACTATAACAACTACAATAAAAATTCCAACACCCATTCCTGCTTTAAATATTCCTTCAATTACGGAACAACTCGTAAATGAAATCAATACAATTAAAAGCATTGCTATTCTTGTTAGTTTGTTTTGCATGATTTCTTGGTTTTTAAATTTTTATTTAACAGTGTTTGGAAATCATTTTTTGAATGATTTTGATACTATAAAGATACGATAATTGACAAAATAACTTGTTGCACATTTTTTTTGATATCTTATATAATTTTGTTGATTTTAAATAAAATAATTTTGGAGCTTTTTATTTAAAGTTGATACTTTTATACTTAAAAAAAACTCAGGCCATAATTCAAAATTCCTAACTCATAATTCTTATATTTGCAAAACCAAACCCAATCTTTACTATGACTCAAAAAGTATTGCTCAATTCCAAAGAAGTCAATATCATTCTACATCGTTTGGCTTGCCAGTTAATTGAAAAGCACCTTGATTTTTCGGATACTATTTTGGTAGGAATACAGCCAAGGGGAACTTTTCTGGCAGAACGATTGAAAGAGATATTAGAAAAAGAATACAATACACCTGAAATTAAACTGGGGTATCTGGATATTACGTTCTTTAGAGATGATTTTCGTAGAACCGACAAACCATTGGAAGCCAATAAAACCAAAATTGATTTTATAGTCGAAAACAAAAAAGTCATTTTTATTGATGATGTTTTGTATACGGGTAGAAGCATTCGATCCGCATTGACTGCGATTCAATCCTTTGGAAGGCCTTCGGAAATTGAATTGTTGGTTTTAATTGACAGACGCTTTAGCCGTAATTTACCCATACAACCAGATTATAGAGGAAGACAGGTAGATGCCATCAATGATGAAAAAGTAAAAGTGAATTGGAAAGAAAATGAAGGGGAAGACGGGGTCTTTTTAATTAATAATAATCAATAAATAGCGATGAGCGAATTAAGTGTAAATCATTTATTAGGTATAAAATACATCAACAAAAAAGATATTGACCTTATTTTTGAAACCGCCGATCATTTTAAAGAAGTTATCAATCGACCAATTAAGAAAGTACCTTCTTTACGTGACATTACCATTGCAAACATATTTTTTGAAAATAGTACCCGTACTAAACTTTCTTTTGAATTAGCCCAAAAACGACTATCGGCTGATGTTATTAGTTTTTCGGCAGCACAATCTTCCGTTAAAAAAGGAGAAACCCTTATCGATACCGTAAACAATATCCTTTCGATGAAAGTGGATATGGTGGTAATGCGCCATTCGAATCCTGGAGCGGCTTATTTTCTATCCAAAAATGTTAAAGCAAGTATTATCAATGCTGGTGATGGAGCTCATGAGCATCCTACTCAAGCTTTATTAGACAGTTATTCCATCAGAGAAAAATTGGGAGATGTAGCAGGTAAGAAAGTGGTGATTGTGGGTGATATATTACATTCTAGAGTAGCCTTGTCTAATATTTATGCTTTGCAAATGCAGGGTGCCGAAGTAAAAGTTTGCGGACCTAAAACACTAATTCCAAAATACATTGAATCACTGGGTGTAACGGTGGAATCGAATTTGAGAAAAGCATTGGAATGGTGTGATGTTGCTAATATGTTGAGGGTACAAAATGAACGAATGGATGTGAATTTTTTCCCATCAACTAGAGAATATGCCCAACAATATGGGGTAGATAAACCATTATTGGATTCTCTTAGTAAAGAGATTGTAATAATGCATCCGGGACCCATCAATAGGGGAGTGGAAATCACATCTGAAGTTGCCGATTCAAGTCAATCGGTGATTTTAAACCAAGTAGAAAACGGTGTTGCTATCAGAATGGCGGTGATTTATCTTTTGGCATCTAAAATCCAGTAATTTTATAATATAAGCATCGAAGGCTCAGCATTGCATAATTTTGATAAAACACATACAATGAAAGTAGATCAAAAAGGACATACCATTACAATTAAAGACACTCAGGGAGATATTGCTTCTTTTTTAATGAAAGTAACGCATCAATATAAAACATTCGAAAAGCATAATATAGTTATAGATCTTCTCTCGTATAATGAATTGACCCTAACTGATGTTAAACCATTTATGCCTTTGTCTAAGTTGCATAAAAAAGCCAAAAAATCATTTGTTATTGTCATTTCAGATTTTGATTATAACGCAATTCCAGATACTTTGACTGTAGTGCCTTCTTTACTGGAAGCACACGATATCATTGAAATGGAAGAGATTGAAAGAGATTTGGGTTTTTAACACAGTCTATTCGGTTATTTGTTTAATCGTTTAAATGCTGTAATCAAATATGCAATAACCATTTTGCCAAATAAGAGAATATCTTGAAATTAACCATTCTGGGTTGCTATGCAGCCACTCCGCGTACTTTTACCAATCCTACTTCTCAGATTTTAGAAATAAAAAACAGATTATTTCTTATCGATTGTGGGGAGGGAACCCAAGTGCAACTTCGCAAAAACAAAATTAAATTTTCAAAAATAAACCATATTTTTATTTCTCATTTGCATGGGGATCATTTTTTTGGGCTTATAGGTTTAGTGTCCACTTTTACTTTGTTGAATCGAACTACTGATTTGCATATTTACGGACCAAAAGGAATCAAAGAAATTATAAAATTGCAGCTGCGATTGGCCAACTCGTGGACTAATTACGGTTTGTTCTTTCATGAATTAGAGTCTAATGAAAGTGAAATAGTTTATGAAGACCAAAAAGTTACAGTAAAGACAATTCCTTTAAAACATCGTGTCTATACTAATGGTTTTTTGTTTCAAGAGAAAATTGATAAAAAGAAACTCAATATTGAGGCCGCTCAAAATTATGAAATAGAGGAATGTTATTACCAAAATATTAAAAACGGAAAAGATATTGTTTTAGATGACGGAAGAATCATTGAGAATGAGAAATTGACTTTTGATCCAGCAGCGCCAAAGAGTTATGCTTTTTGTTCGGATACTGTTTATAATGAGGATATAATTCCAGTTATAGATGGCGTAGATGTTCTTTATCATGAAGCTACTTTTTTACAATCTGAAGAAGCTTTAGCGGCCAAAACAATGCATTCAACAGCCAAAGAAGCTGCCACAATTGCTTTGAAATCCAATGTTAAGCAATTAATTTTGGGACATTATTCTACCCGATATGAAAATATAGAACTTTTTAAAGAGGAAGCCCAGACTATTTTTTCAGAAGTACTTTTGGCAGATGACGGACAAAGTTTTGACCTTTAATAGCTGTCAATTTATGGAAGTTGTTTTTTCAACAGGAATTTTAATTTCTCGAAAGTTTAAAAAGCAGTAAATTTAAAGAAGAATTAATCCTTTTAAATCAAAGAAATGCAAGATTTAAGTAATTATAGAAAATCATACGATAAAAGTGAATTGTTGGAATCCAATATTCCAGAAGATCCTATCAATCTTTTTAACAGATGGTTTCATGAGACAGAAGATTTTGGCGGTACCGAGGAAGTGAATGCTATGACTGTAGCCACAATAGGCTTGGATGGATTTCCTAAATCTAGAGTCGTTTTATTAAAGAAATTCACTGAAGAAGGTTTTATTTTTTACACCAATTACAATTCAGAAAAAGGAAAGGCAATTGCTAATAATCCTAAAGTGTGTTTGTCTTTTTTTTGGCACAGTATGGAACGCCAAGTAATTATTAAAGGAATTGCACAAAAAACCGCTGAAATAGTTTCGGATAATTATTTTGATTCCAGACCAGATGGTAGCAAATTGGGAGCTATTGTTTCAAACCAAAGCGAAGTGGTTCCGTCTCGCTCTTTTTTGGAGGAAAATTTAAAGCAATTAGAAAGTGAGTACGAGAGTATGGTTATCCCAAGACCAAAACACTGGGGAGGCTTTTTAGTAGTTCCTCATGAAGTGGAATTTTGGCAAGGAAGACCCAATCGTTTGCATGATAGAATTCGATATACTAGCCAAGATGATTTTTCATGGAAGATAGAAAGATTATCTCCATAGTTTAGGAAAAAAATTACAATAGTTTAGTAATAATGTAGTTCATCGATTATTTTACTTTGTTTAGCGAAATTTTTGATATGTTTGAGTAACGAAAAAGATTAAATATCTAAATTTCTTTAAAGGAGTTTGCCCCACAATCTACTTTAAACTTAAACTACTATTTTATGGAAATAAAATTACTACGTACAGTATTGCTAGCAGTTACGATATTTACTTTAAATTCCTGTAGCTCTGATACTTCAGAAACAGCTTCAGTTGAAGCTAAAACTGAAATAGTTGAAAATTATACTTATAATGCTTCTGAATTGGAAGCTATGAAGTTGATAAATGAGTATCGTGTAAGTGTAGGTTTAAATTCTTTACAAAAAATTAATCACATTTCTTTTAAATCTGAAGAGCATGATAATTACATGATCATTAAAAAAGAACCTAGTCATGATGGTTTTGTTTCTCGTTCAGAAAATATTATGAATGTTTTAGGAGCTAAGAAAGTAGGGGAGAATGTTGCATTTAATTTTGTAAGCCCTAAAAGTGCTGTTACTGCCTGGTTAAATAGTCCTGGTCATAAAGAGAACATTGAAGGTGATTTTACTCACTTTGGAATGGCAATTCGAGAAGATCCAGCCACTGGAAAAAAGTATTATACCAATATATTCGCTAAAATATAAGCGCTATCAAAAATCATTATAAAAGCTGTATCCCCCAGGATACGGCTTTTTTTTTTGGGCTTATAAATAATGCTAATAATTTCTATAAGCATGTTTTATTAGTTACTTAATTTTCATAGCTAATTCCTTTTTTAAACTATTGAAAGAAAAAAACAGCAACGGTTTCTTTTCATTCTAAGAATAGCTATTTACTGTAAATTATAGGAAAATACATATTCATTTTTAAAAAAGATGTATTTAGTCGATTATTTTGTGCTTTTTAACGGAAAAAGATGTAAATTTAATCTATGAATTTTTAGAAAATATATTAAAGGAGTTTGCCCCGCAATCTACTTTAAACTTAAACTACTACTATTATGAAAACAAAATTACTTCGTACAGTATTGCTCCTATCAGTGGTATGTATAATGAATTCCTGTTCTTCTGATACTTCTGATGCAGATGCGTTAGATACCAATCTAAGTGTGGTTGAAAATTACGATTATACTGCAACTGAATTGGAAGCCATGAATTTGATAAATGATTACAGAGTTAGTGTTGGGTTAAATCGTTTAGAGAAAATAAATCATATGTCATATAAATCTGAAGAGCATGACAACTATATGATTGCTAATAAAGTTGTAAATCATAACGATTTTGTTGCACGTTCTCAAAACATCATAAAAGTTTTAGGTGCAATAACAGTAGCAGAGAATATTGCTTATAATTATAATTCTCCTAAAGATGCTTTAAAAGCTTGGCTGAATAGTCCTGGTCATAAAGAGAATATCCTTGGCAACTTTACTCATTTTGGGATAGCGATAAAAGCAGATCCGGAAAATGGGAGAAAATATTACACTAATATTTTTGCAAAAATTTAATCGATTACTTCTAAAAAGCTGACTTCTCCCCAAAGTCAGCTTTTTATTTATAACAAGAGTTTTTTTAGTGATTGTGATTCTGTTTCTAAATGTACAGCTGTTATGATTAATTACTTAATGTCTATTTCTCATTGATTGATTTTGCTTTCATTCTTTTAGGCTGTATTTTATCATTTTCCTTTTTTCAGTACGAAAAATAATAAAGAATGGTTAAATTTATGTAGTTCGTCGATATTTTTTGGACATTTGATAAAGAAGCATGTATGTTTGGAATTAGGAAAGCGTTTTGATACAACGCAAAAAAAAAATTCCAGATTACCTATATGAAATTGTATTTACTCCCCAAAATTCTACTTTTAGCGGCAATATTTATGATAAGTTCTTGTTCTTCGGATATGTCTGGACGAGAAAAGATAGCGTCCAAACCTGAAATTGTTTTGGATTACACTTACAGTACTTCTGAAATAGAAGTGATGAATTTAATAAATGATTACCGAGTTAGTGTTGGCTTAAATCCTCTTGAGAAAATAAATCATATTTCTTATAAGTCAGAAGAACATAATATTTACATGATAGCTAATGATGTTTTAAATCATGATGGTTTTGTGGCTCGTTCAGAGAATATTATACAAGCTTTAGGCGCCAAAGCGGTCGCCGAAAATATAGCTCGTAATTATGATAACCCTCAGACTGTAGTAAATGCTTGGTTGAATAGTGCAACCCATAAAGGAAATATTGTTGGAAATTTCACTCATTTTGGAATTGCAATTGATCAAGATGCTGTTACTGGAAAAAAATATTACACTAATATTTTCGTTAGAATATAATAACATTTTCTATTAAAAAGTAAGAGGCCGTTTTAAATCGGCCTCTTACTTTTAATTTATAACTCAGTTATGATAAACTCGCTACGTCTATTCATTTGATGTTCTTCTTCGGAGCAATCTACACCGTCAGTACATCTGTTTACGAGTTGGTTTTCTCCGTAGCCTTTACCTGTGAGTCGATTTTTATTGACACCATTTTTAACCAACCATTTTATGGTAGATTTTGCTCTTCGGTCTGACAAAGATTCATTGTATTTGAAAGTTCCTCGGCTATCAGTATGAGAGCGGATATCGAGTTTCATAGTTGGATATTGATTCATAACATCTAATATTTTCTCCAGATCTAAGGCAGCTTCCATTCGAATGTCTGATTTGTCAAAGTCAAAATAAATCATTTTTATTCCAAAACATTTACCCAAATCATCACCTACTGCCACTTTACATCTTGCTTTTTCCAGTGCAAATGGCAGATGTGTTCTACCATTTTCTTTGACGATAGTGATTATTTCTTCTTTGGTGGTATATTCTTCTTTGGCTGCTCTAACACTATATCGTTTGCCACATTCTACAGTTAGGAAATAATTTCCTTTCTCATCCGAATATACAGTATTTAGTAAACTGAGTGAATCATCTAGCAAACTTATTTTTGTATTTGGTAAGATTTCACCGGTAGCTAAATCGGTAATTTCACCGTAGAGTTCTTGTTCACAAACTAATTTTTTAGTTTCAAGAAATTTATAAATATCATCATAACCTTGACCTCCA
Source organism: Flavobacterium granuli (assembly GCF_900129705.1). Taxonomy (GTDB): domain Bacteria; phylum Bacteroidota; class Bacteroidia; order Flavobacteriales; family Flavobacteriaceae; genus Flavobacterium; species Flavobacterium granuli. The sequence goes on along the minus strand of NZ_FQWO01000007.1, from coordinate 13,150 downwards.
TCCCTATTAGAGGAAAAGAAACCTCTTCGGGTTTTGGTATCTATTAAATAAGCAAAATCATCTTGAGGGGAATTGGCATCGGTTCCTATGTTTTGAACTTTGTCAAAAGTGCCGTCTGCATTCATTTTAGAAACAAAGATGTCTAAACCTCCCAGGCCCGGATGCCCATCTGAAGCAAAATAAATTTCGTTTTCATTGGTTAGGAACGGGAAGGTTTCCCGGCCTTCAGTATTGATGGTTTTTCCCAAATTTTCGGGTGTTCCAAAGCTTCCGTCTTCGTTAATCTTTACTTTAAATAAATCAGATTGTCCGAATGTTCCTGGCATATCCGAAGCAAAATACAATGTTTTTTCGTCGGCACTTAAGGCGGGATGTGCTGTACTATAGCTGTCGCTATTGAATGGAAGTTCGGTTATGTTTGTCCATTTATCATTTTCAAAATTAGCCTTATATATTTTTATTAAAGTAATGTTATTACCATCTTTTCCTTTTTTTCCTTCCAGAAAGTTGTTTCGGGTAAAATACATTGTTTTTCCGTCTTTGGTAAAAGTTGGGGTTGACTCATGGAATCTTGATTTTATATTGCGGTCAAATTTCAGGACTTTAGCAGGAGACATTGCCTCATCTAAATCAGCTACATATAGATTAGTAAAATATTGATTAGTCCAGGCATGTTTTCTTTGGCCCAGACTACCGGTATCTCTGGCGGAAGCAAAGACTATTTTATTCAGATAGAATGAAGAACCATAATCAGAGTATTTAGAGTTGATTCCTGCGTTTTCGACTTGATACCTTCCTGAATTGGCCTTAATTTCCTCAAGAAAATTTCGATCTTTTTCAAAAAGTGTTCCTCGGCTGTCGTTTCCGGCTAGTTGGTTAAATTTTTGCATTATTTCATCCGCCTTGGCATTATTGCCTATAGACCTTAAGGATTGGGCATAACGATAATAATATTCTGGTTCTAAATCTTGGGTCATGGCAAATAATTCAGCATACCATTTCGCAGCCTGATCCAGTTGGGCATTGTAGTAATAGGAATTCCCTAGTTTTTTAAACATATCTACCGATTTGTACCCTTTCTCTGCAACTCTTTCGTAAGTTTTTATAGCATCTATATAGGCATAGTTGTCATATTTTTTTTCGGCTATGGAAACTCTTGCTTTTTGGGCAAAACAGTTAAATGAAAAAGCACTAACTATGGTGATAAAAAGAAGTATACTATTTTTCATAATGATTGTTTTTTAGAAGAATCGTGTTGTTATCAATTTATTGTAGTTTTAAAGAAGTATTATCAACTCTATTTTCATATTTTTGGTTTAAACGTTTGAGAATTTCATTGGCCTTATCATTTTCACCTATAGCTTTCAATGACTTGGCGTATTGTTGATAATATTTAGGTTCTAAATCAGTTGTCATGGCAAATAGTTCACAATACCATTTTGCTGCTTTGTCTAATTCAAAATTTGTATAATAGGAATCTCCAATTGTTTTAAACATGACTATGGATTTATAGCCTTTTGCTACAATTCTTTCGTAGGTCTTTACAACATCTACATAGGCATATTTATCGCTTATTATTTCAGTTACATAGAATTTTTCATTTTGAGTATAGCCGTTAAACGAATAGACATTTAATACTAGTAAAACAAGTAGGTTTTTTTTCATAATATTTTTTTAGAAGAATCTTGGGGTTGTTATTTTATTATTCTTTTTAAATATATCATAACGAAGAAATATTTCGTGAGATCCTGAATTATAATGTTTCAAATCTGTAGTCTCATGATCATAACCGTATCCAATATATAATGCATCTGATATTTGGAATCCAACTGAAGTACTTAATGCGGCACTCCATCTGTAGGCGACACCAACAACAAATTTATCATAGAGCATAAAATTCCCGGATACATCTACTTGGAGAGGAGCCCCTTTAACCATTTTTGTAAGAAGTGCAGGTTTGAATTTTGCATAACTGCTTAAATCAAAGACGTATCCAGCAATAAGATAATAATTAATTTTTTCTTTAAATATGGCCACCTCATTGTCATCATATCGATTGGTTTCTATGAAATTAGGAACAGATAGTCCCACATAGGCTTTATCAGAATGATAATAAATTCCTCCACCAATATTTGGTGAAAATTTATTATTGAAATCGTGGAGGCTAGGATCATCATCAACAGGATTTAGTTTGTTAACATCTAAATCGAATAGATTAGCAGTTGCCTTGATTCCAAATGAGAGTTTGAAAGTCTCAGAAGTAGGTATGGTATAAGATAAATCTGCCGAAATAGTATTCTCATGTGTGGGGCCAATTTTATCATTTATCAGAGATATTCCCAAACCCAAGCGACTTTCATTTAAAGGTGTATTGACTGATATCGCATTAGTAACGGGTGCTCCGTCTAGGCCTACCCATTGTGTGCGATGTAAAGCAAATATACTCAAAGCTCCTCTCGATCCTGCATAAGCGGGATTGATATTGATTGTGTTATACATGTACTGTGTAAATTGCGCATCTTGTTGAGCATAATTTACAGCTCCAGTAAACAGCAAGGCGAATAATAATACTCTTGTCTTCATTTATCTTGTTTTTTTTAACCTGAGAATATTTAGTTTTCAGGAGTTAGATTTGAGTTAGGTTTATCGTGTGAGGTATAAATACCCATCTTTTCTATTGGTTTGGATATTACCACTGAGATCAACCGAAGTATAATTCAAGATATAGTAATAGGTTCCTGTAGGTAAACCGGATGATTTACTAATGGTTGTTCTACCTCTTGAATAGCCATCAAAAACATTAGTTTGATTATTATAGTTTGTTGTTTCAAAAACTAATACTCCCCAGCGGTTGTAAATTTCTACTGTATTTTCAGGATAACAAGTAGTATCTCCGATACCGTCAATTATAAAGGTTTCGTTAATTCCATCTCCATTTGGAGAGAAAGCATTATGAACGACAATACTTTCACATCCTAATACGCTGGCTTTTTCAACAGTCACAGTACCTGAAGCTGGTGGGATTGCCACTCCATTTGGATCTTTTGCTGTCGCTTTTGCAATATTGACGACTGAATCTTGAGCTAAATCATTTTTGGTTATTGTATAAGTTTGGAGAATAGCTTCCAAAGATTCACCAGGTGCCAAGGTTGCGATAGGCTGTGTAGTCAATCCTGTTAATTCATCTATCACTATAATATCATGAAGTGTTACATTACCGGTATTTTTTACTATTATGGTATAATTGATTACATCGCCAACGAAACTGTAGACATCTGTATCATTACCATTACTGCTAACGGTTGCCGTTTTAGTAACTTGCAAGCGGGGATTTTGATTGAGCGGAGTAACTGTATAGCTACTACAATCAGTTTCGGCTGGACAATTAGGGTTAGCAGGACAGGAAGTACAAGGTGTAGGATCTGTAGAGGTTGCTGAAACGGGTTCTCCTAAAGGCGGTTTTCCTGTAGCTATAGCTAAATTGTAAACAAAACCAGTGTTAATATCATTTTGCTTAATTGTATAAAAAGCGGTAAATGTATTACTATCAATAGCATTGGGTTCCAAGTCAATTGGCCCGCCTAAAATCTGTATATCTGGCAATAGGTCATGTATGGTTATATTTGTCAATGGAACATTACCGTTATTTCGTACCGTGAAGTTGTAAGCTACTTTATCGCCAATGTTTGTAATACCGTCTTCATTAGTATCGATATAAGTTCCATCTTTGGTGATAACTAAAGAAGGTGTTTGATTTAGGGGAGTAACGGTATAATTACTACAATCAGTTTCTGCAGGACAATCAGGATTAACTGGGCAGGAAACACAAGGAGTAGGATCAGTAGAAGTACTCGTAACTGGTTCTCCTACAAGTGGTGTTCCACTTACCGTTGCTAAGTTGTACACGAATCCAGCATTAATATCCTTTTGAGTAATTGAATAAAAGGCAGTAAATGTACTATTATCAATAGCATTAGGTTCAAGATCAATTGGAGCACCTGAAATTTCTAATCCAGGCAACAAGTCAGCTATAGTAATATTTTTTAATGTTACATTACCAGTGTTTTTTACCGTGAAATTATAAATAACTTTATCACCAACATTTGTAATTCCATCTTTATTGGTGTCATTATAAAATCCATCTTTGGAGACAACTATTGAAGAGGATTGTATCAGCTGAGTTATGGTTTTAGTATCGTTATTTATATCAGTTCCTGAGATATCTTTTACATCAATATTTTCTGAATCTTTCCCTATTGCCAAAGCAGAGTTTATAACCATTCCAGCATCAATATCGCTTTGTGTCACTAGGTAAGAAGCGGTAAAAGTGGTAGAATCAGTTGTTCCAATGGAAAGTGTAGTGATAGGTCCTCCAATAATGGTCACTAAAGGATCGGTAATGGAGATATTGGTTAGAGTCATCTCACCAGTATTAGTGACAGAGAAAGCATAACTGATAGTTTCTCCCGCTTGCGCATATCCGTCTGAGTTGCTATCGTTGAAAGTTCCTGTTTTTACCAAGGCTATCCCTGACTCAACTATCGTATAAGTGTAGTTTATGATACACCCATTATAATCTTTAATTTCAACAGAATAGGTGCCTTTAGATAGTGAATTTATGTCTTTGGTAGTTGAACCATTAGACCATAAATAGGTATATGGGCTTGTACCACCACTGACTGTTTGAGTTATTGAACCGTTACTACATCCCACACAATTATTATTGTTTACAATAATAGCGGTAGCACTTAACGCAGCATTTGGTTGTTCAACAGTTATATTACAAGTTGTTTGGTATCCCAATTTATCGGTAACAGTAACGCTATGATTTCCTGCATTTAAGGCAATGGCTTGTGCGGTGGTTTCTCCGTTATCCCATAAATAGGTATATTCACCATTACCACCTACAGCTGTTACAGAGGCTATCCCATTGTTGTCTCCATAGCATTTAGCAGGAGCATCTTGAATGATGCTACAAGATAACACATCAGGTTGGCTGATTGTTACTTGACAAGTTGTTTGACAACCTTTACTATCGGTAACAATCACGGTATGTAATCCTACATTAAGTCCTAGAGCTTTAGCAGTAGTTTCCCCATTATCCCATAAGTAGGTGTATCCTCCATTTCCACCAAGAGGAGTAACTGTGGCTTCACCATCACTTAAACCATTAGATGAAACGGCTTTGTTTTGTATAATTGAACAACTTAAGGCAGCATTTGGTTGCCCAACAGTTATGTTACAAGTTGTTTGGTATCCTAATTTATCGGTAACGGTAACGCTGTGATTTCCTGCATTTAAAGCAATTGCTTGCGCAGTGGTTTCTCCGTTATCCCATAAATAAGAGTACTCACCATTACCACCTACAGCTGTTACTGAGGCTATACCGTTACTATCTCCATAACATTTAGCAGGAGCATCTTGAATAATGCTACAAGATAGCACATCAGGTTGGCTGATTGTTACTTGACAAGTTGTTTGACAACCTTTACTATCGGTAATAGTCACGGTATGTAGTCCTACATTAAGACCTACAGCTTTAACAGTAGTTTCCCCATTATCCCACAAGTAGGTGTATCCTCCATTTCCACCAAGAGGAGTAACAGTGGCTTCACCATCACTTAAGCCATTAGAAGAAACAGCTTTGTTTTGTATAATTGAACAACTTAAGGCTGCATTTGGTTGCCCAACAGTTATGTTACAAGTTGTTTGGTATCCTAATTTATCGGTAACGGTAACGCTGTGATTTCCTGCATTTAAAGCAATTGCTTGCGCAGTGGTTTCTCCGTTATCCCATAAATAGGTATATTCACCATTACCACCTACAGCTGTTACTGAGGCTATACCGTTACTATCTCCATAACATTTAGCAGGAGCATGTTGAATAATGCTACAAGATAGCACATCAGGTTGACTGATTGTTACTTGACAAGTTGTTTGACAACCTTTACTATCGGTAATAGTCACGGTATGTAATCCTACATTAAGACCTAGAGCTTTAGCAGTAGTTTCCCCATTATCCCATAAGTAGGTGTACCCTCCATTTCCACCAAGAGGAGTAACAGTGGCTTCACCATCACTTAAACCATTAGATGAAACGGCTTTGTCTTGTACAATAGAACATGTTAATACATCTTGCGGTTCAGTTATAGTAATTTGTTCAGTGTCTGTACATCCTTTGGAATCCGTTACTGTTACAGTATAGGTACCTGCAGCCAATCCAGAGGCTACAGCTGTATTTTGAACCGGATTGGTATTCCAACTATAGGTATATGCGGGAGTTCCACCAGTTGCCGAAGCAGTTGCAGAGCCTGTTGCATCACCTTTACAATTTACATTCGTCACAGAACCAATTGAAGCAACAAGCACATTTTGCGGTTCTGTTATAGTAATTTGTTCAGTATCGGTACAACCTTTAGAATCTGTTACCGTTACGGTATAGGTACCTGCAGCTAATCCAGAGGCTACAGCTGTATTTTGAACCGGATTGGTATTCCAGCTATAGGTATAAACGGGAGTTCCACCAGTAGCCGAAGCAGTTGCAGAGCCTGTTGCGCCACCTTTGCAATTTACATTCGCCACAGAACCAATTGATGCAACAAGCGTATTTTTAGGTTCACTAATTGTAATTTGTTCAGTGTCGGTGCAACCTTTGGAATCCGTTACCGTTACAATATAGGTACCTGCAGTTAATCCAGAAGCTAGGGCTGCATTTTGAACTGGATTGGTATTCCAGCTATAGGTATAAGCTGCAGTTCCACCAGTAGCCGAAGCAGTTGCAGAGCCTGTTGCGCCACCTTTGCAGTTTACATTCGCCACAGAACCAATTGAAGCGACAAGCATATCTTGCGGTTCTGTTATAGTAATTTGTTCGGTGTCGGTACAACCTTTGGAATCCGTTACCGTTACGGTATAGGTACCTGCAGTTAATCCAGAGGCTACAGCTGTATTTTGAACAGGATTGGTATTCCAACTATAGGTATAAGCTGCAGTTCCACCAGTAGCCGAAGCAGTTGCAGAGCCTGTTGCGGCACCTTTACAGTTTACATTCGACACAGAACCAATTGAAGCAACAAGCACATTTTGCGGTTCTGTTATAGTAATTTGTTCAGTGTCAGTACAACCTTTTGAATCCGTTACCGTTACGGTATAGGTCCCTGCAGCTAATCCAGCGGCTACAGCTGTATTTTGAATCGGATTGGTATTCCAACTATAGGTATAAGCTGCAGTTCCACCAGTAGCCGAAGCAGTTGCAGAGCCTGTTGCGGCACCTTTACAGTTTACATTCGCCACAGAACCAATTGAAGCAACAAGCGCATTTTGAGGTTCAGTAATTGTAATTTGCTCAGTATCAGAACAACCTTTGGAATCCGTTACCGTTACGGTATAGGTACCTGCAGCTAATCCAGAGGCTACAGCTGTGTTTTGAATAGGATTGGTATTCCAACTATAGGTATAAGCTGCAGTTCCGCCAGTAGCCGAAGCAGTTGCAGAGCCTGTTGCGCCACCTTTGCAATTTACATTAACAGCGGAATCAATAGTAGCTATAAGTGGGTTCTCAGGTTGTATAATAGTTCGACTTTTTGTAATGCTACAATGATTAGCATCTTCAATTCTTACAGTATAGATACCTGCCACTAAGCCATTAAGATCTTGACTGTGTTCTTGTCCAACCGGAATAATTCCCCCATCAGAAGCAGTCCAAGTATAAGAATATGGAGCTGTTCCACCGGTTGGGGTTAAGTCAATACTTCCATTATTTGATCCAAAGCATTGTAAATTAGTGACAGCAAATTCACCATTTACGCCATTTTCAATTTTTATAGAAGGTAATGTTCCACACTTGGGAGCAATTGTGGCAGAATTTAAAGAAGCACAAGTACTGCCAGGAGATGCATCTGTCCATGCTAGAAATAGATTAGTTATCTTTAAAATATCACCACAAGTATATTTAATTGGAATAGTGGCTAAACTTGTTATAGTATTACCTGGTAGTGGACCACCACAACCACTTATTGGTCCGGACTCGGAAGGTTTTAATAATCCCGTATTCCCGTCATAGATTTCTAATTGTCCCCAAAAAGCAAAAGATGTCCTAGTTGAACCAGTGGTGTTATTAATAGAGACTTTTAGTGTTCTGGTTATCTCTTGAGGTATTTGGTCACAGGCATCGCAACCGACTCCCTCAACGAGAGTTGCACCAACTAATTCCAAATCACCAGATGTACAGGAATTTGGATTAGGAAATGTTGTTGTTGTTTGGGCAACAGCCATTGTTAAACTAAAAAAGCTTACTAAATGAAATATAAATGATTTTGTCGAATGGGTAAAGATTGATTTCATATTGATTTAATTAAATCGTTAGAAAATGATACAATTGTAAACAGTAAAATCTACTTCTCGGAATTGTTTTGTACATTGAAGGCTGAAACGTCATGACGAAGATTCAATCTCAATCGTTGTCAGTTTTTTTCATCTACTTAAATATAAATGGATCAGCAAATCTCATTGTTGATTAAGTAGTATTGAAGTTTGAATTTAAAGAGTCAAAATACTAATGCTAAAAATTTCCATTAGAAGTTAAACTAGATTTTGTACTTTTTAAAAATGTTTGTTTTTTGATTGATTTTTTCGTCTGGTAATCAATCTATTTAAGTTTTGTTGTATTAAAAAAATAAAGAACTGTTAATACGTTTTTTAAATACTAATTTTTGAATGAATAATAAATTATTTTATTCAAAACTTCAAGAGCATGTGTTTAGAGATACACTATATTATAAGACATGGAATTTTTATTTGGGGTAAAAAATTCAAATGCTTACACTTTCTGACTATTTAAAAACAATATTATTAATTAGTCATAGTTAAATTTAAGACTAATTAATGATATTGTTTTTTTTTTTCCGTAAAAAACCAAAATAGTCGTTTAAAGGTGTTTTTTTGATGAAAATTATTCAATTAATAAGTTTAATTAGTGCCATTATTTAGTAAAGAGTTAATAGGATAAGTATTTGGTTTTTAATTGGTTGTTTTTTTTTTTAAAGACTTGACTTTATTAGAAAATACTTACCGTTATATAGAATACTTATTTTTAGAGTATAAAAAAATCCCCTAAAGTGAAAGCTTTAAGGGATCTTTTTTAAGAGAATTTTAAATTTAACCAATACTTTATAATGCCGTAATTATAAATTCACTGCGTCTGTTCATTTGATGTTCTTCCTCAGTACATTTCACACCATCTGAGCATTTATTTACCAATTGGGTTTCGCCATAGCCTTTAGCAGTAAGACGGTTCGGATTAATTCCTTTTTTAACCAGCCATTCTAAAGTTGCCTTGGCTCTTTTGCCTGATAGAATTTCATTATACTTAAAGGTTTGCCTACTATCCGTGTGGGATCGAATGTCTATTTTCATAGTGGGATTCTGATTCATTACATCTAGTATTTTTTCTAGATCTAAAGTCGCTATTGGTGTAATGAAATGCTTATCTAAATCAAAATAAATCATTTTTATCCCGAAGCATTTTCCCAAATCATCGCCAACAGCTACCTGGCAAGCTTCTTTTTCTAAAGCTATGGATAAGTTTGTTTTTCCGGTTTGACTTATTATATCTATTTTTTCTTCTTTGGTAGTATACTCCGTTTTTTCGGCTCTCACATGATACGTCCTTCCACATTCTACATTGAAAGAATAGTTTCCGTTTTGATCAGAAAGGGTAGAGTTCATAAGACGGAATGTTGCATCAAAAAGGCTTATTTTTGCATTTGGCAAAATTTGGGAAGTTTTGAGATCAGTTATAATTCCAGATAATTCTTGTTCACAACTGAGTTTTTTAGTTTCTAGAAATTTGTAAATATCATCATATCCTTTTCCGCCGTCTCTATTAGAGGTAAAAAAACCTTTTCTAGTTTTAGTATCGATTAAATAGGCAAAATCATCTTTTGGAGAATTTACATCACTACCTACATTTTGGACTTCGCCAAAAGTAGCATCTGCTTTTATTTTAGACATAAAAATATCTAATCCGCCAAGGCCAGGGTGTCCGTCTGAAGCAAAATAGATTTCATTTTCATCTGTTAGAAATGGAAAGGTTTCTCTTCCTTCGGTATTAATGGTGTTTCCTAGGTTTTGAGGTGTACCGAAACTGCCGTCATCCTTTATGCTAACTTTGAATAAATCTGACTGTCCCAATGTTCCAGGCATATCAGAAGCAAAATACAATGTTTTTTCATCTGTACTTAAAGCAGGATGAGCTGTACTGTAGTTATCACTATTAAAAGGTAGTTCTGTTATATTAATCCACTGGTTATTTTCTAAATTAGCTTTATAAATTTTTATTAAAGTAATGTTATTTCCATTTTTTCCTTTTTTACCGTCCAGATAATTGTTTCGTGTAAAATACATTGTTTTTCCATCTTTTGTGAAAACGGGAGTGGATTCATTGAATTTTGAATTCACATTTTTTGAAAATGGAGAAATCACACCAGGATTCATAGAGTCATCTAAATCAGCCGTGTATAAATTTGTAAAATTTTGATCGGTCCATTTGTGTTTTCGCTGGTTGATACTTCCGGTATCTCTAGCTGATGCAAAAACAATTTTATTGTGTAAAAAGGAACTACCATAATCCGAGTATTGGGAATTTATACCGGCATTTTCGACATTATATCGCCCTGAATTTGCTTTAATGACCTCTAAATAATTGGTGTTTTTTTTGAAAATTTTTCCTCTGGTATCATTTCCTGATTTTTGATTGAATAAGGCTAACATTTCATCGGCTTTATTATTCTGCCCTATAGATTTTAAAGACTGTGAATATCTGTAATAATATTCAGGTTCTACATCTTGCGTCATAGAGAATAATTCGCCATACCATTTTGCTGCCTTATCAAGTTCAGCATTAAAATAATACGAGTTTCCTAACTTTTGGAATAAATCTGCCGATTTGTATCCCTTTTCAGCAACTCTTTCATAAGTTTTTATGGCCTCTATGTAAGCATAGTTGTCGTACTTTTTATCGGCTGAAGCTACTTTCGTTTTTTGTGCATGACTACTAAATGAAACAACACTTAGTAGGGCTAGGTATAAGAATATATAATTTTTCATATGAAGATACTATTTGTTTTTTTAAAAGAATCTTGGAGTGGTTATCTTATCATTGTTCTTAAATAACTCAAATCTGAAAAATACTTCATGAGATCCTGAATTATAGTGTTTTAACTGGGTGGTTTCATGATCGTAAGCATAGCCTATATACAAAGCCTCAGAAATTTGAAATCCTGCCATTGCGCTAAGGGCGGCACTCCATCTATAGGAGGCTCCAAGCATAAATTTGTCATTGAATAGAAAGTTACCTGAAATATCAGCCTGCAGAGGTGCTCCCTTAATCATTTTGGTAAGAAGAGCAGGCTTGAACTTAATGGAACTATTCAAATTAAACACATATCCGGCAATCAGATAAGAAGTTATTTTTTCTTTTGCAATCGCAACATCATTGTCATTGTATCGATTCGTTTCTATGAAATTCGGAACTGATAGCCCCAGATAAGCTTTGTCTGAATGGAGATATACTCCAGCGCCTATATTTGGGGTAAATTTATTAAAACTTTCCAATGATACATCACCATAAACTTTAGGTGTCAATTTTGATCCATCCAAATCAAACAAATTGGCTGTTGCTTTAACACCAAAAGAAAGCTTGAATGTTTCCGAAGTTGGGACCGTATACGATAAGTCTGCAGAGATCGTATTTTCATGAGTGGGTCCAATTCTATCATTTATAACTGACACACCCAAGCCTAAGTTACTTCCATTCAAAGGCGTATTTATTGACACGGCATTAGTTACTGGCGCTCCATCAAGTCCTACCCATTGAGTACGATGCAAGGCAAATATACTCATGGCTCCTCTAGATCCTGCATAAGCAGGATTAACAGTAATTGTGTTGTACATGTATTGCGTGAATTGTGAATCTTGTTGTGCATAACTTACAATCCCGATAAACAGTAAAGCGAATAATATTATTTTTTTCTTCATTTTATTCTATTTTAAACCTGAGGGATTTTAAACCTCAGGTGTTAGATTTGTGTTGGAATTATCTTGTTAGGTATAAATATCCGTCTTTCTTATTAGTCTGAATTTTACCAACTGTATCAACAGAAGTGTAATTCAAGATGTAATAATATGTTCCTGTTGGTAAACCTGAAGATTGGCTTATAGTGGTTCTACCTCTTGAAATTCCATTAAAGTTATTGGTTGTATTATTGTAATTTTTAGTTTCAAAAACCAATACACCCCATCGATTGTAAATTTCAACCGTGTTCTCAGGATAACATTCAACATCTTCAATATTGTCAATTTCAAAACTGTCGTTTATGCCATCATTGTTAGGTGTAAAGGCATTATGTACCTCAATAGCACCACAACCCAATACAATTCCACAATCTTGGTTTATAATGGTTATTTTTACAAAATAAGTTATAGGACAACTTTCAATCATAACCTGATATTCAAAATTGTACTCTCCAACAGCTAGATTATAGGGCTTAAACTCACTGTCACTTAATACAATATTTCTGTCATTAGTCCAATTGCCGGTTAAAGGAGTACCAGTTGGAAGATAACTATTCAAACTAATAGTTGATGTTCTGTCTGTATTACATATAGGTTCAGGAATTATAGGTTCTGTAGCATTAGCCTGCGTGATGATTTGGTCCCCCAAAGTAATTACACAAGTAGGATTTGCGGCATCGCGAATCTGTACGCTATAAGTAGCATTGGCCAGAGCGCTGAAGTTCCCGCTAGTTTGCCATGCTCCAGAATCCAATCGGTATTCATAAGTTCCATAACCACCAGTTGGCGCAGTTACGGTAATAGTTCCATCATTGGCGCCATTACAAGTCACATTTGTTTTGTCCACAGCGGCAGTCAAGGCAGCGGGTTGCGTTATGATTTGGTCGCCCAATACAATTACACAAGCAGGATTTGCCGCATCGCGAATCTGCACACTATAAGTAGCATTGGCCAGAGCGCTGAAGTTCCCGCTAGATTGCCATGCTCCAGTGTTCAATCGGTATTCATAAGTTCCATAACCACCGGCAGGCGCAGTTACGGTAATGGTTCCATCATTGGCGCCATTACAAGTTACATT
>NZ_FQWO01000017.1 GCF_900129705.1 Flavobacterium granuli | reverse complement strand
GGTCAATATACTTCCGGAGTTATTTAGCCATCGGTATGCTCTCATTCTTTTCACTTTATTACATCCAAATATACATCTTCGAGATCAAATTATTTGTACAACGCAAACATAGGAGCTATCGGGATCGGTTTGGAGAGCGTGTCGGGAGGAAGTGTTAAGTTGTTTGTTGTTAATTGGTTGTATTTTTTTTAGTTGTTTAGAAAATCCCTTTTTGACTAGTGATACTCCCGATTTGAGTACTGCTGTTTGTTGGTTTTTTTGGAATTTTATATCGGATTAATTTAAAGTACTACCGATATGAAATTAGCTGCCAGAACCCAAAGTATTATTCTTGATTGCATCTGTTTGCTGTACATCCTGTTATTTGTTTATGCGGCAGTGAGTAAGCTGCTGGATTTTGAGAACTTTCAGGTGCAGCTGGGGCAATCGCCCTTGTTGAGTGCTTATGCAGGTCCGATTTCTTACATAGTTTTGATTGTTGAGTTTGGTGTCTCCATAATTTTAGGAATTCCTAAAATGCGACGTACAGGTTTATTTTGTGCGTTTTTGTTGATGCTCGTTTTTACAACTTACATTATTTTCATTTTGAATTACAGTTCTTTTGTTCCTTGCTCTTGTGGGGGTATTCTAGAAAAAATGGGATGGACCGAACATTTAATTTTCAATATTGTATTTACTGTTTTAGCATTAGCTGCGTATTTGGCAGAACGACGAAACACGGAGACGTATACTTTAGTAATTTGTGGTAGTTTCTTTTCTATACTCCTTGTTTTTATACTATATACTTTTTCTGAAAGAGTACTTCATCATCAAAATCCTTTCGTGAGAAGGTTTGATCGTGGTGTAGTAGAAAAGACGGGTCAAGCGGATTTACAAATGTACAACGCCTACTTTGCTGGTGCTGGGAATGGCAAAGTATTTTTAAGCAACACAAATACACCCTTAGTTGTCTATGAATGGGACAATAAATTACAGCGTCAAATAAAACATATTATCAGCATTGATCACGACAAATATCCATTTCGTTCCGTCCAACTCAAGGTCGTACTTCCTTATTTCTTTGTTTTTGATGGAACAGTACCAGTGATTTTTCGGGGAAAAGTAAGTGACTGGAAAGCATTTCAAATTATGATGGGAAACTATTATTTTTCAAAAATAGTGGTTATGGACAGTTTAAATATTGCATTTCGGGCTCAAGATCGTTATTCTAAAGAAAATATTTTGGGTAAGTTCAGTTTTTCAAAAAAAATGAACGTAACACTTATTAATAACATTCTGCAGAAACAAAAAGATGGTATTTTTGATACTGATGGAACTATGTCGTATGACCCGATACTGAAAAATTTAACTTATCTCTATTATTATAGAAATCAGTTTATAGTAACTAATCAGCATTTAAAACTTGATTACAGGGGAAATACTATTGACACCACCACACGTGCTGCAATCAAGGTCAATTATTTCAAGGAGTCAGGAGAACGTAAGCCTTCGACCCCAGCTATAACTATCAATAAATATAGTGCTTCATATGGAAGGTATCTCTTTGTGAACTCAGGACTTCGGGGGAAATTTGAACCTCTTGATTTATGGAAAACTTCATCTGTTATCGATATATACGATCTAAAAAACAATACCTATGTTTCGAGCTTTTATGCTTATGACATTGGAGAAGACAAGATTTCTGATATCATGGTGAATTCAGAAGGAATTTATATCATTATTGGTAAAACATTACAAAAATATAGGCTGCATAAGAACTTTAACTAGTCTAGGCCTAATTGTATACTGCAGTATCAGGATAAGATCGAAAACCTGTTAATAGAGTAGATCACAACTATTTATTTTTATTAATTATGAAATATTCAATTTTAAAAATGTTGGCCCTTCCAGTGGCCGCTTTCGCTCTTGCTAGTGCAGGAGCCTTGAGTACTAGCTCGACAAGTACTAGCTCGGTAAAACCACCGATTATTGGCTATGTTCATGCAACCAGTAGCTCATCATGTGATTCGCGTAATGTGAACTGTTCCAGTAATCCTGGTGCAACCTGTATGTCAGCCGATGCGACACCACTTCCAGTGTGGAAGTACAATGCATTAGGTACTGCCTGCGATCAACAGTTGTTTAAACCATAAACTGTTAGTTTCTAAATGCAAATGCAGTTCGTAAGAACTGCATTTGTTTTTTTAGTATTGCTGATCCATCCATCCACTAGATGGTAAATTTTTCAAGTAATGATCGAACCAAGCCTTTACCTTTAGGCTTAGGTCTTTTTGGTTATTCGGATTATTTAATACATGTCCTTCGTCAGGATATAGCAGCAATGTTGTTTGTTTTTTCATCCTTCTTAATGCAAGGTAAAAGGTCATACTTTGCTGCCATGGTACAACACGATCGTTTTTACCAGAATAAGATAACAGTGGAGTATTTACATTGTATATGTTGAAAATTGGGGAGTTAAGAAGATAAGATTTAGGATCAAGATGGTATGGCTTCGTCATCCGAAATTGCTGATCTTCAAATCGCCACATTTCTGGTTTTTCTAAATCTTGACTCATGCTGTAGTACCAATTTACAGTATCGGAAATACCTGAGCCTGCAATTGCTGCTGCGAATACATTTGTATGTGTAATAGTAAAAAATGTCTCATAACCACCAAAAGAATGCCCCATCAAACCGATGGCTTCTGGATTGGCGATACCTTCATCTACCAACATTTTAGTCAAATCTATAAGTGAGCGTGCAGCAGAAACACCTGCGTTGTTGGATTCATAGTTCAAGTCAGGTAGAACCACACAATATCCGTCTGCTGCCTGTGTGGTAATGTTGTAACCTTCTGGGTTTCTCCATGTAGGATTTACGAAATGATGCAGTTCTGGAAACATATCTTCGTAAATATGCACAATTACTGGATATCTTTTATTCGCGTCATAATTTGGAGGAAGGAATAATGCCGCAGGCTTTTCAACTCCCATTGTGCGATACGTGATCATTTTGGAAAAAGGCCAGTTGTATTTTTTTATTTTTGGGTTACTTTCAAATAAAACACTTCGTTTTCCTTTTACCAATGCAATTGCGCGTGTTGGCATATCAAAACTTTGCTCCCTAAAAATATCGATTTCTGAAGCGTAAACGATCTCATCTGTGCAACTATTATCAAATATTAGCTTCTGTAATTTATTATCTTTTAGCTTATAATAACCAGATACTCCATCCTTTTCACGGTATGCCTTTAAATATAGTTGTTTATAAATATCAATAGGATCGGGATCTGTTTTTCCTGGATTGCCAGCTGAAACGGCTAATCGAAAGCGAATGCCTTTTTCTTTGCCATCGGTAAGCCTTCTCGCAAATGATTTTGTAATCCCTACTTCCCATAAGTCGAAACGATCATAAAGAAATACGGAACTATTGTCTGTTGAAAATCCTGCGATGCCGTACACTCTTGGTTCAGAATTATAATCGTTGGGGTCTGATTCCCAAATAGAAAGTCCTGTTGCTGTAAGTGCACGTGAATTGTCCTTTAAAAGATTATAAGCATACCAAGAATTCTTGTCATAATAGATGAGATATTTGCCATCTAGAGTTGCCTGTATATCGTCTGCAGCACCTGGCAGTTGATGGAATAGTATAGTCCTTTTTTGCGCTTCGATATCTAAAAGGTAATAATCTCGTGCTGCCTCTTCTTTAAATTGTGGCTCGTAACTTTGAGGATTACTAAGCAGAGCATATTTGCCATCACCAAAAACACGTGCTTGAGGCAAGATATTATCTCCAATTACACTAGCTTTTTTTTCTTCAAGCATCCATACTGCCGCTTTAGAAACGTTTTCCCATCCATCAAGCTGAACTTCTAAGTTATGAGTCCACTTATCACTACTATTCCAAATTTCGACAGTATGGTTTTTCGGGTAATAATTATTTTTGCGTTGGATTGCAAAAAAGACCTTCTTACCGTCGTTAGATATCCAATGACGGTAAATTCCTGTAGTTGTAATTGAAATAGTATCCGTCACATTAAGAGATTGTTGTGGTATTATGCTACTCAGCTTGTTTTTTACCAAATCATAATGAAATATTGATGTGAGCCTATCCTCATTCAAATCTGAACCTAAGAAGGAAACGGCAGTTCCTTCTTTGTTGCTGACTAAGCTTTGCAATTCTCCTCTCTTCTTAAAAATTACCGTATTCTTTGTTTTTTTTCCTCGATAATCAACAATACCGACAAAACTGGAATCTTGAAGTTTTCGATTGTATAACAAAATATTTTTAGTTATTGTGTACTCCACTATATCAGGAATTTCTAGTGCTATTTGCCCACTTAAAGTTTTTACCTTTAAGTTTGGCGCCTTGTTTTCTGAGCGCGACCAGATTGCAATTGCTTTGTTAGTAAAAAAATTAAAACGCACTCCTGCATCATAAGAAGTACTATTATCAGCTAGATTCATCACCGCAACTTTTCCTTCTGTAATACAGGCAAAATATTCGCCTTCAAATGCGGGTTCAATACCTTTGGGAAAGGCAAACTGCTTTGTATTATTTGTGCTTCTCAGGTATAAAGTATCCTGGCCATTCTCGTAAATCATACTTAAGGCGACCCATTTACCATCTTTTGAGATTTTGCCAAGGCGCAAGGTGCCCCATTGCCCGTAATCACTTTCGGTCAAATCAGTTTTTACCAATTGTCCAAAAACTGGATAGGCAACAAGGAAACAAAATAAATTGATCCAAATAAATTTCATTGTACGAGTCATTAATATCCTGAATTTTGTGGTTTAAGATTGGGATTGATAAGTATTTCATTTTCGGGTATAGGAAAGAGAGCATCATTTGCGTTCCACCCTAGTTTTACGCTGCTGAGGGCTTGATTTAAATTTCCTGTGCGTTTCAAATCATAAAAACGACCTCCATATTCTCCAAAGAACTCTACACGCCGCTCCCGCAATATAGCGTCTACTATTTCTTGTTGAGTCACTGCATTGCTATCGATTAGTCCTGCGGCTATTCTCACTTTATCCAGGTCTTCTTTTGCTTCGGTTAAACGACCTAATCTCGCATTTGCTTCAGCCCTTATCAGGTATTGTTCTTGTATACGAAAGACTATAGGGTATTCGATTGACACGCCTGTAAACCCATTTTGTGTATACTTTGATGAATAATACCATGTCTTGACGTTATTTGTTACTGCTGTGGTCCAATAAAGCTTACGCTGATCATTTTCTTCGAAAGCGTTTATAAGTCCTTCTGTAAGCGCTACAAAAGGTGGTGGCCCTGAATTAAAGATGAAAGTTATTCCAAAGTCAGTGTTATTTCCTTCGAATTTAGGGCTGAACTGCCAAACAGTTGAGGGGCTTTCTTTGAGAAATACTTGGGAAATTGGTAACTCTAGGGAGTATTCGCTTTGATTGAGCACTGCTGAAGCCGTACTTACGGATTCTTGCCATTGATTAGTATATAAATATACTCGGGCGAGCAGTGCATTTACTGTCGCTCGATTTGGTCGTACTCGACCATGTGACTGATAGCTTTCTTGTATCATTGAGGAGGCTTGCTTAAGATCTGCGATGATACTGGTATAGATAGTCTGAATTTCAACCCTTTGAGCTATGCTGTTCACTCTATAATCAGTAAATGTGATAAAAGGTACATCACCAAAAGTGTTTATTAAATAAAAATACAATAGTGATCTAATGAAAAGTCCTTCCGCAATGAGTTGATCGCGGTCGACTTTAGGAATTGGAGCATCTAACATACCGGCTATAAGGGCGTTTACTGCATAGATTTGTCCATAAGTAATATTCCAAATTTGCCTCACATTAGCATCCGTGGCTATTAAGGTATTATTGTATAAACTTCCGCCAGTATCTGTCACAGGACCATAGTAATTTAGTTCGTCAGCATATAGGCCTAAGGAAGTGCTTGTCCCGGTTAGATTACCAGAAAGCAGGCCGTTATCGCGTATCTTGGCATAAATATCTATTAAGGCTGCATTAGCTGTATTTTTGTCCTTAAATACCAAATCACCTGTAAGTTGAGATGAAGGAAGGTCTACTTCAACGAAACTGTCACAAGATGAAAAATAAGTGAGTATTAGGAAAAGTGCTAGAATACGGATACTTTTTCCTTTCTTATTCGGATAATTTGTAGAATGATTCATATTTTTGAATTAAAAAGTTAGTTGAACGCTGGCGGTATACATTTTAAGTGGGGGTAAATATCCAGCGAACTTAAATTCAGGATCCCCATCATAAGGAGTAATAGTTAAAAGATTTTGGCCTTGTAGGGATAGTCGGCAATTGATCTTCGAGGATGGAGGTTGTGGCACATCATAAGAAAGAGATATGTTTTTAAGTCTCAAATAAGAAGCATCAGTAATGGCGCCATCACTTTCTGTGAAGTTGTAATAAGCGCTAATTATGTCATAATTAAGACCAGTAGTCAGTTTTTGCTGTGAACTACTATCGCCTGTTTGTTGCCAACTATTACTAACAGCCTGCAGCTGATTAGTCATGCCACCTCCAGGCCCTGGTAGATATCTAAATCCTTGTTGTTTAACGAATTGGAATAGTAAATCAAATTGGAAATTTTTATAATTAAATGTGTTTTGAAGTCCACCAAAATACTTGGGAGACAGATTAGCTATTGTTTCTTTATCTTCTGGTGCAGCTATAGTACCATCACCATTTACATCGTCGAATTCATACACACCAGTCTGAGGATTAAGCCTAATAAAATGATACACCTTCTGTATTGATAATGGCTGACCAATTTTATAACTATTAGAATAGGGAGAGCTTTGCAGGTCAGGGAAGGATAGAAGTTTGTTTTGGTTTGCAGTAATATTAATGGCAGTATTCCATTTAAAATTTACTGTTTGAAAATTTGCTGTTTGAAGAGTGAATTCTGTACCTGAATTTTGCACGGTTGCATTCAAGTTAGCATTTAACACGTTAAAACCGGTGGTTCCTGGCAATGGTATTCCTACGAGTTGATTTCCGGATCGATTGCGGAACCATGCTGCTGTTAAAAAAATACGATCATGAAAAAAGCCAGCGTCAATGGCGACTTCGAGCTTGCGATTGCTTTCCCAGCCAAAGTTTGGATTGAACAAACGGCTTGGTTGTAGTCCTATAAGTCCTTGATAAGTATTTCCAGATGAAACATAGGTATCATGAAACTGGTAGTCACCTATCTGGTCACTTCCTGTAACACCATAGCTTCCTCGTAACTTACCATAGCTCATTATTCTGTTGTCTATTAAAAAGTTTTCATTTGAGAAGAGCCAAGCTGCTCCTAATGCTCCAAAAGTGGCGAATTGTTTGCCAACACCAAAGCGACTCGATCCATCCCGCCTCCCTGTTGCGTTAAAGATATAGCGCTTGTCATAGTTGTAGTTTATACGCGCGTAGAATGCTTGGTATTTGTAAATATTCTCGTCGCTTGTAAACACAAGGCGTAACGAAGCTGAGGCCAAATCACTGATTAGAGCGTTACTCGAAAATCCATAACCAATAACGTGCAATCTTTCGGTGGTTGTGCTTTGTGCAGTTGCACCCACAAGTGCTTCAATCTTATGTTTGTTTCTGTGTAGATTGTAATTTAACTGTGGTTCTATAAGCCAGGAGCGACGTGCGGTGTTGTTAGTGTATAGAGAAGAACTACTACTGGTCATGCCATACGATGGATTGTAAATTGTTGATGGTATGGTGCGCTTCTCGTTATTCTTAGTATCCGTGTATCCAAAATTACTTTTAAGCTCAAGATTCTTTACTATTGAATAGGTTAAAACAGCATTGGAAAAGAGGTCGTAGGTTCTAGATGTGAATTTCTGATTTAGGTTAGCTAACGGATTGTTCCATGTGCCATTCTCCCAATTAAGCTCTGCGTTCTCGGTGTACAAGGCCGGAGCGTTAGGAGCCAAGGATCGGGCTGCATAGGTCAAATCAGCTGCGGGCTGGTCATTTTTTTGGGTTGTATAACTTGCAGAAAATTGTGTTTTAAATTTGCCGTCTGATGCTGCATGATTCATACTAAAGTGTGCTGAGCCCTTGTTGTATTGAAAATCACCTGGCATAACAGTTGTTTCTTTACGGTACGTTGCGCTGAGCAGGTATTGTGTTTGCGCCGATCCACCTGAAACCGATCCTTGCAATGCGCTAATTTCGGCTGTACCACCAATAAGTTCCTTCTGCCAATCAGTATAATGGTTCTTGTTCCAAGTACCATTAATGTCATAGGCTGCTTCTGGATAAACGGCTATCCCATCATTTGCAAAAGCTTGTCCTCGCATTGCCAGGTATTCTTGGGTATGCATCAAATCTAGAAACCGAGTTACTTTTCCCACCCCAGAAGATGCGTTCACTGTAAAAGTTGTTTGTCCTTCTTTGCCTTTTTTGGTTGTAATTAGAACAACACCGTTTGCTCCTCGTGAACCGTATATTGCCGTTGCGTCAGCGTCTTTCAACACTTCTATACTTTCGATATCTGATGGGTTGATACTATTGAGTGGACTAGTGGCTCCTAATGTAGCCGTGGATGTTTCACTAAAACCTATACTTTCAGAGGAATATGGTACCCCGTTGATAATATACAGCGGTTCGTTTGCATCACTTCTCAAACTATTTTGCCCGCGTATTCTTATTGTAAAACCGCCCCCTGCAGTACCTGCATCCTGTACAATTGAAACCCCTGCCATACGACCTTGCATGCTCGCAAGTACATTTGAAACTGGTTGTTTTTCAATATCCTTAGCTGTGATGCGGGCAATGCTTCCGGTGCGCTCTTTTTCTTTGACGGAATAGTAACCGGCATTGACGCGGACTTCCTGCAAGGAGGTGATGTCCTCCTGCAATTGGATATGAATATTTTTGCGGTAGTTTATGGGGATTATGGCTGTTTTATAGCCGATATAGCTCACAACTAAGGTATCATTGGCTTTGGCTAGGAGGGTGTATTTGCCATCAAAATCTGATAGGACGGCATAATTGACGCGGTTTTTTATAGCGATGGTCACGCCGGGCAGGGGTGCTCTGCCATCGGTTATGGTACCGCTTATTTGGTTTTGCTGTCGTTCAGACGGTCGTGGCCTTAGCGGATTGTTAGCCAAGGCTGGGATACAGCTTAATGTGAACCCGATCATAATCAGGTACCAAAAAGATGAATCTTTCTTATAAAATGATTTTTTTTTCATAATATTGGTTTAGTTTAATGAAACGTTAGTTTTGTTTGCGATGGTCCTCTTCAGTTGTCCAGACGGTTAGAGGGCCTTTTTATATAAGTCTTAAAGTCATCAAGTCAAATGTCTTAAAGTCTTGAGGTAAGGTTTTTTATTTTGTCATAGGCGATTTTTGTTAGTGATTAGGAATTAAACATTAATTTATTTTTATTGCTAAGCAGTTGGATTTTAATTATTATTCTGTTCTTTTTTGCTTGATCAAAAAAGAACCAAAAAAATCAAGTCTGAACTCCCTCGTCGGTCAAATTAGTTTTCGAATACTAAAAGAAAAAAACTCTCCGCCGCGGCGGATCAAACAGCTTTTCTTTTTACGTATTCTTCAAACATTTGACGCTCGACTGCGGAAGCTAAGGACATTTGAATCCCGGAAATGATAGTAATTTGATATGTAATTGAATTAATCTTTTCTCTATTACTGTTGCAGCCAGAGATCCAAAGGCATATCAATGTTATAAATGCTAGTATCAATAAGGCTTGTATTTGTCTGTAATATTTCATGTTATTTAGTAGGTTTTAGTTATGGGTATTGGGTTATGGGTTTTGGGTTATCGTATTTCGACTATATTCTACATTCTATAATCGCCTCCTTTCTATTTAAAATTCAAAATAAGATTCTTGCCTCTTGCTTCTTTATTCTATTATCTATTTTCTCACGACTCACGATAAAAAACATCCTGCACCATTAATAAATTCAAATTAAATTAATGAGATCTTTTGCTCAAAGGACCTTGCGGTGCAGGAGTTTTTTTTGTTATTGGTGTTGTGTTATTGGTTATGCCCTTCGACAAGCTCAGGGTGACACAGGTTATTGGTTTAAAATTGGCATAGGGATTCCTGACCGGTTCAGAAAAGTGTGTTTTCCTGACTGGGAATGCTGATTTATTGCTTTGGGGGTTAAGAAGCTGCTTTTACTAGTCTTATTGAAACAAAGTCTGAAAACTTTGGCAACGCATTTGGAAAATAGAAATAAAGACAATACTTTTAAAGTGCGAGTTTAAAGAGGAAAGGCTTCAATCCAGATGCCAAGGGCATTTTAGGTTTTGAGATTGGCTATAAAGGGGATTATTTTATATAATTTCTTTTTTTATGTGTCAAGGCAGGGTTAAACGCTGTAGGATTACAATCCTGCTTGGTGTTTTTCTGGCTTGATGACCTGATTGTTTCCGGTTTTGGGACGGTAAAGCAGCTTGCTTGTAGCCCGTGGTTAAGGTGGTTTGATCGTGCTGATGCATAAAAAGATCGTTCTCATAATTTATAGGTTTATGACAATTGAACGATGTCTTTCAAGAAAGTAATGAAGAGAAACAATAAGGCAAACTTCAAAACTTTGAAAGAGGTACCGCTAAGAACCCTACAATCGAAATTGTAGTCCACAAAGATTTACATGAAGTTCGCCCTATTAGATATTGTACAAAAATAGTAAAATCTAATAGATAGTGGCGAACTCAAATCTTCTCATGTGGAAATTTTAGCGGTTTTCTTTCATGAGAGACATCATCAATTAAGTCGTATTGGACTTAATGAAAATTTAATGTCGCAAAAATATAAGTACAAACATACAAAGTTTTACGTTAAACGCAAAACTTTTTAATTAATTTTTTCAAAAATGAAATTAAATAGATTAAAAAACGTCTTTGACGATCAGAAAATTAAGAACCGTGTAATTGCTGTATATTTAGGAAAATCAGAATCTACTATTTCTTTATGGCGTAACAATAAAAGACAACCTAGCCTTGAGGAGTTTTATCAAATAGCGAAACTTTTACGTGTAAACATACATAGTTTAATAGAATCTACTAATTGGAAAGACGAAACAGCAGAAACTTATAAAGACTTTGCTAAGAAGTATATAGATAAAAAGAATACTTAACAAAGAAAATGAATCATAATATTGATAAATACATTAGTGACAAGATTTCAGAATTAAAATGGCAGGATAAACAACTATCCGAAATTTCTGGGTTATCAAAAGGACAAGTTAGCAAACTAAAAAATGGTTCAGTATCAAAATTATCTGCTCAAACCTTTTATTTAATTGTAAAAGCTTTTAATGATTCTATAAATAATGCAACTAGAATTGTATTCCTAAATCAGAAATTCGATTTAAATAAATGGATTCCTAAAGAGCGGAATGAATTTGGAATAGTAATGTCTAAATACGAGAATATCACAAATTCGCTAGAAGAAATTTCAGCTAAAACTGGAATTAATGAAATAAGATTAAGTGAATTGTATTATAGAAAAGGTGCTTTAGATGCCTACGAATTAATATTTATTGAAAAAGCTATAGGAAAGAAGCCAGGGGAATTATTTGAGGAGTTATATGGAAATAAATGTGAAAGTCACTTGTGAACTAATTGAATAATACAGAGAGTTCATCGATTTTAGCTCTTGTAATATCGGAAAAGCTTTGAAAGTTAAGATTGAATATTTGTTTGATAAAGAGGTAGTTAGGTTTTGATAAAAGTATAGTTAAAAGAAGTTGCTTATGAAAAATGGTTTAATATTGATTGCATTTTTCTTTTTGAGTTCGATCATGTCAGGAGTATAAATGTGTCAATTGCCAAGTTCTGAGCAAAAAACAACAATTTTCGAAACGTTTTTTTACTCTTGCCAATAGTCGCTATAAAAATTTGCTGTTTCAATTAATTCTTCATGGCTTCCAGTACTCGAAACCGTTCCGTTCTCAAGTACATAAATGGTATCCGCTATTTTTTTCAAAGTGTTCAGTCGATGTGATATAAAGAAAATGGCGCAATTGGGTTTTATTTTTGCTAATAAATTCATTGAGAAATTCTCAGTATTTCTATCCATTGCTGAAGTAGCTTCATCAAGAATTAAAAACTGCGGTTTTTTATACAATACTCTAGCTAATGCTATAATTTGCTTTTGTCCTCCCGACAAATTAATACCTTCCTCTCCTACAATAGTAGCCAGTCCTTGTGGTAATTGATTAAAATAAGTATCAAAACCATATTCTGTAAGGAAACAAATTATATTTTCTGGAGAGTCAGTTGCTCCCAGTAAAATATTATCGATAACATTTCCGTTAAAAATGCTGATTTCTTGCGGTGCTACTCCTATCAGGTTTCGATAGCTTTGTAAGTTAATATCGGATAAATGGTATTGGTTGTTGATGATAATATTTCCTTTCTCAAAATTATAAAAACGTTGCAGGATTTGACCGATCGTACTTTTGCCGCTACCACTTTCTCCTACAATTGCCGTTAGTTTCCCTTTTTCGATAGCTATGTTCACATCCGAAAACAATTCGCTTCTTCCTGCAAAACGAAAAGAAAGATTGTTAAGGGAAATCGTCTGAATTTCATGGATTGAAACCCCTTCTTCTTTTTCCTTCTCAATAGAAGCAAATTCAAACATTCTATTAAATGCAATTTTTGCTTCATTTATGGGAATTGAAATTAATGCTAGATTCCCAATTGATGGTAATAGAGAACTTACAATTCCTAATATTGCCATTAATTCTCCTAATTTAATTTCTTTGTTAAAGACCTGAATTGAAGTGTAAATTAAAATACCTGTCAAAAAGAAAACACTTGCTATTCCTGATTGCCACGATAAGCGAATGTTTATTTTACCCAAATGAAACATTTTATTTTGAAAGTTCCCAAATACCAATTCATTAGTTTTGTTAAAAACGGCTTGTTTGTTGTCGTTTTTTATAGTTGAAATGCCTTGAATCGTGTTGATGTAATTACTCTCATTAAAGGCATAACTTTGCATCACTTCCTTTTGAGATTCAATGATGGCTTTATTACTTCTATAAATAATGTAAAAGTAAACGGGCATGGTCAATAATGAAATTAAACCTATTTTCCAGGAATAGCCAAACAAGAAAATCAAGGAGATTAGTGAAACTAAAACATCAATAACTAAACTGCTTGCTAACATTTTAATCACTCTTTGTACTCTTTGGGTATCATTTAATCGAGCTACTAATTCCCCTATTTTACGAGTGTCAAAAAAAGGTTTTGGAAGATGTAACAAAGAGGAGAAAAACTGATTATTGATGCGATTGTTGAAATCTTTTGATTGTTGTAACAAAAAAAATTCTCTCAGTACTGAAATTCCAACTCGTGCCAAAAGTAATATAGCCAATAATACAATTCCGGAAATTAGTTTGTTGATATTATGTGAGGGCAAAATGTCATCAATTAGTTTTTGAGAAAACAATGACATTGCCATTCCTAAGCCTGCCACAAACACACCGAGCAGAACGCTGATCCAAAGCAGTTTGTAATCGGGTTCCAACAGATCTAAAAACCACTTTTTTTGAGCGTTTTTAACTTCGGTTTCTTTTGTAAAATTTTCATTAGGCTCTAATGTTAAACAGCTTTTTGAAACCCAAATTTTATCCAATGTAGCAGTCGATAAAAAATAAACTCCTTTGCCAGGATCGCCAATCAAGAATCCTTTTTGTTCATCATACTGATAGCACACTACATAATGTTGTAGTTGCTCTTCTATCAAGACGTGAAGAATTAACGGTTGTTTGTGATCAATAAGTGCTTGTATATCTGCCTCGCAGCCTTCAGAATTAAACCCCAATTGGTTAGCTACTTGATACAAACCAAGTAATGTTGTACCTTGTTTAGTAGTTCCGCTTAATTCTCGTAACTTTTCTATAGACTGTAGGCCGCCATATAGTTTTATTACAGATAATAAACAGGCAACGCCACAATCAGACTGATCCAGTTGCAGCGTATGGGTTTTTTCAATATGTTTTTGGTCCATGTTTTTTTTTAGATTCAGCAATCACTTTTTTTAGTTCCCTCTTTGGGGTTAGGGAGTTAGTTTTTTTAGTAGTGTTTCTGCCTTAGTTTGGCCTTTTATCTTCTCAATAAGCTGTTGGTTTTTATCGTATAAAACCAAGCAAGGCAAAGATTTTACGTCAAAGTTAGTAGCGAAAGTAACTTTAGTGTCAGATACAAAATTAATGTTGTCATGGTTTAATAGCTTGTGTTTTTGGGCGAAAAATTTTATTTTTTCGGTTTGTTCAAACGAGATAAAAATTACTTGAATAGCATTGAATTTTTCTTTGTTTTCTTCTATCATTTGAGCCTCCTCATTACAAAACTCACATTCGCTGTTGAAGTAAACAAAAAGAGTAGGGCTGTTTGTCTTTAAATTTTTATTGCTAAATGTACCACCGCTCAAATTTTGATAACTAAAAGTAGGAATGGTTTTAATATGTTCAGTAACTTCTTTTTTGTGATTGATCATGGAGGTTATTTTATATATCATAAAAGAAAGAAAACCAATAAATAAAACAAGAAGTATAATTTTCGAATATTTTTTCATGATATTTTACTACGAATAATTTAAGGTAAAAAACATAATCATAGTAACCCAAAGCAACAAAGCACTGCCGTAACTGGAAGCTACAATTTTTAACCCTCGATCCATATTGGTTTCGGTAATTTTGCCAATAAAATAAGCAAGTACCAACCAATAAGCTAATTCAAACAAATTAAGTATCTGAAAAGGATAAATTAACCAGGGTTCTAATCCTTTATGACCAACGATGTTTAAAGCTGATAATGGATAAAAGGACTGAATGTCTTCGAGAGTATAATTAGTTTGAAAAAAGTAAAATCTGATAATTTTAAATAGTGGCACCAGTAGAAAAACAGACTCTGCTGTAATCACATAATACCATAGTTGCTTAAAAGTAATCGGAATTTTACTAAAAAAGAAAATACCTATATAGATTACAGATGAGATCAAGGTAGTTTTGATTAATAGCATTACTGGTACAAAAATATAAGATAACCATTGCCATTTATCTTGAAATTCAAAATATTGTTCTATTTGTCTAGATGTAAGTTGCTCTGATAGTGAAGAATAAATTAATTCTTTTATATGTAGAAGTTCGCTTAAAATCGTATTTATTAGTATAGATAAAAGGCATAATACTAGGAATTTAAAAAAAGAGTTTTTCATTTGTATATTGAGATATTAAAAATCTTAATTGTTAAGATTAAGATTTTTAATTTAATATTAATGAGAATTACTTAGGCATTGTGAAAGCGACGTGCCATTACTACCCCAAAAATAATCAATACCTGCTGTTATTGGATTGGTATAAATGAAAACTGCTGCAATGGCATGATACACACAGTTAAGACCACCATTAATATTAAGCATTTCTATTTTGTCAATTTTTTTCATTTTCATTTTTTTTTAAGAATTTAATAATTTCATTTCCGGTTATTAGAAAAATATATATTAAAATGAAAAATTCCCATTCTTGGTTTAAAAGAAGGTATTTTCTATTTAAAATTATAAACAACACCCCTAGAAAGATTGATAATAAAACAAATTTCATATTACTTTTCATTTAATTTAATTAGAAGCAGTCACTATTAGCTGCTGTTAAGACTGCTGCACCTGCAAAAGCCCATGAAGAGCCAAAACTAAAAAAACCGCCTATTGTGCCGAGAGCAATGGCAGCACCTAATACTGCACAATTTCTTTGGCTAATTCCCCCTTCCAGATTTTCCATCTGATTTAATTCTAGATTTTTCATAAAATAATAATTTAATTGGTTAATAATAGTTTATTAACAAGTCCTGATAATTACATGCACATAATATTAGAACTGTTTTGTTTTTCAAAATTATTGTTTTTATTTTAATAATTTTACGGTTATTGTGTTAAAAAAGTACGGTTTTTCTTTAATTATTAAAGTAAGCCCATTTTTTTTGCTTGTACAACTATTTCTTTATCGGAGCCTTTATCTTTGAGTAGTTTATTTTTAATGGCAGCTTTCCTTTTCTCTATGGCGCTAAGTGAAAGGTCAATGTGTTGCGTCATGTCTTTGGTTTTTATGTTTTTAGAAATCAATTCTAAAATTTGACAATCAATTGCATCAAAATTTAATTTTTTAACCAAAGCATTATTTTGAGCTTTGCTAATGGTTGGGCTGTAAAAACTATTACCTATGATAACAGACTGGTAAGCTTTTATAAACGAGCTTGCATTAACATCATTTTTTAGAATAAATCCTTCCGGTTTTATTTTTTGAATGGCTTTGTTCACTAATACAGGCTCATGATGCATAGTTAGCAGTATTATTTTGCAAGTGGGAAAGTGATTCCTGATGAGTATACCAAGATCAATTCCAGAATGCAATTGCTTTGCTTCATAAGGAGGTAAACTAATGTCTAAAAAAGCGACTTCAAATGGTTTGCATAAATTATGGGCATTCAAAATTTTCTCGTAAGCTTCATGACAAGAGTAGGCTGTTGTGAAATTAATTAAAGCAGAACCATGTTCATGGTTAGAAATGATATTTTTGTATCCATCAATAGTTATAGGATGGTCGTCAACTAATAGCAGGTTAATTTGGGACATTAAATTGTAATATTAAACTTAATAAAATACTAAATTAAGCTAATGTTTTTCACTTGCAAATTTTTTGAAGGAATTAACTGTAAAATGTTGAAAAATCTTTCTACTTCCGTAAAACAGAAGAAAATATTTAGCGGAACGAGTGAAGGAATTATTAGCCCCAGGCTGGCGCAAGCGTCTCGCTTGTGCCCACAAACAAAATCAATTAAGAAAGAGCCATAGAGTTTTAATAAAAATTTATTTATAAAGGACGGGTCAAAGGCATGGATAAAGCATGATAGTATATGGATAGTGTATGGATAATGCATACTAAGTTGAGCTCGATACGATTGAAAGAGCATTCAAAGTAGGTATTGTGACAGCCTCTTCGAGCCCCATCCTAGAAGCCTTCTCGAAAACAAAAAACCGCATTGATGCGAACTTCCTGCAAGGAGGTGATGTCTTCCTGTAGCTGGATGTGGATGTTTTTGCGGTAGTTTATCGGGATTATGGCTGTTTTGTAACCGATATAGCTCACGACTAAGGTATCATTGGCTTTGGCTAGGAGGCTGTATTTGCCATCAAAGTCGGATAGGACGGCGTAATTGATTCGGTTTTTTATGGCGATGGTGACGCCGGGTAAAGGTGTTTTGCCATCGGTTATGATACCGCTTATTTGGTTTTGCTGTCGGTCAGACAGCTGTGGCCTCAGTAGCTTATTGGCTCGGGCTGGGCTGCTGCTTAGGATAATCCCGATAAGGATTATGTAGCATAAAGCCGAAGCTGTGTTGTAAAATGAAGAATTTTTCATAATATTGGTTTAGTTTAATGGAACATTAGTTTTGTTTGCGATGGTTCTCTATACTAGTTTGCAGACGGGTTAGAGAACCTTTTTTTTATTTTTACTTTTTTTCTTGATAAAAAAAGTAACAAAAAAATCAAGCCTGAAAATTCAAAACTTAAAAACTACCTCAAAACTCCATTCCGCAGCCCGAGCCGTTCGCCTTTCAGGCTCAACTCGCGGACTGCTGCCACTTCGTTTTTTCGTTGTTTTTTGACGTTTTTAATTTAAGGGCGGTTTTAGCGAAAGCATAATCTTTATTTAGTCATAGACTTTATAAGTTATCTGTTATAGGTTTTCTGTTTTCTGAGTACTGCAATCTGACGACTGTGGTCTGCGTTCTTATTCTTCAACCAGAAATCCATAGGCATATCAATGTTATAAATGCTAGTATTAATAAAGCTTGTATTAGTCTGTAATATTTCATGTTATTTAGTAGGTTTTCGGTTATTAGTTATGGGCTGTCTGTCCAGATAGTTATCACGATGGTTAATGGTTGTTCGTCCATCGTATTTCGTCCATCGTCTATCTTAATTCTATACTCTATATTCTCACTTCTCATAGTCATCCTGAGCTGAGCCAGTCCTGAGCTTTTGCCGAAGGATCGAAGGGTCGAATAACACAACTCACGACTCACATCTCACAACTCACGACTCACTATAAAAAAACATCCTGCACCATTAATAAATTCAAATTAAATTAATGAGATCAATTGCTCAAAGGATCGTGCGGTGCAGGTGTCTTTTAGTTAGCTGTTATCGGTTATCAGTTATCAGTTATCAGTTATCGGTTGTCGGTTGTCGGTTGATCTCCGTCACTTCGAGTGATTTTATAAAATAGCGACAGCATTTTTATAAAATTGTATCGAGAAGTTGGCATAGGAATTCCTGACCGGTTCAGAAAAGTGCATTTTCCTAACTGGGATTTTGTGGTTTAGTGACAGTAACCACGGTTAAAGCGTGGCGTTGGTTTTTTTAGGGGGGCTTTGTTATTTTATTCATGGGCTTTTATAGTTAATGGTTAATAGTGAGTAGTTAATCATTTAAAGTTGGCATAGGTATTGCTGACCAGTTTAGAAAAGGCGATTTTCCTGACTGGGATTGTTGTGGTTTAGTGATATAAACCACAGTTAACGCAAGGCGTTGGCTGTTTTTAGGTGTGTAATTGCATTTTAGTCATAGATTTGAAATTAAAAGGAGGACAGCCAATGGCTGTCAGGTATTTTTCGACGAAGCGACCTCGTCAAGTCATAGCAATATTAAAATCAAAACTTTGCGAGACTATGAAAATGATGAAGTGTTGCTAAGAATTCAAGCGGAGTATTGAGCCAATAGTATAAAAAAATGGCATGGAACTCAGCTTAAACGCTTTCAAGGTACTGGTATACCGTTGCACGAATAAGTGAGCCCACGCCATGGGACGTGAGCATCATACTTATCATCTCGTGCATTTTTAAAAATTACCAGTTTTTGAAAACGAGATTCAAAGCGAATGCTTCAAATATTTTATATGAAGAAACGCAAAATTAATACTATTTAAAGTAATTAGGGTATAAAGATACAAAACATAATGACATATTAGTCATTGTTAGGTTTTTTTTTTCTGATTCTCTTTGATTTATATGAAGCAATATAAAAACGAAAGGTTATTAAAAGCAATTGCGCTGGTCTCTAAAGAGTATCGAGCACTTAAGGACGTTAATCAACAGGACGTTAATAACGATATTAAGGAAAATAAAAAGGTAGCTTTTCACATCGGTAGAATCGAAACAGCAAAGAATAATGTTTCGATTAGTACACTATATTTACTTTGTGAGTACTTTGAAATTTCGCTCTCGGAGTTTATGAGTCGTGTTGAAGAAATAGATATAAGTTTGAAATCAAAACGTGAAGAAGATGCCTAGGCATCTTTTTTTATGGCCTATAATCAGGTATTACAAGTGGTTAAACTGCTGATATATATATATTCCTCTAAGGACGAAAAGTCTTAACAAATAAAAAGTTCACTCGACGATTTGTAATAAATTATTTATATATTTGAAAGAATATAAAACGCAATCAAATAGCGTGTATACTCCTTTTTCTGGGTGGCTATGCGCTACTTTTTAGCGCATATATACAAGTTATAGCCAATGGTGCAGCGAACGTACATCACAGATAAAAAACAGATAATCAAAGAAACACTGAATGGACTTTACAACATTAACTACGACAGGGAATATTGCTTTTTACAATAGTTGTGAAGTAACCGAAATTTTCTTATGCAGAAAAAGCGATAAAGCAATATTTAACTTCTTTACTATTGCTGTTCTTGAAGAGAAACCATACAATGGTTTCAACCAAACTTTTTTAGGAAAAAGAATATCAATAAATGATGATTTTAGTATAGGTATTCAACGATATTGGCTTACAACAACAGAAGCAAAAACTAAATTTGACACACTTAAATCCAAAAATAAATGGAGTGCGGACGGAGCTAATTTTTCACAGTTCCCACAACTTAAATACTTACCCAAACAATATGTGCCCTCTATTGATGGGAACAGAATTAACCAAATTTTAAAAAATAATTACCATAATGGGTCTTATACTATTGAGTTTTTTGATGAAATTAAATCCAACTTTAACTTTCTATTAAAATTAGAAGCTTTAAATAAACTAAACGACATATGTGCAAAAATCAAAAATTTAGTTCCAATAGATCTTTCCGTTGTTCGTGATAGAATTGGAAACTTCGTATTTCAATTTCCAATAACCTTAATGGATTCAAATTCTAAAGCACTTCCGACTTGGGATGGTGTTGATATGAGTTTTTCTTGGCATAATTCTGTTTCTTTAATTCCTGACTGTCTAATACAAGTTGAGTCAACCTTTGACAAAAATTATATGGGAGCAGTAATTGAAGATTATAATAAGTCTAATAATCAAAAAATAATCATAGGAAATCTTGACCAAATAAACCATATAAAAATATGGCGTAAAGAACCCACCCTAATTTTATCATCACATAGTGGTTCTTATATTCGAGAATTTGATTTCAACATAAATATTGTAAGTCACGAACCAAGACTTTTTGAACTTAATGGTGCAATGCAACAAATTCAAGTTGCTAATAGTGAAAGAAGAGCCAAAAAGAAAAAAGACAATAATTACACTACATACATTAACAACTATCTTTATGATGCGGAAAAAAAACAATTAGAGAAATCTCTATCCTTTAAACAGTATAAAAAAGGTGCGTCAGGAGGAATAGAAGATTTACAAAAACTTATTCAGCAAAAAGATGAAAATGGTGTTTACATATGGGATCCGTTTTTGAGTTCAACCGACATTCTTAAAACATTATTTTACTCTAAAACAGCTGGCGTTCCTTTAAAAGCAATTGGCTCTATCAATGATACTGTAAAAATGGTTTATCAAAAAAAAGGAATGTCTGTAGCAGATATTATTACAGAACACAAAACTATATTGGACAATCCCAATCACAACAACCACTTTCTAAATCTTGAATTTCGTATTCAACATACAAATTTTGGTTGGGCTTTTCACGACAGGTTTCTCATTTTTCCAAGTGGAGAAATGAAAAGACCGCAAGTTTATTCACTTGGCACATCAATTAACTCTTACGGAGATAATCATCATATTTTACAAGAGGTTTCCCACCCACAACCTGTTGTTGATGCATTTAATGAATTGTGGGATGAATTAAATAACCCCAATTGCAAAGTATGGAAATTCCCGATTTGATTTTAACTCAAGCCTTAATCAAAAGCAAATCTTCTTCTATTCACTTAGAATTGGATTGTGTTTTAAAAAAACTTGAAAGCAAAACACTTGATGACTTTCTTAATGGTGGAAAAAAGGAAGAAATGTGGATAATAGATAATGAAATTCGCAATATCGTAACCACGAATGTGTACTTCAATCAGAAATCTGAAAGTGATAAAGTTGACGTAATTGCTCAAATTATTTTTACTGTTACAGAATATCTTCGAAAAGGTGTTTCGAGCGGTGACGTTAGAGCTATCCTAATCTATTTGGGAGTAAATTGCTATTTACAAATAGAAATTGAAAAACTACTTTCTAAAGACGAATTAGAAGATATTTATACAAAGTCACTATCCGAAAAAATCATAGAAATAATAAAAAGCATTAGAATGGAAACTAAACCATTACCTGATGCACCATTTCACGAAAAAGAGATGATGAATGAATCATTAGTGGGTTTTGCTCAAAGTAATATTGCTAAAACATATAAGCTTATTGAAGGTATTGAACGCAGTGGAGGAGGATTTCATTTCAACTTTTTATTAGAACAATTAGTCTCATTTTTGTATCGTGTAAATTTCCCTCGTTTTATAAATGCTTTGTCTTATTTGCAAAATCCAACCG
Organism: Flavobacterium granuli; assembly: GCF_900129705.1. Classification (GTDB taxonomy): domain Bacteria; phylum Bacteroidota; class Bacteroidia; order Flavobacteriales; family Flavobacteriaceae; genus Flavobacterium; species Flavobacterium granuli. Next base: position 13,411 of record NZ_FQWO01000017.1, on the reverse strand, counting down.
ATTTTGTCTTTTACTTTCAAAGTTTTAAAAAAGAAGAACTATTAAAAATAGCCAACGAATCTTCTCTTTCAAACAAATGGCTAAACTTTGAAATTATTCGTCAGATTGTAGAAAAAGAAGACAAGGAAAACATCAATGAAGCAGAAGTCGATGTATTAAAAAACGTTCTTGATAGAATAGAAATTATTGACTTTGACTTCTTAAAGCAGACAGCAAAATATTTTCAAAGAAGTAAATTATTTAACGCTTCATTAGGTACTTTTTTAGTGTCAGTCAATAACACGCAAATAGAAGAAGTTGTGTTTGATTTTATTATTGATAAATATTTATCAAATATAAAAACAAGAGATGTATTAAGAGAGTATTTTGTGAAATCTGCATCTGATAAACAATTTGATTTAATCCATATTTTAATTTTCAATAAATGGAAAAACTATTTTGACAACATTCTAGCAACAGAAAATTTCTATCAAAATAGTCTTTTGCTTACTGACTTTGCAAATTTCATTTCAAATTATCATACGCACTTGACGAAAGACAACGATTTGCTTACTGCAATGGAAAGTTTAATAGAAAAAATTTCGTTTATTGACTCTGAATGGACATCTTCTAATTCAGAACAAATAACTAAGTTTCATTTATATCATTCAGAACTATTTTTGTTAACATTTGCTTACAGAAATAAAAGGTTAAACAACACTCAAATGCTGCCAAAATACGAGAGACTTATTTGTGCTAATATTCAACTTTCACGATACGTTTCAGTCGAAACTAAAAACTACTTTGAACAAGGAAAACGAAATATTAACTGGACAAAAGAATACGAAGTATAAACTAAACGACAAGAAAACCACTGGCTATAACCGCCGTTTGGCAATATGGCGGGTTTAGGCTTAATGGGAAATTGGTTTTGTATTTGAAAATTTTGGCATAACCGAAAGATTACGCATTTTTAATCCCAAACCCGCTGTAGTGCCAGAACATTATGGGCAATTATAACAAAACTAATTCTAAAAAATGACACCAGAATATCGAATAGAAGTCGAAAATCATATTAAAGAATATTTCCAGTCATATGATGATATAAAGGAAATCGTAAACATTAAATGCGAAGAAACTTTTACTGATTTAGGTGTAGTTATAAATGTTTGGAATGTAAAAACTGAAAACGAAGCATATTGGGTAGTTGAAGGAGAAGATACACCAATGAATTTATACACTCAAAATGGTCATTACTTTTCTGCTGATGAAGCATACTCTTTTCATATGGGATTGATGCAAAGATTGGAAAAGAGACGTCAAGATGAATTTAAACATATTATAGAGGAAATTCCTTTAGACATAGAACATCTGAAATCAATTAACAGAAAATTAAATATGGCTTCCGAAAAGTTGTCAATACATTTAGAACCAGAAGAGTTTCAAGCAATCGGACTATTATGTAGGGAAAGTTTAATTGATTTATCCAAAGAACTTTGCAATAGAAATCCTGAGCTCGTAAGTGAAAAAGGACTGAAAAAATCAGACTTCAAAGGTGTAGCAAATGCTTTCATTGATTACTACATTCCAGGAAGTGAAAACTCCGAGTTACGAAATTATTCAAGAAAAATGGTTGATAGTGCTTGGAGTTATAATTCTACGATAGTTCATTCACAAAACAAAAAATATCCTGATGCAAAAATTGCCTTATTATTTACTTGTACAACTATAAGTTTACTTGAAAATCTATTTTTCAAACATTTAGGCTTTGATCAAGAATTGGCTTGTTCAGAATGTGGAAGTTTGCAAGTAGAATTCATTGAATACGAAGAAGACAAAATAAAACAGGTCTGTAAAAAGTGTGATAATGAAGATTTTATAACTTTTGCAGAAAAATAACTGCCCATAATAAGCAAGACTTCATGCGGTCTGCAAGACCCAGCAAGGAGTCGCTGTTGAACGAAACCCGTCGTTATCAGCTTTGGGGAGCTTAATGGGCGTTTCAACTTATAGGATTGCTTTCGTATTTTACTTCTTATAAATCAAACTCTGAATTGTAATTCGGAGTTTTTTTATGGGCTTATTTGTTTTTTTGGGTCATTTTTTCTGTTTTTAAAGGAAGAAGTTATTCTTTTTATGTGTTTTAAGTCACCTTAGGGCATAGGTATCCCCATTCCGATATCGAAATTTTTTAAAATACAGTGCTTAAATCTTTTTTGTTAATCTTTTTTAGTTGGTTTGGAGGCGGTTTATTGGGTGGTATTTTCTCGATGGTTTTCATGGTCTCGGTTTGACAATGCGAACACATTTTTGGATTAAAATGCAATTTTTCTTTTGCCAATTCCTGCCATGATTTTTTCTTCCTCCCGTTTACTTTCAGTTGCTTTTTACTATGTTTGTAGATTATACCAATAATTAATTGCCGCTTTTTCAAGATGCTTCAAAACCAATCCTTAATCCCTGATATAAAGGCAATTATTGCTACTGCTAAAGACAAAGCAATTAGAGCCGTTGACAATGAACGAACTTTAATGTATTGGAATATTGGTAAACGTATTTTTGAAGAAGAACAGCAAGGTAAAGACAGAGCAGATTACGGAACCTACCTAATTAAATTTCTTGCTGAACAATTACAACCTGAATATGGCAGTGGTTTTTCGTATCGTCAATTAAATCAATATCGCCAGTTTTACCGCAGCTTTCCAATTGTGTCCGCACTGCGGACACAATTGAGTTGGACACAATACAAATCCCTTTTAGCGATTGACAATCAAGATAAAAGAGAGTTTTATATTGCCGAAAGCGTGAAAAACAATTGGACTTCAAGACAACTCGAACGCCAAATAAACAGCAGTTTATACGAGCGCCTTTTAATGAGTACTGATAAAGAAAGTGTATTGGCAGTAGCCAAAAACGAAAAAGTACCTTCAGACGCCAGAGAGATTATAAAAGATCCAATGTATTTAGAATTTCTAGGTCTGAAGCGTGAAGCGGCCTACTATGAAAAAGATTTGGAGCAAGCCATTATAACCCATCTGCAAGACTTTTTATTAGAATTAGGGAATGGCTTTTCATTTGTGGCAAGACAAAAACGAATCCATATTGAAGGCGATGAATTTTTTGTAGACTTGGTTTTTTACAACCGTCTACTGCAATCTTTTGTAATCATCGAAATAAAAACGCACAAACTCACACATCAGGATATCGGACAATTACAGATGTATGTGAACTATTATGACAGAGTAGAAAAACTATCATATGAAAATCCAACTATCGGCATTTTGCTTTGTGCTAGCAAAAACGGCGGAGTAGTGAAATTCACCTTGCCGGAAAACGAAAAAAATATAGTGGCTAGTCAATACGAATTATACCTGCCAACAGAGAAGCAATTACTGGAAGAAGTAAACAAAGAGTTGGAAAACTTTCGAGAAGATAAATCAAATAATTAATCAATCGAACACCAATAACAATAAGGGATTAGTGAGATAAATACTGCCGAAGATTTTCGGCCCCGATGGCGATCGGGAGCAACTATTCAGGCTTGAAATCGAAGATTATTTCATCCGTTCGCCTTACAGGCTCGGGTCATGAATGCTAAAAAAACAATAACAAGCCTGACTGCCCAGATTGATAATCCCTGCCCACAATATTTAAAAAATATTTTGCGCTAATTTGTGTAATTTGTGGTAAAAAAAGAATTCCGCTTGTGCAAAAAATGTTTTCCATACCAAGAAACAAAATAAAAAAGATAAGTTCCGCAAACGTCTCCTTTGCGTCCCTTTCAAGTTGGTAATAAGGATAATACAGTTTTAAAAATAGATTAGAATTGGTTTGGGCACATCAAAAAAAAAGTCCAGACCGTCAGGTCTGGACTCAAAACTCACAACAGGGTCATCCTGAGCTTGCCGAAGGACACAACTCACAACAGGAAAAGTTTCATTTCTTCTCCTTTCGAACCAGTTTTTTGAGCAGGATGGAGATGGCAAAACTAACAACTGCGCCAATAATAGCCAGCACAATAGTTTTCAATAGGTCTTCCGAATGTAAATTTGCTAACACACTCAAAAAAGTGCCACTCGCAGTCCCTATGAGCGGACTGTTACTCGTTTGCATCAGGATCATAATTAGGCTCGCCAGTCAACTGACTTACAGCCGATAATACACCACCGGCAACAGCCAGATAACCACCCATGGTAACTATTGTCAACGGCAAGACTACAGGTGCAGCAATAATACTGCCGCCAACCGCCGCCAAGGCAAGCCCGATATTTCGAAGCATTTTAAAAAATTTTGGAGTGGGAGCTTTCGCTCGTTTTAGTACATTCATAATTTTATTTTTTTGCAATTCCCTTAAGGAATCAAGATTGAACAATTAATAAAATACTCTCTTTTGCATCCAGTTCAGGATAAACCACCGTTTGGAGCTTTCTAAAGGCTTGTTTCGATTGGAGTCCTAATCCAAAACCTGAATGTTGACTAACAGGAGCAATACAGCCGCGAAGTTCTTTCAAGGCATTGTTAGCCGGATGAAACAAAATCAAACTCCTGTTCGGAACATTCAAAACTTCCAAATGCCATCCAAATCGGCTACTGTAGCGCTTTTCTAAAAAGTATTCCCCCTCAGGAATACAGGAAACTTGACTAAGATTGTCTTTCCATGGCAATTCAATCGTATGACAGGTTATTTTGCCTTCATGTACAAGCTTCCCGTTAGTTCCTTCGGGGAAATACGTTCTGGTCAATACCAAAACCATTTATAGTCCGCTTACGGCAACCACAGCCAATGCGTTATAAGCACCATTTTTCAAGGGGTACATCTGTCCGTTGACCTCTTGGTAAAACTCCATGCCCAATACTAAAAATAAAGGCTTAGTACTGTTTGGAGTCACCATATTGACATGGCTAATGGCAATCGTAGGTGCCATATCCCAGGCTAAAGTAGCAGTTTCTGAGTGCGAGGCTACAAATGTTTCCGCTTCGAAATCAATTTCGGTTCCAGCCGAAATGATTTTAAAATGCGTCGTCCCGGCAGGAGCAGCAATCATATTTGCGGGCACAAAAGGAGCAATGGCAATCGCAATTTCACCACTAACACGATCAATAGTTCCGGCATAAGGGGCAAACAAACTACTACCCAATGTCCCATTAATATTAAATTCGAAACCGCTTAATAATTCAGCTTCTCCGTCAATAACGTTTCGCAAACCACGGATACTGGTGGTGTCCGCTTGGATGACCTTAACCATAGCTTGTGTCAATCGGCTGACCATTCTGCTGTCAGCAGCATTCAAAAGCAGGCTGCGTATCGAAGCTCTTAAAATTTTACCTGCCTTACCGGCTCTGCCAAATTCAGCTCCATTTTCCCTTGTACGCTGAAAAGCAGGATCATTGGCAATTCGTTTGGCATCAACGCCTCCTTTTTCACGAGCCAAATGACCGTCTTTAGTTTTGTAAAAAGTAATATCCCCGATAGTACCTCTTAATTTAATTATACCTTTTTGCTGGGCCATAATTTCTAATTGTTATAATGTTGATGTATAAAATGTTAGGTACATTTTTTCAAACCTTATAAAACCAATTTCGATGCATCTAAAAGCGGATTTATGGTACAAAGCTTTTACTATTTAAATGAAAATCAAAGCACTAGGGTTCATAAACGACCATAAAGGACTATTAAAAACCATTATGGCCTATTTTATACTATACAATTTTACATCCCAGTGCGGCAAATTCCAGTATTATTTTTCTAACAAGCTTATTTCCAACCCTAACCGATAACAGAAAACCCACACCCCACTGTCATCCTGAGCAGAGCCTGCCCTGAGCTTTTGACGAAGGGCCGAAGGACACACCCGACAAACCGACAACTCACAACCCATCCCGATTCCTATCGGGGCTCACAACTGACAACCCGACACCCCAACACAAAAGTATTTCTAACCACAAACCGTACAAATTCCCGCCAACGAATCAGTGAAAATTTGCGGAATCTGCGGTCAAATTTTTAACTTAGAAAGCATAGAGTAGTGTTTTTAATTTTCAGGCATTGAAATCGAAGATTCAAACACGGGTACAGGGAACAGGCGAAGTACACACCACTTATAATAAAAATTGAGTGAGCTAAAAAAGAAAAGTATTAAACTATAATTTTCATTTTCAACAAAATGGAATTAATGTTTTTTTGGTTGAAGGAATTTGATTTCGAAAATAAATTACAGAAAGTCGACAGCACTAAATAAAGACGGGGATCTCATCAAAGCTTTCCCCGCTACAAATCTCTCTTGACTTTTATCCCCATCCTAATGGTCATAAGGATACTACAGTTTTAGATATAGATCCGGATTATTTTTTAGGCACGAGCAAGGCGAAGGTAACAGCCTGATTTTGTGTAGTAATTTTTAGATTAAAAGTTATATTTGTATAACTAAAATAAGATTTATTTAATAATATTTATAGTTATTTTAGAACGGGTCAATGAAAGCAGAACAGAAAAGAATATGCATATACCCAAAAGACGTTCAGAGGATTACTGGTAAAAGTTATCGGTATTCAAGATTACTTCTAATTGCTATTAAAAAGGAATTGAATAAGCAAGAACATCAATTCCTAAGCATTGAAGAATTTTGTTTATACACGGGCTTAAAATTAGAACTGGTACAACCGCTGATTGTGGGTTAGTCGTTTGAGATAAATAACTCAGACCGATTTTTACACATTCTGCGAACTAGTTCAATGACTGGTCCAAAGACTGGTTCAAATAATTTTTGGAGGGCCTAATCAATTGCCTAGTTATGCGATTTAGGTGTTGTTAATATAATAAAATAAGAACTAGTTTTTAACCAAAAATGAATTAGCGGAATCATAGGTGGGATTTTTTAACTGCCAAATCAGAGGATGATGTTTTTAATTTTTAAGGAGCTTCTTTCATCTAGCGAAAAAGTAAAAATGGTATAGTGAAATGAAAACAGCAAAGAATGCAGGCAAACGACAACTCACAACAATGTCATCCTGACCTAAGCCCTGCCCTGAGCCTGCCGAAGGGACGAAGGACACACCCGACACCCGACACCCGACACCCGACACCCGACACCCGACACCCGATAACTGACAACCCACAACTCACAACTCATCCCGATTCCTGTCGGGGCTCACAACTGACAACTCACTGTCATTCTGAGCATAGTCGAAGGATACAACCCACAACCCACAACGATATAGTTTTTTCTAAAAAAAAACGACTTTTTTGTAGTAAAATAAAGAATTTATAGCTAAATTTAATGTAGTTCATCTATAGAAAAATGCCGTTGGTCGATAATTAGAAATAAAACATCTTTATTGTTTTGTGTTATTTTTAATTAGTGTATTTTCGCACACCTAAATGTCTGATTGTTAAACTTAAGGATAAAACTTATCCTTTGAAATAAATAGTATGAAACCTACTGCATTACATAGAGATCAATTGTTTCTGCAATTATCTCCTTTTTTAAATTTTTTATTTAAAACAGGGACTAAGCTTAGGATTAATTCTTTTTACTTCTTTTCTGAAGGTTTAATGCATCGTGCTTAGTTTACCAACACAATTTTTCCTGAATTTAATTGTACAAAGGACATATTTCTGCGGACTTATTTTTATTTAACAATTAAATGCTTAATAATTTATCTAAAAATTTAACATCATTGCTTATATGCTGAATTTTACTTTATCAAGAAAAAATATTTTTTTAATACTTTTTTTAATATTTGCTACTCATGCTGTTAATGCGCAGTTTTATGAGAAGCATTATATTGCTCCGGCTCCATGGCAATATTTTTCTAATGCCAATGAGATTGTAGTGTCGACTGAATCTATAGCTGCAGTTAACTTCACGATTACTAAAAGTGATGGGACTCCTGTTAGTTTAACTACCACAACGGGGGTAGCAGTTACAAGTTTAACCACAAAAGCAGGATCACCAGCGGTCTATAGGTTTGTTGGGAATCCAACTTCTTTAGCTATGCATACCTTAAGTACTGTAATAAATGCAGGAGGTATCATAGTTAGTGGTGATAAACCGATTTCAGTCAATTTAAGAAATATTGCATCGGATCAAATATCAGGGGGGGATTCATACATTAAGGGTAATGCCGCATTAAGCAGTTTTGGTAATCCGGGAGTAGGGGTTAGTTTTAGAGTTGGTTATTATAGGAATGACTCAACAGGGAATGGGACGCCAATTTATAGTGCAATGGCATTATATAATAATACGGTTTTAAGTGTAAACGGGAGTGTTGTTGCTACTTTGCAGGCTGGACAAAGTTGGCTTTTTAAAGCAACGATGGGTTCTCTGGTCACCTCTTCAAGATCTATAGTAATGAATACTGGTGCTGCAATTGATGCTCCTGTAGCCTGTGGCGATGGAACTTTTGATCAAATCCCACCTATTAGTGTCTTAGGTAAGGAGTATATTGTAGTCAAAGGGAATGGTAATGATACGGCCGAACAAACAACGGTTGTTGCAACGGTAGCTAATACATCAGTTACTGTTACTACTTATAATAGTGCGGGGAGTTTTGTTGAAGCCACGACTAAAGTATTAACAAATGCTGGTGATTTTTATACATTTATAAATGGAGTAGCCGGTAATAATAAATATTCCTCTTCTAGAATTGTAGCTACAGAAAATGTAGTGGTTTATTCAGGAACAGCCGATGGTTGTGAGGTGGATATTTCTACAGTTGCACCCGCTCAGGCTTGTTCGGGTTCCCTGGTTGTTGAGACTTCTCAATTTTTGGCTTATAACAAGAGTCCGCTGGATTATTTTGGTTATATTTTGTTAAAAAGTGCTACAGACAAAGTGTATCTAAGTGGTGTTGATATCACGGGTTATTCAGGGGTAGCGAAAAGGCAATTAGGGACGACAGGATGGTACCTAATAACTTTTACTAAAGCGAATATTAATTCCCCAGCTGTTATAAATATTTCTAGTACTTCAAGATTGACCGTTTCATTAGTGGAGCAAGGGGGAGGCTTTTCTATGTCTGGTTTTTTCTCTAAATTTGTTGATCTGCCTAGTGACCCGAATTTAACGTATGTTGCAGGTGGTTCCTGTTCTGCTCAAACTGCGGTTTTAACAGTGAGTTCCGGAATTGCTCCTTATCAATGGTATTTAAATGGAGCTCCAATAACTGGTGCAACTTCGGCATCTTATACCGCTACAACTTCTGGGGCTTATTCGGTTTCTTCGACAACGTCTTGTGGTCCGGCATTAGTGTCTAATCCAATTTCTGTTGCCTTGTGTACGGATTTATCAATTGCGAAGACGGTTGATAATGAGAGACCAATATTTGATGCCAATGTAACCTTTACTATTACTGCCAAAAATGAGGGTCCCAGTTCTGCTACTGGAGTTCTTGTTAATGATATATTGCCAAGCGGTTATACTTTTGTAAGTGCCACTCCATCATTAGGTACTTATGCTAATGGGACAGGGGTATGGTCTATAGGGAATTTAGCCAATGGCGCAACTGCTACTTTAGACGTTAAGGCGAAAGTATTGAAGACGGGTGCTTATACGAATACTGCGACTATCTCAAGCGATGAGACTGATCCTGTACCGGGAAATAATAGCGCCTCAATAACACCTACGCCAATTTCTTGTGATTCAGCACCATTAACTACTGGTGTTGCCATATGTCCGGGAGAATCTGGGAGTTTGACTGCTACCACTTCTGCTACCACTTCTGTGACTACATTATCTGGTGCCTGGACAACGAGTAGCCCTTCTGCAAATAGACCTAAAGATAATATTTCTACTAAAGGTTGTGGTTTTAGTGGTAATGGTAATAGTAGTAAATATATAGCTATAAGTTTTGAAGTAAGTATTAGCGGATCTTATATTTTCGAAATGAATAGAAATGACTCGTATAATGGTATGGGATACATCGTTTCTGGTGCATTCGTTCCAGGGGACTGTGACCGTGGAGGAACTTGGCTGGCTGGCGATGATAATAGTGGTTCTGATAATGAGCCTAAGATAACGGTTACTTTAGCAGCAGGTAGTACATATACTTTAATTTCTACAACTAAAGACAATGAAACAGGAGCTTTCAATTGGACTATTACACCACCTTCTGGCGGCGGAATAATTCCAGCTATAAATTGGTACACAACAGCTAGTGGGGGATCACCGATAGGTTCGGGTTCTTCTTTTAATCCGGTTGTGGCTCCAGGCTCAGGTTTGTCCAATACAGATACTCCAGGGACTTATATTTTTTATGCTGCTACTACAGATATACCAGATTGTAGAACGGCCACGGCATTTGTTATAAAATCAAATGCTGTTGCTCCTACAGGAATTACAGGAACCACTACGATATGTCCAGGCGATTTTACTACGCTTAGCCTTGTAGGAGGTAGTGCGGGAACAGGCGCAATAGCGGAATGGTTTTCGGGATCCTGCGGAGGTACAGCGGTGGGAACCGGTAATAGTATTAGGGTTTCTCCTGCAGTTAGCACTACGTATTATGTGCGATACAAAGGTGAGTGTAATACTACTGCCTGTGTTTCTGCTTTAGTAACGGTTAATACAACGGCTCCTCCAACGGCAAATGCACAAAGTTTTTGTAGTGTAGACAATAAAAAAATATCTGATTTAGTGGCTACAGGGACTGCAGTTAAATGGTACAATGCCGCAACGGCAGGAACACAATACACAGGAACAGAAGTTTTAGCAACCGGAACATACTATGCAAGTCAGACGACTAATGGATGTGAGAGTGCTAGAACTGCAGTTGTGGTAACGGTAAATCCAAATCCAACAGCTAATGCAGGTACTGCGTTGACAGCAATTTGTCAGGACGATATGTCGGCAGCTATGGGCGGATCAGTAGGTGGTGGAGCAACTGGTGGTACTTGGACAGGTGGTACAGGGACTTGGACAAATGCAAATGACCCGTCAACGGCAACATATACAGCAGGAGCCGGAGAATCAGGTAGTATCACTTTAACATTAACAACGACTGGTGGGTCTTGTGGTACAGTAACAGCAACCAAAACAATAACTGTAAATGTAAAACCTACCTTAACGATTACAAATCCAGCGGCAGTATGTTCACCATCAACGGTGGATCTTACAGCAGCAGCAATTACTGCTGGAAGTACATCAGGATTGACTTATACATATTTCACTGATGCTACAGCGACAACTGTTTACGCTAGCCCAGCGGCAGCAACAACAGGAACATATTACATAAAAGGAACTACAGCGGCAGGATGTTTTGATGTCAAGTCGGTAGTGGTAACAGTAAACGCTACCCCAGCGGCACCAATAGCTTCAGCACAGACCTTCTGTTCAGAAGATCTTAAGAGTGTAAATGATTTAGTACCTACAGGAACTAATATCAAATGGTACAATGTTAATACAGGAGGAGCGGCATTGGCGAAGACAACACTAATAGGGTCGGGAACATATTATGCAAGCCAAACGGTAAACGGATGTGAGAGTGCAAGAACAGCGGTAACGGTTACGGTAAATCCAGCTTCAGTTGGAGGAAGCCTTGTAGGAAACGCTACAGTTTGTAGTGGAACAAACAGTTCGACTCTCACTTTATCAGGTCATACAGGATCAGTTGTAAGATGGGAATCATCACTGGATAATTTCGCTACAGCGGGAACCCCTATTGCCAATACCACTACTAGTTTAACGGTAACAAATTTAACGGCGACTACATCTTATAGAGCGGTAGTTCAAAGTGGAAGTTGTTCATCGGTAAATTCGGCTTCCGTTTTGGTGACCGTGACCCCGGTTTCGGTTGCTGGAACGGTCTCTTCTGCCCAAACAATTTGTTCGGGAACTTCACCTGCGAATTTGACATTAGCGGGGAATATAGGAACAATACAATGGCAATCATCTACGGATAATGTTACTTTTAGTGATATTAGCGGAGCTACAGCTTCTCCTTTGACAAGTGCTCAAATGGGAACTTTGACTGCAAACCGTTATTATCGTGCAGTAGTTCAAAATGGAGTTTGTCCGGCAGTAAATTCTACTTCCGTTTTGGTGACGGTAACTCCGGTTTCGGTTGCTGGAACGGTCTCTTCTGCCCAAACAATTTGTTCGGGAACTTCTCCTGCGAATTTGACATTAGCGGGGAATACAGGAACAATACAATGGCAATCATCTACGGATAATGTCACTTTTAGTGATATTATTGGAGCTACAGCTTCTCCATTGACAGGTGCTCAAATGGGAGTTTTGACTGCAAACCGTTATTATCGTGCAGTAGTTCAAAATGGAGTTTGTACGGCAGTAAATTCTGCTTCCGTTTTGGTGACCGTGACCCCGGTTTCGGTTGCTGGAACGGTCTCTTCTGCTCAAACGATTTGTTCTGGAACTTCTCCTGCGAATTTGACATTATCAGGGAATACAGGAACAATACAATGGCAATCATCTACGGATAATGTCACTTTTAGTGATATTAGCGGAGCTACAGCTTCTCCTTTGACAAGTGCTCAAATGGGAACTTTGACTGTAAACCGTTATTATCGTGCAGTGGTACAAAATGGAGTTTGTCCGGCAGTAAATTCTGCTTCCGTTTTGGTGACGGTAACTCCAGTTTCGGTTGCTGGAACGGTTTCTTCTGCTCAAACGATTTGTTCAGGAACTTCTCCTGCGAATTTGACATTATCAGGAAATACAGGAACAATACAATGGCAATCATCTACGGATAATGTTACTTTTAGTGATATTATTGGAGCTACAGCTTCTCCATTGACAGGTGTTCAAATGGGAACTTTGACTGCAAACCGTTATTATCGTGCAGTAGTTCAAAATGGAGTTTGTCCGGCAGTAAATTCTGCTTCGGTTTTAGTAGCAGTTGGCGACACTACAGCTCCGGTTGCAGATGCGGCATCGTTGGCAACAGTTACGGGACAATGTTCAGTGGCTTCAATCACAGCACCAACGGCTACGGATAATTGTTCTGGATCAATCACAGGAACCACTTCAACGGCATTCCCAATCACAGCTCAGGGAAATACGACTGTTACTTGGACCTTCACTGATGCAGCAGGGAACAAATCGACACAAACTCAAAACGTAGTTGTAAAAGATGTAACGGCTCCAGTGACACCTACTTTGGCGGATGTAACAGGTGAGTGTACGGCTACTGCAACAGCTCCGACAACTACAGACAATTGCTCAGGAACAATCACAGGAACGACTACTGATGCTTTGACAAGAAGTACTCAAGGGACTTCTGTTATTACTTGGACTTTTGATGACGGTAACGGAAACAAAACAACAGCAACTCAAAACATAGTTGTAAAAGATGTAACGGCTCCAGTGACACCTACTTTGGCGGATGTAACAGGTGAGTGTACGGCTACTGCAACAGCTCCGACAACTACAGACAATTGCTCAGGAACAATCACAGGAACGACTACTGATGCTTT
>NZ_FQWO01000021.1 GCF_900129705.1 Flavobacterium granuli | reverse complement strand
CAAGTTCATATACAGATTGAGTGAGTGGAAACGTTGAGAAATCGGGTTTCAGGTGAGAGAAAAACGAGATTAAATTTTCGAAAAAAAACTTTCCAAAACGCTTGCGAGATTAAAAAGAAGTTGTACTTTTGCACCCGCTTCGAGAAACACACTAGGTGAGTTATACGAGACGAAAAAAAAGATAAGACACGTTCCTAGACATATTGAATTGACAGCCGTTTTAAGAGAGATCTTAAAACAAAAGAATAAGAGTAATAGAATCGATAGATTATAATAAAACCACTAGATCTTCAGTCAAACATAAATAGAATCAAAGTAATTTGATTCGCATAATATACGATGAAGAGTTTGATCCTGGCTCAGGATGAACGCTAGCGGCAGGCTTAACACATGCAAGTCGAGGGGTATTGGTTTTCGGACCAAGAGACCGGCGCACGGGTGCGTAACGCGTATGCAATCTACCTTTCACAGAGGGATAGCCCAGAGAAATTTGGATTAATACCTCATAGTATACTGAGTTGGCATCAACCTAGTATTAAAGTCACAACGGTGAAAGATGAGCATGCGTCCCATTAGCTAGTTGGTAAGGTAACGGCTTACCAAGGCAACGATGGGTAGGGGTCCTGAGAGGGAGATCCCCCACACTGGTACTGAGACACGGACCAGACTCCTACGGGAGGCAGCAGTGAGGAATATTGGACAATGGGCGCAAGCCTGATCCAGCCATGCCGCGTGCAGGATGACGGTCCTATGGATTGTAAACTGCTTTTATACAGGAAGAAACACTGGTTCGTGAACCAGCTTGACGGTACTGTAAGAATAAGGATCGGCTAACTCCGTGCCAGCAGCCGCGGTAATACGGAGGATCCAAGCGTTATCCGGAATCATTGGGTTTAAAGGGTCCGTAGGCGGTTTAGTAAGTCAGTGGTGAAAGCCCATCGCTCAACGGTGGAACGGCCATTGATACTGCTAAACTTGAATTATTAGGAAGTAACTAGAATATGTAGTGTAGCGGTGAAATGCTTAGAGATTACATGGAATACCAATTGCGAAGGCAGGTTACTACTAATGGATTGACGCTGATGGACGAAAGCGTGGGTAGCGAACAGGATTAGATACCCTGGTAGTCCACGCCGTAAACGATGGATACTAGCTGTTGGGAGCAATCTCAGTGGCTAAGCGAAAGTGATAAGTATCCCACCTGGGGAGTACGTTCGCAAGAATGAAACTCAAAGGAATTGACGGGGGCCCGCACAAGCGGTGGAGCATGTGGTTTAATTCGATGATACGCGAGGAACCTTACCAAGGCTTAAATGTAGATTGACCGGTTTGGAAACAGACTTTTCGCAAGACAATTTACAAGGTGCTGCATGGTTGTCGTCAGCTCGTGCCGTGAGGTGTCAGGTTAAGTCCTATAACGAGCGCAACCCCTGTTGTTAGTTGCCAGCGAGTGATGTCGGGAACTCTAACAAGACTGCCAGTGTAAACTGTGAGGAAGGTGGGGATGACGTCAAATCATCACGGCCCTTACGCCTTGGGCTACACACGTGCTACAATGGCCGGTACAGAGAGCAGCCACTGGGTGACCAGGAGCGAATCTATAAAACCGGTCACAGTTCGGATCGGAGTCTGCAACTCGACTCCGTGAAGCTGGAATCGCTAGTAATCGGATATCAGCCATGATCCGGTGAATACGTTCCCGGGCCTTGTACACACCGCCCGTCAAGCCATGGAAGCTGGGGGTGCCTGAAGTCGGTGACCGCAAGGAGCTGCCTAGGGTAAAACTGGTAACTAGGGCTAAGTCGTAACAAGGTAGCCGTACCGGAAGGTGCGGCTGGAACACCTCCTTTCTAGAGCCTTATTGTTAGTTGATTTATCAACACGGTAGGGAAAGAGACGAAAAGATAAATTGGAAAATATTTAAAGAATTTATTACTCTTGCTGTTAGTTCAAATAATACAATTTAAGTAAAAACAGAGTCTCGTAGCTCAGCTGGTTAGAGTACTACACTGATAATGTAGGGGTCGGCAGTTCGAGTCTGCCCGGGACTACTATTTTAACTTAAAAAAAAGGAAATTTTAGAAGTATGAGTATGAATTACCATTAATTCAAAATTCAACATTCATAATTTAAAATTAGAAATGGGGGATTAGCTCAGCTGGCTAGAGCGCCTGCCTTGCACGCAGGAGGTCAACGGTTCGACTCCGTTATTCTCCACGAATCCGTAAGGATTAAAGTTCATTGACATATTGAGATAAGAAAAATATTAAAAAGTAGAAAGCATTTTACTTGTTTATCATTAGACAAGTAGAAAGAACGGTCTTAATTAACTTTAAGATTGGTACAATAAGCAAAATAAGGGCGTATGGGGGATGCCTTGGCTCTCAGAGGCGATGAAAGGCGTGATAAGCTGCGAAAAGCTACGGGGACGGGCACACACCGATTGATCCGTAGATACCTGAATGGGGCAACCCACTATGTTGAAGACATAGTACACCGATAGGTGGGCAAACCCGCTGAACTGAAACATCTAAGTAGGCGGAGGAGAAGAAAACAAAAGTGATTCCGTAAGTAGTGGCGAGCGAACGCGGATTAGCCCAAACCAATGTTGTTACGGCAATGTTGGGGTTGTAGGACCACGATATTTCTTGCACAAGGAACTAGAATCTACTGGAAAGTAGAACCATAGAAGGTGATAGTCCTGTATAGGTAACGAGTGTAAAGGATAGTGGTATCCTGAGTAGGGCGGGGCACGTGAAACCCTGTCTGAATTTGGCGGGACCATCCGCTAAGGCTAAATACTCCTGAGAGACCGATAGTGAACCAGTACCGTGAGGGAAAGGTGAAAAGAACCGTGAATAACGGAGTGAAATAGATCCTGAAACCATACGCTTACAAGCGGTCGGAGCCCTTTCGTGGGGTGACGGCGTGCCTTTTGCATAATGAGCCTACGAGTTAACGTTGCTGGCAAGGATAAGTGGTTCAGCCACGGATCCGTAGCGAAAGCGAGTCTGAATAGGGCGCTTTAGTCAGTAGTGTTAGACGCGAAACCGTGTGATCTACCCATGGACAGGTTGAAGCTGTGGTAACACACAGTGGAGGACCGAACCCGTTGACGTTGAAAAGTCTTGGGATGATCTGTGGGTAGGGGTGAAAGGCCAATCAAACTCGGAAATAGCTCGTACTCCCCGAAATGCATTTAGGTGCAGCGTTAGTTATAAAGTTATATAGAGGTAGAGCTACTGATTGGATGCGGGGGCTTCACCGCCTACCAATTCCTGACAAACTCCGAATGCTATATAATGTTCACTAACAGTGAGGGCTTGGGTGCTAAGGTCCAAGTCCGAGAGGGAAAGAACCCAGACCATCAGCTAAGGTCCCCAAATATATACTAAGTTGAAAGAACGCGGTTTGTCTGCATAGACAGCTAGGATGTTGGCTTGGAAGCAGCCATTCATTTAAAGAGTGCGTAACAGCTCACTAGTCGAGCGGACGAGCATGGATAATAATCGGGCATAAGTATATTACCGAAGCTATGGATTTGTAATTTATTACAAGTGGTAGGGGAGCATTCTAACAGGGTAGAAGGTGTGTTGTAAAGCATGCTGGACTGGTTAGAAAAGAAAATGTAGGCATAAGTAACGATAATGCGGGCGAGAAACCCGCACACCGAAAGACTAAGGTTTCCACAGCTATGCTAATCAGCTGTGGGTTAGTCGGGACCTAAGGCGAACCCGAAAGGGACAGTCGATGGCCAACGGGTTAATATTCCCGTACTACTGTTAACTGTGATGGGGTGACGGAGTGATGAAAGTGCCGCGAACTGACGGAATAGTTCGTTGAAGTACCTACCTATAAGACCCGCAGGCAAATCCACGGGTTTTGGGGAAATACGATAGTACTCGGCGTCTTCGGACAAAGAGATAGTGCACCTAAGGGCTTCCAAGAAAAACCTCTAAACTTCAGGTTAATAGTACCCGTACCGCAAACCGACACAGGTAGTCGAGATGAGAATTCTAAGGTGCTCGAGAGATTCATGGCTAAGGAATTAGGCAAAATAGACCCGTAACTTCGGGAGAAGGGTCGCCAGCAGCAATGCTGGCCGCAGTGAAGAGGTCCAGGCGACTGTTTATCAAAAACACAGGGCTCTGCAAAATCGTAAGATGAAGTATAGGGCCTGACACCTGCCCGGTGCTGGAAGGTTAAGAGGAGATGTTATCTTCGGAGAAGCATTGAATTGAAGCCCCAGTAAACGGCGGCCGTAACTATAACGGTCCTAAGGTAGCGAAATTCCTTGTCGGGTAAGTTCCGACCTGCACGAATGGTGTAACGATCTGGACACTGTCTCAGCCATGAGCTCGGTGAAATTGTAGTAACGGTGAAGATGCCGTTTACCCGCAGTGGGACGAAAAGACCCTGTGCACCTTTACTATAGCTTAGTATTGACCTTGGATAAATGATGTGTAGGATAGGTTGGAGACTGTGAAGTGGCGTCGCTAGGCGTTGTGGAGTCATTGTTGAAATACAACCCTTTGTTTATCTGAGGCCTAACCCCGCGTTGTGGGGGACATTGCTTGGTGGGTAGTTTGACTGGGGTGGTCGCCTCCAAAAGAGTAACGGAGGCTTCTAAAGGTTCCCTCAGTACGCTTGGTAACCGTGCGTAGAGTGCAATGGCATAAGGGAGCTTGACTGAGAGACATACAGGTCGATCAGGTACGAAAGTAGAGCATAGTGATCCGGTGGTTCCGCATGGAAGGGCCATCGCTCAAAGGATAAAAGGTACGCCGGGGATAACAGGCTGATCTCCCCCAAGAGCTCATATCGACGGGGGGGTTTGGCACCTCGATGTCGGCTCGTCACATCCTGGGGCTGGAGAAGGTCCCAAGGGTTGGGCTGTTCGCCCATTAAAGTGGCACGCGAGCTGGGTTCAGAACGTCGTGAGACAGTTCGGTCTCTATCTACTGTGGGCGCAAGAAATTTGAGTGGATCTGATTCTAGTACGAGAGGACCGAATTGGACAAACCTCTAGTGTATCTGTTGTCACGCCAGTGGCACTGCAGAGTAGCTACGTTTGGAAGGGATAAGCGCTGAAAGCATATAAGCGCGAAACCCACCACAAGATGAGATTTCTTTTAAGGATCGTGGGAGATGACCACGTTGATAGGCTATAGATGTAAAGGCAGTAATGTCATAGTCGAGTAGTACTAATAATCCGTAAGCTTATGTACACCTTTCCAGTCCGCCTACGGCGGACTGGGGAAACTTTCTAAAAAAAATAGTTTTTTCTTTATCTCAGTATGTTAAGATATTTGCTCGACGCGAGCAGTCCAAAGACGAGAGTCACAAGTCCAAAAGGCAACTTTAGACTTTAAGACCTTCGACTTTAGACTAACAACCTTAAGGTGGTTATTGCGGCGGGGCTCACCTCTTCCCATCCCGAACAGAGTAGTTAAGCCCGCCTGCGCAGATGGTACTGCAGTTATGTGGGAGAGTATGTCGTCGCCTTTCTTT
>NZ_FQWO01000016.1 GCF_900129705.1 Flavobacterium granuli | reverse complement strand
TAGCCAAAACTTAATCTCTATTTTGGCTAAAGCCCATTTTTTATTCAATATACAAAACGGGCTGAAGCCCGTTTCTATTGATGTTTTTAAAATAGAAGACTTATATCTTCTAAACTAGAAATACACAACTGGTCGAGAAATTCCGGTGAGCTGTTACATTCTTAAAAATAAGAATAATCTTGTTTTTTCGCAAAACTTTTTTATATTTGGAAGTAATATAACGAAGGTTTTTTCATAGACTGACGTTGGCAAACATTATAAAACGACCATGAAAATCACTAGAATACTTTTTATTGTTCTCCTGCTATTTTCTACATTTCTATCATGCAGATCAAATAAAACGTTTCACAATCAAAATAGAGAATTCGGTGCGGTCGAAAATGAAAAGAAAATTGGCAAATGGAAATATTTTTATGAAAACGGGAACTTATATCAAATTGGTCGGTTTGCGAAGAATCAGGAAGCAGGTCTGTGGAAAATTTATCATGAAAATGGCAATTTATCACAAGTTGGGCGATTCAAGAATGGGAAGCAAAATGGTAAATGGATTTTCTACTACGATGATGGAACATTACAAGGTAAAGGAAATTTAAATCAAGGAAAACTTATTGGAAAATGGGTTTGGTATCATGAAAATGGAACACTATACACGGAACGATCTTTTAAAAATGGAAAACTTGTTGAAATTATAAGTTCATTTGACGGAAACGGAAATGCAATTAATAAAGGAACATTTTTGAATGGAACCGGTTCAATGTACATTCATAATATTGAGGGCAAAATAGTCGACAGCGTTAACTATAAATTTGGGGAAATCTTAAAATAACGTCTGCCAACAGCTAGAATTTCGTTGCCCCCCTAGCGCGAGCATCTTGCTCGTGCTGATTACACAACAAAAAGTTGTACAGTTTAATACACAGATTTCGTTTAACTGTTTAACACCTAAACGAATTTTTCGAAAAAAAAATAAGCGCCTTATATTAAACTATCTATGATGAAAAAACAACAATGTCTACTCTTGCTTTTAATTGCGAATACCTTATTTGCGCAATCTATAATTAAAGTAGGTGAAAAATCACCCAAAATAGTCATTACAGATTATATCCAGAACATACCCAAAGACACCAATTTAAAAAACAAATTTGTTTTATTGGAGTTTTGGGCAACCTGGTGTGGTCCCTGTTTGGATCAAGTGCCTAATTTGAATAAATTGCAAGAGAAATATAAATCCAAAAAAGATTTTGTTTTGATCTCAATTACCGATGAAAAAACAGATAAAGTTTTGCGGACATTAAAACGCATTCCTTTTAAATCAGCAGTTGTTAGTGATCAGACCGGACAAACTATTAAAAACTTTGGCATTAAAGCCTTTCCAACCACTATTCTTATTGACGATAAAGGAATTCTGAAATGGATTGGACATCCAGAAACTTTAAACGATGTGATTCTGAATAACTTTCTGAATGATAAAGAAATTTCCACAAGTCAAAATTCATATTCGGATATACCGCCATCGCCAACAAGTAGAAATCCTACTAAAATAGAAGAATTAAACGCAATAGATTTAGGCTATAAAACAACTACAATTGATGAAACGATTTATTCGTTTTCCCTCTTTAAAGGAAATAAAAATCAAGGAGATGCATACCTTTTTGATTTTAATAATGAAGGGAATTATCAAAATTGGAATCAAAAACTAATCTCAATTTTTTCCAATTTAACAGATGCTTTTGAAAATAATATTGTTATTCCCGACGATCAAAAAAACAAATTGTATAGTGTCTTTTATAAAAACAGTTTATTTAAGAATGAAAAGGAAGAACGAAATAAAATTAAAAACTTACTCTTAAATTCGTTGTCGTTAGAAGAAAATTTAACATACAAAGAAGAGTCAATTTATGTTTTAAAAATAATTAATAAAAATAAGCTGCAAGAAATATTTAACGAAAAAGGTGGCGAAGACGGGTACAATAAAACTCATTTCATGATTGCTAACATTAAAATTGGACGAATGTTAAATACTGTGAGTAGATTTTATAATATTGTAATTAAGGATGAAACAGGACTACTGGGTAATTACGATTTTATTTTGAGAAACGATTCGATAGAAAACACTATAAAAGATTTAGAACTTTATGGGTTGACCTTAGAAAAATCTAAAGCTAATATACCCTATTATGAATACGTTTCTACACAATGATATTTGCAATCGCATCCACATTTCTTTTCGTCTTAAATAAGAAACCAATTCAGGATAGTTTTATCCTCTATCTCGAAAACAAGAAAAAAATAGGCAAATCAAGATAGCAATAAAAGATCATGAGTAAATACTTTAATAGATTCCATTAATATATTAAAGGTTCCCAAATAGAATACTGATAGATTCCTATCCTGTGGAACCAAGTTACAATACGGTATCAAAAAGTCATAATTTATATTAAATTTAAATGAAAAAAATCGTCTTATTATTTTTTCTGTGTACTTTATCGTATTCACAGAATGTGTCCATTAGCCTTCATTTCGAAGGGATTAAAGATTCTACAAAACTTTATTACAGTAAATCTTTTGATGGAAACCCTTCTCATTTTGTTAATTTTAAAGAAGAAACTGTAATAATAAACAACGTTGCCCATATCTCTTTCTCACAAAAAAATATTGGACGATTGGTAACATGGCGCACTAATGAGATGCCGTATGCTGTAGTACTCCCCTGTAAAAATGGTGATGTTATTGATGTTTTTTTCAAAAAAAACAATGATAAAATAGAAACGAGTTTTGTTGGTTCGAACGCAGAAGGATTGGAGTTTTTAAATAATTCGCCTTATTTTCTTAAATTAAACAGGGAACTAGCCTACATTTTTATCGATGGCCAGTCTTCATCGGAAATTATCGAGAAAATAGAAGGGTTGAAAAACAGAAATATTGAGGAATTAAAAGGGCTATTAACAAACAACAAAATTTCAAAAGATTTTTTTGAATTTGTTAAGCTTTATCAGGAAACAGAGATTGTCATGATGTCCTATTTATATCTGGATGGATTTCTATCTGGTGACGAAAGTGCAAAAATATCCCAAGAAGAAACAAAAAGAACCATCCAAAAATTAGACAGCATGTATAATGTTTTTGACGAAAAATACAGTAGTATAAAAACGAATAATCAGTATCATAATATTATCAATAAATGTAAATTTATTAGTCAAAATATTTTAGTAGGTAAAGAAGAAGATTATAAGTTATGGGATGCCGAATTAAAAAACTATAATTTTTGCCCGAAAGAATTACAGGAATTTTTGATCTACTATCAAATAACAAAAAATGATTTTGATTTCAGCTTGTATAATCGTTATAAAAGAATTTTTCCAAATGGAATTTATATAAAAGTACTGCGTAAACAATCGGAAACGGCTAAGAGAACTACCTTAGTCCCGGGCTCTTTTACTACATTTAACGGTGATCAAAAAAAATTAAAATTAATATCTAATGAAGAATTCCCTACTATAACTGATCTTTTAAAATCTACATTTAAGTCGAAAGCGGTATTTGTAGATATATGGGCCACTTGGTGCTCACCTTGCAAAGACGAATTTAAATATTCAGATAAGTTAACCGAATTTTTAAAATCGCAAAATATTGAACTATTGTATTTAACTATTGACAATGCCAAAGCCGTGGGTAAATGGAGTGATTTTATTGTTGAAAATAAATTATATGGGAATCATTATTTTACAACGACGAAATTAAAAAAAGAGTTAATGATGCTCCTAAATATTAAAAATGACATAATGATTCCTAGATATTTACTTTTTAATGACAGAGGTGAACTAATTTTAGAGGACGCTAAAAGACCTTCCCAAGGACAAAAATTGTATGATCAAATAATAACAGCCATTAAATAAGCAATAAAGATGACAGAAAATTTCAATTATCTTTTTCAATATTTGAAAAAAGAAGCTATAGATGTTGATAAAACTGAATTCTTGTTTCAGATTAAATCGCATCCAGATTATGCTTCTATATTAGCAACAGCCATGTCTTAATGTTTTTTTAGATGAATTCGCATAAACTTCGCATAAAATCGCATGAGGATTATTCTGCTTACTCTTTATTTTTGATAAAATTTATCTTACATTCGTATATTAAGAAACCAAGTGCACGTGGTAGATGGATTAAAGTGATTGTGGAGTAATTTTAAAAATGAATATTAAATTTAAATTTTAAAAAATTATGAAACAAATTAAAAAACTGAGTCTTTCTAATTTGATTGGCAAATTGACAAGAAACAAAATGCGTTATGTTATGGCTGGTAGTGGAGATAGTGCAAAAAAATGTGGCACCTGTTATAGTGCATATGATTGTGGATCAACATGTAATATGTACACTGGTAGAATGGATGGTAGTGGTAAAGGTGATTGCGGTAAATAATTTTTAGTATTCTTATTCTATAAATTAGTCTTATAAACAAGAAATCTTATTGAATCAAGTTTATTGTTTATTATTAAATCTTTAGTATATATGAAGTTAAAACTTTCAATTTTCTTTTTATTTCTTTCATTTAAATTGGTAGCGCAGCACAACTTTGTGCTAAATGGTGTCTGCTCAAAAAATACTGTTTCAAAAAATATTTATTTGACATATAACGTCAATGGCAAGAGCATTACCAAATCTTCACAGATTCATAATAATAAATTTGTATTTAAAGGAGAAATTGATTTTCCTGTTAAAGCGATTATTTGTACTGACGCTAGGTTTTATATGACAAATTTAAATTCAAAAGTATTTTATTTGGAACCGTGTATAATGAATGCTAAACTCGATTTTGATGATTTGAGTACTATAGTTATAAATGGTTCTAAAACGAACGATGAGTTTAATGTATTACAAAATACAACGGAAAAGAAAAAAAATCGCAAAAAAAATGATTCTATCAGAGAATTGAGTAGACTTTATTCTGCTAAAATGATTGAAACAAATGATAAATCTTTAAAAATTAAATTTCAAGAGAGTTTAGATTCGCTTGATCATCAGTTGGATCAATTGGTTGATCAAAGTATAAAAAAAAATAAGCAATTGGATTTTGAATTTATAAAAAAAAATCCAAATTCATTTGTAGCACCTGACTTGTTAGATTATATATTGGAAGAAGAGAATAATCAAATTCCATATGAGACAATTGAAAATTTATACAATAAATTAGGGTCAGAAGTGAAAAAATCTTACGGTGGAAAACAATTGGCTGAAAAATTAAATTATTTTAAAAATAGTAGAATTGGAAGCCTAGCTAGTGATTTTAAAGGGAGTGATGTAAATGCTGACTTTTTACAACTTAGTTCATTTAGAAACAACAAATATGTGCTTCTTGATTTTTGGGCAAGTTGGTGTGGTCCTTGCAGAGAAGATTTTCCTTTTCTAAAAGAAATGTACTCTAAATATAAAGACAAAGGCTTTGAAATTATAAGTGTTACGAAGGATGAAAAACTAGATTTATGGAGAGCTACAATACAAAAAGAAAATATTGAAAAATGGAAACATTTTTCAATCAAAGAAAACAAAAGCACAATTGAAGATACCTATGTTGTAACAGCAATTCCAACAAAAATCTTAATCGATAAAGATGGCAATATCATCGGCAGATGGATAGGTAGTAGTGCAGAAAACATCGAAGCAATCGAAAACATGATTACTGAAATATTTGACAACTAATCCACAATATCTACCTCCAAGTACCTAAAAGAATAAACAAATCTCAAACCAAACTATTTATTTTTTATACAAATAGTTACAGTTCAAAAAATAAACCAACAGTATAAAAACACAACAAATACATTTTTAATAACGGGAAAAATGTAGACTTCTGTTTGCTATATTAAACTAACTAAACAAGTCTTTATTTTTTCATTTTACAAATAATTTATAACCGAAAATTTCAATTGCCTTTTTCAATATTTGAAAAAATAAGATATAATAGTTGATAACGAGGAGTTTTTATTTCAGATACAATCACATCCAGATTCCCCCCCTTTTGTTATCAATAATAGTCTTTCTAATGTGATTAGCAAGCTTACAAGAAATGAGATATGTTATGACTGGAGGTACTACATGTAATGACGATACTCTAGTTATTGTTTCTGGTTGTAGTGATCAAACTCTAGCTTGTACAGATAATGACGGAGCAGATACCTGTAAATGCGACTATTCAAGTCCTTTAGATCCTCCTAAATAATAAATAAAGAATATTAGCCGTCTCAAAAAGAAGGTAGTTTTTCTTAAGATTTTGTTCTATATTCGTCTGAACTGTAAGAAATAGCATTATGAAAAACATATTAAGTATTATTATTCTTTTATCAATAGCTTTAATTGGTTTTGGATTTCAGAGAACCAAAATTAAACACGAACCTCCTAAAACCGTTCACTTAAACATTGAAAAAAGTGATACAATATTGAAATGGGTAATTCTGGCTGAAGATCAAAACGATGATTTTAAAGAATCCTCTTTAACGAAATCTAAAAATGAGAATGAAAACTTAGACTTTGTATTTGGTTTATCAGCCCCCAAAATATTTCGTTTCTATGGGCTAAAGCCAATGACTGCCCCGAGATTAGTATATATTACACCTGGAGATAGCATCACGTATAAATTAAATGATAAGAATATTCTTGTTTTTGAAGGTCCTAACGCTGCACACTATAATTTTTTTACTAAACTTGACGAATTACATTTACCTAAATTAAGCTACTCTGAAAAAGAAGGCGTTGAGAAGTATAAGCAAAGTTTGGAACAGAATTACAAAAAAAAAATGTCCTTTTTAGAAAAGTATATTAAAAACGAAAAAGTTTCCGATATGTTCTCTCGAAAGATGAGAATGGTATTGAAATTTCAATATATAAAATCACAATTGTCTTGTATTCCCGAAGAGGCCACAATTAATGATGCAAAGTACTTGAATGGAATAGACCTTAAACTGTTTAATCGAAATGATCAGCAGGATAATGGATCTTTTCATCTGGCCTTAATGAAATACCTGCATTTTGCTTCTAAAATAAAAGATAAGTCAGAAGCATATTCAAAAGAAAAGCTGAATTACCAGTTGAATTTGATTGATAAAAATTTATCTGGGGATATTAGAGAGTATGCTATTACAAAAACATTATTTGAATATGATAATCATTTGAAATCTGAAAATATAAATCTTTTACAAAAGACAATTAATAATTATTTACCTCAAATAAAGGAAAAAAAATATAATGAAGTTCTTGTACAAATAAGAGACAGATTAATTAAGTTTAATTCACAATTGCCGGAAGAGGTTTTAAATTCAAAACTAATGGATATAAAAGGGAATAGTATAACCTTGGGTGAGGTTTTAAAACAGCAAGGCGATAAAATTAAAGTAATTGACTTTTGGGCTAGCTGGTGTTCGCCTTGTATTGAAGAAATAAAAAAGAGCAGTAAGTATAGAGATAAATTAATTCAGGAAAACAAGGTGGAATTTCTCTATTTTTCAATTGACAAAGATCCTGAAAAGTGGAAAAAGAAAGTAGCGGAATTAGAAAAATCAGGAATGGATAAAAACCAATATCTGATTGATGTAACCACATATTCTAATTTAGGAAGCTTTTTAAACATAAGTACCATCCCACGATATGCCATTTTAGACCGTACAAATAAAATGTTTCTAAGTAACGCTCCTTCTCCTATAGATAATTTGCAATTTAACAACATAATTAATCAGGTTAACTCATTAAGATAGTGCTAATTTATAATCACTATGTAGTTTTTATTTGCATATCCAAAACCTCTATTTAAATACCATGTAGAGTATGATAAAATTTAGAAATAGAAATAGAAATAGTTATTTCTTCCTTAAGAATTTGTATTTGATTCTGTTTGTTTTTGCACAAAATTCTTTTTCCCAAGAATTACAATCTAAAATAAATCAAATTTCGCGAATAACTGTTTATTCAAAAAGTTCAAATTTACCTATTGAAGGTGCAAGTGCGAAACTCATATTTATCAATGATTCATATGAATTTGTTATTTCTGATAAACAAGGCATTTTTAAAATACCTCCATTTAAATACAGAAATAATGAAATTAAAAGTATTGAAATCTCTTCTTTAGGGTATAAAAAAATTGTAACTAAATTTTTATTGCAAAGCTATTTTTTAAATGATAATGTAGAAGATTTAAACGAAATAGTTATTTCGAAAAAAAGTAACGCAAAGCTAGAACTGTCTTCTTTCGAAAAATTAAACAGTGTCCCAATAAATTTTAGTTGGGAAGGCAAAGCCGCCGTTTTTATTCCAAAAGTCAATGGGGATTCTCAAATAAAAAAAGTGCTATTTGGCGTCAGCGATTTTGGCGGGGTAAAAAATTTAAAATATTTGCCCTTCAAATTTAATTTGTATACCAAAGATAGTGTAGGTTACCCTGATAAACCACTACTGGAAAAAGACATCTTGATAGCCAAAAAAGATAACAAAATTTGGACTAAAGTAGATGTTTCCAGCTATAATTTAAAGATGCCTAATGACGGTGTTTTTGTTGTTTTTATTTTATTAAAAAAAGAAGAATACAAGTATAAGAATGATGAATTTATTAGTTCAAAAATAGGAGCGATTGCGGCAGTCCCAGCATTAAGAGCCTATAGATATCAAAAAGATTACATTCGTAAATCATATTACTTTCATAATTATTTATATTTGCCTCTCCAGAAAAGTAATATTTGGACATTAGAAGAATGTCATTACTGGATGGATATTGAATTTTAATTTAACTTCAATTTGAATCGCTAACCATTTATTCATTAAAACGGTTCCTGAATTTATTTCTAATTCCCAGGCTGGCGCTAGCGTCTCGCTTGTGCCCACAAACAAAATCAATTAAGTAAATAATCCTGCTATTCGAGGTCTCCTGACCTCGAACTATTGCCAGTTATCTGAAAGCTGATTACGTGTGATTTAATTTCTTGACTGGCAATAAGAAACCCCCGCTATTCGAGGTCTCCTGACCTCGAATTATACTGGCACTTGTCTTAAAGCTAATGTACGTCGAATTGCATTCACCTTTGAGATCGCCGCTCTACATCCATCCCTTATGGGTTTTACGATAAATGAGTAAGAAGAATTTCAAGAGGCCATTGCGCCTCTTTTTTTATGCTCAATAATCTAAGGAATTACCAGCAGCAAAACTACTGAATGATCACCGCAATTATGCGGTAAACATAAAGCTTATTCACCGCATTAGTACAAAAAACAAGGTATGCAATTCCGGAATTGAACTATGCAATTCCGGAATTGCACAGCATACTATTTGCAATCCTGAAAACCATCAGATAGATTTACCAACCAATTCAATTCCCAAATAAGTCAATTTGTAAATCCTAAACCATGGCTATGAAATTATTCTCTGAATCCCTGATGTCTGAACTGGAGCAGCAGTTAAAACAAATTCATCTGCAAACTCAAAATCCAATAGACTATGCTGAGCAGGCGATAAAGTGCAACATTCTTTATCTGGAGCAACTGAAAACCTTTTTCATCAAATACAAACGACTAAACAAAAAAGAAGAAATCGAATTCTTCCGGAACATCAAACCAAAGTTTGCGGCCAAACTCATTTATTATAACGAAATCTACGCTTTGGAAACCAACAAGCCATTGGGTTCCCTAAAAACAATAGATAAATATTATAAAGCAGAACTCCTTAAATTAAAAAGCTACTTCAAACAAAATAAGGACTTCTACCGCTACTACCGCACGGCTAACAACTGCCTGGATAATATATACTTTATCAGGGCCAAATACGACCTTAAACTAATGCATGACAGCTTATACTTCCATATAGACCACCGCTTCTCGACCTCTCATGACTATAAGGTGGCCAGAATACTGGCCAACGACGCGCTAAAAACCTTTCTGGAAGAGCAAATCGCATCCTTGGAAAAAAAGAGTCTTAAGACCTCCACTCCTGCTCCGCCTGCTACAGGCCTGAAATGGACAGGATCCAAAGTGGATCTGATAGAATTGATATATGCCCTCCATACGCAGGGTCTTTTTAATAACGGAGCCCTAAGTCTTAAAGATGTCATTGGCTTTTTTGAGACCGTATTTCATACTGATTTAGGGCAATTCAACCGGGTTTTTCTCGAAATCAGAAACCGAAAATCCGACAGAACAAAATTCCTGAATATACTCAAAAACAAACTCATCATCCGTATGGACGATGCGGATGAAAATTGAAAAAGACTACTCAAAATGAATAGTCTTTTTTAATTAAACGTATAAACTTTCTATCTTAGACCCCTAGTCGGTAACCCTCTCGCTATCAATAAAACCGGTGATAAGCTTCTTCCAGTCTGGATCGATTATTTGTTCTCCTTCTGTTTGAGTAGAATAACTAGAAAGGCTGTTCGCTGCCCCATCAGCATCCTCGCTGTTTAACGTTATTTGCTCTGCTTCTTCAGCATTATAATGAAGTAGTGCTTTTTTGGCGGTTGTTATAACTGAACCCTCATTCGATTCAAAAGGAGCATCGGCAGTACAGGAACTAACGGTCGCCAAAAAACTAAGGCAAATAAAAATACTGAAACCTGAATAAACTTTTTTCATCTTTGTTACTGTTTTAAATGTTACTGATTACTTTTTTCATCAGTTCATTTCTCCCGGGATAATCTGAACAATGTGGCTGTTGGTTTTACTCATAACAAAACCGTTTGAATTCAGCACAAAGCTACTGGGACACTTGTACTCCGGCAAACCAAGTAGTATTCAATTCCCGAATCGCCTATATGTAATTCGCGAATTACATACACTAAATTCAACACCAACAAATACAAAATCAATCAGTTCCACACAAAAAGACACTGTTTTTTTTTACGAGAGGATTACTTCTTTCTTTCAAATTATTTTCCTACATTTATTTTACAAAGAATAGCGTTTTTAATACATTTTCTAATTAGTATCCCCAAAATTTCTTAGAAACATGACAAAGAAATACTTAGTTATACTATGGCTATGCCTGTATCATTATGCCCATGCACAACACCATAATTTCATCATTCCGGACAGTCTTTCGACTAGAGACTACAACTATTTTAGCAAAAACATCCAATATGAGGAAAAAGACAGTATCAAAGAGCGGCTTTATGCCTACTCCTGGTTAACGAAGGCAAAAAGGGAGAAAAACTTCGCTCAAAAGGCACTGGCGTATAAAGCCTTAATTTATACTACTAATAAAAAACTACAGCTCAGCTATGCCGATAGCATGCTGACAGCGGCCAAACGCACAGCCGATCTGGAACTAATAGGATCGGCCTATATGACAAAAGGAATTCAGCACTATGATGCCAAAGAGAAGTTGGAAGCCCTCGAAAACTACATGATTGCCGACGAATACATTTCAAAGACCACTAACCACTACCTTATTCATAAAATAAAATACACGATTGCCCAAATCAAATATACCCTTGAATTCTATGATGATGCAAGCCTATTATTTCAGGAATGCGTCAAATACTTCAGGAAAAATAATGAACGCGCCTATCTGAATTCACTGCACTCTTTAGGACTATGTTACAACCGCTTGGGCAATTATGAAGCTTGCAGTCAAGTTAACCAACAAGGCCTCAACGAAGGTCTTCGTGTTAAAAACACTGAAATGCAGGCCTATTTTCTCCATTCCGAAGGGATAAACCAGTACTTTAAACACAATTACCCCGATGCCATAGAGAAACTGACAGCGGTAGTAGCTGAAATGAAGAAGAATCACGATTTTGCCAACGAAACGACCGCCTATTTTTACATCGGAAAAAGCTACTGGGCTAAAAAATCACATCAAAAGGCCTTAGCCTATCTTAAAAAGATAGATGAAGCTTTTCAGAAACAAAAGTACATCCGACCGGATTTACGGGAAGCCTACGAACTATTAATTGAATATTATCAGCAACAAAATAACAAAGAGTTAGAACTATACTACAGCAGCAGCCTTATAAAAGTAGATCAGCAGCTGCATAAAGATTTTAAACAGCTTTCGGGAAAAATACTCAAAGAATACGACACCAAAAAACTCCTTCAAAATCAAAAGAACAGCGAGCAGTACTGGATAGGGGTAGTAAGTCTAATGACACTAATCATAGGACTACTGGGGCGCAGGCATTTTAAAAATAAAAGATTATTTCAAGAGTTGATG
Organism: Flavobacterium granuli; assembly: GCF_900129705.1. Taxonomy (GTDB): domain Bacteria; phylum Bacteroidota; class Bacteroidia; order Flavobacteriales; family Flavobacteriaceae; genus Flavobacterium; species Flavobacterium granuli. Next base: position 52,935 of record NZ_FQWO01000016.1, on the reverse strand, counting down.
CATCGCATACCCGAAAAAGTGCCTTCGTTAGTTTCATACCATAGCGCTAGGGAAAATGAACTGGATATCAATCCCGAACTCATTGCCACTATTCTAAAAAATATTGAAAAATTTGAGTATACTAAAAAATACCTTGAAAAAGACATGACTTTAGCTAAATTGGCTATTTTACTGAACACCAATATGAAATACGCCTCAAAAATTATTTTGCACTATCGCAACAAGAGAACCGTTGACTATATCAATAATTTAAAGATTGATCATATTATAGCATTACTCAAAAACGAAAACAAATACCGTAAATATACCAACAAGGCTTTAAGCGATGAATGCGGCTTCGGTTCTACCCAAAACTTCACCAGGGCATTCAATAACAGAACCGGCCTTTCACCCACGTACTTCATTAGTAGATTAAGAAGTCAATAACCGCATCCCGTCCCAACAGATCTTTCTTTTTTTCTCTCACAACTTGTGAACTACTTGTGCTATAAAGCCCTGAAATAATTACAATTTTGCTCCATAACAACATAAAACAAGAGTTGTGGCAATTATAATCCTCCTCAAAAACTAGCTTCTTGAATTGTCCAACTCTCTTTTATTTCCATTCAGAGAAATATTGAGGGATAAGCCGGACATTCAAAAAATGGTAAAAATCGAACTTTGCCTTTGCTGACAAAAAACACTATTGCGCATTCACCTCAACTTATTCACTAACAAAATGAATTACCAAAGACATCTCAGCGTATTTTTTGACCGTATCCTCCTAGATGGTAGCCTCAACCCTACCCATATTAGCTTGTATATTGCCTTATTCCAATTCTGGAATATCAACCGCTTTCAAAACCCTATAAGCATAAGTCGGGATGAGGTAATGCGGGTGAGTAAAATTTGCTCTAAGGCAACCTACCATAAATGCATGAGGGAATTAAATGAAAAGGGGTATCTTAAATATGAACCTTCATTCAATCCTTATAAAGGGAGCATGGTAAGCCTCTACCCTTTTGAATAAGAACGTAGGTGTACGTGTTCTAGAATTGAAAAAACGATTAAACTGACCACTCTATTCCAATGTAAATTGACCAATAAAAAACATTAAAAAAATCCATCTCAAACACAAATCAGTTTGTTAAAAATCAACAAATTATCATTTATTTTCACGAACAGCACCTACTAGAATTCAGTAGTCATTTCAAATTGGAATCAGGTGGTCAATGCCATTGGAATTTACAATGTAGTTAAAAGAATATATAATCGATAAAATATCGATTATATACTTATTTTTTTACAAGTAAAAACAAAACAGATTATGGATTTCAGCAGATTATTATCTACTTTTGAAGGACAGCCAATAACGCATCAAATGCTGACCAGCATACTAAGTCAATACAAGCGACCTAATGACAAAATCAAAGCATTGAAAGACAAAGGCATAATCAAATCTGTAAAAAGAGGGATCTACATTCCAGGAAAAAACGCAAATATGCGAGTGCCTGAAAGTGGCTTGATTGCCAATCATATTTATGGCCCAAGTTATTTATCAATGGAAACCTCATTATCTCATTACGGCTTGATTCCAGAACGCGTATATCAACACCTTAACATAAGAACAAATTAAATTTGCATCTATAAAGCTACAAAGGCGCTGTTATTTCATTAGAACCATTCTTAAAAAAAAAGCCTTCAATAAATTGAAGGCTAAAACAAACACTAAACTTGAAAAACTTTTAACGTTTTTCCAAAACTCTCTCGGGATAATCCGTAATAATTCCATCCACTTGAAGCTTAATCATATTATCGATATCCTGCTCCTCATTAACAGTCCACGGAATAACTTTTATTTGTAATGATCGAATAGAATCTACTGCTTCTTTGTTGAGTAATTTATAATTTGGACTATAAATTTCTGGTTTAAAATCAAGCAGTAAAAGGTTTTTAGCTACAGCACCTTCTCCAACCAAATATGCCAATTTTACTTTTGGATATTTTTTATGCATCACATTTAAAACCGTCGGATCAAAAGACTGAATATTGATTTTTCGCTCAATTCCTTTTTCTTTAATGATTTTCATTAGTATTTCTGTAAAAACTTCCGGCTCGGGCTGACTTTTACCATATTCCGATTTTTCAGATTTGATTTCGATATTGTATCTAACGGGTTTTAGATTATTTCTGGAAATATACTGCTCGACACTATCAATCATATCCGACAATAGCGGTTTATACGTTTTTTGGTTTTGCTGCTGCGGAAAAGCAGCATTTCCTCTCGAACCGCTGTCAAACTTACTGATGCTGTCATAAGTCATTTCATAAAGATTATAACTCTTTTCTTTATCCTTTGCAATTGGATTTCCTGCAAAATCCGACATGTACTGCGAAGACATAAAAGGCTCGTGAGAAACGACAACTTTTTGATCTTTAGAAATTACAACATCTAATTCCAGAACATCAACACCTTTATTTACAGCGCTGATAAAAGCAGAAATCGAATTCTCTGGAAAATTTCCGCGATCGCCACGATGACCTTGCACTTCAATTTTTGAAGTAATTCCTTTTTGACTTCCACAAGAATATACCACTAAAACTGCTACTAAAACACAGCTTATCTTTTTGATTTTTATCATTTTCTAAAATCAATTATTTTACTTTATCTATTCTGTAAGTTGTATTTGCAGTATGCGTTTTACCAAACATATCTGTCGCTTTGATCTCAATTGCATGTTCTCCAATCGCAAGATCCGAAGGAATATTTCCTCTCCAAACGTGCGTACTTTTTTCAGGATCAGATGAACGTTTTCCCGGCATAAGCACTTCTGATAATTCCCATTCATAAACCAATTCTACGTATGATGGATCTTGAACCTCAACGTATTCCATTTCTTTCCATTCTCCTTGATCTACGCGGTAAACAACTTTGTCTTTTTTGCTTCCCATAAAAAAATTGGCAAATACTCCAGATTTTGTGCGTTTTCCTTTTGCAACTACTTTTGGAGCGAAAACTTTCATTTGGTAATTTTCTGGTTTTCCAGCCACTTTGTAATCTATTGTATATTTATTTCCATTAAAATGAATGAAAGCATATCCTTTTGGAGTTCCGTCTCTCATAACAGAAATTGGGATTCCTTTTTCATCCAGTTTTCCTGAATACCAATCGCCTGAAGTTGTTCCGATATTGTAATGATGATGCGGCGTTTCTTGTAACCAGCCATCTTTCTTTTCGAAAAAATCCTGTCTTTGCAAATGCGTATGTGCTGAAAGAGAAAGTGTGTTTGGGAAATCCTTCAACAATTCAAATAACTTTTGACGGTCTGAATCTCTAAAAGAATCGTCTTTACTATCCGGCTCGCTAATCGGAATATGAAAAGCCATTACAATTAAATTATCTTTTGGAACTAATTTCAAATCATTTTCTATAAATTTTAATTGATCTTCTGTAAAACCTCCCCAATAACCTTCATGATCTCTCGGATCCGGATATAAAACATCATCAAGGACAATGAAATGGACTTTTCCGTAATTGAAAGCATAATTAGCTGGACCAAAATGTGCTTCGTAAGTTTCATCGGCCAGATTATCTGCTTTGGCATCAAAATTTAAATCGTGATTTCCTAAAAGATTGTACCAAGGAATTCCGATTTTTTTAACGGATTGAATATATGGATTGAATAAACTAAGATCATTTCCAACCAAATCTCCCATACTTAATCCAAACGGAATGTTTTTAATTCCTTCGACTTCAGAAACAATTCCTCTTGTAAAAAAATCAACTTCTTCAAGCGTATAAGGCTGCGGATCTCCAAAAACTAGCGCTGTAAAATCAGCCGTTTCTTTTTGCGGAATTAATCCAAAATCGACAGATTCTGGAAGCTTTCCTGTTGGAACAACGCCTTCGAATTTTCCTTTAGGAGAACCTGCCGGTTTGTGATTATAGAAAAACTGAGGCAGATTGTCTTTATTAACCTGAATTTTATAAGCTGACGGTTTGATTACCGCAATAATAGCGTCGTCTTTTAACGGAAGTTCATAGTTTCCTTTTTTATCTGTTAAAACCACTTCGCGACCATTTGTAACGGCAACATTGGCAATTCCTTTTTCCTTTTTTTCTTTTTTACCGTTTTGATTTACATCTTCAAAAACGATTCCTTTTACAGTTGTTTGTGCTGTCAAAACACAACAAAACAATACTGCACTAAATATAAATGTCTTTTTCATTTTTAAAAATTATTTATCCCACCAAACTTTAGTATTGATATTGTCACCTCCAACCATCTCAACAGCTTCCAGATAGTTTGCATTGTTTTTAATCTGCTGATTGTCCGGATAAGTGAATCTTGACGGCATAATTCCGTTATTCAACATTGCGGTTGTGGTTGGTAACACAGGAAGTCCTGTTCTACGGTATTCAAACCATTGCTGATAATCTGTAAAATACAAAGCGTAGTATTTTTGCAACATGATTCTTTCCAACGTTCCATCATACTTTGCTTCTGGTTTATCAAAATATGTTGCGGGAGTTGTTGCTTTTAATTGTTCGATTCCAGCTCTAACGCCTTTTTCGTAATGTCCGGCTGCATCTGCGATAAGACCTCTTTGTGCTAATTCTGCTTTGATAAATTCAACCTCAGCATAGGTTAGAATTAAAATCTGCATCGGATTTTGGACCTGTACATTGTAAAGCGTTGAGGCATTGTACTTAAACTGAGAATCTGCACCTGCATATCCGCTGTCAATTCCTTTAAATCCAATTGGCGCATTGGTAACCAAAGCTGTCGCACCGGTTGCGATTATCGTTCTTCTCGGATCTTCAAGTGTATTTAAATTATCAATAAAGAAAGAGGCCATTTTGATATTCAAATTAAAATCCTGCGGTCTTCCCCATGGAGAAACATTTGGAGCAACTCCCGTTACTTTCAAAATAGCACTTTCGGCTGTATTGTTAAAAACCGGATAAATTTCAGGATGATTCGCCATATAAGCTAGTTTCTGAAAAGCGCCTGTTTCTGTTCTGTTTGAAACTCTCAGAAGCAATCTCATTTTAAGAGAATTGGTGAATTTTTTCCATTTCAAAACATTGTTCTGAAACAAAATATCTTCTGAATAAATCATGGCTTTACTAGTATCGTAAAGCGTATTGGCTTTTTCTAAATCGGCTAAAAGCGTTTCGTAAATAAACTCTTGTGTATCGTATTTCGGATACAAAATACCGTCTTCTCCGCGAACGGCTTCCGTCATCGGAATTGGACCAAAAAGATCCGTAAGATTCGCATAAACCAAAGCATTAAGCGTTAATGCTACAGCTTCGTAATTCTTGTCTCCAGCTTTTACTGAAGCCATACGCATTTCTCTAATATTTGAAAGCCATTTGTAATAGTTATTCCAAGCCGAATTACCGATATTATTACTCACATCATAACGATGCAAGCCTCCAGTAATACTTGGAAATGGCAGTGAAACCTGCATTAAATTGAAAGTAACATCTACACTTTGAGTTGCATTCTGGGAAGCAATTCCGTAGATAATTGGATTCAATAATGTTCCAGGACTTATTTCTGTGATAAGATTAGGATTTTCGTTAAGTTCTTCAAAACCATTCGAACAAGAAATTGTCAATCCTGTAAGAAATAGAATTATTGCTGTAATTTTTATCTTTTTCATTTTCTTATTATAAAGTCAAACTTAAATTGAAACCATAGGTAGCTGGAGAAGGCATCTGCCCCATTTCTATACCCGGTAAAATTGTATCACCGTTTAATGCTGCCGTTTCTGGATCGTAAATTGGGAAATCTGAAACTGTAGCTAAATCTCTTCCGAAAACTGAAAATTGAAGCGATTGTATTCCTGAATTTTTCAGCCATCTTTTTGGCATATTGTATTGAAGACTGATTTCGCGAAGTTTTCCAAAAGAAGCATCAAAAGAGTTTGATTCAATATTCGCTCTTCTGTAGTAACGACCATACCAATCTGCCGTTTTCACTTGTTTCGTATTTGGAGAATAGGTTCCATCCGTATTTTGAACTACGCCTTCACCGATGATGAAGCCGGTTTCCCTACCCATATTATTTGAATTTAATTTTCCTTGTTCAGAAAGTTTGTGGTGTGTCTGCGAATAAATAATACCTCCGTACTGACCGTCTAAAGTCACATTCATAGTAAAGTTTCCGATTGAAAAACTATTGGTAAAACCTGCTTTCCATTTTGGACTCGCATCCCCGATGTATTGTATTTCCTCAGGATATGCCGGAAGCCCCGCTTTATCGTATACAATTTTACCTTCTGGAGATCTCACAAATCCAAAACCGTAAATTGCACTTGTAGTTCCTCCGACTTTTGCAATAATTGAGGCTGTCCCTCCTGTACCAATTATCTGCTGTCCGTCGATTCCTTCTGGTAATTCCATTACTTTATTCCAGTTTCGTGACCAGTTTAAAGTTGAATTCCATTTAAAGTTTGTATTATCAATAATTTTTCCGCCAAGAACCAATTCGATACCGCGGTTTTTAACTTTACCTCCGTTTAAAACGGCACCGCTGTAACCCGTTGAGAAATCCATCGGAATATCAATAATCTGGTTTTTAGTCACACTTTCATAAACAGTTGCATCTGCATTAAGTCTGTTATTCAGCATTCTAATTTCAAAACCGGTTTCAAAACTCGTTGTGATTTCGGGTTTAAAATGATCATTATATAAAACCGTCAAAGTCTGCGCAGAACTTGGAAAAGCACTTTGTCCATAATATTTCTGTGTTTTATAAGGTTCTGTATCATTTCCTACCTGAGCAAAAGAAAGTCTGTATTTTAAATAATCAATTGATTTTGGAAGACTGAACATTTCAGAAATAACCGCACTGGTATTGATCGATGGATAAAAGAATGAATTGTTTTCTACCGGAAGCGTACTTGTCCAGTCGTTTCTTCCTGTTACGTCCACAAAAAGCATATCGGCATAAGACATCGATATCAAACCATACAAACTGTTCATTTTTTTATTGGCATCGCCCAAAGTTAAAATTGGCGCACTTGAACCATTTGACAATTTATAAACACCTGGAACAACTAAACCTGTAACTTCTGCTTCGGTTCTTCGGTATTTATAACTCATAGCATTTCCTCCTGCTGAAGCAGAAAGCGAGAATTTATCACCAAAACCTTTTTTATAAGAAAGTAAAAAGTCTGAATTGATTTCTTGTTTGAAAACATCCTGTCTTTCATAAAATCCTTTTGCATATCTGTTGATACTATACGGTCTTTTTTGTTCTCTGGTCTGATTGTACGTATTCATAGAAGAGCGCAGCATCAAATCTAAATTTGGAGACAACGTAATATTGGCAAAAATATTCCCAACAATCTGATCACTGTCTAAGCTATTTATCGCTTCATAAGCAATTAAATACGGATTGTCGATGAAAGAACTAAAAGGATGTAGCTGCGCAATCTGCTCTTTGCCTTTCTCCCAAATTGGACGGTACCAATTTAGATCGATATTTGGCTGCTGAAAAATCATAAAATAAGCAATCGAACCGTTATTATATCCTGTAGATGGCAAATTGTCACTGTTTCTAGTGTTGTAATTTATTGTTGTTCCCAGTTTAATTTTATCCGAAACCTGATAATTGGCGTTCACAGCAGCGGTAACTCTGTCGAAACCGGTATTAGGCATAATCCATTCGTTTTTTTGGTTTCCTAAAGAAAGTCGCATTGATCCTTTATTGTCACCGCCCTGAATCGAAATATTATTATTTAAAGTGACACCCGTTCTCCAGAAATCTTTACGATTATCTCTATATGACTGCCAAGGAAGTCTTTCTGCCGATTGTCCTTGCAACGCAGGATCATATTGGTAGAAGTTTTGTCCTATAAATGCAGGTCCCCACGCACTGCTGGTTCCGCTGGTTGAAGTTCCTTCAGCAGAATTTCCGTACGAATAATATTGATTCCCGAATGCATCTGGCGAATTTCCGGTTCCTTGTCCGTATTTGTATTGGTAATCCGGCCATCTTTGGATGACATCGAAAGTCGCTCCGGTATTCAAAGAAATCCCTAAACCTTTGTTTTTCTTTCCTGATTTGGTTGTGATGATTAAAGCACCGTTTGCTGCACGGCTTCCGTAAAGCGCAGTTGCACCTGCACCTTTAAGAACTGTTACCGCATCAATATCATCCAGATTTAAGTCAGAAATTCCGTTTCCATAATCAATTGGCGAATCTTCTCCCATATAAGCACTTGTAGAACCAGATGTTGTCATTTCTGCATTTACCGGAACTCCGTCAACCACAATCAGCGCATAATTTCCTTTCGGACTTAATGATCTGTTTCCACGAAGGGTAATCTGCTGCGAATTTAAAGGTCCTGAACCTGTAGAAGTTATACTTAATCCTGCCACTTTACCTTTCAATCCAGACGACCAGTTGTTTGATCTTCCCTGCGACAAGTTTTCAGATTTAATGGTTTGCTGAGAGAATCCTAGTCGTTTTTCTTCTCTTTTAATTCCTAAGGCCGTTACCACTACTTCATTCAATTCGCTTGTACTTAATTTCATGGTTATAGTAATTAAACCAGCGCTTGCTGCAACTTCCTGAGAAACATATCCCATATAAGAAACCACAAGAACAGCCGAAGAATTTACAGCAAAATTGAAATTACCTTCCATGTCAGTCATTGTACTGGTTCTGGTTCCTTTCTCAAGGATGGTAACGCCTGGCATTGGCATACCACTTTCGTCAAGTACTTTTCCGCGCACATTTATTTGCGCACGAGCATTGTGTGTAACAGCAATTGTATTGTTGAGTTTTTTGAATGATAATCCTGTTTTGACAGCGATTTTAGTCAATAAGCCGTCAAGGCTTTCTTTGTCTGCGTAGATCGAAATGCGTTGTGAAGTTCCTGAGATCTTTTCATCAAAAACAAAAGTAAAAGTCGTTTTCTGTTCTACTGCTTTAAAAAATTCAGTTATGGTCGCATCTTTTAAATTAAGGCTTATCTGTACGTCTTTAGCAGATTGACCTAAGGCAAATCCGTTAAAGGAAAAAATTAATAAAATCATTAAGTAAAGATTTTTCATCTTTATATACTTATTGAAAAAAAATTGTAGTTTCGTGTTCATTACTATTAGGCTATAAATTTTATTTTTAGTCTGTTTTAAATCGCCCGTTTCCGTTGCACCGGAGGCGGGTTTTTGTTTTTTTAGTTCTTTTTAAGGTGTCTTTTTTCTTATAGTGATTTGGTTTTTAGTTGTGTAATTTATTTTCAGCTGTTTCAAATAGGCAATACTTTCTAATACGTTTTCCAGTTTTTCGTCTTTAAACTTTCCTGAAATAGTAAGATTATTAAGTTCTTGATTTTCAATCACAATATCCACATTATACCAGTTTTCTATGATTTTGACTGTTTCAGAAAGTTTTGTATTTTTAAGAATAATGGTATTGCTGATCCATGCAATTTTATCATTGTTGTTTTCTACAGAAATCTGTAAATCGGAATTCTTTATTAAATCGGCTTGCTGGTTTTTAGTAATCTGAACTTTTTTCCCAGTTGGTGAAGTAACTTCAACTTTTCCGGTGATCACACTCACTTTTGTATCATGATGATTATAAGAATTGATGTCGAATGAAGTTCCTAAAACTCTCACTTTTACGTCGTGGGTTTGTACAATAAAAGGTCGTTTTACATCTCTGAATACTTTAAAATAAGCTTGTCCTACAAGTTCAATATTTCTTGTGTTTTCAAATTCTTCAGGATAGGTAACGCTGCTGTTGGAGTTTAATACAATGACACTGCCGTCTTCAAGAAAAATTTCCTTCTTTTCTCCTTTGGCAGTAATTTGAGTAATTGTTGCAGGTTTGAAAGCAAACTTAGCGGCAGTAAAAGCAATTGTAAGTCCAGTAACTAAAACCGCAGCGACTTTTAATGCTTTTCTGATTGTATATTTTCTTGGTTTAACCTGTAACTCTAAAAGTATCTTGTTTAGCATTACATTGCCTTTTTCATCAGAAAGCTGAGTTTCTATATCTGATGATTGTTCCTGCATCTTATCAAAAAATGTTTCAACGGTCATTTTTTCTTCAGGTGTGCTTGTACCTTGTTCGTATTTTTTTGCCAGAAGCAAAAAGTTTTCTTTTTTCAAAATAGGTGCTTTTATAGACAAGTCACATTTTTTGAGTAGAACAAGTAGTCAAAAAAGCAGGCTTAACGTTTTCTTAAAACGCGTGTTTTTTAGTTAACATAAAAGAACGCTGCCCAATAAAAAAGAAGATAATTATAGGATGCAGAATTTAAACGGAGCTGCTTCAATGCATTGCTGATATGTTTCTCTACGGTATGAATGGATAAATTGAGTTTTGCTGCAATTTCAGCATTTGTAAAATGATCCATTCTGCTGAGTAAAAAAACCTCACGGCATTTTGGAGTGAGTTTATCGATTTGATCGGTTATATTTTTCTCAAAATCAATATATTCCAAGTCATTTAAAGATAAACTTGGATCTGGAATTGTTTCTAAAACTTCAATGTGCTGTTGTTCAAATTTCAGGTTTCTAATTTGATTCGCAATTTTATATTTAACCGCTCTAAAAAGATAAGCTTCAAGGTTTAAGATTACGGTATTTGATGCATTTTTCCACAGACTAATAAAGATTTCCTGAACAATGTCTTCACAGACTGCTTCGTCTTTATAAATCTTGAAAGCATAAGAATAAAGCTTTTTCCAGTAACGATTAAAAATAATTGAAAACGCAGCATCTTTCCCCTCAAAAATTAATTTCTGAAGTTCATCGTCTGTCATTTTCAAAAGATCTTTTTCCATAATAAATTAAAGAGCAAATGAAAAGCAGAAGATAAAAAACACCTAAAAAGTTAATTTAACTTTATGTTAAATTATACCGCATGTTAGATCATAAAAAACTTAACTAAAAAAATTGTCAAGAATTATTTTAAAATTATGCGATTAAAAGTTTAATTAATCATTTTTAATATTTACCCCTACAATACATACAAACCGCTTCTGAACAAAAATTAAAAATAATTATCTTACAAATCAATAGAAAAATAAGCCAATTTCTTTAAATCATTCATAAAATGGTTTGTAAATTGTTCAGTAAGGATCACAAAACCCTAGTTTTTACTAGGGTTTTTTTATGCTTTGAAGTCAAAAACACTAAGAAAATCAAGAAGTTAAAGCTAACATAGCAAAAAAACATCAAAATCCCCATATGTTTGTAATACACTCTTTGGTACACTCCTCAGTACACCATATTGTTAAAACATCTAACTTGTAGATTTTTGGATATTCTTCATGATATTATTTTGATCAATTATTACGTGCGGAATGGACTTCAACTATCCATCATATTCCGATACAGTAACAATAACTGTGATAATTAAGAAATAATTCAAATAACATAAAATTGCGACAAAATCGTACAATAAGCGCCCCAATCCACAAGATTAACTTGTAGCGGTAATTATCTTTTGGCCAGCGCCCAAATACCAAACTGACGGGCCACGCTGGTCAAAAACAGCTATTCGGTGTGTAAATTGCCTGTTGTACAATTCTGGCGCTTGTCTGCGTCGAGTACCTGTCTAAATTGGAAAATAAGTAGTAGCGTTTTCGACGGAAATAACAAAGAACAAACCTTATAACAGCCATCTCATTTTGTTAATTTAAATTATACTATCACTTATATCGCAAATAATTATTTACTAAATTTGAAAAAAATTATTTACTCTAGAATTCTAAAAACCAAATTAGTACTAATTTTCAAGTTCAATGACAATAAAAGAAAATCCTAATTCAGATACAGAATATCATTTTGACAATTTTTTTAACATCTCAGCTGATCTGATTTGTATTGCCGGATTTGATGGTTATTTTAAGAGAATAAATGCGGCTGTATCGCAATTATTAGGGTATACAGATGAAGAATTGTATGCTAGCCCCATAAGTACATTCGTTTATACTCCAGATCTTAAAATTACAATCGAAACTAGAGAACAAGTATATAAAAATAAACCGCTGTTAAATTTTGAAAACAGATACTTAACTAAAACGGGGGAGATTGTATGGTTATCTTGGACATCGATGCCTGTTGAAGATGAAAAATTAGTATATGCTATTGCTAAAAATATTACCCATAAAAAAAAAATTGAAGATGAGCGAAATATACTCCTAACAAATCTAACCAAAATAAATAAAGACCTCAAGCATTTATCCTATACGACTTCGCATGACTTAAAATCTCCTGTAAATAATTTGCTATCCATATTTAATCTTATTGATATTACTAAAATTAATGATGAAGAAACACTTGAATTTTTAGCTATCCTAAAAACAACAACAGAGCAATTAAGTCAAACTTTAAAAAATTCAGTAGACGAATTAATTCATAAAGACGAGTTAAATGCTTCTATTGAACCATTAAGTTTAAACGAGAATTTAAATGAAGTAGTACTTTCTATAAACTCTTTAATAATAAATTCAAAAATTAAAATCACTGTTGATTTTGAAACAGTTCCTACTATTAATTTCAATAAAGAATACCTGAAAAGCATATTCTTAAATTTAATCACAAATTCAATTAAATATTCAAAACCCGGAATTTACCCTTCAGTTTCCATTATTTCTAAAAAAACAAATGGAAAAAATCAATTAATCTATTCTGATAACGGACTGGGTTTTGACATGGATAATGTACGAGATAAAATATTTGGTTTGCACCAAAAATTTCACAATCATATTGATAGTAATGGAATAGGACTTTACTTGATTTACAATCACATCACTAATTTAGGTGGTCGTATTGAAGTAAAAAGTCAAATAAACGAAGGTGCAGAATTCACAATAACTTTTAAGGACTAAAAACAAAACAACTTCAAAAAAAGCCGATTAAATTCCCGCTGACACTAATTATTTCGTATGGAATTCATTGTAAAAGTGCAACTTATTTGTATCCAAAAAACTCAGCTAGCTAGCAATTCCCTTTTTCACACTTTCATTAATCAATTTCTCTGCAAAGTTCCAAATGGCAGCTAAACCTTCATTTATTGTCTTTTTCCTATCGTAAACTTTTTGATAGGACACATTAAATTCAGTCCATATCCTCCATTGTTTGAAGTATTTGGCAGCAATGGTCCGAATCTATCCATTGGGATAAAAGTCGTGAATAGCGAGTCGTGATTTTCATTAACCAGAAGATTAATCCAAATTCATGAAATTGGCAACAGCTCATCAGAATTTCCCGTTAACAGATTTGAGGTCAGGAGACCTCCAAGAGCAGATTAAATTTCTCCTTGATAATTAGGGTCAAAATCCACCATCCATTCAATTCCATATTTATCTCTAAACATTCCAAAATAAGACCCCCAAGGGCTATCCATTATAGGCATTTCAATTTGTCCGCCTGCTGAAAGTCCGTTAAATAATCTGTCGGCTTCTTCTTTGCTTTCTGCACTAACTGAAATTTTACTTCTATTTTCGTTTTCATTTACGCTTCCCATACTTTCAGGAACGTCATTAGCCATTAAAACATTTTTACCAATGGGTAAAGCAATATGCATTATTTTATTGGCTTCATTTTCTGCTACTGGAAATTCATCATTTTCCAAGTCTTTGAAACGCATAACTTTTGCGAACTCTCCGCCAAATACTGATCGATAAAAATTGAATGCTTCTTCTGCATTTCCGTTGTAATTTAAATAGGGATTGATAAGTGCCATACTTTTATTTTTTAGATTGTTAATATAAGCTTTTATACTTCTTTTACTCTAATTCCTTACAATTGTAAGTTATGAAAATTTAGCAAATCTATTATTTTCAAATAGAATCGCTGAACTTTTAGGAATCACAACAGATGCCATTAAAAAATAAAAACAAAGCCTCAAGAAAAAACTCGGTGCTAAATCTGAGTTATTAGTTGAATATATAAATACTAAAACAAGCTAAATCAAAGCTTCATTACCGCTTTGTTTTCTATCTGAAAACTTTTTTAATAATAGAGTACAAACCCCATTGTAGTGCATATAGCAGCATGATGTGCATACAATTCTTCTACTATTTCAACCACATCATCGTATTGCTGGCAGAGTCCAAAGAATTCATTATCAATCGCAGCGCTATAAACAGGTACTTTCTTGTTGTAACCCGAAACTGCTCTTGCTCCAGTGACGTCCAGGAAATACTGGGCTTCTTCTTCGTCCAAATCCAAAAGTTTGGTATTGGCAAAATGTAAAATCTTGCCGCTTAATTTTCCTTCAAAAAATTCGGCTATTTCGCCAAGTGTATAATAGTAATCATCCAAAACAATGGCATTTCCTTCTCCTTCAAACACTAAATATAAAATTTCATAATCCTTAAAACTACGGTCAGCATAGAGCAAGGCACTCAAACTTTCTTCCAGACTTTCGATACTGTCACAGCTTTTATAAGTGTTAACAATGCCTTGATGCAGGGCCAAATTTTCTAAAAAAGGTAAAATAAAGCTAGCATTGAGATCCGAAATCTCTTTTACACCTTCCAAGCAAAAAAGTTTAAAACGATCAGAGTTGTTGTACATGCGAAATAAATTAGTAATAAAACGAATCCATTTAAGTTAAAAAGAGAAAAAATGATGCTGAATCAAGCTTGAAACCAAACTTTTATCAGAAAAAAAACTCTCTAAAATAAAAAAACAATATTACAAAAAGGAGCTGATTTCAGTACTAATTCCCAGCATAATAGTTTCGACAATTTCTATTACTACCTAAATGAGAATTGCCCGTTTGTCTTAGCCAAAAAACTTAAGCCTTGATAATAGTGTATTATTCGATATTTTATTTCTAGTTTAGCCAATATTTAATAAACTTCATCTACAAAAAATGCCTGCATACCATCTTGACCTGCAATACAACAATATTACTTATGGTATAGACGATGTCAATTTCAAGGAGTTTGAATCCTGTGTTTTTAATCATTGTGATTTCTCCCAATGCAATTTTATAGATGTCAGCTTCCTGGATTGCACCTTCAATAATTGTAATTTTAACAACTCCAAAATAAATCACGTCGCTTTAAGAACTGTGTTTTTTAATCATTGCAAAATAAAAGATGTCAATTTTGCCATGTGCGATAAACTCATTTTTGAAATCCATTTTACCAATTGTATTTTGGATTTCTCTAAATTTTACGCTTTAAAAATGAAAGGAACTACATTCATCAATAGTAGTCTTATAGCTGTTGATTTTATGAATACTGATTTGACCGAGGCTCTTTTTGATACTTGTGATTTGTATCGGGCTGAATTTGATAAAGCCATCGCAAACAAAGCTGATTTTAGAACCAGCCGCAATTATACTATTGATCCGATGAGAACAAAACTCAAAAAAGCGCAATTTTCATTGGAAGCTGTTAAAGGTTTATTGACAAAATATGAAATTGTGGTTCAATAAGAATCAGGAAATAATTCGGCCATCTTCCATCGTGATTATTCTATCGGTTCTTTTGGCAAAATCAATATCATGAGTGACAACTAATATCGTCTGATTGAATTCTTTTGCGAGTTTTTTGAAAATATCAAAAACCAAATCGCCATTTTTCTTGTCTAAATTTCCCGTAGGTTCATCCCCCATAATGATTAAAGGATCATTTATTAATGCCCGAGCTATAGCTACACGTTGTTTTTCGCCTCCACTCAACTGGTTTGGCATTTTCAAGGCATGAGTATCCATCCCAAGTGTCTTTAAATGGTCCATAGCGCGCTGTTCTAATTCCTTTTCGGAATATTTTCCAAATTTTAAGCCCGGAAGCATCACATTTTTTAAAACATTGTATTCTAATAATAAATAGTGAAATTGAAAAACAAAACCAATTTTTTCATTTCTAATCTTTGCTAATTGTGCATCTCCTTGTCCAGTTACAAGTTCATTATGAATAAACAATTGCCCTTCATAATCCGTATCCATCGTTGAGAGTAAATACAACAAGGTCGATTTTCCCGAGCCTGATTTCCCTTCAATAGCAACAAACTCACCATGATTAATACTCAAATCAACTTCTTTGATTACCTGAAATTTTATGGGATCATAAAAGTATTTACTTAGACCTATAGTTTCTATCACTTTATTATTCTCTTCCATAGTTATTTGCCTCTAATGATTTCTACAGGATCTACTTTACTTGCTTTTAGAGCAGGAAAAAGTCCTGCGATAATTGTAGTGCAAAAAGCAAAAACAATTCCTATGATGTAATAAATGATATTATAAACAATTGGATAGGTTTTTACGGTTGGTAAAGATGTGGTTTCAAAAGGAATTACATCAATTATATTAGAGAAAATAAATCCAAATAAGAGTCCAAAAATCCCTCCTGTAAGTCCAATAATTATTGAGAGTGATATGAAAATCCATTTTACGTCACTGCCGGAGAAACCCGTAGCTTTAAGAATGGCAATACTGTCCATTTTTTCATAAATCATCATATTCAATATATTGTAAATACCAAATCCGGCCACGATAAGCAACACAATTCCCACTGAATAAGAAATGATACTTCGCACTGTACTCCCGGTTTCAAATTGCGCATTGGCGGTTTGATAATCTATCGTATCAATATTGAATTCCTTACGAAATTCTTTTGCAAGTTCAACTGCGCTTTCTTTATCATACAAATTAACCTGGATATCCGTAATATAACTCTTGGGCTGGCCTAATATTTTTTGAGCTGTAGCCAAAGAAGTATAGCTCATTACATTGTCAATTTCGGCAATTCCAATTTCAGAAATCCCTACAATTTTCAAAGGAGTCAAATCTCCGTTAGAAGTAGTTATTTTAATAATATCTCCTTTTGAAAGCAACATTTTATTAGCTAATCCTATCCCAATAATAACGCTGTTATTCTGAGCCAAATCAGCAATTTTTCCTTCAGTTATATAATCACTTATCTTAAAAAGTTTGTCCTCGGCCAGCATATCAATTCCGTTTACAAAACCCGAAATCTCAATTGTTCCTGAATTAAACAAAACAGAAGCAGTCACTTTGGGTGCTACATCTATGATGCGTTTGTCCTGTTTTAAAACTTTAATAATCGATTGACTGTTGTAAACTGATTTGCCTCTGTCTTTTGGTTTTATGGAATGAATAAATTTCGTGTGATTTTTATACTCTTCTGATAAAGACAAGGGCTGGTTCTCTGATGGTTTTACTTCATTGTACAAAAGAATGTGAGGTGTCCTGTTGAGCATTAATCCATCTAACATTTCATTTAAGCCTCCCATAAAACTAATCAAAGTAATAAACATAGCAATCCCAAAGGTAACCCCCACAGCGGCAACTATAGTTTGTTTGAGTCGGGCTTTAAGTAAATGAAAAGCAATATTTAAAATCAGTTTAAAATTCATTGTTTGGGCTTGTAAATCATTTCATCAGCTTTCAATCCTTCTAAAATCTCTACTTTTTGATAATCACTCAAACCGGTCTTTACTTTTCGTTTTTCATTATCATTCACTAAAACGTATTCATTATCCATTAAATAGGCTTTGGGAATGGTAAGGGCATTTCCTTTTGTTCGAATAACGATATTAGCCTCAGCCGTAAGATTAGGATAGAGTTTTTTGGGCGGATTTACAAAGTGGGCTTCAATTTTAAATGTACGGGAACGCTCATCCATAATAGGGTAAATTTTATCGACCATAGCCTCAAAAACCTTTCCTTTATAGCTGTCCATAGTCACGAGTGCTTTTTGCCCTAATTGTACCCGAACCATGTCATTTTCATCTACTTCTAGTTCCAGCAAAAAGGAATTGGATTTCCCTATAATGGCCAAAGGAGTTTGGGTTGTCACCAATGCGCCTTCTTTGACTAAAACATCAAACAATTTACCCGAAAAAGCACTTTTGATATTGAAATCACTTTGTGATTTCTCATTGATTTTAAGGTTGATATTGTTCCTGTTTTGATCATTTTTTAACTGTGCCCTAAGTTGAGCCAGTTGTCTTTGAGTGGCCTCATAATTGAGTTTAGAACTTTTATAGGCCAATTCGATTCCTTCAAAATCAACTTCCGAGATTCCTTCGAGAGACCTGATTTTTTTATTTCGGCTATAAATAGATTCGTCAAGAGTAAGTTTGTCTTTAGCCGATTGTACTTTTAGTTCCATTTCGGCAATTTTGTCTTGGATAAACTGGCTACTCTGCAGACTAAGTTGATAAGCCAGTCGGGAGTTTTCGGTATTTAAAGCCGCTTTTTCACTTTCTATTTCAAATAATAATTCTCCTTGATAAACTGGCTGTCCCGCAACTACTTTTATCTTTTGTAAAATTCCGTTAACCGTAGAAAAAACAGTGTATTGATCATTGGCTTTGATAATACCCGATGCATAGACACTTTCGGTAACACTGCCGTTATCGGGCTTTATTCCCTCTCTACTTTTTGAACAAGAAAAGAGCAAAAACAGCGCAATAAGGGGGAAAAATTTTTCATATTTCATTTTGGCATCTTAAAAAAACAGTTTCAATAAACATTAAATTTACTGCTTTTTTCTGTAAAACGAATAATAGAAGAAATTTCTTTTAAATAAATAAAAAACGCTTTTTACTCAAAATAAACTACAGCTGCTTTTCCATCTTATAGTCTTCCATCAAATAACCGTGTTCCAGTTCTATATCTTCTTCTGCGACGACTTCAAAACCTAATTTTTGGTAAAAAGTCAAGGCTTTGTTGAATCGGTTTACGTTTAAGGAAATAACAGTTGAACCGTTATGTTTTGCATAATCGATGACAGCGCCGACTAGCTGTTTGCCAGCACCTTTTCCTTGTGCCTCCGGAAGCAAATATATTTTATGCAAACGAGTCACTTTTTCGCCCAAATAATCATGCTGGAAGGAGGCGAAACCCAAACAGAAATCGTCCTCAAAAGCTAAAATAAAATGATGTCCTTTATGAACTACATTATCCTTCAATACCTCCTCAGCATAAAATGCTTTTAACATATAATCCAATTGGGCTGCCGAAAGAATTTCTCCGTATACGTCCGGCCAAGTTTTATAGGCAATTTCTTGAATGGCTTTAAAATCTTGCGCTTGGGCTTCTCTTATTGTAATCATCTGTAGTTAGGAGTTAGATTAAAAAACATAACAAAGAGTAAAGAATAAGATCTTTAAAATTTTACGATTAGCTTACTCTTACAACAATCTGAATACTATAAACTATCCGTGTATTGTTTCGCTTTTGCCATAATTTTCGATAATCGAAGCTTCAAATTCAATCCATTCGCGCCATCTTTTTTCTACGTCAATTCCGGTTCCGTATTTACGGGCATAAGTAATAAAAGTGGTATAATGTCCCGCTTCACTTTCCATCAAATCTCTATAGAACTGCGATAATTCTTCGTCTTGAATATTTTCCGAAAGCACTTTGAAACGCTCGCAACTTCTGGCCTCAATCATCGCCGAGAAAAGCAATCGCTCCACCAGACTGGAAACACGGCTGCCGTTGCTGCTTTTTTTCATGTATTGGTACAATTCGTTGACATAATCGTCTTTGCGTTCACGACCTAATTTTAAACCGCGTTTGATGATAATATTATGAACTTGTTCAAAATGGTCGATTTCTTCTTTGGCCAAAGCCAAAAGATCCTGAACTAAATCCTGATGCTCTGAATTATTAGTGATAATCGTAATGGCATTGGTTGCCGCTTTTTGTTCACACCAAGCGTGATCTGTCAAGATTTCCTCGATATTTTTCTCGACAATGTTGACCCATCTTGGGTCAGTTGGTAATTTTAATCTTAGTACAGACATTTATATTTTGTTTAAAATTGTTTCAAGTTTAAAGTTCTAATAAAAACGGAAAAAGTTTAAAGTTCTAGACTTTGATATTACTTTTGGTAAACACAAAATTTAAAACTTTAAACTTTAAACCTGAAACTATAAAATTAGAAAACGAAAATCGCTCTTTCGCTCATCATTTCGTTTACTTCATTGGCTACTTCTTCGATGATTTCTTCATTGGTGTGGTTCATCAAAACTCTGTCAATCATGTCAACAATGGTTTCCATGTCTTCTTCAACTAATCCACGAGTAGTGATTGCCGCTGTTCCAACACGAATTCCTGAAGTTACAAATGGTGATTTATCGTCAAAAGGTACCATGTTTTTATTCACGGTAATCTCTGCTTTTACCAATGCGTTTTCAGCTTCTTTTCCTGAAATATTTTTGTTTCTCAAGTCAATTAACATCATGTGATTGTCAGTTCCACCTGAAATGATATTGTATCCTCTTTTTACGAAAGCTTCCGCCATAGCCTTGGCATTTTTTTGCAATTGCAAAGCATAGGTAAAAAATTCATCTTTCAAGGCTTCACCAAAAGCGACTGCTTTTGCAGCGATAATATGCATTAACGGCCCTCCTTGATTTCCAGGAAAAACGGCTAGATCCAATAGAGAAGACATCATTCTGATTTCTCCTTTTGGCGTAGTTAGACCAAATGGATTTGGGAAATCTTTCCCCATCATGATCAAACCTCCACGCGGTCCACGCAACGTTTTATGTGTAGTAGTCGATACAATATGACAATGAGGAATTGGATCATTCATCAATCCTTTAGCAATAAGTCCTGCAGGATGAGAAATATCGGCAAATAAAATCGCACCAACGCTATCCGCAATTACTCTAAAACGCTCAAAATCCATATCACGGGAATAAGCCGAAGCTCCTGCTATGATTAATTTTGGTTGTTCTTTAGTCGCAATTTCTTGAATTTTATCATAATCTAAAAGTCCTGTCTCAGCATCTACACCATAAAAAACAGGATTATATAAACGTCCTGAGAAATTTACCGGCGAACCGTGAGTTAAATGTCCACCGTGAGACAAGTCAAAACCTAATATTTTATCACCTGGTTTCAAACAAGCAAAGAAAACGGCTGTATTGGCTTGTGAACCCGAATGCGGCTGTACGTTTGCATATTCGGCACCAAACAATTCTTTGGCTCTGTCAATAGCGATTTGTTCAATAACATCCACTACTTCGCAACCTCCATAATATCTTTTACCAGGATAACCCTCGGCATATTTATTGGTTAATACAGAACCGGCAGCTTCCATCACCTCGTCACTTACAAAGTTCTCTGAGGCAATAAGTTCTAATCCGTGTATTTGTCTTTCTTGTTCTTCCAGAATAAGGTCAAAAATTTGTTCGTCGCGTTGCATTTCTTTGAATTTAGTTAATTTGGAGCAAAAATACAAAAAAACGCTTGCTAAACAGTTAGATTATGATATATTTGATGTATAATTTTCAACAAAATAATTAACATAATATGCCAATAACAGCTAACGATATTAATAGAAAATCATGGTTAGAAGTACCCAAAAATAGTGATTTCCCAATTCAAAATATTCCTTTTGGCGTTTTCCTTACTAAAGAAAATGTGGTGACAGTGGGAACTCGAATCGGTGACTTTGCAATCGATTTGGGAGCTTTACAGCAATTAAACTATTTTGAAGGTATTGAACTGACAGATGATATGTTCATGCAGGACACGCTGAATGATTTCATTTCAGACGGTCAAAAAACATGGAGATTAGTAAGAAATCGCATTGCAGAAATTTTTGATGCTGAAAATCCTGTCTTAAGAGATAATACTAAACACAAAGATGTAGTAATCTTTAAAATGGAAGACGTAGAAATGCAACTGCCCGTTTTAATTGGCGATTATACTGATTTTTATTCCAGCAAAGAACACGCGACCAATGTAGGAAAAATGTTCCGCGATCCGGAAAACGCCTTATTACCTAACTGGCTTCATATCCCGGTAGGATATCACGGCAGAAGTTCTACGATCATTCCTTCGGGAATTCCCGTTCACAGACCTCTGGGTCAGACTTTAGCTGCCGGTGAAACAAATCCTGTTTTTGGCCCTTCAAAATCAATCGATTTTGAATTGGAAACGGCTTTTATCACCACCGATGTCAACATAATGGGAGAAAGTATTCCTGTAGATGAAACGGAACAATATATTTTTGGAATGGTTTTATTGAATGACTGGAGTGCTCGCGATATTCAAAAATGGGAATACGTTCCCCTTGGTCCTTTTTTGGCCAAAAACTTCGCCACTTCTATATCGCCTTGGATTGTAACCATGGATGCATTGGAACCGTTTAGAACAGCCGGCCCAACGCAAGAGCCAACACCGCTTCCGTATTTACAACAAAAAGGAAAACATTCTTTTGACATCAATTTAGAAGTTGCCATTCAGCCTGAAAAAGCAGAACCAACTATAGTGAGTAAATCCAATTTCAAATACATGTATTGGACTATGAGCCAGCAACTTGCACATCATACCTCTAATGGTTGTCGTGTGAATTCTGGAGACATGATGGGTTCTGGAACTATTTCCGGACCTACTCCTGACAGTTATGGATCGATGCTCGAATTGACTTGGGGCGGAAAAAATCCAGTAAAACTAAGCGATGGCACAGAACGAAAGTTCATCAACGATAATGACACGGTAATTATGAAAGGTTTTTGCCAAAATGACGAAGTAAGAATTGGTTTTGGAGAAGTTTCTTCTAAACTATTACCTCCATTTGTAAAAAAATAATTTTCGATAGCATTATAAAAAAAGTCCCGTTTCATTTGAAACGGGACTTTTTGTTTATTTCAATGACCACTAAAAACCAATCACTGATTATATTTTTTACTTATTTCCTTTTTCGAAATCAGCCACAAACTGAGCCAATCCGATATCTGTCAATGGGTGTTTCAACAAACCATAAATAGCAGAAAGTGGACCTGTCATAACATCGGCACCAATTTTCGCGCAGTTTACAATATGCATTGTATGACGTACCGAAGCCGCAAGAATTTGAGTTTCATAACCGTAGTTATCATAAATATCTCTAATTTCTTCAATCAAAGCCAAACCATCTGTAGACACATCATCCAAACGACCAATAAATGGAGAAACGTAAGTCGCTCCCGCTTTAGCAGCCAATAAAGCCTGTCCGGCAGAGAATACTAAAGTAACATTAGTCTTAATCCCTCTATCCGAAAAATATTTAGCAGCCATTACACCTTCCTTAGTCATAGGCAATTTCACCACAATTTGCTCGTGTAAATCAGCTAATTCCTCACCTTCTTTAATCATTCCGTCATAATCAAGCGCGTTTACTTCGGCACTTACATCACCATCAACAAGATTACAAATATCTACGTAATGTTTCAAAATGTTGTTTTTTCCGGTAATTCCTTCCTTAGCCATCAATGACGGATTAGTAGTAACTCCGTCCAAAACGCCTAATGCTTGTGCTTCTTTAATTTGAGCTAAATTAGCCGTGTCAATAAAAAATTTCATAATATATATAATTTAATTGTGTGTTCTTTTTTTGGGCGTGTTCGCCGCGGCGAATCAGGCTCTACGTTACAATCTCCCAAAAAAAGGGAGGATTTTCACTGCGATCCTTCACGCCATTGCAAAATCAATAAAATTTGCTGCAAAATTACAACTTATAATGATTCATTAGCATTTTTTCATATACTTTATCAGGAAGAATGCGTTTTAAAACAATTGAAAATTTCTGCATAAAAACACCCACTTTGTAATGAATTTTTGGCTCCTTAGTTTGTATTATTCGATACACAGCCTCGGCCATTTCATTAGGATTACTGCCGCTATCCACATGCTCATCCATCATTTTTAAAGTATTTCCATAAGGAATCTCATAAGCCGATCCCTTAACTAAAGGCGCATGAAAACGTCCTGAAGCAATATTAGTGGCAAAATCTCCCGGCGCTACATTAGCAATATGAATTCCAAAAGGCTTCACTTCCATACGCAAAGCTTCGGTTATCAACTCCAAAGCGCCTTTGGAAGCCGAATAAACAGAGCGATAAGGCAAGCCCATATAAGCCGCAATAGAAGTCACATTGATAATCAAACCTGATTTTTGAGAACGCATTTGCGGCAACACTGCTTTCATCACTTCGATAGGACCGAAGAAATTAGTCTCAAAATTATTCTTGATTTCCGCAGTGGGAATTTCTTCCAAAGGACCGGTAATCCCAACACCGGCATTATTAATCACAATATCCAATCTCCCTGAAGCTGCAATTATCTTTGCAACTGCAGCCTGAATCGATTCTGGATTTCTAACATCTAAAGCAACGAGAGGAAAAACCGAATTAGAAACCCGTTCCGGATTGCGACTTGTGCCATAAACAACAAAACCTTTTTGATGCAAAAATTCCCCAATCGATTTCCCTATTCCTGAAGAACCTCCTGTAATTAGAACTACTTTATTCATTATTTTTAGTTTAAGGTTTAAAGTTTAAAGTTTTTGACATCTTGTAAAACTACAAATACCTAAACCCAACTCTTTTTGAAAGGTCCAAAAATAAAAAAATCCTCCCGAAGGAAGACTACTTTTGTATAAACTTTGAAAAGAATCTGAAACATCATCAGATTAAAAAAAATGGCAAGCGACCTACATCGCACCGCTCAACCACGTACCCTTGCTATGTTCCCATCCTGGGGGAGTCTGCAGGAGCTGGTCGTGTAGGACTTGCCGGTGCAAATATACAATCTTTTTATATTTTTGCAAGCGCTTTGCTCCCTTAAAATAACATTGTATATTGGGATAATAAAAAAAACGATCATGAAAAAATATAACTTACTATCTATCATTTTATTAGGAATCACCCTTTCTAATTGTGGTGATACAAAAAAAGGTGAAAATTCTATATTTAATTTCGATACTTCCAAATTTAAGGAACAATATCAGCCACAAGAAGCACTAAGTTTGGAAATTCTGAACCCAAAAGAGAAGGCAATTGACAGTATTGTTTATTTTGCGAATGACAAAAAAATCGCTTCTAAGAAAGGTCTTGAAAAATTGACTTTCGAATTAAAAGACCAAAAACTAGGTTATCAAAACCTAAAAGCTTTGGTTTATTATGATGGCGGAAACTCAGAGGCTACCGCAAGAGTGGAACTGGTTTCAAACATTCATCCAAAATTATTAAAATACACCATTGTAAATACCTATCCGCACGATATTCAGGCCTACACTCAGGGATTAGAGTTTTATCGTGACACCCTTTATGAAGGAACCGGAAATGGCGAAGGACCATCAGGAAAAAGAGGGATTTCCAGCCTGAGAAAAACAAATTATAAAACTGGCGAAGTATATAAAAAAGTAGAATTGGCCGATCAATATTTTGGCGAAGGCATTACCATTCTCAACAATAAAGTATACCAACTGACTTGGCAAAGCAATGAAGGCTATGTTTATAATGCTGATACCTTTAAAAAAGAAAAAACTTTCTCTTATTTTAAAAACATAGAAGGATGGGGATTAACCAATGACGGTAAAAATTTATACCAATCTGATGGAACCGAAAAAATTTGGGTTATCGATCCTGAGACGCTAAAAGAAATTGATTTCATCAATGTGTACTCCTATGAAACAAAAATAAAATCTGTAAATGAATTAGAATGGATTGACGGTAAAATCTATGGAAATGTATATCAAAAAGACGCTATTGCGGTTATCAATCCAAAAAATGGTGCCGTTGAAGGGATTATCAACCTAGCAGATCTAAATAATAAAATTACAAAATTACCCGATACTGACGTTTTAAACGGTATTGCTTACAACCCGAAAACGAAGACTATTTTTGTAACCGGGAAAAACTGGGACAAAATGTTTGAAATCAAAATTACAGAATAACAACATGACAACACTGATCATAAATATCAAGGAATTGCTTCAGGTGCGGGAAACTTCTGTTTCAAAAGTTTCCGGTGCCGAAATGGCAATTCTCCCTACAATCAAAAATGCCTATTTATTGATTCAGGATGATTTAATCGCCGGTTTTGGTTCTATGGATAATTTAGCCCAAATCAAAGCCGATGAAGTTATTGATGCCACCGGAAAAATAGTATTACCCACTTGGTGCGACAGTCATACCCATATTGTTTATGCGGGGAATCGAGAACAGGAGTTTGTAGATCGTATCAATGGTATGACGTATGAAGAAATTGCTAACCGCGGTGGCGGCATCTTAAACTCTGCCAAAAAACTCAACGAATCTACCGAAGAAGAAATTTACGAGCAATCAAAATCCAGACTGGAAGAAGTCATGCGATTGGGAACCGGAGCTGTCGAAATAAAATCAGGTTATGGCCTTACAGTCGATGGAGAACTTAAAATGCTTCGTGTTATTAAAAAGCTTTCTGAAAACTATCCAATAACAATAAAAGCCACCTTTCTAGGAGCTCATGCTTTTCCATTAAAATACAAAGAAGATCGAAAAGGCTATATTGACGAAATATTAAACGAAATGCTTCCTGAAATTGCCAAAAATAAATTAGCCGATTATATTGATGTTTTTTGCGAAACGGGCTATTTTACGGTAGCCGAAATGGAAGAAATTATGGCAGCGGGAATTAGTTTTGGCTTAAAGCCAAAAATCCATGTCAATCAATTCAACTCCATTGGAGGCATTCAATCGGGTATAAAACACCATGCGCTCTCAGTGGATCATCTTGAAGTTATGAATACAGAAGACATTATGGCTTTAAAAAATACCGAAACCATGCCGGTAGCTTTACCGTCTTGCTCTTATTTTTTAAGTATTCCTTATACGCCGGCACGTGAAATGATTGCTGCCGGACTTCCTCTGGCACTGGCCACAGATTATAACCCTGGCTCTACTCCATCCGGAAACATGAATTTTGTTGTAGCCACAGCCTGTATAAAAATGAAAATGACTCCCGAAGAAGCAATCAATGCAGCCACGATAAACGGAGCTTATGCCATGGGTGTTTCCGAAACCCTTGGAAGTATTACAGTGGGCAAAAAAGCAAATCTGATTGTTACAAAAACTATTCCTTCTTATTATCAATTGCCCTATGCTTTTGGCAGTAATTTAATAGAAACAGTAATTATAGAAGGCAAAATTATTGCATAAAAAAAGAGGAACTAATGTTCCTCTTTTTTTAATTTTTCAATTAGCAAGCTACTATCGCAAAGTAAAACTTGTTTTTGAAACCAATTCATCTTTATCGAAAACATTTACAAAGTAAGTCCCTTTGGCAAAATCCTTACCCGGCAAATCTTCCGAAACATTAACGGTTTTGTTTTCATATTTTACATTTGTCACAAAACTATAAGTTAAAGATTTATCCCCAAAACTTTCCGTTTTCTTATCACCTAAAACGTTGTTTTTACTATCGATTACCTGTACATAATATGTTTTATCTCCTGATTTTGCAATTTGGTTTTCAGCAATCGTAAAACTAATTTTAAGTACATCAGCTCTACTGGCTTTATCTGTTTCAATCTGTTTACCTGAGCTTCTTAGTTTATAAGCCGAAGTTTTCATGTTTAAAACGGACAATTTAGACCCTTTTTCAACCGCTTTTGATAACTCTTCGTTTTGTCCTACTAATACTTCATTGTACTTTTTAGACTCACCTAACACTACAATAGTACTATCACGTTGTGTGGTAAGATTTGTATTTTCTTTTTTCAAACCTTCATTTTCCGCCATCAAAACTTTCATGTTGTTTTGCAAAGCAACAAATTGACTTTTGTATTTTGCCAATGAAGCTACATCCCCTTTAGATTTATTCAAGTCAGCCATTAAGCTTACCACCTTATCTCTTTCTTGAATTAACTCTTCAGACATAGAAGTATTTTCTGCAATTGCAGCATCATAAGTTGCTTTCAACTCTTGCAAGTCTTTCATAACTGATTCTTTTTCAGTCATTGTGGATTTTAATTCAGTTTGTACGGTATCAGCATCTGAGGTAATTTTAAAAATATACACTAAACTTCCCACTAGCAATACCGCTAAAACAGCTATAACAGCTTTTAAACTTGAACTACTTTTTTGATTTTCCATTTTTAATTATTTTTTTCCAAATTTAACAATATATATTTGAGTTATAACGTAAGTTAAGACAATTATATTATTTTTGGAAAAATTTTTATCCTTTATGGAAAAGCTACTGCGTTTTACTGCTAATGATCTAGCGAAAATTACTAACCATAGAAGTGGTGAAATAAAGTTTGGAGAAAAAATGATTACGGTACCCAAAGACACCGATTTAATTTCATTTTTAAAGACTTGTGAAGCCAAATATGTGCTGTTAGGAATTCCGGAAGACATTGGTATAAGAGCTAATTTTGGAAGACCTGGCGCAGCATCAGCTTGGGATATCGCCATAAAAAATATCGCTAATATTCAGCATAATCGTTTTTGCAAAGGCAGTCAAATCATCGTTCTTGGACAAATAGATGTTTGTGATGAAATGAAGGATGTTGAACTTTTAAACTTTAATAACACCAGCGATCGCACAAAATTAAGTCAACTGGTAGAGAAAATCGACAAAGATGTCTCTCATGTTATTTTTAACATTATAAAATCTGGAAAGACCCCTATAATTATAGGTGGCGGACACAACAATTCTTACGGAAACATAAAAGGGACCGCCTTGGCCAAAGGAAAAGCTGTCAATGCCATAAATTTTGATGCCCATTCGGATTTTAGAATTCTAGAGGGACGTCATAGTGGAAACGGATTCTCTTATGCATACGAGGAAGGTTTCTTGAAAAAATATTTTATTTTCGGTTTGCATGAAAACTATACTTCCAAAAGTGTCTTGGATATCATCAAGAAGAAAGAAGATCGAGTACGTTACAATACTTACGACAGCCTAAACATTCGAAAAGAAAAAGAATTCGGCAAAGAAATGATTAGCGCACTGGAATTCATAAAATCAGATTCCTATGGAATTGAAATCGATTTGGATGCCATCCCAAATATAGCCAGTAGCGCGATGACCATGAGCGGCTTCTCAGTAGAAGAATTAAGACAATTCATCTCTTTCTTTGGTAAAAATAAAAATGCTGCTTATTTGCACATTTGCGAAGGCGCACCGGATTTGGCTGAAGAAAAAAACAATCATTTAATTGGAAAGTTGATTGGCTATCTTGTTACTGATTTTATAAAATCCAACGGCAGTATTGACTAATTAACACATGCATTTGGTTGTCAAAATCAATTTAGCCAGCTAAATATTAAAAAAAGATGCCAAAAATAATAATAGTATCTTTGCACAACTATCTCTGTACTTAATACAAGGTATTTAATATCCAAAATATGTTATTCGAAGATTTATCGCTTTCAAAAAGTATACAAAAAGCCGTATTTGAACAAGGCTACACCGTTCCCACTCCCATTCAAGAACAAGCAATTCCTTTAGTTTTAGCAGGAAGAGACTTAGTGGGTTGTGCACAAACAGGAACGGGAAAAACGGCAGCATTTGCCATTCCTATCATCCATCAATTACACCGCATTGTAGGTTCATCAAAAAAAGCCAAACAAATTCGTGCTCTAGTAGTTACCCCAACTCGTGAATTAGCAGTACAAATTGGTCAAAATTTTGATGACTATGGAAAATATACCAATTTAACCCAACTCACCATTTTTGGAGGAGTTTCTCAAAACCCACAGGTTGATGCCTTAAAAAACGGGGTTGACATTTTGATTGCAACACCGGGAAGATTACTTGATTTACACAAACAAGGTTTCATTGACTTAGATCATTTGCATACTCTTGTATTGGATGAGGCTGATCAAATGCTTGACATGGGCTTTGTGAATGATGTCAAAAAAATTGTGAAGCTGACCCCTAAAAACAGACAAACTCTTTTTTTCTCGGCAACCATGCCAATTGCAATAAGAGAACTTGCCGAAATGTTTTTGACTGATCCTGAAACCGTAACTGTTTCCCCTGTTTCCTCTACAGCTGAAAATGTAGAACAACACGTTTATTTTGTTGAAAAAACAGAAAAAAGAAACCTTTTATATCATTTAATAAAAAATCAAGACTTATCGAATGTATTGGTTTTTTCGAGAACGAAACACGGTGCGGACAATGTTGTAAAAGCATTACGAAAAAACAACATCGCTGCCGAAGCCATTCATGGCGATAAATCACAAAATGCAAGACAACGTGTTCTGGAATCCTTTAAAAACAAAGAAATTGGCGTACTTGTAGCCACAGACATTGCCGCCAGAGGAATTGATATTGACCAATTGCCTTTTGTTATCAACTTTGACCTGCCAAATATCCCTGAAACTTACGTCCACCGCATTGGTAGAACAGGACGTGCCGGAAACGGCGGAATTGCGATTTCTTTTTGTAGTAAAGACGAACATGGTTATTGGAAAGACATCCAAAAATTAATAAAAGTAGACGTCAAAACCATAAATGACCATCCTTATCCATGGCATTCAGGAAGTCCTGAAACAGCTCCTGGGGGATCAACAAAACCTAAAAACTCAAATCGCAGTGGTGGTGCTCATAAATCAAGAAAATCTAACGCTTCGAAACAAAATAAAAAACGCTGGTATTAATTAAAATTTTAATTAGTTAGCCTCAAAAACACCTTTTACCATTATCGTAAAAGGTGTTTTTTTTATATGTAAAATACTAATAACGAGTTAATTAACTTTTTAAATTAACTATTTCAACTGTTTTTTATTAATTTTAATAAAAAATAATATTAATCTCAATCTTAAAAAATTATGGAAGCTATAGTAAAAAGAAATGGTTTTGTTCCAATTGTCAATACTCTTTTTGATGATTTTTTATCTAGAGATCTTATGGATTGGAACGGTAAGAATTTTTCATCTTTAGGCGGTAATTTACCTTCTGTCAATTTGAAAGAAACAGACAAAAAAATTGAAGTAGAATTAGCTGCTCCCGGTCTAAAAAAGGAAGACTTTAAAATTGAAATCGACAACAATATGCTCTGCATTTCTTCTGAAAAAAAAGAGGAAAAAGAAGAAAACAGCAAAAAAGACAATTACTACAGAAAGGAGTTCAACTATCAATCATTCAGTAGAGCTTTTAGTCTCCCTGATTACGCCGATGAAAATAATGTTAATGCCAATTATAAAGACGGTATTTTACATTTGGAAATTGCAAAAAAAGAAGGCGCAACTAACAAAAGTGCTAAAACTATCGCTGTTAAATAGATACACTTAAAGAAATTAAAAAAGAGATTAGAAACAAAAAGATGTTCTAATCTCTTTTAGTTTAAAGAAAGCGTTTCCTGTCTCAACAATAAATAATTAATACTCTTAAATAAGGCTTCGGATTCGAAAGGTTTATTGATGATATCATCGAATCCAGCAGAAATCGCCTCTTCGCTAATTTCCTCTTTGTTGAAGGCCGTTAAAGCAATAACAGGCGTATTAATACCTTTCTCACGAATTCTTCTTGTGGTTTCAAAACCGTTAATTATAGGCATATTAATATCCATTAATATTACGTCAAATTTATCCTTATCTAAAATTTCAAGAGCCGCAAATCCATCATTGACGATAATGCAATTGCTGTTTTGCTTTTCAATAATTTTCTTAATAATAACTTGATTAATTTTGTTGTCTTCGACCACTAAAATTTTAAAAACTTGGTTTGTTCCTAAATCTACCTCTATGTTATTGATCATTTCAACCGATTTAGTAGAGTCATGTTCAAATTTTATGACAAAAGTAAATTTAGTGCCTTTTCCGGCCTCGCTTTCCAGACTAATAGAACTATCAAACAAGTTTAGTAATCGCTTAACAATTGCCAAACCTAAACCCGTACCTTGATAATCAATTTCCTTTCTACCAATTTGCACGAATGTATCAAAAATTTTATCTTGGTCTTCTTTGGCGATGCCAATCCCGTTGTCTTCAATATTGAATTTAACACTACATTCCTTATCTTCCAATTTAACCAAATCAACTTTTATCTTGACTTCACCACTTTGAGTGAATTTCAAAGCGTTACTGACCAGATTAATCAAAATTTGAGAAAGCCTTAATTTATCGCCAATTAAATATTCCGGAATTGCAGGATCAATATAAACATTAATTTTATTATCATGATTCTTAGCAAGAAAAGACAAAGAGTTCTTTATCATATTGATTTCATCACTAATATTAAAAGTCATGTTTTCTAAAACAATTCTATTTTCTTCAATTTTATTAATTTGAAGCACATCATTAACCAATGATAATAAATACCTGGCCGAAAATTTAAGTGAACTCAAATGCGGACTGTTTGCCAGTTCTTTATGTTCATCCAAAAGCATATTTGTAATCCCTACAACACCGTATAAAGGAGTCCTTAATTCATGACTAATCGTGGATACAAACTGGGATTTTTGCAGTGAAGCTACTTCTGCATTTTCCTTTGCAACGGATAACTCTTTATTGGTAATGGTAAGTTCCTTGTTTTTCTTTTGTTTAAAACGATAGCTTTTATATAGGGTATATAATAATAATAACAAAACAATCAAAGCAGCTATAAACAATACTACAATGATTCTTGATTTCTTTAAGCTTTGGTATTGAAGTTCTTTTTCAGTTTCAATAGTATTGACTTTTCTTTTATACTCATCTAGCTCCAGATTGATACCTTCTAAATTAGCTTTCCTTAGTTTTTTAAAATCAGTAAGCTCATTATTTAATTTATTAAAAGCAGCCATATTTTCATAGGCCTTTTTATAATCTCCAATCTTGAATAATAACTTTGAATATTCGTCATAAGCATAGGACAAATCTTGCTTTTCTTTACCTTGATTCCCTAATGCAATGGCTTTCACAAAATAAGAACGTGCTTTATTATATTCATTTTTATGGCTATAAAACACCCCATTGAGCATGTTTAATGCCACCGCTGTTTTCTCACTGCCAAACTTTTTTTGCTGAACATTAATGAAGTTTAAATAAGGTTCTCCTTTTTCAAAATTACCTATATAAAAATAAGCCCAAGCTAAGTTTAACTTGGTTACATAAATTTGAGCACTATCATTTGTTTTTTCGCTATGCCATAAAGCTTTCTTATAATATTTTAATCCTGTACTGAATTGGTTCTTATCAAAACCATACAAGTTTCCTAAATTATTATTTAACCAACTCTTGATAGTATCATTATTAGTCCTATTAGCATACAGCAAACCTTTAACAAAATAGAAAATAGCCTTATCATACTCGGCTAAACCTTGATAATTTGCAGCAATATTGTTATAGGATCTTGCAATAAGATAATTGTCTTTATTAATGATAGCGTGATGTAAAGCTTTTCTTGAAATTTCGAAAGAATTTTCAAATTTATACTCATGCAAGAAACTGGATGACTGCTTTATTAATCCCAAAATTTCCTTATTGCTAAGCATATCCTCAGTAGTATTGGATTGGCTACTTAAAGTATTTAAGGAAAATAAAATCAAAAGAATAATTTGAATCCCGTTGTACATAAACTACTACTAATTATTCAAATATACAGCTATATTTTAAAAAACAATCCATATTACTCCATTAAATTTTAAAACTTTAAAACATTTCACTGCCACAATTTCAAATTTATTTCACAAGAAAAAAGCCTGCTTGAAATACATTCAGGCAGGCTTTAAATTAAAAAACATGTTATAAGTTTATCCCGTTTAAGAGGAAATCTGCTTACTATTCCGAAATTTCGCTTAGCATTTCATTATCCCCTTCCCATTTACCAACCACTGATGTTGCCAAAGCATTACCTAAAACATTTGTAGCGCTTCTAAACATATCACAAAAATGGTCAATTGGCAATATCAAAGCAATACCTTCAATTGGAATATCAAACATCCCACAAGTAGCGGCAACAACCACTAAACTGGCTCTGGGAACTCCCGCAATTCCTTTACTGGTTAACATCAAAACCAAAAGCATCGTCATCTGTGTACCCATATCTAAATGAACACCATAAGCCTGAGCTATGAAAATACTGGCAAAAGTCATATACATCATACTTCCATCTAGATTAAAAGAATAACCTAGCGGCAACATGAAAGAAACTATTTTATCTTTTACTCCAAATCTTTCCAACTCTTCGGTCAATTTTGGAAAAACAGCCTCACTACTAGTGGTTCCGAAAGCTATTATTAAAGGACTCACAATCCTTTTTAGCAACAAAGTCATTCTGCTTTTAAGAAAGA
Organism: Flavobacterium granuli; assembly: GCF_900129705.1. Lineage (GTDB taxonomy): Bacteria > Bacteroidota > Bacteroidia > Flavobacteriales > Flavobacteriaceae > Flavobacterium > Flavobacterium granuli. Next base: position 18,939 of record NZ_FQWO01000016.1, on the reverse strand, counting down.
TATAACCTACTACTATTAATATCACCCATAATGAAGAGATTCCAATCAAAAAAGAGCCAAAAAACTTGAAATAGGTGATTGCTAATTCTTGAAAATCTCTGACAGCAAAAACACCTGCAATAGCACCAAAAACACCAATAGGAGCAAAATTCATCACATAATTGACCATTTTAAGAACAATATGCGAAGTCTTATCTAGCGCATTGACAACCGGTTTAGCATGATCTCCAATAGAAGCGGCAGCTAAACCGAAGAAAATTGAAAAAACAACAATTTGAAGAATCTCATTGGTGGCCATTGCTTCAAAAATACTTTTAGGTACAATATGCTCTATAAAGTTTTCGAAGGAAATACTTTGTGTTTTTGCAGCTACTTCCGTTGCCGAAGTTAAATCAACATTTAATAAGTTCAGTCCAACTCCAGGCTCAAGAACATTTACAAAAAACATCCCCAACAACAAAGAAATCAAAGAAGCGGTAAAAAACCAAGCTAATGCTTTCCCCCCAATTCTCCCTACAGCACTAACATTTCCCAGCTTAGCTATCCCCACAACCAGTGTTGTAAATACCAAAGGAGAAATTATCATTTGAACTAATCTTATGAATACTGTAGCTAGTATTTTAATTTTATTACTAAATGATGTAGCTGTTTCTACTGAAACCGAATTATGAATAATAATTCCCAAAATCCCCCCCAAGACCATTGCAATAAGTATTTGCGTGGTCAGATTAGCGAAAATAGATTTTTTTTTAACTGTTGTTGAATGCATCGATTTAATATTAATTATTATTAGAAATTGGGGTTCATCCCAAAATACAGCTATTTATAGTCCTATTTTTAAAAGCATTGTAAAAACAAATCTCCTTTAAATAGTAGAACTGTACGTTTTGTTGATCAAATAAAAGTCGGCAAGGACAATTGCTGCCATAGCTTCTACAATAGGAACTGCACGTGGCACTACACAAGGATCATGACGACCTTTACCCGTCATTTCAGTAATATTTCCCTGATTGTCCAATGATTCCTGTTTTTGCATAATGGTTGCTACAGGTTTGAATGCTACTCGAAAATAAATATCCATTCCATTACTGATTCCTCCTTGAATTCCTCCCGAAAGATTTGTTCTTGTGGTTCCATCAGCATTATACAAATCATTGTGTTCGCTTCCTTTCATTTGCGCCCCATCAAAACCGCTTCCATATTCAAATCCCTTCACGGCATTTATAGAAAGCATGGCTTTACCCAGTTCGGCATGAAGTTTATCAAAAACCGGCTCACCCAAACCTATTGGCACATTTTGAATTACACAAGTTACAATACCTCCTACGGTATCTCCTTGTTTTCTAATCTCACGAATATAATCCTCCATAATTACAGCTGATTCTTCATCAGGACAACGAACAGGATTACTCTCGATTTTAGAAAAATCCAAATCTTGATACGGCTTATCAAGCGTAATAGGGCCTACAGCTGAGACGTAAGCATTTATCTTAATTTCTGGCAACATTTGTTTTGCAATGGCACCGGCAACCACTCTACTGGCTGTTTCACGGGCAGAACTTCTGCCGCCTCCACGATAATCACGAACGCCGTATTTTTTTTCATACACATAGTCGGCATGACTCGGTCTGTAATTGTCTTTTATATGAGAGTAATCGTCTGATTTTTGATTCGTATTGGGAATGATAAACCCTATTGGTGTTCCTGTAGTTTTTCCTTCAAATATTCCAGATAAAAACTGAACATCATCGGGTTCTTTTCGTTGGGTAACTATTGCAGATTGTCCTGGTTTTCTTCTGGACATTTCTTTTTGAATTGCTTCTAAATCTATTGTTATCCCTGGAGGACAACCATCAATAATTCCGCCTAATGCTTCTCCATGTGATTCTCCAAAAGTGGTTATTCTATATAGTGTTCCGTAGTTATTTCCTGCCATTATAATTATTTTGAACAAATATATGTTTTCTGATTTAAAGTAAAAAATTAAAAATTACGATTGTTTTATAAAATCAATTGACGAAAACTTTACATTACGTTAAAGATTCTTACAAAACGATAACCTTTTTTTAAATATTCGTAAAAGATAGTACCCTTAAATTTGTAAAAAACTAATTAGAATCAATTGAAAAAGAGAAAAGTTGAATTAGTAGTGCTTTCCGATACCCATCTAGGCACTTTCGGAAGTCACGCTTTAGAACTAAACAAGTATTTATCGACTATTAAACCCAAGATTTTAGTCCTAAATGGAGACATCATTGACATCTGGCAATTTAGAAAATCCTATTTCCCAAAAACACATCTCAAAGTCATACAAAAAATAATAGGATTTGCATCCAAAGGCACCAAAGTCTATTACATCACCGGGAATCACGATGAAATGCTTAGAAAATTCAGTGACATAAGCATGGGAAATTTTGCCCTGGTTGACAAATTGGTCTTGGAGCTCGATGACAAAAAAGCCTGGATTTTTCATGGTGATGTATTTGATGCTTCGGTGAACCATGCCAAATGGATTGCGAAACTAGGTGGATTGGGATATGATTATTTGATTTTACTCAACCGCTTTGTGAATTGGTGTTTAAAAAAAATGGGCAAAGAGCCCTACTCTTTTTCTAAGAAAATAAAAGCGAGCGTAAAAAAAGCGGTAAAACACATTTCAGATTTTGAAGAAACCGCTACCGAATTAGCGATTGAAAAAAAATACGATTATGTCATTTGCGGGCACATTCATGAGCCAAAAATAATTAGAAAGGAAAATAAAAATGGTTCAACGCTCTATTTAAACTCGGGAGATTGGGTCGAAAATCTAACCGCTTTGGAATACAATAAAAAACGCTGGAAGTTATACAGCTATCAGGAATCAAATTATATAGAGGAAGAAGAAAACCTGTTTGAAATGGAAGATATTCTAAATAATAAATTGATTCATTCTATAATTAGCTCAAAATAAGTCTTTTATGTTTTTAAATTAAAAACACAAAATAAATCATTAACTAATTGAAAAACAAATAATTGACCTAAAAACAAGTAAAATATATGTGAATTATATAATATTTTATAATAATAGTATATTTCATTCGTTAATTTTCATTGTAACTTTGTACAACAAATATTTACTTATGAGAAAAATTATTTTATCGGCTATTATGCTTTTTGGATTAGCATTTAGCGCACAAGCACAAGACATTTCAAAAAATGCATTAGGTTTACGTTTAGGAGACAACAGTGGTTTTGGAGGAGAACTTTCTTACCAAAGAGGATTGTCTGACAACAACAGACTGGAATTGGATTTGGGATGGAGAAACAGAAATAACTTCAACAATGACGGATATGATTCTCATGCTGTCAAATTAGCCGCATTGTATCAATGGGTATGGAACATTGATGGTGGTTTCAACTGGTATGCTGGTGTTGGTGGAGGTTTAGGTAATTACGGTTATGATGACAAAAATGGTAATTCCTATAATGACACCTTCGTTTTTGCAGCTGGAGATATTGGAATTGAATACAACTTTGACATTCCATTGTTGATTTCTTTAGATTTCAGACCTGAATTTGGAGGAAATGGTTATTACAAAAACAATTATGGTTCTGATATCGCATTAGGAGTTAGATACCAATTCTAAAACTTAATCGAAATACCAAAAAAAAAAGCTGCCCCAAAAAGGCAGCTTTTTTTTGGTACTTATCAAACCATCAGTGACTAAATAATCGATTCCAACTGATAAGACATCTAAAAAAGAAGGCTGTTTCTAAAATAAATTTAGAAACAGCCTCGTTTTTAATTAATTCAAAAGTTCTCTATCTAAGACTTCATCAAATTCAATTTACTGTTTTTACGACTAAAGCCAAAGTAAATTATAAGTCCTATTAGCAACCAAATCGTGAAATAAATCCAGTTCCATACACTCAATTCAGCCATCATATACAAGCAGCTGACCAAGCCTAATAAAGGAATTAAAGATAAATTTTTACGGAAAGACCAAAACGTAAGTGCCACTAAAGCAAGCAAGAAAATCCACATAGGTATCTTATGCTTAAACAAGCTGAAACCACTTTCATATTTTAATTTATTATCTATCGGTAAACCCGCCACGACAGAAGCGTATTTTGCGTCATCCTGCTGGTATTGACTTAATAAATTTTCTAAATCCAAAACTTCATTTGTATTGTTTTTGGCCTCAATCCCTACTAAATAATCATACACTTTTTTTGTCTCCTCTTTATTCAATGAGGTAATAATATCAGTTGCTTTATAAATTTGGGTTTCATTGGTAATAAAATCCATAGTCGCCTTATTATTATAAGCAAATGCATAATACAAACCGACAATTAGCATAAAAGGAACAACATATTTTGCATTCACATAAGGCGTCTTGAATTTCCCTCTGGGAATATTGGGTTTGTCTTGTAAAACCAATACACCGGCACAAACCAATACAAAGGCAAACAATGTCCCAATACTACACAAATCAGTAACTATAGTCAAATTCAAAAATAAGGCAGGAATAGCCACAACAAAACCAGTCACTATCGTTGCATAAGAAGGCGTTTTGAATTTTGGATGTACCTTAGAAAAACGTTTTGGCAATAAACCGTCGCGGCTCATACTCATCCAAATACGAGGTTGTCCCATTTGAAAAACCAATAAAACACTTGCCATAGCAACAACAGCACTTACCGCTATAATGCCCGACATCCATTTTAAATTCAATTTATGAAAAACAAATGCCAAAGGATCACCTACATTCAATTCGCTGTAGTTCACCATTCCGGTTAATACCAAAGCGATAATGACATATAAAATCGTACAGATTATAATAGCCCACATCATTCCACGAGGTAAATCACGTTGCGGATTCTTACATTCTTCAGCAGTAGTAGAAATAGCATCAAAACCAATATAAGCAAAGAAAACAGCCGATACACCTTTTAAAACCCCACTAACTCCATTAGGAGCAAAAGGAGTCCAATTTTCGGTATCCACATAAAACACGCCCACTGCGATAACTAAAAGAATGATACTTAATTTTACCACCACCATCATATTACTGGCATTTCTGGACTCTTTCATGCCTCGATACACTAAGGTCGTAATCAAAATAATGATAAATAGAGCTGGCAAATCGGCTACGAAATGAAAAGAGCCAATGGATGGCGAAGTAGTCCAAGCGACATAAGCAGCTTGCATACTAGAACTCAAATTCTCAAAGGACTTTCCTCCTTCCATTAAAGCGGTCGCATCATTAAATCCATTGGAGGCAGATAAATAATCCATTTGAACCCATTGGGGGAGATGGATTCCCCCGCTTTCGAGCAAACCCGTAAAATAATCACTCCAAGAAATAGCAACTGTGACATTACCAATTGCATATTCCATAATCAGTGCCCAACCAATAATCCAAGCAATTAATTCCCCAAAAGCGACATAAGAATAGGTATAAGCACTCCCTGAAACAGGAACCATAGAAGCAAATTCAGCATAGGCAAAAGCAGCAAAACTACAGGCTAAAGCGGTAAATATAAACAAGAAAATTACTGCTGGTCCACCATCTGAACTGGCTTTCCCAATTGTACTAAAAATACCGGCACCAACAATCGCAGCAATACCAAAAGCAGTCAAATCCCTGGCTGTCAAATACCTTCCCAATGTATTATGACCATCCGTTTCATTTTTTTCAACCTGCCTTAAAATATCTTCTACTGTCTTTTTTCTAAATAAACTTGAAAATGCCATATTGTAAAATTTCTCATTAAAAATTAATATCCTTCAAATAATACTCCATTATTTTAAAAATAACGTTAATATTATTCAAAAACCAAATGTATAAAACAAATTCAATTCTGAAAGATTTGATTCAGGATTTTTTAAAACTACATAACAAAAAAGTCAATATTGGTATTTACTATAATTTTAAAAGTCAATGAAAAATAAAATACAGCAACAAAACATCAGAAAACAGAAACACCTAAAACTTTTCCTTAAAAAAAATAACTTGCACTATAATTCAAATTATATCTCGTCTAGTAAATAAATTCCTCATTCTATAAGTGATAACTATACTACAGAAACATGTAAATCAGTAAGATGTACAAATTTTATTTTAGCTGTTTTCCCTGTTTCTTGAGACAAGGCTGTCGCAATTATAAAAAAGAACAAAATTTTAGCATATAGATATTTCATAAACTGTCGTTTAGTTTGTTTTTACAGTGTCATTAAAAAAATCATGAAAAAACAACAATTGGAACTTTAGAGCATTTTCCCAATAGTCTATATTATGCTTTCCTGGACGCTCTATATAATCGTGGTTTATTTTTGAAGCCAGCATCTTCTCATGAAGTTGTCTGTTTACATCAATAAAAAAATCATCCACTCCGCAATCAATAATAAGCTTTAGATTGTTCGCTTCTGCCAATCCGAGCATGTTGACAACTGTATTTTTTTCCCAATTTTCAGGAAAATCGGTTATGGAACCAAGCCGTTTCTTTATATCCCAATTTTCTGGAAAGGGGCGAAAATCAACACCACCGCTCATACTTCCTGCCGCTCCAAATACATCCTGATGCTTGAACGATAAATACAAGGCTCCGTGCCCGCCCATACTAAGACCTGATATGGCTCTTCCCTCCCGACTTGCAATTGTTTTGTATTTTTTATCTATAAAAGGAACTAATTCATCAATTATATAGGTTTCATATTTAAAATCAGGATCAATCGGACTATTAAAATACCAGCTTGAATAATTTCCATCAACACCAATTACTATAAAACCATATTTATCAGCTTGCTGAGCAACCTCTTTAAAGCTTTTTACCCAAGTGGCATAATTTCCGCCATACCCATGCAGCAGATAAACAACTGGGAATTTTTTCTTGCCTTTTTTATAACTATCAGGAGTTATCACACAGGTTTTTATATACTTTTTCATCGAAGGACTAAAAACGTCTAAAGTATCTACTTTAGCTGCTTTGGCAGAAAAAAATACAAATACGAGGAGTGTTACATAGATTATTTTTTTCATAAAATTATGCTGTCTTTGGGTTTTAAAAAGGCAATAAACTTTGTTCAAAATACCTGAAACTAAAATTCACAGTGCATTCTGAATATAAAAAATACAAATTAAAATTCGAGAAATCTATCTCAAACAATCCCTCAAAATGGTCACTGGATGCAGTGCTTTTCTATGGGTCCCGTCAAAAATCTGGTGACGACAACTCGTTCCTGCAGCCGAAATTGCTGTTGAGGATTCGGTTGCACGAATTTTCGGAAACAAAGTATCTTCTCCCATTTGCATACTGATTTCATAATGCTCTTTTTCGTAACCAAATGAACCTGCCATCCCACAACAACCCGAATTATAAATGGTAACCGAATTATTTTTTGGCACATTCAGCATGGCAAATGTGGCTTCAATGCTACTCATTGACTTTTGATGGCAATGCCCGTGAATTTTTATCGTTTTCTCTGCATCCGAAAATTGTTCAGAATGAATTTTCCCTGTTGTTATTTCTCTTTTGAAAAACTCTTCGACGGTAAATACGTTTTTGGCTAATTTTTCAGCACTGTCTTTATCTTTGGCTAATCGAATGTATTCATCTCTAAAAGTCAAAATCGCCGAAGGTTCAATTCCAATCAATGGAGTGTCTTCTGAAATCAAATCCTTAAAAACAGCTACATTTTTATTAGCGACAACTTGTGCTTCTTCCAGAAAACCTTTGGATATAAAGGCTCTTCCGCTTTCTTCGTGATCTACAACAACTACTTCGTAACCTAATCCAGTTAGTAATTCATAAGTATCGATTCCGATTGCTACATCATAATAATTAGTAAACTCATCACAAAACAAATAGACTTTTCCGTTTGCAAAAGAATGGGTTGCTGCTGGTTTTTTATTTCTTTCGTGCCATTTTCTAAAAGTCGTTGGAGCCAAAAGAGGAACTTGTCTTTTGGGTGCAATTCCCATACTTCTCTTAACCAACGACAAATTGGCTACAAAATTAGTAATCGAAGGCATCATGCTTCCCATTTTATTGAGTTTGGCATTAAAAGCAAATATTTTATTTCGAATAGAAAAGCCGTTTGCTTTTTGGTATTGGTATAAAAACTCCGATTTCAAAGTAGCCACATCAACATTACTTGGACATTCGCTCGCACAGGCTTTACAGCTTACACACAATTCAAATACTTTATATAATTCTTCATGATCGAATTTATTGTCCTTCTCCGAATGGGTCAAATATTCCCTCAGTGCATTGGCTCGAGCCCGAGTGGTATCTTTTTCATTACGCGTGGCACGGTAACTTGGACAAAGCGTACCTCCTGCCGAAGGTAATTTTCTGCAATCACCAGAACCATTACACTTCTCTGCTGCACGCAAAATCCCCATACTATCTGAGAAATCCTGTATTGTTTTAATATCTGGTTCTGCCCTACCTGCTTCTACTCGAAGATTTTCATCCATTTTGGAAGCGTTTACAATTTTTCCAATGTTTAAAATCGCATTTGGATCAAAGGCATTTTTAATGCGTTTCAATAATTCGTAATTTTTATCACCAATCATAAAAGGCAAAAATTCACCACGTACAATTCCGTCCCCGTGTTCCCCACTAAGCGAACCTCGGTATTTTTTAACCAGAATGGCGACTTCGGTAGCAATATTCCTAAATTGGTGTAAACCTTCTTTTGTCTTTAAATTCAAAACGGGGCGCAAATGCAATTCTCCGGCTCCGGCATGTGCATAATATATGGCACTCTGCCCATGACGCTGCATCATGGCCGAAAATTCGGCTATATAATTTGGCAAATCACTCAATTCTACAGCCGTATCTTCTATAGAATCTGCGGCTTTATCATCTCCTACAATGCTTCCCAAGAGTCCTAAACCTGCTTTTCGCAACTCGTTTATCTTATCGATATCGGCGCCGTAAATTTTAGGCAAGGCATAACCAAAATTATTTTTTTGAAGATCTGCTATCAATTCATTGGCCTGCTCTTCGGCATCTTCCATACTATAATGCGAGGCTACTTCGAGCATAATAACTGCCTTAGGATCGCCTTGGATAAAAAACCTGTTTTTAGCTTGTTCTCTGTTGGTTTTGGTACAATTCAAAATCGTGTCATCCATCATTTCACAGGTATACAAATGATGCTTCATTGCCGTCACAACAGCCTCTAAACTTTCTTGAATACTGTGAAAATGTGCAACGACCATAACACTGTTCGTTGGCGGAATCTTATCTACTTTCAAAGTGATCTCTGTCGTAAACGCCAAAGTTCCTTCACTTCCGCAAAGCAATTCTCCTAAATTTATTGTTTTTTCAGTTCCGGAAAAAAGCTCTGATTTTAACAATAAATCGACTGCATAGCCCGTATTTCGTCTATGAATTTCGGGTTTTGGAAACTCTTTTACAATTTCTTTCTGGTTTTCGGCATTCGAAAGTTCTTCATATATTGTTTTGTATATCTTATTTTCGAGCAAATCGCCTTTTGTCTTTTCTATAAATTCTTCTGAGGAAATTTCCTGAAACACCGCCTTACTTCCATCACTCAAAACAGCTTTTATCTCCACAATTTTATCCCGCGTAACACCATAACGAATCGACGTGGTACCGGAAGAGTTATTCCCCACCATTCCGCCAATCATACATCTATTAGAAGTAGAAGTATTAGGCCCAAAAAACAAACCATGTGGTTTTAAAAACAAATTCAGTTCGTCCCGAATCACACCCGGCTGAACGGTCACAGTTTTATTTATGGGATCAAAAGCCACAATCTTTGTGAAATACTTGGAAACATCCACAATTATCCCATTACCTACCGTTTGTCCCGCTAGAGAAGTTCCCGCAGTGCGAGGAGTAATTGAAATCTTATTTTGGTCAGCGAAGCGAATAATTTTTACAATATCATCTTCTGTTTTTGGAATCGCTACAGCAATTGGCTTAATTCTATAAGCCGAAGCATCGGTAGCATATATTGTGGTGTGCAATTCGTCATAGAAAAGAGTTCCTTCTAGCGAATCGGATAATTGTTGCAATTGAAGAGAATGAGACATTTATGTGGTGCTATTTTTTTTATAAAAACATGAAAACTGTATGCGTTCTTTCTTATTTAATCAAAGAAGCGATTAGCGACTTTAAAACACATTTTTATATTTTCGGTTTGTTCTTGGATTGAATTAATAAAACAAATTCCAAAGCAACAATTGATGAAACTTGGGAATATTATTTTTTTTATCTAATTGATGATTTTTTAAAACTGAATTACTGGATAAAGATCGTTTAACAAATATAAACAAAAAACGAAACAAATACATTATCTTGCATTATTTAACATTTAAAAAATAACAAAATGCAAAACAACGCACAAACTATGCTTAAATACTAAAATTACAATATAAAAACCCCTGCTTTCCTATATTCTTCCAATCTAACATCTTCAGGTTCCAGCTCTGTAACTATAGTATCTAACTGATTAAGTTCACAAACTACATGCGGCATTTTAGTATTTAATTTATTGGAAGCAAACATCGAAACTACTTTATCAGAGGACTCAATCATCGCTTTCTTAACAATTGACACTTCATAACCAATCTCTGTCAAACCTTGTTTCATGTTGATACTACTGGCGCCAATAAAACAAATGTCAGCTTTAATCTTCGACAAAACCTGAATTACATCCATACCAATAGTTACCATTGCATTTTTCTGCATTTTACCTCCTATAAATATCAAATCTATGTTCGGATGCTGCGACAATTGCATCGCTATTCGCAAACTATAGGTGTAAATCGTCGCCTTCAAATCGGAAGGAATTAACTTTGCAAAAACCAAGTTAGTACTCCCCCCACTCATTATAATAACCTGTCCGTCAGCCAGCAAAGACAACGCTTTTGTAACAATTCTTTTCTTTTCCTCCTCGGCTGAAATAACAATATCAAACACATCAACAGCTTTCTCCGCGGTTTGTATCGCCCCTCCATATACTTTTTCAAGAAGCTTCTTGCGATCTAACTCATTTAGGTCTCTTCTTATCGTATCTTCCGACAAATCTAAAGCCAAAGCCAAATCTGCAGTAACAACTTTTTCATCTTCAATCAGTTTAGTCATTATATACTTATGTCTTTCAGCTTTTAGCATTTTTTAAAAATTTAAATTCACCACAAATATATCAAATAATTTAATTCAATTATAGAGACAACTTTGCAACAATTGGAAATATTTCAATATTCCATCCTTATATATAGTTCAAAAACAGTTTAAATTTGCATTATTTTGCGTTATTCAGTTTATTTTTTTAAAATAAACATCAAATATTGCATTTATATGCAATATTTAAATATATTTGCTAAATAACCATAAAAAAACCAAAATAATTATGAAGAAATCATTCCTTATTTCATTCTTGTTTTTGTTGGTCCAAACTACCTTTGCGCAAACAAAAACAATAACTGGAACTGTAAAAAATAAAGCCGATGGTATTCCTATCCCGGGAGCTACAGTTCTTATTAAAGGTACTGCTACTAGTACCACGACCGATTTTGATGGGAAATTCGCAATTAAAGCAATATCTTCAGATATTCTGAGCATTAGTTTTATTGGTTTTGAAACTAAAGAAGTAAAAATAACAAGTTCTTCAATGAACATAATTTTAACCGAAGGTGTACAAAGTCTAAAAGAAATAGTAATTGTCGGATCTATGGGTCGAACTTTAGACAAATCTTCTTTAGGATATGCTGCACAAGCGGTTAAAGGACAGGAAATTGCCGACACCCAACGTTCTAATTTTGCCAACGCACTGCAAGGTCGTATTGCAGGCTTAACAGTTACAAGTAGTACTGGAGCTCCTGGAGCCTCATCTGCTATTCAATTAAGAGGTGTAAACTCTTTAAGTGGTAACAATACCCCTCTATATATCGTAGATGGTTTACCCGTGAGTAACGAAACATTAGACCAAGGTTTAATGATTTCAAATGCTCCAAATAGAAACCAAGATTACACCAATAGAGGTGCGGATATTAACCCCGAAGATATTGAGTCAATTACGATACTAAAAGGTCCAGAAGCTGCTGCTCTTTATGGTATGCAGGCTGGTAATGGTGCTATTGTTATTACTACAAAAAAAGGAAGAAAAGGAGTTGGAAGAGTTAGCTATTCTACCAATACTAGATTAGATCAAATCTATCGTTTTCCTGAAACTCAAAAAGTCTATCAAAGGGGGTCTGGAGGAATCACTAATACGGATTACAGAAGACAATTTGGAGAAGCTTTTACTCCTGGAACAAAACTCTATGATAATATTGGTGATTTTTTTAAAATAGGCACTTCTACCACTCATAATTTATCGTTTGAAGCAGGCACTGAAACCTCTTCTTACAGATTATCTTTGAGCAATTTAAACCAAGAAGGAATTACTCCAAATACTTCTTACGACCGATTAACAGCAAGCCTGAATGCTACTGCAAAAATTTCTCCTAAATTTAAATCCGAAGGTACTTTTAGTTTTACAAAATCTGAAAATCAAAAGGCATCAAAAGGGGGTTCAGGAGGATTAACAGGAAGTAATGGTTATTTACTGACATTATTAGGTTGGCCTCAAAACTTAGATGTTCGCGATTATTTAAATATAGACGGGACAAGAAAAAAAATCACTTCAGGAGCCTTAGACACAGAAACGGATAACCCTTTTTGGGATGTAAATAAAAACTTGTCTACTGACTGGAACAACCGTTTTGTTAGTAATGTTGGATTAATTTACGACCCAGCATCTTGGTTAAATTTTACTGCTCGTGTAGGTTGGGATGTGAATTCAGGCCAAGGATTCAGGGCAATTCACCCTGAATCAGCTGCAGGAACTTCAACAGGTGGCTTCATAGAAACCTACTATAATAGTACAAGTAACTTGAACTCCACTTTCTTAGGAACTGCCAACAAATCTTTTGGAAAATTCAATACTAAAATTATGGTTGGTAATGCAATCAACGATAATTATTTTAGAATTTTATCTACATCAGGAAGCAAGTATTTTGACCCTAATTTTAATTCTATCAATAATACAGATGCTACAACACAAAGATCACAAGAGAGAATCATCCAAAGCCGTATTATTGGTTTCTTTACAGAATTGAATTTGGATTATGATAAAATTGTTTTTTTATCTTTAACAGGACGTAAAGATTGGGTTTCAGTATTACCAGATCCGTTTTTTTATCCTTCGGCCTCAAGCAGTTTTATGTTTACTAACTTGCCTGGTCTAAAAGACAAAAATACATTGTCTTACGGAAAAATAAGAGCCTCCTATGCTGAAGCCGCAAATATTCCTTCACCTTATTCGGCAGTTCCTGTTTTTCAACCACAATTGACAACAAATGGCGGATATGCTTATGGAGTGACGGGTGCAAATCCAAATTTAATTCCTGAATTCCGTAAATCGTTCGAATTTGGTACTGAGTTGAAATTTTTCAACGACCGTTTAGGATTAGATGTTACGGTTTATAGCACCAAAACTGTTGATCCTATCTTAAAAAACATGCGTTTAAGTTATGGAACAGGATTTGTATTAACATCAGCTAATTTTGGAGACCTACGAAACGAAGGTTTAGAAATTACTTTAAATTCTACTCCAGTGAAAACTACTAATTTTTCTTGGGATATGAGTGCCAATTTCAATAAAACTCGCTCTGAACTATTGAATCTTCCTGATGCTGTGACGGAATATTATCTTTCTGACACTTGGCTATACAATAACGTTAGAGGCGGTGTAAAAGTAGGCAATCCTTTGACTACAATAACAGCTGTAGATTATTTGAAAAATAATTCAGGCCAAATATTAGTAGATCCAAGTACAGGTTACCCTCTTAAAGACCCGAACTTTATTATAGCTGGAGACAGAAATCCTGATTTTGTAATTGGTTTTCAAAATACTTTCAAATACAAAAACTTAAGTTTATCAGTATTATTAGATATTCGCAAAGGTGGAGATATATTTAACGGTACCGAATTTTGGATGTACCAAAACGGAATCTCCACAAGAACTTTAGACAGAGAACAACCTCGCGTTGTACAAGGTGTACTAAGAGACGGATTAGAAAACTCAGCCACTCCTACTCAAAATAACATCGCAGTAACTCCTTATTTACAAAATGAATATTATAGATCTGGTGCTGTAGATGCTGATTTTATAGAAAAAGATATTAATTGGTTGAGAATGAGAGATATTACGTTGAGCTATAGAATGCCTTCAGAAACATTACAGAAAACAGCCATTAAATCTTTATCTTTCAATATAACGATGACTGATGCTTTTATGATAACTAATTATACAGGTGCAGATCCAGCAGTTAACGGACTAAATGCTTCTGCTGGTGGCGCTGGAGGAGTTGGCTTTGACTTTGGAACAGTTTCTACGCCTAGAGGTTTGAATATTGGAGTAAAATTAGGATTTTAATACATATATAAAATGAAAAATATAAAAAAATATATAGCTACACTAGGTTTATTGACCACTGTAGTTTCGTGTGATAACTTACAAGATTTAAACGTAAATCCTAGTTTCCCTGTTGACGTTTCTGCGCAAGCTTTGTTGCCGCCAATTGAACAACAAATGGCTGTAGGATTGCAATTTGACAATCGCTATTTAGGGAGATATGTCCAATATTTCAGTAATGCAACTACTGGAAACGAATGGGACAGATACGGATATGTTGCAAACAATGATCAAGGGGGGGATATTTGGAAAATGGCTTATTTTACGCTCGGTTTAAATATAACCCGAATGCAAGAAAAAGCAGTGGCCGAAGAACGCCACGACATTACAGGTATTTCAAAAGTAATTAGAGCATGGTCATGGCAAGTGGCTACAGATTATCATTCCGAATTGATTGATTTTGATCAAGCCTTTACACAACGTATGTCGTTTGACTATGTAACTCAAGACAAGGTTTACGCTGAAGTATTGCGTTTGATAAACGAAGGAATAGCCGATCTAGCACGTACTGATGGTAAAGTTTCAGCTACTTACACTGGTGTAGGTGACAAAATGTATAACGGAGACAGAGCCAAATGGACTAAATTTGCTTGGGGTATTGTAGCTCGTAATTTGAACAATCAAATCAATAAATCAACTTATAATCCTGATAAAGTAATTGAAGCATGTGATAAGTCTTTGGCTTCTAATACAGACAATGCCTTGATTAATTACAATGGAACGGTATCTGCTGACTCTAATTTCAATGGGCCTGGTAGAAACAATTTTGCCAATTTCCGTCAAACAGATTTTATGGTTAGAGTCATGAATGGAACTGTTTTTACTGGAGCTACCGACCCACGTATGTCCAGAATTCTAGCTCCATCAATTGGATTGTCTGAAACGGCTCCAGCATCGGCAGCAAATCCAGATCCAGCGAAATACACTTTCATAGGAAACCCTTTAAATACTACAGCTTCATCAACAAATGGGCCTAGTAGAATTCCAAACCTTTGGGGTACTTTTGTGGCAGGAACAGTGACCACTCCTGGTAGATATATTTTTAGAGACAAAGCAAACTTCCCTATTATGACCTATGCTGAAATTCAATTTATCAAAGCCGAAGCAGCTTTCATTAAAGGAGATAAAACTATGGCTTTGGAAGCATACAAAAAAGGAATTGAAGCGAGCATTGATTTTGTAAATTTAAATACCGTTGTTAGTACAACTTACCCAATTACAACTCTCATAACAACTGCAGAAAAAACAGCTTTTCTAACTAACATAAACGTGGTTCCTGCAGAAGCCAACTTGACGATGAGTCATATCATCCTTCAGAAATACATTTCACTCTTTGGTTTTGGAAATTTAGAAGCTTGGACAGATATGCGTAAATACCACTACGACAATGTAAATATCTACAAAACAATGGCTATTCCTACTGGTAGTGGTTTATTTGCCGACAATGGGGGGAAATTGCCGTACCGAGTACGTCCTAGATTTAATTCTGAATATGTATGGAATTTTACCTCTTTACAAGCAATTGGTGCAGACAAAGTGGATTATCATACTGTGGAAATGTGGTACTCTAAACCGTAATTTATCAAAACTTTAAAACATATTAAATGAAAAATATATTTAACACAATAAAAAAGGTGACTTTACCACTCCTAGTATTGGCAATGTTAGCCTCATGTGGAGACGAACACGATTTCACGCCTTATGCAACAAGCGCTCCTAAAAACACCGCTAATGTAAAATTTATTCATTCTGCTGTTGGTTCTAATGGAACTAATTTTCAAGTAAACTATTTTATGGGAGCCGATAAAATTTCTTCCGTTGGAGTCACTGTTGGTCTCCCTATTGGAACTACATTTGGTTCTGTTTACCCCGTAACTCTTTATGGTTTGGTACAATCGGGTGATCAACCATTCAGTGTTGTGACTCCTAAAATTGCAGCCACCTCTACAGCCCCTGAAATTCCTGCGGTAGAACGTGTTGCTGGAAAATTGGTGACTGAAAAAGGAAAATATTACAGTAATTTCTTAATTGGATCACCTCCAAACATCGCCCCTGTAACCTATTCTACTTATCAAATTAATGACGACTTTTCAGTAGCTTTAGACAAGACCAAAGCATATATACGCTTTATCAATGTAATAAGTAATACTCCCTTTACTGGTTTTGATTTAGGAATCATTAAAACTACTTCTATTTCTGGTGCGGCTACCACGGTGACAAAAGAGATTCAAACCTACAAAAACGTAACTTTCAAAGGTGGAGACGAGAAATTTATCGCTATTGAAGCACAAGACCCATCTGATGCAAGAGGATATCAGATACAATTACGTGTTCCGGGCTCAGTAACAAATAATCCTACTCTTGCTTCTCCTTCTCTTATAGCAAATCAGGCTAACTCAGGAACTGGTATTTTTGTTCCAAGAGCTGGTAGAATTTACACAATTTTCTGTAGAGGATTCCTCGGA
This sequence comes from Flavobacterium granuli, assembly GCF_900129705.1. GTDB lineage: Bacteria > Bacteroidota > Bacteroidia > Flavobacteriales > Flavobacteriaceae > Flavobacterium > Flavobacterium granuli. The sequence goes on along the minus strand of NZ_FQWO01000016.1, from coordinate 1,992 downwards.
GGATTATCTGCTGGCGCACCAAGTGCTACTGTAAATATACCCACTATTGGATGGTACACCAATAACTAATTATCTTATTTGAACCACTTTAGACAACAACTCTAAAGTGGTTTGATTTAATTCATTATAAGAATTAGTCTTTTCCATATAAAAATATTTTTTATTTTATGATTTTTCATTGAAAATTTGATTCAACTGCATATTTATACTTGAAGCTTTTGATTAATTTATCATTTTAAAAAACACTCAAATATGTACAATTCCTTTAAAAATAGTATTTATATTTTAATCTTAATAATTAATATCAATTGCTATTCATTCCAAGCTGTTGAAAAAAACAACACAAAAGAAAACGAGAATACTACAATCAAAACCGGTGCTGATAATTATGAAAAATACCTGCCTTTATTAAAAGATAAGAAAGTAGGAATCATTACCAATCAAACAGGGATTTTATCTGACAAAACACATTTGGTCGATTTTTTATTGGCAAAAAAAATAACAATTCAAACCATTTTTGCCCCTGAACACGGTTTTAGAGGTACTGCTGATGCGGGTGAACATGTTGTTGATGGAAAAGATGCCCAAACCGGACTCTCAATCATTTCTCTTTATGGAGATAACAAAAAACCCAAGCCGGAACAATTAGCCGGAATTGACATTATGATATTTGATTTGCAGGATGTAGGGGCACGTTTTTATACCTATATTTCTTCTTTGCATTATGTGATGGAGGCCTGTGCCGAAAATAAAATTCCGCTTATAGTTCTTGACAGACCCAATCCTAACGGGGCGATTGTTGACGGACCGCTTTTGGAAAAAGAGTTTACAAGTTTTGTAGGCATGCACCCTATTCCACTTCTTCACGGAATGACCATCGGGGAATATGCTCAAATGATTAATGGCGAAAAATGGCTAAAAAATGCGGCCCAATGTAAGTTGACCGTAATTCCTTGTTCGAGCTATAACCGAAAAATGGACTATAGCTTGCCTGTAAAACCTTCGCCAAATTTACCCAACGACCAATCTATAAATCTATATGCAAGTTTATGCTTTTTTGAAGGCACTAATGTAAGTGTGGGTCGTGGAACCGAAAAACAATTCCAAATTTATGGCTCTCCTTTTTTAACTAAAAGCAATTTCAGTTTTACTCCTAAACCCAATTTTGGAGCAAAAGATCCGCTCTATAATGGAAAAAAATGCTTTGGCGAAGATTTGACCAGCTATCCTAAACTAAACCAACTAGAACTAAAATGGCTCATTAAAGCCTATCAAAATACCACTGACAAAACTAAATTCTTTAATCCTTTTTTTACCAAACTTGCCGGAACCAAAAAATTACAACAGCAAATTGAAAGCGGAACTCCTGAAAATAAAATAAGAAAAAGTTGGCAGAAAGATTTGACTTCCTTCAAAAAAATGAGAGTGAAATATCTAATCTATTAAATCAATGCTTACTCATTCGCTAAATAAGTCTAAAAAAAAACATCTCTAAACCGTTAATACTACACAAAATGGCCAAAACCAACCCAGATACAGAACAGGAATCCCTCTACTCTAACTTAGATAAAATGAGTACAAATGAGCTACTCTCCAATATAAATAATGAAGATAAAAAAGTCGCTGATATCGTTGAAAAACAAATTCCAAATATTGAAAAATTAGTCGATAGTATTGTTTCTAAAATGAAACTCGGCGGAAGACTATTTTATATCGGAGCGGGCACCTCGGGACGAATTGGTATTCTTGATGCCTCTGAATGTCCTCCTACTTTTGGCGTTCCGGACAACTGGATTATAGGCATCATAGCCGGTGGTGATTCGGCCATCAGAAAAGCGGTAGAAAATGCCGAGGATGATATTGATCAGGCTTGGAGAGATTTATCGGCCTATGACATTTCGAGGTTTAATTTTTTTACAAAAAAAGCAATATAAAATGACGTTAACTTTGTATAAAATCTGAATTAGAATTAGGCAGTGTAACAGTAGCATA
>NZ_FQWO01000011.1 GCF_900129705.1 Flavobacterium granuli | reverse complement strand
GGATTAGTAGCCTGGACATTCGATGGTAATGAAAGCTATAACCCTGCTAGTGGTAATGCGACAGTAACAATAAACAAAGCGGATGCCCTAATCACGGTTACTCCTTACTCGCTTCCTTACGATGGAAATCCTCATACTTCTGCCTTTACGGCTATTGGGGTGGAATCCACTCCGGCAGATCTTACGGCATTGATGGATGTAAGCGCAACAACACACACCAACGGGGGAACTTATACCGCTGATGTATGGAGCTTTGCAGGAAACAATAACTACAATACCGCCAATGGAACTGTGGACAATGCGATCGGTAAAATTATGTTGACCGTAACGGTTGATCCAGCTAGTAAAAACTGCGGAGAATCCGACCCTATACTTACAGGAACGTTAACAGGTAATATACCTCAAGATGGAATAACTGCTACTTACACAAGAACAGCAGGGGAAACGGTAGCAGGAAGTCCATACACAATCAGTGCAACGCTTGTGCCTGTAAATGCATTGGATAACTATAACATTAGTTACACTACTGCTATATTTACTATCGAAGATACAACAGCACCAGTAATAGCAAGTCTGCCACAATCAACAACCATTGATTGTAACGCAACCCCGCAATTTACTCAAGCAACAGCAACAGATTGCAGCCCTTTTACCTTAACATTTTTAGACACAACAAATCCAGGCGCTTGTGCTGGCTCCTATTCTATAACCAGAACCTGGACAGCGACTGATGATAGTGGTAATAATGCGACCGCTTCACAAACTATAAATGTACAAGATGTAATTGCTCCAGTGATTGCCGTTTTACCAGGGGTTTCAACTATTGAATGTTCAGAAATTTTAACCTTTGCTAAAGCAACTGCAACAGATTCTTGTGGTTCAGATTTTCAGTTGACTTTTAATGACCTAACAAATAACGGAGAATGTACTGGATCCTATTCGGTAACTAGAACTTGGACAGCGATTGATAGTTGTGGAAATACTTCAACAGCTTCACAAACTATAATTGTGAAAGATACCACTGCTCCAGTATTTGTAGAAACTTTACCTACGATGGAAATCACAGTAAATTGCGATCAAATACCCACTGCTGCAAAGCTAACGGCAATAGACAATTGCTCAGGCAGTGTCCCGGTAATATTTACTGAAAAGATTATCAATGTAACATCAGCATCTTACTCAATTATTAGAAAATGGAATGCTACTGACCCATGCAATAACAAAACTGAATTTATTCAAATCATAAATGTTACTGTCAGCAGCAACGTAATAACAGTTTCCAGTTCTGCCTGCAATGCTAATCCTGCAGCAGTTGACTTAAATAGTCTACTCCCTGAAGGCACCCCAACAGGTGGAATATGGATTGGCGATAATACAGGAACACTACAAGGTAGTATCTTTACTTCACTAGGAGTTCCTCTAGGAAATTACCATTTTGAATATAAAATTAATACTGCGGCCTGTCCTAGGAGTGTGGTAATTAATATGACCGTAAATGATGACTGTGATAAGATTGTATTAGGCTGCGGTATAATTGAAGTTCATAATGCCTTCTCTCCAAATGGGGATGGTATTAACGAAACATTTACCATAGATAATATTACTGACACAAGTTGCTATCCCGAAAATACACTTGAAATATATAACCGTTTTGGAATATTAGTTTATAAGACCCAAAACTATAATAATAGTTCGAATGCCTTTGACGGAAAATCTAATGTTAAGCAGTCTTCTGATTTACCAAAAGGAACTTATTTCTATATTCTGAATTATACTTCTTTGGATGGTAACAATAAAATCCAGATTAACAAAAAAGATGGTTACTTATACCTTACAAGATAAATTTAACTCAAATCTAATCCCTGAGGGCTAGCAATCCTCAGGTTTAAAACACTAAGCCAAATGAAGACAAGAGTACTACTATCCGCTTTACTGTTAACTACAGCTCTAAGTTATGCTCAGCAAGATGCACAATTTACACAATATATGTATAATACCATTTCAATCAATCCAGCTTATGCAGGATCAAGAGGGGCCATGAGCATATTTGCCTTACATCGTACGCAATGGGTGGGACTTGATGGTGCGCCTGTCACCAATGCGGTATCAATAAATACCCCTTTAAACGAAAGTAATTTAGGATTGGGAATATCACTAATAAATGACAGAATTGGGCCTACACGTGAAAACACACTTTCAGCTGATTTATCTTATACCGTTCCTACATCAGAGACTTTCAAACTCTCTTTTGGTATTAAAGCAACCGCAAATCTATTCGATTTAGATGTGAACAAATTAAATCCTGTGGATGATGACCCAAGTCTACATGACTATCATAATAAGTTCTCCCCTAACATAGGTGCAGGAGTTTACTATCATTCTGACAAGGCCTATGTAGGTTTGTCTGTTCCTAATTTTATAGAAACAAACCGTTATGATGATAATACAGTGCGAATTTTTAAAGAAAAAATTAATTATTACTTAATTGCAGGTTATGTCATTGATTTAAATAACTTTGCAAAATTCAAACCAGCTTTACTTACCAAAATGGTAGAAGGAGCTCCTCTTCAAGTTGATATATCAGGAAACCTCCTGTTTAATGATAAATTTGTGATTGGAGTTGCCTACAGATGGAGTGCTGCATTGAGTGCAATGGTTGGTTTTCAGGTTTCTGATGCCTTGTATATAGGCTATGGTTATGATCATGAAACAACAGAACTTAACAATTATAATTCTGGTTCACATGAAGTTTTCTTACGATACGAATTATTTAACAAAAATAAAAAAATGACAACCCCTAGATTCTTTTAAAATAATTCCTATGAAAAAAAAACTAGCTGTTTTAGTATTCTTAATTCTTTTTTCATTTAGCAGCTCTGCCCAAAACGAAAAAAATTATGTAACCGATAAAATAAGCGATAAGTATGCTTATGTTGATGTCATAAAAACCTATGAAAGAGTTGCTGCAAAAGGCTATAAATCAATTGATTTATTTCAAAAATTAGGAAATTCATCATACTCAAATTCTAAATTAGATAAAGCAGCAGTATGGTACGGCGAGCTATTTGCAATGACCTCTGATTTAGAACCTTTGTATTATTATCGGTATGCCGAATCTTTACGATTCATTGGTCAAAATGAAAAAGCCGACGCTCTTATTGATAAATTAAAACGGAAGTCTAAAGCATTAGCAAAAAACAAAGTCTAACATAAAGCCCTCCATACTTTTTTACTTCAATAATTATCTTGGGGCAATTGATTAGAATAAAGTAGACTTTTTTTTTGATAAATGAACTATTAAGATAAGAAATTGTACCATGAAAAATTTCATTACTGAAGTCAAGGGGGATAAAATTACCTTTAAATAATAAATCTACTAAGCCTTTATTAATATTAAAAAGATTGATTTTGTAATTGACTAACTTAGTCGATTATAATCTCTTTATGATTTTAAAAAAGTATAACTAAAATTAGTACTGGAGAATTCAATAGGACCGATATCGAATCAGAGTTCGAGCAATAAACAAAAAGAGGCTGTTTTATAAGTTATAAAACAGCCTCTTTTATATAAAAAATCAATTATATTTTGGCAAAAATGTTTGTGTAATATTTTCTACCACTCACTGAATTTACTCTAATTGAAATACCAAAATGAGTGTAAGTCCCCTCAATATTAGCCTTATGACCAGAACTAGCCAACCAAGCGTCAAAAGCAGCTTGTACGGTACTACTATTATATGCAACATTTTCACCTACTGCCTTAGCTCCTAATACTTTCATTATATCTTGAGATCGAGTATTAAAATTATCGTGACTCAGAATATTTGTGCTAAGCATATAATTATTATGCTCTTCTGCCTTTGAGGAAATAAAATTACTTTTAACTAAAGAATTTAAACCAATACTTACTCTGTAGTTATTTATTAAATCCATCAACTGAATTTCAGAACTACTATAAGAATAATTATTCGGATCTGAAGGCGGAGGCGTCGTTGGAGGCGTCGTTGGAGGAGTCGTTGGAGGCGTCGTCGGAGGCGTCGTTGGAGGCGTCGTCGGAGGAGTCGTCGGAGGAGTCGTCGGAGGAGTCGTCGGAGGCGTCGTCGGAGGCGTCGTTGGAGGCGTCGTTGGAGGCGTCGTCGGAGGAGTCGTTGGAGGCGTCGTCGGAGGAGTCACTGATGTTAAAGGTTCTTCGTAAGGGTCTGCAGTGCAAGAATTCATAACAACTATTACTGTCGTAAGGAATAATACAATTAGTGATTTAAATTTCATGTTTTTTTTGTAGTAGTTTAATTACCAAATAGTTATTGCAAAAAAACTATTTTGGATAACTTAATAATTATTGTGCTCTATTAAAACTCGAAACTACTTTTTTCAACTATAAACAACTAACCAAATTCAATAATTTACAAAATTTTAACTGCAAACTATGTGCTTTTCTTACATACAAAAAAATGAAAATTTTATTTATAAAGAAAATTCTCTAACTGGACATGCTAACTTAGCCAGAGAAAAAATGAATACATTATGCCGAATAAATTATTAATTTAGTATTCAGATTGACTAAATGTAACCAAATTAAAGAAATGAACACAAATAAGAATTTAATCAAATTTCTAGATGCACAAAATCAGGTATACCTAAAAGCGCTCTCAGAAATAAAAAATGGCAAAAAAGAAACCCACTGGATGTGGTCTGTTTTCCCACAAACCAAAGGGCTAAATTTCAATGAAACAGCTAATTCTTATCATATCACTAGTCTAGAAATGGCCTCTTCCTATCTGGCACATCCCATACTTGGCAAACATCTTATCGAAATTTCTGAGGAGCTCTTAAATCTTAACAAAAAAGAAATAACACAAATTTTTGGAAGTCAGGACAATCTTAAACTGCACTCCTGTATGACAATATTTGCCAATATTGAAAATACAAATCCTGTATTTCTTAAAGTATTGGATAAATATTTCAGTGGATTACAAGATGAGCGTACTCTAGAGCTGATTCGATAATCATTCACAATAACTAATATTCTACAAAAAGTATATTTTCCTCATAGAACTATTAGGTACTTACCTATGACAGAAAAATTACCTTCTCTTTTTTTCGATATATCCTATCTAATATTCCAAATATCTGTTTTTTTTTAAAGGAATTTCACATAATGCTTCCACTAGTAACTGATTAAAAAAGATAAATAAAAAGGCAAGAGACATTAATATACTGTACACTCTTCGGAGATGGATTTTGTCTTAATCCATAGCATTGTTCTACTTCAGCCAAGGGTATTGACTCCCTGAATAAATTCATTCTCCCAATAAAAATCAAAAAAAAAAAAAAAGCGACAACCCTAAAGATGCCGCTTTGAATGTTTTCACAACGGAATAATCCTTATTGTGAATTGCTTCAAAATTGTAATACAAGTATACAATAAAAAATTAATTTCTACTTGAAATTTCCTTATAAAAAGTAAAAAATCACTAAATTTAAAAACTAATTCTGTCGATATGAATAAAATATTGGGATTGAATGTAGATGTTACCACAATCGGATGGGCATTTATAAACGAAGCACAAAACGAAAATGAAGTATCAAAAATTATTGATACTGGTGTGCGTATTGTATCGCTCTCTTCAGAGGAAGAAAATGATTTCAAAAAGGGAAAATCAATTTCAATCAATACTGACAGGACTTTAAAACGTGCTGCAAGGAGAGGCTTGCAACGCTTTAAACAAAGAAGAACAGCAATTTTAGAGATATTTAACAACCTAAATTTCATTTCTGATGATTTTATTTACTCTGAAACGGGTAAACAAACTACTTTTTCTTCTTATGAATTAAGAGCTAAATCTGCCTCTGAAGCCATTACCAAAGAGGAACTAGTTAAGGTACTTTTAATGTTAAACAAAAAACGTGGTTATAAAAGTAATCGAAAACTAAATGTGATCGAAGATGGTGAAGCTGTTGACGCAATGATCCTTGCCAAAGAATTGTTTGAACACAATTTGACCCCCGGACAATGGGTTTATAAGTCGCTGTCAAATGGAAATAATCATATCCCCGATTTTTATCGTTCTGATTTGCAAAATGAACTAGAAAAAATCGTAAAGTTTCAAAAACAGTTTCATTCTCAAAAAATAAATAATGAATTACTTGAAGAGATTAAGGGAAAATCAAGAACATTAACTTCCCAACATTTTAATAGAATATTAAAAATAGAACTTGCCGAAAATCAAGGAACTAAGGAAGAAAGTAAATTACAACATTATAAATGGAGAAATGATGCTTTAGACAATGCGCTTGATTTAAAAGTTATCGCTTTTATCATTACAGAAATCAACAATCAGATTAATCAATCGAGCGGTTACCTTGGTGCCATTAGCGACCGTAGTAAAGAATTGCATTTTAATAAAGAAACTGTTGGGCAATTCCAATACAAACAACTTCAGAATAATGCTCATTCTAAACTAAAAAATCAAGTTTTTTATCGTCAGGATTACCTAGATGAATTCGATAAAATCTGGGAAACGCAAGCCAAATTTCATCCTGAATTGAATGACAAACTAAAAGCTGAAGTCCGCGATATTACCATTTTCTACCAAAGAAAATTAAAGTCACAGAAACATTTAATAAATCATTGTGAATTTGAAAAAGGACATAAAGCTATTCCGAAATCATCTCCATTATTTCAGGAATTTAGGATTTGGCAAAACTTGAATAATATTGTTGTCAAAAATGAAACTACAAAAGAACTTTTTCTATTAGAGGAAGAATTAAAACAACAAATAGCCGAAGAACTTCAATTCAAAGAGAATATGACTGATATTCAACTAATGGCATTTTGTGGTTTAAAAAAAGGAAGTCACTCCGTGAACTTCAAAAAAATTGAGGGAAATAGAACCAATACAGCAATCTACAAAGCCTTTGAAAAAATCCTTGAAGTGGAAGGCTATCAAATGGATTTTTCTAAAATGTCTCCTTTTGAAATAAAAGAAGCTGTTTTTCCAATATTTGAAACGTTAAAGATCACTACCAATGTATTCAATTTTGATTCTTCAATTCAAGGGAATGAGTTTGATAAGCAACCTTATTATCAATTATGGCATCTGCTATATTCTTGTGAAGAAGACGAACCCTTGAAAAAAACTTTAATGACCAAGTTTGGTTTTAAAGAAAATCACATTCCTTTTCTTTTAAATATTAATCTCCAATCCAATTACGGTAGTTTAAGTGCCAAAGCAATCAAAAAAGTCTTGCCTCATTTAATGGACGGACAAATTTATGATCAAGCTTGTTTGCTCTCTGGATACAATCATTCCTCTTCGTTAACGACAGAACAAAATCATGATAGAATTCTAAAAGATTCGCTGGATTTAATCAAGAAAAACAGTTTAAGAAATCCTGTCGTGGAGAAAATCCTTAATCAAATGATTAATGTGATTAATGCCATTATTGCCGATCCATCAATGGGAAGACCAGACGAAATTAGGGTGGAACTAGCTCGCGAGTTGAAAAAAAATAATAATCAGCGTAACCAAATGAATAAGGCCATAAACAAAAGTATAGCCGAACACGACCAAATTACAAAATTTTTACAAGATGAATTCAAAATCCTTAAACCAACTCGAAATGACATTATTCGCTATAAACTTTGGAAAGAATCCGAAGGAATTTCACTGTATACAGGAAAACCGATAAAGGTTTCAAAACTCTTTTCTAATGAATATGATATTGACCACATTATCCCAAAATCACGCCTATTTGATGACAGTTACTCAAATAAAACAATTTGTGAAAGACAATTAAATATCTATAAAAACAATAGAACTGCCTTCTCTTTCTTACAAGAAACACTTTCTCCTAGAGAATTTAGTGATTTCCAAAAAAGAGTTGAAAATCTATTTGGGAAAATTAGCCCAGCTAAACAGAATAAACTTTTAATGTCCGACAACGAAATCCCAGAAGGTTTTATTGACAGACAATTAAAAGAAGCTCATCATATTGTGCGGAATACCAAAAAAATTCTTCTAAAAGTTTCCACAAACTTAACAATAACATCTTCTAGTATTACAACTAAATTACAACAAGACTGGGAACTTCTAGAGGTAATGAAAGAACTCAATTGGGAAAAATACAACAAACTCGATTTAACTATAACTGCAGAAGGAAAAAATGGAAAATTAACATCTCAAATTAAAGAATGGAACAAACATTATGACCTTCGTCATCACGCCTTGAATGCTATAACAATTGCATTCACTAAACCATATTATATTGAACGTTTAAATAATTTAAGTACCCGACACTTCAGTAATAAGATAACAAACACGATTGCAACAACAGAAACAAAATACTTAGAAAAAGATCATATAAACAAATTATTTTTCACTCCACCTATAAAAAATATAAGAGAAGAAACTAAAAAACACCTTATAAACACTTTGATCTCTTATAAAACAAAAAATAGAGTCCTCACCAGCAATAAAAATATTGCAAAATCAAAAAATAGTCGCAATGAAAAAATTCAATTTACACCACGTGGCCAACTACATAAAGAAACAGTCTACGGAAAAATACAACATTATGATACAAACTTAGAAAAAATAGGAGCTCATTTTACAGCCCTACACATTGCTAATGTAGCGAAAAAAAAATACCGCGATGCTTTATTAGTTCGCTTAGCTGAAAACAACAACAACCCAAAAAAAGCCTTTACCGGTAAAAATGCTCTAGCAAAGAATCCTATTTTATTAGCTAGTCAAAAAAACAATATAGTTCCTGAAAAAGTAAAAATGGTTAGGCTGAAAGACAAATATACAATACGAAAAGATATTACTCCTACTAATTTCAAAGATCTAAAAAGTATTGAAAAAGTAATCGATCCAAAAATCAAACAAATACTTCTAAACAGATTGAAACATTTTAACGATGATCCCAAAAAAGCTTTTTCAAATCTTGAAGATAACCCTATTTGGTTATACAAAGAAAAAAAAATTACTATTAAGCGCTGTACGATCAGTGGGGTAAGTAGCGTACAGGCATTACATACTAAAAAAGACCATCTTGGCAATGAAATTTTAGACGAAAACAACAATCCAATACCCTCCGATTTTGTTAGTCCAAGAAATAACCATCATGTCTCTATTTACAAAGATGAAAAAGGAAAAATACAAGAAGAAGTAGTTTCGTTTTATGATGCTGTCGTTCGAAAAAATTCAGGAATCTCAGTTGTTAATAAAAATCACGAAAAAGGATGGGAATTTTTATTTTCAATGAAACAAAATGAGTTTTTTATATTTCCAACTGAATCTTTTAATCCACATGATATAGATTTAAAAAAAACAGAGAACTATCATTTAATTAGTCCAAATATTTTTAGAGTTCAAAAAATTGCAAAAAAAAACTATCTATTCAGACATCATTCAGATCCCAAGATTGAAGAATTAAAAGATTTAAAGGATACTAACTATAAAACCGTTAGAAGTACTTCTCATTTACAAAATATCATTAAAATTCAAATTGATACTCTAGGTAAGATTATTCATATTGGAGAATATTAACTTTTAGTCAAAATCACTTGCCAATTTAATAGATCTAAAACTACAAATTCATAAATTTTAACTCAAAATTTATTAGAGCTGAAAAACTTACCAATAGATAATCTCAAGATTAATAATACTGAAAATAAACAAACTTACACGAAAAAATAAAAAAAACATTATTCAAATTATATTGTTAAATAGTAGGCATAAAATTTGACAAATACTAAAGACACAGCATTCATCTAATTATACAAAAACTATAAACTCCCATTTGCTATCAACTATAAATTACAATTTTGAAAAGCAATTCACAAACGGTTATTTATAATATTACTTAATCTCATTTCTGAAAATGATAAATTAAAAATACAACTTTAAAAGCAATTCACAACTTAATTATATAACATATTATGTTAGATGCTAAGAATTATAACCAAAAATACAATTTTAAAAGCAATTCACAATGGTCTTGTTTAAAAATTAGCTCTAAACACAAACATTAATGATTAGAATAAAAGCTAACTAACCTTAAGCTAAATTACAAATTTGTTAGCAATCTAACAAGCCTATCAGTAACTTTATGCACCACAAAGATCTATAAAACAATCGATAAGGTAAGTTTTAATCCTCCTGAAAATGAATATTTTCGGTTCTTAGGAAGTTCGCTTCACAGGAGAGATTTATATCTTTTATTAAAATTGAATATTCTAATGATGAAGTTATTCAAATGTTTGAACGCTTAAAAAAATCATTCAAAAAATGTAAATACCGTTTTCAAGGGAGATTTTTTTTACAGATCAAGCTTTGTTAGCAGATCTTACTCAACTTAAAATCTTGCATGAAAAATTAAACAGTACTATTACTAATGTTTAGCTTGCAGAAAATGAATATATGATAACAAATAATAGTCGCAATCCAATATGCTTACCGCTTTAGAAAAAGGACTGAATAAATACAATATCGACTTTTATCTGGTAGGTGCCGTAGCACGTGATGTTTAGATGACGGCCATAAACAATATACCTCCCAGCAGAGTTACTGGAGTCATCGATTTTGCTATTTTTATAAATGACAAAAACACTTATGCTGATCTCAGAGAATATCTCATAAACGTAGAAGGATTCATCCCTTATAAAGATAATGACTTTGTACTTAAATAGAAAAACATTATACAAATAGATTTAATGTCTTTTGGTGAAATTGAAGCTAAACCATCTAATGTAACTGTTCAAGGAACAGGGCTTACCAGCCTAAATATGTCTGGTTTCAAGGAAATATATGATTCTGGTCTTCCGGAAGCTGAACTCGAAGAAAAACACCGCTTTAAATTTTGCACCTTACCCGGTATTGTACTGCTCAAATTGCTTGCTTTTCAAGAACGTCCCGAAATAAGACGCGACGATGTCAAAGACATCAGTAAAATCCTAAAGCATTTTTTTGATATGTATGCCAATGAGATATATGAAAAACACAATGATCTTTTTGGTGATAAGTATATCAACCTGAATTGGATTGCTGCAAGGGTTTTAGGGAGAGATATGGGAAAAATTGCTCAATTAAGCGAAGATCTTTTTATCAGAATAAAAAAAATATTAACGAAAAACACAATTGATATACATTCCAGTAATATTGCCAAAATTATGACTGAGTTTTTTCAAAACACGATTGAAGAGAATGTAAAGTTACTAGAACAGGTAAAAATCGGCTATTTAGAAAACCGATGACTTAAAAAATTAAAGTTTATCAATCATGCTAATCAGGTCAAAATTTTCAAAGTGATGGACAAGGTTTACCAAAATTTAATTAAGTTTAAAAAAGAAAAAAACAATGTTTTAGTTATTTTAAAAGATGATAAAATTGTATCTGTAAAACCATCAATAAAAAAGGATAATTAATAAATTTTACATTTTAAAAGTTACTCCTTTCTCAAGCTAATCAATAAAAGAATCTTTTACAAATGGCACTGTAATTCCATTTTTAGATATAGAAAATAAAGAAAGAACCTATCCGTTTTTTATTTTTTATTAAACATATTTTTTCCTCTCATTATATTCATAATTGTATCAAAATGGTATCTTATTTACAAATCAGCCTTTAAAAAACAAAGCAAGTAAATAATTTTATCCCCTAAAAATCAAAGAATTAAACACTTATTTCTTACCTTTACATTATTAAAATAAAGACTTTGAAAGTCTAGTGACCCTATTGGTGACCCTGTTCTTAAAAAACATATCGAAAGCTCAGTAAATACAGGGACTATTATAAAGGCATCGGAGCCTCTTTCTCCGCCAGTTTAAAACCCTAACCATTGTAAATAAAGGAGTTAGGGTTTTTTGTTTGACAAATATCCCCACATAATCCCCACAATTTTTTGTTTTTGAAAGTCCTAAATACCACTTCACTTTTTAAGGATCAACGAAAAATTAAATGCTAAATATTGAGAGTTGAAATTTCAACCAACAATTAAGGCTAGTACCTGCTCTTTATTTAAACTGGTATAATGGCAAAACTCATCTACTGAAACAAACTCATTTTCGAGCTTATTAAGGTCTCTTCTTATTCTTTGCATCAATCTTGTGCTTTGACGATAACTTTTCCCTGTTATGCGCTGTATATCCTTCGGGTAGATACACAACCTCTTCGTTTCTGTTTTCATACTCTATCCATACCTTTGACTAGGCTTTGATATGCCTTTAAGTCCAATTTGTCTCCTACCGAAATATAATTTACTATAAATATAATCTCCGAATGAAATCTCTTACCAAAAGGTAGTTACTTGGGGCTTATTGTGCTTTTTTCTAAGTACTATTTGTGCTCATATTGGTCATTTATGTCGGTCCAAGACATATGGTACACTACCCTCTTTCAAATTCCTCGTCGATACCTCAACTTTGTCTGATAATCAATCGGGGAATGTTGCAACAGGATGATGATTGAAAGAACAGTTAGATTATTTTGAACTTAAAAATTAGAGATTATGGCAAGGCAGAAAGGCATAATTAAGTTGAAAGGTACTATCGGGGATATTACTTTTTATAAGACCCAAGAAGGGCATTTGGCCCGTGAGAAAGGCGGCATCGATGCGAGCAGAATTGCGAGCGATCCTGCGTTTCAGAGAACGCGTGAGAATTGCGCTGAGTTTGGCCGAGCCGGAAAGGCCGGTAAAACGTTGAGAACTGCATTGCGTACTTTGCTTTTGAATTCGGCGGACAGCAGAATGGTGGGCAGACTGACGCAGGCGATGGTCAAGGTGATTCAGGCAGATATGGTAAACGAAAGAGGGTTGCGCAATGTCATTGATGGGGAGGCGGAATTGCTTGCCGGATTTGACTTTAATGCCAGAGGGAAATTGGGCACCAGTTTATTCGCTCCTTTTGTAGGAACGATTGACAGGGCGACCGGAGAAATTGCAGTTGATTTGGATTCATTCCTTCCTGGGAATATGATTGCGGCTCCGAGCGGAACCACTCATTTCAAAATTATTTCGGCTGGGGCTGAAATCAATTTTGAAGCGGAAACTTTTGTTGTTGCAAGTTCGGAAACTGCAATTTTGCCTTGGGATATGACTCCAACGGCAGCCATTAACCAAACTAATTTGGTTAGTGCAAACAGCGTTAGTCCGCTGTTTTTGGCTCTTGGGGTTGAGTATTTTCAAGAGGTGAATGGCAAAATGTATCCGTTGAAAAACGGTGCCTACAACCCGTTGGCCCTGGTGCAGGTAAGCGGATTGTAAGATGGTTTTGGTGTTGAACAGAACTTATTTTCCCGAGGGAACGCAGGGAGTTTTAGAATGGAACGGCACAATAGTTTGTTATACCATCGAATTGCCTTGGCTTCAAAATCAAAGGCGGATTTCCTGTATTCCTGAAGGAGAATATGTTTTAGTGAAGCGATTTAGCCCGAAATTCCAATGGCATTTGCATTTGAGAAGTGTTCCGGGAAGAGATTTAATCTTAATCCATCCCGCCAATGACGCTAAGAAGGAATTATTGGGTTGTATTGCTCCCGTTAGTCAGCATAGCGGAATTGGTAAAGGGTGTTTTTCCCGAAAAGCGTTTGAAAAGCTGAAAGCTTTGGTTTATCCGGTTTTAGAGCGCAATGAAGAAGTGAAAATAAGTATTCATTCTAATTCTTCTACTTCGCTACCATTGACGTTTTTATTAAAAGAAAAAGATTAAGGTTGCTGATTTTCTTTTTTGCTTGATCAAAAAAGAAACAAAAAAATCAAGTCTGAGCTCCCTCGTCGGTCAAATTAGTTTTCGAAGTCTAAAACAAAAAAACTCGCTTCGCTCAAACAGTTTTTGTTTTTACGACTTCTTCAAACATTTGACGCTCGACTGCGGAAGCTAAGGACAGTTAAATCCCGGCAATAACAGTAATTTGAAGCATAATTGAATGCAAACTTCAAAGCTCATTTTATATTGCTTTTTTTGTAAAAAATTAAACCTTAGGACGATAATTTAGAAAATAAATAGAAAAATTATGAATGTAGTAGAACGCGCGAAAGCGCCCACTCCAAAGTTTTTTAAGATTTTGAGAACCGTTGGTTTAACCTTGTTGGCCATAAGCGGAAGTGTGATTGCGGCTCCCATTGTTTTACCGGCTACCGTGGTTACTGTTGCCGGTTATTTGGCCGTTGCCGGTGGGGTGATCTCTGCGATTAGTCAAATTACTGTTGATGATAAAGCCCAAAAAGAGCAAGAAAACCAAAACAAAGCTCGTGATGGAGACTAATATCTCCCTTCGAACCGGCACGGTATCAGGGACGTTGTTGAGTGTGATACCCAACATCTTTTCTGAAGATATTGTAAAAACGATTATCTTAGCGGTAGTGGGAGCCGTTGTGAGTTTTGCAGTATCAGTCCTTTTAAAATGGTTGACAAAATCTAAAAATAAATAATCCGGATTTGATTGGTAAGCTTTTCCGGATTTATAAGAAGGCCTGGTCGAGAGATCAGGCTTTTTTTTGATTTAATTATTTATTATGGTTTCCATTTTTTGGTATCTAATTTTTAGGAAAGAAAAAAGAGAAAAAAAGAAAGCCGTTCTAGAAGCGGAAAAGACGAACGGGAACGGAGGGATTCCGAAAGCTTTCGGAATACCGACTGAGAGTGAGGAATGGACGCTAGTTTTGCTTGGTTTTTTCTCTTTCTTTTCGAAAAAATGCAGGGTGGTCTTGGATTAATTTGCGGTATTTCTTGTGGAAACGGCAATTAACGCCCCCCAGCACCGCAAGGAGCAAAAAAAGTGGTGCCCCTTTTTTGGGGCAAGGAACTTTTTTTTGCGGATGAGGAGCGCCGCGGCGGTGTTGCGGCAATCGAACAGCCACGCTAGACCGAGAACGGAATGGAGTGCTAACGCAATGGAGAGAAGGGATAGCAGCGTGTAACGGCGGGGAAACAATAAATGACTCCCGCCTTTTTTTGGCGGGTAACCTTGATTTAGGGCAAAGTGAGGTTTTTCAGCGAACGGAGCCAACCCAGATGGCTGAGCGAAGGAGCAACCGCTGAAAAAACTGAGGGCGGCAGACGCAAATACTGCTGGAATGCAGTGCAGCGCCCTTTGACTTTATTCAGGGTGACAAAATGTGTAACAATATCGATTCGTTGTTATAGAACGAAGAGGGAAGCGAAACGGAATGAAGCGGTATTGCGGATGCAGTAGCCCGACCGAACGCAGGGAGAGCGCGTGTGAAGATGAGGGCGAGGAAGCGAAACCGGTACCTGCCCTTTTTTTGGGGCTGGTGCTGTTTTTAGCTGACGAGTGGACTGTGGAACGGAGGGAGGAGGCTTTTTCTGCCGACGACTGACTGGAGCAGCCGAACGGAACAAAGCGAACGACCGGAGAGAGACCGCTTGATTGCCTCCTGTTCTTTAACGAGAGTTTCTTATGGAAATAAAAGTTTTGGAAAACATACTTCCTGGGGAGCTCTATTTAGGAATACTTTAGGGAAAAATATATGTCCTGTTTATTAAAATAATATCACAAAAGCCGTAAGCTTAGAATGGTTGCGCCATAGTTATGCCAATCCTTTATTAGAAAGCGGCACTGATTTACGCTATTTATAAGAACTACTGCGACATAGCAGCAGTAAAACCACAGGGATTTACAAATATGTAAGTAAGAAAAGTATTCAAAAAATAAAAAATCTATTTGATAATTTGTAAGAATAAAACAATATATTTGATTTTAAATAAAGTCAGATAGCTATTAGACATATATACAAGTTGGCAGAAATATAAAAAAAACGAATCGTGAATAAAACAAACATTGAAATAAAAGACCAGTTTAATTTTTTTAATGAGTTGGTTTATGAAGAAAAAATTATTTTAAATAAAGAAATACTTCTTCAACCTAAAAAGAATAATGTCTTTTGGTTTACCGGTCAGTCTAATGTTCAACACAATACTATTAGTGAAGATATTGTTTTTATGATCGAGCAAAGTAAAAGAGACAACAAATATGGAATAAAACTTCGCTGTAATAATTTCATTAAACAACCATACTTTAGATTTGACTCTGATGGTCCTGCTCACCGGAATGAAAATCCAGAAATTCCACTTGAAGAACAATCAATCAAAACTCCGCATTTCAATTCATTTGATGAAAACGGAAATTATATAGCTTACAAAAATGAAACTTTAAAAAATGAAGCTGAAGCGCAAATAATTGCAAATGATATAAATTTCGGGATTTCATTATTTTGTATGGAAACAAATTCAAAGTTAATTGATAATAATTTCCCATCTGTTATTCAACTAATTCAAGAATTAGGTTTTACAGAAAATATTAATATTAACTTTGATAATATTAATTTTGAGTAATGGAAAATAAAACAGTAATAGAGCAAATTAAAAAGTCTTTTTGTAATTTAACAAGTTTCAAAGAAAGAGATAATGCTTTAGAAATAATAACTGCATTTTCAACCATTAACAACAAATTTGTTTCGGTTTTTGTAACGATTACAAATCAAAAAATAGTAGTTACCGATAGTGGTTGGATTGACCAAAATTATTATGAAACTCCTAATTTTGAAGAATCAGAAGATTTAATCAGAAGAATTATTTATTCATATTCTTTAAATTACAAAGTCAAATCAACTTTTGACAAATCAGGTATAGAATATTACTATAAAATCTGTAACAAAATTGAAGAAGTTCCAAGTGCTGTATTTGATTTGGCAAATTTTATCGTTGGCGCTGTAAATTCATTTTGTATCCAATATAAAGATGAAAAAGAAGAAAAAGAAAGAGAAACTTTCAGAAGCGACGCAAATACATTTTTAAAGTCAAATTATGTTGAAGATGTTAAATTAAGACATTATTTAGATGACTTTAAAAACATTAAATTTAGTGCGATTATAACTAAAAAATCAAAAATAAATTTAATCACTTATGTTACAGGTTCAACTTCAGGTTATTTTGAAAACGATTTGAGAAAATCTATTGTGAACTTTGAAATTTCATTGAAGTCAAAATATGAAAAATTAATAAATGAAAAATTGACTATAATAAATGACAAATCTGAAGGTTATTCTATAGAAAAATCGGCATCAATACTTCAACTTCTTAATGAAAAAACTACAAAAGAGCCAATAAAATGGTCTGAAAAAGAGCGGATATTAGAATATATCTAAAAATACTTCTGCCAACAGCTAAGCTCCATAAACCAAATACACCTCATAATTCTGAAAATTTTTATTTACATATTACTCTAAATTGGAAGATTTTGAAGGCATCGAATAAGTTTTATGAAAAAACAAATCGGTCTGGATTGAAACTGTCCATGTTTTCTTGTGTATATCCAAACCAATATATACTTTTGGACTAGTAGTAATTTGAGTACTCATATCATTAAAGTATTGGCAGACAGTAATCTTCTTCTGTCATCAAAATAACTATTTAGGTTTAAACCGATTTGTATGCTTGATCCGGATGGTTTGGCATATCAATGATTGTGTGTTGCAACTTGCCTTCTTCTTTCATCGGAATTATATAATTTCTGTAAACATAGTTTTCATTCCTATTCAATATTAATGCTATTTGTTTAACTGAATAGCTTTTATGCTTACAAAGCTCATATATAACATTTTTGATTTTATTAGGGTCATTTTCCCGGACACCTAATTTCTCAATTTGTTCTCTTATCTCAGAAGGTAACTCCTGTGTTAGTGATTGGGGTTCTGTGTTAAGCTGATCAGGTTCTGTGTTAAGCGGGTTAGGTTCTGTGTTAAGCGGGTTGGGTTCTGTGTTAAGAATAACACTCGATATATAATATGTTGATCTTCCTTTACCTTTTTGCTCTATAAGTCCTTTGTCTCTAAGACTTCTTAATTCGTTACTTGCTTTTAAAACATCACAAGCATTTAGTTGTCTATAAGTAGAATTGTCTATTGCTCCTGCTTCACGAATAAAGATTAATCCCTTTTTTTGTTCTGTATTCAAATCGAATTTACTAAAAGCGTCCAACCATTGTAAATCACTTTCGTTAAGAAAATGATGCAATAATAATCTTGTGGTAAATAAATTGGCTGTGTGGTCGCTTTCAAAAGTTGGAGGTGCTAATGAGGATTTCTCCATTAAGTTTCTCATCGTTCTGATACCACTTCCTTTTGTTTCCGCAAGGTTTGTTTCGTGGAATATTGATGCTATAAATGGGTTTCTGTTTTTAGATCCCGGTTCTCCCAATTGTTCTTCCGGTTTTAAAGAAAATCCCGGGTTTTTGATTTCTATTCTGTTTCCGTATCGGATGATTTGAATGGGCTGATTCTCTCTGTAAGTTCTGTGTATAAAAGCATTTACTAATGCTTCACGCAACACTTTTGAGGGTAAACCAATTGTATCTGCCTGTAATTTATCGTCTCCTAACAAGAATCCTTTAGGTAAATCATCTGCTATAGCGCTAAAAGTTCTTTGAACCAATTCAATAAGTGGTCCCCGCATATCTATGGTCGTAAATCTGTTTTCAGGGTCTTCTACCCATTCGTTACCCGGAACTCGAATGTAATCGATACGAACCATTGGAAGTAGTCTTCGCAATGCTTGTCTTTTACCAAAAACCAATAATCCTGTGTAGGTTAATTTCCATTCGTCTTTGTCTTTTTTGATGCAACCTAAAGACCTTAATAAATCGAAGTCATTATACCCTAACTCTTCGGCATATTCGTTTACTTTGGCACGCAAGCTTTTGTATAATGAAATGGCTTCTTCGCTAATATCATCAATGTTGGTGTCGTTTACAATGGTACTGTCTAAACTGTCTTCTTTATTATAGAAAATAAATAAATCATCTTCGGTACATCTTTGGTCGCTAGAACCAATTCTTCTGTATGCGCCTTGTGGCAATCCTTTCTTTTTGAAATACAATGGTTTTTGGCCATCGGGCAATTCTTTGACAAACATTTTCAAAATTAGCTTACCATTTGCCAGTTTTTCGATTTCTATATCCGGTCTAACCGGTTGGTTAAATAATGTTGCGGTTTGTGAAGCAATATCTAATTGTAATTTATCCGGATTTGTAATTCCTTCAATATAATAGTTTTGGAATAAGGAAGTTTCATCTTTTACCACACCAAGCACAATTAATCCCCCGCCTAAACCAGGTTCGTTTGAAAATGCGCAAATGGTTTCCATTATAGAGGTGTCGATAGAAGAACCTTTTTTTGCTTCAATTGTGGTGCATTCGTCTGTGATGTTTAAATGCTCTAAAATGTCTTTGATGGATTCCATAGGATGCTATTACTGTATTGATTGTGTAAATTCAACAATTTTATATTTAATTTTTTTAGCATTATATTATATATTTTCTTCTTTTTTGGTTTTCCAAAATTGTCTTAATTCAATAAGTTTTGGTTCACCAATATTAATTAAGCCTTTACCTGAATCTAATTTAGATAATTGAGTATTTAATTTGACTTCACTATTAACGCTACCAAGAAAAGGTATAATTCTTTTTGAAGATTTATCATTGACATTTGCACAAATGGGAAATTGTATTTGAGACATAAAATTAAAATCACTATATATAAAATCCTGAGTTTCTTGTGCGATTAAAATTATGATTATACCCATTGACCTTAATTCTCTAAGCATAGATTCAATTACGGGTCTTGCATTTTTATGTTGCAAAAAGTTTTGAGCTTCATCAATAACAATAATATGTTTTAATTCTTTAATATTATTTGTAACTATAGTGTCTCCCGATTTTTTAATACTATCATACATATATTTTAAAAGATTAAAAGTTACAAATTGCTTAATTTCTTTTGTAACTTCCGAAGGCATTGAAATGTATGTGCTTTGATTAAAGATTGAATAAGTTTCAGACTCATTATATATTCCTGAATTTATCAATTGTTGTATTACACTTGTAGTAGTGTCAAATTTACCTTTATTTTTTTCTAAAATTGTTTCTAATAATTCATCTAATGTTGGTGCTTCATTATTTTCAAAATAATAATCCTTAATTTCTCTAACTAAACTTGCAGATTGAACCTGTCCAATACTTTTAAAAAAGGTTCTCAAATCACTTGCAAATGATTCTATATAATTTTGGTTACTTAAATCATAATTTTTCAAAGGACTAAAAGGAAAACCATTTTGATGGTTAACATCAATAAAAGTTGATTTTGTTATATATAAAAAAGAATCAAGTTTTTCTTTTGTATCAGTTCCTTTAAAGTCAAAAAAAGTGTATTTTAATTCATAATCCGTTTGTTTCGAAATTTGATAAATTAAATCAAATACAAATTGTGTCTTCCCAGAGCCTGTTGTACCAGCAATCCCAAAATGTCTACTAGTATATTCTGTTTCATCATTAATTTTTACTTTAATGGAATTACCATCCAAGTCAGTTCCAAAACAAAGTTCAATCGGTTTATTTGAACTATTAATTTTTAAGATATTATTTTGAGATTCATTTTGGTTAGTAATATGAACATTAGAACTTCTCATTAATAAACCTTTATTGATAGCTGTTAAAAGGATGTCGATGTGGTCCCCCTTTGAGATGTTGCTTTTTTCAATCTTATCATTCCAAATATTTAAACCGTGATTTAAATGAAGCTTAAAAAGTTTTGAGAATTCTTCTTCAAAAGTATTTTTATTATAATGCTGATCTAATATTGATTTAAAAATTATCGTATTACTGCTATCCCCAATAATAGTTCCAAACAAAGCTTTGTCATCACGAAATTCTTTACCATCTGAACTTGGCATTACTTCATTTTCAATATCAAATATTTTACCAGAGAGCAAACTGTATGAGAATGCAATTCGAGGAACAATACCTTCATTTTTAAAATTGTATAAAGTTTTTAACTTGTATAACAATTCGTCATTTTCTTTACTAATTTTAATTCTCATAACTTTGGAAATATCCGTTTACTAAATTTGTATTTGCTCCATCATTAACCAATAAATATGATTTTGAAACATTGGCTGAAATATCTTTAAATCTTTTTGGTGTAATTTCACTATTTGTCGAAAACAACACAACTTGTTCTGAAAGTGCTGGATAATATTTTTTAGTGATACTATCTCTATGCTCTTCATCGAGTCTTCCAAGTGGTGTATCAATAAATATAGGTAAGCTTTGAATTGATTCTTTTAGAATAGCTTTTATCAAACAAGAAATATAAATCTGTTTTTCACCGGATGACAAACTTTCTTTTCTGATTTCATTATCATCCTGATCTATAAGAGTGATTTTCATACCCTGACCAGATGCTAAAATTAAAACTTTTACATCTTCAATAAACTTACTTTGATTTTCTTCGCTATTTAGTTTATGCATCAAGGTTTTCAATTCTATAAGAATTGTTTTTTCCAAACTATCTTTATGTTTCTCCTTTTGCTCATCTAAAAACAAATTTAAAACTTCAATATATTCGTTACTTTTCTTGATTTTTAATTTGTTTTGCTCATTTATGTCAACTTTTTTGACAAGAGTAACTAATTGCTGGTTAAGTCTAACAATATCATTTTTAAGTTTGGTGATTTGCTGATGATTTTCACCTATTTTTCTGTTCTTTTCAGTTACATTATAATCGGCAGTTTCCTTTTTTGAAGAATAATCTAAAATTAATTCATCTTCTAAATCAGCATCTACTTTACTAAGTGTTTTAGTTAAATCAGAAAGTTTAATTTTTGTTTCATTGAATTCATCAATTGTTGTTTCAAATAAATCTTTTGATTGTGTATTTATAAGATTGATAGCATCAGAAATTAATCTTTTTTCCGAGTTATTTAAGTCGTGCTCAAATTCTAATTCTACATAATCATCGTTTTCTTTAAACAATTCCGAGCCTAATGATTGCGCTTTTTGGTAATAAAACATTTTGTCCTTTAAAGACATTGTTGAATTTTCTGGTTCAGGAGGTTTGTTAAAAAGTAATTCAATAAAACTTTCTATTTTTTCTGAATTTTCTTTTGAAAATATTTGGGAGGTCTCGTTTTTTTCTTGAATTTCAAGATGCTCATTTACTTCTTCTAATTTCCCAGTGAGTATCGCAAGTGGTATGATTTCACTTAGTTCATTAAATCGCTCATTTAGCTCGTCTTCTTTAATTTTGAGTTTTTCAATTTCAATTAAGACAGCCTCCCTATCAAATATCGAATTCCCTTGCTTGCTATGTTTAGATATTAAATTATCATATTCCCGTATTTTCTTTTTAAGATCATCAATCTCTTTTAACCTTTCAGCGTTTTCTTCTTCAAATTTTTCAATATCAATTTCTGATATTCTAATTTCATTTTCTTTATTGGCAATTATTTCTTGTAGATTCTTTGTTGCTCCTTCTTTTTTAAGGTTATTGATGTAAAATTCGACATCATCTATAAGTGTTTCATAAGTATCTAATCCTAAAATTTTACCTAACGCATCATTGATAAAACTCCCCTCTTCTTTTATAGACAAATTTGCAATCTCCCCAATTTTCTCAGCATCAAAAAATACAAATTTTGCTGCATCAATCGGAATAATGTAATCGTTGATGAAATTAATTTTGTCACTTTCTTCATCAAATATTTCAATTTTAGAAACAGCATCAATAATTGACAAAGTTTCATTCATAGTACCTACATCAAATGTTCTTTCAATAATCACACTTTCTGTACTTGAAGACAACGTTCTTAGTTCTGGTAATTCAATTTCTGTGATAAAAATGTTTACAGAAAAATTAGTTTTATTTTCTCTTTTCGCAGTCCAGTTAATTGATTGTTGCATAAAAGACGAATAATTTTTTTCTTTTTGAATTTCTTTTTTGAAATTCTCATCTATTTGGGAAATTTTGTCACCATAAAGACACCAAACAATAGCTAGTAGAAAATTTGTTTTACCATATCCATTTTTTCCACCTATGATAATGATATTTTTATCAGAACTAGTAGTTAAGTCAATATTAACAGAGTTATAATATTGTCTGAAATTATTTATTTCTATATTTGAAAACTTCATTTTGTTGCTTTTTCGATTATATCATTAATTTTTTGCTGATGATAATTATTTCTTTTCAAGAGTTTTTTTGTTTTTACAGATTCTAGTAAAGTTTTTAAAGAATCATACTTGACTCCTCTTGACTCACAAATATCAATTAGTCTCTTTTCCTGCAATATTTTAGTTTCTTTGATTTTCATATTGTTATTTTTAGATTTAATAAAATATTATTTGTTTCGTTTTCTGTTAGCAAATACTTTTCTTCTAGGTATTTGGCAAGTGCTGTTTTTGATTGAAAAACACCCCGATTTATTAATCCAATTATTTTTTTGCCAAGCTGTATTGGTAAGTTTTCATATTTGTCATTTTCGTAAATTTTAATTTTTGCTTTTAGTCCTACAAATTTTTGGTTGTATATAATGAAATCTTTGGAAGGATCAAGTTTTAAATTTGTAATAATATTACGCTCATTTGTCAATTCACGATATTTATGAACTTCATTTAATATCTCATTTATGTGAATTGGAGTATCGGAAATATTTAAAAGTTCTGTAATTATATTTTTTATTGTCCCACCTTTTATATTCTCCATTTCTATTTCCCATTTTTTAAGACCATAAGTGCTACTTCTACCAAAGTATATTAATGTATCAGATCTTTGACAACTACCCCTTAATGCCTCCGAACTTTTAGAAATTCCAGGGTATCTATTTTCAATAAATTCATATAGAACCTCAACTGTTGAAGGTTTTCCAATTTCATCTAATGCTTCAAATATATATTCAGGTAAAGTTTTAATTGAATTCCTTTCAAAAATTATATTGTCCTCTAAATCAATATAGATTCCGAATTCTTGGTTTACTATTTTTTCTGCAATCTCCATAATTGAGTTGAGAATTTCTAAATTATCATTTATTAAAAAATTAGACAAATAACTTTTAAAACTGAAACTATACGTTTCTTCAAGACGTTCATTTAATCGTTCACTAATATCATTTGCCAATGAAATAAAATCAAATTCTTGCACAAGCTCTTTTTTTACTAAATAGAAATCATTCCAATTATGTCTATTTCGAGCATTAAAGTATTTAGGTAGTAAAACATCTTCATTATTACCAACAAGTTCAAATTCATATGACCAATATGAGTATATGAGATATATTATAAATTCTTTAGTGAAGTTTGTATTGTTTTGATTATTAATGACTTCAATTTGAGAATCATTTATCTCAATATAGCATTGTGTATTATCAATATTGTATTTTTCAAGTAAATTATCATCAAAGTTTTGGATAAAAAGTAATTTGCTAGATAACTCTTCAAAAATTATTTTTCTAAGTTGTCTAACTCTTTCGCGAGTCAAGTCTACTTCTTTTGCTATTTCATCAAGGGTTAGTTCAGGAGAATTAAGATAAATTTTAAAAGCTTTTGTCAAGATTTTAGTTTGATTTTTATCGTAAAAAGCATTTTGATTTATTAGAAAACTAGTCAATTGAAATATTGATTCGGATTCTAATATTTCATTTGGGATATTAGACAATGAAAATGTATTCTGAATTAAAAATTTATTTTTTAGTGAGATTAGGTATTTGTCATTTTCATTTTTACTAACTTCAATAATAAAATCTTCAACAATATTTACAAATACTTCCAGTTCAGGAACTGTACCAGCACCTATGTTTTTTATTTTTTTAATATCAAAACCATCCTCAAATAATATTTTATCTGCATAGTTTTTAATTTTTAAATTATTTTCTAATAATGCTTTTATTCCATTTTGGCTTCTTACTGAAAGGCTATTCGTATTTACTTGAATAAAGCTATTTATTACCTCCCTTTGATTTCTGGATAATTCAGAAATAATAATTTTGAATTTATTTTCAAATTTGACAGGAAAAATTTCTTGAAAAACAAAATCAATGTCTTTATATTTATTATATAATTCCGTTAACTCTTCATTTGATTTTTTGCCACAATTTCTGAGTTTATCGAAAGATCTATTTTCTCTATAAAATTTAATTATATCGCTTAATGTTTCAAGCCTATTATATTTACAGACGTGATAGGAACGAACACTTAAGGGTTCATTTTTATGAATTTCATCTATTGTCATTAAATATTTTTTTTTTAAGATTAGATATGTCTTTATTGATAAAGCACTAAAAATTTATTGTTTATTTTAATTCATTTTACGGTTTTTCCTACTTTAGATTTAGCACTGGCAAAAATCACAACTATTGTTTTAAATTAAAAGATATTATTTTTTAATTATGTCTTCTAATGCGTCTATAATAATTTCAGGGGAAATATTTTTTGCTTCTATTGTAGGTATTGTTTCTACATTATTTAATGGGCGTTGTATTGTCCTAGTTCTTGTTCCTACTACATCATCTAACTGGCCAAGTCCACAATAATATGTAAACATACAAAAAAGCAATAGAAAGAAAAATGAGGAAAACCGTAAATGGATAAAAAAAAGAAGAAAAATAGTGAAGAAAAATTAAGGCAGTATTGGTAACTTTTTTTGGGATAAAAGATATTTAGTTTAAAAAAAACTAAAAAAAAACGGATTTATATGGCTATTTGAGTGTAAACTAGAACAGCTAGTTTACTAAAATACTTTGAAAAATACTGATATTACCCAATTGTAGAAGAAAAATAAAAAATGTTTGTTATGTTTTTTGGTTACCCTGCCTACCCCTGTCAATATGAGCAAATTGATTATTCTCCTTTTTTACAACAGGTTCAAACCACGTTAAAAACAATTCTTCTTCTCGAATTCTTAGTTGGTATTGTTCGTTATTCTCGGTGATGGTTTACCCTGCTAAGGTGCATGCTGGTTTATTTGCCATAGCAATAAAAAAATGACCCGCTTGCAGATCTTACGGTATGCAGAGCGGGTACTGTTGGTGCAAATATAAAATTGTTTTCTAAAATGTCAAGTTTCTTTGTATTGATACTAAATAAGGGTGTATAATTAATGTGTCAATGTACCAATGTACCAATGTACCAATGTACCAATGTGACGATTTGAAAATGGGGCATGGTATCATGGTATCATGGTATCAAAATGTATAGGGGTTTGATACCAATGATACCTGATACTAAAAAGGGATATCACTGTCAGGATCGGTTTCTTCTTCATTTGTAAGCGGATTTGTTAATCGATATGAACCATTGCATTGTTCTATTAATCCGAACTTTACCAAATTTGCATGTGCCCTCTTAGCTGTCGGAACACTTTTACTTGTGATTTCACAAAATTGCTTCACAAAGCTACCATAAGAGACTAATTTGTTAGCAAATATAGTTTCTGCGGTTTCTTCTAATTCAATGTACTTGTCTTCCTTGTTATCAAAATTGGGTTGTGTTCCTAATTCATTGGTAGGTATCATTCGGCCTGTATTGGTAAACAAAAAAGTTTCTTCTGAGAAATTGAGTTCTAACGAATTCTGTTTGTATTCCTTGGGGCAATAATTTCCTTTTACGACCGTGAAATATCTGGTATTCCCCTCCCCTTCCGAGAGTTGAATGGCCAACCTTACTTTTTGGACCAGACCGGCTCCGCCCTGAATGTGTTCCTGGCCCGGAGCAATGCGGTAGGCTCCTTTGTTGATGTGGTGCACAAACAGGATCAGGCAATTGTGATTTTTGGCAATTTTATCAAAGGTTTTCACGGTGTTACGCATCGCCATATTGTTGTTGCTGTCGCCCCCTTTGAAAATATCACCGAAACTGTCAATCACCACCAAATCGACGGGTTCTGCTGTCAGGGCTTTGTCCAGTTCTGATAAGATTTCCTCCTGCCCCATCGTATCTGCAAACATAAAGCGCAGGTTTTCTTTGGCTTCTTTCCCAAGGCCAGTCATTTGTTTGTTTAACAGGAATCTTGTCGCTTCCAAGTTGTCTTCGGTTGCCACATAAACGGCCTTACTGTGAACGGGGTTGATTTTGAAATCTATAAAATCTTGTAATCCCAAAGCAATCTGAATGCAAAGTTGGCGGGCAAATTGGCTTTTGCCGGTGTCGGGTTTACCCGCTAGTACGGCTGAGCCTTTTTGGGGGAAAATGGGTTCCATCAGGTATTGGGGTTCCACATTTCCCATAGCCATCAATTCGACGGCATTGAAGATTGTCTTTTCGGTATTTAGTGGTTCGGAGGCCGGTACCATCAAAGAAGAATTGATTAAGGTTTCGAATTCTTCTACGGCTGCAGCAGTACTGAAATAATCTGAAATATCTTTTCCATTATTCGCCATTTCCGGCAGGACTATTCGATAGAATCCGTGGGTAACGGAAAGGATTTGGGATTGTTTCAGACCCGTTTGGTCATTGTCATACAAGACAATCACTTTTTTAAAGCGTTGTCTTAATTCGGTCGCGATTTCCGTTTTCAGAGTTGCTGTTTCGCTGTTGAGACTAAAGGCATTATATCCCTGGGCCGCCAGACACATTACATCTTTCTCGCCGCCGGTAATAAAAACAATTTCAGCCTCAGATGGAAGTTGGTTCCAGCCAAACATAAAGCCGGGCTCTTTATCTCCCAGATAATGGAATTTGTATTTTTTCTCATCGAAAGGCTTGTATAGTTTAGTCCAATTCTCATTTTCGTAAGCAAAAATGAATTTGGTTTCGCTGCTTAGCACTTCATAGGGATGACCGGATTTACTGAGGGTATTGAATTTTGCCACTGCTGAGACCTTGTATCTGGTCAAGGTGTCAAAATCAATTTTGAATTTAGCCCAAAAGTCCAATTCGTTTTGGGTAAATGCTCTTTTTACTATCGAAAATGATTTGGCCACTTCGCTCCTCTTTTTGGGAATCCTTTGTTCATCTTCTGACGAATTCCTTTCTATAAATAAGTTCAGATCGTTATTTATAACTTCCAAAGCTTCCGGAAATGATTTGTTTTGAAGTTTCATGACCAGGTCAAAACAACTGCCGTCGTCGCCAGTGGCGAAATCTTTGTACCTCCACTCCCCTGATCCCATAGATGGAAAAATATTAAAAGAGGGTGTTTCCTGGCTTTGGGTCAAAAACGGATTGCTGATGTTTTTAGCAGCCAATAATCGGTCGGAATTATGAAATGGTTTCAGATAATAATTGAGGATTTCATAGGAATTTACCTTGGCTAAAATGCTTTCTTTTGTGATGCTCATTCTGGCAAGTTTAGGTAGGTTAAACAGCTATTTTTTGAACGCTCTATAATTGTCATCGAGCATTTTGTTGATGTCTTTAATCTTATAGATAATCTTATGATTAATTTGGATATAAGCAATTAAACCTTGTTCTCTCCAGTTGGCAGCGGTACCGGGACTGATTTTGAACAGTCTTTGGAATTCGTCATTATCAATAATTACTTTATCGAAAATATTTTCCTGCTTTTTGGCAATTAACTTAGTGAGTTCTTCCAGGCGTTTTTCGATATTGGTCAGTCTTTCTTGAAATGGACGGCTCATGACTATTATTTTTTAGCATTAATATTGATTAAAGCCAGATCAATATCAGAGCGCTTGTATCTGATGAGGTTTCCCGTTTCCTGTACCGTATTTGATTTACTGCAAACCAAATACCGCGGAGAGGTCATGGCCAAAGATTTAATCAGTCATCATAAAAAGCAAGTGAAGATGTTGGCCTATCTGATTTCGCGCAAGCAAGTCCCCACCACAAAGGGGAATATGTATTTCGGTACTTGGATCGATAACGAAGGAACTTATTTTGATACGGTGCATTTTCCTGATAACCTACTAAAATTCCCTTTTCAAGGGGGTGGCTGTTATTTGTTATTAGGTACTGTAGAAGTAGATTATCATTTTCCAATGCTAACCATCTCAAAAATGGCAAAGATGCCTTTTGTTCCTAATCCTCGTTATATGGATGCCAAGGATCAATACAAAACCCAACAACAAATCAAGGAAGATGTGAGCAGCACAAATCGCGCACCATACCCTCACGGACATGAGATTAATCTGCCAAGGCAGAAAATGAATACAACTAACGATTATTACTTACCACTAGATACAAAAAATAAATAATTAAAAGATAGCTTAATTTTTATTTGTATATCCACAGTCTAAATACACCAAAAACCACGCTCTCAATGGCGAAAGAGAACGCGGCTTTTTTTATGTCTTAGAGTTCAGAAATTCAATTCCTGAATCAGTACAGAAAATTAGAATTACTATTTAAAAAGAGCTAATCCCTCTTTTAACCAAGTTAAATACTCTTCGACATTAGGATTATAAGCAGTTGGTTCATTTAACTTTTTACCCTCATGATCAACCAAAACATAAAATGGCTGGGCATTTGTTTTATAAGTAATAGTTTGGAATTCGCTCCATTTTTGTCCAATATACTTAATTTTCTTCCCTGTCAATTTAGAAACTACTCTCTCACTTTCTGGAAGTTCTCTTTTATCATCTACATACAAAGAAATTAAAACCAAATCACCATTTAATATTTTTTGGACTTGCTCATCTGACCAAACTTTGTCTTCCATTTTTCTACAGTTCACACAAGCATGCCCTGTAAAATCAATCATAGCAGGTTTTCCTATTTTCTTGGCATATGCCATTCCTTGGTCATAATCGGTAAATGCAACAATATTATGAGGACCAAACTCAGCGCCTTCCGGCAAAACCGATGCCCCTTCTTTTGATACAGAACCTCCCCCAATACCATTAGGCATTTCGCTATAATTCAACGGTGGCGGAAAACCACTTATCATCTTTAAAGGAGCACCCCAAATACCGGGAATTAAGTAAATCGTAAACGATAAAACGATAATCCCAAGACTTAATCTTCCCACACTAATATGCGTCAAGGGACTATCATGAGGCAATTGTATTTTTCCAAATAAATAAAAGGCCAAGGTTCCAAAAATACCAATCCAGATAGCCAAAAAGGTTTCACGTTCCAGCCAATGCAATTGTAAAACTAAATCAGCATTCGATAAAAACTTGAAAGCCAAAGCCAACTCAAGAAAGCCTAAAAAAACTTTCACGGTATTCAACCAGCCGCCCGATTTTGGTAACGAATTCAACCAGCCCGGAAAAGCAGCAAACAAGGTAAAAGGTAAGGCCAAAGCCAAAGAGAAACCAAACATCCCCACAAATGGAGCGATTCCGCCTCTTGAGGCTGCCTCTACCAATAAAGTCCCAACGATAGGGCCTGTACATGAAAATGAGACGATTGCCAGAGCTAAAGCCATGAATACTATTCCTATTATTCCTCCTTTATCTGCCTGATTGTCTACTTTATTAGCCAATGAACTAGGCAACATAATCTCGAAAGCTCCCAGGAACGAAAAGGCAAAAACTAATAGCAGTAAAAAAAACACGAGGTTAAACCAAACATTCGTCGAAAGCGCATTAAGCGAATCGGCCCCAAAAGCCCAAGTAACCACTGCTCCCAGAAAAATATAAATGGCGATGATGGAAAGTCCATAAAAAACAGCTTTTCTAATTCCTTCAGATTTGGTTTTACTTTGTTTGGTAAAAAAGCTCACCGTCATGGGAATCATCGGAAAAACGCAAGGCGTGAGCAATGCCGCGAAACCCGAGAAAAATGACAATATAAAAATAGTCCATAAACTCTTGGATTCTTCTCTACTATTTGGGGTTCTGTCTTCGGCTGATTTTACAGGAGCTGTTAGCTCTTGAACCGTCGTTACTGTATCATTTTCTACCGCTACCGAGCTCGTATCAACTTGTGCTACTTTTTCGACCGTCGTTGCTGAATTTTTATCTGCTGCTGTTACAACGGGAATCGTAGTTTTGGTCGTGCTGACTCCGGCACCGGCAACAGGGGTAATACTGAAAATTAAATCCTCATAGGTTGGAGGTAGACAATTTGTATCATCGCAAACCATAAATTCCACTTCGGCTTTTACTTGAAATGGTTTGCTAGCAATAACCTTGATTCGTTGCTTGAAAGTGGCTTCTTTTTCAAAAAACTTGATTTGCATTTCAAATACGGGGTCATTGACCGTTTTTCCTTTATCTTCTTTTACGCCTCCAAGCAATTGGAAATCGGTTTTTTTAGGAAAAGTAAAACGAGTTGGGATTGGTCCTCCTGCAGCAACTGTTTGACTGTACAAATGCCATCCGCTTTCTATAGTGGCTTTGGCTATTAATTCAAATTCGGTGTCCGAAATTTTTTCGACACTCGTTTTCCATTTTACAGGATTGTATACTTGGGCCTTTACAAATATTGAAAACAATAAAAAAAAGCTTAGTACAAATACATTCTTTTTCATGGGTTAAATTTTAAAAAAAAGAGGGTTGAATAGCAAAAAACAACCCTCTACATAATCCTCTATAAAAAAAATCAGTTACTAATTCAAAATAATTAATGATAGGGGAAAAAATTTATAATCATTTAATAAATACTTTTAAATAACCAACTCTTTAATCGTAGATAAAAGTAAATGTTTCAGACTTTCCTATATTACTAGAAATGCTACTCCCTCTATAAGTCTTCGTTACACTGACAAGAGTTCCCTCTGCATCAGTCTCATAACTATAAGCAGGTTCTTCTAAATAAGTAGAAATATATCTCGAACTTGTATGAACTGTGCTGGTCATGATATATTTACTCCAAAAGAGATCGTTAAATATAGTAGATAAAACAGATGTCGTTTCTGCAAAAGGGGGGAAGCCTTCAATATAAGTAGGCAACAAAATAGGATCATAATCTA
The DNA here is from genome assembly GCF_900129705.1 of Flavobacterium granuli. Lineage (GTDB taxonomy): Bacteria > Bacteroidota > Bacteroidia > Flavobacteriales > Flavobacteriaceae > Flavobacterium > Flavobacterium granuli. Next base: position 117,799 of record NZ_FQWO01000011.1, on the reverse strand, counting down.
CCCTATGCTGTCTTCTCAAATCATCAGCTACTTGATAAGCTTTCATATTTTGCCAATACTCACCAAATATTTGTTCTCCCAAACCAAAAGGGTCAGAATAATAGATATTGCTCACTGTTGCTGTTTTAAAGAATGATGATACACTTCCATCTGCTCTATAGACAAAATTTTTATAATCAGTGGTTTTGGCCCCCTCAACAGTTGAACCGTCGGCAAAAAATGAAGTTATTTGGTTTTCAATAGTTGACAATTTTTTAGTACCTGCAACATAGTTATAAAATACTTTTTGCTCTGATACTTTTACTCCATCTGCTCCATAGTTTTTATAAACCAGTTTATCTACCATATTCAAAGCGTTATAATTAAACTCGTGACGGAATAAAATCCCATTCGAAAATTTATAATCTAATGTAGATAAATTACCGGTAGTTGGATTGTAAATAAGATCCATATTGATGATATTATTATCAAGTCTACGGAAAATGATTCGACGAGGTTTCTTTATATTGGCTCCTTTTCGAACAGTAATAGTAGTGGTTGATTCCTGTCCCTTATCATCTTTAATTATGATATCAATGTGGTAATCAGTATCCGGCTGCAAATTACCCAGAAAGACAATTTTCTTCAATGGCATTTCTTTAATTGGGCTAGACGGGGTGAAAGAATATTGTTCATTCCCTTCAAATAAAATCTTAATAGAACTTATATTATTAAGTCCACAGCTGACCAAACCTTTAACATAATAGGAAGGTGCCACAACAGCCAGATTTGTTCCTCCTACCAATTTAATTTCAGGAAAAGAGAACTGCTTAACCGCAATTCGAATTCCTTGGTTAAAGCTGCGTAAATCTTTATCTGTCACTTTAATAATGTAGTTCAATACCGTATCCTTATCAAAAGATCTTAAATCCACCTGATAATTGAAATTAAAGTTCTTTTGTCCGTCATAATCATGTACTTCGTCGACTACATTAAAATTGACTGCGTCCAACAATTCAATAAGTTTCACACCGTTTGGCACATTCATTTTCATTTTTATATTATAAAAATCGGCCGTGTCACGACGAACTTCTGCACGCTGATCTCCAATTTCGAATCCCGGATCCGGGAAGATTGGATCTTTTTGGCAGGCATGAAGCAATAACATTGCCATGATAGCAAATGTTACTATATAAATTATTTTTTTCATATGTTACTATTTATTGTTTTTTTTTAAGATCCTAAGTAATTCGCATATCATTATTGGTGTTTCTCTCATCGTTTATTATTTTGTTTTAGTATTCGATGATTTTCAATTGCGACCAATTATCGGTTATGCTCCTTTCATAATTGAAGCTTTTAGTAATTTAAGATTAATTCATTAACACTTGCAAAGCAGGATTGAATGCTACTATATCACCCCCCCATCCCTGAAACATGTTAATTAGCAATCGCATGTTATTTTTTGTTACAGCAGGGAAAGCATTGATTTCGGTAGCGTTGCGATGAATCATTTCATTCAGATAGCTACGCACATCTTTCTTTAGCCCGGAAACAAATGAATAAGTTGGTCTGAGTCCTTTGTCATACTTCAAAGCAGGACTTATTGTATTTCCAAGCTCATCTTTGTTCACAGTAACTGTCCCTAAACCTATACGACCATTAAAAAAATATTTGGCATCAATAAAACCTTTTGAAAAAAACCAGTTTTTATCGATAATCTGAATTGTTTTTTCTGGCCCCTTATTTAATTCTGCACGATAACTTGTTTCCATTATCTGACCATAATAAGGAGCTTTTTCTTCATAAAATTCTTTAGGTACAAGATCATACAAATTATGCATATCCATAATACGAGACAAAAAGACATAAAAATTATCATTTTTAACTTTATTAGTCGTTGCATTAATAATGTCCTCATTAACATTAATCACAATCGAATGTCTATTATAGACTGAATATAAGTCGAATTGCCCAGTAGAACTAATCCTTGAGTCAGACTCTGAGATTGGCTCCTGCAAAACATCTTGTCCTGCATAAATTGACTCGCTTAATAATACCTTATAAGGCATTTTGGAAGCAATAAAACTATTTGGTTTGAAATATTTGAATAATGATTCGTTAACAAAAGTCAAGGCTGCATCTACACGCGTCTGATAGGCCGCTGTGTTTTCTGCAGGGAAATTACCATTGGCATCAAGGAAGTTACTTTTTATTTGAGGTATTTCAACAGCTGCCCATTTTGTGGCCGCTGCAGCGGTTTCTGCTGAATAAACAAAATCTAATGTGGCATTGTATTCGTACAATAAACCCAGATTAAAATTATCTTTTAAATCTTTGACAATAGGTTTTGACAAATCGATTTGTGTGGCAACTCTATCGACATCTTTAAGAGAAGCGGTCAAATCCTCCTCTCCTTGACAAGCTACAAAAACAGTACTTAAAAGTACTCCATATAGCAAACATATTTTTTTCATAATATAAATTTATTTATAATTAATGGCTTCATCCCCCTAATTTATGATAATCACATTATCAATTGAAGGTATTTTCTCATATCTCTCATTATTTCTAATAATAGGATTATTTTCACGTTCCTTTAAAGGAATAGGTAAAGTATAATTTTTATCATCAGAAAACAGAGTATAGGTCTCTGTACCTATTTTTCGTCCATCATCACCTACCAAGCTAAAGACATGTTTTATTTCCGGACGATTTTTCATTCGTCTTAAGTCAAACCAACGGTGGTGATCTTCAAAACACAATTCTTTACGTCTTTCAGTTAGAACATATTTTAAAACCTCTTGTGGGTCAGTTGGGTAAACAATTCCTGAAACATTACTATAACGTGATGCTTGCAATGCTTTAATATCATTAATCGCATTTGCAACATCTCCTTTCTGTGCATAGGCTTCGGCTCTGTTAAGATAGGCCTCGGCAACCCTAAAATTGGCATAGCCCATACTAGTGAAGTAATTAGGTTCATATTTTTTTGTACGATAATAAAAACGTCCTGTTCCATCATCAAAAGCTTTAAAAAACGAATCTTTTCGATTATCATTAGCGTCATATAAATTGATAAGTTCTTTATTGGCATAATATTCTGCTACAGTGTATGCCACAGTCGGAGTTCCGAATCCAGAACTAATCAATTTCATCAATGGAGCTACTGTATAATAAGAGTACAGCACTTCACTATTTCCAGCTGTAATAAAAGGCACGTTTGCGGTCATTCTAGATAAGCCTGCTTTTGCTATTACGGCGTTGGCATTACTTATAGTCTCATCCCATTTTGCCTGATACAGTTTTACTCGCGACATCAATAAATCACAGCTTGCCGATGATGGATGCCATTTTGATTTAACCAGTCCACTTTTTTGAATTAACTGTTTTGCATTCGTAAGATCACTTTCTATAAAAGCATAACATTCTGCAACGGTATTTCTTGAATAACTAACTTCTACACCAATTCCTTCTCTCAGAGGGACTCCAAGCTCAGCATTGGCTGTTGCCGAATTATAAGGCTGTCCGTACAAGTTAACTAAATTAAAATAAGACATAGCCCTAATGAAATAAGCTTCACCTTTTATAAAATCCTTTTCCTCTTGCGTTCCATCGGCTCCATCAATTAAATTCAACACATAGTTGGCAATAGCTACATCTTCGTACATTTTTTGCCATGCATCGTTGATAGTAGACAATTGGTTTCCTTCTTCATCAATTTCTATCTCACGTTGCCATGTAAATGTTGTTTTCATACTATTTTTGGCAGATGATAAAGCTTTTGGATCTTCTATCATATTATCCGTCATATAATCAACGGTTCTAAAAATAGGGTATTCAGCATTAAATTCTTTAAGGAGCAATGCTGCAAATTGGTCTGTTTTTTCAGGCACTAATTTATCCTGATCTACTTCGTCTAAAAAATTACTACAACCAAAAAACGGCAGTAACATTACTATATATATTAGTTTTTTCATGTTTTTTTTGTTTAAATGATCCATTCTTTTTCTAGTATTTTGTTTAAAAACTCATGTTCAAACTAAAACTATAGGTAGCTAAACTTGGCATACCAAGACTTGATACCTGCTCAGGATCTTGACCATTAAGTTTTTTATCAAAAGCCCATGCATGCAAATTACTTCCTTGTAGTCCAAGAGTAAGGCTTTTGACAGCTGCTTTAGCTAAAACTTTGGATGGTACGGAATACGAAAGTGTAACTGATTGAAAACGAATATGATCTCCGTTTACAACTCGCGCATCACTATTGTCGTACATCCACCATGCATTTTTACCATTTGGCACAGTCCATCCCATATTGCTAACGTAAACTGAATTTAGACCATCGGCGCCGGCACTACCTACAAATCTCATATCGTAATTTGTTATTGCAGGAATATTCGTCAACGCTTCGTCTCCTGGTTGTCTCCATCGGTCATTAAAGGCGCTGTTCATATTTTCATAAGGCAATGGTAAATTCTGGTTTCCATTATACAAACTTAGCAAACGGGTTTTATAACCTAATTTATAGGAAAAACTAGCAGATAAACTAAAATTACCGTATTTAAATTCGCTACCAAATCCCCCATAAAATTTAGGAGAACGAGTCCCTTCATAAACTAAGGCTGCTTTCAAATGATCTTCTCGAGACGCATTAGGCATATCTAAGTTTTTAAAAGTAGGAAGTCCTTTATCGTTTAAACCATCGAACTGGTAAGAAAAGAAACCTGAAGTAGGAAAGCCTGAACGATAAATATTTCCAGATAAATAATTGTTAACTGTCAATGATTGGCTTACACCTTCCTCAAACCCTTTTAAAACACGATCTACATCATGAGAAAAATTGAAAGAGGTATTCCAAGCAAATTTCTCTAGTTTGATGTTTACCGTACGGATTCCAAACTCAAAACTACTTACATCTTTACTTCCAGCATTATAAGATTGAATACCTGTACCATTTACTAATGATACCGGTCTGCTAATAAGTAAATCGGTACTTTTTGAATAAGCATAGTCCAAAGCACCACTTATACGACCGCCAAATATGCTATAATTCAAACCTAAATTGAGCGTATTGGTCTTTTCCCATCTCAAATTCGCATTTGGAAAAGTTTGTAAGTTAGCTGTTGTTTCCGGGTAATACATTACGTCATTACGTCCGTAATTACTAATAATCAGGTAAGGATTTGAATTAGGCATAGTTCCTCTAATACCATAAGAAGCACGTAGAGCTAACTCATCAAATACGTTGTTTTCAGATAGAAAAGATTCATTGTGGATATTCCATCGCGCAGAAGCAGACCAAGTTGGCTTAAATTTGTAACGTTGATATTGACCAAAAGCATTTGAGCCATCACTTCGGACATTAAAATTGGCAACATAACGATTATCATACACATAATTGAAAATCCCGAACATTGACAAGCTATTTTGTATTCTATCAGTTATTGATGGGTATACTGAATTGCTGCCTTTGGTATTAAGCCATGAAATCATATTTTCGTAACCACTTACTGGCAGCGCTATAAATGATCTACCTTGCGAATGGTTATATCCCGGCACGGTAAAGCCTTGAGCTCCCCAATACTTAGTTGAATTTACTTCTTGCCCAAAATTGATATTGAACACATGTCCACCAGTTAGGGATTTACTATAATTAAGTTGATTACGCAACAGGTAACTGGTCTGACTCACCATACCTCCTGTATAAACCCCTCCAAAAGGCACAGTTGCATAACCATTTACTTGATTTTGAACCAATTCTTCAAATTTGTCGTAGGTACGCAATTTTGCCACATAGTAGGTGTCTTCAGTAATCCATTGCTCATTTAAGTTGGTCGTATTACGATAACTTGCCAAACTTGTAAAACGGAAATTATCCAGAAACTTCCAGCGTAACTGAGCAGAAATATTGAAATCTTTATTATTCACATTGCGCTCAGAATTATCCATTTCTCTCAAAATATTATACCTGCCGTATTTAATCGTACCAGAATTTCTAAAGATTTCTTTACTTTGGTAGAAATACTCTCCATTATCATCGTAGATAGGTATAGTACGACTGGTATAATAGGCTTCATTAAAAGGATTAATGGACGAATGGTTGTATTTTGCATTTTGCACTGAACCACTGAACTTAAATGACAATAATACATTCTCTCTTATATCCAAATCTATATTTGAAAGGGCTGTAATTCTATTCAAATCAACTCCTCTTTCTGTACCTTGTTGGTCATCATATCCTAATGAAAAATAATAACGAGCATTTTTGCTACCGCCGCTAGCATTTAAAGAATGTTTTTTTAGAACAGAGGCACGATATAACTTGCCAAACCAATCCGTATTTAAAGTCTCCAAAAAGGAAACCTTATCTTGAAATTGTTGAGAAGTAAATGTCCCATCCCAAAGATTCATTAAAGCGCCTTCATACCCTAAGCGATCCACATTTGCATAATTAGCTGTGAACCCAAGGTTACGTTCATACATCTCACGCGAGACGTCTATTCGTTCCTTTGAATTCATTAGGTTAAAATCAGAATAAGCTGGTGGTTGTACAAAACTGAATCCTGTAGAATAAGACAATACCGGCTTCCCTTCTTTTCCTCTTTTTGTTGTTATAACGATAACACCACTGGCCGCACGCGTACCATAAATAGCTGTTGCCGAAGCATCTTTAAGGATATCAATTTTAGCAATATCATCAGGGTTGATACCAGTCAAAGCGTTACCAATTATATTAACGTTATCAAAACTGTTAATCTGATCAGCAGTCAAAGGTACTGGATCTTCATAAATCACACCGTCAATGACCCAAAGTGGGCTTTGATTACCTGTAAAGGTACTCCCCGCACGTATACGAATTTTAGCTGCTGCTCCCGGAGTAGTACTCAAGTTAGAAACCATTAAACCTGCCGCTTTACCTTCCAACATTTGATCAACAGTCAAGGCATTAACTATATTCATATCCTTTTTTTCTATAGAAGAAATAGCAGATGTTGATTCTCGCTTATCGATTATTTGGTAACCTGTAACAACAACGTCTTTAAGTTGCTCAACGTCTTGCATCATACGTACCGTAAGATCTGTTTGATCATTTAATCTAACCTCTTGTTTTTCATAACCTACATAAGAAAAAACAAGTGCCTCAGCAGTTTCTGATACCGTAATAGAAAACTCTCCATTAGCATTTGTCATTTCGCCACGAACAAAGCCCTTTGACACAACAGTAACTCCTGGCAATGATTCCCCTGTATTAGCGTCAATTACTTTCCCTGTCAACTTCCTTTGTTGTTTTTTTGGCTCTACTTTTGTTTCTTCATTCTTAATAATAATAGTATCACCCACCAAAGTAAAAGTCAAATTAGTATTAGCAAGCACTTCTTGCAACACCTCTTTAACAGTAACATTACTTTTATCAATAGTAATGCTTTTTATTTTGCCAACATTCGCTTCATTAACAAAAAAACTATAATTGGTTTGTTTTCTAATTTCCTCAAATAATTTTGAAGCGCTAACGGATTTTAAATTTAGCTTAACTCGCTTAGTTTGCGAATAAGAACTAGCTGAAACAAATAGCACTAATCCTAAACTTAAAAAAAAGGATCTTCTCATATTGATCCACAGTTCATTATAGCCACAAGAATGCCAGAGAGCTGTTATTAATCTCTTTTTTTTCATACTTTTATAAATTGGTTTATTGGTTAATTATGTGTTTATTAATTTAGAATACTAGAAAAGGGAAGCGAGCGATGATTTCTTTTTTTATCTCGTAACATAGACCACCTTGTTATCTTTAATTTTAATACGAACAGACATTTCTGCTTCAACAACTTTTAAAATATCGGCCATGTTTTTATAACGAGGTAAATCACCCGTGAAATTTATTTTCTTAATACTTTCATCGGTAATAACAATATCGACATTATACCAACGCGATAATTTTTTAAAGAAAGATTCTATTGGCTCTTTATTAAAAACAAAACGTCCTTCTTTCCAAGAGGTATACAAATCGGTTTCCACCTTTTGCTTGTAGGCACCATGATTAATCTTATTAAGAACTAACTGGTCATTTGGCAACAAAAACTCCTTAATTTTAGAGTGCCCCTTAACAGTACTTTCTACCTTTACTTTTCCTTCAACAAGTGTGGTTACAATATTAGCATCATCCTGATAGGCAGAAACATTAAAATGAGTTCCAAGAACTTCAATATCCTGATTATCTGACTCAACAATAAAAGGTTTAGCCTTATTGTGAGCAACCTCAAAATATGCTTCCCCTTTTAAGCGAACTCTTCGTTCTTTTTCAGAAAAAGACACAGCATAAGTCAATTCGGTATCTGAATTCAACCACACCTTAGTACCATCTGACAAAACCAATTGATATTCTCCTCCTCGAGGAATCTTCAAAGTGTTTACAGCTGCTGCCGTACTTTTACTCTCTTTACCTTCATTATAGGATAAAATGCCTTTCTCATTTTCAATATTCATACTCCCTTGAGCAATAACATTCACGTTAGTATTGGCTAAATTAACCTCCTTACCGTCTGCTAAGATCAGTTTAGCATGCGGCGAACCATGAGCAATATTACTCTGAGATACCGTTTGGTAACCCTCCTCAAAGCCCGCTTGTTGATAATTTAAATAGGCAAAAAAACCAATTGCTAAAACAGCAGCTATTGATGCTATAGCTCTAAAGAAATTCATCCTTATAACCTTAGGTTTTCTGTTAGCATTGTCCATATAGACAACAAACTGCTCCCACTGCTCAGAGGTATTCAAACGATCCCTTTTTTCGTTCCAGTCTTTAAATGCATCGGCATTTAATATATCCGTCTCGGTTTCTTTATTAGCAGCTACTTCCTCCCATTGCTGTAGTCTTTGTTTTTCCTCATCAGTTAGTGTACCAAGCAGCTTTCCAACTAAAAGTTCCGATTGTTTTATTTGTTCTTTTACTTTTTTCATTGCGTATTAGATTATGACAAAATTCATGTCGTCTTAATTAAAGACGCATATTTGACTTTGAGGGTGACACCAATTGTTAAAAAAAACAAAAAATTTATAAAATAAGATTTAGAAAATAATGTACAACCAATTTAACTGTCTTTTACAGCTGAAGGATTTTATAAAAACGCGCTTTTATACTCGACCTAAATCAATCTGCTTTAATTAAAGGTTGACAGCTTTAGATCTTATTCAAAATAGTATACTTTAGAATAAATTTTAAAAACGTATGAATTGAGAAACACAAATTAGATCTAAGAGATGGGAGAATGATTTAAAAAAATCGAATAAAATTAGTTAACAATAGCATTACAAACTGATGTCCAAGATTTTTTCTTAAGGATTGATAGGCTCTCCTTTTAGTTGTCTTAACGGTATTAATGGTTATTCCCATTTCGTCTGAAATATCCAAATTACTATAACCTTTCAATGTCAAATCAACAACGCGTGCTGCCTGAGGGGACAGATCTTTAATTGCCTCTCGCAATAATTGATAGGTTTCTTCTCTCAGGACTTCATTAAGAAAAGATTGCTCTGCGATGAGCATTCCATCATCAACAGGAGTATTAAGTATTTTTTTTTCTTTCCTTATAATACTTATACAAGCATTTTTAACAAGAATATACAGATAGGCACGTAAAGCATTTTCATCAGTAAATTCTTCATTAGCTTTGTTCAATAATTTCACAAACGCTTCCTGAGCCACATCCTTTCCTTTTGCATCATCTTTAAGAATACGCCCTGCCAACAAACAGATTGCAGGAAACAGGCGTTCAAACAATGATCTAAATTCCTGACTGTTGTATTCTATTATTTTTCCCGCTACTATCATTTACCTGTATTCCTTAATTTGAGCTAAGGTGCAATAAGATTAAAGTTTAATTCACAAAAGCTTAACAATTCAAGTTGTTTTTTTATACAAAAAAGTCGTAAATATAATATTTTTCCTGATTCTGCGGCAGGAATGTTTTTTTATGAATAGGTTTCTAGACAGGAAAAAACCAGATGAGCTACGATTCCTATTCCCTCAAAGATAATAAATACTATCTTGAAAACCTATGCAGAGAGCTACAGTCAAAGCGAACATTTCCATGTAAACAAATGACCGGACAGTATCAACTACGAAAATGAAAGCGGATACAATATGAACAGCTCATTAATAAACTCCTCCTATCCCTCTAACTAAAAAACATCATTAAAAATTAATTACATTAAGATGTCACTCTCTTGATGTTTTAATGCGTTTTAATTCTAATACCTATCTAATTCTAAACTAAAAAACCAAAATATTTATGAATATGAAGAAATACATACTATTCGCAGTAGCGATAACGTCTCAATTGATTACTTCTCAGAATGTAGATCCAGTCAAAAAAAACAAAATCACACTTACGATAAAAACAGATTCTGAAAAAGAAAATAGTGCTTCTATTAGATATTATGATAATTTATGGGGAGTGCAGGAAACTTTCCCAAAAAACAACCAGAACATCATTGATATTACTAAAGAAATTTCCCATACCGAATTATTAACAACAACCATACAAAGTATTGGCTATTCATTTAATTTTTACTTAGAAAAAGGAGATAACCTATCTATTAGCATCAAAAATCAAAAAGCTACCATTGAGGGTGACAGTAGAGAAGCCAAACAAAACAGATTCTTACAGAGCCAAACTCCAATCAGAACTGAACTTCTTCGCTATTATAATGAATTATCGCTCTATGAAAAAAAGGTAAAAAAAGGAGAGTCTGCCAAAAAACCAGCACCAATTGATGTCAATGTTTTGTATCAAAAACTGGATAATATGGTAAATGAATTCAAATCTTCCAATAAAAATATTTCACAATCTTTCGTCCAATTTATCGAAATGGACACCAAGTACTTCAGAATAAAAAATGAATTACAGATGCCAAACTACGCTGTAAAAACCTATCACTCTTTTAACCCGCAGGATATTGTCAAACTGGAAGAATGTTTAAAAGACTCCAACACTGAAAATGCAATACTCTCTATGTACTATCGTCAAGTTTTATCAGCTTACATTGATTATTTACGCATTAATGATCCAAAAAAACTATTAGGAGACGGCAAAGATTGGATGGTAAATGAAGTAAAAATTGCTAATTACATACCAAATTCCACTACCAGACAATTTATAGTTGCAGACAATCTATATGCCTTACGCTACGAAAATGGTAAAAATCCTCAATATATTGAAACTGTTTCTAAATATGCAGGGCAATGGGCTCCATTTATCATCAAAGAAGCACAAGAAATAAAAGGGAAATCGGGCAGAAAGCAATATGATAATGCAGCAGAATACCCATTATTGACTGGGATTGATACAAAAGGAAATAAAGTTTCTCTAGAGGACTTCAAAGGACAATGGGTATATATTGATTTATGGGCAACATGGTGTGGTCCTTGTAAATTCGAAGTTCCATATCTCGAAGAATTAAAACATCGTTTAAAAGATTATAACATCGTATTTATCGGTATCTCAATTGATAAAAATGAAGACAGGGGGAAATTATTAGACATGATCAAGAAAGAAAATCTTGGAGGAATCCAACTTCAAAATTCCAATGTTGACGAGGTTTATTCTCAACTGGCGGTTATGGGCATTCCTCATTTTGCAATTATTGATCCTAACGGAAAACTATACCTTAATAAAGCACCTAAACCTTCCACAGGCATCCCTGATCGTTTATTAAAAAGCCTGGTAAACAAAAAATAAACCGTTTACAAAGTGTCTTTCAAAAACCAATTATCATAATTGACAACTAAATCTATCAAATTATATACACCATGCGACTAACTCGACTGAAAAATATTTCACTAGTAACCATGCTATTTTTTTGTATAAGTTATTTCTCTTTTGGACAAAACAAAATGGAGATTCCTCCACAAATGACTATAGGAAAATTAAGCAATGGACTAAGCTACTACATCCTTCCGAAGGGCGATAAAGGCAAGGTTCGTTTGACTTTGATATCCAATACCGGAGCATTGGCAGAAACTCCGGAACAACATGGATATGCGCATATTTTGGAACACATGGCTTTTAACGGAAGTAAAAATTTTCCGGGAAAAGCTAGTTCTGATGCACTGGAAGATATGGGAATGAGACAAGGAAAAGAATATACGGCCGCTACATCGACTATAAATACCCAATATGATTTGTACATTCCGGAAAACAACTTGGAATACATGCGTAAAACTTTTCTTTTATTCAAAGATTGGATCCATGATTTGGAATTGAATGAAAAGTCTCTTGAAATGGAAAAAAAAGTCATAATCGAAGAAATGAATCTCGGAGGAGGAGGATCTACAGCATCGCCTTTTTTAATTGGAACCAAAATGGACAACCATGACGTATTGGGAGATAAGGAATCTATCAATTCTGCAACTGCTGAAAATTTGCGAACATTTTATGAAAAACATTATACACCAGATCAATTAGCAGTAATTGTTTTTGGCACAATCGACAAAAACAAGGCAAAGCAAATGATTGAAGAGATATTTTCTAAAATACCTGCTTCAACTTCTAAAATAACCACTAAATACCCTGATTTAACTCAGGAAACTATAGTCGATGGTGGTTATACATACAGAGATCTTTCAAAAGAAACCAGTCTAACCATTGCTTCAAAACGAGCCTCTTTTGTTATCGATAATTATGAAAATCTTAAACTTTCTTACATTAACAGAATATTTTCTGAGATGCTTGAAAAACGTCTTGAACAACTATCCAACGGGACAATTAGCCAATCAAATGTAAATATCACAACATTAATGCCCGGAAATCAAATAACTAATGTTCGTTTGAGAAATCCAAGAGGGACAAGTTATAAGCAAATGTTCGATACATTTTGCTCCGTATTAGCACAAATAAATCAGTATGGCTTTTTGGAGAATGAAATCAACTATTATTCAAATAATATCTTGACAAGAATAGAAAAGCAAAAAAACACAACCACACTTTCTTATTCAGCAGCCGAAAAACATTTTCTATCAGGAGGAGATATACCCCTAACAGGGCAAGAAAACCATAAATATTCCCAGCAAATATTCAAGGAATTGAAACCAACGGATTTTATTCAAGTAGTCGATAATTTTATTCATGACCATAAAACCATATTTTTTGACAGCACCTCAACAGCTTTCTCACCGGATTTTACTCGCGAGTATATCCTTAAAAAACTAAGCGCGGTCGATCAATTAAAAACAAGCCCTTATGAGTTTAAAACTCCTTCAGCAGTAACAAGGCTAAGTCCTAATCTTTCTCAAAATCTTGCGATTAAGACCGTTACAGTAGCCGACAAAAAACCTGCTAAATTAGAAAAAAGAATTCCTTTGGCTGAAAATCTAATCTTATTGAAATATAAAAATGGTTTTTCTGTAATTCTAAACAACACGCCCCGTGAATACACAGTCATAAAGGCAATTGCAAAAGAAAACTTAAATATAATACCAAAAGGAGACAGAGAATATTTTAAAAACTCTTTAAACTTTATTGATGGTGGCTACGGAAATTACAACTCAAAAGATATTAATACTTATGAAACGTCTTTGGGAATATTAAAAAAAACAACCCTGTCTAACAATAATTTCGAATATAAAGTATCAGGATTACCTGAAAATTTCGATCAAATTATTAAGATATTCAATCTCTCTATAACAGACGCTTATAAACAAGACGAAGCTGTCTTTAATAGAAAATTAAACTCTTACTTAAAGGTAAAAGCAAAAGCGGAAAACGATTCTACTTTTGTTGAAAATAATTATTTACCAACTATTTCTGACGAAAAAGACACTACTAATATTGATACGGCAGCAGAACGTTTTTTTAATTATAACCAAATATTAAAAAAGGACTTGTCATCATCATTGATTTATATTTCAGGGACTTTACCTAAAAACGCCGTAGAACTAGTTTCAAAATACATTGCAACTATTCCAGTTTCTAAAATAAAACCTTTCAAAACTGACAGTACCCCACCTAGCCTTCCATCAGGAATCATTAAAAACGAAATAAGCTGGAAACGTCGGGGATGTATGGTAATTCACTTATTTGATCGTATCCCCACTAAGCCGTTAACATTCAAAGATGAATTAATCTTAGAAGCTATTGCCCAATATTCTAACATTAAAATGTTGCAGGTAATTCGCGAAAAATACGGTCTGGTATATTCAACCGGAACAACTGGAATTATAAAAAAAGAACCTTACGAACTTTGTACATTGAGTATTAGATATATGATTGATCCCCTTAATATCGAGCAATCGAGCAAAATATTACAAGAAGAAGTTTTAACACCTATGAGCACAGGACAAATTACCGACAGAGAGGTCCAACAACTAAAAGCTATACTTAAAACCACTTACATCACTTCTTTTTTCGATGAAAAACAAATTGAGGAAGAATGGTTGAACCGTAACATAAAATATAACACAGTACTAACCCCAGAATTTATTAAAAACACCATTAGCAGCATTACTGCCGAAGATATTAAAAAAATGATGAAGGAAGTAGTTGACATGAAAAACTATCATCTAACAATTAGAAAATATGAAAAAAACAACTAAATAGATTTGGATATACCTTAATCTAAAAGTCGCAATGGAACATTTCTGTTGCGACTTTTTTTTATAACAGTGTCACTCTCTGTCAATATTACTGCGTCATATAGTTAAAACCTCATAAAAACGCACTTGTGGTTTTGAAACTACAAAATTAACTAATCTTAACAAAAACCAAATTTATGAAGAAAGTAGCGGTTGCTATAGCCCTTTTCCTGTCTATGCAGATAGGACAATTACATGCTCAGGGAATTCAATTTGAGCATATTTCATTTGAAGAAGCTTTAAAAAAAGCTAAAGAACAAAATAAATTAATTTTTATTGACTTTTATACTGTTTGGTGTGGCCCTTGCAAAGCCATGACTAAAAATGTATTCCCAGATCCAAAAATTGGCGAATTGTTCAACAAAGAGTTTATCAATATAAAACTTGATGCTGAAAAAGAAGGTCTTCAAATAGCCCGAAAATATGAAGTAACGGCTTATCCTACCTTGATGTTCATCAATGGCGAGGGAAAAATGGCATACAAAAAAGTGGGTGGATTAGACATTGAAAAAACCTTTAAAATGGGAAATAGTGCTTTAAATTCAATTAAAAGTGACTATAGCCTTGCCAAATTGAAAGAGTTGTTTCCAAATAAACAAAATGACGAAGATTTTTTAAAGCTGTACATGAACAAAATGATAGATTACGGCGAAAATCCAACAGAAGGAATTGAAGCTTGGTTGAAAATCCAAACAGAAATCAACGAAAATGACGTTGATATGATGGAGTTCTTAATGGACAACAGCAAATACCTTATTTGTGACGGTAAAGCCGATGAAATATTGACTGCCAACATGAATGAATATCTAGATATTGCTACCCGAGCAGAGGAAAAACAGCTTAAAAGAATGAGGTCTAGCCTTGTTAATAATACAAGAAAAGCAGCCTACCAAGACAAAAACCCAGCCTTATTACGCAGTTTTATTACAAATTGGAAAAAACTTCCCAGCGATGAAAATGGAAAATATGGTAATCTAGCAGATTTTGAATTAGATTATTTACTGTTTACCAAAGATTATAATACCTACAAAAAACAAGCAGAAGCTTATTTAGACAGTATTGTCTCTGCCAAGCCACTTACCCAAATACGTATCGATGACAAGGCAATCTATGAAACATACAAAAAGGAACAAGGCGGTCGTAGAAGTTTAATAGGAGACGCCATCTTAGAAAGTCTTGAAAAAGGAAAAGAGGCGACTATGCAAAAATCAGCTATCGAAAAAGTGGGGTACAATTATTTAGGTCAATGCAAAAGTAAGAACGATTATAAGCGTTTGATGGCTTGGATTGATTATGGGACAAAATTAGTAGCATTAGATAATGGGATGGACAATTTAAAAGCTCGCGCTTTATACCATCAAGGTCGCAGTAAAGAAGCCATTAAATTAAGAGAGTCTGTTTTGGCAAAAATTTCCAAAGGCGACAAAAGCTATTCCTTCTTGCAGGCTGAGCTGGTAAAAATGAAAAATGGAGAGAAATTATAATTTTTAAGAATATAACCTTTGTATCAAAATGGATTCATTTTTTAAACATCTTGATGCTTTACATTAAAAATAATCGTAATGAAAAAAACATATAGCATAGTACTATTGATGGTATTTCCAATACTATTAATGGCGCAAGGAATAAAATTCGAACATGGCTCTTTTAACGAAGCCCTTAAAAAAGCAAAAGCAGAAAACAAATTATTATTTATCGATGGTTATGCTGTATGGTGTGGTCCATGCAAAAAAATGGCTACAACAGTATTTTTGGAAAAAGAAGTTGGCCAATACTTTGATAAGAACTTAATTGCCCTAAAAGTTGATGTAGAACGTGGGGAAGGACCAGCTCTTAAACGTAAATATGGTATCACAGGATTGCCTGGTTATGTTTTCATAGACGGAGATGGAAATGTTGTTTATCGTTTCAACTCAGCTATGCCAACTGCAAAATTTATGGAAGAAGTAAAATTAGCAGTTTCATATGCAAAAGACCCTAATAGCGTAGGTCGTTTGGCCGAACGTTATGAGTCAAAAAAAAATGACGAAAAATTTGTTCGCTCTTATTTAGACAGACTTAAAGAAAGCAAGTCAACCAATTATACTGATGTCCTTGAATATTATTTAAACATTCAAAAAAGCATTGACGAAACAAGCAAAGAAATGGTTGTTTTACTAGCAGATCACAGTAATGAAATCGTGTTTGGAGGAAAAGCTGATAAAATTATCCAAAACAACTTGGGGTCAGATGCCTGGAAACTGTATGTACGCAAAGATGTTAGAGAAGCCTTCCAAAAGCTAAAAAAGAATATGATTGAAAACACTACTGATTATGCAGTAGCCAAAAAAGACACTACCCTTCTGGAATTAACAATAGACCGTGCTATTCAATCCGGTGTCAAAGTTGATGAAATGCAACGCAAAAGAATCTACACCTTCTATTATCTTCAAGCAGGTGAAGGATCTAAATACAAAGCTTTAGTGCATAATGACAATGACACCTATATCAATAGCATTGATGCAAAGTCATTACGCAATCAATATATCGAATGGAAAAAAAATACAAATGACGGAAAGATAAAAGGAATAACACCCCATGCTGACAGAATAAGCAACGAAATATCCTACATGACTCAAAATTATGCTCGTTTTGCCGAAACAGATCAAGATAAAAAAGATATTATTCGCTGGATGAAAGTAAGCTATGATATTATGCCTGGAAACTCAACAATAATGAGCTCCTACGCAAACCTTTTATACCTGTTTAGCAACAATAAAGCAGAAGCAATTGCTATTAAAGAAGAAGCATATCAGATTGCGCTTAATTCGGATGATAAAAATGCCGATGGTATAAAAACTGATATAGAAACAATGAAAGCAGGAAAAACCATTTATTTAAAATAGTAAGCTGTTTACGTAATATTATAATTCTTAAAGACAGGGTAATTTTACTGCTTTTACAAAATAAAACTTAACGTAAAAAACAATAACAGAATATCCTTTTTTTTACAAAAAAACAATAAAATAAACTTTATGCATAGATTTAAATTATTATTCATATTCATTGGAGTTATAGGCTTCAGTCCATTTGCAAATGCCCAACAGTTTACTGATTTATCCCAACAGATCCCTTTTGATTCTTCAATCAGAAAAGGTGTTTTACCTAATGGACTTACTTATTACATAAAACATAACGAAACCCCAAAACAACAAGCCAGCTACTATATTATTCATAATGTAGGTGCCGTTTTGGAAACCGATGCCCAAAATGGTTTAGCGCATTTCTTGGAACACATGGCGTTTAACGGAACCAAGACTTTTCCCGGTAAAAGCTTGCTCAACATGCTCGAAAATCACGGGGTAAAATTTGGTAAAGATGCCAATGCTTATACCTCCCAAAATGAAACGGTGTACAACATCAGCCGTGTACCCTCGACCAATCCTAAATTAATAGATTCCTGCCTAATGGTACTGCGAGATTGGTCAAACAGCCTGACACTTGACACTAAAGAAATCGATGCGGAACGCGGGGTCATAACAGAAGAATGGAGAGGAAAACAAGGTGCAAACTTTAGAAATCAAGCTAAATTAAGACCTACAATGTACAATTACTCTATTTACTCTGAAAGAGATGTAATTGGTAGTATGGATGTAGTCAAAAATTTCTCCCCAAGCGAATTACGAACTTTCTACCACGATTGGTATAGAACTGATTTACAAGCCATAGTCATTGTTGGAGATATTGATGTTGATGCCGTAGAGCAACAAGTCATCAAACTTTTCTCGTCCATACCAGTTGTAGACAATCCGAAAAAAAGATTTTTTGCAACCATCCCAGACAACAAAGAGCCCCTGTACGCTTTGGTTACCGACAAAGAGAATAAAAATATGGAGCTTTCCTTATTAATTCGCAGTCTAAACAAATATGACAATACCTTGGCTAATTTACGTGAATTCTATATTAGTAAAATATTCAACGCCCTTATAAAAGGAAGGTTTCAAGAGATTACACAAAAAGGAAGAGCCCCCTTTATAAATGGCAGTATCAGTTATGGCGCCCTGGTTAGAGGATACAATGCATTCAGAATCACTGCAGCTTCCAGTCCCGGAAACGAGGCACGAGCATTTGAAGCCGTTTACACCGAACTACAAAGAGTAATCAAACATGGTTTTACCCAAACGGAACTTGATCGCTTAAAGACAAATATCTTGGTTGCTGAAGAAAACGGCTATATAAAACGTGATCAAATCAACACGGAAGATTACTGTAGCTCTATCAAAAAGCACTTTTTGAATCAAATATCAATTCCTGATGCCGAGTTCTCTTATCAATTTGCAAAAGAAATAATTCCAACTATTACAGTAGAAGAAGTTTCTGCAATGGCCAGCCAGTTTTTAACAAGCAACAATCGCAGCTATTCCGTTGTTGGTCCCGAAAAAGCAGGTTTAAAAGCCATAACGCTAAAAGAAATGGAAGATGTTATAGCTAAAGTAGAAAAGAAAGAAATCGCCCCCTACGTAGACAACACACCTATAGATGCGCAACTTCTCAGCTCAACACCTACTCCGGGTACTATCATAAAGGAAAAACAGCTACCTGAGTTCAAGGCAATAGAATGGACTTTGTCCAATGGAGCCAAGGTGGTGTATCGTTTTGCCGATTACCAAAAAAATTCGGTTGCCCTAAAGGCTACAAGTTATGGTGGTGCATCAATCTATGAATCGAAAGATATTCCATCCATTGGAGCCATTTCAAACTATGCAGACAGCTTTGGAATTGGTCAATTTAATGGAGACCAATACAAAAAAATTATGTCCGGAAAATCAGCAAATTCCAAATTTAGTATTGATCCTAACGGCGAATCCATTTCTGCCACATCTACACCTGCCGACATCGAAACTATGTTGCAATTAGTTTACA
Source organism: Flavobacterium granuli (assembly GCF_900129705.1). Lineage (GTDB taxonomy): Bacteria > Bacteroidota > Bacteroidia > Flavobacteriales > Flavobacteriaceae > Flavobacterium > Flavobacterium granuli. The sequence continues at coordinate 98,286 of NZ_FQWO01000011.1, read as the reverse complement.
TGCGTTTTGAAGAACCTCGTTTTGATAAGGAAAAATTCAACAACATAATGTTCCGCAACTATAAAGAACTCAAGAGTCAAGTTAGAAATCCACAATCCATTATAAAAGATACTTTACGTTCTATAGAAGCCAATGGAAATCCACGATCATGGATGTTCAACAAAAAATATTTGGATGCGATAAATTTTAATCGCATGCAGGAAATTTACAAAGAACGTTTCTCCAATGCCAGTGATTTTACCTTTTTTATTGTTGGAGATATCGATGCAGCAACCTTAAAACCATTGGTCGAAAAATATATTGGATCCATCAAAGGAACCGGAGTGACCGAAAAATGGGTTGACCATGGCAATTATTTCCCTAAAGGACATAACCAACACCGTGTTGCAGTACCAATGACGGAACAAAAAGCAACAGCACTTTTAAAGATAAAAGCAGAAGCAAAATACTCGCGTGAAACTGTGGTACATCATACCATATTAGGATCTGTGCTTAATCTTCGTTATAACGAAAATATTAGAGAAAAAGAAGGAGGAACTTATGGTGTTCGCGTAATGCCTGGAGCCACACTTATTCCTAAAACGAATTTATCTTTGGATATTACTTTTGATTGCGACCCACAAAAAGTGGATTATTTAAAAACATTGGTATACCAAGAGCTCGACAATATTCAGAAAAAAGTGCTGCAATCTGACTTGGATAAAGTAGTGTTGAACATGAAAAAAAATTCTGAAAACGGTAGGGAAAACAATAGTTATTGGATGACCGCTTTGGAATGGTATTACAATTCTAACGAAAACATGTTGAAACCGTCATTCTTTGATGAAATAATCAATACGGTAACCACCAAGGACATAGAAAAAGCAGCCGCAAAATTTCTTAAGAAGGCAGATATAATGGACGTTATTATTGTTCCAAAAAATAATGAACAGTCCTAAAATGAGTTGACCTTTAAAATAAAGTCACTGCCTTAAATGTGTCTAAGTTATTAAAACTTGGGTTAGATTTTTTATAAAGTCTAACCCTTTTTTTATTTACAATTAATAATTCATTGAGAATAAGCCCCGCTTTAGGTTTTGATAAAGAACTTTCAACTACCCTCATCAGAGAAACTCTGGTGAATTTATTGATGTACGGCAATTATTTTTCTTCTGCTAAGCAAGGGATACATAGAGAGTTTTTTTTCTTTGTTTATCAAGGTATAGAAAACTGTAGTTAGAAACGTACTTGATTAAGGTGAAAAAACCGGTCAAATTGACCACCCTATTCCAATTTAAATTGACCACCAGTTCCGAAGTAAAATGACCACCTGCATTTTTTATTAAAAACTACTTTTTTTCATCTGTTAATTACAGTATTAATGATGATTTATTTGTTGAACTGAGTCGTAAAGGAAATTGTTGGGATAATGCTGTAGCGGTAAGCTTCTTCAAATCTTTGACCCGAGCACAGCCAACAGACGAAGCAATACATTGAAACTGGATACAACAAAAAAAAAGACATTGATTTGCCTATTTTACGCTCGGGTCTACTTTGAATTATGCAAGTATTGAAGAATTTAACAATCAAATTAATTACAAAAATGTAGCTTAACTTTAAACTGCAGGTTTTATGTGCATATCCAATATTTCGGTAATATCAGCAATGGATAGTGGTTTGTGATAAAATTTTTTAACAATTGAGTATTTTTTGGACCTTTCAATATCTGGTTTGTCTGTAGATGATGACAAAATATACAAGGCTACATTTTTGTAATCATTAAGCTTTCGTGATTGTATTTCATCTAAAAATCCCCACCCATCCAACAAAGGCATGTTTAGGTCTAAAAGAATAATACATTTAGAAAATTCTCCTTGATGCCCATTTAATTTTTCCAAACCAACTTTGCCGTTTTCACAATGAATAAATATCAAAGTACTATCCATTTTACTCATCATTTTTTCAATGATAAAACGAACAATCGGATCGTCATCAATTATGTATATCGTTTTATTCAACATTGTTATTCAATTGGATTTCTTGAGCTTCTTCTGTGATCTTTTTTACAACAGCATCCATTTCATTTGATGAAATTCTAAGTTGCTTTAGCCAAAACATCAAATCATCGAGTTTCTCTTTCTCGGTTTCAATCAAATTGATAATACCCAATATCCGTGCTAAAGGGGCTCTTACTACATGAGACTGTGTCCATGCAATTTTCCTGAGTTTTTCATTTTGTGCTTCGATATGCATAACATATTGACTTCTACTAAATGCAAATTCAATACTCTTATGAAGAATACTGGGTGTTACTTCATCTTTAACCAAAAAATCATCTATCCCTAGTTTAAGACTATCTTTAGCTAAGTAAAGATCGGTATAACCCGTTAAAATGATAACGGGCACCTGCACATTCTCAGCAATTATTTTTTGAATTAACTCTAAACCTGATAAGTCAGGTAAATGTAAATCTAGAAGTATTAAGTTAATGTTATCTTTCGTTGGATTATCTGTAAATTCTTTATAGTCACTAAAAGTCTTACATCTTTTTATTTGAACAGTTCTAAATGTTTCTATAAGGTAATCTTCAATTAATACAAAATCACCATCATTATCCTCTAGAACAAGCACAGATAATGTTCTTTTGATTTCTTGATATTTTTTCATTTAGAAAGTGTTGTTAGCTGAAGCCAAAATTCTTCAATTTTTAGAACTGCCTTGATAAATTCTTCCATTTCCAAAGGCTTTTGAATATAACTGTTGCAATATTTATTATATGCCTTTTCTATATCCCCTTGACAAGAAGATGTGGTCAGCATGATGACAGGAATTTTTTTTAAGTATTCATCTTGCTTAATTATGGCCAACACTTCATGACCACTCAATATTGGGATGTTAATATCCAGGAGAATCAAGTCAGGTTTTAGTGCGTCTGAAAAATCCCCTTTACAATAAAGGAAGTCTAATGCCTCTTGTCCATTTCTAGTTACACTGACCTGAGTTTGAAACTTACTCTCTTCAAAAGCATCGAGTGTGAGTAAAACATCACCCTCATTGTCCTCTACAAGAAGAATATGTGCTAATTTCAAATTATTTGTATTCATAGTGTCTAATTTTTAGTTTTTAAAATTGTGAAATAAAACGTTGTCCCTTCTCCCACTTTTGATTCAAGCCTAATTTCACCTCCAAGAAACTCCACGCTACGCTTTGTTACAGACAATCCAATGCCTGTCCCTTCATAATCTTTCCTGTTATGTAATCTTTGGAAAATTATGAATATTTTTTCATAAAATCTTTCATCTATCCCTATACCATTGTCTTTTATTGCAAACTCATAGAAATCACCTTTTTCTCTTACACGAACATCTATAATTGGTGGCATATTCTCTTTACAATATTTTAATGCGTTATCCAATAAGCAATGGAATATTTGTGTAACAGCAGCCTTATAAGTGACCAAAACAGGAAGGTCATCATAACTTATTATAGCATTCTTTTCTTCTATTAACTTTCTTCTTAGCAGTAAAAACTCTGATAATATTTCATTCAGCTTTATAGGTTCTTTTTGTTCAGTAGGGCTGTTGGCTCTGGAATAAAGCAATAGATCCAGTATGATTTGTTTCATTCGCTTGGCTCCATCAGTGGCATAATGAATGTACTGTAGTGCCTTATCATCAAGTTGATCAGCATATTTCCTTTTCAATTGATCCATAAAACTAGTGATCATCCTGAGTGGTTCCTGCAAATCATGAGAAGTTATAAAAGCAAATTGCTCCAGTTCTTCATTAGATCTTTGCAGTTCTTTAGTTTGAGTCTCCAATTTTTGATTGATTTCTAATAACTTTTCTTCTTGTCTTTTACTTTCAGAAACATCAGTCATTGCACCTATCATTCTGATAGCTTTACCCTTATTTTTCCTTATAATTAATCCTCTGTCGATGACATGAACAATATTTTCATTATCATCAATTACTCTATACTCTGCTTCCCAACGATTTATTTTCGGGTCAATTATTGATTTCTCGATACTTTCTTTTAACTTTTGGATATCATCCGGATGAAATTTATCCTGCCAAAATTGTTCTCTTTTTAACTCCCGGGAGGTATTACTTCCAAAAAACTTATAGATATTATCAGATCTATAAAATTGATCATTTACTATATCCCAGTCCCATATGGCATCATTGGTTGCCTCTGTGACTTTTTCAAAACGTTCGTTGGCTTGTATTAAACGTTCATCAGCTTCTTTTCTAAGGGTAACATCAGCAAAATAAATGGAAAGACCAGTTGCAGATGGATAAGCATTCACTTCAAACCATTTACCCAACGTTTCATATTTCTCTTCAAAACGTACCTTTTCACCAGTTTTTAATGCATAATGATATTGTCTATAAAAATCAGAATCAATAGCGTCAGAATAAACTTCCCAAAGATTTTTTCCAAGTATAAATTCCTTTGCAAGCCCTAAAAACTTTTCAGCCTGTTTGTTCCAATATGTAACTATCCAGTCATTACTTACAGTAAAGAACGCATCACCAATACTTTCCAGAATATTATTTTTTTCTTCGTAAGCTTTTGCCAATTGTTTTTCACTTCGTTTTCTTTCGGTAATATCTCTAAAGAAAATAGACAGTCCGTTGGAAGATGGATAAATGTGGTTTTCGAACCATAAATCATTCGGCTCATAATACTCTTCAAAATAAATATACTGTTGAGTTGCCATTGCTCTCTCATAAGCTAAATGAAAAGGCTTATTGAGTCCCTCAGGAAATTCTGTCCAGATATGCTTACCAGTCATTTCTTTCGGGTTTAGATTGAAAATTTCTCCCGCCTTTTTATTCATATAAGTATAGCGCCAATCGCTATCTAAGGCAACAAATGCCTCTGTTATGCGTTCTAAAATTCTGTTTTTATCATTAAGTGCCTGAACTAATTGTTCTTCTACCACTTTTTTATCATGGATATCCTGCAAACTTCCGAAAATTTTGGTGCATATATTATCCACTCGTTCACTTTGTCCTATACAGCGCACCCATCGTTCATTGCCCCTGGCCGTAATCAATAACAGTTCTTCATCAAAGTTGATTCCTTCTTTAATTAGTTTATTTATGGCCTCTAGAATACGTTGTTTACTTTCCTCCGTATAAAATTCAAAACCACTAGTAAGGGATGGATTATAGTTGATATCACATTCCATTATTGCCTTGGTCATTGATGACCAGTACATAGTGTCACCATTCTGGTTAATTAAATCTACTTCCCAACTACCGATTCGGGCCATCTGAGAGGTTTGATCTAACAACTCATCTCGTTTTGTTTCTTCTGTTACATCCAGAATAACAGAGTTAAATACAACAGTACCATCTACAAGAAAACTTGGAGTACCATAGCCTAAATGGGTTTTAATTTCATTATTAGGCATTACATATTTCCACTTGTTTTTCCAAAGTGATTTAGTTTCAATTGATTGAGCAATACTTTTTTTATGTTCTTCTAAACTCCCTCCTTTTTCAATCTGTTTCCAAATTTGCTCATTGTTTTGCATTGCCTCTTCGGCAGTAAAGCCCCAAATATTTTTTGCTCCACTACTCACACGTTTAAGTTTATCTCTACCATCGGGGTACAGATAAAATTGAAATACAACACCTGGTAAATTATTGGATAGCGATTGTAGACGAAATTCGGTTTCTTTAATTTCTGAAATATCCTGCAAACTGCCGGAAATTCGTTTCGTTATCCCATTGAACCTTTCCACTTTGCCAATGGCTCTTACCCATCGCTCTCTTTTATTATTTGTAACGATTACTGCTTCAAAATCAAACTCTGAGCCATCTTCTAAGCTTTTACTGATCAAATTGGTAATCATAGGACGAAAATCTTCACGGTAGAAATTGATAGACATAGCAAGATCAGGTGAAAAGTTTTTCGAATCGGTTTCGTGTAGCTGGTGTACCATATCAGACCAAAAAGCCTTGTTCTGTTCAAAATCTACTTCCCATGAACCTATTTTAGCTATTTTGTTGGTTTGTGTATTCAGATTTCTCAGTTTGTTTTCTTCTGTAATGTCTTTGGCCGATATGTATATTAATTCTTCTTGCGGATTAAAAACGCATTGCACACTCAAAACGATAAAATGACCCGTTTTAGGGAGAAACCTTGCTTCAAAAATTTGATTAATGATACCGTTCTGAAACGACTGTAAAACATCAGACAACCTGAACAAATCTTCTGGAAAAATAATGTCCTTTAGAGAGTTTTTAAGCAGTTCTTCCTTAGTGTATCCAAGCAGCTCTGAACCGGCCTTATTGATGTTCAAAAACCTGCATTGTATGTCGGCAATTCCTACTATATCAGGAATTGCATTATATAAGTGTTTTAAATCGCCTTCCAGTTTTTTGCGATTAATTTCAGAAGCCACAAAACTTTCAAGCCGTTGAATAATGTTGCTGTATTTTTCAAGAAAACGACTATCATGATTAGAACCCAGAACTAAAACGCCAATTACCTCTTCTTGAAAAAGCAGCGGAATACCAGCAACTGAATTCAGCTGCAACTGCTTGCTTAGTTCTGTGCGAAGAAATAGGTCATTCATAGTTTTCTTATCCCATATTTGTCGATCTTTCAGTTGCCAAACTTTTCCCAGAAGACCTTTTCCTTTAACAAACTTTTGAGTTGAGTTATCATTTATTGTGGCAGTATTATGTGTATGTGTCTGACTGAATAGTTGTAGATGACTTCGCTCCAGATTGACACACCATATTTCAACTAAATCGAATTTACCGAACGCTTGTATGCTTTCACTGACATTTTTACAGGCATCTTCAAGTCCATCTTCTTCACTAAAATTTTTGCTTATTTCAGCCAACAAAGCAAGTTCCAGCTCTTTGTTTTTTTGTTCAGTTATATCTCTTTCAATTGCTATCCAGTGAGTGTACCAACCAGTTTCATCCGCTACAGGTGTTACATTAAAATGTACCCAAAATTCATCTCCATTTTTTTTATAATTTATGGTAGTTATTTCATATTCGTCCCAATTACGCAAAGCTTTTCCAAGCTTAGATAAAGCCTCAAAATCAGAATTAGGGCCTTGCAGAATACGTGGCGTTTTACCAATTACTTCCTCAGCAGTATAGCCAGTCATTTTTGTAAACGCTTCGTTTACATAAATAATTCTGTGGCCTGTCTCATCAAATGGTTCGGCTTCAGTAATTAATACTGCATCGTTGGTGTTGGTTATTACACTGCTTAATAATTTTAGTTGTTGCTCTTCTTGTTTTTTCTTTGTAATATCACGTGATACAGAAAGCAGTTCTTTAACGTCTTCACCTGTTTTTTTTATGGGCGACACTAATACGTTCCACCATTTGGGGTTACCTTTAGCTGTAGGGCAAAAAGCCGTAAACTCCACCGTTTCACCAAGTAGTGCTTTTTCTACCGAACTTTTCACCAATAGTTCATTATCCTTACCCCAAAGCGTCCACCATTCTTTATTTTTAAATTTGGTAAAATCGTCAATCTCCATTAAACAAAACCCATTGAGATTCATATACTGGATTCTACCTTCCGCATCAATTACTTTTAAACAATCAGGACTGCTCTCCAGAAGCGTTCGGTTAAACAGTTCATTGGCTTCCAATTGTTTCCTTGTGTCAATTTTATCCGTTACGTCCCTTGAATTGGCCACGATGCCTTTTACATCGATATTGTCAAGCATATTGGTTAGTACTGTTTCAACCCAACGCCATTCCCCTTTACTATTTTGAAAGCGAAACGGCTCAACCTTAACTGTTTTTTCCTCCATAATTTTTTGTAGAAACTGCAAGGTCTTTTCTCTATCGTCCGGATGGATAAAATCGAAAGCATTTTTCCCGATAAAATTTTCAGGAACTATCCCAAAAATAGAGGTACTTGTTGGGCTAACATAAGTGTAATTACCATCTAAATCTAATATGCCAATTAAATCAGAACCTTCCTGTACTAATGCTTTGAATCGATTCTCATTTTGTTCCAACGATTCTTTTTGTTTTATCGTTTCCTTTACATCCCTTGCTACACAGTACATAAGCTTGTAAACTCTATCCCAGCGGGCAGACCATAGGTTATATGCTATGCTACCATCTTTTCTTTTGTATCGGTTAACAAAAGGTTTTACTTTTTGACCTGCAATAATTGCTTCCGTAGTTTGGTTTGTTTTTGCAATATCTTCCTCTAGTACCAACCGTACATAGGGTGTATTTAAAAGCTCTTCTGCTGTATATCCCCAATGCGATTTTGCTCCTTCACTTACGTAAACAAAATTTCCCCCTTCATCAATAGTACAAAAAACATCTAATGAAGCCTCCATCAACGATCTAGCTTGATAATTTTCTTGAACAATGCTCGTTACATCAGTATTTCGACAAGCTACACTTTGGACATTACCGTCTTTATCTTTTATTGGCAAGAAAGAAATTTGGCCATATTGTTTCTCATTGTTAAATGGGTGGAAGAAATGTTCTTCAATTGTAAAAGAATCTCCTGAAAGGGCTCTTTGGTAGTAAGCTTTCCACTTTTCAATATATCCCTCACCCAGTCCTCCCTGTAAAATTGAAGTATTTAGTTCTTTTTCCACACCCTCTATTTCCTTCGTCAGGTTGAGATAGGATTTATTGGCATAAATCAAATGTAATTTATGGTCAACCATCCAAATCAAGTCTTTAGCTTGGTCGAATAGGAGATCGCTGTATTGTTTACTATTCATTTTTCAATTTTATAATAAGGTTGTAAAAGTGCCACCATAACATGAGTAAAAATGACTCTTTTGATTTTTGAGCTTTGGCTCCTTTGTCAAGAAAAACCAAACGTTCCATTTAACGTGTGGTTTTTACCCTGTGCCCTAACGTTCTGGCATTACAGCCGGTTTGGAACTAAATTAAGCTCATTCTTCGGATTTGCCACCCGAGCCTAGCGAACAGGCGAAGCAAATAATCCCAAATAGAACCCGAGGCTGAAAGCCAAACCGGCCGGAGACAAACCATCTTTCCCTTAAGCCAATTGCCTAAATCCGTTATAGCTACTGTTGAACTAAACCTTCAATAGCACTTACCGAGATTTTGTACTTTACGAATATAACCAAAAAATATAATTATGGTCGCAAAAAAAAAAGCAGCAGAATTAAAAAGTTATTACTGGACAGAAAATGCCAATATACGCGAAGAATCAATAGAGTTTGATGAATCCGGGTATATTGGAAATGCAATAGTTGGAATAGTAGAACAAAATGGAATTCCTGTTGAAAAAGTTGATGTGCATTCAAATGAAACGAATGTAAATGGACAATAATATAGTCTAAGCTTACAAATGCACTGGGAAACTAATGAAATAAAAAAGAAAGGAGATTCAATCGAAATTAATGATACAGGTAAGATTAAATTAACACCGCATACACAAACACTGACTAAATCAAATGCGTCATTTTCAATACATGGAATAAATTACTCCAGAGGCTTATTTCCTGAATACAGTTTTAACGCTAAAAAGAATGTTTTGCTTTGGCCTTTTCCCATGTTAATCGTTCTTGACCTAAACGGAAATAATGATTTAGATCTCAATTCAGCTAGAAATGAAATCGTATTAAATGAACTATGGAATTCTTTTGAACAAAACCTTGCATTTATCATTTGCAAAAAACTATCAGAAAATTTAAAGGAAGAATATATCAATATTATATAGTCTGTTTCGGGCAAATTCAAAAAGCGATAATTTTTTAGTTGGATTAGAAAAAGCTGAGGAACTTTTAAAAAATCAATAACAATAGAAATAGCATCTAAGGATGCTTTTCCACTTTACCATTTAGCCAAAAACATGAACGATTATATAGAGAAATTATCCAAAAGAACTGAAAGATTATATTAGAAAGTACAATCATCAAAGTTTTGTTGCACAATGTTGCTATCTATGCAATGCCCCAGACTCCCCGAAATCTCCTGACTCAGGCTCTATTACCCCCTAAATTTCAAATCCTGAACCTCTCTTTTCAACTCTAATAAAATTTCTTTCAAACTTTCCATTTCGGTTACGGGCTGCTTACTGTCAGTCCGGCCAATATTACATTGGTATTCCCATATTTCGAGAATTTCAGAAAATTTAACTTCATAGTTAGGATAAAACCGATTATCTGATTCTAAAACCAATGCATTCTTTTTGTTCTTATTAAGACGCTTATACACCATCCCTTGATTTTTAGTAATCAGGATATAAGTTCTACTATCTTGTATTTGTCCGATATGCTCGACATAGCGTCCCACAATAATAGAACCATCCTCATGCGGTGGCATTGAATCACCCTCTACTGGAAAACCACGATGTTTCCCGGAACCCAAAAAAGGCAAAGAAATCTGTTGCAGGCTTTCAATATACTCAGGATCTGAATAGCCTGTAAGATAGCCTGCCTTTACCTTTTCGGTAACAATCTCTATACTATCATTCCCATTCTGGTCCACTTGGATGGGTAGAATAAGTCGGTTGTTTTCTAAATTAATCAAATCTTGAACATCAATTTTACGAACGTCTACTGACAATAGTAAATCAATACTGATATGAAAATGATAAGCGATCTTCTTTAGGATATCATAAGGAGCTTCCGAGGTACCGTCTTCATATTTGACATACCGTCCCCTGGCAATACTAAGTGATTCGGCCAACTTCTCCTGTGAAATTTTATGTTGCGCTCTAAGGTGGAAAAACCGGTCAAATTGAACACCCTATTCCAGTGTAAATTGATCACCACTTTCTAGTTCAAATTGACCACCTGATTTTGGGGTAAATTGATTATTAAAAACTACTGACTTTTTCATGTTGTTAGCACCATACATTCGTTAAAAAAATACGGATTATGGCAAACAAAATAACAGACATGAGTAAAATTAGAAAAGTAATTAAATTCTATTGTGATGGAAAGAGTAAGTTATTTATAAGCAAGTACTTATCTCTTTCCAGGAATACGGTAAAGAAGTATATTTCTTTATTCAAAGTTCTAGGATTAAGCCTTGAATTAATTAATGAAAAAACAGATGCAGAAGTGGAGCTTTTGTTTGCACAGGCTACTGTGGAATCCATTAGTCCCATATTGCAGACACTCCATAATTTTTTCCCTAAAATGGAATGCGAACTAAAAAAAGTTGGCGTTACCATACAACATATGTGGGAGCAATATATTGCCATAAACCCTAATGGTTACAGGAGTTCACAATTTACTCATCATTACAAAGTATGGAGTAAACATGTCAATCCAGTAATACATATGAATCACAAGGCCGGTGACAAAATATATGTGGATTATGCTGGAAAAACACTCTCTATTATTGATAAAGACACTGAAGAAATCAAAGAAGTACAGTTTTTTGTAGCCATATTGAGAGCCAGAAAATATACCTATGCAGAAGCTTCCATGAGCCAACAAAAGGAAGATTTTGTCACTTCGGTAGAAAATGCTATGCGTTTTTTTGAAGGTAGCCCTGCGGTAATTAGGCTTCGATAAATAAATGAAAAGAGATAAACCGCACTATTCAACAAAATAATGCGGTATTAAACAAGAGATTAAAATGGATTAATCAAACAATTCGTTCAACCAATGCTTTTTCTTATGTTCCTTATAGTAAGCTTGCTGTGGCTGACGCTCAAAAGCTTGTCTATTGAACTGAGGGCTGCTTAATGGCTCATTTCCTGACCTTTCTATTATTTTATCTAGCTCACCTCGATCTAGCCATATTCCTCGACATTGCGGGCAATAATCAATCTCAATCCCTTGCCTGTCAGACATAACAAGTGGAACTTTACAACTTGGACAATTCATAATATTCAATTTTAGTTATTTATTAAATCTTTATTTTTTGGAAAAGCAACAGAAAGCAAAACAGAAACAAGTAATATCCCACATATTACCATTAATGAATAGACTATTGGAATTTTATAGAAATCGACAAATGTCATTTTTATTCCTACAAAAACTAATATTACCGATAAACCATATTTTAAATAGTGGAAGTATTTTGTAATTCCAGCCAAAGCAAAATACAATGCTCTTAAACCCAGTATTGCAAAAACATTAGAGGTGAAAACGATAAACGTATCGTTTGTAATAGAAAGAACTGCAGGTATTGAATCGACCGCAAAAATCAAATCGGTAAATTCTACAATAAGAAGAACAACAAATAGTGGTGTTGCAAATCTTTGACCTTTCAATTTTACAAAAAATTTACCTCCGTGTGTTTCTTCTGTAACAGGAAGGAATTTCTTAAATAACCGTACCAATGGATTTTTATCCGGTTCAATCTCTTTGTCTTTATGAAAGAGCATTTTAATACCCGTATAAATAAGTATTGCGCCAAAAACATATATAATCCAATGAAACTTACTAATAAGTGCTACACCTGCGAAAATAAAAATGGCACGCATTACTAAAGCCCCTAAAATCCCCCAAAATAGTATTTTGTGCTGGTACTTTTTATCAATATTAAAATAGGCAAAAAGCATAATAAAGACAAACAGATTATCAATACTCAATGATTTTTCAATAACATAAGCGGTTAAAAACTCAATTGCTTTTTCTTTGCCCATGAAAATATAAACACCATAATTGAAAATTAAGGCGAGGGATATCCATACAGCGCTCCAAATAAGCGCTTCCTTAATTTTTACTTCGTGCGATTTTCGATGAAAAACACCTAAATCTACTCCTAACATTACTAGGACAAACCCTAAAAAGCAAATCCATATAAAACTATCTACTATCATTTATTTTTAAATTTTGTATTTAATTAGATCAAAACTACCTACTAAATAAAACATATAAGCCTCTCCCCGCTTTCGTAAATTAATACGATCTATTCTGTTCCATTCCATAGCTTGTTTAGAAAATTAATTACTTCATCAAACACACCTGAAAGCCCATTTTGAGCAATAGTATTGGTTATTGATGAAATTAAAGAAAAGAAAATGGTTATTATCCCAATTACTAGAGCTATTACAAGAATCAAAACAACAAGGAAAACGATCTTGAGTTTCTTATTGTTTCTTAAACTATTGATAAGCGCGATTGCGTTAAAACTTCCATGACCGCTAGAATAGGTCTTGTATCTATAACCATCATTTTGATAATAGTTATGCATAGCATGTTTTTTACGACGCTTGCCTTTTTTTTTCAAAAAGTCGTCAAAATCCATATTTATGTATTTTAGTTAATAAACATAATTTTTCAGCATTACTGGATAGAACCCTAATGCTATTTGAGTGAATGAACAATTTTCACACTCTAAACAAGAAATTATAAAATATTAACTAAGCTTTGGCGGTTGCCAAATGGAGTAAAAAGGTTGGGATGCCTTACTAGTGTGATGAAAATGAATGTGTTGGTTATTCTTTTCCTTTAGTAAGAAAAATTTCATCTCATAACTAATTTGGTATTCTTCGTTTATGTCAAAATCAAAGTCAACAAAATTAGACGATAAACTATTTTCAGAGCTTAGCTCCACTAATGAAGAAGTATTACTTTGTTGAAAACAAATATTATAGCACAGTAACATGCCCAAACAGAGCACGATGCTATTGACTAAATTTTTTCGACAAAGATTCATGCCGCAAAAGTAATTAAAAACTAATGTATATGCATTTCGAGATAAATAATTTAGATTAATTTAACACTAGATATGAAAACAAAAACTGCACAATCCAAGCGGTCTCTCTGGGGTCACTTCCTTTGTTCAGGCTCTTCGAAGTCTCATGACTTCGAAGAGCCTCTATTACCCCCTAAATTTCAAATCGTTACTATCTCTTTTCAACTCCAAAAACATTTCTTTCACACTTGCAGTTTCACAGATTTTGGGCTTCCTATATAAAAAAGTATGAAAAGTTTAAATTTCGGCAATTATTCAAAGGTGCTGAGACCTTATTCCATATATTATTGAAGATCCGGTGTCTGTCACTTTAATTTATCCGGTGTATTATTTTTATGCTTGTGGATTTAATTAATTTCTTGCTATTTTTATATTTTAGATAAATTTTAATAAAAACTCTTCTCACAAAGTGAGGAGTATAAAACATAAGCAGATTATGAATAAATTTTTACCAATTATATGTTTCGGCCTTATCTTATTTACTTCTTGTACAACTTTACGTTCAACGAAGGACAATCAGTATATCTATTTGCAAAAAGAAGGAAGAGAAAATAAGAAATGGAAACTGGTATGGGAGGATGACTTTAATGGGGCTGCTATTGACAGTTCTAAATGGAGCAAAATTCCATCAGGTGGAAGCGACTGGAATAAGCATATGAGTAGTAATTCTGATTGCTATGATCAATCGGGTGGAAAATTATATTTAAGGGGTATTAAAAACCCGGATACTTTAAAAGATCCAAGACCCTATCTAACGGGTGGGGTTTATACCAAAGGTAAATTTGCTTTTCAGTATGGTAAAATTGAAATATACGCTAAGTTGGAGTGTGCACAGGGAGCATGGCCTGCCATATGGATGCTTGCGGAGAAAGATAAATATGGCAAGTATCCGAAGAATGGAGAGATTGATATAATGGAACATCTCAATATGGATAATATAATTTATCAAACTACCCATTCGTACTACACACTTGATTTAAAAGAAAAAACGAACCCGCCTCATTCTGGGACAGCAAAGCTGAATATAGCTGAATATAATAAATTTGGATTGGAATGGTATCCAGATAAATTGATATTTACGCTGAATGAGAAAGAAACATTCCGTTATCCGCGCAAACCAGATGTAGACAGCAGCCAGTGGCCGTACGATCAACCTTTTTATGTGATGATTGATCAGCAATTGGGAGGTGCTTGGGTTGGGAAAATAAACCCGGATCAATTACCTGTACAAATGATTATTGACTGGGTAAAAGTGTATCAATAGACTTTATGGGGATTTTAGAGAAAAAAAAGCCTGAAAATTATTGATTTTTAGGCCTTTTTTCTAGAGCCCAAGACGCCACAATAAAAACCCGCCCTCCGATGATAAAAGTAAATTTATTTAACCAGATTCTGGCCAATATCAGGCTCTCCGAGGTCTCCTGACTCATATCTTTGTAGAAGTAATCATTTAATAAACTGCAAATTCCAGTGATATTGACCACCCAATTCCAATTTAAAGTGAGCACCTGATTCCAATTCAAAATGACCACTTGTATATTCCGCTGCAAAGGTCACCACTTATTCCGGAGCAAAGGTCGCCACCTATTCTAGGCTTGAAAAGCCAACATAGGCATATAAAAAAGACACCACCATAAATAAATCTGATGATGCCTTTTTAACCAAACCAAAACCAATATTATTTTTCGCTGAGTTTTTGTACTGCGAATTTGCATTAGCGTATTATTGTTTACGTTCAAAAACAAGTGTTTGAAACTTTGTCCTTCGGAGTCACCCGCTTGTCTCTCTTGCGGAGTCTCGGCAATCATCTATCTTCTTCATCAAAATAGCGTTGCTCTTCTGTTGCCAATTCGATACGACTTTCGCCTGTGATAGCTCCCTTTTGCAAGGATTGACTCCCAGCAATACCATTTCCAAATTAGACATACTAACTTAGCTCTTATATCTCATTTTACATTCCACCAGACAACTGCTATTTTAATACAGCATTACCCAAAGCCTGTAACCACGGATTTTTAGTTGAACCCATATCATAAAAACCTCTTGATAATTCCCAAATCATTGCGCCTTTTAGTCCTTTCGATTTCAGGTAAACACCTTTGGTTTCCATATCTTTTTCATTATCGTAAACGATCATCATATTAGTATTGCTGTTTACATAATAGGAATGTTGAGTAATATCATCCCACATCTCAGTAAACCCTCCTTTACTAATATAATCTTTATACATATCCTTAGTCCCTCTCAAAGATCCTGTAGCGGAAGCACCCAATGACGAATAAGCAGTATATTGAGCCCCGTAAAAAGGCACACCAATGGTTATCTGTAAAGGATTCACACCTCTGGTATTCACATAATAATTTACCGCGTCGTCAATGGCTGATGAATTTCCTTTACTAGTATTTTTATATAAGGGAGAATTCATATTAGCAATTGTTTCAGAACTGTACTCATAAGTCATGGGAGAAAACCAGTCTACACATTTAGCCAAAGCTGACATCTCGTAATACTTAGCAGCCCAGTCTCCTGTAGGCATTGCCATAGTAATAAGTATTTTTTTAGAACCCAAAACAGTTGATTTAGCAAATGCAACCCTTAAGTCCTGTATCAACATAAGAATATTATATCCTTCACTACTACTTTCAGGGTATTCATAATCCAATGCTATACCATCATATCCTTTTTGCTCTAATAGTGTTACTAGGTTGGCCGCAAATTTTACCCGGAGCGTATTATTAGCCAGCAGGGTTCTAAGAATTGGTGCACCCGCTACTCCAATAAGTACTTTTACATTAGCCGCATGTGCTTTTGTTATTAGTTTATCACCATAACCAAAAAAGGTTTTATCAGTCAAATCCGGATAGTATGATAAAGCAGCAGCTTCATTTGCCAAATCGTGATAGACAAGAGTTGGGTCACTTGCCGATTTAGGTCCTATAAAACTATAATCAATATGGGTCACATTTGAATAGTCAATATCGTTATAAGAGTAACCATACCATTGCGACAAAGTTAAATACCCTTCCACTACACGATTTGAATTTGGCACGACAAAAACACTGTCCCGCTTAATAACAACCGGAGGAGTCACAACCGGAGGAGTCACAACCGGAGGAGTGACTACAACAGGGGGGGCATCTGGCAGTGGAGTTTCTGAATTAGAACAGCTCCACAGAGCAGCAAGCGAAAACAGACCAGCAAGCGCAAAAAAGACTGCCTTAAATAATTTATTTCTTTTCATTGTTTAATTTTTAGTTTTAATCATGCCAATCATTCTCGCTAATTGATAAAGCACGATTTAGTTACCACTGGCAAAAAAAATACACGACAGCAATGCAGCTGCCGTGTACTCTTTGAGTGCTTTACATAGCTCATTTCTAGGTATACCTCTTTAAGGTTTAATTCCTATTGCTGTTAATTCGGCTAAAGTAAGACTCTGCCCGCCAGTATTTTGAAGCCTTATGTAGCGTCCTGATACATTGGGTAATATTTCTGTAGGCCTGCCTGCTTTACCAGGGGTGTAAAAACTCTTAACAACACCTGGCTGTGCTAATAATTCTGCTACGCTGGTTCCTTTGAAAGGCGCATCGGAAATAAATACATAAAAATTTATCGTACGATCATCGCAGCAATCGGTTCTGTTCCAAATTTTCACATTATCAATTCTTGGCGAAACAGCTCCCAGATCTACCTCCCAATATTGTTCAGCTCCTGCACCAGATTCGCATACAGATCCACCACCCCAGTCTCCATTGGTATTGCCATCATTTCCTCTTCCAGCATTAAATGATGCTGAAGGATTTTTCCAATAGGATTTCTTATTATCAGACAAATTACCGATGTTCGGCGTTGGTGCCCTAAAAATATAATACTTAGTAGCCATAGCCGGATTTACAGTAATACCGCTTGCTGAAACTGATGCCACTTTTACCGGTAATAAATAATCAGTATCCAGCTGAAGCATACCGGCTTTTACTACCAGGTTTGTTTGTTGAGAAGCAATGCCGTCCTTAGGTATTGTTAAGCTGGTTGCTTCCAAAGAATAACTCCCCTCTGGCATTATAGAGTAGTTGGTTTTATGCGCAGCGTTGTATGTAGTAACCAGATTATTGTCTAAAGCAATTGTTACATCCGCATTTGTAGCAATAGGAGCTATGACTGATACGGCTACAGGAAATTTATACGCATCGGGAGCAAACGAAAGCAAAACTTTACTTTCTACAGCTTCTTTACCCGATGGGGTTATAAAAATACCATTACTAACCTCCATATCCGTATCCTCATTCTCACTGCATCCTGCCAATAAACTAAACAATGCAATGACACAAAAGAGATATTTGAAATAAATTATTTTTTTCATTTTTTTATTTTTTTGTTACTAAATTCATTAAAGTTATACGACATACATTCTCCAAGATTACCACAATGGATTTTGAACTAATTTCTTACTCTTCTGTATTTCTAATAATGGAATTGGATATAAATACATTTTTTTCTCCCAAACTCTAGTCTCATAAGGAGTACGTTGGAAAAATGCAGGTTCAGTTGCACCATTCATGTTCATTCCATAAAAAGCGCCTCCTTGATGACCTTCTGGTTGATCAGCAATCATCCATCTTCTAACATCAAAATAGCGTTGGCCTTCAGTAGCCAATTCAACGCGCATCTCTCTTCTTATCGCTAATCTTTGAGCTTGTTGATTCCCTTGAATTCCTGGCTTAATAACTGAAAGCAATGGTATTCCGGCACGCTCTCTTACCTTATCTACATATTGCAGTATTTTAGAATCATTTGGATTAACCTCATTTAAAGCTTCTGCATATAATAAATAAAACTCGGCAAGTCTAAATATTATAGAAGGTCGGTACTTCGTTCTTGGAAAACTACCTTCGTCTCGAATGGTTCTATCTAATCGTTTGTATAATAGATAACCAGACCAAGGATAATTCTCAGATGAATTATCATTTCCACTCCCTTTATTAAATTTAATTACATTAGTGCCAATATGCCATTTACGTCCATGGAACATCACTGTTTGATAAAATCGAGGTTCTCTATTAATCCACATTTTGTAAGTTCCAACACTGGTTTGTCCACTTTGATCCTCCCCTGCTACGGAAAATCCATTTTCACTATACGTTGGTGATTCATTGATTGGCAAGCCATCTAACATAAAAAAGTCATCCACTAACTCCTGTGTTACTGCTATAGAAGCAAATCCTGATCGTTCCGATCTTGGAGTTAGTCTTCTATAAGTACCGTCTTCAGCTAAAGACCCCCAATCATTATTAGGGTTAGCCCAAATAATTTCATTATTATATTTATCAAATAATTCATACAGAGACGTGTGTGGATTGAAAACGCCTGCATTCTTATATAGTTGATAGTTTCCAGCTTCTGCAAAATCGATTAGTGCTTTTGTTGCATCCAACGCTTTTTGCCATTTAGTATTATCATATGCAGGAAAAATCTTTTTACCATCTTCAGGATTCTCTATCGTTAAAGCTTCACTATACCCTCCATTTAGAAGTGGACTGGCAGCATACATCCATAATTTGGCTTTTACCGCTAGTGCAGCCCCTTTTGTTGGAAGTGCTAAAAATGCTTCAGCTGTTTCTTTATCATTTAGTTGACCAGCCACTTCGGTTAGTTCACTATCTATAAAACTCACTACTTCATCTACCGAATTTCTAGAAAAATCTAAATCTGAAGAATTTGGGTCAACGGCAGTTTTCATTATAGGAATTGGTCCATATAATTCAAACAACAAATAATGGTAATAGGCTCTTAAAAATCTAGCTTGAGCTTTCATTTTAGCCAGCTCGACCTCATCAATATAATCTGCTGAACCACTTTTCGGTATTACTTTGGCGTTTTCTAAAAATAAATTAGCTTGTCTAATTAGTGGGTATAAGAGATTCCATCTATGGAAAGGGGCATTACCAGCATTAAACCCGTTAGATGTAAGGTTTCGCAGGGCTCCTTGAGCCATTTTAAGCTCATCGGTTGAGCCTGCCCATGGATTATCTAAACCATTCATTGAATAATCTGTTCCAAATATCATACACGAACTATTGGTAATTCCTGTGAAAATGTTTCTATGAAACTGCCTAGTATTAGACGGCATACTAAACACCTTCTCCAAAGTCATTTCAGCAGCTAATTCGTCTGATACATCTAAATAGTCTTTACTGCAACTTGTAGCTATAGCCAATAACAAGAATAAAATGGCTATATGTAATTTATTATATAATTTCATGATTTTTTTTTAAAGTGTTAATTCAAGTCCAAAAGTTATTGTTCTAGGTAACGGGTAATTCATACCCGCATTTGCGTTTCCTATTTCAGGATCCCACATTTTAATCTTATCCCATACATAAAGATTGTTGCCCATTATGTATAATCTTCCTGTGGTTAATCCTAATTTTTTTAACAAGCTTTTATCCACATTATAACCTATTTCAACATTTTTTAGACGTATATAACTAGCGTCTCTTAACCACCAAGTACTAGCAACCGTATTATGGAAATAAGTTACAGATCTTTGACGAGGATACATTACATCTTGAGAAGGGTTAGCTACCGTCCATCTGTTTAATCCTTCTTTTCTTACAGAACTTTCTTCTACACCATAAGTAAAAGGAAAGAAACCTTCTGGATTTGATCCCCCAAGTACTGTAGATACATTACCTGCACCTTGGAAAAATCCGTTTAAATAAAAATTCTTATACTCAACATTAAAACCAAGTCCGTAAACTATTTCTGGAACAGTAGGCATTGCAGCATTTCTAGTTTGATCAAATTGATCAATTTTACCATCCCCGTTCAGATCCTTGTATTTAATATCACCTGGCAAATTATTTGGGCTTAGTGTAGAGACAGCCAAACCGTCTTTTAAAGTATAAACATTCGCTCCATTTACTACTGATACATCAAAATCATTTTCAGTATAAAGACCTTCAGCAATATAAATATTAGGAATATTCAAACTGGTTCCTGTAACGTTCATCCATGAATAAGGCTGCTTAACCTCATCAAATTCAGTTATTTTATTTCTGGCAAAGGTGAAAGTTCCTCTCAAACCAACCATAAAGTCACCAAACTCTTTTCTTCCATTCAAACTAAGATCAACTCCTTTATTAGTTACCTTCCCGAAATTTTGCCATGGTGCCTGTCTAAAGCCTGTTGATGCCGAAACAGTGTTTCTTTGTAACAAGATATCATATCTAGAATTATCAAAAAAATCTGCCTGTAACGTTATATTGTTATTAAAAAGACCAAGATCTATTCCTATGTTTCGTTTGTCTTCAATTTCCCAAGACAAAGTTGGTGCTGCAAACCTTCCCTCAGTATATCCACCCAAACCATTTAATGCACCACTTCCTCCAATACCAATTGGATAACCTGAAGCATCAACAAAAGTTCCTCTATATAAGAATCTATCACCTCCAGTATTATCATTTCCTGTTCTTCCAATAGATGCTCTAATTTTTAAATCATTAATTACATCTTTTACACCCTTAAAGAAACTTTCATTACTAGCCACCCATGCCACACCTATTGCTGGGAAAAATCCATATCGATTTCCCTTAGAAAAAGCTTCACTTCCTGTAATACCAAAATTTGCTTCAATAGAATACCTACGATCAAACATATAGGTAGCTCTACCTATATACGCCTCTTTTCTAAAGGCAAGTGCTTCGCTATTAAGTTGAGTTTCTTTTTTATAGTACAGCAACATTCCTCCCACAAGATGCTTATCAGCAAAGGTTTTTCCATAGTTCAAGGATGTTTCAAGATATATGTTTTTATTTCCACTATTATTTTCTGAAGGTTCTCCAAAAACAGTCTCATTTACAGTTTGATTATAAATCAAATTTCCATTAACATCTCTTCCATTTGCAATAAACTGAGCAGGTGTTTTTGTTCTTGTAGAAACATATCTGGAATCAGAATCATAACTAACAACCCCTTTTAACATTAGTCCATCAGTAACTACATCTAGTTTTTGTTCTATAGCAACTTTTGATTGTATGCTGCTTCTCCATTCTTTAGCATAACCTGATTCCATAAGTAAATTATATGGGTTGGAACGATTTGCGCTAGGTGTTGGATGAGAGGCAAAAGTTCCATCCGAAAAAATCATTGGATATAAGTTTGGCGGTGCTAAAGTCATATTTCTAAACAATGCCGCAGTTCCAACTCCGGGATAATTCGTTTCTAAATACTGACCACTTAAATCAACTCTTAATAAAGTAGAATTAGTCACATCAAAGTCTACATTTGATCTCAGGTTATACCGTTTTAATCCAATATTATTTTCATAATTTACATTAGGATTAGACTTAAAAAGACCACTTTCTCCAAAATAGGCTCCAGAAATAAAGAAACGTGCTTTATCTCCTCCTCCTCTAAAATTCAAGGTATGCCTTTGATTATTAGTAGTATTTTTTAATAAATCGAGCCATTGTACGTCTGGATATAAATCAGGATCTAGACCAGATTGAGTTCTTGCTATTATTTCTTCAGAAAATTTAGGTTGCTTACCTTCATTACTCAGACCTTCATTGTAGAGTTTCATAAAATCAACTGCACCTAAAAACTCTGGCAAACGAGTAGGTTCCAAAAAGCTATACTCTCCTCGGTAACTAATCAGTGTCTTTTGTACTTTACCTCTTTTAGATGTAATCAATACTACACCATTAGCTCCCTCAGCTCCATATATAGCAGTAGATGCTGCATCTTTTAAGATCGAAAAAGTCTCTATCTCATCTGGTTCAATATCGTTCATGTTCCTAGGTATTCCATCAACTAAAACCAATGGGGTTGTCCCTCCTTTAAAAGAACTAATACCTCTAATCCAAAACTCAGAATTATCATAACCCGGTTCACCCGAACGTTGGACAGCAATAATTCCAGATACTCGACCAGCCAAATTATTACTTAAACTTCTACTTGGTAATTTAAGCTCTTCGCCTTTTATAGTGCTTATTGAGCTCACTACACTTTCCTTTTTTTGCTTTCCAAATCCAACTACGACAACATCATCCAATGTAGTCGCGTCATCTTGTAACACTATTGTAAGATCAGTTGTTTTTAATTTAACAGGAACTTCTTTTATTATAAAACCTGTATATGAAACAACAAGTACAGCATTTTTATCTTTTACGGTTAATTTAAAATTACCATCAAAATCAGCCTGAGTACCATTTTTTGTTCCTTTTTCCAAAATATTGGCTCCAACCAATGGTTGCCCTGATCCATCAACCACTTTTCCAGTTATCTCAATACTTTGCATTTCTTTTCGGACAACTACAGGTTTCGCATTTTCCTTGATCATTATGATACTGCCATTAGAAACCTCAAAATAAAAATTATTGCTTGTTAAACTTTGCTCTAATAATTTAGTTACAAAGATTTCACCCTTTTTTAATTGTACTTTAGGTGCTTCATTAAATAATTCTTTAGGGTAAATAAAACGATAATCGGTTTGCTTTTTAATAATTTTAAAGACCTGATCTACCGTAACCAATTGGTCATGGTCTATCTTTATCTTTTCTTGCGCAAACGATTTCCCGCTATTAAAACTAAAAACGGTTGTACAGAATAAAAAGATAAAAGTTTTCATAATGGTTAATAAAAGTCGCTCTTTAAAATAAGAAAGAGCAGTGGTTAATTTAATTTTCATAAATTTGCTTGGTGTTAGTTATACAATGATTAATACTCTATAAGAGGGACGAAGTTCAAACACCGCCAAATGTCAAAAAACTTCGTTCCCTTTTTTTTTAAAATATTGTAGCGTTTATTTCAATACAATAGTTCTTTCATTTATTCTATATTCTCGAATAATTCCAAAATTTTTAATAGTCGATAATATATCCTCTAAATTTTGATTTTTATCTAATACACCGACAAACTTCTTGTTTTCAATAGATTTGTTCAAAAAAACAAAATCAACATCATACCATCTAGATAATACCTTCGTAATATCTCTTAGCGTTAAGTCTTCAAAGCTGAAGATCCCTTGTTTCCATGATATTTCATTATAAACATCAACAGTTGATATTGTTATCATTTGATTATCAATATCTAAAACAGACCGTTGACTCGGTTTCAAATATTGTTTTTTCCCTTCAAGACCTACCGTAACCTTACCTTCCACTAGCGTGGTGTAAACATTATCGTCATCCCTATATGCTTTTATATTGAACTCCGTACCCAATACTTCTACTTGTTGATTTTGGTTCAGTACTTTAAATTTAGATCCTTTATGATCTGTGCTTGGAGACACATCAAAATAAGCTTCTCCATAAACCAACTCCACCTCACGTATTTCCCCTTCTACAAATGCAACAGGATATTTTATTTTTGATCCTGAATTCAACCAAACCTTAGTCCCATCAGATAGTTTAACAAAATATTGTCCTCCTCTGGGAATAGTCAAATAATTAAAAACATTTTTTGACTTTGAATTTGCTCCAGAATTATAAACCAGTTTTTCTCCGTTACTATTTAAATTATTGGACACATAATTTTTACCTTTTTCCAGAGTGATATTGGAACCGTCTTCTAACGTAAGAATTGCTTTTTCTTTTCCAGGCTTAACATTTAAAACAATAGGCATTTTTTCTAAAGATGTACCAAAAAAAGTGTCCTTAAAGAAATACCCCGTAAGTAATACACCTGATATAATTGCCGCTGCTGATAATCTCCAATAGAACTTATAATTAGACAATTCTATTCTTTTTACCACATTTATCCAATCGGCTTCCTTATCTATTTGCTTAACTAAATTTTGGCGTTTTTCAATTGAAGAATCATCATTAATATTCTTAATGATGTAATTTTTATCTTCATCATTAAACAACTGAGATTGCTCTACTATCTCAGTATTCTTTTTTTTATCTAAAAATGAAGCGGCTAAGCTCTTTGATAAGTTAATTATTTGTTTAAAATTGGGCATAGAATATCTGATTATAATTATAAAACGACAGAAAGGTTCAATAGGGTGAAGAAAAAGTAAAAAAAATGTTAAAAATTTAATTTTAAAAGACGGTAAAGAAAGTTACTTAAAAATATTAAGTACAAAAAATATTAAAAAGTAATACTCTTCTAATAATGGTCTTAACCTTTTATAAGCTATTTTTTTTTGAGTTTTAACAGTATTGATCGACACACCTAACTCATCAGCTATTTCTGAAACTGTATATTCTTTCAAACTTAATCTAATAATGGCTGCACATTTATCCGGAAGCTCATTAATTGCTTTTTCAACAATACTTGATGCTTCAATTACAACAACTTCCCGTAAAAAAAATGATTCAGTTTCAACTTTCTCTAACTTCCTGGCTGATAAAAAATCGGTTGACTTATAGCGTTTGCTTTTTAGGTAATCCAGTGATTTGTTCTTTACGGATGTATAGAGATAGGCTTTTGTATTGTTTATGTTTTCGAATTCAATTTTATCTTCCCATATTTTTAGAAAAACATCCTGAACAACATCTTTTGCAACATCTAAATCTTCTAAGTATTTATTTGAAAGCAAACACAGAGACACATAAAGCTCATCAAAAAGGCTTTTATATTCTTTTATAGTCATCTAACACAGAGTGGTTGGTTGGTTGGTTTGTTGGTGGTTATTTGGTTTCAAATCTATATAAAAGAAATCAAATTTTATAATTTAGACAGGTATATTTCAAATTTTATAACTAGCAAATCACTTGTTGAAAGCTTTTTTTGACAACGAATTAGAATTTTATAAATATTACAGAACTGGGAATATTTATTTAGATTACAAGTATTTTTTAAGAGGCAAATTTGATATTAAACTTTCTGTAAATAGTTATTATTTTGAAACAGACAAGACTTTTTCAACCTCTCACGATTATAAAATCGCTAAAATTTTAGCAAATAATTTAATTCAATTGTATTTAGAAAACCCGTTAATTATCATTGATAATAAAGACAATACTGAAAAATTACAGCGCAAACCCAACGTAAAAATGACTTGGACAGCACCAAAAGTATCATTAATTATTATATGCATTCCATTCTGAAGGAACATTTAATAATGGTCCAGCATGCAAATTCCAGTCGGTCAATCTTACATTTTCATAAGACCTTTTCGATAAATAAAGTAATTACAGTAAACTTATAGCGATAAAATAAGAATAAGAACAACAATAAAATGAGTTATTGTGGTTTGAATCCAATAAAGGTCACTATAAAAAAGTAAAAGCCTGCAAAGTACTAATTTTGCAGGCTTTTTGGGTTCAACAGAATCGTCGATAATTTTAATTGATTAAGAACCTCTTGTATTTGCTGAGTACGCGGTTTAAATCCTTTAAAGCATTAAATAAATTAAATTTTAAAAGACTAGTGAATCTTATCATGTTATTGATAAAGAGCAAATGTACTTAGCTTTGGTCAAAATTTTTCTTACCTTACTGTTCTCATTTTGTTAATATATTGAACCATTTTATTTATTTATTTACTTGTGAGAGCGAAAGTTGAGTATCCTATACTGGATCCCGTTTACTTTGCATCAAACCATAGTTTTGTAGTCAGCAGATCTTTTCCCTGAGCCGTTACTGCGTTTTGGTAACTAGTTCCATTTAAAGATTGTTCTGTACCTGGATAAAAGAAACGTGAAGGTATCTTTCCATCCAAAACCGTAGCCGGACCTGCTGTCAAAACTGGGTAATCTAGCCTTCTCCACTCTACAAATGCATCAAGACCTTGTCCGTAAAATGCAATCCATTTTTGGGTACCTATCGATTTGGCATAATTTGTCGCATCGTACTTCACAGTTGCCTGATTAAGATAATTGGAAATAGTTGCTGAATCTGTAATACCAAATTGATTGAGCGATGCCGTAATTGCATCTTTATAAAGCAGCTCTGCATTTCCTGCAATATAACCTCGAGCTACAGCTTCAGAAAGATTGAACAACGTTTCGGAATAAGAAACAATTACAGCTGGTGATGTTGACGTCAGGAAGTATTTACCTGGTTTTGATGTTTTGGCAAAACCCTGACTGTTGGCATCACTGTTTGATAATCCATTGGCACCTCCAACGTATTTACCTACGCTTGCATCTGATGGTAGCTGAGCATAAACAGGTAAACGTGGATCGGATAACTCATTTAATTTATCAACCAATGTTTTCGAAATACGAAAATCGTCACGAGTTTCAAACCAGGCTGAGGCCGGATTTTGTTGTGGTGAACTGGCATAAGTAAACTTAAAGGTATCGTTGTTGTTGCTAATTAGTCCTGCAGCATCACTTGTTGCGTCAATAGCAGCTTGCTTAGCTATAGCAGGTTCTTTGTCCGAAATTCTCAACGCGATACGCAAACGAAGCGAATTGACCAATTTTTTCCATTTTGAGATGTCGCCTTTATAAGCCACATCACCAGCTACAACACCGTTTGTTAAACTTAGCAAAGATTGGGCTTGTTTCAAATCTTCAAGCAATCCGGTATATACTTCCTTTTGAGTATTGTAAGTTGGTGTTACTTTTAGACCTGCTTCTTTATAAGGAATATTTCCGTATGCATCAGTCAACAATAAGAATGTCCATGAGCGCAGGGTTAACGCAATTCCCTTATAATTAGAATTCGCCTGCTGATCTGAAAAATTCAGTATCGTGTTCAAATCCGTAATCAAGGTTGCATATCCAGTATTCCACAAAGAAGTGAAGGAGGCATTAGACACATCGTATCTGTCCGGTTCTGTATATTGGATTTTAGCCCAATGCTGAACAAATAACAAAGACGAGTTAAAGTTATTAACGTCTCCCCAATATAAATCAGCTCCCTGTTTTAATGTTCCTGTTAACAGGTAAGGCGCTAATGGTGTTTCGGTTGCATTTGGATTTTTATTAATATCATCCAATGTATCGCTGCAAGAACTAAATGTCAATGCAAAAAGCGTTATATAGGCTATTTTTTTTAGCATGATTGCGTGTTTTAAAATTTAAGATTAACATTAAGGCTGAAATTTCTCGTTGTTGGCAAAGATAAACTCTCCAATCCCTGAGCATTTCCGGTATTAAAAGCTGTTTCCGGGTCAATATTCGGTACATCTTTATAAATAAATAACAAATTACGACCTACTGCAGTAATACTGGCTCCATCTAATCCCAGCTTTCTTGCAAATTTTTTATTGAAATTGTAAGCTAATTTTATTTCTCTTAGTTTCACAAAAGTTGAACTATAGATATAAGCTTCGCTAATATTGTAAGATGCTTTGTAATATTCCTGTGCACTAAGAACTGAAGTATTTGGAGTTCCATCTGCATATACTCCTTTAAAAATCATTCCATCATCATATATTACTGCTCCAGATGGCGCATTACCGCCAGAAACCAAAGTTTTCGTATTTGTAGTACCAGTTGTCGTTACATAATAATTTAATCCGCCATTGGCAGCATCACGACCCGGAAGAGTTTCAGCTAATACACCTGTATATGTACCTGTTCTGTTAGTTCCTGAAAAAATCTCACCACCTACACTAGCATCAACAAGAAATGAAAGTTCAAGATTTTTATAAGTCAAAGTGTTTGTAATACCAGCTAAATAGTCTGGAGTATAATGTCCTAATACTTTCTTTTGCGAATCAGCTTTTGGCAATCCATTTGCACCAACTACTATATTTCCGCTTGCATCACGCAGATAAGCTGTACCATAAAGTGCTCCGTAGGCTTGTCCTACTGATGCCAATACATCAACACCTCCAGAAGAACCAATTGTGTAGTTTTTAATTTTTTTATCATAATCAAGAATTTCTACTTTACTAATATTCCTTGAATAATTTACGCCTACATTCCATTTGAAATCCTCAATTTGGATAGGGTTTCCATCCAATTGAATTTCTATACCATGGTTGTTTATTTTACCTGCATTGATTAATTGAGAATTATAACCGCTTGCAGTCGTTGTTTTTATCTCCAGAATCTGGTCAAAACTATTGGTGTTATAATAAGCTACATCAAAATGAAGTCTGTTTTTCCAGAAAGAAGATTCTATACCAAGTTCGGTAGAACGAGTTTTTTCCGGTTTCAGGTTCTCATTAAGTTTCTTCTGCGACGAGGTTTGAATCGGATTTCCGTCGAATGCAGTTTGAAAATTATAAACCGTAGCCAATTGATACGGATCTGCATCATTACCTACTTCTGACCAGCCACCGCGTAGTTTTAAGAAGTCGAGCGTATTGCTTTTCAGATTCAAGGCTTCGGATAGCACTAAACTTCCATTAACAGAAGGATAGAAAAAAGAGCGATTACTGCTTGGCAATGTTGATGACCAATCATTACGGGCAGTCAGGTTTAAATAGGCATAATTTTTATAACCCAGTTGCGCCGAAGCATATGCACTGTATACTCTCAATTTTGAGTAGGAGTTTGAAGAGGTTAATGCATCTCTCGAATTGGTCAATGTATATAAATCAGGCACAGCTAAACGCGGCGCTTTTTGATAATTGTTTGCATCGCTGTGGTTACGAATATTGAATCCGGCAAGAGCATCCAAACTAAAATCATTTATTTTTTTGGTATAGGTAAAAATACCTTCTGTGTTTTGTTCGTTTACCGTGTAAGCATCTTCAGCATAAGATCCAAAAGGAGTTCCATTGGTACCATATTTAATCTCGTATTTTCTGCGGTCGTTATAATAATCAACTCCGGTACGGAATTTAAAATTAAGACCATCAGCAATTTTGGCATCCAAATGAACATCCCCAATTAAACGGTTACGTTGCTGACTGGTAGTGTTATAGTAGGCATTCCAATAAGGATTACTGTAATAACTATTGTTCCAATTAACATCTCTGTTGTTTCTAAGCTGATTGATATCTACTTGACGTCCAAACCAAAGAAACTGAAGCATGACACCGGCTGCACGATTACCCGATGGTCCGCCAGGTAAGGCTGGAGCATCAGTAACAATATAGTTCCCCGTTAAACCTATTTTTATATTTTTGGATATTTGATAATTAGTGTTAATCGTAAAGTTTGTTTTGTTTACTTCACTATTAGGTACTGTTCCTGTTTGTTTTTGATTATTTACACCTAAGCGGAAATCTGATTTGTCATCCGATTTAGCTACAGAAATACTATTATCAAAAGTAAAACCTGTATTAAAGAAGTCCTTCACATTATTAGGATGAGCAACAAAAGGAACTGCCTCCCCATTTGAATAAAATTGAGGAATAAGGCGTCCATCCAATTTAGGTCCCCAACTTTCATCAACTCCATCATTAACACCACCACCTTTACCATCTACATAACTGAATTTTCCATTTGATCCTTGTCCAAATGAATTTTGAAAGCTTGGCAATGTAGCCACTTGAGAGAGCGTTATACCCGAACTAAAGCTTATGCCTAGTCCCTTTTGATTTTTTCCTGATTTTGTAGTGATAAGAACAACACCATGCGCCGCACGAGATCCATAAAGAGCTGCGGCATTAGGTCCTTTCAAGACCGTCAAGGTTTCAATATCCTGAGGATTTAAATCAGCAACTGCATTTTTGAAATCACGGGTTGCTCCTCCAAAGTTCAACTGCGAGTTATCAACCGGAACTCCATCTACCACAAATAATGGCTGGTTATTTCCAGCTATAGATGTTTCACCACGAATAATAATACGGGAAGATCCCATATCACCCTGCGAATTGGTAATACGAACTCCTGCCAATTTACCAGTAAGACTGTTCATAAAATTCGTTTCTTTTGTATCCGACAAATCCTTGCCCTTAAGTGCTTGGGTAGTATATCCTAAAGACTTTTTTTCTTTTGTAATACCAAGTGCAGTCACTACTACTTCTGACAAAACATTCTGTTCTTGAGTAAGATCAATAACCACTGAGTTTGTATTAACTATAACTTCTGATTTTTTATACCCCAAATAACTTACTATTACGGTATAAGGAAATTTTTGTGCTGTTTGGAAAATAAACTTCCCATCTAAATCCGTTACAACACCTAGCTTCGTTCCTTTAATATTTACTGAAGCACCAATAATGGGCTCTTTTGTAACTGCATCGATTACTGTTCCGTCTAGTTTGGACTGGATTAACGATTCGGTCTCTTGGGCTTTAATCCCTATAGAAACCAACAAAATGCAAAACCATGCATATCTATTTAATTTTTTTTTCATTACTCTGTTTTTTGTTTAATAAATAAGGGGAGCCGTAAATAGATTTACCCCATTCTCGCTTTCCTTATAGCGCTATACAATTTCTTTCAACTTCACCATTTCTGTTCTAGCAAAAGTGTTTTTGTTTTTTATCAGCAATGCATTCGTTTTTTCATTTTTATCTATTTTGGATTACTATTTTATTTGAATTGGTCTATGATAAAATTTATTACTTACGAATAAGGATCCGTCTTGTTACACATTTGTATAAAGTAAAGATGAAAAAACGTAACGGGACAAACTGGTAAAACATAAGTTACCCATGGTTCTTGCTTGTTCAAAAACGAAATGTATTTGAAAGTTTTTGTTTTTTTATTTACTACCCTACTATTTTGATAGGACAAAAGTATATTAAAACTGATAACAAAAAAAAATTTAAATTAAAATTTTTGTAAAAAAATGTTAATTACATCAACGCAAAAATTTAAATTATTAAAAACAAAATAGTTAATACTTCTAAGATTTTTTATTACGCAATATTTTTTTAAATCCACAGGAATAATTTAGAAATAGCAACCGTTTTTAAAATCATAAATATTACAAAATCTTTCTTTTTTAAAGTAGATTTATCCGTAGCAACACAGATAAAAAAATGTTCTGAACTGATCATTAATTAATCAAAAAAAATAAAAAGTATTTAATTTAAATATTTCTCATTTCACTATATTTGGACTTTAGCTAAAAAATAAATATATAGACAGATGTTATCCAACAAAGCCAAATATGCACTAAAAGCCCTATTATATTTAGCGCAACAAGACGAAAATCACATTTCAAGAACTATTGAAATTGCTGAGGCTGCTAACATTCCAAAAAAGTTTTTGGAACAGATTTTATTAGATTTAAAACGGGGCCATTTCGTAGGAAGCAAACAAGGAAAATTTGGCGGTTATTATCTTCTGAAATCTAAAAATGACATTACTTTAGCCGATATTCACCGACTTTTTGATGGTGCAATTGCTTTACTTCCTTGTGCATCATTGAATTTTTACGAACGATGTTCTGATTGCGTAGATGAATCGGAATGCCTACTAAGACACGGATTGATTACCATTAGAGAAGAAACTTTAAAGGCCATGCAAGGCATTACTATTGCTTCATTGGTAAAAATATAAAAAAATATATTTTAAACTCTACTAACTTTATAGGATTAATTATATATTTGCCTCGAATTTAATATATCATTAACAATCCAAATTTAAAAGTATGAAAACGTACCGAAGTAAGTTTGCTTTTTTGAACAGGCAATCCCTGAAAAATCAACTAATTATAATTGAAAACAAGAATTCCCAAATGATGTGTATGTGTTAGTTTAAAAAAAATTTAAATTAAATTCTACTAATTACATATACTTAATATAAATGAAAAATTCTATAAAAAAAACACTTACAATACTATCCGTTTTAACATTCTCAATATCATTTGCACAAAACATTGACGGTGTAGTAACAACAAACCAAAACATTCCTTTAGAAGCCGCAAATGTTGTAATAAAAGGAACAACTTCTAACACAATTTCAGATTCTAACGGGAAATTTACGATTGACTCTAAAGGAAAACTCCCTTTAACTCTTTTAGTTCAATATGCAGGGTACAAAACTGCAGAAATTGAAATCAAATCTTTACCAATACCTTCATTAAAAATAAATCTTACTGAAGAAAATACTTTGATCGAAGTGGTAGTTTCTTCAAGACGCCGCATAGAAAAAGTGCAAGATGTGCCAATCGCAATATCTGTAATAACAGGAAAACAGGCAGAACAAACGGGAGCTTTCAACGTTAATCGCATAAAAGAACTTGTACCATCTGTTCAATTGTATTCGTCAAACCCTAGAAATACGGGAATTAATATTCGAAGCCTGGGTTCCCCTTTTGGACTTACAAATGATGGAATCGATCCGGGTGTTGGTTTCTATGTAGATGGCGTTTATTATGCTCGTCCAGCGGCAACCACTCTCGATTTTATCGATATCGAACAAATTGAAGTATTACGTGGCCCGCAAGGATCATTATTTGGTAAAAATACAACTTCGGGAGCTTTTAATATCACAACTCGTAAACCAAGTTTTACTTCAGGAGCTAACTTTGAAGTGAGTTACGGAAATTACAACTTTTTGCAAGCTAAAGCTTCGGTTACTGGAGCTTTGAGTTCAAAAATTGCAGGTCGTATCTCTTTTTCTGGTACACAACGTGACGGTTTAATTGATAATGTTGCAACAGGAAAACCTACCAATACCCTCAATAATCAAGGAATCAGAGGACAATTACTTTATACACCTTCTGAAAGAACCAATATTATATTAGCTGCAGATATCACAACACAACATCCAGATGGATATGCTCAAGTAATTGCCGGTGTCGCACCTACACAAAGAGCGGCTTACCGCCAATTTGATGCTATTATTACTGATTTGAATTATAAATTGCCGAGTTTAAATGCTTTTGACCGTAAAATTGACCACGATACGCCATGGCGTTCCGGACAAGACATGGGAGGCATATCGCTAAATGTAGATACAAAAATTGGAAATGGAACACTTACGGGAACAACAGCTTGGCGTTTTTGGAACTGGGATCCATCAAACGACAGAGACTTTACAGGATTACAAGTTTTAGCAAAATCACAAAATCCAACCAGACAAACACAAATAACACAAGAAGTACGTTATGCTGGTCAGCTTAACTCTAAATTAAGTGGTGTAATAGGTGTATTTTTTATTGACCAAACATCACAAACAGATGGTACTGAAGAATCCGGTAATGCACAGTGGAGATTTGCACAAAGTACCACTAGTAATTTATGGAAAACACCAGGTCTTTTTGAAGGATACGGTATCAAAACAGATGCCCGCATTAGAGCCTCCAGTGCGGCAGTATTTGGTCAGTTAGACTGGGCAATAACAGAACATTTACACGTATTACCAGGTTTACGTTATAATTTTGACAAAAAAGATGCTGATTACAAACGTACTACATACGGAGGACTTCAAACGAATGACCCAGCCTTAATTGCCTTGAAAAAATTAGTTTATACGGATCAGTCTTTTTCATCAAACACAGATGATACTGATTTTTCTGGAAATCTAACCGTGTCTTTTAAAGCTACTGATAAGATTAATGCCTATGCGACTTTTGCAAAAAGTTACAAACCAGTTGGAGTGAACGTAGCTGGATTACCTACTCTTGCCGGACAACCCATTCTTGAACTTGCTGTAATTAAACCGGAAGAAGTAAATCATTATGAAATTGGAGTAAAAACAGCGCCGTTTAAAAACTCAATATTCAATTTAACCTTCTTTAATACCGATATCAAAGATTTTCAAACTAATGTACAGGCAGCTGAATTAGGTGTAAACCGTGGCTATCTTGCCAATGCAGATAAAGTACAGGTAAAAGGGGTAGAATTGGATGCCAGTTTTGTAATCAGCAAACATTTAACCATCAATGGAGCAGCGACCTATACAGACGGAAAATATGTTAAATTTACAAATGCACCTCTTCCGTTAGAAGAAACAGGAGCAGCAGTATCCTTTAAAGATGTTTCCGGAACTGCTTTACCAGGTGCTTCAAAATGGGCGGGCTCTTTAGGAGGTGAACTTTCCGATAATGCCAAATTCTTTGGAAATACAGGAAAAATATTCCTCGGAATTGATTCTTATGCACGTACTGAATTCTCTTCAAGTCCTTCGGCTTCAAAATATTTAGTAGTTCAGGGTTATGCTCTATTTAATGCTCGTATAGGTTTCCGTGCAACAGATGGTTTTTCGGTACAATTCTGGGCACGCAACCTTTTAAACAAAGATTATTACGAACAACTATTGCCTGCTGGTGGAAATGCCGGACAATATGCTGGTGTAATAGCTGATCAAAGGACTTATGGAATTACGTTAAAATATTCGTTGTAAAATTTTAAGAAGAGTAAATAAGATCTGATTTTAAATAAAAAAACACCGCAATCCGTCTTATACGACTGCGGTGTTTTTTATTTCTTTTTACTAAAATCTAATTATATCAAAACAATTAAAAAAATGAAAACATATAAAGTACCGTTAGTCGCTGTAATTATTTTATTATTAA
This sequence comes from Flavobacterium granuli, assembly GCF_900129705.1. Lineage (GTDB taxonomy): Bacteria > Bacteroidota > Bacteroidia > Flavobacteriales > Flavobacteriaceae > Flavobacterium > Flavobacterium granuli. The sequence continues at coordinate 63,383 of NZ_FQWO01000011.1, read as the reverse complement.
CGAATGTGTGAATACTATCGTTTGTTAGAAGATTTTCCTGAAATTACCAATTAAAACAAAAGAATGTTGCTCTTGCAAAAACTGGAATTTAATAATCAAGAAATTGCAGATTTACTTGGAGTCACGCCCGATGCTATAAAAAAATCAAAGCAACGCCTCAAAAAAAAGCTTGGAACTAAATTTAATATTCTTTTCAATACAGAAAAAATGATCCAATCTTAAATTGGAGTTCTTGTTGCCTAATCCCCAACTTTTGAACTTGATCCAAAAAATACCAGCCGTAAAGCTGTGTTGAACGAAATAGTATTCATCGAACACATCCAAAAATATAAAATTGTGAGATAAACCGCTCTAAATTCATCCCTTATGGGTTTAAGGATAAATGAATCAGAAGAATTTCAAGAGGTCATTGCGTCTCTTTTATATTCATTAGCCATATAGATATAGATAGTGTATGGATAATGCATACAGGATATTCCGGCACAAAGGGCGCCAAATGCGTATTTGAGCCTGGTGCTTTCAGTAGATGAGTTCTGCCAATTCACAAACCTAAAAATTGAACAGCTTCTTGGAAATTCCTATTGTATAAATTGACAACACATCTATTTTGTACTAAATAGTTTTGGATTAAATGAAATCATTACCCATGCCCAATTATTATTATTTGATGGATTAGTAACATTTTTTACTCTTTCTAATGTTGATGATGCAAACATTTGAGAATAGCCCGCCGAAGCGACGATATCTTTTTGAACGATATAACCGACTGTAAAATCAATCTCGGTGCCTAAATAACTGTTCATTTTATTGCCGAACGAATCTAAAACACTATTAGGAGCATGGAAAACATGCGGAATCAAAGCCAATTGCCATTTATCAATAGTATAATTTAGTTTCAAATAAGCATCTTGCAAACCCACACTATTCAAGTGATTGCCCACATAGAAATAATCCATAAATCCATTGAATCCGTGATTAGTCCCAAAAAGAGGACTGAATGATTTAATATCACTTGCATTATCATCTTGATCTTTACCCGAAAGAAATTCATATCCCAGTGCCATTTTAAATGCTGACGTAAGAGCATAACCCAAATTAGCCCCCAGATAACAAGCACTCACCTTGTTTCCATTACTTTTTCCGGTTTGTGCATACAATCCTAAATTAGTATCCCATTTGTTTTCTTTATACCAAAGATAAGTACCAAAAGTCTGTTTGTAATCGACTTTTAAATCTGTAACTGTCTTTGCATATTCATAGCCCGTATTCAAAACTACTAAACTCATACTTAACTTACTAAACTGAGTATGATACCAAGCATATTGCATTGATTTATAATTGGTGGTATAAGCCGTAGTTGGAACCACTAAATTTTCTTTATCCGCATTCCATGCAAATCCCAAATCCAATTGATGATTCTTTGGATGAAAACTAACTACAGCAGCATCGTGACTTTGCCCCTGTTGTGCCCAATCAATTTCACCAAAGATTCGTTGATTATCATAAGAGATTATCTGGCGTCCTAAACGTGCGCTCCAATTGGTATCAAAATCATATTGAGCCCAAGCCTCAAAAACAGCAACTCCGTTTTTATCGGCTGTGGCTGTTGTGGCAACATCGCCCCAAGTACGTATATTTTGCAGGCTCAACTTTGTTTGAAGTTTTTCTTGTTTGAAGTTCAAATTCAAGCGGGAACGCTGGGATATAAAAGAAGTCGCGTCCTCAGCATTTGATATTGGGCTTTTATAACCATTTCTGTATTCATAACGGGGTCTGAGTTGGAGATTTACATCAAATTCCTGCGCATAAGTTCCTAAGCCAGTCATCACTATCAATGACAGACTGATTTTTTTTATTAATTTCATGGTATACTTTTTAATGATATGATATCGAAATCCACTTCATTTTTGTTGCTTTAAATTAGAGTAATTTCGCCATTACCCTAGTTTATTTTCTCAGCTTCTTCTGTGATTTTCTCTATAGTTTGATCTGAATTTACTCCCAAACCTTCCTGCTGGTAAGTCAATTCACCGTCAGAATTAAAAACACTTATGATATTGGAATGCGAGAAATCCAAAGGAGCTATTTTTTTATAGTTGACCGCCAAAACTGCGGCAAATTCTCTTGTATTTTCTTCAGTAGAACGCAGGAAAAGCCATTGATTTCCTTCCATTTTATTTTCAATAGAAAAAGCTTTCAATCGTGTTGGAGTATCCACTTTAGGGTCTATACTCACTAAAACCAGTTTGACTTTGTCTTTGATATTTTTCGGCAAGCGCTGTTCAATATTTCGCATATCGGCCACTAATCTAGGACAGGCGGCTTTACAGGAAGTATAAATCATGACCATGACTAATACTTGCCCTTTCAAATCTTTCATTTCTAAATTCTCACCATTTTGATTGGTCCATTTGGAAGGAAGATTGTAAATGGATAAATCCGAAATAGCTTTCTCTTTTTGATCTGACTCTGATTTTTTAATACAGCCCTGTAACGACAACAGAAGTAGCATAAAACCTAAAAACAGTTTTCTAATTACTCTATTCTTAATTGTTGGTTTCTGGTATTTTTGAATTATAGGTTTCATTTCTTTGATTTTTGAATTGATTTGGGTTGTGGTATTTTATCGGTAGCACATCTAAAACCAAGGTTTTTTGTGGTGTATCTGGCTTTAAGACTTCCTCGGAAAGCATAACGCATAAAGGCAGCATAATTCATTAGATCGGTAGCATTCACCGATCCGCTTCCGCAAAAGAGATTCTTATCAGTGTCCTTATCTTTTCTGGATTCACCGGAAAGAAAAATACTGTTGAAATCGGCCGTCCATTCCCAAACGAGTCCATGCATATCATAAACCCCCCAATAATTTTTGAAGGTCTGCCCTACAGGATTCGTATCAGTTTTGGGCTTTTCATACCAGGACATGATGTATTTATTAAAATCTTCTTTACTACGGGCGTCTATTCGCTTTTCATCGGCCATGGCTACATATTCCCATTCATCCATCGTGGGCAATCGTTTTCCTTGGCATTCGCAATATTTTTTGGCAGCAAACCAGGAAACATTAGTCACTGGTGCATTGCCTAAATTGGTTTTTCCATAATGAAAATCACTCTGCCATTGTGACAAATAACTCTTATCAGCAAATATTCCTTTCATTTTAGAGCGACTGTACTGCGGATACTTTTGAACAAAAGCAAGATATTGTGCATTGGTAACGGGATACACATCGATATTAAAAGCTGATATTTCTACCGGTTTTTTATCCGTGGTTCCATAAAGGGGGACATAAGCCCCCCTTTTTATAGAAACCATTGGAGTATCTTGAGCGTGCAGCGATGTTGCTATTAATAATAGAAATGAAAACACGGCTATTTTAGTTTTTAACATGGCTGAATGCTTGATATTACAATTATTATTTTCTTTGGGCTTTTACCATTGCTGGTGTAACCACTGTTTTGTTATTCCCCCAACTTCCGTAAACATAAGTCATCGCATCAGCAATTTGCTGATCATTTAAGGCTTGTGCGGGCATGGCTCCACTGTATTTTTTACCATTTACAGTTATTGGTCCTGACAATCCCTTAACCACTCCTTTGATAGCTCGATTCACATCTTTATTCAAATAATCTGATTTAGCCAAAGGAGGAAAAGCTCCAGGAATTCCTTGTCCTGCCGCCTGATGACAGGCTATACATACTTTATCATAAACCCCTTTCCCTTTGGTGGCATTTTGGCTGTATCCTTGAAAAGCCAATCCCATCATTGCGATGCAAAAAATATACTTTTTCATTTTATTATAGTTTTTAAATTATTATTCTTTTTATTCATGAATATCTTTAGTCTTAACCACTGGTTTTGCTCTAAGTGCTTTTACTTTGGCTGGCGTTACTACTGTCTTATTATTACCCCAACTATTGTAAACATAGGTTAAAACATCTGCTATTTCGTCATCGGTCAAATTCTGACTGGTCATAACATTATTGTATTTTTTGCCATTTACAGTTACTTCTCCGCTCAATCCATGCAATACGGCATTAATTGCTCTGTCAATATTAGCATTCAAGTAATCAGACTTGGCCAATGGAGGAAAAGCATTTGGTACCCCTTGTCCTTCTGATTGGTGACAGGCAAAACAAGTCCTTCCATACAATGTTTTTCCTGATTTAATTTGCTCTGCAAGAGTTTTTGGAGCAGCGCTTTTAGCAACACCATTTACTTTTGGCATGTTTTGTATGGTTCCTCCTTCAGGCAAATAAATTCCTTCTTGGATCGTTCCAGAATGTATTTTTTTATTCTCTGCTCCTTCAACTTTTAGCATTCCAAGTGCTCCTTTATTAAAGGCTCTGAAAATCGAGTGATCTACTAAGATAAAAGTACCGGGAACATCCACTTTAAATTCCACTATCGCTGAACCACCGGCAGGAACCAAAGTCGTTTGAACATTTTTGTTGATCATATCCCCTCCTTCAATGTGTACCTTGTCAAATATTTCTCCAATTACGTGGAACGAAGAAACCAAGTTTGGACCACCATTACCCATATAAATACGAACTGTTTCACCTACTTTGGCAGTCAGAGATTTTTCTCCAGTAACCGCCCCAACTTTACCGTTGAAAACCACATAATCAGCTTGTTCTTTGATTGCTTTATTCATATCAAAAGGTTGTGAACCTTGTTCACCGTAATTCCCTTTGGTGTAAAAATCACCTTGCATAATGTAGTATTCTTTATCAACTGGCGGTAAACCTCCTTCTGGCTCCACCAAAATCAAACCGTACATCCCGTTCGCAATGTGCATACCCACCGGAGCGGTAGCACAATGGTACACGTACAATCCTGGATTTAATGTTTTGAAATTAAATACTTTTTCGTGTCCAGGTGCCACCAAAGAAGAGGTTGCTCCTCCACCTGGTCCAGTTACCGCATGTAAATCAATGTTGTGAGGCATTTTATTGTCCGGATGATTTTTCAAGTGAAATTCTACTTCATCACCTACTCTGGTTCTGATAAAACTTCCCGGAACTGATCCTCCAAAGGTCCAATAGGTATATTTCACCCCATCAACCATTTCTCCTTCCTGTTCTTTTATTTCCATATGCACAACCAATTTGGTTGCTGCACGATTACCAACTGGTTTTGGAACAAAAGGAGGCGCGGTAAGCTCAGCAACTTGCTTGCCTTCAACTTTTACATTTTCATAATTTTTAGCGTCATTTTCTTCTTTTTTACCGCAAGAAAACAACCCAATCGCTACAAACATTGCCAGAGCGATGTTTTTTATTTTTGTTTCATTTTTAAACATAATCCTAAACTTTTTAGATTTATATATTGGTTTTCTATAGTGTAAAGATAAAGGATAAAAACATCCTTTAATATGATAAAAATCATGTTTCTTAACTTTTAATTAAGATTTTAAACTATAAATATAATCAATAAAATCATCAATCCCAGAATAAGGCTCAGGCTCATTTTCCAAAAAGAATTGGCTTTTTTTAATTCCATAAATTGAAAAGCCACCAGTAAGAATTTAACGGCTGAAAACAACATAATCAAACTAACCGCAAACGTTGACATTATGATTGAATTTGAAACCAAAGCTGTAATTAAGGTCAAAAATATTAGGAATCCATAACTATATAATAAAGACTTTTTCATTGCTTAAAAAATTAAATAGAGAACAGGAAATAACAACAACCAAATCAAATCGCACATATGCCAGAAAGCAGCACAAGCTTCGACATCTTCAACGGCGGTATCTGAATTTTCCTTTGTCATACCGTAATTAGTCCAAATCAAAATGACCAATCCCATGATGACATGAATAAGATGAAAAGCGGTTAACATCCAATAAAAACTGAAGAACATATTGGTTTCCAATGAGATTCCGGATTCAATTTTATGATAGTATTCCACACTTTTTAAAACTAAGAAAAACAGTCCGCCAAGCATTGTCAGTTTAAAATAAAAGGATGACTTTGCAATGTTATTTTCCTTAAATTTATCCACGGCAGTGGCCATAAAAAAACCACTGGTCAACAAAAAAACAGTATTAATGGCTCCCATTGTGGTATTGAGTTGCAAACGGGATTGGTGAAATACTTCCGGTTCTTGCTGTCCATAATAAACAAAAGCGACCAATGCCATTCCGAATGTAATAAGTTCCAGGAAAATAATAATCCACATCAAAATCCCTCCCGGCGGATAATAGATGTTTTTGTAATCGATTTTTAATGTATTCATGTCGTGTCTTGTTAAAACTAATTTATTCCCAATCCAGTAATCGTTTTTCGCCTTCAATTTTCTTGATATCGGTAATATCCTGAGACATTTCGATAACGCCTTTATAGTTCATATCGGCATCCCTAACTGCGAAATACCGAATGTAGATCAATCGCTCTTTGTAATTAATCCAAAACGAGGATTCGCTTTTGGTTCCTTTTCTAAATTCGTCCAGAATTTTCAGAACCGTACCCACGCTTTTTGGCGGATGGCAAAATTTCACCTCACGTCCAATGATTCCCGCACTTCTAGGAAAAACGCGTTCTTCTCCCCTATTGTAAAAAATAACTTTGTCGTTTTCATCCACATAAGTAAGGTCCAAAGGCATTGTTCTGAACAATAAATTTACCTGTTCCACTGTCATGTGCCCTTCGTCATAATGCGAAGTGTTTTCTAATGAAAAAGGCATTTCTCGAATGGTAAAATCTTCACTCGGATGCACATAAGCCACACTCGGAAAAGGAGCTGGAGCTTGGGGTAACATCCAACCTATTTCTTCCTCGCCTTTGCGCATTTCGATCCAATCCGTTTCAGTCAACAGTTCTAAAGCATTGGGAAACAAAACCGTTTCTTCAACATGCATTAATCTATAAATTCCATCAATCAGGAAACCCGTATTTATGCTTATTTTTTCCGGATTCGAGGTCTTGATATAATATCGAATCAGTCGGATCTGCTCTCTCAAATTGTCATGAAATGACCACATTCCTTGTGAAGGCCCCAGCCAATCCTTTTTCTCCAAAAAAGGGAAAAGCTGATTTTCTTTTCGGGCAAATCGTTTCTCGATGGTATCGAGTTGATTGAAAATATTAATATATTTCTGTATATCCTCAGCAGGATCTGCATCGGCTAACTCTTCTAAAAGTTTGTAGATAATCTCTCTTTCCTGAAAATAAACCTGAACAGGATGTCCTTCAGGAAGCGTTGTAGTATTTGCTGTTTCGTTCATTATAAGGTGATTTTTAAATGAATTTTGAACCATTAAGGGATTAAGAGAATTAAGACTTTAAGATGTATTTCGTTTTCATTTTAATTTAAATATCAAAAAGTCTTTTTCTAAATAAAACTTAATTCTTAATGGTTAAATTCTATTTTTGATGTTTAATTTTCTCGTACAATTTCACTAAGGACTGCAACAATTCTACCGGAGTTGTCAGAATCTGATAATGATTTTGCCCGAACATTTGAGGCAAATAATATTTTGCCTGAGCTTCAATGGCCAGCGCATAAGAATTGATATTTCTGTTATTGAGTTCCCGAAGAGCTTGTTTCACGTCATTGATACCGTACTTGCCTTCGTATTTATCGTAATCATTCGGTTTTCCGTCAGAAATCAGGATGACCCATTTGTTTTTGGTGCTTCTTTTGTCGAGTCGTGCGCCGGCATGTCGCAAGGCAGCCCCGATTCGGGTGTACCCATTGGGTTCTACAGCGCCAATTTTGTGTTTGGCCACATTCCATTTTTCATCAAAATCTTTGACCGTCAAATAAGTCGAATAATTACGGGTTTTAGAATAAAAACTGTCAATCGAGAAATCGATATTGAATTCATTCAACATTTCTCCAAAGAGTATCGACACTTCCTTTTCTACATCAATCACCCTATTTCCCGCGGCATAGCCATCACTGGAAAGACTGATGTCCAAAAGAATCAGAATAGATAAATCTTTCTCTTTTTTCCGATTCGAAATGAATATTTTTTCGGAAGGAGTTCGTTTGGAATGTACATCCACATACAAATCTGTGATGGCATCGATATCAAATTCTTCCCCTTGGGTTTGTCGGCGTTGTTGCTGCATTTTGTTGTTGACGCTCGTCAACATTTTGCGCAAGCCCATTAATGTAGAAGCATTTTTTTTAATGGTTCTTTGGTAATAACCGCTATCCGATTTTTGTTGTGATTTGGGATATACTTTGCAGAAATTTTCCTTGTATTGTCGCTTGTCAAAATCCCATTCGTCATACATTAAGTGAAAACCTTTGGCATCCACTTCGGCACTTTCTGAGATGGTGGTGTTTTCAATAAAATCCGCCTGATAAACCGAATGCGCGGTATCATCCACTCGAACCGTAAATTTCATATTCAACTCTTCTAATGCGTCCTGATGTTCTTCCAGTTCATCAGAACCATCAAAATCGCGCCAAACCCCATTGAATTCTTCGGCCGTTTCTACCTTTTCAAAATTATGCAACATCACATAATCTTCCTGTTGTTTTTTATCCAATTCAACCGTAATTACTTCTTCTACAGCTGTTGCTTTTAGTGTAGTTGTCGGTTGCAGCTCGTTTCCTTTTTTGGTTTTATCCGAGAAATTCTCCAATCTTTTATCGCTATTGAGTTCGATTTCGTTCTGCATCCATTTTCCGTACAACCAGGAATAATCGGCAGGGATTTTATCGGTTGCTTTTTTAGCAAAATGATTTTTTACTTTCGAATGGAAATCGGCATCGATTGAGTATTCTTCGAATAAAACAGACAGAATTTTTTCGGATGTTTCCAATGCTTTTTGTTGCGAAAGTTCCAAGGATTGCTCTCTCTCTGAAGATTTCCAATTGAATTCCAAACGCTGTTGAATGCTGAGATACAAAATTCTGAAAAGATAGAAGGTCAGATTCTCAGCGGTCGTTGGCAGTTCTGCAAAGGAAACCGGAAGGAAAAAGTTGTTGTTTTTATAACCTCCTTCCCTTTCCGCAGGAAAAATATCGATTGGATTTCCGGTTAATGCGCGTGCCAAAATCGTCAATCGTGGTTTAATGTCATTCAGGATAACAGTTCTCGCTACAATTTCGGGCTCAATTTTTTTACTCTTTTTTAAGTGTTTAAAAAACTTTCCGACTAAATATTCGTCTAATTCAAATCCCATTTTTTTTAATTTTTAGTCATTGCAACTGACCACTAATCCCGATAACTCTCGAGACTGATTACTGACCACTCTTTTCTATATCATCAAATCGCACAAATCTTTCAGCGCTACTAATGTTTGCAAATCGTCCGTTAAGGGTTCTACCACGGCAACATGTACGGCTAATCTTTTTGGGAGTCCGCTTTGAATAATTTTGGCCGCATCGACTAACAAACGGGTAGAAACGGTTTCGGTTAAACCTAATTCCGTTAAGTTTCTGATTTTATTCCCGATGGCGACCAATTTTTTGGCAATATCATGTTCCACTTGGGTTTCGTTAACCAAAATTTCTATCTCAATTTTTGACTCTGGGTATTCAAATGAAACGGCAATGAATCGCTGTCTTGTGGAAGGTTTCAGTTCTTTAAATCCTCTTTGATAACCCGGATTGAACGAAGCAACGAGCATAAAATCTTCATGTGCTTTTACGGTTTCGCCTAATTTATCGATAAAAAGTTCGCGTCTATGATCGGTCAAAGAGTGAATGGCCACAATAACATCGGGACGTGCTTCGGCTACCTCATCCAAATAAATAATGGAACCTTCTTTCACAGCCGTTGTTAATGGACCATCAAGCCAAACGGTTTCGGCCCCTTTGATAATAAAACGACCAATTAAATCCGTAGAAGAAGTTTCTTCGTGGCAACTAATCGTAATGATTTTTTTATCCAATACATGAGCCATGTGCTCTATGAAACGAGATTTCCCGGTTCCTGTAGGTCCTTTCAATAAAAAAGGAATTTTATTTTTATAGGCATGTTCAAAGACTTCTTTTTCTTTACCTACAGCTTGGTAATATGGAATTTTTACTGACATAAGTTTGTTTTAAAAACAAAACCCATTCTACTGTTTACATACGGTTTCAAGTGCTGTATTCAAATAGGAATGAGTTTTGTTGGCAATAATAAAGTATTGAAGTGAACTAATTTATTTCTTCAGAAATGGTAATCTTTTGTTTTGAAGCAGGATAGCGACCTATTTTTATTTCAGAAGAAGAAAGATTTCCGTTTTGTGGTCCTTCTAAGGCTTCATCAGTAGGTCTGCCGTACTTGACAAAATCATATATGAAAAGAGCAATTCCCGTGGTAAACATGGTCGCACAAATTAGTAAGACTACAAAGTGAATGCTGATTTCGTTTTGAACATCCATGAAATCCATTTTCAGTTTACGTTCCATGTACACCTGAACAACTCCGGCCACCCCAAAGGCAACTGTCATTCCAAGCATCCCGATATTAGACAACCAAAATGCCATATTTCCTTGCGTACTGTTGTAGCGTTTTCGGCCTGTTAAATTAGGAAGCGCATAGCTTATAATTGCTAAAACAATCATCGCATAAGCGCCCCAAAAGGCATAATGACCGTGCATGGCCGTAACTAATGTTCCGTGCGTGTACAGATTAGTTTGTGGTAAGGTGTGCGCGAAACCCAGCAATCCAGCTCCAACAAAAGAAACGATAGACGCACCAATTGTCCAGAATAAAGCAATTTTATTTGGATGGCTTTTCTCGCCTTTTCGGTACATGTTTACCGCGAATAAAGCCATGGCCAAGAAAGCCAAAGGTTCTAATGCAGAGAATATTCCGCCAACGATTAACCAAATCTTATTGACTCCAATGTAATAGTAATGATGGCCTGTTCCAAGAACTCCTGAAAGGAAAGTAAGACCTACAATCACGTACAACCATTTTTCGATAACCTCTCTATCTACACCAGTTAATTTGATTAATAAGAAAGATAAAATACCTCCCATGATTAATTCCCAAACTCCTTCAACCCAAAGGTGAACCACCCACCAGCGGAAAAAAGAATCCATTACCTGACTATCAAACCAAATCATTCCGGGGATATAAAGCAAAGCGGCGAAGAACAATCCCATTACCAGCACTATTGCCGTGGTCGTTTTCTGTTTTCCTTTGTACAGCGTTCCTATAATTAAAAACAAGAAAAGCAATACATTGACAACAACCAGATAGTCTAACTCTCTAGGAATCTCAAGAAATTTTCTACCTTCCCAATGGTTAAAGTGAAAACCTACAATGGCAACAACTCCCACAACAGCCAGGGATATCAACTGGACATAAGCCCATTTGACGCTGATTAATTCATGTTGGGCTTCTTCTGGTATAATATAATAAGCAGCGCCCATAAAACCCGTTAACAGCCATACCACTAACAAATTGGTATGCACGGCTCTTGCCACGTTAAAAGGAATAATCTCGTGTAATCCTTGTATTCCTATTCGGTCAAAACCCATAATAAAGCCATATACGATCTGCAACGAAAACAGCAACATACACAAGCCAAAAAACCAATAGGCAACTTTTTGTGATTTATATTTCATATTTGTAAATTTTATTTGTTATCGGTCAAATATGATATCGCCTTTTTTTTTATGGTGTTTGTTTTCAACAAACTTGTTTTAAGTGGCGAATTCATATCTATTTGTATTAATTATTTTCTTGTGCTAATGGTGAAACGACTCTGTCGAATCCGTTCAAGTCCAGTTTACCAATCCATTTAAAATAAGCGACCATCGCATTGGCATCGGCCTCATTCATTTTATAAGCGACCATTTTTCGGCCTTTTGGAGCCCAAGGCACCGGAGACATCAAAACAGCCTTGACATAGCCTTCGCCGCGACGTTCCAACACTTTTGTCAATTCAGGTGCATAATAGCCGCCTTCACCCATAATGCTATGACATCCCATGCAATTGTTGGATTCCCAGATTTCTTTTCCTCTGACTACCTCCTTGGTAATTTCTTTGTAATTGGTTTGATCGTTTCTGGGCATAAAGGAATAAATAGTCAATCCTATAAAGATTAAAAAGGTGACCAGTGTTCCTCCCAAAAAAAATGCTCTAGCTTGTGATTTTGAAAGCATAAGTATCAGTTTTAATTAATAAATAAATTTGATTTTTCAATAAAGGACAAAAACATCCTTTATTTGTTTTGGGCAAAATAACCATATAAAAAATCTTTAAAACATGATTTAAATCATATTTGGTTATAATTTTTATTCAATATTAAAAAATAGAAAATAGGCAAAAAAAGACAACCTACAACACTGACAGCTATTATTTTATGAAAACAAATTGTTTAAAATTTAATTTCGGATAAATTTGTCTTTTATTAAAAATAATCGCTAATTTTGTAAAACAATAATTAATATAAAAAATAATAAATATGGAAACTTTAGAACAAACAACAATAGGACAATATGTCGCAAAAGATTTTAGGACGGCAGCTATTTTCTCAAAATACAAAATCGATTTTTGTTGCAAGGGAAACCGAACTATAGAAGAAGCCTGCGAAAATAAAGCCATCGATGCAAATCTACTATTGGATGAAATCAATAGCATTCTGGCAACCAAAAATGAAAATTCGATTGATTTTGAATCTTGGCCATTGGATTTGTTGGTCGATTATATCGAGAAAACCCACCATCGTTATGTGGAAGAAAAAACCCAGATTTTACTTCCTTTTTTAGACAAATTATGCAAAGTGCACGGTGCTGCACATCCTGAATTGTTTGAAATCAACGAATTATTCAAAGGTTGTGCTGGAGAATTGGCTCAACACATGAAAAAAGAAGAATTGATCTTGTTTCCTTTCATCAAAAAAATGGTAAAAGCAAGCCTTACCGACGAACTAATTGAAGAAGCCCACTTTGGATCATTAGAAAACCCGATTGCCATGATGATGCACGAACATGAAGCCGAAGGCGATCGTTTTGTAAAAATTGCAACATTAACGAATAACTATACACCACCGGCCGATGGTTGCAATACCTACCAAGTGACTTTTGCCATGCTGCAAGATTTCGAACAGGATTTGCACAAACACATTCATTTGGAAAACAATATTTTGTTCCCAAAAGCAGCTGCATTAGAGAAAAAATTCTCCAGACAAGAATAGGAAAAAACATTCATCTAAATCAAAATCATCAAAAGCTATGGAAAAATATGTTATCAAAAGAAACGGGGATCATAAACCTTTTGAACCTTTTAAAATACAAGATGCGCTCGAAAAAAGTTTTAACAGCGTCACCAAAGCCTTTGATGAAAGTGTTTTTGAAACTGTTTTGGCTGGATTGCAATTTAAAGAAATCTGGGTCGTGGAAGAAATTCAGGATTTGATCGAAAAAACACTTTTCGAAAAACGATATTTTGAAGTCATGCGTTCCTTCATGCTTTTTCGTCACAGTCGGAAATTGCAACGCGAACATGTTAACGGATTGAATGAGGACACAACTTACGTTGACAGCAGCCAAACCATAGAAGAATACATTGAACAAACGGATTGGCGTATCAATGCCAATGCGAATACTTCCTACTCTAATGCAGGTTTAGTGAACAATACAGCAGGAAAAATCATTGCCAATTATTGGCTGGATAAAGTCTATACCAAAGAAGAGGCTTATGCACACCGCAATGGTGACATTCACATTCACGATCTGGATTGCCTGACAGGTTATTGTGCGGGCTGGAGTTTGCGGGTTTTACTAAACGAAGGTTTTAACGGCGTTCGCGGTCGTGTGGAAAGTAAAGCTCCTTCTCATTTTAGGGAAGCGCTGGGACAAATGGCCAATTTCCTTGGAATATTGCAAAGCGAGTGGGCCGGAGCGCAAGCTTTCAGTTCTTTTGATACTTATTTGGCACCCTATGTTTTCAAAGACAATTTATCCTTTGATGATATCTTGAAAGCCGTCCGCAGTTTTGTTTACAATTTGAATGTACCTGCGCGCTGGGGCCAATCGCCTTTTACCAATATTACATTGGATTGGGTGGTTCCCGAAGATTTGAAAACTCAAATTCCAACGAAAAATGACCATCATCTATTCGAAAATATTAACAGTAAAAATATTTTGGCCAGAGCCAAAGAACGCGGCATAAAAAAGCTGACCGATTTGCGTTACGAACATTTCCAAAAAGAAATGAACCTCATCAATAAGGCATATTATACCGTGATGACCGAAGGTGATGCCAGCGGACAGCCTTTTACCTTCCCTATCCCAACGGTGAACATCACCGAAGAATTTGATTGGAACGGAGAAAACACCAATTTACTTTTTGAAAACACCGCCAAAATAGGCTCTTCCTATTTCCAAAACTTCATTGGAAGCCAATATAAATTGGATGAAAACGGAAATAAGATGGACAATCCCGAAGCTTATAAGCCCAATGCCGTACGCTCTATGTGTTGCCGATTGCAACTCGATCTGCGCGAATTATTAAAGCGCGGTAACGGTCTCTTTGGCAGCGCCGAAATGACGGGAAGCATCGGTGTAGTAACCATCAATATGGCGCGTTTGGGCTATTTATTCAAAGGAAATAAAACCGAATTATTCCAACAATTGGATAAATTATTATTCCTTTCCAAATCGACTTTAGAGAAAAAAAGAGCTTTCATCCAGGAAATGTACGACCGCGGTTTGTATCCGTACACCAAAAGATATTTACAGCATTTTAGGAATCATTTCTCTACCATTGGGGTCAACGGTATGAACGAGATGATTGCTAATTTTACGGAGAATAAGGACGACATTAGTTCCCTAACAGGAATTGAATTTGCGTCCGAAGTGTTGGATCATATCCGCAACCGAATGAAGGAATTTCAGGAGGAAACCGGAAATCTCTACAATCTGGAAGCCACGCCCGCCGAAGGAACTACGTATCGATTTGCTAAAGAAGACAAAAAACGTTTTCCAAATATCATTCAAGCCGGACAGCAAGAAAATATTTATTATACGAACAGTTCTCAGATACCGGTTGACCACACCGAAGATCCTTTTGAAGCACTATTTTTACAAGATGAATTACAATGCAAATACACCGGTGGAACCGTTTTGCATTTGTACATGAGCGAAAAAATCAGTTCTCCCGAAGCTTGCAAACAGTTTGTAAAGAAAGTTATTTCAAATTTCAAATTACCTTATATTACCGTTACTCCCGTATTTAGTGTTTGTCCAATTCATGGTTATTTGAATGGCGAACATGAATACTGTCCAAAATGCGATGAAATCATAATCGCGGAGAAAGCAAAATTTATCGAGTTTTAAAAAAATCATAATTAAAAAGCCATAAAAATGAAACTAACAACCAACCAAATTTTAGATCAAAATCAAGAATTACGCACCAAATGCCTCGTATACACCCGAGTTATGGGCTATCACAGACCGGTAGAAAGTTTTAATATTGGAAAGAAAGGCGAACACAAACAACGCACCCACTTCAATGAAGGAAAATGCAACTAAGCCCATCTACAGCATAACGCCTTTTACTTTGTTGGATTATCCGCATCAATCCGCCTGTATTCTTTGGTTTGCGGGCTGTAATATGCGGTGTTTGTATTGTTATAATCCCGAAATTGTTCTTGGGAAAGGTACATTGTCTTTCGAAAAAGCGCTTGATTTCTTGCGCTCCCGCAAAAATTTATTAGATGCAGTTGTCTTCAGCGGAGGCGAATGTCTGTTGCATCAAAACATAATCGAGCTGATTGTTGCCGTCAAAAAAATGGGTTTCTTGGTAAAAATTGATACTAATGGTTCTAAACCAACTGTTTTAAAAGAACTGATCGAAAAAAAGCTGATTGATTACCTCGCTTTGGATTTTAAGGCTCTGCCTGCTCATTTTGAGAAAATAACGCAGTCTGATTTATTTTCTTCTTTTGAAAAATCCCTGCGCTTATTGATTGAAAGCGGGATTCCGTTTGAAGTTCGTACCACGGTGCATTCGGATTTAATGCCCGAAAAAGAAGTTCGAATGATGATTGGCCATTTAGAAAAGAACAATTATTCGGGTAATTATTACCTTCAGTTTTTTGTAAACGGAGTACCTACATTGGAAAAACTAGACTATTCCAATAGGGAATTAGAACGATTGACGCTTTCAACATCAAGAATTAAAGTACATTTTAGAGGCTAATTTAAAAAGAAAGAATATCTTTCAAATATTAAACAACAAACATGGATCATCATTTATTACTCATCATTCACCTTTTATGTGCAGCTCTTTGGGTAGGCGGCCATTTATTGTTGGTATTTGCTTATTTACCTCAAGCCCTTAAAACCAAAGATCAAAATATAATTCTGAATTACGAAAAAAAGTATGAAGCTATAGGTATGACTGCTTTGGTTCTACTGGTAATTTCAGGTGTTTTGATGGCTTATAAATACAATGTCAGCATTGAATATTGGTTTCATTTTGACAGCCCTATAGAGAAAGTCGTTTCTACAAAACTACTTTTATTATTACTTACAGTAGCTTTCGCATTAAGCGCGCAATTTCGAGTATTACCCAAGCTTAAAAACGACCCGAATAAATTACCAGAGATGACTTTTCACATCGTTGCTGTTACCTTAATTGGCGTATTGATGCTTGTTTTTGGTACATTTATCCGTTTTGGCGGTTTCTAAATTTTATAAAAATGACAGAAAAAAAACCTTTAAAAAGAGTTCCTGAACTACAGCCTTTGAGCCACGATCATCATCATGGATTACAGTTGTGCTGGAAAATTAGAACTGGATTTTCAAAAAAAATACCACTCGAACGTATTAAAAAATATGCCGATTGGTTTTATGAAAATCATCTGAAACCACATTTTGAATTGGAAGAAAAATACATTTTTCCTGTTTTAGATTCAAAAAATGAGCTTGTACAACAAGCCTTGTCCGAACATAAAAATTTGCGCTATTTATTTGAGCAAAAAACAGTTTTAGAAATATATTTGCTGCAAATTGAAAAAGAATTACAAAACCATATTCGTTTTGAGGAACGCATTTTATTTGCCGAAATTCAGCAAATAGCAACAGCCGAACAGCTGTCTAAAATTAACAGCATTCATACCCGAGCAACTTTTACAGAAAACGAAAACGATCCTTTTTGGATATAAAAACAACACTAAGATGAAAAAAATAAATGCGTTAACAGTAGTTCTTTTGTCCATTACTTTTATAGCTTGTCAAAAAAAAGAGGAGCAAAAAACAAACTCAGCGAGTACTGAAAAAGTTGCCACAGAAACCCAAACGCCTCCAAAAGTGAACCTAAACAACGGCCAGCCATGGGAAGCTAATCCAGAAACAACTAGTGGAATTAAAGCCTTACAGACACTAATTTTGGCTTCCAATCAAGGAGAAAGTGCTGCAGTTTTAAAAGAAAAATTAAACACCGAATTCGCCATAATCTTTAAAAAATGTACCATGACGGGAGAAGCCCACGATCAATTACACAATTATTTACTTCCGTTGAAACATAAAATCAACGCTATTGAAGAGGCTAATAAAAAGCCTATGCAACAGGAAATCGCCTCCTATTTAGAACAATACACTTTGTATTTTAAATAAAAAAGTTCCTAGATAACTAAAAAAAACATTTTAGAAATTGACTATGAAGCAGCATTGGTTGGTAACTTGTTTTGTTAATTTTTTCATCGCCTCTGTGATGGGACTGTTGCTCCGTCTGATGTATGTTACTCCTGTCGAATGGATAAATTTTCAGTTTTTATTGCACGGACATTCACATGTAGCGATGCTCGGCTGGGTCTATTTGATGTTGTACAGCCTAATCGTTCATTTTTTTTTAAACAAAGAAGCACAACAAAAAGCTGTTTACAACCGCCTGTTTTGGGTTACTCAATTCAGTGTCATAGGCATGATGTTTCGCTTTCCTGTTGAAGGCTATGCTTTATTTTCGATTGCTTTTTCTACTTTACATATTTTTTGTAGTTATATTTTTTGCAGACGAATATGGAAAGATGCACAACCATCCTCCTTGTCTGAAGAAAAACTGTTACGAGCTGCTTTGGTTTTTATGGTAGTATCCACGGTAGGGGTTTGGTGTCTAGGACCTGCGGTGGGTTTACTTGGAAAAGCAAGTGCTTTTTATCAAATTGCGATTCAATTTTTCTTGCATTTTCAATTTAACGGTTGGTTTCTATTTGCTGTTTTAGCCTTGTTCTTCAATCAACTTAAAGCCAAAATTGACGAAAAAAATTTCCAATTATTCTATAGTTTATTAATTGCATCAACGATTCTCACTTTGGCTCTACCGGTCAGCTGGTATCTTGACAATCCTGTTTTTTATTGGATTAATGCCTTGGGAGTAACACTGCAATTGGTTGCTTTTGGTGTATTTATAAAAATCATTAAACCCAAATTTCACATTTTCTTTTCGACGCTAAAAAGAATTGAGAAACTAATTTACGGTTTTGCCTTACTTTCATTGGGGCTAAAAGTCGGGATTCAAATGGTCGCTTTACTGCCAGGATTGGATCAGGTTTCGCATCAAATTCGCAATTTTGTCATTGGATATATCCATTTAACCATGTTGGGAATTATCAGCGGTTTTTTATTAGGATTTACTTTGCAAAACAAATTCCTAAACGGGACTAATATTTGGGTCAGCTTGGGCCTAAAAATCTTTCTGGCAGGTTTTGTGGCAACCGAAATGCTGTTATTCATGCAGGGCGCTTATCTGTTTTTTGGCCTGGGCGAATTCCCTATGTACCATCAAAATCTTTTTATAGCCAGTATTGGGCTTCCCACAGGACTTATAATACTTATTATCAGCTTATTTCAATCCGCTGAAAGAATAAAAATAATTGCAAGAGATTGAAACTAATTTCAATAAATTTGTAAAAAACCAAATATGTTTTCCAAAACCTGTGAATACGGCATACGCGCCACTATTTTTATAGCCTCCCAATCTTATCAGGATAATCGTGTGGGGTTAAAAGACATAGCCGAAAAAATAGATTCTCCCGAAGCTTTTACGGCCAAAATTTTACAAATACTGTCCAAAAGTAACATTATCCATTCGATCAAAGGCGTGGGTGGTGGCTTTGAAATACCTAAAGAAAAAATGAGCCAAATCAAACTAATACAAATAGTAGCAGCAATTGACGGAGATAGGGTGTTTACAGGCTGCGGTCTGGGATTAAGTCATTGTTCAGAAACGCATCCCTGTCCTGTTCATGATAGATTCAAAGAAATCAGAAACAATCTTGCCAACATGCTCGAAAACACCAATCTAGAGGAATTAGCAATGGGAATTAAATCAGGAGATACTTTCTTGAGGTATTAATCCCTAAAAACACAAGCTGAAAAGAGAACAAATCTTTTAACTAATTCATTACCAAAAAAATAAACTCGAGCCATTTATATCATTTTTTAATAAAAAAACGGATCCTTAGTAGAATGATTCTCATCGATTATTTAATTTAATGCTATCACAATACAAGCTTATCCAAAAAACCTTGAAAACCTGATAATTGTCATAGACTCTGATGATTTATTGAGATACTTTTAATTCCTTGAAAACTTTGGAAATATAATTAAATCGATAAGAGAAATGAAAAATCTCAAAGAGCAGATAATAAAACTTAAAAAAGAAAAGAAGGCGGTCATTCTGGCGCATTATTACCAAGAGGCTGCTATTCAAGATGTAGCTGATTATGTTGGGGATAGTTTAGGTCTATCCCAAGAAGCCATGAATGTAGATGCCGATATTATCGTTTTTGCTGGTGTACACTTTATGGCCGAAACCGCAAAAATTTTGAACCCGGACAAGAAAGTAATTCTCCCCGATTTGAAAGCCGGATGTTCCTTGGCCGAATCCTGTCCGCCGGATTTGTTCAAGGAATTCATCGACAACCATCCTGACCACATTGTCATTACCTATGTGAACTGTTCTGCCGAAATTAAGGCCTTGAGTGATATTGTTTGCACTTCTTCTAATGCGATCAAAATTGTGGAATCAATCCCGAAAGATGTTCCAATTATTTTTGCCCCGGATAAAAATTTAGGGAAATACATCATCAGTAAAACCGGACACGATATGCTACTTTGGGACGGTTCCTGTGTAGTACACGAGGCTTTTTCACTAGACAAACTGATCGAAGTCCACAAATTACACCCCAATGCGACCATCATTGCGCATCCGGAATCAGAAACTCCTATTCTGGAAACGGCAAGCTATATTGGCTCCACGGCAGGAATGATTGATTATGTAAAAACCAACTCTAACGACCAATTTATTGTTGCCACCGAAGTGGGAATCCTTCATAAAATGCAACAGTTGGTCCCTGATAAAACATTGATTCCGGCTCCTGCGAAAGAAGATAACACTTGTGCCTGTAGCGAATGCGGTTACATGAAAATGAATACTTTGCAAAAATTATACGATTGTCTGCTCAACGAATCACCGGAAATCAATGTTAGTGAAGAGATCAGAATCAAAGCCTTAATCCCTATCGAACGAATGCTAGAACTATCAAAATAATGACAAGCAGTAATTATTTAATCATAGGTTCAGGAGTGGCAGGATTGACTTTTGCCATCAAAATTGCGGATCGTTTCCCTGATAAAAAAGTTACGATTATAACAAAATCTGCTGAAGACGAATCCAATACCAAATATGCGCAGGGTGGCATCGCCATTGTCCTGGATGAAGACGAAGATTCCTGTCAAAAACACATTCAGGACACCTTGATATGTGGCGATGGTATTTGTGATGAGTCAGTCGTTGAAATGGTAGTTACTGAAGGTTCAAAACGACTAAAAGAACTCATAGAATGGGGAGCCAAATTTGACAGAAACTCCAAAGGGAATTTTGATTTAGGCAAAGAAGGAGGCCACTCACAAAACAGGATTGTGCATCACAAAGACCAAACCGGGTTTGAAATTGAGCGCACCATCCTTTCAGAAGCTCATAAAAAAAAGAACATTCATATTTTAGATCATCATTTTGCCCTTGACTTAATTGTGCAAAACGGCTGTTGCCAAGGTGCTTATGCATTAAACCAAAAGACAAACGAAATCCTCTGTTTTCAATCAGATTATACCTTACTAGCCACCGGCGGAATCGGTCATCTTTACGGACATACGACCAATCCCGTTATTGCCACGGGAGACGGGATTGCGATGGCTTTTCGAGCAAATGCCACAATCAAGGATATGGAATTCATTCAATTTCACCCTACGGCTCTATACGATGATTCTCAGGGTTCCAAATTTTTAATTTCGGAAGCAGTAAGAGGTTTTGGTGCCTATTTACGAACCAAAAAAGGCTCACGCTTTATGCTAAATTATGATGACAGAGGAGAATTGGCTTCCCGAGATATTGTTTCGCAAAGTATCGATTTGGAACTAAAAAAAACAGGCGATCGTTGTATTTATCTTGATTGCACCCATCTGGATATAAACGCTTTCATAAAACATTTTCCAATGATTCATCAGCATTGTATGGACATCGGAATAAACATTACAAAAGACTGGATTCCCGTTATACCTGCACAACACTACCTTTGTGGCGGTATTGCGGTTGACAAAAATGGAAAAACGAGCGTAGAAAACTTATTCGCGTGCGGTGAGTGTTCTCAAACTGGCTTGCATGGCGCCAATAGACTCGCTTCTAATTCGTTGTTGGAAGCCTTAGTTTATTCCGATAAAATTTATCATTACTTATCGGATGATTCCCTTGTATCCCTCAAACCCAAATCCCCTGTTTCTGATTTAGGGCTAACTGATAAAACCAAAATCAATTCGGCTTACCTGATTCAATTTAAAGAAAAACTACAACATTTAATAAGTAAAAACGTTGGTATTGTACGCTATGAAACCGACTTAATAAAGGTTTTAGAACAGCTACTGAAATGGCAAAGCGAAATAGAATCTGTTATCCAGCATTTTCAAATAAACTCCGCCACTTATGAATTAAATAATATGATTACAGTAGCAATTCTCATTGTCGAACAGTCAATCAACAGAAATCAAAACTGTGGTGCTTTTATCAAATTTAAATCTGGACATCCTAACTTAGCCCTGACAGAAAGTTAAGAGCTAAATCTTAATTCTGACCTATGAAACAAATGCGCAAAATTTATGAAACAAATAGTGGTATACACCTAAAAAGCACAGTGTAAGTTAAAATTGCAAGCTGCCTATAGAAATCGGAAGATCCGGATAAACTTTTGATTACACAATGAGTATAAATTTAATTAGGACAAATCCAATTAATTACAGGGTTTCAGACTTATAATTTACCATCCATAATTGCTGCTTTCAATAGTAAAAATAGTTCTATAACAACAAGGCGATGCTAACGATTTTTGGAAGAATGCTTGTGCTATCAAGAAAGTATCTTCTGCATTTCCTCCCTAAAATCGGTAGGAGTCATTCCTGTCTTGCGTTTAAAAGTATGGGTAAAATAGCTTTTTTCATTATAACCAAGTTGATAACCTATTTCGGCCACATTCTTATCAGTGGACATCAAAAGATTTTTGGCCTCTGTAAGTTTGCGGATTTCGATAATTTCCGAAACACTTTACTGTAATATATTTTGGCAAATAAGGTTCAGATTGCGCGAGCTCATAAAAAGTTTATTTGCATAAAAATTGACATCCTTATGTTCCTTATAATGTTCTTCCAATAATATCAGAAAATTTTTAAAAGTTGAGCCTTGTATTTTCTTAGACTCTTTATCGTCCAGATTTAGTTTACGACGTTCAGATTCTATGATAGTAAAAAGGGTACTTAGTAATTGTCTGATTACGGCCAGATCAGGAGTATCCTGTAGATATTCGTCAAAAATTATTTTGCAGATCGTGTCTAACCTTTCAAAGCATTGAGTACTCTGCATTTGAATATTGGCCTTGTCGTGGAATGATGCATAAAGGCTGAAGGTCGTTTCTGCAATAAATTCACTTTTGAACCTTAACGCCCATATATCGCATTTACCATCTTTAAGAAGAGGCCTGACGCGATGGATTTTCCCCTGAGTTACAAAACTAATAAAAGGCGCATCCATCAAGTGAGATTTAAAATCTATAAAATGTTCGAGCTGTCCTTGCCCGCCTATGATGAGCTCTTCAAAAGTGTGGGTATGGGGTTCATTCACAGAATGAATTATCTTCTCTGATTCTGCTGCTGTAACACGAAAAATTTTAAAGATTTCTGTCATAGTTAGTTTTTAACAATTGGCTAAAGGTAATTATATTTAATAAAATTTTTAGCTCATTATCCCCTATAAAAGCTAGGGGCCGACTATCCAAAACGAAGTTCAATTTAAGATTGATAAACTATTGGAAATGTTGCTGCCAATACATTAGCAGACTTGCTCAAATCCGCAGTGGCTGAAGCAGTATCTGTCTGAAGGACAGCAACAATTGGAATAAAAAATCTGTTATCGAGTTAAGCAACTTTTACAGCAAAAAAATATTAAATATAAAAATTCACAAAAAATATCGTTATCTTTATCCATATACAAAATAACAGCTTTTATTACAAAGATCATTGATTTGTACTGAGGAATATCCGCAAAGCCTGACAAAACTAAGCTGTATTTTAAGTTTTCCGAAGAGACCAATTTATTGAAATTCTATTTCCTTAGCTGAGCGAAGATGATACAAGCTTTATACATTTTTCAATTGACAGAAAAAGAAGCGAAAAAAATAGCTGCTTCCACAAATGAGCTTCATCAGCATGATTTTCAAAAGCTAATCATCGGAATAAAAGGTAGAATAGAACATTTTATTGATTTCGCTACCACAGAATTTGAGGCTCCTTTTATAAGCTTTGTTGCCCAAGAAAAAGTACATCGCTTAATTCCCAAATTGAAAAACGGTCACTACAAATGGCGTGGGTTGCTTTTCAAGAGTGAAAGTAACCCAGAAACAATTTTTCAGCTTTACTCCTTCTATCACAACCAAGCGAATAGTATCACGCAAAGCTTATTTCTTAATTTAACAACAATTTTTCCTAAAACTGTTACCATTGCTCTTTCTAATAAAAGAATCTTTATGCCAACAACTAAATTAATGCTTAATCCATATCAAAAATCAAAAAAGTAATTAAAACCATTAAAATAACAGACGGAAAAATAACCCACAAATATTTATGCTGTATCAATCGTTTATGAAACAAATTGGACTGGCACAATAATTAAATTTAACAATATGAAAAATTTAGAAAATAAAGTCGTTATCATCACAGGTGCGGCTATGGGTCTTGGTTTGGCAACCGCAAAAGAATTGGCTTCACGAGGAGCAAATCTTACACTTGTAGATTATAATGAAAATAGTTTAGAAGAAGCCAAAAAGGAAATCAACAGTCAATATCCTGCCGTTAAAATCATCACAGTTGTGGCGGATGTTTCCAATGAAGATGCCGTAAAAAATTATGTCGATGAAACCGTAAAAGCATTTGGTCGCATTGATGGTTTATACAACAATGCCGGAATCGAGGGAAAACAAGCCGGAATAACTGAATATGATGTCGCTATTTTCAAAAAAGTGATTGACATTAACCTAATGGGCGTTTACTATGGGTTGCGTTATGTTATTCCGGTGATGCAAAAACAAAACTACGGACGCATTGTAAATGTTGCCTCTGTAGGCGGTATCCGTGGAGTTTTAAACCAGATGCCTTATGTAGCCAGTAAACATGCGGTTTCGGGAATGACAAAAAATGCAGCGCTTGAATACGGACGCTACGGAATCAATACCAACGCGATTGCGCCGGGAGCGATCCTTACTCCTATGGTTGCTGAAGCCTTTAAGCAGGTAAACCCAGCCGATCCTAAAGCAGCAGAAACAGAATATGCCCAGCGTAACCCCACCAAACGACTGGGATTGCCGCACGAAATTGCTAAAGTAGTCGCCTTTCTATTAAGTGAGGATGCGTCTTATGTGAACGGACAAACCATTGCCATTGATGGCGGAGAATCGAATATTTATGGAAATGTGTAAGTCGCGGACTTATTCTTAATTTAAATAATTTAAAACAAAAGTAAAAATGAACAGATTAGAAAACAAAGTCGCTATTATTACAGGAGCAGCTGGTGGTATGGGAGCAGTAGAAGCAAAAATGTTTGCAAAAGAAGGCGCAAAAGTACTCATCACGGATGTGCAGGAAGAAAAACTAAAAGGCGTTGTTGCAGAAATAATAGCTGATGGTGGTATAGCCGATTACATGGTTCATGATGTGTCATCGGAAGAGAGTTGGAAAGAGGTTGCACAAAAAGCGGAAGCGACATTTGGTAAAATTGATGTGTTGGTCAATAATGCCGGTATTCTTGGAAACGTAATGAGCCCTTTGGAAGATAGAACCGTAGAAGAATTTAACAAGGTAATTGCAGTTAATCTTTTAGGTCAGTTTATAGGCGTTAAAACCGTTGTACCTTATATGCGAAAACTTGGCGGTGGTTCCATTATTAACATCTCTTCTGTTGGTGGTATTACCGGTTCATCCAATGGTACGGCTTACACGGCATCAAAAGGCGGTTCCAGAATTTACACCAAAGGGGCGGCGGTAGAATTGGCGAAAGACAATATCCGTGTCAATTCTGTTCATCCGGGCTATGTAGCTTCACCGATGACCAAAGACATGAAAGGAGCACAAGATTTTGAGAATGGTGCACTTTCAATAACACCTATGGGAAGAGGCGCAAAATTAGAAGAAATTGCTTATGGAGTTTTATTTTTGGCTACTGATGAATCTTCTTTTATGACGGGCTCTGAATTAATCATTGATGGCGGACTTACTGCTTTATAAAAAAGAACTAATGAACGAACAACAAAAAACCGGTAAAATGGATCCGATACGCATTCTTGTTTTTTCCGCATCCTTACGAAAGGATTCGCTGAATACAAAATTGGCAAAATTGGCGATCAAAGTTATAGAGAAAAATGGCGGAAAAGTTGACTTTGCCAGCATGAGTGAGTTTGATTGTCCTTCTTTTAATCAGGATTTAGAAGTAAATGATTTCCATCCTGCAGGAGCGATAGCATTTCGCCAACGCATTTTGGAAAGTGATGCCTTCATTATCGCTTCTCCAGAATATAACGGCTCTATGCCCGGCATTTTGAAAAACTCCATAGATTGGGTTTCACGATTTCGTCCGCAACCTTTCAATGAGCGTCATGCCTTACTAATGTCGGCTTCTCCATCCATGGGCGGCGGCAATCATGGGCTTTGGTCCCTGAGAACCCCTTTGGTAAAACTTGGAACGGATGTTTTCTCCGCTATGTTTTCATTGGCAACAGCTCACACTGCTTTTACTGCCGAAGGCACTATTGCCGATGAGACATTAACGAAACGATTTGAAAGTAATATTGTTGCTTTCATGCAACTGGTAGAAGCGGCAAAACATTATCCGTCTATGAAAAAAGCCTGGGTTGAATTTTTGGGAGAGAAAACTGATCCTGCTACTGAACGGGTAGAATAAAATTGTAATAAGTCAACTTCACAGCGTAGGTAAACACTTAATTCTGCTGCACATGAAAAAAATAAAATAGAATTTTCATAAAAAAACAATAATCTTAAAATAAAACAACAATGGCAAAATCAACATGGGCAATTGACCCAACACATTCCGAAATAGGTTTTAAAGTAAAGCACATGATGTTTACCAATGTATCCGGTAAATTCAATGCTGTCGAGGCAACTATTGAAAATGAAGACGATAAATTTGAAACTTCAAAAATTAATTTTTCTGCCGAAGTACATTCAGTAGATACAAATAATCAAGACCGCGACAATCATTTGAAGAGTGGCGATTTTTTTGATGTGGAAAAATTTCCAAAATTATCGTTTGTATCGACAGGCATTCATAAAGTAAATGACGGTGAATACAAAATCAGTGGCGACCTGACCATTAAAGACGTAACCAAGAATGTAACTTTAGCGACAGAATACAGCGGAGCGATGAAAGACCCTTGGGGCAATACAAAAGTTGGGCTTTCCATAAACGGAAACATCAACCGCAAGGATTTTGGATTAACCTGGAATTCGGCACTTGAAACAGGAGGTGTTTTAGTTGGAGAAGATGTAAAATTGGTTGCTGAAATTCAATTCGTAAAACAATAATTCCGCAACTGTATTTTAACCATAAAATGTATCAAAGCCCTTCGTGGGCTTTCATACATTATTTACAGAATATAATGTAATACATCAATAACTTGGATTATCATGGAAATAGGAATTGACAGTTTTGCCTCTGCCCTATACGGAGATAAAAATGCTTTAAGCAGCGTGGATGCAATGGAGCAATTGCTCCAAAGAATTGAATTTGCTGATCAGGTTGGACTTGATGTTTTTGGTATCGGAGAACATCACAAAAAAGAATATTTAGATTCTGCGACGGCGGTTATCCTAAGCGCTGCAGCAAGTAGAACAAAGAAAATACGATTAACGAGCGCCGTAACAGTTTTAAGTGCTGCTGATCCTGTACGGGTTTATCAAAGTTTTGCGACTTTGGATCTTATTTCAAAAGGTCGGGCGGAAATTGTCGTGGGTCGCGGATCTTCTATTGAAGCCTATCCCCTTTTCGGTTTTAAACTCGAAGACTATGATAAATTGTTTAAAGAAAAATTGGATTTACTGCTTCAGGTTCGAGATAACGAATATGTAACTTGGTCCGGAGCATTTCGCCCGGCTTTGAATAATCTTCCTGTTTATCCTCGTTCTTTCCAAAAAAAATTACCCGTGTGGCTAGGCGTTGGAGGCACTCCCGAATCCTTTATCAGAGCTGGAACACTGGGTCTGCCTCTGATGGTAGCCATCATTGGCGGTGAAACGCATCGCTTTCGTCCATTGATTGATTTATACCGCGAGGCGGGCAAAGAAGCCGGTTTCAAACCCGAAGAACTCAAAGTTGGCCTTCATTCTCCCGGATATGTTGGCAGTACCAATGAAACTGCGATAGCCGATTATTATCCCGGTTATGCCGAAGTTTGGACAAAGTTAGGAAGAGAGCGTGGATGGCCTGCAGTAACTAGACCACAATTTGAAAATCTTATAGCCCCCAAAGGCGTTTTGGTTATTGGTGGTCCTGAGCAGGTGGCCGAAAAAATCCTGAGACATAGTGAAGCCTTGGGAGGAGTTTCCCGATTTACTTTTCAAATGGATAATGCCGGTCTTACGCATTCACAATTAATGAATTCAATAGAATTAATTGGAACTAAAGTGATACCAATGATAAGAAAAGCATTGCTTTAAAAAAAGCATAATTATAAATCCATTTTAATAATTGAGTTACAATTTAGAAGGTATAATAATAACAGACCAAAAATAATACAATACTATGTCAAATATCAACCTCATAATAGAAGAAAGAGCCGCCAGCATTGGTAAATTTATGGTAGGTCGCTTGCTGCCATTCCGGCAAAAAAGGATGGTTGGCCCTTTTATTTACATCGACCACATGGGTCCTGTTAAATTGAATGAAAGAGAGAATTTCGATGTACTACCTCATCCGCATATTGGACTTTCGACACTTACCTTTTTATTTGAAGGCAGTATTATGCACCGGGATACGCTGGGCAATGCGGTCGAAATAAAGCCCGGAGCGGTCAACTGGATGACGGCGGGAAAAGGGATTGTGCATTCTGAACGCACACCGGAATACCTGCGCCATTCTGATAAAACGATGCATGGCCTGCAAATTTGGGTAGCCTTGCCAAAAGAATTGGAACAAATGGAGCCGGAATTCTTTCATATTGATGCAGACAAAATTCCTCAATGGTCGCAGGATCAGTTACAATTTAAATTAATAGCAGGAAGCGCCTTTGGGCATCAATCTCCGGTTCCCGTGTTCAGCAAACTTTTTATGATAGAGATAAAAAGCACGAGCAGGCAAAAAGTAACTATTGGTCATGAATTATATGGCGAAGCAGGCTTGTATATATTGGAAGGTAGTATTGAGAGTGACGGAAACCGTTACCTGCCCAAACAATTATTGGTAGCCAAAGAAAGCAGCTTATGCGAATTTATCATAGAAGCCAACAGTACTGTCTACATTTTTGGAGGCGAACCATTTGCAGAAGAACGTTTTATCGACTGGAACTTTGTGGCTTCAGATATGCATCTTATCAACAATGCCAAACAAAAATGGAAAGATCAGGCATTTGACAAAATTAAAGGAGACGAACTTGAATTTGTACCCTATCCAGAAATGACCAAAAAATAAAAAAATGATAAAAGTTACAGCCAACAACGGTAAAGAAAATTATTTGATAGGCATACAAACGCCTACGGGAAATAGTGTAATGGCGGATGAACCAAAAGAAAAAGGTGGTCAGGACAAAGGGTTCTCGCCAAAAGAATTGCTGGTTTCTGCATTGGCGGCCTGCACCAATGCCACAGTACGGATGTATTGCGACCGCAAAGGCTGGAACCTCAAAAATGTACAGATCGAAATTGAACTGATTGAAGAGGATGGAAAAACCATTTTTAAAAGGAAACTTCAATTTGAAGGCAACTTAGATGAAGGTCAGCGACAAAGACTGTTTAATGTGGCCAATGTATGCCCTGTACATAAAATACTGACACATGATATTACAGTTGATACAGCATTGCTTTAATAATATATTCGGCAGTTTAAGCACTATTTTAAATGCAAAAATTCCAAAATTATAAATCAAACCTTTTAAACCTAGCGATCATGAAAACAAGAGTAATCGGACTGCAAATACTGTGTTATTCAGTAGTGCTTTTGGCAAGCCTAAATTTGTCAGCACAAAAAAAAAGACGGTTTAACCGGAGCAGAATATGTCGATCAATCTTTGTATAAAAATCGTGAAATACTAGCCGATATTTATGGCACTCCGGATCCAAACCTTGAAAAAACCTTAGTGCAGGTCAAAGGCAATTTGAAGAACAAACAAAACTAATCGAAAATCGATTTCCAATTATAATCACAATACTAAAAGGACTAGGACAAATTATGTTGCAAGAAAGTGTGCTTAACCACCACATCCATAGATTTGAAACCGCCTAAAATAAGTAGACTAAAGTGTTATGAATGAACCAATTAACAAAAAAGAATTTCTGAAACAGGAATTAAAGGAGGTATTTAAGCTTAAACCAAACAACAGGCATTGGTCTATTCCTGTTTTAGCCTCCTTATGTGTGGGCATTCCTATGTTTGTTGGGTATGTTATGAATGCTTTTTCGTCGGCACTCACGGTCAGTTTAGCGGGTTTGGTAATTCTTTATATGCCAACAAATTCCAATTTTGTGGGTAGAATGGCAAAGTTGCTCATCTGTTCTTTTGGTTTTTTGATTTCATTTGGTATTGGAATTATATTTAGTTTTAACCCCATTATTTCTTGTATAGTGTTTGGGATTTTTAGTACTATAATTCATTGGTTATCATTATGGTTAAAAATGAACCCACCGGGCAATTTCTTTTTCATCATGTTAGCTGCCCTGGCAAGTGGCATTCCTTTTAATTTAGAAAAAATTCCCGAAAAAATTGGGTTAATAGCCATAGGAACAATTTTCGCCTGTTTTCTTGCATTGACTTATAGTTTAATTACGAGAAAACCTGATATTATAAAAGAAACTTCGGGTATGCTCAAGAAAGTTCATTTCAAAAAAGATGCGGATTATGCCGAATCTTTCATCATAGGATTTTTTATGTTTATCTCTTTACTGATTGGTCATTTGTATGAATTTAACAAGCCTTATTGGATACCAATTTCATGTTTGGCTGTCATGCAGGGCGCAACCGCGCATCATATTTGGAGAAGAGGGTTTTATAGAGTTTTAGGAACTGTATTGGGAATGGGATTGTGTTGGATAATTTTGTCTACTTTAAAAGATCCTTTAGGAATATGTATTGCTATTGTCATTCTTCAATTTATTATAGAATCGACCGTAACAAGAAATTACGCGCTGGCAGTAGTTTTTATTACCCCTTTGACAATCCTGTTAGCTGAAGCAGCCAATCCATTAGCGCAAAGCCCAACAGAACTGATAACAAGTCGTTTAATTGATGTTTTAATAGGAAGTTTGATTGGTGCCCTTGGAGGATGGTTTGTATATCATGAAAAGACGAGACACTATGTTGTCAAAAAAATTAGAATAACAAGGTTAGCTTTCAAAAAAAAGAAATAAAAATACTGTCAGTGTCTATTTTTTTATGAGTGTTATCTTTAGTTTTCTTATTTCAACCATGTATTCACATCTGCCAGCATTTCCCTGCTAATAGTATGACTTTCTGAATACTCATGAAATTCAGGATGAATTCCTTTAGTTTTCAAGTATTCTACCGCGTCATAGGCATATTGAACTTGTAAAACATTATCCTGTTTGCCATGTGAAACATACACTTTTAACTTGGCTAAACGTTCATTACTGGCAATCAATGGTTTTACTTCGGGCAATAATCTTCCGCTCATCACAGCAATACCGGCAATTTTTTCCGGTTCGGTTAAGGCTGTACTGTAACTCATAATGCCGCCTTGGCTGAATCCCATCATATAGACGTTTTTCGCATCAAACTTTTCTTTGTGTTTCAATTCATCAAGAAACTGAATAATTGATTTTCGGGCAGCTTCTGCTTCTTTCTCATTAATAATTGGTCGACCGGTAGAAAAATCAACACGAAACCAAGCATAGCTATTTGATCCAAGGGTTAAAGGTCCTCTCACCGATACTACAAGAAATTTTTCGGGTAAAGAATTGGCAAACGAAAACAAATTTTGTTCATTACCGCCCACACCATGCAACAGTAAAAGTAAGGGTGGATTTTCCGTTTTTATTTTAGGGGGCCGCACCAAATAATGTAATGATGGTTCTGTATTTTGTGTTGTTATCATAAAACTTGTTATTAAAATGGTGAGTGGCAAAAAAAGTGTGATATACCAATATCTATTTTTGATCATCTTTTATCTAATTTTATGGAAAGCATATTAAGGGAACCTGCTACAATAGAATCGTTATAAAAAACGGGGTGTTCATCTTTTTCTTGTAAAGCCAATGCGTAAATCATGGGTAAATAATGTTCCGGAGTTGGAATGCCAAGAAGCATTTCCTTACCTTGTTTATCAAAATGAATTAATGAATGATGATCTCCTTTAAGGATGAAATCTTTAATTTTTTCATTTGCAATTGTTGCCCATTCGAAGGCATAACCGGGAGTTGATATTTTATCCCATGCAGCAGTACCTAAGTTATGCACCGAATTGCCACTTCCGATTATTAAAACGCCCTTTCTTCGCAACGATGCAAGTTCTTTGGCTAAAGCATAATGATAGGATGCTGGTTGCGTATAATCAATACTCATCTGTATAACAGGTATATCCGCTTTTGGATATAAAAACTTAACCACTGACCAAGTCCCATGATCAAGTCCCCAATCATTATCTAATCCTACAGTAACGGAGTTAATAGTGTTTTTTATTTCATTCGCTAAAATTGGACTTCCTGGTGCTGGATATTGGACATCAAATAATGCTTTTGGAAATCCGCCAAAATCATGAATTGTTTTTGGTTTTTCCATAGCAGTAACATAAGTGCCTTTTGTTTCCCAATGAGCAGAAATACAAAGTATTGCATTTGGTTTCGGCAATGTTTTTCCAATGGTTTCAAAGCCTTTTGTAAAAATATTGTTGTCTATGGCATTCATCGGGCTACCATGCCCCAAGAACAAAACAGGCATTCTTTCAGTAGGCTCAAATTTTTGAGAAATAGAATATAAAGAATTCAGTTTCATTGCTGCCACACCTAAAGGCAATAGTGCCATAGTTTGTAAAAATTTTTTCCTTTCCATTTTTAAAAATTAACCTTACCTGATTTTAAAGCAATAAAAGTATAAATTAGGTAGGACGTATTATCGTAATATAATTATTGATCTCTTATTTTTTCTCCGATAAGTAAATTTATATTTTCAATCTATAATCGGCAACGGTATGATAAACAATTTTATCGCCTTCAAATACAAAAGTGTCCGTTCTTTTAACTGACAATTAATACAGCTGCTACTCTATTTTTTTATTGATGTAGATTGTATTTCTGCTTTGTCAGTTGTATTAAGGAATCAATATGAGCAGTTTCACAGTCATTTACGGCAATGCACTTCCACAAGCCATCGATAATAAACAATACTATTTCTGCTTCTAAAACTGGCTCTTCATATCCCAATTCTGCAAAAGCTTTTACAATAAATTCATAACTGGATTTCATAAACAGCTGATGATTCATCATTGCCATCGCGTTAAGTGGCGTAATTTTATACTGCATCTGCCAAAAGCTCTTATTTGACAACACGAGTAGTTTTGGTAAATCCAGCAAATTTGAAAGATAATTTTCAGCTGTTTGATATTCCAAATGTTCAGCAACTAACTTTGTTGCTTCCCTGTATCCGGATTTAACGATTTCTTCGATTAGGTTGTCTTTACTTTTGAAGTGTTTAAAAATAAGAGCTTCAGACACATTGGCTTCTATCGCAATAGATTTCGTTGAAGCAGCAGAGGTTCCCACCGCTGTAAAAATCGTTATGGCAGCATCCAATATGTCTTGTTTCTTACTCATTTTTAAAATCTATACTATAGACAATTAAATTACTTAATCTACTTTTTCTAAAATAACAGCATATCCCTGTCCCACACCAACACACATCGTAGCTAAAGCATATTTTACATTTTTCTTGTGAAGTTCCAGCGCAGCAGAATACGTTATTCTTGTGCCCGACATACCTAATGGATGTCCCAAAGCTATAGCGCCGCCATTCGGGTTTATTCTTGGGTCGTCATCTTTAAGCCCTAACGCTCTTGTGCACGCTAATGCCTGAGCCGCAAAGGCTTCATTAAACTCCATAACACCAATATCATCCAACGTAAGTCCTGCTTTTTGGAGTGCTTTCTGTGTTGCCGTAACCGGACCAATTCCCATAATTCGAGGTTCAACTCCTGTTACTGCCGAACTTACAATTCTGGCCAAAGGTTTCAATCCGTATTTTTCGACAGCTTCTCCAGATGCCACATATACTACTGCAGCTCCGTCATTTAAGCCCGAAGCGTTTCCGGCCGTTACCGTACCGTCTTTTTTAAAGGCTGGTTTCAGTTTTGAAAGCGATTCCAACGTAGAATTCTCTCTAACAAATTCATCTTTTTCAAAAACTAGTGGGTCTCCTTTGCGCTGCGGAATAACAACTGGAAGAATTTCTTCTGCCAATCGTCCATTTCTGGTTGCAGCTGCAGCTTTTAATTGGGATGCCAAAGAAAATTTATCCTGATCTTCTCTCGAAATACCATACAAATCCACCAGATTTTCAGCGGTAATTCCCATAGGATCTACGCCGTACATTTCTTTCATTTTTGGGTTTACAAAACGCCATCCAAAAGAAGAATCTTCCATTTTAGAATCGGTTCCATAAGCTTTTGATGCTTTTGAAATCACCAATGGACCATGCGTCATGTGCTCTACTCCACCGGCAATAAATAGATCGCCATCTCCAGCTTTAATAGCTCTTGAGGCTCCAATAATTGCAGACATTCCTGATGCACACAATCTATTTACTGTTTCTCCGGGAACCGTAACAGGCAATCCCGCCAGCAATGAGGCCATTCGCGCTACATTGCGATTGTCTTCTCCGGCTTGATTGTGACAGCCTAAGATGACATCATCAATGGCATCGGTTGGAATATTTGGATTTTTATTTACTAATGCTTCAATGACCATTGCAGCCAAATCATCTGCTCTGACAGCCGAAAGTGTTCCTCCAAAACTTCCTATCGGAGTTCTGATTCCATCAATTATATAGGCTTCTGTATTCATTTTTATGACTTTTAAATTATAATTTTTCTTGCGGAAGGTTTGCTTTTTTTCTCCAATAATTAATTACTGCTGATGTAATAATGGTAATCGATAATCCGATGAAACATCCTGTAGTTACTGATATAAACCGTTCTATCGCTCCTATCCATGACATTTGCGTCTGTTCATGAATCAATACAATGATGAGTGCCACAATTGCGGTTCGCGCCACATTCATCAGGTTAAA
The DNA here is from genome assembly GCF_900129705.1 of Flavobacterium granuli. GTDB lineage: Bacteria > Bacteroidota > Bacteroidia > Flavobacteriales > Flavobacteriaceae > Flavobacterium > Flavobacterium granuli. Next base: position 28,413 of record NZ_FQWO01000011.1, on the reverse strand, counting down.
TAAATAACAAGTAACTATGGAAAGTATAATACCCAACAATAGCATATAGACATTTGGCGCATGAATAAAATAACAAAGCAATCCTATTCCGGAACCAATTAGGTTCGATTTAAACCGTTCAATAGACAAACGTCGTGCATCTTTTGCTTCGGGAGAAATCACCAAAATAATAGAAAGTAACGTCCAATACAACTCATATTCGGGAAAACTCAGATACAATTGATAGCCGATTAAAAACCCAACGATGCATTTGAAACCATAAATAATTAAATCAGATCCAATACTGTATCGTATTAATTTGTTTATCATTCGATTAGGATTAAAATTAAAAAGCTAAGATAATTCTATTCTACCCTTCTTTTTATGCTAATTGTTCTACGAATTTTGCTTCTGTTTTTTCCCGAACTTCTTCTAAAGTTGCTCCAGGCATTAATTCAATCAATGTCAGTTTATTGTCAATATATTTGAAAACGGCCAATTCTGTAATTACCATATCAACAGAACCTAAAGTCGTTAAAGGCAAGGTACAAGTAGGTACAATTTTAGAACTTCCGTCTCTGTTGTTGTGATTCATGGTAATAATCAGCGTTTTTGCACCTGAAGCCAAATCCATTGCTCCACCAACTCCTAACAAAGGTTGTCCCGGAACTGCCCAATTCGCCAGATTGGCATGCTCATCTACTTCTAAACCGCCCATTACCGCAATATCAACATGTTTTCCACGAATCATGGCAAAAGATTCGGCACTGTCAAAATAACTGCTTCCTGCTAATGCGGTAACTGGAATTTTTCCCGCATTTACCGGATAATCCATTGCTCCGCCACCATCAGCAGGTTCCGGACCGACGCCCAACATTCCGTTTTCGGTATGCAAAATAACACCGTGTTCTGGAGTTATTAAATCAGCAACTAAGGTTGGAATTCCGATTCCTAAATTGACTACATCGCCTTTTTTCAATTCCTGCAAAGCACGTTTCGCCATATTCATGCGGTCTTCGCTCACTTTTTTTCCTTTACTCACCGATGCCGATGAACCTAAATCTTCTAAAGTAAGTGTGGCCTGAACCAGATAATCAATAAAACATCCCGGTGTGTGAATATAATTAGGATCTAAAGTGCCTTCCGGTACAATTTCCTCTACCTCAGCAATAACCAAATCAGCGGCTGTTGCCATAGCGCGATTGAAATTTTGTTCCGTCATACGGTAAATTAAATTTCCTGCTGTATCCGCTTTCCAAGCTCTGATAAAAGCTACGTTTCCGCGAATTCCTTTTACAAAAACCTGTTCGACTCCATCAATTATTTTAGTTTCTTTCCCTGCTGCAATAGGAGTTCCTGCAGCAGTTGGCGTATAAAAACCTCCGATTCCAGCTCCTCCGGCTCGTAAGGCTTCCGCCAAAGTTCCTTGCGGTATCAACTCATATTCTACAATTCCATCCTGAGCCGCTTTCACTGCTTCGGGATTACTGGTAAAAAAAGAACCAATCATTTTTTTTAACTGTCCGTTTCGCAACAAACGTCCGCCACCAATTCCCGCTTCGCCCACATTATTTCCAATAAAAGTGATGTTTTTAGTTTGGGTTTTCGACAAAGCATCCATTAAATGTACCGGATTTCCTGTCATACCAAAACCTCCTTGCAATAGAGTATCTCCATCTTTTACAAATGCTGCGGCTTGTTCGGTTGTTATTTGTGGAACTGTTTTCATAATTTAATTTTTAATAAATTCAATAAGTAATTTTGTAAAATCATCCGCTTTTTCAATGTTTGAAATATGAGCCGTTTTTAAGGCAGCTAATAACGAATTTGGAATTTTCCCCATCAGAAAACCACCGTCTTTTATGGTTGTAACGGCATCTTCTGTGCCTGAAATAATTAAGGTTGGTACCGAAATTTTTGAAACTTCTGCTGTAAAATCAGCATCACGAACGGCGGCACAACAAGAAATGTATCCTGCTAATGGCGTTTGTACAAACTTGACCAATACGGCATCAACCTCATCTTTATTTTCAGCAACAAATTCTGGCGTAAACCAGCGCTCTTGGGTACCTGAAACGATACTGTCCAAACCATTTTTCTGAACGGCCTCAATTCGGGAATTCCAGCCTTCAGCGTTTCCTATTTTTACGGCAGTATTACAAAGTATCAGTTTGTTCAAGCGTTCCGGCGCATGAATTCCTAGCCATTGTCCGGTTAACCCGCCAATAGACAATCCGCAGAAATTTACTTTCTGGATTTTTAGATAATCCAATAAATCCAATACATCCTTCCCCAGCATTTCAATGGAATATTCTCCTGCGGGAACTTCGCTCTTTCCATGACCACGCGTGTCATAACGAAGAATATTGAATTCTGCACCAAGTAATTCTACTTGTTTATCCCACATTGTCAAATCAGTTCCCAATGAATTAGAAAAAAGGATAGTTTGTTCCTTTTTGAAATCATCAAATACATAATTCAATGTTGTATGCTGCAATTTTATTTTTGACATTATTTCATTTTTTTATTAACCCAAATCGCCTCCGGCAACTGGAATTGTAACTCCTGTGATATAAGAAGCTTCATCAGACGCCAGAAAAAGTATGGCCGAAGTTTGTTCTTCAATCGTTCCGTAGCGTTTCATTAAACTCGATTTGGTAGTTTGATCCGCCACTTCTTGTCTCCATATTTTTTCCTGTTCTGAATCAGGGGTTTCATTGCGGGGAATCAAGCGTTCCGGAGCTTCGGTTCCTCCTGGTGCAACCGCATTTATTCGAATATTTTTTTCAGCATATTCAAAAGCCATAGCAGCCGTGAGGGCATTGACTCCACCTTTTGCAGCAGCATAAGGAACACGATTGATTCCTCTGGTTGCCACCGAAGAAACATTCACAATTACCCCTGCTTTTTGTTCCAACATTATCGGAAGAACGGCACGACAGCCCCATAAAGTTGGGAAAAGCGAACGTCGAATTTCTTTTTCTATTTGATCTTCTTCATAGGTTGCAAAAGGTTTCATCCAGATGGTTCCCCCTACATTGTTAATCAAAATATCTATTCTGCCAAACTTGGCAACGGCTTGTTCCACTACCGACTGGAAGCCTGAAAATTGCTCCAAATCGGCAATAACTGCGAGCGCTTTATTTTTTTGGTCTTCACTCAATTGCGAAGCTATCTCATTTACTATTGGAGAACGGTCAATTAATACCACCGAAGCCCCTTCGGCTAAAAGTTGCAGGGCAACGGTTTTTCCTATTCCTTGAGCGGCACCGGTAACAAGGACCACTTTTCCTGAAAATCTATTGGGGTGAATCATTTTTAGTATTTAAAAATTATGCTTTTACATTTTCCTGACCCGTTGGAACAAATTTTTCCATGTAAAAATTAACATGTTGAATGGCCTCTTTGTCAAGCGTCGTTTTTACCGCCTCCACCATCGCATTTGGTCCACAGATATAAATATCGTAGGCTTTATCGCCAAGAAGTTCTTTGTTAATCCATTGGGTAACGAATCCTTTATCGTGTCCTTCGGCTTGTTCGTCAGAAGTACAAGTAAATATTTGCAATGGCATAATTTCACTAAACGCCTTCAAACGTTCCAATTCCACCACATTCTCGGCTGTCGTAGCTCCGTAAAATAAATGAATAGGTGTCGTATTATTTTCTGCTTTTAGTTTTTCAAGCATCGCCATAAAAGGAGCAATACCTGTACCACCGGCAATAAAAATTAAATCACGTTGCACCTCTCTTAAATAAAAGCTACCCAAAGGAGTTACTATGTTTAGTTCTCCACCTACCTTTGCTTCTTCTTTTAAATAATTACTCATCAATCCTCCAGGAACTAATTTTATTAAAAACTCCCCTTCAGCTGCATCAGGTTTTGAACTGTATGAATACGATCTGGTATGTGAAGTTCCCGGAACCTCAATATTTACATATTGTCCCGGAAGAAATTGAAAAGAACTCCCGTCAGCAGCAGCTAATTTTAATTGGTAGATTTCTGAAGACAATCGATTCAATTCCTTAATTTCGGTAGTGATGGCCGTAGATTTAACTTTACAAGCAGCAGAACTCGCCAAAATATCAACCACAAGGTCTGATTTTGGTCTCACCTGACAAGCAAGTGCAAAACCTTCCGCTGCTTCTTCATCTGATAAGGCTTCTTCGATGTAGTCTCCTGCATCGAAAGTTCCTGATCTCATTTTACATTTACAAGTACCACAAGCGCCATCAGCGCAATCTAACGGAATGTTTATCCCAACTCGATATGCAGTTTCTGCTACCGTTTCATTGGGTAAACTATCTATAAATCGGGTAAGTCCGTCCTCAAAGTTTAATGCTATTTTTGCCATTACTTTTTGTATTAAATATGATATATGTCAAGCACTTGTCGAATGTAATCGTTCTTAAGGATGACTTTTTTATTAGTGATTAAAAATGAATCTCCCACTTTTTTCAAAGTATAGAAGGAAGTACCAAAAAACTGATCCAATTTATTGTATCGGAAACTCAATGTATTCCAGTTAAAACGTATTTTAACTTCATCATTGTTTTCTTCCAAAATTTCTAGATTGGTGCAATTATGACTTGTTCTGGTGTCCGGTAAAGTAGCGCTTGAACGTTCGGTTCTGATTCTGAAAACACGGTCTTCCAAACCATTCCTATTTGGATAATAAATCAACGAAATCTCGGTTTGGTAATTTGTGGTTAAATTATCCTCATCATCCCATGATGGCATCCAAAACGTTACTTTTTCATCGTATAACTGAAGCCATTCGTCCCATTGTTTGTCGTCTAAATGTCTCGCTTCCTGATAAACAAATGCCTGTATTTTATCGTAATTCGTCATCTTACAAATTGTTTTCTAGATTAATCAATTCCTCACTATCCAAGGCTTTTTTCAAAGTTTCTGCCCAATACTGGTGTTGCATCAGGAACAATCCTTCGTCTTCGGTTCTGATTCCGCTTAATTTTGGATTGATTCCCATGGCGGTAGCATGTTCGTCTGGACCATAAACCCAATGTTCCGCACCACGGCTCACATCGTTCCAAGGCATTTCGTTTGATAAATAACTTTCCTGACAAGACCTGAATTCTTCCAAATCATCAGGAGTTCCCATTCCGGTTACATTAAAGAAATCTTCGTATTGGCGAATACGCAACGCACGGTCTTCAGCAGCTTCGTTTTTGGGTGCAAAACAATAAATAGTCACTTCTGTTTTATCGACAGAGATTGGTCGAACCACACGAATTTGAGTCGAAAACTGATCCATCAAATACACATTTGGATAAAGAGCCAAGTTGCGTGTTTCGTTTATAATAAAATTGGTTTTTTCTTCACCAAGTGTAGCATTCAAGCGATTCAATTGGCTGTAAAGCGGACGTACTTCCGGATTCAGCATTTTGGTCCAAAGCAGCATGTGACCATTTTCAAAACCATAAACACCACCTACACTTTTTGACCAACCGTTTGGATCTACCGCTTGCACGCCATCTTCTTTACGGTTCCCCATCGTAGCCACATAGTTCCAATGTACAGAACTTACGTGGTAACCATCAGCACCATTTTCCATCTGCATTTTCCAATTGGCATCATAGGTATACGTAGAAGCACCTCGTACTACTTCCAATCCAAATTCAGCCTGATCTACCATTTGATCGATAATCTTTTTGGTGTCACCTAGATAATCTTCCAATGAAGACGAATCTGGATTTAGGCTACCAAATAAAAATCCTTTGTACGATTCAAATTTGGCTATTTTTTTCAAATCATGAGAACCTTCCGTATTGAACTGTTCTGGATATCCAGCGCCTTTTCCGTCTTTTACTTTTAGTAATTTCCCCGAATTATTAAAAGTCCAACCGTGAAAAGGACAGGTATAGGTTGATTTATTCCCTTTTTTATAGCGACAAAGCTGTGCTCCTCTATGGCTGCATGCATTGATAAAAGCATTCAATTCGCCTTCTTTATTTCGTGAAATAAAGATAGATTGTCTGCCAATATGGGTCGTGAAATAATCGTTCAATTCTGTAATCTGACTTTCGTGCGCCAAATACACCCAATTCTTTTCGAAAATATATTTCATTTCCAATTCGAACAACTCCGGATTGGTAAAGGATTCTCTGTTATGACGATAAAGACCTTTTGCAACATCATGTTGAAGCAGGCTTTCTACATATTCTTTATTTAATTTTTCCATTTGTGTTGTTGTTTAGTAGTCATAACCGATCCGCTCCGGAGTTATTTTCGAAAAAATCAATCATGAGAATAATTAAAAAATCGATTTGATTTATTCCTTCTCATGAAGATTCTTCAGATTCGAAAAATGGTAATAGACCTTTCTTTTTACATTATGCTATAGATTCTGCTCTCAATCGCTCTACTTCTGCATCGTGAATTCCTTCCACTTCTTTGTGCAAAGTGAAGTCGAAATCGATTGAGGAAAATGGCTTGTCTAATCCTTTTTCTTTGATTTTTTCTGCATCAGTAATCACCGTAAGATCCGGAACCAAACCTTCACGGGTTGCGAAAGCAAAATCATCCCATAAGTAAGGATCTCCTTCAAAGTTTATTTGTGTTGTTAATTTTCTGAAGCCTGGCGCTGATACAAAGAAATGAACGTGAGACGGACGATTTCCGTGACGACCAATGGCGCTTAAAAGTAATTCTGTTGATCCACCAGGAGGAACCGCATATCCGGAAGGAAGGATACTGCGGAATTGATAGTTTCCGTTTTCATCCGTTTCTATCGTTCTGCGCAAATTGAAATCACTTTGTGATTGGTCAAAATAAGAATAATTCCCTTTTAAATTAGCATGCCATACCTCTACAATTGCATTTGGAATTGGATGGTTATTATCATCCAAAACTTTTCCCTGCATGAAGAAAATTTCCCCTTGTTCTTCTTCAGTTCCGTCATCCAAACGTGCAAAACCTTTTGATACTGGTGCGCCTGCAACATAAAGTGGTCCTTCAATCGTTCTTGGTGTTCCACCGGTCATTCCTGCTTTTTCTTCTTCCTCATCCATACGCAAGTCTAAGAAATGTTCTAATCCTAAACCTGCCGCGATTAAACCATATTCTCCATTTTGACCCGCTTGTGTTAAGAAATTTACTGCTGTCCAAACTTCATCCGGTTGGATATCTAAATCTTCGATGGTGTAAAACAAATCGCGCAGGATTCTGTTTACAATTGCTTTTGTTCTTTCGCTTCCAGCTTCTATTTTTTCAGTACTTTCAATTTTTTGAAGTAATCCGTCTATTTGTGCTCTAGTCATGATATTGATTTTTTAAATTTATTATAGTTTTTTTTGATTGTTTAAAAGGCTTACAATTCTCCTTCTTTAATCGAAGAATAGTGTTTGCATAATGATTTGACTTCGATTTCCATAAAAGGAAAAAGGGGTAAATTGCTCAGAATCTCATGAAGTTCAGCCGGACTTTCTACATTGAAAATACTGATGTTCGAATACTTCCCGACTATTCTCCAAATGTCAACCCATTTTCCGCTGCGTTGCAAATCTTGGGACATTGCTTTTTCTTTTGCTTTTAATTCGTTTACAAAATTCACATCTAAATCATGTGGAATTTTTACGGTCATTTCTACGTGGAATAACATAATGCTAATTTTTATTTACGTTTATATTCGTTGAGTTTTTCTAAATCTAATTCCAAGCCTAAACCCGGACCTTGTGGAATTTTCATCGAAGCATTCGAAAATTCTACTTTGGTTTTTACAATGTCATCCGTTAATAATAATGGACCGAAAAGTTCCGTTCCCCATGACATTGTTTTCAACGTGCTAAAAGCATGCGCCGAAGCCACTGAACCAATTGTTCCTTCTAATAAGGTACCGCCATACAAACTGATATCGGCAGCTTCTGCAATCGCGGCCACTTTTAAAACATTATGTAATCCACCTGATTTTCCAATTTTTAAAGCAAAAACATCGCCTCCTCTTATTTTGGCCAATTTGTAAGCATCGGTACTATCATTCAACGCTTCATCTGCCATGATCGGCACGGTAAACATTTTGGTCAAACGAGCCAAGCCTTCAAAATTTTCTTTAACTATAGGCTGTTCAATCAAATCAATTCCTGCTTCCTGAAGTTTAGCAATACTTATTTTTGCGGTACTTTCGTCCCAAGCCTGATTCACATCCACTGTTACTTTTGCTCGGTCTCCCAACGCTTTTTTGATAGCGGCAACGTGAGCAATTGAAATTTCCGGCGCTTGCCATCCTATTTTTAATTTGAAAGTAGTGTGTCTTCCAATAGCCAAAAGATGTTCGGCTTCTTCAATATCCTGTTGTGTATTTCCACTAGCCAATGTCCATAAAACGGGTAAAGTTTCAGAAATTGCACCTCCTAATAAAGTTCCAATAGAGACACCCAATCGTTTTCCATGCGCATCAAGAAGCGCTGTTTCAATTCCTGATTTTGCGATTCGATTGCCTTTAATGTTTTTTTCAATCCAAAACATGGCTTTGTGAATATTGGTCGCATCCTGACCCACTAATAAAGGAGCAAAATAAGTATCAATGTTGAGCTTCATACTTTCCGGGGATTCCTCTCCGTAACTCAATCCACCAATGGTTGTTGCTTCTCCAATTCCTTCCATTCCATCACTGCAAAACAAACGAATGATAACCATTGTTTGTTTTTTCATCACGGTCATCGAGAGGTGATGTGGGCGAATTGTTGGCAAATCCACCAGAATGGCTTCAATTTTTTCAATAGTAGGATTATTCATTTCTTAGTATCTAAATTTATTTGATTTCAACAGAAGTGAGTACTTACTCATAAATAATTGAGCACTCACTTACTATTTGATTATCACAAATTTATAGCTAAAAGCCAGGTTGAAAATTGGATTAATTTGTTATTAATGAGACAAATCAAACAAATAGACAAAAACATAACTATTTGTTTATAATAGCTTTAAATAGAAAAAACGAATAAAAAAGACCTGATTTCCTTTAAAAAGTAGGACAAATAATGTTTTCTGTAGTAAAATTGCAAATGAGATTGTGAAAAAGACCTAATTCATAAGAAACTATCTCATTTTCATAATTGAATAACTAAAAGACAAATGCAGTGATTACTTGCGGCCTAATTGATTTCTGAACTCTTTGGGAGTGAGCTCGGTCCTTTTCTTAAACAAACGCGTAAAATAAGCGGGATCTTCAATATCTAATTCATAGGAGATTTCGGCAATTGACATATCAAAATTGCGCAGATAAATTTTAGCTTCATCAATAAAAAAATCAATAACAATGTCTTTTGGCGATAAGCCGGAAACATCCTTACAAATTCGGTTGAGATGTCCACTTGAGATATTTAAGCGGCTAGCATAGTCTTCAATGCTTATTTTAAAAGATTTTTGTTCCTTAATTAATTGAACAAAGCGTCGGTAATATATTTTATTCTTGTTATCGGAAAGATGAACAGCGGATGAAGTAACAAATATTCGATACAAACGCAACAACATCATTCCAACCAAATACTGTAAAGCGTGTTGCTTACCCGGTAATTCAGAATAATATTCGTCGATGCATTTACGAATCGTTGTCAAAGCATCATTAATTAATTTATCCTCTTCATCGAGTTTTGAAATATGAATTTCGTCTATCGTATTGATAATATCCGTATCGAATTTTAACATATTTTCCAATGACTTATCATAAAGTGAGATAACCCATCCTTTAGTATCCGCATTCATGCGTAAACCATGACCGATATTTTTTGGAATAGAAAAAAAAGAAAGGCTTTCCACAATTTGACTTTCGCCATTAATTATTAATTCCAAAGAGCCGCTTTCGACCACAAAAATTTGAAAAAGATCAGTGTGTACATGAGGTTTTATATACCATTCATGGCGTTTGCCGGTTATCTCCATAGGCGTAATATGAATAATATCCCTAACCATATCGATAGAGTTATCACCATAAATCCCCTTAAAAAATAATTTATTTCCCATGCATTATTCTAACTCAAAAACAATTTAGAAAGCTTCCAAAGATACTACAAATACAACTATATCGTTTGAGCGATTTTTGTATTTTTCAGATAAAAGAAAATTTTTGTGTTATTCTAAGACGGATTGGTTGTATTCAATTTTGAAAGTTGGTATAAAAACAGTGCCACAAAAACCAAATAAACAATCGCCATACTCATCGCAATGCTATAGCCATCTAAACCTTGTTTCAAACTATAAAAAAACAGGCTGCCAATAATACTGATTCCAAAAGCGGATGAAAATTGTTGCACGGTAGAATATACACCGCCCGCCAATGCGGCATAATCTGTTGGAATTTTTTTAAGCGCATAATTTAAAATCGATGGTAAAAGTGTTCCCTGTCCTAACCCATACAACAAAAGAAACCAAGGAATGTAATTCACATTTGCCGGATCTGCAAGAGTAAAAACCTGTAAAACCAAAGAAACAATCATTAAAAAACAGCCTATAATCAATAATTTGATTCCATATTTATGCAATAATTTTAAAGCAATAAATGAAGACAATAAAAAACCAATGCCATTAAAAGTAAAATATTGGCTGGCAACATAAGGATCCAAATGCAATGTGTTTTGGAACTGAACCGCACATATTAATAAATAAGAATTGTGTGCTCCGAAAAAAAATAAGGCAACAAGCAAAACCAAATTGAAACTTTTTATTTTAAAAAGATTCGTGTTCATCAAAGGACTGCTTTGCTGTTGGGTTTTTCTTTTTTGGTTCTTCCAAAATACATACAATAGAATCCCGGATAAAAATAACAAAAGCAATACTAAAATTGACAGTCCTTGCTCTGGCACTAAAGTGAGTCCGTAAATTAAACTTCCCAAAGCTATGGTTAATAGTAGTACACCAAGCATGTCAAACTTAGCTCCTCTATGCAGTGTTGTTTCCTGCAAAAAGAAAAAAGAAAGAACAACAGTCACTAAACCAAACGGAACATTGATTAAGAATATTAAACGCCAACTTTCCTCGATATAATGGTGCGCCACAAAATAACCTCCTAAAAATTGTCCCAAAATTGATGCAATACCCAAGGTAATTCCGAAAAAACCAAAGGCCAAGTTTCGTTCTTTGGCTTCTCGAAAAGTAAGTTGTATTATTGTTAAGGTTTGGGGAATCATAAAGGCCGCAGCGACGCCCTGAAAAAATCTGAAAAATATCAATTGCAAAATGGTTCCGGCACAACCACATAAAGCAGAAGTAATTGTGAACGAAAGCATCCCAATTATGAATATTTTCTTTCGACCAAAAAAATCTCCGGCTCTTCCTCCGGTTACTAAGAAAACACAATATCCCAACAGATAAGAACTGATCACTAATTCTGTGTTGCTGTCTGATGTCAAATACTGTTGCTTGATTTCCGGCAAAGCCATATTCACAATATACACATCGATTACAGAAAGTAATGGCGCTACCAGTACAATAATTAAAGACAGCCATTTATTGGTTTCTTTCATAATGATAACAAAAAAAGCGTTGGCTGCAATTCGTTCTGAATCACAGCCAACGCATTAAAAAAAAAATTAAAATTTTAGCACTGTGGCAAATACTACCCTCCAAGTTCCTACTAAATTCAGATTGCTTACGGCTCTTCCGCTGTTATCCGCGTTCCCCCATTCGGCAGCCGAATATTCGGCTTCCAAACCAAATTTCAGGTTTTTAATTGGCACTTCAATTCGCGGTGCCAATCGATAAATATAGTTAATGGTTCTGTTCGTTGCATTTCCTGAAGCCGCAATACCTCCTACGGCATTTGAAAATCCATAAGCCACTGCTTTCCCCGAAATCGGATTATTGGCACCGTCATTTTGGCTAAAGCCAGCAAAGAATCCGGGAATTATTTTTTTAGTTTTTCCGGTTAAATCAATCCAGAAAGACTGTGTCGCCATTGTCGAATAGGTTTCTAAACCCGGACCTGAAGTGGGTGTATATCCTACATAGCCTCCAAGCATAATGAAGGATGTTGCGTTTTCGCCATACATCGCTTCTGCTTTTATTGTCATTGGCTTGGTTTCAAAACGACCAAAGGCCATAACCGAAACACTGTTGACTCTTTCGTTAGAGAAATCATTGGTCAATCCAGAAGCTGTTTTAGGTCGAATTTGCTCAAAGTGACTTGCCAAACCTACCAAAACATCTTTGTTTTTATAATTTAGCTGAACATGTCCCGAAGGAAGTGAGCTGTTTCTGTATGGAGCCGTATTCGAAGTAAAATCCCTTTGTGAAACGGCTGCTATCATAAGATTAAAATTCGCATCTAACTTTTGGGTAAAACGAATCTGAGGATTTCTGTTGTACGGCATATAAGGTGCGCCTCCACTGAAGTTTACTACTCCAGGAAACATTTCCGGAATGGTTAGCGGATGCCAAAATTGACCAATTCCCAACTGGGTTTTCTTCCAATCAAGGGTAATCCAAGCATGTCTCAAACGAAATTCATTGATTCCTCCTTCTGCATTACCAAAAAAATCACCTTCAAGGAATCCAGCAGTTTTTGCCCCTAAAACATCGGGTGCATTTACTTTGACACCGACTCTTGATAATACATTCAGCATTTGAAACTTGGAAGCAGAATTTCTGTCTTTCCCATTGGCATCAAAGTCAACATCTTTTCCCCAAAGTACCACTGCCGCTTCTCTTACATCAACAGTCTGACGGGAATCAAATATGGCATCATGTCGAATAAAACCCGAGAACTTGATATCAAAAAGGGATTCTTTTTTTTCTTGCGCGACAGCAACAATACTATCCTTTTTTTTAATGGTTTCCTGAGCGTTAACTAACATTGTAAATAGTAACAAACCCGATAGTTCAATTATTTTTTTAAACTTCATTTTTTATAATTTTATGTTCTATAAACCCTTAATAATTCGGGGCTAGGCTTTGTGTAAACTATCCGTTTTTCAAAATAATTGTTTCCAGACCATCTATTTGCTGTTGTTGTACTTGTGCTTTTTTCTCCTGGCCGTGCTTTACACTAATAAAACAAACGGCCAAAGCGCCTATGGCGCCTGGAATAGCAAATGCCACAAAATTGAATTGAAAAGGCAATTCTAAACCCATCAAAGCTCCACCTAAAATGGGTCCAAGTATAGCCCCTAATCTACCTATTCCTGATGCCCATCCAATACCGGAAGATCTAATGTTTATAGGGTAAAACTGCGCAACATAGGTATAACATAATATTTGTGTGCCAATAGTGGTTGCTCCAGCAATAGCGATTAAAATATACAATACCATCGTTGAGCTTTTAAAACCAAGTAAACTCAAAGAGATAGCAGCGACGGCAAAAAATGAAATCAGTACTGTTTTTAAATTAAATCGATCACCAAGCCAGCCCCCGCCTATGGCTCCTACTATGGCTCCAATATTTAAAACCAATAAAAAAGTAAGACTGGAACCTAACTCATAACCTGCTTTAGTCATTAATTTGGGCAACCAGGAATTTAGTCCATAAACCATCAAAAGACAGGTAAAAAAAGCGATCCAGAACATAATTGTACTTAGCGTTCTGTTATGCTTAAAAAGTTGGTTGATACTGGCTCCGGCAGCTTTTGCTTCTCCAGGATCTAGAACATCGACTGCGGTAGGAACATACGTTGGTTCAATTAGTGAAAGTATTTTTTTGGCCTCATCGGTTCTATTTTGTTTCGCTAAAAACCCAACAGAATCCGGTAAGAATTTAATAATTAAAGGCAATAAAAGTATCGGTACTAATCCAACATAAAATACGGATTGCCAACCAAAATTTGGGATTAAGAAAATTCCCAATCCGGCAGAAAGCATTCCTCCTACAGAATAACCGCTAAACATCAATGTCACTAAAGTACTTCTGACTTTTTTGGGAGCATATTCCGTCATTAAAGCCACAGCATTAGGCATTACACCGCCAATTCCAAGTCCTGCAAGAAAACGCAAAATTCCAAATTGTAAAGGAGTTTCTGCAAATCCATTGATAAAAGTAAATCCGCTGAATAAGAAAATACAAATAATAATGGCTTTTTTTCGGCCAATACGATCGGAAAGCGTTCCAAATATTAATGCCCCAAACATCATCCCAAAGAGTGCGTAACTCCCCAAAGTACCGGCTTCTAAGGGTGTCAAATTCCATTTTTCCATCAATACAGGCAAAACTACCCCGTAAATGACCAAGTCATAACCATCAAAAATAATGATTAGTGCACACCAGAATATCACCGTCCAATGGAATCGGTTCAGTTTTGCGTTGTCTATCAAATTATGAATATCTATTTTTTGCATAATTTTTCGTTTGTTAGTTAAAATTTAATGGTTATTGGTTAATAGGTATTGCAGGCTGTTATATGGTTGAGCCCGTTTTTGACAAATTTCTCCATATAAAAATTTGTATGATTAATAGGATTTACAGCAAGGTTACTTTTGTCGTCCTCCATTATATGTAATCCATCATTTACTAATGCCGATTCTCATTTCAAGTACACTATATTGGGTATTTATCGATAATTTAGCAGGTTGACACCATATTCATTACGCAACATATTTCCATTATCAATGATTTATTGTCAACAAAAACAAATTAAAATTACACAAACAGTAATTATATACTCTTTTTAATAATGATATGCAAATATTAAAATTATTCAAGATGAAAAATTGTTCTTTTAAACCAAGAACAGGACAAATCAAATGTTTTTATGAAATTGACATTAAAAAACAAGGAGTTAAAAATATAGCGATAAAAAATTTACTGTAATTTGGTTCTATTGGATCTTCAACAATAGATAGCTCAATTAAAAAAATATTGTTCATAAAACAGAAAGTTATAGTAGGACGCAATAATCCAAAACCTATTTCTTGCGCCAGTGGTCGCTAAACTTAATATTAAAAAACTAAAAAGGCTTGTATTTAAAACACTTACAACGACCAAGCAAGAAGTGGCATTTTAGTTTTAGTTGTTTTTTGTGAGAACAAATTAGAAATCTTCTCTATCGTTACAGAATCCTTTTCGAGCCTGCATTTCCTGGAAGAAAGTTTTGATTGCAATTTGATTGCATTTAATTGATACTTAACTATTTTTCTTTGTAATTTTATTATAAAATTAAGTTTACATGAAAAACAGCCCGAAATTAATTAGTAATTATGAGTACAAAAAGTTATTTCTTCCCGATATAACAACTCATAATCTCTTTAATAATTCCAACTTGCAACTGTATCGAATTGAAAATTATTTAAAAAAAATTGTAATACCTGTTAATCCCTATCAAACGACTTTTAACTTTCTGATTTTTGTAACAAAGGGATATGTAAAACAACAGCTGGAAACCTCTGTTTTTATAATTAATGCTAATGAAGCCCTGAATGTCAAACAAGGGAACTTTACGGCAACCTTAGAACTTTCAGAGGATATTGAAGGTTTTTTTGTCATATATGAAAATGAGGTTATCACTAAGATTGCGTTAAACACCAGTCATTTAAACTTCTTTTATACTTCTCCATTTTCCATTTTAAATCCTAATACCATCAGTTGGCTTATTCGTTTATTTGAATTATTAGAAGAAGAATTAAACGAAGATGAACATAATAATGCGATAACTATAGCTCTTTTTCAATCCGTATTATTAAAAATTATACGAACAGAAAATTCAGCTAGCGGGCTGATCAATCGTGCAAGGTCTATCTCTTTTCATTTTAGAGAACTAGTACAGAAAAACCACATTAAGCATAAAACCATAGATTTTTATTCTGATTTATTAAAAATATCAGATAATTATCTCAATAAATGTGTTAAGGAAACCACTGGAAAGGCTCCAAAACAATGGATAAATGAAATTACGATCCAGCACAGTCAAATTCTTTTGCAAGATGTTTCGAAAGAAATAGCAGAAATAGCATTTGAATTAAATTATCAATCGCCTTCTTATTTTTCGCGTATCTTTAAAAAAGTG
Organism: Flavobacterium granuli; assembly: GCF_900129705.1. Classification (GTDB taxonomy): domain Bacteria; phylum Bacteroidota; class Bacteroidia; order Flavobacteriales; family Flavobacteriaceae; genus Flavobacterium; species Flavobacterium granuli. Next base: position 12,489 of record NZ_FQWO01000011.1, on the reverse strand, counting down.
GTAGGACAATCTCCTTCTGAATACCGATTACAGTTTTTAAAGTCCTAAATTTTAAATTTGGCTGTGAATGGATTTTCCCAAATACTTCTGTGCACAATGTCTTCTTTCTTTATTATAGCCTAATTACAAAAATAGCCTAGGAATAACCCAAGCTATTTTTTTATCTTATACTATTTGTGAATTTCTGTCCTATGAGACATAAGATCAAAAACCTGAAATAATCTGGTGCTTAGGCAGGTGTACCTTCGCTGTTAGATACAACGGCATCAATTTGGATCAAAGCATCCATAGGGATAGTTGCAACACCAATCACTGTTCTTGCAGGCAAATCGCTTTTGAAAAATGTAGTATAAATTTCGTTTACAGCATCAATATCTCCCATATTTTTAAGTTGGATATTTATTTTAACAATATCATCCATATTGTGGTCGATACTTTCTAAAATTGCCTTAATGTTGTTTAAACACTGTACGGCCTGCTCTTTTACACCACCAGCTACCACTTCATTCGTTTTTGGGTCTAATGGCAATTGACCTGAAATATGATTGTAATGAGAATAAGCAACGCTTTGTGTATACGGAACTTTTGGTGCATTTTCTGTATTGTTTGCTTCAATTACCAGGAAGCGGGCGTCTTCAGGAAGTTGTGGAGGTGTTCCATCACCGTGTGATACAACAGTATCTATTTGTACCAAAGCATCCATAGGTAAAGCTAAAGCATTAACAATTGTTCTTGCAGGAACATAGCTTGGGAAGAATTCCGCAAAAACTCCGTTTACGACCTCAACATCTGAGCTATTTTTAAGAAAAACGGTTGTTTTTACGACATCGTTCATAACGTGGTCGATACTTTCTAAAATTGCTTTAATGTTATTTAAGCATTGTTCCGTCTGCTCTTTTACACCACCAGCTACTATTTTACCCGATTTAGGATCGATAGGTAGTTGGGCTGAAATATTGTTGTAATGAGAAAAAGCTACCGTTTGTGCGTGTAGGCTTTTTGGCGCATTTTCTGTGTTTCTTGTTACCTTAACGAGATCTAAAGGTTTTTGCGGAGTGGTACCTTCACCGTTTGAGATCAGGGCATCCATTTGTAACAAAGCACCATCGATAGGTAAAGCATCGACTGCAACGGTTGTACGTGTGGGAAGGTCGCTTTTGAAGAATGTTTTATACACTTCGTCTACAGCCTCAATATCAGAAATATCCTTAAGGAAAACCGTGATTTTAACAACATCATCCATAACGTGGCCGATACTTTCTACAATCGCTTGAATATTTGTTAAGCATCGCTTTGCCTGATCTTTTATAGCATTTCCAACGATTTCACCAGTTTTAGGATCTATAGGCAATTGTGCTGAAATATTGTTGTAATGAGAAAATGCCACAGTTTGTGTTGAAACTGGGCTTTTTGGTGCATTTTCCGTGTTTCTTGAATTTTTTCTAATCTCGCTCATAATCTTATTTGTTTTTATTATTACTGTTTTTTTTGTACTAAAGATTTCTTATATAAATTATTTATCTCGTTATGAAAAGGTAGTTGAAGAAGAATTATATGCCCTTAACTTTTTATGCACTTTTAGTTTGAATGTCCAAACCATCTTAGCACTGATCCTCAATAATTTTATCGACCTACTAAATCTTGACCAATATTTCACTTCAAATAATCACACACCCAATGGGTTACTATTTTTGTTCTTTATTTTATTTTCAAAATAGCTCACCAGCTTTTTTAGAGGCACGATTACCCACATCGCTAAAACAAATGGGAACGTTAGTGTAATCCAGCCATTCTCCATCATGGAAACATCAAAGTAGGTAGCTATTATTACAGACAGAAATACATAAATTCCATCCCTCGGTTTTAATCCGCTGCAAGCAATTCCACATAAAACAGCATTAAAACTAAACATGCCATCATTGATTAATTGTACCGAATCCTGATCAAAACGTGCAACGGCACTCGCAATAAGTGCTGCCACAAAACCATATAAGGCAGCCGTTGGATTTTTTACAAAGACACCCAAGAAAAACAATAATCCCGCCAAGAGACTTCCTTGAAATATCACTTGACCATACGCATGGGCAACCACTCTAAAGTCAATTAATTCACTTGTTATTGCGGTTGTAGCTTTAGGAACGTTTAAAGTGGCAAGATCAAAGTGTTTTAATCCCAAAATAAAACCTGCCGTAATCACGATAAACGGAAAAGTAAAAAAGGGGATTTTTTTACGAATAGAAAATTCCATCAAAAGGGTGCTGAGTATAGACCCTAAAACCAATGCAAACCATATCAATGGACTGGCTTCGAAGAAAAACACCAATCCAATTCCAATTAACGTTGCATTAAATCCGTATAAACCTGCATTTATGTTTTTGTCACTGAACTTACAAATTCTTGCTGTTCCAGTTCCGATAGTGGAACTCAGCAAAGCCGCAGCACACATAAGTATAGAGTCATACGATATTGCTATTAGAAATAGTAAACCCGTCCAAGCACTTTCTTGAAGCATAATTTGACCGATACCCTTGAGTACTGTTTCAGCTATTCTTTGTTTTTCTTTCATTTTAATATACTTTGTAACAGTTAAAAATTGTTTGAATTACCAACCTAAAAAGACCATCCCGACACCGCAGGCTAAAACTACCGCTCCACTAATTGCGGGCGTATAGCGTTCGAGTTTTTCTGCTTTGAAAAAAGAATATCCGTAAACGCCTAAAAGTACCATTACAAGCATAGTCAAAACTGTGCTTATTGTAAAGACACCTATGAGTGTGGAAATTTCCGGAACGGAACGATTTAATCCTGAATAAAATAGTAACGGAACCAGTGGTTCACTTGGCCCCATGACAAAAATGGCAAATAACACCAGTGGAGTTACTTTAATTCGATTGGTCGGCATAACCACTTCACCGTGTTTGTGCGAATACACAAACACATCTTCGCCCATCACGTCAAAGTGTTTATGAGCTTTGTTTTTATAAGCGGCCCAAAGCCCATAACAAAGATAAATTGCACCAAATAGTAGTAGCGCCCAACTCGCAATGTTACCTCGAAAATCCTGAAAAAACGTGATTTTATTGATTTGCCAGCCTAAGAAAACTCCAATAAGTCCTAAAACTACCGAACTCAGAATATGGCCTAAACCACAAACAATGGTCAGCATAATAGTCCTGGACAAACTCCATTTGCGGGAACGCGATAAAACAATAAATGGCAAATAATGATCCGGACCTGAAGCGGTATGAAAAAAACTGATACTGACAGCCGTAATTGCTAATGCTATTAAACTTGAATCCATGAGTTGCTTAAATTTGTATTGCTATTTTCTCTTCCCAAAGCACGCTCTGTACCTTTCTGAAGAAATCAAACATTTGTTCTCCTCCATTTCCTAGTATTCTAATGACAAAACCTTTGGCTTCAAGTGCGCTGATTCCAAAAGATACATTTTCCAATTCTTCCAATTCTTTATAAAAGTGTTCGATATGGTCTTCCACATCCTCATTTTTTGTATTTAGATAGACCAAAGTTCCTTGATGCGTAAAGCCTTCCAGCAAACCCATAGCCGATAAGGGCATAATGTCTGGTCTTAGCAGGACATTGTCCTTCAAAATGAGTCGGTCGTGGTGATAGACTTCCAGAAGATTTTGAAAATGAGCGTATTTAAATTCTTCTCCGTGATGTTTACGGCCACAGGTGATAATTTCGCTAAAGGTGAGTTCGCAATCATCATCTATCGAAACTCTGTTTATACTTTTGAAAGTCGAAGCCTCGTGCGGTACAACCGGATGTGGCACATAAGAAAATGAAGCGCCTTTATCGATTTTGACATCCATCATTTGCGAAGCACTGCCTTCCATATTAAACAATCGCTGGTAGGATTGCGATTGCAATTGCAAACGTGCATTTTCTTTGATATTCACTTGAATATCATAGGTATCACCACTTAAAATTCCCGGTGACGTACTCGCAATCATTAAATAAGCTGCCCTATCGGATTTATACTGTCCCACAGGTGTAATCCTGAAAGGCTGCGTAACGTATGCATCTCTTAAAAATGATTGTCCCTCTCGCTCTTCTACTTCAATTTTTAGGGTACTTAGCATTCGATTATCGGATTAAATTGGGTTCTTCAACATCTTCCAGCAATGCATATTTCTTGATCCATCCTATAACCTCATCAATACCTTCTGTAGATCTAAGATTTGAAAATACAAATGGTGCTCCTTTTCTCATTCTTCTTGCATCATTTTCCATTACTTCGAGGCTTGCACCAACATAAGGAGCCAGGTCAATTTTATTAATCAAAAGCAAATCAGATCTTGTGATACCTGGTCCGCCTTTGCGAGGGATTTTCTCTCCTTCGGCCACGTCAATTACAAAAATAGTCACATCGGCAAGGTCTGGTGAAAAGGTTGCAGAAAGATTATCGCCGCCACTTTCGATAAGGATTAATTCGATATCCGGAAAGCGAGAAACCAATTCGTCTACGGCTTCCAAATTCATACTGGCATCTTCGCGAATTGCTGTGTGAGGGCAGCCTCCTGTTTCTACTCCAATGATTTTCTCTTTGGGCAAAAGACTGTTTTTTACCATATATTCGGCATCTTCCTTCGTGTAAATGTCATTGGTGATTACTCCTAAATTATAATCATTCAGCATTTTTCGGCTTAGGCGTTCTAACAATGCTGTTTTTCCTGATCCTACAGGTCCTGCAACTCCTATTTTAACATATTTTCTTGTTTCCATTTTTCTTTTTCTTGTTTTTTAAGACATGTATAATCTTGAATAAAGTCTCTCGTGTTGCATACAGCGAATATCAAATGCGATATTGCAAAGTCCCACAAGATCTCTATCTATTGTTAATGTTTCTTTTGCTAGTTTTTTGATGAGCGGTTGAAGTTCAAATAACACATCTTGCCCATCCAATTGTCCAAGCGGCACCAGCTTAACCGAATTGGTAATCATCCCGATGGCGGCATTGTAATAGAATGCAAATAAGGCTTCGGCAAGAGGGATTTCCAACAACTGCGCATACATCCCAAAGGCAATGCAATAATGTGCGGTAGCTTCTTTGCTTGCAACTGCTTTTTCATATTCGCTGATGATATCAAAAGCCTTTTGTCTTCGGAATATTTTGATCAGTCTAATTCCCAGTTTCTGGCTCGCTTCTCTTATTTCCCTTGGACTTTTTAAAGCACTGCATTCCTGATCCAGTTTAATTATAGTTTCTAAATCATTATTAGCAGTAGCTTCATAGGCTAGTTTTAAGAATGCTGCGTCATTGTATTTGATGTTGTACGTCAGCATATTGCTAACAAATACTTTTGCTGAAGCTACAGTATGTACCACTTCATCTTGAACGTAGGTCTCCAATCCATTGGAGTGGGAATACCCTCCAATAGGCAAAGTAGGGTCTGCCAGATGGAGCAGACTTCCTAAATAGGTGTTTTCTATGTTAGTCATTTGAAGCTGCTATATTTAGAATTTTTGTAAAAAGTGACGTACTGCCATGACCGTGAGGCGCTACATTTGATTTCAGCAAATGCAAAAGTTGTATTTCCTGTTTTTCAGGCGAATAGCCACTGGCTTCCAGCCATCGAAACATGGGCATTTCAAAAGGCATCATAATCTGGTCGTTTTGAATAAATAATGGAAGATGCTTGTTGCCAATTTCATAACAAATGGTGCCCATTTCTAATAAGGATGCCGGTGTCATTACTATCGCTTCACAAGGTTTAATATGAACTACGACCACTTTTTTGTCATCCTGATAGAGAATATCATCTTGATGCAGCCGCTGCCCTTCCTGAATAAATTTTATTGCAATTTCCATCCCGGAGTTTGTTCGCCTACGCTGAATTCTCTTAGTGGCTTCAAACCACTCTATTTCCAGCAAATCGATCTCGAGACCTTCAATTGATTGTGTTTGCGTGTTTCCGATTATCTGTTGTATAATCATTATTTTGTTTTTTTAAGGGAGATATTTTTTGAAACGCCCAGTCCTAATGTTGACCCATTTACTCCTGCTATAAAGGTTCGATTAGTTGTTTTATTGCTGTCGTCTCCGGTAGTTTTTTCATAGGATAATTCACAGAATTTAGCTTTTAATGCCCATCCATGACCCAGAGAAACTGCAACAATTGGATAAATTCTGGCAAGGTAGCCGTCATAACTATAGGCCCCTATAGTATTCATCAGCGTATTTCCCCATACATAATGTGCATCAAGCTGTGCGATGATTACAAAGTGATCACCAATTTTCCAAGAATCACTGTAAAAGGGACCAACTTCGTGTTTGGAATCGGTAAGATTTCCCAAGCCATTTTTCTCTTTGTCAAAAGCAAAGTTCATCCCTGCAACGACATGATCATTAAAAAAACAACCCAGTCCGATTGGGTTTGCACCAAAACTACTCCCTGTATTATTATTGTCTTTATAATTTAGAGAACCATAAAGCATTAAAGATCCTTCTTGTGCACGAGCCGTTGATAAACTGGCACATACCAGGACAAGAATTAAACCCAAATTAATTTTCCAAGTATTCATAAATTTTTTTGATATTTTTATTCCTCATCTCACTACGACACAGTCATTGTCGTAGTGAGAATTGGACTATTTATAAATTAAAACAGGAAGTATAGCTGTGCTAATGGCAGTTTGTCGACCGGTTCACAAGTGATTTTCTCTCCATCAATTGTCACAGTATAGTTTTCGGCATTTACCATGATCTCTGGTGTAGCATTGTTGTGAATCATGTCTTTTTTCCCAATGTTTCGACAGTTTGATACCGCTAATAAGGTTTTTTCCAAACCATATTCTTCAGCAATATTATTGTCAATACTGGCTTGAGAAACAAATGTGAAAACAGTTTTTGTCAATGCTCTTCCGTAGGTTCCAAACATATTACGCATGATAATAGGTTGAGGCGTTGGAATTGAAGCATTGGCATCACCCATTTTACTTGCAGCGATAAATCCACCTTTTACGATAATTTCAGGTTTTACTCCAAATAAGGCTGGTTTCCAAATTACTAAATCGGCAATTTTACCCACTTCTATAGATCCCACGTGATTGGATATTCCGTGAGCAATTGCAGGGTTGATCGTATATTTAGAAACATATCTTTTTGCACGGAAGTTGTCATTTTTATTTTCTTCATCTTCTGCCAAATGTCCTTTTTGTTTTCTCATCTTATCGGCCGTTTGCCAGGTACGAGTAATTACCTCACCTACACGACCCATCGCTTGAGAATCGGAACTCATGATACTGAATACGCCCATATCTTGAAGTACATCTTCGGCCGCAATAGTTTCAGGACGAATACGTGAATCAGCAAAAGCGACATCTTCCGGTATTTGTGGACTCAAGTGATGACAAACCATTAACATATCTAAGTGCTCGTCTATTGTATTTGTGGTGTAAGGTCTGGTAGGGTTTGTAGATGCCGGCAATACATTTGGATACATCGCCGCTTTGATAATATCGGGCGCGTGACCACCACCTGCTCCTTCGGTATGGAAAGTATGAATGACACGTCCTGCAATAGCATTCATCGTATCTTCAAGAAATCCTCCTTCGTTAAGTGTGTCTGTGTGAATAGCAACCTGAACGTCATATTTGTCCGCTACTTTTAGAGAAGCGTCAATAGTAGCAGGAGTTGCTCCCCAATCTTCGTGGATTTTTACCCCTAAGGCTCCAGCTTCAATTTGTTCCGCAATTGGAGCTTCGGTAGCCACATTCCCTTTTCCGAAGAAACCTACATTCACCGGAAAAGCTTCTGCAGCTTGCAGCATTCTCTTAATGTTGTATTTTCCTGGAGTAACGGTCGTCGCATTTGTACCATCTGCGGGACCGGTTCCACCACCTATCATTGTCGTAATACCACTATACAAAGCAGTTTCCATTTGGGTAGGACTAATAAAGTGAATGTGGGTATCAATTCCTCCAGCCGTAACAATATAACCATGTCCGCCATGAACTTCTGTCGAAGCTCCGATGATCATACCAGGAGTAATATTATCGGAAATATCAGGATTCCCTGCTCTACCAACGCCAATAATTTTTCCATCTTTAATTCCGATGTCTGCTTTTACAATTCCCCAATGGTCAATAATAGTAGCTCCCGTAATAACAAAGTCAAGAACACCTCCGTCACGCATAGCCGTTGATGACTGACACATACCATCTCTTACTGTTTTTCCGCCGCCAAATTTCGGTTCATCTCCATAAGAGCAGAAATCTTTTTCAATTTCTATAATAAGGTCGGTATCCCCCAAGCGTATTTGATCTCCTACCGTTGGACCAAAAATGCTGGTATAATTTTTTCTAGTTACTTCTAAACTCATGATTTGACATTTTTAAATTTCCCTTGTTCTAATCTTTCTAATGCAGCAGCTTTATTTTGTGGAGATAAGTCTCCATCCACTAAATTGTTGTGACCAAAAAGGCGCTGACCGCCACCATATTCAGTTAATTCAACTTCTTTTTCTTCGCCTGGCTCAAATCGAACTGCGGTACTGGCAATAATATTTAATCGCATTCCGAATGCTTTTTCTCGGTCAAAAGACATCATTCGATTCACTTCAAAAAAGTGAAAATGGGAACCTACTTGTATAGGTCGATCACCGGTATTTGTAACTTTAATTTTTATTGTATCGCGACCTTCATTACAAATGATATCGCTATCTTTTAATATAATTTCTCCTGGAATCATAACTGTTTTTTTTTAGGTTATCGCACCGGATTGTGCACTGTTACTAGTTTAGTTCCATCTGGAAATGTTGCTTCAATTTGTATATCATGAATCATTTCCGGAACTCCTTCCATCACATCTTCTCTGCGAAGAAGTGTCGCGCCGTATTGCATCAATTCGGCTACTGATTTACCATCGCGGGCACGTTCCATCAATTCACTACTAATAAGAGCAATGGTTTCAGGATAGTTTAATTTTAAGCCGCGGGCTTTTCTTTTCTGAGCTAATTCGCCTGCTGTATGCAGCATTAACTTCTCAATCTCTCTGGGTGTTAAATGCATAATGATATATTTTAGTTAAAAAAAAAAGATGATATTTAATATTGAAATGCACACAACTGATCACCATGAGATTAGTTATGTTTTTTTAGATGTAATAATTACTGCTTAAGGTGATGCAGATAGCCACTCATTCTATCTAGAATTCTAGATAAATAAGTATAGTAGTACATCATTTTTGAATGAAGACTTACAACTATTTATTTGCCGAAAAAATTTAATGATCACTTAAAGATAGTAAGTATTATTCAATTTGAATAAAATTGTTAATACGTTTTTTCACATGAAGTAAAAAATAAACTTAATTACACCATCGATTTAACAATCTTAATTTCAACAAATTAGCTGTTTAAAAATGGATTTTCAAGTTGTGAAACAGGATATTTCGTGCTACGTTTCGAAAAGGAATACTATTTCGTTCCAATAGTCCTTTATTGTTCAATTTTATACTTTTTGTATAAACAAAACAGCGATCTCTTAAGTTTTTACCATTTAAATTAAGAGGAAATCCAAATAAGCCTGTAGTATCTTTCTTCGTTTCGAAAGTATTCTCCGACAAGATAAATTCCAATTGGTTATTATCTGTGAAGGCTTTTTCAAATTTAGGCGTATTATCAGTTAATACTTCAAGAACTGATTCAGTTGCTGTATTATTATTGATCCTGTTTACAGTACAATTGCCATAACTATTAGAGATAGTTAAAAGGCAAATTTGTAAAAACAGAATATAAGCTAACTTCATCGTACTGATTTCAATTATTTAGGATTGCTCCTTTTCTGATACAAAATTAGTGGGGTTTAAAGGGAGTTGAATAGCACAAATCTTGACTTTTCTATCCTAAATTTAAAAATAACAAAAGTTGAACGAAGCTATCTCACAGAAGGAAAACTAAAATTAATACAAACTTACTCAGAACGGTAAGCAATACTATATTAGAAAATTGCAGCCCCTGTTTTGGGACATATTTAGTTATTTTAAAAAAATTATTTCAAAAAAAACAAATAAAATATTGACAATCAATTAATTAACATGTTATTAGTCGTTAATTATTTATTTTTATAAAGCTTTTCTTAGTGAAGTATATTCTTTGTCGGAAATAATAGAATCTTGTCTTGTTTCTTATTTTATTCCTTGCTTATCTAATATAATACCTAACTTTGAATCACTAAAAAAATATTCGATTTAAGTTGTTGTTTAATCAACTTTAGGTTTGCAGTAGGTAATACATTCTGATCCCCACATTTTACATACTACCTATGTTTGAAAAAGTCATTTTCAATTATTTTATTTGAAAATGGTAAAACTAGCGATGGTACATTTCCCCATTATGTACTCTTCGTATACTAACCTTTTATACTTTATTAATCGAATCGTTTTGAAATTAATCTGAACAATTTTTACAAATCGATTTTGGCAATTAAAAGCTTGTTTTTTATTTCTGTGATAAATACAAGCTTTAGATGACGGCTGCCTTCATTATTTTATATGAAGATGTATGTTCGCTCCGACTCTCTAACCTTCAAATTTAAAATATACATATGGTGTTAAAATACTATTATTATGAAAAAGAATACATTTTTAAAGTTTTTCGATTTCTTATACAACAAAATAATATGTTGCTTTTTAACGAAAAACTCCACTTCTAAATTAAATTTTACAAAATTTAATGAAATAAATCACAAAGATTACCTATCGAGATCAAGGCACTTTTATTGGCGTCACTGGCTTACTTTGTCCTTTTTATTAATGACAATTGTATTGACAAACAGTACAGCTAGTGCACAAGGGGTGATGAGAGGCATAGTGCCTGTACTATTACCTAAAGGCGGTTCTGGTGTTGATGGTGATGCTTTCGCTCATTCACCTGCTGGATATGAAAATGTAGGAGACTTGTTTGACTCCCAACACCCTGGCATTGAAGGTCACGGTGTAATTAACCCATTCACTGGAGAGCTACTCTATCCTGAAGTATCTTTTTTTTTACAGGATAGGTATATCAACGATTTGACCATTTTTACTAAATCAAATAAAATTAATGACAACCCCAATATGTATACTTGGGGTCCAGGGAATTCACCAAACAAAAATGAAATCCAAAATGCTGGTGCTCATTTTTCTTATGGGGATCCTAAATTAGGCGGATTATCAACTGATTTATGGTGTCTATTTGCTGGTGACCGTCAGGTTACTACCGGTAGTAGTTATATAGATTTTGAGTTTTTACAGAAATCATTGACTATGACAGGCGCAACTACTAGCACCAATGGAACAATCACTGGAGGTAGTGGGGGTTTTACTAGTTTAGGAACCCAGGGTGGTCGCACAGTTGGTGACATCCTGCTCACTATTGAGTTTACCAATGGAGGGGGCGATGCAAATGCAGTAATTCGAGTATGGACAGCTAAAGCAGGAGGGGGTTATGAATATGTAATTCATCCAAACTCAGAGTTTCTGGGTAGAATTTTCATTACTAATAATACCTCGCCAACTCATGTACCCTTTGATGTATATGGTAGTGATCCCAATGGCACTGGTATAGGTGGTGATTATGGTGTGAATCAATGGGCTGAGGGCGCTATCAATCTTAGTCAAGTATTCGCAGCTGTACAAGATCCTTGTTTTTCACTCAGTACGTTATTTATTAGAACCAGATCTTCCGGGAATTCACAACAATCTGAATTGAAAGATTTCCCAGGAGCTCCCATTCAATTTAAGGTCGACTCAAATCCAAAAGCTGTGGCAGTTGCAACTAATCCCGCTTGCAATGGAGGATTTGGTTCCATAAATCTTACTGTAACAGGAGGTTTGCTTCCTTATACCTATTCATGGACAGGTCCAAATAACTTTACAGCGGATACTGAGGATCTTACTACTATATTAGCGGGTACCTATCATTGGGAAGTAAAAAATTCTAAAGGTTGTATAGCAACAGGATCGGTAGTTCTTGTTGAACCACCGCCTATAGTAGTATCATCGGCAACAGCAGTAAATCCTAAATGTAATGCAGGAACCGACGGTTCAATCAGCATTATCGCTACAGGAGGAACAGGTAGCTTGATGTATTCCAAAGATAATGGATTAACTTACCAAGCATCGAACGTCTTTAGCGGGCTTGCCGCAGGAAGCTATCTATGGGCGGTAAAAGACGTTAATAATTGTGTGTTGAAAGGTACGGTTACAATAAGCCAACCAACTGATATCGCAGCATCTGCTGTTGCCAATAATCCGCTTTGCTTTGGCGTAGCCAATACCGGCTTTACCATCACCGCTTCCGGAGGAACGGGCACATTGATGTATTCCAAAGATAACGGTGCTACTTATGTCGCTTCGAGTGTATTCAGCGGACTTAGCGCTGGAACCTATTCTTGGAAAGTGAAAGATGCCAACGAATGTGTCAAATCAGGTACGGTGACCATCAGCATTCCTGCTGATATTGCCGCTGCTGCCGTTGCCAA
>NZ_FQWO01000015.1 GCF_900129705.1 Flavobacterium granuli | reverse complement strand
TAGCCAAAACTTAATCTCTATTTTGGCTAAAGCCCATTTTTTATTCAATATACAAAACGGGCTGAAGCCCGTTTCTATTGATGTTTTTAAAATAGCTGTTCGCAAAGTACCCTGCATTAAGTCTCACCCGTTTTTCTTTTCCTTAACGTAATTTCGAATTAAAATTCTTTTTCGCTTTCTAATCCAAAAAGTTTTCCTTTTTCCCAAAGCTTAAGATCTCTTTTCAAACCTTTCTTATTGTATTTTGTCAATTCTTCTGAGTCAAGATTACTTAAGTCCGGTTTACCAGCATTGACCCAAGCCGTATACCAAAAACTAGAAGTCGCCACAATAGCTTTCTTCATTTGATTTTCGACCATTCCGTTTAAAGCAACATGCAATTTCTTTGCATATTCATCAGAATAGACCATTCCATTATATTTGTTTTTTGCAATTTTCCCTTCAGCATCAATAACGTATATTTCGTTTTCAGGTGTTGTGGTTCTTAAACTTTTATCGATGGCTAATAAAGGTTCAACCAAACTATGGGTGTCAAACATAATATCCCAAGTTGCTTTCTCTACATCCTCAATATAAACTGCAGATGTCGTGTTGAATTTATAATTTTTGGCGAATAATTCCGGTAATCTGCTTTCCCATAAAGAATGAATTCCTTTTTGGTTGGTGTTTTGTCCATCATGATTGTCCGAAGTATGCAAAGGCATGTGCGCATCGGCAATGTAATGTCCAAGATCTGAGGCTAAAAACAAGATTTCAGTTTTTCTTTTCTCTTTGAAAGCTTTCGTCAATTTAACCATCATGTCTTGAATATACCAAGGCAATATTCCATTTTTGTCCAAGAACTTCGCGTCATATTTTTGTTTGGCTTCTTCTAGAGTTTTAGGAAAGCTGTCGGTGCTACCATAATTTTCCATGTCAAAATAGTGACGTGGTCCTTCGGCTTTGTCATTTACCGCATATTTTCTTACATCAGGAACCGTCGATTCTGTAGTAATGAAATCAATATGGTTGTAAAAGAAAATCTGCAGTGGTTTTGGCAATGCCATCACAGCTGCATTATTTATTCTTTCGTGTCCGATAATTCCCCACGACAAAGTTAGAAAACCAATAGCTATTGCACTTAACAATACAATTGTAGGTTTAAATTTAATATTTTTCATTACTTTTATTTATTATGTGCTACAAATGTATTTTATTTTTTTTTCAAAATAAGAAACAATGAGTTTAAGATTACATTAATTTAAAAAAAGCCACAACTATGTTTCGGCATCAAGGAAAAAACAGAACTTTTATTCATAATTTACGTTTGGCCACTTTACTTTCATTTGTTGCTGGAATTGTGAATATTTGTGGAGTTTTGGCGGTAAAAACTTTGACGACAAATGTAACTGGACATTTTGCTTTTTTCGCTGAAGAAGTCATTAAAGATAATTATGTGGCAGCAATCACTTTTTTTATTTTTACTCTTTTCTTTTTATTGGGATCTTTTACGTCCAATTTTTTGGCGGAATTGGTGTCTCAAAAAAAACCTAATTTGCTCCATGTACTTCCGATTTCTATAGAGATCGCCATTTTAACATCAGTTGGTTTTTTTGGCACAGAAGCAGATTTGTCCTCTTTTGATGGAAAATACATTGCTTTTTCTATGCTTTTTGCTATGGGAATCCAAAATTCATTGGTCACGAAAATATCAAAATCTACCGTTAGAACAACTCATTTAACAGGACTTTTTACTGATTTAGGAATTGAATTGTCACAATTGTTTTTTTATAAAAAAGAGAGCGAAAGAAAAAGCCTAAGGGCTAGTATTTCTTTGCGACTATCCATAATAACCTTCTTTTTTATTGGTTGTATTTCGGGAGGTTTTATGTACACTTTTCTCGAATTGAAAACACTTTTTGTGAGTGCTTTTTTTCTTCTAATAGCCCTTATGTACGATTACATTCGATTGCAATTTTTTGTAATCAAAAGAAAAAGGATTACAACTCATCTTAATTGAAATACATAATCGAAAGTAAGGCCGCAAAAGCGATAAAAATCCAAAGCAAAACGCCTTGTAACAGCGGTTTCGTCCCCACAGATTTCAGCACTTTCAGATTCAAACCAGCACCGATTAAAAATAAGGTGATCGTTAATCCTACTTTAGCAATTGAAACTAAAAAAGGTGCTACAAGAACCATTTCTGGAATATAAGTATTCATCAACATAGCCAAAATAAACAAACCAATAAAATACGGAATCTTAACTTTTCCAGATTTATTTTTAAACAATACAGCTGTAATTAAAGCAACTGGAATGATCCATAAAGCTCTGGCGAGTTTTACAGTTGTTGCAATTTGCAAGGCTTCGGGGCCATATTTATTTGCAGCTCCCACTACCGAACTGGTGTCATGGATAGCAATAGCACACCATAATCCAAACTCTTGTTGACTTAAGTCCAACCAATGACCAACGACGGGAAATAAAAATAAAGCGATAGAATTTAGAATAAAAATAACACCCAAAGCTACTGAAGTTTGCTTTTCATCTGATTTGATTACTGGCGCTATTGCAGCGATGGCACTTCCGCCACAAATAGCCGTTCCACAGGAAATCAAATGAGAGGTTTTCTTTTCGATATCAAGCCATTTGCCAATAAAAAAACCTAAAATCAAAGTGCAAAAAATAGAAGCAACAGTAAATAGAAAACCTTCTTTACCAGCCATTAAGGCACTGTTTACATTCATCCCAAAACCCAGTCCAATGACCGAAATTTGCAACAAAATATTAGTTAGTTTATGATTCAATTCTAAAAAAGGATGTCCCGACAAATTAGCGACTAATAACCCTAACAATAACGCAATAGGTGGAGCAATCAATCCCGAAAAACAGACTATAGTCAACAAACCAAATATAATTTGTTTTTGTGTCTGAGTGAGATTAAAAAGAGTGGTATTATTTTTTTGGATTACTTTAGAAGTCGTTTTCAAAATAACTTTTTTAATTATTATGGTACAAAGGTCAGTTCTAAAAACGACTTTCGCCAATCATAAAAAGCAATCCATTATAACTTTAGGTTATAATAACTGGAAATATTTTTCAGAAACAAATCAGAAAGAGCTTCCTTTTTTCCTTGAAGGCTAATGATATAGAAATAACGTTCCATACTTAGTTTTTTTACGTCAAGTATGCTCAATTCGCTACTTTTTAACTCTTTTTGTATGGCGTGAATTGACATGAAAGCAACACAATTGGAATTCAATAAATAGGATTTAATGCTTTCGGTGCTACCTAATTCCATTTCGACAGTCAATTGCGAAAATTTGATTTCTAAGGATTTTAACGCATGCTCTATAACTTCTAATGTTCCCGAACCTTGCTCGCGGACAAGGAATTGCATTTCTAAAAGATCTGTTTTTGTAATTTCTTTTTTATTTACCAATGAATTGTGACTATTGCAGACCAAAACGAGTTCGTCTTTCAAAAACGGAACGTATTTTATCAATTGGTTTTTGGATTGTCCTTCTACAATTCCAATTTCGATTTCTTTATTCAAAAGAGCGTTCTCAATTTGCTCCGTATTCCCGTTTCTCAAGTTTACTTTAATATCTTTTAATTTTTGATGGAAACGCGCTAAAAGCGGCGGAATAATATATTGGGAAATTGTAGTACTGGCACCTAATCTTAACATTCCTCTTTGCTGATGGATAAGAGTACTCATGTCAAAATCAATCTCGCGATAAATTTCAAAAATGTTTTTAGCATGTTCAAGCAATACTTTTCCCGCATGCGTTAGCGAAATTTTAGAGCCATTTCTGTCAAAAAGCTTGAGTTTGTATTCTTCTTCTAATTCCTGAATATGCTTGGAAACTGCAGGTTGGGTGATAAATAATTCCGTCGCTGCTTTAGTAAAACTCAATCGGTTGGCAACGGTGAAGAATACTTTTAGCCTAAAATCCATAATCGTACTTTCTTGTTTAATTAAAACTACAGCAAACCATTGTATTTTCGAACAAACCATTCGGTGGCAAGCAAACTGGCTATTAAAACCAATAACCATTTCCAATCAATTAATGGCGACTTTGTAACATTATTCTTTTGAATCGTTTTGTAACTTTCATCTGCCAACAACGCTTTTATGAGCTGTTCGACTTGATCCGGAAAATAAGTTTTCCCTTGGGTCAGCTCGGCTAATTGGTTCAGTTTTTCTAAATCCGGATTAACAAATTGCTTCTCAATCTCAAAGTCCAAAATCTCAAAATGACTGGAATAAGAAGTTTTAGAATTTAGTTCTTTTACGGTAAAATTATAAGTTCCGGCTGTCAATCCGTCCAGATTGACTTTATAGGAATTGTTGCTTTTTAGCAAATCATAATTTTTACTTTGCTTAGTTTTAGCATTGACAACAGTAATTGTAAGTTGTGCCTTTTCGTCAAATTCATAGTTTTTATTGAAATATTGAGCAGTAATTTCAATTGCATCCCCAGAATTGTAAAAACTTTCATGATGGACTACCAATGATTTTTTGGAACTATTGGATGCCAAAAATTGAATGATTTTATCTACAAAAATATCAAATTTATCAAACGATTGATTGTCTACATGACTTTGCAAACGCCATTTCCAGCTATTTTCTCCCAGAAGAAAGGCTGTTCGTTTTCCTTGATTTTCGGCAAAAGCGACTAAAGGAGAATTAGCGGCAATGTTTCTAATTTTTGACGAAAGCAAAACAGAAACATTTCCATTGACGCTAATATTTCCATACGCATTTTGCAAAGGCGGAAAATTCTCGAAACCAATATCCTCTATGGCAAACAAATTGAATTGCGAATTAAAACTAGCTAAATAATCCTCTTTTTGACTACTCATTTTAAACAACAAATTGCTTTGTTGCTGATTCAAAAGTGAAAAGTCAGTGTGATTACCCGTAATAATAAATGTGTTAATACCAGCCGATTGATTTTCTTCAAAAAGTTTTTTGAATTGGGTTGTTGGTTGGTAAAGAATTAAAATATTATAATCCCTTAATGGATTGATATTGTTTGGATTAACAATAGTTACTTTGTGTTGCGCATTAGATTCAATTGCCCGTTTTAAAGCACCGATATCTGGGTGATTTATAACCGTAACAAGCGCAATATTAGTCTTTTGATCGATCACTTCAACAGCAAAATTCTTAGTATTGTTGTAGCTGTTTTTCTCTTTTTCTTTAGAGTTTATCGTTGCTTTAAAAACTTGTGAACCTACTTTATTCGCAGGCAAAAGTACATTGACAACTGCAGTCTTTTTAGAAGCTGAAAAGGAAATAGTTTGTTTACTCAAAACGGAATTTCCATGTGAAATACTAAAATCAGCGGTTAGATTTTTATCTCCTGAATATTGCACAAAAACTTCTACTGGGAATTTATTTTTATAGAAGGCATATTTGTTGACATTGAGCTGATTTATTTTTAAATCCAATAATTTTGTGGTATCTCCCAGAACTATTGGAAAAACTTTATTGGTAGAATCAAAAGTATAAACATAATCATTGCCAGAAGTTTGATTTCCGTCCGTTATAATGACTGTTGGGAAAACTACATTCTTATTGATACTTTTCAAGTCCTTAGCAATTCCGTCTAAATTGGACTGAGTCCCTTTAAAATTAAATTTTTCAGATTGCTGAAATTCGTTGTCAAACTGATAGGATTGAATGTCAAATTTCTCTTGTAAAGCAGTATTCGAAGCCAATGCTTTGTAGGTAGTCAATGCTGTTTTATCGGCATTCAAATAAGGAATCGAACTGGAATTGTCGACAACAAGAGCTAATGGTGGTTTTACTATTTCTAGTGTATTTCTGGTGATTATGGGATTAATTAACAATAAAAACAAGCCAAAAATAGCCAGAAAACGCAAAAAAGCCAAAAACAAATTCAGTTTCGACTTGTTTTTGGCTTTGTAATAATATTGAAAAAATGACAAACCACCGGCTATTAATAATGAAAAAACTAGTAATAAAACGGTGTTTATAGTCATCCTTTTTTATTTTAAATGATGAATTTTAAATTTTGAATTCCTCATCATTTAAAATTCATAATTCTTAATTTATAATTATATCTAGGTAAGCATTCCTCCGTCAACATTCATGACCTGTCCTGTAACGTATGCACTCATATCTGAAGCAAAGAAAAGACAAGCATTAGCCACATCATCAGTTGTTCCGCCGCGTTTCAAAGGAATACCGTCTCTCCATCCCTGAACCACATCTGCGCTTAATTTGGCCGTCATTTCAGTTTCAATAAAGCCTGGAGCAATCGCGTTACAACGAATATTACGTGAACCTAATTCCAGTGCCACTGATTTTGTAAAACCAATAACTCCAGCCTTAGAAGCGGCATAATTTGTTTGCCCAGCATTTCCTTTCACTCCCACTACACTACTCATATTGATAATAGATCCGGCGCGTTGTTTCAAAAATGTTTTTTGAATGGCTTTGGTCATATTGAAAACTGATTTCAAATTGACATCTATAACTTGATCAAAATCAGCTTCAGACATACGCATCAAAAGGTTGTCCTTAGTAATTCCTGCATTGTTAATCAAAATATCTACAGTTCCAAATTCAGCCAAAACAGCATCAACAAATGTTTGTGCCTCATTAAAATCAGCTGCGTTTGATTGGTATCCTTTGGCTTTAATTCCTAATGCATTCAATTCATTTTCTAACGCTAAAGCCGACTCAACAGATGAACTGTAAGTAAACGCAACATTTGCTCCGTGTTTTGCAAAAACCTCTGCAATCCCTTTTCCAATTCCGCGACTTGCGCCTGTTATAATGGCCACTTTTCCTTCTAGTAATTTCATTTTCTAAAACTTAGTTTAATTCTTATTGGTAGCTATTCCTGCTATTCGCTTCAATCTTTTATGTTTATAAAGAAAACATAAAAGGATTTCCGCTTCTATCAGGGCTATCTTACAGCTGTCAAATATATAATAATTCCCTTTTTAAAAAAAATTTCAAATTCATTAAGATGATAAATAGAAGTTATTTTAAATATCAAAAAAACGTTTTACTAATTTATCCCAAAAAGAAGCATAAATAGCTACCAAAGTAAAAAGGAATAAAAACAAATGATACCAGGCATTACTGATTAAATCAAAGAAATCCAGCTTTCCATTGGCAAAACTCAAAATTAAAAGCACTTGAGCACCATAAGGCAAAATCCCTTGGATAACACAAGAAAAAATATCCAGTATAGTAGCCGTTTTCCTTGAATCTAAATCATATTCATCGTTGATCTCTTTGGCAATGGTTCCGGTAATGACAATCGAAACCGTATTATTGGCAATGGCTAAATTAGTAAGTCCTACTAATGTCCCTATTCCGGTTTGCGCCGATTTCTTACTCTTGATACGCTTTTTAACCTGAAATAACACATAATCAATTCCGCCAGCTTTATCCACCATGGCCGCCAGTCCGCCAGAAAGCATCGAAAGCAGGAAAATCTCTGTCATGCTTGTAAAGCCTTCATAGACCTTTTGGGTAAAAACCATAAGGGTGAAATGATTTCCAAAATAGCCTATGGCACCAGCCAACAAAGTCCCTATTATCAGAGTAGCAAAAACATTAATTCCAGATACAGCTAGCACAATAACCAATACATAAGGAATGATAGAAATCCAGTCCACGCCATTTTTAGGAATGGCAACGGCATTGATATCTGAATTTAATCCCAAATAAAACAATAGCAAAACCGTGATTAGTGCTGCCGGGAAGGCAATGAATAAATTAATTTTGAATTTATCTTTTAAGTTACAGCCCAAAGATTGGGTTGCCGCAATGGTGGTATCTGATATCATAGAAAGATTGTCTCCCAGCATCGATCCTCCAAGTAAAGCGCCCGAGATCAAAGGCAGAGAAGCGCCACTTTTATCTGCTAAAGTTACTGCTATGGGACCAATGGCAACAATTGCTCCAACAGATGTTCCAGTTGCTGTTGATAAAAAAGCGGCAATTAAAAATATTCCCAGTGGAAAATAAGCCACATCAATATTATTGATACCTAAATTTACTACAGCATCAACGCCGCCAGTAGCCTTGCTGACCACTGCAAAAGCGCCGGCCAGCAAATAAATCAGACACATGGTCATAATTTTACTCTCGCCGCAACCAGCAATCAAAGTGGTCACTTTTTCATCTGTCGATGATTTAAAAAGAATAAATGCGGCAATAATTCCCAATAAAACCGCGACCGGCGACGGAAGTGCATAAAAATCATTGAGCCAAATTCCGGCTCCTAAAAAAGTAAGAATAAAAATCAATAAAGGAATTAAAGCAAATGGATTACCATTATTTCTAACATGTTTTGTCATCATAGTCAATTTTTTAAATGAAAACGATACCACGAAAAACAAAAAAGCAAAACAGGAATAAAAAACAACATTTTTTCCAAAGGATTTGGCTTATCGTTTTAGCACCTTGCTCGTTGTTGCAGGTTGCTATCTCATATTATGAGATTCGTGATAACGGCTGTAAAAGTAATGCTTATTTTAATATAAAAATACTTATTCCTTTATTTTCGCGACTTTAAGGCAAAAAAAAAAGCCTTACCGAAGTAAAGCTTTTATATAATTATTTAGAAAAATAGACTAAAACGCTACGTTCCATCTTGGTAATTTACCGTTTTCATCTAAGAAGTTTTGCAAAACTTGTCCTTCTACAGCTGTTGGAATACCTTTAGTTTTGTCATTAAAAGTCTCATACCAAACTACTTCCAGAACACTAATGTCTTCCAATTTCATTTGTGCAGGCCACGAATATTTTCTTCCTGTTTTGGCAAATTGATGCCCGTTTACAATTTTATCATACAAACCGCCATTTTTAGTTTTCAATGTTCCGTCATTTTGGACAGTTCCTGTAGAACCAACCATAATCAATTCTTTGTCAGCACCAACAGCATATACTAAAAAGACGCCACATCCTTCAGATGCATTACAAACCTCTTCTAGGCTATCTTCAACAGAAAATGAAAACTGATTGCTTACTTCGAACTTTTTTAATTCCTTATACATATAATTTTATTTTTATTTGGATTGGCTTTGGCAAAAAAAATACCTACTAAAGGTATTCGTGTGAATTCAAAACCATTGCTTTTGATTTTTTCATTAAAAATTAAACATTTAAAGCCTTATATTTAACAAAGTGCAAAGGTATTTTTTTAATTCGATTTATAATAAAAAAGCCCCACAAATTGTGAGGCTTAATCTATTTTTAGTTTTGAATAGTTGACTATCCTAAAACTTCTTTTACTTTTTTACCAATTTCAGCTGGTGAATCAACAACATGAATACCATTGTCTCTCATGATTTGTTTTTTTGCTTCAGCAGTATCATCAGTTCCACCAACAATAGCACCTGCATGTCCCATTGTACGTCCTGCTGGAGCGGTAACTCCTGCAATGAATCCAACAACTGGTTTACGGTTACCATCTGCTTTGATCCATTTAGCAGCATCAGCTTCTAATTGACCTCCAATTTCACCGATCATTACAATACATTCTGTTTCTGGATCGTTCATCAATAATTCAACCGCTTCTTTAGTAGTTGTTCCAATGATTGGATCTCCACCAATACCAATTGCTGTTGTGATTCCTAAACCTTGCTTTACCACTTGGTCAGCAGCCTCATAAGTTAAAGTTCCTGATTTAGAAACGATACCTACAGTTCCTTTTTTGAAAACGAAACCTGGCATAATACCTACTTTAGCTTCTCCCGGAGTAATAATACCAGGACAGTTAGGTCCAATTAATCTTGCATTTCTTTCTTTAACATAACTGTTAGCCTTAATCATATCAGCTACAGGAATCCCTTCCGTAATAGCGATAATCACTTTTATTCCAGCATCAGCAGCTTCCATAATTGCATCAGCAGCAAAAGCTGGCGGTACAAAAATGATAGTAGTATCAGCTCCAGCTTGTTCTACAGCATCTTTTACAGTGTTGAAAACAGGTCTGTCTAAATGACTTGTTCCACCTTTACCTGGAGTTACACCACCAACAACGTTAGTACCGTACTCAATCATTTGAGAAGCGTGGAAAGTTCCTTCACTTCCTGTAAATCCTTGAACAATTATTTTGGAATCTTTATTAACTAAAACACTCATGATATATATTTTATGTGATTTTTTAAAATTGTGATGCAAAAGTAAGGTTTTCGAAATTATTTTAAGCGTTTTTTTGCATCAAAATAAATTATCTCAATTACTTTATTCTTATTTTAATTTAATTAAAATTTCGGGAATCTTTTTGATATTGGCCAATTGTTTTAATTTTTCCCTGGACTCTTCAATAGGAGTACCAAAATAGGTTTTTCCGCCTTCAACTGATTTTGTGACTCCGCTTTGACCAAGAATCACAGCTTTCTCACCAATGGTAATTCCGCTTGTGGTTCCTACTTGCCCCCAAATGGTCACTTCATCTTCAATAATTACACATCCGGCAATACCTGTTTGTGAAGCAATCAAACATTTTTTACCAATTACGGTGTCATGACCTACATGTACTTGATTGTCAATTTTGGTCCCTTCTCCTATGGTTGTGTCTCCCGTAACTCCTTTGTCAATGGTGCATAATGCGCCAATGCCTACATTGTCTTTGATAACCACTCGTCCACCAGAAAGTAATTGATCAAAACCATCTTCTCTCTTCTTATAATAAAAAGCATCAGCTCCTAGAATTGTTCCGGCATGAATGATCACATTATCACCTATGACCGTATGGTCGTAAATAGAAACATTAGAATGTATCAAACAGTTCTTTCCTATAACCACATGATTTCCTACAAAAGTATTAGGCTGAATTATAGTATTTTGACCTATCACAGCTGAAGCTGAAATCGAAGCATTAGAAGCTTGAAAAGGCTTAAAATGATTCGTCAACTTGTTGAAATCCCTAAAAGGATCGTCAGACAACAATAAGGCTTTTCCTTCGGGACAATCTACTTTTTTATTAATTAAGACAATAGTTGCAGCGGAGTTTAGTGCCTTATCGTAATATTTGGGATGATCCACAAAAACAATATCTCCAGGTTCTACAACATGAATTTCATTCATGCCTGAAACAGGAAAATTTGAGTCACCTACGTATTCACTATTGATTATACTGGCAATTTCTTGTAAAGAATAAACTTTGGGGAATTTCATAAATTTAGTATTCAGTGTTCAGCGTTTAGTATTCAGCTTGACTGCAAACTGAATACTAAACACTGTAAACTATTCTTTTACACGCTCCATGTATGAACCAGAGGCCGTATCAATTTTAATTTTATCTCCTTCGTTGATAAACAAAGGTACGTTTACAGTCGCACCCGTTTCTACAGTTGCTGATTTAGTGGCGTTTGTAGCAGTATTCCCTTTAATTCCTGGTTCGGCATAAGTCACTTCAAGTACTACTGATGCAGGCATATCTACAGAAAGAGGCAAATCTGTTTCAGTATTAATACTCACCATCACGTTTTCACCTTCCTTTAATAAGTCAGGAGAATCCAAGATACTTTTATTTAAAGAAATTTGTTCAAAAGTTTCCGTATTCATAAAATGAAACTCATTTCCTTCTGGATACAAAAATTGAAATTTGTGGTTTTCAACACGAACTTCGTCAATTTTATGACCTGCAGAAAATGTATTGTCCAATACTTTCCCGTTAGTCAAACTTTTAAGTTTAGTTCGAACAAAAGCAGGGCCTTTTCCTGGTTTTACGTGAAGAAATTCAATGATTTTATAAATATCATTATTGTATTTTATGCATAATCCGTTTTTGATGTCTGATGTAGATGCCATTTTTTATTTTTTATTTTTTGATTCACTTGTTTTATCGATTAACCAATTAAACGATTAAACATTTTTTAATTAATAGTTTCCAGAATATCCTTTCATCACACCTCTTGATGAATTTCTGATAAAATCAATAATTTCATCTCTCTCGGGTGTAGCTTCCATTTCGCCTTCAATAATACCCAAAGCTTGGGTAGTGTTGTAATTTTTTTGATATAAAATTCGGTATATATCTTGAATTTCTCTGATTTTTTCAGTCGAAAAACCACGTCTTCTTAATCCCACCGAGTTGATTCCTACATAAGACAACGGTTCTTTAGCTGCCTTTGTATAAGGGGGAACATCTTTTCTTAAAAGTGAGCCACCCGAAATCATGGCATGATCTCCAATATTAATAAATTGATGCACTGCTGATAATCCACCCACAATGGCGTAATTCCCTACAGTCACATGTCCTCCTAATAATACTCCATTGACAATAATGGCATTGTTTCCCACATGACAATCATGCGCGATGTGCGCACTGGCCATTATTAAACAATTATCACCTATAACGGTTTGACCCGATGCGACTGTTCCTCGATTGACTGTAACACATTCTCTAATTGTACAATTATCTCCAATTATTGCCAAAGATTCTTCTCCTCCAAATTTTAAATCCTGAGGAACTGCAGAGATTACTGCGCCAGGGAAAATGTTGCAATTCTTTCCTATTCTTGCACCTTCCATAATGGTAACATTGGAGCCAATCCAAGTACCATCTCCGATAACTACATTGTTATGAATGGTTGTAAAAGGTTCTATGACAACATTTTTGGCGATTTTAGCGCCAGGATGAACATATGCTAATGGTTGATTCATCTGCTTGTTTTTATTGTTTTCTATTTAATCAAATAAAAGATTGAAATTAATTTTCAATACACTTACTTATCTTTGTTTATTGTTTTTTAGCAATTTGCGCCATTAATTCAGCTTCAGCTACTAACCTTCCGTTAGCGTAAGCATTAGCTTGCATATGACAGATTCCTCTTCTTATAGGGGTAATCAAGTCACATTTAAAAATTAAAGTGTCTCCAGGCAATACTTTTTGTTTGAATTTAACATTATCAATTTTCATGAAATAAGTTAAATAATTTTCTGGATCTGGAACAGTGCTCAACACTAATATTCCTCCTGTTTGCGCCATTGCTTCTACAATTAAAACACCTGGCATAACTGGTGCATCTGGAAAATGTCCAACGAAGAAATTTTCATTCATTGTTACATTTTTCATCCCTACTACATGACTGTCTGACATTTCAATAATTCGATCAATCAGCAAGAAAGGAGGTCTATGCGGTAAAACTGCCATAATTTTATGAATATCCATCAATGGTTCCTGATTCAAGTCATAAACCGGAACCTGATTTCTTTGCTCAATTTTTATAATTTTGGCCATTTTTTTGGCAAATTGAGTGTTTACAAAATGCCCTGGTTTATTAGCAATAACTTTACCTTGGATTTTAGTACCAATTAAAGCCAAATCCCCAACAACATCAAGTAATTTATGTCTTGCTGCTTCATTTGGATAATGTAAAGTAAGATTGTCTAATATTCCGTTTGGTTTAACATTAATCGTTTCTTTACCAAAAGCAAGTTTTAAATTCTCCATTGTAGTTTCGGATATATCCTTATCGACATATACAATGGCATTATTTAAGTCTCCTCCTTTAATTAAACCATTATTCAATAATGTTTCTAATTCATGTAAGAAACTAAAGGTTCTCGATTCAGCAATTTCAGATTTAAACTCTGTAATGCTTTTCATGGTTGCATTTTGAGTTCCTAAAATTTTAGTTCCAAAATCCACCATCGTTGTCACGCAAAATTGATCACTTGGCATGATTAATATTTCGCTTCCGCTGGCTTCATCAGTAAAAGAAATAACCTCTTTTACTACATATACGTTTCGTTTTGAATTTTGCTCTTCAATTCCGGCTTTTTCAAGCGCTTCAACAAAATATTTAGAGGAGCCATCCATAATAGGTAGCTCAGAAGCATTTAATTCTATTATAACATTGTCTAAGTCACAACCTACTAAAGCTGCCAAAACATGTTCTGGAGTCTGAATTTGAACCCCAAGTTTTTCTAAATTTGTTCCTCTTTGTGTATTAACAACATAATTAGCGTCAGCTTCAATAACAGGCTGTCCCTCTAGATCTACTCTTACAAAAGTAAAACCATTATTTACTGGAGCAGGTTTAAAAGTCATTTTAACTTCCTTACCTGTGTGTAATCCAACTCCTGTTAGCGAGATTTCTGTCTTGATGGTCTTCTGTTTAACCATTGTTTCCATTTTTTTGGTTTAATATTTGTTTCTTTAATTCTTCAATTTCTGCTACAAGTTTAGGCAAATTCCTGAAATGCACGTATGATTTACTAAAATCATTGTATCCAAATGCCGGACTTCCTTGCAAAACTTCATTGTCTTTTATATTTCGGGCTAGACCTGCTTGGGCTTGAATGCGTACATTATCACCAATGCTTAAATGTCCAGCAATTCCTACTTGTCCGCCAATCATGCCATTTTTTCCTATTTTTGTCGAACCGGCAATTCCCGTTTGAGCTGCAATAACAGTATTCTCGCCTATTTCAACATTGTGCGCTATCTGGATCTGATTGTCTAATTTTACTCCTTTTCGAATAATAGTCGATCCCATTGTTGCTCTGTCGATTGTTGTACAAGATCCAATATCAACATTATCTTCTATAACAACATTACCTATTTGAGGTATTTTCTTATAAGTTCCATCGGTATTTGGTGCAAAACCAAAACCATCTGCTCCAATAACAACTCCAGAATGGATGATACAATTATTTCCTATTTGGGTTTCTGAATATATTTTGGCCCCGGCAAAAATAGTGACATTATTGCCAATAATAACATTGTCACCAATGAAACAATTAGGATAAATCTTAACATTATCTCCTAAAGTCACATTTTGGCCTATATAACTAAAACTACCTAAATATAGTTTTTCGCCATATTTTACGTTTTCCGATATAACTGTTGGCTGTTCTATTCCACTTTTTTGACCTTTTGCCTGATCATAAAATTCTAATAATTTAGAAAAAGCCATATAAGCATCTTCTACCTTTATAAGAGTGGTTTTCAGTTCAGATTCTGGGACAAAAGCTTTATTGACTATAGTAATAGTAGCCTCTGTACTATAGATGTAGTTATTGTATTTGGGATTCGATAGGAAAGTTAACGAACCTTTTTTCCCTTCCTCAATTTTAGACAATTCATGTACTTCAGCATTGGGATTCCCAACAACCTCACCCTCTAATATTCCCGCTATTTGTTCTGCTGTAAATTTCATCTTATTTGATTATATTTTTTATAAGAATAAGATGGAACTCTCTATATAATGTTCTGCTTATATTCAAAAAAAATGTGTTAGTTCGTTTCATTGCGACAAAAATATAAAAAAAATAGATTTTAAATGTCCATTTCCACAAGTTGTTTTGGGAAACAGATGTAATACTTAGTGACCGATTTTGATAATGATTTTAAATTCAACTGATCCGAAGATTCAATTACATCCTCGACAGTCCTATCTTTTTTCAAAATTCGTATCGGCTCTGCTTCCTTACTATAGGCTTGATTTTTTATTTTCCCTCTAAATATAAAATAATTGGTTTCCTGTAAACTAATATTATTCTCTAATGCAAAACGCTCTTTTAAAGGTTGTAAATCTTCAATTTGAACTTTTTCGCTGGTTAATTTTATTTTTAATAAATCTCGATTGATAATCATATTACTCAAAGAAGACAAAATAAAATCGTCATGGCGCTGCCAAGCTTTTAAGGCACTTATAATATCAAAATCGTCCAATTGCGAAAACAAATCTAAGGTAGAAGCATCAAAAATAGCTAAGGTCACTTTGTTTTGCAAAAAAAAGCGCAAGGGTTCGCTGCACGGCAAAACCACGCCTTTTAAAGTTAGTTCTTTGGCTCTTTTTAAGATTTTAGTCAAGATTTGCTCTGCCACCAAACTGGTTTTATGCAGATAAGCCTGCCAGTACATCAAACGTCTCGACATCAGGAATTTTTCAACCGAATAAATTCCCTTTTCTTCAATAACCAACACATCATCGACCACATTCATCATTTGAATCAGTCGTTCCGAATTTACATTTCCTTCGGCCACGCCCGAATAAAAGCTATCGCGTTTTAAATAATCCATCCGATCCATATCGAGTTGACTCGAAATCAATTGCAGCATGAATTTTCGATGGTAATCACCCTCAAAAACCTGAATGGCCAAATCTAACTTACCATTGAATTCAATATTCAATTGATTCATGAATAAAAGCGAAATAGCTTCATGATGTACGTCTTCTACTATGCTCCTTTCCATCGCATGTGAGAATGGTCCGTGACCTATATCGTGCAATAAAATGGCAATATACAAGGCATTTTCCTCCTCTTCAGAAATAGAAACCCCTTTAAAACGCAATACATCAACGGCCTTTTGCATCAGATGCATACATCCCAAAGCATGATGAAAGCGGGTATGATTGGCTCCCGGATAGACCAAATAGGATAAACCCATTTGAGAAATCCTACGGAGTCTTTGAAAATAAGGATGCTGTATCAGGTCGTATATTAAGGCATTGGGAATGCTAATAAACCCATAGATAGGATCATTAAATATTTTTAGCTTATTGATTTGACTCACTATAACTTTATTTTAGGGGAACAAATATAGTTAAATTAAACTTTTTCTGTTTCAATTCTATTTTAAAATGAGTCTGCGATTTGCTCCTTTTTTTTTTCTAATTTTAATTAACAAAAAAATAAGTTCGTTTAGTTCGGTATTCTACGAACTAAGTGTATCTTTGCAAAAAAAATAATGGATACAGCAGAAAAAGATAGAGAAGAAATCATCGAAATGTTCGGTGTTCATTTTGAGTCTACATTTGATATTCCGCCGCTTGCCGCAAGAATCCTTGGCGTTATAATTATAGATGGTTGTAGATCCGGCTTGACATTTGAAAGCTTAATAGAAAAGTTAGGCGCCAGCAAAAGTTCTATTTCAACAAATCTGAATTTACTGCTCAAGATGGAAAAAATTACCTATTTCACAGTTCTGGGAGATAGGAAAAAGTATTACAGAGCCGCTCCTCTAAGCAATCGCTTGGCCAATTATTTAAAAATGATAAAATGGGAGCAGCAAATAATTGATAAGATGATTACCTACCGAGAACGAACAATTTCATGTGCGGAGGAAAAAACAAATTTAAAAAATATTAAGTTTTACAAATCCCATATTGAACAGGTAGAAGAACTCATTATGAAAACCATTTCTGAATTCAAAGACATAGAAAGCATAAAATAAATAATCCATAATCAAATTAAATAAAAATGAAGAAAAAATTATTTCCAATATTAGCAGTTTTGCTTATCATTTCCTCTTGTGGAAAAAAAGAACAACAAGCACCACCACAAGGACCGGTGCCTTTTCCAGTGCAAACAATAACCACTAATGACGCCACAGTATATCAGGAATATACCGCTAATATTGAAGGACAGCAAAATGTTGAAATTCGTCCTAAAGTGAATGGTTTTATCCAAAAAATTTATGTTGATGAAGGTCAGGTAGTAAAAAAAGGACAAATACTTTTTAAATTAGAAACACAAGCTTTAAATCAGGATGCGGCTGCGGCCAAAGCGATGGTTCAAGCTGCTCAAGTAGAAGTCGATCGATTAAAGCCTCTTGTAGATCGAAAAATCATCAGTACAGTTCAACTGGAAACAGCTAAAGCAAAATTAGCCCAAGCTAAAAGTGCTTACGGTAGTATTGCAGCAAATATTGGCTACGGGACAATTTATTCTCCTGCCAGCGGAACCATAGGAAGCCTACCATTCAAAGAAGGAAGTTTAGTAAGTGCTGCAAATCAAGAGCCTTTGACTACGGTTTCAGATACAAGAATCGTACGCGCATATTTCTCGATGAACGAAAAACAATTGCTTTTATTCAACAAGACTTTTAAAGGAGCAAACGCAGCCGAAAAATTAAAGTCGGTTCCTGAAGTTTCATTGCTTTTAGTAGACGGTTCTGAATACGATCAAAAAGGAAAAATTACAACCATAAACGGTTTAGTGAATGCCGCAACAGGAACTACTGATTTTAGAGCTGAATTTCAAAATCCACAGGGAATTTTAAGAAGCGGAAGCAGCGGAATTGTTCGTTTGCCAATTATTCAAACTAACGTAATTCTAGTGCCTCAAAATGCTGTTTTTGAAGTACAAGGAAAACAAATCATTTATGTGGTTGAAAAAGGGAATAAAGTAAAATCAAGAATCATTGAAACCAATGGAACTTCTGATTTGAATTTTATTGTAACAAGCGGACTTTCAGAAGGAGAAGTTGTTGTGGTTGAAGGCGCTTCAAAACTAAAAGACGATATGGAAATAGTTCCACAGCAAGCTAAAAGCAATATCTCAGAAAAGAGTGCTGCCGCCGCGATAGATTCGGTAAAAACAAATAGTACACCCGCTAAAAAATAATACTCAAGATGTTAAAAACCTTTATAGAGAGACCTGTTCTCTCGACCGTAATCTCGATCTTAATCACCATTTTGGGTATTTTAGGATTGATGTCATTACCCGTAGAACAATATCCCGAAATAGCGCCGCCAACAGTTCAGGTAACGGCTACTTATACAGGAGCAAATGCCGAAACGGTTCTTAACAGTGTCGTTATTCCACTGGAAGAAGAAATCAACGGTGTGGAAGGAATGACGTATATGACTTCTTCTGCCGCTAATGATGGTTCAGCAAAAATTTCCGTTTACTTTGAATTGGGTGTAGATCCTGATATTGCCGCAGTAAACGTTCAAAACAGAGTTTCCAGAGCAACATCAAAGCTGCCTCAGGCGGTAGTACAAACGGGAGTTACAACCCTTAAAAGTCAAACGAGTGCGTTGATGTTTTTTGCTTTGTATTCCAATAATGATAATTTTGATGAAACCTATATTCAGAATTATGCCAAAATAAACTTGGTACCCAAGTTACAGCGTGTAAAAGGTGTTGGACAGGTAAACGTTTTTGGAGCCAAAGATTACTCGATGAGAATTTGGATTGATCCGGCAAAAATGGCCAGTTACAATCTCTCTCCAAAAGACATTCAAACGGCATTACAAGAACAAAACGTAGAAGCAGCTCCGGGTAAATTTGGAGAAAATGCTGAAGGAGTTTACGAATATGTAATCAAATATAAAGGACGCCTTTCTGAAACAAAAGACTATGAAAACATCATTATCAAAGCCACTGGAAACGGAAATTTCTTAAGACTTAAAGATGTTGCCACGGTAGAATTAGGTGGTTTCAATTATGGAACTAAGAATATCGCCATGGGTAAACAAGGTGTTGCTGTTGGGGTGTTTCAAACTTCTGGTTCCAATGCACAAGATATCATTACCGAAGTTGTAAGTATTCTGAATGAAACAAAACCTAATTTCCCCGAAGGAGTAGATTATGTTATTCCTTACAATACTAAAACTTTTTTAGATGCGTCTATAGATAAGGTGATTTCTACATTAATTGAAGCCTTTTTATTGGTATTCCTTGTAGTCTATTTATTCTTGCAGGATTTTAGATCGACATTAATCCCAGCTATTGCGGTACCTGTAGCGATTATAGGAACTTTTTTCTTCTTGCAGATATTTGGCTTTTCGATTAATATGTTAACCTTATTTGCGATGATTCTCGCGATTGGTATTGTTGTCGATGATGCCATTGTCGTCGTCGAGGCGGTTCATGCCAAGCTCGATGAGGGAGCCAAATCAGGAAAAGAAGCTACTATTTCAGCCATGAGCGAAATTACCGGAGCAATTATTTCGATTACCTTGGTAATGGCAGCGGTATTTATTCCGGTATCTTTCTTGAGCGGACCTTCGGGCGTTTTTTACCAACAGTTTGCGATAACATTAGCCATTGCCATTTTGATCTCGGCAGTAAATGCATTGACTTTGAGCCCGGCTTTATGTGCTTTATTTTTAAAGCCGCATACTGATTCTGAACATCATAAGAAAAACTTTAAAGAGAGATTCTTCATTGCTTTCAATACTAGTTTTGATCGAATGAATAACAGATATGTGAAATCTCTTGGTTTTTTGGCCAGAAAAAAATGGATTACCGTTACAGCTTTAATCGTTTTTTCAGGAATCACTTTCTTTTTGTTTCAAACGACTCCTTCCGGATTTATTCCTAATGAGGACAGGGGAATTATCATGGCCGATTTGACACTTCCTCCGGGAACAACCTTGGAGAAAACACAGAAAGCGGTCAATGAATTGGATTCTATTTTAGCATCGATGGATATTGTTGAAGCCAGAATGAGCGTGGTAGGTTTCAGTTTGTTAAACGGCGTAAACGGAGGTTCTTATGCCTTTACGGTAATTAAATTAAAAGACTGGAAAGAACGTAAAGAAGCCAACCAATCGGTTGATGCCGTAGTGGGCGAATTATTTGGTAGAACAGCGCATTTTAAAGATGCCAGAGCATTGTTCTTTACGCCTCCAAGTGTGCAAGGTTTTGGTGCAGCAGATGGTTTTGAACTAAAAATCCAGGATAAAGGGGACGATGATTGGGCTACAGTGAGTAAAGTATCGAATGAATTTTTAGGGGAATTAATGAAAAGACCTGAAATTCAATACGCGATGACCAACTTCAACCCTTCTTTCCCGCAATATCAAATGGATATTAACGTGGAAAGGGCCAAAGATGCCGGAGTGTCTGTAACAGATATTTTCAATACGATGCAAGGTTATTATGGTGGATTGTACACTACGGATTTCAACAAATTCGGGAAACAATACCGCGTAATGATTCAAGCCAAAGCGTCAGACCGTGCTAATCTGGAATCTATTAATTCTATTTATGTCAAAAATGCCTCAGGACAAAAAGTGGCAATCAGCCAATTTGTTGATTTCAAAAGAATTTATGGTCCAGAAGCAGTAGCGCGATTCAACATGCTGAAAGCGGTAAACGTCAATGGTAAAGCTAAACCGGGTTACAGTTCCGGTGATGCGATCAAGGCGGTTCAGGAAGTAGCAGCTCAGCATTTACCTAAAAGTTATACTTACGAATTTTCAGGAATGACACGTGAGGAAATTTTGGCTGGAAATCAAGCTATCGGAGTGTTCTTATTGAGTTTAATATTTGTTTATTTCTTGTTGAGTGCGCAGTATGAAAGTTATTTAGTGCCACTTTCGGTATTACTTTCGCTTCCTGTGGGTATAGCCGGAGCTATTGGTTTTGTGAAATTGGCAGGACTAGAAAACAATATTTATTTCCAGGTTGCCCTGATCATGCTGATAGGACTACTGGCCAAAAATGCCATTCTGATTGTGGAGTTTGCCATACAAAGGCGCCGACACGGAATGGATCTTACGGCCGCTGCCATTGAAGGGGCAAAAGCCCGTTTACGTCCTATTTTGATGACCTCATTAGCCTTCATCTTCGGATTGATGCCATTGGCATTGGCCTCAGGAGTTGGTGCTGTAGGAAACCGTTCTATCGGTATGGGAGCTGTTGGAGGAATGTTAGTAGGAACTGTTTTTGGAGTGTTTGTGATTCCAATATTGTTCGTAATATTCCAAGGATTACAGGAAAGAATTTCCGGAAAACCATTTGATGATAAAGAAGCTGATGTAATACTTTTAGACGAAGAAAATGAAAAATAAAATATACAGAGTCGCACTATTGACTGTCACGGCAACACTGATGCAATCGTGTTTTGTCGCCAAAGACTACAAGCGTCCGGAGCTAAAAACAGAGAATTTATACCGAAATGAAGTAGTGACCACAGACACTACTTCATTGGCCAATGTATCTTGGGACAAGATCTTTACAGATCCTGTTTTGCAGGGCTACATCCAGAAAGGATTGCAAAACAATTTGGATATCCGAATTGCGATGCAAAACCTCGCTGCAGCAGAAGCTACGATGAAGCAAGGAAAGGCGGGCTACTTCCCTACTCTTTCCGCTGGAGCCGACTGGACGCATCAGGAACTTTCCAAAAACAGTCAGTTTGGTGCCTTGTTGAAAGATCGCAGTACTGACCAGTTTCAGATGACAGGTACTTTATCTTGGGAAGCGGATATCTGGGGCAAAATAAGAAGTAATAAGCGTGCTGCCAATGCATCTTATCTACAAACAACGGCAGTAAATCAAGCGATAAAAACGCAATTGATTGCTACGATTGCCACGACTTATTACCAATTGCTTTCGGTAGATGCTCAAATAAAAGTAGCCGAGAAAACGTTGATAAACAGAAATCAAAGTGTCGAAACAATCTTGGCTTTGAAAGATGCCGGAAATGTGACCGAAGTAGGAGTAAAACAAACCGAAGCGCAAAAATATGCCACCGAAATCATTATTGCCGATCTAAAAAACAACATTATTTTCTTAGAAAATACAATGAGTGTCCTTTTAGGAGAGCCATCAGCTAAGATCGCTCGTAGCACTTTTGAATCACAAACGATGCAACCCAACATAACATTGGGAGTTCCTGCCCATTTATTGAGAAACAGACCCGATGTTATTGCCGCAGAATACAATTTGATCACTAATTTTGAAATGACCAATGTGGCCAAAAGTGGCTTTTATCCAACGCTAAAAGTAACAGCGACAGGCGGACTTCAAAGTATTGATTTGAAAGAATGGTTCAGTGCCAATTCGATTTTTGCCAATATCATCACTGGTCTGACCCAGCCGATATTCAATCAAAGACAAGTGAAAACCAAATATGAAATAGCCAAAACCAATCAGGAAAAAGCTTATTTACAGTTTGAGCAATCCTTGCTTACGGCCGGTAAAGAAGTATCTGATGCTTTAGCGCAATACAACAATGAAACCTATAAAATCAAAGTTCGCGAGAAACAAGTAGATGCTCTTGTAAAAGCTTCTGAGTTTTCAGATGAATTATTGACTTATGGTTTAGCCAATTATTTAGAGGTTTTAACTTCTAAAAATGACGCTTTGAATGCCGAATTGAGTTTAGTAGATAATAAATTCCAACAATACAAAGCCATCATCCAATTATACAGAGCCCTTGGAGGCGGATGGCAATAGCTTAGTTCTTTAAGTAGAATTAAATTTGGTTGATTAGGTTCGAAAGCCGCTGAGTATTTTTACTTAGCGGCTTTTTTATGGTCACAAGTCACTAAAAACTGCTTCAAGGCCAGCTTTTTTGATTCAAAAGAAGCATTACAAACAGAAAAATGATTCGGAATTATATAAAATACAATAAATATCCCCCAATGGAACCGCCCAAAACAATCAAGGCACTGTTTATTTTTTTATACTGAAACGCAATCAAAATACTCGCTAAAGCAATCAGAATGGTGCGCCAATCTGTTATACTGTCTTTTCCCATTTGGATACAGATGGAAACAATAATCGCCACCGAAGCTACATTGACAGCATCAAGAAAGACGGAAAAAGGCTCAGAATTCCTAAGTTTTTTAACCAACGGATTGAGCAAAGCGACAAAAAGAAAAGAAGGCAAGAATATGGCCAAGGTAGAAAAAAAAGCGCCTGATACTCCATTGATTTGGTAACCTATAAAAGTCACCGACGAAAAAACAGGCCCCGGTGTAAACTGTCCCACGGCGATAGCGTCAATCAAAGCGGATCGTGACAATAAGCCTTTGGCAACTAATTCTGCGTCCAAAAAGGCAAAAAGCACATAGCCGCTTCCGTAAAGAATCGCGCCTATTTTCAGGAAAATCAGGAATAAATTGAAATTGGTCGAAGCAACTACAGTGGTTTTCGATAATGGGAAAAACGCCAGCGGCATCCAATTGAGTTTAGCCGTTCCCGATTCCCCCTTTTTTAGGGAATTGAAAAACAAACCTACAAAGCCAGCTCCAAAAAGAAGTGCAATTTCATTGATTTGCAACAGCGAAAGGGACAAAACCCCAATTCCTATTATCGTCAATAAGCCCGTTTTTAAGGATTTCTTGGCCAATGGAAAAATAGCGGCCAGAATAATGGCAATAATCGCGGGTTTTATACCGTATAAAAAAGCTTGCAGCTCCGGTAACTGTCCATATTCCTTGTACAAAAAAGCAAAAAATCCCGTAATCAAAACCGCAGGCAGGATAAAGCAAAGTCCGGCCACAATCAATCCCTTCCAGCCGGCTTTTTCGTGGCCAATATGAATAGCCATTTCAGTACTATTGGGTCCCGGAATCAAATTAGTGGCTCCTAATAAATCCAAAAAACGCTGTTCACTGAGCCATTTTCTTTTTACGACGACCTCTTGTTGCATCATCGCAATATGAGCCGCCGGACCACCAAAACCGATAATCCCCAATTTCAAAAATAGTTTGGCGACCTCTTTTAAATCCTCTTTTTTTTGCATTTTAGCTGCTGTTTTTTTTTTTTTTTTCCAGCAGCCAAGTTATACTAATATTTTAATTTGAATGTTACCAAAAAGTGTCCTTTTTAACGAAATTACAATCAGAAGAAGGTTAAGGAATGTTGCTGTAGCAATTGCCTTTGACTTTCATTTGGATCATAAAACCCCACTTCATTCAAGAGAAATATACTTATTTAAGAGTTTGCTTTTCGGCGTTTTTCATGTCCAAATAGAATTTCATAAAAAGTACGGCTGCCGCCAATCGGGACAATCGATACACCCAGATGTTTACTTCCCAAAGCAACAGCTTGTGTGTCGCTCCGGTATCAAACAAGGAGTCAATAAAAGAGAGTAAAAATAGTATGGCTAGTACCAGATAGACTGTTTTGGACATTTTCATAAGGCTAAAATGATTGGTTAGCTCCTGTGCGCAATCGCCCGGGAGAGAGACTATATTTTGTTGCTGTATTAGCGGTTTAATTTTAATTTCATCATTAGATCTGTTTGCTCGTCATCACCTAATTTGAAAAGGTGTTTGTCAAACTCCACGAAGCCATTTTTCTCGTAAAAACGTATTGCTCTAGAATTTTTTTCCCAAACGCCCAGCCAAATATATTCCGACCCTTTTTGCTTGGCAATTTCGATGGCTTTGTCATACAGCAATTGCCCTACGTTTTTTCCGTGAAATTCTTTTGAAACATAGATGCGTTCAATTTCGAGTGCCTGACTTTCTTTTAATTCCGTTTGTGCCGCTCCAAAATTGATTTTTAAATAGCCAATCACTTGCTCGTTCTGCAAGGCAAAATAAAAGGCTGAATTTTCGTCTTCAAGCTCTGCTGTGAGCTGTTCTATGGATAATGCCTCTTTCAGATAACTTTTCATATTCTCCGGAGAATTATAAGCTGCAAATGTCTCCTGAAAGGTTTGACGGCTAATTTCTTGCAAGGGTACAAGATCGTCTAGGCTTATTTTTCGAATTTCAATAGCGGTCATTTTTGGTAGAAATTTGATTGAACTATGGCTAAAATAGGCTGATTTCTTTGTTAATCGCGTTGCAAACGCTACGATTTGTCTTCTTTCTGTAGGTACTCGTTTCAAACGAGCACCAGTGGGACTTTCCTCATTGTGCGTGCGCAAAGTCGGAGACATTTGCGCAGCGAGCTACACTTTGCAGAGCTGGGAATTCCTTTGTTGCAATTTTATCCCGCATTGGCAACTTTGGGTGAATGTCTGTCAGCATAATAATTTAGTTTTTTATGTTGTCTTGTTTTATGTTGTGCGGTCTGTTACGCTTGCCACTAACTTGTATATACACGTTATAAAGTAGCGGATATACACCCCCTTTGGGATAGATTAGCGCTAGTCTATATCGTTTTCTAAACAAATATAAAATAATATTTTTATTACAAATCATCGAATAGGCTTTATATTTAACATAAGTTATAGTTTACCATTTTGTTGATATATAAATTCCTCATTATTTGTAAACAATTGACATTAAAAACTAAATCCTTCTTATAAATACTACTCCTTCTCGCAACCGCGTGAGAGACGGCAACGGAGAGCCCACAGTCGCGACTTTTTAGCGGCGAGGACTTGCAGTGAACTGCCTGACCGAAGCTTTGGCGGAGGACACGCCCAAAAAAAAGATAGGCCGGAGCGCCAATAAAAAGTCATTTTTGGAGTTCTATACTTGGCTTTTAACACTAAGATTTATCATAATATTAGCAAGTGGAAGCCTCAAAAAGCTGTAAATTGGCAGAATGATTCCCGGAACGGGAACACTAGTAGCACGACTATATGGATAAGATAAAAATACTTTGGGTTGATGATGAAATCGACTATTTGAAACCGCATATTTTGTTTTTGGAGAAGAAAAATTACAGCGTGACCACCTGCAATAACGGCCGCGATGCGATTGATATTTTTGAAAATGAGAATTTTGATATTGTTTTCCTAGACGAAAACATGCCGGGCATGAGCGGGCTGGAAACGCTCTCGGAAATGAAGGAGAAAAAAAGCTCTATTCCGATGATTATGATCACCAAAAGTGAGGAAGAATATATCATGGAAGAAGCCATAGGCTCTAAAATTGCCGATTACCTGATTAAACCGGTGAATCCAAACCAGATTTTGCTGAGTTTGAAAAAAAATCTGGATCACTCGCGACTGGTTTCGCAAAAAACAACCTTGGACTACCAAAAAGAATTCCGAAAAATTGCAATGGATATGGCGATGGTCAATTCCTATGAAGACTGGATTGAATTGTATAAGAAACTGATTTTTTGGGAACTCAAACTCGAAAACATCAACGATCAGGGCATGATTGAGATTCTGGAATCCCAAAAAGTAGAGGCCAACTCGCAGTTTGGAAAATTCATAGAGCGGAACTATGAAGATTGGTTTTTGCCAAAAGCAGATAAACCCATTCAGTCTCATACCTTATTCAGAGAATTAGTGGTGCCTGAAATCGTAAAAAAGGACAAACCTATTTTATTTGTCGTAATCGATAATCTGCGCTACGATCAATGGAAATCTTTTGAAAGCGTGGTGGCTAATTATTATAAATTGGAAAAAGAGGTTCCCTACTACTCTATTCTGCCTACAGCCACCCAATATGCAAGAAATGCCATTTTCTCTGGCTTGCTACCGGTGGAAATGGAAAAACAGTTTCCGCAATATTGGAAAAACGATCCCGAAGAAGGCGGAAAAAACCTGTATGAAGCAGAATTTTTGTCGGCGCAACTGAAACGCCTTGGACTAAAAATCAAAGAGGACTATTTTAAAATCACCAATCTTGCCGGTGGTAAAAAACTGGTTGAAAACTTCAAGTCCTTAAAAGACAATGATCTGGTGACGGTGGTCTATAATTTTGTGGATATGCTCTCCCATGCCAAAACCGAAATGGATGTAGTCAAAGAACTGGCTTCAGATGACAAAGCCTATCGCTCGTTGACTCTGAGTTGGTTTAGGAATTCGCCTTTACTGGAAATCATCCAACAAGCTCAAAAACTGGGTTTTAAATTGATTTTAACCACCGATCACGGAACCATAAACGTAAAAAATCCTTCGAAAGTAGTGGGAGACAAAAACACCAGTTTGAATTTGCGCTATAAAACAGGGCGTAGCCTTACCTACGAGCAAAAAGATGTTTATGCGGTAAAAGAACCAAAAAAGATTGGGTTGCCTGCCATAAATATGAGCAGTTCTTATATTTTTGCAAAAAATGATCTGTTTTTGGCCTATGTCAACAATTACAATCATTATGTGAGCTATTATAAAAACACCTATCAACACGGCGGAATTTCACTCGAAGAAATGATTATTCCTTGTTTGATTTTTAGTCCGAAGTAGGCTATTTTTGTTTCAGGTTTGAATTTTCATGTTTCAAGTTTTGGAAAAAAAGTACATATAGTGATATCCATCACGAATAATTTAGAATTTAAAATTCATAATTTAAAATAATAAAAAAGAATGGAATTTATTTTTTCATTAGATGAAATCGAAAATATAGCGCAGCAAGTAGTAGCAGAAAATCCTAATAAAGTGATTCTTTTTCACGGCGAAATGGGAGCCGGAAAAACTACTTTTATAAAACAATTGTGTAAGACTCTGGGGGTTAGCGAAGCAACGAGCAGCCCTACCTTTTCTTTAGTTAATGAATACCAAACCATTGACAATCAAATTGTTTACCATTTTGATTTTTACAGATTAAAAAATGAAACTGAAGCGCTCGATATGGGGGCAGATGATTATTTGTATTCCGGAAATTGGTGCTTTATCGAATGGGCCGAAAACATCCCAAACCTGATTCCCGAATCCCATTCGGTTATTTCGATCAAGGTACTTGCTGACGGCAAACGTTCTTTAGAATTAAGTTAACTGACTACTGTGATGAATTTAGAAAATGACGTTGCCATTGTCTCTTTTTCAGCGGACCTGAAGGAGCCGATAAAAACCCTGAATATAGAATGGCTTGAAAAATATTTCAGAGTAGAACCCAAAGATGAAAAAGTACTTTCGAACCCGCAGCAAGAAATAATAGACAAAGGCGGAATGATTTTTTATGCCCGATACAAGGATGCAATTGTAGGCACCGTGTCTTTAATTAAAATCGAGGAGACTGCATTTGAATTAAGTAAAATGGCGGTTACAGATGGACTTCAGGGCTTGGGAATTGGTAAAAAACTAATCAAGCATTGCATTGAAGTGGCTAAAGAACAGCAAATTGGAAAACTTATTTTGTATTCGAACAGGAGTCTAAAGCCCGCTATTCATTTATATAAGAAGTTTGGTTTTGAAGAAATAGACTTGGAAGAAGGTATTTATGAAAGAGCCGATATTAAGATGGAAAAAATAATTTAGAGTGTAAATAATTTTACGCAAGCATTTCTGGACAGAAAATGCTGTTTTTTAATCTTTTTACGTAAATTTACTTCTTATTATCATCATTACAATGTCAATAGCAATAACTCCATTTACTAAATCTCAGCTGTTACCCCAAGAAGAAAAACTTGAGGTAAAAAGACAAAAAAGCGAACTTTTTATAGGAATTCCTAGTGAAACCAGCTATCAGGAACGACGCATCTGTCTTACTCCTGACGCTGTGAACTCCTTGACGTATCACGGGCATCGCGTAATGATTGAGTCTGGTGCGGGAGTTAGCTCGAGTTATTCCGACAAAGAATACAGTGATGCCGGAGCCGAAGTTACCTGCGATACTCGTAAGGTTTTTGGCTGTCCTATGATTTTAAAAGTGGGTGCTCCTACTCTTACCGAAATTGAAATGATGAATAATCAGGCCATTTTGATTTCGTCAATTCAATTAAAGACCAAGAAAAAAGCCTATTTTGAAGCCTTAACCAAAAAGAAAATTACCGCTCTTGCTTTTGAATATATCAAGGATCCTGATGGAACTTATCCAGCAGTGCGCTCCTCAAGCGAGATTGCAGGTACAGCTTCCATATTGATCGCAGCCGAGTTGATGATTACCAATGAGTTCGGGAAAGGATTATTATTTGGAAATATCACCGGCGTT
Organism: Flavobacterium granuli; assembly: GCF_900129705.1. GTDB lineage: Bacteria > Bacteroidota > Bacteroidia > Flavobacteriales > Flavobacteriaceae > Flavobacterium > Flavobacterium granuli. The sequence goes on along the minus strand of NZ_FQWO01000015.1, from coordinate 45,892 downwards.
CCGCCAACCGAAGTTGTGATTATAGGAGCCGGAACTGTAGGCGAATTTGCGGCCAAAACCGCTATAGGTCTCGGAGCCAACATCAAAGTATTTGATAATTCCATTACCAAACTAAGGCGTTTGCAAAACAATTTGAACCAACGCATTTTTACGTCAACAATCCAGCCTAAATCCTTATTGAAAGCGTTGAGACGTTGCGATGTGGCTATTGGAGCCATGCGTGGTATCGAGCGTTGCCCAATTGTTGTTACTGAAACGATGGTTGAAAACATGAAAAAAGGAGCCGTAATTGTTGATGTCAGCATTGACACCGGCGGTTGTTTTGAAACTTCGGAGGTTACTTCCCATGAGAAACCTACCTTTATTAAAAATGATGTATTGCATTATTGCGTACCTAATATTCCTTCTCGATATTCAAAAACAGCTTCGCTGTCCATCAGCAATATTATCACTCCTTATTTGATGCAAATTGCCAACGATGGCGGAATTGAAAGTGCCATCAGATGTGACATGAGTTTAAAAAATGGCGTTTACCTCTACCACGGTATTCTTACCAATAAAGCCATTGGCGATTGGTTTGACTTACCCAATAACGACATCAATTTAATTGTGTTTTAAACAAAGTTTCATTTACCTTTGCCAAAAAAATTTCATGAAATTTGCACAACGTTTTGCCTACTATTTAGTAGGATTGGTAATAGGTCTGTTTTTTGTTGCTATGGTTTTTGGAGGTAAAGACACTCGCTGTAATTATTTCCCAAACTCGAGGGTTTTAAATGATATCAGAAATAAACCTTTTGAATATTCTGAAAAAGCTTCCCAAGTTTTAGCCGAAAAATGGGTTGATACCACTGATATTAAAAAATCCTTGGAATTTGGAGATGTAGATTTTGACAAAAGCGATACCGAATTTGGAAAAAACGCGAAACTATACTTTATTGAAGGCAAAACAGCAGCCAACCAAAAGATTATCCTTAAAATAACGAACCGTTCTGACAAGGCTATTTTAGAGGATATCATCAAAGAATAGTAAGTATTCCATTCACTTAACATTACTATAGCTGTTGATTTTAATATAGAAAATCAAACTGACTACATTTTATAACAATCACAAAACCCACTCAATAGGCGTTTTGTGATTTGTTTTTAAATAGGCGTTGGTCTTACTAAAATGTTTGTTTCCAAACCATTTTCCTTGGTTGGCACTCATTGGAGACGGATGTCCTGATTCTAAAACCAAATGTTTGCTTCGGTCAATCTTCGCCCCTTTTTTATGGGCAAAATTTCCCCAAAGCAAGAAAACCACATGCTCTTTTTCATCTGAAATTTTTTGGATTACGGCATCGGTAAAAAGGTTCCAGTTTAAATGTTTATGACTGTTAGGCTTATCTTCTCTTACGGTTAAACTGGCATTCAAAAGTAAAACACCTTGTTTTGCCCAGCCTTCTAAATTACCCGAAGTTGGCATGAAAACAATGCCCAGATCATCACACATTTCCCGATAAATGTTGCGCAATGATGGAGGAATTCGGATGTCGTTGTTGACAGAAAAAGCCAAACCATTGGCCTCCCCCTTTCCGTGATATGGGTCTTGACCAATTATAACCACTTTTAAATCTTGGAAACTGCAATAGTTAAAAGCCGCAAAAATTAAGTCTCTTATCGGATAGCAAGTATGATTTTCGCATTCCTCATCTACGGTCTCCATTAATTCTATAAAATAACTTTTCTGGATTTCTTCAGCTAAAATGCTTTGCCATTCCGAATTGAGATTGATATGCATGTAATTTATTTTGGCACAAAGTTCGCAAAGTTTTTCACAAAGTCCGCTAAAAAAATTAACGCATTTCACTTTGAATCTTTGTAACTTTGACACCGTACAATTTAGTCTATAAAATGATATCCATTACCGAAAAAACCTTACAAGATCTGCAATTTCCAACCGTTCTAGAAACTATTTCGGCCATTTGCAATACAGATATTGGAAAAGACAAAGCCTTAAGAATTACTCCTTTTAGAGACAAAGAAAGCTTGATGCAGGCCTTGATGCAAACCTCTGAATATGTCTCATCCTTTCAAAATAACAATGCGATTCCTAACCACGGATTTGATGCCATAACACATGAGATTAAGTTTCTGGCCATTGAGGACAGTTTTCTTGAAGTAGGGAGTTTTAGAAAAATTGCAAGCCTGTCTTCTACGGTTAATTTTTTATTGAATTTCCTGAAAAAATTTGAGGATTATTATCCAAATCTAAATGCAAGAGCCTCGGAAGTAGAATTGACTAAGGAAATCATTACGCTTGTTGATGCCATAGTCGATAAATACGGAGAAATCAAGGACAATGCCTCTCCTGAGCTTTTAAATATTCGCAGGGATATTAATCTGGTGCGCGGCAAAGTGAATCAAAGTTTTGGAGTCGCTTTGACCCAATACAATAGCTTGGGTTATCTGGATGACATCAAAGAAAGTTTTGTGCAAAATCGCCGCGTTTTGGCTGTTCTCGCCATGTATCGCCGTAAGGTAAAAGGAACAATATTAGGAAGTTCAAAAACCGGTAGCATCGCTTATATCGAGCCCGAAGCGACCTTGAGATATTCCCGTGAACTCAGTAATTTAGAATACGAAGAGAAGGAGGAAATCACCCGAATTTTAAAGCAGTTATCAAATGCGATTCGTCCTTTTTTACCACTTTTAATCCAATATCAGGATTTCCTGAGTGATATTGACGTGATTGCCGCCAAAGCTAAATATGCTGATCGCATCAACGGAATCATGCCTACAATCACAGAAGAAAGACGACTTTATTTTAGAGACGCCTTTCATCCTATTTTGTATTTGACCAACAAACAAAAAAAGGAAATTACATATCCGCAAACCATAGAATTAAGTCAGGAAAACAGAATTATTGTGATCTCGGGACCCAATGCCGGTGGTAAAACCATCTCTTTAAAAACGGTCGGTTTGCTGCAATTAATGCTGCAATCCGGTATGTTAATTCCGGTGCATGAACGTTCCGAAACTTTTTTATTCGACAGGATACTAACCGATATTGGTGACAATCAATCTATTGAAAATCATTTAAGTACCTACAGTTATCGTCTAAAGAACATGAACTACTTTTTAAAGAAGTGCAACCGCAAAACCATGTTTTTAATTGACGAATTCGGTACAGGATCTGATCCCGAATTAGGTGGTGCACTAGCCGAAATTTTCCTCGAAGAATTCTATCATCGGGAAGCTTTTGGGATTATTACTACCCACTATTCGAACTTAAAAATTCTGGCTAACGAACTCCCTTTTGCGACCAATGCCAATATGTTATTTGATGAAAAATCATTGGAACCCATGTACAAACTGGTTTTAGGCCAAGCCGGAAGTTCCTTTACCTTTGAGGTGGCCTTGAAAAACGGTATTCCGTTTAGCCTAATCAATCGCGCCAAAAAGAAAATTGAAGTTGGAAAAGTACGTTTTGATAAGACTATTGCCACCCTTCAAAAAGAGCGTTCAAAGATGGAAAAAACATCGCAAACGCTGAAAGAAGAAGAAAGTAAAGCACGCGAAGAAGGCAAGAAAATGGAAACCATCAATGTCAAAATCAAGCAAAAACTGGAAAGCTATCAGGAATTGTATGACAGCAATCAGAAAACAATTTACATAGGTCAAAAAATTGAAGATATAGCCGAGAAATATTTCAACAATAAGAACAAGAAAGACCTGATTGGTGAGTTTTTGAAAATTATCGAAATCGAGAATTCAAAACGCAAGAAAGCTTCTCCAAAGGAGGTAAAAGCAATTATTGAAAAGAAGAAAGAAATCATTGCCGAAGTAACTGTTCAAGTTGAAGAAATCAGAAAAGAAAAGAAAGAAAAGAAACTCAAACCGATAATTGAAAAACCAAAACACATTTTAAAGGTAGGCGACAGAGTGCGCATGCTCGATGGAAAAGCAGTGGGAAGTATTGATATCATTGAAAAAAACAAGGCTACAGTCAATTATGGCGTCTTTACTTCTAAGGTAAGTTTGGATGAATTAGAACTGGTTGAAGCTGTTAAGAAAAAGTAATCAGTATTCAGATTACAGTGTTCAGTCAGTAGCGTCTTTGCGAGGCACGAAGCAATCACACTAGCACAGACTCAACTTAAGAAACTAAATGCGATTGCTTCATGCCTCGTAATAACTAAAACTAAAAAAATGCTTGATTTCCCTAAAGACAAAAAAATAATCCTCTTTGACGGCATTTGCAATTTGTGCAATTCGACGGTGCAATTCATTATTAAACACGATAAAAAAGACCTCTTTAGATTTGCTGCCATCGAATCTGATATGGGACAACAGATTCTCAAACACATTGGGATTGACCCCAAAAAAAGTGACAGTGTTATCCTTTACGAACCTGGGATTGCCTACTCCTGTAAATCAGAAGCCGTTTTAGAAATAGTTCAAGATCTTGGCTCTTTTTACAGTTTGTTGACTGTTTTCAAAATATTTCCAACAGCATTTTCGGATTCTGTTTATGATTATGTTGCCAAAAACCGATACCAATGGTATGGAAAAAAAGAACACTGCCTACTCCCTACTGCCGATTTAGAATCTAAATTTTTACACTAAATCCGAAATTACTGATTTTTATCATGTTCTATGCTTAATAGAATTTCTATTTTTGGTATTCTAAATACTGAAAATATGAAAAATATAGCGCTTTACAATTGGGATAACGGTTCGATAATCATTGTTTTTGTCTTTGGTTTTGTCGTAATAGGATTAGTTACGGCAGTTTTATTAATGATGAATAACGACCGAAAAAAGAAATAAAAAAAGAGGATGCTGCTAGACATCCTCTTTTTATTATTCAAAAAAAAGTAAAAATTAACTTCTGATTAATTTTCTGTATTTTAATCTTGTTGGAGTTAAATCTCCACCTAAACGTTTCTTTTTGTTTTCTTCATAATCAGAGAAACCACCTTCGAAATAGTACACTTCAGAGTTTCCTTCAAAAGCCAAGATGTGCGTACAAATTCTATCCAAGAACCATCTGTCGTGTGAAATAACCACGGCACAACCGGCAAAATTCTCCAATCCTTCTTCTAATGCACGAAGGGTATTCACATCCAAATCATTGGTAGGCTCATCCAATAGCAAAACGTTGCCTTCTTCTTTTAAAGTCATCGCAAGATGCAAACGGTTACGCTCTCCACCGGAAAGTGTCGCCACTTTCTTATTTTGATCGCTTCCGCCAAAATTGAATCGGCTCAAATAAGCGCGAGAATTCACTTGGCGACCGCCCATCATAATCAATTCCTGACCGTCACAGAAATTTTCCCAAATGGATTTTTCCGGATCAATATTGGAATGCGATTGGTCCACATAAGCAATTTTCACGGTTTCCCCGATAGCAAATTCTCCGCTATCTGGTTTTTCTTCGCCCATGATCATTTTAAAAATAGTCGATTTACCAGCGCCATTGGGCCCAATAATCCCCACAATTCCAGCTTGTGGTAATTTGAAATTCAAATTATCGTATAATAATTTCTCTCCAAAAGCTTTTGAAACATTTTTGGCTTCAATGACATTGGTTCCTAAACGCGGACCGTTAGGGATGTAAATCTCCAGGTTTTCGTCCAATTGTTTTTGGTCTTCATTCAAAAGTTTGTCGTAGTTCTGCAAACGCGCTTTTTGTTTCGTTTGACGTCCTTTGGCACCTTGACGAACCCAGTCCAACTCACGTTCCAATGTTTTTCTGCGTTTTGAAGCCGTTTTCTCTTCTAGCGCCATACGACCAGATTTTTGTTCCAACCAAGAAGAGTAATTTCCTTTCCAAGGAATACCTTCTCCTCTGTCTAATTCTAAAATCCAACCCGCCACATTATCCAAGAAATACCTATCGTGCGTTACCGCAATTACAGTTCCTGCATATTGTGCCAGATGTTGCTCTAACCAAAGAACACTTTCGGCATCCAAGTGATTCGTAGGCTCATCCAAAAGCAAAACGTCCGGTTGTTGCAATAACAAACGACATAAGGCAACACGACGGCGTTCTCCACCTGATAAATTCTTAATTGGCGTATCTGCTTCCGGAGTACGCAAAGCATCCATGGCAATTTCTAATTTGGTATCAATTTCCCAAGCACCCAAAGCATCAATTTTATCTTGTAAAAGCGCCTGACGATCCATTAACTTATCCATTTTATCTGGATCCTCATAGTTTTCAGGAAGGCCGAATAAATCGTTAATTTTATTATATTCTTCTAAAACTGCCATAGTTTCGGCAACTCCTTCTTTTACAATTTCGATCACTGTTTTGCTGTCGTCCAAAATTGGTTCTTGCTCCAAGTAACCCACTGTGTATCCGGGTGCAAAAACGACATCACCTTGATAATTTTTATCGGCACCGGCAATAATTCTTAATAAAGAAGATTTTCCTGAACCATTAAGACCTAAAATACCAATCTTTGCTCCGTAAAAGAAACTCAAATAGATGTCTTTTAAAACTTGTTTGTTACTGCTTGAGTAGGTTTTACTCAACTTTGACATTGAAAATATCACTTTTTTATCGTCTGCCATTTTTTTATTTAAAATTTAAAATTCAACATTTAAAATAGTACTTAAACTCTCCCCTTCAGAGAACTGAAAACCCAGGCAATAGCCAAGAATCCAACGCCTACGGCTGCAAATCCCCATCCGGAAACATCGCTGTATCTGAAAGCGCCTAGACCAATTAAGAGTAATCCCATTAATATCATAATAAAAGTAGCCCATCCTAAAATGGTGTTCTTATTCATTCCCATAATTGTGGTATAATTTAGAAGTGCAAATATCGTTAATTTAAACTGCTAATTAAATATATTATAAAGCATTTCTCTTAATAAATCAGCATTTGACATTGCATTTGCTCCTACTCCTTTGCTTTTTACGTCAATCTCTCTCAAAGAAGCCACAATTTGACTCACCTTTCGCATCGGATAATTCTTAAGTGCCACATCATATTCTTTCAAGAAAAACGGATTCACCCCGATTACGGCGGCCACATTTTTCGGATTTTTATCTTTCAACCCATGGTATTTGAGCAATTGAACAAAAAAGCCAAAAACCAAACTGGTGGTAACCACCATTGGATTTTCTTTTGGATTATTGGCAAAATTTTCAGCTATAGTGTACGCCTTAAGTTGGTTGCGCTCCCCGATTGCTTTTCTTAATTCAAAAACATTGAAATCTTTACTAAAACCAATGTTTTCCTCAATATCTTTTGGACTGATGGTGCTTCCTTTGGGTAAAATAATCTTCAATTTTTCCAATTCGTTATTGATCTTACTCAAATCAGTTCCCAAAAATTCAACCAACATTGCAGCAGCTTTAGGTTCTATTGCATACTTTTTTGCTGATAAAACCCGCTTTATCCAATCTCCAACTTGATTTTCATATAGCTTTTTGCTTTCGTAAACCACCCCGTTTTTAGCTAATAATTTAGTAGCTTTTTTACGCTTGTCTAAGGTTTTGTATTTATAGCACAACACCAAAACGGTTGATGCCATCGGGTTTTCGGCATAAGTTTCCAGTTTATCAATAGTACGGCTTAAGTCTTGCGCTTCTTTTACAATGACCACTTGACGCTCTGCCATCATAGGATAACGCTTGGCTGTAGAAACAATGTCTTCTATAGTTACGTCTCTGCCGTACAAAACGGTTTGATTGAATCCTTTTTCTTCCTCTGACAATACGTTGGCTTCTATATAATCCGATAATTTATCGATATAGTACGGCTCTTCCCCCATCAAAAAATAGATTGGTTTGATGTTTCCGCCCTTGATATCGTTTACAATTTTGATAACCTCGTCCATTCCTCTTTGTTTAAAGTTTGAATTTTAAAGTTTGTTGTTTCGAATGAAGCTTTTAAACTTTAAATTTTAAACTTATTTAATACTTTTGCTTCATGCAAAAATTAAATTTCCAACTTTATAACTTTCGGTTCAAAAATAGCGAAAATAAAGTATCCATTTTCGATGAAATCAGGAAAAAATTTATCATTCTCACACCCGAAGAATGGGTTCGTCAGCATGTGGTTCAGTTTTTAATGGAAGAGAAAAAATATCCCAAATCCTTAATTAATGTTGAAAAAGTATTAAAAGTCAACGGATTGAAAAAAAGATACGATGTAGTGGTTTTTAAGCCCGACGGCTCTATTTTTGTTTTGATCGAATGCAAGGCTCCCGAAATAAAAATAGCGCAAGCGACATTCGACCAAATTGCTCGTTATAATATGACGCTGAATGCTCAATTTTTGATGGTTACCAATGGTTTGAATCATTACTTTTGCCAAATGGATTATGAAAATGAAAAATATGAATTTTTGAGAGAGCTTCCAGATTTTAGCAGCCATTTATAATTATGGAACTCCCTATATAATTTCGCTTTGCGAACATTGAGGGAGCTCATTTTGTACTATAAAATTTTGTGATTTTAGTAAAAATCTTTTCGAACTTTACCCCTAAAAAATAAAACTTGAAAAAAATAGCAGTCGTCATACTTAACTGGAATGGAGTTCAACTATTAGAGCAATTTTTGCCTTCCATCATACAATTTTCACCTGAAGCGACAATTTATGTTGCCGATAACGCCTCTACAGATACTTCAGTTTCATTTGTGGAAAAGCACTTTCCCAATGTTCAAATAGTTAAAAACAAAGGCAATTTTGGTTTTGCACAAGGTTACAATGAAGCCTTGAAACACATTGATGCCGAAATCTATGCTTTAATCAACTCTGATATTGAAGCAACCCAAAACTGGTTAGGACCTATTCTTGAAACTTTTGACAAGGAACCAGATATAGCCATCATCCAACCTAAAATATTGGATTTTAAAAACAAACAATATTTTGAATATGCAGGAGCTGCCGGAGGTTTTATAGACAAATATGGTTATCCTTATTGCCGAGGGCGTATTTTTGATACTATCGAAAAAGACTTAGGCCAATACGATGACAACCGTGAAATATTTTGGGCTTCGGGGGCTTGCTTTTTTATACGAAGTGCTGTTTATAAGGAATTGAACGGTTTTGATGATGATTTTTTTGCACATCAGGAGGAAATTGACTTGTGCTGGCGCGCATTTAATAAAGGACATAAAATAAAATACAATTACAAATCGGTGGTTTATCATGTGGGCGGAGCAACCTTGCAACAAGGAAATCCAAGAAAAACCTTTCTTAATTTTAGAAATTCGCTATTGATGTTGACTAAAAATTTACCTAAAGAAAGCCTATACAAAGTACTCTTTTTAAGAATGATTTTGGACGGAATTGCCGGACTCCAATTCATTTCAAAGGGGAAATTCTCTCATTTTACTGCAATCCTTAAGGCTCATTTCTCTTTTTATAATTTATTTTCAGACACTTATAAAAAAAGAGCACAATTCCAAACAAAGAAATACTATAACCAAAAAAGCATCGTTTATAACTATTATATAAATTGTGGCAAGATTTTTGTTAAATGATTTTAACATAATTTATTTGTATAATCTAATCTTTAAAAACTAACTTTGTAATTCACACTAACATTAAATTTATGAAAAAAATTGTAATTGCCTTATCTGTGTTGGCACTTTTAACTTCATGTGTTTCTAAGAAAAAATATGCCGATTTAGAAGCTCGTAACAAAGAAACTCAAGATTTATTAAATAGCGCAACTGTAAAATTAAATTCTTGCCTAGAAGAAAAAGCGGGACTTACTGCTACTGTTGCTGGTTTAAAAGAGCACAATCAAGGATTGATTAATGTGTCAAAAGATTTGACAATGTTAACCTCTAAAGGTGCTGAAAATTTAGAAAAATCATTAGAAAGCTTAAAAGAGAAAGATTTAAAAATTTCAAGACTTCAAGACGCTTTAACCAAGAAAGACAGTGTAACATTAGCATTAGTTTCTAGTTTGAAAAGCTCTGTTGGAATCTCTGATCCAGATATCGAAATCAACGTAGAAAAAGGAGTTGTTTTCATCTCCATCGCTGATAAATTATTGTTTAAAACAGGCAGCTATGAAGTGTCTGACAAAGCAAAAGGAGTATTAGCTAAAGTTGCAAAAGTAGTAAATGACAAACCTGATTTTGAATGTATGGTTGAAGGTCATACTGACAATGTTCCATTGAACGGAAGCGGAGTTCTATTGGACAACTGGGATTTAAGTGTGAAACGTTCCACTTCTATCATCCGTGTACTTACAAATCAATTAGGTGTTAAACCAGAGCAATTGATTGCTGCAGGTAGAAGTTCTTACATTCCTTTAGTTGCGAATGATTCTGCTGAAAACAGAGCACGCAACAGAAGAACTCGTATCGTTGTATTACCAAAAATCGATCAATTCTACGATATGATTGAAAAAGAAATGAAAAAACAACAAAAATAGTTTTGATTTCAAATAGCGGTTTGTCAATGCAAATTGCCTAAACAGAAAACGTCTCGATATTCGAGACGTTTTTTTATGCCTTATACCATTCTAAAAAGGTCTTTATTCTCAATCGGCTGACCACGAAATCAAATTCTTTTGCTTCAGGAATTTGAAGTAGCATTTGACCCTCATTTTTCAATGCTGAGATGTATTTTTTATTGACAAGATACTTTCGGTTGATTCTAAAAAACGACTTTGGTTGAAGTTGTTGTTCTAAGCTATCTAAAGAATTATTAATCACAAATTGCCTGTTTTGATTGGTCAAAATGAAAGTAGCATTGATATCACTAAAAAAACAAATCACTTCATGGGATTCGATTTTTATAATATGGTTCCCAGCAGAAACAATGAAAGAAGTCTTAAATTTATTTTCTATATTTTCTTCCAAAACTTTCCAGTTCAACGCATTTGTAAAACCCGTTTTAAAAGCATTGTATTTTGAAATCATCTTATCCAACTTAGATTCATCAATCGGCTTCAAAAGATAATCAATAGCATTATAATTGAATGCCTTCAATGCAAATTCATCATAGGCCGTGGTGAAGACAATTTTGGATTGTATTTGAATTTTATCCAATATCCTGAAACAATTTCCATCTCTTAGTTTGATATCCATGAAAACCAAATCCGGCTGACTGTTTCCTTCAAACCATTTCAGGGCACTCACAACCGAAGGCAAAATAGCCAAAACGATGTAATCTTTTTTCATTAATATCTTTTCAAGCCGTTTTCCTGCCGGTATTTCATCCTCTATAATTACTGCTGTCATTAAGATTCAAGTGTTAAAATGGGAAGATTTACTTGATGCATGCTTGAACTACCATTAATATCGATTTCTTTATTAGTCAAAATTTTGTAGCGTTTATTAATATTTTCCAAACCTACTTGATTGGATTGCTTGCTGAATTTATTAGAAACGGAATTCTCAATAAGCAAGCCATCATCACTTGTGGAAATTCGTATTTCCAAAGGACTCTCTTCGTCCATCTTGTTATGCTTAAAAACGTTGTCTACAATTTCCTGCAGCGAAAGGGACAATATATATTCGTTTTCTTTTGGAAGAGCGCTAATTTCAAATGAAAAACCATTTTCAAATTTCGCCTTATAAATTTCTAAATATTCTTTTATGAACTCTAATTCCTCTTTCAGTAAAACAAAATCATCGTCTTGATTCTTTAAATAATGACGATAGGTATTCGATAAATGATGACCGAATTCAACCGCTTTCTTAGGATTTATTTCGATAAAAGAAATTAAAGTGTTCAAATTATTGAACAAAAAATGAGGATTCACCTGATTTTTCAATTGCAAATATTCAGCTTCTTTTTTGGAAACGGAATTAGCCAAACTTTTTATTTTAAAAGCTGTCTTTTTTTGCTTATTACGATACAGAAGTACAACCATTAACAATGGACCTGATAAAGTGGAGGGATCAAAAAAAGAATTTAAAAAATGATTATCGTAAACGCGTATCTGTAATCTTAATAGAAAGGTCAGTGATAAAAAAAGTATAAGGACTATCAATAAATTGTTTTGTTTTAACCATGATAAACGTGATAATCCCCAGATTAAAACTAATGAAACACTTGTAACCAAAAGACAATATACCCCTACTTCAATAAAAATAGCAATTAGCTTATTTACGGACAAATAATCAAAAGTAGGGAATGCACTTTCGATTTGAGTCAATATTAACATCATTCCAAATAGGGATACAATAGTACTTACTGACACAATTAATTTAATATAAAAAAGTATTTTTTCATCAAAAACTAATTGGTAGGATTTAGAATATGTTATTAATGTCACACCTAAATAGTCAAATGAAAAAATACAAAGACAAAGAAAATAATTAGAGATTATATACGTATAGAAATTTTTATTAATTATAAAAAAATTTCCTAAAATAAGTACATTGTAAATCAATAGCAAAACAAAAATACATACCACTGAAATCAATAAATTATGCAAAATACTCTCTTTTTTATTTTGTAATTTTTCAAAAATGTATACATAACTAAATGAAGCTACTACAAAATATCCCAAATAAACACTAAATATCAGCGATAGAGAACCTGTAAAATTAGCGCTAAAATTACCTAGAATGACGATAAATGATACTATATAAATAGTGTAAGATAGAATAGTCAGTAAACAAAACTTTTTAAATGCTTTCATAATGCTGTTTTTTAAAATTCAAATCAAAAGTCGTATAATTTGAATTTTAATAAAAAATAAAGATAGTGAAATGCATTTATCGGCTAGTGAATGGTAAATAATCTTTAGATAATATCTACATCACCCTTACCTTCCCTGATTATAACCGGTTCATGTCCTGATAAATCAATAATAGTAGAACCTACGTTGTCACCATAACCTCCGTCAATAACCAAATCGACCAGGTTTTGCCATTTTTCAAAAATAAGCTCTGGATCTGTAGTATATTCGATTACATCATCTTCATCATGAATCGAAGTGGAAACAATAGGATTTCCTAACTGACGTACAATTTCCAAAGCAATGGAATTATCAGGAACCCGAATTCCCACTGTGGTTTTCTTTTTGAATTCCTTTGGCAAGTTATTATTTCCCGGCAAAATAAATGTATAAGGTCCTGGTAAAGCTCTTTTTAACAATTTAAAAGTGGAGGTATCAATTTGCTTCACATAATCTGATAAATTACTCAAATCGTGACAAATAAAAGAAAAATTAGCTTTATCTAATTTAATACCTTTTATTCTGGCGATGCGCTCTAAAGCTTTGGAATTTGTAATATCACAACCCAAACCGTAAACAGTATCTGTTGGATAAATCACCAAACCGCCTTCTTTTAAAACCTTTACTACTTTGGCTATAGCCGCTTCGCTGGGTTTGTCTTCGTATATTTTTATAAATTGAGCCATTTGTTTTGGTTTAAAGTTTCAGACTTAAAGATTTTTATCCAATAATATCCAGTTTTGCAAAACGCAACAATAATTTTTTGATTCCCCCTACTTCGAACTTGATTTCTGCTTTTTTATCAGCACCCACGCCCTCTAAGTTTAAAACTTGCCCTTTGCCAAAACGTTCGTGCATTACCACATTTCCAGCTACTAATTTATTGTCAAACAAATTAGCATTCGCAGACGGAGTATTGGCTGATACTGGTTTTAATTTTCGAATATTTATATCCGCTTTGGGTTCCTTATCCGTAATATATTTTGGAGGCGTCGCATTGGCAGGTTTTGCCAAACGCAGTTTTGATTTATCTACATCTCCAAAAACATCAATATCAATCATCGGTCGATAACGATAATTACTTTCTGCCGGAGTCAGATACTCCAGATATTGCGCATCAATTTCTTCGATAAAACGAGAAGGTTCACTGTCTGTCAACTTACCCCAGCGGTATCTGGATTGGGCATAAGTCAAATAAGCCTGATGCTCCGCCCTTGTCAGCGCAACATAAAACAAGCGTCGTTCCTCCTCCAGTTCCGATCGGGTACTCATACTCATCGCGCTAGGGAACAAATCCTCTTCCATTCCCACCACAAAAACATGGGGAAATTCTAATCCTTTGGCCAAGTGTATGGTCATCAAAGCCACACGGTCTTCGTCGCTGGTGTCTTTATCTAAATCCGTTGCCAATGCTACGTCTTCCATGAATTCAGACAAAGCCCCACGAGCACCATCTATTTCTTTTTGCCCTTCGGTAAAATCCTTAAGTCCGTTTAAGAGTTCTTCGATATTCTGAATTTTTGCCATTCCTTCCGGTGTGGCGTCCTTTTTCAGTTCCTGTACCAATCCCGTTTTTTTAGCAACATGATCGGTGATATAAAAGGCATCCTGATTTTCATTGATGACCTGAAAACTCTGAATCATCGTCACAAAATCTTTCAATCTTTGCTTGGTTCCCGAATTCAGTTTCAAGTCAATTTTATCTATATTTTGCATTACCTCAAATATGGAACGCTTGTAATGATTGGCTGCTACAGTCAACTTCTCAACAGTCGTATCACCAATACCGCGAGCCGGATAATTAATAACGCGCATCAATGCTTCCTCATCTTTTGGATTGATTACCAATCGCAAATAACAGAGTATATCTTTTATCTCTTTCCTTTGATAAAAGGACAATCCTCCATAAATTCGATACGGAATATCTCTTTTTCTCAAGGCATCCTCCATCGCACGGGACTGTGCATTGGTACGGTATAAAATCGCAAACTGACCATTGGTCATTTGGTTTTGCATCTTTTGTTCGAAAATGGTACTGGCAACAAAACGCCCTTCTTCGGCATCGGTCATGCTGCGGTGTATTTTAATCTTTGGACCAAAATCATTGGCTGTCCAAACGATTTTATCCAATTTGACCTTATTTTTATCGATGATCGTATTTGCCGCTTCAACGATATTTCTGGTCGAACGGTAATTCTGTTCGAGTCGGAAGGTTTTTACGCCTTCATAATCTTTCTGGAAATTCAAAATGTTATTGATATTTGCTCCACGGAACGCATAAATACTTTGGGCATCATCACCAACCACACAAATATTTTGGAATTTGTCCGATAAAGCTCTTACAATCAAATATTGGGAATGATTCGTATCCTGATACTCATCCACCAGAATATAACGAAAACGGTTTTGGTATTTGGCTAGAACTTCTGGGAATCGGGTTAGCAACTCATTTGTTTTCAACAACAAATCATCAAAATCCATCGCTCCAGATTTGAAACATCTTTCCACATATCTTTGATACAACTCTCCCATTCTTGGTTTTTTGGACATCGCATCGGCTTCCTGCAAATCGGGATCGTTGAAATAAGCTTTAACAGTGATCAAACTATTTTTAAAATTAGAAATCCTACTCAAAACCTGTTTGGGTTTATAGACATCTCTATCCAATTGCATTTCTTTGATAATCCCGGAGATTGCACGAAGGGAATCCTGGGAATCGTATATCGTAAAATTAGATGGGTAGCCCAAAAGGGAAGCTTCGGAACGCAATATTTTAGCAAAAACAGAGTGAAAAGTTCCCATCCAAAGATTTTTTGCCTCGCTACTTCCAACAATATCAGAAATACGATTTTTCATTTCACGCGCTGCCTTATTGGTAAAGGTAAGCGACAAAATGTTGAATGCATCTATTCCCTGATGCATCAGATAGGCAATTCTTATGGTTAACACACGTGTTTTTCCTGAACCAGCACCGGCAATAATAATCATCGGTCCGTCTTTCTGTAATACGGGTTCGCGTTGGGCTTCGTTAAGTTGGGAAATGTATTTTTGCATTGAAATTTTCTATTTATGCAAAAATAAGAATTTAAGAATTAGAAAGTTCTTAAACAGAAGTAAAAACAGCAATTAATCTTATTTAAAAAAGACATCATAAGCAAAACGAATCAAAGTTCCCACGACAACTACCAAGAAGAAAATGCGAATAAAACCGTTTCCTTTAGAAATAGCCAGTTTAGCACCAATCCACCCACCAAGGGCGTTACTCGCAGCCATAGGCAAAGCGATGGCCCAAATTATTTTTCCTTTGATCATAAATAAGCAGATCGATCCAAAATTAGTCGCCAGATTGACCATTTTAGCATTTGCAGAAGCATGAAGAAAATCAAAACCCATTAAGGCAATAAAAGCAACCACTAAAAAACTACCGGTTCCAGGACCAATAAATCCATCATAAAAACCAACCACAAAACTGATTAGTATTGCATTTAAAATTTGAGTTCTTTCAGAAATATTTCGTTCCACATGTTGTCCGAAATTTTTCTTGGCGTAGGTATAAATCGCTAAAAGCGAAAGGATAAAAAGCAATAAGGGCTTCATAAAATCATTGCTAATATAAGTCAACAAGGTCGATCCTAAAAATGCAGAAGGCAAGGCTACTCCCATCATGACAAACAATAATTTCCAATTCATTTCTACCTTTTTCAGGTATTGAAAAGCAGCAAATGAAGTCCCGCTAAAGGCCGGTATTTTTAAAGTTCCAATAACAGTTGAAACCGGTAAATTGGGCAACAAAATTAAGCCTACAGGAGTTTGAATCAGTCCGCCGCCACCTACAATAGCATCAATAAATCCAGCCGCAAAAGCAGCCAGACAGAGAAAAACAATGATATAAACGTCCATTTATAATTTGCGATAAGAATTAAAGGGAATCTAAACTATTTCAGCCTGATCTTTTTGCCGCAAAAGTAACACTCCCTGTTAACATTCCATTGGAATTGATGCGAATTTATCGGCAAAAAGTATATTTTTGTTTTTCAAAATTTAAACCAAATGGACTCAAACACTATAGTTGACATAATTGCTTTTTCGCTTCCTTCCTTAATAACAGGCGGTGTCGCTTATTTTTTATTCAATTCCCATTTTAAGGATCAACAAAACACACGACGATGGTTGTTGCAAAAAGACAATCAATCAGCCACCTTACCACTTCGTTTACAAGCTTATGAGCGATTGACTTTGTTAATGGAACGCATCAATCCTTCGCAATTAATGGTGCGTATTAATCCGATTTCTGATGATAAAACTGAGTACCAAAATTTTGTAATTGCACAGATCGAACAAGAGTTTGAACATAATTTATCCCAACAAGTTTACATTTCTGATGAATGTTGGTCCATTATTGTAACGGCAAAGAACGCTACTATCCAAATGATTCGACTAGCTGCCAGAAACGAGAAAGTAAAAGACGCAGATGCTTTGCGGGAATTAGTTATTGCTGATTTATTGGAAAAACCGTCTCCAAGCAGTGCTGCTTTGGCTTTTATAAAAAACGAAGTAGGACAGCTGTGGTAAAATCAAATGAGGTTTTCTTTAGGTTCGCTTTTATTCTGAGCGTAATCAAATCCCGTTTTCCACCATTCTTTCATTTTATCATTATTAAATACCAGAGCGTTGTGCGTCAGTTCTATAGGCGTGTAGAAAATATTTAATTTTACATTATTATCAGCTGCGGTTAGTTTTCCTAACAAGATATCATGCTTTTCAATTTGATCCAATTCAATTCGGAATAAATCAATCAATAGTGAAAAGGGATTTTTTCCGATGGCAATTTTAGCGGTTGTCTTTTCGGTTTCCAAAACAATCACATCTATCTCGGTAGCACCGCGAATGATGGCTTGCTGAATAGGTACCAGACTCGAAAATCCTCCATCACCGTAATCAAATCCGTTTATCGAAACCAAACTCATAAAGGGAATATAGTTACTAGAAATCCAAATCCAATTGCAAAATTCATCATAGTTACAATCATGAATGGATTTGTATTCGGCTCTATTTTTAGAAAGGTTCGTAACACTAATCACAATATCTGTTTGCAATGCCTTCAATTGCCTAAAATCATCCATTGTGAAGCTTTCCTTTATATAATTAAGTAACCTTTTACTTTCACCAAAGGTTCTTCTCCTTCTGAAAAACTGTTTGATTATATTGAAATGATTAATTGTTACAGTGTCAATTCCGTTTTTGTTTTTAACAATAAAAGGATTAACATCAAAGATTTTAGCCATATTAACCTCAGTAAAAGCACTATAAATTTTATCAATTTTTCCTAAAGCCAAATGAGGAATAAGCAGGCTTCCAGTTGAAGTTCCAATGAACAGATCGTAGTTTTTATTTTTATTTTGCAATAAATATTGAGCCACACCTCCAGCAAAAGCGCCCTTACTTCCGCCACCAGAAATCACCAATGCTTTCATAACTATTTTATAAAAATCATACAGAAATCATTAAAAACCAGCTTACAATCACTTAAATATAAGACTAATTTAACAATCTATTCAATTGAAATTGCTCTTTTTCATTCAAATCAGGCATAATGCGTTCAAATGAAGTTCTCCACTCCTTATTTTTCAGCAAAGTGCGAATAGTATCTCTTCCATATTTAGAAAATTGCCACATATGATGCGTCGTGGCATTGACAAGATTTTTCAGAACGTCATCGTCAATCAATTTAAAACTAACGAGCTTCTCTAATGCATTTTGTCTTGTAATCGCTTCAAAAGCCGGTGACGAATACTGAACCAATTCCTTTATAAGTTTTTCCTTGTCTACAGTATAATTTGGTGTCGAAATCGACAACGATAACCACAGTGTTTTTAGATTAAAATCGTTGAAACCAATCCAATCTTTTGATCTGTCCAAATAATCAATACGGAATTCCGGGAAATTATTCCACAAATTGTATAAGGCTATTTCCTGGGTTTGATAAGAACGATCATCGAGTAAACTCTCATATTGCAGCCTGAAATCTTCTGGAATTTTTGACAATGAAGCGGCTACCGCTTGGCGCACTTGGATATTTTTAGTTTCCAAAGCAAGCTCGAGCAGTTGCTTTTTAGCTTCAAATTTTTCATTTTTTAGCTGGCCGACCACCGCTTCTTTTATGGCGGAATACGCCTTCGATTTTAAAATTTCGACAAAAAACTCCTCTTTCTCTGCCAGTGTTTTTTTCTTGGCCTGTTCCACTTCAAACAACAGCTTCATCGCTTTATTCTTATTAAGCAATTTATTGATTTCTTGACTATCAGCTACACTTGATTCAAGCCAGACTTTACTAAAATTATTGGTGTCAAAATCTGATACTCTATTGATTTCATCCCAAAAATCCTGAGTGGTAACCGTTTTAAAAGCATTCTTTTTCAAATAGTTTCGTACCGCTTTTTTAAATGCCTTATCTCCTATTGCTTCATGCAATGCAAACAAGGTCCAAGCGCCTTTTTGATAGAAACTTAACGAACTCGCCTTTTCATTCAAAACCGGAATCGTGTCCGTTCTCGAAGCATATTTTATTTGCTGAGCGGATTCGTATAATTTGGAATAAAAATAATCCTCACCAAAGATTTCCCTTTCGGCCAGCAAAGCGTAATAGGTTGCAAAACCTTCCTGCAACCAATGGTGTTTCCCGCTTTGGGCAGTGACTAAATCTCCAAACCATTGGTGTGCCAATTCATGCGCATTGACATTGATGTAGTTGCGGTCTTCAAAACCAATGGAATCAACAACATATCGGCTCGAAAACAGCGTCGCAGAGGTATTTTCCATGCCCGCGTACAAGAAATCCCGAACCGGATTTTGTTTGTAAATTTTCCAAGGATATTTCATTCCTATTTCTTTTTCCAAAAAGTCAAACATTCTTTTTGAATAGCGATAAGTAGGCTCCAATTTGTCCGTGTCTTTTGGCTCAAAATACATTTCCAAAGGAATCCCAGACTTTGATTTTTGAACGTTTTTTTCAAATTTTCCAATAGCCAGCATCAACAAATAAGAGCTCATCGGTTTTTGCATTTTATAGCTCCAAGTCAAAATTCCATTTATTTCCGACTTAGCCTTCAAAATACCATTTGAAATTACTTGGTAATCTTTGTCAAAAGCAATTTCCAAACTGAATACCACTTTCTCATTCACATCATCAAAACTCGGAAACCAATGACTGCTATATTTTCCTTGACCTTGTGTCCAAATCTGTAAATCATCAGCCGCGGCAGAACCTACAAAATACAAAGTTTGTTTGGGTTTGGCCTGATAGTGGAATGTCAATTGGTTATTCCCTTTTTTAAACGGAAAAATAATTTGCAATTCTTTGTTGGTATTTCGATAATTGATGGGATTCCCATTGAGTTTCAAATCTGAAAATTCCATATTTTGAGCGTCGATTTTAATCGTGTCGATGGGTTTCAATACTTCAAAATCATAGTTTACATCACCAGAAATAGATTTAGCCGTTGCATTAATCGCTATTTTTCCTAAAACCGATTTAAAATCAACAAATTGGGTCTGTTGCGCAAATGTGAAAGAAGATATTAAAAGAAAAAGGTATTTCATTCTAATTAAATTTAATGGAATCCGTATTCCAATTTTTGGGGTTGTTTAATCAAACGAATTATAATTCCAATTTTTCAATCGATTGGACTCTATTTGATATCTATTTTTATACAAGAACATCCCTGAGATTTTTGTGATTTTCAAAGTTACAAAGGTTTCACGAACTAATCCGACTAATTTTGTAAGTTTACCCACAGAAATACACAAAACAATGACATTGAAAAAGAAAGCCTTATTTAACTGGAGCAGCGGCAAAGATTCAGCCTTGGCCTTATATAAAATTTCACAGCATCCCGAATTCGAAATTAGCTGTTTGCTGACCAGTGTAAATCAGGAGTTTCAACGCATTTCGATGCACGGCGTTCGGGTAGAATTATTGGAACAACAGGCGAAAAGCATTGGCTTGCCCCTTGAAATAATGCAAATTCCCGAAATGCCCACGATGGAAGTCTACGAAAAGGTCATGCTGGAAACATTGGCAAAACTAAAAGACCAAGGCGTTACTCATTCCGTTTTTGGCGATATTTTTTTGGAAGATTTGCGCAAATACAGAGAGGATAAATTGGTGGATATCGGTTTTGAAGGTATTTTTCCGCTTTGGAAAACTCCAACAAAAGATTTGATTCAGGAATTTATTTCATTAGGTTTTAAAACGATAGTGGTATGTGTAAATGAGCGATTCCTCGACAAAAGTTTTGTAGGCCGTGTGATTGATCAGGATTTTATTGACGATTTGCCTGAAAACGTAGATGTTTGTGGCGAAAACGGTGAATATCACACCTTTACCTTTGACGGTCCCATTTTCTCCAAGCCTATTGATTTTGAAATTGGCGAAATCGTGTACCGAAAATATGAAAAACCAAAAGAACATTCCTCTGATACCGCTTGCGACAGCAGTGCAACCGATGCCTTTGATTACGGATTTTGGTATTGTGATTTGGTGGAAAAATAGCATTTAAAAAAAGTGTTACCCTAAACTGATTACTGATTCAAAATCAATAGGTTACAATACTTTATCACTAAATCCATCGATATTTAACATTATTCTTTTTAGCATCAATATTAGTATAAAAAAACACCGAAGTCATTTAACTTCGGTGCGTTCTATTATTTATTTTCTAAAATTGTATTTGGAAAATATTACTATATAGCAATTCAGTCTACTATTTTGCTATTGTGAAAGTAAATTTTGATCCATTTCCCATTTCAGATTCCACATAAATAGTACCTCCTAACTCTTCCACCATTTTTTTTACAGTAGCAAGTCCTATTCCGTTTCCTCTTTCTCCAAAACGATCTTGATTTGATAGAACTTCAAATAGCTGGAAAATTCTTTCATAATCTTCTTTTAAAACACCTGGACCATTATCCTTAACGGAAATTTTATAAAAATCTTCGTCTTCCAACAATTCAATTTCAATATCAGTAATTTCTTTATCATTATATTTTATTGCATTTGCAATCAAATTTATCAATATTTGTTCTATTGCGGTTTTATTTGTTTTTATTGAATCAACATTTGATTTGAATGTAATGGAACAGTTATTTTTAAAAATAAAAAGGTTTGAAATTTCGTCTATTAAAATTTTAAAATTAATTTCTGTTTTATTTTCCGCTAACATTTTATCGGTTTTACTGTATTCCAGTAAACCGTCAATCATTTGTCTCAACTTGTCGGAAGAACTTTTAATTAACTGAATAATCTCTTGTCCTTCTTCGTCTATTGATGAACTGTAATTTTCAATAAAAAACTCAGCAAGTCCCGATACATTGGCTAATGGCGATTTTAAATCATGAGCTGCAATTTTGGCAAATCTTTCTAACTCCTCATTTTTCTTTTCAAGTTTTTCCATTGTTTTCTTCAATTCCAAAGTCTTCAATCGCAATTCCAATAATTTCATGGTTTGATCAGAAAGTGCTTTTAAAGAATGTATTTGATTTTGACTTAATGTCTTTGGTTTATGGTCAATTACACAAAACGATCCAATTGGTAATCCCTTTTCATTAATTAAAGGAATTCCTGCATAAAATATCACTTTTGGCTCTCCTAAAACGATTGGATTATCATGAAAACGTACATCTTGTCTGCTATCTTCAATGATAAAAACATCATCCGGATCATTTATCACATGGGCACAAAAGGAAAACTCTCTGGATGTTTCAGAAATATCCAGACCGTGATGGGACTTAAACCATTGCCGATCTTTATCAATTAAACTAATAAGAGAAATTGGTGTGCCACATATTTCGGCTGCAATTGCTGTTAAATTATCATAATCAATTTCTGGAAGTGTATCCAATATAGAATAGGATTCTAAAAATTTGATTCTTTCCTCTTCCCTTCTATGCTTTTCTGGCGCAATCATAAATTTAGTTTATTTCAATTTTTTAAAATGTAGTTCCCGTTTTATTTGATGCAATTACTTTAGAAAACAAATCGTCCAAAGTCTTATTAGCATTAATATTTTTCAAAAATACAGCTTATTTTTTAAGTATGAATTCAGATAAAGGAATATAAAATCAGATAAAATTCATTATAGACGTAAAAAAAAATTATCTGAAATTTATCTATTTTCGAATATCCAAACAAAAAACTATCTTCGCTTTTTAAAAAAGAGAAAAGAAAATAGAACAAAGAAAAAGACTCCGAACTTCTATATTCTGTTCTCTCTATTCTATTTTCCAAAAAGACAAAATGAACAATCTCCTGCTTACCCCTATTGAATACCTCAAAGGCGTTGGTCCCAATCGGGGCGAATTGCTGCGCAAGGAACTGGGGATTCACAAGTACGGCGATTTAATCAATTTGTATCCCAACCGCTACATTGACCGAACCCGTTATTACAAAATCAACGAATTGCAAAATAATGCGGCCGAAGTACAGATTATTGGCAAAATTATCAATGTCAAAACGGTTGAGTTTGCCAAAGGCCGAAAACGCCTGGTGGCAACTTTTGTGGATGATACCGGCCAGATGGAATTGGTCTGGTTTCAAGGACATAAATGGATTCGCGAATCTCTAAAAATCAATGAAGTAATTGTGATTTTTGGGAAATGCACTTCGTTCAACGGCATGTACAATATGGCGCATCCCGAAATTGAATTGCTAAGCGAACACGAGCAAAGTTTACGCTCGGCCATGCAAGCCATTTATCCTTCGACAGAAACGCTAAGCAATCGCGGGATTTCAAACCGAACCATCAACAAAATGATGCAGCAACTGTTTCTGGAAACACAAGCCTTATTTACAGAAACTTTGCCGGATTACTTAATCCAACAATTACAGCTTATTCCTAAAAAAGCGGCTTTATTCAACATCCATTTTCCAAAAAGTGCCGAAGCTTTGGCGAAAGCCCAATACCGCTTAAAGTTTGAAGAATTGTTCTTTATCCAATTGCAATTGATCATGAAAAACCTGATTCAGAAGCACAAAATAAAAGGACATCCTTTTACAATTGTAGGCGAGTTTTTTAATGAATTTTATCAAAATCACCTGCCTTTTGAACTTACGGGAGCGCAAAAAAGAGTGATTAAAGAAATAAGGGCTGATATGGGTAGTAATGCTCAAATGAACCGATTACTACAAGGCGATGTAGGTTCCGGAAAAACCATTGTGGCTTTTATGAGCATGCTTTTGGCGATCGACAACGGCTTTCAAGCCTGTTTGATGGCGCCTACGGAAATCTTGGCAAATCAACATTTTATAGGTCTTTCAGAATTAGCTAATAAGCTGAATATAAACATAAAAATACTCACGGGTTCCAGTAAAACTGCCAGTCGAAAATTAATCCATGAAGAGTTAGAAAACGGAACTTTACAAATACTAATTGGTACACATGCCTTACTGGAAGACAAAGTAAAATTCAAAAATTTAGGCTTGGCCGTTATTGACGAGCAACACCGTTTTGGCGTCGAGCAGCGCTCTAAATTATGGAAAAAAAACACCATTCCGCCCCACGTTTTGGTAATGACCGCCACTCCTATTCCGCGCACTTTGGCGATGAGTTTATACGGCGACTTAGATATTTCGGTAATTGACGAATTGCCTCCGGGTCGAAAACCCATACAAACCGTGCATCGTTTTGACTCCAACCGACTGAAAGTTTGGAAATTCATCCGAGATGAAATTGCCATTGGCAGACAAATTTACATTGTTTACCCATTAATTCAAGAATCCGAAAAAATGGATTTCAAGGATTTGATGGACGGTTACGAGAGTATCTCCCGTGATTTCCCTTTGCCTCAGTATTCTATTTCCATTTTGCACGGAAAAATGAAACCGGCGGATAAAGATGCTGAAATGAAACGCTTTTCGGAAGGGAAAACCAATATTATGGTCGCTACCACCGTGATTGAAGTGGGCGTCAATGTGCCTAATGCTTCGGTGATGATTATTGAAAGTGCGGAGCGTTTTGGCCTTTCCCAACTCCATCAGCTAAGAGGTCGTGTGGGTCGTGGTGCCGATCAGAGTTATTGTATCCTGATGACAAGTCACAAATTGAGCAGCGATAGTAAAACCCGAATGGAAACCATGGTAAGTACCAATGACGGCTTTGAAATCGCTGAAGTCGACCTGAAACTTCGTGGCCCCGGAAACCTGATGGGGACCCAACAAAGTGGTGTCCTTAACCTTCAAATCGCCGATATTGTAAGAGACAGAGATATCTTGGCTTTAGCCAGAGAACATGCCCAGAAAATCCTTAGCGCCGATGCCCCGTTACAGAAACCAGAACACGCCACACTGAGAGCCGTATATATAGAACTTACCAAAAAGAAAAACATCTGGAATTATATAAGTTAAATCTTCTATATTTCAGTATTTAATTGTCCACTCTCGTTCTACAATTTTAATAACTTCTCTAGACAATTTGCTTTTTAGACGACAATACTGCCAATTCATAATATATTATGTTAGTTCACACATAATATTGTGCTAATAGTTTAAAAACAATGCATTTAGACGTTAAATTTTCAACTTAATCGTTTATATTACTAATCCTACATGCAGATTGAAAAATATTATTAATATTTGTTTCTAATTAATACGAATAACTTTGTAATTAACTAAAAATCAATCCAAATGAAGAAAATCATTTTAACCCTTGCAATTGCTATATCGATGATAAGCTGCAGTAATGAACCGCTTGATGTTACTACAGAAGCTGTCGTAGGTAGTAACCTAACAGCCAAAAAAATGGCAATAACTACAACTGTACTTCCAAGTTCTGATTATGCTTTAGAAACTTATCTAAATTGCAATGACAATTGCATTGCAAAAGACAGTCAAACTTTTTTTGGAAAATCTGATCAACAAACCGTTTCATGGGGAGGAGACAAGTTTTCAAAAACCGTTTATATCAAATATTTCAACACACGTACTCACTTTGTTCTTCAAGTTCTAAGTACTGAGGGTTATTCTGACCTCGTGATCGATGGCATTCCTTCAGGAATTAAAGCTGCACCAAACACTTGGGCAAATTATACGTTTCCTCTTAAGGCAGACTGGAAAGCTTGCGATGCAGTTAATCTGAAATTACAAGTGGCTGGAAATGGTCCACAAGGGGTATTTGACGTAAGTTACAACCTTGTTGGATTGTGCCCTGAAATTAGCACATGCGAAAACTTATTTACAGGTAAAGCAATTTCTTGTGGAACATCCCGTGAAGCTGAATATACTTTTACCTCAAAAGAAGCTTTATCTAATTTAAAAATTCAAGGTGGTTTAACTAATTTCACCGGTTCTGATGCAGTGGTTACGATAGTAGGTGGTACTTTAACTCATTCACAAAAAACTCCAGGCGGAAGCTCTAATAGAGTGATAACTATTGAAGGAAGTGTGGGAGCATGTGAAATAGTAAAAATCAAAGTAAAATGGAATTCATCTAATAGTGGTGGTATAATTACTGGCGATTGGTCCGCTAGTGGTACAGGTGTTGCTGTTGCTCCTATACAAGGTCTAACTTGCAATTAACAAAATTTAAAATATAAAGAAAAAGAGAGCAAATGCTCTCTTTTTTTATGCCGAAAATTTCCAATTCTTAAATAGTAAACATTTTCAAATAAAATATTTTTCCCTTTTTCTTTAAACCTTTTTAGCATTTTAACATCTTATTACGATTGATATCCACTGATTTTCTGAATTTATAAATGTTGTTTTCCATTACTATTTCTGAGGATTCATTAGTTTTTTTTTTTATTTATTAAAAATATCTGTATAGACAAACGTTAAATAAAAATTAACAAATTGCTGATTCCGAATTGAAAACCTAAATTTGTTTTTTAACATAAAATTACAAAACGCTAATCCTCACTTTACCTAATAACCATGAAAATAAAATACATTATATACACCTTATTGATTGTTGGCTTTGGTTCACTTATAACATATCGGATTATAGAAAATAAAAACAATTCCGGTGACACTAAGGACAAATCCGGTAAACCCAACGCGACCACAGTAAGCGGAATAGTGGTGCAAACCCAAAATTTTGACAACAATCTGTCTCTTTCGGGTTCGCTTGAAGCCAATGAGCAGGTCGAGATTCGATCTGAAGTTTCGGGAATTGTTGAAAGCATTAACTTTCAGGAAGGAAGCAATGTCACTAAAGGCCAATTGCTTTTTAAAGTAAATGATCAGGAGTTAAGAGCACAACTGAGTCAGGCCAATACCAAAGAAAACCTAGCATCCGAAAACGAAAGACGAGCCAAACTGTTATTGCAAAAAGAAGCGATAAGTCAGGAAGAATATGATGTAGCCAAAGCAGAATATGCCTCAACAAAGGCACAAAGCCAATTGATCAAAGCCCAAATTGCAAAAACTTCAGTTAAAGCTCCTTTTTCAGGAAAGATAGGATTGCGCGCCATATCAGTAGGAACTTATATCACACCGGCTATTTTAGTGGCCAAACTGGTTAATATCAGCAAACTTAAAATCACTTTTTCTATTCCTGAAAAATATGCAAGCCAGATAAAAACTAACGCTAATTTGAGTTTTTCTGTTGATGGCTCTACCGATAAATATACCGCTAAAGTGTATGCTATAGAACCTGCCGTTGAAATCGCCACCAGAACCTTACAGGTTCGGGCCATTGCCGAAAATAAAGACGGAAAGTTATTACCGGGTACTTTTGCCAATGTAGAACTGCCTTTGGATATTATAAAAGATGCCATAATTGTCCCAACCGAGGCGATTATACCGGTTCAAAACGGAAGAAAAGTTTTTATTTCCAGCAACGGCCAGGCCAAAGAAGTTATGGTAGAAACTGCAACAAGGACAGCTACTTCCGTTTTAGTGCTTTCTGGATTGAAAGCGGGAGACACGGTTTTAACCAGCGGAGTTATGAGTCTGAAAAACGAAACGCCGGTAAAAGTCAAAGTTAAATTGTAAGTTATGAATTTTAAATTTAGGTGCTTCAGACCTAAAACCAATCTCATAATTCATAAACATAATTTATAATTTTAAAAAAAATGAGTTTATCTACATTAAGCATAAAAAGACCCGTATTTACAATTGTTATCAATTTGACGATCGTTTTATTCGGAATTATTGGTTACAGTTATCTGGGTGTCAGGGAATTTCCTTCGATAGATCCTGCTCAAATTTCCATCCGAACCAATTATACCGGGGCTAATGCCGACATCATTGAGTCGCAAATTACCGAGCCGCTGGAAAAAGCAATCAATTCAATTGATGGAATCCGAAACATAACTTCGTCCAGTGCTCAAGGAAGCAGCAATATTACGGTCGAATTTAATTTAAGTAAAAACCTCGAAGAAGCCGCCAATGATGTTCGCGATAAAGTTTCGCAGGCCGTAAGAAGCTTGCCCCAAGACATTGATGCGCCTCCAGTAGTTTCTAAGGCTGATGCCAATGGCGAAGCGATTATTTCGATGACCGTTCAAAGTGATACCCGAAATGCGCTTGAATTGAGCGACTATGCCGAAAACGTAATCGGACAACGATTAGAAACCATTCCCGGTGTGAGCGGTATTCAAATTTGGGGACAAAAAAGATACGCAATGCGATTGTGGATTGATCCTGTGAAATTAGCCTCATACGGTTGCACAGTGGCCGAAGTTCGTGCCGCACTAAACAAGCAAAACGTTGAACTGCCTTCGGGAAAATTAACCGGAGACAATACCGAACTGACGGTAAAAACCGTTGGGAATCTCTCTAAAGCTGAAGAATTCAACAATATCATTATCCGATCTGAAGGGGAAAAAACAGTTCGTTTCAGCGATATTGGTACAGCCAGTCTTGGTCCTGAAAATTTAGAAACTAAAATGAGTGAATCCGGTGCGCCTTTAGTGGGTGTGGCTATTGTTCCTCTTCCCGGAGCCAATTACTTGGATATTTCGGCAGCATTTTATAAAGAATTCCAAGCTTTAAAAAAGGATTTACCTAAAGACATCAAATTAAACATTGCCATTGACAGTACTCTTTTTGTCAAAAAATCAGTCATCGAAGTGGCCGAAACTTTAGGCATCTCGATCATTCTGGTAATTTTAATCATCTACTTATTTTTTAGAGATTGGGCCATTGCTTTCAGACCATTAATTGATATCCCGGTTTCCCTGATTGCTACTTTTTTCATTATGTGGCTTTTCGGATTTTCGATAAATGTATTGACTTTGCTTGCCATTGTCCTTGCAACCGGGCTTGTAGTCGATGATGGAATCGTAGTTACCGAGAATATCTTCAAAAAAGTGGAAGAAGGCATGTCGCCAATTGAGGCCGCCATAAAAGGTTCAAACGAGATCTTTTTTGCGGTAATTTCGATCTCCATAACTCTGGCAGCCGTTTTCCTTCCTGTAATTTTCCTCGAAGGTTTTGTTGGACGACTATTCCGGGAATTTGGTGTCGTCATTGGTGCTGCAGTATTAATCTCGGCCTTTGTTTCTTTGACTTTAACCCCTATGCTGAATGCGTATTTGATGAAAGGCGGCGAACAAAAGAAATCTAAATTTTATCTTCTTACTGAACCTTATTTCCAGAGATTAAACAGCGGTTATGCCAATGCTTTGGAGAATTTCATGAGAAGAAAATGGATGAGTTTCCCTATTCTAATTGCTTGTTTTGGATTAATATATTTGTTTTTTAATTTACTTCAAAAAGAAACCGCGCCTTATGATGACCGAAGCGCATTGGTGATGAGCATGACTACTCCCGAAGGTTCATCTTATGAATATACCGATCGATTTATGCAGGAAATATCACAACTTATAAATGATTCTATTCCTGAAAAGAAAGTAAGTTTAGTAATCACTTCCCCTGGATTTGGTTCTTCTTCGGTAAATAGTGGGCGAATTCGAATCGCCTTGGTAGAACCTAACGAAAGAACAAGATCACAGAAGGAAATCGCCGAAAAGCTGACCAAGTTGACCAAGAAATATTCGGAAGCAAAAACATCGGTGATAGAGCAGCCTACAATTGCAGTAAACAGACGTGGCGGTTTGCCGATTCAGTATATTATTCAGGCACCCAATTTTGAAAAGTTGAGAGAAAAAATCCCTTTGTTTATGGACGAAGTATCTAAAGATCCTACTTTTTCAACAACAGATGTAAATCTAAAATTCAATAAGCCGGAAATCAACGTGACCATAAACAGGGAAAAAGCCGAGAGTTTGGGCATTTCTGTAATCGATATTGCACAAACTTTGCAATTATCATTGAGTGGCCAGCGTTTTGGTTATTTTATGAGAAATGGAAAACAATACCAGGTCATTGGACAATTTGATCAAAAAGACCGTTCCAAACCAATGGATTTAACCTCTATGTTTGTCAAAAACAATAATGGACAATTGATTCAGATGGATAATGTGGTGACGATAGAGGAACAAAGTAATCCGCCGCAGCTGTACCATAATAACAGATATATGTCGGCCACCGTTTCAGCGGGGCTGGCTCCGGGCAAAAGTATCAGCGATGGTATCGATGCGATGAACGAAATAAAAAGCAAAGTTCTGGACGATACCTTTACTACTGATTTAGGGGGAGAATCCAGAGATTTTGTCGAAAGTAGTTCTAATACTTCTTTCGCATTTGGATTGGCATTGTTGCTGATTTTCCTAATTCTGGCGGCACAATTTGAAAGTTTTATCGATCCTTTTATTATTATTTTGACGGTACCTATGGCGGTTGCCGGAGCTTTATTTTCGCTATGGTTATTCGGCCAGACCTGGAATATTTTTAGCCAGATTGGTACGGTAATGCTTATTGGTTTGGTAACTAAAAACGGAATTTTGATTGTTGAATTTGCGAATCAACTCCGGGAACAGGGCAAATCCAAATTAGAAGCTATACTGGAAGCTTCAGAAGCGAGGCTGCGCCCTATTTTGATGACCAGTTTAGCCATTTCACTGGGAGCTTTGCCTATTGCTTTGTCTCTTGGAGCCGCTTCTGTAAGCAGAATGGGAATGGGAGTTGTTATCGTTGGGGGAACTATTTTCTCTTTGGTTTTAACCTTATTTGTAATTCCGGCCCTGTATTTAATGTGGTCTAAAGCACGAAAACATTATCCTGAATTTGACCATATCGATGAATTTGAAAAAGAAAGTAAATAAAATGAAGTATTCTAAAATAGTATTTCACAGTTCGGTTTTGTTTTTCTTATGCGTTCTTAACAGCAATGCACAAGAGTACCTAACCGTTGAAGATGCCGTAAAAATTGCATTAGAAAACAATTATCAAATCAAAATTGCTAAAAATGATTTAAAAATTAGCGAAACTAATGTATCTGCTGGAAATGCGGGTATGTTACCCAGAGCTACCGCTTCGATTGTTGACAATAATGGTATTCAAAACCTGAGTCAAACCCGAAGCGACGGAACGGTCAACAAATTGGATAATGCCAAAAATAATAGTTTGAATTATGGGGTAACTCTGGATTGGACAGTCTTTGATGGTATGAAAATGTTTGCCAAAAGAGACCAATTGAAAGAGTTGCAAAAACTAGGCGAAACCCAATTAAAGTTGACAATTTTGACTAAAATAAGTGATGTCAATGCCACTTATTTTGACTTGGTACAGCAACAACAGCAATTGGCTGCCTTAGACTCTACGCTGGTAATTTCAAATCAACGATTGACCTTGGCGCAAAATCGCTTTAAAATCGGAAAAGCTTCAAAACTGGAAGTTTTAAATGCTCAAGTAGACTTAAATACTGACAAAGTTACCTTATTGAGACAAAAAGAATTGTATGCCAATACAAAAATTCTGTTGAACCAAATTCTCGCCAGAGCCACCACTTCAGAATTTGTGGTTGCAGATCAAATTGTTGTGGATCAAGGTTTATTGCTTTCTGAATTGACCGCTTTGGCAGAAAAACAAAATCCAGAATTAAAAGCTCAAATTATAAATAAAAGAGTTAGCGAATTGCAGTTGAAACAAATTAAAGCAGTAAGATATCCAACGGTAAAAGTGAATACAGGCTATAATTTCTCTGAGAGTCAATCTAGTCTTGGTTTTACAACCCAATCCTCAGCCAGAGGACTAAATTATGGTTTTAGCGCTACATTAAATTTATTTGATGGTTTTGCTCAAAACAGAAATGAAAAAATCGCTTCTATTGCTGTTGAAAATTCAAAAATATTGATAGAGGAACAAACTTTGGCATTAAATACACAATTATCAACAGCTTATCAAACCTATTTGACTAATCTGGAATTGATTAGTCTGGAAGAAAAAAATGAAGCGATTGCCAAACAAAATCTGGATATTACATTGGATAAATTTCGCATTGGAACTATAACTACCTTGGAGTTTAGAACAGCTCAATTGAATCATGTCAATGCAAAAGTACGTAATAGTAATGCCCAGTTTCAGGCTAAATTATCTGAAATTGCACTTAAAGAATTAGCCGGAACAATTAATTTTTAAATTAAATTTGCGAAAATATTTCGCCTCTAATGATATCATACAACCCAAAAGATTGGATTACTTTTATTTTTCACTTTCATAAAGCCGATACCTTTCGAAAATTAATCCCAATGATGATTTTCATTGGATTCTATTCAGCCACTATAGCATATCTTGAAATTGAATATTGGGATTTGCCGGATGATAGCCATGTCAAAAATATTTCTATTATGCATGGAATGCTGGGTTTTGTAATTTCATTATTGCTGGTTTTCCGAACTAATACAGCCTATGATCGCTGGTGGGAAGGACGCAAAATGTGGGGAGGTCTAGTAAACAGCAGTAGAAACCTAGCCATTAAACTGTCGGTTATTTTAAAAGAGGAAAGTGATCGTGCTTATTTTCGAAAAACAATCCCCAGTTTTGCATCTATATTAAACAAGCATTTAAAAGATGACGATACAGCAAAGCAATTATTTGAAGATGACCATTTATCTATAGATAATCACAAACACAAGCCTAATCAGGTGGCTAAAATAGTATTTCAAAAAATAAACGACTTGTATCTAGCTAATAAAATAACCGGTGATCAGCTGATTATTTTGAACCATGAAATTCAATCCTTTACTGAGATTTGTGGTGCTTGTGAAAGAATAAAAAACACGCCTATTCCCTATTCATACAGTGCTTTTCTTAAAAAATTTATTTTTTTCTATGTAATGACACTTCCCTTTGGATACGTGTTCAACTTAGGCTATTATGTCATTCCGGTAGTAATTTTTATCTTCTATGTTTTGGCGAGTTTAGAATTAATTGCCGAGGAAATTGAAGATCCTTTTGGTGATGATGCCAATGATTTACCTACCACAAAAATGGCTGAAAACATAAAAAGACATGTAGAGGAATTGTTATAATTATATTCTTTTTAACAAAAAAAAATGCATTAATAGGTTTATTTTCAATAAGTTTATAATCCCTGATTTAAAACTTTAACCATGAATCGCAGCTATATAAATCCTCCGCATTTATCAAATGAAAAATCGCTAAAAACCTTAGTCGAAAATAGAACGGCTTACAATTTAAACCATTGTGAATTAAATATTTTTGAAACCTATAAAGCTTCGAAATTAGTTCCTTTGCAATTTAATGATTTAGTGGTGACCAGCATGTTGAGAGGAAAAAAAGTGATGCATCTTTTTGATGATCCCTCCTTTGAATATCTGCCAGGTGAAACTGTAATGATCCCGCCGAATGTGGAAATGAAAATTGATTTCCCTGAGGCTTCAAAGAATAATCCCACACAATGTCTAGCATTGGCTATTGACCAGCAAAAAATTATACACACTTTAGATTTCTTGAATGAACGATATCCTAAAGATGGAAGTAAGCAATATTGGCACTTGAATTATCAAAATTATTATTTTTATAACAATGTAGAATTAGCCACTACCATCAATAAATTAATAAAGGAATGCATGAGTACTTCAGTTACCAAAGATGTTTTGGCCGACTTGAGTCTACAAGAACTATTGATTCGGATTATACAAATACAAACTGCAAAATCAATCGAAGACGGTTTGTATACAGATCAAAATTCGCCCATAATCCCCGTTATAGATTACATTCGATTAAATTTAAGGGAAAATATCAACCTCAAAAGTTTAAGCGAAAAAGCATGCATGAGCACGACTTCATTTTATCGTTTCTTTAAAAAAGAAATTGGGATGAGCCCGATTGAATTTGTCATCAAAGAAAAAATTCGATGTGCCAAAAAATTGCTCAAAAACCCCAGTATCCAAATTAATGAAGTTTGCCATTTATCCGGTTTTGAAGACAGTAATTATTTCATTCGATTATTTAAGAAACATGAAGGCATCACCCCTAAACAATACCAGTTATTGAATGTAAATTGATTTATTCAATATATTTTACAGCTTCTAAATCTTGCTCTTCTTCAGGAGTAAAAATTCGATATTCAATTTGAAACGTTTTTTTTAGCGGTGTTTCTAATGAAAATCCACCTGCGCCAAATGCATCAATCACTTTTAAAGTAAAATGGGCGTGTTTCCAATACTCAAACAAATCTTTATCGACCCAAAATTCGGTTTCCTCAACCGTTCCAATGCATACATCACCCATTCTTTGATAAAAACCTCCTTTTTCAAAACACTGGGGCTGAGTCCCTTCACAACAACCTCCTGCTTGATAAAACATAAGTTCCCCATGTTTTTCTTTTAGAATTTGGATCAATGCGATAGCCTCTTTTGTAGCGTCAATTCTTTTTATCATTTATTTTTCATTTAAAACAAAACCTGACAAATCGTACAATTTGCCAGGCTTAAGATTAACCAACAATCTATAATCTACTAAAAAAATCCCAATTTCTTTTTATCATAAGAAATCAGCATGTTTTTGGTTTGACGGTAATGTCCTAACATCATTTTATGGTTTTCACGACCTATTCCGGATTGCTTGTATCCACCAAAGGGTGCCCCGGCAGGATAGGAATGGTATTGATTGATCCATACACGACCCGCTTGAATTGCTCTTGGAACTTGATAAATTTCATGTGCGTCACGAGTCCACACTCCTGCACCTAAACCATACATCGTATCATTGGCTATAGCAATGGCTTCTTCAGTAGTTTTAAAAGTTGTAACCGCCAATACTGGTCCAAAAATTTCTTCCTGAAAAATTCTCATTTTATTATTTCCTTTAAAAAGAGTAGGCTGAATATAATAACCTCCTTCTAAGTCTCCTCCAAAGTGATTTGCATCTCCTCCAATCAACAACTCGGCTCCCTCTTCCTTACCTAGTTTTAAATACGACATAATTTTTTCTTTTTGTACTAATGAAGCCTGTGCTCCCATCATAGTAGTTCTGTCTAAAGGATTTCCCACTTTGATCGCTGCTGTTCTCTCAATAACTCTTGCAATAAACTTTTCATAAATATCTTCATGTACCAATAATCTGGAAGGGCAAGTACAAATTTCTCCCTGATTTAGTGCAAATAGTACAGCACCTTCAATGGCTTTATCAAAGAAATCATCATCGGCATCACCAACGGATTTCATAAAAATATTGGGGGATTTCCCTCCTAGTTCCAGCGTAACAGGAATAATATTTTCAGTGGCATATTGCATCACTAAACGTCCCGTAGCAGTAGAACCTGTAAAAGCTGCTTTTGAAACTTTTTTATTGGTCACCAATGCTCTACCAAGCTCTGCCCCAAAACCATTCACAATATTAATAACTCCTGGAGGCAAAATATCTCCAATCAACTCCATCAAAACAAGAATTGAAATGGGGGTGCTTTCGGCTGGTTTTAGAACTACTGTATTTCCAGCTGCAAGAGCCGGGGCTAATTTCCAAACCGCCATTAATATTGGGAAATTCCAAGGTATTATTTGTGCCACAACTCCCAATGGTTCACTTAAAGCAATAGAAACCGTTTGAGAATCTAGTTCTGTTATCGAACTCTCTTCGGCACGAATTACACTGGCAAAATACCTAAAATGGTCTATTGCCAAAGGAATATCAGCTGCCAGAGTTTCACGGATTGCTTTTCCGTTATCTATCGTTTCTACGGTAGCAATATATTCCAAATTATCTTCAATAACTTGGGCAATTTTATTCAATAAATTACTGCGCTCAGTAACTGAAGTCTTTCCCCAGCTTTGAAACGCTTCATGCGCAGTATCTACTGCCAAATCTAAATCTACCTTGGTAGAATGCGCCGCTCTTGTAAATACTTTTCCATCAATGGGAGATACAACATCAAAATATTGTCCGCCTATTGGTGAAACAAATTTCCCCCCTATATAATTATCATACTTTGCCTTAAATTCAGGTCTTTGAACTATGTTACCCATACTATCTAATTTTTAATTTTATCAAATTTACCTTTATCAAAACACTATGAATAGCATTATTCATTCAGTTAATAGCATAAAATTTCCATATTCATTTATTATGATTAACAATATTTCTTAATTCTCAAAAAATTAAATTTAAAACTGCACTTTCCTTATTTAGAAACCTCTTCAATCTGGACAATAATGCCCCAAAAAACCAAAAAAATTGTTTCTTACTACAAACTGCAATCCTTATATTTGCAGTCTTATTAAAATTGACAGATGAAAATATCTTACAACTGGTTAAAACAATTCATTAAAATAGATTGGAAGTCAGAGGAAACTGCAGCACTACTTACTGACCTAGGTCTTGAAGTAGAAATTGTTGAAAAATACCAATCGGTAAAGGGAGGATTAGAAGGTATTGTAGTAGGACATGTTCTTACTTGTGTTCCCCATCCTGACGCCGACAGACTAAAAATAACCACCGTTGATTTAGGTGATGGAGTCCCTGTACAGATTGTATGCGGTGCTACCAATGTGGATGCTGGACAAAAAGTACCAGTTGCTACAATTGGAACTGTGCTATACGATGAGGCTGGAGTCCCTTTTACGATCAAAAAAGGAAAAATCAGAGGACAAGAAAGTCATGGAATGATTTGTGCCGAAGATGAGCTAGGTCTTGGAACCAGCCACGAAGGCATCATGATTTTAGACAATTCAATTGTTGCCGGAACAAAAGCTTCTGAAGTTTTCAAAATAGAAAATGACGAAGTATTTGAAATAGGGCTAACCCCAAACCGCGCTGATGCTATGAGTCATCTAGGTACAGCCCGTGATTTAAGAGCTGGTTTACTACAAAATGGTGTAAATGCGGAACTAATCACTCCTTCAGTAAGCAACTTTAGAGTTGACATGAGAACACTGAAAATTGATACTACTATTGAAGAGCCTCTTTTGGCACCGCGTTATTGTGGTGTTACCATTTCTGGAATTTCTGTAAAACCGTCACCAAACTGGTTACAAGACCGACTAAAAGCAATAGGAATCACTCCTAAAAACAATATTGTTGACGTAACTAATTATGTGTTGCATGATTTAGGACAACCTTTGCACGCCTTTGATGCTTCAAAAATCAATGGAAAAATAATTGTAAAAACTGTCGCTGCGGGAACTAAATTTGTTACTCTTGATGATGTAGAAAGAACACTTCATGAAGAAGATCTAATGATTTGTGATGAAAAAGGACCTTTGTGTATTGCTGGTGTTTTTGGAGGTAAAAACTCAGGTGTAAATGAACAAACAAATGCCATATTTTTAGAAAGTGCTTATTTTAATCCAATTAGCATTCGAAAAACAGCCAAAAGACATCAATTGAATACAGATGCATCTTTTAGATTTGAAAGAGGTATTGACCCAACAATTACGGCTTACGCATTGAAACGTGCTGCTTTATTGATCCAAGAAGTGGCTGGTGGCGAAATTACCTCAGATGTAAGTGATGTGTATCAAAAGAAAATCGAAGACTTTTCGGTTTTCCTAAATTTTGCCAATGTTGCTAAAATTATTGGTCAAGAAATTCCTAAAGATACCATTAAACAAATATTAGTATCACTTGATATTAAAGTAAACAGCGTTTCGGAAATAGGTTTGGGTTTAACCATTCCTTCTTATCGCGTTGATGTACAAAGAGAAATAGACGTTATTGAAGAAATCTTAAGAGTCTATGGATACAACAAAATCGAGTTTTCAAAAAAATTGAATGCTACGGTTTGCAATTCTCCAAGAAACGAAGATTATAGAATACAAAATATCGTTGCCTCTCAATTAAATTCGCAAGGATTTAATGAAATGATGGCCAATTCATTGACAACTGCATCTTATGTAGCACTTTCTGAATCATTAAAGGAAGTTCATAACGTCACTATGTTGAATCCGTTGAGTAATGATTTAGCCACGCTTAGACAATCGTTATTATTTTCTGGGCTGGAAGCAATTTCATATAATATCAATCGTAAAAACAGTGATTTAAAATTATTTGAATTTGGTAAAACCTATCATAAATTTCTTTCTGGCTTTGAAGAAAATAAACATCTGACTTTATTTCTTACCGGAAATAGAAATCAAGAAAGCTGGACAAATCCTGAAAAACCATCTGATTTCTTTTTATTTAAAGGATATGTAGATGCTATACTTTCGAGATTTGGAATTCAAAAAACACAAAACTCTCCCGTTTCATCGGATGTTTTCTCTGAAGGGATTGCCATAGGAACCGGTCATAATACTCTAGTTGAATTTGGAGTTGTAAAAAAATCAATATTGAAACATTTTGGTATCAAACAAGAAGTTTTTTATGCTGATTTTAATTGGGATTTAATTCTGAAAGCCATAACTAGCAAAATAAAATTTACTGAAATTCCAAAATACCCGGAAGTTCGCAGAGATTTAGCCTTGTTAATTGATCAAAATGTTACTTACGACAGTATTTATGCAATTGCAAGACAAACGGAAAAAAGCTTATTAAAAGATATCAATTTATTTGATGTCTATGAAGGTAAAAACCTTCCTGAGGGAAAAAAATCATATGCCTTAAGTTTCATTATTCAAGACAGTTCAAAAACCTTAACGGATGTACAGATTGACAAAATAATGAGCAAATTGCAAAAGAATTTTGAAACAGAACTTGGAGCAACTTTGAGATAAGTTTCTTTATAAAATTATAATAAAAGCCCTGTTCATTTGAACAGGGCTTTTTAATTGACAATAAATCAACCTCTTATAAAAAAACTATTTCTTAGGTAACAAAACGGTGTCAATAACATGAATCACTCCGTTGGATTGATTGACATCAGCAATTGCAACCGTAGCCATCGAGCCGTTTTCATCGGTAATGTATAGCGTTTTTCCTTTCATCCAAGCCGTCAATGTCCCGCCGCTTACCGTTGTTAGCATCGCTTTTCCATTGCCCGCTTTAATCGCTTTTGAAACATCTGAGGCAGTCATTTTACCCGCCACTACATGATAAGTAAGAATACTTTGTAATGTTTTTAGATTTTCCGGTTTCAATAAAGTTTCTACTGTACCCATTGGTAATTTTTCAAAAGCTGCATTTGTTGGAGCAAAAACGGTAAAAGGTCCCTTTCCTTGTAAAGTTTCTACTAAGTCTGCCGCCTGGACTGCTGCAACTAATGTAGTATGATCTTTTGAATTTACGGCATTTTCAATAATATTTTTTGATGGATACATGGCCGCTCCACCTACCATAACTGTTTTTTGTGCAAATGATGTTGCTCCAAATACTAATGCGAATAATGCTACTGATAAAACTTTTTTAGTTTTCATAAATTTTTAATTTAAGTTATATAAAAGCATTTACGGGATTGGATGCTTTTTGGATTTAAAAAAATGAAAAATAATTTCAAAACACTCAAAATCAATAGCTAATACCAAATAAAAACTAAATCGGCAAATTTACAACTGATTCAATTGAAAAAGTAAAAATCCAAACGTTGTGCTAGGAAGCACAACATTTGGATTGTATATAAGATTTATTTTCTATGTAAAAAACGAAAGCTATTTTTCTTCCTTCTCCAAAAGAATCTTTTCTATTCTAGTGTCCGGGATAAGCCAAATAATTGCCACCACAAAGTAGATTAAAATAGAAATCCATTCATTAAAAAAAGATACAACAATAGCAATTAGATATAAAGACTGAGAAATTCTCCCCTTCGAATCATTTCCTACAGCTTTAGCTAAAAGTGATTTTTTTCCTTCGCTAGAAAGAATTACATTCTGTAAAATCAAAAATGCTATTGCCGACATGAATAGAATAATTCCATACAAAGTCACTGGTGCTTTTGCAAAATAATGTTCTCCAAGCCATCCTGTTGAAACCGGAATTAAGGACAGCCAAAAGAGAAGATGCAAATTGGCCCAAAGAATCTTGCCATTAACTTTTGTAAGCCCCTGCAATAAATGATGGTGATTGTTCCAATATATACCAACATAAATAAAACTCAGAACATAACTGATAAACTTTGGAAACAGCGGGAAAAGATCAATAAAATCTTCTCCTTGGGGTACCTTTATTTCTAATATCATAATGGTGATGATAATAGCTAGTACCCCGTCACTAAAAGCTTCCAATCGGTTTTTATTCATGTTATTGATCTATTTTTTGTTTATAAAAATAGTCGTATTGACAGTAAAATTAAATTTTACCATAATACATTGACTTAACGATTCCGTCCGAAAGTCCAATTTTTGGTACATAAATTTGTCTGGCACCACTCCATTTCATCGCATTCAGATAAATACGAACAGCGGGGATGATTACATCGGCACGATCGGGATTTAAACCTAATTCAGAAATTCTTTGTTCGTAGGTCAAGGAATTTAAGAAGGCATATTGTGAGTTGATATAAATATAAGACAATGGCTTTTCTTGCATTTTCCCTGACATTTTAAACAACTTATTGATATTTCCTCCCGAACCTATTAAGGTAACTTCTTCAAAATCTTCGGTGATTGTTTTAATCCACTTTTCAATTTCTTCCCAGACTACATCGTGAACCATGTCATTTAGCAAACGAACCGTTCCGGCTTTAAATGATCTTGAATGTACAATTTTACCATTAGAAAACAAGGTAAATTCAGTACTTCCACCGCCAACATCTACAAAAAGATACGTTTGATCAGTATTTAATAAATGGTATAAATCTG
Organism: Flavobacterium granuli; assembly: GCF_900129705.1. GTDB lineage: Bacteria > Bacteroidota > Bacteroidia > Flavobacteriales > Flavobacteriaceae > Flavobacterium > Flavobacterium granuli. The sequence continues at coordinate 5,207 of NZ_FQWO01000015.1, read as the reverse complement.
TAGAAGCAATTATGGCTGCTTCCTTTTTACCGTCTATTATTTCTATGTTTATATCTGCTTTATTTTTTATAATCTCAACCACTTCATTCCCATTATAGGCTTCTCGCATTGCCGATGTCGCAAAGGCTTTGTAAGACTGAACTTTATGCACTTTCATCAGTAAATTGAAAGCGGTCATGGCATCGCACATTCTATCAATATTCTCTGGCGAAATTTCTCCCACCGTAAAAGCGTCTTGCCCTAGACGAATGGGTACGCGAACTAAGGAACTTTTATTAAATTGAGGTTCTTTTCCCTCTTGCTCAACAATATTCACTATCAATAAGCGCATCGCATTAGATCCAATATCAATAGCAGCATACTTTTTTATTTTAATCATTCTTGATTATAATTTGTAATTATTTTATATTTAAAAAACAATGTGATATTAACTATTAAATAGTTTCCTCTAATGGATTAAGCTTTCTTTGATAATATTTATACGTTTCTAATTGCGCTCTAAAAACAGGTTCATCTCCTCTTTCTCGGTATTTATTATCTAAATTTTCCGAATGATAGCGCGCTTTTACATTTCCTTTCCATCCCAGATCAAAATTATCAATCAATTCATTTTTAATATCTTGATCGTAAATCGGACAAGTTACTTCGACTCTTCCATCTAAATTTCGAGTCATAAAATCAGCCGATGAAATATAAACTTCTGTTTGACCGCCATTTGCAAAAATATAAATTCGGGAATGTTCCAGATAATTATCAACGATACTTATTGCTTCAATATTAGCACTCATTCCTTTGACACCCGGAATCAACGAACAAATACCTCTCACTTCTAGCTGTATCTTTACCCCAGCATTACTGGCTTCATATAATTTATCGATCATGGCATAATCAGACAAACTATTCATTTTTAATTTTATATAGGCTTTTCGTCCGGCTCGTGCGTTCAAAATTTCCCTTTCAATCAATTTATAAAATCTAATACGGGTATAATGCGGCGAAACAATCAAATGCTTGTAGCGATGAATCCTATAATTAATGTCAAAAAATTCAAATACTTTTGTAACATCTTTCAAAATTTGCTGATGACTGGTAAAAAGAGTCACATCAGTATAAACTTTGGCCGTTGTTTCATTAAAATTTCCGGTAGAGATAAAGCCGTATCGTTTTATTTTACCATTTTCATTCCTTTCAATAACACATATTTTACTGTGTACTTTCAGTCCTTTTATCCCAAAAATCAATTCTATCCCTTCCGTTTGCATCTGCTCAGCATAGGAAATATTAGATGCTTCGTCAAAACGAGCTTGTAATTCTATTTGAACTATTACTTTTTTTCCGTTTTTGGCTGCATTTATAAGCGAACTTATAATTTGAGAATTCTTAGCTAATCGATACAAAGTGATTTTAATTGAAGTCACCTTTGGATCCAGAGCTGCCTCTCTTAGAAATCTGGTGAGATAGGAAAAAGATTGATAAGGCGCATTCAATAAATAATCTTTTTCACTTATTTTTTCTAAAAGACTTCCTTCTAGACTTAAGCCTGGAATAGGCAAAGGATCATTGGTTTTATACAACAAATCAAATCTACCTAAATTTGGAAAATCCATATAATCTCTTCTGTTGTGATATCTTCCGCCAGGAATGATACTATCTGTAGAAACGATTTTCATTTTGTCAAGAAAAAATGCAAGAGTATCTTCTTCAATCAGTTCATCATAAATAAAACGAACAGGCTCCCCTATTCTTCTATCTTTTACGCTGGTAGAAATTTTCTCTAGCATACTTTTACTCAAGTCACTGTCAATTTCTAATTGGGCATCACGACTGATTTTAATCATGTGAGCAGAAACGCTTTCATAATCAAAAATATTAAAGATGCTTTTCAGATTGCGTCGGATTACATCGTCGATCAAAATAACATATTGCTTTTCATTCTTTGAAGGCAAAACAATAAAACGGTTCATTGTTTTTGGAATTTCTATAATGGCGTAGCGTACTTCTGAATCTTTTTTCATCACCAATTTTACCGCTAGATAGCCCACGTTGTCTTTGAGTAAAGGGAATTCAGCTAAATCATTCAAAATTATCGTTACCAGCTCCGGGCTTAGTTTTTGAATAAAAAAATCTTTTAAAAAGATTTCCTGTTCTTCTGAAATTTCATTTTCATTGATAATGAAAATATTTTCCGCTTCCAGTTCAGTTTCGATTCTTTTTAATATTCTTAAACTCTCAGCTTGGTGTTCAATTACAATCTCAGTAATTTCTTTTACTAATTGTTGGGCTGATATTCCTCCCAAAATTTTCTCACCAGATTTACCTGACAAACTCAACCTTCTAATGGCGGCAAAGCGAACTCTAAAAAACTCATCTAAATTATTGGAAAAAATTCCTAAGAAACGTAATCTATCTAAAAGTGGCACCGAATCATCTGCGGCTTCCTGAAGTACTCTGGCGTTAAATGCTAACCAACTTTTTTCTCTATCTATATATTTTTTATTTGACACTATTCTGTTAATTTTAAATCTTTTGGTATTAGTATTTTTTTTGTTTTTCCTCTATCAATTTTTGCCCAATCATCTGTATTAAACTCTAAAGAAACAAATCCAGATGTAGGAACATTATCTATAAAAACATCTCCAAATTTATTGACAAAATTTGTAATTGCGGCATTATGTCCAAAAAGAATCACACTATCAAATTCATTTTTACAGGATTTAATTGTTTTCTCTAATTGGTTTTCATCAAAAGTATAAAGCTCTTTCATATAAACAATACTTTCTACGGGATATAAGATATTTTGTGCAAAAATAAGCGCCGTATCCGAAGCTCTTTTTGCGATACTACTCCAAATTACATATGTTTTAGGAATAAAATCTAAAATATTTGAAGAAACTAAGTGAGCATCTTTCATTCCTCTTTGATCTAAAGGTCTGTCAATATCTTTTAAAGGGGTGTCCCAATTTGATTTTGCATGTCTTATTAAAATTAGATTTTTCATAGGAACTTTTTTTAAAAATAAATATTTAAAACAAAGGAGAAATATTGTTACAATTTACAAAAGAATTACTAAACATTTATCTTTTTTTGAACTGAGCTTTATTTTTTTTGGATTAATTTCCAAAATCTATTTATTGGAAAAACATTCTGTTTCTATTTTATCAAACCATCCATAATTTATTTCTCCACTTTCTTCAAGAAAAATTTATAAACTGAAAAATTTATTTACAGCAGCAAACTCCAAAACAAATTCTAGCTTAACAAAAAAAAAAATGTACTGACATAGAACATGTTAATAATTTACATAAAAAACCAAACAGGATTAAACAATAATCATTTTTAACCCTAATTAACAGAATATATCACACATTTTTATGAATATTCATTAAAAACATCTATTTAAAAATACAAATTACTGATTTATATTAACTCAGTACCTATGAAAAACAGTTTAAATAGCGTAGTTTTTTAAATCTAATTAGTAAGAAAAGTACTTTCATCGAGTATTTCGGTTATTTATAGAGAATAAATATCATTTTATTTTTTTATAACTAGTTTAGTTCCATAATCTTACAATTAAGCAAATAATTTATACTATTTTATTAAAATTTTAGCTATAAAATTATTTGCCGGTACAACAAAAAATCTAGTTAACTATAAAACAAATATTTACATATTTTAATAAAATTAACAATCCTATAAATACACTAAGTATTAGAATTCAATATTACAAACAACCTATTAAAAATTGATTGTATGAAAATAAAAATTACCCCAAACAAGAAAATATGCTTTCAACCTATTTTTTTTACTTTGAGCTTTCTCTTCAGCTTATTAGATAGCTTATCGAAGCTTTTTCCTCTATCTAATTTAGATAAATCTAACACTTATAGATACTCTGTTTGTCTTGCAAAAGATGCCACAACAATAACTTTTGATCGAAAATTAGATCAAACCTCATATTAAGGAATTCATTACTCGTTTATTTAAATAATAAATATTATGAAAAAAATTACTTTTATTCGATTTTTAGCTTTTTTAATATTGTTGTTTTCAACAACAATAGGGTTTTCGCAAACCGTTTTTTCAGGTACACCAACTTTAGCCAATGCTTGTGTTTTGGCTCAAAATGACTGCACAACCTCTGCTGTAACTATTGGAGAAGTGTATTTAGGTAATTCAGAAGGAGTCGCGATTACATCATGTACTTTTGGAACTCCTTTGATAGATGTTTATATTTGGGTAAATGTTTTGAGTTCTACTAAAGAGAATATGTATGTACAATTTGATTTGTTCAAGAATAATAATAAAATAGACATTAATGGAGCACCTTATGGAGGTACACAAAAAATCAGTGTAGGTCATGTTGGGACTTTCTCATCTGGAAAATATAGAATTGTTGCCGTACCAAGCTATTCCTGTGGAGAGATTTTAGAAATTAAGAATTTATTTATGTCTTGGCAGGTTAATAGTCAAAGTCCTCCTGGTTGTCATAAGCAAAATTCTATGTGTAATAAAGATTTACTTACATCTACAATAATTGTAAATACACCGATATTTGCTAATTTTTCTACAAATCAAGTATGTAATGGCGGAGCTTTTCAACAAGTAACTTATACAGACTTAACTACTGGAGGTGTTGCAAATAATGTTTATGCATGGTCATTTCCTGGAGCTGTAACGGTTTCTCCAACTAGTCTAACAACAAAAGGACCATATACAGTGACTTATTCTTCGGCTGGTCCTCATAATGCTAGTTTAACGGTTTCACATCCTACAAATGTGGTAAGTCCAAGTATTAAAACAGTCAACAATATAACTTTGGCATCTTGTTGTACAATAGCTATTAACTCAATAACAAAAACTAATATCAAATGTAATGGAAGCTCTGATGGCACAGTAACAGCGACTAAAACTGGAGGTACCGGAACAATAACTTATGATTTGCTGTATTCAGCCACTTCTGGAGGAGCTTATACTGCAACCGGTTTGCCTACAAATGGTGATTCAAATGGAATTTATACAGGTTTAGGTGTAGGATTTTATAAAGTAGTTGTATCTGAAGCGAACGGATGCAGTAATACAAGTTCTGAAGTGCAAATTACGCAGCCAGCTGCCTTGACAGCCGCTGTGGACAAAACAAATGTGACTTGTAATGGCGCCAATGATGGAACCATTACCGTGACTGCTCCAACTGGTGGTTATGGAAC
>NZ_FQWO01000014.1 GCF_900129705.1 Flavobacterium granuli | reverse complement strand
TAGCGTGCTAGCACAAAAGGCATAAACACGCTATACAGTCTGGCTCTAAGACCGACTTAGACGACAAAATTAAGAATATTAAACATAAAAAAAAGGCTTCCCGATAAAAATAAAATTTAGATTTATTAGGAAATCAACACAGAATCTATCGGGACTGATAACCGATAACAGACAACCGATAACAGACAACCGATAACCGAAAACTCACAACCGAAAACCGCCTCCCCTCCTCTTAACAGCCATAGGACTACAGCCAAAACATTTCTTAAACCCTTTCAAAAAGTTAGAATAGTTATTAAAACCACAGCTGCTGGCAATCAGCTTAAAAGGCATTCCTGTTTGCTGAATCAATAGATGTGCCTTTTTCAGCCGCTCATTAGTATAAAATTGATAAATTGTCGTTTTAAATAAAAGCTTGAAATCGCACTTCAGCTTATGTTCATTAGTGCCAAAAATGCGCGAAAGCTCTTTGATTGAAGGCAAGGTCGAATCCAAATTCTCTAAAATATAATCATAAACATCCTGCATCAGGGCAATATCCGAATGCCGATACAAACCGCCAAGCAACTGAGGCGCTTCAGCCACCACTACACCATCGGTATCTATAGTCTCTTCAATGACGCAGCCAACCGTACTGATCAAAATAGAAGAACAGCCTAATATTCGCGAAATGGAGCAATAAAAAGAAACAAGCGACTCATCCTGATTAATAAAAACCAATTCCAATCTGCTCCTATAATGGTCCTGATGTGGAATCTCCGCCGCAACGCGATTCCAGGATGCCAAAGAAGACTCCGCAAGAATACTGTTGAACGGTTTATTATCAAGCATCTCACAGGAAAAACCCAACACCTCCAGAGCATTTGCATTATAACCTTTGATGACAAAATCGGCATCCAGTATAAAACTGCTCTCCAGAAGATTTTTATAAGTACGATGAGGATTGATAAAACCGGCATGAAAAACACTCTCCCTCAATTCCTCAGCAAGCATGTTAGCAAGAACAACCAATGCTTCCAATTCATCATCTTTTCCCGTACGCCTTATCCTATAACTAAAATTACCTTTCGCCATCTGAAGAAGCATTTTAGAAATTTTACGAATACGCCTTTGATTAATCTTCTGATCCATAGTGTAAAGTTTATGATAGTAAGCCATTCGCTCTAATTAGAATCCCCTCACAACCCATAACAGCTAACTGAAAACCGGTAACACAACCGACAACCGACAACTCACACATACCCCCCCAGAAACCCCAAAGCCCCCCCAGTATCGGTAAAAATCGCGCTTGGCACTCGATGCTTGTTGACTTCAAGATAAAAAGTGGAAAGCGTCAAAGAAACAGGTCCGCTGTATAGTAAAGCAACTGCCTTAGTCATAACAGAACCGCTTTGAGCCAGATAATCCCGTCCCCCTTTATCAATAAAAGCAATACCCCTGATATCACATAAAACAGGATAATAGCTATTGTTTTGAAACCGAATCCGATCGGCCACAATCAGCCGGGCGGCAGCCAAATCAATACTAACATCGGGCTTATATTCAAAAAACAGAATCCCATTCCGAATCCAGAATTGGCTAAACTCATTTTGATGATAATCAGCTGTCATTTTCACGAATTTTAAAATAAAACCCCCAATTTAACCAAAAAAATAGTATAAAACAAAACCACCTCGGGATAGACAACCGATCCCGATAGCTATCGGGACTGACAACTGATAACCCACAACTCACCGTCACCCTGAGCTTGCCGAAGGGCACAACCCCCAACCGACTTCTCGATACAATTTTATAAAAAGGCTATCGCTATTTTATAAAATCACTCGAAGTGACGGAATCAACTGATCCCGATAGCTATCGGGACCGACAACTCACAAAAAAAGGTCAAAGAAGAAAAAATCCCCTTTGACCCACTACATATTCTCTATATTCTGAATTCTCTCGTAAAATCACAACTCTCCCGATAGCTATCGGGACCGATAACTATCGGGGCTCACGACTCACGACTCACGACTCACAACCGATAACCCCAAAAGTGTCAAATCGGGAGTATTAGTAGTCAAAAAGGGATTATTTGCAAGTCTATGTACCACAATCATCTTTTTATTCAGAATTTTACTAAATAAAAAACTGCGCATGCTTCAAAAAAATCTACCCCTTAACTTAAAACTTCAAATGACATGGCAAAAATCAAACACAACAATTTCATCGATACCGTAGAGGAAGTATTCTCAGCAGCAAAAAAAGAAGGCGTACTCCATCTCTATGCCGAAGACAAAAACCTAAACGGACGTACCCTGCAGATAAACGGCCAAAAGATGTTCCATTTTGGCACAACGGGCTACCTCGGACTCGAACAGGACAGCCGTTTAAAAGAAGCGGCAATAGCAGCCATTCAACAATATGGCACCCAATTTCCACTTTCAAAATCATACATATCCCATCCGCTGTACAGCCAATTGGAAGCCAAAATCGAAGAAATGTATGCAATCCCACCTATTATAACCAAAAACAGTACCCTCGGCCACATGGCCGTTATCCCAACAGTGATAAGGGACGAAGATGGGGTAATTCTCGACCATCAGGTGCATTGGAGCGTTCAGAATGCCTGCCAAATTCTAAAGACAAGAGGCATTCCGGTCGAAATGATCCGCCACTCCAATCTGGATATGCTGGAAGACAAAATCAAATACCTCACAACCCGATGCAATAAAATATGGTACATGGCAGACGGCGTATATTCCATGTTTGGCGATTATGCACCCATAAAGGAACTGATGCAACTTGCAGACAAATACCCCCAGCTGCATCTTTATTTTGATGATGTGCACGGCATGAGCTGGAAAGGAAAAAACGGAACTGGATATGTGTTGGACATTTTAAAGGAATTACCGGACAATGTCTTACTCTTCGGTACCTTGAGCAAGACCTTTGGTGCCAGCGGAGCAACATTGCTGTGTACCGATAGTCGCCTGCGTGAAAAAATTAAAAAACTTTGGCGGCCCCCTTACTTTCTCAGCCCAACTCGAACCCGCTTCCGTAGCTGCCGCAATTGCATCAGCGCAAATTCACCTTTCTCCCGAAATCACAGCCTTACAATCCGATCTGGCCGATAAAATTGAATACTTCAAATCCCTATTAGCCAAAACATCCCTACCCATGATAGCACCAAACAACTCTCCGGTGTTTTTCCTGGGAACCGCTATGCCGCTAACGACTTATAAATTGGTCCAATACCTCTTTAGCGAAGGTTTTTATCTCAATGCCGCCATCTATCCGGCCGTACCGACAAAAAATACCGGTATCCGCATCACCCTATCCCGTCACAATCAAAAAGAGGAAATAAAAGCATTGGTAGAAGCAATGGAATACCATTTCCCCAAAGTCCTGCTGGAAACGGCCAACAGTCAGCCTAAGATAAAACGGGCCTTTGGAATAACAGAAACCAACTCGCCGGCTAAGACAACAGCAAGCGAAACGGCCTTACTACTCCAATACGAGACAGCGATACAAAAAATAAACAAACCGCTCTGGAACGAACTTTTAGGCAACCAAAGCGTTTTCGACTGGGATGGGCTCTCTTTCCTTGAAAACACCTTTACAAATCCGGCATGCCTGGAAAATCACTGGGATTTCCATTATTACATAATCAAAGACAAAAACGGAATGCCGTTATTGGCTACTTTTTTTACCTATGGTTTATGGAAAGACGATATGCTCGCACCCGAATCCATTTCACTGCAATTGGAAGAAAAAAGAAAGCTAAATCCATTATACCTGACTTCAAAAGTACTGGGAATGGGCTCACTGTTCACCGAAGGAAACCATTGTTACATCAATAAAACCCATCCGCTGGCACAACAAGCGATAACACTTTTACTCGAAAAAGCAGAGGCCTTATACCATCAATTAAACGCCGACATGCTGGTGCTAAGGGATTTTGAGGAAGACAATCAAATAAATGACATTTTTCACAATCAGGGCTTCCTAAAAATAAACATGCCCGAAAGCTGCATCGTGCAAAACATAGGCTGGAATACCATCGAAGAATTTTCTGCTTCACTTTCTCCCCGTTCTAGAAAACATTTCTTGAAAGAGATACTGCCTTTTGAACAGGCTTTTGATATTGTAATAAAAAATAAATTAACTAATGAAGAATTAGAACAAGCGTATAAACTGTATCAAAATGTTAAAAATAACAACCATGCCATAAATACATTTACCTATCCCGTAGAAGTATTCCAAAAAATGGATGAACATTCCCAATGGGAATTCATCCTATTATATTTAAAAAAAGGAGCTTCAAACCCATTGGTCGGAATCATGTTTTGTTATAAAAACACAGAGCAAACTTATACTCCGGCATTGATAGGAATGGATTATGATTATGCTAAAGAATTCCACCTCTACCGCCAACTGCTATTTCAAACCATCAAACGGGCTCGGGAACTAAATAGGAGCAAAATTGATTTTGGCTTTTCTGCAACTTTTGAAAAGAGAAAACTGGGAGCGACAATAATTCCAAAAGTAGCCTACATTCAAACAAGAGATAATTTTTCGATGGAATTGATGGGAATGCTACAAAACGAAGCTTTAAGCTAAACCTCTATAGACTGACGAAGAAAAGATTTAGCTTCACTGATTGAGAGTGCATCCGGTTAAATTTAAACTACAAATTGCACTAATTTTCACAAATTAATTAGTACCAATACTTGCAATTTGTGATAAAGATGTTTTTTATAATAATTCTGTATTTAATATAGAATCCCGAATATAATCGGGATTCTATATCATTACTATTCAGAATTACATACCAAAATTATGGATTATTAAGACCCTTCCGCATCTCAAATCTAAAAAACATGAAACCTATAAAACACCTCACCGGCTTATTTGATCGCCTGATTGAAGACCAAGCTATTCATCCCACCCACATCAGTTTGTACTTTACTTTATTTCAATATTGGAATATCAATCGCTTTCAAAATCCGATTAGCATTACCCGAGATGAGATCATGATCATCAGTAAAATAAGCTCTAAGACTACCTACCATAAATGCATGCGGGAGCTTAATGATAAAGGCTATATCAAATATGAACCGACTTTCAATCCATTCAAAGGCAGTATAGTATTGTTATTTAACTTTGCGGAAGATGAGGGTGTGGAGGTATGAATTATCGGTTGTCATAAAAACCAGAATTCACAATTTCACTAATTCTTTAAAACACAAGACTAATCAACGTAAATTAGTGTAATTTGTGGTTAAAATTAAAACTTGGTTCGCTTAGCGGGAAAGCCCATAAATAAAACTATTCCAAACCAACAATTTAAGAATTTGATAACGCTTTACCAACACAAAAAAACCATCACTTTGTGTATCTTTCGTTTGGATTAAAAAACTTAGAGTACACCAATGGAAAAAGACCCCAACTACAAAACGATTTTGGTTGCCCCGTTGAATTGGGGTTTAGGACATGCCACCAGATGCATCCCAATTATCAAAGCCCTACAAGAGAACAATTACATCCCCATAATTGCCTCAGATGGTGTCGCGCTCGAACTGTTACGAAAAGAATTCCCTTATATAAAAACACTTGAATTGCCCTCTTACCAAATAGAATATGCCAAAAACGGTAAAAATTTCAAGTGGAAACTAATAAAAAATCTCCCGAAAATGATCCGTGCCATTTGGAAAGAAAAAAGAACCACCAAAGAATGGATTGACAAATATGAAATTGACGGCATCATATCCGACAACCGTTTGGGCGTCTTTGACAAAAAAACCCCTTCGGTATTCATCACCCACCAACTGAACGTGATGACAGGAAACACCAGCTGGCTTACCAGTAAAATCCACCAAAACATCATAAAAAAACACCGCATTTGCTGGGTTCCGGATGTAGTGGGAACACCAAATCTAAGCGGGGAACTGGGCCACCTAAAGACCTCGGATTTGAAACTGAACTACATTGGGCCTTTGAGTCGGATTCAGAAAAAAGAAGTCGAAAAAAAATACGATCTAATGGTTATTCTGTCGGGCCCGGAACCGCAACGAAGCTATCTGGAAGAGAAATTAAAAACGGAAGTTCAAAACTATACCGGAAAGGTGATTTTCATAAAAGGGGTCATAGAAAAAGAGCAGAAAAAGCAAGAAAACGACAATGTCACTTTTTACAATTTCATGAACAGCCGACAGCTGGAACAAACATTTAACGAAAGTGATCTGGTGCTGTGCCGTTCCGGATACACCACCATCATGGATCTGGCCAAACTCGGAAAAAAAGCTTTTTTTATCCCGACACCGGGCCAATACGAACAAGAATATCTCGCTCTGAAACTACAAAAAGACGGCATTGCCCCTTGGTCAACTCAAGACGATTTCACGATCAACAAACTAACCGAAGTGAGTAATTATAGTGGCTTACAGCAATTCAATTCCCCAATAGACTGGGAGAAATGCTTTCATTTATTCGAACAAAACTAAATTAGAAAGTTAACATCCTTAACCCACCATTAGAGATAGTTACGGTGTTTTTATACAATGAAAGAGAACAAAACCAATACCATTTTACTTTTTGCTTAGATCGTCGCTTCAAGACATAATTTTTATCCTAAAAAAGCAATATAAGATGACGTTAGTCTCGCCGTCAGTTCGAGTGTTTTTTAAAGCTTCCGAAAATAGTATAGCTTAAAAAAAAATCTCCGACTTTAAAAAATGTATCGAGAACCTCTAAGCAGGGTTCTCGATACATTTTTGGTTTAAACTTGCTTGCGCTTTAATCCCTGATCTTCAAAACCAAAAACACTCGAACTGACGAATGCAAAACATCGAAATAACTTCCGTCAGTTCGAGTGAATTTTCAGAAAATGCGAACAGCTTTTTCAGAAAATTTGTATCGAGAACCATTTTTAACAAAAACATCAATGGTAGGCATGATATGACATCCACAGTGTCACCTCGAGCGGAGTCGAGAGGCTTCAATGTAAAAAACGTCAATGCTAGTTGTGGGTTGTCGGTTGTGAGTTGTGTTCTGTTAGTTCCCGTCACTTCGAGGCATAATTTTTTATCCTAAAAAAGCAATATAAGATGACGTTAAGCTCGCCCTCAGTTCGAGTAAATTTTCAGAAAATACGGATAGCTTTTTCAAAATTATGTATCGACTCGAACGCAGCACAGGCGAAGCAAACACCACTAAAAAAAAACAACAATTAAGTGGGCTAAAAAAGTAAAAAGCCACTTCAAAGCACCCACAACTCACAACTCACATACTATTATTTCCGGGATTAAACTGTCCTTAGCTTCCGCAGTCGAGCGTCAAATGTTTGAAGAATACGTAAAAAGAAAAGCTGTTTGATCCGCCGCGGCGGAGAGTTCTTTTCTTTTAGTATTCGAAAACTAATTTGACCGACGAGGGAGCGCAGACTTGATTTTTTTGTTTCTTTTTTGATCAAGCAAAAAAGAAAATTAGCAACCTTAATCTTTTCTTTTAATAAAAACGTCAATGCCAGCGAAGTCGAAGGGCTGATCAAGACAAATAATCGATTCAGTGAGCACCGCTAAAAAACAAAAAAACGACTTCTAAATCTGTAGAGAGATCTAAAAGTCGTTTCTTAAATTAGAAACTTAACATCCTTAACCCACTATTAAAGATAGTTACGGTGTTTTTATACAATCAAAGAGAACAAAACCAATACCATTTTACTTTTTACTTAGATCGTCGCTTCAAGACATAATTTTTATCCTAAAAAAGCAATATAAGATGACGTTAAGCTCGCCCTCAGTTCGAGTGTTTTTTAAAGCTTTCAAAAACAGTGTAGCTTAAAAAAAAAATCTCCGACTTTAAAAAATGTATCGAGAACCTCTAAGCAGGGTTCTCGATACATTTTTGGTTTAAACTTGATTGCGCTTTAATTCCTAATCTTCAAAACCAAAAACACTCGAACTGACGAATGCAAAACATAGAAATAACTTCCGTCAGTTCGAGTGAATTTTCAGAAAATGCGAACAGCTTTTTCAGAAAATTTGTATCGACTCGAGCGCAACATAGGCGTACCAACCTCACAACTCACTTCTCACTTCTCACAACTCACTACTCACCTAAAAACTAATTACTTCTTATCAAATAATCGTTCGTGTTTAATGGTTTTGGCATTGATCATAAAATAGACCGATTCTGCAATATTAGAATTGTGATCTGCTATTCTTTCCATATGTTTCAGCGCAATAATAAGGTTTGTTCCTGAACCCACGGTTTTAGAATGACTCTTCATTTCGCCAATAATCTCTTCTATAGCCGTTACACTCTTAGACTTTATACTATTATTCAAAACAAAGATTTCTTCGATAGTGGTTTCATCCATATCTTGAAAGCACTCATTTGTTTTTATCGTAATGCTCTCCACTTCCCTTGCAATTTCGGCAATATTGAATTTGGAGATCAATTCGTGTTTCTCCTTGATGTTTTTAGAAGCTTTAATAACACTGACCGCCAAGTCTCCAATTCTTTCGATCTCGTTGCTGATTTGCATTGCCGACATGATAAAGCGCAGGTCTGAAGCCACCGGTTGTTGCAAAGCAAAAACACTTTGACAAATATCATCGATTTTTACATCCAATTTATCAATCTTATTTTCTGTTTTCTTTACTTCTCTCCCTTCAGCAACGGGCTCGGAAAGCAATGCTTTTACCGCCTCGGCAACTTGGCCTTCAGCCAGCTTACCAATTTTTAAAATAATACTTCTTAGCTTGCCTAGTTCTGTTTCTAAATATGATGCCATTTTTTAAAGGTTTAAAAATTTAAAGATAGTTGATTCAAAATCGAATTCAAAATCAATCCTAGCCAAATCTTCCCGTTATATAATCTTCGGTTTGTTTTATCGCCGGTTTTGTAAAAATCGTCTTTGTTGTATCGTGCTCAATAAGCTCTCCCATATAGAAAAAAGCGGTCGTATCACTGATACGTCCTGCCTGTTGCATGTTGTGCGTCACAATAACGATGGTGTATTTATTCTTGAGCTCATAGATTAATTCTTCGATTTTTGAAGTCGAAATCGGATCTAAAGCAGAAGTAGGTTCATCCATCAGCAATACCGATGGTTTAATGGCCAGCGCTCGCGCAATACACAGCCGCTGTTGTTGTCCTCCGGAAAGTTCGAAAGCCGATTTTTTAAGCTTGTCTTTGACCTCATCCCAAAGTGCTACCTGCTCTATCGAAGTAATCACTCGTTCTTCAATTAGCTTTTTATCGGTAATTCCGTTTACTCTTAGACCATAAGCCACATTCTCATAGATCGTTTTAGGAAAAGGATTGGGTTTTTGAAAAACCATCCCGACATTCTTACGCAAATCGTCTACATTCGTGTTTTTGGCATAAATATCGTTCCCATCAATAAGAATACTTCCCGACATCTGGGTATTGTCAATCAAATCATTCATTCTATTCAACAAACGAAGATAAGTAGACTTACCACAACCCGAAGGGCCTATTAATGCGGTAACCGTATTGGTTTTCATTGATAACGAAATATCGTGCAAAGCTTGATTTTCGCCGTAGTAAAAATTCACGTTTTTGGATTCTATTTTATGCATGTTAATTCATTTTTACTTTTTTTCCGTAATACTTGCGAAGCGCATTCGCTAGTAAATTAGAAATTAATACAATAATAATTAAAATAAGCGCTGTACCATAAGCCATCGCTCTCGAAGCTTCTATATTAGTTCCACTTGTGGCGATAACATATAAATGATAAGGCAAGGCCATCGCCTGATCGAATATTGACGTAGGCAATTTAGGTAAAAAATAAGCAGCAACGGTAAATAAAATTGGTGCCGTTTCTCCCGAAACCCTTCCAATGGATAATATCAATCCGGTAATAATATTGGGAAAAGCAATTGGAAACACAATTTTACTGGTAGTCTCCCATTTACTGGCTCCTAATCCAAAACTGGCCTGACGGAAGGTATCATCCACCGCTTTTAGCGATTCCTCTGTCGTTCTGATCACAATCGGAAGGACTAACAAACCCAGTGTTAATCCACCGGCTAAGATCGAATCGCCAAATCCCATTTTATTAACGAACAAAGACATCCCGAACAATCCAAAGACAATCGACGGAACACCGGCAAGGTTATTCGTCATTTGCTTGATTATTTTCTTAGGCCATCCTTCTTTGACATATTCATTCATGTAAATTGCAGCCAAAACACCTACCGGAAAGGCAAATACCATGCTGACCAAAACCAGACAAAGCGTTCCGATTATCGCTGGATAAATACCACCTTCGGTCATACCGTTGCTAGGCATGGCGCTGATAAATTCCCAACTGATAACGCCTATTCCTTTGATTACTATAAAAGCTAATATTACAAATAAAATAGCCACAACCGCATAACTAATAAGGCTAAATAGGCCAAAAGCAATTTTTTGATTTCTTCTTTTCTTTTTTGCTAAACGAATTTCCTTAGTCATTTTAGTGTTTTTTATGGGATTGTTTATTCGTAACCATTTCTACTAACATGTTGATTCCAAAAGTGATTAGAAACAGTATGCAACCTAAAGCAAATAAGGCTTCATAATGCAAACCACCGTTAGGCGCTTCACCCAATTCTGCAGCAATAGTAGCCGGAATGGTTCTTACGGGAGCTAAAAAAGACTTTGGTATCACAGCCGCATTTCCGGTAACCATCAAAACCGCCATAGTTTCCCCAATAGCCCTACCAATTCCTAAAATAGCTCCGGCCGTTATCCCGGAAGCGGAATAAGGAATCACCACCTTATAAATAGTCTGCCATTGGCTGGCGCCCAAAGCCAAACTGGCTTCTTTCATCGCACGTGGCGTATTGCGCATCGCATCTTCAGAAATAGTGATAATCGTAGGCAAGGCCATAATAGCCAAAACGACACTTCCTGCCAAAGCCGTTTCTCCTACAGGTAAATTGAAAAGACTCTGAATTAAAGGAACGATAACGACCAAGCCAAAGAAACCATAGACCACCGATGGAATTCCTGCCAGCAATTCGATAAGCGGTTTCAACAAACTGCGTGTTCTCTTCTTGGCAATTTCACTCAGGTAAATCGCAGCGGCCAAACCTATAGGCAAAGCCAATAGGATCGCTCCAAAACTTACCCAAAGCGTTCCATAAATCAACGGCTTCACTCCCATTTGAGCAATGGGCTGGGCTGTTGGGAACCATTCCTCGCCCGATAAGAACTCAAAAACCTTGATTCTATCAATATCAAGCTCTCTTCCTTTAAAATCTTTGGCTTTGTATTTATCCGAGAAAAAAGCAACTATACCGGGAGTCTTAGCGATAAGTTCATTTATCTTCGCCGGAAAATACTCAAAATTCTCCCCCAGCTCTTCGTCCGTATAATACTGGCTAATATCACTCGTTCGAAACAAAACGATCGCTTCGTCTTTTCCGCCAACTTCCTTCCAGTTTTTAATTTTTTGATCAAAAATATCTTTGATCTGCGAAGGTTCTAATTTCTTTACCGGATTATCCGCCGCAACAGCGAGCAAGAAACCATCTTCTATGGGCTTTTTACTAAAGACCCCGGCGCCTTCAATAAATAAAAAAAAGACAATAAGTATTACCGTAATACTAGTAGCAGCACTACTTAGCATCAAAATAGATTCAATTACCTTTTCCTTAATCTGTTTCAAATTTGTTTTCAAATCAGTCTTTTTTATTTTTAGCAAAATTACGTTACCATTTCGTTGCTAATGTTTTACTGTTGTTATCCTTATGTTAGCTTAATGTTAAGAAAAGCTTCCTGATTATAAATTTACAATTTATTTTAATAAAAAAAGCTGTCGAAATACGACAGCTTTTCCCGATTATAAAAATTAACCTTTATTAATTTAATGGAATATAACCTATTTCAGAAACTCTTTTTTGTCCTTCTGGAGAAAGAGCGTAATCAATAACCGTTTTCACTTTTGCCGCATTAGTCTTATCATACATATAGAACAATGGTCTTGAAATTGGGTACGATTTATCTTTAGCAGAAGCGATCGATGGCTCTACGAATGTTTTTCCCTGATCGTAAGATACCGCCAATTGTTTTACTTCTTTGGTCTCATAAGCCAATCCGATATAGCCAATAGCACCTTTAGTCTGACCTACTGCCTGTACAATAGCTCCTGTTGCAGCTAAGCTCAAAACATCTGTAGCATAGTTTTTCTTATCCATTACTTCATCCTTAAAGAACTCATAAGTCCCCGAAGAAGATTCTCTTGAATAAGCTACTATTTTCTCATCGGCTCCACCTACTTCTTTCCAGTTTTTGATTTCTCCGGTAAAGATTTTCTCTAATTGCTCACGTGTCAATTTCGAAACTTTATTTGCCGGGTTAACAATAACTGTCAATGCATCATAAGCAATAATTACCTCTTCAATTTCTTTTTTCAATTCCGAAAACTTCAATTTCTCTTCTGTTTTAATATCTCTTGAAGCCATGGCAATATCAGTAGTACCATCAATTAAGGCTGTCAATCCTACACCAGTTCCACCTCCAACAACAGTAACACTAACGTCTTTGTTTGTCTTCATCAATTCTTCTGCCTCTTTTTGAGCCAAGGGCAACACGGTGTCACTACCTTTAATGGTAACAGAAACTTTAGCAGCATTAGATTCAGTTTCTTTGTTTTCCGTTTTTGCTTTACCGCAACTTAACATACCAATTAATGGTAAGATTAAAAATAATTTAGTTCTATTCATTTTTGTTGTTTTTATTTTTGTTGTTTTTATTTATGACAAAAGTATTTCTTAAATGTTAAGCCTGTGTTAAGCCAGCATTATCCAATTGTGATATTTAATGTTGTCAAAATCAGCAAAACAAACTCATTATCAGATTGTTATATCCCAATTTCGAATTGGAAACGAACATACCAACTTCCTGTTGTATTCCCCGAAAAATGATTCATGTTCTCATACGAACATTCTGTTTGCAATTTCACTTTATGCTCTAAAAAATATTTAGAAAAACTAACCGCAAATTCTTCTACATCCGGAGTAAAAGCATGAATCTCTTTCCCTACATTTTGCGTCGAATACCTTCCGGCAATTTGATATTTAGACGGAAACAAATAACTCAATTGTGTATCTACACCTTCACCCACAAAAACAGCCTGGGTTTTCGTATTATCCAAAGGATTTATGGTAATTGGATTATCCGCTCTTCTTGACATATAATTAGCCGAAGCCGCCCATCCGTTGTACTTTAACATCGTATCAAAAAAGAAAGACTGCAATGTTCTTGCTTGGTATAAATCATTCCCCAGTTGACCTTGTGATCTACGGGCATTATTATTTTGATTGAAAGCGGCGGAAATTAACAATTTAGCTGTTTTTTCTCTTACCAAATCTGCCTCAAAATTAGAACCGTTTTTAGTAAACGAACCCAAAGGAAACAATTCCAGTTTACCCGTTAACGATATTCCATCATCTTTGGTTTTTGTCCAGTTTCTGCCTTCTCCTTTAGTCAAGGCTCCTTTTACAGCATAGGTAAAATGATTGGGATTTTCTTTTCCATAGTCAACAAACAATCCAAAGTCACGATCAATATTAAACTTAGAGTTATTTATGGTTCGATCTGTAAATTCCAACGCTCCCGAAGAAATTACACGCTGATTGTTCCCTGGCAATTTACTCTGACCAAAACCGATTGTCCAGCTCTTGGTAGGCTTATAAAAAAGAATTCCGTCTAAAATTACATTTTGATTTTCTCCCGCTTTGATTACTCCTAAATCTCCGGCCGAAAAACCAAGTTCCACCTTATAACCAAACTTTGGATTATAAACAAAACCATCAAATTTTAGTCTCATTCTTCTGATTTCCCCTTCAACCGAACCCGCTTGACCATCCGCTTTCTGATAGCCGGCCCTACTCTGAACCCTAACACCAATATTTACCTGAAACAAACTGTCCTGGGCTGTGAATCCCAACTTTTTATCAGAGTTAAAATAATTCTTGGAACTCGCTTTTTTCTCCGAAGTCTTTACTTCAATTTTACTGTCCTGCGCCGATGCAATCAAAGAAAACATAAAGAAGGCAAGAAATGATAGTTTTTTCATTTTAATTTTTAATTAACGTTGTGTTATTATAACGCAAAAATAATGTTAATTTATTTTTCTTATATTAAGAAAAGGTTACGGTTCTAATAAATTTAGGTAATCTCCCGCTCATAAACAACGGTTTTACAGTATTTTATAAAAAAAGAAATAAAAGCAAAAGAATATTCTTTCAAATATCTTTGAGCCTCGGTATTCATACCTTCAATACGCGTATTTTTTGAGTCCGTAAAACGAAAAAAAATCGAGTCCCTATAATTGCCATCAAAACAAAAAGCATAAAAAAAACCTGCAGCTGAATAAACAACTGCAGGTTTGAAAACTCTTCCTATATAAGGAGCTATTTTTTTTACATCAATTAAACTTTAGCGATCTTCTTTCTGGAAGCCTTTTCTAGGGTAAAAGAAAATTCAGAACCGATGCCATATTCACTTTCTACATAAATCTTTTCCTTATGTGCCTCTATAATATGTTTGACAATGGCCAGCCCTAAACCGGAACCGCCTTCTGTGCGCGAACCGCTCTTGTCAACGCGATAAAAACGCTCAAAAAGTCGGGGAATATTTTGCTTTTCAATCCCCTCGCCGTTATCGCTTATGCGAATCAATATCTTTTTCTTGGTTAGATTAACAACGGCTACCTCGGTGAGCCCATTCTCTTTTCCGTACTTAATGGAGTTGACTATTAAATTTTCGATGACCTGCTGGATTCTGTCTTTGTCTCCCTGAACAAAATTAGGCTGAATATTGGCATTTTCGAAACTCAATTTAATATGTCTTTTTTCGGCTTTCATCTCCAATAAATCAAAGACGTTCTGGATCAATTCGACAACATCAAATTCAGAATACTCTAAATTCAAATCTCCGGCCTCCAATTTGGTTATCATGTCTAAATCCTCCACGATATAGATCAATCGCTCCACTCCTTTCTCGGCACGTTTCAAATATTTTTTTCGAATATTCTTATCTTCCATAGCGCCGTCAATCAGGGTAGAAAGATAACCTTGAACGGTAAACAAAGGGGTTTTTAACTCATGCGACACATTACCCAGAAATTCTCTTCGGTATTCTTCGCGAATTTGAAGCATTTCGATTTCCAGTTTTTTATCAGTGGCAAATTTCTTTACCTCCCTGGACAGGGTCTCCATATCTGTGGTAATGGGCTGATTAATCAAACTACTGGATTCGAGTAAGGAAACCTCATCATATATCTTTTTTACTCTCCTATAGATAAAACGTTCCACCCGGTATTGCAAAACAATAAAGGAAAAAGCATAAACGCAGAAAATAAAGACAAACCCAAAAAGTAATAAACTTGGAAAGCTGGGCTTAAAAATTGAATTCACAATTAGCAATCCAAATCCTGTGGCAAAGACACTGATATACAATGCCGATTTTATAGCAAACTTGTAGGTTTTTTTAAAACTGATTTTCATCTGATATACACTCTGTTTATACAATCGAAAGCCAAACAGCTAACGACCCCTTTAAAATTCACGCGACTACTATATAGTATCCGTTAAACTTCAAATTTATAACCTACTCCTTTTATGGTTTTAAAAAGATCTTCTCCTATTTTTTCTCGCAGTTTTCTGATGTGAACATCAATGGTTCTGCCTCCAACAACAACCTCATTTCCCCAAACCTTATCCAAAATTTCATCTCTCTTAAAAACCTTGCCCGGTTTTGAAGCTAATAAATAAAACAATTCGAATTCTTTTCTGGGTAGCGATATTTCAATTTCGTCCTTTACAATTTTGTACTCTTCGCGATTTATTTCTATTCCGCCCACATTCAGCGTCTCCGTATTTTGTTCTTTCTCCTTTAATCTACGCAAAAGTCCCTTTACTTTACTCACCAATAATTTAGGCTTAATTGGTTTTGTAATATAATCATCAGCGCCGGCATCAAATCCGGCAACCTGAGAATAATCCTCACTTCTCGCCGTTAAAAAAGTAATGATTACATTGCTTAATTCCGGGATTTTTCGAATATTCTCGCAAGCTTCCATTCCATCCATTTCTGGCATCATCACATCCATAATAATAAGATCCGGCAATTCTTTCTTGGCTTTCAAAATGGCTTCTTTACCATTTGCTGCGGTAACTATTTGATAACCTTCCTGTGCAAGATTGTACCCTACAATTTCCAAGATATCCGGCTCGTCATCTACCAATAAAATCTTTGTGTTTTTCTTTTTCATATATAAATAATATTAAATTTTGGACCTATGCCATACGCCATAAGAATTTCACTTTGTTAATGATCTTGTTTAGTGAATCATAGCTGCTTCATAAATGCAAAATTATATTTTTTGCTATCGAATCTTCATCTGCAATCAGACCCAATAATTGTTAAATGTGTTGTAAATGTAAGAATAAAACAACGGCTAAAAAACTGTGTTTACTTTAATTTAATATCATAACCTTTTGTTAATACTGGAACAACACAATCGTAACAAAGCATTAACCTGAACTTTACAAAGACAACATTACTTTGCACCAAATAAAAACAACACACACAATGAAATTTAGATTAGCATTTATTGCTTTATTAATTACAACTCTGGCTTTCTCCAAAAGTCAAGGTACAATTACAGGAATACTGAAAGACCGAAACCTTAATGACAAAGGTTTACCAGCAGCAAACGTACTGATTAAAGGAACAAACATTAGTACCAACACTGATGCTGACGGAAAATACAGCCTAACCATTACACCTGGAAACTACGTGGTCCAGTTCAGCTTAATGGGTTATGAAACAGTAGAAGTACTGGTAACTGTAAAAGAAGGACAAACCACTGTTATTAATGAAACTTTGGTTTCTGCCAGCTATAATCTGGACACAGTGGTCATTAAATCAAAAGTCAACAGACAGAAGGAATCTGCATTATTATTAGAACAAAAAAATGCAGTCGAAATCAAACAGTCTATTGGAGCGCAGGAATTATCCCGAAAAGGAGTAAGTGACGTTGCAACAGCCGTTACCAAAACCACGGGAATCACTAAACAAGAGGGTTCCGGAAACATTTTCGTAAGAGGTTTAGGCGATCGTTACAACTCCACTACGATGAATGGATTACCCCTGCCTTCTAATGATCCTTCAAAAAAGAACATCAAACTAGACATCTTCAATACCGATATCGTTGAATCCATCGGAATTGACAAAACCTATAATTTTAGAAACTTTGGTGACTTTGGAGGAGCAAACATTGATATCGTTTCTAAATCCTATACCGGAAATGGAATGTTAGAATTTGGCGTAGACTTAGGATTAAACACTCAGGCAATAGCTCAAAAAGACTTCCGCCTGCAAGATGGGGCACCAAAATTTGGTTTTTCGAACACGAATTACCCTACAGATCCTTTCTCAGGATACAACTTTAAAACCAATTGGAATACAAAGGCAGCAACGCCTATCAACAACTCCTATTTCATAAGAGGAGGAGATTCTTTCCACGTTGGCGAAAATGGAAAAATAGGTTTTTTTGGAACTGCTTCCTTTGATAATGATTATAATTATAAAAGTGGAGTTTCAAATGGATCCATTGGAACAGATGGCATCCCAAGAAGAAACTTGGCTTTTAAATCTTTCTCCTATAATACCAATACAACCTTAATGGGGAATATCAATTACAAAATCAATGCTTCAAACACATTGCAATACAACTCCCTTTTTATCAATTCATCTGCGCAGGACCACAGTGAATACGATGGAATCATTGACCGATATGACATTGCAGCTGACGGCGGCGGATACATCAGAAGATCCAATTTTGATCAAACTACGATGTACATCAACCAATTATTAGGAAAACATAGCTTAAACGAAAGAACAAAAATCAACTGGGCTGTATCCTATAATGCATTAAAGAATAGTATTCCGGACAGAATGCAAAATACTTTAATCCCATTGAACGGTCAATCTGATCCAAACATCAAGCAGGTTTCTGACAATAATGATTCTGAAAACCACAGATTCTATCAAAACCTAAAAGACAATCAACTGGCCGCAAACTTTGCACTGGACTACAAATTCCAAGAAGGCGAAGAGGGTTATAAAGGAAAAGTAACTTTAGGCTATAGTGGTTACACTAAAAAAGTAGATTTTCAGGCAAGACAGTTCAACTTTGACATCAACACTGCCATCAGCCAACCAATAGTAGACAAAAACAATATTGATGGCTACTTTAATCAGGCTAATTTTAGCAACAACTTGTTTTCTATTAAAACATTTAACGGAGGATTAAAACCTCAAACTTATAATGGAGAACAAAATATTCAAACAGGATTCGTAGGAGTGGAATACAAATTCAACCCTAAACTTACTGTTGTGCTAGGAACAAGAGGAGAATACATCATTCAAAACATTGACTGGTTTACCAACATCAGTAAGGGAACAAACAAATTTGATAAAGTTGAAATCCTACCTACAACAAACATCAAATACGAACTAAACGAGAAGCAAAATTTGAAATTTGCTGCCAGCAAATCCTATACACTGCCACAGTTCAAAGAAAGAGCTCCTTTTCAGTTTGAAAATGTTACCGAAGTAATTATTGGTAATCCAAAATTATATTCTTCATCAAACTACAATGCAGATATAAAATGGGAATATTTCCCAAAATCAAACGAAATCATTTCCTTGACAGCCTTTGGTAAATTAATCCAAAATCCAATCAATGAAATCACAATTGCATCGGCAACCAATGATATTTCCTATGTAAATACGGGAGACAAAGCAGTAGCCCTGGGAGCTGAATTTGAAATCAGAAAAAACATCTTTGAAAAAGAATCTGACAACAAAGAAAACTTAAGCGCTGGTTTCAATGCTTCGTACATGTACAACAACCAAGATTTCAACGGTAAAAAAGTGGAAGATGAAACAGACCTGACTGTTTTCTTCTCTAAAACCGAAGGTAAATTAACCGGTGCTTCCGACTTATTATTAAATGGGGATGTCAGCTATTTCAAAGAGTTTTCTAAAGAAAAAAACATTTTAGCCACACTGACTTACAGTTATTTTTCAGACCGAATCTATGCTCTTGGAACCAGCGAACGAGGTGACTTAATAGACAAAGCCGTAGGAACTCTGGATGTAATATTAAAATCAAAGCTTACTAAAAACATTGGAATTGGCTTTTCTGCAAAGAACATCCTAGACCCTACTATCGAGAGATTTCAAGACAAACAAAACGTATTAGTACAATCCTATAAAAAAGGCGTTAACTTCAAGTTATCAATGACTTACACCTTCTAAAATAGTTTACGTTTATTTAACAAACTCATAAACTTTAAAAAATCAAACTTCGAAAAAACAGCTCTAAGTTTGCTTCATAGTTATAAAACAAAAAAACAAACCAAATTAAAACAATTAAAATGAAAAAAGTATTTTTATCAATGCTGTCATTAGTAGTAACATTAGCTTTCACTTCATGTGATAACGGTAGTAATACTGAAACAAATCCAAATGAAGTTTCTCTAGATCCTGCTAATTTGAAAGGTGTCTTAGAAAGTGGAAAAGAAGCTACCTTAGACCCTTCAAAAGTATATTATTTAACGGGAGCATTTATCGTAAAAAGTGGAGCTAAACTAACTATTCCTGCTGGAACAGTAATCAAAGCTACTGAAAACACTGACAGTACCGTGAGATACATTGCCGTTTCACAAGGCGCGCAAATCTTCATCAATGGTACCGCTACAAATCCTGTAGTAATGACTTCTGCTAAAGCAAGTCCTGCTAAAAGTGACTGGGGAGGTTTAGTAATCTGCGGAAAAGCTCCGATCAATACTTCTGCTACTGCCGGAGGTACGGCCTCAGCTGAAGTTTCTGACTTAACTTACGGTGGTTCTGATGTAAATGACAACTCCGGAGTAATTAAATACTTGAGAATCGAATACACAGGATATGCTTATACGTCTACAAAAGAATTTAATGGCTTATCATTGTTTGGTGTAGGTGCTGGAACAACTTTAGAATATGTTCAGGCTAACCACAATGGAGATGACGGAATCGAATTCTTCGGAGGAACAGTAAACGGTAAATTCTTAGTATCAACTGACAGTGATGATGATTCTATTGACTTCGCAGACGGATGGGCTGGAACAGGTGAAAATTGGTATATCAAAAATACAGCTAAAGCCGGTATCGAAGGATCAAACAACGGAACTAACGGATATGCTACTCCTACAACAAACGCTACTTTAAAAAACATTTCGATTGTAATGGGAACTTTAGCAAACTCTGAAAATGCAATCTACCTGAAAGAAGGTGCTGGAAAATGGACGGCTTCAAACATATATATTGATGGTGCATTTGCAGGTAAAGGAATTAAAATTTCATCTACTGATGCAGCAGCAAACAAGAATGTAACGGATGGAAACATCAAATTCAATCCTATCCAATTTGCTAATTCTGGAGCTAATTTCATCACTTCTGATTACACAGGAACAAACACTACTTACATTACTGCCGGAAACAATAGTGGTGCAGGTAATGGTGCAGCTGCCCCAACATGGGCTGCTGGATGGACTGCAGGTCTATAAAAAACATAAAAAAAGCATTCAAAGAGGCTGTTGGTCAATCAACAGCCTCTTTTTTTGGCATACTATTTGAATATTTTTTTATATCTTTACTATTCAAAATCTTGCTAATGAAAAAAAATTACTTTTATAGTACAATCTTAATGGTACTTTTCTTTTCCTTGAGCCTCAGCGCACAAGATCTCAAACAAGTGCCAAAAACACAAGAAGCCTCGGTCATTGAAGGTTTGAACTTGTACCCCAATCCTGTGAGTAATGGTAAAGTATATATTTCGACAAAAAATGATTTAGAAAAAGAAATAATTATTTTTGACCTTCTAGGAAAAAAAGTACTCCAAACGATGATTAGCTCCAGAGAACTGAATGTTTCCAATCTATCACCGGGTGTTTACATCATAAAGATTAACGAACAGAACGCAACAGCTACCCGAAAACTCATCGTAAAATAAAAAAACTTGAAACAACTTAAAGCTCCAATCCCAATTGGGGCTTTTTTATTTTAAAGTCAGACTGGAGCTAAAAACTATTTTTTTTAAAGCTTCACACTCCAACTAAGACTTTCCTTAAAGTCAGTCATTAAAGGCTGTTTTTCCATCTGATCTTCTGACTTTAAAAATAAAAAACCATATTCCGGTCCAGACAATAAAGAAAACCAACGGAATCCACTTTTCCAATTTCCTGAATTTACTTATTAATTAGAGAGTTAGCGTTTTATAATTTGCATTTATCGATTCTCAATGATATAAATACTATCTTTGCACGCATGAGGGCTAAGTAGCCCGAACTGACGAAGTAAATTAACGGAATATTATGAATAATAAGGAAGGCAATAATAAAAGAAGTGGCGCTAGACCAACAAGTTCTAGACCTAGCTCCAATAAGCCAAAACCTGCGATGCAAAAAAGGGCACAAGGTCCAAAAAAAGCAAAAATAAATACTAAAGCAGTAGAAGTGGTTTCTGATAAAGTGGAAAAAAAACCAAATCAGGCACCTAAAAGACCTAAAGTAAAAGACGAAATTCGTTTGAATAAATATATCGCCAACTCTGGCGCTTGTTCCCGTCGTGATGCGGATATTTACATTCAATCCGGTAACGTAAAAGTAAACGGAATTCCGGTTACCGAAATGGGATACATGGTAAAACCAGGCGATACCGTAAATTTTGACGGAGCAACACTTACTCCGGAGAAAAAAGTATACATCTTGTTAAACAAACCAAAAAACTTTACAACAGCACTTGACGAAGGTCAGGAATTTCGAAATGTATTAGAACTGGTTAAAGGTTCTACAACTTCAAAAATTGCCGCTGTAGGAAGAATGGACAAGAACACTACCGGTCTGCTATTGTTTACGAATGATACGGATATGATTCGTAAATTCTCCTTACCAAGCCAAAAATCATCTAAAATCTACCAGGTTTCTTTAGACAAGAATTTGAAATTTGAGGATTTAGAAAAAATCAGTAAAGGTCTTGTTCTTGACGGACACCGTGTTTTTGTAGAAGATGTAAGCTATATTGAAGGAGAAGCAAAAAGCGAGATCGGACTTAAATTAAGATCTTCTAATGTAAAAGTGGTTCGTGCTATCTTCGAACACTTCAAATACGATGTTTTAAGAATTGACCGTGTTTCATTCGCTGGTTTAACCAAGAAAAATTTACCAAGAGGAAACTGGAGATTACTTACCGAACAAGAAATCATCAATTTGAAGAATTTAAAATAAATTCATTGAAATCATTACAATTAAAATCCCTTTCGTGACAAACGAAATGGGATTTTTTTATGCTTGACCAACACAATTATTATGACACCCGAAAAATTACAGTCTATTGCCTTCAAATGGTTTGATGCTTTTAACACACACAATCTAGAACAACTGCTTTCGCTTTATGATGATGACGCACAACATTTCAGTCCAAAACTGAAACTTCGCAAACCCGAAACTAACGGACTTGTCATTGGGAAACAAGCGATTCGCGAATGGTGGCAGGACGCCTTTCACAGATTGCCAAGCCTAAATTACAAAGTCACTTCGCTTACGGCAAATGGCGATCGCGTTTTCATGGAATACACCCGATCTGTAGAAGGAGAAGAGAACATGCTGATAGCCGAAGTTCTCGTTGTAAAAGAAGATAAAATCATTGCTTCACGCGTATATCACGGATAGTATTCTTGAATTACAGAAACAAAAAAAAACCTACAACCGAAATCATTCCGTTGTAGGTTTTTCTATTAAAAAGTGAAACTCTTTTTTAGTCCCTCACTTTTTTAGTCGGCACTTCCTTTTTATCTAATCCTCTTTTTCTCAACAAAGGCTCAATACTCGGTTCTGCCCCGCGAAAACGCTTATAAAGAATCATCGGATCTTCCGTTCCACCCTTTTCCAAAATATTCTCGCGGAATAGTTTTGCTTTCTCCGGATTGAACAAAGTAGTGGTTTTAAAGGCTTCAAATGCATCGGTATCCAAAACACCGGACCAGATATAACTATAGTAACCTGAAGAATAACCTCCCGCGAATATATGGTTAAAATAAGTACTTCTATACCTTGGGATAATCGCATCTATTAAACCTATTTTATTCATCGCTGCCTTTTCAAAAGCATTAGCATCTACCTTTATATCTTGGGTTTGCGAATGGTATTCCAAATCAAGCAAAGAAGCCGCAAGATATTCAGTTGTAGTAAAGCCTTGATCAAAAGTTCCCGCTTTTTTCAATTTATTGATTAAAGACTCCGGAATAACTTCACCCGTTTTATACTGCTTGGCATACAGGTTCAAAACCTCCGGTTCTGCTGCCCAGTTTTCCATAATTTGAGATGGCAATTCAACAAAATCTCTTGGAACACTTGTTCCCGCAAGACTCTTATAAGTCACATTAGATAATAATCCATGTAAAGCATGTCCAAATTCATGGAAAAAAGTAGTCACCTCGTCAAAAGTCAACAATGCCGGAGCCGATCCTGTAGGTTTAGTAAAATTACAAACAATAGAAATGACTGGTGCCATACGTTTTCCATCAACTGTTTTTTGACTTCTATACGAGGTCATCCAGGCGCCACCACGTTTTGATTCACGAGGATGAAAGTCCATATAAATAATCCCAATATGCCTTCCGTCTGCCTCCAAAACTTCCCACACAGAGGCATCTTCATGATACTTAGGAACATTATTCAATTCTTTAAACTGAATTCCGTATAACTTCTCCGTGACTTGAAAAACTCCGCTTCTCACATTTTCCAGACTAAAGAAAGGTTTTAATTCCTCCTCGTCCAAATCAAAACGGGCCTTTCTGATTTTTTCGGTATAATACCTCCAATCATAAGGCTGCACCTCGCCTTTGATCCCGTCTTTGGCCATCATTTTTTTAATATCGGCCGCTTCTTGCTTAGCAATCTCCAAAGCAGGCTTCCACAAATCACTCAAAAGTTTGTTGACATTCTCAGGTGTTTTGGCCATCGATTCCTCCAACACATAATTAGAATGGGATTTATAACCCAGCAAACGGGCTTTCTGACCGCGCAGATTAGCCAGTTTTACGGCGTTCTCTTTGTTATCGAATTCATCGTCATGATTTGCCCTGGTTTGATAAGCATTCCAAATTTCCTGACGCAATTTTCTGTTAGAGCTGTATTGCAAGAACGGCATTACGCTAGAATTAGCAAGTGTAAAAACCCATTTTCCTTCTTTCCCTTTGGCCTTGGCATCTGCGGCTGCCGCATCTATCAATCCTTGTGGCAAGCCGGCTAAGTCTTTTTTAGCGGTGATAACCAATTCGTATTTATTGGTTTCTGCTAAGATATTTTGACCGTATTTCAGGCTTAACAGCGAAAGTTCCCCGTTTATTTTTCGCAAAGTTTCTTTATCAGAATCAGACAAATTAGCTCCGCTTCGCACGAAATCTTTATAGGAATTATCCAGAATTTTAGCCTGCTCTAAGTTCAATCCCAAAGATTCTTTTTGATCCCAAAGTGTTTTTACCCTGGCAAACAACTTCGCATTCAAATAAATATTGTCTCTGTGTGCCGACAAATTCGGCGCCACTTCTTTGGCAATATTTTGCATTTCTTTATTGGTATTCGCACCATTCAAATTCGAAAAAACCACATTTACATTCGACAATAATTCTCCTGCATTTTCCATGGCAAGAATCGTATTGTCAAAACTAGGAGCCGCTGTATTATTGGCAATGGCATTAATCTCAGCATCGTGTTTTTTGATACCTTCCAAAATTGCAGGTTTAAAATGCTCGTTTTTGATCTTATCAAAAGGCGGCACATTAAAAGGCGTATTATACGGTTGAAAAAAAGGATTCGCTATCGTTTCTTCTCTTTTTTCCTGAGCTTCAACTGTTAGCATATTACCAATGACTAACAAAATAAAAAAGGATTTTTTTCTCATTTGGAATTAATTAATTATAAAAAAGTAAATTTATACAAAACAACTCAAGACTTGCACATAATGCAATTAGTTAACTAAATTTTAATAAAATTTTATACAATTTATTCATCCGACTCCAACAATCAAAAAAATATGCATCAAATCGTGCCAAGTAAAAATTCGAATCCTCTCACCATCTTGACTTAAAACAAACTAAAAATAGATATAGCAGTTTATCCATTATTTTTAAATAAATTAGCTACAACTATGTAACAACCAATGACTATGAAAAAAATAACCGCCGTTTTCATCACATTAAGCCTTATCTTTCTGTTAGCAAACTGTAAATCGAAAGACATGGAAAATGACTTTAGCCTGTTGACAAAAAACTATTTTGACGATAAAAATAGCCTAAACCCGCTGGACGCAACCCAAAACGGACAGAATCAGTACAACGACCAATTGCAGTTCGAAATGACTGATGATTTTAGAAGCAAACAACTGGCATTTTTCAATAAATACAATGCTGCCTTGGATGCGATCGACCAAACACAACTTTCGGAAGAAGAGAAAAACAGCTATGAAATTATCCGATGGGAAGTTGAAGTGGGAAAAGATCTTTTAAAACAGCCGACCAATCTGATGCCGATTCACCAATTTTGGGGAACGCATTTAACCATGGGCCAATTTGCAGGAGGAACCAGTGCACAGCCTTTCAAGACAGAAAAGGACTATGCTAATTTCCTGTCCAGAATGGAAAAATACAGCCTTTGGATTGACTCGGCAATGGTTTATATGAAAAAAGGAATCGACCAAGGCATTGTTCTGCCAAAAGCATTGACCGTGAAACTAATCCCGCAATTTGCCGAAATGGCCACTCCAAATATTGAAGACAACCTTTTTTATTCGTCGATAAAACGGATGCCGAACACTTTTTCTGATCAGGTAAAAAAGGATTTAACTGCCAAATACACTGCGGCGATCAACGAAAAACTAATTCCGCAATACCAGAAAATGGCCGATTTTCTTAAAAACGAATACCTTCCCGCTTCGAGAGCAAGCAGCGGAATTGGAAGTTTGCCTTTTGGCAAAGAATTATATGCCAGCTATACCAAACAATGGACCACGACAACAATGACTCCTCAACAAATTCACGAATTGGGATTAAAAGAAGTCGCCCGATTACAGGCCGAAATGGAAAAAGTAAAAACTCAGCTGGCTTTCAAGGGTACTTTACTTCAATTTTTTGACGAAGTTCGAAACAAAAAAGAACTAAAACCCTTCAAAAAACCCGAAGAGGTAATTGCCAATTTCCAACGCATTTACGGTATCATAAAACCTAATGTGGACAAACTATTCTCGCTGCAGCCCAAAACCAAATTCGAAATCAGAAGAACAGAAGCCTTCAGGGAAAAAACGGCCAGCGCCGAATACATTCAAGGCACCGCAGACGGTTCCCGACCAGGAATCTTTTATGTTCCCATCCCCGATGTGGCAAATTACAATACTTATGGCGACGAGGATTTATTTCTGCACGAAGCCATTCCCGGGCATCATTTCCAAATTTCGCTGCAACAGGAAAACAACGAACTACCTGATTTCAGAAAGTTCAACTGGTTTGGCGCTTACGGCGAAGGCTGGGCATTATACACCGAAAGTCTGGGTAAGGAATTAGGTCTGTATCAAGATCCTTATCAGTATTTTGGGATGCTGAGTAACGAAATGCACAGAGCCATCCGTTTAGTAGTTGACACCGGACTACACAGCAAAGGCTGGACGAGAGAACAAGCCATCCAATACTCCCTCGAAAACGAAGCCGAAAGCGAAGCCAGCATCATCCCCGAAATAGAACGATATATGGCCATTCCGGGCCAGGCATTGTCCTATAAAATCGGCCAGTTAAAAATCCTGGAACTTCGAAAAAAAGCCGAAACCAAAATGGGTACCCAATTTGATATTAAAAAATTCCACCAAAAAGTATTGGAATCCGGCGTGATGCCATTGGCTTTACTGGAAAAGAAAATAGATGCCTGGATAGCAAGCGGAAAATAATTATTTTAGCCCGACACATCAAGCACAGATACAGCATAGATATAGCACAGATACAGCATAGATATAGTACAGATATAGCATAGATATAGCATAGATATAGTACAGATATAGCATAGATCGTGTATAGATACAGTATGGATAGTCTATGCTTAGTTTTAGATTCTTTATAACTAAAATACAACCTAAAGTAAGTATTTTGCGACTGATCGGGCTAATATTGGGGATAGAATAAAAACAAAAAAGACTTAAAAAACTGAATAACAGCTGTTTAAGTCTTGATTTGTGTGCGGATAATAGGACTCGAACCTACACGCCTTGCGGCACCAGATCCTAAGTCTGGCATGTCTACCAATTTCACCATATCCGCGTGTAATTGTGGGTGCAAATATAATCATAACTTCTAATATTCAAAGCAATTTTTGAAAAAAATTTTCATTCTATTTTTTGTACTTTTGATTTTTATAAAAAAAAGCCCATAAATGGAAAATATTAAGTCATACGTACAAGAAAACAAGGAGCGTTTCCTCAACGAATTAATTGAATTACTAAAAATCCCATCCGTAAGCGCAGACACAGCCTATTCGCAGGATGTCATAGATACTTCTGAAGCCGTAAAAAGAAGCTTGGAAAAAGCAGGCTGCGACAAAGTCGAAATTTGCGAAACTGCCGGTTACCCTATCGTTTATGGCGAAAAAATAATTGATAAAAATTTACCAACGGTTCTCGTTTACGGTCATTATGACGTACAACCGGCCGATCCGATCGAGTTATGGACCTCTCCTCCATTTGAACCGGTAATCAAAACTACCGAAATACATCCCGAAGGAGCCATATTTGCCCGTGGCGCCTGTGATGACAAAGGTCAAATGTACATGCACGTAAAGGCGTTCGAATACATGATCCAAAGCAACACCCTGCCTTGTAATGTTAAATTCATGATTGAAGGCGAAGAAGAAGTAGGCAGCGTAAACCTGAAAACATTCGTTGAAAACAATACCGAAAAGCTTAAAAACGACGTCATCTTGATTTCGGATACCGGAATGATCTCTAACCAGCAACCTTCTATCACAACAGGATTACGCGGATTAAGCTATGTAGAAGTGGAAGTTACAGGTCCAAACCGCGACTTACACTCCGGACTCTATGGTGGAGCGGTTGCCAATCCGATAAATGTTTTGGCAAAAATGATTGCTTCGCTTCATGACGAAAACAACCATATCACCATTCCTGGATTCTATGACAAGGTAGAAGAATTATCTCTGGAAGAAAGAGCCGAAATGGCCAAAGCGCCTTTCAACTTGGAAAATTATAAAAAAGCATTGGACTTAAATGATGTCTATGGGGAAAAAGGCTATACGACCAATGAAAGAAATTCCATCCGTCCTACACTGGACGTCAACGGAATCTGGGGCGGTTACACTGGCGAAGGAGCCAAAACGGTTATTGCAAGCCAAGCTTTTGCCAAAATCTCGATGCGATTAGTGCCTAATCAAGACTGGGAAGAAATCACTGAACTGTTTGCTAAACATTTCACAAGCATTGCTCCCGCCGGAGTAACAGTAAAAGTGAAACCGCATCACGGAGGTCAAGGCTATGTAACTCCTATAGACAGCATTGGCTACAAAGCGGCCAATATGGCCTATACCGAAACTTTCGGCGTTCCTGCCATTCCGGTTCGTTCCGGAGGAAGCATCCCTATTGTTGCCTTATTCGAAAAAGAACTAAAAAGCAAAACAATATTAATGGGATTCGGCTTGGACAGCGATGCCATCCACTCACCCAACGAACATTTCGGCGTATTCAACTACCTGAAAGGAATTGAAACCATTCCGTTGTTTTACAAATATTTTGTCGAGTTAAGCAAATAAATTGCCTCAAAATAATTTCACGAAATCCGTTCAGCAATGAGCGGATTTTTTTTTAGCGTTTCCTTCGGCCGGGCTATTCGCTATATCTTTTGCTTTTCTTAAAAAAAGCAAAAGGATGTCGCTACTATCCCTAACGCCATCAAAAAAGATAAACAGCTAAAAATAAAACAATTACAAAACTATTTGTTTATTTCAATTTTAATTCTACATTTGTAGAGCAATGTCTTTTTCTGTAGAACATAAAGCGTATGAAAAAATCAATTATCATTCTAAGCTGTATTCTTTTAAGTTTATTTTCATGTAAACCTAGATTAATCAATCAGAAGATAAACAAGAAAAGAGAAGGACTTTGGATCGAAAAATACTCATTAGATAGTGCCAATTACAAGTCCATTGGAAAATACCGTAATGACGATCCCATCAAAAAATGGCGCTATTACCTGGACGGGAAAATAATCAAAAAAGAGAAACACAAGAAAAACGATTGTATCACTACATTTTTTCACCAAAATGGAAAAATACAATCCCAAGGAAAAACCACTTTAGATCTCAGCAAGAAATATGCACATTGGTTTTATAATGGCAATTGGAATTTTTATGACAACAAAGGCCAACTCATAATGCAACGAAATTACGACAAGGGCAAACTTGTCTCTGAAACAATTTTAAAATAAAAAAACATCAAAAATGCAACAACTCACCAACTCCGAAGAACAGCTGATGGAACACCTTTGGAAACTAGAGAAAGCCTTTATGAAAGATTTACTCGAAGCTTATCCGGAACCAAAACCCAAAACCACCACCGTCGCTACCTTATTAAAAAGAATGATCGACAAGCAATTTATCGCTTATACTGAATTTGGAAATTCAAGGGAATATTATCCATTGGTCAAAAAAACAGCTTATTTCTCCAAACACGTCAACGGATTAATAAAGAACTTCTTTAACGATTCCGCTTCCCAATTTGCCTCTTTCTTTACCACAGAGACCAATCTATCTGAAAAAGAATTGGAAGAACTCAAAAAAATAGTAGATAGCGCCATTCAAAAAAAGAAAAAATGATAGACTTTCTAATCAAATCGACACTTTCCTTAGTTGTGCTACTGGCCGTATACCATCTGGCATTGGAAAAAGAAAAAATGCATCAGTTCAATAGATTTTACCTGTTGTTTAGCATGCTGTTTTCATTTGCCATTCCTTTCATAAGCATCGAAGTGATTCAGGAAGTCGCCCAACACGAGGCAACTCAAAACACCATCTCAATGGAAGGAAGCAGTGTGAATGTTCTGGAAGAATCCACTAATTATTGGCTTATCGCCGCCTGGAGTTTATATGGTTTAGTGGCTTTGGCATTATTGTTTCGGTTCATTTTAAATGTTTCAAAATTGAATGCAAAAACAAAATCAAATCCAACTATTGATTACAAAAAGGCGAAACTGGTTTTGTTGCAAGAAGAAACGCTTCCTTATACCTTCTTAAACAGCATTTTTATCAATAAAACCGACTATCATCATCGAAAAATTGAAGCCGAATTATACACTCATGAACTGATTCACGTAAGCCAAAAACACACCTTAGACATTCTATTTATCGAAACCCTGAAAGTAATTTTTTGGTTCAATCCCATTTTTGTTTTTTACAAAAAAGCCATTCAACTCAATCACGAATTCCTCGCAGATGAAAAAGTTGTAAAATCCCATAACAATGTTCCGTTTTACCAGAATTTACTCCTATCGAAGGCAAACGCGAACCCAACCTATTACTTGGCCAGTAATTTGAATTATTCAGTAACCAAAAAAAGATTAATTATGATGACAAAAACCACATCTGCATCAAGAACTGTGTTGAAAAAACTGGTATTAATACCAGTATTAACAGGACTTACTTTCTTAGTATGTGTTGAAACAGTTGCCCAAGAAAAAACGCCTTCTACTCCTAAAAAAACAATTCAATCCGAAAGTTCTAAAGACAAAAGGAGAGATACCTATTATGCAGGTGTTAAAATCATCGTTAAAGACCCCAACAAAAAAATACTGATCGACAAGAAATATGAAGAATTAACTCTAGCCGAAAAAACGAGGTATTTAAGCTATATTCCTTCTGCGAACGCTAAAAAAACACCCACGGAAAAAGAATTCCAAAGTTGGAAAAACGAAAAGGATTTTGCAATCTGGTTTGACGGAAAAAATATTCCAAACTCAAAATTAGACCATTACACAACAAAGGACATTGCCTATTTTTCGGTAAGTTTTATCTATAAAAACGCTCGAACAAAACAACACCCTCAACTACATCAGCTCAGTTTATATAGCCCCGCCTATTTTGATAAAAATTTAAAGGATTCCCATCTTAAATTTTCAGGAAAAAAAATTACAATAATATTAAACAAGAAAAAAAATACCGAAGCAATCAATAAAATTTCCAACAAAAAAGACAAGACTCAACCAGTCAGAATAAAAACTGACGATCAAAAAGAAAACAAAATTCACAATACCGCTTCAGTAAATGAAAAACCAAATTTCCCGGGGGGAATGGAAAATTTCTTCAAATTTGTAGCAGCAAATTTCAAAATACCCCAAACACCGGATGATGTAAAATTAAAAGGAAAAGTATATGTAACATTCATTGTTGAGGTTGATGGAAGTCTAAACGACTTTAAAATACTTCGAGACATTGGCTATGGAACAGGAGAAGAAGCGGTAAGAGTTTTAAAATTAAGCCCTAAATGGACTCCCGGAAAAGTAAATGGAGAAGCCGTTCGAACAATGTACAGCGTACCCATCACTATTCAATCTAAAATATAAACTGTAAAAAAAAATCCGCTTCCAGGCATGGAAGCGGAATAATAAAAACTAAAAAAAATCTAAAAAAAACACTAACTAAAAATTTTATCCGGTCTATACCCTAAATAAGGCATGGATTCCTCTTTAAAAACAACTCCATACTCTTCTAATTCTTCCAAGATAGGCAGATACACTTCTTTATTAATAGGAAGCTGCACTCCGGGAGTTTTTATTTTTCCATTCAAAATCAGCAAAGTGGCCATTGCTACCGGCAAACCAACGGTTTTTGCCATTGCAGTATAAGTTTGATCGTCACCAATACAAACCATTTTTGAATCGATTTGCTGTTTTACTCCGTTTAATTCATAACCGAATTTATGGTACATCACAATCATATCTTTATCATCGGCCTGAAGTGTCCAGCTATCGCTCAATATTTTTTCTAAAATCTGCGCAGGAGTTGCATTTTTGAGCCCTACGATTTTTTTATTATTAAACAAATCCAATTCCAACAACTTATCCCACATAATATCATCTTGGTCAATTTTCAGAATCAGACGTGTTTTTATTTCAACAGAATCCGTTGGATGATACGGCAAAAAGGAATTGACAAATTGACGGTAACTCATGTTTTCAGAATTTTCCATCACATAGCTGTCATCTGTCATACCAAGTTGGACAAACATGTTCCAAGCTTTTGAAAAACCAACTCTACGAATCGTCCCTCTATACAAGGTAAGTACATTATCTAAACCATAGACACTTTTATACTTCAGAGAATCCCTATTGGAATAAGCCTCAAAACGACCATAACCCTCTACATCCAAAAATTCCGTTCTCCTGAATAAATTACAATAAGGAATGTATTTATAAGTTCCTTCTTGAATAAACTTAGCGCAACCGCCTTGTCCGGCAAGCACCACGTTTCGGGGAGCCCAAGTAAATTTATAGTTCCAAAGATTCGTATCTGACTCAGGAGCAACAAGTCCGCCACAAAAAGATTCAAACAAAAGCATTTTTCCGCCTTTATCCCTAATCCCATCAATAACTTTCATCGCACTCATATGGTCTATTCCCGGATCAAGACCAATCTCATTCATGAAAATAAGATTATTCTCTTTTGCCGCCGCATCGAGTCCCTGCATTTCATCGCTAATATAAGATGCCGTAACCATATTCTTTTTATAAACAACACAATCTCTAGCCACTTCAATGTGCAAATGGGCCGGCAGCATCGAAATAACGATATCGGCTTTTTGGATTGCTTCTTTTCTTTGATTGGCATCAAAAATATCCAAAGCCATTGCCGTAGCATTAGGATGGTTGTTCGTTTTCTTTTGCGCTAATTCCAATGACAAGTCACCAATAACGAGATGCAGATTCTCTGCTGTAGATTTATTTAAAAAATACTGTATCAATGAAGATGCCGATCTTCCTGCCCCAATTACTAAAATGACTCTCATGATTTTATAAATATAACACAAACATACATAATTGTTGTATTTATAACAAATGCGCTTTGTTAAAAAAACGACAATAATCAAAAGTATCTATCAAATTCCTTTTAGATATCTCAGATAAGGAATACTTTTACAGTTAAAAAAAAAGAAAAAATGGACAGAAGAATACTCTCTACAGCTGCTTTTATTGGAATGTTAACGATCATTTTGGGGGCATTTGGAGCACATGCTCTCAAAAAAGTTTTAGACGCAGAACAACTCATTACTTTTGAAACAGGGGTTCGTTACCAAATGTACCATGCACTATTTTTAATTTTTATTGCAACACTAAAAGACTTACCCGAAAAAACAAAGAAAACTATCTATTTCCTGACCCTTTCAGGGATCTTTTTATTCTCCGGATCCATTTACTTATTAGCTACAAACAACCTAACTTCTTTTGATTTTAAAACAATTGGTTTTGTAACACCTATAGGCGGACTCCTGTTAATACTAGCTTGGGGGACCTTATTATTGCATTATTTTAACAAAAAATCATAAAACTAAGATAATCAAAACATATCTAAAATATAATTTCTACTTTTGTTGCCTTTAAAATAAACAACACAATAAATAATTTTATGGATAATAACACACCGTTTACGCAATCGATTTCGCTTGAAGACTTAGGAATTGAAAACGCAAAGATTCATTATCAATTATCAGCCAACGAATTACATGACATGACAATAGCGTCAGGCCAGGGGATCGAAAGTTCGACTGGTGCTTTAGCTATTAATACAGGAGAATATACAGGACGTTCGCCACAAGATCGTTTTATTGTAAAAGACAACATCACCAAAGATCAGGTTTGGTGGGGAAATGTAAATATCCCTTTCGAATCAAAAGCGTTTGATGCTTTGTACAATAAGGTAACTGCCTATTTATCTAACAAAGAAGTTTTTGTAAGAGATTCTTATGTATGTGCAGATCCCAATTACAGATTAAATGTAAGGGTAATTACAGAAACTGCTTGGGCAAACCTGTTTTGCTACAATATGTTTCTAAGACCAGAGGCAGCAGAACTTGCCGATTTTAAATCCGATTGGACTTTATTGTGTGTACCAAGTTTCCTTGCCGATCCAGCTGTGGACGGAACCCGACAAAGTAATTTTGCTATCTTAGATTTTACTCGAAAAATTGCACTAATTGGAGGAACAGGTTATACCGGTGAAATGAAAAAGGGAATTTTCTCTGCCTTGAACTTCATCCTCCCAGTTGACAAAAACACCTTACCGATGCATTGCAGTGCCAATGTAGGAGAGGAAGACGATACTGCTATTTTCTTTGGATTATCAGGAACAGGAAAAACTACTCTATCAGCAGATCCTAAAAGAAAACTAATTGGAGACGATGAACACGGTTGGACTAACGAAAATACTGTTTTTAATTTTGAAGGCGGTTGTTACGCAAAAGTGATCAATCTTTCAGAAGAAAATGAACCAGACATCTTTAGAGCAATCAAAAAAGGAGCTATTCTGGAGAACGTGGTTTTCAAAGAAGGCACAAACGATGTGGATTATAGCGATATTTCGATAACACAAAATACCAGAGTAAGCTACCCTATTTACCATATTGATAATATACAACCTGGTTCTATAGGGAAAAACCCAAAAAACATTTTCTTCTTGACAGCAGATGCTTATGGTATCCTACCTCCTATTTCAAGATTAACACCAGGACAGGCCGCTTATCACTTTATTTCTGGCTATACCGCTAAAGTTGCTGGTACAGAAGCTGGGGTAACAGAACCTCAACCTAATTTCTCTGCTTGTTTTGGAGCACCATTTATGCCCTTACACCCAACAAGATATGCTGAAATGTTGAGTAAAAAAACCAAAGATGCTAACGTAAAAGTTTGGCTAATCAACACTGGATGGACTGGAGGCCCTTATGGAACAGGGAGCCGAATGAAACTAAAATATACCCGTGCCATGATTACTGCCGCTTTAAACGGAGAATTGGACAATGTAGAATATAAAGACCATAACGTTTTTGGAATTGCAATTCCGCAATCTTGCCCGGATGTTCCTGCTGACATCTTAGACCCGAGAAACACTTGGGAAGACAAAGATTTGTATGATAAAAAAGCGATTGAATTAGGTCAAAAATTCAAAGCTAATTTCGCTAAATTTGAAGAGTTTGCCAATGCCGAAATTATGGCTGGCGCACCTAAAGCATAAGTTAATTATAATTCAATAAATGAAAAGAGCTGTTCGTTATGAATAGCTCTTTTTTCGTTTTAAGCCTACAATCAAAAACAAATCAGCGCTTTACAACAATATTGATTTTTTGGCGTTAAATTTGCAGCACCAAAAGAGCCTGAAAGGCGAACTGCTGAAGCAATCAATCAATCAAAAAAATCAATCATGTTAAAACAATTTTTCATCGTTTGCTCCGGAGCAGACAAAGACATCCTGGAGGGATGCTCCCAAGGAGAACAAACTAAGTATGTGGGCATTGGCGCCACCGTTTTTTTTACAGCAATTATGGCCTTTATTGCCAGTGCTTACGCGCTCTTCACCGTCTTTGACTCTATTTATCCCGCACTAATTTTTGGTCTAGTATGGGGATTACTTATTTTTAATCTAGATCGTTTTATTGTTTCTACCATTCGAAAGAGAGATCGATTCTCAAGTGAATTTCTACAAGCCACTCCCCGAATTATTTTAGCCATTATCATCGCTATCGTCATTTCAAAACCATTAGAAATTAAAATTTTCGAAAAGGAAATCAACACCGTTTTATTGAAAGAAAAAAATGCGATGGCTCTCGAAAACAAAAAAGAAGTCGCTACTTATTTCCAAACGGATTTAGATAAAAACAAAGCGGAAATTGACAGTTTAAAATCAGACATCGCCAAAAAAGAGAAAGAAGTCAATACGCTGTATGAAACCTATATCACGGAAGCCGAAGGAACCAAAGGAACCATGAAATTAGGCAAAGGCCCCGTTTTTAAAGAAAAAATAGCCAAACACAATCTCGCTTCAACTCAACTGGATACCATTCGAAAAAACAATTTGGCAAAAATTACCGAAAAAGAAAACAAGGCAAAACTTCTTCAGGCTGATTTGGACAAAAAAGTAAGCGAAACACAACCCATCATTGATGGTTTTGACGGTTTAATGGCACGAATAAATGCTTTGAATAAATTGCCTTGGCTGCCTTCATTCTTTATCATGCTGTTATTCTTAGCTATCGAAACTTCACCAATCATAGCCAAATTACTTTCTCCAAAAGGAGAATACGATTATAAGTTGGAAGATCTGGAAACCGCTTTAAAAACGACGCTGTCACAAGACAAATACCAAAGAGAACTTTTGGTAAAAACCAGTGCTACGATGCACGATAAAGTATATGCTGATATCGCCGAAGATAAAAAGTTATATGATTTACAAAGACAAAAAGCGACCGAGCTTCTGGAATTACAAGCTCATAATTTTGTCGAAAAACAAAAGAAAACTTTATAAAAAAGAGGCTGTCCCAATAAAGACAGCCTCTTTTTTATTACAAAACAATCATCCTCTTTTCTGTATTTGAACAAATCCGTACAGCCTCTAAATCCTATACTATATTAACCCTAAATTATTCTATTTTATCATATTGCAACTAAAAAATAATTAAGACAAAATAATCTCCTATTTTAGTCCAATAACAAAAACCAATAAGACTAAAACGATTTATTTTCAGCTAACATGAAACACAAGAATACCACTTTATTACTCTTAGCATTTGCTTTTATTAGTATTGGACATGCCCAAAAAAAATTTCCTAATTTAGAAAGCAGCAAAAACAGCTTAAATTACAAAGGAAGACCGTCCAATGCTAGCGATAGAAAATCTTTAGCCTTTTCAGACAAAGGAGCTTGGTTTGCTTTTGGATTTTTAGAATCTTCCGCAGCACAAGGCGGTTTCTCAGGACCTTATTTATTGACAGAACAAAACGGAGTTTGGATCAGTCCTTCTTTTATTTCCCTTCATTTGATGAATGAAAATCAAAAAGAAATTATCGACTGGAAAATGACTTTGGTGAACCAAAACAGCTATAATAGTCATTTGGAACAGGAATTTAAAAATGACAAAATAACCGTAAAACAACAATTGTTTTTTGTTTCCGGCCACACTGCACTACAAAAAACGACCATCACCAATCGCTCCTCACAAAAAATAAGCTTATTTCCCTCTTGTGAATCGAAATTATTTTTGGATGATTTACAATTATCGAAAGAAAATCAACAACTAAAAATCGTTTCCACAAAAAGCGAGGCCATTGGATACATTCAATTTTCGAATGCTACAGCTATTGAGATTACAAAAGAAGGATACAAAGTCCAAATTGAAAAGCTAACGCTAAAACCAAATGAAACCAAAGAAATATTGGTTTCACAAACTTTCATTTTTCCTCAATATTCCTGGCAAAAAGAAAAAGAATCATTGACAAAAATTAACTTCGAAACAGAACTGGAAAGAAACAAAAAAGAGAAAGAACTTCAATTGGCAAAATTAATAGCCAATAAAAAAGACATCTACAAAAACGAAATTTATTCGAATTTAGTGGCTAAGCTGGTACTCACCCTGCAAAATAACACCCGAATTGCAGCAGAAGGTCTGCGTCACGATGGCCTTTTTCCGAGTTATAATTACCAATGGTTTAATGGCTTCTGGGCTTGGGATAGTTGGAAACACGCAGTAGCGGTTGCCAATTACAATCCTGAATTGGCAAAAAACCAAATCAGAGCCATGTTTGACTATCAAGAGCCGAATGGTTTTATTCCTGATTGTATTTACAGAGACCACTTGATAGAACAAAATAATTACCGAAACACAAAATCCCCTTTGGCCGCTTGGGCTGTTTGGAAAACTTTTGAAAAATCAAAAGACAAAAAATTCCTAGCCGAAATGTATCCAAAATTGAAGGCATATCACAACTGGTGGTACAAGGAGAGGGATCA
Organism: Flavobacterium granuli; assembly: GCF_900129705.1. Classification (GTDB taxonomy): domain Bacteria; phylum Bacteroidota; class Bacteroidia; order Flavobacteriales; family Flavobacteriaceae; genus Flavobacterium; species Flavobacterium granuli. Next base: position 60,072 of record NZ_FQWO01000014.1, on the reverse strand, counting down.
TGATCAGGATGGTTTATGCGAATTTGGTTCTACAGATGGCACGCTGATTGCGGCTAAATGGGAAAGCGGAATGGATAACGCAGTCCGTTTTGATAATAGTACTATTTTAAAAAATAGCGAAGGAGCCTATTCTCTTGATCGTGAAAGTGTAGACCTAAATAGTTTTTTATATGCTGAAAAATTGTTTTTAAGCAACATCGCGGCTATCATTTCATTGCCCATAGAGACAGCGACTTTAAAAAAAGAAGCCCTACATTTAAAAGAAAAAATTCAAAAGCAATTTTGGGATCAGGAAACAGCTTGGTTTTATGACAGTACCATCGATGGAACCACTTTACTAAAAGATATGGGATGTGAAGGCTATCTGCCTATTTGGGCCAAAGTTGCCACTCCAACACAAGTAAAAATGGCCAAAGAAAATATGATGAATCCGGCTATTTTCAACACCTTTGTGCCTTTGCCAACTCTGGCCGCCGATCACCCGAAATTCAAACCCGAAGGTGGATATTGGAGAGGACCAATCTGGCTGGACCAAAGTTATTTTGGCATAAAAGGCTTGTATAATTACGGCTATACTGCCGAAGCCAATGAATTATCTCACAAACTAATCCACAATGCCGAAGGAGTCATGCAAGCGGGCGAAGCTATTCGGGAAAATTATCAACCCTTAACCGGAAAAGGATTAGAATCTTTTAACTTTAGCTGGTCAGCCGCGCATTACCTGATGCTATTATTAAAAGAGTAACCTATAACGCAAACATTTACAAACCAATAATTCTATTATCTAACCAAAATGAACAAACGAAACGATTTACTGACAAAAATTCTTTTTGTAATCCTAAGCATCATCCATTGCGTGCCTTCTTTTTCCCAAGAAAAGAAAGATGCGCAGCGTTTTTTTCCAAAATCCGATTTAATGAGTATTGGTGTTTACTATTATCCGGAACAATGGCCAAGAGAACAATGGGAACGCGATTTGAAAAACATTAAAAAACTGGGTTTTGAATTTACCCATTTTGCCGAATTTGCATGGACATTCATGGAGCCCGTAGAAGGGAAATACGATTTCAAATGGCTGGATGAGGCTTTGGCGCTAGCCGAAAAATCAGGCCTTAAAGTAATCCTTTGTACTCCCTCATTAACACCACCGGCCTGGCTAGGAGAGAAACACCCCGAAATCTATTTGATCGATGCCAATGGCCGCCAAAGAGAACACGGCAATAGAGCCAACGTCTCGGTTACCAACGAAAAATACCGTGAATATACCGATCAGATCGTAGCCGAATTGGGCAAAAGATACGGAAAAAACAAAAATATCATGGGTTGGCAGATTGACAATGAACCCTTGGCTACTCCTGATTTTAGTCCATCAGCTCGCAAAGCTTTTCAAAATTGGCTTAAAGCCAAATACAAAACTATTGACAAACTCAATACCGAATGGATTGGCAGTTTCTGGAGCACCCGTTATAATAATTTCGAACAAATTGTATTGCCGAATACTGAAATCTATGTTGAAGACAAACTGAGTCCACACGCTGTTTTGGACTTCAAAAGATTCACCGCCGATGCGCAATCAGAATACCTGAACAGACAAGCCGAAATACTAAGAAAATATACCGATCCAAAACAGTGGATCACGACCAATTTCACCAACGTAACCTATGATGCCGATCCTAGACGCGCCAACAAAATGGATTTCATCACCTATACCATGTATCCTGTGAGCGGAAGAAATACGTTGGGAGGCAATAATTTCAGAATGGGATCACCTTATAAAATTGCTGAGGCCAACGATTATTACCGATCCATCAATGGGGTAACGGGTATTATGGAACTACAACCGGGTCAGGTAAACTGGGCTTCCATTAACCCACAACTACAACCCGGGACAGTACACATGTGGCTGATGCAGGCCTTTGGTGGCGGATGTTCTTTTTCGAATACCTACCGTTACAGACACCCGCTGGGAAGCAGCGAAATGTACCATGACGGAATTGTAGGTACTGATGGAGTAAGTCTTTCTACAGGAGGAAAAGAATTTGTACAAGCCATCGAAGAAATGAAAATGCTTCGCAAAGAATACAATCCAAAAGCAGTCATCCCTAAAGAAATTGCCCAACGTAAAACCGCTTTTCTTTGGAACCACGAAAACCTATGGGATTTGGAAAATCAAAAACAAACGGAATTCTGGAACACTTGGCAACACCGCAATTTCTATACGGCGGCAGTAAAATCAACCGGGGCACCGATGGATTTTATTACTGAAGAGGATGATTTTTCTCAATATCCGTTTATGGTGGCACCCGCCTACCAATTGATTGACCAAAAACTGGTTGACAAATGGACTAAATATGTCGAGAACGGTGGGAACCTTATTCTTTCCTGCCGTACGGGTCAAAAAGATAAAAACGGCCATTTCTTTGAAGCCAATTGGGCCGGACCAATAATCCCTTTAATTGGAGCTGACGTGGAGTTTTTTGATATGCTTGTGGCTGATGTGCAAGGAAAAATTAAATCCGGAGAAAATAGTTACCAATGGAGAACCTGGGCTGATGTCTTGTCTCCAAAAAAAGGAACAGAAGTATTGGCTACTTATGCAGACCAATTTTATAAAGATAAAGCAGCAGTGATCACTCGAAAACTGGGCAAAGGAAGCGTAACGTATATAGGCGTCGAAAGCAACGATGGAACTCTCGAGAGAGAGATGATTCGAACTGTTTTTAACCGTGCTAATGTAGCTATAGAAAACCTGCCAAAAGGAGTCTATATCGACTGGAGAGACGGTTTCTATGTAGGTGTAAATTACACCGACGAGGCAATCCAACTTCCAATTCAAAAAGGAAGCAAAATCTTGGTTGGTGAAAATCCATTGCAACCGGCTCAAGCTGTTATTTGGAAATAAAACAACATTCCTATGTGGTAAAGCTATCCAAATTAATACTGAAAAACTTTACGATAATCTCCAAAAAAAAATAGGCCGTCTCACAAGACAGCCTATTTTTTTTCTAAAAACTCTATTTAACAGAAATATACTGATTTTTACTAAGAATCAAATGATTACTCTTAGTCTTGGCTTACTGTTTAAGCCCATTTATTTAAAAACCTCCAAAAACGGCATCTAAATTATCGACAAATTCATCGGCATTTTCTTTACTGAAAATAATCGGTGGTTTTATTTTTAATACATTGTACAAAGGTCCGTCGGTACTAATAAAAAAACCGCGATCCTTCATTTTTTCAACGATATGGTCAATTTCTGGAACGGCAGGTTCGAGTGTAATTCTGTCTCTCACTAATTCTACCCCAACAAACAATCCGTTACCGCGCACATCGCCAATGATATCGTATTTCGGTTTTAATTCCGCTAATCTTTGCACTAAATAATTCCCCACTTCAAGCGCATTTTGCTGTAATTCTTCTTCTTCGATTACATTTAAAACCGCTAATCCTGTTGCCATTGATACCGGATTTCCTCCAAAAGTATTGAAGTATTCCATCCCATTATTAAAAGCATCGGCAATTTCTTGAGTGGTAACCACCGCCGCCAAAGGATGCCCATTCCCCATTGGTTTACCCAATACCACGATATCTGGTACCACATCCTGCAGCTCGAAACCCCAGAATTTCGTGCCCACACGACCAAAGCCAACCTGAACTTCATCGGCAATACAAATACCGCCTGCTTCTCTTACTTTGGCATACACTTCTTTTAAGTAATTTGGTGGCAATGCAATTTGTCCTCCTACTCCCAATAAAGTCTCGCAGATGAATGCTGCCGGTTTTTTAGATTCGGTTTCCAATGCAGTTATGATACGATCAACATCTTTGGCGTATTTTTCGCCGGCTTTAGAGTCGCCGTATTTGTACTCCCCTCGGTACATATCCGGATTTTGTGCTTTGTGTATGTAAGACATTTTTCCAAAACCACCTTTACCGTCAAATTTATACGGACTCATCTCGATTGCTGTCGTTGAAGTTCCGTGATAAGCGTGATCCAATACAATGACATCTTTTTGTTTGGTAAAATGACGGCTCATTCGAATAGCCAAATCATTGGCCTCACTCCCCGAATTCGTAAAATAACAAACCGTTAATTCTTTGGGTAAAGTTGCCGTCAATTTTTTTGCGTAATCTATAATATTGGTGTTCAAATAACGCGTATTGGTGTTTAATGTGGCAATTTGTTTTTGCATCGCTTTGACCACCGTAGGATGACAATGCCCCACATGACTCACGTTATTCACACAATCCAAAAAAGTATTTCCCTGATCATCATAAAGGTATTGAAGCGCCCCTTTATCAATTTTTACTTTTTTAGCATAGCTGATACTTAAATTCTTCCCTATGTATTGTTGTCTTTCTTTCAGAATAGTCTCGTGATTGTCCTCTGGATGTATCACCGGAGAAAAACCACAGGCCAACCTAAATTCATTATGCGCCTTTAAAGGATTGATGCGAATGAGCTGGTGGAGTAATTTCCAAGCTGGTTTCTCGGTAATAAAATGGTGTTCATTCGTGCTGTCTTTCGAATAATTGTAAGCCGATTGGCACAAACTAATACAAAGTCTGCCTGCAATCAGATAATACAACAAAGAAAGCTCTTGAGCTGTCAAAGGCATTTTCTGATGGTATCCTTTTACAATTTCGGCAGCTACTTCAAGCGGATTCTCGGTATCGAGCATTGCATAAGTACAGGCAATAGCCAAATTATTGATCAATGAAGTATGTACCATATCGCCAAAATCAATCAATCCGCTAACCGAATCTCCGTTTACCAAAACATTATAATCATTGGCATCATTGTGAATCGTTGCTGTACGCAAGGATGAAATATTCGGACTTACTTCTGTTTCAAATTGCAATAGAAAATAAGCGACTAAACGTCGGTTTTCATGAGATTGGATACAAGCCAAATTTTTTCTTGCGTCTAAGGCATTTTTGACATCCCACTCATAATAACGGTTGGCCGCGGGATGTTTGAAATCTTTCAAAAGCGCATCCATTTCGCCTAAAAACCTACCCAAATTTAAAGCCAAAGCTGGTGATTTATGCTTTTGGTTCACCCAGAAATCGCCTTCCAAAAAGCTGAGTAATCGATAATAATAAGAGAATCCTTCAATCGTTATTTGACCTATTTCCTGCTGACTTTCATTTGTAAGATAGTGCTGGAATTTTTCGGCCATAGGACTTTTGGCAAGTAGTTTTACCATTTGAACCTGTGCATCCAAGAAATACGGATTGTGTTCTTCGGTAGCTATTTTAAAAATATATTTTTTATCAAAAGAGTCTGTAAGTAAAAAGTTCAGCTCATCATATCCGTTAAGGATTTTACAGCTAACATCTAACCCATATTGCTCTTGGATAAGGTTAATTATAAAGGATTCGGTAAATTTCATAATAGGAATTTCGATTAATTGTAGTTATTATTAGTTGTGGTATTATTGTTTTTTAAGTAGTTCTTCGATATCGTTTATTTCTATTGGCATTGCCTCCGAAAGATTTATATTTCCGTCTTCAGTAATTAGATAATCATTTTCTAAACGACAGCCAATTCCTTCTTCTAGGATATAAATTCCGGGTTCGCAGGTAAGCACCATTCCTTTTTTGAACGGGCGGGAATACAATCCCACATCATGCACATCCAGTCCTAAATGATGCGCCGTTCCGTGCATGAAATATTTTTTATAAGCTGGTGCATCCGGATTTTGGTTTGCGATTTCATCGGCAGTAATCAGCTCTAATTTAACTAATTCTTTTTCGACTAAGGCGGCCATTTGTTTTTCATAATCTGCGGACAAAACTCCCGGTTTTAACAATTTGGAACCTTCTTTCAAGCAATGCAAAACAGATTCATACACCGCTCGCTGACGAGGAGAAAAAGATCCGTTTACTGGTACACATCTGGTGGTATCTGAATTGTAATTGGCATAACAAACACCAAAATCGAGCAAAACCATTTCGCCTTCCTTGCAAACAGCTTCGTTTGAATTATAATGCAGCGTGCAGGCGTTTTTGCCCGAAGCGACAATCGGCTTAAAGGCGTGACCTCTAGCTCCGTTTTTTATCAATTCATAAGTGAGTTCAGCTTCTAGTTCAAATTCCTTTACATTGGGCTTAACCGCTTTCAAAAGACCTTTAAACCCTTTGACGCTGATAGAAACGGCTTCTTTTATAAGATTTATCTCTTCTTCGGACTTGATTTGTCTGAGTTCACGCATGATTTTTGCTGCGCGCTTATATTCGTGCAACGGATATTTTTCCTTGCACCATTGAATCATGCGATCTTGTCTGGTTGTCATTTCTGAGGTAACCCTTTTGATATGTTCGTTATGACCCAGATAAAAAGCATCGGCCTCAAAGGCGAAAAGTTGCAAAGTGCGCTCCATCTCATGAATCCACTTTACATTTTTAACTCCCGAAATACGAGACGCTTCCTCCTTTGTCAAGAAATCGCCTTCCCAAAGTTTAGTGTGCTCGCTGACTTCTTTTACAAATAAAATCGCCCTGTTTTCTTCTTTAAAAGCATCCGGGTACAAGATCAAAACGGTCTCGTCTTGATCAATTCCTGATAAATAAAATAAGTCATTATTTTGGGCAAAACCCATTACATCATCAGCATTATTAGGCATCACGTCATTAGAGGACATAATAGCAATACTGTTAGCTTCCATTTTTTCGGAAAAACGTTTCCTGTTTGCAATAAATAAGGAAGTAGGAATCGATTTATATCGCATATTTTTATAATTGAAAGTTTTTTGCTAAGATACAAAAGGACTATTTAGAGATAAATGAAACTATAAGCATGCTTTTCTCTCTATTTAAGGTATAAAATTATATATTTTTCACTTTCAAAAATATTTAATCTCCACAACTTTATACTTTTACAAATTACCTCAATATGATACTATATTATCTCATTAGCTGACTTTATGAAAATAAGCGAATAATATAATCTTGTTTTTTTGAAAAAATAAAATATATTTGAGATCTATATACATTGCTAATCATGAAAGTTTTTCCATTTAAAATTCCAAAATCAGGAGACGAATCCATTATTTACCAAGAAGATATAGAAATGGTTTTTTATGATAAATTACATCAACATGAAGAAAACCAAATCAGTTATATCAAAAAAGGAGAAGGCAGCGTTTTAGTAGGCGACACCTTTTCTCACTACGAGCAAGGCGATATTTTAGTCATAGGGAGTTATTTGCCCCATGTTTTTAAAAGCGAAAGCAATGCAACAGAACCCTCCATCATGCAGTCCCTTTTTTACACTTCGGCCTCTTTTGGAAAAGATTTCTTTGACCTGCCTACTTTTAAAAGCATCCAGCCTTTTTGCGAAAACAACCGAAACGGTTTCATTATCAAAAATGCTCCAAAAAAAATTGTCAACTATTTCAAGAAATTCAAAACCGAAAACGAGTTTAATCGATTTCTTATTTTTCTTAAAATTTTAAAATACCTTACAGAAGCGGATAAACAACTACTGTCAAACTATATTTACGAAAGAAAAATTACCGCTAATGAAGGCAAAAGAATGCAAATCGTGTTTGAATATGTGATGAATCATTATCAAAGAAACATTACTCTTGACGAGATCGCTTCTATATCAAACATGACTAAAAATGCTTTCTGCCGCTATTTTAAAATTCGAACCAAAAAATCTTTTTTTCAATTTTTAATCGAAATCAGGATTGAAAGGGCAGCCAAATTATTGTCCCAAAAGAATGAGCTTTCCGTGCTGGAAATTGCTGAATCCTGTGGATTTAACAATATTTCCAATTTTAACAGGCAATTCAAGACACTTAAAAACATTTCTCCGCTGCAATACCGAAAATTAAACTCATAAAAAAAGCTGCCTTATCACAGACAGCTTTTTTTATGAATTAATAATATGTAGCATTACATATAACCCAAAATCTCTTTTTTGTAAGCGTCATATTCCCCTTGTAAAATCAATCCGTTATCCAGAAGCTTTTTATAATTTTGCAATTTTTCAAAAAGTTCGTCCTGAGACAATTCACTCAACAATCGCTCTTTTGAAATTTCAGGCGTATCAAAATTGCTTTGACTTTCTCTATTAAAATCCGGCGGACTTACCGTCATTATCTCGGCAAAATCAACAACTTCTTCCGTTTCCATTTCCTCTACAAATTCTAGTTCTGCCTCAATCGCAACCTCAGGAATTTCATCAATAACTGTGGCATTTACTATGGAACCGCTTTTTAAAATATCCAATTGTTCTTTGGCGTAAGTAAAAATCTTTCGAGCTTGGATTTTAGGGATATAATCAATAGAAACTTCCATATTCGTTTTGGTTGAAAAAGAAAATTCTGAACCCAAAATATTTTCTTTTACAAAAGTTCCTTCTATTTCGTCCCAGGTATAATCAATAAAATTCATTGAAAGACCCAGATTTTTTGGCTGACAAATGATAATCCTTTTATTCGTCATCACAATGCTGTCCGGTAAAACGGTAATTGCCGGTTTTTTTTGAACTGCTATATACCCTATTTCTTCATTTTTCATCAATAAATCATCCAGCTTTGAAGTGATTTTCTCAATGGCTTTAGGGTCTTGTTCCTCGTTTAGGAATTTTTTGATTTGTTCTTTCATTTTTATGCTGAATTTATAGCGTAGCTTTTTTTATTTGCCTCAAAAAAGACCTCGCAAAAGTAATACCTAATTTTATAATTCCGTTATTTCGCTCTGCAATTTCTTTGTTAAACTTTTGAAAACCAAATCATAGGAATGATCGACCAGCTCCTTCACAAAAGCATCCGAAACTCCCTTATTCACAGCAATGGTGTTCCAATGAATTTTGCTCATGTGGTATCCCGGTTTGATATCTTCATACTCAGCGCGCAATTCCTGGGCCCGTTCCGGATCGCACTTTAGGTTAACTTCCGGTTCCCCTTTCTCCCATTGACTCAGTGAAGACAGCGCAAACATTTTTCCGCCCACTTTAAACACCAAGGTGTCTTCATCAAAAGGAAAGTGCTCCGTCACGCCTTTTTTGGAAAAACAATATTCATAATAGGCTTCTAGATTCATGTTAAAAAACTATTTTAAATTATAAATGTTGAATTATAAATTTTTTATTTATCCTCTAAAGCAGAATACAACAGCGGTTTACTCGGGCTGGCATCATTTTCAAAAGAAACAATTTGCAAATTCAGCAGATAGCTTCCGTCCGGTACTTCATCAGCAACAAAAATCATTTCAGTTATCGTGCAATCCAATCTGGCATCTGCATTCAAATTTATTACATCTTTGACATTCCAGAATGCTTTGTGCGCCAGCAATTTTCCCTCATCATTTTCCCTATCCACACTCGGTAAATCAATCAGTAAATGTCGAATCCCGCTTTCGCAAATGAAACGCGCAGCAGCTTCAGACAGATAAGGCGGATTGGTATTGGAATATTTTAAGGATTTCTTTTCGGCTAAATTGGGAAGTGTCCTAATAATAAGTGCTTCTTTTGGAACACCTATTTTCATTGTCACATCGAGAGCTACCAAAACACTATCCATAGTTATCACCAAATCTTCTCCTTGCACTTCTGGTTGGATTGAAATCAATTCTGCCATAAAGAAAAACTCTTTTAAACATTGATTGATGCTGTAAAAATCCCTCGTAATATGTCCCAGACATTCAGTGTGAGTGCCGTGACCATGGGGATTGAAGAAAATGTTATTGAAATTTGTCGAAGCTCCTTTATCCACACTCCCAATCCATTCGGCAAAGCGAACAGGCTCAATAACCGGTTTGTCTATATACCAGGCAATGGGATTTTCATCCGTATTTGTTAATGGGATTGAAATATCAATAGGATTTGATAAATCGACTTGCAATATAGTATTGTTGTGTTGAATCGTTGCTTTCAATGGAATGATTTTATTCCAAATTTACCAAAAACATATCACTTGCGATCCCGTCCGTCAAAAACTTTCCTTTTGGGGTCGGTTTTAGAATGTTGTTTGCGATAAAAAGCAAATCGTCATCCAGAAATTTCTGAGCTTGTTTCAGCAAATAATTTAAATAATCGCTTCCAAATTCAGTTTCAACTCGATCCAAAGAAACACCCCAAATAGTCCGCAAACCCGTCATAATATATTCGTTATAGCGATCCGTCACGGAAAGAATTTCAACCTCATTTGGCAGTTTATTCTCTTGAATTGATTTTAGGTAAATTGAATTGTTAGCAATATTCCAACTTCGGGAAACACCATCATAACTGTGCGCCGAAGGACCTATTCCGATGTATTTTTTTCCTAGCCAGTAGGCCGAATTATTTTTTGAAAAATAATTTTCTTTACCAAAATTTGAAAGTTCATAATGAATAAAACCATGCGTTTCCAGCGTTTCCACTAAAATCGAAAAATGTACCGAAGCCACTTCATCATTGGGCTGGGCGATTTTTCCGGTTTGGATTAACTTACTTAAGGCCGTTTTAGGTTCTACCGTCAACGCATAACTGGAAATGTGCGGTATCCCAAAAGACAGCGCCGTATCAATATTTTGTTTCCATTTCTCATTACTCATTCCCGGAACGCCATAAATCAAATCAATCGAAATATTATCAAAATACTTCGTCGCCTCTTGCAAACATCTTTGCGCTTCCGCCGAATTATGTGCCCGATTCATCATCAATAAATCATCCTCAAAAAAAGACTGAATTCCAATACTTAACCGATTAATTTTACTTTGAGACAATTCCAGAATTCGTTCGCCTGATAAGTCATCGGGATTGGCTTCGAGTGTAATTTCTGGATTTTCAATGACCGAATAACTCTCATAGACAGCATCAATCAAAAAATTAATTTCATCCGAAGTCAATACACTGGGGGTTCCTCCTCCAAAATAAATCGTTTCCACAACTTCATTTTCAGATTCGTTTTTGCGCATTTGAATCTCCTTGGCCAAAGCCAAAACCATATCGTCTTTCTTCTTCATCGAAGTCGAAAAATGAAAGTCGCAATAATGACACGCTTGCTTGCAAAAAGGGATGTGAATGTAGATTCCTGACATTTATTTAGTGTTCAGTGATCAGTAATTAGTGATCAGAACTGCTAACTGAACACCGAATACTGATCCCTATTTTTTTACTCGTTCTTGATTTTGTTGTACAAAAGCATCCCAGCCCGTATAGCTTTTTGTTCCGATTACTTTTCCTGAGTTGAAAAAGTGACAAACCGCAGCCGCTAATCCATCGGTGCTATCGAGGTTTTTAGGCAATTCTTTCAAACCCAAAAGCTGTTGTAGCATTTTGGCTACTTGTTCTTTACTGGCATTTCCGTTACCCGTTATCGCCATTTTTATTTTCTTGGGTTCGTATTCCGTAATAGGAATATCTCTCGAAAGTCCCGCTGCCATTGCTACTCCTTGTGCTCTGCCCAGTTTCAACATCGATTGTACGTTTTTACCAAAAAAAGGGGCTTCAATAGCGATTTCGTCCGGATTATGGGTATCGATTAACTCAATGGTACGCTCAAAAATAATTTTCAACTTTTGATAATGGTTGTCGTATTTAGACAATTGCAGTTCGTTGAGCTGCAAGAATTCCATTTTCTTATTAACAATTTTTATTAACCCAAAACCCATTATTGTTGTCCCCGGGTCAATTCCTAATATGATGCGTTCGTTTGCCAAAAGATTTGTTTAAAGTTTAAAGTTCAAAGTTTAAAGTTTTGTTTCTTTGCACCCATGATTTCAATTCCTGACAAAACTAAACAATTCCTCGTTCTTATAATCAAAGTTTTGATTGTGGGTGGCGCATTTTATTTTATTTACAATCAATTGGCCCATAATGACAAATTGGACTGGCAAAAATTCTTGGTTTTATTCCAAAAAAATCAGTCGGTTTCCGGGATTGCTTTTATCTTGTTGTTGAGCGTTTTGAATCGTTATTTTGAAATTTTAAAATGGCAAAATCTGGCTTCATACCTCAACCCCCCATCTTTATCCGAAGCCACCAAACAAGTTTTGGCTGCGCTAACGGCTGGAATTTTCACACCCAATGGCATTGGTGAATATGCCGGAAAAGCCCTGTATTATGAAAAATCAGAAACTAAAAAAGTAGTATTCCTTAATCTGATTTGTAACGGAATTCAAATGGTTTTGACTGTAATCATCGGAATATTGGGTTTGCTTTATTTTAATGCCCAATACAATGTGATCACCACCAGAACGGTCGCTATTCTTTTTGTTGTTCTCACTTGTATTTTCATTTTATTGTTTTCGGTAAAAAAACTGGCTATCAAAGGCTATTCCATCGAAAAACTGATTCATAAAATTAACGAAATCCCGAAGAAAATTCATCAAAAAAATATCCTTTTGGGCTTGTGTCGTTATCTTGTTTTTTCGCATCAATATTATTTTTTGTTTTTAGCTTTTGATGTCGACCTGCCTTATTTGACACTGATGTCTGCCGTAACCAGTGTTTATTTCTTGGCTTCTTCATTGCCCACTTTTCAGTTTTTGGACTTTGCCGTAAAAGGCAGCGTAGCCATCTTTTTCTTTGGGATTCTGGGCGTAAACGAATGGATTGTCATTTTTGTATCGACATTAATGTGGTTCTTAAACGTGGTTCTACCCGTAGTAATAGGCAGTTATTACGTATTAAGTTTTAAAACCAACCGGCTTTCATGATGATGTTTTTATTCCTCATATTGACCGTTTATTTCGCAACCATTGGTTACTTGATTTATGGTTTTTCTAAAATAAAAACAGTTGAAGCCATTGACTTAAAGCCAAAAACCAAGTTCACCATAATAGTCCCTTTTCGGAATGAAGCCCAAAACTTGCCTCATTTGCTGCATTGTTTTTCCAAACAGCATTATCCGATGGATTTATTCGAAGTAATTCTGGTTGACGACGATTCTACTGATGGATTTCGAATTTCCAGTTTCAGCTTTCCGGTTTCGGTTATTCCTAATATAAGAATTTCAAATTCGCCCAAAAAAGATGCGATAATAACCGCATTGAACCGCGTTACAACGGATTGGATCATCACGACTGATGCCGATTGTGTCGTGTCTGAAAACTGGCTTTTAACCTTTGACAATTACATCCAGCAAAACAAGGTTTCCATGATTGCCGGAGCCGTGACTTATGATTGTGACAATACTTTTTTGCAGCAATTTCAACAATTAGACTTAGCCAGTTTACAAGCTGCGACAATGGGTAGTTTTGGGATTGAGAAAGGATTTATGTGCAATGGCGCTAATTTTGCTTACACCAAATCTTTTTTTAATGCCTTAAACGGTTTTGATGGAAATGACAAAATTGCCAGCGGCGACGATGTTTTCTTGTTGCAAAAGGCTATGGCAAAATGTCCTGAAAAAGTGCATTATTTGAAATCAAAAAACACAATTGTTACGACAAATCCATTGACGGATTGGAAATCTTTGTTTTATCAAAGAGTGCGTTGGGCTTCTAAAACAGCGGCATACCAAAGTAATTTCGGACAGTTTGTAGCCATCATCGTTTTTGTTGCAAATCTGGGCTGGATTTTCAGTTTGGGCTTGGGAATTTTTGGATTAATTCCTATTGAGAATATAATCCTTTTCCTAATTATCAAATTTATAGTTGATACTATATTAATCCATAAAACAAATACTTTTCTGGGAAACAAAAGTCATTATCTTGTTCTGGGCAGTTTGATTTATCCTTTTTTTAGCGTCGGGGTTGCTCTATATTCACTGTTTGGAAAGTACGAATGGAAAGGCCGGCAATTTAAATAGATGTTGTGGTAACAAAGAATGCCTTAGCCCAGATGGAAGCGGCATCCTTTTTCTTTTTCCTTTAAAAAGAAAAAGATATAGCGAACAGCTGGAAAAAGCTCCAAAAAAACTACTCTACTTTAATAATTACGGGAAGAATAAACTGCGTTTTTACGGGAATTCCGCGTTTGATGGCAGGGTTGACTTTTGGAAAATCAACCAGTCTGGCATTCAAGATGCTGTCTATTTTAATGGTATCATAAGCCACTGAATCTTTGGGAAACTGAGGTTCAAATTTCATCTTTGCATTTGGAAAAATCGTCACCTTGACTTCTATGGTGTCGAGTTCAGGATAAAGAATCGAAAGGGTGTCTATGCTGAGTTTTTCTTGGATTAACTGGGCTAAATACTCAAAAAAACATTGCTGACGCTGGGTCTTATTGCCTAATTTATCACAATCTTTAAATGATGGATATTCGTCCACTTCTTTCCAATTGATGGCTTTCAGTTCCTTTTGCAACAATTCCTTTTCCGAAGGCACTTGCTTTTCGAAATGCTGGCAGGAAGTAAAAAGTAAGAATACTAAAAAAAAGTAATAGTGCTTCAATGTTTTGTTTTTGAATTGGACTAATATTCTATAAAAATACAATTATTATTGGTGTGACGCTTTCGAAAGCAAATAATGGTTATTTTTATTGTTCAAATTTACTAAAAATTAATTTATGGACATACTGCTATTGATTCTTGGCTTAGGCTGCATATTTATAGGCATTTTGGGAAGCTTAATTCCTGTTCTTCCCGGCCCAAGCATAAGCTGGATTGGTTTGCTACTATTATACCTTACTAATGCCGTCCCAACTAATTATTGGATTTTAGGCATCAGCTTATTAATAACAATCATCATCACCGTATTAGACTACCTGATTCCGGCCAAAGGGACAAAGTATTTTGGGGGCAGTTCTTATGGTATTTGGGGAACAAATATCGGCTTGCTTATTGGTTTTTTTTCTCCTATTCCTTTCGGGTTCATCATAGGCGCTTTTGTTGGAGCTTTGATCGGAGAGCTCGTGTATGATTCTAAAAATCACAATCGGGCATTGAAAGCAGCGACAGGCTCGTTAATAGGATTCCTTGCCTCTACTTTTATGCAGTTTTTAGTAGCTGTGCTTTTTATGGGATTATTTATCGCGATTGTATGGCAATACAGAGCCAGTTTGTTTTAAAGATTTTGGGATCACAACATTCTTAAACCTACAGATAATAAAAAAAGCCTTTCAGTTACGAAAGGCTTTCCCCAATATTAGCGGTCTGGACGGGACTCGAACCCGCGACCCCATGCGTGACAGGCATGTATTCTAACCAACTGAACTACCAAACCTCTGCTTTATTGCGGTGGCAAAGATACAATAGATTTTCGTTTATACGCGAAAAAACTAAAAAAATTTACCTTAAAATTTTACTATGTAAATCTAGCTTCTTTAAAATCAAAAAAGCCGTTCGCCGAGGCGAAAAGCTTTTCATTGGTCTAACTACTAAACCGGGTTAGCTTACAAAGGCTAACCAAACAACACAACTAGCTTTAGATACTTTATAGGGGCAAAAAAGCCTTTCGATTACGAAAGGCTTCCCCAATATTAGCGGTCTGGACGGGACTCGAACCCGCGACCCCATGCGTGACAGGCATGTATTCTAACCAACTGAACTACCAAACCTCTGCTTTATTGCGGTGGCAAAGATACAATAGATTTCCGTTCACACAAGCATTTTTATTAAAAATATTTCGCCAAAACATTTCCATTTACCCAAAGTTTTGTTTCTCAGCTAAATATGTCAAAATTATTTTTTCGAAATTTTCTCCAACACTCACAGGAACATACTTAATTCTATTTTGAGCACAGCTTAACGCAAGTCTTTTAAAGTATAATTGGGTTTGTTTTTCATATTCCAGCTTTACATTATCGGCAAAAACAGAAATTTCCTCACCCGTTTCCACATCAATAAACTTTCTGGGAGCATTGTCAAAATCAAAATTAAGCTCCGTTTTATGATCCACAACATGAAAAAGAACCACTTTATGCTTATTCCTTTTCAAATGTTGCAAGGCATTAAACAAATCTGCTTCGTTCTCAGATTGAAACATATCAGTAAACAGAATAATCATCGATCGGCGATGCATCTTTTCGGCTATTTGATGCAAAAAGGCAATCGTATCCGTTCTTTTTCGGGCTGTTGGCTTTTCCAAAAGATTTTCGAGCGCGTTCAAAACCATTCTATGATGGCGATCACTGCCTTTTTCAGGGGCATAGTACTCATAGCTATCCGAAAAGACACTCAAGCCTATGGCGTCTCGTTGCTTCTTTAAAAGATTCATTACAACCGCCGAAGCCAAAACCGAAAAACCAATCTTGCTTTCAAAAAAATTTTGCGCTTCTTTTAATTTAGGATAATGCATCGATGACGAATTATCAATAATGATATGACAGCGCAAATTTGTTTCTTCCTCAAAGCGTTTAGTATACAGACGATCTGTTCTGGCAAAAAGCTTCCAATCGATATGCCTGGTGCTTTCGCCCATATTATACACTTTATGCTCCGCAAATTCAGCCGAAAAACCATGAAAAGGACTCTTATGCATCCCCGATATAAAGCCTTCCACTACTTGATTAGCCAGTAATTCCAGGTGTTGAAAACTGGAAATTCTCTCTATTTGCGATTCGATTTTCATTCTGCTTCTTTTTTTATTTCTTGAGCGCGCGATAAATCATCCGTAGCCTGCAATAATTTTCTCTTTAAAATTGGACTAAATTTAGGGTTTTCTTTTAAAAAATCATTGACTATCTCAAAAGCATCTGCAGACGAGTACTTGCCAACACTATTAACGAGCCATCCTTTTGGAAAGAAAATATCTCCCGTGAGCTGAACCTCTTCAATCAAATCCAGGCATTCTCTTAAATACTTCTTAGACCCTTGCTGACGCAACGGATGATGAATATTGGCCAAAGCCAGCTGTACCCATGATTCTTTTTCCCTATTCTTTTCCTGTTTTAACGATTCCATAAAAGCGTCCCTAACCAACTCGTCATCTGACAATGAAGGAAGCAAAAAATCAAATCGCTTTTGCTTATCTGAATTACTGATTAACTCCCTGGTTTTCTTAATTATTTCGACTGATTTTTTATGTTTATAAATAGTCAGATTCATCGCCATATTTACATAATCATCTTCATTTAACTTCAAATTATCAATCACAACCTCCTTATTCCAAAGCTGATATAATTTTTCCTTTGCCGTTTCAGAATAAGCCATCTCTCCAAACAAGACAAACAAAGTCTTCTTGACATTAGCAGGCAAATCTTCTTGCAACCTTTTATTCAACATGGTTTCGAGCTCTTTCTGACAGCCATGCTGTTGTTTTACGGTTAGAAATTTCCAAAAGAGTGAATTCAATTGACCGGACAAAAGCTTTGCAACCAACTCATTCTCCTCCTGAACGATTCCTTTCAAACAACTTTCAAAAGCCTTTACGGGCGCAATTTTTCCTGTCAACGTATTCTCATAGAGATTTATATAACTGTAAGCCCGTGCTACCTCATCTTTTATTTCGGGGATTTTATCTAAATTATCTGCATCTATTGGAAATACCCCGTATCCGTATCCATTGTAATTATAAATAATCGAAATTGGCTTTGGCAAACCTATTGCAGCTTCCACTTCAGTAAGTCCATCTTTCACCACTACCTTAATTCGCTTGGTCTCATCTGGATATAGCAAACCTATTTCAAAAACCTGAGGCCATACATTCAAAGAAGAATCCTCGGCCTGTTGTCGTATTACAAAGCTTTTTATTGCACCTGTAGTATCGTATGCTATTTGATCCGTAAACAACGCCCTTCCGGATTGATTTACCCATACATCACTCCATTTTTTGATATCAACTGGAGTTTCCTTATCGAATATAGCAACTAAATCCCCCCAATCAGCATTAGAATTTGCATATTTGCGGATGTATTTCTGAATGCCTTTTTGAAACGCCTCACCCCCCATAGTTGCTTCTAACTGTCGCATCATAATAGGCGCTTTGTTGTAAATTATACTTCCATAAAGAGAACCCGCATCTTTAAGATTAGCTAAATTTTGACGAATAGGATGCGTTCCTTTGGTACGGTCTTCTCCATAAGCACTCGGATAATGAGCCGTGAGAAACTGCAAATTATGATTAATGTCCGGAAAAGCCGGATTCATTATTTTGTCTGCCATAAAATTAGCAAACACTTCTTTCATCCAAACATCGTTAAACCATTTCATGGTCACCAAATCCCCAAACCACATATGCGAGGTTTCGTGAGCAATCAATTTTCCTCTGCTCAGTTTTTCGCTATTGGTTGCGGCATTATCTAAAAACAAGGTTGATTCCCTGTACTGAATCGCACCTACATGTTCCATTCCTCCATATTGGAATACCGGAATTGTAGCAAAATCCATTTTCTTAAACGGAAAAGGATATTGGGTATATTTTTCTAAAAAAGAAACAGCCTGACGATGCAAACTAAAAATAGGCCCCATACTCTCTTTCAGTTTTTCGAGATCATTCTCCCGATACAAAAGCGTCATAGGAAAGTTATCGAGATTTTGAGAAACGTTTTTAAACGCCCCTGCCACAAAAGAGAACAAATAAGTACTCATCTTATCCGACTCTTCAAACTGGTATTTGATAAAATCTCCCTGCTCCGTTTTTTGGCTAAGCGGAGCTCCAGCCAAAACCAACCAATCCTTAGGCGCTGTTATCGAAAGCAGATAAGTCGCCTTAATATCCGGCTGGTCAAAACAAGGAAACAAAGTACTGGCACGATCCGGCACCAACAAGGTATACAAGAAATCATCGTTTCTGTTCAATGATAAATTTCCGGCTATAAATTCAATTTGAATGGTGTTTTCCCCCTTAAGTAAATGCGCACTAGGAATTATTAAATGCTCTTTATCGTGCAAAATAATGATGGTCCTGCCATTGACAAGGACACTTTTCAGATTCTCTTTCTTTTCGTTAAAATCAAGATACAACGGTTCGCCCAGATCAGTAAGCCTAACATGCAAAACCAGTTGAGATAAAATAGGACTTTCCTTTTTTTCCGGAATAGCAAATGACAATTCATAAGATACTCCCGAAACTTGTTTTTTTCGAAAGACAGCCAACTCCTTAGAAATCCCATTTTCTAACAGCAAAGCCGGTTTCTTAACCGATTGGCAAGAAAAAATCATCAAAACACAACACAACAAACAGGAACTGATTTTCATTACATGAAAGATTTATATTGGCTAAAAATAAGAAAAGGCTTGACTTTCGCCAAACCTTTCTATATAAATCATAATCTACTGATTACAACAAAGCGTCTAAACTATCTGCATAGGTTTGTTTAGGAGCTACTCCTACTTGTTTCCCTACAACTTCTCCGTTATGAAAAACCAAAACCGTTGGAATGTTTCTCACTCCGTATTTTGCAGCAAATTCTTGGTTTGCATCAACATCTACTTTCCCAATTACTACTTTTCCTTCGTATTCAGTACTCAATTCGTCAATGATTGGACCTACCATTCTACAAGGCCCACACCATGCTGCCCAAAAATCCACCATTACCGGTTTGTCTGATTTCAAAACTACTTCTTCAAAAGTAGCATCTGTTATTGCTAATGCCATATTATTTGTTTTTATTTAAAGTTTAAAAAAAGCCTTGATCGAATTCAAAACTTGGATACAAATTTAGAAATTAAAAACAAATCAAACACTATTCACAAATTAGTTTTGATTATAAACACATTGTCAATAGCTATCAAAATGCATTTATAACAAAAAAAGGCTGCCATAACTGACAACCTTTTTACAAAATATATTTTTTCTTAAAACTGTTGTATTATAGACTGTATTTCAAACCTAAAGTCAAACCTAAACCACTAATTCCAACATAAGAACTCAATTCGTCCATTGGTTTAGAAGAATCAGTTCCATTAGGGTTCGTTAAGGCATTATTTGAGTTTACATTCAAACGATCTACATAGTTTGTATGAATCTGCGCTTGAGTTCTACCTGCTAATGCATTTGTTCCGTTTACAGTAAACTCAGTAGTTTCTTTAGTTTTTCCATGCACCGTAAAGTTGCGGTATTCCAATTCAGCAAAAGCAGAGATTTTCTTCCCTAATTTATATGATGTTCCCAAAGCCGACATGAATCCTACCGTTGGATTAGGTTTTACCTTATCAACACTATGAACATCTCCAAAAGCAGTTGGTATACCTGTCGGACTAAAAGCAATTGGTGCGTATGCATCAGAAGTAATTTCCAAATCTCCGTGAACAGGTACCAAAACACCCACTTTTGTATAAGGCTCAAAACCTTTGTGCTCTCCTAAGAACAACACCAAGGCTGGAGCAACATCAAAAGCAGTAATTTGACCTACTGATTTAAAACTATAAGCACCATTTGCTGTTATAGGCACATCTGAAATAGTTTGCGCCATTGTTTTATCCTTACTAGAATAATAATTAACCCCCATTTCAACACCTAAACGGGTATTGAATCTATATCCTGCCGTTATTCCAGTTCTGAAACCTTCACCAAAAGAGCCGGTAACACTTTCTTCCGAAGTTAATTTTCCGCCTACATAAACTTTATTTAATGCTGCATTACCTCCCACAGTTGGGAATTCAGTAGCCGCAGTTTGAGTAAAATAAGATCCTCCCAATTTAAAATACCAACTTTCTTTTTTGTCAGTTTGCCCCATCATAGTCAAAGAGCAAGCCATAAATCCTAATAAAAATAGGTTCTTTTTCATAATATTATTTTTTGTTTTACAGCAAACATAAATAATTTAGACAACAGCTCTTAGCCATTTTCCAAATAAATATGAGCACAAAAACAAAATTATATGCATGCATATAAACGTCAGGCTTTTACAAAAAAAAAATTAACATTTTTCAATCCGGTTAAACGAATCAGCAGGATCC
Source organism: Flavobacterium granuli (assembly GCF_900129705.1). Classification (GTDB taxonomy): domain Bacteria; phylum Bacteroidota; class Bacteroidia; order Flavobacteriales; family Flavobacteriaceae; genus Flavobacterium; species Flavobacterium granuli. The sequence goes on along the minus strand of NZ_FQWO01000014.1, from coordinate 39,349 downwards.
GAAAATCTAATTCAACTTAAAATTAACCTGCATTTTCTCCAATTCAAACAGCAATTCATTTGAAATTTTAATTTTTAGCTTTCTACTTGGCATCGACAACTTTGTCACCACATTAATCTCTTCTATCTCAGTAACTCCAACTGTGTTTGAAGAATCAGATTCTGAAGTTTCGGCATCATCGATTTCTTCAACAAAAGCATCTTCGTCGTTTTCAGAAACCACCGGATCTGCCTGAATTATCTTCCTGACCTTCTCCAACTCCATGACTTCAAAAGCAACCTGATTGTCTCCTTTATTCTCCTGAAAAAGTCGGCTTAGTTTATGAATAAATTCTGGCTGCAAATCTTTTATATTCAACAGTAAAATCAACTTTTTAGCAAAAGACTCCAACACATCCTGTAAATACTGCACTAAGGTAAACTGTATTCTGGGATCACTGCGCTTCCCGGTATCTTGATTAACCCAGCCTTCCTTGACCAGAACCTTGATATAAGTAAAGTTATTTTGAATAAAGAAGTGCCTGAACTTTAGATATTCTTCGCCAAAAATTTTAAACTCATAACTCTCATCATAACCTTCTAAGGTGAAAATCCCCCAGCCTTTTCCATTTTTGGCCACACGATGCTGAACGTTGTTAATGATTCCACCAAAGCTTAAACTTTTCCCCACATATAAGTCCAGGTTTTTAAGAGCTTCCAGCTTGGCATTACAAAAATATTTCATTTCAAATTTGTAATCGTCCAGCGGATGGCCGGAAATATAAATTCCAACAACTTCTTTTTCTTTGGCCAGTTTTTCCATCGTACTCCAATCCTCGCAAGGCGGCACAACGGGTTCAGCAATTTGCACATCACTGGCTTCGCCAAACAAACTCACCTGCGATGAATTCTCGTTTTCCTGAAATTTTGCTCCGTAACGAATCGCCTTTTCATAAAAAGTAATTCCGTCACCGTCATCATGAAAATACTGTGCCCGAGTGGTTCCCAAAAAGGAATCGAATCCTCCGGCCAAAGCCAGATTTTCTAATGCTTTTTTATTGGCCGCACGCAAATCGATACGCTTGGTTAAATCAAAAATAGATTTGTATTTTCCTTCTTTTCTATTCTCTACTATAGTTGCCACAGCTCCAGAACCCACACCTTTAATAGCGCCCATCCCAAAACGCACCGCATAATCATCATTTACGGTAAATTTATGAAAAGACTCATTTACATCAGGGCCTAAAACCTGCAATCCCATACGCTTACATTCTTCCATAAAGAACGACACCTGCTTGATATCACTCATGTTATTCGAAAGCACCGCAGCCATATATTCTGCCGGATAATGCGCTTTTAGATAAGCTGTTTGATAGGCAATCCAGGCATAACAAGTAGAGTGCGATTTATTAAAAGCATAACTCGCAAATGCTTCCCAGTCTTTCCAAATTTTCTCCAACACTTTAGCATCATGACCTTTGGCAGCGGCTTGCTCAACAAACTTCGGTTTCATTTTATCCAAAACGTCTTTTTGCTTTTTACCCATCGCTTTACGCAAAACGTCAGCCTCACCTTTGGTAAAATCAGCCAAGGACTGTGACAAAAGCATCACCTGCTCTTGATACACCGTAATCCCATAGGTTTCACCCAAATATTCTTCGCAGGCATCTAAATCATAAACTATGGGTTCTTCTCCGTTTTTTCTTCGAACGAAAGAAGGAATGTATTCTAAAGGTCCCGGACGATACAAGGCATTCATCGCAATCAAATCCCCAAAAACCGTGGGTTTCAGGTCCTTCATGTATTTTTGCATTCCGGGTGACTCATATTGGAATATACCCACCGTTTCTCCTCTTTGGAACAACTCATAGGTTTTGACATCGTCAATCGGGAAAGTGTCAGGATCCAATTGAATTCCGGTTCTGTATTTCACCAGTTTTACGGTATCTTTTATCAAAGTCAGGGTCTTCAGACCCAAGAAGTCCATTTTCAACAATCCGGCACTTTCTGCAACCGAGTTATCAAATTGGGTAACATATAAATCAGAATCTTTGGCCGTAGTTACCGGAACGAAATTGGTAATATCCGATGGTGTAATAATTACCCCACAGGCGTGAATGCCCGTATTTCGCATCGAACCTTCCAAAATTTTCGCCTGCTGAATGGTTTCTCCAGCCAAACTATCTTCATTGGCAATCGCGATCAGCTCCTTTACATTCTCAAATTCGTCCGAACGCAAGGCTTTTTTGACGTCCTCTTCTTTTTCTGAAATAAAACGCGCCAAATTCCATTTGGACGGCATCATAGCCGGAATCAATTTCGCAATTCTGTCGGCTTCAAACAAAGGCAAATCAAGCACACGAGCCGTATCACGAATCGCTGATTTGGTCGCCATTTTACCATAGGTAATAATTTGAGCTACCTGATTGGCTCCGTATTTTTTGATTACATAATCCATGACACGGCCACGTCCTTCATCATCAAAATCAATATCAATATCGGGCATCGATACACGATCCGGATTCAGGAAACGCTCAAAAAGCAAGTCATACTTAATCGGGTCAATATTGGTAATTCCAAGGCAATAAGCCACCGCCGAACCCGCTGCCGAACCACGACCCGGCCCTACCGAAACATCCATTTCCCGGGCTTTGGCAATAAAATCCTGCACAATCAAGAAATAACCCGGATATCCGGAATTGGAAATAGTCAATAACTCAAAATCCAATCGTTCTTGAATAGATGGCGTAATTTCACCATATCTTTTTTCGGCCCCTACCATCGTCAGGTGGCGTAAATATTTATTCTCTCCTCTAACGCCGCCATCCGCTTCATCTTCAGCAACTACAAATTCTTCTGGAATATCATATTTTGGAAGCAATACATCCCTGTAAAGCGAGTAAATTTCGACTTTATCTACAATTTCCTGAATATTGATAATGGCTTCAGGCAAATCGGCAAAGAGTTTTTTCATCTCTTCTCCCGACTTGTAATAATATTCCTGATTGGGTAAACCATAACGATAGCCGAGGCCACGACCTATTGGCGTCGCTTGCTTTTCCCCATCTTTTACACACAATAAAATATCATGCGCATTCGCATCTTCTTTATTTACATAATAGGTATTGTTAGTAGCGATTAACTTTATATCGTGCTTTTTCGAAAATTCAATCAGGGTTTTATTTACCCTGTTTTCATCCTCTTGATTATGGCGCATGATTTCGATATAAAAATCGGCTCCAAATTGTTCTTTCCACCAAATCAAGGCTTCTTCGGCTTGGTTTTCACCAATATTCAGAATTTTACTCGGAATCTCTCCGTATAAATTCCCGGACAACACCATGATGTCTTCCTTGTATTTTTCTACAATCTTTCTGTCAATACGCGGTACATAATAAAAACCATCTGTATACGCTATCGAAGCCATTTTGGCCAAATTGTGATAGCCTTTTTTATTTTTGGCCAATAAAACCACCTGATAACCATTGTCTTTTTTGGTTTTATCCAAATGATTTTCGCAAATATTAAACTCGCAACCTACAATGGGTTTGATTTCAGTTTCTGTTGGTTCTTCTCCATTTTCTACCAAAGATTTATTTTTGGCAGAAGCTCCTTTGTTGTGGTTCATTATCGCACTCACAAAATGGAAAGCTCCCATCATATTTCCGGTATCGGTCATGGCTACAGCCGGAAAACCATTCTTAGCAGTTACCGAAACCAAAGGCCCCATCCCGATAGTCGATTGCAAAACCGAAAATTGGGTATGATTGTGCAAATGAGCAAACTTGGCCGCCGAAAAATCTTTTTTATCTGCATCCGAAATAATCGTTTGCGAAATATCTTGTCCAACTTCTTGAAGCTGCTGACGAATCTTATCCGAAGCTGCCTTTAAATTAATATGTTTTAATCCAATAAGTTGAATCTCAGTTGGATTCTTAGATTGAAAATCCTGAAAATAACTCGCAGGAACATCCAGTTGTTCTTTGGTAAAATTTTCTCTTCTGATCAACTCCAGGAAACAACGCGTGGTTGCCTCGACATCGGCAGTGGCATTGTGCGCCTCAGCAAACGGTTTGTTAAAAAGATAAGAATGCAATTCCGTTAAGGTAGGCAGTTTAAATCTTCCACCTCTACCACCCGGCAATTGCAATAAGGAAGCGGTAACCTCGGTACAGGTGTCCAAAACCGGAATACTAGCCATTGGACTTTCGACCCCCAAACGATGAAATTCACAGCCCATAATATTGACATCAAAACCTAAATTCTGACCCACAATAAATTTGGCTTTACTCAATGCGACATTGAATTTCTCCAAAACTTCAGCCAACGAAATCCCTTCGGCTTGGGCCAATTCAGTAGAAATACCATGAATTCGTTCGGCATCATAGGGAATATTAAACCCATCCGGTCTTACCAAATAATCCTGATGTTCGATGAGTTTCCCCATGTCGTCATGCAACTGCCATGCAATTTGAATACATCGCGGCCAGTTGTTTGTATCGGTTATGGGCGCGTCCCAACGCTTGGGTAATCCTGTAGTCTCGGTATCGAATATTAAATACATAACTGAATGTGAGCGGTTTAAAAAACCAAATAATTATAAAAATTGAATTTCAAATTTAGTTTTTTTTCAAGTAAGAACTAAGGCAAGTTATCAACAAAAGATCCCCTGATTGTTTCTTTAAAATTCCTACAACCAAATTTAAAAATCTTCAAATTAACGAGCTGCTTATTTTTTTGGATGTCGTAGTATTTTACAAAAAAATTGGACAACCAAATGAAACAAAACACGCCCTTTTTGCCGAATAAAAAACAATCGAATACAGTCGCTCAAAAAAATAAAAAAGGAACAATCATTGCTAATTATAAACAAAAATGTAGTTTATATTAAATTATTCTTGAAATAACCTTCAATTTAAAATGATTTTAAAGCATATGAATATTTTTTTAAAAAAGCATTCCTTCAACTTTAAACAAAAAACAACAGAGAATTAAAACCAAAACCAAACTGCTTTATAAAATTATTCACAAACAAAATTAAGCACTAGACAGTTGTAAAAACAGTGTTGGGTATCGTATATAATGAATAATCGAAATTTACTTTATTGACTCTTTTAATAAATTTGCTCCCATTGCCACAGCTTTATCCAAATAATTGGGCTGAACAAAGAAGAAATACACTAAAAAAATAGTTAAAAATGAGTACTACATTATTCGACAAAGTATGGGATTCGCACGTGGTGCGTAAAATTGAAGATGGACCGGACGTTTTTTTTATTGACCGTCATTTCATCCATGAAGTTACTAGTCCTGTAGCTTTTTTAGGCTTAAAATCAAGAGGTGTTTCCGTTTTATATCCGGAACGCACTTTTGCCACTGCCGATCACAACACACCAACTATAAACCAACACCTGCCTGTTGAAGACGCACTGTCTGCCAATCAGCTGAAAGCATTGGAAGACAACGCAGCCGAATACGGCATTTCTCACTGGGGATTAGGTCATCAAAAAAACGGAATCGTACACGTGGTAGGTCCTGAAAACGGAATTACATTACCGGGCGCAACAATTGTTTGCGGGGATTCTCACACTTCTACCCACGGTGCTTTTGGAGCTATTGCTTTCGGAATTGGTACTTCGGAGGTAGAGATGGTATTGTCTACACAATGTATCATGCAGCCGAAGCCAAAGAAAATGCGTATTAACGTAAATGGTAAATTAAGCAAAGGTGTTGGTCCAAAAGACGTAGCCCTTTATATTATCGCTCAACTAACAACTTCCGGAGGTACGGGATATTTTGTGGAATATGCCGGAAATGTTTTCGAAGACATGTCTATGGAAGGCCGTATGACTGTTTGTAACCTAAGTATCGAAATGGGTGCTCGTGGCGGAATGATCGCTCCGGATCAAAAAACATTCGATTTCCTGGAAGGAAGATTATACGCTCCAAAAGGCGAAGCTTGGGATAAAGCGGTGGCTTACTGGAAAACTTTAAAAACAGATGCTGATGCCGTTTTTGATGCCGAATTAAACATCAATGCCGAAGACATTGAACCGATGATTACTTATGGAACCAATCCGGGAATGGGAATTGGTATCTCAAAAAATATTCCAAGCGCCAACCAAGTAGAAGGCGGCGAGGAAACCTATAAAAAATCATTAGCCTATATGGGCTTTGAGGAAGACGATGTAATGATTGGCAAACCTATCGATTTTGTTTTCTTGGGAAGCTGTACCAATGGCCGAATTGAAGATTTCAGAGCTTTTACCGAAATTGTAAAAGGACGCAAAAAAGCAGCTAATGTTACCGCTTGGCTCGTTCCGGGCTCTCATGTTGTGGAAGCTCAAATCAAGGAAGAAGGATTATTGGATATTCTTACTGAAGCCGGTTTTGTATTGCGCCAGCCGGGATGTTCAGCTTGTTTGGCTATGAACGACGATAAAGTTCCTGCCGGAAAATATGCCGTAAGCACCTCAAACAGAAACTTTGAAGGTCGCCAGGGTCCTGGTTCCAGAACCTTATTGGCCAGCCCAATTATGGCAGCAGCAGCAGCAGTTACAGGAGTTTTGACAGACCCAAGAGAGTTGATGTAATTCAATCGCTATAACAATATCAAAAATTAACAAACCGTTTTAGTTTTTAAGATTCTGTTTTCTACACAAGAAAACTGAAACCTGAAACCTGAAACCTGAAACCTAAAAAAATGGCATACGATAAATTTAACATCCTTAGAAGTAGTGCAGTGCCACTACCAATAGAAAATGTGGATACCGATCAAATCATCCCAGCACGTTTCTTGAAAGCGACCAAACGGGAAGGTTTTGGAGACAATCTTTTCAGAGATTGGAGGTACAATGGAGACAATACTCCAAAAACAGATTTCGTTTTGAATGACACTACTTATAGCGGAAAAATATTAGTAGGCGGAAAAAACTTCGGTTCGGGTTCTTCAAGAGAGCACGCTGCTTGGGCTGTTTACGATTACGGATTTCGTGCAGTAGTTTCAAGTTTCTTTGCTGATATTTTCAAAGGAAACTGTCTGAACATCGGGGTTTTACCAGTGCAAGTAAGCCCTGAATTTGCAGAAACAATCTTCAAAGCTATTGAAGCCGACCCAAAAACAGAATTGGAAATCAACCTAGAAGCACAAACCATTACCCTATTAACAACAGGACAACAGGAATCTTTTGCCATCAATGGCTACAAAAAGAACAATATGTTGAATGGTTTTGATGATATCGATTATTTACAAAACATCAAAGAAGAAATTATTGGCTTTGCCGATAAACTTCCTTATTAAAAGCAACCAATAAACGCAGTTACTCTAGTCTCAGCATTATTGGTGAGCTAAGTAACTGTTTTTACTATTATCCAAAACAAAGACATTCGACTGCAGAATATCATTAAAATAAAAATCGTATTAGTATTAAGATGGAAAAAAGAAAAATTGAAATAATGGACACCACACTCCGTGATGGCGAACAAACCTCAGGAGTATCCTTTTCTGCTGCAGAGAAGCTAACCATTGCACAATTATTACTGGAAGAATTAAATATTGACCGAATCGAAATTGCCTCTGCAAGAGTGAGCGAAGGTGAATTCCAAGGAGTAAAAGGAATAATGGCTTGGGCCGAAGAAAAAGGATATAGTAATAAAATTGAGGTGCTAACCTTTGTTGACGGCGGACTTTCGATAGATTGGATGAAAAAAGCCGGAGCCAAGGTTCAAAACTTATTAACTAAAGGTTCTTTGAATCACTTGACCCATCAATTAAAGAAAACACCCGAAGAACATTTTGCTGAAATTGAGCAAGCCATTGCGTTGGCAAATGAAAACAATATCGCTACCAATGTCTATTTAGAAGATTGGAGTAACGGCATGCGCAATTCTCCTGAATATGTATTTCAATATTTAGATTTTTTGACCAAACAACCTATCAAAAGAGTTTTACTCCCAGATACCTTAGGCGTTTTAATACCCTCTGAAACTTTCGAATTTATCTCTAAAATTGTAACGAGATACCCAAATACCCATTTTGATTTTCACGCACATAATGACTACGATTTAAGTATCGCCAATGTAATGGAAGCCGTAAAAGCAGGGATACAGGGACTTCATGTAACCGTAAACGGCATGGGAGAACGTGCTGGGAACGCTCCGCTTGAAAGCACCGTTGCGGTAATCAATGATTTCATGCCTGAGATTGCAATCAGTGTTAAAGAATCTTCTTTGTACAGTGTAAGTAAATTGGTAGAAACATTTACAGGTTATAGAATTCCTGCCAACAAACCTATTGTGGGTGATAATGTTTTTACTCAAACTGCAGGAATTCATGCCGACGGAGACAACAAAAACAACCTCTATTTTAACGACCTATTACCGGAACGTTTTGGCAGAAAAAGAAAATATGCCTTAGGAAAAACTTCAGGAAAAGCCAATATCGAAAAAAACCTTCAGGAGCTAGGTTTAAAATTAAATCCTGAAGATCTAAAATTAGTCACCCAACGTATCATCGAATTGGGAGACAAAAAAGAAACTGTTACTAAAGAAGATTTACCTTATATTATTTCTGATGTTTTGGATAGCCAAAGCTATCAGGAAAGAATTATAGTAGAATCGTATATCTTATCGCACGCCAAAGGAATGCGCCCTTCAACGACACTTTGCCTGAAAATTGAAGGAGAAATCATTGAAGAACATGCCCAGGGCGATGGCCAGTTTGACGCTTTTATGAATGCCTTGGCTAAAATATACAAAACCAAAGAACTGAAATTGCCACAGCTAATAGACTATGCCGTAAGAATTCCTCCCGGAAGTAGCTCAGACGCCTTATGCGAAACCATAATTACCTGGACAAACAACGGAAAAGAATTCAAAACCAGAGGTCTCGATTCTGACCAAACGGTTGCAGCAATCATAGCCACACAAAAAATGCTGAACGTAGCTAATTAGAAAAGAAAAAGAGATATAAAGTTCTAATCTTTGCCTTTTATCCTTTAAAAAAAATTAAAACAACACCATAATAATGAAATATACTATTGCCCTTTTAGCCGGAGACGGAATTGGACCTGAAGTAATTAATGAAGCTGTAAAAGTTTCAGATGCTATTGCCAAAAAATTCAATCATGAAATTACCTGGACTCCAGCTCTTACAGGAGCTTGCGCCATTGACGCTGTAGGCGTTCCTTATCCTGATGAAACACACGAAATCTGCATGGCAGCCGATGCGGTTCTATTTGGAGCCATTGGTCACCCAAAGTATGATAACGATCCAAGTGCCCCAGTAAGACCGGAACAAGGTTTATTATTGATGCGTAAAAAACTAGGTTTGTTTGCCAATGTACGACCAACTTTTACCTTTCCGTCTTTGATTGATAATTCTCCTTTAAAAAGAGAGCGCATCGAAGGAACTGATTTGGTTTTCTTAAGAGAATTAACCGGAGGAATTTATTTTGGAGAAAAAGGAAGAAGAGACAACGGAGAAACGGCCTATGACAACTGTGTTTACACCAGAGCCGAAGTACAGCGTTTGGCTAAAAAAGGCTTCGAATTAGCAATGACACGCTCTAAAAAATTATGTTGTGTGGACAAAGCCAACGTTTTGGAAACTTCCCGTTTGTGGAGAGAAACCGTTCAAGCCATGGAAAAAGAGTATCCAGAAGTGACCGTTTCTTACGAATTTGTTGATGCTGTTGCTATGCGTTTAGTGCAATGGCCCAATTCGTATGATGTATTAATCACCGAAAATTTATTTGGAGATATTCTAACAGATGAAGCTTCTGTAATTTCAGGTTCTATGGGATTGATGCCTTCTGCATCTGTAGGAGAACACACTTCATTATACGAACCTATTCACGGTTCTTACCCACAAGCAACCGGATTAAATATCGCAAACCCTTTGGCAACCGTATTGTCAGCAGCGATGATGTTTGAGGACGCCTTTGGATTAAAAGAAGAAGCCGAAGCCATTAGAGCGGTAGTCAACAAATCACTGGAACAAGGAATCGTTACTGAAGATTTAGCCGCAAAAGGAGCCAAAGCGTATTCAACAAGTGATGTTGGAGATTGGCTAGTTGCTAATTTGTAAAGATGCACTTTGTAGAGATGTACGGCAGTGCATCTCTACTTAATACAAAATAATATACAAACAAAAAAGGTGTCAATTTACATTGACACCTTTTTAATATATGATTGAAAAAAATATTAATATCTTCCTCTGTCTCCACCACCACGGTTATCTCCACCACGGTTGTTTCCGTAACCTCCGCGAGAATCACCTCCACGGTTGTTGTTAAAACTTCTTCTTTCACCTTCTGGTTTAGGCTCAGATTTGTTTACTACAATTGCACGTCCTTGAACAGTAGCTCCGTTCAATTCGTCAATTGCTTTTTGAGCATCGTCATCATTTGGCATCTCAACAAAACCAAATCCTTTACTTCTTCCTGTAAATTTATCTGTGATAATTTTAACTGAATCAACTGCTCCGTAAGCCTCGAAAGACTCTCTTAAATCTGCTTCCTCAATACTGAATGGAAGGCTTCCAACAAAAATATTCATATGTACTTATTTATAATAATGCAACAAATGTAGACTATTTTTATTCTAATTCACTATCTATTAGCTTATTTATGTTTTTATTTTGATTAGAAAACATAGAATCCAAGTAAAATCAATCGATTGCAAATAGAATTACTATTAATCATTACTGTTGAACTAATGGTACTTTATAAAAAATCCCTTGCTGAAAATTCAAAAGCTCTCCCGCTAATGGATTATTGCTACTATTCACGGCATTAAATTTAAAAGTCCCCGAAACAGTCTTCCTCAACTCATCATATTCTGTTATTACAATTTGACCATCACCAAAACCAATTCCCGTAGAAAAAATAATGGTACCATCGGCTTCTGTCAAAATATACGTCGCCCTCTTCGAAGTACTATTGCCTAAAAAATAAGTTTGAGGCAAAGCAGAAGTAGTTTTCAAAGTAATCACTTCATTTCTGGAATAAGCCTCGATAGTCAAACCTCCATTGGCTTCTAAAGTCGCTTTTGAATCGATAGCTCTCCAAAGAACATTGTCTTTCACCCCTTGAAAAGCGGGATTATTAAATTTCACATCTTCCTGGCAGGAAACCATAAAAGACAACAGACCTAAAAACATCAAATATTTTTTCATAAAGATCTCTTTTACAACAACAAAAGTATGCTTTTGCGTTCAAAAAAAAGAATTTACGATAAAAAAAACCAAGCAAAAACTTCCTAAAACTTTATTACTCATTACAATAAGCGCTATTGGTATATTAAAATAAATACTATATCTTTGCACCCTTAATTAATCGAGGTCGAGTACCTCAAAATTTAATCATAAGATTATGTCAGTAAAAATTAGATTACAAAGACACGGTAAAAAAGGAAAACCTTTTTACTGGGTTGTAGCTGCAGATGCACGCTCAAAAAGAGATGGTAAATACTTAGAGAAAATCGGTACTTACAATCCAAACACAAACCCAGCAACTATCGACTTAAACCTTGATAGCGCAGTAAAATGGTTGCACAATGGTGCTCAACCAACTGATACTGCTAAAGCAATTCTTTCTTACAAAGGAGCTTTATTGAAACACCACCTTGATGGAGGTATTCGTAAAGGAGCTTTAACTCAAGAACAAGCTGATGCTAAATTAGCTGCTTGGTTAGAAGCAAAAGCTGGAAAAGTTGATGCTAAAAAAGACGGTTTAACAAAAGCGCAAGCTGATGCTAAAGCTAAAGCTTTCAAAGCAGAACAAGAAGTTAACGCTAAACGTTTAGCTGCAGCTGCTCAAGCAGAAGCTGACGCTATCGCTGCTGCAACACCAGTTGCTGAAGTAGAAGCTGAAGAAGCTCCTACTGCAGAAGAAAATAACGAAACAACTGAAGCATAATTTAGTAGGCGAAGATGCGTAAAGAAGATTGTTTCTATTTGGGTAAAATCGCCAAAAAATTTAGTTTCAAAGGAGAAGTTCTGGCTTATTTAGACACGGACGAACCTGAGTTATACCAAAACTTGGAATCAGTGTTTGTTGAATGCAACAAACACTTGGTTCCTTTTTTTATTGAAAACAGCTCATTGCACAAAAACGATTTCCTTAGAATTCGTTTTGAAGATGTAAATACCGAAGAGGAAGCCGATGCTCTATTAGGCAACGACCTTTATCTACCTCTTAAAATGTTGCCCAAACTTAGCGGTAACAAATTTTATTTTCACGAAGTAATTGGTTTTAAAGTCGAAGACAAACGCCTTGGCATAGTTGGAGAAATTCAATCCATAAACGACACTACAGCCCAGCCTCTTTTTGAAGTTCTCAACGGCAGCGTAGAAATTCTCATTCCGATGATTGACCATTTTCTGGTAAAGATTGATCGCGAAAACAAAAAAGTCATCATGGATCTACCTGAGGGATTGATCGAGATGTATCTTTAAAGTTTAATCGTTTATTTGGTTATCTGTCAAAAATCGTTAATCTACAATCTGAAATTTTCATGTCCAAATTCCAATTCAAACAATTCTCTCTTGAACAAGACCGTTGTGCCATGAAAATTGGAACCGATGGTGTTTTATTAGGCGCTTGGACCCCACTAGACAACAATCCATTCCGTATTTTAGACATTGGAACAGGAACAGGAATCATTGCCTTAATGCTTTCACAAAGAAGTCAGGCAGAACAAATTGATGCTCTTGAGATTGACGACGAAGCCTACGAACAGGCAACTGATAATTTCGAAAACTCCCCTTGGAATGACCGCTTATTTTGTTTTCATGCTGGCTTGGACGAATTTATCGAAGAACCCGAAGACGAATATGATTTAATCATTTCCAATCCTCCGTTTTACTCCGAAGACTATAAAACAGCTTGCGATCAAAGGGATTTAGCCCGTTTTCAAGAAGCGATGCCTTTTGAAGATTTGATTGAAGCGGCTGACTTATTATTGTCAGAAAACGGAATCTTCTCTGTAATCATCCCTCACAAAGAAGAAGAAAAATTCTTGGCTCTAGCCAAAGAATATGAATTATATCCTTTAAAAATCACCCGCGTAAAAGGCGCTCCAACTACTGAAATCAAACGCAGTCTATTGGCTTTTTCAAGAACAGAAACTGCTAATTGCCCTATTGACGAATTAATTATAGAAACTGCCAGACATATTTATACTCCAGAATATATTGCCTTGACGAAGGATTTTTATTTGAAGATGTAAAATTTAAATACAAACTAATTGTTTTCATAAATTCTATTTTTCAAAACAAGAGATTACTCCAACCATTCTTCAAGTCCACAAATTACAAAACCCACACCTTTTCAATCAAATATACTTGAATTTACAACATTTTAATCTGGTTTTGTTATATTTCTTTATGTAAATTTGTTTTCTAAAAACGAACGAACCATGAAACCAGACCTATTTCAAGCTCCCGATTATTATAACCTTGATGATTTACTAACTGAAGAACATAAATTAGTACGCGATTCAGCCCGTGCCTGGGTGAAACGTGAAGTCTCTCCAATCATAGAAGAATACGCCCAAAAAGCCGAATTCCCAAAACAAATCATAAAAGGTTTGGGAGAAATTGGTGGTTTTGGACCTTATATTCCGGTTGAATATGGTGGCGCAGGACTGGATCAAATTTCGTACGGTTTAATCATGCAGGAAATTGAGCGTGGTGATTCCGGTGTTCGCTCTACCTCATCAGTACAATCTTCTTTGGTTATGTATCCTATTTGGAAATACGGAAACGAAGAGCAAAGAATGAAATATTTACCCAAACTGGCCACCGGAGAATTCATCGGTTGTTTTGGCTTGACAGAACCCGACCACGGTTCTGATCCCGGAAGCATGATTACCAACTTTAAAGACATGGGTGACCATTATTTATTAAATGGTGCCAAAATGTGGATTTCGAATGCTCCCTTTGCAGACATTGCGATTGTTTGGGCAAAAAACGAGGAAGGAAGAATTCACGGCCTTATCGTAGAAAGAGGAATGGAAGGTTTCAGCACTCCGGAAACACACAACAAATGGTCGCTTCGCGCCTCAGCAACCGGGGAATTGATTTTTGACAATGTAAAAGTACCTAAAGCCAATTTGCTACCTAACAAATCCGGACTTGGAGCGCCACTTGGATGTTTAGACTCTGCCCGTTATGGCATTGCCTGGGGCGCAATTGGTGCCGCCATGGATTGTTATGACACGGCGCTTCGTTATGCCAAAGAAAGAATCCAGTTTGACAAACCTATCGCCGGAACGCAATTGCAACAAAAAAAACTAGCCGAAATGATTACCGAAATCACCAAAGCACAATTGCTGACTTGGCGTTTAGGCGTTTTGAGAAATGAAGGCAGAGCAACAACGGCTCAGATATCTATGGCCAAAAGAAATAATGTCGACATGGCCATTCATATAGCCCGAGAAGCAAGACAAATCTTAGGCGGAATGGGTATTACAGGAGAATATGCTATTATGCGCCACATGATGAACCTAGAATCCGTAATCACCTACGAAGGCACTCATGATATTCATTTGTTGATTACAGGAATGGATATTACCGGGATCCCAGCATTTAAATAAAATAAACAACTATTAAAGTATTTATAAAATTGACCCTGAAAGCTTCTTGGAGACAGGAAGCTTTTTTATATTTACTCCAAAAAAGATTGCTATGAATATTCAGCATATAAACAACACTATCGCACCACAAAAAAAAGCGTTGCTGCTTCACCCTCTTTATAAAAAAGTAAAGACCATCGAAGACTTGCAATGTTTTCTGGAGAGCCATGTGTTTGCCGTTTGGGACTTTATGTCTTTATTAAAAGCTTTACAAACCAAACTAACCTGTACTACCACACCTTGGTTTGCCACCAGTAATCCCCAAACTCGCTATCTGATAAATGAAATCGTACTGGCCGAAGAATCGGACCTAACGCTTGACGGTCGCCGCCAAAGCCATTACGAAATGTACATTGAAGCGATGAAAGATTGCGGAGCCGATACCTCAGAAATTGAACGTTTTTTATCCGAAGTCCATTCGTTACAAAACATCTTTGTAGCCATAAGAACAAGTAGTCTGCATCCTAAAATCAAAGCTTTTTTAGACTTTACTTTCAGTGTTATTGAACAGGGCAAACCCCACGAAATAGCAGCTGCTTTTACCTTTGGAAGAGAAGATTTGATCCCGAGTATGTTTACCGAAATCTTAAAAAACTTTCAAGCTAATTTCCCAGACACGGATTTAAGCAAACTCATTTACTATTTCGAAAGACATATCGAATTGGATGCCGATGAACATGGCCCTATGGCAATGCACATGATCAATGAACTGTGTGAAAACGACGCCCGAAAATGGCGAGAAGCAGAAGAAATATCTGTGTTGGCTTTAGAAAAACGCATCGGCCTTTGGGATGCCATTGAAGAACATATCATGGAAAATCATTTGACCACAACATAAAAAAAGTCCCAACTAAACATTGGGACTTTTTTATTTTAACTTTCCGGAGCCAGCTCTAATTCTAAACCTTCCAGATTTTCAGTAATTGGAATTTGGCATCCCAAACGACTGTTTGATTTCACGTAAAAAGCCTCTGAAAGCATTGCTTCTTCATCATCACCCATTTCCGGCAATGCAACATCATTCAACACATAACACTGACAAGAAGCACACATAGCCATACCGCCACAAGTCCCTTCAACAGGAAGCTCATAAGCCTTACACAATTCCATGATATTCATGGCCATATCTGTTGGAGCCTGTAATTCATGAACAACTCCTTCTCTATCTTTTATTTTTATTAATACATCCATTGCTATTCGTTATGGGTTTTGAATTAAATTTTTGGAATTAAAAACCAGATGTTGCGATCTCAAAGATTATTAAAATCCAATGGAAACAAACCACTCCACTTTAAATCCACCTTTTCAATACTAAAGATTTCTTCGAAAATACGATTCAGAAAGCATCTAATTTTCTTATCATCGACACAAACTAGCTTTCTAAGTCTAATCTACAAGACATTTACAACAGTTTCAATTTGTGGCGCAAACTTTTTGATTGTAGTTTCCACTCCAGCCCTAAGAGTCATCTGGTTTACACTACAACTCGTGCAGGCGCCTTCAAGTCGCACTTTCACATGCTTGTCGTCTTCGATGGAAATAAGCGTAATATCACCTCCGTCAGAAACTAAAAAAGGTCTAATTTCCTCGAGTGCTTTTTGAACTTCGCTTGTTAATTCTTCTGTTGTCATATTTTAAATTATTGGATTATTAGATTGTTGGATTATCAGACTTAATTATTCATCTAATAATCCAATAACCTAAGAAGTCTATTTTTTTACTGCTGAACAACCTGCCATAGTCGTTATCTTGATGGCTTCGGTAGCAGGAAGACTCTCATTTCTTCTTACCGTTTCTGCTACTACCTTACGTGTTATTTCTTCAAAAACACTTTCGGTCACAGAACCTGTTTGCATAGCAGCCGGACGTCCGTAATCTCCCGCTTCACGGATAGATTGTACGATTGGCACTTCACCAAGGAATGGTACCTCTAAATCTTCTGCCAGATTCTTAGCTCCTTCTTGACCAAAGATGTAGTATTTATTGTTAGGCAATTCTTCAGGCGTGAAATAAGCCATGTTTTCAATGATTCCCAAAACAGGAACATTTATTGCTTCCGAAAGAAACATAGAAACTCCTTTTTTAGCATCTGCCAAGGCCACCGCTTGAGGTGTACTTACCACAACAGCACCCGTAACTGGTAATGATTGCATAATCGACAAATGAATGTCTCCTGTCCCTGGAGGCAAATCGATTAACATGAAGTCTAATTCTCCCCAATCAGCATCAAAAATCATTTGATTCAACGCTTTAGAAGCCATCGGACCTCTCCAAATTACTGCCTGACTTGGCGAAGTAAAAAAACCTATCGAAAGCATTTTCACTTCGTAACTTTCCACCGGCTTCATTTTGGATTTCCCATCAACAGTAACCGAAATTGGTTTTTCATTCTCTACATCAAACATAATAGGCATAGATGGACCGTAAATATCGGCATCAAGAACACCTACACTAAAACCCATTTTAGCCAAACTTACCGCCAGATTAGCCGTAACTGTAGATTTACCTACTCCTCCCTTACCGGAAGCAACAGCGATAATGTTTTTTATTCCCGGAATTGCTTTTCCTTTAATTTGATTTGGATTTTCAGCCACAGCTGCTTCTACCTTACTATTTATTTTCACTTTCGCATCAGCAGAAACTAAGTCGTGAATAGTTTTTTTAATATCGTCTTCTGCCCTTTTCTTGATATGCATCGCAGGCGTGTGTAGCACTAAATCTACGACTACTTCATCGCCAAAAGTAATTACATTTGTAACTGCTCCACTCTCTACCATGTTTTTTCCTTCTCCCGCTATAGTAATTGTTTCCAAAGCTTTAAGGATATCTTTTCTATCTAATTTCATTATAAGTGTATGTTTTTTTTGATAGCCTCTAGTCGTACTATTGCTATCTTTATTTAAACTGATTTTAGATTGCAAATATACTATGAAAAGTTCTTATTATAAAGAAATTAGATTGGATTTATTAAGCCTTTCAACAGCTCAAAATAGAAATGAGTTATAGTAATTCCAAAAGTGCCCCGAATTCAAAATCAGACTCCCGTTTTTACAAACATTCATCAAAAAAACCCTAGCATTCCCTAACCTCAGGCTGCCAAAAATGTTTTTCAAAATCCACAATCTGATTATCGATGACTTCAATCCCTTCACTTTCTAACAATTGTTGCATCAGATTGGTTCCGTCAAAATGGAATTTTCCGGTCAGTAATCCTTTTCTGTTCACGACACGGTGCGCAGGAACATCCTCCATATCATGCGAAGCATTCATCGCCCAGCCCACCATTCGTGCCGAACGCGCTGCTCCCAATGCTTTGGCAATTGCCCCATAAGAAGTGACCCTTCCGTAAGGAATTTTTCTGGCAATGACATAAACTCTTTCGAAAAAATTATCCTCTGACATGGTTTAAATATTACAAAGAGATCAATCCGAGACAATAGAACCGCGGATTAATCTAGATAAAACTTAATGATATTGAATAATGTAATTAGGGATATCAATCCCGTTATACAACCAATGATTTTATTCATGTTGCGCAATAAATAATCTGCTTTGCTTTCTATTTTTTTAAAGAAAGTAATATAGAAATAAAAAACGAGTGAAGATCCCAGCACCACCCCACTGACAAAAGTAAAAACCGAAGGAGTATCGAATGAAAAAAGTCTATAACTAGACAAAGTAATACTTACAAAAACATAATAGGGAATAGGAAAAAAATTGAGCGCCGAAAGCAACATTCCCAGAAAAAAACGCTTCTTTTTACTGCTCTGTTTGATTTTGGCCTTCTTGATTTTGGGCTTTTTGGCTATCCACAAAAAATAAACCGTCAAAGCTCCAAATATTCCAAAACCAACCTCCCGCAATAAGTTGACAATATCCGGACGAATATTGATTACACGAGCAAATATTATGGCCAGATAAGCCTGAAAAAAAATGACAATTACCGCTCCCAGAGTAAACCATAATGAATTTCTTAAACCCTCTTTCAAATTCACTTTGGCAGCCGTCATATTAATCAAACCCGGAGGTATAATCCCTATAACAGCCGTTAGGAATCCTAATAACAAGGTGGTCATGAAATTCATTTACTAAGATTAAAGCATTCAAAAGAACAATCCAGACATTGCTGTACTATTATTCTTTAATTTTAAATCGAATATACGTAATTGCTTTGTTAATTTCCAAATATTGTTTTTCATAGAAAGTCTGAAAAGCCGTTACTTCTTCTGGGCTACCTTCGCTTACATAGACATTGTGATTAGCATAAAGCACCTCATGTCCTTCACCGTGAAGCAATCCAAGGGTGTAACCGTGCATGAATTCACTATCTGTTTTCAGGTTTACTACGCCTTCTTTTTTAAGTATTTTTTTGTACAATTGCAGAAACTCCGAATTGGTCATTCTGTGTTTTGTTCTTTTGTATTTAATTTGAGGATCCGGAAAAGTAATCCAGATTTCATCTACTTCATTTTCGGCAAAAATATGATTGATTAACTCGATTTGAGTTCGAATAAAAGCCACATTGTGCAAACCGGTTTCGACTGCAGTCTTGGCACCACGCCAAAAACGAGCCCCTTTAATGTCAATTCCAACAAAATTTTTATTGGGATATCTTTCGGCCAAACCTACCGAATATTCCCCTTTTCCACAGCCTAATTCCAAGACCAATGGATTGTCGTTTTTAAAGAAATCCGAGTTCCATTTCCCTCTTAAAGGAAACAAATCACCTACTACTTCTTCTCTTGTCGGTTGAAAAACGTTATTGAATGTTTCGTTTTCCTTGAATCTTTTTAATTTATTTTTACTTCCCACGCTTTTACAGATATTTTGGCAAAATTAAGGAAATATATAAGACCGAATCGTCTGGCGACGAAAATTAATTCAAATCCTCCATGGAGTACTGGTTGTACCTCGATTTTTATTCTATCACATTCAAACTTCCTGATCCAATTCCTCAGTCCAAAAAATTCTCGGTAAAAATTAATTCCTTACTTTTCCTTTTGCAATTTTTCGATTAGGGCGTCTTCTAAAGCGGCTTTTGCTTTTATCACCTCACCGCTATTATCATTAGGAATAGTCATCGACAAAACATAGTGTTTTATTTTCCAATGCTTTCCTGTTTTTACCACTACTCCAGAACCTCTGCAGATTTTCATCTGAGTATTCAACAACTCATCAAACCAAGCTGTTTTTCCAGTCTCATCAAAATAAATATGACGCTCCAAGGCCGTAAAGCTCCATGCCTTTCCCTTGTCAAAATGAGGCTTGGCGTATGCCTGAAAAGCGGTTTTATTCCAATTCTCGGTTGCATCAGTTCCAATAAAAACAGCATCTTCAGCCATAAAACCAAAATAAGTCTCATAATTAGCTTCGGCAGCGGCTTTGTGCCAAGAATCAAGTACAACATCAATTTGATCCTTATCGGACACCACAGCATCTTTAGTCGATTTACAAGAAAACAAAACAAGAAATAAGAGGAAAATAGTTTTTTTCATGGCAAAAGAGTTTGGATAAAAGTATAAAAAGTTTCCTTTAAATAAAACGGATAAAAAAACGAATCTTTTTTGAATTAAATCCAGACAAAACTCTTTTTATCAACGAATTCAACTGTTAACTCCATTACAATTAACTTTTTTCAAAGAAAATATTTGGCTACCTTTAGTAAACAATTGTGCTATGAAAAAGTTTGTTTTACCCATAGTGGCTCTTTTGTTTGGTTTTTCAGTTGTCACTGTATACCAATACAGAAATAATGACCTAACGGTTAAGGCAATTTATTTTGTCAAAAATCTGCGCCAATCCATTAGCGGAAAAAACAGCATTTCTATTGACAACACAAGCCTAACTAATTTTTTCAAGAAATACCCCTATTTAGACAAATACCAATCGGAGGTAACTACGCTCTACAAAAAAAGAAACTACAAATCCATTTGGTATGATGACGGACAACTCATAGAATTTGCCGATCTATTGTATTCCAAGTCGGAGCAAATTGAAAACGAAGGTTTGAAATTTGATTTGGCTTACAAAGAAAAAATAGACGCTATTTTCAACGACCAATCTGCCGCCAAAATCAGTCAAAACGATAAAGAACTATTGCTCTCCACACTTTATGTCTATTATGTCAAAAAAGTATTTTATGGCATAGATACCGATAAAATACATCAAACCGGATGGTTCCTGCCCAGAAAGGAACTTTCTTATAAAAATTTATTGGATTCTTTATTGGCCGAACCGGAATTGCTGGACAAAAATGAAAAAGTACTCATTTCCCAATATTACAAACTGCGCGCTGCCTTGCAAAAATACCGCCAAATAGAAAAAAATGACAATTGGAAACCCATAGACGCCGAATCCCAAATCAAAAAATACAGCCCCGGAGACAGCGCAAAAACAATTGCCCAAATTAGACACCACCTTTTTGTTCTAGGTGATTTAACCCAAGATTCTAAAAACAATGTCTATGATGACGAACTGAAAACTGGTATTTTAAATTTCAAAACAAGAAACGGCTACAAACCGGACTATCTTATTGGATCCCAACACATCAACCGCCTCAACCAGCCTATCGAAAAATACATCCAAACCATTAAGGTCAATATGGAACGCTGCCGTTGGCTTTCTCCCGAGCTGGAAAAATCCGAAGAATTCATTATCATAAACATTCCGTCCTTTCAATTATTCTATATCAAAAACGGCCGAAATGTTTTATCCTCCAGAGTGTTTGTGGGCATCAATATGATGGAAACGGTAATCTTCAGTTCCACCATCAGCAGCGTTGTGTTTAGCCCTTATTGGAATGTGCCCCAGAGTATATTGGAAAACGAAATCAAACCGGCGATGGAAAAAGACCCTGATTATCTAATCAAACACAATCTGGAATGGAACAAGAAAAGTCTTAGACAAAAACCGGGACCAAAAAATGCTTTGGGAGTAGTCAAATTTGTGTTTCCCAACACCTACAGCATTTATTTACATGATACTCCGTACAAATTGAATTTCAATTATGAGTTTCCCCGTTTCAGTCATGGCTGCATCAATATGCAAAAAGCCAAAGAACTGGCCTATAAAATTCTGGAAAACAATCCCCAATGGCCCGTAGAAAAAATAAATGAAGCCATGAACAGCGGAGTAGAAACGGTCTATCCGTTAAAAAAACCCATCCCTATTCACATTGGTTATTTTACCTCTTGGGTAAATGACGACGGAAAAATTAATTTTTATTTTGATATTTATACCAAAGACGATCTCTTGGCCGAATTTCTGTTTAACAATACCCGAAATTTCGAAAAAACAACACCCGTTAAGAGATTGTCAAACTAAGCCATTCCGCTCATTTTTTCGTATCTTTAGCACTGATATTCAAACAGCTTCAATATGAAACGCCCTACAATCTGCTTTCTTTTTCTGGCTTGCTGCTTTGTACTCTTTAGCACTCCCAACATCCTAAAAGCCAGCGCTAAAAAAAAGATACTTGTACACACAAAATTGTTTTGCCAAAGAATCCCATCCTTCGAACCCATTCCTTTCGACAGCACTTTAATAGCTCCATTTTTTTCGAAATACCCAAAATTAAACTACCTCAAACCCGAAGTGGTAAAATTGTATCGAAAACACAGCTACCAATACCTTTGGTTTGATTACAAAGGCCTCAATGAATTTGCCAACATATTGTACGACAAAATCAACAATCTGGATCAGGAAGGTTTAAAAGTCCGAGTTCCCTATGCCGAAAAAATAAGAACCATTTTTCAGGATCCGGACAATATGGAGAAATCAAACATCGAGGTCGAATTACTGATGTCTTCGCTGTATTTTTTTTATGCCGATAGAGTATTCAAAGGTTTGGATGCTACAAAAACAGCAGAACTGGATTGGTATTTGCCTCGAAAAAAACAATCCTATGTCAACAACTTGGATTCCCTGCTTCGGGATCCCAAGCTGATTAACCAACCAGACAAAGATCTTCTTGGACAATATTATCTATTGAAAGATGCTCTCAAAAAGTATCGTGATATTGAAAAAAAAGGAGGATGGAATCCTATTATTTTACCCAAAAAGATAAAATTCCTCAAACCCAAAGACACCGCAGAAGTCATTCTTCAAATTAGAAAACGTCTTTTGGCAAGCGGTGACTTAGACAGCGATTCCGGGAAAAATGTCTTTGATTCCGAATTGTTGACAGCAGTCTTAAAATATAAAAAAAGAAATGCTTTTGCGGCTGATTCGCTGTTGTTACCAAAACACATCACCAACATGAATATTCCCATAAGCGAACACATCAAAACCATCATGATCAACATGGAACGCTGCCGCTGGATATCGCCTAGTTTGATTAGAAAAAAACAATATATCACCGTAAACATCCCTTCCTTTACCCTCACTTTTTTCGTCGATGGTAAAGCCGAATTAGTTTCCAAAGTGGTTGTAGGAAAGGCATTGAACAAAACGGCGGTTTTCACTGGCGAATTGAGCCAAATTGTATTTAGCCCCTATTGGAATGTCCCCCCTAGCATTTTACAAAAAGAGATTTTACCCGCCATCGCCAAGAACCCCAACTATCTGGCTAAAAACGACATGGAATGGATCGATAACCGCGTGCGCCAACGCCCGGGACCGCAAAATGCCTTGGGAAAAATAAAATTTGTTTTCCCTAATTCTCATATCATTTATATGCATGACACCCCCGCCAAAAGTCTTTTTAATCAAGACAGCAGAGCCTTCAGCCACGGCTGCATCCGTGTGGAGCGACCGCGGGATCTGGCTATTTTGGCATTGAAAGGGGACCCAAACTGGCCAGTGAAAAAGATTGATGAAGCCATGAATAAGGGAATTGAAAAAACATACAACCTAAAGACAAAAATTCCCGTTTACATTGGTTATTTCACCGCTTGGGTAAATCGTGACGGAACAATCAATTTCTATGACGACATCTATGGTCATGACCTGCGCCTCGCCGAAATGCTTTTTACGGATTGATTAGAGATGAACTTCAGCTATTTCTTCTGTAATCACTCCTTTGTCGAGAGCTTAAATTTTTAACCAGCATAAAAAAACTGACGCTATCTTATTCAAAAGACGGCGTCAGTTTTAGAATGATCTGCCCGC
Source organism: Flavobacterium granuli (assembly GCF_900129705.1). Lineage (GTDB taxonomy): Bacteria > Bacteroidota > Bacteroidia > Flavobacteriales > Flavobacteriaceae > Flavobacterium > Flavobacterium granuli. The sequence continues at coordinate 15,626 of NZ_FQWO01000014.1, read as the reverse complement.
GGGCAGTTATTTAATAGGTTTTTTGTTTTTCAAAACTAGTAGTCAACACTTTCTTGATCTTATCCAGAGCACCGTGAAAGGCTTTCTCCGTACTATCGGCATGATGAGTTACTGCTACAGGCTGCATATTTACCGGTCGGGCTTCAATAAGGCAGCGTTTGTCATTGACTCCGGACTTATCGCCGTTTTCATCTCCAAAATGAACTTCTAAACGGGTTACTTTGTCATCAAAACGCGCTAAAGCCGTTTCTAATTCCTCCGCAATATAGGCTTTCAAACGAGCGTGTCCTTCTACATTGTTGTCTGTGTTGATTTGTACTGTCATGTTTTTATGATTTAATGTTGTCTTTCAAATTTACCGATTACAATACAAATAAACGAGCGAATTAATAAAACATTATGAAAAAAAAAGAAAGAAAAAACGGATTTAAAAAGCATTAGAATTGAATTAGCCGTCTTCTAAATAATCTTAAATAAAATTGTTCTCATTTTCAAATTCGGAATCAACTTCTATTGCAAATCGACAGCTCAATTTAGCCATCCTTTTTTTAATTTCTTGTTTTCCATCTAGATTACTAAGAAAAATAATTCCCTTCTACCTTCAAAAGAATATGTTCCATAAAAAAACACTACTCTTTCGAATAGCGTTTTTTGTATAAAAAATAAAAGGGTTCTTATTTTACTTTTGGCAAGCTTTTGATTCCCATATTATAAAGTGTAAAAGCTTGAATGTCTACATTTTCCTGAATGGTTGCCGCTACGGATTTTCCTGCTCCGTGACCCGCTTTAACATCAATACGAATTAAAACCGGATTAGTTCCCGCTTGTTTTTCCTGCAACTCAGCCGCAAATTTAAAACTGTGCGCTGGCACCACTCTATCGTCATGATCTCCTGTGGTTACCATAGTTGCCGGATATTGTGTTCCCGCTTTTACATTGTGCACAGGTGAATACCCTTTGATGTATTCAAACATTTCCTTGCTGTCCTGCGCCGTTCCATAATCATAAGCCCATCCTGCTCCTGCCGTAAAAGTATGGTAACGCAACATGTCCATTACACCTACCGCCGGCAAAGCCACTTTCATCAACTCCGGGCGTTGCGTCATCGTTGCACCCACTAGCAAACCTCCATTAGACCCACCACGAACGGCAAGAAAATCAGAAGAAGTATAGTTTTTTGCAATCAAATACTCGGCTGCAGCGATGAAATCGTCAAACACGTTTTGTTTTTGCATTTTGGTTCCGGCATCATGCCATTTTTTACCGTATTCACCACCCCCACGAAGATTAGGCACAGCATATATTCCTCCATTTTCCATCCAAACCGCATTGGCAATGCTGAAACTTGGCGTCAAACTTGCATTAAAACCACCATAACCATAAAGAATCGTTGGGTTTTTACCGTCTAGCATCAATCCTTTTTTGTGGGTAATCATCATCGGAACTTTGGTCCCATCTTTTGAAGTGTAAAACACCTGATTCGACACATATTCACTGCTATTGAAATCAACTTTTGGTTTTTGGTAAACCGCAGATTTTCCTGCTTTTGGTTCGAAAGCGTAAATGGTTCCCGGAGTAATATAATTGGTAAAAGAATAATACAAAGTCTTGTCTTTTTTCTTTCCTCCAAAACCTCCGGCTGTCCCCAGTCCTGGCAATTTGATCTCACGAAGCATTTTTCCGCTGTAATCGTATTGCTTCACCACCGAAACGGCATCTTTCATATAATTGGCAAAGATGTAGCCTCCACCGGTAGACGGCGACAATACATTCTCTGTTTCGGCAATAAAATTTTTCCAGTTTTCCGGTTTTGGATTATTCACATCTACGGTAACGATGCGTTTGTTAGGCGCATTCCAATCCGTCTCGATAAACAACTTTCCAGCTTCATTGTCAATAATAGAGTTGCTGCTGTTGAAATTATCGACAATAGTAACAATTGGGCTGTTTGGTTTTTTCAAATCTTTGATGTACAACTCATTCCCATAAGTAGAATTAGCCGCTGTAATCACTAGGTAATTATCGTCTTCTGTTACATAACCTCCCACATACCTTCTTTTTTGGTCTGCTCCAAAAATAATTTTATCCTCTTTTTGAGAAGTTCCCAGTTTATGAAAATACAATTTATGTTGGTCTGTCTTGGCCGATAATTCGCTTCCTTTTGGCTTCTCATAACTGGAATAATAGAAACCTTCGTTTCCTTTCCAAGACAATCCGCTGAATTTTACGTCAATCAAAGTATCTTCGATTATTTTTTTAGACAAAGCATCCATAATGATTACTTTTCTCCAGTCGCTTCCTCCTTCTGAAATGGCATAAGCCACTTTTGAACCGTCTTTAGAGAAATCCAATCCGCCAAGTGAAGTGGTACCGTCTTTAGAAAAAGTATTTGGATCCAGAAAAACCTCTTCTTTACCGGCAGCATCTTTTCTGTACAAAACCGACTGATTTTGTAGTCCGTTATTTTTAGAATAGTAGGTGTACTTTCCTTCAACAGATGGAGCGCCTATTTTCTCATAATTCCATAGTTTTTCCAATCTCTCTTTCAACTGGTTTCTAAATGGAATTTTGGCCAAATAGTCATAAGTCACTTCATTTTCGGCTTTTACCCAAGCTGCCGTTTCAGCAGATCGATCGTCTTCTAACCAACGGTAGGGATCATTTACTTTTGTTCCAAAATACTCATCAACAGTTCCTCCTTTTTTGGTTTGAGGATATTGAATGGAATTTTGTCCAAACGAACTTAATGTGGAAGTCACTGCCATTACAAGAATTAGTTTTTTCATTAAAATAATTTTAAAGGTTAATACAAAAATAGGAAAATAGTCCACATCGACAAGCTCCCTTGAAATAAGGGAGACCGTCAATTAGGTTGAAATCGATATGATTTTATAAATTGAAATGAACGCCTAGAACCACATTTCGGCCTATGTTAGGAATGCCGTCCGTTTTTAATCTGGAAAGGTGAGCAATGTAGGATTTATCGAATAAGTTATTCCCGTTCAGGCTAAGATCGAATGCCGTTTTACCTAGTTTTACTTTTCCTCCAAAACCTAGGTTCACCAGGGTATATCCATTGGAACTTGTTTCAAAACCACTCACCTTATTTTGATTCAAAGTAGTATTAATACTTAAAGCAGCGAAACCTTCTTCGAGCCAATTTTTAATCTTAAACTCGGTTCTAATGGTGTTTTTCCAATTGTTTACCGGAATCAAAGGCAAATAATCACCGTCCTGTTTCTTACCCGTCACGGTTTCAAAACTGGTTTCATAATGCAACCAATCCAATGGATGCGGGTGAAGATGCAATCCTATTTCCCCACCGTATAATTTGGCGTTATTTTGAATATAATTAAAAACATCGTTAGCGTCAATTTGGGTTCCCGCCGGCGAAGTGTAAATATAATTGTTGATATGATTGTAAAATCCATTTACAAAAAACTCAAAATGGCTGTTGCCGTATTCTAAATTCAAATCCGTTTGCAGGTTCTGTTCTGTTTTCAAATCACTGTTCCCCACTTCGTAGCGATTGCTTCCTTCGTGAACACCATTGGAAGTCAACTCGGCCAAATTAGGCGCCCTGAAACCCGAAGCGAGATTCAAACGCAATGTTAAAGCATCAGCAAGATTGGTCTTGTAGCCCAACGAAGCATTAAAGCTGTCGAATGATTTATCGATAGATTTAAAATAACCTTCTTCTTCTGGCTCACCATGGGCAATGCTGGTAATTTGTCGGTTATCAAAACGCAATCCCGCTTGGATCACATTGGATTTCCATTCGTAATTTGCAGTTCCAAAAACACCAAAATCATTAGTAGTTGCATCCGGAATTAAATATTCTTCCCCAGAATTCGTATTCGTTTGATGCATTCCCTGGATTCCCACAATGGATTCCAACTTACCCATTTTTGGAAAATAGTATTTCGCATCATAATTGAAGGTTTTTAACTTCATCTGTAAACCAGCCACATTGCTGTCTTCAAACTCGCTTCTGTCATTGGCCACATAACCCAAATCAACATCTATTTTTGAATTTTTCAGATAAAAAATAGAATTCAAACTCAACAAATGGTTGAATACGCCTTGTCTTGGAAACTCGGTATTCTTGCTCGAAGTCTGCTCAGCAATTCCTTCCTCGGGAATCCCTATATCCAGCTTATTGTAATTGTATCTTAAAACCGTCGAGAATTTAGCATTGTTGTACCCAATTCCGGTTTTAAAATCAGTTTCATTGTATCGCGTGTTGGTCACACGATCGCCTCCCGCAATTCTATAATCAGAATGCGTGCTATAACTTCCGCGAGCGAGGAATTTCCAGTTTTCGCTGGACGTTTTTATCCCCAAAGACGAATTGCTTCCCAGCGTATTTGAAAATAATTTTTGACTAAAATCTGCTTTAAAAGTATTGGCAGTGGCAAATTTCTCCGGATTGAAATACAAAACACCACCCAAAGCATCTGAACCATACAGCAAAGAAGCGGGGCCTTTGATCACCTCAACACTTTCAATTCCCGAATCATTTAAACCCAAGCCGTGTTCATCCCCAAACTGTTGATTCTCCATTCGGACTCCTTGTGAATAAACCAATACACGATTGCCACTCAAACCTCTGATAACCGGTTTTCCGATAGATGTTCCTGTTGAAACCTGAGAAACTCCTGGAATAGTAGCCAATCCTTCGCTTAAGGTCGCCGTTCCTTTTCGTTGCAAATCGATCATCTTTTCGTGTTCGACCTTCATTACGTTTTGCGATTGTATTTTGTTGAAAGCCGTCGAGACAATTACCTCGTCCATTTGAAACAAAGTCTCTTCAAGAACAACGTCTAATGTATTCACTTTTTGAAGATTTGTTATCGTCTTATTCTGATTGGAAAAACCAACAAAGACAAAAGTTACATTTAAATTCCCATTGGGAAGATTGTCCAAGATATATTTTCCGTTGGCATCCGTTGTTGTGCCTTTATGCAGTTCAGGGGCATAAACCGAAACCCCTGTTATGGGCTTATTAGCACCGTCTCTAACCGTTCCTGAAACTTTATTTTGAGCCTGAAGCATCGCCGAAAACCCTATTATTAGGGTAATTATAATTTTTTTCATTACAAGTAATTGTATTGTTATATAGAAATACATGCTCTTGAATAATTTTTCTAAAGTCATAAAATAAACAAAACACAAAGGCACGACTATCGATATAGTTGCGACTTTATATGCTATTTACAATTAAAACTCAGAATAAATTATAAGAAAAACATCTTTTAAAACTGTCATATCAAACGAGTCTGTTTGATGATGAGCTACCCGAAAAAATTCGGAAACTATTAAATGTAGAAAAAAGGTGGCCCGCGATGCGAATACAAACTCCCTGAAAAGAAAGCAATTTCTTTTTCGTTTTTGAAGAAATGGGGAACCTGTTTGTAATTTGGATTGAGTTTATAAACAAAGACTTCCGGAGTCACATAGGCTCCAAAAGTAAAATGACACACATTACAATGCTCAATTTTATGATGCTGATGCGTTATTTCGGCTTGCTTGCCACTATATTTGTGATGACATACTTTTTCAGAAAACTGCTTCACAAAATGCTCATACATATGCAATGACTGATACAGTATTGAAAACAATACGATCATCGACAATGAAAGACTTATTATGAGCTGTTTCTTTTTCATTCGCCACAAAAATAGGAAAACACCAAAGAAAAAACCATCTGTTAAGCAAAATATATGAATTGCTTAACAGATGGTTCAAAAAATTACATTCTGAAAAACTTACACCAGTTTTGCGGCAATAAGATATTCAGCAATTTGAATCGTGTTTGTGGCAGCGCCTTTTCTTAGGTTATCAGCAACAATCCACATATTTAATGTATTTGGTTGGCTTTCGTCACGACGAATTCTTCCCACAAAAACATCATCTTTTCCTTGCGCATACATTGGCATTGGATAAGTAAAGGTATCGTTATTGTCCTGTACAACAACCCCATCAGTATGATGCAATATATTTTGAATTTCAGCTACTTCAAAGTCGTTCGAAAACTCCACGTTTACCGCTTCACTGTGTCCGCCTACGATAGGCACACGCACGGCAGTAGCAGTAACTGCGATAGTGTTATCGCTTAGGATTTTTTTAGTCTCACGAACTAATTTCATTTCCTCTTTGGTATATCCATTGTCTTCAAAAGAATCGCATTGAGGAATTGCGTTTCTATGAATTGGATATTTATAGGCCATTTCGCCTTGAACACCTGCGTATTCATTTTCCAATTGTTGTACCGCTTTCACACCCGTTCCCGTTATGGATTGATAGGTAGAAACAATAACACGCTTGATGTTGTATTTTTTATGTAAAGGAGCCAAAACCAAAACCATCTGTATTGTAGAACAGTTTGGATTGGCAATAATTTTATCTTCTTTTGTCAATTCGCTGGCATTGATTTCAGGAACAATCAATTTCTTAGTTGGATCCATTCTCCATGCCGACGAATTGTCAATAACAGTTGTTCCGGCTGCGGCAAATTTTGGAGCCCATTCTAATGAAGTTTCTCCACCGGCAGAAAACAAAGCAATATCGGCTTTCATGTCTACAGCAGTTTGCAAACCTACAACCGTGTATTTCTTTCCTTTGTATTCAATTTCTTTTCCTACTGATCTTTCAGATGCAACGGGAATTAATTCTGTTACAGGAAAATTTCTTTCCGCCAATACTTTTAACATTACTTCGCCAACCATTCCAGTAGCGCCTACAACTGCTATTCTCATAGTATATTATATTATTGAATTCTTATTTTTTGAATTGCAAAAGTAAGTAATATCGAAACGAAAACAAGCGTGTTAACAAAAAATAACAAAATGTTATAAATACAACAAAAGTAAAAAAAACCATCCGCAATACGGATGGCCTAGTTAAACCTATAATGAAATGGTCTTATTTTTTCAACAGGTCCCTGATTTGAGTAAGCAACTCTTCTTGAGTTGGTCCAGCAGGAGCTGCAGGTGCAACCACCTCTTTCTTTCTTGCTTTTTCAGCAGCTCTCAAAACAACAAAAATAAAGAATGAAATAATTACGAAATTGATGGTAGCCTGAACTAAATTACCATAAGTAATTACGGCAGCACCAGCTGTTTTTGCAGCGGCTAAATCAGCATAGCTGTTCCCATCCAGCGTGATGAATTTCTGTGTAAAATCAATTCCGCCCGTTATCAAACCTACAATTGGCATGATAACATCATCTACAGCTGAACCCACAATTTTTCCGAATGCACCACCAATTACAACGGCAGTCGCTAAACTTAATACATCACCTTTCATTAAAGATGCCTTAAAATCGCTAAAAAATCCCATAAATTTTATTTTAAATTAAACTTTCACTAAGTCTAAATTAATAAATTTTTAACATTCTACACTATGCTGCATACAATTAATAGGATATTATCGGTAAAAAACTCTTTTTACTCTTTGAGAGATACTGGTAAGAATCTCATAAGGAATCGTATGCAACTTGTGAGCAATTTCAGAAACAGTAGGGCTTTCGCCAAAAACTACCACGGCATCACCCTCTGTACAGTCAATTTCAGTGACATCTACCATCATCATATCCATGCAGATGCTTCCTAGAATACTTGCTTTTTTGTCTTTTATGGTAACAAATCCAACGCCATTACCCCAAGCTCTTGAAACTCCATCGGCATAACCTATAGGAATAGTCGCCACTGTCGTGGGTCTTTGGGCAACAAATCTACGGCCGTAACCCACGCTTTGGCCCACAGGAACCGTTCTTATTTGAGAAATCACTGATTTCAAAGTCCCAACATTTTCTAAATACTTCTGTTCGGCAGCATCATTAGAAACGCCATAGAGCCCTATACCCAAGCGCACCATATCAAATTGAAAATCAGGAAAATTACTGATTCCTGATGTATTTAAAATATGACGGATAGGAGTTATCGCTAATTCCTTCATGATCTTTGAAGACACTTTATCGAACAATTCAATCTGTGAAACTGCAAAATCATAATGCTTCAAATCATCACTTGTTGCCATGTGCGACAGAATGCTTCGCACCTCAACCGCCTCTTCCCCTTTCAGTGCAGCAATTAATTCGTCAATGACATTTTCCTCAAATCCCAAACGATGCATTCCCGTATCAAGCTTAATGTGAATTGGAAAATGCTTCAAGTTTTTTTGTTTTGCGATTTTCAAAAAGGCATGCAAACCTTTCAAACTATAAATCTCTGGCTCCAATTGATGCTGTATAATGGCCGAAAAACTGGTGTTTTCAGGATTAAGCACCATAATGGGCAATTGAATTCCGCCATTTTTTAGCGAAATTCCTTCATCGGCAAATGCCACGCCCAAATAATCAATTTTATGATGCTCGAGCAGTTTAGCGATCTCAAGTCCGCCGCTGCCATAGCCAAAAGCTTTGACCATGACCATCAATTTTACGTTGGGTTTGAGTTTAGACTTAAAAAAATTCAAGTTATAACTGATGGCGTTCAGATTTATTTCCAGCACGGTTTCATGTGTTTTCTCTTCCAGCAAATAAACAATTTCTTCAAATTGGAAAGATCGGGCGCCTTTTATCAAAATAGTTTCATTGGCAAAATCCAAGCTTTCGAAACTAGAAATAAATTGAGCCGTATCTTCAAAAGTAATGCAGTTTGTAAACTGCTCTTTGAATGCCGAAATAGTTTTTCCGATACCTATGACTCTATTGATATTATTAGAAACAATTAATTTTGACACTTTAGAATACAATTCCTCATTAGACAAACCGCTTTGAAAAATATCCGATAAAATAACCGTTTTCTTTTGGTATTGCTTTTGACTTTCCAGAAAATCCAACGCTATTTTTAAAGACTGAAAATCGGAACTGTAACTGTCATCTATCAAGGTACAATTATTGATGCCGTTTTTTACTTTCAATCGCATTTCAACAGGAAACAGCAAGGCCATTCTGGACTGGATTGTAGCAGTATCGTACTCAAAATAGAGCATCGCCATTAAACAACTAATCGCATTTTCTAAAGAAGCCTGATCCTGAAACGGTATGGTGAACTCCTGCGAATTCCCTTTGTATTTATAGTAAAGTTTGCTGCCTTGATTCGCTACCTCTTTTTTAAAGACAAAAACATCAACCGTTTCATCGACGAAACTCCATGTAAATGCTTTTGTACCAGGCGCTACATATTTATCGACCAAATCGTTTTTTTGATAAATAAGTACCGGAGTATGTTTAAAAAGAAGCAGTTTTTCTTTTATCTTTTCTTCTAAATTCACAAAACCTTCATCATGTGAAGAACCAATATTAGTCAGGATTCCTATTGACGGCCGAATGATTTTCTCTAATTTTTCCATTTCGGCAATCGTTGAAATTCCGGCTTCAAATAGACCCAGATTGTGCTTCTCATTGATGGCAATAACCGACAATGGAACACCAACCTGTGAATTATAACTCTTTGGACTTCGAATAACATTAAAATCAGGACTCAATAAGAAATTAAGCCATTCTTTTACAATTGTTTTACCGTTACTTCCGGTCAAACCAATAACGGGAAAATTAAATAAGCTGCGATAATAGGCTGCAAATTGTTGCAAAGCATGCAAGGTATCCTCTACGACCAAAAAATTGGCCTGATCAGCACATCCTTCCGGAATATGGCTAACAACAAAATTGCAAACGCCATTAGCAATTAAATCTTTAACAAAAAAATGGGCGTCATTATTAGGCCCTGCCAAGGCGAAAAACAAAGTATGTGCGCCGTTTTGCAACGAGCGGCTATCAATAGAAACAGTATCTATTATCGCTTCTGGATCATTTCCAACATATTGGGCTCCAAGAATAGGGAAAATATTTTTTATCAGTAGGCTCATCTAATGGAAGACGTGAATCACGTAATTATATTAATTTAAAAGAATTTCGAAATAAAAAAGCGCGTTTTCTACTCAAATGCATTCAAAAATACCACTTCTTTTCAAAACGCTGTCAAACTAAGCCATAATTTTCGAACAATAAAATTACTGATAAAAACAGCATTATCATGAGGCTTTTTACTTAATTCCTTATATTTGTTAAGTTAACCAATAGCTGCCGTTTTGAAAAAATTACTTCCCCCTTTTTCCTATATTTTCCACCCTATATTCATTCCTATTTATGCGACTTTGTTTTACCTTTTTGCAAATGATTCTTATTTTGTAAGCCGTGAAAAATATGTAGTTCTAATTCAGGTTTTTATCATTAGTTTTATAATACCAATTTTATTCTTTTTTCTTTTGCGTTATACCGGAAAAATAAGTTCAACGATGGCCCCCGACTTATCTGAACGAAAAATTCCATTAGTAATTCAATGTTTTTTGATTATTTTATTGGTTCGAAAAAGCATCACTATAGATCGCTATCCTGAATTGCACTTTTTTTTCCTAGGAGCATTATTAAGCACTATGATTGCTTTACTGCTTTTATTTGTCAAAACAAAAGCAAGCCTTCACATGATGGGAATAAGTGGGTTAACATTGTTTGTCTTTGGATTGAGCTTGCACTATCACACACAACACATCTACACCATTGCTTTTTTAATCCTAATGAATGGACTCGTGGCTTCCTCCCGAATAGAAATGAAGGCACATACCATAAAGGAATTGATTATTGGACTATTATTAGGTAGTATTCCGCAAATGCTGCTATTGTATTTATGGCTATAGGATATAAAAAATAACTCCTATCTGGAGTAATTTCATCGCTATTTTATCTCCATCTATTGCTGCCGTTTTAAAAATAGGCGTTAAACCATAGTAGATGTATACGTTGATGGTATTATAACCCGCGGAAGCATAGGCTCCGTATAAAATTTTATTGAAATCCTTGTTCCCTGAAACCACCACTTTACCTTGATCATCAGTAAAAACAGAGCGATCCATCAGCAAATAACTAAATTTAAGCCCGCCATAAATTCTCCAAAACTTATAACTCTCATAAGTTGAAGTTCTCCACCTCAATTCGATTGGCACATCAACTAAGAGTTGGCTAAATTTATTTTTAGAATAGGCGGTTCCCGGATCTATAATAGCATAGGAAAAGGTTTGGTCTATTTTGGAAACAGCCAGATTTTGAATGTAATTATTATATGAAAAACCCAGACCAGAAGCGATGGCAATGGTCCTGTCTTTATTTATAGGCATGTCCCTAAGAAAACCGGCAGAAATTCCTGCTGAGAATTTATCTTGTTTCAAACCGGCAGGTTTTTGCAACAAAGAATTATATGTAAATCCAAAATAAAACTGATCTTCTCGATAAAGAGAATCAATTTTCACGTCTTTGGTTTCTTGGCTTTGCTGTGTTTGCTGTGAAAAAACAGCAGAAACAGACACTAAAAGAACCCAACTAAAGAATAATCGTAAACTGCTGCTCTTGCCCAATGATTGATCTATTTTAGTCTTCACCTTATTCATCTGTACCTCTTTTACCATACAAATATAGGATTTTGACCGTATCATTAAACCTATAAAATCAAAAAACAGCCTCATTTCTAGAATAAAAAGAAAAATCCATACTAAAACTATTTTTAGTATGGATTTTCTTCCAGCCTTCGTTTGTTTTCTATCGTCTAGAAATTTAAAGCTGGTTCAATTTGACCATTAAAACAGTACAAACTCATCTGTTTTATCAGTCCTAAAATCATTTAGATTCCCATTCAAGATGAAATAATCAAAAACATGATTATTAAAGCCCCTAGAGACAGGCTCGCCGTAGTTACAAAAAAAGCACCTACATATAAAAAAACTTGTTTTTTCTTACTTTCTATTCTCATATCTTAGAATTTTTAAACTCTAAATTGTTTATTTATTTTACAAACTTTAATATCATTTCACACTAACAAGCCGATATGAAAGCCAATCAAAATTAGTCCATTTCCACACAAAAATACAAATATAATCGATAAGCTACATTTATTTGCAATATAAGTAAATTTATTACTACAAAATATTATTTGGATAAAAAGTTTTTTACATTAGAAGTAACCACTAAAAAAGACCAACAAATTCACTTGAAAACATAGCTAAAAAATTAAGTATAAAAAAACCCGCTACTGAATATAGCGGGTAATTAATCTTGCAGAGAGGAAGGGATTTGTACCTCTCGTGAAAACCCTATGTTTTAAAGGGATTTGAAGCTTTATCAAAATGAGTGCACCTCTTTGTGCACCTTTAAAATTAAGTCAATTTATGTCTTGTGTTTACACCCACAAAGTTAGTGCAAATCGTGCTTTTTTACAATGTTTTTCGTCCCCAAATAATCAGAAAGTTGTGTTAAATTACTCTTTAATTATCCGATTATCAGATGTTCTACTTGTTCATATTTTAATCCTGTGCAGGAGCAGAATTCTTCTATGGTCAGGAATTCGTTTTCCAGTTTGTTTAAATCTTGTTTCACTTTCTGCATCAGCCTGATGCTTTGGCGATAACTTTTTCCTGTGATTCGCTGTATGTCTTTGGGGTAAATACATACTCTCTTAGTTTCTGTTTTCATACTCTATCCATAGCTTTGAGTGGGCTTTGACTAAGCTAATCCATTATGCTTCATCCTGAAACAACTGTACAGTTGATTCAGAATAAATTTAGCGAAAAAACTCATCATTTTAACAAATACAAATTTAGGACTTGTCAGCCGCTTCCAGGGATGACATTTATGCTGTTATGTGCCATTTGTACCATTGGGTGCCATCCTGTACGGTGACCTCTTTCAAATTCCTCGTCGATACCTCAACTTTGTCTGATAATCAATCGGGGAATGTTGCAACAGGATGATGATTGAAAGAACAGTTAGATTATTTTGAACTTAAAAATTAGAGATTATGGCAAGGCAGAAAGGCATAATTAAGTTGAAAGGTACTATCGGGGATATTACTTTTTATAAGACCCAAGAAGGGCATTTGGCTCGTGAGAAAGGCGGCATCGATGCGAGCAGAATTGCGAGCGATCCTGCGTTTCAGAGAACGCGTGAGAATTGCGCTGAGTTTGGCCGAGCCGGAAAAGCCGGTAAAACGTTGCGAACGGCATTGCGTACTTTGCTTTTGAATTCGGCGGACAGCAGAATGGTGGGCAGATTGACGCAGGCGATGGTCAAAGTCATCCAGGCGGATATGGTAAACGAAAGAGGGTTGCGCAATGTCATTGATGGGGAAGCGGAATTGCTTGCCGGATTTGAGTTTAATGCCAGAGGGAAATTGGGCACCAGTTTATTCGCTCCTTTTGAGGGAACGATTGACAGGGCCAGCGGAGAAATTACTGTTGATTTGGCATCATTCCTTCCAGGGAATATGATTGCGGCTCCGAGCGGAACCACGCATTTTAAAATTATTTCGGCTGGGGCTGAAATCAATTTTGAAGCGGAGACTTTTGTTGTTGCAAGTTCCGAAACTGCGATTTTACCATGGGATATGACTCCAACGGCTGCTATTAACCAAACTAATTTGGTTAGTCCAAACAGCGTTAGTCCGTTGTTTTTGGCTCTTGGGGTTGAGTATTTTCAAGAAGTGAACGGCAAAATGTATCCGTTGAAAAACGGTGCTTACAACCCGTTGGCCCTGGTGCAGGTAAGCGGATTGTAAGATGGTTTTGGTGTTGAACAGAACTTATTTTCCCGAGGGAACGCAGGGGGTCTTGGAATGGAACGGCACAATAGTTTGCTATACCATCGAATTGCCTTGGCTTCAAAATCAAAGGCGGATTTCCTGCATTCCTGAAGGAGAATATGTTTTAGTGAAGCGATTTAGCTCAAAATTCCAATGGCATTTGCATTTGAGAAGTGTTCCGGGAAGAGTTTTGATATTAATCCATCCCGCCAATGACGCGAAGAAGGAATTATTGGGTTGCATTGCTCCCGTTAGTCAGCATAGCGGAATTGGTAAAGGGTATTTTTCCCGAAAGGCGTTTGGAAAGCTTAAAACTTTGGTTTATCCGGTTTTAGAGCGCAATGAAGAAGTAAAAATAAGTATCAAATCTAAAAAATAGCATTATGAATGTAGTTGAACGCGCGAAAGCGCCTACCCCAAAGTTTTTTAAGATTTTGAGAACCGTTGGTTTAACCTTGTTGGCCATAAGCGGAAGTGTGATAGCGGCTCCCATTGTTTTGCCGGCTACTGTTGTTACTGTTGCCGGTTATTTGGCCGTTGCCGGAGGGGTGATCTCGGCAGTAAGTCAGATCACTGTTGATACTTCGACTCCGCTCAGTAGGACAATAAAAGGAGAAGAAGAAACCGGAAATTCAGGCAGAGACCCTGAAATAAAATCAGGGTAAATGGAGACTAATATCTCCCTGCGAACCGGCACGGTATCAGGGACGTTGTTGAGTGTGATACCCAACATCTTTTCTGAAGATATTGTAAAAACGATTATCTTAGCGGTAGTGGGAGCCGTTGTGAGTTTTGCAGTATCAGTCCTTTTAAAATGGTTGACAAAATCTAAAAATAAATAATCTGGATTTGATTGGTTCCCGATAGCAATCGGGACTTTTCCGGATTTATATGATAGCCTGGTCCGTTGGATCAGGCTTTTTTAGTTTTTGACGTTCCGCTTACAGCGGCAGTTGCCAGTCTAAGCGAAACGAGTTCTTTCGGTGAAGATAAAATATTTTCGTAAAGATAAATGTTCCGGTTACTACAAATTAGGCAATTGCTGTTGCAAGCTGTTAGCACTCGTTATTTCAGTTTATGCCGAATTTGGATGTTATATCCATGAATATTTCTCTGTCAGCGATTGAGAATAAAAGCATTTCTGTGTAATATAAATTTTGTTCTTTTTCATTGTCGCCACTCCATAACTTTTTATTAATAATTTTAATGAGATTGTTCAATTCAAAATATGCATCCTTTTTATTGATGAATAGTTTTTTGTCCGCGTTATTTATGTAAAGTTTGTGGTCTAAATGCTCAATGTGTTTAGGTTGGTAATTTGAGATATTTTTTAACCTGATTAAGACATTTAGGTCAAAAGCCGACATTTTTGAATTTCTACCTTCTGGAATGGGAAAGTATTGTTGTCCTGCGTTTTCTGAAAGAATAATCCAGTTAAGTGAATACGCAACACGAGAATCATAGATTATATTTTTTTCGGGGAACAAATACGCTCCAACCTTTGAAGAACTCGCAATTCGGTTAAAGGCTGGTTTATCTTGTTTTAAAAATTCTTCGATTAGTTTTATCGTATCATTGTCGTTAGCGGTTAAAATTCCACCCCAATCTTTAATAACCCATAAACAAAGTTTGTCAAATAAATCCTTGTTCGTTTTAAGTGTTATGTTTAGTTTTTGTCCAACGACTTTTTTCAGTTGAAGTTCCTTTTCGTAATTGCTTAAAGAGTTTATTTCATTTACCTGTTTGTCCGACAGTACACCAAGTTCAACAAGTCTTTCAATTTTGGCATTCCAGTTATATAAGGTCGGCAAGTCTGATTTATGTCTTTCAAGATAAGCTACAATTTTGTCTGTGTCGAATTTGGTAGTCATATGTTGTTACGTTTTTTATAATGAGTGCTAACGTCAGTCTGTGAAAAAACCTCCGCTTTATTACAAACAAATATAGCCAAATAGTTGTATAAAAACAGGATTTTTCTTATTTTTAAGAATGCAA
>NZ_FQWO01000012.1 GCF_900129705.1 Flavobacterium granuli | reverse complement strand
GGGGCTCACCTCTTCCCATCCCGAACAGAGTAGTTAAGCCCGCCTGCGCAGATGGTACTGCAGTTATGTGGGAGAGTATGTCGTCGCCTTTCTTTGAAAACCCTGTTTCTAACGAAACAGGGTTTTTTATTCATATTTCCTATTTTAGGTGGAGTATATGGTACCTTAGCTCAGATGGTAGAGCAATGGACTGAAAATCCATGTGTCCCTGGTTCGATCCCTGGAGGTACCACAAAATTGCTCGGATGGTGAAATTGGTAGACACGCTGGACTTAAAATCCAGTGAACAGCAATGTTCGTGCGGGTTCAAGTCCCGCTCTGAGTACAATAAACTTCAGTTAGCTTAGGCCGGCTGAAGTTTTTTTATATTTATTTTGACTTAAATTTTTTTGTTGTATTTCCTGTTTTTTGTTTAAATAAATCATTTAATCTGTTTTTTTAGTTTATTTTTGAAATAAACTAAAGATACGCTTATGGATTTAAAATTACTTTTTAAGCTAAAAGTTAGCTATTCATATTTTATTCTTCTTATCGTATTGCTTTTTTCTTCAACAATTATTAGTGCACAATGTGCCGGAAATGATAATAATTTGACAGTATGCAATATAACCGATTCCAGCAATAAGTTTATCGATCTTAATAGTTTTTTGGGAAGCCATACAGTTGGTGGAATTTGGAAAGACAATCTTTTTTCTCAGGGGTTAAATATATCTACAGGAATATTAGATGCCCAAAAAATCAGAAAGAGTGGAGTTTACACCTACACATATACTGTAGATAATGGCTTAGGGTGTAAAGATTCTTCTATTATAACTGTTACAATAGGTGGGTATTCGGGGGTTCCCAGTCCTAATATTTCTGCCTGTAGTGATGATGTTAGTTTCAATTTATTTCAGGCATTTAATGGAAATTTTTTAAGTCCTCAATCTAACGGGGTCTGGACAGATGATGATGGAACTGGGGCACTTAATAATAATTTACTTGATGCTAAAAAAGCGGGTTTAGGCACGCATTCCTTTACTTATACTGTGCCGGCCATAGGAAGCTGTCCCGCACAATCTTCTACGGTTAATGTAACAGTATTCAGAGCCCCAGAGCCGGGTACACCTTCAACTCTTTTATTATGTAGTTCGGATAAGGCAACATTTTCCACAAATTATGATTTAAATGATTTATTGAGTGGTGAAGATACAAATGGTATCTGGACAGAGGCAAGCAGTAATGAATTATCAGACCTTAGTGATTCATCGGTTGACATCAAGAACATATACAATACTTTGGGAGCGGGAGTATATAGTTTTACTTATACTGTTTCGTCAACAAATCCTATTTGTAGTGAAAAGAAATCTAACGTAAGGATTATTATAGAAGAACAACTTGATTTTACTGGGGCATCACTTGTTGTAAATTCAGATATTTGTGAAAATGAGATTTCCACGGCAAAGTATAGAGTTGTTTTAACACAAGTGAA
Source organism: Flavobacterium granuli (assembly GCF_900129705.1). Lineage (GTDB taxonomy): Bacteria > Bacteroidota > Bacteroidia > Flavobacteriales > Flavobacteriaceae > Flavobacterium > Flavobacterium granuli. The sequence goes on along the minus strand of NZ_FQWO01000012.1, from coordinate 145,749 downwards.
TCAGCTTAGTCAGAATATTCCAAATGGAAGTTATTTGGTTAAATATGAAATTGCAGGATTGGGATTGACTTTGACAAATTCGGTAATTGCGAATTTTAATAGCGGGGTTTTAGTATTTGATGTCAAAGATCCAACAAATATTAATCGAATTTTTTTTCCGGAAGTGGGTACTTACACATTAAGTATAAAGGATATTACTAGTGTTACAAGTCTAGGGGCTTGTACTAATATTATAGGTGATCTTTCGGACATTTTGAATGTGAACCCGCTGCCAAAAATTAATGGAGCAATTCTTAACATTGTAGATGTTTGTAAAGGCTCAGATGCTATAGTTGAAATTTCAGGAAATACTAATTTAACTGATGGAAATTATTCTATTGATTATAATTTATCAGGTAATAATTCAGCAACTTCACAACAACTAACTTTTAATGTCACAAATGGAATGGGAAGTTTTAGTATTCCATCCGCTTTAATTCCATCTATTGGTAACACAACAATTTCGATTGTAAAAATCACGAATATAACTACGGGTTGTACTAACACATCGAATTTGGCTAAAGTTTTTATTGTTAAAACGCTACCTAATGTTGCAAATCTTGCGGTAGAGATAAAAGATGTTTGTCAAGGCGAACCCATTTTGGTATCACTTTCTGGATTGGGTAATTTGACTGATATTACTATCAATTATGATTTAAGTGGGAGTAATACAGTACTTAATCAGATAATTACATTAGCTGTTACTTCAGGTAAAACTAGTTTTACAATCCCTTCAACTTCGCTCAATATAGGAACAACAACTATTGAAATAACCTATTTAACAGATAATACTAACGGCTGTGGAACGACGGTTGCCAATGGAAAAAAGAGTTTTACAATTAATATTCTTCCTAGTTTGCCAATTACTAATAATTTTAAATTTTGTAAAAATGACAAAAAGACAATTGCAGATTTGGTTCCAAATGGCACCCAATACCAATGGTTCGATTCAGTATCAAGTACGATGGTTTTAAATGCTGGGACTCTTCTAGTGTCTAGGACATATTATGTTAAGGAAGTAAATTTAACCACGGGATGCGAATCATCAAGAGCTGCTGCGATTGTTGAAATTAATGAAACGCAAGCACCAGTCTTAAATCAAGGAGGAGAAAGTTTCTGTGGATTAGATAATCCGACTATTCAAAATTTGACCGATAAGACCACTACAAATGGGAATTTGACTTGGTATGATGCAGCTGAAAATGGGAATTTGATAACATCAACGGATCTACTTATAGACGGTTTTACGTATTATGGATTCGATTATTCAAATGACACAAGTTGTTATTCGGATGCTTTGGCTGTAACCGTATCTCTTTCAAACTGTGATGAAACCCCTGATTTTTTTATTCCTGATGGTTTTTCTCCAAATGGCGATGCGATAAATGATACTTTTAAAATTACTGGAATTGAGTTTATATATCCAAATTATTCATTGGAGATTTATAACAGATATGGGAATTTAATGTTCAAAGGCAATAAAAATAAGCCAGAATGGGATGGAAAAAATTCTGATTATAAAATTGGAATCGATGGATTCGCTCCAAATGGAGTCTATTTTTATATTATCAATTATAATAAAGGGAATAAAGCTTCTAAACAAGGCAAGCTTTATTTAAGTCGATAATCGATTAATACTTTAAAAGAATCTTCAAATGAGAGAAAAAATACTGTTTGTAAGTTTTTTATTTTTTATGATAAATGCTTCCGCCCAACAGGATCCACAATACACACAATATATGTACAACATGAGTGTAGTAAATCCGGCTTATGCTACCGGAGCACAATCTATGTTAGATATAGGTGTTTTATATAGAACGCAATGGGTTGGTGCAGTTGGGGCTCCAAAAACGATGACTCTTTTTGGACACATGCCAGTAAATAAAAAAGTTGAATTAGGGTTTTCATTGATCTCTGATGATATTGGAGATGGAGCCAAAAAAGAGAACAATTTTTCAGCAGATTTTGCATACGTACTTCAATTTAATAACAATCATAGACTTTCTTTAGGGCTAAAAGCAGGGCTTACTTCCATGCAAACTAATTTTAACGGTTTTAAGTTTGAGAGCACATCAACGGATTTTGCTTTTGAAGATATTGATTTCTTAAAACCTAATATTGGTGTTGGGGCTTATTATTTTACAGATGACTATTATGTTGGATTATCTGCACCCAATTTGCTTAATTCAAAACACATCGAAAAACGTTCAGGTATTAGTGATTATGGTTCAGAAAATATACATGCTTTTTTTACCGGAGGTTATGTATTTACCTTGTCGGATTCATTCAAGTTAAAACCTGCTTTTATGTCGAAGTTTGTCAAAGGAGCTCCGGTAACTTTAGATCTTTCTGCCAATGTTTTGTATAATGAAAAATTTGAATTTGGCGCATCTTATAGATTTGACGATGCCGTAAGTGCTTTGATGAACATAAAAGTTACTCCAGCTGTCAGAGTGGGCTACGCTTATGATTATACCATTTCTAATCTGGGACAATTTAATTCAGGGACACACGAAGTTTTTATACTTTTTAATTTAGATTTATTAAGTAAAGGGTATGATAAATCACCGAGATTTTTCTAAAAAAGCAAATATGAAAAGAATATTTCTCCTCATCGTCGTATTTTCGATACAACTTATATCCGCTCAAGGACAAGATTTGCAAAGAGCCAAACGCTTTTTTGACAAAACTTATTATAGTGAGGCAATCCCCTTATATGAAAATTATATTCAGAGGAATAGTTCTTTTGAAGCATTGAAAAATCTGGCAGATTCCTATTATTTTACCAATGATTATGCAAATGCCCAAAGACTCTACAGTCGACTAATTTCGAGGTTTAGCAATGATTTGGGAGAGGAATATCACTTTAGGTATTCAAATACTTTGAAAGCGGCTGGAAATTATGAAGAAGCAAATAAAGTTAGCCGTGATTTATTGCTAAAATCAAATAACCAACAAGCCTTAGCCGTTTTTGAAAAAGAAATTAAAGTACTTGAAAATATAACGGCAATAGGAAACCGATTCGAAATAAAGAATCTTGCGTTAAACACCGAAAATTCTGAGTTTGGCGCAGTGAGAATGGATCAGAATTTGGTTTTTTCAGGAGTAAAAAAGAAGTCTGGTTTATTTGATAAAATCTACAAATGGAATAACGAACCTTATCTGGATTTACTTGCAATTCCATTCGAAAATGTAAAATCAAGTGATTCTATTGTGAATTATTTATCGGATGAATTAAATACTTCGATGCATGAGGCGAATGCGGTTTTCACGAAAGACGGTAAAACAATCTACTTTACCAGAAACAACTATAAAAACGGAAAAAGAGCTAAAAATGCAGACAAGATATCTAACTTAGGTGTTTTTAAGGCCGAACTTGTAGATGGAAAATGGACTAATATTGTGTCGCTTCCTTTTAATAGCGATAATTATTCTGTTGAGCATCCTGCTTTGAGTAGTGATGAAAAAACATTGTATTTCTCCTCAGATATGCCGGGAACATTGGGTTCATTTGATATTTTTAGCGTTAAAATAATTGGATCAGCTTATGGAGATCCAATCAATTTAGGAGATAAAATAAATACCAATAGAAAAGAACAGTTTCCTTTTGTCTCGAAAGACAATAAATTATATTTTTCATCTGACGGTCATGTAGGATATGGATCATTGGATGTTTTTGTTTCGGAAATGCAAAATGAGTCGTTTTCGGATCCTTTAAACATAGGGCTTCCGATAAATAGCGGTTATGATGATTTTTCTTTTAATATTGATTCTGATTCTAAACTGGGATTTTTCGCTTCGAACAGACCAGGAGGAAAAGGGAATGATGATATTTATGAATTGAAAGAAACCAAGCGATTGCTTATTGAAGATTGTATGCAATTTATAGCAGGAGTTGTCACGGACGTGGATACAAAGCTTCCTTTGGTTAATACCTTGGTTATTTTAGAAAATTCGGATAGAGTTGAAATTCAAAGAGTTTTAACTTCTGATGACGGGAAATTTAGTTTCAATGCAGATTGTGAAACTGCTTATTCTGTTTTTGCATCTAAAGAAAATTATACAAAAGATTCTAAAACGGTTAGAATTGGTAAAGAAAGAAATAAAAATAATGCAGTTGCACTGGCTTTACGATCGATGACAGCTATAAAAAAGGAAGAACAACTAGCGCTGCAGAAAAAGAAAAATGAGGAATTAGCGGAAGCCGAACAAAAGAAAAAAGAAGCATTGGCCTTAGCTCTAAAAGCTAAAAAAGACAAAGAAATTGCCGCAAAGAAAGAAATGGAGATAGCGGAAATAAAGAAAAAAGAAAAAGTTGAGCAAATTGTGGCAGCTGAAAAGGACGTAGTGAAAGTCAAAGATCGCCTCGTTATCAAAACTGACCCAATCTATTTTGATTATGATTTATGGTATATTCGAAAAGAGTCAAAACCAATTTTAAATCGAGTTATTGAGCTGATGAAGAAATATCCCGAAATGGTTGTTGAAATAGGTTCCCATACGGATAATAGAGGCAATGCGAAGTATAATATGAATCTTTCTTCCAATAGAGCACAATCAACAAGGGAATATTTCATAAGCCAAGGGATTCCTAAATCGAGAATTTTTGCAAAAGGATATGGGGAAAGCGTTCAGATTATAAAATGTGAACCAAGCGAATCTTGTACAGAGGAGCAACACGAGCTTAATAGACGCAGTGAGTTTGTGATTAAAAGCCTGTAACGGTTATTTAATAAAAAAAATGGATGCTTTTTGAGCATCCATTTTTTTTATAAGCGTTTTAATTTATATTTTAAAACGGATTTAAATTAAATAAACGGGATTGTTCATGTTCATGATTGACTAGAGTAAAAATTAATCTGAGCTGTCTTCTGTTTCTACTAAATCCTCTGATTTTCTGCCGATTTTTACTTTGGGATTGTCTTTATTTCCGGTGATAAGCAATGGTACTCCAATAATTCCTAAAGGAGGTAGTCCCAATCTCATTTTTAAGTTTAGTTTTCCGTCTAAGCTCGTTGTTCCTTCTATTCTTGGCCTGAATCCGGCAAACTTAAACTTGAATCTTTCTAATGTTATTATATTATTTTTGATTGAGCTTTTGATGTCTACTTTATTTATTTCTGGATTTTTTATTTCGTCAACTTCTGTTTTTTTAGCCACGGTACTAAACATTTTCATTCCGTATAGTTTGATATTTTTTACAGAAATCACTCCGCTTCCTGCCAAAGAGGGAAGTATCGGTTCCATATTTGCATTCAGTCTGCCTTTTAGATTATAATCTAAGGATACAATTCCTTGCGCTTTTTCAGCGGCGCTAGCCATTTCTCTGAAAAGTTTTACTTCGTTATAAGCTCTTTTGATATCAAAATCAGTTGCCTTAATGTGGTAATCAAATTCTGCTTTTTTAGTAGTGTTACTTTTATAATTAGCATCCATAGCTACATTGCAACCTATCAAGTTAAAGCCGGTGTTTTGCATGCTAAGTAAGCCGTTTTTCATTTTCAATGTTCCTTTAGCGTCTTTGAGTTTAAGTTCGTTAAAGTCTATTTTTTGCGCATTGGCTTGAAATTGTAAATCAAGATTAGTAGGGATTACGATAACTCCTTTCACTGCGGTTGCTTGGCTGGCTTCGGTTGAATTTGTAACAGTGCTCGACATGAATTCATCGGCATTAATATATTTAGAATTCAGGGTAAAAGAACCTTTTAAAACGCCGTTTTTTACTGCTATAAAATTAAATACATTTTGTAAATACCCATTCATTTTAAAATCAGATTGACCATAGGAAGCTAAGAAGGTATTGAAACGCATCTTGTCATTATTGAATTTGAAAATTCCTTCCTTGATAAGAAATGTTTTTGGCAAATATTCAGAAGCTAATTCTATGTTGCGTATTTCTAACGTTCCACTATTTTTAAGTTTTGAATAATTTCCTTTTTCGGCATCGCTTTGTTTTCCTTTCAAAGCTAAGTCGGCTTTAATAAAACCCTTAACATCGAGACCTTTTTGAGAAAAAACTTGGTAGATTTTACCAATAGCTAAGGTTCCTTTGGCTGCAATATCGTAGCTGAGATCGTTGAAGTTACTTAAATCAGCCTCTACAAAAACAGGATTGCCTTCAAAAGTGAATTGCGCCGGTTTTGTTATCACTTTTAAATCATCAAAGGTTCCTTTTGTGTTGGAAATAGTTGAAACAACTTCAATATTTGTAATTGGGTTTGGATAGTATTTTGTTTTTAGATATCCATTTTTTAAGTTAAGTACAGCATCTGTCACTGGAAAAAGACCATTTTTTTGATCGAATTTTCCTTTGGCTTTTCCATTGGCGATTAGCATTCCTTTTAGTTCTAAATCAGGAATTCCAATAGCTCGGTTTAGTTTTTCTAAATCGATCTTAGTATCTAGAATAGCATCGATTTCCGGAATGCTGGTTCCTTTGCTAAAGATTTTAGTTTTTAAATAGTCTTTGTCAATATTCAAGGATAGATTCTTCAGATCCATAATCAGAAGTTCCGGATTAAGAGAAGGTAATTTGGTCGAAAAATCTAAATTTAGGTTCGTTACCGGTGTTGTACTTTTATTGTAGTTTACAAAGCCTTCTTTTATTTTTAAATCGAGATTAAGTTCAGGAGCAATTTGTGCTGAAGCAATATAATTTCCCTTTAAAGTTAAAAGAAAGTCCGTCTTTCCTCTTAAGTCCGTTTTGTTAAGCCAAGTGATGTACTTTGGTGGAAAGGCGGTGAAAAGATCATTCAGATTACTGTTGACCGCTTTCAGAATAAAATCCATGTTGTAACCCTCTTTGAGGAAATCAAATTTACCTTTGAAATCGACCAGAAGATTATTTATTTTTAAATCGTTTTGTTCAAAAAGTAGAGAAAGTGAGTTGGTATTTATTTTAGTAATTAAATTGGCATTTACCTTTTTATTCATCAAATAAGGCTCGTTTTCATACAGAAGATTCAGTTTGTCAATTTTTGCTTTCGAGTATAAATCAAAAACCGCTTTACTCAAATCCCCTTTTCCTAAGTAATTAAATCCAAAAATGTCTAAATGCAGCTTAGTAGATAAATCATCATAAACGATTTGGCTGTTTTCGATTACAATTTTTTCTAGTTTTAAAGCGCTGTCTTCTTGTTTTTTTTCTGTTGTTTTTGTTTCGGATTTATATACGTTATAATTAGCAAATCCATCTTTGTTTACTTTTACATTAATAAAAGATTTGGACAAGAAGATTTCATCAATTTTTATGGCTTTGCTAAATATAAGACTCGAAATATTTATTCCAAATGAGACTTCTTTTGCAGTAATTAATTTTTCATTCTCATAGGGTGCTGAACCGTTGAGATTAAAGTCATTTAATGTTACTGTTAGTGATGGAAAGTGATGAAAAAAAGACACATTGAAACTGGAATAATCTAGTTTTGCGTTTAGTTTTTCATTAGCAATTTTTTTGATTTCCGTATTAATTTTATCCGAAAAGAAATATGGAGTTGCAATCATTAAAACCAGTATTGTTGCAATAAAGAAACCTATGTATTTCAAGGTTTTAAAGAAAATATTTTTTTTCGATGGCATAAAGACTGTTGTTGTTTGGGAAATATATAAGAGCGTTTAGATAAAAAGGAATTTAACCGTGAACGGTTTCGTTTTTACCGTAATTAACAATGATAGATGTTTCAAACTCAATCCATTCTTTCCAACGTTTATCTACGTCAACATGATCAGCATATTTTTTAGCAAAACCTAAAAAGGTCGTGTAATGTCCCGCTTCACTAATCATTAAATCGCGGTAAAATTTAGCTAATTCAGGATCTTTTATGTTTTCTGATAGGACTTTAAAACGCTCACAACTTCTGGCTTCAATCATAGCCGAAAAAAGCAAACGCTCACACAAGGCATCATTACGACTTCCGTCTTTTTTCATGAATTTAAAAAGTTCGTTAACGTAGCTGTCTTTACGTTCTCGTCCAAAAACAAGTCCTCTTTCTTTGATAAGATCATGAACCATTTTGAAATGATCTATTTCTTCCTGAGCAATAATCATTAGCTCAGTAACTAATTCTTCTTTTTCAGAATTTTGGGTAATAAGACTTATCGCATTAGAAGCGGCTTTTTGTTCGCACCAAGCGTGGTCCGTTAAAATCTCTTCAATATTTGATTCTACAATATTCACCCATCTTGGGTCTGTTACTAATTTTAATCCTAACATAATCCTGAAATTTTTTGATGCAAAATTAGTGTTTTTATCGTCTATTTTTGTTATAAATGAAGGAATTGCCGTTGAAATACCATTATTTTGCAATAATAACTTTTAATGGTATATATCTGATGCAATCGCTTTTAATAATTGGTTTTGTATGGCCTGAGCCCAATTCTTCGGCGGCTGGAGGAAGAATGATGCAATTGATTTCTTTGTTCCAAGAACAGGGTTATAAAGTTGCTTTTGCTAGTCCAGCTCAAGACAGTGATTTTATGGTCGATTTAAGTCAATTTGGAGTTAAAAAAGTTGCTATTGCTTTAAATAATTCTAGTTTTGATGACTTTATAAAGCAACTAAATCCCTCTGTTGTTTTGTTTGATCGTTTTATGATCGAGGAGCAATTTGGCTGGCGTGTTGCCGAAAATTGTCCTGATGCGTTGCGAATTTTAGATACCGAAGATTTGCATTGTTTGCGATTGTCCAGACAAAAAGCGTTTAAAGAAAAACGAACTTTTGAAATTTGTGATTTATTAACAGAAGAAGTGGCCAAGAGAGAAATTGCCAGTATCTTAAGATGTGATTTGTCCTTAATGATTTCTGAATATGAAATGGAGTTGTTGACGACGGTTTTTAAAATAGATCATAGTCTGTTGTATTATTTGCCGCTTTTATTAGGTTCTAATGAGATACCAAATTTGAATGAATTACCTTCATTTGAAGAAAGAACGGATTTTGTTTTTATTGGTAATTTTTATCATGAACCGAATTGGAATGCCGTTCAATATTTGAAAGAATCCATTTGGCTACAAATTAAAAAGCAATTACCTGAAGCAGTTTTAAATATTTACGGTGCTTATCCTTCTCAAAAAGTATTGCAATTGAATAATTTAAAAGAAGGTTTTTTAGTTCATGGTCGTGCTGAAAATGCTCAAGAAGTTGTTCAAAAAACTCGTATGGTTCTAGCTCCTTTGCGTTTTGGGGCGGGAATCAAAGGAAAATTACTCGAAGCGATGCAATGTGGAACACCAAGTGTTACGACTTCTATTGGGGCTGAATCGATGCATGGAGAATTGCCTTGGAGTGGTTTTATAGAAGATAATTCACAATCTTTTGCTGAAAAAGCGGTGCAATTATACCAAGATAAAAATACCTGGATGAAAGCTCAAAAAAATGGAATTGCAATAATGACGCAACGCTATTTAAGAAGGTTGTTTGAGGATGATTTCGCTACGCAAATTGAGTTTTTAGCTTCGAATATAAAGCAACATCGGTTGAATAATTTTATGGGGGAATTGCTGCAGCATCACACTTTGAAAAGCACCAAGTATATGTCGAAGTGGATTGAAGAGAAGAATAGATGATAAAAAAAGCCGTTTTGAAATATTTTCAAAACGGCTTTTAAGTATTTAAAACTAGTAATTATGCAAGCATTGTTACTGGGTTTTCAATGTATTGTTTTAATGTTTGTAAGAACTGCGCTCCAGTTGCTCCATCGATTGTACGGTGGTCACAAGCAAGAGATAACATCATGGTGTTTCCTACAACAATTTGTCCATTTTTCACCACTGGTTTCTCAACAATTGCTCCTACTGAAAGGATGGCTGAATTTGGTTGGTTAATGATAGAGTTGAATTCAGTAATACCAAACATTCCAAGGTTAGAAACTGTAAATGTACTTCCTTCCATTTCTGCAGGTCCTAATTTTTTGTTTTTCGCTCTTCCGGCAAGATCTCTTACACTAGCGCCAATTTGAGACAAACTCATAGCGTCAGTGAATTTTAATACAGGAACAACCAATCCATCTTCAACAGCTACAGCTACTCCAATGTTCACATGGTGATTGATGATGATAGCATCTTCTTTCCACTGAGAGTTGATTTTTGGGTGTTTTTTCAAGGCCAAAGCACAAGCTTTAATTACCATATCGTTGAAAGATACTTTGGTATCAGGAACACTATTGATAGTTGCTCTTGATTTCATAGCGTCATCCATAGTCACTTCGATTACTAAGTTGTAATGAGGTGCTGTGAATAAAGATTCGGCTAAACGTTTCGCAATGATTTTACGCATTTGCGAATTTTTGATTTCTTCAGTAAATACTTCTCCAGCAGGAACAAATACTTTTGGCGTAGCGGCAGCAGCTTCTGTTTTAGCAGGTGCAGCTGTAGCTTGTGGAGCGACAGCAGCAGGAGTAAAGTTTTCGATATCACTTTTCACGATACGTCCGTTTTCTCCGGTACCTTTTACTTGAGTCAATTGAATTCCTTTGTCGTTAGCAATTTTCTTTGCTAATGGAGAAGCCAAAATTCTTCCTCCGTCAGTAGGAGCTTCTTGAGTAACTGGAGCCGAAGTTTCAGTTGGAGCTGCTTTAGTTTCTTCAGTAGTTGGAGCAGCTTGAGATGTGCCACCAGCAGTATAATTAGCAGCAATTGTGCTAATGTCAGTTCCTGCAGGCCCAATGATAGCTAAAAGACTATCAACTGGAGCTGTATTTCCTTCTTCGATTCCTATATATAAAAGAGTTCCTTCGTTGAAGGATTCAAATTCCATTGTTGCTTTATCAGTTTCAATTTCAGCTAGAATATCTCCTTCTGAAATTTTATCACCTACTTTTTTTAACCAAGTCGCTACGGTTCCTTCGGTCATCGTATCACTTAATCGAGGCATGGTAACCACTACAACTCCTTTAGGAAGTGTTGCTTCGGCAGCAGTAGTTTTAGGTTCTTCTTTTTTGATTTCAGCAGGAGCTTCTGATGCTTTAGCAGGAGTGGAATCTCCAGCTAATAAAGAAGAAATGTCTTCTCCTTCTTTTCCTATGATTGCCAGTAAAGAGTCTACTGGAGCAGTTTCTCCTTCTGGAATACCTATATGTAATAAAGTCCCTTCGTTGAAGGATTCAAATTCCATTGTTGCTTTGTCAGTTTCAATTTCAGCAAGAATATCTCCTTCTGAAACTTTATCTCCAACTTTTTTAAGCCAAGTAGCTACTGTTCCTTCCGTCATAGTGTCGCTCAAACGAGGCATTGTTATTTTGATTGCCATATTGATTATAGTTTATGAGGTAAAAATGGATAGTTTTCTTGTTCGTACACAACATCGTATAGTTGTTGGATTTCTGGATATGGAGACTCTTCAGCAAAAGTAGCGCACTCTTCAACTAGATCTTTCACACGTTGATCGATTGCTTCAATTTCTTCTTCTGTAGCGTATTTTTGATCCTTAATTACGTCTAGTACTTGAGTAATAGGGTCAATTTTTTTGTACTCTTCAACTTCTTCTTTGGTACGGTATAATTGCGCATCAGACATAGAGTGTCCTCTGTAGCGATATGTTTTCATTTCAAGGAAAGTTGGTCCGTCGCCACGACGTGCTCTGTCAATTGCTTCAGTCATTGCTTCGGCTACTTTCACAGGATTCATTCCGTCAACTGGGCCACAAGGCATTTCGTATCCTAATCCAAGTTTCCAAATGTCAGTATGATTGGCAGTTCTTTCTACAGATGTTCCCATAGCATAACCGTTATTTTCAACGATGAATACAACAGGAAGTTTCCATAACATAGCCATATTGAAAGCTTCATGTAGCGAACCCTGACGTGCAGCACCATCACCAAAATAGGTCATTGTTACTCCGCCAGTTTCGAAATATTTATCTGCAAAAGCTAATCCTGCTCCTACAGGGATTTGTCCTCCCACGATTCCGTGACCACCATAAAAACGGTGCTCTTTAGAGAAAATATGCATAGAGCCACCCATACCTTTAGATGTTCCGGTAACTTTTCCTAAAAGTTCAGCCATCACACGTCTTGGGTCTACACCCATTCCAATTGGTTGAACGTGATTTCTATATGCAGTAATCATCTTGTCTTTTGTCAAGTCCATTGCGTGCAATGCTCCTGCAAGTACGGCTTCTTGACCGTTGTATAAGTGTAGAAAACCTCTAACTTTTTGTTGTATGTATAGTGCAGCAAGTTTGTCTTCAAACTTTCTCCAAAGTAGCATATCTTCATACCACTTTAAATAAACCTCTTTTGTAACTTCTTTCATCTCAATTGTTCTTTTGCTAAAGTTTTATTGTGTTATCAACTAGTACCTATGACGCAAAATAGTTTCCTCCCACAAATTTGCGAACGGCAAAAATAAGACATTCCAACTTAGAACTAAAATTTAAAAGCTAATTTTTGGTTATTTTACAAGAACTTTTTGTCAAACATTAAAGGGAGTAAGTTTTTTAGTGATGCTGATTTGAAGATTTCGCCAGATTCGCCCATAAAATAGATTTCAATTGGAGATTCTTGTCTCGTTTCGTATTCGGCGATTGATTGTCTGCAAGCTCCGCAAGGAGGAATGGGTGCAATTGTTTTGTTGGTGTCAGAAGCTGCGGTAATGGCCATTTTTATGATTTTTGAGTCAGGATAAATTGCGCCAGCTTGGAAGATAGCCACGCGTTCAGCACAAAGCCCTGAAGGATAAGCTGCGTTTTCTTGGTTCGAACCTAAAACAATTTCTCCATTGTCTAAAAGAAGAGCGGTTCCTACTCTGAATTTTGAATAAGGAGCATATGCTTTTTTTCTAATACCGATTGCTTTTTCCATAAGGTCTTGGATGTCATTTGGTAATTCTGATGTTGAATTGTAAACAGAGAATTTGCTGACAATGGATATTTCTTTCATTTAAGTGTGCTTTTTTTAGTAAAAAAATCCAAATTTCATAATCTTGAAATTTGGATTTTTAATATTGTTTTGTAAGGTGTTAGTATTGGTCGTATTTGTCTCCAAAATTGAAAGTAAGAGAGAAACGCAAAGTGTTTTCTAGGGGATTTGGGATTTTGGATGCCGAAAATAAATAAGACACGTCTATTTTAATAGTAGTATATTTGAATCCAGCGCCAAGCGAAAAATATTTTCGAGCTCCTTTTGAAGGATTTTCATGAAAATAGCCTACGCGCATTGCAAATGAATCTTGATAAAGATATTCGGCTCCTGCAGCGTATGTAATTTCTTGCAGCTCTTCTTTGAAGCCGTCTGGAGCGTCTCCGAATGATTTAAAGATTCCGGAAGCCCACCCTATTTTTTTGTAATCTGCTTTGTTTTTGTTTAGTAAGGCGAGTTCTTCAGGGCCGCTAATTGTTCCATCTCCATTTATGTCTGAATTCTGAGGGGTTGGAACCAGTAGTTTGTTGAATTCAAGATTCAAGGCAATTTTATTTGAGTCGTCTAGTATAAAATCAAATCCGGTTCCAATCTTTAAATTAGCCGGTAAGAAATTAGAGCTGATTTCGTCATTGTCGTAACTAATTTTTGGGCCAAGATTTTGAACATTAAATCCAGCTCTCCATCTTCCATTAAAGCTATTGTAAGCGATCTCTTCTGATTGGTAAAAACCGGCTACATCTATTGCGAATGAATTTGCAGCTGATGCGTCACCGTCATTTGATATAACTTTTAGGTTGGAACGAATATATCTACCGGCTACGGCCATGGAGAATTTTTCGCTTAATTTTAAGGAGTAAGATCCGTCTAAAGCGAATTCATTTGGAGAAACGGTTCTGGGGTCGTCAAAGGCGTTTTCCCTTAGTTCAATATCGCCAAAGCCAAAATAGCGTAGGCTTCCCGCAAAGGCGCTTCGCTCGCTAATTTTATTGTAATAAGTTAATTGACCTAGAGAGATGTCGTTTGCTAAATCTGTAAGGTAAGGAGTATAGCTTATGGAAAGGCCTTGTTTTTCAGTTGAAAACGCATATTTTGCCGGATTCCATTGCTGAGAAAAAGCATCAGCAGAAGTTGCAACGCCAATATCGGCCATACCTGCGGCTCTGGCATCGGCAGCTACCATTAAGAAAGGTACTGCGGGGTTGATTGTTCTTTCTTGTCCTTTGACAAAAGAAAATACAAACAAACAAATGGTATAGAGTATTAGTTTTCTCATTATAATTAGGTGTTCATTGAACAAATATAGTTATTTAACTGTTATCTGGTTCTTAGGTTTTATTGTTTAAGAGAAAATAAATTGAAACAATAGGGTGTTTTTGTAATGGTTGAATACGTTCTAGAGGTTATCAATTGATAACTTCTTTTTTGGATTAATATTGTTTTTTAGAAGATGTATTTTTGTCTATTTAGGCTGATATTCAATAGTTGTTTTGTTTTTTCTACTTGGTTTTAAAACATCGAGAACTTGAGGATTGATTGAATTGCAGTAGTTTTCTGAAGCTTACTTGTTTTGAGAAATCTTATATTGTGTAAAAAATTACCATTTGATATGTGAATAAATAATAAAAAGTATAAATTTGCGTTTGTTTTGTATGCTGTAGAGTATATAAATTATCAGATTAAAATAATCTAGAATGGTGTTGCAAATTAATGGTTAATTATTATATTGCGGCACTTAAAATATCACCCCAAAGAGTATGAAAGTAAACAAAATTATGGCTTTACGATTGATGTTATCAATGTTACTGATGGTTAGTTTAGCCAGTTGTAGTAAGAAATCCAGCTCAAAAAGTGCTTCTAGGGCTACTGGTTGGAATGTAGATAGTAAAAAAGCTTCAGCTAATAAAAAACAAATTGCGGGTCCTGGTTTAGTTTTCGTTGAAGGCGGAACTTTTACTATGGGTAAAGTAGAGGATGATGTGATGCATGATTGGAACAATACTGCAACACAGCAGCATGTGCAATCCTTTTATATGGATGAGACTGAAGTGACTAATTTTATGTATTTGGAGTACTTGGACTGGTTAAAAAATGTTTTCCCTCCAACCGAAGATAACTATAAGCATATTTATGAAGGCGCATCTCCAGATACCCTAGTTTGGAGAGATAGATTAGGTTATAATGAGACGATGACTAATAATTATTTGAGACATCCTTCTTATGCTGATTATCCTGTTGTAGGTGTTAATTGGCTTCAAGCAGTTGAATTCAGTAAATGGAGAACAGATCGTGTAAACGAAGCGATATTGGAAAAGAACGGTTACCTTAAAAAGAATGCAAAAACAAATGATGTTTCTGCAGAAAGTTCTTTTAGTACAGAAACTTATTTGAATGCTCCAACAATGACTTACGGAGGTAATGAAGAAGTTGTTTTGAAAAAAGGTGTTGGAAAGAAACCTAAAACAGGAAAAGACGGTGCTGTAATCGAACAAAAAAATGTATATGCGCAACGCTCTTCAGGAATTATTTTACCTGAATATAGACTTCCAACCGAAGCAGAATGGGAATATGCAGCTGCAGCAGATGTGGGGCAAAGAGAATACAACATTTATAAAGGCCAAAAGAAATATCCGTGGTCAGGTGGTTATACTCGTTCAGGAAAAAGGCAGAATAAGGGAGATCAGTTGGCTAACTTCAAGCAAGGAAATGGAGATTACGGAGGTATAGCAGGTTGGTCTGATGATGGAGCTGATATAACTAATGCAGTTAAAAAATACCCTGCTAATGATTTTGGTTTATATGATATGGCAGGAAATGTGGCTGAATGGGTTGCCGATGTTTACAGACCTATAATCGATAATGAAGCAAATGATTTTAATTACTTTAGAGGAAATCTTTATACTAAAAATAAAATTGGAAAAGACGGTAAAGTGGAGATCGTTACCAAAGATAATATCAAATATGATACATTAAGTAATGGAAAAATAATTGCTAGAAACTTTCCTGGTCAAATTGCCCAAGTTCCAGTTGATGAGCAAGAAACTTATTTGAGACAGAATTTTGATAAGAGTGATAATATTGGTTACAGAGACGGTGATAAACAGTCATCTAAATATTATAATTTTGGTTCTTCTGAGTCTGAAAATGACAAAGTAACGGCTGATAAAAACATGTATAACTCGCCTAGACACAATGTTACAACAGATAGTTTGGGGTTAATGGTTAGAAAATATGATAAGTCAAGTAAGAGAACTACTTTGATAAATGATAAAGTAAGGGTTTATAAAGGGGGATCTTGGAGAGACAGAGCTTATTGGTTAGACCCAGCTCAAAGAAGATATTTCCCTCAAGATATGGCTACAGATTATATCGGATTTAGATGTGCAATGTCAAGAGTAGGTCCTAAAGCTGAAAAAAGAAAGTCACCTAGAAATTAATTAAATTTACAAATAAAAGCCCTTTGATTAGGGCTTTTATTTTTTAGAATCGTTTTGAAATGGATATCAGTTACATTCATAGTTTATTTTTAAAATGCCAGTCGGTTTCAATCGATACGCGCAAAATTGAAGTGAATTCATTATTTGTTGCTATAAAAGGCGAACGTTTTGATGCTAATACTTTTGCAAAAGAAGCTTTGGATAAAGGAGCGTCATTTGTCATAATTGATAATAAAGATTATTACATTGATCAAAGAACTCTTCTGGTTCCGGACAGTTTAAAAACTCTACAGGAATTGGCAAAATTTCATAGACAGTACCTAAAACTACCTATAATTTCACTTACAGGGAGTAATGGTAAAACAACTACAAAGGAATTAATCCAAGTTGTACTTTCTAAAAAGTATAAGACCAAGGCTACTGTTGGAAACCTGAACAACCATATTGGTGTTCCTTTGACCTTATTGTCTTTTGATTCAAATACTGAAATAGGGATTGTAGAAATGGGGGCTAATCATAAAAAGGAAATTCAATTTTTGTGCGAACTAGCCCAACCGGATTATGGGTATATTACTAATTTTGGTAAGGCACATTTGGAAGGATTTGGTGGCGTGCAGGGAGTTATAGAGGGTAAAAGCGAAATGTATGAATATCTTTCTCTTAACGACAAATTAGCCTTTATTAATATGGAGGATCCTATTCAAGTAGAGAAATCATTAAAGTTGAAGGCTTATTCCTTTGGCATAAAAAGAGACAATGTAGATATAAGTATAAGTTCAGTAAAGGCTGATCCTTTTGTAGAGATTTGTTATAATGAAATGGTTATTTCATCGCATTTAATTGGGCTTTATAATGCTAATAATTTGAATGCGGCACTTACTGTTGGTAAGTATTTTGGAGTAGAGGATTCGGCTATTAAGGAAGCATTAGAGAATTATATACCGGAAAATAACAGGTCTCAATTAATCACTAAAGGTTCAAATGAAATAATCTTAGATGCTTACAATGCTAATCCCAGCAGTATGGAAGTAGCAATTGTGAATTTTCTTCAACTCAAGAAGCCAAATAAGGTTATGATTCTAGGAGATATGTTTGAGTTGGGAAAAGAAAGCCAACAAGAACATCAAGCTATAGTCGAAATGCTTTTGGGTGAAGATAAGGTAGAATGTTATTTTATAGGCTCTGCATTTTATGAAAGTAAAATTGAAAAAAGCAACTTTAAATTTTATAATACATTTGAAGATTTTTCTGCTGATTTAGCTAAAATAAAATATAGAGAAAGGACTATTTTAATAAAAGGTTCGAGAGGAATGGCTTTGGAACGAACGCTGGATTTTCTTGAATAGCTAATTTAAAAATACACAGAAATGCCATCATGCAATAGTGTGATGGTATTTTGGTTCTGTTAAATACGCATTAAAAAGCCGACGAGATTTTCTTTTTTATTAAGTTCTAGTTTTTTTCTCAATCTGTACCGGGCTAGTTCTACACCTCTGCTTGAAATATTCTTAATCTCCGCAATCTCTTTTGTAGATATGTTCATTAATAAATAGGTCGCGAGATCCTTTTTTCGTGGTGATTGGTGGATATTTCTCTTTTGGTCTTTTAAGAAAATCAAAGTGGATATTCTTGATATGTTTTTCTAAATCTTTCCAGCTTTTATCCGTATTTACTTCTTTTATGATGTTTTTATTTGGTTTGGTAAGCTTAAATTTGGTGTTCTCGTCAAAAGAGTCAGTGTTAATTTCTTTTAGGTTATTGTTGATACCATTGAAAATTTTATTCTTTTTAGCTACTTGCAAAGAGCTGTTGACTAATTCTTTGTCTTTAGCTAGGATTTTAATTTGAAGTTTGTCATTCTTCAATTTTTCAATTTCTTGTTCTAGGTCATACTGTTCTTGTCTGATTTTTGATTCTTTTTGTAAATGTAATCTTCGTTGTTCGAGGGTTTCGTAATATTTGTTTTTTCGAATTTTTATTTTGATTCTTTCACGGATAAAGTAGATGCTTGCTACTACAATGATGAAATATAGAGTGTATGCCAAGAAATGCCTATGCCATGGAGGTGAAATGGTAAATTCAGCACAAGACAACTATTTTTAACTTTGTTTTTTTACCTCAATAGCTTTTAAAAATTAGTTGAATTAAAGCCATTGATTGTCCATTTTTGTAGGACAAATTGAGCTTGCGAAGCTACAATAAGCCTGAACTTTAGAAAACTTTAAATCGTAAGAAAAAAACATATAAACTTAAGCCTATAGATCAAAAATAAGATGAAATCATCTAACGGATAAAGAATAGTTAATGCATGGATAGTGTATGGATAGTGTATGGATAGTGTATGGATAAAGCATGGATAGTGTATGGCTGAAGTATCAAAACTAGAAAGCAGCATTGAAATACTAAAAAAGAGCTAAACTAAGCACTAAAAAGCGCTTATCGAATTCCTACAAAAAAAAACTACTAGGACTAATAATTTCGTTTTGATCCTTACAATTTATGCATAATTTTTGAAATTCCACATCTTCTCACATCGATCCAAAAAAAGGGTAAAGTATAAAACAAAAAAAACTCCAATATTTCTATTGGAGTTTTTGTGGGCGATGAGGGGTTCGAACCCCCGACCCCCTCGGTGTAAACGAGGTGCTCTGAACCAGCTGAGCTAATCGCCCTAGTGCAATTTGATTACTTTCGTTGTCGCTATTGCGTGTGCAAATATACGGCACTTTTCTAGATTTGCAAGTAAAAAACAAAAAAAATTATAAAATTTCTGCCACGACAAATGTGCTTCCACCGATGTATATAAAGTCTGATTTTGCGGCGTTTTGGACGGCTTTTTTGTAAGATTCTGAAACAGAATTATATACTTCTCCTTTTAATCTGAATTCGGCAGCTTTTTGTTGCAGAATTTGAGCGTCCAGTCCGCGAGAAATATTGGGTTTGCAAAAATAATATTTTGCTTTTTTAGGGAATAAAGTGAGGATTTCCTCTAAATCTTTATCATTTACCACTCCCAAAACGATATGTAAAGTGTCAAAAGATTCTTTTTTTATTTGATTCAATACTATTTCTAGGCCGTCTTTGTTGTGGGCAGTGTCGCAAATGATTTTTGGAGATTCACCTAATTGTTGCCATCTTCCTTGAAGTCCTGTGTTTTTTACAACTTTTAACAGGCCGGATTTAATGTTTTCAGTTGAAATTTTAAATTCCTTTGCTTCGTTTAAAACAGCAATAGTCTGTAAAACGGTTTTCTTATTGTGTATCTGGTAATCGCCAATCAGATCTGAAGGATAGCTTTCAGAAATTAAATCAGCGGCAAAATAGATTGCTGAATTTGTTTCTTTGGCTTTCGCCAAAAAAACAGCTTTTGTCTCGGGAGTATATTGTCCTATAACGACAGGAATAATTGGTTTTATGATTCCGGCTTTTTCAAAAGCCACCGCTTCGAGCGTGTTACCTAAAAATTGAACGTGATCTAATCCGATATTGGTGATAACGGATACAAGCGGCGTAATGATATTGGTTGCATCCAATCTGCCCCCCATTCCAACCTCTATGATAGCGATATCCACTTTTTCTTTGGCAAAATAATCAAAAGCCAGTCCGACAGTCATTTCGAAAAAACTCATGTCGTTTGCTTCAAAAAAGCTTTTGTGCTCATTAATAAATTGACAGACAAATTCTTCTGGGATTTCTAGGCCGTTAATTTTTATGCGCTCCCTAAAGTCTTTTAGATGGGGCGAAGTATACAGTCCTACTTTGTATCCTGCTTCTTGAAGTATGGAGGCCAGCATGTGCGAAGTGGATCCTTTTCCGTTGGTGCCCGCGACATGAATGCATCTTATTTTTTCCTGCGGATTTTTAAGATGGTCTATAAGTAAATGGGTGTTAGTCAAATCTTTCTTATAGGCTGAAGCGCCCTGAAGTTGATACATTGGGAGCTGATTAAACATCCAATCGATGGTTTGCTGATAGTTCATTTTTAAATAAAATAAGCGTGTTTTAAAATATTTTCCGGTTTTTTTAGTTTATTATTGCATCGCAAAGTATCTTTATTGCAAAATTGAAATAAATTTTAGAATTAATGATTAAAATACAATAATATTATATGTTTAGTTTCATACAATTACAAGCCGACACTCTAGCTAATGCTGCTTCAAACGTAGTTATCGAAAAAATCGCTCCCAATACTGAGGTTTCTACTTTAGGTTTTCTTCTAAAAGGTGGTGTTTGGTTAATTCCAATTGGGATTTTATTGTTTTATACTTTTTACTTGATTATTGAACGCTATTTATATGTTAGCAAGGCTTCAAAAATTGACGCTCTTTTGATGAGAGACGTTCGCGATCATCTCAATTCCGGAAATTTGGATTTGGCCAAATCTATAGCTGAAAGAAGTAATACCGCTTCGGGAAATATTATAAAAGAAGGAATTCAGGTGATTGGCAGACCTATTGCTGAAATCGAGTCTAACATGGATCGTGCTGCCGATATTGAAATTGGCGAAATGGAAAAACATTTGGGTCATTTGGGACTTATTGCCGGAATTGCGCCTACCTTAGGATTTATCGGAACTATTTCTGGTGTAATCAAAATCTTTTACAGCATTTCTGTTACTGAAAACATTAGTATTGGTAATATTTCAGGAGGATTGTACGAGAAAATGATCAGTAGTGGTGCCGGATTAATTGTGGGGATTATTGCTTATAGCGGATACCATTTATTGAACGGTAAGATTGATAATTTTGCCTTAAAAATTCAAAAACAAGTATTAGAATTTGTAAATATTATTCAAAGATAATAATATGTCTATAAAACGAAAGAGAAGATTTCATGCTGAAGTAGCAACTTCTTCATTAAGTGATATTATGTTTTTCTTGTTGTTGTTTTTTCTAATTATATCAACTTTGGCTAATCCTAATGTTATAAAAATGACATTGCCCAAAGCGCAATCCCATGAGAAAACTAATAAACAGTACATCAGTTTGTCTGTTACTGAGGATAAGAAATTCTATATAGATAAGCAGCCTGTTTCTTTTGAAGAACTGGAAACGACTTTGATGTCTAAGATGAATCCGGAAAAAGATCAAACGGTAATTGTTCGCATCCCGTTCAATTTACAAGTCCAGGATTTAGTTGATGTATTGCAAATAGGGGTAAAGAATAACCTGAAATTTGTGATTGCTACGAGTCCGAAATAACCTCTATTTTTGTCGAGTTCAGCTGACAAACAATATCTATTTAAGCAAAAATGCCTCGAATTATCGAGGCATTTTTGTTTAAGCAACTATTTTTTGATCCGTGTATGGATTTAATTCAAATTGAAATTATAAATAATCTTCCCGACTTGTTTTTCGGGAGCATCACTGCTGGCATCCCATTTGGTATTCATTGCCGCAATTTTTGCTTGATCTAACAGGCATTTTGCGGTATTTGTAGTGCCTTTTACGCCGGGAACCGCATTTATAGTTCTTCCGTTTCGGTCTACATATACTTCTACTACCACTTTTCCTTCCTCATTGCAAGTGTATTTGGGTACTGGTTTAGATAATGCTTTTCTGTTGCCTAAGGAATATCCAATTCCACCACCAGACCCGCTTCCTGATCCTCCGCCACTTCCGGAACCGTAACCGCTGCCGGTTCCTATTCCGTTTCCGGAACCATTTCCGCCGCCTGTCCCTCCTCCGGAACCACCCGTTCCGTAATAGCCGGTGGCGCTCAGGCTTCCATTAGTTTTTCCTTTATTTCCGGCTTCTTTATCGTCTCCATCACCGCCTTTATTGGATCCTTTCAGGATACTGGATAAAGCGTCATTCGTATTGTTTGAAATTTTGGGTTTTACAACTACGGGTTTGCTTTCTTCTTTTACAGGAACTATCGGTTTTTTAGTTTTTTCTTTTGTCGGAATCACAACACTTTCTTCAGTGCTGTTTTCCTGAGATAAAATGGCTTCGTCAGGTGTTGCTTTTGTAGGGATTTGTCTGGTTTGGTTTTTTACTTCCAAAACTTCACTCTTATAATTTGCCCCTGAACCCAAATCACTGTCTCCAAAATTTACGGTAACACCACCACCGCCGCCGCCACCGGCAAGTTCGCTCATGTTTGATGGCGGCCAAAATCGGATGAAAAATAAAATTAACAACATTGTAGCATACAAAAGAATAGATAGGACTAATGATTTCTTTTGGTCTGATGAAATGGTGGGGTTCATTTGCATTTTAAATTTAAAAAAAGTGTATTTATAAAAACGCTGAAAAGTACTAAAAATTGTTAAGAGTAAAAAGTTACTATGGTATTATAAATTCAAGGATTTTTTTGCTTTAAAATTGGAAACAAAAAAACTGGGATCAAACAAATTATTTACAATCTGTTTGAGTCCAGTTTTAATAAGCAGTAAGCGCGCTTTTTATTTTAAGTAAGCTGTTTCAGTGCAATTTCAAAAGCGGTCGCGCTGATATTTGTTTTACTTGGATTTAAATTGTGGGCTTTTTCAATTGCTTTTTTGATCGTTTCGGAAGTGTCTTGAAAAATAGCCTCATCAGTCATTTGGACTTTTTTCTCCATGAAATAAGCAAAAACTCTTGCCATTCCGCAATTAGAAATGAAATCTGGAATTAAGCTGATCTTACTGTCCACATCTTCCATGATGGAACCAAAGAAAATTTCCTTGTCGGCAAAAGGAACATTGGCGCCACAAGAAATTACTTCTAGGCCATTGGCGATTAAACGGTCAGTTTGTGATTGAGTTACTAATCGGGAAGCGGCGCAAGGAGTGAATATTTCAGCACCTATTGTCCATATTTTTTCATTGATTTCGTCAAATGGAATCATATTCTCGGCCACCAGCTTGTTTCCGTCTTTGGCAAGAAATAAAGCTTTTATTTCTTCAAACGTATAGCCGTTCTCGTTAATTATTCCGCCGTCTCTATCAATAATCCCGATTATTTTGGCTCCCATTTCGGCAAGATAGAAAGCGGCTGCTGAACCTACATTACCAAAACCTTGGACAATCGCTTTTTTTCCTTTTACATCGCCGCCATAAATGGTGTAATAATGACGAACGGCCTGTGCAACGCCAAAACCGGTGATCATGTCCGCAACAGTATATTTACGGAAAACATCGGGAGAATATTTTGGATTTTCGATTACTTTGACTACGCCTTGACGCAATTGTCCTATTCTATTGATTTTATCTGCTTCGGTAGGTTTAAAATGACCGTTGAACACTCCTTCTTGCGGATGCCAAACGCCACATTCTTCTGTCATTGGAATCACTTCATGGATTTCATCTACATTCAAATCACCGCCTGTACCGTAATAACTTTTCAATAATGGAGAAACAGCTTTGTACCAACGTTGTAGCACGCCTTTTTTTCTTGGATCGTTCGGATCAAAGTTAATTCCAGATTTAGCTCCGCCAATCGCTGGACCGGAAACGGTAAATTTAACTTCCATTGTTTTGGCCAAGGACAAAACTTCGTTCATATCCAATCCTTTTCTCATTCTTGTTCCTCCACCGGCTGCTCCGCCGCGAAGGGAGTTGATGACAGTCCATCCTTCCGCTTCGGTTTCGGCATCTTTCCAGTTAAAAATGATTTCCGGTTCTTTATTTTCA
The DNA here is from genome assembly GCF_900129705.1 of Flavobacterium granuli. Classification (GTDB taxonomy): domain Bacteria; phylum Bacteroidota; class Bacteroidia; order Flavobacteriales; family Flavobacteriaceae; genus Flavobacterium; species Flavobacterium granuli. Next base: position 121,804 of record NZ_FQWO01000012.1, on the reverse strand, counting down.
AATTTCTTTAATAAATCTTTCATTTATTGCGATATATTTAATTTTTACAAATATAAAAAATAGTATAATGCGAAATGTGTATTTGAGATGTTATTTCACTTGACGATTTTTTTGCCTTTGATTGCTTGATTTAGAAGCTTTATTGGCAACAGAAAGTCAAATAGAAAACTTGCTTTCTTTGAAGAGGCAGATTAATAAATGCCTAATAAATTATTTTTAAGGGTTTCATCTACGGGTTTGTCGGAAAGCCAAATACCAAATAATGCCTTTTTGAAATCAATTCCGGCAATTTTTCCTTTTAGCACTTCGTTTTTATATACCCAAACAGAGGTGTCAATAGGATTGTAAACAAGATTAAAAACGTCGTCTTTTACAATTTGATCACTCAACATATTTTTAAAAGCTTCTATTTTGGGTCTCAACGAATTTAAATTCTCCCCGGTCGATTTTTCAAATCCGCTGTTGAAATTTCTTGTCAGTTTACCAGATGAAACTAATGAAGAGGTTATGTGTATTCTTATGGCCATCTCAGTATCACTCTCAATAATGTATTTGGCATCTTGTGAAAGGCGAGATAAATATAGTGCCTGAATATAAACTTCTACCCACATTTTAGATCTTCCACCAACACCATTTAGGGTTAGGGTTTTATTTTGGAAATCTATTGTTCTAGGAACAATAACTCCGTCAATTTCTACTTGAGTTTGCGCAAAAGCGGAATAAAATGGAAGCAATAAAAGTAAGCTAAGCAGTAATAAAATTTTCTTCATGGTGTTTTGTATTGAATTATTTATGGTAAAATTAGCTTTAATTACTATATTTCATAGTAAAATAGGATTACTTTTCATGTTAAATACTGTTAATAGGAGTGTTTATATGTCTTGAGCGTTTTATAAAAAAAATCTAATTATGAATCGCTTCATAGTGTGTTTATTATGATTGTAAATAGGATTTTTAGAATTAGATGGTGAGACGAGACTTTAATAGACTTGTTTTTTTTATGAATTTGAAAACATGTAGGTATAGTTTTATTTTCATTAATTAGATATTTTATTTCGACTTGTCAAAAGCGGCTTAGATTAATACGATTGAGCGAAGATCCTTATGTGTTAACGATAACGATATAGTAGCTTGTTTTTGTTTTATTAAATTTACAAAGTGAAATTGGTAATATCATAAAAAAAAAGTATTTTTGGAGACATTTTTTGAATAAAAAGGAGTTAATTTGAGTATTGCAAGACAATATTTAATTTTAAAGTAAAAAAGTAAGCTGGCAATATAAATTCCCAAGCTGTGGGTTTCGCCAAGTGTTTTTATTTGTGGAGTTACAATTTTAATAGTATAAAATATAGATACAGATATGGATTTTAATCTAACCGAGGAGCAGCTAATGATACAACAAGCTGCTAGAGATTTTGCTCAAAATGAATTGTTGCCGGGAGTAATAGAAAGGGATGAGCATTCTAAATTTCCTACCGAACAGGTAAAGAAAATGGCCGAACTTGGATTTTTAGGAATGATGGTTGATCCTAAATATGGTGGCTCTGGTTTGGACAGTGTTTCTTATGTACTTGCGATAACGGAGATAGCCAAAGTAGACGCTTCTTCTGCGGTAGTAATGTCAGTGAATAACTCTTTAGTTTGTGCGGGTCTAGAAAAGTATTGCAATGAAGAGCAAAAACTTAAATATTTGGTTCCTTTGGCCAAAGGAGATGTTATTGGGGCTTTTTGTTTGTCTGAACCGGAAGCGGGCTCTGATGCCACTTCGCAAAAAACAACCGCTATTGATAAAGGAGATCATTATTTGCTAAATGGTACCAAAAACTGGATTACTAATGGATCTACTGCCTCGACTTATATTGTGATTGCTCAAACGGATATTGAGAAAGGGCATAAAGGAATTAATGCGTTTATCGTTGAAAAAGGATGGGCAGGTTTTGATATTGGTCCAAAAGAAAAGAAAATGGGAATTCGAGGGTCAGATACGCATTCGCTGATGTTTTCGGATGTAAAAGTGCCCAAAGAAAATAGAATTGGGGCTGACGGTTTTGGATTTAATTTCGCTATGGCGGTATTAAATGGCGGAAGAATTGGGATTGCTTCTCAAGCTTTAGGAATTGCTACCGGAGCTTATGAATTGGCTTTAAAATATTCTCAAGAGCGTAAAGCCTTTGGAAAGGAAATTTTCAAACACCAAGCGATTGCTTTCAAATTAGCCGATATGGCGACCCAAATTATGGCGGCAAAGATGTTGTGTTTCAAAGCCGCTTTTGAAAAAGATGCCGGAATGGATATCTCGCAATCTGGGGCAATGGCAAAATTGTTTGCTTCACAAACCGCAATGGATACAACTATTGAAGCGGTTCAAATTCACGGAGGTAACGGCTATGTTGCCGAGTATCATGTGGAACGTATGATGCGCGATGCAAAGATTACACAAATTTATGAAGGAACTTCTGAAATACAACGCATTGTGATTTCAAGAACGTTAATTTCATAAACGATTAGATATTTAGTTTGAAAAATCCATCTTCAGAATTTTGAAGATGGATTTTTTTTAACTGGAAGTTAAAAACAGCAAGAGCTGATACTGCTTAACCTAGATCAAAACAATCCTCTGATTTGATTGTGTTATTTTAAGGCTTTTGTTTATTTTTGCGATATGAAAAATATTATTGTAACAGGGACGAGTAGAGGGATTGGTTTTGAGTTGGCATTGCAATTTGCAAACGCAGGATATCAAGTATTGGCTATTTCGAGAAAAACGCCTCAAGCCTTAATAAATCATGAAAATATCACTTGTCTATCTGTTGATTTATCATCGGAGATTGATTTAGAGAAAGTTGAAAATTTTCTTTCTAAATCTTGGAAAAAAGTAGATGCGGTTGTGCATAATGCCGGAAGTTTATTGCTGAAACCTTTTGCTGAAACCTCCCAAAAAGATTTTGAAGATATTTACAAAGTAAATGTTTTTGCTGTAGCCAATCTGACTCGTATTTGTTTGCCTTATTTGCAAAAAGGCAGCCATGTAGTTACCATTAGTTCTATGGGTGGGATTCAAGGCAGTTTGAAGTTTGCCGGACTTGCTGCTTATAGTTCAAGCAAGGGAGCCGTAATCACACTTTCGGAATTATTGGCCGAAGAATATAAAGAACGTGGCATTGCTTTCAATGTTTTGGCTTTGGGATCAGTCCAAACAGAAATGCTTGCAGAAGCTTTTCCGGGATACGAAGCGCCAATATCTGCGGGAGAAATGGCCGAGTATATTTATAATTTTACGTTGACAGCAAATAAATATTTTAATGGAAAAGTGTTGCAGGTTTCCTCAACAAATCCCTAATAGTGGTAAATTATTAGTTTTTGAATTATGAGTGAAACCTTAGCAAGATATATTCCCGAGCATGCTGTAAAACCCGTTTTCGAGCTGATTGTGGTTAATCAGGTGCATCTTAAAATTGTCAACGAGAGACAAACGAGGCATGGAGATTACCGCAAAGGATTGAACGGGAAACATGAAATCACGGTGAATTCAAATTTGAATAAATACAAGTTTTTGATTACGCTAATTCATGAGATTTCGCATTTAGTGGCTTTTGAGAAATATGGAAGAAATATCAAGCCGCATGGCAACGAATGGAAATATTCTTTTCAGCGATTAATGATTCCTTTTATTAGACCGGAAATTTTTCCCAGTCATTTATTGCCTTTATTGGCGAGACATTTTAAGAATCCCACAGCCAGCAGCGATACAGATGCTACTTTAGCATTGGCGCTAAAACAATTCGATGCCCAAAACGACAAAAATTACATTTTTGAGATTCCTTACGATAGTGTTTTTAGAATCCAAAACGGCAAAATTTTCAAAAAAGGAGCGCTACGAATAAAAAGATACGAATGCTTAGAAGTAAATTCCGGAAGGATGTATCTGTTTAATCCCAATGCTGAGGTGGAGTTATTGCCGAGTTAATATAGAAAAAAAGAACTGATTATTCTTTTAAATAGGCTTCTCTTACTTTTTTGAATAAATTAGAAGAGTAAACAAAGGCAACAACAGCTTCATTGTCCGTTCTGAAAATTTCTTCTTTATTTCCTTCCCAGGCTTTTACGCCATTTTTTAAAAATAAGATTTTATCACCAATTTCCATTACCGAATTCATGTCATGAGTATTTATGACGGTAGTGATGTTGTATTCTTCGGTGATTTCTTTGATCAAATTATCGATTAATATGGCTGTATTTGGGTCTAAACCAGAATTAGGTTCGTCACAAAATAAATATTTTGGATTGTTCACAATAGCACGAGCAATAGCAACACGTTTTTGCATTCCTCCCGAAATTTCAGATGGTAATTTTTTATGAGCATCAATAAGATTGACTCTTTTTAGGACAAAATCTACCCGTTCTTGAATTTTAGATTTGTCGTCGTTAGTAAACATTTTCAACGGGAAAGCAACATTTTCGGCTACGGTCATCGAGTCGAATAGAGCACTTCCTTGAAAAACCATTCCAATTTCGGTTCTGAGTTCTCTTTTTTCATCAGCATCAAGTTCTGAATAGATTCGACCGTCAAAGGATATGGTTCCAGATTCCGGGGTATGTATTCCCAAAAGGCTTTTTAGCAAAACGGTTTTACCAGAGCCACTTTGACCAATGATTAAATTGGTTTTCCCAGTTTCAAAAATGGTCGAAACACCTTTAAGGATTTTACTGTCTCCAAATGATTTTTCTACGTTTTTTACCTCTATCATGATCCTAATAGCAACTGAGTTAATATATAATTGAAAAGAATTATCGAAACCGATGTCCAAACAAAAGAAACGGTACTGGCTTTACCTACTTCGAGTGCGCCACCTTTCATGTAATAGCCGTGAAAAGATGGGATTGTCGCTAATAACATGGCAAATATTAATGTTTTAATAAAAGCATAAACAATATGAAAGGGAATAAACTCCATTTGGGCACCATTGATAAATTCGGCACTGGAAGTAAAACCGCCATATACGCCAGCCATCCAGCCTCCAAGAACACCCAAAAACATACTGATTCCTATTACAAAAGGATAAAGCAACAAAGCGATTATTTTAGGGAAAACAAGGTAGTTTAAAGAATTAACACCCATTACTTCTAGCGCATCAATTTGCTCTGTAACACGCATGGTTCCTATGCTGGAGGTGATAAAAGAGCCCATTTTTCCAGCCATAATTACTGATATAAAAGTAGGGGCAAATTCTAATATTACCGATTGACGTGTGGCAAAACCAATAAGATATTTTGGAATCAAAGGATTGGTAAGATTCAGTGCAGTTTGAATGGCAACAACTCCTCCAACGAAGAATGAAATGAAGCAAACAATACCAAGGGAGTCAATAATTAAATCATCGATTTCCTTGAATATTAGTTTTCTCATCACCGACCATTTGGTCTGTTTGTTGAAAATTTCTTTGAGCATCAGGAAATATCTTCCTATCTGCGTTATATATCGAATGAGCATCATAGTTTTGCGAATATGGGCTAAAATACAAAAAATGTGAATAGTATTTAGTAAATAGTGAAAAGTGCCTCTTCTCTTAGAACAGTTTTTCTTTCATTTTTTTCAGACGGTAGTTGCGAATAAATTTGGCCTGTTCCTTAGTAACTAACAAAGAAGTTTTTGCTGATTTTGCTTTCCAAAATCCTTTGATATAGTCAAAAAAGAGTAAAGGTTTCTTTTTCATGAAAGATAATTTTGCCGAAGCAATGGCCGTAATAATAAAACCATAACCCAAGGTGTAAAAAGCCTCGCCTTGTTTATAGCGTGCCGTTTTGTTGTAATTGGCTCCGGTAGGTTTTAAATGTTTTACTTTTAAAGAAGCATCGGTAACTACTTTCCAGTTGTAGAATTTGCAAAGTAATTCATCAACCGTGTCCCAGCCCATTTGTGGTTTTAAACCACCTATTTGTTTGAAAGTTTCTTTTCGGTACGCTTTTAATGCACCGCGAATGTGATCTTTGTCGGTTAAATTTTCTAAAATCCATTCGCCGTTTTTCTCTATATAACAAAATCCGCCAACCATACCAATTGAAGCGTCGGATTTAAAATGCCTGATAATGGTTTCAAAATAATTATTCGGAAAAATCAGGTCAGCATCAATTTTTACAATTAGGTCATAGTTGTCATCCAGAGTTTCAAATCCTTTCTGAAAAGCCTGAATCACTTTGCTTCCAGGCATATGGATAGCATTTGAAGTATTATTTACAAGAGAAATAAAAGAATACTTTTTAGTAAACTCGGCAACAACTTCTTCAGTATTGTCAGTAGAATTATCATTGACTACCACAATCTTGCTAGGTAAAACAGTTTGTTCTGTCAGCGATTGTAAGGTTAGTGAAATGAGTTTTTCTTCATTATGAGAAGGAATAACTATATAGTAGTTCATTATTTTATTTTTTCGGCATAAACAATATAGTACCTATTTGTGAAATAACGCAATAAAGGACGAAAACCGATTTTTTTAACTGGATGGGTAAATTTTTCTCTGGCTACAATTCTCCAGCCTGTTTTTTCTAATAGCCAGTCCAGTTGCCAGTCTTCAAATTCATGATAATGTCTGTCCCACATATCTGTTTTACTGCGATAAGCAGAAGAAAACCACAATCGCAACGGAATGGAAATAAAAAGTTTGTCTGATTTTATTTCGTTTAAAATAGTGTAAGGATTCAATAAATGTTCGAAGATTTCAAAAGCGGTAACGACATCGGGTTTTTCATTCGAGAATACAGACTGATCGATGTCTAAATCTTCACCACTAGTATTTTTGACAGAGAATCCTTCGGCCTTCATGATTTTTGAAAAAGGATTTTCTACGCCTAAATCTAAAATACTTTGGCTTGTTGAAATGTGTTTGTTTAAAAATTCTAAAGTGTGTTTGAATCTTTTATTAGGAAACGTTTTTTCGTACATAGTCTTTGCTGGAACGAAGCATCTCTCGTTCTTAAATTTTAATTAGGCTTCAAAGGTACAAAGATATATTTCTTCTTTTGCAGTTTTTATTGCAGGTAATTTGATCATTATAGAAGAAAAAAGTCCACAGTTAAATGGTTTTAACTATGGACTTTTGGATCGTATTTTTTAGCTTTTGTAATCGGACTAATACCTGTAAACAAAAGCATTGATGTTCATGCCTGCGCCAACAGAAGCAAATAAAAGAATGTCGCCTTTGTTGATTTTTTGATCTTTTATTTGGTTATTAACTAATAAATCAAAAAGAGTAGGAACTGTCGCTACACTGCTATTTCCTAAATCATGGATGCTCATAGGCATGATGTCTTTGGGAACAGCTTTGTCATAGAGTTTGTAAAAACGTTGTATAATGGCTTCATCCATTTTTTCATTGGCCTGATGAATAAGAATTTTTTTGACATCATCAATGGCTAAACCACTTTTTTCCAGACAGCTTTTCATGGCTGTGGGAACATTACTTAATGCAAATTCATAGATTTTGCGCCCGTGCATTTTTATATAACGAGTGTCAGGATCTAAATCCGGATTGTATGATTTTCCAAAAAACAAATAATTTGCTTCGTCCATAGCATAAGTTGCACTTTCATAAGAAAGTAAACCAGATTCATCATCAGAGGCTTCTATTATGGAAGCGCCAGCTCCGTCAGAATAGATCATCGAATCTCTATCATGATCATCAACAACCCTTGATAAGGTTTCAGAACCAATGACCAAACAGCGCTTAGCCATTCCTGATTTGATAAAAGCATTTGCTTGTAAAACGCCTTCAATCCATCCAGGACATCCAAAAAGAATATCATAAGCAACGCATTTTGGGTTTTTTATTTGCAATTTGTTTTTGACACGTGTCGCTAAACTAGGAAGCATATCAGATTGTATGGTTCCACATTTGACATCACCAAAATTGTGTGCAAAAATAATGTAGTCTATGGTTTCAGGATCAATAGCGGCGTTTTCTATTGCTTTTTGTGAAGCAAAAAAAGCCAAATCTGACGAATTGTATTGATCTTCGGCATAACGTCTGTGTTCAATTCCGGTAATTCCTTTGAATTTTTTGATAACTACTTCATTTGCGTAGCCAAAAGGTGTTCCGTCTTCATTTAAAAAAGTATGATTACTAAAGTCGGTATTACTTATTCTCTTCTCAGGAATATAACTTCCTATTCCAGTTATTTTTATTTTCATCGGTTTGTTTTCCAAAAAATTTAGGGCTAATTTAAAGATAAAAAACTTAGAATAGCCATCTTATTTACTATGCATGCATATAATTGTAGAATAATGCATTTTTAGCTAAATTACTGATAATTTTTCAATGAAGTTTTCAATTTGATTAAAATTATTTGAAAATTTAAAGAAGCAAGAAATTGATTTAAGAGCTGAAATAAAATCTATATTTGAAGTAGAATTGCCTGATTTTTTGTTTTAACCAACGCAATAGAACTGATTTTAATTGAGTTGAATAGAAAAAGCCTCGAATTATTTATAATAATGACGAGGCTTTTGATTTATTTTGAGAATGATTTAACTCTCCATGTAGGCTTCAATAGGAGCACAGCTACAGATTAAGTTTCTGTCACCATAAGCGTCATCTGCTCTACGAACGGTAGGCCAGAATTTATTTTCGGCAATATAATCTAATGGGAAAGCAGCTTGTTCTCTGGTGTATGGGAACTCCCAAGTTTCCGTAGTCAACATGGCTAAGGTATGAGGGGAATTTTTCAATACATTGTTGCTGTTTTCAATAGTTGAAGCTTCGATTTCTTTTCTGATGGAAATCATTGCATCACAAAAACGATCTAATTCTTCTAAGTTTTCACTTTCGGTAGGTTCAATCATCAAGGTTCCGGCAACTGGGAAAGAAACTGTTGGTGCGTGGAAACCGTAATCCATTAAACGTTTTGCGATATCAGTAACCTCGATTCCTTTTGCTTTGAAAGGACGGCATTCTAATATCATTTCGTGAGCAGCACGACCCATTTCACCTGTGTATAAAGTGTCATAATGACCGCTCAATTTTTCTTTGATGTAATTGGCATTCAAGATCGCGTGCTCAGTTGCGCTTTTTAAACCTTCGGCTCCTAACATCGAAATATAGCCATAAGAAATTAAGCAAACTAAAGCTGAACCCCAAGGTGCTGCAGAAATTGCGGTAATTGCATTTTCTCCACCTGTAGCAATTACAGGATTACTTGGTAAAAATGGAACTAATTGTGGTGCAACACATATTGGCCCAACGCCCGGTCCTCCGCCTCCGTGAGGAATTGCAAAAGTTTTGTGTAAGTTCAGGTGACATACGTCAGCTCCAATAGTTGCTGGATTTGTCAATCCTACTTGAGCATTCATGTTGGCACCATCCATGTAAACTTGACCGCCATTATCGTGGATCAATTGGGTGATTTCTTTAATGGCACTTTCGTAAACACCGTGAGTTGATGGGTAAGTTACCATTAAACAAGATAAATTATCTTTGTGTAAGATTGCTTTTTCACGTAAATCTTCGACATCAATGTTTCCGTTCTCCAAAGTTTTGGTAACAATAACTTTCATTCCGGCCATGGCTGCTGATGCTGGATTTGTTCCGTGAGCAGATGATGGAATTAGAGCAATGTTTCTGTGGTGATCTCCTCTTGATTGGTGATAGGCGCGGATAACCATCAGTCCTGCATATTCTCCTTGCGCTCCTGAATTAGGCTGCAAAGTAGTTCCAGCGAAACCTGTGATTACGTTTAATTGCTGTTCTAGTTTAGTAAGCATTTCTTGGTATCCTTGTGCTTGATCTAAAGGAGCAAAAGGGTGAATGTTATTCCATTGCGCATTACTTAATGGCAACATTTCGGCTGCAGCATTCAGTTTCATTGTACAAGAACCTAGCGAAATCATAGAATGATTTAAGGCTAAATCTTTACGTTCTAGCATTTTGATATAACGCATCAATGCTGTTTCTGAATGGTATTTGTTAAATACTTCATGTTGTAAAAACAAAGAAGTACGATTTAGATTTTCAGGGAAATGATTCGTCTCTGATAAACTTTCAATTGGCGTAGCCTGAGTTCCTTTTGCAGTAGCGAAAATACCGATGATTTTGTTCAAATCGGCAATGCTTGTCGTCTCGTTCAAAGAAATAGAAATAGTATTGGCGTCAACATAATAGAAGTTAACTTCGTTTTGTTCTGCTATTTCTTTAACCTTTTTGGCATCAGCCTTTATAACGATGGTATCAAAGAAAGCGGTATTGCTTTGTTCGAAACCTAATTTTTCTAATTCATTTGCTAAGGAAACAGCAGAGGCATGTACTTTGTCAGCGATGTATTGCAATCCTTTTGGACCATGATAAACCGCATACATTCCGGCCATTACTGATAATAAAACTTGTGCAGTACAAATGTTTGAGGTGGCTTTATCACGTTTGATGTGTTGTTCACGTGTTTGTAAAGCCATACGCAAAGCACGATTCCCATTAGTGTCAATGGTAACCCCAATGATTCTTCCTGGCATGCTACGTTTGTATTCTTCTTTAGTCGCAAAATAAGCAGCGTGTGGACCACCGTATCCTAACGGGATTCCAAAACGTTGCGTTGTACCTACTACAACAGCGGCTCCCATTTCTCCCGGAGGAGTCAGTTTGGCCAAACTTAAAATATCGGCAGCAACGGCTACTTTGATTTCGTTTGCGGCAGCTTTAGCGATAAAATCGGCGTAGTCGTATACTTGACCGTATTTCCCAGGATATTGAAGCATAGCTCCAAAAAACTCAGTAGAAAAATCGAAAGTTTCGTGATTTCCTATTACTAATTCTACTCCGATAGGTGTAGAACGGGTTTGCAAAACAGATAAAGTTTGAGGTAAAATTTCTTCAGAAACGAAGAATTTACAAACGTTGGCTTTCTTTTGATCGCGTGTTCTTACATCAAATAACAATGCCATTGCTTCAGCTGCTGCAGTTGCTTCGTCAAGTAGCGAGGCATTGGCGATTTCCATTCCGGTTAATTCAATAACCATAGTTTGGAAATTCAAAATTGCTTCAAGACGACCTTGGGCAATTTCGGCTTGATAAGGTGTGTAAGCCGTATACCAACCTGGGTTTTCAAAAACATTTCTTTGGATTACCGCAGGAACGATTGCTTGATTGTATCCCAGACCAATGTAGGATTGAAACATTTTATTTTTATTTCCCAGTTGCGTAATATGATTGATATATTCATATTCGGTCATTGCCGGGTCTAAATTTAGGGGTGCTTTTAAACGAATGTCATCCGGAAGTGTTTCGTAGATGAGTTGTTCAATAGATTCAACTCCAATAGTTTGTAACATATTTTGAAGGTCGTTTTCTCTTGGACCAATATGTCTTAAAGCAAAAGCATCTGTTTTCATGTAAGTGTAGTAATGTTGTGTTTTTTAGTGCTGCAAAATTAAGTATTATTAATAATTTAAAAGGCTTTTTAAGCTTGATTTTTCATCTATTTTTAAACTTAATGAGGAAAATCTTCACAATTGATTAATTTTGTTTGATGATTAGTTTTAAGCAAGTGTTTGATTTTTATATCAAGAGCAGCATTCATGTCGCTTTATCGGTTTACGCATTGGTTCGAATGACTCATTTTATGTTTCATATCAATGCCGATGTGCCTATGGCTAATTTTGCTTTTTGGGGAACTATCGTGGGTTACAATTTTGTGAAGTACGATGCTTTGGCCAGAACCCCAAAAAAGAAAATGCGCAATGAGTTGAAATTAATAGCATTGTTGAGTTTGCTTTCGTTGGCGGGAGTAGGTTATTATTTTTTTCAATTGCAGTTAATAACCCAATTAGTATCATTGGCAGTTTTAGCCTTAACCTTATTGTACACCTTACCTTTCTTTCCCAATAGGAAGAATGCTAGAAACTGGGCTGGTGTAAAAATCTATATAGTGTCCTTGTGTTGGGTAGGGGTGACTTTGGTTTTGCCTTTGCTGAATGCGTATGTCGACATGGGATTCGATTTTTATCTCAAATGTATACAACGTTTTATACTGGTTTTTGTCTTAATTCTTATTTTTGAAATTCTGGATCTGGCCAATGACGATCCTCATTTAAAAACTGTTCCGCAACAAATAGGAGTTAAAAGGACAAAAATAGTAGGATTGTTATTGCTGCTTCCTTTTTATTTTTTGGAGTTTTTGAAAACAAATTTTATAGAGAAACAGCTGATTGTTAATTTGGTTTTAGTGGTGTTGCTCTCTTTGTTTTTGGTTTTTGCCAATGAAAAAAGATCCAGATACTACACATCTTTTTGGGTTGAAAGTATCCCTGCTTTTTGGTGGCTGATGGTGGTTTTGTTTTAAAATATTGCTTTTGGTGAAGCGTATATAATTGTATCGCAAAAAAAAACGCAAATTTTGACCAGTCTTTTAAAAAACTCCTTCCATAAGTATAAAAAGAGGTTCTTTTAAAAAATCAAGTGGAAAGTAAATCAGCAACGAATTGCAATTTTGGTTCCGTTCATGTTTTTAGGGTAGATTTTTAACGGGGTTGCAGACATATTTTAAGATGAGATAACTATAGTTTTGAAATTACCCTAATTCGCTCTTAATTCGTTTTTCAACCGCATTTTTAATCATTGAAATAGCCGCATATTTCGTCGGTTTGAATTTCTTTAACACGTTTAAAACTTGACTATGTGACGTTTTTTGTTTTGCGGAATTGTACTTTTAATTTGCTTGTTTTCAACTTTTCTAGCTTTATTCTTTCCAGGGCCTTTCTCTTTATAAAGTCGGACCCCAAAGCTCATTTATCGTTTTAAAGTAAAATGGCCATTGCTTTTCCTCCCATTTGCTAATTTTACGGTAAACCAGTAGTCGTCAGAAGGTAAAGGAACTCCATTAAATATCCCGTTCCATCCTAGTGGGTCTGATGGTGATAATTGTTTAAGTAGTTTACCATATCGATCAAAGATATAAATTGTGGTGCTCAGATCGAGATTTGCATTTATCCCTTTAATATTCCAATAATCGTTATAACCATCGCCATTAGGGGTGAAGTAATTTGGAGCTTGTAAAACTATTATTTCTTTTATTATTTGACCACAGCCATTAGTGTTTTCTATTACCAATTCATGAATGCCGCCGGGAACATTTTCAAAAAAAGGTGAATTTTGGAAAGTTGTTGAAGTTCCATTTTGGAACTGAATCATGTATTTATAATCATCTGGATTTACCACATCAATTGTTACTTGATTTTCTGGTTTTAAATCGTGGATTATTATATCATTTATTCTTGCTAAACGGGATACATCCACGTTAAAATTTATTGTTGTAGAACAATCGGATTTGTTTTTTACGACAACAGTATAATCTCCTTCTTTATTAATTGATATTGAGGGAGTGTTTTCGCCTGTTGACCATGTATAGGTGAAATCATTTATTGAGAAAGGAGAAATGATTTCGGGTTGTAGTGTAACGATTGGATTGATATCTCCTTCACATATAATTCTGTTTTCTAAAACATTAATCTGTGGTGTGGTCTCTACAAGGAGCTCTAATTTTCCTGTTCCGTAACAGCCCTCGTCGTTTTCTGCACGGATATATATTGTTTTGGCAACTGATATAAATTCATCGCTTAATTCATTTTTACCAAGTGCGCTATCATTTTCAGTAGGATAAAAATACAGCCGCACGTCTGTAGGTAAATTTAAATCTGTTTTAATTAGTTGGGTTTTAGTTGCCAAATTAAAAGCGGCAGTTCCGTCTCCAAGATCACATGCATGCATTGGTTCTGGAATTATTGAAATGTTTTTATTGGCATGAAGGATGACACTTCCTAAACTATAACAAGAGGAATTAGGCTGAGTAATTTTTGCATGTAATAGTTCGTCAGGAGTATTGTTTTTATAGATGTTGGGAATTGATTGTGTATTGTAGATGTCATTCTCTGCATCACTGATACTGTGGTAATAATAAACCTCAAAGTTTTTTTCACCTAAACAAATTCCTTCGTTTGCGAGTGCCAAATTAAAAGTACTTATCCCGTCTGTTGGATTGGCGTCTTGAGTATCACATTGTGTTAATTTGTATGGCGTTGACAAAACTTTTGGAGCATCATAGATTGTAATTACTTTTTCCAGAGGATCTCTTGTTTCTCCATTAACAGTTTTTGTTAGAATAACTTTATAGTCACCTGCTCTTGCATAGGTGTGGTACGCTTCACGATCGGTAGAACTGGTGCCATCTCCAAATTCCCAGAGAACACTATCAATAGTTTCAACCGAATTAATATAAAAATGAGTTGTTTGGCCTAAACAATTGAATTCATAGTTAAAGGAGTAAAGAAACAATGATGTAATGAAGGGAGGCAAACCTAGTTTTGTAATTTTTGCTTTTAAATCAATAGAATTTTGCATGTAATTACAATTAGTGCCATCTGACTCAGGATTGTTTATAACAGATAATTTAGTTGTTCCTTCGGACAAAATAGGGTAGGTGGCACGGTATATTTTTTCATCTATTCCCAGTTGTAAACCACCTGCCACATATAAAGACGTATTGATTGTTTTATTTGAAGTAGCAATATTGGAACTTTTTAAATCATATTGAAGTAGTGAGCTTCCAGTTATTACAGACTCGCTGTTAAAATTATTCGTGGTTATATAGAGTTTTTTAGACTTAGCAGAAAACTCTAGGCCATATGGATTTGAATTTCCTAAAAGTTTCATTTCGTTCGCTAACGATCCAGTAGTCGAATTGAAATCGTAAAGCAAAACTGTTCCTGTATTCCTTATAATGTTATTTTTTGGGCCAAGTTCATTCGAAGATCTTGTCGAGGCATTAGCCATAGCTATTTTTTTGCCATTTGGGGATGCTTTCAAGTATCCAATTGCATTGCTATTATATCCTCCTGTGGAAATATTAGATGAAAAAGTTGTTTTAACTGGTTTTTGTTCAACTCCCGTACTACTTATTTTAAAGGCATAAAAATTATTTTTAAAATGAGTAATAACCCAAAAAGAAACACCATCACCATGTTGTATAGCTGTGATTTTTTCAGAACATTTAAATTTTACTTCCTCTTCATTATCCTTATTATAGGTTATAAGGTGGACGTTTTTTTCTTCACTGGAAATAGCGCCTAACCCATTATTTAATCTCAAATCTACTAGGGAGTAGTTTAACCCATTATTAGGGGGATCTATATTATTTAAGGGGTTATCATCTGCATTATTTGGATGGGGTTCGTCTACAGTAAATATATAATATAGATTGGGATTGTTGGGTTTTGGAACAATTATGGCAGATTGTGTACTTGAATTATGCCCTAATAATCCAAAACCATTTTGCATAAGCTGATGAGATTTATCATATACTACAGAACCATCTGTATAAAAAAGTAGATTTCCGTTTTTGTCGGAAATACTGGCACAACCTTCCGCAGTACTTAATTTACCATTTGTAAGTGCTACTGGACTGCCAGAATTAAAATCGAGACCTGCATTAATGCCAAAATACCAAATTGCAGCTTCTTTTTGTGCAAAAGAAGGAGCTGCAAAGAGGAGAGAAAGGCAGAATAAAAAGGCGCTAAATTTCATGGATTTTGGAAAGTGACAAATGTAGGTATAATTCGTTTAAAAATAAAATATTAACAGATTGAATGAGTATTACTCAATATTTTGCCTTTTGTTGTAGGTCTATTTAAAATTTCAGTCAATATTGAAAAAATATTCCATACCTCTTATCAGTATAATGTGATTATAAAATTAGGCTAAAAATAAGTCAGAATTAAATTTTAATTATAGTTCTGATCTTTTTTTTTTGGTTCTATCTTCAATAGGATTTGGTCATAATCTAAATTTAGATATGTGTCTTGAGATTTGCTATAGGTTTTTTTTATGATGCTCCAAAAAGTGGTAGTCCAAGGGCTCAAATACTTTCCAATCATGTTTTTTAATATCATCGCTAATTTTGAGTTTCAGCGGATTTTAATCAGAGAAATGTATCTAATTAATGTCTCACTAGTCCCCAATTTCAATTGAAATATCATTTAAGATGAGGGCTTAAGTAGCTGTCTCCATTAGTTTGTGTTGCAAATTGTTCATGCATTTTGGACTAAAAATAAAAAAACCGAAGCGCTCACTTCGGTTTCAATCTCAATTTATAATAATCCGGCTCTTTTTAATAAAGCATCTGGACTAGGTTCGTGACCTCTAAAACGTTTGTATAGAATTATCGGATGTTCGGTTCCTCCTTTTGAAAGGATATTATCTTTGAATTTATCAGCGACTTCCCTGTTGAAAATTCCTTTTTCTTTAAAGAATTCAAAAGCATCTGCGTCAAGAACTTCAGCCCATTTGTAACTGTAATAACCGGAAGAATAGCCGCCTTGAAAGATGTGGGAGAACGAAGTGCTCATCGCATTTTCGGCTACCTCAGGATACAATTGCGTTTGGGCAAATTGCTCTGTTTCAAAAGCTTTTATGTCTTTTATGTTCGAAGGATCTTGTGCGTGCCATCCCATGTCCAATAATCCAAAACTCAACTGGCGCATCGTGGCTATTCCTTCCTGGAAATTAGCGCTTTCCTTGATTTTTTGTACTAATTCAATCGGAATCATTTCATCCGTTTGATAATGGTAGGCAAATAATGCCAAAGCCTCGGGTTCATAACACCAGTTTTCCATAATTTGACTTGGTAATTCTACGAAATCCCAATATACAGAGGTACCGGATAAACTTGGATAAGTGGTATCGGCCAACATGCCGTGTAAAGCATGACCAAATTCATGAAACAAAGTAGTCACTTCATTAAATGTTAAAAGTGATGGTTTGGTTTCTGTAGGTTTGGTGAAATTGCAAACAATAGAAATATGAGGCCTTTCATTGCTACCATCTTTTACAAATTGAGATTTGTACGAAGTCATCCAAGCGCCGTTGCGTTTTCCTTTTCTTGGAAAAAAATCAGCGTAGAAAATGGCAACCAGATTATTGTCGATGTCTTTTACTTCGTAGGTGGTAACCTCGTCATGGTATTTGTCGATTTCGAAAGTTTCTTCAAAGCTAAGTCCGTACAGTTTTTGAGCAGTTGTAAAAGCTCCGTCCAACACTTTTTCCAGTTGGAAATAAGGTTTTAGTTTTTCATCGTCCAAATTGAATAATTCCTGTTTCAGCTTTTCAGAATAATAAGCGCCGTCCCACTTTTCCAATTGTTCGATTCCGTCCAATTTTTTGGCGAAAGCGGTTAGCTCGGCAAATTCTTTAAGAGCTGCGGGTTTTGCTTTGGCCAATAAATCATTTTCGAAAGTCAGAACTTTTTCAGGGCTTTCAGCCATGCGTTCTTCGAGAACAAAATGGGCGTGGGTAGCATAGCCTAAAAGTTGTGCGCGCTCAAAACGAAGTTTGGCAATTTTAAGTACATTTTCCTGGTTGTTAAACTCATTGTCTTGAAAGCCTTTGGCGCCAAAAGCGATGGACATTTTTTTTCTAAGTTCACGATTGTTAGCATAAGTGACAAAAGGAACATAACTTGGGTAGTCCAGGGTAAAAATCCAGCCGTCTTTTTCTTGGCTTTTTGCCAAAGAACGGGCAGCTTCTATGGTGCCTTCCGGCAAGCCGGATAAGTCTTTTTCATCGGTAAGATGCAACTGGAAAGCTTGGGTTTCTGCCAGAACATTTTCGCCAAATTTCAGGCTTGTCTTTGAGAGTTCCTTGTCTATTTCACGAAGTTTTATCTTTTTGTCTTCCGGAAGATTGGCTCCGTTTCTGGAAAAACTTTTGTATTTTTCATCCAGTAAAGTAGTCTGTTCCGGGTTGAGGTTTAAGCTTGATTTTTGCTCGTAAACGGTTTTTACTTTTGCAAATAAATCGGCGTTAAGTCGGATATCGTTTCCAAATTCTGACAGTAAAGGAGAAACTTCCTGCGCGATTTTTTGAATTTCGTCATTGGTTTCTGCCGAATTCAGATTGAAGAAAATGCTGGAAATCCGGTCTAAAGTATAGCCGCTGAAATCCAAAGCTTCGATGGTATTCTTGAAAGTTGGCGCCTCTTGATTTTGAACAATCGCATCAATTTCGGCTTTGGCTAATGCGATTCCTTCTTGAAAAGCGGGAAGATAATCTTCGTTTTTTATTTTCGAAAAAGGAGCGGTATCGAACTTGGTGTCGAATTTTGTAGTCAGTATGCTCATTGTTATGTTTTTTAGTTCTGATAACGGCGGTATCTTTTTCCGGCTTTTAGGTAAGAAAAAAATAAAGCGGATATCGGGAAATAGCTCCTGAGAAAACAGGAGCGATTATTTTTTTAGGAGACTTTCAGAGGCGATAATTACCGCATCTTTCAGGCCTGTTTTGTATAATATAACTTTGTCGAGTACCTTTTTATCGTGACTTCCGATGATTTGAGCGGCTAATATTCCGGCATTTTTGGCTCCGTTTAAGGCTACAGTGGCTACAGGAACGCCGCCCGGCATTTGCAAAATAGACAAAATGCTGTCCCAGCCATCGATTGAGTTGCTTGATTTTACAGGAACTCCAATTACAGGAAGTGGCGACATCGAGGCAACCATTCCCGGTAAATGTGCGGCTCCGCCGGCTCCGGCAATAATTACCGAAATCCCGCGGGCATGTGCGTTTTGGCTGAAATCGAACAGCTTTTCGGGCGTTCTATGTGCCGAAACAATGTCGACTTCTATTTCTATTTCAAATCCTTTTAGGATGTCTATGGCTTCTTGCATTACCGGCATATCAGATATGCTTCCCATGATTATGGCTACTTTGCTCATGTTTTTTTTATTTAAAGATTTAAAGATTTAAGTATTTAAAAATTGACTGTTTCAATCTTTCAATGTTTCAATCTTTTAATTAACGGCTGATTACTCGAATCGTATTTTTTACGTCCTGAGCAATTCGTCGGGCTTCATTGATGTTTTGATTTACAATGGTTACATGTCCCATTTTTCTGAAAGGGCGTGTTTGTTTTTTGCCGTAAATGTGTGGTGTGACACCGTTCCATCCTAGTATTTTTTCGATGTTTTCGTAAACAACATCACCAGAAAATCCTTCTTCTCCAACTAAGTTTACCATAATTCCGGCTACTTTGCTTTCGGTATTTCCTAATGGCAAATCAAGAATAGCACGCAAATGGTTTTCGAACTGTGATGTGTAACTGGCTTCGATGGAATAATGTCCTGAATTATGCGGTCGCGGTGCAACTTCATTTATCAGGATTTCATCGTCTTCTGTTTGGAACATTTCGACAGCCAATAAGCCTACATGGTTGAATTTTTCCGAAACTTCTAAGGCAATTGCTCTTGCTTTTTCGGCTACTTTGTCATCAATTCGGGCAGGACAAATCACATATTCCACCTGATTGGCTTCCGGGTGAAATTCCATTTCTACTACAGGATAGGTTTTCATGTCGCCTGATGGATTGCGGCAAACGATAACAGCCAATTCATTTTTGAACGGCACCATTTCTTCGGCAATGCATTCCACATTAGCTAAGTTGTCCAAATCAGAGACGTGTCTAATGACTTTTACGCCGTTTCCATCGTATCCAAATTCAGTGCATTTCCAAACAAAAGGCAGTTTTACTTTGGCTTCAAGAATGTCTATTACTAGACTTTTAATGTCTTTGAACTTTTTATAGCTTGCTGTGGGAATATTATGTTGGGTATAAAAATCCTTTTGGGTTCCTTTATTTTGGATTAATTTGAGCGTTTTAGGCGAAGGATAGACTTTTAATCCTTCGTTTTCTAATTTTTCTAAAGCCTCAAGGTTGACCAGTTCGATTTCGAAAGTCAAAACATCCACTTGTTTTCCAAAGTTGTAAACGGTATCAAAATCCATCAAATCTCCTTTGAAGAACTGATCGCAAGCAATCTTGCAAGGTGCTTCATCGCTGGGATCCAAAACATAGGTTTGTATATCAAATTTTCTGGTGTCAAACAAAAGCATTTTACCCAATTGTCCGCCACCTAGAATTCCTAATTTAAAATCAGAAGAAAAATAATTCATGCTGTTGAAAGTTTATGAAAAGCAAAGATACTTTATAATGCTTGAATAGGGAAATGCTATTTTATTTTCTGTTTAATTTATTTTGGCCAATAATTGTTTTTTTAGTCCTTTTTTGGGTTTTTTTATAATAAAACTGATATTAAAGCCACAAAATTAAAACTCAATTGTCAATTCTAAAAAGCGAATTCTGTATCTTTGGCAATTATTTTAAAATAAGATAATAATGATTCAACTTCACGATAAACAATTTGTTCCGTTTATTTCTGCCAAAGAGATAGACTTTGCAATAACAAAGATGGTAAAGCAGGTCGAAGATGATTTTGCCGATGAAATCCCTGTATTTGTGGGTGTTTTAAATGGCTCTTTTATGGTTGTTTCTGATTTTTTGAAGAGCTATAAAAAGCCTTGTGAAGTAAGTTTTATAAAAATGACTTCTTATGAGGGGACATCTTCAACAAATGAAGTGAAACAATTGATTGGTTTGAATCAGGATTTAACCGGTAGATCTGTGGTTGTCATTGAGGATATAGTTGACACAGGAAATACTTTGGTAGAACTAAAGGAATTGTTCAAGAAGCAAAATATAAAACATTTTAAAATAGCCACACTGTTTTTTAAACCGGAGGCTTATAAAAAAGATATAAAAATAGATTATGTCGGAATCAGGATTCCGAATAAATTTATTGTAGGTTTTGGTTTGGACTATGATGGTCTGGGCAGAAATTTACCGGAAGTGTATAAATTAAAAGAATAACTAGGCAACACAGATTATGATTAACATTGTTTTATTTGGAAAACCAGGCGCAGGAAAAGGAACTCAAGCAGAGTTTTTAAAAGAAAAATATAAATTGACACACCTTTCAACAGGAGATATTTTTAGATTTAATATCAAAAATGAAACTGAACTGGGGAAACTAGCTCAGACTTTTATTGATAAAGGTGATTTGGTTCCGGATGAAGTAACCATTAAAATGTTGCAAAGTGAAGTGGAAAAAAATCCAAATTCGGCAGGTTTTTTATTTGATGGATTTCCTAGAACTATTGCACAAGCGCAAGCATTAGATGCTTTTTTGGGGACAAAAAAAGAAGTAATTACAGCTACCATCGCTTTAGAGGCTGATGATGAGATTCTGGTGGCGAGATTGCTGGAGAGAGGGAAAACTTCTGGTAGAGCCGATGATCAGGATGAAGACAAAATTCGCAACAGATACCAGGAATACAACGAAAAAACAGCTCCGTTAATGGGGTATTACAAAGAACAAGGGAAGTTTTATGCTGTAGATGGTATAGGGTCTATTCAGGAAATTACAGAACGATTGAGTTCGGTTATCGATAATTTATAAGTTGAAAAATTGTTTGATGTTTAAAGTTTAAAGCTGCCCTCGGCAGCATTAAGCTTTAAACTTTAGACCTTAAACAAGAAAATGGAAATACTAATAATACTTTTTCTAATCCTATTGAATGGGGTTTTCTCCATGTCAGAAATCGCCTTGATTTCGGCAAGAAAAAACCGATTAGAAAATGCTGCCAAAAAAGGGAATAAGAACGCCGAAATAGCTTTAGATCTAGCAAACTCTCCTAATAAATTTTTGTCCACAGTTCAAATTGGGATAACTTTAATTGGGATCCTGACAGGGATTTACAGCGGAGATAAAATAACAACCAATGTAGAGACTTTTGTAGCGACATTTGAAATTTTAAAACCTTTCGCGAATACTATTGCCGTAGGAATAGTTGTGGTTGTACTGACATTTTTTTCATTGGTTTTAGGGGAATTGTTGCCCAAAAGAATTGGACTAAATTATCCCGAAGCTATTGCCAAAGCAGTAGCCATGCCGATGAAAGTAGTTTCAATTGTAACAGCTCCTTTTATATGGATGCTGACTCATTCGACAGAGTTTTTATTGAGTATTATGCAAATCAGACCAACTGCCGATGGAAAAGTAACCGAAGAGGAAATAAAAGCCATTATCAAGGAAGGGACTGAAGTTGGTGAAGTTCAGGAAATTGAGCAAGATATTGTGGAGCGCGTTTTTCATATTGGCGACAGGAAAATAAATTCATTGATGACTCATAGAAAATCAGTGGTTTTTTTACCTTTGCATTCTGATAAGGAGGAGGTTAGGAAAGCCATGCTCAAAGAGTTGCATTCAATTTATCCTGTATACGGGGATAATTATGATGATATCGTTGGGGTGGTCAATCTGAAACATATTTTCGCCAATTTTGAAAACAGTAAATTCAATTTGGCCGATATCATGACTGAAGCGCCTTTTATGATGGAGTATACTACTGCATATAAGGCTTTGGAAAGATTTAAAGCAACAGGAATTCATTATGCTTTTGTGTCTGACGAATACGGGGTTTTTCAGGGAGTAATTACTTTGAATGATATTCTTGAAGCTTTAGTGGGCGATGCGTCTGATTTTTACAAGGAAGATTTTAAATTAGTCGAAAGAGAAGATGGAACCTGGCTGGTTGACGGGCATTATTCTCTGCACGATTTCTTGACTTATTTTGAATTGGACGAATTAATAAATGATTACGAAGTCACTACAGTAAGCGGTTTGATAATGACAGAGCTTTCTCATATTCCAAAACAAGGAGAAAAATTGGTTTGGCATAAATTTGAGTTAGAAGTCATTGATATGGATGGCGCGAAAATTGATAAGGTAATGGTGAAATCATTGCGAAAATAGAATTTGGTTTATGATTTAAAGTTTAAAGTTGGTTTTGTCAAAGCTTTAAAACATTAAATTTTTAGACTTTTAAACAAAAGAAAATGACTGAAGGGAATTTTGTAGATTATGTAAAAATATTTGTTTCATCTGGAAAAGGTGGAAAAGGATCTACGCATTTGCATAGAGAAAAATTTATTGAAAAAGGGGGGCCTGATGGTGGAGATGGAGGACGTGGAGGACACGTATATCTTGTAGGAAACAAAGGACTTTGGACATTATTTCATCTTAAATTTGCGCGTCATATAAAGGCGGGTAATGGAGGTGATGGTAGTGGTGATCGAAGTACAGGAGCTGATGGAGATGATAAATACATCGAAGTGCCTTTAGGAACTGTGGTAAAAGATAAGGAAACAGGAGAAATCTTGTTTGAAGTTACTGAAGATGGCGAAAAAAGGATTCTTTCCCGAGGAGGAAAAGGAGGACTAGGGAACTGGCACTTTAGAAGTTCTACGAATCAAACACCAAGGTATTCACAACCGGGATTGCCTGGAACTGAAATGGATGTGATTTTAGAATTGAAAGTACTTGCTGACGTAGGTTTGGTAGGATTTCCAAATGCGGGTAAATCAACGCTTTTATCTGTGTTGACCTCTGCAAAACCAAAGATTGCCGATTATCCGTTTACAACTTTAAAACCAAACCTTGGTATCGTTGCCTATAGAGATTTTCAATCTTTTGTAATTGCAGATATTCCCGGAATTATTGAAGGTGCTGCAGAAGGAAAAGGTCTAGGGCATTATTTCTTGCGCCATATTGAACGTAACTCGACCTTGTTATTCTTAGTTCCTGTTGATACACCGGATATAAAAGCAGAATACGATATTTTGGTAAACGAACTTACTAAGTACAATCCGGAAATGCTGGACAAAGAACGTTTATTGGTAATTTCGAAATGTGATATGTTGGATGATGAGCTAAAAGCGGAATTAAAAGCAGAGCTAGATGTTGCTTTCAAAGATGTTCCTTATATGTTTATTTCATCTGTTTCTCAACAAGGTTTGACAGAATTGAAAGATAAATTATGGAAAATGTTGAATGATTAGAAAATAAAATTTTTCACACAAAAGGTGTTCTAGAAATAGAGCACCTTTTTTTTAGGGCTAAATTTGTTAAATCCCTAAAATTAAGTTAAAAACTACTAGCTTGCTGATGCTTTTTAAAGAGAACGGATTATAAAATTGAGAAAATGATTTATATTCGCACCACAAAAAAATATTTGAATTATGAAAAAAATAATTTTATTCTTAACAATGTGCCTGATGACTTTCCCCGTGAAAGCAGACGAAGGGATGTGGTTTTTGATGTTTATCGAAAGATTGAACCATAGAGATATGGAAAAAATGGGCTTGCAACTGACAGCCGAAGAAATTTACAGTATCAATAACCATAGTTTGAAAGATGCCGTGGTTCAATTTAACGGTGGTTGTACAGCCGAAATCGTTTCCAAAGAAGGATTAGTGTTAACGAATCATCACTGTGGTTACGACGCGATAGCTGAGCTTTCGTCTGAAGAGCAAAATTATTTGAAAAATGGTTTTTGGGCTAAGGATAAAAGTGCCGAAATGAAACCAAAATCATTATACGTTCGTTTTTTCGTTCGTATGGATGATGTTTCCAAAAGAATTTTATCTAAAGTAAATGATAAAATGACTGAGGCAGAAAGAAACAAAGCAATTCAACAAGAAATGGCTTTGATTGAAAAAGAAAATAACGAAGGCGGAAAATATACGGTTTCTGTTCGTCCTTTCTTTCAAGGAAATGAATACTACTATTTTGTTTATCAGGATTACAAGGATGTTCGTTTAGTGGGAACTCCGCCTGAGAGTTTAGGAAAATTTGGAGGAGATACAGATAACTGGGAATGGCCAAGACATACCGCCGATTTTTCTATGTTTAGAGTTTATGCTGATGCAAATGGAAATCCAGCCGAATATTCTAAAGACAATGTGCCTTTGCAACCAAAGCATTATTTGCCAGTAAGTTTAAAAGGAGTTAAAGAAAATGATTTTGCAATGATTTTGGGTTATCCGGGAAGAACCAACCGTTGGATGCCAGCAGGAGGAATAGAGCAAAACGTGAAATTTGCTTATCCAGCTTGGGTTGAAGGAGCAAAAACTGGGATGGACAGAATGAAAGTATATATGGATAAAGACGAAACCGTTAATCTGGAATATGCTTCTAAATATGCTTCAACGGCTAATTATTGGAAAAACCGTCAAGGAATGATTGATGCTTTAACCAAAGCCGGAACAGCAAAAACCAAAGCAAAACAAGAAGCTAAATTCAATACTTGGGCTAATAAAAAAGCCAACAAAGAGAAATTTGGGAATGTTATTGCAACAATTAATAATTATTATGCGGCAACTAATTTAAAATCGAGCCATGACAGCTATTTAACTCAATTGATGAGAACGGCAACTTATGGTGCTACTCCTGCTAATTTAGGGAATGCGATGTTAGCATATTTTAAAGAAAATGAAGCCAAAAGAGCAGAAATGTTGCCTAGATTAAATCAATTTATTGATGCGGCCTATGGGAAATTCTACGCTCCTTTAGAGAAAGATGTTTTTACAGCTCAATTAAATTTGTATGCTTCAAAAGCGGCAGCTTACGGACTTCCTGAAAGTGTTGCAAAATTAAAAGAAGCGAATAAAGGTGATTTTACTGCTTTTGTAAATGAGGCTGTTGCCAAAAGTATTTTTGCAAATAAAGAAAGCGTTTTGGCTTTTATGAAAGATCCAAAACCTGAAAATATTGCCAATGATCCTTTATATGTAGTGTCAAATGATTTATCGACAAAAATTAGAGCTAAATCAGCAGAGCAATTACAGGCAGATGACGATTTTGCCAAAGCATTCCGCAATTTAGTAGATGGTTTACGTGAATCTAAAATGAATTTGATAAAGTATCCGGATGCAAACTCAACATTGAGATTGACTTACGGAAAAGTACGTGCTTTGCCTGCTGACAAGCGCAATGATGCGGAGGTGAATAATTATACAACAATGACCGGAATGGTTAAAAAGTATAAAGCAGGAGATCAGGAATTTGATTTGCCAGCACGATTATTAGAATTGAACAAAGCAAAAGATTTTGGTCAATATGCTGATGAAGCTGGTTTTATGCCTGTAAATTTCTTGACTGACAATGATATCACAGGAGGGAATTCAGGTTCGCCAGTATTGAATGGAAAAGGAGAATTAATCGGTATTGCATTTGACGGAAACATCGAGGCAATGGCTGGTGATGTTATTTTTGATGCTAAATTGCAAAGAACAATTAGCGTAGATATTCGATATGTACTTTGGATCATTGATAAATATGCTGGAGCCAAGCATATCATCGATGAGATGACCATTGTGAGATAAACGATGATTTTATTTTAAGAAAGCCTCTTAACTTGTGTACATAACAAGTTAAGAGGCTTTTTTTTATTGTTAAACCTTTTGGAATGAAAGTGGGTTGCAATTATAAATTTCCTTATTTTTGGACAATGAAGCATTTTGTATATTTAATGGTATTTCTTCCAATAATCGCTTGGTCTCAATCTAACTTTGATAAAGGGGTAAAGCTTTTTAAAGAAGAAAAATGGGCTCAGGCAGAAGCTTTTTTTGAGCTTTTTTTAAATGAAAATCCAAATCATTTAAAAGCAATTGAATATTTGGGAGATATTGCCGGAAAAAATAAATCCTGGGACAAGGCAATTGGGTATTATAAAAGACTCAAACAGTTGAAAACCAATGAGGCTGATTATTATTACAAATATGGAGGCGCCTTAGGAATGAAAGCCAAAGAATCGAGTAAGTTTAAGGCTCTTGGAATGATTAGTGAGGTCAAGGACTCTTTTGAAAAAGCTATTATTCTCGATCCAAAACATATTGAATCGCGTTGGGCTTTGATAGAACTTTATATTCAGTTGCCAGGAATTGTAGGGGGTAGTGAAGCCAAAGCCATACAATATTCTAACGAATTATTGCGATTGTCTCCCGTTGATGGTTATTTGTCAAGAGGACATATTGAGGAATATTTTAAAAGATATACTCTTGCAGAACAGCAATACAATAAAGCAATAATTGAAGGAGGTTCGAAGAAAAGTTATCAAAAACTAGCTAACTTGTATAAAAACAAAATGAAAGAGCCGGAAAAAGCCAAAAAAGTATTAGAATCTTATAATAATAGATAAGTTCAAGATAGAGTAGTAATCTTGAATTCAACAACCATAAACCAATAATTAGAATGCGTACACATTTTATCGCTATCGGAGGAAGCGCCATGCACAATCTAGCGCTGGCATTACACAATAAAGGATATCAGGTCACAGGAAGTGACGACGCTATTTTTGAGCCGTCTAAATCAAGATTAGAAAAAAAAGGAATTTTGCCTGTAGAGTTGGGATGGTTTCCTGAAAAAATAAACTCAGATATTGAAGCAGTAATCTTAGGAATGCATGCTAAGGCAGATAATCCGGAACTATTGAAAGCGCAAGAATTAGGGTTGAAAATATATTCTTATCCAGAATTTCTATACGAACAATCCAAAAATAAAACCAGAGTAGTCATTGGCGGCTCCCATGGGAAAACAACAATCACTTCGATGATTCTTCATGTGATGCACTATCATGATATTGCGGTCGATTATATGGTTGGTGCGCAATTAGAAGGTTTTGACACGATGGTCCATCTTACGGAGGAAAATGATTTCATGGTTTTGGAAGGAGATGAATATTTGTCTTCGCCAATAGACAGAAGGCCCAAATTCCATTTATATCAGCCTAATATTGCTTTAATTTCGGGGATTGCTTGGGATCATATTAATGTTTTTCCAACGTATGAGAATTATGTAGAACAGTTTGAGATTTTTATTGATAAGATTACTAATGGCGGAATTTTAGTCTATAATGAAGAAGATCCTGAAGTAAAACGAGTTGCTGAAGCAGCAGTAAATCCGATTCGTAAATTGGCTTATCAAACGCCAAATTATAAAGTAGAAGACGGAATAACCTTATTAGAAACTCCTGAAGGTGATATGCCTATTGAAGTTTTTGGAGCGCATAATTTAAATAACTTAGCTGGAGCCAAATGGATTTGCCAAAATATGGGTGTCGATGAGGCTGAATTTTATGAGGCGATTGCCAGTTTTAAAGGAGCATCTAAACGTTTGGAGAAAATTGCAGAAAGTAAAAATAAAGTAGCCTATAAGGATTTTGCACATTCGCCAAGCAAAGTTGCGGCCACTACCAAAGCAGTAAAAGAGCAATATCCAAACCGGACTCTAGTGGCTTGCCTGGAATTGCATACGTATAGCAGTCTAAATGCGGAGTTTTTAAAAGAATACGAAGGCGCTTTGGAATACGCTGATGTAGCGGTCGTATTTTATTCGCCTGACGCGGTAAAAATAAAACAATTGGATGAGGTGACTTATGAACAAATTGCTACTGCTTTCAATAGAAAAGATTTGATTATTTATACTAACCCGAAGGAATTCAAGGATTATTTATTTAATCAAAATCTTGAAAATTCAGCCTTATTGTTAATGAGTTCTGGGAATTATGGAGGATTAAATTTTGACGATGTAAAAGGGTTAATTTCGAATTAAATGTGCTGAGATGAACTAATTTAAAATTAAGATTATGGCTGAGAATTCCTTTTTTTCAATTGCAAATTGGTCCGAAGATGACAAGCCACGAGAAAAACTAATGCTAAAAGGCAAAAGCGCTTTGAGTGATGCTGAATTAATCGCTATTTTGATTGGTTCAGGAAGTCGTAATGAATCGGCAGTTGATTTGAGTAAAAGGATTTTGGCCAGTGTAGATCATAATTTAAATTCGTTAGGGAAGTTGTCGGTTTCTCAACTCATGCAATTCAAAGGAATAGGAGAGGCAAAGGCAATTTCGATTATTGCGGCAATGGAATTAGGGAGGAGAAGAAGAGCCGAAGAAGCGGTGGAATTGATTAAAATTACTTCCAGTAAAATGATTTTCGAAATTATGCAACCGCTTATTGGGGAATTGCCGCATGAAGAATTTTGGATTGTATATTTGAATAATTCGAATAAAATACTTTCGAAATCACAACTAAGTAAAGGCGGAATAACCGGGACTTTGGTTGATGTAAGATTGGTATTTAAGAATGCTTTTGAAATGGGAGCAACCGCTTTGATTTTGTGTCATAATCATCCATCAGGGACTTTGGTTCCTAGTGATGCCGACAAGCAAATTACCAAAAAGCTAAAATCAGCCGGGGAGAGTTTAGAAATAAAAGTCTTGGATCATTTGATTGTTACTGAAAATAATTACTTTAGTTTTGTTGATGAAGGAATATTCTAAAAAGATAAAATGAAAATTACGAATATAAAAGATGTGTTCTTTGATTTAGATCATACGCTTTGGGATTTTGATAAAAATTCCGAATTGACATTTGAGAAAATATTCAGTCGTAAACATCCGGCAATTGAAATTGGGGAATTTATTGAGAAATATGTGCCAATTAATCAAGCCTGTTGGACACTGTATCAATACGATAAAATCACCCATCAGGAGTTGCGCTACAAGCGGTTGAAAGAATCTTTTGATGCTTTAAATTATATTGTTTCTGATGAGGAAATTGAAACAATATCTCAGGAATATATTCAGTTATTGCCAGATAATAATCATCTTTTTGATGGTGCTTTTGAAATTTTGGATTATCTCAATGGGAAGTATAAACTTCATATTATTACTAATGGTTTTGCGGACGTTCAATTTAGAAAAATGAAGAATGCCAAGCTGGAGCCTTATTTTGAATCAATCACTAATTCAGAAATTGCGGGAGTAAAAAAACCAAATCCTATTATTTTTGAGCACGCTCTAAGTCTTGCCAATGCTAAGAAAGAGAGTAGTATTATGATTGGTGATTCTTTAGATGCTGACGTTCAAGGCGCTTTAAATATGGGGCTGGACGCTATTTTTTTTAATGAAAGCAATAGGCCAGTTGAGGAGAATATTAAACAAATCAATCATTTGTTAGAATTGAAAAAATATTTATAATGAACGGGATTCTGTAGTCTAATTAGCAGGTCCCAAACAATAATCAATACATTATTACTTATGAAAACAAGATTTTTATTTTTACTATTATTTGTTGCCAGTTATGGTTTTTCACAATCGGTAAATGATTACAAGGCAGTTGTGCTGCCATTGAAGTTTGACTTTATGAAAAGCGACAATCAATACCGTCTGGCGACTTTGTCAAAATTTAATTTGAGTAAAGCAGGTTTTGAGGCTTTTTATGCGAATGAAACAATGCCAAGTGGATACAATGAAAGATGCAGTTTGCTGTATTTTGATGTCGTAAAAGAGAATGGTTTCTTAGTCACAAAGCTTTTTATTACACTGAAAGATTGCTACGGAAAGATCGTTTTTCAATCAGAAATAGGGAAAAGCAAAGACAAGGATTATCAGGTGGCTTATACAGAATCTTTGAATGAGGCTTTCAAGTCGGTTTATGCTTTGCAATATAAGTATAGTGGGCAGACAATAAATAAAGTCAGTCAAGAGGTAGCTCCGTCTATTATGGTCCCTGCTGCGGCATCGAATGCTGTTGTGGATTCACAACTTGACAGTAGTGCAAATCTTCTTTATGCTCAACCGATGAATAATGGTTTTCAATTAGTCGACAGTACACCTAAAGTGGTTATGAAAGTTTTAAAAACTTCTTATTCGGGCTGTTTTATCGCTATAAAAGAGAGTAATCAAGGCGTTTTGATTTTAAAAGATGGTCGTTGGTATTTTGAGTATTATCAAAATGAAAAACTAATCTCTGAAAAAGTAGATGTTAAGTTTTAGTATTAAAAAACGGTATTCAGAAATCAAAAGCTGAATACCGTTTTTTTTAATAACCGTATTTGTTTTTCCATCTGTTTCTAAGGAATTCGCGGGTTGTGTTTTCTCTCGAATTATTTCCAGGAACATAGATGGCTTGGTTGCTCAATTCTTCGGGTAGGAATTCCTGATCTGCGAAATTATTGGCAAAATCATGAGAGTATTTGTATTCTTCGCCATAGCCCAGTTCTTTCATCAACTTTGTTGGCGCATTGCGCAAATGAATGGGTACGGATAAATCTCCGGTTTGTTTTACTAATTGTTGCGCGGTTCCTATTGCAAGATAGGAAGCATTACTCTTTGGCGAGGTCGCTAGATAAATAGCGCATTGACTCAGTATAATTCGGCTTTCAGGATAACCAATGGTAGCAACTGCCTGAAAAGTATTATTGGCCATAATAAAAGCGGTAGGATTTGCATTTCCAATGTCTTCACTAGAAAGGATCAGCATACGGCGCGCAATAAATTTCACGTCTTCACCACCTTCAATCATTCTGGCTAACCAATAGACAGCTCCATTTGGATCGCTTCCTCGAATCGATTTTATAAAAGCCGATACAGTATCATAATGTTGTTCGCCGCTTTTGTCATACAAAACGGTATTTTGTTGAACCAGTTCAAAAACGCGGTCATTAGTGATAATAATTTCGTTTTCAGCGGATGCATTTACGACAAGTTCAAAAATATTTAATAGTTTGCGTCCATCGCCACCCGAAAGGCGCAACAGAGCCTCTGATTCTCTTAATTCAATATTTTTAGTTGCCAAAATCACATCCGTTTTCATGGCCCGCTGTAATAAAGATTCTAAATTTTCTTTCGTGAACGCATTTAGAATATAGACTTGACAACGAGACAAAAGAGCGGGTATTACTTCAAAACTTGGGTTTTCTGTTGTGGCTCCTATCAAGGTAATCCATCCTTTCTCTACAGCGGCCAAAAGCGAATCTTGTTGTGATTTACTAAAACGATGAATCTCATCTATAAAAAGAATAGGATTTTTGGATGTAAATAATCCGCCACTTTGCTTTGCCTTTTCAATTACATCACGAATGTCTTTCACACCTGAATTTATAGCACTCAAAATATAAAAAGGACGCTTTGATTCTTGAGCAATGATTTGTGCCAAGGTTGTTTTTCCAGTTCCAGGAGGGCCCCATAAAATTAAGGAAGGAATGATGCCTTTTGTAATTTGTTGGGTTAAGGAACCGCTTGGTCCTACCAAATGGGATTGGCTGATGTAATCTTCCAGTTTTTGTGGACGTATGCGTTCTGCTAAAGGTGCTTCCATTTTTTATTTAATCGCAAATTTGATTATTCGTGAATTCGAAGAATTTCCGATTACAAATTTAGGTATAATCTAGCGGTTGAATGGACTAATCAACAAATTATCTTGTATGACAAAATAGCACTAAATTATTTTTGGTTGAATTTTTGAGTTAAATTAGTACAAGTAAATGAAAACCTAAATATGAGCGATAAACATTTTAAATTCACGACGGCAGTTGTGGGAATGCCTCTTTTTTTTGTGCTGTTCTTATGGTTTGTCTATTGGCTCGAAATTCGATTTGATTTTGATTTTGTAGAAAACGGAATTTTTCCAAGAACTGTATCGGGTTTACAAGGAATTGTTTTTGCTCCATTTATTCATTCAGATTTGAAACATCTTTATAGTAATTCAGTGCCTTTGTTAGTCTTGTTAGCGGCTTTGCAGTTTTTTTATCGAAAACAGTCTTTGATGGTGATCGGATATGGAATTTTATTTACAGGAATCTTTACTTGGGTAATTGGTCGGCCAAGTTATCACATCGGGGCAAGTGGTTTGGTATATGTTCTAGTCAGTTTTATTTTTTTTAAAGGAATTTTGACAAAGTATTATCGATTGGTTGCATTGTCTTTGGCGATAATTGTTGTGTATGGCGGGATGGTGTGGTATGCGTTCCCTAAAGTAGATGAAGCTATTTCTTGGGAAGGACACTTAGCGGGTTTGATGACAGGCTTTATATTGTCTGTTGCTTATCAGACACCGGAGTTTAAAAAAATACCAAAATACGATTGGGAGAAACCAGATTATAATCCGAAAGAGGATAAGTTCATGCAACGCTTTGATGAAAACGGGAATTTTGTAAATCTTCCAAAAGAGGAGGAAACAGAACAGCAAGATTCTTATTTTTCGGCAAGTCTGCCGGTGCATTATCAAATTATTGAAAATAAAAAAAATGAATCAAAACCGGAGCCTTGATTCATTTTTTAATGTTTTGTATGATTGGGATTTAACTTCTTTGTCTTACGGCTTCGTATAGAAATGCGCCACAAGCTACTGAAACGTTCAAGGAGCCAATTGTTCCGAACATAGGGAGTTTTGCTTTTTCATCTACAATTTTTAGAACAGAAGGATTTACACCACGATCTTCTGACCCCATGATAATGGCTACAGGTTCGTTTAGTGAGATATCATATATATTTTGATCTGTTTTCTCGGTTGCGGCGACTGTTTTAATTCCGCTTGCCTGCAAAAGAAAAATAGCATCTTTGATGTGTTCTACTTTACAAATAGGAATATTAAATACGGCTCCGGCAGAAGTTTTCACGGTATCACCGTTTACCGGTGCCGATCCTGCTTTTTGAACGATGATTCCATTCACACCAGTGCATTCAGCAGTTCGGATGATAGCACCAAAATTACGCGCATCGGAAATTTGATCCAATATCAAAAACAAAGGTTTTTTCCCGTTTTCGACAACTGTATTTATTAAAGTTTCTAAGTCGAAAAAAGAAATAGGAGAGATAGTTGCTACAGCTCCTTGGTGGTTGTTAGGGGTAAGTCGATTCAGTTTTTCAACAGGAACATAGGAGAAGTTGATATTACCACGCTTCATCACTTTCATTAAGTCCTTCATCAGTTCGCTGCTCGCTTCCTTCTGAATATAGACTTTGTCTACTGTTGCGCCCGCTTGAATGGCTTCAATTATTGCTCTAATCCCAAATATTTGATGTTCTTTTTCCATGGTGCAAATATATAAAAAAAACCACCCCAAAAAATGGGATGGTTTTAATATAATTGTTATCCGGATAATTAAAATTTATCCCAGAAAACTTTAGTTGTCTGCTTATCGCCACCTATAGCAGTAGAAGCTGCAGTATAGTTAGTTTTATTCAGGTTTTGTTCGCTAATAGGATACGTGTATCTTGTGGGAACAGGAAGTCCAGATACGGACGGTAAGTTAAAACCTGGCATGTCGTAAGTTCTCCAAGCAGTCCAAGCTTCGTATCCTCTGTTATACATGGCTAACCAAAGTTGATTACCAATTTTCACTTTCCATGTCCCTGGAGCTGTAAGATAGTTTACTTTAGGATTAGCTAAGTAGCTTGCAATACCAGTAGCTCCCCATTGATCGAATGAAGCTGTAATACCTTTATTGTAAAATCCAGCTGCTAATGCAGGAGTTCCTGATATAGAACGCTCTGCAGCATCTGCTAAATAAAAGTTTACTTCTGCATAATCCATTAAAGATGCTGGATTTGTTGGGTTTGTAACAATACTGCTTACATGAGTATTAGTATTAAAGTTACTCACTGAGCCATAAGTTCCTCCTTTGTATATGCCTGCGCCTAAATTTTCATCAAAGTAAACTTGTCTTCTCGGATCACTAAGATCGTTCATGAAATCTACTAATGTGTTAGCTATAACGAAATCAGATCTTCCTGATTGTACTAAATCTACCCATACTGGATTAGTATTAGGAGATGCGTTTGAATATGCCATTGATGCATTATCTGCATTTGAAGTGAATACACCACCACTAACAGCAGTTGTAATAGCAGATTGTGCTGTTGTAGACATTGAAGGGACATCAGCGATACGGATACCCATTCTTAATTTTAATGAATTACCAAATTTTTTCCAAGCACTTGCACTTCCGCCATAAATTGGATCTGCAGAACCGAAACCGTCGTCAGTTAAATTTGGAATGGCAGCATTTAAACGTGTAAAGAGATCAGCATAAACCGTAGCCGCATCATCATATACAGGTAAAACGTATTTTCCTGGGTCTAAAGCTTGAGAATATGGTATATTTCCAAAGGTCTCAACTAAGTTAGCCCAAGCATAAACGCTTAAAATTTCGATTTGAGCTTTTCTTGAGTCTTTAGTTGCTTGTGTAAAACTAGCGCTTATAGGCGTTGCCTCCGTGTTCTCTTTCGCAGTGGCTAAATCTAGAATTACGTCTCTGTACATTTCCGACCAATGTGCATTGGTGATGTTACGTGTATTAAAGTCGTAATTGGCTTCATCTACATACGTTGTTTCGGTCCAGTGTTGTCCTAACATTCTAAAGATGTTAGTGTTTACATTGGTACTTGTCATTTGATCAACTAAACTTTTGGTTGCACTAGTGAATAAAAACGATGCATCAACCTGAGTTGGATTCTTAGGGTCTCTATTTTTATTTTCGTATTGCTCGTCAGTTTGACACGAAACTAATAAAACAATAGAAAAAGCTGTTATTATTATTTTTTTCATAATTTTTATTTTTTAAAACTGTAATTTAAGACTCGCTCCAATTTCTCTAATAGAAGGGTAAGCACCAGATTGGTAACCTTGAATATTTCCAGAACTTAAACCAGCTTCAGGATCTGCATATGGAGTGTTTTTGTCAATAATCCATAAGTTTCTTCCAATTATCGAAAAGGAAGCGCTAGTGAAAGGTAATTTGGATAATGTTTTAGCACTAAAATTGTAAGTTAAGCTTGCTTCACGTAGTTTAATATAACCAGCATCATAAACGTGTAGTTTATTAGGGGCTCTTGCGTAACCTTCAGCAGTAGTATAAATACTTGCATTGGCTCTAGCCTGATTTGGTGTTCCGTCAGGGGCAACACCTGGCATAATAACACCACCACTATTAGCTCCATAGTTTCCAAGTGTTCCTACTATTGGGTCTCTTCTTGGATTTCCTAAATCATTGTCGGCTGCAGAGAAGTCATACATACCTGTTGCATAACCATACCAAGTATCAAGAGAGAAAACATCTCCACCTTTTTGCATGTCAATTAAGAAACTTAAATTCAGGTTTTTATAAGTGAAACTATTATTAAGACCTGCTTTCCAATCTGGATTAATATCTCCAATCACTATATTACTTGCAGAAGTTCTTTGATATGTACCAATTCTAGATCCAGTTTGATTAACAATTGGTTGACCATTTGCAGCGTAAATAAAATCACTACCTCTGATAGTCCCGTAAGGTTGTCCTGGTGTTGCATTAATAGATACACCACCTTGTAATGCTGCTAATTGTAAGTTTTCAATTCCATTTAACAGTTCAACAACCATACTTTTGTTTTGTGACCAGTTTAGATTTAGATCCCATTTGAAGTCATTCGTTTTAAATGGAGTGGTGTTAAATTGTACTTCCAACCCTTTGTTTTCAATTGTTCCAGCATTTAGAACAGCTGAGCTGTATCCAGTTGAAGTAGATAATGGAATAGCTGTAATTTGGTTAATGTTTTGATTGTTGTAGTATGATACGTCAAAACCAAGGCGTCGGTTTAAAAAGGACATTTCAAGACCAAATTCATAACTGTTTTGTCTCTCAGGTAAAAGGTTTAAGTTTGACTGAGTCCCAGGGTTTGAAGCTATACCATTTCCATTAAACGGAGTGCCGATACCAAAAGTATTAAAAACTCGGTAAGGATTAGTATCATTACCTACTTCAGCGTAGTTAGCTCTTGCTTTACCAAATGATAACCAAGGGGCATCGATAAACTGAGAGAATATTAAACTTCCAGAAACTGAAAAATACCCAAATCTATTATTATCTTTTGGTAATGTGGAGGAACGGTCAGTTCTAAATGAACCTTCTAAGTATGCAAAGTTGTCATATCCTAAACTAGCTCTTATGTATTCACCATCAACCATACTATTTGCATCATATTCTGTAGGCGCATTGATAGGGTTTACACTATTAGATAATGCATAAAGGCCTCTTAGATTTAAACCTCCGTTAGTTCCAGCAAAGATGCTGTTGGTTACATTGTTTCTTAAGTTGAAACCAATATTTCCTTCTAAATTTAATTTTTCAGTTAAATCTTTGTTGAAGTTTAGTATTAAATCATAATTATATTCAGAAACATTGTTATTGAATCTTGTGTAGCTTGATACATCGGCGCTTCCAACATTTATTCTTTCTTCTTGTAAAGAAGCATATGTGTCAAATGAGAATCTTGCCATTACACTAAGCCAGTCATTGATTTTGTTGTCTAAAGCAACATTTCCAAAGTATCTTGATCTTGTATCGGTTTCATAATTTTCATAGAATGTCCAATATGGGTTGTCGGAATAGATAGGTTTTGTGTTGTCTGGACCATTAGGATTCCAAGTAATGTTGTCTCCTGTAAGA
Source organism: Flavobacterium granuli (assembly GCF_900129705.1). Lineage (GTDB taxonomy): Bacteria > Bacteroidota > Bacteroidia > Flavobacteriales > Flavobacteriaceae > Flavobacterium > Flavobacterium granuli. The sequence continues at coordinate 84,831 of NZ_FQWO01000012.1, read as the reverse complement.
AAGTAGGCGTCTTTCTGTGCACCGTAATCAACGTTCATTTGATTCCATTGTCTAAATTGTTGCATTACGTTTCCAGAAGAGTATCCTGTTCCATTTCTACCTTTACCATCTGTTTTTACAAAATTTAAACTAGCAGAAGCGGTTAGCTTATCAGTTAAATTTTGTGATCCTGAAAAAGTAATTGTATTTCTTTTGATGTTACTGTTAGGTAAGTTCCCTTCTGATAGTAAGTTAGTAAAACCTAATCTGAATGAATTCGTGTCACTACCTCCGTCTAGAGCTACAGAGTTAACTGCAGTACTGCTTGTTCCCCATACTGAATTTGGATTGTTTTTACCAGCTACCCATGGAGTTGCTTTTTGATAAGTTGCAGTTAATTTTGGATATAGGGAGTTCCATTGGTAAATCATTAAATTTGGATCGAATGCAGCACCGTAGGAAGCATCTTCTGTAAATGGAGTCGTCAAGTCGTCAATACCATCTCCGTTGATATCAGCTTCGTTAAAGTAAGAATCTTCATCAGGGCCATAAAAAGGGCCGTAACCTGCTCCGTATTTGTTTTGATATTTTGGTAAAGTTGTACTGTCAGCATTTCCTACCGTTAAACTTGAGTTAAAGGTGATCCCAAGGCCTTTTTTGCTTTTTCCTTTTTTCGTAGTAATCATTACGACACCGTTAGAGGCACGAGATCCATAAAGAGCGGTTGCGGCCGCTCCTTTTAGAACGTTAATGGATGCAATGTCGTCAGGATTGATATCAGAAGCGGCATTACCATAATCATAACCACCTCCACCAGATTTTTGACTTGCAGAGTTTGAATTCCCATTGTCAATTGGAACACCATCAACAACAAATAGAGCTTGGTTGTTGCCTGCAATTGAGCTGTTTCCTCTAATAACAACGTTAGTGGATCCGCCGAAATTCCCTGAGGTTTTAATTTCTAAACCAGCAACTTTACCAGAAAGTGAATTTACAAAGTTTGAGCTTTTCACATCAGAAACGGCATCACCTTTAACCTCTTGCGTTGCATAGCCTAGGGATTTTTTCTCTCTTTTGATTCCTAATGCTGTTACTACAACACCCTCGAGTTCTACTGAGGCGTCTTTTAGTTTTACATTTAAGTTTGTTGAAGCGGCCGCTACTTCTTGGGTTTTCATTCCAATGTAGCTGAAAATTAATACTTGATTTGGTGCCGCTTTGATGGTGTACTTCCCGTCAAAATCAGTTTGTGTTCCGGATTTCGTTCCTTTAACTAATACACTTACGCCTGGTAAAGGCATTCCTGCATTGTCGGAAACAACACCTGTCACGGTTCTCTCTTGCGCAAAGGTTAGTTGCGCCATTAGTACTAAAAGTAGTACTAAGATTCCATTGAACTTTAGTTTCATTTTTAATTATTTTGAATTAGTCTAGCAAACCTCTTAATAATTTGTTAATATTCCTAACGTTTGAAAAGTTTTTTTATGCGTGCATTTAAAATTTAACATTATAACAATAGCAATGGGTAATGTTATAATTTGATATTATTTTCTGTTTAAATGTTTTTTTAATGTTAAAATTATGTGCTTTGTCTATTGTGATTTTCTTTGAATTATTTGTTTTTTGTGTCTTGCTGTTGTTTTGTTTTAACTTTTTTTTAAGATTAGGTATTGGTTTGGGGGTTCTTTATGAGTTAAGTACTGCCGTTTAGTGGTTGTTTTGTGTTTTTGATTTTAGCTAGTCGGTTTTCGGAATTGTTGTTTAGCTTGTGTTCTTGTGGGGGTTAAAAATGAAAAAATGAATAAGCTTGTTGAAAATTAATAGATTAACGTTTGTGGAGTAAAAAATAATTTATACATTTGCAACCCCGTAAAAAGCGGGAATTAAATATACATAATAAATTTTTAGTATTAATTATGCCAACAATTCAACAATTAGTAAGAACAGGAAGAACTCAGATGACTAAGAAGAGTAAATCGGTTGCTTTAGATTCTTGTCCTCAAAGAAGAGGGGTTTGTACGCGTGTTTACACTACAACACCAAAAAAACCAAACTCTGCAATGCGTAAAGTAGCGCGTGTACGTTTGACAAATGGTAATGAGGTGAATGCTTACATCCCTGGAGAAGGACACAATTTACAAGAGCACTCGATAGTATTAGTTAGGGGTGGAAGGGTAAAAGATTTACCAGGAGTTAGATATCACATCGTTCGTGGTGCGCTTGATACGTCAGGAGTAGCAGGAAGAACGCAAAGGAGATCTAAGTATGGTGCTAAACGCCCAAAAGAAGCAAAAAAGTAATTTAAAAACGTTAACAGTTAGAGGTTAGGAGTTAGTAGTTGGATTCGAAAGTTGAAAGCGTATAACATTTAACGGATGACCTGTAACTTTTTATTAAAAAAAAGACATGAGAAAAAGAGCGGCAAAGAAAAGACCACTTTTACCAGATCCAAGGTTTAATGACCAGTTGGTAACGCGTTTTGTGAATAACTTAATGTGGGACGGTAAGAAATCAACAGCTTTTAAAGTTTTTTATGATGCGATTGACATTATAGAGGCTAAGAAGCAAGATGCAGAAAAACCATCATTAGAAATATGGAAAGATGCTTTAACTAATGTTATGCCTCACGTAGAAGTACGTAGTCGTAGAGTAGGTGGAGCTACATTTCAAATTCCGATGCAAATTAGACCAGACCGTAAGATTTCTATGGCAATGAAGTGGTTGATACTTTATTCTAGAAGAAGAAATGAAAAATCTATGGCTCAAAGGTTGGCTTCAGAATGTTTGGCTGCGGCTAAAGAAGAAGGAGCAGCTGTTAAGAAAAGAATGGATACTCACAAAATGGCAGAGGCTAATAAAGCTTTCTCTCACTTTAGATTTTAATTCATAAAGAAATGGCTAGAGATTTAAAATATACAAGAAATATTGGAATTGCTGCTCATATTGATGCTGGTAAAACAACAACAACTGAGCGTATTCTTTTTTATACTGGTAAAACACATAAGCTTGGAGAAGTGCATAATGGTGCTTCAACAATGGACTGGATGGAACAAGAAGCGGAAAGAGGTATTACAATTACTTCTGCAGCTACTACTTGTGAGTGGAATTTTCCAACTGAGCAAGGTAAGGTGTTGCCAGAATCAAAACCGTATCACTTTAATATTATTGATACCCCAGGTCACGTTGATTTTACTGTAGAGGTAAATCGTTCATTGCGTGTGCTTGATGGGTTGGTTTTCTTGTTTAGTGCTGTTGATGGTGTTGAGCCTCAATCTGAAACTAACTGGAGACTTGCAGATCAGTATAGAGTGCCTCGTATGGGGTTTGTGAATAAAATGGACCGTCAAGGTTCTAACTTTTTGAATGTATGTCAACAAGTTAGAGATATGTTGAAGTCTAATGCTGTTGCAATCACTTTGCCAATTGGTGAGGAGAATGATTTCAAAGGTGTGGTTGATTTGGTAAAAAATCAAGCTATTATTTGGCATGATGAAACTCAAGGAGCTACTTTTGATATCGTGCCTATCCCTGAGGATATGGTTGCGGATGTGAAAGAATATCGTTCAGCGCTTATTGAGGCGGTTGCTGATTACGATGAAAATCTTTTAGATAAGTACATGGAGGATGAAAGCTCTATTACTGAAGAGGAGATTAATAAAGCGTTGAGAGCTGCTACTATTGATATGGCTATTATTCCTATGCTTTGTGGTTCTTCTTTTAAAAATAAAGGAGTTCAATTCATGTTAGATGCAGTATGTAAGTATTTGCCATCTCCAATGGATAAAGAAGGTATTGAAGGGATTCACCCTGATGATGCTGAGTTGTTAGAGGAAGATCAAAGAAAGATTTTGCGTAAGCCAGATGTTAAAGAGCCGTTTGCTGCTTTGGCATTTAAGATTGCTACAGATCCTTTCGTAGGTCGTCTAGCTTTCTTCCGTGCGTATTCAGGTCGTTTAGATGCGGGTTCTTATATCTTGAATACACGTTCAGGTAATAAGGAAAGAATTTCTCGTATTTATCAGATGCATGCTAATAAGCAAAACCCAATTGAGTATATCGAGGCTGGGGATATTGCTGCGGCTGTAGGATTTAAAGATATTAAGACTGGAGATACAATGTGTGATGAAAAACATCCAATTATTCTTGAGTCTATGAAATTCCCTGCACCAGTAATTGGTATTGCAATTGAGCCTAAAACTAAGGCTGACGTAGATAAAATGGGTATGGCTTTGGCTAAATTAGCTGAAGAAGATCCTACGTTTACTGTTAGAACTGATGAGGCTTCGGGTCAAACGATTATCTCAGGTATGGGTGAGCTTCACTTGGATATCTTGGTGGATCGTATGAAACGTGAATTTAGAGTTGAAGTGAATCAAGGTGAGCCTCAAGTTGAATACAAAGAAGCTTTTACAAGATCTGCTACACATAGAGAAACATACAAAAAACAATCAGGAGGTCGTGGTAAATTCGGTGATATCGTGTTTACACTTGAGCCAGCTGATGAAGTTGATGGAAAAGTTCCTGTAGGATTGCAATTTGTTAATGCTGTAAAAGGTGGTAACGTTCCTAAAGAATATATTCCATCTGTTGAGAAAGGTTTCCGTGAGGCTATGAAAACTGGTCCTTTAGCAGGATACCAAGTAGATAGTTTGAAGGTGACTTTAACTGATGGATCTTTCCACCCGGTAGATTCTGATGCGCTATCTTTTGAGTTAGCTGCCAGAATGGGGTATAGAGAAGTGGCAAAAGCTGCTGGAGCTGTTATTCTTGAGCCAATCATGAAAATGGAAGTTATTACGCCAGAAGAAAACATGGGAGATATCGTAGGTGATATTAACCGTCGTAGAGGTCAGGTGAATGATATGGGGGATAGAAATGGAGCCAAAACTATTAAAGCTGATGTGCCATTGTCTGAAATGTTTGGTTATGTTACTACATTGAGAACATTGTCATCAGGTAGAGCGACTTCAACTATGGAGTTCTCGCACTATGCAGAAACGCCTTCTAATATTTCAGAAGCAGTTATCAAAAAAGCAAAAGGAAACGCTTAATCTTAAGAAAATGAGTCAAAAAATCAGAATAAAATTAAAATCTTACGATCATATGTTGGTTGATAAATCAGCTGAAAAGATTGTAAAAACGGTTAAAACTACCGGTGCAGTTGTGACAGGTCCAATTCCATTGCCAACTCACAAAAAACTTTTTACAGTGTTGCGTTCTCCTCACGTAAATAAAAAAGCAAGAGAGCAGTTTGAAGTAATGTCATACAAGAGATTGATTGATATTTATTCATCTTCATCTAAAACTATTGACGCTTTAATGAAATTAGAATTGCCTAGTGGAGTTGAAGTAGAGATCAAAGTTTAAGGATTTACTTAAGAGTAAAAAGGGCACTTTGTTTAAGTGAAAACTTTTTTTGGATTGTGTGTAAATAAGTTATACTTTTGCACCACTTTAAAAATAGGGTTCACTTAAATGATGTGTTCTATTTTTATATTTAATAATTAATAATTAATATTTATGTCTGGGTTAATTGGTAGAAAAATCGGCATGACTAGCATTTTCGATGAAAACGGGAAGAATATTCCTTGTACAGTAATCGAAGCTGGACCATGCGTTGTTACCCAAGTCAGAACCAAAGGTGTTGACGGGTATGAAGCGTTGCAACTTGGTTTCGATGACAAAAACGAGAAACATTCCACAAAAGCGGCTTTAGGTCACTTTAAAAAAGCGGGAACTGTAGCTAAGAAAAAAGTCGTTGAATTCCAAGATTTCGCAACTGAACAAAAATTAGGAGATCTTATTGATGTTTCTATTTTTGCTGAAGGAGAATTTGTAGATGTACAAGGTGTGTCTAAAGGTAAAGGTTTTCAAGGGGTTGTAAAACGTCACGGTTTTGGTGGTGTTGGTCAAGCAACTCACGGTCAACACAACCGTTTAAGAGCGCCAGGTTCTGTAGGAGCTTCTTCTTATCCATCTAGAGTATTCAAAGGAATGCGTATGGCTGGACGTATGGGAGGAGATAATGTAAAAGTTCAAAACCTTAGAGTTTTAAAAGTAGTTGCTGAAAAGAACCTGCTTGTTATTAAAGGATGTGTTCCTGGTCATAACAACTCTTATGTAATCATTCAGAAGTAATGGAAGTAAAAGTATTAGATTTCAACGGAAAAGATACTGGAAGAAAAGTTCAACTTTCTGATTCAGTATTCGCAATTGAACCAAACAATCACGCAGTATACCTTGATGTTAAGCAATATCTTGCTAATCAAAGACAAGGGACGCACAAGGCTAAAGAAAGAGCTGAAGTAGCGGGAAGTACTCGTAAGATTAAAAAACAAAAAGGAACTGGTACTGCTCGTGCGGGTAGTGCAAAGAATCCATTGTTTAAAGGTGGAGGAACTGTTTTTGGACCAAGACCAAGAAGTTATTCATTCAAATTGAATAAAAACTTGAAGCGTTTGGCTAGAAAATCGGCTTTCTCTATTAAAGCAAAAGAATCAAATATTATCGTTCTTGAAGACTTTAATTTTGAAACACCAAACACTAAAAATTTCATTAACGTTTTGAAAGCTTTAGAGTTAGAAAATAAAAAATCACTATTTGTGTTGGGCGATGCTAATAAAAATGTATATTTGTCCTCACGTAATTTAAAGGCGTCTAGCGTGGTAAGTAGCTTAGAATTAAGTACTTATGCGATATTAAACGCTAATAATTTGGTGCTTTTGGAGAGTTCTTTGGAAGTAATTGAAGAAAATTTAAGTAAATAATAGGATATGAGCATCATAATTAAACCTATAGTAACGGAAAAAGTAACCAAAGAAAGTGAAGTTTTAAACCGCTTCGGATTTGTAGTTAACAAAAAAGCAAATAAAGTTGAAATTAAGAAAGCTGTTGAAGCTGCTTATGGAGTAACTGTTTTGAGTGTTAATACTATAAATGTAAGGCCGGATAGAACTACAAAATACACTAAAAGTGGTTTGATCAGTGGAAAGACCAATGCAATCAAAAAAGCAATTGTTCAAGTACAAGAAGGAGAAACAATTGATTTTTACAACAATATCTAAGATAGAAAAATGTCAGTAAGAAAATTAAAACCTATTACCCCAGGTCAGCGATTTAGAGTTGTGAATGGTTATGACGCCATTACAACTGATAAGCCGGAACGCTCTTTGATAGCGCCGATAAAAAACTCTGGAGGTAGAAATAGTCAAGGAAAGATGACCATGCGTTATACGGGTGGTGGTCACAAGCAGAGATATCGTATCATTGATTTCAAAAGAACTAAAGATGGAATTCCAGCTACAGTGAAATCAATCGAATACGATCCGAATCGTACTGCTTTTATTGCTTTATTAGCTTATGCTGATGGAGAAAAAACTTATGTTATTGCTCAAAATGGATTGAAAGTTGGTCAGAAATTAGTTTCTGGTCCAGAATCTCAACCAGAGATTGGTAATACATTGCCTTTAAGTAGAATTCCTTTAGGAACTGTAATTTCTTGTATTGAGTTACGTCCAGGTCAAGGAGCAGTAATTGCTCGTTCAGCTGGTACTTTTGCTCAATTAATGGCAAGAGATGGAAAATATGCTACAATTAAAATGCCATCTGGTGAAACAAGATTAATCTTGTTGACTTGTTCGGCTACAATTGGAGCGGTTTCTAATTCAGACCACCAATTAGTTGTATCTGGTAAAGCAGGTAGAACAAGATGGTTAGGAAGAAGACCTAGAACAAGACCTGTTGCAATGAACCCTGTTGATCACCCAATGGGTGGTGGAGAAGGACGTTCTTCTGGTGGACATCCACGTTCAAGAAATGGAATACCAGCAAAAGGTTATAGAACTCGTTCTAAGAAAAACCCGAGTAACAAGTATATCGTAGAACGTAGAAAGAAATAATAAGATATGGCACGTTCATTAAAAAAAGGACCTTTCGTTCATTATAAGTTAGACAAGAAAGTTCAAGAAAACATAGCAGGTGGAAATAAAGGAGTGGTTAAGACATGGTCTAGAGCTTCTATGATTACTCCAGACTTTGTTGGACAAACTATCGCAGTTCATAACGGTCGTCAATTTGTACCAGTTTACGTAACAGAAAACATGGTAGGTCACAAATTAGGAGAATTTTCACCAACTAGATCTTTTAGAGGTCATGCTGGAGCAAAAAATAAAGGTAAAAAATAAGAAGCAATGGGAGTTCGTAAAAGAGAAACAGCAGATGCGAGAAAAGAGGCTAATAAGTCTATTGCTTTCGCAAAATTGAATAACTGCCCTACTTCACCTAGAAAAATGCGCTTAGTAGCGGACTTGGTAAGAGGTCAGAAGGTAGAAAGAGCACTAAACATCTTGAGATTCAGTTCTAAAGAGGCTTCAAGAAAATTAGAAAAACTATTATTATCTGCAATCAATAACTGGGAGCAAAAAAATAGTGAAGCTAGTTTAGAAGAAGCTGGTTTATTTGTAAAAGAGATCAGAGTAGATGGTGGAATGATGTTGAAAAGACTTCGTCCAGCTCCACAAGGTCGTGCGCACAGAATTAGAAAACGTTCTAACCACGTAACAATCGTGCTTGGATCTATTAATAACACACAAGCAATTTAATACAAGATGGGACAAAAGACAAATCCAATTGGAAATAGACTTGGTATCATCAGAGGATGGGACTCAAACTGGTATGGTGGAAATGATTATGGCGATAAACTTGCCGAAGATCACAAAATCAGAAAGTATATCCATGCTCGTTTATCAAAAGCTAGTGTATCTAAGGTAATCATCGAGAGAACTTTGAAACTTGTAACCGTTACTATCACTACTGCTAGACCTGGTATCATTATCGGAAAAGGCGGACAAGAGGTAGACAAGTTGAAAGAAGAACTTAAGAAAATTACTGACAAAGAGGTTCAAATCAACATCTTTGAAATCAAAAGACCTGAACTTGACGCGTATCTAGTTGCTACAAGCATCTGTCGTCAAATTGAAAGCAGAATTTCTTACAGACGTGCAATTAAAATGGCTATTGCTGCTTCTATGCGTATGAACGCAGAGGGTATCAAAGTTTTAATTTCTGGTCGTTTGAATGGAGCTGAGATGGCACGTTCAGAAGGTTTCAAAGAGGGAAGAGTTCCTTTATCAACTTTCAGAGCCGATATTGATTACGCATTAGCTGAAGCACATACTACTTATGGTAGAATGGGTATCAAAGTGTGGATCATGAAAGGTGAAGTTTACGGAAAGAGAGATCTTTCTCCACTTGCTGGAATGGACAAAAAACAAGCTGGCGGAAAAGGTGGAGATGCTCCTCGTGGGAAATCTAACTTTAATAAAGGTGGAAAACCAGACGCTCGTAAAAGAAAGTAATTTTTAAATTAAAGAAAAATGTTACAGCCTAAAAGAACAAAATACCGTAAGGTACAAAAAGGTAAAATGAAAGGGAACTCTAATAGAGGGCATGAACTTTCTAATGGAATGTTTGGTATTAAATCTGTACATGAAGATGGAATGTTTCTAACTTCTCGTCAAATAGAAGCTGCGCGTATCGCTGCTACTCGTTTCATGAAAAGAGAGGGACAATTATGGATCAAAATATTTCCAGACAAACCAATTACTAAGAAGCCTCTTGAGGTACGTATGGGTAAAGGTAAAGGTGCAGTTGAGTATTGGGCTGCCGTTGTTAAACCCGGAAGAATTATGTTTGAAGTTGGAGGAGTTCCTTTGTCAGTTGCAAAAGAGGCGTTACGTCTTGCAGCGCAAAAACTTCCAGTAAAAACTAAATTCGTTGTTGCTAGAGATTTCGAAGCATAATCTATATTATATTATGAAACAATCAGAAATAAAAGATCTTTCTGCAGCGGAGTTGCAAGAAAAGCTTAGCCAGACTAAGAAAACATATGCTGACCTAAAAATGGCTCATGCAATATCTCCAATTGAGAATCCACTTCAAATTAGAAGTGTAAGAAGAACAGTTGCAAGATTAGCTACAGAGCTTACTAAAAGAGAGTTGCAATAATTGTAATCTGCCGAAAGATGGAAGAAAAAAGAAATTTAAGAAAAGAGAGAATTGGTGTTGTAACTTCAGACAAAATGGACAAATCTATTGTTGTTGCTGAAGTTCGTAAAGTAAAACACCCATTATACGGTAAGTTCGTGTTGAAAACAAAGAAATACGTTGCACACGACGAAACAAACGACTGTAACATTGGAGATACTGTAAGAATTAGCGAAACGCGTCCTTTAAGTAAATCAAAATGTTGGAGATTAGTTGAAATCCTAGAAAGAGCTAAATAATTATGGTACAACAAGAATCAAGACTAAAAGTAGCAGATAACACTGGAGCAAAGGAAGTTTTAACTATCCGTGTTTTAGGAGGTACCAAAAGAAGGTATGCCTCTGTTGGTGACAAGATTGTAGTTTCTATCAAAGATACAACTCCTAACGGAAGCGTTAAAAAAGGAGCTGTTTCAACTGCAGTTGTTGTACGTACCAAAAAAGAAGTGAGAAGAGCCGACGGATCATACATTAGATTTGATGACAACGCATGTGTGTTATTGAATGCTGCTGGTGAGATGAGAGGAACTCGTGTTTTTGGTCCGGTAGCAAGAGAACTTCGTGAAAAACAATTCATGAAAATTGTATCATTAGCACCAGAAGTGCTTTAATTCGTTATAAGATGATAAAGCTAAAAATAAAAACAGGAGATATCGTAAGAGTTATTGCTGGAGACCATAAAGGTGCTGAAGGTAAGGTATTACGTGTTGACCGTGAGAAAAACAAAGCGATTGTTGAAGGTGTAAACATGGTTTCTAAACATACGAAACCTAGTGCGAAAAGCCCTCAAGGTGGTATCGTGAAAAAAGAAGCTTCTATACAAATTTCTAACATATCTTTAATTGATCCTAAAACTAAGGAAGCAACTAGAGTTGGAATTAGAGTTGAAGGAGATAAGAAAGTAAGATTTTCAAAAAAATCTAATCAAGTACTATAGTAATGGCGTATATACCTAGACTAAAAGAGGAATATAAGAACAGAGTTATCTCTGCTCTTAAAGAGGAGTACGGATACATAAACGTAATGCAAGTTCCAAAATTGGAAAAAATCGTTTTGAGCCGTGGAGTTGGAGCAGCAGTTTCTGATAAAAAATTGATTGACTATGCGGTTGATGAATTGACAAAAATTACTGGTCAAAAAGCAGTTTCTACAATCTCTAAGAAAGACGTTGCGTCTTTCAAATTGAGAAAAGGAATGCCTATTGGAGCAAAAGTAACTTTGCGTGGAGAAAGAATGTATGAGTTTTTAGATAGACTTATTACTTCTGCCTTGCCACGTGTAAGAGATTTCAGCGGTATCAAAGCTACAGGTTTTGATGGAAGAGGAAATTATAATCTTGGTATTTTGGAGCAAATCATTTTCCCAGAAATTGATATTGATAAAGTAAACAAAATATCAGGTATGGATATAACTTTTGTTACTACTGCTAAGACAGATAAGGAAGCAAAGTCATTATTGGCTGAATTAGGATTACCTTTTAAAAAGAATTAAGATATGGCTAAAGAATCAATGAAAGCCCGCGAGGTTAAGAGAGAAAAAACGGTAGCTAAGTATGCTGAGAAAAGAAAAGCTTTGTTAGAGGCTGGAGATTTCGTAGGTTTGCAGAAATTACCTAAAAATGCTTCACCAGTTCGTTTGCACAACAGATGTAAATTAACAGGTAGACCAAGAGGGTATATGCGTCAATTCGGAATTTCACGTGTTACATTTCGTGAAATGGCTAACAATGGATTGATTCCAGGAGTTAAAAAAGCCAGTTGGTAAAAAAAGAATTTTAATTGGTTAAAGGTTCGACAGATAGTCTGAAGAAAACCATAACCGCAAATTAATACATATGTATACAGATCCTATTGCAGATTATTTAACAAGAGTTAGAAACGCTGTGGCTGCAAACCACAAAGTTGTCGAAATTCCTGCATCTAATCTAAAAAAAGAAATAACTAAGATCTTATTTGATCAAGGTTATATCTTAAGTTACAAATTTGAAGACAACGCTGTTCAGGGTTCAATCAAAATTGCTTTGAAGTATGATAAAGATACTAAAGAGTCAGTAATTAAAGATATCCAAAGAATTAGTAAACCAGGTTTGCGTAAATATTCAAGTTCTGCTTCTATTCCAAGAATCCTTAACGGATTAGGAATTGCTATTGTTTCTACATCAAAAGGTTTGATGACTGGAAAGAAAGCCAAACAACTTAACGTTGGTGGAGAAGTAATTTGTTACGTATACTAATAAAAAGACTATAAGATGTCAAGAATAGGTAAAAATCCAATTGTAATCCCTGCTGGTGTAACTGTAGAAGTTAAAGACGGTATTATTACAGTAAAAGGAAAAAATGGTCAACTAACACAGGAGTTTTCGGACGTTACTGTAACAGTTGAAGACGGTCAAGTTCAAGTAGACAGATCGTCTGATCACAAAGACCAAAGAGCAAAACACGGTTTGTACAGATCTTTAATCAATAATATGATTGTTGGTGTGACTGATGGCTTTACAAAATCTTTAGAATTGGTAGGAGTAGGTTACAGAGCTTCTAATCAAGGACAAAAACTAGATTTAGCTCTTGGATTTTCTCATAATATTGTTTTAGAAATTGCTCCAGAAGTAACTTTAGAGACAATATCTGAAAAAGGTAAAAACCCAATTGTTAAGTTAACATCGTTTGATAAACAACTTTTAGGTCAGGTTGCGGCAAAAATTAGAGGTTTCCGTAAACCAGAACCTTACAAAGGAAAAGGTGTTAAATTTGTAGGTGAAGTATTAAGAAGAAAAGCAGGTAAATCAGCTTAAAAAATAAGATTATGTCATTAACAAAACCTGAAAGAAGACAGAGAATTAGATTCAGAATCAGAAAAACAATTAGTGGTACTGCTGCTAATCCAAGGCTGTCTGTATTTAGAAGTAACAAAGAAATTTACGCTCAACTTATTGATGATGTAAACGGAGTTACTTTATTAGCTGCTTCTTCAAGAGAAAAAGAGATAGGTAAAGGTACGAACGTGGAAATCGCTGCAGCTGTTGGAAAACTTGTTGCAGAGAAAGCGTTAAAAGCTGGGATAGATGTAGTAACTTTCGATAGAGGAGGTTATTTGTATCACGGTCGTATTAAATCATTAGCGGAAGGCGCAAGAGCGGCTGGACTTAAATTCTAATATATTATGTCTAATAAATACAAGAATGTAGAGTTAGTAAAACCAAGTGGTCTTGAATTAAAAGATCGTTTGGTGAGTGTTAATCGTGTTACTAAGGTTACAAAAGGGGGTAGAGCTTTCGGTTTTTCTGCTATTGTAGTTGTAGGTGATGAAAATGGAGTTGTAGGACATGGATTAGGAAAATCTAAAGATGTTTCTGAAGCAATTGCGAAAGCAGTAGAAGACGCTAAGAAAAATTTAGTAAAAATTCCTTTGAATGGTCAATCAGTTCCTCACGAACAAAAAGGTAAATTTGGTGGTGCACGTGTATTCTTAATTCCTGCCTCTCATGGTACAGGAGTTATTGCTGGTGGAGCTGTTCGTTCAGTTCTTGAATCAGTAGGTATTCACGATGTATTGTCTAAATCTCAAGGATCATCAAATCCTCACAACGTAGTGAAAGCAACTTTTGATGCTTTATTACAAATGAGAAGTGCTCACACCGTTGCAAAACAAAGAGGAGTATCTTTAGAAAAAGTTTTTAAAGGTTAATTCAAGGAAATTATGGCTAAATTATTAGTAAAACAAGTTAGAAGTAAAATCAACTGTCCACTTGATCAAAAAAGAGGATTAGAGGCTTTAGGTCTACGTAAAATGGGTCAAGTTGTAGAACATGACTCAAACCCTGCAATCCTTGGGATGATAAACAAAGTTAAACACTTAGTTTCTGTTGAAGAAGCTAAATAACACATATTGTTATGAATTTAAGTAACTTACAACCAGCTGAAGGGTCAACGCACAATCAAAATAAAAGATTAGGTAGAGGAGAAGGTTCTGGAAAAGGTGGTACCGCTGCACGTGGACACAAAGGAGCAAAATCTCGTTCTGGTTATTCTAAAAAGATTGGTTTTGAAGGAGGGCAAATGCCACTTCAAAGACGTGTGCCTAAGTTTGGTTTTACAAACATCAATCGTAAAGAATACGAAGGTGTAAATCTTGATACACTTCAATTATTAGTAGATAATGGTGTGATTACAGATACTGTTGATATGACAGTTTTTGTTTCTAACCGTTTAGCTACAAAAAATGAGATCGTTAAGATTTTAGGAAGAGGAGAATTGACTGCGAAATTAAAAGTAACTGCTCACAAATTTACTGCTACTGCAAAGGCTGCCATTGAGGCTGCTGGTGGAGAGGCTGTAACAATATAATTTTTCAATTTATGAAGAAATTTATTGAATCAATAAGTAATGTTTGGAAAATCGAGGAACTAAAAAACAGAATCCTAATTACATTAGGTCTGCTTTTAGTTTATCGATTTGGAGCACATGTTACGCTTCCGGGTATCGATGCAACACAATTAGCTAATTTAGCTGGCCAAACCAAAAGTGGTATTGGATCCATCTTAGATATGTTTACTGGTGGTGCATTTTCTCAAGCGTCAGTTTTTGCCTTAGGGATTATGCCTTACATTTCGGCATCTATTGTTGTTCAGCTGATGGGAATTGCTATTCCTTATTTGCAAAAACTTCAAAATGATGGTGAAAGCGGTAGAAAAAAGATTAATCAGATTACTCGTTGGTTAACCATTGTAATTACTTTGGTTCAAGGACCAACTTATATCTATAATCTATATAGAACTTTACCTAGTAGTGCATTTTTGTTAGGGTTTAATTCTTTTGAATTCTTATTTTCTTCAGTAATTATCTTAGTTACAGGTACAATTTTTGCCATGTGGTTGGGAGAAAAAATAACTGATAAAGGAATTGGAAATGGTATATCGCTTTTGATTATGGTAGGTATACTTGCAAGATTTCCTCAAGCATTTATACAAGAATTTACAACAAGAGTTACAAATAACAACGGTGGACCAATGTTATTGGTTATCGAAATTATTATATGGCTTTTGGTTATTATTGCCTGTGTCTTATTGACCATGGCGATACGAAAAATACCAGTTCAGTACGCTCGTCGTACAACATCAGGCGATTTTGAACAAGATATGATGGGAGGAAATAGACAATGGATTCCATTGAAGCTGAATGCTTCAGGGGTTATGCCTATTATATTTGCTCAGGCAATTATGTTTATTCCTGCTGCATTAGCTGGGTTATCAAAGTCAGATGCTTCACAATCTATTGTTGGTGCTTTTAGTAATATGTTCGGATTTTGGTATAATTTTGTTTTTGCGACTTTAATAGTTGTATTTACATACTTTTATACTGCGATTACGGTTCCTACTAACAAGATGTCAGATGATTTGAAAAGAAGTGGTGGATTTATTCCGGGTGTTAGGCCTGGTGTAGAAACTTCTGATTTTCTAGACAAAGTGATGTCTTTAATTACTTTCCCAGGATCTTTATTTCTAGCTTTAATAGCTGTGTTCCCAGCAATTATCGTGAGTCTTATGGATGTTCAACAATCTTGGGCAATGTTTTTTGGAGGTACCTCATTAATAATTATGGTTGGTGTCGCTATAGATACAATTCAGCAAATTAATTCATATTTGTTAAACAAACATTATGATGGTTTAATGAAAAGTGGTAAAAATAGAAAAGCAGTAGCTTAATTTTATGGCAAAACAATCAGCAATAGAACAAGACGGATCCATAATTGAAGCATTATCAAATGCTATGTTCCGTGTGGAGTTAGAAAACGGACATATTGTAATTGCTCATATTTCTGGTAAAATGCGTATGCATTACATCAAATTATTACCTGGTGATAAGGTGAAACTAGAAATGAGTCCTTATGATTTGTCAAAAGCAAGAATTACTTATAGATATTAAAGGATATTCACAATGAAAGTTAGAGCATCAGTAAAAAAGAGAAGTCCCGAGTGCATTATTGTGCGTAGAAAAGGGAGATTGTACGTTATAAACAAAAAGAATCCTAGATTTAAACAAAGACAAGGATAATTATGGCAAGAATAGCAGGGGTTGATATCCCGAAAAATAAGAGAGGTGTTATAGCACTTACCTATATCTTCGGATTAGGAAAAAGTAGAGCTATTGAGATTTTAGAAAAAGCTCAAGTTAGCCAAGACAAGAAAGTTCAAGACTGGAATGATGACGAGATCGGAGCAATTCGTGAAGCTGTTGGAGTTTTTAAAATTGAAGGAGAATTGCGTTCTGAAGTTTCTTTGAACATCAAACGTTTAATGGATATTGGATGTTATAGAGGTATCCGTCATAGAACTGGTCTTCCTTTAAGAGGACAAAGAACTAAGAACAACTCTAGAACTAGAAAAGGTAAAAGAAAAACTGTTGCTAACAAGAAAAAAGCAACTAAATAATAAGTAATATGGCTAAAGCAACTGCAAAAAAACGTAAAGTTATCGTTGAATCAACGGGAGAAGCTCATATTTCTGCTACCTTCAATAACATCATCATTTCTTTGACAAACAAAAAAGGTGAAGTTATTTCTTGGTCTTCAGCTGGTAAGATGGGTTTTAGAGGTTCTAAAAAGAATACTCCATACGCAGCTCAAATGGCAGCAGAAGATTGTAGTAAAGTAGCTCTTGAAGCTGGATTGAAAAAAGTTAAGGTTTATGTAAAAGGACCAGGAAACGGACGTGAGTCTGCCATCCGTTCTTTACATAATGGTGGAATTGAAGTGACTGAAATTATCGACGTTACTCCAATGCCTCACAACGGATGTCGTCCTCCAAAAAGACGTAGAGTTTAATAATTTAATTTAAGTATAACTAGGTAGAATAACGATTATCGAAGGATTTGACCTGAATTCATAATCTCTACCTTAATTAATTCATAGAAATGGCAAGATATACTGGTCCAAAAACTAGAATTGCTCGTAAATTTGGCGAGGCAATTTTCGGAGATGACAAAGCTTTCGAAAAAAGAAATTATCCACCTGGACAACACGGGATGGCTAAAAAAAGAGGTAAAAAATCTGAATATGCAATCCAGTTAATGGAAAAGCAAAAAGCTAAATATTCTTATGGAATTTTAGAAAAACAATTCAGAGGTTTATTTAAAAAAGCATCAGCTACTAAAGGAGTTACCGGTGAGGTTCTTTTACAGTTATGTGAAGCAAGATTAGATAACGTTGTATTTAGAATGGGTATTGCTCCTTCTAGAAGAGGCGCGAGACAACTTGTTTCTCACAGACATATTACCGTGAATGGTGATGTTGTAAATATTGCTTCTTACCACCTTAAACCTGGTGATAAAGTTGCAGTTCGTGAAAAATCTAAGTCATTAGAAGCTATCGAACGTTCTTTATCTAATTCAAGTCATGTTTATGAATGGATTACTTGGAATAATGATGTCAAAGAAGGTACTTTTGTAACTGTACCAGCTAGACTTCAAATCCCAGAAAACATTAAAGAACAATTAATCGTAGAGTTGTACAACAAATAATAATTGACTTAGTCGAAATTTATGGCAATATTTAATTTTCAAAAGCCCGATAAAGTTATCATGATCGATTCAACCGATTTTGAAGGTAAGTTTGAATTCAGACCTTTAGAACCTGGTTACGGATTGACCGTTGGTAATGCACTTAGAAGAGTTTTGCTTTCAGCATTAGAAGGTTATGCAATTACATCTGTTCGCATAGAAGGTGTAGATCATGAGTTTTCTACTATTTCAGGAGTTGTTGAAGATGTTACCGAAATCATTCTTAATCTTAAACAAGTACGTTTCAAACGTCAAATTGAAGATATAGATAACGAAGCAGTTACTGTTTCAGTTTCTGGTAAAGATCAATTAACAGCTGGTGATTTTCAAAAATTCCTTTCAGGTTTTCAAGTTTTGAACCCAGAACTTGTGATCTGTAATTTAGACAGTAAAATCAAACTGAATATCGATTTAACAATCGAAAAAGGTAGAGGATATGTTCCTGCTGAGGAGAACAAAAAACAAAATGCTGCAATTGGAACTATTTTTACGGATTCTATTTTTACTCCGGTAAAAAACGTAAAATACGCCATTGAAAACTTTCGTGTAGAGCAAAAAACAGATTATGAAAAATTAGTTTTTGAAATAAAAACTGATGGTTCAATTAATCCTAAAGATGCTCTTACTGAAGCTGCTAAAGTTTTAATTCACCATTTCATGTTATTCTCTGACGAAAGGATTACACTCGAGGCTGATGAAATTGCACAAACAGAATCATATGATGAGGAATCATTACACATGAGACAATTGCTTAAAACTAAGCTTGTTGATATGGATTTGTCTGTAAGAGCATTAAATTGTTTGAAAGCGGCTGAAGTTGATACACTTGGTGATTTAGTATCGTTCAATAAAAATGACCTAATGAAATTCCGTAATTTCGGTAAAAAATCTTTAACTGAGCTAGATGAACTTGTAGCTATTAAGAATTTGAACTTTGGAATGGATTTGGCAAAATACAAACTAGATAAAGAATAATCTAAGCCGCAAGGTTTAAATTTACATAGCAATGAGACACGGAAAAAAATTCAATCACTTAAGCAGACAGACTGCACATAGAAAATCTATGTTGGCTAATATGGCTTGTTCTCTTATTGAGCACAAACGTATTAACACTACTGTCGCTAAAGCAAAAGCGCTTAAACAATTTGTTGAGCCGCTTATAACAAAATCTAAAAATGATACGACTCACAATCGTCGTATCGTTTTTGCTTACTTACGTAGCAAATATGCTGTAACTGACTTGTTCAGAGACGTAGCTGCTAAAGTAGGAGATCGTCCAGGTGGATACACTCGTATCATTAAAGTTGGAAATCGTTTAGGAGATAATGCTGATATGGCAATGATCGAATTGGTAGATTTCAATGAACTTTACAATGGCGGGAAAAAAGAAGTTAAAAAAGCAAAAAGCCGTCGTGGTGGAAAAGCTAAGAAAGCGGATGAAGCTACTGAAGCTCCAGTTGCTGAAACTGAAACTACTACAGACGCTGCTGAATAGTTATGAAAATAATCATTCAATAAGAATCAAGGATAAACTATTTTTAGTTTATCCTTTTTTTTTGATTTTTTTGAAGCAAAATATAAATGAGGAATGGAATGTACTTCCTGTAGATTAATACTTTTATTTTAGAATAAAATTTAAAAGTTTGCATCCATTATATTAATGAATTAAATTTGCACAATATTTAACTATACATGAAATATACAACACGACAAAGCGCCATACTTTTACTAAGTGATGGAACAATTTTTCACGGAAAATCGATAGGAATTAGCGGGACAACTTTTGGTGAAGTTTGTTTCAATACAGGTATGACCGGATATCAGGAGATCTTTACGGATCCTTCTTATTTTGGTCAAATCATGGTGGCAACAAATACTCACATCGGTAATTATGGAGTGAATGACAAAGAAGTGGAATCTGATGGGATCAAAATCTCAGGCTTGGTTTGTAAAAACTTTAGTTTCAATTATTCAAGAGAAGATGCTTCTGGAAGTTTAGAAGATTATTTTATAAAGCATAATCTAATTTGCATCTCAGATGTGGATACAAGAGCCTTAGTAAGTTATATTCGTGATAACGGAGCTATGAATGCAGTTATTTGTACGGATGGAACTTCAGTAGAAGAATTAAAAGTGGCATTAGCAAAAGTTCCGGATATGAAAGGATTGGAGTTAGCTTCAAAAGTTTCAACTAAAGAACCTTACTTCTTCGGGAATGAGGATGCAACTTATAAAATATCAGCTTTAGATTTAGGTATTAAAACGAATATACTTCGTAATCTGGCCAAAAGAGATTGTTATATTAAAGTTTTTCCTTTTGATTCAACTTATGAAGAGATGGCTTCTTTTAATCCAGATGGCTTTTTCTTGTCTAATGGACCTGGTGATCCAGAACCGCTTTCAAGTGCAATTGAAGTAGCTAAAGAAATTCTGGCAAATAATAAACCCTTATTTGGTATCTGTTTGGGACATCAGGTAATTGGTTTGGCTAATGGCGTTTCTACTTATAAAATGTTCAACGGACATAGAGGAATTAACCATCCGGTGAAAAATATAATTTCTGGTAAAGGAGAAATTACATCTCAGAATCACGGTTTTGCGGTGAACAAAGAGGAATTAGATAATCACCCGGATTTAGAGATTACACATCTACATCTTAATGATGGAACGGTTGCTGGAATGCGTATGAAGAATAAAAATTGTTTTTCTGTTCAGTACCATCCGGAAGCAAGTCCTGGGCCTCATGATTCTTCGTATTTATTCGATCAATTTATTGAAAATATAAAAGGATAAGGTTTCTGTTTTTACGGTAATTTTGTATTAAAAGAACTATTTAAAAAATATTAAGGGTCTGACTTTTTATAAAGTCAGACCCTTTTTTATGATTTAATAGGTTTTACATTCCAAAAGGATAAGTTTCTGGAATTTGGTTGCCTTGCGGTTGAATATGTATTGGATGCAATGCAGTTGTTTCATCTAAATATACGAAAGCATCATATCTTTTGGGTAAAATACTAGGGACATAATTCCCGAATCTTTCGTGTTCCGGATTATAGACCACACCTATGGCTCTGTGTCCGATAAAGTCTGAAAGACACTTTTCTTCTCTTAGCGTGTTCATCAATAAAAGTTTGTTTTGTCCGTTGCTGGCAAGATGGAAAAGATCTTCCCAGCTTTCTTGTTCGGCTTCGGGAACGTTTATTTTTCGCATAGAATCTCCCCATTCTCTGCCGGCTATGACACTTCCTTTGTAAGAACCAAATCCTACGGCCACCACTCCGTCGGTTGAATATTGCTCTCTTAATAGTTGTCCCACATTTACCATTCCTTCGGCTGCCATGTCAGTGGCGCGTGCGTCGCCAATATGGGTATTGTGTTCCCAGACGATCACTTTTGCGTCAGTTCCGTGGAATTTCAAGAGTCGTTCTACTGTAGAAACCATGTGTTCATCGCGAATGTTCCATGAGGCTGATCCTCTTCTTATCATGGCTCTAAAGTATTTTTCGGCATTTCGTGCCACAAAGGCATTTTGTTCCGTGCTCATTGCATTTTCATGATCCGAATTGTAATTCACGGCATTTTTTCTGATTGCCGTAAGCATATTGATAATCTCATTTTCGCATAGCTCAGGTACAAAAGCAGAAGCTCTAGCATAGGATTGTCCTTCGTCTTTGGAATAGGGTTCATAGCAACTCAAAGCTTCTTTTGCAATTTTCAAGGCTTTTGGATCGTTTTTTTCTAAGTATTGGATAATGGAATTCATTGATTCTCTGAAGCTGTATAGATCTAAGCCGTAAAAGCCGATTCTCTTATCGGCAGCGATATTTTCATTGTGGGTCTTCAGCCAATCGATGAATGCAGCCGTTTCCCAATTGGCCCACATCCATGTTGGCCATCTTTTGAATTCGTCCATAACGCTAAAAATGTCTTTTCCCGGATCTAAATACCCTTTTGCATAGCGATTTAATCGATAACAATCCGGCCAATCTCCTTCTACGCCAACAAATGAAAATCCTTTCTCTTTAATTAGGCGCTGTGTTATTTTTGCTCTCCAGGTATAATATTCATGGGTTCCGTGGGAGGCTTCGCCAAGCAAAACATATTTAGCTTCCCCTATATATTCAAGTAATGGATCCAGGTCGTTTGAGCTTTCTAATGGTGTAGCTGTACTGTTTAGTAATGCTATGATTTCATTGGAACGGATTGGGTCGTTGGAGTTTTGAATTGTTCTCATCTTAGTTCTCTTTTAAGTTTTTTGAAAACAGCTTGCTTTATTTGTTTTTTAAACATCTAAATTTACATTAAATAACTGTAAATCAATTATTTGTTGTGGGAATAAATTGTTAAAAATGACTTTTTCGCCTGTTTGTTTATTTAGGAGTAAATCAATTTTTTTTAGGCGATTTTGAAATGTAAAGAATAAAATTTGCAGAAAGTTTTTATAAAATAGTGTGAATGATGTATTTTAAAAATAATTATATCGTTTTCGTTAATAACATTCATTATTTTCATAAAATCATTTCAAAAGATAGAATATATTTGTATTTCAAAATTTAAAATCAAGTAGTATGAGTATTATTATCAAAATTCACGCAAGACAAATTTTCGATTCAAGAGGAAATCCTACAATAGAAGTAGACGTAGTTACGGATAACGGTGTTTTAGGAAGAGCGGCAGTACCTTCTGGAGCCTCAACCGGAGAACATGAAGCGGTTGAATTACGTGACGGTGGAAAAGCCTTTTTAGGAAAAGGAGTTTTGAATGCGGTGAATAATGTTAATACCATTATTGCCGAAGAACTTTTGGGGACATCTGTTTTCGAACAAAATTTAATTGATCAAATGATGATTGATTTAGATGGTACTCCAAACAAATCTAAATTAGGTGCTAACGCCATTCTAGGAGTTTCACTTGCTGTTGCCAAGGCAGCCGCTAATGAATTAGGATTGCCTTTATATAGATATATTGGTGGAGTTTCGGCAAATACATTGCCGGTTCCAATGATGAATATTATCAATGGAGGTTCGCATTCTGATGCGCCAATCGCTTTTCAGGAATTTATGATTTTCCCGGTAAAAGCCACTTCTTTTTCTCATTCGATGCAAATGGGTACAGAAATTTTCCACAGTCTTAAAAAAGTATTACACGATAGAGGACTTTCAACAGCCGTTGGTGACGAAGGTGGTTTTGCTCCAAATTTAGCTGGTGGAACCGAAGATGCATTGGATACAATTAAAAAAGCGGTTGAAAACGCTGGATACACATTTGGTGATGAGATTATGATTGCTTTAGACTGTGCTGCTGCAGAATTTTATGTAAACGGAAAATACGATTACACTAAATTTGAAGGTGAAACAGGAAAAGTAAGATCTTCAGCGGAGCAAGTGGAGTATTTAGCTGAACTAGTTGCTAAATATCCAATTATTTCTATCGAAGACGGTATGGATGAAAATGACTGGGATGGATGGAAATTGCTTACGGAGAAAATCGGTGATAAAGTTCAATTGGTTGGAGACGATTTATTTGTGACTAATGTAGAGCGTTTGTCGACTGGTATCGAAAAAGGAATTGCTAATTCAATTCTTATCAAAGTAAACCAAATTGGAACTTTGACCGAAACAATTGCAGCAGTGAACATGGCTAAAAACGCGGGTTATACTTCAGTAATGTCGCACCGTTCAGGAGAGACAGAAGATAATACCATTGCTGATTTGGCAGTTGCTTTGAATTGTGGTCAAATCAAAACAGGTTCGGCTTCTCGTTCAGATCGTATGGCAAAATACAATCAATTATTAAGAATAGAAGAAGAGTTGGGAGATACAGCTTATTTTCCTGGAAAAAATGCTTTCAAAATAAAATAATTTTTTTAAATATTTTTTTCAAAAGCCATTCGTTTTACGCGAATGGCTTTTTTTGTTAAATTTAACAATATCAATAAAGTTTTCTCTTTTTAATTAATGTTATAATCCTTAGATTTGGTACGTTATTAAAAAATGAAGATTTATCAAAAATATTATGTCAAAAACAGCTATATTAGAAATTGATGGTAAAAAATATGAGTTTCCAATAATCAAAGGGAGCGAAAATGAAGAAGCTATCGATATAAACAAATTGAGGGATTTAACTGGAGTGATTACTCTTGATCCGGGGTACAAAAATTCAGGTTCTTGTACTAGTGAAATTACGTTCTTAGATGGTGAACTTGGTATTTTGCGTTACAGAGGGTATGCAATAGAAGATTTAGCTGAGAAAGCAGATTTCTTAGAAGTTTCTTATCTTTTGATTTTTGGAGAATTGCCAACGAAGGTTCAGCTAGAGCAATTTGAAACAGATATCAGAAAGTATACTTTAGTTAATGAGGAAATGAAAAACATCATTGATGGTTTTCCTAGAACAGCACACCCAATGGGAGTGTTGGCCGCTTTGACTAGCGCTTTAACGGCATTTAACCCTAAATCAGTAAATGTTGAAAACGAAAAGGAAATGTATGAGGCTGTATGTAAAACTATGGGTAAATTCCTGGTTATCGCCACTTGGACTTATAGAAAAAGCATGGGCTATCCTTTAAATTATTATGATAATACCAAAGGATATGTAGAGAATTTCATGAGATTGATGTTTGAATTGCCAACAGAGCCTTATAAAGCAAATCCGATAGTAATTGATGCATTGGATAAATTATTTATTCTTCACGGTGATCATGAGCAAAACTGTTCTACATCGACCGTTAGAATGGTTGGTTCTTCTCACGCCGGATTATTCGCGTCTATTTCTGCCGGTGTCTCTGCACTTTGGGGGCCGTTACACGGTGGAGCAAATCAGGCTGTTCTTGAAATGCTGGAAGAAATTCATAAGAATGGTGGGGATACAGACAAATATATGGCTAAGGCCAAAGATAAAAATGATCCTTTTCGATTGATGGGATTCGGTCACAGAGTTTACAAAAACTTTGACCCAAGAGCTAAAATCATTAAGAAAGCGGCAAATGAAGTTTTGGAAACTTTGGGAGTTAATGATCCGATTCTTGACATTGCAAAGAAACTGGAAGCAGCAGCTTTAGAAGATGAATACTTTAAATCAAGAAATTTATATCCAAATGTAGATTTCTATTCTGGAATTATTTACAGAGCTTTGGGGATTCCTACAGATATGTTTACCGTAATGTTTGCCATAGGACGTTTACCGGGTTGGATTGCACAATGGAAAGAAATGCGTGAAAATAAAGAACCTATCGGAAGACCTAGACAAGTGTATACAGGTGCTCCTTTAAGGGATTTTAAACCAACAGACAAAAGATAATCTATTTGAAAAGCTTCACTTCTGGTGAGGCTTTTTTTATCTTTGTCCTGTTTTAATTAATCATAAGTTGTAATTAGTGCTTAAATTCTAAAAGTATACAACTTTGAAATGGGTGGTAATAATGCTAATTTTTAATAAATTTTCCTTTGTAGGATTGTAAATTATGAAACAAACAACAAATTCCATATTGATGATTCGCCCGACAGCGTTTCGAATGAATGAGCAAACGGCTGTAAATAATTATTACCAAAAAGTAGTAGAAGGGCTTTTGCCGGCAACTGTAAATGCTAAAGCACAGCAGGAATTTGATGCTTTGGTAGAGAAGTTAAGAAATGTAGGGGTTGATGTAGTTGTTGTAGAGGATGCTTTAGGCACAGATACTCCGGATAGTATTTTTCCTAATAATTGGGTATCATTTCACGAAAATGGCGATGTGGCCTTGTATCCAATGTTTGCCGAAAATCGCCGTGAAGAACGTCGCGAAGAAATTTTTGACCTTCTTGAAGATAAAGGATTTCAAATAGATAATATTATAGATTATACCTCTGCTGAAGAGGATGGTTTTTATCTGGAAGGAACCGGAAGTTTGCTCCTTGACAGAACCAATGAAAAAGCGTATTGCGCATTGTCTCCCAGAGCCGATGAAGAGCTGTTTATTGAGTTTTGTGAAGATTTTGATTATGCACCAGTACTTTTTGAAGCTTTTCAAACTGTAAATGGAGAGCGAAAACTAATTTATCATACTAATGTGATGATGTGTCTGGGGGAAACTTTTGCTGTTATTTGTGCTGATTGTATTGATGATAAAAAAGAGCGCAAAATGGTTTTGGATAATCTGAAAAAAGACAATAAAGAAATTATTTTAATCACCGAAGCTCAGGTCGACAGTTTTGCAGGAAACATGCTCGAAGTTAGTGGCGCAAATGACAAAAGGTATTTAGTTATGAGTACTGCTGCCTACCAGAGTTTAACACCGAAGCAAATAGAACAGCTGGAGAAACACGCTGAGATTCTCAGTTCCAGTTTAGATACTATTGAAGCCTGTGGTGGTGGAAGTGCCAGATGTATGATGGCAGAAATTTTCTTGCCAAAAGCATAACAAAAAGACCTTCAGAAATGAGGGTCTTTTTTTTGACTGTTTTTTTAAGACAGATTATCTTTTACAATGGTGATTAAGGAACTGATAATATACTGTACCCCAATTGCGATTACAATGAATCCTACAATTCTTGAGATGGCTACAATTCCCGATGCACCGAGAATTTTAGCTAAATAATGCGCACTTCTCAAGGTGATGAAAATAGAGACTGCTACTGCAAATATGGCCAAAACAGAAATGATGATTTCAGGTGTGTTTTGGTGTTCGTGGTAAAAAGCAATCAATAACGAAATGGATCCCGGCCCGGCAAGCATCGGAATGGCTAGTGGAGTTAAGGCAATGTCATTTCGGGTTTGTGCGTCATTTTCTACTTTTTTATTTACCCCTCTTTTTTTATTGAATTTGCCTGTAAGCAGTGAGAATCCGGATGTGGCAATAACAATTCCTCCAGCAATGCGCAAAGCTTCAATGCTGATTCCGAAAAAAGACAGCACATATTCGCCTAAGAAAAAAGAAACAACCAAAATGATAAAAACGTTGATGGCAGTCCATAAGGAAATTCGGGAGCGTTCTTTTTTGTCGTCATGTTGTGTGAGTCCAACAAATATTGGAATTGTTCCAATTGGGTTTAAAACTGAAAAAAGAGCAGCAAATAAATAAATAAAAAGATCCATTTTTTTTCGCGAAATTAGTTGGTTTTACGGAAGAATAAAGTATTTCTATAATTAAGAAAAAGTTACAATAAGATGAATTTAACCTCAAATTATAAGTAATACAAAAAACGAAAGATATTAATTTTAATTGAAAACGGACTATAGTATTTTAGTACTTTTACAAAAAAAAACAGCAATTCAATGAAAAATAAAAAAACTTTAGTTCTTGGAGCCTCATCAAAACCGGACAGATATGCCTATAAAGCCATTAAAATGCTTGTCGAAAAAGGGCATTCGGTACTTGCGATAGGTCAAAATGCAGGAGAAGTAGAAGGAATTAAAATTCAAACTAAAGCCATTCCGTTAAAAAATGTAGATACAATTACTTTATATTTAAACCCGGCTCGTCAACGCGATTATTATAATTATATCGTGGAAGCCAAACCAAAACGTGTGGTTTTTAATCCAGGGACAGAAAATCCAGAGTTGTATCAGCTTTTAGAACTAAATAATATTAAGGTTGAAGTGGCTTGTACATTGGTTTTGTTAACTATAAATCAATATTAGCCACAAAATTCGGAGAGCGGGATTTTTAAATTATTTATTTTCTTGATGGAATTTTCTTCAAAATTAATAGAAAAAGCGGTAAATGAAATCGCACAGTTGCCAGGAATTGGTAAACGAACTGCTTTGCGATTAGTCTTGCATTTATTAAAACAGCCCAAAGAGCAGACCGGTTTTTTAGCACAGGCGTTAACGACTATGCGGGAGGATATTAAGTATTGCGAAAATTGTCATAATATTTCGGATAATGCCGTTTGTGAAATTTGTTCTAATAAGAACAGAAATCACCAAGTAGTGTGCGTCGTAGAAGACATCCGGGATGTAATGGCTATTGAAAATACCGGTCAGTTTAGAGGTGTTTATCATGTTTTGGGCGGAAAAATTTCGCCTATAGATGGAGTTGGTCCAAGTCAGCTCAAAATAGCTACACTTGTAGAAAAAGTAAAAGAGGGCAAAATCAGCGAAGTTATTTTTGCCCTAAGCTCAACAATGGAGGGCGATACGACTAATTTTTATATTTATAAGCAAATTGCAGATGCGGCAATTATTATTTCTACAATTGCCCGAGGAATAGCGGTAGGTGATGAGTTGGAATATGCCGATGAAGTTACATTGGGAAGAAGCATATTGCAACGGGTACCATTTGAGAAGTCTTTTAAAAGCAATTAATTGGCTTAAAAAGAAAGGCTAAACTTTTAATATAGTAAAGGAAAAGCTATATTTGTTATCTAAACTGTAAAGATGAACAAACCTATATTCTATTTGCTTTTAAGTATTAGTGTGTTGTTTACGTCCTGTATCCCAACTCAGGATTTGATTTATTTACAAAAAAAGAATAGTGTTCAAACAGAAACTTCGATCTCAGCTGTAGTTACAAAACCATACCGATTGCAAACCAATGATGTGTTGAGTATCAACATAAAGGCCATTGATCCTAAGTTAGTCGCCATTTTCAGTACAACAAACCAAGCAGAATTAGGAAGTAAATCAGAATCAGGATTGTATTTTGACGGTTTTACTGTGGATGATCATGGTAATATTAGAATGCCAATTCTGGGGGAAATCAATGTAATAGGTTTTACTTTGGATGAAGTAAGAACTAGAATTGAAAAACAATTGCTTGCAGAATATTTTAATAAAGAAGCGAACATTTTTGTGACTGTTAAATTAGCCGGATTCCGATATACCATTAATGGTGAAGTGGGCAGTACAGGAACCAAAACGCTATTTCAAGAGCATGTCAATATTTTGGAAGCTATAGCCAATGCTGGAGATATTACCCTAACAGGAAATAGAAAAGCAGTTACAATTATTCGGCAATCACCTACCGGGAGTCAGATGCATGATTTAGATCTTACAGATATAAACGTCATGCAGTCCCCTTATTTTTATTTACAACCCAATGATTATATATATGTAAAACCCCTTAAGCAAAAAACTTGGGGAACAGGAAAAACAGGAATTGAATCTTTAGGAACCATTATAACGTTGTTATCACTGGCTACCACTACTTTTTTACTATTAAAAAATTAAAATACATTTTAAAAAATGTTAGATATAAAAGATTTTTCAATTTTTGAAAACCAAGTCAGCTTTGACTTCAAAGGGTTTTTAATCAAGATAGGAAGCTACTGGAGGTGGTTCTTAATAAGTCTTTTGATTACCTTCACAATAGCTTACCAGATAAATGTCAGGATCGAAAAGATTTATGGGATGGAAACGCTAATTTCTGTAAAAGAAGAAAGCAATCCTCTTTTTACCTCCAATACCAGTCTGGTGTTCAACTGGGGAGGCACTTCTGATCAGGTCCAGACTATTTCCACCACTTTGCAGTCCAGATCCCATAATGAACTGGTTGTAGATAAATTGCAATATTATATTGATTATTTGGTTCAAGGAAAATACAATCTTATTGATGCTTATGGAGCTGTTCCTTTTTATGTCGATATCGATAAATCAAAAGGGCAGCTTGCCGGGAGTCTCATAGGGATTAAGTTCCTGAACGAAAATGAATATGAAATTCGAATTCCGTTCGAAAATAATACAGTTTCATTAATTAGTTACTCGACTAATTCGCAGCATAATACTACTGTTGTACCGGGTGATTTTGTAAAAAAATACAGGGTGGGAGAGCAGGTTTCATTGCCTTTTTTGAGCTGGAAATTGCACATAAAAGACAATCCCGGTTTTTATAAGGGCAATGAGTATTTCGTCCGATTTAATAATTTTGATGCCACGGTATCCCGCTATAAAGGAATCAATGTGCGATCGGATGATAAAGGAGGTTCTATAATTACACTTGCAATGCAGGGAAATAATAAGGCCAGAATGGTCGAATATTTGAATTCGACTGTAAAGATGCTCATGAAAAGGCAATTGGACAGTAAGAACCAGTTTGCCACCAATACAATAGAATTTATTGACAGCACCCTTGTGGCCATGGAGTCTCAGTTGAAAGAAACTGGTGAAGAGTTGAAATCATTCAGAAAAGGGAAAAATATATATGATATAGAAGAAGGCGGGGAAAAATTCTCGAATCAGGTTTTAGAATATGATGTTAAGAAAGATGAAGTGAGCCGCAAATTGGCCTATTACAATTCTTTGAAATCCTATTTAAAAAGCAGTGTCGATTACTCGAAACTTCCTGCACCTTCTGTAGCGGGTATCGAAGATCCAAATATAGTAGTCAATATTTCTAAATTGATTGCACTTTCTACCCAAAGATCTGAAATGGCTTATGCGGTAAAAAGCGATAAGATTTTCAAGGATTTTGATAGCCAAATGGAGGCGGTTAAAAAAGTATTGTTAGAGAATATCGCTTCTGCAAAATCATCTTTGCAATTTGATCTGGCAACGGTAAACGCAAAAATTAATCAAACAGAAAGTTCGATAAAGAGACTTCCGGATGATCAGCAGGAATTGATCAAAATTAAGCGGAAATATGATTTAAGCAACAATATTTACAGTACATTTTTGCAAAAGAGAAGCGAAGCTGATATAGTTAAAGCCGCTAATTTGTCCGATATTCGTTTTATAGATCCAGCCAAAGATGTAGGCGGAGGTTTAATTGGTCCAAGGACATCGGTTAATTATGTATTGGCCTTGTTTTTAGGCATACTGTTTCCGCTAGTTCTTGTTTTTATTATCTTTTTTATTAATGATTCTATTCAAAATACGGAAGATATCAGTAAGCTGACACAGATCCCTTTGATAGGTGTCGTGGGACTCAATAAGGAGATTACTAATTTGGCTGTTTTTGACAAACCCAAATCAGCATTATCAGAATCTTTCCGGGCTATTCGATCTTCACTTCAGTTTTTATACAAACGTCAGCATGTTGAGGGGGCTAAAACATTGATGATTACCTCCTCTGTAAGTGGTGAAGGGAAGACTTTTTGTTCTATTAATATTGCGACAGTATTTGCTTTAAGCGAAAAAAAGACCGTTATTGTTGGTTTGGATTTGAGAAAACCCAGATTGTTTGATGAGTTTAATTTGACCAATAAAGTGGGGATTGTAAATTATCTGATCAAACAAAAAAGTATTGATGAAATCATTAATCCTACACAAATCCCTTTTCTCGATGTGATTGTTTCGGGACCTATTCCTCCTAATCCGGCTGAGATGATTATGAGTGAGGGTGTGGGGGAATTGATTGAAGAGTTAAAGAAGAAATACGACTATATTATTTTGGATACCCCTCCGGTTGGTTTAGTTTCTGATTCCTTAGAATTAGCACAGTATTGTGATGTCACTTTATATATCGTAAGACAGAACTTTTCTAAGAAAGATATGATAACTTTGTTGAATAATAGGGTGAAGAGAGGAGAGCTAACGAATGCCAGTATTATTTTGAATGGTTTTGAAAATAAAGCAAAGTATGGGGCAACATATGGTTACGGCTATAGTTATGGCAGTTATTCGGAGGTCTATCATGAGGAGGATAAGCCCAAGTCTTTCCTGAGTAAGATAGTCAAAAGATTCCGTAACATATAAATTAAAGCATTGCACGAATAAAGAGATGAAAGAAGAAATGAAAAGTACTATATTGATTACTGGCGGAGCCGGGTTTATTGGGTCTAATCTGTGTGAGTATTTTTTAGATAAAGGGCATAAGGTAGTTTGTTTGGATAATTTTGCGACAGGGCACCGACACAATTTGAAGGATTTTATAAACCATCCTAATTTTGAGTTAATAGAAGGAGACATACGAAATGCAACAGATTGTCATAATGCGGTAAAAGGGGTCGATTATGTGTTGCATCAGGCGGCTTTGGGGTCGGTGCCGAGATCGATCAATGATCCCGTTACAACGAATGATGTTAATGTTTCCGGTTTTTTGAATGTATTGGTGGCTAGCCGTGATGCCAAGGTGAAACGCTTTATCTATGCGGCAAGTTCTTCTACCTATGGAGATTCGGAGGGATTGCCAAAAGTAGAGGATGTTATAGGGAAACCTTTGTCTCCTTATGCGATTACCAAGTATGTCAATGAGTTGTATGCGGAGATTTTCAGCAGGACTTATGGTATTGAAACTATTGGTTTGCGTTATTTTAATGTTTTTGGAAGAAAGCAGGATCCGAATGGTGCTTATGCGGCGGTGATTCCGAAATTTGTAATGCAATTGATGCAGTTGGAAAGTCCAGTAATAAATGGGGACGGAAATTATTCCCGTGATTTCACTTATATTGATAATGTGATTCAGATGAATGAATTGGCCATCAGCACGACCAATCCAGAGGCGGTAAATACGGTTTACAATACCGCTTATGGAGATCGGAATACGTTGAATGATTTGATGGGGTATTTGAAAAAATACCTGGCTGAATATGATCCAAGGATTGCCGATGTTGCCATTGCGTATGGGCCAAACAGGATGGGGGATATTCCGCATTCTCTGGCGAGTATTGACAAAGCCAAAAGATTGTTGGGTTATGATCCGAGATATTCTTTGGCCGAAGGATTGAAAGAGGCAGTGGATTGGTATTGGGGGAATTTGAGATAGTGTTGTGAGTAGTGAGTTGTGAGTAGTGAGTTGTGAGCCCCGATAGGAATCGGGATGAGTTGGCGGTTTTTTAGAAAACGGATAACCGACTTCTCGATACAATTTTATAAAAAAGCTGTCGCTATTTTATAAAATCACTCGAAGTGACGGAAATCAACTGATAACCGAGAACCGAGAACTGAGAACCGACAACAGAAAACGGATAACGGATAACCGACTTCTCGATACAATTTTATAAAAAGGCTATCGCTATTTTATAAAATCACTCGAAGTGACGGAAATCAACTGATAACTGACAACAGAAAACTGATAACCGACTTCTCGATACAATTTTATAAAAAGGCTATCGCTATTTTATAAAATCACTCGAAGTGACGGAAATCAACTGATAACTGACAACAGAAAACTGATAACCGACTTCTCGATACAATTTTATAAAAAGGCTATCGCTATTTTATAAAATCACTCGAAGTGACGGAAATCAACTGATAACTGACAACAGAAAACTGATAACCGACTTCTCGATACAATTTTATAAAAAGGCTATCGCTATTTTATAAAATCACTCGAAGTGAAGGAAATCAACTGATAACCGATAACCGACAACCGATAACCGAATAAAGTATATTATATATTAAGAAATTGAAAATTAGATAAATGAAGATTACAAAGATTTGTTGCATAGGAGCCGGATATGTTGGAGGGCCTACTATGGCTGTTATTGCACAGAAATGCCCGCAGATCGAGGTGACTGTGGTGGATTTGAATGCCGAGCGCATTGCGGCCTGGAATGATGCGGATGTGGATAATATTCCCATTTATGAGCCGGGTTTAGCAGACATCGTTGCTGAAGCCAGAGGGAGAAACCTGTTTTTTTCTACTGATGTTGAAAAGGCAATTGATGAGGCTCAAATTATTTTTATATCGGTTAACACGCCTACTAAAACTTATGGTAAAGGCAAAGGGATGGCTGCCGATTTGAAATTTATCGAATTGTGTGCCAGACAAATTGCCAGTGTGGCTAAGGACAATAAAATTGTCGTAGAGAAATCGACGCTTCCGGTAAGAACAGCGGAGGCTATTAAAAGTATTTTGGATAACACCGGAAACGGAGTGCAGTTTCAGATTCTTTCTAATCCGGAGTTTTTGGCAGAGGGAACTGCCGTTCAGGATTTGTTGCAGCCTGACCGAATCCTAATAGGAGGCGATGCTTCGGCAGAAGGTCAGCATGCGATAGCGGCATTGGTGGGTGTTTACTCTAATTGGGTGCCAGCCGATAAAATATTAACGACTAATGTGTGGTCGTCGGAATTGTCAAAGTTGACGGCCAATGCTTTTTTGGCACAAAGAATCTCTTCGATCAACGCCATGTCGGAGTTGTGTGAAAAGACCGGTGCCGATGTCAATGAGGTGGCTAAAGCCATTGGGATGGACAGCCGAATTGGACCCAAATTCCTGAAAGCGTCTGTTGGTTTTGGTGGTAGCTGTTTTCAAAAGGATATTTTGAATTTGGTTTACATCGCAAAATCCTATGGATTGCATGAGGTGGCCGATTATTGGGAGCAGGTAATCATCATGAATGACCATCAAAAAAGGCGTTTTTCCAATACCATCGTTAGAACTCTTTATAATACGGTGGCCGATAAGAAAATTACTTTTCTGGGTTGGGCTTTCAAAAAAGACACTAATGATACCCGAGAATCGGCGGCTATTTATGTGGCGGATGATTTGATTAACGAGCAGGCCCAAATTGCTGTTTATGACCCTAAGGTGTCGCGAAAGAAAGTTTTGGCTGATTTGGATTATCTGGAGAGCAGAACTGCCGCAGCTAATGCCAACAGTATTGTATCTTTTGAAAATCCGTATGAGGCCTGTGAGAAGGCACATGCTATTGCTGTGCTTACGGAGTGGGATGAGTTTGTCACTTATGATTGGAAAAAAATATACGATTCGATGCAAAAGCCTGCTTTTGTTTTTGATGGGAGGAATATATTAGATCGCGGTGAAATGGAAGCGATTGGGTTTGTGTATCAGGGGATTGGGGCTTGATGGTGAGTTGTGAGTCGTGAGTCGTGAGAAGTGAATCGTGAGAAGTGAGTTGTGAGAAGTGGGTTGTGGGTTTTCGTCACTTCGAGTGATTTTATAAAATAGCGATAGCATTTTTATAAAATTGTATCGAGAAGTTTTTATGGTCCATCGTCCATCGTTTATCGGGTAACGAACAACGAACATCGTTTATTCATGCGAATCAAGGGTTGGAAGTTATGATTGTTTGCGATAATTAATTGGTCATAAATATGTCGCTCTGCTGGAGCTTTGAATCAATTGGATTATGCTTTTCTATAAATATTTCGCTCCTAACGGAGCTTTATTGTACGAGCTTTATTCATTATAAGTTCCAGAGGAGCGAAATATTTATAGTCCTTGTGAGTTGTGAGTTGTGAGTCGTGAGTCGTGAGAAGTGAGTCGTGAGTTATGAGTTGTGAGTTATGAGTTGTGTCCTTCGGCAGGCTCAGGATGACAGTGAGTCGTGGGTTGTGGGTTTTCGTCACTTCGAGTGATTTTATAAAATAGCGATAGCATTTTTATAAAATTGTATCGAGAAGTTTTTATCGTCCATCGTTTATCGTCCATCGTTTATCGTCCATCGTTTATCGTCCATCGTTTATCGTCCATCGTTTATCGGGTAACGAGTAACGACTACGTTATATTAAAGCGAATCAAGGGTTGAAAGTTATGATTGTTTACGATAATTAATTGGTCATAAATATGTCGCTTCTAACTAATTTTCTTTTTTAGCTCACTTGATTTTTGTTTTTTTAGTGGTGTTCGCTGACCCGAGCCTGAAAGGCGAACGGATGAAGTAATCTTCGATTTGTCTTGATCAACCCTTCGACTTCGCTCAGGGTGACAGTGAGAATTGAGTTATCGGTTATGAGTTATGAGTTTTGTTTTTTGGAAGTGGCAGATTGAACATTGGAAGTGCGACTTGTTAAAACATAAGATTATTATTATTATTATTATTATTATTATTATTTAGTAAAAAAACTATTTTTTACTTCAATATAAAAAACAGGAAATGAATTGGTATGTAATCTATACAAAACCGAAGTGGGAGAAAAAAGTGGCGGAGCAATTGGCGGAAGCTGGGATAGAATGTTATTGCCCT
This sequence comes from Flavobacterium granuli, assembly GCF_900129705.1. Classification (GTDB taxonomy): domain Bacteria; phylum Bacteroidota; class Bacteroidia; order Flavobacteriales; family Flavobacteriaceae; genus Flavobacterium; species Flavobacterium granuli. The sequence continues at coordinate 49,467 of NZ_FQWO01000012.1, read as the reverse complement.
TTGATTACGCAGCTACGTCAATGGTCTGATCGGAAAAAGAAGGTGGAAGTGCCGCTTTTTAATTCCTATGTTTTTGTCCGCCTGGAGGAGGCTGACCGGAATTTGGTTTTTCAATCGCCGGGTGCTGTACGCTATTTGTTTTGGTTAGGGAAACCTGCCATTGTTAGGGATGAGGAGATTGCCATTATTAAAAAAGGGCTTGATGGCTCGGGTAGTTGTGACGTTTCTGTGCTGCCATTTAAAGTGGGGGATAGCATCGCGTTAGATTCCGGACCGTTTTCAAATCAGACGGCGATTGTTCAGGAAGTGAATAATACGCATTATGTTGTTGTTTTGGAGTCGATGGGGTGTGTGTTGAAGATGAGGAAGTGAATCGTGAATCGTGAATCGTGAATCGTGAGAAGTGAGTTGTGAGAAGTGAATCGTGAGTTGTGGGTTCTCAGTTTTCAGTTATCGGTTGATTCCGTCACTTCGAGTGATTTTGTAAAATAGCGATAGCATTTTTATAAAATTGTATCGAGAAGTTTTTATCGTCCATCGTCCATCGTATATCGTCCATCGTATATCGTCCATCGTTTATCGGGCAACGAACAACGGGCAACGAACAACGGGCTTGTGAGTCGTGAGAAGTGAGTCGTGAGAAGTGAGAAGTGAGTCGTGAGTTGTGGGTTCTCAGTTTTCAGTTATCGGTTGATTCCGTCACTTAGAGTGATTTTATAAAATAGCGATAGCATTTTTATAAAATTGTATCGAGAAGTTTTTATGGTCCATCGTCTATCGTCCATCGTCCATCGTCCATCGTTTATCGGGCAACGAACAACGGGCTTGTGAGTCGTGAGAAGTGAGTCGTGATAAGTGAGTCGTGAGTCGTGAATCGTGAGTCGTGAGAAGTGAGTCGTGAGTTGTGGGTTGTGAGTTGTGGGTTGTGAGTTGTGAATCGTGAGTTGTGAATCGTGAATCGTGAGAAGTGAGTTGTGGGTTCTCAGTTTTCAGTTATCGGTTGATTCCGTCACTTAGAGTGATTTTATAAAATAGCGATAGCATTTTTATAAAATTGTATCGAGAAGTTTTTATCGTCCATCGTATATCGTTTATCGTCCATCGTTTATCGGGCAACGAACAACGGGCTTGTGAGTCGTGAGAAGTGAGTCGTGAGAAGTGAGTCGTGAGTTGTGGGTTCTCAGTTTTCAGTTATCGGTTGATTCCGTCACTTCGAGTGATTTTGTAAAATAGCGATAGCATTTTTATAAAATTGTATTGAGAAGTTTTTATCGTCCATCGTCCATCGTCCATCGTTTATCGGGCAACGAACAACGGGCTTGTGAGTCGTGAGAAGTGAGTTGTGGGTTCTCAGTTTTCAGTTATCGGTTGATTCCGTCACTTCGAGTGATTTTGTAAAATAGCGATAGCATTTTTATAAAATTGTATCGAGAAGTTTTTATGGTCCATCGTTTATCGGGCAACGTTTATCGGGCAACGTTTATCGTCCATCGTATATCGTTTATCGGGCAACGAACAAGGGGCTTGTGAGTCGTGAGAAGTGAATAGTGAAGACTGTACATCCTTCTTATAAACAGATTATCCCCTCTTCGAGTTGCTTTAAGAACGAATTCAAAAAGAACCCAAAAAAGGGACAATCACCATCAAAATATATATTATTAATCTAAGGGCACATCTACTCCGGAAGGATTAAGCTTAGGGCCTCCACCAGCGGTATATCCATTGCTTTCTCCGGTTTTCCATTTAGACACCCAAAAAGAATATAAGGATCCATCATCTACATAAAATTTAATTTTAACCGTTTTATTTTTTAGAGCGGCAAGATCTTTTTTGTTTTTCCAGGAAATTAAATATTTTGTACTATTGGTTTTCATTGCAATACAGTCCTCCTTGGTAAAACCAGCGATGGGTTTATTATTTGAATCGAGGATTTCTGCTTTAAGCGATGCATTTACATTCGCATTGACAAACAGATAGCTCCCTTCAAAAGTTACACTTCTTGTAGTTATGTATCCGTCTTTACTTTTGCTGTCCAATGATACAAATCCGTCTCTGCGTAAGGTGGCTAAGCCAGTCGACGTATAAGCATCCCACATTTTCTTGTAAAGTCTTCGTCCGCTAGCGTAGAAATATAGCGAATCTCCTTTTATAATGGGAACACCAACAATAGATTGCACATTACCCCAATTCCAGGCGCCCTCTTTTTCGTTGACCCCCATAAAAGGTTCGTGCGAAGGTCTGCTAAAGTGGTATCCGTCTCTACTATAGCCTATTAAAACTTCATTTCTTTTCTGAATGCCCAGACTATCGGCAACTTTATTTTCCGGTCCCTGCCATACCGAATAATAGCCTAGCATGATACTTTCATAAGCAATGGCATCGTGGTTGTATATCTCCGGTTTGATATTTGGAAATGAGGGATGTCTAGGTTCTTTATCATCCGCCCCAAACCAATAAGAAATATTGGCATCTTTGGCATCTTTTCTTACTCTATGGGCTAAGCTTACGGCCTGTTCAGGGCTGGAATTTTCTAAATAAGACCTGGCTCTTCCAATGGCAGCACTGTAGCGCATACTGATAACCCATTTTTTGGAAAAAGGATTGTAAAAGGCCGTAGTTCTGTCATAGAGATCTCCTGATTGTGCGACACCTTTGTCCCAATGAATCCCATCTTTTGAGTACTTTAAAACAATTTGCCAACGGTTGTCAGTGGCTCTTTTTTCTACATTAAACATCTTATATCGTTTGCCAGGATCCGTTTCTGCCTTGTCTAACCATATAGTGTTGGAATCTCTATCAGAATCATCTACAATGTTAGTGTCCCCAAATAATCCCAGTATTTTTTTATCCCATTTTATCCCATCTTTAGATTCTGCATAACAGGTATGAAAGCTCTGCTTGTCTTTGTTGGGACTTCCTGCCAAATACCACATTTTAAACATCGCTTCTTTTTCATCGTACCAAATACCATCACTAAATGGAGCTGCATACGGCCCCGACTTATTATATTCCCATTCTTTATCCGGTTCTAAAACAGGGTTTTGTTTGCTAAATACGGCAGCATGATTCACTCGGCTTAAATTAGTTTGCTCTATCAGGAAATCATCTACAAATAATTGTCTTCCAACATTAATTGGAATTAGTTTTTGCCTGTTTTCTAAATAAGGAATGGGCATTTCTTTCCTTTCAAATTCATTCATCGAAGCTCTAACGTTCGGAACCTCAACTCCATTTTCTAAAATTTTATTTTTTGTTGTTTGAGCAAATGCATTTGTAATAAAAAGACAAAACAACACATTTACTATTGCTACTATACTCTTACTATATTTTACCATCCTGGATTGTTATTTTTTATGTTAGGGTTCGTTTTTAAATCGTCAGCTGATAATGGCAGCCATTCATTTTTGTTTTCCTGAAAAGGGATATACTTGGTATTAGCGCCTGCATTTCCAAATTTTTTGAAATTAGGATCGGTCGTCTCTCTGTTTTTCATCACAGCTACTGCTTCTCCCCATCTTAATAAATCCAAAAAGCGATGCCCTTCCAGGGATAATTCCAAAATCCTTTCTTTTTTAATATTTTCTATTGTTGCGGCAATAGCAGGCATATTGGATCTCGATCTTACAACAGCCAGTGCATTATCTGCCGTTCCGGCAGTGGGAGTTCCTCCCATGGCCAAAGATTCGGCATACATTAATAAGACATCGGCATATCTCATATATCTGTAATTTACCCCATTTGAAAAAGATGTTCCAAACCATAAATTGGGAGATTTTGGATCTTCGTCTGAAGCCAATGTTAAGTCAATCCATTTTTTATTGGTAGCCTTATAGGGAGCAAATATGCTGCTTAGGGTTGCCATTCCCGTTTTACCACCAACAGGAGGGTACATCTGATTCCAAGTTTTCCCATTAATTCCTCTAACTCTCATTTGTTGTCCATTGATAATGGGTCTTTTTATTTCAGGATAAATAATACTATCGTTAAATAATAAAGTTCCAAACATTCTTGGATCAGTATTTCCAACATTGTCTTTAGAATTGCTAAATTCATTGTATAGCCAATCGTGAACTACTACTGTTGATACGCTTGTTTTTAAAGAAGAGATGTATTTATTAGAAAAAGGAAATACAATTCCTCTATAATCAAAAGCGACACCGCTTGTTGTTTGGCCTGGATTAAAGGCAGAGGCAATTCTGCTTCCCAGAAACTGAAACTCGATGATTGATTCGTCATTGTTTTCATGGGCAACATCAAAATTCCACTGATAATCCGGAGTTAAACTATAAGAGCCATAAACGCCATTGATAATGTCCCCAAATTCTTTTGCGGCTTCGTTGTATTTAGTTACCGGTGTCCCGTATTTGGATTCTATTCCACTCTGCACTAAGTATGTTTTTCCCAATAATCCTGCAGCAGAGGCGGCAGTTAGTCTGCCTACATCTTTTCCTTTCCAGTATCCTTTTTTAGGCAGTAGTTTTTTTGCTGTTTGTAAATCTTCCTGGATAAATGCCCAAGTTTCTTCGGGGGTGTTAATGGGTCTGGCATAATCTTTTGGAAGAAGAGCCGCATTTTTAAACAGAGAAAGTTGTCTGAAATTGGTAAACAAGAAATAATGAGCAAAAGCTCTTAGAAAGTGGGCTTCCCCAAGATAGGCATCTCTAAGCGCAGCATCAGTAAACTGAACATCATCTATTTTTTCAATCGCAATGGATGATTGCCCGGCTACGGTGTACATATATTGATAGGCTTCCTTTAAGGAATAGTAGTCGGGGTTAATACTGTTTTGTCCAAATGCCGCATAATCAGAACCACTACTGGTTTCATCACCTCTACTGAACAAGATCCCTCTGGCTTGTGCCCCAAGATTTCTTGGTGTGGCAATGTAGGAATAAAGTCCCTGTATCAGCAGGTTGTATTGTTCAGGGGTTTTTACAGCATCAAGTGTTGTTATATTGGGATTGATTGACATTCTGTCAAATTCATCACTACAACTATTAGCAAATAAGGTAAAAAGAATAAAAAGGAATGGGTATATTAAGTTAATCCGTTTCATATGAAAATATTTATGGTTTTTTATCGATCATATGTAATTCGCATATCTTCATTGATGTTTATCTCATCGTTTACTATTTTGTTTTGGTATTCGATGATTTTCAATTGCAGCCAATTTAGGTTTATGCTCATTTCATATTTATCTAAATTTAAGTGTGATTAAAAAGTGGAGCTGAATCCAAAATTAAGGATACGGGCATTTGGGTACTGATTCAGGTCTACGTTTCTTGTAAAGGTAGTGGAGCCGCTTACCTCCGGATCTAATCCGGTATATTTAGTAATCGTGAATAAGTTTTGGACACCAACAAATACTCGCATCGTCATTTTTTCTGAAGAGACAGCATTATAACCCAGTTGTAGATTTTTCAACCTCAAATAACTGCCGTCTTCGATAAAAAAAGTATTAGGTCTGCCACTTTGTGACACCAATCCTCTACTGGCCATTGGGATATTGGTATTGGTATTGGTTGGAGTCCATGATCCAAGCACTTCTTTTAACAGGTTTCCTGAGTAATCAAAAAAGTTATCATATTTTGCCCTATTAAAAATTTCCCCTCCTTTTACACCTTGAAAAAACACGGTTAAATCAAATTTTTGATAAGTTAATCCAAGATTTAAACCATAGGTAAAATCGGGAATGGGACTTCCAATAATCGTTTTGTCTTTTGGCAAACCCTGTTCTATGGATTTATAGATTAGAGCCCCACTATCATCAAAAGTTTTTATTCTTATTTTTCCCTGATCGGTCAGGCCATCAGCAACAAAACCATAAAAAGAACCTATCGGATAGCCTTCTTGAGTAATGGTTATATTATCACCAATTGTAGCGCTCATGACAGGACCAAGAATAGGTGCCACATTAGTCCCTAGCGTAATCACCTTATTCCTTACTGTTGCTATATTTCCGCTAAAATTTAATTTGAAATCCCCTATGTCTTTTCTGTAATTGGCAGAAAATTCAACACCATGGTTTTTTACATTGGCCGAATTTACAGGAACGAGTCGGGCAGATCCTCCTGATGGCTGCGTTAAACCCTGTCCTGATGATGGTCCTGCAGGTACATTGGCAAGCAATCCCTTGTTGTTCTTTTCAAAATATTCAATAGTAAAATTTAAGGCATTGTCAAATAAACCAACATCTGCCCCAATATTTTTAGATACCGAAGTTTCCCAGGTTAAATTTGTAGGATAAATTTGAGCCGAACTTGACATATAGGGTGTTGAAGAAGTGGAATACAATGGCGAAGGCATCTGAATAAGAGTCGTGTTGAATTGATAAGGGCTAATAAAATTGGCTCCCAGAGAACCATAACTCGCTCTTAATTTTAACTGTGAAACCCATTTATTTTCAAACCATTTTTCTTTATGAACATTCCAACCCGCAGAGATTGATGGAAAAAGTCCAGTTCTATAATCTTTAGCGAATTTAGAAGAAATATCCTGTCTCAAACTAGATCCAAATAAGTATTTCCCATCATAATCATAATTCAGTCTGGCAAAATAAGACAGCAATAGTGATTCTTCGGTATTGGCTGATATTCTACCATTTACAATACCCGTGCCTATGATATTAGGAGCGCCTAAATCACTAATAGTTGCAATCGATATTCTCTTGGTACTTTCTTGGGCAACACTTTGTCCCACTAAAACATCGATATTATTTTGTTTTATTTTTTTTCTAAAATACAGCGTATTGTCTATATTGTAATTAAACTGAATGCCTCTGGTTTCGTCCAAGGAATTGATGTTGTTTCCGTATTGCGAAATACCAATACCGTTTTCATCCCACAACGTATTATAGACAGGGGTATGGATCATATTTTCAAAACTATTATAACTTCCGCCAGCTTTAAATTTGTACTCTAAGGGTTCCGCTATTTTATAACTCAGCCCCAATGAGCCCACTAAATAGGTGTTGTTCACCTTCCTATCCGAATAAAAAGGCGCTGCTAAAGGATTTAAAACAACCCCATAATCTGATGAACCGGATGTTAGCCTACCCAAGGAATCGTAGACCGGCAGCGTAGGTCTGCTTACATTTATTATTGGCGTTGGTGTTTTTTCTTGCCTGGAGATCGATATGTTTTCGGTTATGGTCAGTCTGTTTCTTTTAAAAGTAGTATTGATCCTTGCATCGTATCTTTTAAATCCGGAAAAGGCGGTCATCCCTTTTTGATCCAGATAGCCTAAACTGGTATTGTATGTAATGTTGTCGCCACCTCCGCTCAATTCCATATTTACTTTATAGAGCGATGCCGGTTTTAACCATTCTCTCTGCCAATCGGTATTGATTTGCGAAGCAGAAGGCATTACATTTAAGGGATCTCTAGGAGTGCCACTATTATCATCCACTTGGTTGATAAAAGTTCTCCATTCGTCGGCCGATAAATAGTCATTGTATTTGGTAGGTGCCTGAATCGTGTAATTAGAGGTTAATGTAAATTTCGGCAGGCCTTTCTTGCCACTTTTTGTTGTAATGATTACGACACCATTGGCTGCCCTTGAACCATAAATTGCTGCAGCAGCACCATCTTTTAAAATTTCAATAGAGGCAATATCTTCGGGATTTAACACACTTAAGCCCGAATTGCTGAATGCCCCGTCTATTACATATAAGGGATCTGTTGATCCAAAAGAGGCCGCTCCTCTAATTAAAATACTGACATCAGATCCTGCAATACCCCCAGGTTGAATAATCTCTACCCCAGGAGCAAGACCCTGTAACGTACTTGTCACAGTAGATCCTATTTGTTTTTGAATTTGTTCCGTTTTAATACTGGTGACAGAACCTGTCATGCTTGACTTTTTCTGTGTACCATAACCTACTACCACTACATCATTTAGATTTGAAGCTTCTTCCTCCATCACTATTTTGATTTGTGTTTCCTCTTCAAGGCTAAATCTTTTTGTTTTCATTCCCAAATAAGAAAATTCAAGGACATCTCCCTTTTCGGCTACTACTGTAAAATTCCCCTCTGAGTCGGTATTGACCCCTTTTTTTGTTCTCAGCACTTTGACATTTACCCCTACAAGCGGCATACCGGATTGATCCGTCACTTTTCCGGAAATTGGTTTTTGTTGTAGCAGCACTTCTTCATCGCTATCCTTCTTGTTTAAGGCTTTCGGTTCCGGCTGAACTGACAAAATAATCTGTCGGTTCTCATAAACCTTAAATTCAATTTTGGTCCCTTTAAACAATTGACTCAAAATTTCATTTATATTTTTCTTTTTAACACTAATCGATACTTTCCTATTCAGTTCGATTTCTTTGTTTTTATACAAAAATTTAAATTCGGTCTTCGATTCGATTTCCTGGAACAGCTGTTCTACTGTGGCGTCCTTCAAATTAAGAGAAATTTTGGTGTTTTGCGAATAACTACTGGCATGTATTTCGAAAAGCGAAATTACTAACAGCAAGGTTGTTAACTTCATCTTTAAACTGATTTTAAAAAGGCTTGAACATAATAAGCCCTTAGTAATGGTTTTTTTCATACTTTTGTTTGGTTACTTAATTTAGCACTAGTTTTAGTTAAATTACTATCAATTCCATTCGGGGAATGGCCCACATTTCCCGAATATTGATAACAACTCTGGTCTTAAATGGTTTTTTGTTGTTACTTCATATCGTTTTGTTTTAAAGGTTTATTTATTGATTATTATTTTGTTCCCTGTTCTTGTAAAGTCAAAAGGATGACTTCTGCTGATGTAGTACAATACGTCCTCCACATTATCCACTCCAAGGTCGAAATTGGCACTGAAGATCTCCTCGTTTAAATCCTTATTATTACTGCTAATAGAGACATTATAAGCTCTTTCCAACTTTATAATCATATCCTGAAAACGGACTCCTTTAAAAACAAGCTGTCCATTTGTCCAAGAGGTATACAGATTGACATCTACCTTAGTGATGGCGATATTCTTGTTCACCCGATTGAAGGAAGCTTTTTCGCCCGGTTCAATAATAGATTTATGTTCCGGCGCAGTCCTGTCATATACTTGTACCGATCCCTCCACCAATACGGTGTTAATGTCTTTGTCTTCGGCATAAGAGCTGACGTTAAATTTGGTTCCCAATACTTTGACATCGACACCATTGGAATGCACTATAAACGGATGCAGTTTGTCTTTGCTGACCTCAAAATAGGCTTCTCCTGATAGGAAAACCATTCTTTTATTGCCTTTAATAAATGTTACGGGAAATTTTAATGAGGACCCAGAATTAAGATGCACCTTGGTTCCATCTGATAAAACAAGCTGAAAGGTCTTGCCAAAAGGTATTTTTAATTCGTTGTAAACCAGTTTTTTGGATTTCAAGTCATTAGCATAAACCAATTCACTTTCTTTCTGAACTCCAACCAGCTCCCCATCGGAATTCAGGATTTTCTCCTCTCCGTTTGCGCTAATTATTTTACTGTCCCCATTTTCCAATTGGAGTACAATGGCGTCTTTTGGAATAACTTCTACAGCTTGCTGATTCGCAACAAAATAATACGTAAGCCCTAGCAGGCATAGCAAAATGGCTGCATATTTTAAAAACGGCTGTGTCGTCAATAAAAATACTGGTTTAGTCTGCCTCTTTTTGTATTTTTTCAGTACAGCTTGCCAGGCTTTATCTTTATCGATATTCGAATAGTCCGTTATTTTTTGAACAACAGCATCAAAATCCACCTCTTTGGAGAGCGGAAATTCTTTTTTTAATTGTTTCAAACGAGACTCCTCCGAATCAGATAGCGATTTCAGTTTCTTTTTAACAATAAGGGTTGAGATGTTAAAAATATCTTTCATTTTAAGTGTTTTATACTGATAGAACAACTTAAAATAAAAAAGGTACTACTGAAAAATAAAAAAAATTATATTTTTTTTTAGATTATTTTTATTTACTCCTAAAAAAGTAAATTAATGCCAACTATTTATGAATAAACACAGGACACTGTCAATATCTTTGAATTGAGCCCTTAAAATTTTATACGATTGCGATTTTAAGGTTTTAACCGTTTGTAGTTTTATGTTTAGTCTTTCGGCAATTTCATTGTTTTTAATACCTCTAAGGCTCAATTTCAAAATTTCCTTTTTCCTTTCGGGAAGTATTTCAATTGCCTGATGCAGCTGTCTTACGATTTCTTCCTCCAGAATTTGTTTTAAGAATAGGTTGTCGTCGTCCAAAGATTTTAAGGCATCATCGACATAATTATCCTGAACTTTCTTGTGTTTGATGACATTATAGCACTTATTGCGGGTGGACTTGTACAGATAGATTTTTAGTGAAATCTCATCGGGAAATGACAGCTGTTTTTCCCATATATCAACAAAAATATCTTGAATCAAATCTTCACATTCTGCTTTTGAAGGTAAAAAGCGATTGGCATACAATAAAATTGATTTGTAATACAAATCAAACATGCTTTTTAAATCGCTCTCGCTAAGAAGGCTGTTATTTGAATTAAAGATAGTCATTTTGTTAATTGATTGACAAATATAGGTATATATGCCTGTAATTTGATAAAAAAGTTAAGAAGCTTTTGGGGGGAGTGAATCGTGAATCGTGAATCGTGAGAAGTGAGTTGTGAGTCGTGAGAAGTGAGTTGTGAGAAGTGAGTTGTGAGAAGTGAGTTGTGAGTTGTGAGTTGTGAGTTGTGGGTTCTCAGTTTTCAGTTATCGGTTGATTCCGTCACTTCGAGTGATTTTGAATATTAATGCGATAGCTTTAATATTCAAAATTGTATCGAGAAGCCTTTTAACGTAAGGGTTCTCGATACAAATTTTCTGAAAAAGCTGTTCGCATTTTCTGAAAATTCACTCGAACTGACGCGATGGTTGTAACGTCATTTTATATTGCCTTTTTAGAATAAAAATTATGCCTCGAACTGACGAACCCTTGACTTAATAGCATTGGCCTGAACTTGTCGAAGAGTCGAAGTCCTTATTATATCAAAACGTCATAGGTAAGGATTTTATAAAATAGCGACAGCTTTTTTAAAATTGTATCGAGAAGTTTTTATGGTCCATCGTTTATCGTCCATCGTCCATCGTATATCGTGTATCGTATATCGGGCAACGGGCTTGTGGGTTGTGAGAAGTGAATCGTGAATCGTGAGGAGTGAGTTGTGGGTTGTGAGTCGTGAGAAGTGAGTCGTGAGAAGTGAGTCGTGAGTCGTGAGTCGTGAATGCTGTCCATCGTTAGCAACGAATATCGTATAGCGTTTATCGTCCATCGTTTATCGGGCAACGGGCTTGTGAGTTGTGGGTTCTCAGTTTTCAGTTATCGGTTGATTCCGTCACTTCGAGTGATTTTGAATATTAATGCGATAGCTTTAATATTCAAAATTGTATCGAGAAGCCTTTTAACGTAAGGGTTCTCGATACAAATTTTCTGAAAAAGCTGTTCGCATTTTCTGAAAATTCACTCGAACTGACGCGATAGTTGTAACGTCATTTTATATTGCTTTTTTTGGTAAAAAATTATGCCTCGAACAGACGAACCCTTGACTTAATAGCATTGGCCTGAACTTGTCGAAGAGTCGAAGTCCTTATTATATCAAAACATCATAGGTCAGGATTTTATAAAATAGCGACAGCTTTTTTATAAAATTGTATCGAGAAGTTTTTATGGTCCATCGTTTATCGTCCATCGTTTATCGGGCAACGGGCTTGTGGGTTGTGAGAAGTGAATCGTGAATCGTGAGGAGTGAGTTGTGGGTTGTGAGTCGTGGGTTGTGAGTCGTGAATGCTGTCCATCGTTAGCAACGAATATCGTATAGCGTTTATCGGGCAACGGGCTTGTGAGTTGTGGGTTCTCAGTTTTCAGTTATCGGTTGATTCCGTCACTTCGAGTGATTTTGAATATTAATGCGATAGCTTTAATATTCAAAATTGTATCGAGAAGCCTTTTAACGTAAGGGTTCTCGATACAAATTTTCTGAAAAAGCTGTTCGCATTTTCTGAAAATTCACTCGAACTGACGCGATAGTTGTAACGTTATTTTATATTGCCTTTTTAGAATAAAAATTATGCCTCGAACTGACGAACCCTTGACTTAATAGCATTGGCCTGAACTTGTCGAAGAGTCGAAGTCCTTATTATATTAAAACGTCATAGGTAAGGATTTTATAAAATAGCGACAGCTTTTTTATAAAATTGTATCGAGAAGTTTTTATGGTCCATCGTTTATCGGGCAACGAACAACGGGCTTGTGGGTTGTGAGTCGTGAATCGTGAATGCTGTCCATCGTTAGCAACGAACATCGTATATCGTCTATCGTTTATCGTTTATCGGGCAACGAATAACGAGCAGCGAACATCGTCCATCGTTTATCGTCCATCGTATATCGGGCAACGAACAACGTATATCGTCCATCGCTTATCGTTTATCGGGTAACGAATAACGAGCAGCGAACATCGTATATCGTCCATCGTCTATCTAATATCATATATCGTCTGACGAAGCTAGTTTATTAACTATATTTGTGCACGAAATTTATTCCAGTTTCTATTTTTTTGTGGATTGGAATACTAAGGTGGGTAGGCTGGATTTAACAATAGTTGATTAAAATCGTTTAAAAAATGAGTTCCAATATAAAAATAGCAGTAATTGGTTTGGGTTATGTGGGTTTGCCTTTGGCGCGTTTGTTTGCTACTCAATATCCGGTAGTTGGATTTGATATTAATCAAAATAGGATCGATGGACTGCGTTCGGGTACGGACAGTACGCTGGAGGTAGCCGATGCTGTTTTGCAACAGGTATTGGTTGATTCTTTGGAGGGGAATTCAAAGGGATTGTTATGTTCGTCTGATTTAAAGGACATTGCTGATTGTACTTATTATATTGTGACGGTTCCGACGCCGGTTGATAAGAACAATCGCCCTGATTTGAGTCCGCTTTATAAGTCCAGCGAGACGGTAGCGCAGGTTTTGAAGAAAGGGGATATTGTGATTTATGAGTCGACCGTCTATCCGGGGGTTACTGAGGAAGAATGTGTACCGGTATTAGAAAGGGTTTCAGGTTTAAAGTTTAACGTTGACTTTTTTGCCGGTTATTCGCCGGAGCGTATTAATCCTGGCGATAAAGAGCATACGGTAGATAAAATTTTGAAAGTGACGGCGGGTTCGACTCCTGCAATTGGGCAGAAGGTCAATGATTTGTACAAAAGCGTTATTAGTGCGGGAACCTATCTGGCTTCAAGTATAAAAGTAGCTGAGGCTGCCAAGGTCATCGAAAATTCGCAGCGCGATATCAATATTGCCTTTGTCAATGAATTGGCTAAAATATTCAACTTGATGGGAATTGATACCCAGGCGGTTTTGGAAGCGGCAGGTACCAAATGGAATTTTCTACCCTTTAAGCCGGGGCTCGTTGGCGGACACTGCATCGGGGTAGATCCTTATTATTTGGCCCAAAAAGCCCAGGAAATGGGTTATCATCCTGAAATCATTTTGGCCGGCAGGCGGTTGAATGACAGCATGGGGGATTATGTGGCTTCTCAAATCGTAAAGCTGATGATCAAGAAGGGGATTTCGGTTAACGGAGCCAGGCTCCTGATGCTTGGCATCACTTTTAAAGAGAATTGCCCGGATGTTCGCAACACTAAAATTGTCGATGTGATTGCTGCTCTGGCCGATTATGGGATTGTTGTCACAATTTATGATCCGCTTGCGAGTCCGCTTGAGGTTGATCATGAATATCAATTGACAACAACGGCGGCGCTGCCTCAGGAACGATTTGATGCGGTGGTGCTGGCTGTGGCGCATAAGGCGTTTTTGGATATCGATTTGGCTTCTTTGCGAAACGCTAACAGTGTGTTGTATGATGTGAAGGGGGTTTTGGGAGATGTGGTTGATGGGAGGTTGTGAGTCGTGAGTTGTGAGTCGTGAGTCGTGAATCGTGAGTTGTGGGTTGTCGGTTTTCGTCACTTCGAGTGATTTTATAAAATAGCGATAGCGTTTTTATAAAATTGTATCGAGAAGGCTGGTATGAAGGGTTTCTTTACTTTTTTAGCTCACTTGATTTTTGTTTTTTTAGTGGTGTTCGCTGACCCGAGCCTGCAAGGCGAACGGATGAAATAATCTTCGATTTGTCTTGATGGAAAAAGTAACAAAAAGATCAAGCCTGAAAATTAAAAACTTAAAAACTACCTCAAAACTCTGTTCCTCAGCCCGAGCCGTTCGCCTTTCAGGCTCAACTCGCGGACTGCTGCTACCTGACTGCCACTGGCAGTCCTCCTTTTAATTTCAAATGTTGTTTTTTGACGTTTTTAATTTAAGGGCGGGTAAGGAGTGGTGAGAAGTGAGTTAGCGGTTGTCGGTTTTCAATTAGTCCCGATAGCTCGGGAGGAAATCGTCTGTCGGATATAGAGAAGAAAGAAAGGGTGTCGTTTTTTGGATTTAAGAGAACGAGACTGAATAAAAAAATAAAGAATTGAATATGGAAAATAAAAAATCGATTACTCATGTGATACTTAGCGGAGGGGTGGGGAGCCGATTGTGGCCTTTGTCACGTAAGAGCAGACCTAAGCAGTATCTTGATTTGTTTGACGGGAAGTCGTTGTTTGAGATGACCGTGGAGCGGAATAAGGCTATTGCCGATACTTTATTGGTTGTGGGAAATGTTGATAATCGTCATTTGAGTAAGGCGATTTTGGATAAAACGGCTACTTCTTATGTGGATATTGTTGAGTCGACCCCAAGGAATACTGCAGCGGCGATTGCTTTTGCGGCTTTTGCTTCAGAGCCTGATGCCGTGCTTATCGTTACTCCATCGGATCATATTATTGATGGGATGGAGGCTTATGAGGCTGCGATTCAGGAAGCAATTGTTAAGGCCAGAGAGGGTTTTATCGTTACTTTCGGGATTGTTCCCACCAAGCCTGAGACGGGATATGGTTATATTGAACGCCGAGGGGATCAGGTGATTTCTTTTCGTGAAAAGCCCAATCAGGTCACGGCGGCTGATTTTATAGCCAAAGGGGATTTTTTGTGGAATAGCGGCATGTTTTGTTTCAAGGCCAGTGTATTTCTGGAAGAGTTGGCATTGTTTCATCCTGAAGTTTATGCCAAGTCAAAGATTGCCTGGGAGCACAGCATTAATGGCAATCTGGATCTGGATCTGTCACTCGAGATTCCGTCAATCAGCATTGATTATGCGGTGATGGAAAGGAGTAAGAAGATCAAGGTGGTTTCCTCCTCTTTTGGTTGGTCTGATCTAGGGTCTTTTGAGGCGGTTTATGATTATCTGGTTTCGATAGGTCATCCGGTGGATAAAAACAGGAATATGGCTATCGGTACTCCTAACTATACTGCTTTTATCGGGGTTAAAGATTGTATTTTTGTTTATACCGATACGGCTAATTTAATTTTGCAGAAGGAGTTTTCACAGGATGTGAAGAGTTTGTATGGGAAGTTGGAGCGAGAGGGGTCTGGGTTGTTGGAGTGAGTTGTGAGTTGTGAGAAGTGAATCGTGAGTTGTGAATCGTGAGTTGTGAATCGTGAGAAGTGAGAAGTGAGTTGTGAGAAGTGAATCGTGAGAAGTGAATCGTGAGAAGTGAGAAGTGAGAAGTGAGAAGTGAGTTGTCGGTCCCGATAGGGATCGGTTATCGGTTGTGATTTTATGAGAGAGTTCAGAATATAGAGTAAAGAATATGTGGTGGGTCAAAGGGGATTTTTCTTCTTTGATCTATTTTTTTTTAGTGAGTCGTGAATCGTGAATCGTGAATCGTGAGAAGTGAGACGTGAGTTCTCGGTTGTCGGTTTTCGTCACTTCGAGTGATTTTATAAAATAGCGAGAGCTTTTTATAAAATTGTATCGAGAAGTTTTTATGGTCCATCGTATATCGGGCAACGAACAACGGGCTTGTGAGTTGTGTCCTTCGATCCTTCGATCCTTCGGCAAAAGCTCAGGACAGGCTCAGCTCAGGACAGGCTCAGTTCAGGATGACATTAGGTTGTGAGTCGTGAGTCGTGAGTTGTCGGTCCCGATAGGGATTAGTTATCGGTTGTGATTTTAGGAGAGAGTTCAGAATATAGAGTAAAGAATATGTGGTGGGTCAAAGGGGATTTTTTCTTCTTTGATCTATTTTTTTTAGTGAGATGTGAGATGTGAGATGTGAGTAGTGAGTTGTGGGTTGTGGGTTGTGAGTGGTCAGTCCCGATAGTTGTCGGGAGGTCTATCGTCCACCGAATGTCGTCCACCGAATGTCGTTCGCCGTTTTTCGTTTAGCTTATATTGAAGATTCTGGCTAAAGTGAGCGCAATGACAAAAGGGGTGCATTTAGCCTATTTTATTAAGTGAGTTTGTCATCTCGACGAAGGAGAGATCACGCATGTAAGTCGACAATCTTAGTCAGAAGATACTACTTACTTGACTTAATGAGATTGAAGGCGAGTGTCCCGCTTGCGCATATCGATTTTAAAAATGTTTCACTTTATCGTATTAGATCATAGGGATTTGAGTTGTGGGTTGTGGGTTGTGAGTTGTGAGTTGTGAGTTGTGAGTCGTGAGTCGTGAATCGTGAATCGTGAGAAGTGAGACGTGAGTTCTCGGTTGTCGGTTTTCGTCACTTCGAGTGATTTTATAAAATAGCGAGAGCTTTTTATAAAATTGTATCGAGAAGGCGGTTGTGGGTTATGGGTTGTGAGAAGTGAGAAGTGAGAAGTGAGTTGTGAGTTGTGTTCTGTTAGTTCCCGTCACTTCGAGTGATTTTATAAAATAGCAAGAGCTTTTTATAAAATTGTATCGAGAAGACGGTTGTGGGTTGTGAGACGTGTGTCGTTCAGTGATTTTATGTGATTAGCCTATTACTTCACGAAGTTTTTGCTGAATGCTAATATATTGATTTTAATTACACTATTGAGTTTCCCGTGTGATCTCTCCTTTGTCGAGATGACAAATCGTCCATCGTTCATCGTTCATCGTTTGTCGGACAACGAACAACGTCTATCGAGTGTCTAATGCTGTTCATCGGATATATTTTACTGTTTGTCGGGTAACGGATTTTGGGGTCGGAAGTGAAATTGTGAGGGACAGGGTCTTTTTTTAGGGCTAAAAAAGGGTGGTGAATGGCCTGTTTTTCTATGTATTTGTAAGTTTTTACTCCTCACTAAATTTAGTGATATTTGTAAAAATTTTAACAGCTTATAAAGGGTTTAGTTGGTTGGTTTTGAATGGTTTAGTTTTTGATTTTTTTTGGTTTTTGGTTTTGCTTTTATAGATGCTGTATTTAAATTTTAATTTGGTTTTTTTTAAGACTATATTTGCCGAAACTTAGCTTTTTTTTGGGAAAAGCTCGGATTGAAAGGGTTGTTGCTTAAAAAAGCAGCGAATTGTTACAATATAGTGAACCAATAATGGGAGTCGCAAGGGCGAAGCCGTTTGTTGTAGTGAGTTGTGAGTAGTGAATCGTGAATCGTGAGTTGTGAGTTGTGTCCTTCGGCAAGCTCAGGATGACAGTGAGTTGTCTGTTATGGGGCCCGATTTATGGGAGACCAAAAAAAATAAATAATAATTATCTATATATGAAAAAAATACTGATTGTCCTTTTCTTGTTGGTTTCTCTTTTTCAAAGCGGCGGTATGGTTGCGCAGGATTTGTTGAAAAGTAGCGATTTGAGTACGCTTAAAGTGGATTATTTGGCGGATAGTGATATTGCTAAAATAAAAGCGCAGCTGCAGAGCAATAATATGACTATCGAGCAGGCAGAACCTCTGGCTTTGGCTAAGGGGATGCCGGCGTCTGAATTTGCAAAGCTGAAAGAGCGTTTGGCGATGCCGGCGACTGCCAAAGATTTGGTTAAAAAAGACAGTGAATCGGATGGAGATGCCAACGATAAGCAGGATGCTTTTGGCAGAAAGCAGCAGAAAATTGTCAATACTAAGGTTAAGGATTCGGTTAACGCTTTGGTATTTGGTTCGGAATTGTTTGATAATCCCACTTTGAATTTTGAGCCTAATCTGACATTGGCTACGCCGGTGAATTATATTTTGGGTCCCGGTGATGAGTTGCAGGTGAGTGTGTATGGGGTACAGGAATTTAATTCCAGTATTCCTGTCAGTGTAGAAGGCAAGCTGACGATTCCGTTTGTGGGTCAGATTCCGGTTTCGGGGATGAGCATCGAGGCCGCTACGCAAAAAATAAGAGGCGCGATAGCCCGAGTATATAGCACGGTGGCTTCAGGACAATCGCAGGTAGCGGTGAGTCTGAGTCGTATTCGAACGATAAAGGTTACCCTAATAGGCAGTAAGCAGCCGGGGAATTATTCTATTTCTTCTTTGGCGACAGTTTATAATGCGTTGTTTTTGGGCGGAGGACCGGGAAAAAACGGCAGTTATAGAAATATTGAGCTGCTTCGAAATAATAAGGTATATGCGAAGGTGGATATCTACCAATTTTTGGTGCATGGGGATCAATCCAGCAATATTGGTTTGAAGGATAATGATGTGATTCGGATTCCGGCTTACAATCAAAGAGTGACTGTCGAAGGACAGGTGAAGCGTCCGGGTATTTTTGAAATGAAAAAGGGAGAGACTTTTGCCGATCTTTTGAGTTTTGCCAGTGGATTTAATGAGTTTGCCTATACTGCCTCGGTTAATGTATTGCAGAAAACGGATAAGGAATATAAGGTTCGCGATATCAAAGCGAGCGAGTATGCGACATACAAGCCTCTGTCAGGAGATGTATTCCGAGTGACCAAGATTTTGAACCGATTTGAGAATCGTATTAAAATTGAAGGGGCTGTTTTCAGACCGGATACCTATTCTTTTTATGAAGGGATGCGCATTTCGGATTTGGTGTTAAAAGCTGAAGGTTTGAAAGAAGATGCCTATCGCAACAGGGCGCGAATCCTTCGATTGAAGGCGGATCTAACTAATGAAATCGTTAATGTGAATTTAGACAAGGCCTTGGCAGGGGATTTGGATGCCGATATCGCTTTGAAGAAAGAAGATGTGGTGACGGTTTATTCTATTTTGGATTTTGTTGAAGAATATAAAATAACCATCGACGGTGAAATCAAAAAGCCGGGGGTTTATGATTATTATGAAAACCTGAGTTTGAACGATTTGTTGGTGCAGGCGGGCGGATTGACCGGTTCGGCTTCGAAACGAGTGGAAGTGGCGCGAATGGTGGTCTCTGAAGAAATTGATGACAGCAACCCGAATAAGGCCGAGTTGTTTAATATAGAAATCGTGGCCGGTAATAACGAGCAGGCGAAGAATTTTGCCTTGCAGCCTTTTGATGTGGTGAATATCCGCAAGATGGCGGTGTATGAAAAGCCGGAGATGGTGACAGTCAGCGGAGCGGTGCATTATGCCGGGAAGTATGTGCTGGCTCATAAGAAAGACCGGGTGTATGATGTGATCCAGAGAGCGGGCGGACTGACTTCGCTGGCGAATGTTGAAGGTGTTAAAATCAAAAGACCAATTCAGGCGAAGCAGATAGAAGCTCTTGAAAACGTAAAACTGAATTTGGGTAAGAAAGACAGTATCCAGAACAAATTAGAGAAAAAACTAAAAGAAGATTTGAAATATGCGACTATTCCGGTTGATTGGAAGTCGATTGTTAAAAACCCAGAAAACAGCACCAATGTGACTTTGTTTGCCGGTGATGAGATTGAGGTGGTTGCGTTTAACGAAGGAGTCAAAGTGACCGGTAATGTGTTACTGACTTCGGAGATTCCTTATGACAGCGGAAAAGGCTTTGGGTATTATCTGAATGCTGCCGGAGGTGTTGATGCTAAGGCCTGGAAGAAAAAAGCCTATATCATTTATCCTAATGGGAAGGCTGCTGTAGCGAGTTCGTTTTTATTTATTCGATCTTATCCGAAGGTTAGACCCGGATCGCAGATTGTGGTTCCTGAGAAGCCGGAAGTGAAGAAAATGAGTACCGGGGAATGGGTTAGTATCGGAAGTGTTATTACGAGTTTATCTTTGTTGATTCTAAATGCGTTTAAGTAGTTGTGAGTCGTGAATCGTGAGTTGTGAGTTGTGAATCGTGAGTTGTCGGTTTTCGGTTTCCGTCACTTCGAGTGATTTTATAAAATAGCGATAGTGTTTTTATAAAATTGTATCGAGAAGGTTGGTATGAAGGGTTTTGAGTCGTGAATCGTGAGTAGTGAATATTAAGTGGTTCTTTTTCTTTTGCCTTGATGCAAAAGAAACAAAAGATCAAGTCTGAAAATTCAAAACTTAAAAACTACCTCAAAACTATGTTCCGCAGCCCGAGCCGTTCGCCTTTCAGGCTCATCTCGCGGACTGCTGCCACGTCGTTTTATCGTTGTTTTTCTACGTTTTTAATTTAAGGGCGGGGAGAGAAGTGGTCTGTAAACGATGTTCGTTGGCCGATGATCGAAAAAACGTTCCGCTATCTATCGGGAGACGGGAAACGATGGACGGGAAACGATGGACGGGAAACGATGGATGGAAAACAATGTTCGTTGACCGATGAACGGAAAACGGGAAACGGAAAAAAAATATTAGCTGGAAGTTATAAAATATAGTATTGATGGAAGTACAAAATGACGAGATATCGTTAAAGGAATTAATAGAGAAGGGTAAGGAATGGTATGCTTACTTGCTGTCGCAATGGAAGGTGATTGTGTTGGCGGGAGTTATAGGGGCCGGATTTGGGCTTACGTATTCCTTTATTAAGAAACCGGTTTATACTGCGACTTTGTCTTTTGCCTTGGAAGATGAGAAAGGCGGTGGCGGATTAGGCGGTGCTTTGGGACTGGCCAGTTCTTTTGGGATAGACCTTGGCGGCGGCGGCGGGAGTATTTTTAGCGGATCGAATTTGACCGAATTGTTTAAGTCGCGTGCGATGGTGGAACAAACTTTGTTGAGTCCTGTTGTTGTTGATGGCAAGACGATTTCGCTGGCTGAGATGTATATCCAGCATAATAAGTGGAGAGATAATTGGGATGCCAATCCTAAATTTAAAAGTATTCAGTTTTTGCCCAATACTAACAGAAAGTATTTTACGAGAGTGCATGACAGTATTATGGGGGTCATGTATGCTGATTTGTCTAAGACTGGATTGAGTGTGGGGCAAAAAGATAAAAAAATTGCGATCATCACTATAGATGTCAATTCGACCAATGAATTGTTCTCGAAGTATTTTACCGAAGCTTTGGTTAAAGAGGTTTCTGATTTTTATGTGACGACCAAAAGTAAGAAGGCCCGAATGAATATGGATATACTCGAAAGACAGACCGATAGTATCAGAAGAGAATTGAACGGAGCGATTACCGGAGTGGCGGTCGCGAATGATAACACCTTTGGGTTGAATCCGGCGATGAACGTAAGACGGGCGCCTTCGGCCAGAAGACAGGTCGATGTACAGGCGAATACGGCGATATTGACCGAGTTGGTCAAACAAACAGAATTGGCTAAGGTTACTTTGCGTAAGGAAACCCCATTGATTCAGGTGATTGATCAGCCTATTTTACCTTTGAAAAAGGAAAAATTTGGCAAGGCAAAAGGGATAGTAATGGGCGGGTTTTTAGCCGGATTCTTGATGGTCTTGGGATTGATTGTAAGGAGATTGTTGAGAGAGCTGCAGGTTTAAAATTGTTGCAGGTTTTAAGTTGTTTCAAGTTTCAGGTTTCAAGTTATTTAACCGTAATCCTGATAGCAATCGAGACACAAAGGAGCTGTTTCAAGTTTGAATTGTTTCAGGTTTGAAGTTTCAAGTTTCAAGTTGTTTAACCGCAATCCCGATAGTTATCGAGACACAAAGTATTAATAAATTAGAGGTAAGAGATTGCTTCTTTCATCGCAATGACATGAAAATAGGTATCACTTTTAGTGCATTTGATTTATTGCACGCAGGACATATTAAAATGCTCGAAGAAGCCAAAAGGCAATGTGATTATTTGATTGTTGGTTTGCAAACTGATCCGACATTGGATCGTCCTGAGAAGAATAGACCCGCGCAAACGGTGGTGGAACGCTACATACAGTTGAAGGGCTGTAAGTTTGTAGATGAAATTGTTCCCTATGCAACGGAGCAAGATTTAGAAGATATTTTACGAGCTTTCAAAATTGATGTGCGCATTGTGGGTGATGAATATAGAGAACAAGATTTTACCGGACGAATGTATTGTGAAGCCAAAGGAATTGAATTGTACTTTAACACCAGAGATCATCGGTTTTCGAGTTCAGGCTTGAGGAGAGAGGTGCATCAAAAAGAAATGAAAAAAAATAAATAAATGTAAATTTAGATTTATAATTTATTTTTACTAAGATAAAACAACAATTTTCATATGTTTAAAGATAAAATATTATTAATTACTGGAGGTACAGGTTCTTTTGGTAATGCCATGTTAAAAGGATTTTTAAATTCTGATTTAAAAGAAATTCGAATTTTTAGTCGTGATGAAAAAAAACAAGAAGATATGCGTATTGTCTATAAAAATGACAAATTAAATTTTGTTATTGGGGATGTACGAGATTTTGATAGTATTAATAATGCAATGCGTGGAGTAGATTTTGTTTTTCATGCTGCGGCATTAAAACAAGTACCTTCTTGTGAATTCTATCCTATGCAGGCAGTGCAGACCAATATTATTGGAGCAGAAAATGTGTTAGAAGCTGCTGCCAGAAATAATGTTCAAAGAGTAGTTGTATTAAGTACGGATAAGGCTGTTTATCCAATTAACGTAATGGGAATTTCCAAAGCGATGATGGAAAAAATGGCAGTTTCCAAAGCAAGAGACGGCAGAGTCCAAGAGGTTAATGCAATATATACAGCAACACGTTATGGAAATGTAATGTGTTCAAGAGGATCTATTATTCCATTATTTATAAAACAAATCAAAGAAGGAAAACCATTAACAATTACAAATCCAAATATGACTCGTTTTATGATGTCACTAGATGATTCGGTAGACTTGGTAATGTTTGCTTTCAAGAACGGTAATCCTGGAGATATATTTGTTCAAAAATCACCGGGAGCAACCATCGAGGTTTTGGCTATGGCACTTAAAGAATTATTCAATGCGAATAATGACATAAACATAATTGGCGAGAGACATGCTGAGAAGATGTACGAAACCCTTTGTTCTAAAGAAGAGATGTCTAAAGCGGAGGATTTAGGTCGCTTTTATAGAGTACCAGCTGATTTTAGAGATTTAAATTATACTAAATATGTTCAAGAAGAAGGAGCAAAGCTTCTTGATACAGAATATAATTCAGATAATACGGAAAGATTGAATGTTGAAGAGTTAAAAAAATTATTGCTTACCTTAGAATATGTTCAAGAAGAATTAGCTTCATATACCAAATAATTTATTTTATGATTCCATTAATTAAAACAAGTATCCCTCCGAGAGAAGTACTAATGCCTAGATTGGAGCAAGTTTTGTATAGCGGATATATTGCCCAAGGGGAAGTAGTTGAAGAATTTGAAAGAAAATTTGAAGAATATATTGGAGGTGGCAATACACTTTCTCTAAATTCAGGGACAGCCGCTTTGCATATTGCTTTGATTTTAGCTGGAGTTAAAGAAGGTGACGAGGTAATCAGTACGGCTTTGACGGCTGAACCTACTAATGTAGCTATTAAAATGGTTGGAGCTAAAGTGAGATGGGCAGACGTTGATTCTACTACTGGAAATATTTCGGTAGTGGCAATTGAAAAGGCTATAAACTCAAAGACAAAAGCCATTATTGTTGTCGACTATGCAGGGATTCCTGTAGATGTAAAAGGAATTAAATCGATTTCCGAAAAATATAATATTCCAGTTATCGAAGATGCAGCTCATGCATTGGGAGCAAAATACAAAGGCCAAAAAACGGGAAATCATTTTCCGTTTACTGTTTATTCTTTTCAAGCCATCAAACATTTAACAACAATTGATGGAGGAGCTTTGCAAATTGCTGACAAGGAATTGTATGAAAAAGGAAAAGTGATTAGATGGTTTGGTTTAGATAAAAAGTTAAGCCGTTTAGACAATGATATTACTTTTCAAGGATACAAATATCATATGAATAATGTGAATGCTACCATTGGATTGATTCAATTGGAAAATATAGAAAAACTTATTCAACGATATATCGAGAATGGTAATTATTTTGATCAACATTTAAAAAATGTAAAAGGAGTTGAATTAATAGAATATTACCAAGATACAGAACCTTCGTATTGGTTATATACCTTAAAAGTTGAAAACCGTGATGGGTTTGTTAAAATGATGGCTGATAATGGAATCATGGCATCAGAACTTCATAAGCGAAATGATTTACATACCTATTTGAATGATTACCCAACAGAATTACCCAATTTAGATTTGTTTTATAGCAAGATGGTTCATATTCCTTGTGGATGGTGGGTTACGGATGAAGATAGAGAAAAAATGATGACTTTAATAAAACAAGGTTGGTAATGATTCCAATTTATAAACCATATATGCCTCAAAATATTGGTGTTGAAATAAGTGAAATACTTTATTCAGGTCAGTTGGGTTTTGGGAAATACGGAAGAGAGTTTGAAAATAAATTGCAAAGTTTTATAGGTGCCGAATATGTGCTTTCGGTAAGTTCGTATAATATAGCAATGCTTATAGTATTATCTACACTAGGGTTAAGAGAAGGAGATGAAGTAATTGCTAGCCCTGTAAGCTGTTTAGCATCAAATCAGCCATTTGCAGTTAAAGGTTTGAGGGTGGTATGGGTAGATGTAAATCCTGCAACTGGAGCAATGTGTCCAGACGATCTAAAATCTAAAATAACAAAAAATACAAAGGCTATTTTTCATAATCATTTTTGTGGTTATTTAGGGGATATTGAATCGATAAATGCGATATGTAATTCTTTTGGAATTCCTGTTGTAGACGATGGTATTGAAGCATTTGGTTCCCAATACAAAGGAAGAAAACTTGGGAATCTAGGAACTGATGTTACTGTGTTTTCGTTTCAAACCGTACGTCTGCCTAATACGATAGACGGTGGGGCAATAGTTTTTAAGGACAAAGATCTGTATGAGAAAGCGCTACTAATTCGTGATTATGGAATTGACAGAACTATTTTTAGATCCTCAAATGGGGAGATTAACCCAGACTGTGATATTGAGGTAGAAGGCTATGCAGGATTGATGAGTGAATTGAATTCGTACATAGGAACTAGGCAAATGGATGACATAAATAGTCTTTTGGCTGTTCAGAAAAATAATGCTGCGATTTGGAATGATAAATTTACAAATCTGGACACTATTAATTCATTGAAGATTACAGCAGGTTGTATTCCTAATTATTGGGTTTATGGGACTTTATGTAAGAACAAAACTAAAACAATAAAAGATTTTAAAGAACAAGGATATTATGCAACTGGGGTTCATATAAATAATAATATATATTCTGTTTTTAATAATAATGTTTCCTTAAAAGGAGTAAATGAATTTATAAATCATTTTGTTGCAGTACCTTGTGGCTGGTGGTTTGAAAATAAATAATTATATGAACAATCAAATTATTAAGATTTCAGAAATAGCAAATCTTTTGGATATAAATTATTATGGAATAGATTCTGACATAGATGGATTGAATCTATGTAATAGGGAAATAATATCTAATTCAGTAGTTTCCTATATTAGCTCTGAAAAATTCATCTCTAATGGGATTTCAAATACTAAGATTAGGGGATTGTTTGTTACTAAAGAAGTCTATGAAGTTATCTTGAAAAAAGAAGGTTTTAAAAGAGATATTGCTTTTTTTATTGTAGATTATCCAGAAGTTGAATTTTATAAACTACATGAAATTTTATATTCTAGAACTTCTTTTTATAAAAAGTTTAATTTTGAATCTGTATTGGGACAAAATTGTATAATACATCCGACTTCTGTAATAGAAGACGGGGTTATTATTGGTAATAATGTTAGAATAGGTGCAAATAGTGTTATTAAGAAAGGAACTGTCATTAATGACAACACAGTTGTTGGGTCTTGTACTGTTATAGGAGCAGAAGGGTTTCAACTAATATATGATGAATTCAATGTGCCATTTACTGTTACTCATGTAGGAGGTACATATATTGGTAAAAATGTTTTGATTAATGATAATTGCACAATTAGTAATGCCTTGTTTGAAGGAAATGTTATAATAGATGATAATTGTAAAATAGACAGCCAAGTTCATATAGGACATAATTGTAAAATAGGTAAAAATTCGGTGATTACAGGTAACTCGTTGTTGATGGGGACAGTAGAATTAAAGGAAAACGTATGGATTGCTCCTAGCGCAACTGTATCTAATAAGTGTGTTGTTCATAACAACTCTTTTGTAGGTTCAATGTCTCTTGTAGCTAATAATATTTCTGAAAATTCTCGTGTTTGTGGAATCCCAGCAATCCCAGTAGATGAGTATATAAAAATAATTGTACAACAAAAAAAAATAATTAAAAATGGAAGAGAAAATTCTAAAAATAATAAATAATGTAAGAGAGAATAATCAATTGGCACCTCTTTTGAAATTGGATGAGAGTGATGATTTGAGAAATGATATCGGTTTAAATTCTTTTGATCTAGCAGAATTGACAGTGTGTATTGAAGATGAATTTGATATTGATATTTTTGAAAATGGACTTGTAAATACAGTTGGGGAAATTTATAAAAAACTTGCTGAATAATGCATGCGTTTTTAATTAATAGAGAGCAAATAATTCAATATGATGAGTTGTTAAAAGATATAAATAACAGTAGCTTTTATAATTATGCTTTAAAATCTAATAATTTATATTCTTTTTTTCTAAATTTTATTATTGCAATTGCTACTGAAAATGATATTATATTGTTAGATTCAGACTTAAGTACATCTGAATTAATTAATTCAGGTTTGGGAGAAAATGTAAACACTGAAAAGAGAATTAAACCTTTATATTTTGAAACAATTGATGAATTGTTGGCAAAAATTATTTTATCTAAATCAGCGATAACAATTTTTACATCTGGTACAACTGGTCAACCAAAAAAAATAATTCACTCAATATCAACATTAACTAAAGCGGTAAGAAAATCTGATTCAAATATTGGTCAAATTTGGGGTTTTGCATATAATCCTACCCATATAGCAGGTTTACAAGTGCTTTTTCAGGCTTTTTCAAATCAAAATACTTTGGTTAATATTTTTAATTCTTCCAGACGTGAAGTATATGAAGCAATTGAAAAGTATTCTATAACAAATATTTCAGCAACACCAACCTTTTATAGATTATTACTGCCTTTTGAAAAGGAATTTTTGACTTTAAAAAGAATTACATTTGGAGGTGAAAAATCAGATGAAAAATTGCATGAAAATATTATGAAAATATTCCCAAATGCAAAAATAAATAATATATATGCTTCAACAGAAGCGGGGTCATTGTTAGTTTCTAAAGGAGAATTTTTTAAGATCCCTATGGAATTTAAAGATAAATTTAAGATTGAAAATCAAGAATTATTAATTTGTAAGAGTTTGTTAGGACAATCGGAAGATTTATTATTGGAAGATGGCTATTATAAAACTGGAGATTTAATAGAGTTTGTGGATGAAACTAATATTTTTTTTCGTTTTTTAAGTAGAAAAAATGAGTTGATAAATGTAGGGGGGTATAAGGTAAATCCTTCCGAAGTTGAACAAGCTATTTTAAATATGCTGGAGGTACAAGAGGTAATGGTTTATGGAAAACCTAATTCTGTATTGGGAAATATATTGTGTGCGGAAATAAAATTAATGGATGGTGTTAGTATAGATGAATCTAAAATAAGATCTTATTTGTCCGAAAATATTCAAGATTTTAAAATACCAAGACGAATAAAATTTGTAGAATCATTCTTGTTAACAAGAACGGGGAAATTAAAAAGATTATGAATATATTATTGACTGGAGCTTCAAGAGGAGTTGGCTTAGAAATATGTAAGGTTTTATTAGAAAAAGGAAATACGGTTTATGCAATTAGTCGAAGTCATACTTCCGAATTAGCAGAATTAGAAATTACTTACAAAGGGAAGTTGTTTTTTAAAAGCATTGATCTCGCAAATACTGAGGGGGTTTATCAAACTGTTTTTAAAGAATTTGTTACAAATTCGATTCCCCTACATGGCTTTGTAAATAATGCGGCTCATGCTTATGACGATATTATTACGAATTTAAATTTGTCAAAATTGGAGGAAATGTATAGAACAAATGTTTTTTCACCTCTAATTTTAGTAAAATATGCAATCCGTAACATGATTTTCAATAAGACTAAGGGTAGTATAGTGCATATTTCTTCCATCAGTGCACATACTGGTTATAAAGGACTAGCCATGTATGCTTCGAGTAAAGGTGCGTTAGAAGCATTTTCTAAAAATACAGCGAGAGAATGGGGTGCTTTAGGAATTCGCTCTAATGTGGTTGTGCCTGGTTTTATGGAAACAGCAATGAGCGCAACATTATCAGAAGATCAGAAGAATAGAATATATAATAGAACATCTATGAAAGAAGCAACAGATGTTTTGTCTGTGGCTAAAACAGTTGCTTTTTTGTTATCAGGGGATGCATCTTCAATTACAGGACAAAATGTTCATGTTGATAACGGGACTATTTAATTAAAAAAATTTATGTTTAAAAACATAATTGCCAATTATGTTGGTAAAATCTGGGGGATTATATCGGTATTCGTTTTTGTCCCTTTTTATATAAAAATATTGGGTATTGAGTCTTATGCTGTAATTAATTTCTATACCGTTATTTTAACAATTATGTATTTTGCAGATGGTGGTCTATCAGCAACTTTAAACAGAGAAATTGCAAGAAGTACAGATAAAGCATATATAGGTAATATGCTCTTTACCATAGAAAAAGTTTATTTAGCAATTTGTGTTTTTATAATTGTTTTTATTTTTTCTTTTTCAGGAATAATCGCAAACAATTGGCTTAATTCTCAAACAATTTCTTCTGAAAATTTGTCATTGTATATTAGTTTAATGGGGGTTAGTGTTGCTTTTCAATTGTTTACTACATTGCAAAGTAGTGGTTTGATGGGACTTGAGAAACAAGTATTGTCTAATGGAATCCAGGTTTTGAGCAGTTTTTTCCGTTCTGCGGTAGTTTTTATACCCCTGTGTTTTTATCCGACATTGTTGACTTTTTTTATCTGGCAGGTATCCGTGAACATAATTTTCTTTTTTATTACCAGGTACAATTTATGGAAATATATAAAGACAAATATATCTTATAAGTTTGATAAGCAGGTTTTAAAAACTGTAGGCCGATTTGCAGGAGGTATGATGTTGATGGCAATCATTTCTTCTTTAAATACACAAATTGATAAATTGGTGATTAGTAAGGTTTTATCTTTAAAAGACTTTGGGTATTATTCCTTAGCAGGGATTCTTTCTCAAGTACCCGTTTTAATAATCACACCAATTGCGGTTGCGATATTACCTAGAATGGTCAAGTATTCTGCAAATGCAGAAAAAGATAAGCTAACAAAGTTGTTTCATGTAAATACCTTTGTTTTGTCTGCATTGGCAACTTCTGGAGCTATGGTTCTTTTTCTTTTTACAAAGGATTTTGTTTTAATTTGGACTAAAGACATCGTAATTGCCAATACAATTGAAAATGTAACGAAGGTACTTTTAATTGGCGGGGTATTTTTATCTTTTCAATATATGCCTTATCATTTAGCTATTGCAAATGGTCATACCAAAACTAACGTAAAATTGGGTGTTGTCGCTGTAATTTGCATAATACCAGCTCTTATATTTTTTGTAAAACAATATGGGTTGATTGGAGCTACATATACATGGCTAATTATGAATTTGTTTGCATACTTTTATTTAGGTTATTTTATAATATGTAAATTTTTGAAAAATGAGTTTAAAAGGTGGCTAATAAACGGAACATTAATTCCTTTGATTATGGCTATAGTAATTGGAGTTGTAAGTCATTTTATAACAATAAATTTGCCCAAGGGGTATTATGTACTATTATACTCTATAATTATTGGTTTAATTTCTTTGGCTTTAAATTTAGTAGTCTTTAATAAAATGAATCTACAATATAAAATTAATATACGACAAGCATTTACTGATGGAGAAATATAAAAATTTACTTTCAATAATAATACCGACAAAGAATAGATATTCAACTCTTTTGCCTGTTTTAGATTCAATAATCGATAATTTGAGTAATGAATATGAGTATGAGGTTATAATACAGGATAATTCAGACGATAACAAACCTTGTTTAGATTATCTTATAAAAAGAAATGCATCTCAATTAAAATATTTCTATAATCAAGTATCCATCCCTATTGCTGATAATACCGAACTGGCTATTGATAATTCAAATGGAAAATATTTAATTTTTATAGGCGATGATGATTTTATTTGTCCTGATATACTGGAAATAACCAATTTACTGGACGAACGTTCTATAAATTGTTTAATATATAGCCCAGGCTACTACTGGTGGGAATCGGTTGTATTTAAGAAAGAGAATTATTATCATAGGTCAGCTAATCTTTGGTTACCAGATGTATCACCTATATTAGAGTTTACAAAATTAGATCCTGAATTTGAATTAGATAAAACACTGGCAAAAGGAGCCATGGCTTATGATATGCTGCCAAGGTTTTATCATGGAATAGTTTTAAGGTCTGAAATCGAAAAGCTTAAGTCAAAATGTGGCCGTTACATAGTAGGATCTTGTCCGGATATTGATTTTGCAGTTTCTTTAGCTATAAATATTAAAGAATACTACCATTTAAATTATCCGGTGAGTATTTTTGGTGCTTCAAAAAATAGCGGCGGAGGTTGGACAGCCCTAAAAAAACATTTTGGAGAAGTTGAAAAACTCCCTTTTTTGAGGCCTGAAATAAAGGATAGTTGGAATCCACTGATTCCTCGAATATGGTCTGAAAAGACGATTTATCCTCAAACGACAAGCGAAGTGTTAAAAGGCTATCATGTCCGGAAAGAATTAAATTTATTAGCATTATATGCCGCAATGTTAGTTTACGAGCCATGGTTAGAACCCAAAATTGCCAGATATGTTATAAAAAACTGTAGGTATAACCCATTAAAGTATTTCAAGTTCACTTTTGAATTATTTAAGAAGTTAGTGGGCTTCGTAGTTGTGAAAGTTAAGTATAAATTTAAAATGCTGCCTTTTAATGTTTTTGCTAACGTTAAACATCAAGAAGTAATCATAGTTTTAAAGAATAATTTTAAAATCAACATATGAATGAGTTTTCGTATAAATATGTAGTATTGTACATACTATTAATTATTGGAAATTCATTAACACATGAAAAAATTACTGGTATCTTGATTTCTTTTCCAGAAATAATAGCTGTAATTTATTTGCTTTTTACTAGTAAAACAGAAAAAGCATTTTTTTTTCATATAGTTTTTACAATAAGCTGTTTAGCGATACCATTTTCACAAATAACTAATCCTGAAGAGAGCCATTATGGATTATTTAATTATTCGAAATTAAAGCTAATTGGTCCTGTTGGTGTCTACCATCTTATAATGTTTAGTTTTTACATCAGAACATTTCGTCTGAAGGTAACAATTCCCCCAAATTCTGTTTTTTATTTGTTATACAAAACAATTATATTTCTGGGGGCGTCCGGAATATTAATCGGTATATTTGGTTTGTTGTTTTTTGGATATTATATTGAGTATTTTGTAATATATACATCATATATATTAACATTGTATCTGACTTCATTTGTATTAATTCGTTTACCGTTTGAATCATTTGTGACTAAATTGTCTAAAATGCTTATTGAGTTGATGATAGCAGCGCCAATTGCTGCATTGTTTGTATATTTATTAGGTTTTACATCTCAATATGGTACAGAAGAAGTTTCTATAATAATTGAGGTTGTTTATTTTAGTATGGCCTTAATATTTGCTTATTACCACATGCGTAACTTTTTATTGCCGATACTTTCATTTTTAATAACCGGATTTTTACTTATGGACGGTGGAATGGGAGGGAAAGGTATTTTATTTATGGGTATTATTTTAATCTTATTCTTATTTATGGCTTTTAATAAAAAAGCTACCGGCTATGATATCGTAAAAAGGAGAAAAAATATTCAATTGGCACTAATCCCGGTTTTGATGTTTGGGTTCATAAAGTTAACATCATACATTGAAAATTCAGAATATAATCTTTTTTTATATAAGTTAGAAAATGTTACCCTAATGGTAAATGTATTTCAGGGAATTGATGGGATTAATTTAATTCCGGAATCTCCAAGAGTAAGAATCGTTGAGATAATGAGTATTTATAATGAACTGTTTAGTAATCCTTTTTTTTTACTTTTTGGAAAAGGTTATGGTTCGTATTTTTCTGATGATTTTAAATTATTAGCAAATATGGATTTAATTAATGCGTATAAAGATATCGAAATAAGCAATAATAAGTATGGTGGAGTTCACGATTCATTTTCGAGCATACCTTTAGCAAATGGTTTGATTGGTGTTTTTTTAGTTTTTAGGTTGGTCATCAAATATATTAAGATGATTAATCATAATTTCATGGCTTATGCTGCCATCCCGTGGTTAGCGTTTACGTTTTATTATAACGTCCAGTTCGGGATAATTGCCATGTTGTTATTATATAGCTCTGAGTTTTATTTAAATTTGAAAGATGAAAGATGTAAAAAAGAAGATATTATATATTGATCCCTTGTTGCAAAACGGACATGTTAATTTCAATAATATATATATTGAAAGTTTAAGGAAGTCAGGGCATCTGTTAGAGTTCGTTTTTGTTAGAGGCTACGAGGATAAATTGAATATAGATAGTTCGGAGGTTGTATATTCAATTCCGAAAGTTTTTTTTAAAAAGGACTTAGGTAAACTTGGAAATAGGATAGCTTATTTTTTTGCCTTGCTTTTTATCAAATTGTTTGTTGATTTTAAAAAATATGATTTGATAATTTTTTCAAGTTTTGAAGAAGTTTCTTTTTTTCTATCTAATATAAAAAAATGTTGTTTGATTAATCATATCAATGTCAGTACATCTGTTGAAAGTAAAGTGAAATATTTTTTCCTGAATAAGGTTTTAATCAATAATTCACTGATTGTGTTAGATAAAGAAACAAAAAGCTATTTAAGTACAAAAGGCAGTTATAAAATATATGTTCAGCCTCATGGTCTTCCTAATGCAAAGTCGCTTATACATACAAATGAAGATGACGAATTTGGTTATATTTTTGAAGAATTAATTAAATATAAAAAGATATTGTTTTCCCCTTCGGAAAGTAGTTCAGATAAAGATTTTATTAATGAATTAATTCGGTCAAATAAATTTATGGAATATCTGGAGCAGGAAGATATTTTGTTTGTTTATAAAGATAAATCACCAGTGGTAAAGCGCAATACTCTGGTTATTAGTGTTTTTTTGAGCCAAAACGCATACGATTACTTGTTTTTGAAATCCGATATTATACTAATTGCTTATCCCACAAATTTTAAGTATAGGGTTAGTGGTGTATTGTTGGAATGTATGGCAAATGACAAACCATGTGTTGTTTCAAGAATTGATACATTAGAATCGTACAGTGATTTCTTTAAATATGACGCTTTCTACTCAAACATTGACGAATTGATTCAGATAATAGGAGATTTAGGAAAATTCAATCAGAATGGGGGTGGTTTTTACAGAAGTTTAACTATGCTTGAACCAAACTTTAATAATTTTATTAACTAAAAGACTAAAGATGTCGCAAGCCAATTCAAATGGGAAGCATATAATATATATTGGTAGAGAACTAAAGTCAATAGATGGAGGTGCCGTCGTTTCAAAAAGAAATGTTGAGATTTTGAGGGAAATTAGCGGCGGGAAGATCATTGAATTTTATCTATCAGATAAAACTATTTTGAGTAAGCTCATAAATATTGTTGCTGGTAAGCCATGGGGCTATTGCAGTCATGTTTATAGTGACATAAAGAATAGTATATTACTTAATGAAATATCATTTGTTTTTATTGATCACTCACTATTGGGTGCATTCGCTTATATTTTAAAAAAATTAAATGTTACCATCGTAGTTTTTTTTCATAATATAGAAGTTAAATATTATAAGGATAAGGTACTGGTAGATGGTTTTTTAAATAATTTGATGGTCCGTTATGCAAGGAACCACGAAAAGCTAATAACTAAATATGCCGATAAAATCATTTGTTTGACTAATGTTGATAGCGATTTATTACTGTCTATTTATGGGAGAAAAGCCGATTTGATTCTTCCTATAACAATTGAGGATAGATTTATACCATCAATAAAGCTGGAAGATACAGAAAATTACCATCTTTTTGTCGGGAGTTCTTTTTTTGCTAATATCGACGCTATTAACTGGTATATAGAAAACGTACTACCTTCGGTAAGGTCTAAGTTAGTAATTATAGGTAATGGTATGGAAGTGCTGAGTAAGCAATATAAGACACACCCTAAAATTGAAATAAAAGGCTTTGTTGATGATTTGGGGCCTTTTTACAGGAATGCTGATTTTGTGGTAAATCCTGTGAGATTAGGCTCTGGTATGAAAACCAAGACCATTGAAGCTTTAATGTATGGTAAAACAGTAATCGGTACTACAGAGGCATTTGTAGGGATGGAAGAGGTTGAAAATAAAGGGGTTGGGTATGTATGTGGCTCCCCTGAAGATTTTATTAATTGTATCAACAACTTTCATCGTGAAAAGTTTAACCAGTATTCCCGTATTTATTACTCAGATAGCTTTTCAGCTGATATTGGCTATCAAAAGCTTAAGAAGTTTTTATGCTTATAAGTTAAGTATTTAGCTATCGTTAAAAGTTTAATTAAAAGTAAATTTTTTTGAAAATGGAAGATTCGAAAGTTTCTATTATCACACCTCTCTATAACTGCGAAAATTTTATATCGGAAACAATAAAATCTGTAATTGCTCAAACTTACAGTGATTGGGAAATGTTAATTGTTGATGATTGTTCAACTGATAATTCAAGACAGATTGTTGAAGAATTCGTAGGAACGGATAGGAGGATAAAATATTTCAAAACTGCATCCGCATCAGGCTCTCCAGCCGATCCTCGAAATATTGGAATTGAAATGGCAAAAGGAAGGTACATAGCCTTTTTAGATAGTGATGATTTGTGGATTTCAAATAAACTGGAATTACAAATCCCATTATTCTCGGATGATAAAGTGGGTATTGTTTTTTCAAATTACGGAAAGATAAATGAGGATGGCGAGTCTAATGGAAGAACAATAGAAGCTCCGAATCAAGTCACCTATCTTAATCTTTTAAAGGGTAATGTTATTGCTTGCTTAACATCTGTTTATGACCGTAAAAAAACAGGTAAATTGTACTTCACTAAACAAGGACATGAAGATTTTGCCCTTTGGTTAGCAATATTAAAAAAAGGATATGTTGCTAAAAATTCTGGTCACGTCTTGGCAAAGTATCGCGTTAGAAAGTCTTCGGTTTCATCAAATAAGTTAAAAGTAATAAAGTGGTACTATAAGATTTATCGTGAAAACGAAAAACTCTCTTTAGTGAGGACTGTTTACTTTTTGGTGATTGCGTTAATCAAGTCTTTCTTTAAGTATATCAAATAGTTATGTTTTTTTGCCTTATTATTTGGTTGAAATGGCATTGTTAAAAAAAATAAAAATGAAAGTATTGCTAACAGGTGCTAATGGTTTTCTTGGAAAAATTATCAAAAATACATTAGAGAAGGAGTATCAAATTATTGAGTTGTCCAGAAAATCAGGAGATTATCAGGTTTCGTTGGATAAAGAAATACTTGAGTTTACTGAGTCGTTTGATTTGGTAATTCATTGTGCCGGAAAAGCACATTTTGTACCTAAAAAGAACGTTGAAAAGAAACAATTCCATGAGGTAAATGTTATCGGGACTGAAAATCTATTGAAAGGATTAGAAAAAACAGTCTTACCCAAACAGTTTGTTTTTATTAGTTCAGTTTCGGTTTACGGTCAAGAGTATGGAAAAGATATAAATGAAGAACATCAGCAAGAAGCGAAAGACCCTTATGGCTTGAGTAAAATTGAAGCAGAAGCATTGGTAATGAAATGGTGCAAAAAACAGAATGTGGTTTGCACTATTTTGCGTTTGCCACTACTGGTAGGCGAAGACCCTCCAGGGAATTTGGGAGCGATGATAAAGGCAATTGATAAAGGGTATTATTTTAACATTGGAGGAGGAAAAGCCAGAAAAAGCATGGTGCTGGCACAAGATGTTGCCAAATTTATACCTAAAGTTGCAATAATAGGAGGTATTTATAATCTGACAGATGGGCATCATCCTGACTTTAGTGAACTAAGTATGGCAATTTCAAAACAAAAAAACAAAAAAAAACCTTTAAATGTGACTATGTTTATTGCAAATTTAATGGGATATGCAGGGGATTTATTAGGGAATAAAGCACCGATTAATACTCTGAAGCTTAAAAAAATAACTTCTGATTTGACTTTTGATGATACCAAAGCAAGAGAAGTTGCTGGATGGAATCCACAAGGAGTTATAGAGTGGTATGGGAAAACGTTAAAATAAATGAAGTAAGTATAAGGGCAAAACAATAATAATTGATTTAACCATTCAATTATTATTTATAATTAACAATATAGAACGAATAGTTACAATAATGATAGATAATAAAAATAACAACTACGTCCTCATTATGGCGGGCGGAGTAGGCAGTCGGTTTTGGCCTAAGAGTCGCAATCACTTTCCAAAGCAGTTTATTGATATATTAGGAACGGGGCAATCGTTGTTGCAATTGACCTACGAAAGGTTCTTAAAGATTTGCCCTAAGGAAAATATTTATATACTGAGCAATCAGCAATATTTGGGTTTGATTCAAGATCAATTGGCAGGAATTTCGGCAGATAACATTTTATTGGAGCCGA
The DNA here is from genome assembly GCF_900129705.1 of Flavobacterium granuli. Classification (GTDB taxonomy): domain Bacteria; phylum Bacteroidota; class Bacteroidia; order Flavobacteriales; family Flavobacteriaceae; genus Flavobacterium; species Flavobacterium granuli. The sequence goes on along the minus strand of NZ_FQWO01000012.1, from coordinate 12,543 downwards.
GCCGAAATAATACGGCACCCTGTATCGCTTATGCTTCCTATAAAATATTGAACGCAAATCCCGATGCCAATATCGTGGTGGCCCCATCGGATCATTTGATACTAAAGGAAAGCGAGTTCTTGGACAGAATCAGTCAGGCATTGGATTATACCGCCGAAAATGATGCTTTGCTTACGCTGGGTATTAGCCCAACAAGGCCCGATACCGGTTATGGCTATATTAATTTTCAGAAAGAAGGTGTTGGCGGCGTTCATAAGGTAGAACGTTTTATGGAGAAGCCTGTTTTAGAAAAAGCTGTAGAATACGTGGCAAATGGCGATTATCTGTGGAATGCAGGAATTTTTATTTGGCGTGCCGAAAGTATTCAAAATGCCTTTCGAGAACATGCGCCTGAAATTCATCAATTGTTTGAGCAGGGGAATACATTATATAATACTGATGCAGAGGCTTTGTTTATAGCGGAGTATTATCCCCAAAGTCCGAACATTTCTATTGATTATGCTATTCTTGAAAAGGCAGCTAATGTCTATACCATTCCGGCCGATATCGGTTGGTCGGATTTGGGTACCTGGGCTTCTTTGCATGAAGTAGCGGAGAAAGATGGATTTAATAATTCAGTAAGTGTTTCTGATAAGTATCTTAGTAATACTCAAAATTGCCTAATACAAGTGCCCAAAGGCAAAGGAGTAGTGATAGACGGACTTGAAAATTATATTATCGTAGATGATGCTAATGTGTTGTTGATTTATCCGAAGGAGAAGGAACAGGAAATAAAAGAAGTATCGATGCAGATGGTAGCTGCGTTTGGGGAGGATTATTTGTAGTTGTGAATCGTGAGTCGTGAATCGTGAGTTGTCGGTTATCGGTTGTGGGTTCTCAGTTTCCAGTTATCGTATATTGGACAACGAATATCGTTTTTCGAATTATCATTAAAATAAGCCGTTGGTTGTGATTATGAAAATCGTCAGTTCGAGTGTTTTTTGTGAAGTAAAACGGAACAAAAAATGTATCGAGAACCTTGCTTAGAAGTTCTCGATACATTTTTTAAAGTCGGAGCATCTTTTTAAGCTATACTAATTTTGGAAGCTTTAAAAAACACTCGAACTGACGGCGAGCTTAAGGCATTTTATATTGGTTTTTTAGAATGAAAATTATGCCTTGAAGTAATTGAAGTTATTTTGATATTTTGGATTCGTCAGTTCGAGTGTTTTTTGTGAAGTAAAACGGAACAAAAAATGTATCGAGAACCCTGCTTAGGAGTTCTCGATACATTTTTTAAAGTCGGAGCGTCTTTTTGAGCTATACTATTTTTGAAAGCTTTAAAAAACACTCGAACTGACGGCGATCCTAAGGTCATTTTATATTGGTTTTTTTGTTGAATAAAAATTATGCATTGAAGTGACGGCGAGTTTAACTTTATCTCGAACTGACGAATACTTATCTCCAAAAATGAATTTCAGCCAACGGATTATAATAGAAAAGGGTTATTAAAAACATTTAAATAAAAAATGCAGTATTTATTTATCATTTTTGCGCTGTTCCTGTTGGAATTGGTCTATTTCAAAGTAGCGGATCGTTACAATATCGTGGACAAGCCGAATCAAAGGAGTTCACACACAGAAATCACGCTAAGAGGAGGCGGCATCATTTTTTGGTTTGCCGCCTTGCTTTATTTTGCGCAGCATCTGCAAAGTAATTATTTCTTCTTTGCCGGAATTAGTCTGGTGAGTCTGGTGAGTTTTTGGGATGATATCCAGAGTTTGTCTAATAAAATTCGAATTGGGGTTCATTTTCTAGCAATCACTTTGATATTTTTTGATTTGGGTGTGTTTGATTCTGTCCCGCTTTTAGGCATTGGAATCGCTTATGTTCTGGCGATAGGATTGATCAATGCCTATAATTTTATGGATGGGATCAATGGTATCACCGGGCTGTATACCCTAGTGGTTATGGGTGCGTTGTTGTATGTGAATCAGAATATCCAAGTATTTACAGATGGTGATTTCATCCAATATGCGATGCTGGCCAGCCTGGTTTTTTTGTTTTTTAATTATAGAAAAAAGGCCAAATGTTTTGCCGGAGATGTCGGGAGTATTGCGATTGCTTTTTGGGTGATTTATCTGGTTTTGAAATTGATTTTAGTGACGGATTCTCTTGTGTGGCTGTTGTTTTTGGCGGTTTATGGCGTGGATGCTGTTTGTACTATTGTACATCGTTTGTATTTAAAAGAGAATATTTTTGAGGCACATCGGTTGCATTTGTATCAGGTGTTGAGTAATGAATATAAAATGCAGCACCGATTGGTTGCGGCGTTTTATGGGATGGTTCAGGTTGTTGTTTCGGCAGTAGTGATTGGTTTGTATCAGAACGTTTCGGATTTTATTTTGTTTGGGCTTGTTATTGGGCCGTTGCTGCTTATTTATTGTTTGAAATTTTATTTGTTGCATAAAAAGAATATAAAATAGTACGCTATTAATTTGGTTAGAGAGAAGGAGAAGAGTTTTACTTTTTCCCTTGATGGAAAAAGTAACAAAAAGATCAAGCCTGAAAATTAAAAACTTAAAAACTATCTCAAAACTATGTTCCGCAGCCCGAGCCGTTCGCCTTTCAGGCTCATCTCGCGGACTGCTGCCACGTCGTTTTATCGTTGTTTTTTGACGTTTTTAATTTAAGGGCGGGAGAGGAGCGGTAACAAGAGTGTTCAGTGTTCCTTTTGAAGGTATCGGGGGTGCGTTAGGGATTCTCAGAGCATTTGACGCTCGACTGCGGAAGCGAAAGACGGGAGAGGAGCGGTAACAAGAGTGTTCAGTGTTCAGTTTGAAGGTATCGGGAGCTGAGTTAAGGATTCTCCGAGCATTTGGTGCTGGACTGCGCTGGAACTGACAACTGGACTATTTTATAATTATAAAATATTATATACATGAAACCCAAAATAATTCAAGGAGGTAGTTTTTCGGATCATCGTGGGACTATATCTTATGTTAATGATTTTAGCTTTGCGGCTATTGAACGATTTTATATCATCAGTAATTCTGATGAAAATCCGATTCGTGCCTGGCAGGGGCATAAATTGGACGCGAAGAATTTTTATTGTTTGAGCGGGTCGTTCAAAATTCATTTTGTAAAAATCGATAACTGGGAGCAGCCGTCTAAGGATTTGGTTGTTGAAAGCATTGCTGTCACTGCTTCAGAAAGTAAAATAGTGCATATCCCCGCCGGTTATGCCAATGCGATTCAATCTTTAGAGTCCGATTCGAAGTTGATGTCGTTTTCGACTTTGCCATTGTCGAATGTTCAAGAGGATGATGTGCGGTTTGATGCGGATTATTGGGTTGTGGGTAGTGAGTTGTGAGTCGTGAGTTGTGAATCGTGAGTCGTGAGTTTTCGGTTGTGAGTTGTGGGTTGTTGCTTATGAGCCCCGATAGTTATCGTGATCGGTTGATTTCCGTCACTTCGAGTGATTTTATAAAATAGCGATAGTATTTTTTTATAAAATTATATCGAGAAGGCGGTTGTCGGTTGTGAGAAGTGTCCTTCGACTTCGCTCAGGATGACAGTAAGTTGTGAGTCGTGAATCGTGAGTCGTGAATCGTGAGTTGTGGGTTGTGAGTTGTGAGTTGTCGGTTATGAGCCCCGATAGTTATCGGGATCGGTTGATTTCCGTCACTTCGAGTGATTTTATAAAATAGCGATAGCCTTTTTATAAAATTGTATCGAGAAGGCGGTTGTTGGTTATGAGTTTTTGGGTATAATAATTTTTAGATGTTTAAAATAAACAGCAATAGATGTTAGGGAATAGTTATAGAAAATTTAGAAAGGGTTCTTTTCCGTTTTTTTTAGGAAATTTTATTGAAAAGTATTTTGGCTCATTGGATTATCTGCCGCGCTGGATTATTTTTTGCATTGATAGTATTATTTTGGTCGTAGCGAGTTTGATTTCGTATCATCTGGTTTTCAATCTGAGTCCTTATTTTGACAGCCTGTTGGCGGTTCCGTTGCGTTATGGAATCTTCATTTTAGTCAATATGGTTTATTTTTTGTTGTTTCGAACCTATGCCGGGATTATACGCCATTCTTCTTTTATTGACGGGATTAAATTATTGCTGTCGACGGCCTTTTCTTTTTTGACGGTAGTTATGATTAATTTTGCGGCTTATTTGTGGCTTGGAAAAACAATCTACCGCATGCCGAGTCTGGTTATCAATTTTGCCATTTCTTTTCTGTTATTGTTTTTGTTCCGAATTTTTGTCAAGAATTTTTTTGAGCATTATAAGTCGGAAGCGGCTGATGATAACAAATTGGCTGTCTTGATTTATGGGGCTGATGCTAATGCGATTTCGGTTGCCAATGCCTTAAAACTGGAGGTGCCCAGCCGTTTTAAGATTGTTGGTTTTGTTGGTAAAAACAGTCCCAATTCTTCGAAGCGCATACTGGGTTTGCCGATTTTGAGCCATAAGAAAAAGTTGGTTGTTTTAATGCGTATGATTGGTGCCCAGGGCGTTATTATAGCTGATAGAGGACTGTCAAAGGAAGAGCAATTGCATATCGTGGATCAATGTTTGGAGTATCATCTTAAGGTGTACACCGTTCCTTTAATTTCAGATTGGGAAAATCAAAAGGAGATTTCGCAGAAGGTCAAAAAAATAGAAATAGCGGATTTATTGGAAAGGAGTCCGATTGTGCTGGATAATAAATCCATTTCGCAGCAGTTAAAAGGGAAAAGGATTTTGGTTACCGGAGCAGCAGGCTCCATAGGAAGCGAGATTGTCCGACAGGTTCTGGGATTTAAACCGGACCAGCTTATTGTTTTGGATCAGGCCGAGACTCCCTTGCACCATTTGAGTTTGGAGATTGAGGGCATGGATAGCCCAAGCATCATACATACGGCTATAGCGGACATCAGGGATAAGGCCGTTTTGGAGGCGCTTTTTGAGATGTATCGCCCGCAGGTTGTATTTCATGCCGCAGCCTATAAGCATGTGCCTTTGATGGAGAAAAATCCGTCTCAAGCGATTCAGACCAATATAAAGGGAACCAAAAATCTGGCTGATTTAAGCTGTTTGTATCAGGTGGAGAAATTTGTCATGGTTTCTACTGACAAGGCGGTCAACCCCAGTAATGTGATGGGCGCCAGTAAAAGGATAGCCGAGAAGTACGTGCAATCCTTGCATTTGAAGTCCCAAAGAGAAAATGGGGGAAGGGGGACTAAATTTATCACTACCCGTTTTGGAAACGTACTGGGATCTAATGGATCTGTAGTGCCTTTGTTCAGCAAGCAAATTGCCGAGGGCGGACCGGTTACGATTACGCATCCCGATATTATACGTTATTTTATGACGATTCCCGAGGCCTGCCAACTGGTGCTGGAAGCCGGAGCGATGGGCAAGGGGGGTGAGATCTATATTTTTGATATGGGTAAGCCGGTTAAGATTATTGATTTGGCGCGAAAGATGATCAAGTTGGCCGGTTTTGTACCAGACAGGGAGATTAAAATCGCGATTACAGGCCTGCGTCCCGGAGAGAAATTGTATGAGGAATTGCTCAATGATACCTCAAAGACCTTGGCCACGCATCATGAAAAAATTATGATTGCGGAGGAAATACAGGATGAATTTGAAAGCCTGCATGCCGATATTGAGGAGCTCATTGGGATTGATGGCTTTTTTGATAATGAGGATATCGTTTGTAAAATGAAGAAGATTGTGCCGGAGTTTATCAGTATGAATTCGGCTTATGAGGTGCTGGATAGGTAGTGAATCGTGAGTAGTGAGTTGTGAGAAGTGAGAAGTGAATCGTGAGAAGTGAATCGTGTCCTTCGATCCTTCGACAAAAGCTCAGGACAGGCTCAGCTCAGGATGACAGTGAGTTGTGGGTTGTGGGTTGTGAATCGTGAATCGTGAGTAGTGAATCGTGAATCGTGAGTTGTCGGTTGATTTCCGTCACTTCTAGTGATTTTATAAAATAGTGATAGCCTTTTTATAAAATTGTATCGAGAAGTCGGTTCTCGGTTGTGGGTTGTGATTTTACGAGAGAATTCAGAATATAGAGTAAAGAATATGTGGTGGGTCAAAGGGGATTTTTTCTTCTTTGACCTTTTTTTTGGTGAGAAGTGAATGTCTAAGCAGGGTTCTCGATACATTTTTGGTTTAAACTTGATTGTCCTTTAATTCCTGATCTTCAAAACCAAAAACACTCGAACTGACGACTGTAAAAATCGAAATAACTTCCGTTGTTTCGAGGCATAATTTGTATTCTAAAAAAAGCAATATAAAATGACGTTACAGCTATGCTGTAGAGTTGCACGACTTCAAAAAACACTAAAATTTGTTGTATAAAATACCAATACTTGGTATATTTGATAAAAAAAGATTATGGCAAGAAATACTTCAATATTATTAGGGGACTATTTTGAGAATTTTATCAATGAGCAAATTGCCTCTGGGAAATATAATTCAGTAAGCGAGGTAGTTAGGACGGCTTTGAGAGTTTTTGAGCAAGAAGAGAACAAAACAAAATCTTTAATCAACGAACTTAAAATAGGTGAAAAAAGTGCCAAGATTAAAAATTTTGATCGTCAAAAAAATCTGGAAGAACTTAAAGCAAACTTTAAGAAATAATGTCAGAATATATAATTAGCGAGAAAGCTATTGATGACATTAACAAAATTTGGATTTACACAGCTGAAAATTGGTCGATTGAACAAGCCGACCGATACTATAATTTAATTTTTGACGAAATTGAATATATAGTTGGTAATTTGGAAATGGCGCGTGACTTTGGAGGTATTAGGAAAAGCTATAGCTGTTCAAAAGTAAAATCTCACTTAGTTTTTTTTAAGAAAACAAAATCCAATGCAATAGAAATCATAAGGGTTTTACACGAAAAAATGGATATCGAAAATCAGCTAGGTCTTTGATAAAATTAAAGAGTGAGTCGTGAGTCGTGAATGGTGTAGTGAAAGTTGTCGGTTCTCAGTTTAGAGTTAGCTGTTAATTTGTTTCAAGTTTCAGGTTTCAAGTTTCAGGTTGGGTGATAGTAGGTTAGTCTATTTTATCATAGAGTTTAGAGCCCAGATTTACTATTTAGAAAAAAATATAAAAATATAAAATGACGATTGAGAAAACATTTATAAAAGATTTGGTTGTTGTAGAGCCCGCCGTTTTTGGAGATGAAAGAGGTTATTTTTTTGAAGCCTATAGTAAGACTAAGTTTGAAGATTTGGGGATTGCTATAGATTTTGTGCAGGACAATCAGTCTTTTTCTAAAAAAGGGACTTTGAGAGGCTTGCATTATCAAAATCCTCCTTATGCCCAAACGAAGTTGGTTCGTGTGCTGCAAGGGGAAATTATTGATGTTGCTGTGGATCTGCGAAAAGATTCGGCTACTTATGGGAAGGCATTTAGTATCTTATTATCTGCTGAGAATAAGAAACAATTGTTGGTTCCCCAGGGTTTTGCCCATGGATTTTCGGTAATTAGTGAAACGGCTTCCGTAATGTATAAATGCGATCAGTTTTATCATAAAGAAAGTGAGGGCGGGATTCGTTTTGACGATCCAAGTCTAGCTATTGATTGGGGAATTGATGTAGCGGATGCGATTGTATCGGAGAAGGATTTGGTTTTGCCTTTTATTGAGGATTGTAATAGTGGGTTTTAAGTTGTGAGTCGTGAGTTGTGAGTCGTGAGATGTGAGTTGTGAGATGTGTGTTATGGGTTTTGGGTTTTGGGTTTTGGGTTGGAAATGGAAAAGAGTAAAAATTAAATGAAAAAAATAGTAGTAACAGGTGCTCAGGGGCAGTTGGGATCAGAGTTGCAGGTTTTGGCTCCCAATTATCCGCAATTTGAATGGGTTTTTACCGATCGGGAGGAACTGGATTTATGTGATTTGGCTGGTTTGGAGGCGCAATTGGATGCTATTCATCCCCAAATCATCATCAACTGTGCGGCGCATACGGCTGTGGATCGGGCGGAGACTGAGGTGGAATTGTCGGATGTGTTGAATCATCAGGCGGTTGCGGTATTGGCCAAATGGAGTGCAGCTCATGGAGCTAAATTGATTCATGTTTCGACTGATTATGTTTTTGACGGCAGTTCTTCGACTCCTTTGACGGAAACCGCGCCGACGAAGCCGATTAATGTATATGGGGTCACTAAACTGGCCGGTGAAAAGGCTTGTATGGAGGCCAACTCTAATGCGCTTGTCATCCGAACATCCTGGGTGTATTCGCGTTTTGGGAATAATTTTGTCAAAACGATGTCGCGATTGATGCAGGAAAGAGATTCTTTGAATGTGGTGAACGACCAGATCGGGAGTCCGACCTATGCTGCTGATTTGGCCCAGGCGATTCTAACGATCCTGACTCATGCGCATTGGCAGGCGGGGATTTATCATTTTTCGAATGAGGGAGAAATCAGTTGGTATGAGTTTGCCCTGGCGATACAGGAAATTGGCGGTTTTGATTGTGAGATTAGTGGGATTCCATCAGCCGCTTATCCTACGCCGGCGAAGCGTCCGCAGTATTCTTTATTGGATAAAACGAAGATTAAAATTACTTTTGGAGTGGTGGTACCGGATTATGAGGAGAGTTTGAGGAAATGTATGGGGTTGTTGCGAATTTAAAAACGAATTGAAACGAATTGAAACGAATTGAAGCGACTTGAAGCGAATTGAAGCGAATTGAAACGAATTAAGGCGAATTAAGGCGAATTTTAAAACGAATTAAGGCGAATTGAAGCGAATTTTAAAACGAATTATGCGAATGGATTCCAATAATAAAATACTTTACAAAGAAGAAAGCTTTAAAATTATTGGGGCTTGTATGAAAGTACATCGTTCATTAGGAGCTGGATTTCTGGAAGCGGTTTATGAGGAAGCGTTGGAGAAAGAATTTCAAGTTCAAGAAATCCCTTTTAAAAAGCAAGTGAAGTTGGAATTATATTATGATAATCAGAAATTAAATAAACACTATAGAGCAGACTTTATTTGTTATGATTCCATTATTTTGGAAATAAAAGCAGTACAGCTAATACCCATAGCATTTTATGCACAGTTGAAGAATTATCTACGATGTACAAAAATGGAGTTAGGTATGTTGATTAATTTTGGTACGACTTCATTAACTTATAAAAGAATAATTAATTTAAAAAATTCGGATTAATTCGGATTAATTCGTAAAATTAGAAATAAATGAAAAAAATATTAATTACCGGTGGTGCCGGTTTTATAGGGTCGCATGTGGTGCGGCTTTTTGTGAAAAAATATCCGCAGTATCAGATTTTTAATTTGGATGCCTTGACCTATGCGGGGAATCTAGAGAATATTGCCGATATTGAAAAGGAGTCCAATTATACTTTTATTAAAGGGGATATTGTGGATGCACCGTTTATTGACGCTTTGTTTGCCGAACATCAGTTTGATGGGGTTTTGCATTTGGCTGCCGAGTCGCATGTGGATCGCTCGATAACGGATCCTTTGTCTTTTGTGAAGACCAATGTGATTGGGACCATGAATTTGTTGAATGCTGCTAAGACCATTTGGAATGGTAATTATGAGGGCAAACGTTTTTATCATATCAGCACCGATGAGGTGTATGGCAGTCTGGGGGCCGAAGGCTTGTTTACCGAGACGACGCCTTATGATCCTAATTCGCCTTACTCGGCTTCCAAAGCCAGTTCGGATCATTTTGTGCGTGCTTATGGTGAAACCTACGGCCTGCCTTATGTGTTGACGAATTGCTCGAATAATTACGGACCTTTTCATTTTCCGGAAAAATTGATTCCGCTATTCATTCATAATATCATTCAAAATAAGCCTTTGCCGGTTTATGGCGATGGGAAATATACGCGCGATTGGCTTTTTGTAGAAGATCATGCGGTGGCGATTGATTTGGTTTTCCACCAAGGAAAGAATCATGATACCTACAACATAGGTGGTTTTAACGAATGGCAGAATATCGATTTGGTGAAATTGCTTTGTAAAATTATGGATGAGAAGCTAGGTCGTCCAGCTGGGACATCGGAGCAATTGATTGCTTATGTGAAAGACCGTCCGGGGCATGATTTGCGCTATGCGATTGATGCGACTAAGATCAATAAGGAGTTGGGGTGGAAACCTTCGGTTACTTTTGAGCAGGGATTGGAGAGAACGGTAAATTGGTATTTGGAGAATCAAGTTTGGCTGGAGCATGTTACTTCAGGGGAGTATGCTAGTTATTATGAGAAGCAGTATGCGAATTGAAACGAATTAAGGCGAATTAAGGCGAATTATGACGAATTTTAAAACGAATTAATGCGAATTGAAACGAATGGATGCTGCCAATGACGTTTTGGTTGAGCTTAGAAATTAAGGATTTGTTCATTTTCTTTTGCCTTGATGCAAAAGAAACAAAAAATCAAGCCTGAAAATTAAAAACTTAAAAACTACCTCAAAACTATGTTCCGCAGCCCGAGCCGTTCGCCTTTCAGGCTCATCTCGCGGACTGCTGCCACGTCGTTTTTTCGTTGTTTTTCTACGTTTTTAATTTAAGGGCGGGCTTAGGAGTGGTGAGTTGTCGGTTTTCGTCACTTCGAGTGATTTTATAAAATAGCGAGAGCGTTTTTATAAAATTGTATCGAGAAGTCTGGGGAAAAGAAATCCTTTAAAAAAATAAAAAAAGCAATTAGTTTAAGCATATAAGGTTATTTTATATGCAGTTGGCCAATTATTTAAGATGTACTAATATGGAAGAGGGTATGCTGATTAATTTCGGCAGGCCTTCATTAACTTATAAAAGAATCATTAATTTGAAATAATTCGTATAATTCGGATTAATTCGTAAAATTCGTAAAAAAAAAATGAAAGGAATTATACTAGCCGGTGGATCGGGTACTCGTTTGCATCCGTTGACCTTGGCGATGAGCAAGCAAATGATGCCGGTTTATGATAAGCCGATGATTTATTATCCGTTGTCGACTTTGATGATGGCGGGGATTCATGAGATATTGATTATTTCGACTCCTCATGATTTGCCTAATTTCAAGAAGTTGTTGGGTGATGGCTCGGCTATAGGTTGTCAGTTCAGCTATGCGGAGCAGGCGGTTCCTAACGGGCTGGCACAGGCTTTTGTCATAGGCGAAGAATTTATAGGAAACGATAGTGTTGCCCTGGTTTTGGGGGATAATATTTTCTTTGGTGCCCATATGCAGGAGTTGTTGCAATCCAATACCCAACCGGAAGGCGGGGTGGTGTTTGCTTATCATGTGGCGGATCCGGAACGTTATGGGGTGGTGGAATTTGATCAAAACCATAAAGCGCTTTCGATTGAAGAAAAGCCCTTGGAGCCCAAGTCGAATTATGCGGTACCGGGTTTGTATTTTTATGACAATTCGGTTGTGGAGATTGCCAAGAATATCCAGCCCAGTGCCAGAGGGGAATATGAAATCACCGATGTCAACAAGGTCTATCTTGAAAAAGGGCTGTTGAAAGTTGGGATTTTGAGCAGAGGCACCGCCTGGTTAGACACCGGAACTTTTAACAGCCTGATGCAGGCCGGACAATTTGTTCAGGTGCTTGAGGAGCGTCAGGGATTGAAAGTGGGCTGCATTGAAGAGATTGCCTGGAGACAGGGTTTTATTACAGATGCGCAATTAAGAGAATTGGCAGAGCCTTTGAAGAAATCCGGATATGGGGAGTATTTGTTGGGGTTGTTGAAGATGAAGATGTGAATCGTGAGTTGTGAATCGTGAATCGTGGGTTGTGAATCGTGAGTTGTGAGTTGTGAATCGTGAATCGTGAATCGTGAATCGTGAGTTGTCAGTCGTGAGTAATAGCTATCGGGAGGTTGTGATTTTAGGATAGAATTCAGAATATAGAGAATATGTAATGGGTCAAAGGAGATTTTTTCTTCTTTGACCTTTTTTTTTGGTGAGAAGTGAGAAGTGAGTTGTGAATCGTGAATCGTGAGTTGTGAGTTGTCGGTTGATTCCGTCACTTCGAGTGATTTTATAAAATAGCGATAGCGTTTTTATAAAATTGTATCGAGAAGGCGGTTGTCGGTCATGAATCGTGAATCGTGAGAAGTAAATGTCTAAGCAGGGTTCTCGATACATTTTTGGTTTAAACTTGATTGCCCTTTAATTCCTGATTTTCAAAACCAAAAACACTCGAACTGACGACTGTAAAAATCGAAATAACTTCCGTCACTTCAAGGCATAATTTTTTACCAAAAAAAGCAATATGATATAACATCCACAGTGTCACCTCGAGCGGAGTCGAGAGGCTTCGATGTAAAAAACGTCAATGGTAGTTGTGAGTCGTGAGATGAGTGTTCAGTCTCGAGTTGTCGGTTGTGAGAGTCAAGAAGCAAGGTTATCGTTGTTCGTCCATCGTTTGTCGTTAACCGTCTATGGGACAACGAACATCGTATATCGAACATCGTTTCCCTAGCTCGGGAGGGTTGTGAGTTGTCGGTCCCGATAGATTCTGTGTTGATTTCCTAATAAATCTAAATTTTATTTTTATCGGGAAGCTTTTTTTTATGTTTAATATTCTTAATTTTGTCGTCTA
>NZ_FQWO01000008.1 GCF_900129705.1 Flavobacterium granuli | reverse complement strand
AAAGTAGATTTTAAAACCACCCCCTAGCCCTGATAGCAGCGAAAATCCTTCCAGGACGGCGTTCGGACTGGAAGATTGTAGCGAATAGCAGGAAGGAGCTACCGAAACAAATATTGCCATCAATATATTTAAAGAATCATTAATTCATACACATTATAATACACAACAAACCTTATATATATATTGTATGTGTTTTGCTAATACTTTATATTTGCATTCTAAAATTTACAAAACAATGATTAAGATTACTTTGCCCGACGGGTCAGTTAAAGAATTTGCTCCTGGAGCATCCCCAATGGATGTTGCAAAAAGCATTAGTGAAGGATTTGCTAGAAATGTAATTTCAGCTTCTTTTAATGGTACAACCATTGAAACTACCACACCTTTAACCACGGATGGCAGTCTTATATTATATACATGGAATGACGAAGAAGGAAAAAAAGCCTTCTGGCATTCTACATCACACGTAATGGCACAGGTTCTAGAAGAAATGTACCCAGGTATTAAACTAACACTTGGACCTGCAATATCGAACGGATTTTATTACGATGTAGACTTTGAAGATCAAAAGATCACAGAAGCTGATTTTAAGAAAATTGAAGATCGTGTTCTTGAGATTTCGAGAGGTAAACACGAGTTCAAACTTCGCCCGGTCTCCAAAGCCGAAGCTCTAGAACTTTACAAAGACAATGTTTACAAAACAGAATTGATTTCGAATCTTGAAGACGGAACGATTACCTTTTGCGATCACGATACTTTTACCGACTTGTGTCGAGGTGGTCATATTCCAAACACTGGCATCATCAAGGCAATAAAAATCATGAGTGTTGCGGGAGCTTACTGGCGCGGAGACGAAAAGAACAAACAACTAACGCGTGTTTACGGCACTTCATTTCCAAAACAAAAAGATCTAACAGAATACCTTGCTTTACTCGAAGAAGCAAAACGTCGCGATCACAGAAAACTAGGAAAAGAATTAGAGCTATTCGCTTTCTCACAAAAAGTAGGTCAAGGCCTACCATTATGGCTACCTAAAGGAGCTGCATTAAGAGAAAGATTAGAACAATTCCTAAAGAAGGCACAGAAAAAAGCAGGTTATGAACAAGTAGTAACACCACATATTGGTCAAAAAGAATTGTATGTAACTTCTGGGCATTACGCTAAATATGGTGCAGATAGCTTCCAACCCATCAGCACACCGTCTGAAGGGGAAGAGTTCTTATTAAAACCAATGAACTGCCCTCATCACTGTGAAATATACAATGTTAGACCTTGGTCTTACAAAGATTTACCTAAACGCTATGCTGAATTTGGCACCGTATACAGATACGAACAAAGTGGTGAATTACATGGATTGACACGCGTTCGCGGGTTCACTCAAGATGACGCTCATATTTTCTGCACTCCAGAACAACTGGACGACGAATTTAAAAAAGTTATTGACCTAGTTCTTTATGTATTTGGCTCATTAGGATTTGAAAACTTTACAGCTCAAATTTCGCTTCGCGACAAAGAAAACAGAGATAAGTATATAGGTAGCGATGAAAACTGGGAAAAAGCAGAAAACGCCATCATAAATGCAGCCCGTGACAAAGGGTTAAATACCGTTGTTGAATACGGCGAAGCAGCTTTCTACGGCCCGAAATTGGATTTCATGGTAAAAGACGCCCTAGGAAGACAATGGCAGTTAGGTACAATTCAGGTAGACTACAACCTACCAGAACGATTTGAATTGACCTACAAAGGTTCTGATAACGAATTACATAGACCTGTCATGATCCATAGAGCTCCTTTTGGCTCCATGGAGCGTTTTATCGCCATTCTTTTAGAACATACAGCAGGAAATTTCCCACTCTGGCTAATGCCAGAACAGGCTATAATATTGTCTTTGAGCGAGAAATATGAAAAATATGCCAAAAAAGTTTTAGATTTGCTAGAAAATCACGAAATTCGCGCCCTCATTGACAACCGAAGTGAAACAATAGGGAAGAAAATTAGAGATGCAGAAATGCAAAAAATCCCGTTCATGTTGATTGTAGGTGAGGAAGAAGAAAAAAACGGTACCATTTCTATACGTCGCCATGGACAGGAAGGAAAAGGAAACATCAGCGTTACAATAGAAGAATTTGCTTCGATAGTAGACGAAGAAATCAAAAAAACATTAAAAGTATTTACAGTTTAACTTAAATTATAAAGTCATAGCAATAAGAAGCAACAGAGGTTATCAACCTCGCGTAGAAAAAAAGGATGCACACAGAATAAACAATCTTATTCGTGGTGTACAAGAAGTACGACTTGTAGGTGAAAATATTGAGCCTGGAGTTTTTAAACTTTCAGAGGCTTTAAGATTAGCTGACCAATTTGAATTAGATCTGGTTGAGATTTCTCCAAATGCAGAGCCACCAGTTTGTAAAATCATGGATTACAAGAAATTTGTTTACGAACAAAAGAAACGTGATAAGGTTCTTAAGGCTAAATCTACACAGGTAACTGTTAAGGAAATTCGTTTTGGTCCTCAAACAGATGAGCATGATTATGAATTCAAGAGAAAGAATGCTGAAAAATTTCTAAAAGAAGGTGCCAAATTAAAGGCGTTCGTTTTCTTTAAAGGGCGTTCTATCATCTATAAAGATCAGGGTCAAATCTTATTATTAAGATTGGCGACAGACTTAGAAGAATTTGGAAAAGTAGAAGCAATGCCAGTTCTGGAAGGAAAGAGAATGATTATGTTCATTGCTCCGAAGAAAAAGAAATAAGTCTTAAAGTAGAAAGTCTTAAAGTCGAAAGTCATAAACTGACTTTTGACTTTTGACTTTTAAACTTTCAGACCAAGACATAAGTAAGTAAGAATAAATTAAAACACTAGGAAAAAATGCCTAAAATGAAAACCAAATCTAGCGCCAAGAAACGTTTTAAAGTTACTGGTTCTGGAAAGATTAAAAGAAAGCATGCTTTTAAAAGTCACATCTTGACTAAAAAATCTAAAAAACGTAAATTAGCTTTGACACACTCAGCGCTAGTTCACAAAACAGATATGAAAAGCATCAAACAACAATTAAGAATTATCTAATAATTCTTTAGGTTAAAACAATTTAAAATAACCTTGGAGTATGGCCATTAAGTTCTCTTGATTTAATTCGGGACGCCTGCTACAAAAAAACAATAAAATTATGCCAAGATCGGTAAATTCAGTTGCTAAAAGAGCAAGAAGAAAAAAAATAATGAAGCAAGCCAAAGGTTTCTTTGGTAGACGTAAAAACGTTTGGACAGTTGCTAAGAATGCGGTAGAGAAAGCAATGTGCTACGCTTACCGTGACAGAAAAGTGAACAAAAGAAATTTCCGTGCTTTATGGATTCAACGTATCAACGCTGGAGCTAGATTGGAAGGAATGTCTTATTCACAATTCATGGGTAAAGTAAAAGCTAACGGAATCGAATTGAACCGTAAAGTTCTTGCAGATTTAGCTATGAACCACCCTGAAGCTTTCAAAGCTGTACTTAACAAAGTAAAATAAACGTTTTATCAACTCAATTTAAGACTACTTACTTATATAGAAACCTCAATCGAAAGATTGAGGTTTTTTTATTTATTAACGGCCTTAAAATCGATTTACAAAAACCCCAACAATATGAGTCATTACTTTTCTGTATTTTAATTAATTTCTGTATTTTCGAGCAATGATACCAAAGAAGCGATACTCCCCCATTTATATTGTATTACTGATAATATTTATTGTCCTACAATCCTGTGAAAAAAAAACACAAACCATAACCAAAAAAAAGACCTATCCCAAAATAGACACACTCTTACAACTGGGCTACAAACATTTTCAAAATACAAACCTTGAAAGGTCCTACTACTATTTCAATCAAGCCAAACAAGAATCTATTCAGGAAAAAGATACTTCCAGAATCATCCATACAATAGCATGGATGGCTCAAATTCATATCTTTTCAGGAGATTATTCCGGTGGTGAAGCAACAGCAATCGAAGCTCTTCCTTTTATAGAAAACACCGATAAATATCCAAATGGCAAATGGAACATCTATAATGCACTAGGAAATAATTACCTGTATACCTCTGACTACGACAATTCATTATATTATTTTAATAAAGCATTAAGTCTAAAAACAGACACAATTGAAAAAATAAGTGTAAAAAGCAATATAGCGCTAGTTTATATAGATCAAAACAAATTCCATAACGCCATAAAAATTATTTTACCGTTAACTTTAAAAAAAGAGCTAATAAATAGTCCGGAAATTTATGCTAGACTACTCGATAATTTAGGCTATTCCTATTTTAAAACAGGTAATCCAAAAGCGCTTAATTATTTAAATCAATCCTTCAAAATAAGATTACGAATATTAGATAACTGGGGTATGATGGCGAGTTATTATCATCTTGCTGAATACTATAGTAAAAGTCATCCAAAGCTAGCTACAGATTATGCCTTATTAACTTATAAAAAAGCAACCGAGATAAAAAGTATTGATGACCGCCTGAAATGTTTAGAATTATTAATTAAAAACAGTCCTTCTAGTCAATCGAAAAAATACTCCTTACAATACCTGCGCATCAATGACAGTGTAAATAAAGCAAGGCAAAAGATGAAGAATCAATTTGCTAAAATTAAATACGATTCTAAAAAGGAGAAAGATGAAAATATAAAACTAAAAGAACAAAAGGTTCTACATTTAGAACAAGAAAAAAATAAAAATTTACTCATTTATTTTGTAGTGACAATAGGACTCCTAACGACACTATTCATTTCTTATTTTTTGATAGCAAAAAACAAAAGAGAGAAAATTCAAACTTCATATAACACCGAAACCCGAATTGCAAAAAAACTGCACGATGAATTAGCCAATGATGTCTACCACGTCATGACTTTTGCCGAAACACAGGATTTATCCTCCAGTCAAAATAAGGAAATATTACTCACAAATCTTGATACCATTTACTCTAGAACCCGAAACATTTCAAAAGAAAATAGCACTATTGAAACTGGCTCAAATTTTGCATCTAACCTTAAAGAATTAATCTCAAGCTTCAATACCAATGAAGTAAATATAATAGTAAACGGACTTGATTCCATACATTGGACAAAAATAGAAAACACTAAAAAAATCATTATATACCGCGTATTACAGGAATTACTTGTCAATATGAAAAAACACAGCCAATGTAATTTAGCAGTAATTACTTTCAAAAAAAACGAACATAAATTACAAATAGATTACACTGACAACGGCCTTGGAGCAGTACTTGACAAAAAAAACATCAGAAATGGACTCCAAAATGTGGAAAACCGTATTCTATCCATAAATGGAACTATTACTTTTGATACTAAATCCCATAAAGGGTTCAAAACAAGCTTTACATTACCTATATAACCGTAGCCATTATGTTCAATAAAGTTTTAGTAGCCGAAGATTTAGACAGTATCAGTATTGCGGTCGTTCAAATATTAGAAGAGCTTTCCATTTCAGAAATTCATCATGCAAAATACTGTGATGATGCCTTACTAAAAATCAAGAAAGCAATTCTGGACGACTCTCCTTACGATTTACTTATTAGCGACTTATCATTCAAAACTGACCATCGTGAAAACCGATTAACTTCCGGTGAAGAACTGATTACCGCAGTGAAAAAAATTCAGACCGATATCAAAACAATTGTATTTTCTATCGAAGATAAATCCTATAGAATAAAATCCCTTTTTAATAATTTAGGTATTAATGCCTATGTTTCCAAAGGAAGAAATAGTATTCCTGAGCTCAAAAAAACTGTCGAAAATGTTTTTAGCGATGAAACCAAAATCATCTCTGCTGCATTGTCTCATGTGCTAAACAACAAAGCAATATTCGAAATCGAAGCTTATGATATTTCTCTTTTAAAATCATTGTCGTTCGGCCTTACCTTGGATGAAATCGCTTCTGAATTCAAAAAAACTGGAATAACTCCTAATGGAAGCAGTAGCATCGAGAAGCGCATCAACAAACTCAAAATCTACTTTAAAGCTAATAATACTACTCATCTTGTAGCTATTGCCAAAGATCTAGGATTGATCTAAAAATGGTTAATTTTAGTTAATTAAACCCACCTTGTCTCCAAAAAGAAATAACTTCTTTTTATAACAACTGCGATTCATTTTAATATTACAGGTGAAAAACCATTGCTTTTTATACTTTAAAATTGGTCTAAGAAATTAACACTTAATAATTTCAGCAAACTATATGGGTCAAGAAATCTAGCATTTCAATAAAAAGCTTACCAAATGAGGTTTCCCGTAAACTTTTTTTTCCAAGTAAAAGTACTTTTGAATAAAATTAAAAAGATGCTTTGTAAAATTAAAACAATACAGCTACTCACCATCTTCCTAGCCATAATCAATATAGGCTGCGAACAAAAAAAAACAATCCTGAATGAAAAAAACATAATAGATAAATCCACCGTAACCAAAAAAACAAAGACATCTACTAAAATCACAGATTCACTAAAATACAATAAATATGTTTTCGGAACTGATGAGGAAGGAAACCATGTTCAAGGCAAAATAATTATTGAGGGTAAAAATGGTATTGGAATTTTGATTGGAAAAGAAGACACGGAAATAGAAATTGTTCTTGAACAAGTTAGTCATAACAAACTAATCGCAACTGATATTGACGGATTTAAATATAAACTAAAATTCAAATA
Organism: Flavobacterium granuli; assembly: GCF_900129705.1. Taxonomy (GTDB): domain Bacteria; phylum Bacteroidota; class Bacteroidia; order Flavobacteriales; family Flavobacteriaceae; genus Flavobacterium; species Flavobacterium granuli. The sequence goes on along the minus strand of NZ_FQWO01000008.1, from coordinate 164,228 downwards.
ACAAAAAAAAACTACTCAGGATCATTTGGCAACATAGATGACATACTAATTTTTCATTAATTTTTATTACAATAAAAATGCCCTCTCAAAAAATGAGAGGGCATTACAATAATTACAAATCAATTGGGAGTTATCTTATTTTCCTTTATAATAATTAGCTCCCCACATATCATATCTTTTTTTCTGGGTTTCAATTTTCGTTTGAAAAGCAGGCCAGTCTTTTTTCTCCTTTGGAGACCATAAGACTTCGCTTAACGCACTTAGGCGAGGAAATATCATGTACTCCACTTTGGCAGGATTAAGCATATATTCGGTCCAAATATTCCCTTGAGCACCCAATACATATTGCGCTTGTTGCTCATTTAGTTCTTTTGGAATTGGCTCATAGCTATAAATTTTTTCCAAATTAGTAAATCCTCCAATAGTAACCTCTGTTTCTTCTTTAGTCTGTGAATGATCTAAATACACATGACTTCCAGGAGTCATAATAACCTGATGATTTTCTTTGGCAGCCGCTATTCCACCTGCTTCACCTCTCCAACTCATTACAATAGCATTTGGCGCAAGCCCTCCTTCAAGGATTTCATCCCAGCCAATTAAAGTTCTTCCCTTTTTATTAATGTACTTCTCCATACGTTGAATAAAGTAACTTTGCAATTCATGCTCATCTTTTAAGCCTTTCTCTTTTATCAATTGCTGGCAAAATTCACTTCTTTTCCAAGCATCCTTAGGGGATTCATCACCACCAACATGGATGTATTTTGATGGAAACAAAGCCATCACTTCATCAAGAACATCTTCCAAAAATTTAAACGTATATTCAGTTGGCGCATAAACATCGGTAAAAACACCCCATGTTTCCTGAACCAATTTCACCTTTCCATTTGCCAATTCCTGTTTGCTTTTTTCTGAAATCATATTGGCAGGTATTTCTGTTTTCTCGTCTGGAAAACAACTTAACATAGGATAAGCAGCAATTGCGGCACTACTGTGTCCCGGCATTTCGATTTCCGGAATCACGGTAATAAAACGATCCGAAGCATATTTAACAATATCTTTTACTTCTTCTTGTGTATAAAAGCCCCCTTCCGGAGTATTATCATTTCCTTTTCCAGGATATCTCCCCACAATAGATCCGTTTCTATGAGAACCAATTTCTGTTAATTTTGGATATTTCTTTATTTCTATTCTCCATCCTTGATCTTCGGTTAAATGCCAATGGAAATAATTTAATTTGTGCAATGCTAAATAATCGATGAATTTTTTAACGAAAGAAACCGGAAAAAAATGACGCGCTACATCAAGCATTGCTCCTCTATAGACAAAACGAGGTTCGTCCTTCACATCAACAGCAGCAATCTTTAAAGCATCGCTTTTTTCTAATGGAAGTAACTGAATCAATGTTTGCATACCGTAAAAAGTTCCAATAGCAGAGTTCCCTGCTATTATTACTCCCTTACTGTCACTTTTCAAACTATAACCTTCCGCTTTTAGTCCTTTAACGTTTTTAAGACTATTGAATTTGATGTAGTTTTTTGCAGCTTTCTTAACTATAGGCAATTTGAAACCATAATAGTCTGACAAATATTCATTCAAAAAAGCAGCAGTAGCATTATCTGTTTTGTTCGAAACCACTAAACTTGTTTTAGGGTTAATGACAAAACTTCCTGTATTTGTAGTGACTTGCACCGGTTGAGGAATAATATTTACTTCCTGGCCAAAGGACATTACACTACATAAAAGAAGTGAAAATAAAAATGATCTTACCATACTTTTGTTTTTAATTATTATTGTTTTTACTCTTTATTTTTTTGTTAAATGAATTATAAGGCATTAATTTAATCCAAAGCCGAAAATAAAACATATTAAACGAACCACACAACAGTACCTACCAGTTTATGGATTAAATTAACCTATACAGAATATAGAAAAGGGTAGAATCTGATTTTTACCATAGTTTATATCCCTTAAAGATAACAAAAAACAGCTTTATCAAAATTCTACCCTAATCAAATCACTTTCGCAATCCAGACTTTTTATTCTATAATCGTTACTTGTTTAACCTTCCTTTAAACCTGCTCACTCCATCCATAAAAACCTCTAAGACAATCCTTCCTTTGGGTAAGTTAGCCAGAGAATACGTCAATGATCCATTCTTAATAGCGATATATTCATGTTTTTCGTGAACAACTCCATTAACGGTAATCAAGACAGTCATTTGACTTGTTTTATTTGAGACCACATTTAGTTCTGTTTTATCAGTAACCAATCGAGGATACAATGAAAAAGCATATTTTGCCTGTGTTTTATCGGCCACAAAATTTGGCGAAGCCGTGAAACTCAGTTTTTCCCCATTTCCACAGTCACTTTCAAATGCATGAATCAGTTCGCCATTCATATCAAACATGCGCAAATAGCCATCACCATTTTTGGGTTCCGCCCAAAACTGTAAACCATTCCCTGCACTATCAATCAGGCATAATTCATATTTCCCTTCCTTCAGCCTTATGGTATCCTTATAAAGAGTGTTTGCTTCAAGATCAGTTGGCAACTTATGATAGATGGTATCTCCTTTTTCGCCAATCAAAATGATTGTATTATCTTTTGGTTTATTATTGGTCAAGAATTGAATAACAAAATCAGTTGGCAATACCTCGGGAGAAACAAAAGATGTTGTCAACTCATTATCCCCTTCCCAACCGTCTTTGGTACTATTAGGCTTGGAAAGTTTTACGGTATATTTATTCATTCCCGCTTTCGACTGTATTTCTCCCGGAATTACAATATCGGCCGTCTGGTTAAATTTCAGATTTCCTTTCCAATGAAACTCTTCATTAGGAAAACCTTCTGTGCCATAAGTCACTACTACGGACTTCAGGTTTTCGGATCCCAAGTTTCGAATAACAAAACGGGGATTAAAACTTGCCGGATTCAGGCGAGTATATTGCTGTTCGTTGTTAGGCACCATAATTTGATCAACAGCAACATCTACCTTATGTGTTGGTTTTGAATATTGGAACAAATAGGCAGAGATATTTTCGACCGCCTGAACATTTCCGGTAGCTTCATAAGGCTCCATTGTTAATGACACATTATGTTTTCCCGGGCCTGTCATCACATCAATCACATCCGGAACCTGCAAATCTCCCGGACACCAATAAGCGCGATCATAAATCCATGTTCCGCCCTGAGGATAAAGCGGATTATCCCCGCAATCTTTCCACATATTGCGATGATCAACAACTTTACCATCGACTTTTAGCTCGCGCCAACGTTGACAAAATTCGCTGCATCCTTTTGGTTTATCCATTCCATGTCCCGTATGTTGGATGCGGATGCGGCTCATTTCGGCACCAGCGACCGATACATAATCAATCGGGAGTAGATTTTCTTCTATTTTTTCTTTCGGGTCGCCATATTTATAACCGGCATTCCAAAGCGGGCTTATGCCCAATGGAACAACGACGGGCGGACCAACGACAATTTCGAAGTCAATAGTCAAAGCCCAACCAACGGTTTTGTCCTCATAACCTGAATGCACATATTCAATTTCTAAGCTGTCGCGCAAAAAGGGTGCAAAATCTGTCACATCAACTTTCCATTTCCATTGCCAGCCTTTATTATAAACACTACCATATGGAGTAAGCATCCGCCCTAGTTCATAATTTATCGATTCTCCATTTTTGCCGCCTTTTTTTCGAAGTCTAATGTGATCCAGATAATCCCAATGTGCCGTAAAAAGACTGTCGGGACTACCCAAAGTTACGTTCATGGTCACTTTGCGAATTGGCGTTTTTATTGACGGAAAAATTCCCGGTTTGCTGTATGATTTTGAACCACTAGCCGGATCACAAATAATTGTAGTTCGATTGTGTGTTACTACATTTATTACTTTTGGTTTTTGGGCAAAAGAGTTAACTGAAGCCCAAAAAACAAGTAAAATCAATATACGTTTCATAAATAATATTTTAACATTAATAATTCTAAGCAATGAAGCGCATTTTTCTCCGATTAAAAATAAATTTAAAACAGAAAAAATGCGCTTTCACAAACTCTTTTTGGGTTCTTTATTTTACGGAAACATTAACCTTGCCCATTTCTAATCCATTACTTTTAGCTTTAACGGTAAACTGGCCTTTATGTCCCTTTTTAGCTTTTACGATTACTAATGCCATTCCGTTGAAAGCAGGTCTTTCGTGACTTTGAAACGGAACAAAACTTGTCGCATCTCCATTATCAGTAGCAACAATTTCGCCATCGCCTTCAATAGAAAACTCAATTAAAGGATGTGTACGAGGAACGGTCAAGCCATCCTTATCAGTAACTTTCACGGTAACAAAAGCAAAATCAACTCCATCAGCCGCAATCGTATTACGATCAACTGAAAGCGTAAGTTTTGTTGCTTCTCCTGTAGTTTTCACAGTATCAGTTGCCCATTTTTTCCCGTTTTTATAACTCACGACTTTCAATTCACCCGGAACATATTTTACGTCATCCCAAATCAAACGGAAATCCACTCCTTGTTTTTTGGCTTTTCTGCCAAGGCTTTTTCCGTTCAAAAATAATTCTGCCTCATCACCTGAAGTATATACGTGAACCGGTGTTATTAAATCCAACCTTTCGCTCCAGTTCCAATGTGGCAAAATATGAGCCATAGGCAATTCTGGTTTCCATTGCGATTGGTAACTATAATAACGGTCCTTTGGAAAACCTGCCAAATCGATAATTCCAAAATAACTGCTTCTTGAAGGCGGATTATTTTTCTTTATTTCTTCCAATTTCTTTTGCAATTCAGCCATCTTAGAAGGGTCTGATCTAAAATTAAGCAGGTTCGTATCATCTGAATTATAAGGAGTAGGCTCTCCTAAATAATCAAAACCTGTCCAAACATATTCTCCTAGCATCTTTGGGAATTTCGCATTGGTTCTAAATTGTTCATCTGGTGTACAACCCCAACCCGGATGCGCATCGTCATAGGATGAAATTTGCCAGGTTTTTTTATTGTATTTATCATCAAAAAAATATTCGCCACGGGAACTCACAGTAGAAGCGGTTTCACTTCCTATCGTAGGCATGTTCTTATAACGCGGATCAGCTTCCCACTTTGCTTGTTGACTGAAGAAATAATTCACTCCCATCAAATCCAATGAAACTGGCGAACCAACTTCACGGCTTGCGTCTGGGTCATTGTAACCATTAGAAACAGGTCTAGTAGGATCTTCTCTTTTTACAATATCAGCCAAATGTTTCGTTATTTCGACATCTCTTTGCTGTGGAACTTCATTTCCTATCGACCAAATAAATACAGACGGATGATTGCGATCGCGGTGAATTAGTGCTTTCAAATCTTTCTCATGCCATTCGTCATAAATTTTATTGTAGTCATTTTTCTTCTTGCCTTCTTTCCAATTATCAAAAGCCTCATCCCATACCAAAAATCCCATTTGGTCTGCTAATTCCAATAATTCAGGAGCAGGTGGATTATGTGAGGTACGTAAAGAATTTACGCCCATTTCTTTTTGGATTTTCAATTGTCTTCTCAAGGCGCTGGTATTAATGGCTGCTCCAAGAGCTCCTAAATCATGATGATTACAGGTTCCATTAATTACTACTTTTTTACCGTTCAAAAGAAAACCTTTGCTTACTGAAAATTCTATCGTACGAATACCAAATGGGGTATTATAGGTGTCCACAACTTTGCCATCAATACTGATCGTAGTTTGTGCCAAATAGCGATTAGGACTAACAATATCCCATTTTTTTGGATTAATAACAGTAGTTTGAAATTCTGCAACCTTAGTAGAACTTGGAGCCAATTCGATTACTTCCGCCTTAGTTGTGGCTACTTTTTTCTTTGGCTTATTATTGATATCCATTTCAAACAAAGTCGTTTGCACCAAAGCATTCACTTTTTTGGCGGATTCATTATTGACAGTAACTGCCATTTTCACCAAAGCCTTTTTATCTGTGATTGTAGGCGTTGTGATATAAGTTCCCCAATGGCCAACGTGAACCGGGTTTGTTTTTACCAACCATACATGTCGGTAAATCCCTGCACCTGGATACCAGCGGGAATCCCAATTTTCAGTATCAAGACGCACTGCAATTATGTTTTCCTGACCTGGTTTCAGGTAAGGCGTTAAATCCATTCGAAAAGAACTGTAACCATAAGGCCAGGTTCCTACATATTGTCCGTTGAGCCAAATTTTGGCATTAGCCATAGCTCCATCGAAATCAACAAAAATTTGTTTCCCTTTATCTGTAGCCGGCACATTAAAATGCTTGCGATACCAGCCAATTCCCCTCCACGGAAGTTTTCCTGTTTCTCCGGTTAGATCACTTCGAAATGGTCCGCTAATGGCCCAGTCATGAGGCAAATCCAGTTTCTGCCATGCGGCATCGCTCTGACTCACACTTTCCAGATTTTTAGGTTCCTCAATTCTTGTACCATCTGGCTGTAACCCGTAACGGGAAAAAAGCCAGCCTTGATCAAAAGATTCGGTATTTGCAGCACCCATTCTTTCAATGGACGCAGTGCTTTGTGCTGTTGCTAAAAAAGGAATCGATAAACTGATCCCTATCATTACCCTCATTAGTAATTTCATTCCCTGCCTCTTTTTCATAGTATTCATTCTGTTTAGTTATTATTTTATACGTTTTTTTTAAATTTTAATCTTTCGCTGAATAGCTGAATTTTATGTATAATATATACAGTTCATTGAAAGAGCCTCTAACAGCAGCTCTTATTTTACCTTTGTGATAATTTCCTTTAGCTCGCCGTTCACCCTTAACTTTACGTTACTCGGCTGAGATGAATATATCTTATAATCAATCACTTTCCCATCACTCCAGCTACAATCTACCTCATATCCACCTCTGGCACGGAGTCCCGAAAACGATCCTTTTTCGGCCCAAGTTTTTGGAATAGCTGGAAGCAAATGAATTTCATCCGTGTGACTTTGCAATAGCATTTCAGTCATGGCAGCCGGAATTCCGAAGTTTCCATCCAATTGAAATGGAGGATGATTACAAAACAGATTAGGCAAGGTATTATAAGTGAGTAAACCGCGAATCATAATTCCGGCGCGTTCCCCTTCTCCTAAACGCGCCCATAAAGCACCGCGCCAAGGCCATGTCCAGGATCGCCGACTGTCTCCAACAGTTGATTGGGCTGTGAATGGAGTATGCTCATTTTTTCCGTAATTCCCACTGCGGCTGCGCAACGAAAGGATTGCTCCTTGTGCCAATTCTGGCGTTTTAGAAATACTGATTTGACGTCCCGGATATACCGCAAATAAATGCGAAGTATGTCGATGCTCATCGTTAGGATCATCACGATCTTCCTGCCATTCCTGTAATTGTCCCCATTTGCCAATCTTGTTGGGAGCCAGATGCAGCTGCATATCTGCTATCTTTTGTTGATAATCTAAATCTATGTTTAGTACTTTGGCGATTTCAAGGTAATTCTGAAATAAATCCCAGACTAATTGTTGATCCATCATCACTCCGTCTTCGCGAGGACCATGTTCCGGAGACCAACCATTAGGCACCATTAAAGAACCATCAGGCATTTTTTTAAGATGATCTTCCCAATAGTGACAAATTTCTTTAATTATAGGATAAGCCGTTTTTTGCAAATAATCATTATCCTGAGTAAAAACCCAGTGCTCGTACACATGCTGAGCATACCAAGCACTAGCCGGGATATTCCAATCCCAACCGTTTCCTCCAAAAATACTTTGACTCGTTCTGGCTGTCCAACCGCGTGTATTTTCTCCAAATGCTTTTCGGGTAGCAATACGGCAGGATTCCTGAGCCGCTACAATAAAATCAATCAACGGAAGCTGACATTCAGAAAGATTGGTTGATTCTGCCGCCCAATAATTCATCTGTAAATTAATGTTGTTGTGGTAATCGCTGGCCCAGGCTGGTGTATTGCTATCGTTCCACAATCCTTGTAAATTAGCTGGTAGGCCGCCAGGACGCGAACTACTTGCCAACAAATAACGTCCATACTGAAACATGGTTTCTTCTAAATCAGGATCTTCACCTCCTTCTTGTTGTTTTTTCAAGCCATCTTTCGTCCCTGCAACGACACTTTCGCCTGCATATTTTTTTAAACGTTCATCAGTAGGTAAAAGCAGTAAATCTGAAGCGGTTGTTCCAATATTTATTACAGCTCGTCCCAAAAGTCCCGATAAATCTTGTACATGGTTCTTGAGCAACTTTTTGTAAGATTTTGACTGAGCTGCAAGCAGTTCTTTTTCAATTAAAGGCAAAGGATCATTTCCACGCCAATCTGATTTGAAGTCCGCTTTATAATTCGTTCTGGCATCCAGAAGTAAAGTCAATGAATTACAGTTTTCAAAGCTCAGGCTGTTCCCTTCCACTTTTATCTTTCCTCCCTGATGCTGAATGCGTAAAACAGCAGCATATTTCAGTTTATTGGCCATTTCTCCGTCAAAAAAAATGTTGTTTTGCTTTGCTTTACTTATCGCTCCTTGAGCTGAAGTAAGTGAAATCTTTCCGGATAAAGCCCCTTTTTTATCGGTAGTATATCTAAAAACCAAAACCTGATCAGGATAACTGGCAAAAGCCTCACGCCTGTATTGTATTCCATTTTGAGTAAATGTTGTCTGATGAATCCCATTTGAAATATCCAGCGAACGACTATAAGCTGAAGCCTGATTCTGTTGTGCAAAATCGATTGTGATTTCGCCAAAATTGCGATAAGAGCCAAAACCATGATCTCCGGTTTCATATTCTCCGTCCCAATTATTGTCACCAGACCATAGACTCTGCTCGTTAAATTGAATCTTTTCCTGATTTACACCGCCAAAGAACATCGCTCCCATCCTTCCATTACCTATCGGCAATGCTTCAGATGACCATTTTTGGGCGGGTTCTTTGTACCAAAGTTTTAAGGACTTATTCTTTTGAGCATAAATTCCTGTTGCAAATAGGATTCCCAAAATAAAAAAGGAAAAGAGTTTTTTTGACATTATTATTTATTAGTTTTCAAATTATTATTTTTCATATTTTATCAGGTACACTTTTTCCTGTTGGGTTGGGAAACTAATTAAATCTCCATTTATCTTCGGAGTTATGGGTTTCCCATCTTCGGTAACAATTGGTTTCTTTCCATTCCATGGATTTTCAACAATGCAAGTTCTCCCCTTTTCACTGGTTATTTTTATATACTGAACCTCATTATTTTTCTTTGCAGATGAAACCAAAAAAGCGCCATATGTTCTCAAATCTTCAAAACTCGCATCTCTACTAGCAGGCCATGCCGGAAAAACACGAATCATTCCTTCATAACTCTGCAACAGCATTTCATTGATACAAGACGGAATTGCCCCTAGCGTTTCTGTGACTCCTCCAGATTGAGCTATCAAAAAGTTAGGCAGAGCGGTTTTATTAATCCTTTCCTTGAGTTTTTGCAATACCTTTTCAGGATCATAACCTACTCGTATCGCAGTGGTAAAATAGGTTTCGAAACCACTCTCTAGATTGGTCCAACCGCTATCACCACCAGGATTTGTATCCCATCGTTCCACTTCTTTACGAAGCGTTTCTGCAAATTCAGGAGTCGATTTTACTCCTGTAATATCTGAAGGAAATACCAGCGAATATGCCATTACCCTGCCAAATCCGGGCTTTGTCCTTTTATCACTTCCGGAGCCTGTTCCTTTTTCGGCGGCTTTAATTCGAATTTCCCCGTTGGTCTCAACAGTAGGAACAGCAGGCAAATATTCTTGAATGTGTTTCCACTTTCCTATTCGATCCTTGTCGACATTCAAAAAAGTGCACATTTCGATAATTCCCTTACAAAACATTCTCAACATTCCTAAAGTGCTGGTATTATTGATGTCCCCTGACTTCAAGTCACTTCTCCAATTATCAGTCCATGGTCCAACTTCCCAAAAATTATCATTATAATTATTGTACTGCCCGTTTTCATACTTCAGATAATCTTCCCAAAAATTAGCCACTTCACGGATAAAAGGATATACCTTCTGAACATATCTCTTATCATAAGTATGATAGAAACGTTGAAACATATTGACAGACAGAAAAAGCGCATTACTCCTTTGCCCGCAGAACATGTGTCCTCCTTCAATATTTAAATCTTTAATACCATAATTTGCCATCATGTCCTCTTCGGTGAGTGGATACATCGACGAAGAAAATCCTTTTGGTCCAATACCAATTGGATAATAAACTCCGCGGCATTTCATCAATTCTTTAGCGTGTCCTTTTGCTTTTTCCATATAATCCAGGATCGGCTTTTCGTAAGGATCCGTTAGTTCTACATGGTTTGACGAATAACTTCCCCACCAAGAAGCCTGATAACTGTGATTTGTATGATAGTCCCCTTCCCAAAAACGTATTGCATCTGCAGTAATGGAATTCCCACCTATCGCTGGCGCAAAGTTTTTGTTTCTACTAGAAGAAGCTAATAAATACTGTGAACCGTAATAATATTTTTCCAATTCAGGATCGCCAATTTCAATATGTGATTTTGCCCAGAAATTTTTCCAATACAAATTATTGATATCATCCAGTTTTCGAATTATTTTTGGTGTACAATTTTGGGCTCTGTAACAAGCAACATTAAGATAATCCTCACTTTCTAAACTACTGGAAACCCCTACAACAACAGTTACCTTTGAAGATGAATTTAGTTCAAATGATTTACCAGTTGCTCCAATAACATTCATTGCCAAAGCAACATGAGAAGGCCAGTCAAGATCAGGAGAATCAAAATGGCGAACGGCATAAAAAAGTCCTTCTTTTTCTCCCGATTCATTATGTGATTCGAAACCTGTTTGTGACCAAATATCCAGTGTTACATTACACGATTCTCTACCTGATGTTGCCATTTCAATAATCACCACATTATTATCTGAAGGAACAAATGCTTTCAATGTGAAGGTGAGCCCTTTTTTCTTAAAAACTACGTTGATATTTCCATTAGCAAGTACCTGTTCCGCATAAAATGTTGCTCCTTTTAATTCAGGAATCGAAATATTCAATCCTCCCGGTAAACTGAGTCCTCCGTCAGGATATCCTTTCTTCGCTTTCCAAAAATCGTTTTTAGAAATATAAATACTCTGCTTTTCTGGTGTACCTCCAAAAACGATTCCTACATCTCCATTTCCGGCAATAGGAGCATCCGGAGCAGAAGCTGTTGGAATTAACTTAGCCGGAGAAGTGAATACCGCCTTGTACTTTGGGACAAAACTTTTCTTTGATTTTTGAGAATATACTGATTGTCCCACTAAACTGAGTAAAAAAATAAGCAATAACTTAATAAAAAAAGGCGATTTGGAAATTAAATTCATTTTCTATAATATTATTAATCGGCCCAACATTTTGTTTTAAAGTATTTATGTTTTGGCTCAATAGATTTTAAAAGACGAAAATAATGGACATTCTTATGAATCCAAAATAGAAAGCCTACTTTTATTTCTTTTTAGGTTGTTAAAATTCAAAAAACAAGTATTAAAACACATTAATGAACTGCCATAAATCAATCTCTACTTTTATTGATTACACTAGGATTCTCGCAAAAAGTATGCTTATTTCAATTCAAACAACCTCATCCAAAAACATTCTACAATCGATTAAACCAAACTTTATTTTCCTTCAAACGCATTGCTGTTTTTTTTAGAATATAGAAAGAGGGATTTTGCGATTAAACAATATCCCTCTTGGCTTTCCAGCGATGCTCCTTCATAATAACTAGCAAAAATCAGGCAAATATTACTTCACTAAACAAATTTATTACCATGCATAGTAAAATAATTGGTGATTATTTTAGTCCTCCCTGACCTGTATATAATTTAATAGGCTTGTCTAATTTTAGTTTTAAAACTGTTACATATTTATCCAATGCTGTTTCTGGCACATCTATATAGACCAATCCCGGAACCGGGCTCCATGAAATTTTCCCCACAACCTTATGAGAGAGTTTAGCACCACTTCCTACAGCAGTTATGCTTTCAATTTTATTATCCAATCCTTTAAGCATTAAAGGACCGGTGGCTTTACCGTGAACAAATAGGTACAGCGTTGTACTGTCTTTAGACAAAGTCGTAGGTCCATAAAAATGGCCTTTATCTATTCCTGCCACAGTATTAAATATGGCCTCTCCATTTCTTTTATTCCAAGCTCCCAACTCTTTTAAAACTGTTACTGCTTGTTCAGGAATACTTCCATCCTCTTTTGGACCAATATCCAAAAGCAAATTCCCACCATTGGCAACCGCATCCACAAATATGGTTATTACTTCATAAGGCGTTTTCCAGTTCTGATCATTTGGCTGAAACCCCCAATTATCATTGATTGTCATACATAATTCCCACCAATTAAATGTAGGTCTGTTGACCGGGAAATTTTGCTCAGGAGTATCATAATCCCCATAGCCTTGAAGACGTCCGTTAATAATTGTAGCCGGATTTCTAGACAACATAATCTGACGCGTTTTCTGTGATTCCCATTCTTCAGCGCTGTGCTCCCAATCTCCGTCAAACCACCATAAATCAGGATTGTATTTTGTGCTTATTTCTTTTATTTGTCCTTGAAAAAAATTCCTAAACTTATTCCAACGTCCATAATCATTCTTTATTTCATAACGGGAACTATCTTTTAAAAAACCCGGATAATCCGAATGCGTCCAATCAATTAGTGAAAAATAAGCCCCACATTTTATGTCGCGTTTGCGCAATTCTTCAAAGAAAGGCTTAATTATATCTCTTTTGGCCGGTGTCGCCTTTACCGAACTCAAATTATTCATTTTAGTATCATACAGCGCCACACCATCATGGTGTTTTGTGGTAATAACCGAATATCTGGCACCACTTTCCTTAATCAAATCGGCCCAATATGCCGGATCATAATTCTTTAATGTGAATCCTTTTAATTGTTTCATGTAATCAGCATGAGAGATTTCTTTGTTGTGAAAACTCCAAGATTCTCCAATACCATTTACCGAATAAATCCCTGTATGAATAAAAATACCCAATTTAGCATCGGCAAACCATTGCATCTTATCTTTAATGGTATTAGGATCTATTTTGGATTGTGCCTTAGCGCTAAAAAAAGCTCCGCTAAAAAGAGCCAACATTATTATTCTTTTTATCATTTTGACTATGTACTATATTAACAAATTACCATTCTTTGTTTTTACCAAACTATCACTTTATTCTAATTCTGAAAGATATTACCATCATAACATATATATTACTTCAATATTATCTTTATTTAATCCTTAATTATCATTTCGCCAATTACAATCAAAAAACAATATGATTTTTCTTTACAAACTTCGATCCAAATGCGTGTAACCGCCATCCACATAAATTAACTGTCCCGTAGTATGGCTGGATTTTTCCGATAAAAGAAAAACAACCATATTGGCAATTTCTTCAGTAGTTGTCATTCTATTTTCCAACGGAATTTTGGCCGTAATTTCTTTTAATTTTTGCTCCGGATTTTCAAGACTTTTAATCCAAGTTTCATATAATGGTGTGTAACATTCGGCCACAATAACGGCATTGACACGAATTCCGTACTTCAATAATTCCACTGCCCATTCTCTGGTTAAGGCATTTCTTCCACCATTGGAAGCCGCATAAGCCGAGGTGTTTCCTTGTCCGGTATCAGCCGTTTTTGAACCAATATTGACAATACTTCCCTTGGATTTTTTCAATTCGGGCAAGGCATATTGTGCCATCAGGTAATAATGTACCAGATTTTTATGCAATGAAGCCATGAAAGATTCGTAATTCCCGCTTTCGAGCCCAACACCGTCATTGACTCCCGCATTATTGATCAAACCATCAATACGACCACATTCGGCCACGACTTGTTTTACCGCTTTTTCGCAATCCTCGGGATTAGTCAATTCGCCTTGAGTGTATTTTGCAATCCCACCGGCAGCTTCAATTTCCCTGACTGCTTTCAAATTATCGGCTTCACTTCTTCCAATGATAAAAGGAATGGCTCCCTCGGCAGCCAAGACTTTGCAGATTCCCAAACCAATTCCTTTGGCTCCGCCGGTTACGATAATTACTTTGTCTTTTAAATCTAAATTCATTTCTTTTTTTTATAAGTGATAAAATGCTATGGCATTCCCGCCCCAGAATTTGTCCTGTTCCTCATTCGAAAATTTTGAAAAATAATGCTCGACAATATCACATGATTCCACATAGGATGCTGCCAGCAAACTCACTGGCCAATCACTGCCAAACAGCAAGCGATCCATCCCAAATGCCTCTGTAACGACATCCAGACAAAAGGTGAAATCGGATTTTATCCAATTGTTCCAATCCGCTTCGGTAACCAAGCCCGAAACCTTACACATCACATTCGGGCAAGCCGCTATTGCTCTAATCTCTTTCTCCCACACGGCAAAATCGATTTGCTTGAAATCCGGTTTTGCCAAATGGTCTATTACAAAAGATTGCTGAGGAAAACGTTTTGCCAATGCGGTGGCATAAGGCAAATGCTTTGGTAAAATCAATAGATCATAAGTGAAATTATATTTTGCCAATTTGGATATTCCGTTGCAGAAATCTTCCCGAAGCAAAAAATCAACCTCCGGTTCTCCCTGAACTATATGTCGGAAACCTTTCAGTTTTTTGAATTTCGAAAAATACTCCAATCTTGCTTCCAGATTCTCCGCTCTTAAATCAATCCAGCCTACAACTCCTTTGATGAAATCATTTTCTTTTGCCAACTGCAACAAAAAATGAGTTTCTTCCTCACTTTGGTCAGCCTGAACTGAGATACAACCATCCATAAACTTGGCTTCGAGTAATGGCAGTAAATCAGCGGGCAAAAAGTCCCGCTGAATCACTTTCATATCTTCATTAATCCAGGCATCTTTTACTGGATGGTATTTCCAAAAATGTTGATGGCTGTCTATCCTCATTTCAATTCAAATATTTTTTCCATCAGCATCCATTTCTCTCCAGATTCTGCCCATGGCAAAGCCTGTTGAAACTTCCACATCAATTCTTCCCACTGCTGAACCTTAGCATTATTGGCATCCATTGCTGATTTTTTTTCAAAAGAAAAATCTTCGTTGGCTTCAATTATCATAACCATTCTGTTACCGACGCAATAAATATCCAGTACCTCAATTCCTGAATCCTTGATGCTTTTTATAATTTCCGGCCAAACTTCTTGATGGTAGGCTTTGTACTCGGCCATCAATTGTTGATCCTCCTTCAGATCCAAAGCCAAACAATATTTTTGTGCTGCCATAAAACTATTATTTGTAAGCTACTGCTACTTGTTTGCTTGAGCCTAATCCTTCCATCCCTAATTCAATAACATCACCTTCCTTAATGTAAATAGGCTCCGGCTTAATTCCTAAACCAACTCCAGGAGGCGTTCCCGTACTGATGATGTCGCCCGGAAGCAAGGTCATGAACTGGCTCAAATAATGAACCAAAAACGGTATTTTGAAAACCAAATTTGAAGTATTACTGTTCTGGAATTTTTTTCCGTTAACTGTTAACCACATAGGAATATTATTAACGTCTGCTATTTCATCCTGAGTAGCCAAAAAGGGTCCAAGTGGCGCAAAAGTATCACATCCTTTTCCTTTTGCCCATTGTCCTCCACGCTCTATTTGAAAAGCTCTTTCGCTATAATCATTAAGCAAAGCATAACCGGCCACATAATCTAAAGCATCGGCTTCTTCTACGTAACTTGCTTTTTTACCAACTACAAAAGCCAACTCAATTTCCCAATCTGTTTTTTCACTTCCTTTTGGAATAATAAGGTCATCATTTGGCCCACATAAAGATGTAGTCGATTTAAAAAAGATAATTGGCTCAGCCGGAATCGGCGCATTGGTTTCCAAACAATGATCTACATAATTTAAGCCAATGCAAATAATTTTTGACGGTCTTGCCACCGGCGAACCCAAACGAACAGCAGCATCTACTTCCGGCAAAGAAGGATTGCTTTCTAAGGCTGTTTTTAATTTTTCTAATCCATTTTCTTCAAAAAATGCTTCATTGTAATCGGTAACAATTGAAGAAACATCAAATCTTTTTTCTCCAATTAAAACCCCTGGTTTCTCTTTACCAGCTTCTCCAAAACGTATTAGTTTCATAATCTAAATTTTATTGTAATTGTAATTCTATAATTGTGTCAATAGGATCTAATTCTACTCCTTTTAAATAGATATAAGTTCCCTCTGGTTTTACTTTAAATTTCAACTCTTTTTTACTGTTGAGCAAATTGCATTTTTTTATTTTATTTTTCATCTCCGGAATCAAAATATAAGAAGAATCTTTTAGCGTTTTGATAATATGGGCATACCAAATTTTATCTTTGGCGGTAACCACTCCCCATTCTTGTGCTTTTAAAACACCTCCTCTGGTTCCATAAATACTTTGTCCGTTTATTTTCATCCAATCTCCCATTTCCTTTAAAGTCGCAACAAATTCCGGCTGGATGGTTCCGTCCGGCATTGGGCCAACATTCAACAGAAAATTAGCATTTAGGCTGGCAGCATTCACCATATAATGGATTAAGTCTTTGGTCGATTTGTATTTCTTGTCGGTGATATTAAATCCCCAGGAATCATTCATGGTTTCGCAAGTTTCCAATGGTAATTGTGAAACAGCTTGCCCCCCAAAACCAGTGGAATTTCCTCCAGGTAAATCTTTTTCAAACGCCTGAAAATCTTCTCCAGGAATAGGAGTCAGATGATGATTATTGGAAATCAGACATTGCGGTTGCAAAGAATGGATAAGTTTGTAAATTTCGTCATAATGCCAGTTGACTTTTGACTGCAAGCTTTTGTCGTGGTCGTTATCCAATTGATCCCAATGTCCGTCAAACCAAATTCCGTCAATTTTTCCGTAATTGGTCAACAACTCGGTCAATTGTGCTTTCATAAAACGGATGTAACTTTCCCAATCACTCTTTTGGGTTCGGCCCGTTCCTTTACCGGTTTTTCCGGTTTCGTATTGATAATCGCTGCGGTACCAGTCCAACAACGAATAATAAAGAAACAACTTGATTCCTTCTTTGTGACATTCGTCAGCCAATTGTTTCAAGGCATCTTTGCCGTAAGGTGTATTTGTAATTTTCCAGTCGGATTGTTTGGTGTCCCAATTACTAAAACTGTCATGATGGCGAGTGATGAAAGTGATGTATTTCATTCCGCCTGCTTTGGCGGTAGCCACCCATTTTTTGGCGTCAAAATTCTGCGGATTAAAGATATTAATCAAACGACCGTATTCATTCACTCCAATGTTGCGATTGTTCATCACCCATTCTCCGTTCCCCAAAACGCTCGAAGCTCCCCAATGGATGAACATTCCGAATTTCATATCCTGGAATTCCTTTCTAGCTGCCAGGTTTTCAGCAGTTGGTGTATACGTTTGTGCCTGTAATGCCATTGTAGCAAAGCAACAAAAGAACAAATTAGATAGTAATCTTCTCATATTGGTTATAGTTTTTTAAGGTTAGTTTTAGCCATATATTACATTTACTCCTCTTCTTTTATTGCCTGAATTTGCGCATCCGATAAAATTGTATTGAATACTTTTAGATTTTTTATTTTTCCCATAAAAGAATTGCTGCCGTCTCCAATAGTATTCAAAGGAAAAAACAATGTTTTCATTACCCAAATTGAATCTTTTTCATAGCCTGTTGGGATTTTCTCCCTTGTGAGTTTTTTAGCCAACTTGCCATCCACATATAATGTCGTTGAGTTATTATCCCCAGTAATTGCAACGCTAGTCCATTTATTTTCAGGAATCGCAACACCAAAATCATAATCTTTCCCTTCATGAGAAAAGCCAAGATTGGACGTATTGCCTTGTTTTAGTTTTACAGTCGCGTGTTTTGAGTGAAAAAGAACGGCATTGGCAGCATTATTTTCGGATGGATTTATTGTAAAACTAACCGTATAATTGTATCCAATTTCGTTATAAGGAAGTTTAGCATAACTCTCTTTTTGTTTAAGATTTAGTACTTTTCGCTTTCCATCAGAAGCATAATTCACATATTGTTTTTCTTTAATCTTGTCCTTTCCTTTTAAGGCAAAATTCAACACCAAAGAATCCTTAGCCTTAATTATTCCTCTCAAATTCAAACCCGGACCTTCGTTTATATTTTTGGCATTAGCTGAAAAGCCATTAAAATCTACTGCGGCATTTGTTCCGGTCCACATTTTCTCGCTCAAAACCTGAAGTGCCGGAAATACCCTATCTGTTACATCTTGAGCGGTGATGCCGTTTTTGGCAACATCATTCCAGACCGCAAACATTCCTCCTCTGATAAAAGGATCTCCTTTTTTGAAAATTACATTTCCAATGGTTAGCGGTTCCCAATTATTGTACAGCTGTTTTATATTCAAATAATCATAATAATATCCTGCCGCAGGAACGATGTACAGCAAACCATCAGGCGTGCTGATTAAAGGGTAACCCAATTCTTTCATTTTTACAGGATCGGCATAGCCGTTGTACCAGGCGTTCATCGTAACTCCTTTTGAGGTAACCGGAGTCGTTCCTTGGGCATGGGTCAAAGCGCCCCAAACTCGTACGTCTTTACCAAAACTTTGCACGTATTTGATGAAATGATCCGTAAATTTCCTAAAAGGTTCTGCCTCTTTTTTATCGTATTCATCGGTTCCGATATGCACTTCCTTAAAACGAAATACCGGCGAATCTCCTTCCAGATACTCTTTCAACACGTTTTCGATAATGGTATAGGTTTCCGGATTTTTTATATCCAAATGATCTTTGCCGTATTCTTTGCTTGCAATCTGCGGAAAAGCTTTAGAAAAGGCCAAAGAATGGGCAGGAACGTCAATCTCAGGAATAATATTTATCCCATAACTTTCTGCCAATACTTGCAAATCAATAAATTCTTTCTTGGTATAAAATTCTCCCTTTGTAGGCAGTTGCGGATATTTCTCATTTTCTAGCCTAAAACCACTATAGGTGCTGTCCCAATCATTATTGAAATGTTTTACAAAAGCATTATCGTTCAAGTGCAGCTGAAAATCTCCCATTTTATAATAGGACATCATCTTGACGTAATCCCTTAAAAAGTCAATACTGAAATATTTTCTTCCCACATCAAGCATAAAACCACGAACTTCATATTTAGGATAATCCCTTGAAATTCCTTTTGGCAAAGAACTCAGCTTGGCATCTTGTTCCAATATTTGCAAAATGCTGCGCGTTCCCCAAAAAGCCCCTTTATATTGGGCCGCATGGATAGAAACGTAGTCTTTTATCGAAAGTGAATACCCTTCGGCTCCCAATTCTTCTGAATTTCCGTCCAAAGAGATAAAAATATCGCCGTATTTCGGGATGCCTATAATAACTTCTGGTTTTATTTTGCGCAATGCAAACAAATCGTTTTGAAAAACTTTTGCGGCCTGCATAAGTGTAGCTGAATATCTGGCATCCACTACAATTCGTGACTTGGCTGTCAACAACAAATTACCTTCTGCTCCATGCCATTCTCTCAAAGAAGGGATTACAAAAGGTTTTGCGTTTTTGCCCTGATCCTTATAACTCCCTTCTACATTTACAGCAATTGGAATCTCAATAGAGGCGCCGTCAGCTATTTTAATTGCTTTGAACAATAAATTGACTGTCATAGTATTTAACGGACAGAAAATAGCTCCCGACTTGCTGATTACCGAAAGATTATCCGATCCAATTAATTGCACCAAATATCCTTCAGGACTATCCGGCATCTTATAAAATGAAGTTCCTTTTGAAATAAAGGATTTCATTACCACTTTTTCCTTCAGGTAAATCGAGTCCGACTTAGTCATTTTGGCTTGTGCTGATGCCTGCATAGACATCAAAACAAAACCCATCAAGACCAAATATTGCTTGTAATTCATACTCTTTATTTTTTTGCTTCTTTATCAAAATACAATCCCATTTCGGCCAAGGCGGGTTGTAATCTGGCCGATAAAATGCGTAATCTAACTTTGGATGTGGTTACAGCCGGAAACTCCAACAATCGTTTGAAACCTATAGTGGTTCCTTCGGCTGCTTTTTTCCATTGGTTATTATCCCAATATTCCAAAATAAATTTTTCGACCCTTTGTCCAACACGGATATTTTCCTGAAGCAATAACACATTGAATGTTTTTTCTCCTTTTAAATTCATTTCAACTACATTATTATTTCCCTTCATAGAAAATGAAAGATGTGTAGCATCATTACCATCCAACAACGGTTTTATTTTTTTTACCGCTCCAGCTCCTTTGACACCTTTCAGAAGATTTACGTTGAATATATTATCCAATTTCTCTCTCCATGTTTTCAAAGCAGCAACGTCAAAATCAGAAATTAATCCTCTTTTATCTGGTGGAATATTCAATAACAGAACTCCATTTCTTCCTACTGAGTGGAAATAAATTTCTTTCAGATATTCCGGTGTTTTCACTTTTTTATCTTCCGATTCATGATAAAACCATCCCGGACGAATCGACACATCCGTTTCGGCAGGATACCATTTTAAGGCATCGCCATCTCTCAATTGACTGCGACTTCCCAGAACACTGCCCATCATATCTCCGGCTGGCGGCGAATCGACCTTGGTTTGGGAACCTTCATTAAATTTATTCTTTTTCCCAACGGGTACCACACTCCATTCTTCCTCACGACCATGCCCGCTCTCGGTTCCTACCCAACGTACGTCAGGACCAGAAACGGCAATTACTGCCTGTGGTTGCAATTTTCGAATATGGGCATACCATCTTTCAAAATCATATACCTGTTTTTTACCGTTAGGACCTTCGCCATTGGCACCATCAAACCAAACCTCATCTACTTTCCCATATTGGGTAAGCAATTCGGTCAATTGATCGATAAAAAAATCATTATAAGCCTCCGTTCCATAAGAAGCGTTATTCATATCCCAAGGCGACAAATAAACCCCAAAACCAACTCCCAATTCCTTGCAGGCATCGGCAACTTCTTTTACCACATCCCCTTTTCCGTCTTTCCAAGGGCTGTTTTTTACAGAATGTTCTGTAGTTTTGGTTGGCCACAAACAGAAACCATCATGATGCTTTGCCGTTAGAATAACTTGTTTAATTCCCGCATCTTTACAGGCTTTTACCCATTGTTTTGCATTTAATGCAGTTGGGTTAAACAATTTAGAATCTTCTTTCCCATTTCCCCATTCGCGGCCGGTAAAAGTGTTAATCCCAAAATGGATAAAACCCGTTAACTCCAAACGCTGCCAGCGCAATTGCTGTGGCGTAGGCGTGATAGTAGCCGCTATTTTCACCAATTCATCGTCTGACATTGACTTGTTGATGGGTACAAAATTTTTTGTTTGCGCAAAAGCTGTCGTCGCAAGCATTGTCACTAAAAACACTAATTGTATTCTGCTTTTCATTTTATATTTTATTAAATTACTTAAAAATTAAAATTTTATCCAACAACATAAATAGTCGCACTTCTTGCACCATGCGCCCCGATTACCAAGGACTGTTCAATATCGGCTGTTTTTGACGGTCCGGCAATGAAGGCGCCAAAACCTTCTTTTGCCACATCGATGTTCTCATAAGCTTGATGCATCGTTGCCACAATAGCTGCTATATCAATTACGATTATCAAATGCTGGCAAATAAAAGGTAATAGCCTGTTTAGCATTTGGCTTTCATAAATCCATACCGCGCCATTTTCGGCCACACCCGCGGTTCCTTTAATATAAGCTTTTTCGACTTTTTCTAAGTCCAAGGCCGTAAATGAAGCCACTTGATTGTCCAGCTTGCCTAAATCCGCTATGGCATTTACAACAAAATTGCCGCTTGCCTTATCGGCAATTAATTGTTCTTTTAATTCAGTTAGGCTTGGAATCAATTTTACTTTTCCTCCAATACTTTCCAATACCGTTTTAAACTGCGCATAGACATCCTCATAACGAATTAGTACATTCTTATCCATTAGAGGAAGTGCCGTCAATTCCGGTTGATTGCTTGCTATGGCATTTAATATTTTTTCTCTTGCACTCATGCTTTTTAGCTGTTGCTTTATTTTTTGTTCGTTTTCCCGTTTTTCAAATACCAATCCCGGAATGATTCCTTTGGTGGTTCTGGCATTTCTCTTTGTTTGTACCACACGTTTAATTTATTGTTGGTCACAAAAGGAAGAATTCGCATCAGCCATCTTCCCATTTTCCCTGCAAAACGATACACCGTTGGTCTCGATAATAGAAAATCCATTCCCATCATTCCCATTTTTTTGCTTGCGGCAACATAGCCTTCGGCAACAATGATTTGTCTCCATTTCCATAACTGTTCATGGATATTGATTTTTACAGGACAAACATTAGTGCAACTGCCGCATAAGGTGGACGCAAATGGCAAATCAGCATTGGCTTTCATATCCAAATTTGGATTCAAAATAGAACCAATAGGCCCTGCCACCGCGGTATGATAACTATGTCCTCCGCTGCGACGGTACACCGGACAAGTATTGAAACAGGCCGCACAGCGAATGCATTTTAACGAATTCCTGAAATCTTCCCTACCTAATTGTCGGCTGCGACCGTTATCAACAATGACAATGTGCATTTCCTGATTGGGTCTGGGTTTATGAAAATGGCTCGAATAAGTGGTAATGGGTTGTCCGGTGGCACTTCTGGCCAACAAACGCAGGAATACCGAAAGATGTTCGGCCTTTGGAATAATTTTTTCAAAACCCATGCAGGCAATATGTACGGGAGCGGTATGTGCGCCCATATCGGCATTTCCTTCATTGGTGCAAACCACAAAACCGCCCGTTTCGGCAACGGCAAAGTTGACGCCGGTAATCGCCAATTGCGACTGGACAAACTTATCTCGCAAGTGTTGTCTTGCCGCTTCGGTTAAATATTGAGGATCGTTATTCCCTTTTTCTGTTCCAAGGTGCTCGTGAAAAGTAGCACTCACATCTTCTTTTTTTAAGTGAATTGCCGGCAATACAATATGACTTGGCGGTTCTTTTCGGAATTGAACAATACGTTCTCCCAAATCTGTATCGACCACCTCGATTCCATGTTCCTGTAAATATTCATTCAAATGACATTCTTCGGTGAGCATGCTTTTGCTTTTCACAATTTTTTGAATATTGTGTTTGCGGATAATGTCGTGAATGATTTTATTATGCTCATCTCCATCTGCAGCCCAATGCACTTTTATTCCATTGGCAACAGCCTTTTCTTCGAATTCTTTTAAATAATTGGAAAGATTGGAGAGCGTGTGGTTTTTTATCTGCGAACCCCATTCTCTTAGTTGCTCCCATTCCGGCAAACCATGCGCGGCCTTGTCCCGCTTTTCACGAACAAACCACAGGGTCTCGTCGTGCCAATTGGTTCTGGGCTCGTCAGCTATAAATTTTTCCGCTAATGCTGCATGCGTTGTTTTCATATCTTTTTTCCTCTCCCCAACCCTTTCCAAAGGAGAGGAAAACTGGACGGAGTTTTATTCGTTTACTTTATTTCTTCTAACTTTCTAATTTATAAAGAACTATTCAATATCTCTGCAATATGAATGGTTTTTACCTTGCTTCCTTGCCGTTTCAGAATTCCTTCCAAGTGCATCAGACAACTGGTGTCACCTCCGGTAATATAATCAACATCATTTTCATCGTGTTCGGCAATTCTATCTTTACCCATTTTTACACTTATGGCTTCTTCGAATACGCAAAAAGTTCCCCCAAAACCACAGCATTCATCGTTGCGTTTTGGCTTAGATAATTGAAGGCCTTTTACCATCGCCAACAATTGCTCGGGTTTAGAAAATTCCGGCAACATTCTTTCCGTCATCGAAGAAAGTCCCAATCCTCTCTGCCCGTGACAGCTGTTGTGTATGCCTACTTTGTATGGGAAACTGGCATTAATCCTTTCGACTTTTAAAACATCGGTTAAAAACTCACTGAATTCATAAATGTTGTTTCGAATCTTTTGGGCTTCTTCAGGATGTGCTTCGTCTTTCAAATGCTCTTTTACATGTAAAACGCAACTTCCCGAGGGAGCCACAATATAATCTAAACCTGAAAAATTTTTGACAAAATTAATGTCGCAACCTTTACTCAAACTGGCAAAACCACTATTGGCCATCGGTTGACCACAGCATGTTTGCTCCAAAGGAAAACTAACTTCGCAACCTAATTTTTCTAATAATTGTAGCGTAGCTATTCCTACCTGCGGATAAAACTGGTCGATATAACAGGGTATGAATAAGGCGACTTTCATTAGTTAGTTGTTTAATTTTATAAAACCACCGTCAATAGGATAATCAGAACCTGTGATGAAACCCGATTCATCACTGCATAGGAACAATGCCAATGTAGCAATTTCTTCCGGTTTTCCCATACGTCCTATAGGTTGTGATTTAGATAATTTATCAAACATTTCGGCTTGATTATCCGGATAATTTTTAGAAATAAATCCATCTACAAAAGGCGTGTGTACCCTTGCAGGAGAAATCGAATTGCAACGGATATTTTCGTTGATATAATCCTTGGCAACCGATAAAGTCATTGCCATCACCGCGCCTTTGGCAGTAGAATAAGCAAAACGGTCCGGAATCCCAACCCAAGCCGCAATAGAAGCCATATTCAAAATAACCCCTCCGCCTGAATTTCTAAAGTGTGGAATGGCTGCATGCAAACAATTGTAAACCCCTTTTACATTCACATTCATAATGCGGTCAAAGTCGGCTTCAGCAGTAGTATCTACCTTTCCTACGTGCGCAATTCCTGCATTGTTTACCAGAATATTAAAATTCCCTATTTTTTCGAATGTTGCTAATACCTCTTGTTGATTGGCCACATTACAGGCATGCGAAAATACATTTCCTCCATTGGCTTTTATTTCTTCAACCGCCGTTTTGGCGCTTTCTTCGGTTAATTCCACAATATGCACTTCGGCACCTTGTTTTGCGAATAAAGCTGCAATTGCTTTTCCTATTCCGCTACCGCCTCCGGTAATTACTGCTTTTTTATTTTGTAATGAAAACATCATTTATATTAGATTTTTGATATTAAATATTAGATTTTTAGATGTTGGCTGTTATAACTTATATTTTCTATAATGATACCCCGCGTTTCCACGGAATAAAATCATCCTGATTTAATAAGACCGCTTTCGGGATAATTTCGCCGCTGGCCGCTTTGATGCAATATTCCAAAATGTCTTCTCCCATTTCTTCAATGGTTTTCTCACCACTGATGACCGGACCACAATCAATATCGATAATATCGCTCATTTTTTTGGCTAAGACTGAATTTGTTGCCACCTTAATCACCGGACAAACCGGATTACCCGTTGGCGTTCCCAATCCCGTAGTAAATAAAATCAATGTGGCACCGGAAGCAGCTTTACCGGTCGTTGCCTCGACATCATTTCCGGGAGTACAAACCAAATTCAATCCCGGTTTTGAAACAATTTCGGTATAATCCAATACATCGACCACAGGAGCAGTTCCGCCTTTTTTGGCAGCACCGGCACTTTTGATGGCATCGGTAATCAAGCCATCTTTGATATTTCCCGGTGATGGATTCATATGAAAACCGGAACCTACTTTATGTGCTAAAGCATCGTACGATTGCATCAAATCGATGAACTTTTTAGCAGATTCCTCTGTAACGCAACGGTCAATTAAATTTTGCTCCACTCCGCACAATTCAGGAAATTCAGCCAATAATACTTTCCCGCCCAAAGCCACCAACAAATCGGCAGTGTAACCCACGGCAGGATTTGCAGAAACTCCGCTAAAACCGTCGCTACCGCCACATTTTACGCCTATGCACAATTCGCTCAAAGGAGCCGGCGTTCTTTCTTGTTTGTTTATTTCAATTAATCCTTCAAATGTTTTTTTGATGGCATCAGCAATCAATTGCTCTTCACTGTCTGATTGCTGTTGCTCAAAAACAAGTAAAGGTTTGTCAAACGATGGATTTTGTTTTCTAAGGTCATTCATAAAATCCTGCACCTGCAAGTGTTGGCATCCTAAACTTAATAACGTAATACCGCCCACATTTGGGTGATTCGCATAAGAAGCTAACAACGAACTCAAAGTAGCCGAATCCTGACGCGTACCGCCACAACCTCCCTGATGATTCAGGAATTTGATTCCATCCACGTTTTTGAATACGCGATTCGTGCTGGTCGTTGGCGCAAGCTGCATGTCAACCGAATCAATATCTTCTCCGTTTTGGTAAGCCTCCAACAATTGGTGCGTATACTGCGTGTACTTATCGCTTACTGAATAACCTAATTCGTTATGAAGCGCTTCTTTTATTACATCCAGATTTCTGTTTTCACAAAATACCGTTGGTATAAATAACCAATAATTAGCCGTTCCCACACGACCGTCGTTCCTTTTATATCCTTTAAAAGTTCGGTCTTTGTATTTGGAAACATCAGGTGCCTGCCATGCAAAATCTACATCACGATATCCATAAGGCTCAGCCGCATGTTTCAGATTTGAGGTTGTCATCAAACTGCCCTTGGCTATATCATTCTGTACTTTTCCAACCAAAACCCCATACATGATTACCTCATCACCTTTCTTTAAATCAGTTGTGTAAAATTTATGCTTTGCTTTAATTTCATCCTGAAGAACATAGGTTTCATTTTCAAAAACCACATTTTCATCTTTTGCTAAATCGGTTAAAGCCACCAGTACATTATCCTTTGGGTGCATTTTTACCACTAATCTTTTTCCTTCGTTTTCTAACATCTTATTATAAATAGAATTTATGCTTTATTTGTTTTATGCCCGTTGAATGCAAACAATAGTATTACAGCAAAACAGGTCAAAGGCACTGTATAACCATATTGAATATTGCCTGTAATATCTGAAATTAGTCCTAATACAGGAGGCAATAAGGCACCGCCCACAATTGCCATTACGATCAATGAAGATCCAATTTTAGTATTATGTCCCAATCCGTCAATTCCCATTGAGAAAATAGTTGGAAACATGATACTCATAAAAAATGCCATGGCTATTAAAGTATAAACCACTATTATTCCGGTTCCCGTTATAGCTAATAATGACAAGAAAATATTGATAATCGTATATGCTATTAATAATTTTCTTGGGTGAATGTATTGCATTAAAAAAGTTCCAGCAAAACGCCCCAGCATGAATGTCAATCCAAAAAATCCTAAATACTTAGCTGCGGTGGCTTCCTCAAGACCAGCTGTAGTGGTAGCCATTTTGATAAAAAAACTACCAACGCAAACTTGCGCTCCCACATAAAAGAATTGAGCCAAGATTCCCCATCTCAATTTCATCGACTTTAAGGCAGCTCTAAAACTGGCTCCTTCGGCTCCTTCTTTATCTTCTTCTTTTACGTCGGGCATATTGGTAAAATAAAATATCACCGCCACAGCCAGAATAATCAATCCCAAAATAAGATAAGGCATTTTTACGCTTGCGGCCTCCGAAGCCAAATAATCGCTTAACTCCTGTGGTGGCATGCTTGCCATCTCGGCTTCGGTCAAATTCTTACCTGATAAAATCATTGGTCCCACAACCGTTGGAGCTATAAAAGCAGCTAATCCATTAAAAGACTGTGAAAAATTCAATCTTTTGGTCGCCGTTTCAGCTGGTCCCAATATGGTTACATACGGATTGGCAGCGGTTTCCAGAAAGGTCAATCCGCAGGCAATGACAAACAAAGCTCCCAGAAAGTAAATATATTGTAATGAATTGGCCGCAGGCACAAATAAAATCGATCCGATACCAAACAAGATCAATCCAATCAGGATTCCTGATTTATAACCGTACTTTCGCATGATATAACCCGCAGGCAAAGCCATAACAAAATAAGCGATAAAAACAGCTGAATCTACCAACGAAGATTGCAAATCAGAAAGACTGAAAGCTTTCCTTAAATGGGGAATCAAAATGGGATCCAGATTGTGCACAAATCCCCAGAAAAAAAACAAACTCGTAACCAATATAAATGGAAACATCCAGTTTTTAGTTTCATTTGCAAGCTTCTTTTTTTGATCGGAGTCTTCAGAGAAATCCATTTCACTTAAAGAGAGTTCTTCCATTGACATTTCACTGGAAATAGCTTTATTTTGCAGAGTCTGCTGAGAATTTAATGCCATAGCTATTTTATTAAATTAATACTATTTTAGATTGCGAAAGTTATAATAACTAAGATATATTTATTAATCCGATATTATCTTTATTTAATTATTAATTATCTTTACCCCAGAAATGAAAATCGAAAAAACAAAAATAACGTCCTATCTAAACAGTTCTATTTCGGTTATTTCCCGGGAAGAATCATTTTTTCAATCTCCTTTTCATTCTCATCCTGAACTTGAATTGGTCTACATAAAAGAAAGCTACGGCAAAAGAATCGTAGGCAATTCAGTGGCTCCTTTTGAATCCGGTGATATGGTCTTTTTGGGCTCTGACATTCCACACGTATGGCTTAATGACGAAATTTACTACCAAGGCATCAATAAACTCAAAGCAAAAGCCATTGTCGTTTATTTTAACAAAGATTTGTTTGGACCAGCTTTTTATGAACTGAAAGAAGCTCAAAAAATTAATACTCTTTTTAATCAGGGCGCAAGAGGTTTATCCATAAACGGAAAAACAAATAAGCTGATTGCCAAAAAACTGGAAAAACTCGTTAAGAAAAAGAACTTCGAAATTATCATCGGCCTTTTTGAAATATTATCCATTCTTTCTGAAAGTACCGATCTCACTTTTGTAAACAATGAAGCTTATTCCCCAATAAAAAATGATCAGGCCAAAAACGACCGACTATCGGATGTTTTTGAATATGTCGGCAAAAATTACAAAGAGGATATTTCTCTTGTTGAAATTGCCAAAATTGCCAATCTTACCCCTACTTCTTTTTGCAGAATGTTCAAACTCAAAGCCAAAAAACCCTTTGTTGAATACCTCAACGAAATCAGGGTTTCTAATGCCTGCAAATTATTGCTTGAAACAGATATGGGCATGTCTGAAATCGCCTATGAATGCGGTTACAAAACAGCTTCCAATTTCAACAGACTTTTTAAAAAACTAACCGGAACAACTCCAAAAGAATACAAAAAAAATGCAGGAAATTAAAAGAAGGAAAAACAAGTTTTTAATTTGATTTCCTTAGCTGTAACATCACGATTCCATGAGCAGGAATAGCAGTTTCAAATTCATCTTTAAAAGTTCCCAAATCTACTTTTGTCCAAAGATTGCGCAATTTTTGACTTCCGTCCAATTGTAAAAAAGAAAATGGAAATTTCACATTCCTCTCCTCATTAGAAAGATTCAACAAGCCTAAAACCAAACTGCCGTCTTCCATTTCTTTAGTCCAAAATTCTGTATTATCTGAAGTTTTGACCAATGAAGCCGCTTTTCCCAAAGCATCTTGATTTACGGCAATAATTTCTTCATTAGTCAATAAACTAAGAGTCGCATCATCCAGTTGTTCCATATCGGCGCCAATCAACAAAGGCGCTGACAGCATGCACCACATGCTCATTACGGTTCGCTGCTCCTCAAATGTCAAATGGTTTTTGCCCGCTTTTCCGGAACTTTGTGCTCCAACTGCTCCTATTTGCAGAATATCCGGATCATTCCAATTTCCAGGTTTTACATAAACCGCTTTATCTGAAAGTTTTTTAAACGCATTTCGAACGGATTGCCAGCTGTCATGAACGTCGCCTTCGGTGCGCCAAAGTTGGCCGCCGCTTTCATTACCCCATTCCCATACATTTCCCATACCATACTGGCAAAGAGCGTGTACAATATCCCTTTTTTGAGCTTGCAAGGCATCTGACATTAGACGGAAAGGTTTTATCAATTCCTCTTTCGAATTATTTTTTGCCAACGAGCCATAACTACACCAATCGTATTTTAAATAATCAAAACCACTGTCTGCAAAGAACTTGGCATCTACAAATTCATAACCATAACTACCAGCCACACCGCCGCAGGTTAATGGTCCCGGTGAACTGTAAATTCCTGCCTTGAATCCCATTTCATGCATAATCGCAGGGAATTTTTTAATGTTGGTAAAAAATTTATTGGGAATCAATTCCCCTTTAGAATTCCTTACCGATCCTACTCTCTCAGGAAGATTATCCGGACCTTCATAATAGCCATAAACTCCATCGGCTTTCAGCTTTAACTTTTCCCAAATAGGATCATTTTTGGCAGGCTGATTGGTCCATGGGTCATCGATTTCGATAACACTCCATCCGTATTTTTGCAAGCCTTTTTCTTTCATGATCTGAGCGGAACGAATCACCTTATCTAAGGTTACATTGCGACCAAAACTATACCAGCTGCTCCATCCCATAGGAGGAGTCAGGGCTAATTTATCACCTATCACCAATGTAAATGATTTTGATGTCTTCCCAAATTGATTTTGGGCCACCAAGTTGATAACATATTCCCCAGGCGCTTTTATAACGCCCGAAATAACTCCGTTCTTCTTATTAACTTTAACTCCTTTGGGCAAATTCAACACCTCATATTTCAAAGGCTCAGCACCAGTTGCAGGAATTGTGTAGGTAAAAATTTTGCCGGGACGCGCACCATACAAACGCGGTCCATTTATTTTAGGTAGTAATGCTGTTTCTTGAGATTGGCTGTTGAGTCCAAAACTTAAAAAAGTAAAAAAATAAATAATCCATTTCATGTTGTAATTGTATTAGCTTGTATTCTTTAGGACACCATCAAAAAATAAAAGTTCCTGTATTCCTCCGAAAACAGGAATTTTTATCTTTAGCCCATCCCTTTTTGTTTAAATATTTGTCACTGCCCAGATCAAGCCTGGGTTATATTTTCTTCAAACGGAACATTTTTGTTTCATGGCTCTTCACTTTTCCGTTCCATTTCTTGCCTTTGGCGATCACCTTATGTTCCCATAAATCTCTTATTTCGAAGTTTCCGTTTAATCCTAATTCAGCAAAATTTATTTTTGAATTCTGTGTAGCCTCCGAACGGTTTAGAATTGCAATTGCAAAATCACCGTTTGCCAATGGTCTTACAAAAACGCTCCACAAGTCATTCTTAATTTTACAAACTGCCTGTTTTCCCAAAGCGTCTTGATTGATGGCGATTACCTCCTCATTTAATAAAATACGTTTGGTTTCGGCATTCATTTTTCGAACATCATTAGTCGCCGCCAATGGTGAATTCAAAATCGACCAAATACTCATCTGGCTTTGGTATTCGGTATCGGTACATCCAACTCCACCTAAATCTCCCGAAGGTCCTTTTTTACCGTAAAGTCCCACTACCAGCATATCCATATCGTTCCAATGTCCTGGTCCGGCATAAGACGCATGATCCTGCGAGTAATCAACAATATCCAGTATTCCTGCACCGGTTCCATGCAATTCACTTTGTTTCTTTACAGGAGTAAGACTTTTCCATTTATCTCTTACATCAGCAGTGGTTCTCCATAATTGCCCGCCTACTTGCCCTG
The DNA here is from genome assembly GCF_900129705.1 of Flavobacterium granuli. GTDB lineage: Bacteria > Bacteroidota > Bacteroidia > Flavobacteriales > Flavobacteriaceae > Flavobacterium > Flavobacterium granuli. Next base: position 132,753 of record NZ_FQWO01000008.1, on the reverse strand, counting down.
CCCAAAGCCAAGGTTTACGATCTCCCCATTCACAAATACCAAAACTTATATCACGACCGCTTTTGCGCAAAGCATCGGCCATTTTTTTATAACGGCTTTTGGCAACCTCCATATCATCCGGAGCGCCGCAGTAATCGTATTTCAAATAATCAACATCCCAACTGGCAAAAGTTTTGGCATCCTGTTCTTCAAAATTTAAACTGGCGGTATAGCCCGCGCAGGTTAGCGGTGCCGCATCTGAATAAATTCCTAATTTCAATCCTTTGCTGTGAACGTAATCTGCCAGCGCTTTTATGCCCGAAGGGAATTTTACAGGATCTGCAATAATATTATTTTTATTATCACGACCACCTTGCCAGCCGTCATCAATGAATACGTGATTGTAACCCGCCTTCAACATACCGCTGCTCACCATGGCATCGGCCATTTCGCGAATGTCTTTTTCGTTAATATTATCGGCAAAATAGTTCCAGGTCATCCAACCCATGGGAGGTGTTGGTGCTAATAAAGTACCGTCAATTGCTTTAGATTGTGCTTCTACAGTGCCAATACTCAGGCAAAGTGCCAGTACGAAAAGGCTAATAATTTGGTTTTTCATTTTTTATTTTCTTTATTTTATTGAAATCTTCGCAAGCAGAAAACCGTATTTTATAAATACATCTGACCTAAAAAAACTCTTTCTACCGCTAAAAATCTCACAATTGGATTATTAGAATTTCTTCAATTTTGATTTTGCTTCATCAACAATTTTTTCGGAAGGAATCTCTTTCAACATTTTCAAATCAAAAGTGCTTAACAACTGATTCAGCTCGTCTATTTTTGCCTGATTTCCTGATTGTTTAAATCCTTGCTGAAGAATATGTATTTTTTCAAAATCCTGAATTCCTTCAATCAATTTTTCAAAACGGATCGATGTCATAGGACCGGGATATACCTGAAAAGTATCTCCTGCAGGCCAAGCCGTAAAACGACTATCAGTCAGTGGATTTTGAGGCCAGCTGTTATAAGCCCAACGCAAATAACCCGTAAATCCTTTTGCGGCAGCATACCAACCCATCCAAACGTGTTCTGCAGGCGGCGAAAAAGTAAAGCCGTTAGGATAATTTTCTTCGCAGCAAGTGTACCAAGTACTTGGTTTCCCTAGTGCCGTACGCTCTTTCAAAATTGCCGCATCAAACTCAAATCGCGATGCTATGCTGTAATCAAAAATATCTTTTTCAATCTCAGGATGGTAATTTCCTGCCAAGGCAATTTTCCAATTTGGGTCAATATCTTTCAATAATTTAATGACCGTTTGCATATCTTTCATCGGTCTTTCGTCCATGGCGATAGTACTAATACTAAACCATCCTTTTTCCTTTAGATGTTTCGTAAAATCTTTTATCATCGATGACCAAAAACTGTTGTATTCGTCAGAACCTATTTTTGCAACAAGTTCGGTGTCTTTTGAAAGGCTTTCGTCATAATATTGAAAAGACAATTTCCATGGCACCATACTATAACAATTGATGCGTTTCGTGATCCCGCAACTCATCACAAAAGAAACGTATTTGTCAAACAGACTGTAATCATAAAACCAGCTGCCATCCTTTTTCTTAACCCATTTTATGAGGCTTGGAAAATCATCATAGGTTTGATGTCCCCAAGGTTCATTCATGATACTGGTGGTGATGCTCTTTTGACCGGCATTGGCAAGCATTGTGTAATAAGGTCGCATTTTTTCAAAATGTTCCTTGCTCCACAATTCCACCTTATGTACTCTGGCAATGGCGGCAGGATGTTGCCAAAGATCCAAATCAAACTTCCATTTATCGGCAGACGGAAGTAGGTGCTCGAGCACATTTACAACAATAGGCAAACTAATTTTTCTCCCTGAATTTATAGTTACGATTCCTTTGTATTGCCCCGCAGTCGTATTAGCCGGAATATTTATACTTAACCAAATTGGCTGCAGATTATTTTTTTTCACCTCAATAGAAGATCCCCAATTAATAGGATCGGCCACTAATGAGGACTTGAAATCTTCAGGCTTTCGATGACCACAACCACCACCAAATTCATCTGTAATGACGTACTGCACAAAACCGATTTTCGCATTGGCTTTGGTAATCTGATTTCCGGCTTTAGTTTTCAGATCGCTGATGCTTAAAGTCAATTTAGCAATATCCCTATCTGCCCAAACCAAAATTTGGGTATGAATTTTTTCGCCTTTCCAAGCCGTAGTTTCCCAATTATTAGTTGGAGAAACAGCCGGCTTTAGATCTTTTGCAAAACGGCTATTACTGCTTGTAAAACTGATATAAAGCGGGTTTTGTTTTTTTGTTTGGACTTTGTTTTGCGCCTTTGTAGCGAGGCTCGCAAACAGAACAAACACTAATAAGATATTCTTCATTTTAAAATATTGTTTTTATATTGAAAGCTAATCTTGTTTTATGTCTTTATTTAAAGCTTGTAGAAATTTTGATTGTATATAAAAATTAAACCTATAAGGTTTTAAAAACCTTATAGGTTTAGCAATCCTTTATTCACTTACCTCAACAAAAGTGAACATCCATTTTACCGGATTTTGCCAATTAGACCCTTTGAATGATCCTACCGGCAATTTTACCCTCACCGTATTCCATCCTTTTTTTAAAGTGATTTTTGTTGGTTCTCTAAATTCGTATCCTTCATCAATTAGTGGGATTTCCAAGTCCCCTTTTTGGTTAGGACGTTTCCAAATTGGCGGATTAACCAACTCATTATTTACCCAGATTAAACTATTCAAATTATTCCAAGTTCCCGCCACTGGAGAATCCGTATTCATGGAACGGGAAAAATTATTAAAACCGATCCAAAATTCTTGCTGTTTATCTTCATCACTCCAAATTTGAGTTTGAGCATACCAAGTCGTATTTTCTTTTGGCTGTTCGATAACCCCCGAAATTAACGGAGCCCACCAATGTCTCATTACCAAAGTCCCGCCGGTGGCTTTGTACATTGGTTTTTCTTTCGATGCATTAAACTTTGGTTTCTCGGGTGCAAAAGTTTTGGTTAAATCCCCTTTATTATCAAAAGGACCATAAATATCCCAAACCAAATTGGCTTGTTTCACATAATTAAAATCTAAGCCTTTAAAATATTGCTTTTTTTGATCCAACAAACGGTTTTCGAACTCTGTAAAAGCAATCGCTCTTTCACTATCTCGTTCACCAATAGTTGCTGTCCAGCCCGCATTACCACCACCACGCCAGCTGCGCTCTGCAAAAGCCAACATGCCCGGATAAACCGGATTCATTGTCATAACATCTTCTTCATTGGCCACAGCCCTATCATTCCAAACGCATACAATACCACCCAAAGCATTTTCATTACCTTCGGTTAAATTGCATATTTGGCGATTAAAAATAGTAACTACACTCTCCAAGGGATCCATGTGGTTTAAATACAAATGCCTAGAATCTAAGTATTTTATGTTCTGGTTCTTGCTAACTTTTGTCGCGCCTTCCATCCAAAGCTGACGAATTACGCTATCGGTAAAATTGCCTCCCGGCTCCCAACCAATTACTTTTTTACCCAAACTTTCAGTTAGGGCAATTACTTCTGGTAGAAACTTCTGATTGGTGATTTTTACCTCATCGGCACCTAAGTGCAAATAAGGAACGTCATAAGTCGCACAAAATTCTTTTATGATGTTTTTTACAATTTCTAAACCTTCATCGCTTTGCATATCAACGCCCATCGCTCTTTTGAAAGCAGCACTGTGACCTGGCATATCAATTTCCGGAACTAAGGTGATGTAACGTTCTTTACAATAATTAATCAGCTCTTTTAAATCACTCTCCGTATAATATTCGCCTTTGTCGCGAAGCATAAATTCCGGATTTGTTAACTGCGGATAAAGCTTACTTTGCAAACGCCAGGCAATATCTTCGGTAGGATGAAAGTGAAAAATATTCAGTTTATAAGCTGCCATCGCATCAATTTGTTGTTTTAACAATTTAACGGATTGGAAATTTCTTCCCACATCGACCATAAATCCACGCCAAGCAAAAGCAGGCCAATCTGTGATTTCAGCAGCATCAACAAAAACATTGTCGCGCATTAACTGCAATAAAGTTTGAATCCCATTAAAAACTCCTTGAGAACTATTAGCAGTAAGCACAATTTTATCCTTGGCCGTTTCCAGATGATAGGCCTCAGATTGATTTTGCGGCGAAGCTACTTTTCCCAGACGAAGCTGAATATAGTTTGCTGCATCCGACACTTTATTGGCTAATTTAACATTGAGACCTTTTTGCTCCATCGCATTTTTCAGGACCAAAGCTTCCTTTGCCAAAGCCGGATTATCTGTAACAATTGTAGTAACTCCAGTCAATGAAAAATAACCGTTATTCCATTTCAACTGTTGTGGTTTAGGCAATAAAGAAGGCTTTGACTCCAAATCAAAAACATAAGGATAAACCAAATGCTTCCACATTAAATAGCCTTCACCCTTGAGATGCAAACCATCATTGGTAAATTCTTTTATCAACTTTCCATTTTGATCACAAAATGGAGTATGCAAATCAATATAAGTATAATTGAATGCCGTTGCATTTTGTTTCAGACTGGCATTTAACTGTTTTATTTGTTCTCCCTTGCTGGTGTGTCCGCCAAATTTTTTATAGACATCATTCACCGGCAATATACTTTGCACGTACAATTTTGTCGAAGGGGATTCCTGTTTTAGATAAGCAGCAATTTTTGTGATATTTTTAAAAATACTATCGGTCGAAGTATTTCTTGGAAGGTCATTAGTCCCTATCAGTAAAAAAACTTTTGCGGGTTTTCTGATGATAATCTCGTCTATTCGGTTCAGAACTCCGGCACTTATGTCGCCACTAATTCCACGGTTTTTGATGCGATTGTCAGCAAATAATTCGCTCCATTCCGCTCCATCGGTAATGCTGTTTCCTATGAATACAATATCATTTTTTGTTATCGGCAGGCTTCTGAAATGAGTAAGCCGTTGATGATAATAGGTAGAAAACAAACTATCCGGCAGTGTTGTTTTTTTTAAAACAAAAACGGTACCGGGAACTAATCCCGACACCTTTTTCTGTTGTGCATTGGCACTAAAAAAAACTAGAAGTAATACTAAAAAGACAATCTGTTTTTTCATTTTTTTTATCTAAAATTAATTATTCAACTTTCATCCAATAACTGTAATTGTAATTTTTAAAAGGAATTCTGTATTTCTCCATTGGCATAGAGCCCCAGCTGTCAATCCCTTGCATACCGGTTTGTTGCAAGTCCATGTGCAGGTAGATTTCATTTCTCTTATTCAATTCGCCACTATGGTATTGTTTCTTTTGCGCTTCAGGATCTAAATCGTCAAGATGATAAGGCAAGGCTGAAAAACTCAATAAATGATCAACAAAAGCAAAACTGATTTTTTTACCTTTTGCATTGGCAAAAGTCACCCAGCGCACTTCGGTTTTGTTCCCGCTTTCCTGTGGTCTGGCATAGGGAAAATACTGCTCATCTACTGATTGTTTGAATTGGCCAATGAAAGTATTGGTTTTTCTATCCCAATAATTTTCACCAGGACCGCGACCATACCAATTGATAGTGTTAAATTTTTTATTGATAACCAAGTCATTTCCGGCTCTCAACAACAACGAATTTTTACCTTTAATAGCCGTAAATTCATTATCTACTTTGATACTTCCATCACCGTAAACTGTAAATAGTTGTTGGTGAGAAGCCTCTCCGTCAATCAATTTCGTTGTAAATTTTACTTGAACCGAACCATCTGTGTTTTTTGAAACAGCGGTCTGCATTTCAGTAGCATTATCATAGGCATTTCTCCATTTTCTTAGGCTGGTATTGAATCCGGCTCCAATATCGTTGTCTGTTGGTGCTCTCCAGAATGAAGGTTTTGGTCCTTGCTCGATAAATTGCTCCCCTTTGACACTATAGCTCGTCATGATACCTTTTTTCAAATCAAAAACAACCTCAAATTTGTCTCCAGAAATAGTACACTGCTCTTTAGTTTCTTTCAAGACCAAAGCTTTTTTTGTTTTTGGCGTAAATGCAGCTGCCGGAAGTGATTTTAGTACAAACTGATCATCGGCAATCTCGTACCCTTTTGGCAAGAAAGGCTCTTCAGTTTTTAGCGAATAATACACATTCAACTGGTATTCTTTATCGGCTTTCTGCGCTATTTTGATTGCTAATCTGAATTCTTTTTCAGTTTGTGGCTCTAATGAAATAGTGTTAATGATGCCGTTTTCTTTGGCAATTCCATTTTCCATCAATTGCCAACGCATCATTACATTATCCAGATTTTTAAAGAAAAAACCGTTTTTAATGGCAATCGTATTGTTGCCAATGAATTTTGTTTTAATGTTTTGGTGTGCTTTTTTCACTTCCAAAGCCATTGGCGTAATTTCTCTATAAGCCGTAACCACTCCTTTTACACAGAAATTATTATCGCTTAAATTTTCATCAACTGGTCCTTCTAGCGGGAAATCTCCGCCATACGCCTTGATACGTTTGCCGTTTTTAAGAGTATCGATAGATTGGTCAATCCATTCCCATATAAATCCTCCCTGAAGTTTTGGATTATTTTCTACCACATCCCAATAATCTTGAAAATTACCCAAACTATTTCCCATAATGTGGGCGTATTCACTTTGAATATTTGGAATTTTGGCATCACTTTTTGAATACCTCAACAAAGCGTCAGGAGACATATATTGCGGGCAAAAAATCTCTGAATAATGCGTATCATTTGGCCTTTCATAATTAATATCTCTTTCATACTGAATAGGCAAAGTCGTATGCTGTTTCAACCAATCGTAAGCGGCATAAAAATTAGTTCCGTCACCGGCTTCGTTTCCTAAAGACCAAGTTACTACCGAAACATGATTTTTATCTCTTTCATACATACGCTGAATACGTTGCAAATGCGATTCTTTCCAAAGTGGATTGTTAGCCAAAGTCACATCCAAATCGTAACCCAAACCGTGCGATTCAATGTTGGCTTCATTCACCACATACAAACCGTATTCATCACAAAGTTCCATCCAATACGGATCTGACGGATAATGCGACTGACGAACCGCATTAACGTTCAGTTTCTTCATCATCTCCATATCTTTTCTCATGTCTTCCTTACTCAAGGTATGACCGTTTGTAGGATGATGTTCATGCCTGTTAACTCCTTTTATGAAAACTCTTTTTCCGTTTACCAGAAAATCGGCACCTTTGATTTCTATTTTTTTGAAACCAATACGAAGTGGTACTACTTCTATCACAGCACCTTTTGCATTTTTTAAAGTAAGGTATAAACGGTACAAATAAGGCGTTTCTGCCGTCCATTTTTGCACGTTTTTTATAGTAGTTTGAAATTCTACGTTCGTCTTATATTTCCCTAATATGGTTTTAAAATCTTTGGTTTTATCTTGGTAAACCACATTTCCTTTGGCATCCTCTAAACGCACCTCAACCGTTAAGCTGTCTTTCTTGCTGTATAGTCCTTTTTCCGTTTTATAGCTGTTAATTTCGGCATCAATGCTAAGCAATCCATTTGTATAAGTATCGTCAAGAGTACTGATAATCTTAGTATCACGAATGTTCAATTTTTCTGTCGCATACAAAAAAACGTCTCTTTCGATTCCTGAAAAACGAAACATATCCTGACATTCTAAATAACTGGCATCACTCCAACGGTACACTTGAAAAGCAATTAAGTTTTCTCCTGGCTTCAAAAATTTTGTAATATCAAATTCAGCCGCTAATTTACTGTCTTCACTATAACCTACTTTTTTTCCGTTTACCCAAACAAAAAGACAGGATTTAGCGTTACCTACGTGAATAAAAATCTGTTTTCCCTTCCAATTGTCAGGCAAAGTGATTTTTTTACGATATGAACCTACCGGATTGTTATTGAAAGGAATATCAAATGGTGGATTCATTTTGGAATAGCGTAAATTATGGCCGGCAAAATCATAGGGCTGGTTTACATAAATGGGCAAACCATAACCGTTAACTTCCCAACTGGCAGGAATCTTAAAATCCGTCCACTTAGAATCATCATAAGTAGTTTCGAAAAAATTCTCTGGACGCTGGTTCGGATCTTGCACCCAATTGAATTTCCAACTTCCGTTTAATGAGAAATAGTTAGCCGATTTCTCTCTGTCGTACAGCTTGGCTTTCTCCATGCTTTCGAAACTAAAAGCACTGTTTCGCATGGGCATTCTATTTATAGAAACAATCTCAGGATTGAGCAGTTCGGCGGGTAGTTGAGCAAAACTGGCAGCTGATAAAAAAAACATAGCGACTAGCATCGTGATTTTTTCCAATCTTTTAATTTTAATACTATTACTAAGAATCTGTCGATAGGCAATCTTGCTTGGCTTTGCTTTTTTCATAACTTTTAATATCATTTTTAGTTTTAAATTAGTAGACTTAGCTGTCTCTCACTATTCGGTTTTATTTCAATATGACTACAAAATCAATCATCAACAAATAACAACTGCTGCTTTTTAATTAACACAAAAAACTTATTATTTGCATTTATTTACTGAATAGATTTACAATATCATTTATTTAACGATATTTTATTTCCATTTAAAAAAAAACCAAATCCAAAAATAGGATACTTTAGCTATAAAATATACCAGTCCCTACCAGTTTTTTTTTATTTCCAAAAAAAACTCCCACTGCCAGAGAATATCCTATTTTAATTACCAAAAAACCGTGATTTATCACTAAAAACAAAAAAGCCAATCACAAATGATTGGCTTTTAAAGGTTAAATCAATATTTATGTTTTTTGTTTCTTCTTCCTGGCTGCAGGAAACAGCACATTATTCAGAATCAGACGATATCCTGGCGAATTGGGATGCAGATCCAAAACTGTGGGCGCATCACCTACCTGATGCTGATAATCCTCGGGATCATGACCGCCATAAAAAGTAAACATTCCCTTTCCTTTCTCACCATGAATATATCGCGCTTCTCCGTTCAGTTCGCAAGTACCCATAATCAATACATTAGATTTAATAAGACTGGAATCAAAAGAAGTCGTTTGCCCCATAAATCCTTTCACCAGTTGGGTATGATTTTGACACAGCATACTAGGAATAGGATCCCATTTTGCCGAAAAATCCATTAGACTAAAATAATCTTTATCCACCTGAATTCTTCTTTTATCTGTCATATCAATATCTGAAAATTCATATCTTTCTGGCTTTCTTTCCAAGGTAAAATCTTTAAAGGCAAAGGAATTAGCAAAATTCATTTTGGACTGATAATTGGCATCGCTCTGATCTCCATCAAACATGGATTCACAAATGTCAACCCCATCAGCAACCAAAGCAATATCAAAACTATCAGTAGCAGAACACATGGCAAACATGAATCCGCCACCAATGACAAAATCCCTGATTTTTTTAGCAACAGCACTTTTCTCTTGCGAGACTTTTGTATAGCCCAATTTGGACGCTAAAAGCTCTGCCTCATTTTTTTGCTCAATATACCAAGGCGCATTTTTGTAAGTACCAAAAAACTTCCCGTACTGCCCCGTAAAATCTTCATGATGCAAATGCAACCAGTCATAAAGCAGCAATTGATCACTTAAAACCTCTTCATCATATATAGCCGTAAAAGGGATTTCAGCATAGGTTAAAACCAGTGTAACAGCATCATCCCAAGGCTGTTTTCCTTTAGGGGTATAAACGGCAATTCTAGGAGCTTTTTCCAGGATAACCGCTTCCATATTTTGCGAAGGACTGCCTATCTCGTTCAATATATTGGTTTGCTCAGCATCAGATAGGATTTCAAAACTAACGCCACGAATCTGACATTCTTTGCGTATTTCTAATACATCAGGAAGTAAAAACGATCCGCCACGGTAATTGAGCAACCAGCTGGCTTTATAGTTTTTTTCTAAACACCAAAAGGTGATTCCATAAGCTTTAAGATGATTTTTTTGCGTCTTTTCATCCATTGGTAACAGAATAAAGGAAGCTTTAGCCATTATTGAAATCAGCAAGAAAAGAAAACATAATACTCTTTTGAACATCATTTTAAACTATTTTCTATCAAAGATATAAAAGCATACGATTTAAACGCCTCAAAACCTTGCTTTTTAACGCATTCATACTTACCGTAAAACTCAATAATAACACTAAACGAATGAAATTCATTCATCATATTCAGAATTCAGGCAAAAAAAAATCCATTATTTCTAATGGATTTTTCTTTTTTTTTAGAACGGCATATCACTATCGTCATCATCATCATTTAAATTACTTCCAAAAGCCTCATGTGCTGATGGCAAATTTTTAGTAGCAAAAGGATTTTCATCTTGATTCATAGACGATGGCAAATCATCATAATTCCCACTGTAATCTTCTAAATTATCAAATTTACCAAGATGTCCAATAAATTTCAAACGTACGTTTTCAATACCACCATTACGGTGTTTGGCAATCATTATTTCAGCCTGTCCGGCAGTTGGAGAAGCTTCATCATCATCCCACTCGTCAATTTTATAATATTCCGGACGATATAAAAACGAAACAATATCAGCATCTTGCTCAATCGCTCCCGATTCACGAAGGTCAGAAAGCAAAGGTCTTTTACTGGATCCACGCGTCTCTACCGCACGCGATAATTGAGAAAGCGCAATAACCGGAACATTCAATTCCTTAGCCAATGCCTTTAAGTTACGAGAAATTGTCGAAATTTCCTGTTCCCTGTTTCCTCCGCCTTTTCCGCTTCCTCCGGCAGTCATCAACTGCAAATAATCTACAATTATAATTCGTATTCCGTGTTGCGAAACTAAACGCCTTGCTTTGGCCCTTAAATCAAAAATCGATAACGAAGGAGTATCATCAATAAAAAGTGGTGCTTTTTCTAAGTTTTTCACTTTTGTACTTAATTGCTCCCATTCGTGTTTTTCGAGTTTTCCAGTACGTAATTTTTCGGAAGACAATCCCGTTTCGGAAGAAATCAAACGGGTGATTAACTGCACGGATGCCATTTCCAGCGAAAACAATGCTACAGGCATTCCAAAATCAATAGCCATATTTCGAGCCATCGATAATACAAAGGCCGTTTTTCCCATCGCAGGTCTAGCCGCAATAATAATTAAATCACTTGGTTGCCATCCAGAAGTTAATTTATCTAATTTCTCAAAACCGGTCGCTACTCCACTTAATCCTTCTTGCCCTGCTATTTCTTCAATTCTTTTTTTAGCCTGTAATACTAAACTCTGAGCCGTTTCAGAACTACGCTTAATATTACCCTGAGTAACTTCGTACAGTTTTGATTCGGCTTTATCCAATAAATCAAAAACATCTGCAGTATCATCATAGGAATCTTCGATAATCTCCGATGAGATTCGAATTAAACTTCGCTGAATAAATTTCTGCAGAATAATTCTAGAGTGAAACTCAATATGGGCCGATGAAGAAATTTTTTGCGTCAATTGAATCAAATAGAAATCACCTCCCGCTAAATCTAGTTTTGCGTTTTTTCTTAATTGAGCCGAAACGGTCAATAAATCAATTGGCTGTGTATCTGTAAATAATTGAACTATTGCTTCAAAAATATGTTTGTGTGCCTCTTTATAAAAAGCGTCCGGTTGCAAGATGTCAATTACATCGTCAACTCCTTTTTTATCAATCATCATAGCACCAAGCACTGCCTCTTCCAGCTCGATAGCCTGTGGTGGTAACTTCCCCTTTTCCAGGCTTATAATTGTTGTTTTATCTACCTTAACAGGACTAATATTTTTGAAGTTTTCCATATAGCGAATGTACCATAAAATTAAAAAAAAATGCTATTGAGTTATCACAAAGAATTGTTTATAAGTACTCAAATTTTGTTTACAACCAAAAAAAAATCCGAAACAACAAGGCTTCGGATTTTTTACAAAAATGTAAGATTTTACTCCTTGTATTCGCCCATTTTACAGTATTTATCCATTCTCTGAGCGATTAGATCTGCTGTTGATAAGTCTTTCAATTCATTATAACCTTTCATAATATAATGCTCCACTGTCTTAAAAGTAGCCTCTCTGTCGTAATGCGCTCCACCTAATGGTTCAGGTATAATATCATCAATCAGTTTTTGCTTTTTCATGTCTGAAGAAGTCAATTTCAAAGCTTCAGCAGCTATTTCTTTATATTCCCAACTTTTCCATAAAATAGAAGAGCAAGATTCAGGAGAAATAACAGAATACCAAGTATTTTCTAACATATAAACTCGGTCTCCAACACCAATTCCCAAAGCACCACCAGAAGCACCTTCACCTACAATAATTGTAATAATAGGCACCTTAAGACGAACCATCTCAAAGATATTTCTGGCAATGGCTTCCCCTTGTCCACGTTCTTCAGCTTCAAGTCCAGGATAAGCACCCGGAGTATCGATGAGCGTTATAACCGGAATTCCAAATTTTTCAGCCATTTTCATCAATCGCAATGCTTTACGGTATCCTTCAGGATTTGCCATCCCAAAGTTTCTGTATTGTCTTGTCTTTGTATTATAGCCTTTTTGTTGACCAACAATCATAAACGATTGTCCTCCAATTTTACCCAATCCACCAACCATGGCTTTATCGTCTTTGAAGTTTCTATCTCCAAAAAGTTCAAGAAAACTATCTCCGCAAAGCGCATTGATATGGTCCATTGTGTACGGACGACTTGGATGTCTGGACAATTGTACCCTTTGCCATGCCGTCAAATTTTTGTAAATCTTCTTCTTAGTATCTATTAGTTTTTTGTTGATTTGTTTACAAGTATCTGTAACGTCAACATCTGACTCCTGACCAATAACAAGGCATTTATCTAACTGATCTTCTAGTTCTTTTATCGGAAGCTCAAAATCTAAATATTCCATAGGATTTGTGCGTTTTTGTTTTTATTTTGGACTGCAAATATAAAATATTATATCGTTCATAAAGCTATATTTTTAATTTATGTCCTAAAACTATCGGTCTGAATTTGCAATTTACTTCAAAGTCAAAGCAATACTTGAGGACAGCTTTTGATTTAATTTTAAAAAATAATAGCCAGAAATTAATTTATTGATTCTTTAACACAAAGAACATAAGCCAATTACTACTTATCCAGTTTTTTATCGACCACTCTTTCCATATAATCTTGAATAAAAGCCTTGCAGTTTAACTCAATTTCATCCATTTCAGCATTTCTTTTCTTTATTAAATTATGCTTCAATGCTTTATCCTCTTTATCATAAAAACCAAGGGCTTTCTTTCCGTCAAATGTACAAATGTAATTTCCCTTTGCGAATTGATAAATATTTCCGGTAGAGTTTATTACAAATGGAATTGAGCTTTTTTTATCCAACAAACTTCTACCCCAGCTTCTAAAAGGCTTATCATAACCTATCATATCTAAAATAGTAGGATAAATATCGATTTGCTGTGCTAAATCTTCATCGACTCCCACATAACTACTATTTGGTTTATAAATTAATATGGGCACCGCAAAACGATTTATCGGTTTTTGATACTCATCATAGTAAATTTGATTACAATGATCTGCCACCATCACAAATATGGTGTTCTCAAACCAAGGTTCTTTTTTGGCCTCTTCGAAGAAACGTTTCACTGCATAATCTGTATACTCGACAGCTTTATGAATAGGAACGCCTCCCTCGTGAAAACGCTTTTTATACTTCTCTGGAATAACATAAGGCTCGTGTGAGGAAACAGTAAAAACAGAAGCGAAAAACGGTGTTTTCTTTGTATCCAAAGTTTTTTTCATATACTGCAGAAAAGGCTCATCCCAAATCCCCCAAAAACCATCAAACTGAGAATCATCATTAAACTCTGTCCTTCCATAATAATCATCTATTCCCAGAATTTTACTAAAACCTAAAAATCCCATAGAACCATTGGCCGCACCATGAAAAAAGGAAGTATTGTATCCTTCTCCTTTTAAAGTAGAAACAAGCGACTCTATTTTTTGTTTTGGATAAGGCGAAGAAGTAAAAGCATCCTTAAACGAAGGAATTCCAGCCAAAACAGATGACATCCCGTGAATGGACTGTCTTCCATTAGCATAAGCATTGGTAAAAATCATACTATGCTGTGCCAAAGAATCCAAAAAAGGCGCATGACTTTTATAATCCGGAATATTCGATTTTTTATTAAAAGCACCAATATATTCGCGTCCATAACTCTCCAGAATAAAAACCACTACGTTCGGCTTGGTTTTCGGATTGTTATGATAGCTTTTTACAGGCTGAATTTTATCAGCAATAACTTGCGGATTGACCTCAGGATAGTCCACCTTTAAAAAACTATTAGAGAACAAAGTTCGAATTATAGCAAAAGGGGTATTCAAAACAATATCCGAATGTACAATATTTTTCACATTACGACTGGCATCCAACAGATTAATCGGTCGCGTGGATTTCTTGAAATCACCACCACGAATTCCTCCAATAACAAATAAAACGATTATTAAAAACCCAACGGTAGAAAAGCTAAAATAAGGCACATATCCTGTAGGTTTAAAATCCTGTACTTTTATTTTTTTATACAAAAATACCCAAAGTGCCGAAGTCAAAACAAACAACGCAAAAACATACCAGTATTCTACAAGAAAATTAAGAAACAAGGTCGTTTTATTCGTTTCATGTTCCAAAACATTCAAGGCGGCAGTTGTAGTACGGGCAAAAGTAAATTTATAGTAAATAAAATCTATAAAATTAGTAGCAAAAGCCAGTAAATTAGTACCGAAATACAAATAAAACAGAAACTTTTGGTATCCTGTATTGGTATTTTTCCAAAAAGGAAGAATCGAAAAAACAACAAACAACAGATTTATATATAAAATAGCTGTAGTATCAAAAGCCAATCCATAATAACTAAGCGATAAAAAATCACTAACAGACTCAACTCTCAGCAAATCAGCATTGAAATAATAAAATAAAACCCGGGCAATAAAATAAAATAAATAGGCTAAAGCTATCCTGTAAAATAAGACTTTGTACTCGTTTAGGCGCAAGTGTTTTTGCATTCTGTATTTATTAATTAGTAAAACTTTGCAAAGGTATCACATTTAATTTGTTCCCTACTGTTAAAAAAACTCTAATTGGAAACCAAAATTAAATGTAAAAAACAACTTAAACATCTTTCTGTCTGTGCTTTATAATGCCATTCAAAATAACCGTTATAATAATTATCACGGCTCCAACATAAAAAGAAAAGCTCATTTTTTCTTTTCCGCCAATGATAAAATACGCTAAAATAATACCGTAAACAGGCTCTAAATTAGTGGTAAGCATCACCGTATAAGGACTTAGTTTCTCCATTACTTTTACCGAAGCTGTAAAAGCATAGGCCGTACAAATTGAAGCAAGAAGCAGGATCAACATCCAGTTATTAAGGTTCAAATCAAAGAACTCTACGGAGAACTTATTTTGATATAAAAAATAAACAGAAATAAAAACCATGCCCGCCAGAAATTCATAAAAAGAAATAACAGTAGCATCATGTTTTTCAATCAGTTTCCCATTTATCAATGTAAACAAAACACCTAAAATTATAGAAACCAAGGCAAAAATCATCCCGCTCATATAGCCCACCTCTACTTTCATAATCATCGCTAATCCCGCCATAATTATCAAACCGAAGAACACCTCATACCAAAGCACTTTTCTACCATAAAAAATAGGCTCTAACAACGAAGCAAAAAAAGCACCCAACGAGAAAACAGAAAGCGTTATTGACACATTAGAAACGTGAATAGCATGAAAGAAAAAGATCCAATGCAACGCAATCAACAGTCCCACAAAAATCAATTTCAGAAAAGATTTAAAAGGAATTCGAAAAGTCTTCTTTTGAAAAGCTATAAAAAAGAATAAAAAAACTGCTGCAAAAAGCATTCGATACCAAACGATAGCATCGGCAGAAATAGTAATTAATGCGCCTAAAATGGCGGTAAAACCCCAAATAAAAACAATTAAATGAAGATTTAAATAACTTTTGAATTTATCGTTTTGCATTGCGTAGTAAAAATATAGCCAGAATTCCAAAAACAATATTTGGAAACCAAACGGCAATCAAAGGGGAAAAAGTAGACTTCTCAGCTAAAGTGCCGAATATTTTATCAAAAAAAACAAAACCAAATGCCACAGCAATTCCAATGGTTAGATTCATTCCCATTCCTCCTCTTCTTTTCATTGAAGAAACCGAAACAGCAATAACGGTTAAAATAAATGCCGATACTGGCACACTGTATTTCTTATACAACACCACCAAGTAAACATTGATATTAGAAGAACCTCGTTTTTTTTCCTTATCAATAAAACGGTACAGTTTATTCAAACTCAAGGTTTCTGCTATATAAACTACCGGTGTCAAATCCTCCAATTCAAAACTGAACTTCGCATTTTTCTCCGATGCCTTCTCTATTTTATCACCAAATTCCCCAACGGTTCTTTTTGAATAATCATACATCGTATATGTACTATCTTTTGGATTCCATTTTATTCTGCTGGCGGTAATTTTTGATACTAACTTTTCTTTGTCGAATTTTTCCAAAACAAAATTAAATGCCACTTTTGATTCTGTATTGAAGCTATTCACATATAAAAATTCGTTGCTGCTTATTTGTCGATACACATCGGTATTGTCGCCGCGCATCAATTCCTTACCTCCTGTCTTGAGATAGGTGTATCTAAAATTATTAAATCCTTCGTTGGCAGCCGGAACAATTGAAAACCCTAAGAATAAAACAAAAAGGGATACTATTGAAGCTCCTATAATAAATGGTCGTAAAAATCGGGTAAACGAAATACCTGAACTTAAAATGGCAATAATCTCCGTATTATTAGCCAACTTGGAAGTAAACCAAATAATGGATAAAAACAGGAATATCGGAAATAGGTTATTGGCAAAATAAATTGTGAAATTATAATAATAAACCGCAATATCAAAAAAGGGAATCTTATTCTCAATCATGAAATTGATTTTCTCCGAAACATCAATAATAATCCCAATAGGTATAAACATCAACAACATGGCCGAAAAAGTGGCCAAGTATCTCTTCAAGATGTATTTGTCTATTATTGTTAACATAAAAGTTTAATCGGTTAATCGTTTATTTGTTTAGAGGCAAAGCGTATGATTTCTTATTCGATTAAACAAATAAACGAATAAACATTTTTTTTATAATCTCTGACTCATATTGCGCACCATCATTTCTTTCCAAGATCTAAAATCACCGGCAATAATATGTTTTCGAGCCTCACGAACCAGCCACATATAAAAACCAAGATTATGGATTGTCGCAATTTGTTTTCCTAAATATTCATTGGCTGCAAATAGGTGACGCAAATATGCTTTAGTATATTCAGTATCTACAAAAGTATGTCCCATTTCATCAATTGGAGAAAAATCGGCTTCCCATTTTTTATTCTTGATATTAATCGTACCGTTAGCTGTAAACAACATACCGTTTCTGGCGTTACGCGTAGGCATCACACAGTCAAACATGTCAACACCAAGAGCAATATTTTCCAAAATATTGATAGGCGTTCCCACCCCCATTAGATAACGTGGTTTATCTTCGGGAAGAATTTCGCAAACTACTTCGGTCATCGCATACATTTCTTCGGCTGGCTCGCCAACAGAAAGTCCGCCAATGGCGTTTCCTACTTGGTTCGAATTGGCGATATATTCCGCTGATTGCTGGCGCAAGTCTTTGTAACAACTTCCTTGAACAATAGGAAAAAAAGCTTGATCGTAACCGTATTTTACAGGCACTTTTTCCAAATGATTCACACATCGGTCCAGCCAACGGTGGGTCATTTTCATCGAACGTTTTGCATAGTTATAATCACAAGGATAAGGCGTACATTCATCAAAAGCCATGATAATATCAGCCCCAATAGTCCGCTGAATTTCCATTACATTTTCGGGTGTGAAAAAATGATAAGAACCATCAATATGCGATTTAAACTTTACCCCTTCTTCTTTAATCTTTCGATTTGAAGACAAAGAATACACTTGATATCCTCCAGAATCGGTCAAAATATTACGATCCCAGTTCATGAATTTATGCAATCCACCTGCTTTTTCTAAGATTTCAGTTTGTGGACGTAAATATAAATGATAGGTATTTCCCAGGATAATATCCGGGTTTATATCTTCTTTCAATTCTCTCTGGTGCACCCCTTTTACTGAGGCTACAGTCCCAACAGGCATAAAAATAGGTGTTTCAATTACACCGTGATCTGTAGTAATACTTCCCGCTCTAGCTTTGGACTGAGGGTCTTTTTGTAATAAATCAAACTTCATAGTAACGTTTTTCTACCGATTGTTCGGCGGGCAAAGATAGGTTAATTTGAAAACTAGATAATTAGATAAGCTAAAAAATTAAAAATGTTTTATGATTTCTATTAAGTGCGCCTTCCTCCAACTCTCCAATCAGGCTTTCCACTCTATCTTCATGCCGCTACAATCCTTCATGCGAAAAATAATTTTAAAATAGACGCAACAGAAAATACATATAATTTCCTCTTCCAAGAAAAGGATAATTACAACAATCTTAATTTACATTTTTTTTAAAGCGCAGTAAATTCTTTTAAAAATTATATTAAATTTGAAAGAGTTATAAACCTAAAACTTAAATAATGATTCAAAAACTAGTATCCCCAATTTCTTGGTCTGCCAATGCTGCAGCTTGGACTTCACTTATTTTGCGATTGACACTTGGCTTATTGATGTTGAGCCATGGCATCCCAAAACTGATGAACTTAATAAATGGCAACATGGAATTTGGCGACCCAATAGGTATTGGTGCTCCAGCTTCATTAATCTTAACCGTTTTTGCCGAAGTATTATGCTCCTTATTAATTGTAATTGGATTATGGACCAGATTAGCTTTGATTCCGCTCATTATCACAATGGCTGTTGCCGTGTTTATTATCCATATCAATGATAGCCTGGGAACAATGGAACCCGCTTTAATGTATTTACTATCGTATTGTGCTTTATTTTTATTGGGTAGCGGTACGTTTTCTATTGATGCTGTTTTGAAAAAATAGAACCTAAATATAAACCAGAAGATTTAAACAACAATTGATATTTAGCCTGTTTTAGACAGGCTTTTTTTATGATTTATTACTAATTCGACTTTAATATTACTTAAAAAAAAACTTCAAAAATCACTCCAGTATACTTCAAAAATTAAACAGTAAATTTACCTTGTGTAACAAAAGTTACTGTAAACATCTATTTGCTATATTACTTTTGTCTCATAAAATAGATTTAGAGCGATTCAACAACAAACATCGCTTTAATTCCAAATCATCTAAAAAAAAAAAAAAAAAAAATGGATTTAGAAAAAATAATCACAGAAAACCAAGGAACAATAATCGATGTACGCTCTTATGCCGAGTTCATGGGAGGCCACGTTGTTGATTCAATCAACATTCCTTTGAATGAAATACCGGAAAGAATAGACGAAATAAAAAACATCAAAACACCTATAATTTTATGCTGTGCTTCAGGAAACAGAAGCGGCCAAGCCCAACATTTCCTTTCACAACAAGGAATAGAATGTTACAATGGAGGTTCTTGGCTAGACGTTAACTATTACAAATCACAAGCAACAAAATAATCATGATAAACACTCTCAAAAAACTATTGGGTCTAGGACCAAAAGTAAACTACGCTGATTTAGTGAAAAATGGAGCTATTATACTGGATGTACGTTCTCCCGGTGAGTACAAACAAGGACACATAAAAGGCTCGATAAACGCTCCTTTAAATGAACTTTCAAAACACATTTCGAAAATAAAAAAAGACAGCCCGATTATCACTTGCTGCGCATCGGGAATGCGAAGCGCATCGGCAAAAAACATTTTGAAATCAAATGGTTTTGAGCAAGTTTATAATGGTGGCGGCTGGAGTAGTTTGCAAAACAAAATACAATAAATCCAGAAAGACAGCATCCTAAAAAACTCGTAAGTTACAACAGAAAGAATGCTTTATTTTTTAAATAAAATTCCAAAAGGCCCAATTTCGGGCTTTTTTTTCAACACAAGCTACTGTAACTATTATAAAAAATCATTTGTCTTACGTCAAAATAAAATTACCTTTGCGCAAGTTTAACTTTTACACACAAAATGAAGCCTAACACACAACAATTAAACGATTTAACTATCCAAGTCAGAAGAGATATTCTTCGAATGGTACACGCTGTCAACTCAGGTCACCCAGGAGGCTCTCTTGGTTGTACTGAATTTTTGGTAGCCCTGTACCAAAACCTAATGGAACGCAAAGAAGGATTTGATATGGACGGAATTGGAGAAGATCTTTTTTTCCTTTCAAACGGACATATTTCACCTGTATTTTACAGCGTATTAGCAAGAAGCGGTTATTTTCCAGTTTCTGAATTAGCGACTTTCCGTCTGATTAATTCAAGATTGCAAGGACACCCTACTACTCATGACGGTTTACCTGGAGTTAGAATGGCATCGGGTTCTCTTGGACAAGGATTGTCAGTGGCTATTGGAGCTGCACAAGCTAAAAAGCTAAACAATGACAATCATATAATTTACTCTCTTCATGGTGATGGTGAATTACAGGAAGGTCAAAACTGGGAAGCAATTATGTATGCTTCTGCTAAAAAAGTAGACAATATTATTGCCACAGTAGATTTAAACGGAAAACAAATTGATGGTTCTACTGATGAAGTATTGAACATGGGTAGCATCCGCGCTAAGTTTGAAGCTTTTGATTGGGAAGTTCTTGAAATCAAAGAAGGAAATAACATCGAAGCGATTATCGCAGGAATGACTGACGCAAAATCCAGAACAGGAAAAGGAAAGCCGGTTTGTGTATTATTACATACTGAAATGGGTAACGGTGTAGATTTTATGATGCATACTCATGCTTGGCATGGTAAAGCGCCAAATGACGCGCAACTGGAAGCGGCTTTGACACAAAATTACAATACTGGCGGACAAAGCGACTACTAGAATTAAAATTGGCGATTAATGACTTCTGATTTCAGATTTTTTTAATCTTTCAATTTTTTAATCTTTCAATTTTAAAAGAATAATGAAAAAATATACAAACACAGGAAGTAAAGATACTCGTTCGGGTTTTGGTGCGGGAATGACTGAGTTAGGTCAAAAAAATGAAAACGTAGTGGCACTTTGTGCTGATTTAATTGGATCGTTGAAATTTGACGATTTCAAGAAAAATCATCCAGAGCGTTTTTTTCAAATCGGAATTGCTGAAGCAAATATGATTGGAATTGCAGCTGGTTTAACTATTGGTGGGAAAATTCCTTTCACAGGAACTTTTGCTAACTTTTCTACAGGAAGAGTATATGACCAAATTCGTCAATCAGTAGCTTACTCTGAAAAAAATGTAAAAATTTGTGCTTCTCACGCTGGTTTAACACTAGGAGAAGACGGAGCTACACACCAAATACTTGAAGATATCGGTTTAATGAAAATGTTGCCGGGAATGACCGTAATCAATACATGTGATTACAATCAAACCAAAGCTGCGACTCTTGCTCTTGCCGATCATCATGGCCCTGCTTATTTGCGTTTTGGACGTCCTGTAGTGCCAAATTTCATGCCTGCTGACGAACCTTTCGTAATTGGAAAAGCAATCCTTTTAAACGAAGGTACTGATGTAACTATTGTTGCTACAGGTCATCTGGTTTGGGAAGCTCTTATTGCTGCTGAAGCATTGGAAGCAAAAGGAATTTCTGCCGAGGTAATTAACATTCATACTATTAAACCATTGGACGAAGAAGCTATTCTAAAATCATTGGCCAAAACTAAATGCATTGTTACCGCTGAAGAGCACAATATTCTTGGAGGTCTTGGCGAAAGCGTTTCTAGAGTATTGGCATTACACCACCCAGCTCCACAGGAGTTTGTAGCGGTAAATGACAGCTTTGGTGAATCTGGAACTCCGGAACAACTTATGGAGAAATACAAATTGAACAATCAAGCGATTGTTGAAGCTGTAGAAAGAGTGATCAAAAGAAAATAAGTTCATAGGGATAATCCTTTCTTGAAATAAAAAAAACCGTTGATGAAAATCAACGGTTTTTTTATGCTTTGTATTTTCTGCTATTTCTATTTATCCAAAAGGAAAATAATTGCTTTATTATGCTAGGGCACTTTCAAAGTTTACTGCTTTTTTCAAAAAAGCTTTTATCAACAAACGGTTAGGCGTTAAACCAGAAGTCATAATTTGCTTTTTAGCATTTGCTCCTTCAGTTGATATTGTACTATTTGGATTTTGTTTTGAAGTCATAAACCAAAGAACAAATTCTAAATTAGAATTTCTAACAGACGTTTCTTGTTTTATTTCGTGAGTAGTTTCATTAGCGGTAGATACAACTGCATTTTGCTCAACAGACTGACCAAAAGCAGTAACATTAAACAATAAAACAATAGCAACAACGAAGTAGAATGTAAAAGATTTTTTGTTGTCGTTATGTGTAAAAAAATTGTTCATACTATTCTTTTTTTTCAAATGATAAACCTTTATCACTTATTCTTGACCAAAACTAAATCAACAATAACCTACAAAAAAATATTTTCGATAAACTGCTGTTATAAACGTTTAGCTACAAAAATGTAGCAACACACAGTACAAACAAACCGTTATATTTAGTTTATTAAAACATTAACCGCTAAACAAACAGCACTTAAAAAAAGAATCCCGAGAGTACACGACTATCGGGATAAAGTAACTTTAAAAAACACTAAGACAAAAAAAAGGCTTCCACAATGGGAAGCCTTTTTATAAAATTATGCTTGTCCTGCAGGACCAAAATTAAGCGGAATAGGAGCTTGTTCAGTGTCTTTGATTTCGCCGTGGGCTATTTCAAATCGATGAATATTCTCTCCAATAGCCTTCAATAGTCTTTTGGCATGCTGTGGGGTCAAGACAATTCTTGATTTCACTTTGGCCTTAGGAACACCAGGCATGATACTTACAAAATCTAAAACAAACTCAGATGAAGAATGATTGATTATAGCTAAATTAGAATAAATTCCTTCAGCTGTTTTTTCATCCAATTCAATATTTATTTGCTCTTGTTGTTGATTAGAATTACTCATGTCTTAGTAAATATATTCCTCTTTATTAGCCATCATATCATTATAATCTTCTTTTGAACCTACAATTGTATGATCGTATTCTCTCATACCCGTTCCGGCAGGGATTCTATGACCTACAATTACATTTTCTTTCAATCCTTCTAAGTAATCGATCTTACCTGCAACAGCAGCTTCGTTCAATACTTTAGTGGTTTCCTGAAAAGAAGCCGCAGAAATGAATGATTTCGTTTGAAGAGATGCTCTTGTAATACCTTGTAATACCGGAGTCGCAGTTGCAGTGATTACATCACGAGCCACAACTAGGTTTTTATCCGTACGTTTCAAAAGAGAATTTTCATCACGCAACTCACGAGGCGAAATAATTTGACCTTCTTTCAAATTCGTAGAATCACCAGCGTCTTCAATCACCTTCATTCCGTACAATTTATCGTTTTCTACGATAAAATCTTTAGTATGAATCAATTGATCTTCTAGGAACAATGTATCTCCTGGATCTTGAACTCTTACTTTACGCATCATTTGACGTATTACTACCTCAAAGTGCTTATCATTAATTTTCACCCCTTGTAAACGGTATACCTCTTGAATTTCATTTACTAGATACTGTTGAACAGCAGCAGGTCCTTTAATTCTTAAGATATCGTCTGGAGTAATCGCTCCGTCAGACAAAGGTACACCAGCTCTTACGAAGTCATTCTCTTGAACAAGAATTTGACTTGAAAGTTTTACTAAGTACTTTCTAACATCACCAAATTTAGATTCGATAACGATCTCACGGTTACCTCTTTTGATTTTTCCAAAAGAAACAACACCATCAATCTCAGAAACTACAGCTGGGTTTGAAGGATTACGAGCTTCTAAAAGTTCTGTAATTCTTGGTAAACCTCCTGTAATATCCCCAGATTTAGAAGAACGACGTGGAATTTTCACCAATACTTTACCCGCTTTAATTTTCTCTCCGTCTTCAACCATCAAGTGAGCTCCAACCGGTAAGTTGTAAGAACGGATCAATTCACCGTCTTTACCGTAAACTAATAAAGTTGGAATTAATTTCTTATTTCTTGCCTCAGAGATTACTTTTTCTTGGAAACCAGTTTGCTCATCAATTTCAACCATGAATGATTGACCTTGCTCTAAATCTTCGTAAGCAATTTTACCGGTAAATTCCGAAACAATAACCCCATTATATGGATCCCATTTACAGATTACATCTCCTTTTGCAACAGACTGACCGTCTTTTACAAAAATACTTGATCCGTAAGGAATGTTATGTGTATTTAAAACAATACCTGTTTTTTCGTCTACTAATTTCAATTCAGTTGAACGAGAAACCACAATATCAACAGCATTTCCTTCGTTATCCTCACCTTTTACAGTTTTAAGATCTTCGATTTCAAGCTTACCGTTGAATTTCGTAATGATACTGGATTCTTCAGAAATACCACCCGCAACCCCACCGACGTGGAATGTACGCAATGTTAACTGTGTTCCTGGCTCTCCAATAGACTGAGCAGCGATAACTCCAACTGCTTCACCTCTTTGAGTCATTTTTCCAGTAGCTAAGTTTCTACCGTAACATTTAGCACAAATACCTTTTGTAGCCTCACAAACAAGCGGTGAACGTACTTCCACTTTCTCGATAGGAGAAGCTTCAATAACTTTCATTATAGCCTCAGTAATTTGTTGTCCAGCTTGAACTAACACTTCACTAGTTAAAGGATTAACAACATCTTGCAAAGCAACACGTCCTAAAATTCTTTCTCCTAATGATTCAACTATTTCTTCATTCTTTTTCAATGCAGAAACTTCAACACCTCTTAATGTACCACAATCATCAATATTAACGATAACATCTTGAGAAACATCATGTAACCTTCTTGTTAAGTATCCAGCATCCGCCGTTTTAAGAGCCGTATCCGCAAGTCCTTTACGAGCACCGTGAGTAGAGATAAAGTACTCAAGGATTGAAAGACCTTCCTTAAAGTTAGAAAGAATTGGGTTTTCAATAATTTCACCACCACCAGCAGTAGATTTTTTTGGCTTAGCCATCAAACCACGCATACCAGTTAACTGACGAATTTGTTCTTTAGATCCCCTTGCTCCAGAGTCAAGCATCATATACACTGAGTTGAAACCTTGTTGGTCTTCTCTAATGTTTTTCATTGCCAACTCTGTTAATTGCGCATTAGCAGAAGTCCATACGTCAATAACTTGGTTGTAACGTTCGTTATTAGTAATAAGACCCATGTTATAGTTAGCAGAAATACCTTCAACTTGTTCTCTGGCGTCAGCGATTAATTTAGGTTTTTGATCTGGAATTCTAATATCACCAAGAGAGAATGACAAACCACCTTTGAAGGCAAATTTGTACCCCATATCTTTCATGTTATCCAAGAAAGCAGCCGTTTCAGGTACGCTTGTTGAATTTAATACGTGACCGATAATATCTCTTAGGTTTTTCTTAGTCAATACATCATTGATATATCCTGCTGCTTCTGGTACTACTTCATTAAATAATACACGTCCGGCAGTTGTTTGGATAATTTTGTATACTAATTCTCCTTCATCATTAAAATCTTTTGCTCTAATTCTAACACGAGCATTCAATTCTAATCTTCCTTCATTCAATGCAATATTAACTTCTTCAGCAGAATAGAAAGTCAAATCTTGACCTAAAATTTTCTTTTCTGGTGTTGAGATACGTTCTTTGGTCATATAATATAGACCCAAAACCATATCCTGAGAAGGTACTGTAATTGGCGCACCATTTGCAGGATTCAGAATGTTATGAGAAGCCAACATTAACAATTGTGCTTCAAGAATAGCTTCTGGTCCTAATGGTAAGTGAACTGCCATTTGATCCCCATCAAAATCCGCATTAAATGCCGTACAAACTAAAGGGTGCAATTGGATTGCTTTTCCTTCAATTAATTTTGGTTGGAAAGCTTGAATACCTAATCTGTGCAAAGTAGGAGCACGGTTCAGTAAGATTGGGTGACCTTTAATTACGTTTTCAAGGATATCCCAAACTACAGGCTCTTTCTTATCTATTATTTTTTTAGCTGATTTAACCGTTTTTACAATTCCTCTTTCTATCAATTTACGGATAACGAAAGGTTTGTATAATTCGGCTGCCATATCCTTAGGGATACCACATTCGAACAATTTCAATTCAGGTCCAACAACAATTACCGAACGAGCAGAATAATCCACACGTTTTCCAAGTAAGTTTTGACGGAAACGTCCTTGCTTACCTTTAAGGGAATCAGATAATGATTTTAATGGTCTGTTTGATTCTGTTTTAACAGCAGATGCTTTTCTTGTATTATCAAATAATGAATCTACCGATTCTTGCAACATACGTTTTTCGTTTCTCAAGATCACTTCAGGAGCTTTGATCTCCATTAATCTTTTCAAACGGTTGTTACGTATAATTACACGACGGTATAAATCATTTAAATCTGAAGTTGCAAAACGACCTCCATCAAGTGGCACAAGCGGACGTAATTCTGGTGGAATAACAGGAACCACTTTCATAATCATCCATTCTGGACGGTTCTCACGGTTCAAGTTAGACTCACGGAAAGATTCAACTACTTGTAATCTTTTTAATGCTTCTGTTTTACGTTGTTTAGAAGTTTCATTATTTGCACTATGTCTTAATTGGTAAGACAATTGATCTAAATCAATTCTTGCCAACAAGTCCATAATACACTCAGCTCCCATTTTGGCAACAAATTTATTTGGATCAAAATCATCCAAATATTGATTGTCAGCAGGAAGAGTATCTAATATATTCAAATATTCTTCTTCAGTTAAGAAGTCTAGTCTTTGAACTGATTCTCCGTCAGCATTTTTAGCAATACCCGCTTGAATTACTACGTATCTTTCGTAGTAAATAATCATATCTAATTTCTTAGATGGAAGACCTAGGATATAACCAATTTTGTTTGGTAACGAACGGAAATACCAGATGTGAGCAATTGGCACAACAAGGTTGATGTGTCCTACTCTATCTCTACGTACTTTTTTCTCAGTAACTTCTACTCCACAACGGTCGCAGATGATTCCTTTGTAACGAATTCTTTTATACTTACCACAAGCACATTCAAAATCCTTAACTGGTCCAAAAATTCTTTCACAGAAAAGACCGTCACGCTCAGGCTTGTGCGTACGGTAGTTGATGGTTTCTGGTTTTAAAACTTCACCTCTTGATTCTTTCAAGATCGATTCAGGAGAAGCAAGACCTATTGAGATTTTATTAAACCTTTTTACAGGGTTTTTATCTTTATTGTTATTATTTCTATTATTTATCATAGTTTTTACTATTGATTTATTTGCAATTAAAAATTGATTCTCGTTTTAGTCTAAAGTCAAATGTCTTAAAGTTTTTAAAGTCACGTATAACTTTCGACTTTGGACTTAGAAACTTTCGACTATAACACTACCTCGAATTACTTCTCTAAACTTCAAATCAAATTTTGAAGTGCTAATTATAAAACCTTGGGTTTGTATAAAAAATCGGAACGGGTTACGGGTCTAAATCCTAAAAACTCTTATAAACAAGTAATCAGCCCTAATAAAAATCAGGACTGAATACTGCAAACTTTAATTTATTCTTCTAAACGAATGTCAAGTCCAAGACCTTTCAATTCATGCATCAATACATTGAAGGATTCTGGCAATCCTGGTTCTGGCATAGATTCACCTTTTACGATTGCTTCGTAAGTTTTAGCTCTACCTA
Source organism: Flavobacterium granuli (assembly GCF_900129705.1). Lineage (GTDB taxonomy): Bacteria > Bacteroidota > Bacteroidia > Flavobacteriales > Flavobacteriaceae > Flavobacterium > Flavobacterium granuli. The sequence continues at coordinate 104,895 of NZ_FQWO01000008.1, read as the reverse complement.
TAACATCATCCGATTTCACAGTCAAGATTTCTCTAAGTGTACTTGATGCTCCATAAGCTTCAAGTGCCCAAACCTCCATCTCTCCAAAACGCTGACCTCCAAATTGAGCTTTACCTCCAAGTGGTTGTTGTGTAATCAACGAGTATGGACCGATAGAACGTGCGTGCATCTTATCATCAACCATGTGTCCTAATTTAAGCATGTAAATTACACCCACAGTCGCTGCTTGATGGAAACGTTCTCCAGTACCACCATCATAAAGATGTGTATGTCCAAAACGTGGCACTCCAGCTTCGTCAGTCAATTCATTAATTTGGTCAAGAGAAGCACCATCAAAAATTGGAGTAGCAAATTTTCTACCCAAGTTCATTCCAGCCCAACCTAATACCGTTTCATAAATTTGACCAATGTTCATACGTGAAGGTACCCCTAGTGGATTCAACACAATATCAACCGGTGTTCCGTCTTCAAGGAAAGGCATATCTTCATGACGAACGATTCTTGCAACAATACCTTTGTTACCGTGACGTCCTGCCATTTTATCCCCTACTTTCAACTTACGTTTCTTAGCGATATAAACTTTAGCTAATTTCAAAATTCCTGATGGCAATTCATCTCCAACAGTAATGGTGAATTTCTCTCTTCTTAACGCTCCTTGTAAATCGTTCAACTTAATTTTATAGTTATGAATTAAATCATTCACCATTTTATTAGTTGCATCATCAGCTACCCATTGACCTTTACTTAAGTGAGCAAAATCTTCAACAGCATAAAGCATTTTTTGAGTGTATTTTTTACCTTTTGGTAAAACTTCTTCACCCAAATCATTCATTACACCTTGAGAGGTTTTTCCGTTTACAATCAAGAATAGTTTCTCTACTAGTCTGTCTTTTAATTCGACAAATTTAACTTCGAATTCCATTTCAAGTGCTCCTAAAGCATCTTTATCTTGAGTACGTTTGCGTTTGTCTTTTACTGCTCTTGCAAATAATTTTTTATCAAGAACTACACCGTGTAAAGATGGAGACGCTTTCAATGAAGCATCTTTTACATCACCTGCTTTATCCCCAAAGATTGCACGAAGCAATTTCTCTTCTGGAGTAGGATCAGATTCTCCTTTTGGTGTAATCTTACCGATAAGAATGTCACCAGGTTTCACCTCGGCTCCAATTCTAATCATACCATTTTCATCCAAATCTTTAGTAGCTTCTTCAGAAACGTTTGGTATATCATTTGTAAGTTCTTCGTTACCTAATTTAGTATCTCTAACTTCTAATGAATAATCATCAACGTGAATAGAGGTAAAAATGTCGTCACGAACTACTTTTTCAGAAATTACAATCGCATCCTCAAAGTTGTACCCTTTCCATGGCATAAACGCCACTTTTAGGTTACGACCTAAAGCTAGCTCCCCATTTTGAGTAGCATAACCCTCAGATAATACTTGACCAGGTACCACTCTATCCCCTTTTCTTACGATAGGTTTTAAGTTGATACTTGTTCCTTGATTGGTTTTTCTAAATTTAATTAGATTGTATGTTTTCTCATCTGGTTCAAAACTTACCATTCTTTCTTCCTCAGAACGGTCGTATTTGATAGTGATGATATTTGCATCTACATATTCAATAACTCCATGACCTTCAGCGTTAATTAAAACTCTAGAATCAGAAGCGACTTGACGCTCTAAACCGGTTCCAACAATAGGAGCTTCAGGACGAATCAATGGTACGGCCTGACGCATCATGTTAGATCCCATCAAGGCTCTATTCGCGTCATCATGTTCCAAGAAAGGAATCAACGAGGCAGAAATAGAAGCAATTTGGTTAGGAGCTACGTCTGTATAATCTACTTTTGCTGGATCAATAACAGGGAAATCACCTTCTTGACGTGCAATTACGTTTTCGGCAATAATTTTACCTGAATTATCCATTTCAATGTTGGCTTGTGCAATCAACATTCCTTCTTCTTCTTCAGCACTTAAGTATATTGGAGTAGACTCTAAATCTACCACTCCATTAGTTACTTTACGGTAAGGTGTTTCGATGAAACCCATTCCGTTTACTTTAGCATAAACTCCAAGAGAAGAAATCAAACCAATGTTTGGTCCCTCAGGAGTTTCAATTGGACATAAACGTCCGTAGTGCGTATAGTGAACGTCACGAACCTCAAATCCGGCTCTTTCTCTCGAAAGTCCACCTGGTCCAAGTGCAGATAATCTTCTTTTGTGCGTTATCTCAGCAAGCGGATTCGTTTGATCCATAAATTGAGACAACTGGTTCGTTCCAAAGAAAGAGTTAATAACTGATGATAATGTTTTAGCATTAATCAAATCAATTGGTGTAAACACCTCGTTATCTCTAACGTTCATTCTCTCACGAATAGTTCTGGCCATACGTGCTAAACCAACACCGAATTGTTGAGACAATTGTTCTCCAACTGTTCTAACACGACGGTTTGATAAGTGGTCAATATCATCAATATCCGCTTTTGCGTTAATCAACTCAATTAAATACTTCACGATAGTTATGATATCTTCTTTGGTAAGCACTTGCTTTTCCATTGGAATATCTAAACCAAGTTTTTTATTCATTCTATAACGGCCTACTTCACCTAAGTTGTAACGTTGGTCAGAGAAGAATAATTTATCTATAATACCACGAGCAGTTTCTTCATCAGGCGGTTCTGCGTTACGCAATTGTCTGTAGATATGCTCAACGGCTTCTTTTTCAGAGTTGGTTGGATCTTTTTGTAACGTGTTATGGATGATAGCATAATCAGCTTGATTAGCATCTTCTTTATGTAACAAAATAGATTTAACGTTAGAATCAATGATTTCTTCCACATTATCTTTGTCGATAATGGTATCTCTATCAAGGATAATCTCGTTACGTTCGATAGAAACTACTTCACCAGTATCTTCATCTACGAAATCTTCATGCCATGTATTCAATACACGAGCAGCTAATTTTCTACCGATATATTTTTTAAGTCCTGTTTTAGACACTTTAATTTCCTCAGCAAGGTCGAAAATCTCTAGGATATCCTTGTCTCTTTCGAAACCTATTGCACGGAATAAAGTAGTTACAGGTAATTTTTTCTTTCTGTCGATATAAGCGTACATTACACTATTGATATCTGTAGAAAATTCTATCCAAGATCCTTTAAAAGGAATTACTCTGGCAGAATATAATTTTGTTCCATTTGCATGGAATGACTGTCCAAAGAATACACCAGGAGAACGGTGAAGTTGTGAAACCACAACACGCTCAGCACCATTGATAACAAAAGTACCACTTGGCGTCATGTAAGGTATTGTTCCAAGATAAACATCTTGTACTATCGTTTCAAAATCTTCGTGCTCTGGATCTGTACAATACAGTTTTAACCTAGCTTTTAAGGGCACACTATGCGTTAGACCTCTTTCAATACATTCTTGAATTGTATAACGTGGTGGATCTACAAAATAGTCCAGGAATTCCAATACAAAGTTATTTCTTGTATCTGTAATTGGAAAATTTTCCATGAAGGTATTATAAAGTCCTTCATTGCCTCTTTCATCAGATTTAGTTTCTAATTGAAAAAAATCTTGAAAAGATTTTACCTGAACATCTAGAAAATCTGGATAGTTCGGGATATTTTTTGTAGAGGCAAAATTCAATCTTTCAGTCTGATTTGTTATCATCAATGGACAAAATTTTGATTAAAAAAGTAATTTTTTGTGTATAAATATGATTTTATACTTTTCTTTTAGGACCATTACATCTTTAAAAACCAATTTAAGATAACTACTTTCTTATTATCTGTTAATTTTTTTTCCTCGTAATGGGCAAAAGGAATTGAATTTCAAAAGCTATTTTTATAGCAAAATAAGATAGACTTTTGTAATACGAAAAATGGTTTAGGTCTTTGGGCGACTAAACCCAAGACCTAAACCTTATTTTTTAAACTGAATTTAACTATTTAAGCTCAACTACAGCTCCAGCTTCTTCTAAAGATTTTTTAAGCCCTTCAGCCTCTTCTTTAGAAACACCTTCTTTAACATTAGATGGAGCTCCATCAACTACATCTTTAGCTTCTTTCAAACCTAAACCTGTAAGTTCTTTAACTAATTTTACAACTGCTAATTTAGAAGAACCAGCTTCTTTCAATACCACTGTAAATTCAGTTTGAGCTTCTTCTGCAGCACCATCAGCACCACCAGCAGCAACTACTACAGCTGCAGCAGCTGGTTCGATTCCGTACTCATCTTTTAATATTGTTGCTAATTCGTTAACTTCTTTTACAGTTAAATTAACTAATTGTTCTGCGAATTGTTTCAAATCTGCCATTTTTTCTATCGTTTTAAAATGATTTGTAAAATTATATTTTGTTTATTGTGCGCATTGTAAATAATAAAAGGGAACTAAAAGTTCTTTTTTATTATGCTTCCTCAGCTTGCTCTTCTCCAGCAAATTTGTTTTGAAGTGCAGAAATAATTCTTTGTGCTGGTGATTGAAGTAATCCAATAAGTTCACCAAGAAGTTCTTCTTTAGATTTGATAGTTGCTAATGCATCTAATTGATCATCTCCAATATAAACTTCAGCATTTATGTAAGCTCCTTTCAAAATTGGCAAAGCCGATTTTTTACGGAAATCTTTAATTATTTTCCCAGGTGCATTAGCCACATCCGAAATAAATATAGCACTGTTACCCACAAGAACTGAAGGCAATTCACCATAACTATTTTCAGAAGCTTCCATTGCTTTTGCAAGCAAAGTGTTTTTTATAACCTCTAATTTCACACCTGCTTTAAAACAAGCTCTTCTCAAATTTGAAGTTGTTTCTGCATTTAGTCCAGAAATATCTGCTACATAAACAATATTTGTACCAGCTAACTGTGCAGTTAAATCTTCAATCGCGATTGATTTTTCTTCTCTAGTCATACTAAAAATTTTTAACTACCAATTATACTGCTTTAGGGTCCAATGCAATTGCTGGACTCATAGTGCTTGTAAGGTGAATACCTTTAATGTAGGTACCTTTAGCAGCAGTTGGTTTAAGTTTGATTAATGTTTGAATAATTTCGTGTGCATTGTCATAAATTTGCTCAGCTCCAAAAGAAACTTTACCAATTCCTGCATGTACGATACCAGTTTTATCAACTTTAAAGTCAATTTTACCAGCTTTTACCTCTGCAACAGCTTTTGCAACATCCATAGTTACAGTACCTGTTTTAGGGTTAGGCATTAAACCTCTAGGCCCTAAAATACGACCTAATGGACCTAATTTACCCATAACAGCAGGCATAGTGATAATTACATCAACATCTGTCCAACCGTCTTTTATCTTTTGTAAATAATCATCAAGACCTACATAGTCTGCACCAGCTGCCAAAGCTTCCGCTTCTTTATCCGGAGTAACTAATGCTAATACTTTAACATCTTTACCAGTTCCATGAGGTAATGTTACCACACCTCTAACCATTTGATTCGCTTTTCTTGGATCTACACCCAAACGTACTGCGATATCAACAGACTCATCAAATTTTGCAGAAGCTATAACTTTGATTAATGCAGCTGCATCTTTCAAAGAGTATAGTTTGTTCTTTTCAATTTTTGAAGCAGCCTCTTTTTGCTTTTTTGTCAATTTTGCCATGTCTTTCTCTTAATTAAAAAGGAGCGTCTCCTGATACAGTTATACCCATAGATCTAGCTGTTCCAGCAACCATACTCATAGCTTTCTCAATAGTGAAAGCATTTAAGTCCGGCATTTTATCTTCAGCAATAGTTCTAATTTGTTCCCAAGTAACACTTGCTACTTTTCTACGATTAGGCTCACCAGAACCAGATTTAAGCTTCGCAGCTTCCATTAACTGAACGGCCGCAGGAGGAGTTTTTACAACAAAATCAAATGATTTGTCTTTATACACAGTAATTTGCACTGGGCATATTTTGCCGGCTTTATCTTGTGTTCTAGCATTAAATTGCTTACAGAACTCCATGATATTAACACCAGCAGCTCCTAAAGCAGGTCCAACCGGTGGCGACGGATTCGCAGCACCTCCCTTAACTTGTAGTTTAACTACTTTACTAATTTCTTTAGCCATTTTTTTAAAAATTTAACATCACAATTATTGGAAGCAATTGCAATGGTTATTATAGGTAATGTAACAAAATTATACTTTTTCAACTTGCATAAAACTCAACTCTAATGGCGTCTTTCTTCCGAAAATCTTAACCATCACTTCAAGTTTACGCTTTTCTTCATTGATTTTCTCAACAGTTCCATTAAAACCATTAAAAGGACCATCAATAACCTTAACCGTTTCACCAACATTGAAAGGTATTGAACGAGTATCTGTATTTACAGCCAACTCATCCACTTTTCCTAACATTCTATTTACTTCGGACATCCTTAACGGAACAGGTTCCCCACCTTTAGTTTCACCTAAAAAACCAATAACACTTGTTATAGACTTAATAATATGTGGAATTTCACCAACAAGGTTAGCTTCAATCATAACATAACCCGGAAAATAAACTTTATCTTTAACAATTTTCTTTCCCTCTTTCACAGTAACCACTTTCTCAGTAGGAACCAAAACTTGAGAAACAAAATCTTCCATCCCTAATCTAGAGATTTCCGTTTCAATATAAGCTTTTACTTTATTCTCCTGACCGCTTACCGCTCGAACGACATACCACTTTTTTATACTACTATCTGTCATCACAAAAATTAAGCTTTTATCCAGTTAAAAAATCCAGCTAATGCTTTTGTAAAAAACTCATCCACTCCCCATGTTGCCAAAGCGAACAATACCGAAAAAACAGCAACAACAATCGTAAGTTTTTGAACTTCCGCCCAAACAGGCCAAGTCACATTTGATTTCAATTCTTCAAATGCCTCTGATATGTAATTAACAATTTTTGCCATGATGATTATATTTTTTTTTGCACGGGCGGAGGGATTCGAACCCCCATCAACGGTTTTGGAGACCGCTATTCTACCCTTGAACTACGCCCGTAATTAAAAGCCAGCGATTTCTGTTAAGAAAACCAACTGGCTTTTTATAATATTTATAGGATTATCCTACGATTTCAGTTACCTGACCTGCTCCTACAGTTCTACCACCTTCACGGATAGCAAAACGCAAACCTACGCTCATTGCGATTGGGCTCAACAAAGAAACATTGATAGTCAAGTTATCTCCCGGCATTACCATCTCTACACCTTCTGGTAAAGTAATAACTCCTGTTACGTCAGTTGTACGTACGTAGAACTGTGGACGGTAGTTATTATGGAATGGAGTATGACGACCACCTTCTTCTTTTTTCAAGATATAAACCTCAGCTTTGAAAGTAGCGTGTGGTTTTACTGATCCTGGCTTAATGATAACCATTCCTCTTTTGATAGATTCTTTATCAATACCTCTTAACAATAAACCTACGTTATCTCCAGCTTCTCCTCTATCAAGGATTTTACGGAACATCTCAACTCCTGTAATAGTAGAAGTCAATTTATCAGCTCCCATACCAATGATTTCAACAGGATCTCCTGTATTAGCAACTCCAGTTTCGATACGTCCTGTAGCAACAGTTCCACGACCTGTAATTGTAAATACATCTTCAACTGGCATCAAGAAAGGTTTTGCAACATCTCTTACCGGCTCTTCAATCCAAGCATCAACAGCAGCCATCAATTCAAGAATTTTTGGTACCCAAACTGGATCATTATTCAATCCACCTAAAGCAGAACCTTGAATTACAGGACAATTATCACCATCATATTCATAGAAAGACAATAAGTCTCTAATTTCCATTTCAACAAGCTCTAACAACTCCTCATCATCAACCATATCCACTTTATTCATGAATACAACAATTCTAGGAATACCTACTTGACGACCTAAAAGGATATGCTCACGTGTTTGTGGCATTGGCCCATCAGTAGCAGCTACAACAAGAATAGCACCATCCATTTGAGCAGCTCCAGTAACCATGTTCTTTACGTAATCCGCGTGACCAGGACAGTCAACGTGTGCGTAATGACGGTTAGCAGTTTCATACTCAACGTGAGATGTATTAATTGTAATACCTCTTTCTTTCTCCTCAGGAGCGTTATCGATTTGATCAAACGATTTAGCTTGACAGTAACCAGCATCAGATAATACTTTCGTTATCGCTGCAGTTAAAGTAGTTTTCCCATGATCTACGTGTCCAATTGTACCTATATTTAAGTGCGGTTTGGAACGATTAAAATTTTCTTTTGCCATTTTACTTAATTTTTAATCTTAGTTATATATTTATTTCAATTTCCTACTTACTTGAGCCAACTACGGGAATTGAACCCGTGACCTCTTCCTTACCAAGGAAGCACTCTACCCCTGAGCTAAGTCGGCAGAACCCTTGATTTAAAAGCTTTTATTTTCAAAATTCAGACCTTAAATCTATTTTAAAAAAATCGGCAATCTAAATTCCATTCTTGTGGGGAGAGCAGGATTCGAACCTGCGAAGTTCTCACAGCAGATTTACAGTCTGCCCTCGTTGGCCGCTTGAGTATCTCCCCTTTTTTTATCAATAATCACATGAACTACTCCAAATCGAATTGGGAAAAAGAGCCGGCGGAGGGACTCGAACCCACGACCTGCTGATTACAAATCAGCTGCTCTAGCCAACTGAGCTACGCTGGCGATTTCAATAAAAAAAGTCCGCTATTTCTAACGGACTGCAAATGTAGAGATTTTATCTATGAATCAAAACATTTTTTTAAAAAAATTTGCATTATATGTGTGTTCTTATTTTTTCTTTTCTTTTTACTAGCAATCTCTCCAAGGATTCTGCTGACAATTCGATCGCCTCCTCAAAAGTTTTGCATTGTTTTTTTACCAGAAAATCATCCCCCGGAACATTAACCTTTACTTCAACAAGCTTATTCTCTTTATCACTTGTCTTTTCTACCTTCAAATAGACATCTGACGAGACCACCTTATCATAATACTTTTCTAGCTTATCCATTCTCTCTTGAACATAATCCACTAATTTCCCGTCAACAGTAAAGTTAACCGCATGAACATTTACCTTCATAATTACTTTTTTTTTAGTTAAACTTCTTAAAGAATCATCACCTATTCCTCGGATGTGCCTCTTCATAAATCTTTTTCAACTCAGACAAACTGCTGTGCGTATAAATTTGCGTAGAAGCCAAACTAGAATGACCCAATAATTCTTTTACCGAATTCAAATCTGCCCCGTTATTTAATAAATGAGTCGCAAACGTATGCCTTAAAACATGCGGACTTTTTTTTACCTTTTCCGAGACAGTACTAAAGTAAGAATTTATTAACCGATACACAAAAGAATCACTCAATTTTAACCCTTTTTTTGTTGTAAAAAAATAACCACAATCCTCACTAATTCCCAACAGAGCCTTCTCCTTAACATACAACAGAAACTGATCCATCACAACAGACAAAACAGGGAGCAGCCTTTCTTTATTCCTCTTACCAAGAACCTTTATTGTATTATTCGAAAAATCAACCGCATCAACCCCCAAATGAATCAACTCAGCCCTTCGCATTCCCGTAGTATAAAACAAGTCCATTATCAACTTATTCCTCACTTCTTCAAAACCAGCCAAAACCGAAACTTCAGTCAAGACTGCATCCACTTCTTTCTCTGAAAAGGGTATCTGAAGCTTTTTTGCAGTTTTTAAAGCTTTATGCTTAAGTAACGGACTCACTTCTATCCGTTTAATTTTTAACAGAAACTTATAAAAAGCTTTTAAAGATGCTATTTTTCTATTAACAGAAGTATTCGACATTCCATTATCAACCAACGAAACTATCCAACTCCTAATTTGAGAATACCCTACCTTCTCTAAATCATCCTGACCAAAACAAATCTCATTAAAAGACTGGAAACTTGTCAAATCATTCAAATACGCATTCACAGTGTGCGGAGAATATTTTTTCTCCTTTTCTAAATAATCCCTAAATGCAACTAAAGTAGTAATCATATAAAATAAAAAAACCGTTAGTATCAAAGTTATAAAACTTTAATGACTAACGGCATTTAATTTAAAAAGATATTAACTAGTTCTCTAAGTTATCTTTCATGTTTTGAATATAAGCTGCTTTCTGGATCTTAATTCTATTTTTCACAGAAGGCTTAATAAAAGCAGTACGTGCTCTTAACTGACGAACAGTTCCTGTTTTATCAAATTTTCTTTTATAGCGCTTTAATGCTCTATCGATATTTTCTCCGTCTTTAATTGGTATAATTAACATAATATTGACACCCCCTTTCGTTAAGTGTGCAAAAGTATATATTAATTATGAGTAATGAGTTATAAATTTTGGATTATTTTAAAAGAAATAAATTCCAACAAACAAAACTCTTTTTTTTCACTCAATTTCCTAATGAACCAAAAACTGAATTAAACAAAAAAACCCATTTCAGATCAACCGCATTTTAATCAATTAGAATCCGCCATTATTTCACAGCCGGCTTATAATTTTGTTTATCAATAATCATTTTTGCAAGAATCTCTTTAAGAATTTCCGAAGTTCCTCCACCAATTGGCCCCAAACGACTATCTCTAAACAAACGTGCTAAAGGATATTCTTCCATATAACCATAACCGCCCAACATTTGCAAACAGCTATAAATGGTTTCGTCAGCTACTTTTGTAGATTTCAACTTAGCCATGGTAGCCTCCTTAACTACATACTCCCCTTTATCCAATCGCGCTACAGCAGCATAATTAAATACCTTACAATGCTCGACCTCTGTTGCATGTTCTACTAATGTATGTCTTAATGCCTGGAACTTATCTATTGTCTTACCAAATGCTTCTCGTTGCGACATATATTCTATTGTATAATCAATCGCATACTCTGCACTTGCATGAGCATTTATAGCCATAATCAAACGCTCCAAAGCAAAATGCTGCATAATATAAGGAAAACCCTTTCCTTCTTCTCCCATTAAATTCTCTACAGGAATTTCCACATTATCAAATGCAATTTCTGCTGTATCTGAAGCTCTCCAACCTAATTTATCCAATTTTGTAGCTGAAATCCCTTTGAGATTACTATCCATCAAAAACATACTTATCCCTTTATTCCCCAGCTCTGGACTTGTTTTTGCAGCAACTACATAATAATCTCCATAAACGCCATTTGTAATAAAAGTTTTAGAGCCGTTAATAATATATTTATCTCCTTTTTTAACAGCCGTTGTTCTCATACCTGCAACATCACTACCGCCAAAAGGCTCTGTAATACACAAAGCTCCTATTTTATCGCCAGCTATACTTGGCGCTAAATAATCTTGCTTAATTCGTTCGTCACCTTCAGCATTTAAATGCGTCATCGCTAAATAAGAATGTGCCCACATAGCAGCGGCAAAACCAGCAGATTTTATTTTTTGAAGTTCTTCTAAAAAAATAACGGTATAAAATAAATCCAAATTCAATCCTCCATAAACCTCAGGATAGCGTATTCCCAAAAAGCCCATTTCACCAAACTTTTTCCATATAAAACGCTCTATTGTACCTGTTTTTTCCCATTTTTCAATATGAGGCACAACTTCTTTCTGCAAAAAATCTTTTAAACTCTCTCTAAATAATTGATGTTCTTCCGTGAAATAAACTGAATCCATATAATTAATATTTTTATTATTTTGACAAATTGAAGTAACTGAAACTTTTTTGATTGAAACAAAAAGTAAGGACTTTAAATCTAAGTTCTTAGTTAGTATTGAGCTAGACAACAGAATTATAACTTCCCGAAATTAAAACACGAAACTTGAAAATATTTTGTCGCTAATTCAAAAAAATTAAACACTCGAATACACACTTCTAATTAAATGCCAAATATAAACCAATTATATTCGCTTTTTCTAATGGGAAACCTTTAATTTTTGTTAAATCCTCAACATCTTTAAGATCCCCATTCATACTTCTATACATTACAATTTCCTTTGCTAACGCATATTTAAAATACGGAAACTGAGCAATTTCCTTTAACGAAGCATTATTTATATCTATTTTTTTGATATCCGGCAAAGCCGAAATCTTAAACCGAGCATTAAGCTTTTCAATTACCTCAGGCGACAATCCCCAAACATCCTCCATCTGATTCATTGAAACAAATCCACCAAGACTCTCCTTCAATTTTAAGATACGAACAGAAATCACCTCGCCTATCCCATAAACTTTCATCAAATCTTCCTTGGTAGCTGTATTGATATCTACCAAAACAAACTTTTCCTTTTTTGAAAAAACATTATCCTTATAATCTATATACTCCATAGACTCTTTTTGCTTGTTCACCCAATCCGGGAATTTAAAATAAGGAGCCATTGCATTCAAAAGAGAATCTGAAACTTTAGTGACATTTTGAAATTCTTTTGCTGAATTAACAAACTTCCCTGATTTTCTATATACAAGAAGCCTATCGATTTCTTCAACTGACATTCCAAGTTTATACCCTTTATAATCTGTAATAAAATTGGGATTGAAAAGATAAATTTTAAATACACGTTTCGAATTCGCTTCTTTCATCGAATCAATTTCTGACTGAACAGAAAGCCACTTCTGCTTTTCAGGAAAATTTTTCATCGTTGGATTAAATCCAATAAAAAAACAAATCGAATGCAAGACTATAATAATTATAAATAATGAGAAAATCCCTGCACTTTGTGATTTCGAAAATTTAAAATAAGTACTCGCTTTTTTCAAATCCATTTATAACAAAATTATGATTACTAAACTTATAATATGACCACCCTTACGACACGAATTAGCAAACCTTAAATTTATTAAAAATAACACAAAATCAATAACTTAAACACAATAATTCAATAACCACTGGCTTAACATTGAATTTTTCACAAGATTAACAACAGAAATATACTTATTTCAGAACAAAGCAGCAGATTGAAATTAAAAAACAACAATATTTACCTATAAAACTAAATTATTGTTTTAATATTTTACAAAAAAGAATACATTTGAGACTTAAAAACAATAAAACCCATAAATATATGTCAATTTGGAAAACAAAACCACTATCGGTTTTACTAAACGAAGCGTCAGAAGATGAGAAAGGATTAAAAAGAACTTTATCTTCTCGATCCCTTGTAGCTCTAGGAGTTGGAGCAATAATTGGTGCTGGATTATTTTCATTAACCGGAATCGCAGCCGCAGACAATGCAGGACCTGCAGTAACCTTATCCTTCATCTTAGCAGCGATAGGTTGTGCCTTTGCTGGATTGTGCTACGCCGAATTTGCATCTATGATTCCCGTTGCAGGTAGTGCTTATACTTATTCCTATGCAACAATGGGAGAGTTTGTTGCTTGGATTATCGGATGGGATTTAGTTCTTGAATATGCTCTTGGGGCCGCAACAGTAGCAGTGAGCTGGTCTCAATACGTAGATAAATTCCTCGGCACTTATGGACTCCATATTCCCCAAGAAATTCTCCATGGACCATGGGATGAAAAACCCGGACTCATCAATTTACCCGCCATATTAATTATTTTTACACTATCTCTATTATTGATTAGAGGCACAAAAGAATCTGCTTTATTAAACAACATTTTGGTTATTCTAAAAGTAACTGTTGTTATTGTGTTCATTGGCTTAGGATGGGGTTTTATTGATGGAGCAAATCATACACCATTTATTCCTGTAAATGAAGGCGAAGCCCTTTTGAGCTCAGGAAAGATGACGTTTTTAAATTTCTTTAGTAGCGATTACTTTGGTCATTATGGCTGGAGTGGTATTCTAAGAGGCGCAGGAGTAGTATTTTTTGCATTTATAGGATTTGACGCTGTTTCTACAGCTGCACAAGAAGCAAAAGATCCACAAAGGGGTATGCCAATTGGTATATTAGGATCGTTAATAGTTTGTACCATTTTATATGTTTTATTTGCTTTTGTTTTGACTGGTTTAGAAAACTACCTTGAGTTTAAAGGTGATGCAAGCCCAGTAACTACAGCGTTTGCTAAGACAGGTTATACATTCTTAAACTCAGCATTAACAATTGCAATTATTGCAGGATATACCTCTGTAATGTTAGTGATGTTGATGGGGCAAAGTAGAGTTTTCTACAGTATGAGTATTGATGGATTATTACCTAAATTTTTCAGTACATTACATACAAAAAATAGAACACCATACAAAACAAACCTACTTTTCATGGTTTTTGTTAGTTTGTTTGCCGGCTTTGTACCTGTAAGCGATTTAGGACATATGGTAAGTATTGGAACATTATTTGCGTTTGCTCTTGTATGTATTGGAGTTATTGTAATGAGAAAAACTAATCCCAACGCAGTAAGAGGCTTTAGAGTTCCATTTGTACCAGTATTTCCTATTGTAGGAGTTATCATCTGTCTAATCTTAATGGCTGGATTACCTATTGAAAGCTGGGAAAGACTTGCAATTTGGATGGGAATCGGTGTTGCTCTTTATTTTTTATATGGAAAGAAAAACAGTAAATTAAACAATCCTGACAAATAATTTAATACTGAAATAAAAAGGGCTATAGAGTATTTAATACTTTATAGCCCTTTTTATGTTAACTATTTTCTACAAATCAAAAACGGAAGTCCTTTTGGCTCGAATCAGATCTTTTAAACGAATCCAAAAAGCCAAAGTCAAATACACCCCAAATCCCAATCCTGCCGTAACAAAAGAAATATAAATAAAAAAAAGCCTCACATTAGTCACCCGCATTCCTAATTTATCAGCTAGCCTAGAGGACACATGAAAACCATATTTTTCAAAAAAGAACTTTAGCTTAATTACTAATGACATTTTAAATGATTTAAATTTAAAGGCAAAATTACAAAAATAATACAATTCTATCCTTTTAATTACTTCTTAATAAATCGATTCCAACGGCGCATTCCAAACATCTATTCATAGCGCAGTACTCATTTTTAAGCTGTAAAAGAGATTGAGATTCAAAAGCATTCTTGGGTTTTATTCCAAAAAAAATAAATTTATCCATAACCGCATTCTTCTCTGGCACGACTCCGTTTAATAATTTTATTAAGTCTTCCGAAATTTCTGCACCTTGACTTCTGGCATAAGCGAACTGAATCGGGATTATTGTATTGATGATGATTAAATCAACAAAAGCCTTAGAAAGCTTTTTTTTCTTCTTTGGGCTTACTTTATCAAACTGGTAATGATTTTCCCAATATATCGAACTAGAGACTTGAAAAATTTTATAAATATCCTCAACTGTACTTGGGTTTTGTAATTTCGAAAAAAGATTGTGATGATTATGATATAAATTAGCCAATTGAGAAAGTCGGATTGTAGGAAAATTATCAGGCCGATGTTTAAAAAACTGAACAGCCACACGACTGTTTTCATCTAATTGATATTTATGCCGCAAATAAGAGAATCTGCTTTTTAAATCTTTAAAATAATTATCTTCCTTTTCTGAATCCAATAAACCTGCATAACCAAAAAACAGTGCTTCCAGATTTTCGACTTCACTACTTTCTTTTCTTATAACCGAAAAAGGAATCGATTGGGCTATTCTCAGAAAAAATTCCCCATTGGTATTAAGTCCGAAGTTTTTTGCTAATACACAAAACAAAACTGCTTCCCAATCATTATTAGTGGTTTCCAACAACTCAAACACAGGTTTTGATTTTCTTTCCAAACGTTCAAAAAACAATCGTTCTTGCCAATTTTTAAAAGTAAATTCCTCAATTTCTTTTATTTGCTTTTCGCAAAAAATCCAGGATTTAGGCGACACAAGCGACTCATAATTTGACAAAACTTTTGAGTCAACATAATTCTTAAGCTCCAAAACAGGAATCTCGGAATTATTTTTCCTAAAAACAGCAGTATCATGTTCCCAAACTACGTGTAGAATTACATTTTCATAAGCCTGATCATTTTCGTGATGATGCACATACCAATCTGAAGATTTAAGATGAATTTCAACATTTCCAGCCCATTTTTGATTTCCAATAATCATTTGGGCATTAAAAAAATCTGGCCCGGCTAATTCGAGATATTGCCCAACATTAACAATGGTAATTTCCTCACCAGCTGATGTTTTTAAATTTAAAGCCTCAAATTTCTTAAATTTCCACAGATAATGGAGAAAATCTTCTTTCATCGCATCATTTTTAAATAAATACCTCAAAATGAATCATCTAAAGTATAAAATAATAATGAATTTTCATTACAATTATTTATTTGCAATCAAGCTTTAAAAACATACAGAAATTTCATTACACTTTATTTATATTTGTAATTCAACAACTATTTCAATGAAAAATTATTACATCCTACTCCTTGCGCTTTGCGTAATCTTACCAATTCAGGCACAAAAAAAACCAAAATCAATAAAAGTAAGCTATCTAAAAAGTTCTAACGGGAAAGTTTTCGAAAACCAAGATCCAATACTACTTTTTACTTCTGAACAAATCAGCCTAGTTAGCACCGAAAAAATCAGGCTTCAAAAAGCCGATTTTCCAGTTGAACAAGTTTTTGTTGATTTTCAATTGAAAACCATTTCACAATTAGCTCAATTCAAAAATCAAAGCACTGTTTTAAGCGTTGATAGTGTGGCTTTGGGAAAACAAAACTTCACATTTAGTGCCGAAACCAGAAAAATATTAGGTTACAACTGCAAGAAAGCCACAACCTCAATCAATTCCAATACGATAGAATTATGGTACACTGATGAGTTGAATCTAAAAGGAGCGCCTACAGCTTTAGGACAAGATCTTGGCTTGGTACTAGAAATGGTTCGCAATGGAAACAGCAAAGTGACCGCCAACAAAATAGAAATATTAAAAAATGTTCCAGCATTTCTAAAACTTCCTAATCCCCAACCCAAAATAGTAGATCAGCTGACGTATAAAGACCTGCTTTGGAAAAGCCGTTTCACTTCTATTCCAATTTTCGAAAAAGAAATCATCAACTTCTCAGATGCAGCGCAATCTAACGATAGCATTCTGCGATTTGCCAATGGTACTATCATTGTCAAGAAAGTACGTTTTCCTAAAATCAAAAAAGGAAGTTCTGTTTTTGTAGATGTCACGGAACAATCTAACGGTGATGCCTACGACAGAACTGGTTCTGTATTTGTAATTCCTACTGACAAAAATATTTCGTTCTTAGATGGTTTAAAAAACGGAGCCAAAACACTTCCTATTTATGAAAATGGAAATGGAGAAAAATACCAAGGAGTTGTTCGTACAGAAAATTATGCTCCTCTGCTGGAACTGATGCGTTTCTTCACCCCTTTTGGCGTAAAGCAATTCAACAATCTTCAATTAAAAAATAAAGTTTGGCAAGACAGCGTATATTATCGTCAAGAGATTTCAGAACTGCTTCCTGCCTTGGATGATCAAGAAGTGTGGATAGGGATGAATATAGGGAATTATGACAAAGGCGGTCATAAAGTGAGCCTGAATGTTTCTATTCATCAAGGTGATGACAGTCAAACGCAAAACAATTGGTTGCTGCCTCTTTTCAACACCAATAATGTCATGGAAATGGCCGGACAACAATATGCTACCATGTTCAATAGCGAGAAAGGTCTCGAACTAACATTTGAAGTGCCGGAAGGCAACAAAAATTACAAACTTCGCTACATCACCACCGGTCATGGCGGATGGGGAAATGGAGATGAATTTGTCCCAAAGAAGAATACGATATTAGTCGATTCGAAAGAGATTTTTGCTTTTACTCCCTGGCGTACTGATTGCGGCTCGTATCGCTTGAGTAATCCCGCTTCAGGGAATTTCGGCAATGGATTGTCTTCGTCTGATTTAAGCCGTTCTAACTGGTGCCCCGGTACCGTTACTCCGCCAGTCTATATTGACCTAGGAAAACTATCAGCCGGAAAGCACAGCATACAAGTTACAATTCCTCAAGGGGCTCCGGAAGGCTCCAGCTTTAGCTCTTGGAATATCTCCGGCTGTTTGATTGCAGAATAACCAACAGATTCGGATTTGTGTCAAATAATAGAAAGCGAACTATTTCAGCAAATACAATTTGGCACAAGCCCGAGCATCTGACAAAGCTTCATGATGATTGAGTTGGATTTTCATTTCGCGGCAACAATCACTTAATTTGGTTGGTTTCAACCCTTTGGCTTTGTATATTTTTACGGTGCATTCCCATCGAGAAGCAATATTCAAATCGGCATAATCCAAACCATAAAGCGCCATCGATTTGGCCAAGACATTACGATCAAAACTTTCGTTATGAGCTACAACAAGTTTATTTTTTAGCCGTTTTTCAATTTCGGGAAATACCTGTAGAAATGATTTTGCGTTAACTGTGTCTCTTGGATAAATTCCATGTACTTGAATCGTAAACGGAGAATAGAGATTATTAGGTGGTTTGATTAGGCTGACAAACTCATCTACAATAACTCCGTTTTCTACGGTAACAATACCTACTGAACAAGGATGGAAGGCTGTAGCGGTTTCAAAATCTATGGCGGTAAAAGTCAATTTGATCTAAGATTTAAGATTAAGATTTTTTTATTTCTGATTCACAAAAATACTATCAATTGTACAAGTTCAAAACATTCAGCTACTTTCTTTTTATTTCCACTTTTAAAGTTTCAGGTTTCTCTATTTTTAAGAAAAAAAATCAAACCATATTACACTAAAACAAAAAATCCTGCAAAGCCAAAAAACCTTGTAGGATTATATTATAAAAAACTTATTTCGAATCTTATTTTATCGAACCTATAATATCATATTTAGTGATAATGTGATGTCTGCCATTTCCTAAATCCAACAATACTGCTTGATTTTCTTTGGTAAACAGTTTAGAAACTTCTTCAATTGCAGTTCCTAATTTCACTATTGGATAAGCTTTCCCCATCACTTCGCGAATAGGTTTTTCAGCTGTATTTTTATCATTTACATAACTTTGAAACAAATCTGATTCATCAAGCGAACCCACAAAGCCGTTAATATCAATAACTGGAATTTGTGAAATTTTATATTTACGCATTCTTTCTATCGCATGCGAAACCAATTCTTCGGTGCGCGCAACAATCAAAGGTTTATCGATATGATCTTGGATTACATCCTCAGCCTTAGTGATGTTTTCATCAAGAAAACCACGCTCGCGCATCCAGTCGTCATTGAACATTTTCCCCACATAACGGCTTCCCGAATCATGAAATAAAACTACAACCACATCTTCTGGCTTAAAATGCTCTTTCAGTTGTAACAATCCTTTTACCGCAGCTCCTGCTGAATTCCCAACAAAAATGCCTTCTTCAAGAGCAATTTTACGGGTATACACTGCAGCATCTTTATCAGTGACTTTTGTAAAACCATCAATCAGCGAAAAGTCAACATTCTCAGGCAAAATATCCTCCCCGATTCCTTCGGTGATGTAGGAGTAAATTTCGTTCTCGTCAAAAATTCCGGTTTCATGGTACTTTTTAAACACCGATCCATAGGTATCAATTCCCCAGATTTTGATGTTTGGGTTTTTCTCTTTCAGATATTTTCCAATTCCCGAAATGGTTCCACCAGTTCCCACACCAGAAACAAAATGGGTGATTTTACCTTCGGTCTGTTTCCAAATTTCTGGACCTGTTTGTTCGTAATGCGCTAATGCATTAGATGGATTATCGTATTGGTTGACATACCAAGAATTTGGAGTTTCCTCGGCCAGTCTTTTCGAAACCGAATAATACGATCTAGGATCAGTAGGTTCAACATCAGTAGGACAAACAACCACCTTAGCACCAACGGCACGAAGGATGTCCATTTTTTCTTTAGACTGTTTATCTGATATCACACAGATTAATTTGTATCCTTTTATGATTGCCACTAAGGCCAATCCCATTCCAGTATTTCCAGAAGTTCCTTCGATGATGGTTCCGCCTGGTTTTAATCTTCCATCAGCCTCAGCGTCTTCAATCATTTTTACCGCCATTCTGTCTTTGACTGAATTCCCAGGGTTAAAAGTTTCAACTTTGGCCAGTACCAAAGCGTCTATTCCTTTGATCACTTTATTGAGTTTCACCAATGGTGTATTGCCAATTGTGCCTAATATATTTTCTTCGTATTGCATTGAATGATACGTTTAAGATTCTAAATTGTTATAAATAATTATGCAAAGATAGTATTTTGTTATAAAATATTAACTGATGATTGTTTTTGCGTTCACGATGGCAGCGGCATCCTTTAGCAGCTTTCTTTAAGCGGCTAAAGATATAGCGAACAGCGTGATGAAACGCCCAAGAATTAATTGAAAAAGTTCCAAATCAAACCAAATCGGATCATAAAATCACGATAAGGCATATTGGGTGCGGAATAGAAGTTATTTCCAGAAAATGAAGAATTAAAATGCTCCGCCTTTAGATAAATACGGGTTCTCTGAATTTTAGCGTTAATGAAAAAATCCAGGTTAGGATAATTCCCAATTTCCTTTTTGTTTTGGATAAAAAACTCTCCAATTACAGGATTGTAATCATTAGCCATGTATTTTGTAAAATAATTTAAAGTCACTCCGGTTTGCAAAAACAAGGCTTTTTTAAACATATAATTGGTGTAGTAAATCGTATTTCGAGTTACAATCTCGGGAACATTTAGAATGGCATCCATTTGATCCGTTTTTTGATACAAAAGTGTATTATTTAAGGCGAAATTCCCAAACTTAAACTCCTTAGCTACTTTTACCGAAACATAATTTATCGTTTTTCCGTACTGATTTGGAGTGATAATTTGTTCTTCATTATAAATGGCTGTGTTTTCAAAATACAAATGATCCCTGAGCGTCATTAATTGAACAGAAGCTTCAATCCAAGGCGTACTGGCATTGGCCACGATAGTATTTATTTTTTCATTCCTAAAATCATTGGACCAATTATACCCTATATAACTGCTTTGATACAAATTGTAATTATCATTTGGGAGCTTATTTAAGTTTTGGTATTTAAACGAAAATTGATAATCCTCATTTAAATCATATTGTAAATTGGCATCTAAATTAGACAATGACTGATTTGTAATTGATCTGGAATATAAAAAATTCCCTTTCCAACTGTTTTTTTGATATTCATATTGTCCGCCGGCGCTATTTATATTTCGACTCAACGAAGCCGGAATCGTCTTGTCATCTCGAATTAAAATTTGGTTATAATAGTAATTGCTTCTGAAATCATCTACAAAAAAATGAAACTTCCCTAGAGTTGTATTCTCATAAGTCAATCCCGCTTTATTGTACATTTTATTGTAACGGGTTTGATCGTTGATTCCGCTTGTCACATAAGAATCTCCAAAACGAAATACTGTTGCAGCACCTACAGTTGAAGGAACCGTTTCCTGATTGTACTCAAAAAACTTATTCTCATAATTAAACTGATGCGCCACATATAAATTGTTGGCTCCTTTTGTAGTATTGATTCTAAAAAAATGATCCAAAAATATTCTTTTCCCCTTTAGAAAAGACTTGGCATCGGTCAAATACACTTCTAACCTTTGTCGGTTATCATATTTAGAGTCTTCATTTTCAAAATCCGAAATAGTGGTAATTCCACCGTTTTCCTCATTCAAAATATCTTGATAGGTATAATGAGCATTCGCAAAATAACGTTCGTTTAACGTATTATAACTAGTGGTAAATCTAAAGTTTCCAGTACTTGCTAATTGATTGATGTATCTTCCAGTGGAACGCAAGCCTTTATAAGCAATAGAAAAATTAAGCCTTGGCGTAATATTCAACGTGAAAAAAGCATCCAAAGATTGTCCTTTTTCCATCACAGACTTAAAGTACAATTCGGTTACCGGAGTAGCCACTGAGCTGTATCTAATTTGGTTTGCCTCCAAGAAATTGAAGTGTTTGGCCTTAAAACCAATTTCTGGATAGGGAGAAAACTTCGTTAGACTATATTGTAGCGTATTGTAGGTTTGCCCCTCATTAGGGAAAGCTAAAAGTCCAAAATTATCCTTGCGTAAATAATTATGACTGTATTCTTTTTGTATCGTAAGCGAGGTATCTATATAGGTCGTATCGCGATCTAAAGTAATAAAACGATATTGATCTATGGTAGCTTGTTCTTTGGCTTTTTGCTCTTTAATGGATTCTGAATCTCCCCTCAAGGATTTTATTTTGTTCGTATTCTCCTTGGATCTTATTTGAGAAAACAACACTGTTGGCACTATTAAAAAATATAAAAAGAAGAGAATTCTCATTTGGAAGGATCTTATTAGGACTATTACAAGTATAATTTTATAGCGGCAAAGGTAAATGAAAAAAAATAAATCAAGATAAATAAAAAAACTGCCCGAAAATTACTTTTCGGACAGTTTTTCATAAACAACAATTTTAAAACCTACTTAATAGCCAGGATTTTGTTGTGGTCTTAAAGTTGGATTAGCATCTAATTCCAACTGTGGTAATGGCCATATAAACTTAAAGTTATCGTAAGTAAATGCATTAACACCTAATGCTCCTGTATAAGGAGTACCTAAAGCATAAGCAGCCAAAGCTGGAGCAGCTGTAGCAAAACCAGCATTAGCAATTTTTGCAGGAATACCACTAATTGGGAAATAAGCATCACCTTGCAATCTACTGATATCAGCCCAACGACGCCCTTCACAAATAAACTCAATTCTTCTTTCTTTTAGTATAGCTCCTAATAAATCAATATTAGTAGCAAAAGTTGCTGCTGTATAAGCCTGAGTTGATGGGCTTGCCAAAGAACGATTTCTAACAGAGTTCAACCTAGTTAAACCATTTGAAACATCATTACTTCTAGCATAAGCTTCAGCCATGTTCAAAGCTACTTCTGCATACCTAATGATAGGAGCTGCGTCCGTTTTATTAACACCATCTTTGTATTTCTTTGTGAATTTTGTATTTGGATAGTAAGCCGCATTACCAGTGACAATCATCGTTCCTTCAGTTCTTCTTTTATCATCTGCCAACCAACTTGGATCTCTCCAAATAATAGGACTAATAGCAATCAACCCACGTCCATTTGCAGCAGCTGGAATTGGTGGATGATACATGCTAGGCAAAGATCCATTTACACCCGGATTGTTTGTAGCTCCATTTGCAATAGAGAAAATAGATTCCGAATTTGAATTATTACTCGCGAAAGGAGTATCTGGATTGGCAGTCATAGTATATTTACCATCTAATTTGATCCCTTCCGAAATTACTTTGTCCCATTTACGCATATGCAAATAAACTCTTGTTTTATATGCAATCGCCGCTTCTTTTGAAATTCTTTCTATTTGTGCCGGACCTACTCTTTTGGTTTTAGAATAAAGCAATGCTTCTGCATCATCTAAATCTTTTAAGATTTTAGTATAACACTCAGCAACCGTATTCCTACCTTGAGCTAAACCTAATTCAATATTTGCAGGAGTTGAATAAGGAATTTCTCTGTATGGAACACCCAGATTAGCTCCATTATTATCTTGAAAAGGTCGTGCAAAGTGAATCAACAATTCATTATGAGTTATAGCTCTAAAAAACTTTGCTTGACCAATATAGTCATTTGCTAATTCTTGCGAAATAACTCCTGCAGCAGCAGCTTTTTCAACTCCTTCAATCACAATATTAGTTCTATTAATCAATCGATAACCGTCAGCCCAATAATAAACGTTATTGGCTGATGTAGCATCATAAGTACCTGTATAAGTCAATTGATAAAATGCTGCTAAGTTAACCACATCTTCACCCCTGTTATCACCCTGTTGAATAAATGCTGAGCCAAATATATATCCTCTGGCTCCAGCTCCATTATAATTACCTAATTCAGCAGCATTATACATACCAGTAACAGATAAATCGATTAATGCTGGAGTTTGAAACGCAACATTTTCAGATACACTATTAAAAGGGACTAATTCTATTACACTTTCTTCACTACAAGAAGTAAATAAAAGTGACACCATTGCAAACGGAATTACTAATTTAGTAATCGAGAATGATTTAAATTTATTTTTATTTTTCATTTTTTAATTATTTAAAATTAGAAACCTACATTAAGACCAATACTGAATATTCTGGATCTTGGAGTCCCATTATAATCGTTACCTAAAACTTCCATTTCAGGATCCAATCCTTTATAGTCCGTAATAATTAACAAGTTTTGTCCTTGTACAAAAAGTCTAAACTTTTCTAATCCAACCTTATCTAAAACTGTTTTAGGCAAATTATAACCTAATGTAACATTATCTAGTTTGATATAATCCCCTTTTTCAACAAAACGACTAGAAGCTTGATTAATATTGATAGTAGTTTCTCTATCATCTCTTAATCTTGGCGTCCATCCATCTCCAGGATTAGAGACACTCTGCCATCTTCCTAAGATCTCTGTGCCGTTATTATTAAAGCCTTGAGATAAAAGTTCACGTCTTGTTAAGTTATTAATTTTATTTCCTCCACTAAAACGGAACATAAAACCTAAATCAAAGTTCTTATAAGCCATATTAGAATTGAATGCGCCAAAATAAGTTGGCAATACATTACCTAAAATCTTTTTATCAGCTGCACCTAAAGAAGAAGCTTTTGTTATGTCTGTTGGATTATTTGGATCAAAAACTCTGTATGCTTGAGAATCTATATCTCCTTGAACCAATGTACCATTTCCTTTATAAAAAACAGGATTACCATTAGCAGGATTTACACCCCAGTAGTTAAAGCCATATAAAACATAAGGCGACTCACCTTCTCTCAATAAGTTATTACCTGTATTATAAGAGTTTGCATCAACAAAATTAATATCCTGTCCATTAACCAGTTTTTCTACTTTACTTTTCACTAAAGATAAGTTAGCACTTAGTGTCCATTCAAAATTTTCGTTTTTAAAAGCAGATGCTTCAACAGAAAATTCATGACCTGAGTTTTTCAAAGAACCAACGTTTTTAGAAATATAATTCTCTGGAATACCAAGAGATAAAGGCTGAGGAACTTGTAAAATCAGCCCGTTTTGATTATTAATAAAGTAATCATAAGTTAACTTCAAACGATTGTTCAATAAAGACAAATCAGCTCCATAGTCATACTTCACAGAAGTTTCCCATTTTAACTGATCATTACCAGCTTGAGAATATCCTATACCATTATATTCAGCATACTTTGCATTATTATACAAACCTAAATATGGATAATTACCAATACTTGTATTACCAACTTCTGCATAGGAAGCTCTTAATTTAAAGTCTGAAATAACGTCTTCCAAAGAGCTCATGAAAGATTCTTTGCTAACTGTCCATCCTACAGAAGCTCCTGGAAAAGTACCCCATTTATTAGCTGTAGGCAATGAAGAAAGTCCATCTTTACGAATAGATCCTTGAAGGAAATATTTTCCTTGATAATTATAATTCAATCTACCGGCATAAGAGATAATCCCATTTTCAGTTATACCACCACCAGATAGTTGAGTTGCATAAGATCCAGTAATTAATCCTTTATTGAAAAAAGTATCAGATAAACCATTACCTCCACCATAAAAAGAACTAACTTTTTGCTTTTGAACCTCATAGATAGCTACTGCACTTACATTATGTGACTCCCCAAATGTTTTATTATATGACAATACATTTTGGGTATTCCAACGCGTTAAATTTGCAAAGTTATTTCTAACAGCTCCACCAACACTTGCACCATCACCATTAACAGGGTTTAAATAATTAAATCCTTCAGTTCCAATAGCATCAACACTTCCTTGAGTTTTAAAAGTCAAACTTGGTAAAATTTTAAAATCAGCAAACAAGCTCACTAATGATCTGTCTACTTTAGATTTATAAATATTATGATCTAAAACATAAACAATGTTAGGTAAATTATTAGCAATTACAGATAAATTCTGTCCTTGTCCCACTGTTGAGCCAGTAATATTATAACCTGTTGGATTATTAGCGTCATAGATCGGCGTATTTGGTAATTGACGCATTGAATTAAACATAAGACCAGACAATCCGCCTGCATTATCATTCAATCCGTTATTTTCAGTTCTAGACAAAGCCATATTAACACCTACATTTAACCAACTTTTAACTTTTTGATCTACATTTCCTCTAACATTATATCGAGTTTGGTTATTAGATCTAGCAATACCGTCTTGCTCATTATAACCAGTTGAAAAATAGTAATTAGTTTTTTCTGTAGAACCAGAAAGAGATAAATTATGATCTGTTTGAACAGCAGCAGAACGAAGAACGGCTTTTTGCCAGTTTGTATCAAACTCAGTACCTACAGCTAAAATGGAAGCTCCTCTATTGGTTCTTTTTTCATTTTGAATTGTAATAAAATCATTTGTTTTCAATAAATCCAAATAATCTATCGGCTTAGCAATTCCAGTATATGTATTATAATTAACTCTGAATTTGCCACCTTTCCCTTTTTTAGTTGTAATTAAAATTACCCCATTTGCTGCTCTGGAACCATAAATTGCAGTAGCAGATCCGTCTTTTAAAACTTCCGTCGATTCAATATCCGCCGGATTAATATCACCTAAAGCATTCGTGTTTGCATATCCTCCAACATCGCCAGTGAAAATTGGAACTCCATCAACAACAACTAATGGATAGCTACCTGAAGTAATAGATCCTACTCCCCTAATTCTTATTCTAGGAGCTTGTCCTAAAACGCCAGAATTAGTAGTAACCTGCACCCCAGCAGCTCTACCTGCTAATTGAGACTCAAAACTTGGAGTTGCAAGATTAGCTATAGCATCTCCTTTAATTTGTGAGATTGAGCCCGTAACATCCTTCTTTTTTTGAACTCCATAACCAACTACTACCACCTCTTCTAGAGCTTGGGAAGCCGATGTCAATTTCACATTAACAGTATTAGAAGCTCCAACAGTTACAGATGAATTATTCATCCCTATAAAAGAGAACACCAAAACATCTCCCACTTTGGCTCTTACTGAATACTTACCGTCAAAATCTGTTTGAACACCTATTTTGGTTCCTTTAACAATTACGTTTGCACCAGGAATAGGACCTGTTGCATCTGAAACAACTCCGTTTACGGTTTTCTCTTGAGCAAAAGAAAACTGCATAGATAACGCTAGCAATAGCGTAAAAATCCATTTGAATTTTAATCTCATATTAATTTATTTGAATTAGTTATCCCACAAAAATCATAATTATATCTTAAAGAACCAAATGTTTTTGGATTTTAAATAATTATATCATTTATACTATTTTAACCATAAAAAAACACTATAAAATCAAATATTAACTTCAAAAAAACATATAAATTAACTAAATTTAAAAAAAACCACAATAGACAAACTTTTTACAAATAACTAAAAAAAACAAATACACCCTAAAAAATCAAAAAAAAACTTAAAAAATTAAAAAAAACCAAAATAAAAAACTTAAAAAAAAAAAAAAAAAAAAAATAAAAAAAAAAAAAAAAAAAAAAAAAAAAAACATAATTTAAATTCATTTTTTTTTCAATCAAAAGAAACACAACTAATTGCGTTTAACAAAAAAAAAAAAAAAAAAACCACCTAACAAAAGTTAGATGGTTTTACGATGAGCCGGCGGAGGGACTCGAACCCACGACCTGCTGATTACAAATCAGCTGCTCTAGCCAACTGAGCTACGCTGGCGTCTCATTTCGGGTGCAAATATACAGCGGTTTTTTAATTATCCAAAATAAATTTGCGCTTTTTTATCCTTTTTTAAGACTACAATTCGTTGATTTTAGCAATCAATTGATTAGCAGTTTGTTCTAATTCAACATTGATTTGTTTGAAGTGCGCTTTTTTGTTTTCAACGTTTTTAGCGTTCACTTTTGCGATCAAAACATCAAAAGCAGCAATAGCTTCATCTATTAAATCATTAGTTTCTGTTGTAGGTTTTCCAGTTGTAGAAATTTCAAACAAATAAACTGCTTCAATAATATCTCCTAAAACGTAGTTGATGTCTTTTTTTAAATTCTTAACGTTTGCCATTTTTCTTTAATTTTAATTTGCGTCTGCAAAAGTACACATAATCTTTCTATTAACGACTATTAAATCTAATTTTCTAAAAATGACGTTTTTCGATCAAAAAAAACCTCTCTATTAAAAACCAATTTAAACTATTTCGCACGACCTTCACTAATTTCTCTAATCATTTCTAACGCCCTTGGCATGTGCTTTGCGGCCATCATACTATCAAAAATCAATTTTATAACTCCGTTTCTATCTACGACATAAGTAACTCGACCAGGAAGTAGTCCAAATATATTTGAAGGCACTCCAAAAAGCTTTCTGATATTTTTATCACTATCAGATAATAATATAAAAGGCAACTTATATTGTTTAGCAAACTTTTGATGCGAATCGACACTGTCGCTGCTAATACCGATAACTTCGGCACCTAAATCTTTGAAATCTTCATATTGATCGCGAAAACCACAGGCCTCAGCAGTACAACCTGGAGTATTGTCTTTTGGATAAAAATAAATGACCAAAGGTTTTTTCTCGATTAGCTCTCTACTGTCAAAATCATCCCCTTTAGCATCTTTAGCCAAAAAATCAGGAATTCTATCACCTATCTTTAGTGCCATTATTCTCCTTTATAGGTTACAAAATTACGAGGCGTTTCATAGAGAACTACTTCTAAATCAAACTCTGACTTAATTCTCTTTCTGATTTTATTCCAAATCACCACTACAATATTTTCTGCTGTTGGATTTAGATTTTTAAATTCAGGAACGTCCAAATTCAGGTTTTTATGATCGAACTGACTCTCGACTTCTTCTCTTATAATATCGGATAAAATCTTGACATCCATAACAAATCCTGTTTCCTGATTAACTTGACCTGTAACACTAACAATCAAATCATAATTGTGTCCATGAAAATTAGGATTATTGCATTTGCCAAAAACAGCATCATTTTGCTCAAATGTCCAGTCCTTTCGATACAATCGGTGGGCCGCATTGAAATGTGCCTTTCTACTTATGGTTACTCTCATGTTGAAATTTAGGGTTTAAGATTCTACATCTAGGATTGTGTATCCTAAATTTTATGGTCTTCCAAAAAATGATAAAACTCGTCGAAAATTATTTTAAACCAAACTGTATAGATTTCAGGATGGACTTCCATATCTTTTTTTACCTCGTCAATAGCCATCCATTTCCAACTTTCGACTTCATCCTTATTTATTATCGGACTTTCATCATAATACCCGATCATTACGTGATCGAGTTCATGTTCTGTCAAACCATTATCAAAAGGCGCTTTGTATATAAAGTGAAATAACTCCTTAAGCTCCGTGTTGAAACCCATTTCTTCAAATAGTCGACGATTTCCTGCTTCAATGTTAGTCTCTCCTTCCCTTTGATGGCTGCAACATGTGTTAGTCCATAACAATGGAGAATGGTATTTGTGATGAGCACGCTGTTGTAGCATGATTTCATTTTTACTATTCAAAACAAAAACCGAAAAAGCACGGTGTAAAACTGCCTTTTCATGTGCCTCTAATTTAGGCATCAAACCAATTTGCTCATCGGCTTGGTTGACTAATATTACGTTTTCTTCTATCATATCATTTTTTAGCAACACAAAAATACAAAAAAGATAATCATTGACAGGGGCTTTAACATTCTCTTTCTATTTGTTTAGTTTAAACCAATATTCGCAAAGAAAAACACCATCACAGCTTTATCGTTTTATTACTATTACTATAAACGCCAGAACTTAAAAACCAAAAATCGATTTTTATCGTAATTAACAATAGTTAAAACTTGCACAAAGAGCTGTTAAATTGTAAAACAAACGACATTTAATAACAATTTAGCAACTTAAATTTGTAATATACAATCACCAAAGATCTTTACCCTATGAAAACAACCTCATTTTTAAGCCTTCTGTTTTTGCTTCCCCTATTCATATTTACTGCTTGTGGACAAACAGCAAACAAACAATACAAATCTCAAAAACATACTATCATGGAAAATAAAATCAGCAAACCGGAAAACCCCTATTATTCAAACACAGACACTACAAAACTAAATTTGACGGATGCCGAATGGAAAAAAGTATTAACCGAAGATGTTTATGAAGTAATGCGCCATGCTGATACCGAAAGACCTTTTACAGGAAAATACTGGAATACCGATGAAAAAGGAACCTATTATTGTGCTGCTTGTGGTAATAAATTATTTCGATCCGGAGCTAAATTTGCCAGCAATTGTGGTTGGCCCAGCTTTTTTGAACAGGACAATAAAAATAGCGTAGTATATAAAAATGATAATTCACTAGGAATGGAACGAATCGAAGCACTTTGTGGCAGATGCGGCGGACATCTTGGACACCTTTTTGACGATGGCCCTGCCCCAACCGGAAAAAGATATTGCATGAATTCCATCGCACTTGATTTTATACCTGATACTAAATAACTATGAGAAAATTAATTTTATTAAGCCTGTTTCTAACTGCTACCATGTTTGGACAAAATAACAAAACTGATAAAAAATCCAATCTTGAAACAATCACCCTAGGTGGCGGGTGTTACTGGTGCGTTGAAGCTGTTTATGAAAACTTAAAAGGAGTCAAATCAGTACTATCTGGTTTTTCAGGAGGAAAAAATGCCAATCCAAGCTACCAAGAGGTTTCAACAGGCAAAACAGGATATGCAGAAGTGGTTCAAATAACCTATGATAAAACGGTCACTAACTTAGACGAAATATTCAGAGTCTTCTTTACCGTTCACGATCCCACTACACTCAACCGCCAAGGCGCAGATGTTGGCCCCCAATACCGATCTGTTATTTTTTATAAAAACGAAGAACAAAAACTAGCGGCGCAAAATATTATCAATGCTTTGAACAAAGCAAAAATTTACGAACATACTATAGTGACGGCATTAGAACCATTCAAAAACTTTTACAAAGCCGAAGATTATCATCAAAACTATTATGAGAACAATAAAAATCAGCCCTATTGCAGGATGGTCATTCAACCCAAAATAGAGAAATTTGAAAAACTATTCAAAGATCGATTGAAAACTAAAAAATGATTCTGAAACCTCGATTACTTAGTATTCGAGGTTTTTTTATTCAGGCTTTCTCCAATCATTAAGGCACATTTTTCGCCATCAATGGCTGCTGAGATAATACCTCCAGCATAACCAGCTCCTTCACCACAAGGATACAAGCCTTTTATTTGCAAATGTTCGTATGTAAATGGATCTCTCGGAATACGCACCGGCGAAGAAGTTCTTGATTCAGGCGCATGAAGTATGGCTTCATTCGTCAAATAGCCTTTCATCGATTTTCCAAACTCAGAAAAACCTTCTCGCAATATTTGGGTCAAAAAGCCGGGAAAAACTTGTCCCATCTCGACCGAGGTGGTCCCAGGAACATAGGATGTTTTTGGAATAGTTGCCGAAACTTTATTTTTTGTAAAATCTAGCATTCGTTGTGCTGGCACTTTTTGAGTCTCACCAGCTAAATGCCATGCCTTTTGCTCGATACTTTTTTGGAATTCCATTCCTGCCAGAGCTCCAAATTTTGCATAAGGCTTAAAATCTTCCAATTTTAATTCGATAACAATACCGGAATTAGCAGTCGCCTGATCCCTTTTTGACGGAGACCAACCGTTAGTTACCACTTCGCCGGGACTCGTGGCGCAGGGCGCAATCACTCCTCCAGGACACATACAAAAGGAATACATTCCTCTACCTCCCACTTGTTTCACTATACTATAAGGAGCGGGTGGCAATAATTCTCCTCGATAATCACAGCTATACTGAATACTATCGATTAAAGATTGCGGATGCTCTGCTCTTACCCCTAAAGCAAAAGATTTCGCCTCAATAAATATTTTCTTTCTATCCAATAACTCAAAAATATCACGCGCAGAATGCCCTGTAGCCAAAATCATTTTGTTAGCCAAAATAGATTCCCCTTTTTGAGTTACCACTCCTTGAACTTCATTATTTTTTACCAAAATATCAGTTACACGAGTTTCAAACAATACCTGTCCTCCGCATTCAATAATTTTTTCTCGTATATCCTGAATAATTTGAGGCAACTTATTAGTTCCAATGTGCGGATGGGCATCCACCAAAATATCTGGAGTAGCCCCATAAGCAACAAACAATTCCAAAATTCGGGTTACATCTCCTCTTTTTTTAGAACGAGTGTATAATTTCCCATCTGAATAAGTTCCAGCTCCGCCTTCTCCAAAACAATAATTAGAATCCTCATTAACCACATGATCTACATTGATGGCTTTTAGATCACGACGGCGACCGCGAACATCTTTCCCTCTTTCAATCAAAACCGGTTTCAATCCCAATTCAATTAATTGCAAAGCGGCAAAAAGTCCAGCAGGACCGGCACCTACCACAATAACCTCTTGGGCTGTTGCTACATTTTTATATTCAGGAAGTTGAAATTTTGTTTCCTGAAATGGTTCATTATTGGAATAAACCGACACTTTCAAATTAATTTTTATCGTTTTTTGACGCGCATCAATCGAACGCTTTAATATGGAAACATGCTGAATTTCTTTTGGAGAAACCTTAATTTGTTTTCCAATGTAATCTTTTAGCAACAATTCATTTGCAGCTATTTCTGGGGATACTTGTAATAGGAGTTCTTGAGGCATTTTTTTAATTGCGAGATTTTTAGATTATATGTTTTTTAGAAGTTCTAAAATAATCTGGATACAAAAGTACTATTTTGTATTGAATTCTCGATATTCAATAGGAAAACCATTTTCAAATTTAAAAATGAAACATTTTAAAATAAGACTTTGTAACTTTGCTTTTTTACACTTACAACCTTAAAAATGTCCAGACAAATAAAATTAATTTGGGATTTCCGTGGCCCAACTTCTGCAAAAACAGCCGAACATCACGAGATTCATTTAAAAGAATACATTGCAGCCGAAAAATTACTTTTAAATATCACAGGTTTTGAAGTATATGGAGAAATGCATGCTATTGCCTACATGGTAGTAAACGATGAGAACATGCTTCAAGTTCGTGATGCATTAAAACCCCATCGCGGTGTCTTATTTGAATAGTTTTCAGTTCCTAATTTTCAGAAAACAGACTACAGACTACAGATAGCAAAAAAAAGAATTCAGATTAAGTCTTTAACACCTCAATCTGAATTCTGCTTTCTAAAATCTGTAAACCGTATACTAATTTGCTACTTCACTGATAAATTTAATTCGCATCAGGCGCAATTCATCAATATCATAATCTCCTTCAAATTCCTTTAAAGCATCCTCGATTTTATCAGTTGTGGACTCCATAAAATAGTCATGAATTTCTTCTTGCTGATCTTCATCAAGCATATCGTCAATCCAATATTTTATGTTCAACTTTGTTCCTGCATAAACAATTTGTTCCATTTCCTTAATTAAACTATCCATTGTTAAGCCTTTTGCTTTGGCAATGTCATCCAAAGACAGTTTTCTGTCAATATTTTGAATAATATAGAGTTTATTTGCCGAGTTGACTCCTGTGGATTTCACCACCAAATCATCCGGGCGGATGATATCGTTATCAGCTACGTAATGGCTAATTAAATCTATAAAATCTCTACCGTATTTCTTTGCCTTTCCTTCACCTACCCCGTGAATATTAATTAACTCTTCCAATGAAATTGGGTACTTAAGCGCCATATCTTCA
This sequence comes from Flavobacterium granuli, assembly GCF_900129705.1. Lineage (GTDB taxonomy): Bacteria > Bacteroidota > Bacteroidia > Flavobacteriales > Flavobacteriaceae > Flavobacterium > Flavobacterium granuli. Next base: position 71,287 of record NZ_FQWO01000008.1, on the reverse strand, counting down.
AGAGAAGGATCTTGAAAAACCACAAAAGGAGGAACTCCTAATTTCTTAGCTACTTTTTTACGCAAATCTCGCAACATGCCCATTAATACTTCATCAGCAGTTCCCGTTGATTTGGCTGCAGTTACAATAGCCTCATCTTCACTTTCATTGTATTCATGATCTTCGGACATCATAAAAGAGACTGGTTTTTTTATAAAATCTAAACCTGCCTTAGTAATCTTTACTATCCCATAAGTTTCTATATCTTTAGATAAATAACCTGCTACAAGCACTTGTCGAAGCAAAGCCATCCAATATTTCTCATCATGGTCAGCACCGGACCCAAAAAAAGATTGAGAATCAGTCCTATGTGCTTTTATCACTGCATTAACACGTCCTATTAAAGTAAAAACGATCTCTTTGGATTTGTATAAATGTTTGGTATCTCTTACTATTTCCAACAATTTAACTACCTGATCCTTAGCTTCAATTTTCGTCTTCGGATTCCTAATATTGTCATCCATATCCGCTCCTTCGCCTGTTTCGCTGTCGAATTCTTCTCCAAAATAATGCAGTAGAAATTTTCTTCGGGACATGGAAGTCTCTGCATAAGCTACTACTTCCTGCAATAAGGCAAAACCTATCTCTTGTTCAGCAACTGGTTTTCCCGACATGAATTTTTCCAGTTTCTCTACATCTTTATACGAGTAATAGGCTAAACAATGTCCTTCACCACCATCACGACCGGCACGACCCGTTTCCTGATAATAACTTTCTAATGATTTAGGAATATCATGGTGAATAACAAAACGCACATCTGGCTTATCAATTCCCATCCCAAAAGCAATTGTTGCCACAACTACATCTACATCTTCCATCAGAAACATATCCTGATGCTTGGCTCTGGTTTTAGCATCTAATCCGGCATGATAAGGCACGGCACTTATTCCGTTTACCTGCAACACCTCGGCAATAGCCTCCACTTTTTTACGGCTCAAACAGTAAATAATTCCCGACTTCCCTTTGTGTTGTCTTATAAAACGAATGATATCCGCTTCTATATTTTTGGTTTTTGTACGTACTTCGTAATACAGATTAGGCCTGTTGAATGATGCTTTAAAAGTAGTTGCATCAGACATATCTAAATTCTTTAAGATATCTTCCTGAACTTTTGGAGTAGCTGTTGCTGTTAAACCTATAATAGGCACATCATCACCTAACTGCTTTATAATATGTTTCAAGTTTCTATACTCTGGCCTAAAATCATGCCCCCACTCTGAGATACAATGTGCTTCATCTATAGCTACAAAAGAAACAGTCACACTTTTCAAAAAAAGAACATTCTCTTCTTTAATTAAAGATTCCGGTGCGACATACAATAATTTAGTCAAACCGGAACTAATATCCTTTTTGACCTGTGCAATTTCTGTTTTTGTAAGGGAAGAATTTAAAACATGTGCAATTCCATTTTCCGAAGACAAACTTCTTATGGCATCCACCTGGTTTTTCATTAAAGCGATTAAAGGCGAAACTACGATAGCAGTTCCTTCCTGAATTAAAGCGGGCAATTGGTAACAAAGCGACTTTCCGCCACCTGTTGGCATAATAACAAATGTATTTTGTTTGTTAAGAATACTTTTAATAACCTGTTCTTGTAACCCCTTAAATTGGCTAAAGCCAAAATATTTTTTTAATTCTTTGTGGATATCAATTTCGTTTGAATTCATTCTTGATTATGTGGTATTTTGTATAAATTTGCATCATATAAAGATACAAAATTCTTTTACACATACAAATTTAAAATATTTCTGTTTTGATTTCAAAAGAAAATATATTGGCGATTGCCAAAAAAACCATTTTATCTGAAAGTGAATCGATTACAAACCTCCAGAATCTACTGGATGAAAATTTTCCAGACGCAACGCAAGCAATCTACAATTCTAAAGGACGATTAATTGTAACCGGCATCGGAAAAAGCGCTATAATAGCCCAAAAAATGGTTGCCACATTCAACTCAACGGGCACTCCCTCTATGTTCCTTCATGCTTCTGAAGCAATTCATGGAGACTTAGGAATGGTTCAAGGTGACGATATTATTATATGCATCTCAAAAAGCGGAAACAGCCCGGAAATAAAAGTTTTAGTCCCGCTTTTAAAACGTTTTGGCAATACTTTAATCGCAATCACCGGAAACATGACCTCTTTTCTTGCCAAGGGTTCTGACTTTGTTCTGAACACCACTGTAGAAGCAGAGGCCTGCCCAAATAATTTAGCTCCTACAAACAGTACAACAGCTCAATTAGTTATGGGAGATGCTCTTGCGGTTTGCCTGATGGAAATGCGTGATTTCAAAGCAGAAGATTTTGCCATATACCATCCTGGAGGTGCTTTAGGTAAGAAACTTTTACTTAAGGTAAAAGACATGCTCGAACATACATTGAAACCTATGGTTTCTCCTGATAGCGCTATAAAAAAAGTGATTTTTGAAATTTCAGAAAAAAGACTGGGCGTAACAGCAGTAGTAGATCAGGAAAAAGTAGTCGGAATTATTACCGATGGTGATATTCGTAGAATGCTAAACGAAAGGGATTCTTTTGCCGAATTAACCGCAAAAGACATCATGACCAAAAATCCAAAACTAATTCAATCCACAGCTATGGTAGTAGATGCTTTAAATATTTTAGAAGATTTCTCCATCACCCAATTAGTTGTCGTGGACAATGGCGAATACAAAGGCGTTTTACATTTACATGATATTTTAAAAGAAGGAATAGTATAATGGCAAAGAAAAACCTAAACGAAATGTCATTTCTGGATCATCTTGAAGACTTAAGATGGTTGCTGGTTCGAAGCACAATTGCAATAATAATAATGGCTGTAGTCACTTATTTCATCAGTGATTACTTATTTGACACCATCATTTTTGGACCTACAAGACCTACTTTCTTTACCTATGTTTACTTTTGTGAATTATCCCATTCCCTTGGTTTCGCAGAAAGCATTTGTATAACCGAAATGCCGTTTATCATTCAGAATACCCTAATGGAAGGACAGGTCAATGTCTTTATTTGGATCTGTATTTTAGCTGGTTTTATTTTGAGTTTCCCTTATATTTTATGGGAAATTTGGAAATTCATCAGTCCTGCACTTTACACACAGGAGAAAAAAAATGCTAAAGTTTTTATCTTTTTTTCTTCTTTACTTTTCTTCTTAGGAGTACTGTTTGGCTATTTTGTGGTTATTCCCATGTCAGTAAATTTTGTGGCTACATTTACAGTCAGTGACATTGTAAAAAATCAATTTACCTTGGAATCTTACATTAGTATGGTAAAAACATCAGTGCTGGCCAGCGGCTTGTTTTTTGAACTACCAATCATCATTTATTTTTTGACAAAACTAGGACTTGTTACTCCCGAATTTTTAAGAAAATACAGAAAATATGCAATTGTACTAGTACTTATTATAGCAGCTATAGTGACTCCTCCAGACGTTGTGAGTCAGACTATCGTTGCAATCCCAATGTTATTAATCTATGAGGCAAGTATCTTTATTTCGGTATTTGTCGCTAAAAATCAGAAAGAATAAAATGGCTGCAATAATCGAAGAATTCAATGAATATCGTTCTAGAATGAACGAAAAATTACTGGCTGATAACAACAAAATTGTAAAGCGAATTTTCAATTTGGACACCAATGCCTATGCCGCCGGTGCCCTTGATGTTAAAACAAAAGAGCTATTGGGCTTAGTGGCCTCTGCCGTTTTGCGCTGTGACGACTGCGTAAAATACCATTTAGAAACCAGTCACAAAGAAGGTGTAACTAAGGAAGAAATGATGGAAGCCATGGGAATCGCCACCTTAGTAGGAGGAACCATTGTAATTCCCCATTTAAGAAGAGCTTACGAATTCTGGGAAGCTTTAGAAGAAGAGGCCAATTAGATCATTTGAAAATACATCAATTAGACAAACTGAAAACGCAATAATTTGTTAATTCATTTATCTGATTGATTATTTTACTTTTAATTTGTCCCTAGTAATCCTTTTATAAATTAATTTGAGCTCATCCTTAAATTATCTAATCTTCACATTATCTAATTAAAAAATGAAACTAAGAGCCGACAATTTAATAAAAACATACAAAGGCCGCAGTGTTGTAAAAGGGATTTCAGTCGAAGTAAACCAAGGCGAAATCGTAGGTCTTCTAGGTCCTAATGGTGCAGGAAAAACGACTTCTTTTTATATGATTGTAGGTTTGGTAAAACCCAATTCAGGAAACATCTATCTCGATGACTTGAATATTACCGATTATCCAATGTACAAAAGAGCGCAACAAGGCATTGGTTATCTGGCACAAGAAGCTTCTGTTTTTAGAAAACTAAGCATCGAAGACAATATATTAAGCGTACTGCAACTAACCAAACTTTCAAAAGAAGAACAGGTTGCCAAAATGGAAAGCCTGATTGCCGAATTCAGCTTGGAGCACATTCGTACCAATAGAGGCGATTTGTTATCAGGTGGAGAACGCCGTCGTACCGAAATTGCACGCTGTTTAGCTACCGACCCAAAATTTATCTTACTTGACGAACCTTTTGCGGGAGTTGACCCCGTAGCCGTTGAAGATATTCAACGAATTGTAGCTCAATTAAAGAATAAAAACATCGGGATTCTGATTACAGATCACAATGTTCAGGAAACTTTAGCCATTACTGACAAAACTTATCTGATGTTTGAAGGAGGAATCCTAAAAGCTGGAATTCCTGAGGAATTAGTAGAAGACGAAATGGTGCGCCGCGTTTATCTTGGACAAAATTTTGAATTGAGAAAGAAAAAATTAGAATTTTAAAATGCATCCTGCCAATTCATTTACAAACCGCAAGACCTAAGCCGATTTCATTTATGAGCACAAAAGAAAAACCCTCTAAAGAAACCTTGGAGCAATGGCACAAAGATCCCAATAACTGGAAATGGGGCATTTTTTATTATAACCAAGAAGATAAAAGAATTTTACCTCCCAAAAGAATTGAATGGATGGGCTGGACGGTTAATTTAGCAAATCCAGCATCAATAGCAGTATTCTTAGTCTTCATTCTTTTTGCAATAGCACTTTTTTACTGGAGTCCAAGGCCATAAAAAAAGCAAACTAATCCTTTGCAAAAATTCCTGCCTTCTCTCCAAAAAAAACTATTCTAGAGTAATGAACTCCAACTGCTGCAAATCTCCATTATAAATATTGACATCTACATTGCCTTTGATTCCTGACACAGAAGCTTTTTCGGTAAATTGCCAAAAGAGCCAATCTTCGTCCATTTTCTCTCGGTAAAAATTATAATTAGCAATCCAAAAAAGATAATCGCTAAACTCTTCTTTTAGAAAATCATCATAATATCTTTCTCCCGTATAGATGATTGGTTTTACCTTATAATGGGCTTCAACTGCTTTCAGCCATCGTTTTAACCCCAGCTTTAATCGTTCTATAGATTGATTTTCAGGTAATTTTTCAATATCCAAAACCGGCGGTAAATCCCCTTTTTGCAAAGAAACTGTTTTAATAAAAAGTTCTGCTTGTTCGAGTGAATTTTCATTGGGACGGTAGTAATGATAAGCTCCCCTGATGAGTTTTTGCTTTTTGGCTCCAAGCCAATTTTCCTTAAACTTCCTATCCAATCGATCATTTCCTACCGTGGCACGCACAAATACAAAGTCTATCGGATATTTATTTTCTAAAGAATCAACCTCTGACCAGTCAACTTCTCCCTGATATTCCGAAACATCTAAACCAACGGCTTTAGCTCCTTTTTTTTCCAAGACTTGAAAATTTCGAACGTCTGAGATGCGTTTCTCCTCGGCTGAATCAGATAAAACCTTATCTGATTTAAAACTAAAATAATAAGCCAAACCATCACGATAGTGATAAACTAAGCCAAAAAACAACAAGAACACAAGGGAAATTAAAGAGAAATTTACTAGCTTTTTTGAGAAACCACCAGCTTTCTTTCTCGGTTTACGAACTACAGTTGTTTTTCTCCTCACTACTTTTTTTCTCATCTAGCAAAAACTACTTTTTAGAGAATGTATTATTCAACACAGACAGCAATACATAAACGATAATAATCAGTGGAATGGCTAAATACTGTAAGAATAACAGCATTAGAAACGACAACAACAAGAAACCGATTTGAAGTGCATTTTCCTTAATGCTGAATTTTTTAATTTTTAACGAAAACAATGGAATTTCGGCATTTAGAATATAAGCACTAAACAAACTAATTCCTAAAAGAATCCAATTATTAGTCAATATTTCGAGCATCACTAACGAATCTGAATATTTTAAAACCAAAGGCAAACTCAAAATAAACAAGGCATTAGCAGGTGTAGGCAAGCCAATGAAAGAATCTGTCTGGCGGGTATCGATATTAAAATTAGCCAAACGATAACAAGATCCCATCGTTATGATGAATCCTAAAAACGAGAAATACGGATTCGAATTAGAAGCCGATTCCATCATCGAAAACATCACATAACCCGGAACCAATCCGCTGGTAACCATATCGGCCAACGAATCCAACTGCAGCCCTAACGGACTGGAAACCTTGAACAGGCGGGCAAAAAAACCATCGAAAAAATCAAGAAAAATCCCCAAACAAACAAAATAGAAAGCCAATTCAAAATTAAGCTGAGCAACAAAAACAGCTGCTATACAGCCACAAAAAAGATTTAATAATGTAATGGTATTCGGGATGTGTTTCTTTATGTTCATAGTAAATTGATTTATCGTCTAAGCCGACAAATTTAATACAATAAGTGGATGTGATACTGGTTTTTTGACAGAGATTGTTAACAGCCTTTTGCTCATTTCTATTTATTTAACCAAAGCAGAGCCCAAGCTCAGTAAAAAATTATATTTTTGATAAAAATTACAAGGAGATTCCAGCAAAGAGCAAATGTAAACAGCCGAGGTGATTTATAAAAAAATGTCTTTCATTTGAATCCTTCTTAATCCCAAAAATACAGTTTTATATTTGATTTTGTTCAAAATGAATCTTCTCGCCTATAGCAATTAAATTATGATGACAATGAATTTATCGCTTTTAAAAAAAATTTTATTCCTAATTCTTTTATTAACAATAATTACAAATAATAGTTACGGACAAACTCCTGTATTGTCAAAAAGTGCCCGTGTCAGTGTTTTGACCTGTGGCACGGGCAATGAATCCTATTCCATGTTTGGGCATACGGCCATTCGAATTAATGATCCGGAGCAATTTATAGATGTGGTGTACAACTACGGCGCTTTTGATTTTAACACTCCAAATTTTGTATTGAAATTCACCAAAGGAGACTTAGAGTATTTTGCGGTGGCCCATTCTTATACTGATTTTATCAATGAATATACCTATGAAAAAAGATCGGTTTATGAGCAGGAATTAAATATTCCCGAAAATCTGAAACAAAAGCTATTCGATAATCTAAACGCCTCTTTGACCTCGGGCGACAGTCATTATACTTACAAGTTTATTGATAAAAACTGTACCTCGATGGTCGTAGACATCATCAACAAAACATTGGATACCATTGCCATTGTAAAAAATACGGATACTGACATAACATACAGAACCATATTATATCCTTATTTCGACCATCATTTTTACGAACAATTAGGAACAAGTATCATTTTTGGAAAAAAAGTAGATGCTTTGGGCACTCAAATTTTTCTACCCTTAGAATTGTATAAAAGTTTAAAAAACATTCGGTTCAAACAAAACGCGCTTGTAAAAGAAGACAAAACAATACTCGAATTCAACGAAACACCTCAAAGCTCTTGGTGGAACAATTGCTACACTTACATCATGCTTCTGGCATTAGTGCTTATTGCAAATAAAAAAACAGGGAATCAGCTTTACTTTTTAGCGATGGGATTATTGGGATTATTCTTTTTATTTGTAGGCTTTTATTCAAATCATCAGGAATTAGCTTATAACTATAACATCTTATTATTCAACCCCAGCTTACTGGCTCTGGTTTATTTTTACCAAAAAGAAAACAAAAAATGGATTTATAAAGTATCTCTTTTGAACCTGATTTTTCTACTGGTCTATATGATCATTCTAATCAACAAAGCTCATTTATTAATTGTACTTCCACTTGTCGTGACTAGTGCCCTACTGCTAGTAAAGCTAGCCTTAAAAAACAAGAAAAAGATCCCGATAATTATTTAAACAACTAATCCTATTTTAATATATAATTGGCTATTGTCCTCTGCAAAACAATACAGTCGTTATGGTTCTTAGGCTGATATTTAAATCCAAGTACATGCTTCTGTGCTTGATATAATAAAGGTCGTATTGCAACTTTATCAAGCTGTCTTGAATGTTTTCGCCATACGAATAGTTGACTTGTGCCCAACCGCTAAGCCCCGGTTTAATAACATGTCTGGTTTCATAAAAAGGCATCAATTCTGCAATTTTATTAACAAAGCAAGGGCGCTCCGGCCTAGGTCCTATGATGGCCATATCTCCTTTAAGTATATTGTAAAATTGAGGAAACTCATCAATCCTGGTCTTTCTTAAAAAACTCCCAAATCGAGTAACCCGGACATCATTAGCTACAGCAAAAACAGCGCCATTAGACTCCGCATCCTGAACCATGGTACGCAGTTTATAGATATTAAAAACGGTTCCATCTTTACCAACGCGCTCCTGTATATACATCAAAGCACCTCTATTTCCGATACAATTTCCCAAAAGAACCAATGGCAATAACAGGGCGCCCAGAAGAATCCCAATTATAGACAAAAGCACCTCAAAAAAACGCACTATAGACAAATACAATTTATTGCTATTACTTCTGCTAAAAGGAAAAAAACGATAAAAATCCCTTGCCATATACTGCATAGGAATACGATGGGTTTTACTTTCATACACTTGGGTATACTCCCGAATGCTTTTGCCAGATTCTAATAATTGCAGTAATTGCTGATACAATTCAGAAGTAATACCCTCTGTTTTTTGAGAAGCAACCACAACTTCTGAAACGCCATATTTCTCAACAAAAGAAACTAAGCTGTTTTTCTCTATCTGTTGTACATAATCGTGATTCACAAAATCCTCAATAGTATCCATATTCACATAGGCAATTATTTTATAGTGAGGATCAATATTCTGCAAACCTAAAATCAACTCTTGTAGTTGTTCCTTTTCACAAATCAAAACCACATTCTGCACAAATCGATTGCTAGCTAAAAACCGAACATAAAACAGTCTCCATAAAACGAGACTGATTAAAACAATCCCATAAAATAAAAGGATTTGAATTCTGGTTGTAGGCAATGTAGGAGAAAAAACAGGCGTCAACAGATACACTAAAACGGTTGTAGAAACCGTAAGTACGGTGCTTTTCAAAACTTGAAATTCATTGCTGGCAACCTGGAGATTATACATTTCGAAAATGGAACCAAAGAAAAGAAGATACACTCCCAAAACCACTGTCCAGTAAAAATTACTGACCGAGAACTCTAAATAACTGATTTCAAACTGACTTTGAACACAATACAAACTTAGTAAAACAAAAATGACATCAAAAAGACGAAGAAGGATTCTTCGCTCTGAAATTTCAAAATACATTTTGCTATTCGATACTATTTTGGCATTGCTATCCATCAGTTTCGGAATTTTGACTCTATCTAAATTCTAGCCTAGGTTAAATTAAAACAATAGATTGGCCAAATAAAATATAATCTATCAAAAACAGAATATTCTGTTAAATGACAATAATTAACACAAAACTATACTGGAAACAAAACACAAAAAGCAATAAAAACAGCACAACGATAAAAAAATCATAAATAAATTACAACACTTCATTCTGCCTTTTAGGTTTACTTAATTGAACATTAAGTAATGAAAGAGAATACACAAATGCCGGAACAGCGGTTCGCATGGCGGCATGATTAATAGTTAAAAACCAAAATGCTACAAAGCACAATAAAAACAGGTTAAAACTATTTTCGAGATACAAAACAAAAGGCGTGAAAAACAAAATCAATAAAGCCAAAATACCCAGCGAACCATGTTCGGCCAGCATTCGGGTGATTTCATCATGGGACAAAGTACCGTTTCCGGTTTCGGCCCTTCGAAGCTCAACACCCTTGGCAACTCCTACACCAAAAACGGGATTTCTTAAAAACAAATCAATCTCATTCATTGCCACTACCTCTCTTCCCGAAAGCTGGGTTTGTTTTACCCTTCCTTTCGCATCTTGGTTCGCATACCGTTTATTGATCAAGCCCCCAGTCTGAAATGAGGTATAACTCCAACTAACAACAAGAGCCAAAGCAACCAACGAAATGATATAATTCAACTTGAGCTTCCCTCTTAAATTGGATTTAAAATACAGAAAAAGTAGCAACAAAATAATCATGAGCAAACCCGTGATCATCCCGCCGCGGGAAAAAGTAACCATTCCTCTATAGCTTATATTGACCGCTAAGATTAAATTGATGACAACCATGAACTTTGTTTTAGAGTTCAATATCATTCTGGAAAAAAAAATAAACATGCCTAAGCCTAAGAAAGTAGCCACCTGATTAGGCCCATAACCTCCCGAAGTTTCAAAATTAGACTGAGTACTGGTTAATACATCCCGAATGTTAGGCGTATAAAAACTTAAATAAACCATACAGCTGATAATGGGCAAGCCCATACAAAGCAGGATGTCATACATCCGTTCCAATGCTATTTTCCGTCTATATGTATAAATGGAAGCGACTCCCAAACAGACCGGTCCCGAGATATTAAAAGCAATCGTGGTCCGGATATTAGTATCAAAATTCAATACAAAAGTCGAAATAATTAGCCCGGGAACCAGTAACAGTAAAAAAATCCAATACGGAACTGCTGCTTTAGAAAAACCGCTGTAGTACATCCCCATAAATAAAAAAATCATCACTCCATACTTAGAAAACTCATAGGAAATGGTTCCGCCGGTCATCCTTAAAAAAACTTCACTCCCTACCAGATAAGCCGCGACCAAAAGCACTTCTTGGTTTTTGTTTTGCTTTTTTATAATAAAATAAGTTCCTAAAAAAAGAATCGAAAATCCATAGGCTTTTGCCAAAATGGGAAATAAAAAAATCACAAAACCAATCCCAATATGGAACAATATCAAATAGAAATAGTACAGCTCTTCTCTTTTCATCTAGCAATCTTTTGTAACCAACTTAAATAGTGCCTAATGACAAGCTTACTTGAATATTTATCCATCACAGCCTTATAAAGCGCATTTCCGAAATCAATTCTTAGTCTTTCATTTTCAATCAACTGATTCAATGCTTCAAAAAACAATTCCTCGTCTTGTGCAACAACCATAAAACCGTTTTTATTATTCTGAACCAAAGTAGGGATTTCACCCACTTGAGTCACAACTACCGGCATTTTATACCTTCCATATTCCAACAATGCCACAGGCATACCTTCCGATTTTGAAGTTAATACACCTATAGTCGATTGTCTAAGAATAGGACTGACATCTTCCCTTGAACCGTATAAAAAAACCGAATTCTCCAAATCATATTCAACAAGCAGTCTTTTAATTTCTTCCGAATAGGCATCCTGAAAATCCTTTCCTATCAAATGAAAATTCCAATCGGGATGCGTTTCCTTGATTCTTTTGGCCACTTTCAACAACAAAAAATGGTCTTTCTGTATTCGTAAATTGGCCAGGCAAACAATCCTCTTTCCATCAATACCTTTCAAATAACTTTGTTCAGAAACCGCATTCCAATCTGAAGGGAAATTATCCAAACAAATTGTATTTTTAAAATTCAAGAATTCTTCTGACCAACTTTTTAACTTTTGGTTTACTGCAATTATTCCATCAAAAAGAAGAAGAGTTCTTTTTAACACAAAGGAAGCTCGCTCTAATAAAAACTCGTTGTTCCCATAATGATCGTGCCAAATTAACTTAACGGAAGGATAAACCATTTTCAACAAAACCGCAATAAAGAAAGAACTGCTATGCGCATGAACAATCGTTACTTTGTTTCTTTTGACATAAGCCCTTAATCTAAAAAGAGCTGCTAAGTCCAAGCTGTTTTTTTTATTCAAAAACAAATAAGAAACGCCTTTTTGTACTTGATTCCGCAATGCCCCTTCTTTTCTTGTGGCGACCAATCCCGAAAAATCAATTTCGCCCACAAGCGCATTCGCATAGTTCACCGCCATGCGTTCGGCTCCGCCAGCCTCAAGAGAATCTATAATTTGTACAATACGCATCTAAAGCTTGTTTTTCTATATTTGGCACATTCAAAGCAAACAAAATTTATCAAATAATCAGTATTGAATCCTGCCATAAAACTATGAAAATCATAGAAATGCAATTACTTTGACAGCAATAAATCGCCCACCTCTTTCTCAAAAACATCCAAAGTATAGGCTCTGGACCAGTCAGCCGCTTTTTTTTGTTTCTCATTATAATCCAGCTGATTCTCCAAAAGAAGTGCCATTTGTGCCTGATCTTTCTCTAAATCCATCTCCAGCAAAACCCCTCTGCGGCCGTAATCCAACATATAAGGCAGACAGGAAACCGCAGTCGACAGCGGTACACAACCCCAAAACATGCCTTCGGCTATCGCTTTGGGCCAACCCTCACTCGCCGAAGGCAAAATCACAAAATGGCTATGCTGATAAGCTTCTTTTAAAACTGATTGCGATTGATTGCCTTTTAATTCTATATAATCTTCCAAACCATTAGAAATAATATAATCCGCCAAAACCTTGCGTTCTACACCTTCCCCATACAAAGCCAAACTAATCGTATACCCCCTTTGGACTAATTTTTCTACTAACTGTATGGCATACAACGGATTTTTTCCTTTAACCAATGCCCCTACAAAAACAAAACTAATTCCCCTCTCTAAATCCTTTTGGGTAAATGGCAATTTATCTGCTTCGCTATAGGTGGCCGTAAAAAAGGGTTTAATGTTTTTAGTCCTGACTTTCCATTCTCCATAGACCAAAACTTGCATATTTCTGGTCAAAAAAGTATTGCTCAACAGCCACTTTTGTAACCTATAACTCCAGGGCTGTTTTGATTGAGGATCCCAATTCCCTGCATATTTAGCTGTCTTTGGTTTAGCTGGAAAAAGGATTTGAACTAAACACCCTAGTAATCCAATATTTCCCGGACAACGCAAATGAATGTGATCGGCTTTTTGCATCGCTTTATAAATCTGCCAGCTTATTTTGGGTATTTTATACATCGAAAGCAAAATCGTTTTTAGGCTTAAAACATCAAAGCCTGCAATGGGCATCAATTCAATGTTTTCGTGCTTATAACTGGCATCAATGGGGGTTTTTGCAGACTTCGCTATTGGCGTCACCAGAATCACTTGATCCACATTCCTGATCCAACTGTTCATTTCCCGCACATAGGGTGCATAGGCAAAATATTGTTTTTTTTGCAGCAGATGGGGCACATGAGTGATGATGGCAAAAATCATTGGCTGATATTCGGTTAGGAATTCGCGTTTCTATTGTAAATATATTACTAAATATACTGATTATCAAGACCACAATTCATTCTAAAACAGATTGATCTGATGCAGTACTTCGAGATTGGACAGAGATTGAACCGATTTTAGCGAATATCTATACCCGATTTTATGGCTTGATCGATTTATTGGGAGAACCACCCATTATCACATTTCATTACTTTTTACCCACAATGCTATGGCTTGTTACAGTTATTAAGATGCTTTTTGCATGTCGAATTTAGACAAGACTCCCAATACTTCCTCCAGATTTAAACCATAATAATGGCAATATTCCTTTATAGTCACTTTCTGATGCGGTTCTTTATTGAGGACTCTTTTCAAGTTTTGAATTTCCTTACGGGCATAGCTTTCACTTTTATCGGTGAGCATCCTGATATCGTTTGGGTAAATTACTATTCTTTTCATTTTAAACAGCTTACACAGCCTTTTATTTTACATCGAATATAAAATTAGAGAAGCTTCGAGTATAAACAAATTTTACTTATTAACAATGCTTTAGCGTACAATTTCCCCTCCTTTCACAAACAATGCAAAACAAACACAAATGGCATCATTTTAAATTTTAGCACGATCACCACTAAACAAGAAATGATACAAAATGATACAAAGGCAAATTATTCCAATTGTTGATAAGTTATTAGAGCCTTCGATAAAAAGGGGATAACCATCGGTTACCGATCACAATAAAGCTAAAGCTAAAATGGTATCCCTTTTATCTATCACTCAGCAATCAAATATATTTATACCGTTTTTTTGTTTTGGCAACTTCCTAAATGTGTGTGGTTTATATAGCAGTTTGTTGCAAGTATCTTGCGGGATGGTTGCGGGATGGTTGCGGGTATCCAGGGAGTGTCTCAAATGGGGCCCTTTCGAAAATAAAAAAAGGGATTGGCAAAAAGGAGTTAGCAATGGGTCAAAAGTGATTCAAACGGTAAAAACAGCCCTAGTCCGTTTTAGCAGTAAAAACCATAAAAACAAAGCACTTACAATCCAATACCGTTAAATGTTTCCGAAGCGCTCCCAACGGTACCCAGTCTTTGTATGTCCGAAAAAAGCAGTCTAGTTTTGGTCCAATATAAATCCATAAAAACAAAAAAAAATGGGAAAACTAAAAGGCATTATCAAGTTAGAAGGAACGTTTGACGGTTTGACTTTTTACAAGAGTCCCGATGGTTACATGGTGCGAACCAAAGGCGGAGTCAGCAAAAGCAGAATCATAAACGATCCTGCTTTTGCCAGAACACGAGAGAACATTAATGAGTTTAGAATGAATGTACAATCGGGCAAGCAATTGCGCAATTCGATTGGGCCTTTGCTGAACCGGGCCAAGGATTCGAAGCTATCAAGCAGGATGTTCAAGCTCATGAGCGACATCAAGAATTATGACAGCAGTTCGATACGCGGCCAGCGGGCAGTTCACAAGGGAATTGCCAGCATCGACGGCATGCTGCTTTTAAGGGGATTTGACTTTAATGCAAAAGCCCGATTGCAGACAGTGCTTCATGCTCCCTATTCGGTGGATACTGCCACGGGAACGATAGCCATTCCGGATTTTGTTGCAGGCGAGCAATTGTCAACTCCCGAAAGTGCCAGCCATGTGAGTTTTCGTTCGGCATTTGTGAATCTGGATTTTGAGACCGGTCTTTTCGAGACTAGTTATAGCCCTGTCAGTAATTTGCCCATTAGCCTTACTGAGAGCTCATTGAATTTGGTTCCGGCAGGAATTCCGGTGGGAATAGGCAGCCAATTGCATCTGTTGTCTATTGAGTTTTATCAGGAAGTCAATGGCGTGCAGTATCCACTAAACGACGGTGCCTTTAATGCCTTAAACATAGTGGAGGTGATTTAACTGTTATTGGTTTCCGTTTGGCTGTTAACCGTTTTCTGCCAGCTCATAGCCCAGCAGCTGATTTTGGATGGAAGACTGGCTGCAAAGGATTAAGCGACCCCGCTGAAAAAGCGGGGTTTTGTTTTTGACTTAGCTATATGCTCTTTAATTAGTATGTTGGGGTTTATTAACAAACAAACTCCACCAGCCTACTGTTCGCCCTAAAGCTTCGCTCCAAGCCTCTTTTTTCTTATCTGTACTTACAACATTACTAAATCGTACCAGTATCAAAAGTATCGTGATAGCATGCCATTTGAATTGGTCTTTCCACTTGGGATTGGGATTCTTGATTCGCCAAACGTACCAGCCATTGCGAACCACCATTTTTCCGTATCGGTATGGGTCAGGTCTTCCCGATTCATCATGAAAATGATTTAATCTTGCCAGAGTATTCAAATATAAAGCCCCTGTTCGGGCAACTCGAATTGAAAAATCAGCATCTTCATACAGCCCATAACCTTCAAAATAAGCGGCAAACTGACAGTCTTTAAAAATTTCTTTTCTAAATGAAGAAACCCCACCCATTAATTGTTCTACTTTATAGATTTTCCCGCTCGGAGGCAAAAAACCAACACTACGTCCATGAGAAAACAAAGGAGAAAATCCCGGTAAACAATCGCTGTCTAATCCTAATTTTTTTCGCAGTACAAAACGACTTCCGTCCTTTCTTTTCCATCCGTCAAAATAAAACTCATCAAAGCTCGGCTGATAACTATAACCTACAAACTCATATTTTATTCCATTTTGAATATAACCACCAGCCCCTACTGCATCAGGAAAAAGAACATAAGTGTTTAATAATTGTTCAAAATAATCTTTTTCCAAAACAGTGTCGTCATCCAGAAAACAAACAACCTCTATATTTTCGCCTAGCCTTTCAATCCCATAATTTCTTTGCCTGGTTAAACCGCGATGCTCTTTTGGAACCCGGAAATAAGTCAAATTTTCGAATGCTTGCTCTTCCAAAACCAAGGCTGTCCCAGAATTTGTAGATCCATCAATTACTAGAATCTCATTTGGATAGCATGATTGCCCTTCAACCGATTGCAGTAATTGAAGCAAGGGTTTCGGTCGCATATAAGTACAGATGATCAAAGCAAAATTCATTGTCTTTCTTTTAATTTATTTGCCCAAAAAACACTTCGTCTCCATTGTTTTCTAAAATAAAGAAAATAGCGAATTGGATTTTTGATTTTTTGATGCTTATAATACTTAAAAAAAAGAACCGTTTTATAGCCCAATAGCTGTTCTTTGCTGAGATTGTTGATCTTAAAAAACATAATTGTAGGCGATGGCTTGGGCTGTATGCCATCCTTATGCCAGGGCAAATGTGGTCTAGTCCTAAAGCCTCCCATTGGAGCTCTTAAATGTTTTATACTTGGTTCTGGCAGATATAATATATCAAAACCATTATTTCTCAATTGCATACCAAAATCGCTATCCTCACCATAGCCAAATTCAAAAACCAAATCAAATTGAAGTTCTTTTAAACTTTCTGAAGCGACAATACTACATCCTGAACCGAAACTAATCCATTGAAAAACTCCAGTATATTTTTGAATTTCCTCTTCTACTAAACAAGATAGTGATACTGCCTTTGCCCCCATAGCATTAATTCGTTCAATTGCAGAAAAAATGAAAAAAGGTGGTATTCTAATATCATCATCCGCCAAAAAAACCCATTCGCTTTCCAGCTGTTTCAAAGCGATATTCCTTGCATTACAGGCTCCTGGCTGATGGGTAAAACTATGTTTAATTACAAAAGGCCAATCTTCAGTCTGCAAATAATCCAGTTCAGAAACACTGTCAGCCAACGGATTCTGTTCCACTATAATGACATTTTTGGGTAGATGGCTTTGGTTTCTTAAATCACAGAGAACATCATACAAATACATTTTTCTCCCTATGGTGGGAATAATCACGTCTATTGTGGCCCGCTCAACTACTTTTAACGAAGAATTAACCGCAATGGCATCCAGATTAATCCCATTTTTATTTCTGTTCATAAAAAATCCGGCATAGAGAAAGGCTCCAAAAGGGAAACGTCGCTCATAAATGATAAGATTCAATACCAAAAGGAGTGTCCATCTTTTTTTATAATGCTGCCGTACAAACCTAAAAAGGGTATACATAGATGCTTGTGGAATTGAAACTTTTTCTAATCCCTGTAAAAGTTTCGGCTCTGAATAACAAAACAACCCTAAAGGCATACATAGCTTGGCCAGCGAATTCAGATAATAATCAAAATTGGAATCCGCTTTTATCTTGTCTTTAACCGACAATAACAAAGAAGCATGTAAAACACCCACCAAGCTGCTCATTTGCCAACTAGGATAAGATACTTTTTTATTTATTTTTATAAAAGGGGATTCTTCTACATAACCTATTGTACTTTGGAAATAATTATTGGAAGCTCCACTGTAAGAGAACATCATTTTATCATGGTGAAAGAGACTTTCTATGGCCTTCAAATCTAAATTCTGAACCCAGTCTGCATGACACCAAACCATTTTCTCATTGGGGAACCGTTCTGCCAAAAGAAGCAAACCCTTAGCGATGGTTCCCTGATAATCAAAATGGATTCGTTGATTATCCCGGCTGACCACCGACGTGATTTTATCTCTTAAATGGCAAACTATAATCAAAATTTAGTTAATTAAGGATTGATAAAACGCTATATTCTCTTGGGCAATCTGCTCTATATCAAAAAGCTTTTCGACCCTTATCCTTGCTTCTTTACCAATAGATTGACTCAAAACCGGATCGTTTATCAAAGCTAGTATTTTTTCTGCAAATAAGGCCGCGTCTTTAGGATTCACCAAAAATCCACTTTCGCCATCCACAATCAATTCCTTTGACCATTCCATATTGCTGTTCACCACTGGTTTTTGCAAGGCCATCGATTCAATTGTTACCATCCCTAAAGTTTCTGCAAAGGTAGGAAACACACAAAGCTGTGCATTTTTGATATGATGCTGCACTTCTTGGTAGGTTATTGGTCCCAAATAAGTTACTTTTTTAAGATCTTCCGAATCGAACTTTTTCTTCAACAGCTCCCAAGTGGAATTGGATTGGGTTTCAATATCGCTGGCGTCTCCGCCAATAAGGATTAATCTGGCTTCGGGATGCTGCTGCCGCACCAGATTAAAAATTCCGGGAAGCTCCAGGACTCCTTTCTTTCTGATAAGGGTACCCACATATAGAATTACCCCTTTTTCATAGCTTTCCGGATTTGAATTTTCAAAGTTTTCGAGTCCTAATCCATGATGAATTGTTTGTATCGTTTTGTTTTTGATTCCAAATAATTTTGCCGAGAGCGCTCCTGCAAAACGAGTTGGTGCTATATAAGCAGTCGCTTTATCGATAGCCCTTTTTTCAAACCAATAATTTTTTAGTTTTTGTTTTCTTTTTTCCAAATGACAAAAATAAGTGTCACTGCCATGAAAACGAATCAGCAGAGGAACATTGAAATTCATGAAAGCCGTAATCCCAGTCCAGTCGGGCGCTTCCAAGACCTCTATTTTTTCTTTCTTTATAATCCTGTTACAATACTTTTGGATATACTTTCTGTAGAAAAACCATTTGGCAAAAGGGTATTTTTTATCTTCAATCAGATGGAAAGCAATCCCGTTTTCGACAAAAATTTCTGATTTTTCCTGAGCATAAACAAATACAGTTACCGCAACACCTTTACTTACTAAAGCCGAAACAAGATGTCTGATACTGGTTCCTAAACCAGCAGTATTCCTTACTTTAGCATACGGATATTCGGGGGTTAGAAAAGCTATTTTCATTAAAATTATTTATTAAAAAAATCTTTTAAAATCCGAGCGGTAAACATTCTGGCTCCGGTGTCATTCATGTGTCCACAGGACGAAAAATATTGGTCTCCCTGTACCGCGTTTTCGTAATTGTGAATCTCGGGATACACTTTATTGACTTTTTCAAAATAGTCCATCCCTTTTACATTAGAGCACATGGGAGTCATTAGGGCAATTAAGTTAATCTTATTGGCTGCGCAAATTGCTTTTATTTCTTCATAATACTTATTATGCAAGGGCTTCAACGCTCTAAGATCATTCTCCATGTTTCCTTTCTTATTCCCTAAAGCATAATAGCCCTTATTTTCTAAATGGGATGTTCTCTTTTGTATTGCATTAAAAAACAGTTCCCTGAACCCTATTTTAGAGTCAAATGCCACATAACGATAAAAGGGGATGTAATACAATTCATAAAAATCTTTTTCTTTTGCAAAATGTTCTTTTATTGTTTTAGAATCATGGATATAGGGTAAAAATCGTGATGCAATTCCATCAGCCCGATGCTCGTTGGAGAGATTTAAATCGGTCTCAATGATTAGATTCTTAATTTTATATCCCCTTTCTACCATCAGTTTCAGCATCAATGAGGCTTCAAATAAATGCGAACCGCTCATCCCGAAATTGAATGCTTTCAAGCCTTTGTCCTCAAACATTTGGGCAACAAAATGATTGTTGGCTCTGGATGAACCTAAAATAGCTACATCATACTCCCTGGCTTTTGAATTGTAAATATAATCTATTTTCCCTCGATGATCCGACTTCAAATACACTGCTGTATAGCAAAAATCTAAAACAACGGCAATCAATAGCAATAGCAACATCATTTTAGAAATGAATATTAAAAACTTTTTCATCTGCAAATTCTATTATTTTTTTATCTTTTCTTTAGCTGTCATGTTCTGTAGTTTCGTTCCTGACAGACTTATATTTTTTTAGAGGCAATCTCGACTAGCCTAGCATTGCCATTTTTAGTTCAATAAGGCTTCGATTGCGCTCAGCCTGACACAATGAATGTCTTTATATATTGCTTTTTTTAGAATAAAAATGATTCCTCGATTTGACAAAGGTATTTCATCAAAACTGAAAATAGATGAATTCTTTATAATCCGAATAGGTTCCCAAAGCGATAATAGCCATAATACACAGGGCCAGTTTAAGCTCACTGAATCTTCCCGAAATGGGTTCGAGCTTTGTTCGGCTATTCCATTCGACCCAAATAAAAGCTATTATCAAAATTATGATTTCATAACTGTATCGCTCATTTTTCAGATATTGTGACACAAAACTTCGATTGCTAAAAATCCTTCCTATATAATCGAAAGCAATATTTATCGATTCGGCCCTGAAAAATACCCAAGCCAAACAAGTTAAAGCAAAGGTACTAAGGATACTGAATATCACTTTTAACGAATCCAGATTCCAATTTAAACTTACCGTTTCTATATTGGATCTGTTCTTATTGAGCAACAACAATGGCAAAAAGTATAATGCATTGATAAAGCCCCAGGCTATAAAAGTCCAATTGGCTCCATGCCAAAAACCACTCAATAGGAAAATGACAAATACATTGCGTAGCTGTTTCCATTTGCTGCCTTTACTGCCTCCTAACGGAATATAGACATAATCGCGAAACCAGGATGACAAGGAAATATGCCAGCGACGCCAAAACTCGGCAATGTCTCTGGAGAAATAAGGAAAATTGAAATTGCGTAACAATTCCAGTCCGAACAATTTAGACATTCCCAAAGCCATATCCGAATAACCCGAAAAATCCCCATAAATCTGGAAAGCAAAATAAAAGGCTCCCAATACTAATGACAACGAATTCATCGATTCATAATTGTCAAAAATGGCATTGGCATAGGTAGCACAACTATCTGCGATAACCACTTTCTTGACCAATCCCCAGATAATTTGATACACTCCTTCTTTGGCCTGATCGAAATTGAAAGTTCTTTTGACCTTTACTTCCGGCAATAAATGCGTTGCCCGCTCTATAGGTCCCGCCACTAATAATGGAAAATAACTCACAAAAAGCGAATAATCAACAAAATTATATTCCGCCTTGATTCGTTTGTAATAAATATCAATCACATAGGATAAGCCGTGAAAAGTATAAAAAGAAATCCCAACGGGAAGGATAACATTCAGCAATAAAGGACTGGTTTTTAGACCAAAACCATTCAATAATTCCGAAAACGAGGCTGCAAAAAAATTATAGTATTTAAAAATACCCAAAAAACCCAAATTGACAATGATACTCAGCCAGAACCAAAACTTCCGCCCTCTTTCTGTCGCGCTTTTTTCGATTCGGATTCCGGTATAATAATCCAAAAAAGTGGAGAAAATCAATAAAAACAGGAACCGCCAATCCCAACAGGAATAAAAATAATAACTGGCTACGATCAACAAAAGGTTCTGACTGCTTTTGGTTTTATTAAAAACAAACCAGTAGAGCAGAAATACTATTGGCAGGAATATAGCGAAAGATAGGGAGTTAAAAAACATAAGTTTTAAATAGTATTAATAGTATTGCTGCCAGTTCCTGCTTGTTGGAATTGTCAAATTTTAAGGGGTCAAAAATACTGTTTTTTAAGAAATTATTGCCTGTATGCTTTTCCAAATCCTTTCTGATGCCAATTTGGCCGGATGTTGATTGATCACCTTAAACCAATCTGCAGCATCGCAGACCGTTAATCGTGAGTCTCTAAGAGCTGATTCGATTTCCGAAGCGATTTCATCAGGCGAATTCAACCATAAAACTGCTTTTGGAGAAGGCATAGAACGAAAATGCACATAGTTGTAAATCTTTTTTACAGACCAATTTTTTTGGGTTTTATTTTTTACATCATAATTAATAAAAGCGCATGGTTTATTATGAGCTACATAATCAAAAACCATAGACGATCCTAGATTCACCACCATTTCAGTATGGGCAATCGTGTTGGTTTGCAAGATTAAATCGGCTGCAGTGGGCAGCATTGTATTCCATTCTTTTCCTATCCGGTCCCATTTTGGGTCAAGGGGGACAATAACATTCTTATATTTTTCCAGAACCCAATCAAACCTATTGGAAAAATCCACAGGACATCTCCTGAAGATAATTCCGAGCTGAAAACCTTTTTCGTTTAATTGTTTCACCGCCAGGACTAAATCTTCCAGATAATACGCATCGTCAGGACAAGTGGTGCTATCATCTCCTGAATAGCAAATATATCTTAGATTTAAATCTAAATCGTACTGATTAAAAAACTCTGCCCTGGACAGCAAATTACTATTATTGAAATGATTTTCAAACTGAGGTGTTCCTGTCACAAAAATCTGTTTTTCATCAATATAAGGATAATAAAATTGCAATTCATTTTTCATAGAATCACTCCATACAAAATAATAATCTGTCTCCAAAATCATCGTAGCCTTAGGCAAATTATCCCAAGAGAAAATAAAAGTTGCGGTTGGAATTCCTAAATCTTGCGCGGCCAAAATAGGAGCTATTCCCAGAGCCGGTCTTTGGTTTGTACAAAAAACCATTGCGGGCCTATGCTGTTTTAATGTTTTTTTACTTTCTTTATAATACTGGGTCGTTCTTTCGTTGTCCTTAATATATCCTCTGATTTTTTTCAGTCCTTTCTCAGTAGAATAGAAAGCTGTAATTGTGTTTATTGCACAATTTTTTATACTCCCTTTTATGGTTTTATAAGAATCAGGAAAACGATAGGAATGGTACACGGTATCATTGTGTTTTTGAACATTCAAATGAAGCTCAATTTTTTTTCGCACATTTTTAAAAATATCAGTTAGCGGATGCGTCTTCGCTTTCTTGATTTTAAGTTCGTCAAAACCCAATTCTGACAGTTGGAATGGAGTGTTGTTCCAATAAATAATTTCAAAATTTTTCTCTTTTCCAATTTTGTAAAAATTGGAAAAAGCAAAATTCCGTAAGCCAATTCCGTCTGGAAGTAATATGAAAATTTTATGCTTTGGTGTCAATTTACTTTTTTTTAAGTTCCAATCCAGTTAACCTCTTTTTTCAACCCTTTCAGAGTTCAAAACTCTGAAAGGGTTCGGGTTAGCAACCGCCTAAATCAATTAAAACTTCAGAAATCTCCCTAAAGTCCTGTTCTTCATTATGGCAATCTATAAAATTTTCTTTGGTTCCATAAATCTCAATAACAGCTTCTCTTTTTAATTTAGTAGTTTTACCCGAAAGTATAGTGTCGTAGGAAGACCAAGGATACTCAGCCGCTGTTTTTGTAAATCCATGGTGAACAGGATTATTATGTATGTAACAAATTAAATTTTGCAAATACTTCTCGGAAGTGACAAGCTTTCTTTCAAAAGGCTTTTCGAATAAACTTCCCGTTCTTGAATGTTTTTTATTGATGGCTTGTGTATAAGCATTAAACAAATGTCCAAATTGTCTTGAAGCATCCAGTACCTTTGGCTTTTCAACAGTGGAATATTGCAGTGAATCAACCAAAACTTCATTTTCATTACGAATATAAACCAAAAAATGGAAATGATTTTTCATTAAGCACCATGCAAAAGTCTCGGCTATGGGGTATATATACTGATGATATAACTTTAAAAAATAGTCATAATTCCCATTTTCAAAAAAAACATCAATTCCATTATTACCCCGATTATAAATGTGGTAGTAGTTTCCGTGAGCTAGAGGTTCTTTTTTATACTTTTCGTTTTGCATAAAAATTCTTTTTAATGTAACTTATTCAACAACTCTTTTTCATTTCAACTCTTTTTTCAACCCTTTCAGAGTTTTGAACTCTGAAAGGGTTGAAAAAAGCTAATAAAATCAACTATCGCTAAACCGTTTCTGATGATCTATTTGCCAAATTTCTTCTCTTTGGAGAGATTCCAAAAATAATGTTGCGCTGTCGCCTTACCCAAAATCACACGGCTACTGCTAAGAAAATAGTATTTTTTTTCTATTCACTAAAATTTTTCAGGCTTATTAGATAAGAATCTTAATAGAAAAAAAAATCTCTTAAAAGCAAAATATAACTCTATTAAAAAAGTTTTAAATAGTTTAAAAATTGTTCCTATCAAACCCTTTATTGCTCTTTTATAACTATATTGAGTATGCCAAAGTTGATATCCTCCTATTACTTCATTTTTAAATCTAAAAAAAATCTGTTTGTGATCTCTAACAATATCATAACAAAAAATGGAAGCGGAAAAATCGATATCAAAACCATTCTTTATAACTCTCAAGGACCATTCCTTGTCCTCCATTGTTTGTATATCGTCTTTAAACTTATGCAATTCCCAAATCTTTTTGCTAAAAGCTGAACCGCAAAAAATCAAACCAGATTTATTTGGGTCTGTTCTTGAAGAAATATTATTAATATAATTTCTAAAATCATTCTTATTGTGCAAACATCTTAGACCTGCCAAATTAATATTTTCTTCAAATTTCTTACTTATTAATTTAAAAAAATCATGACTAACCGGATAAGCATGAGAGCTAAAAATAACAACAATTTCATTTGATGCACTTTCAGCTGCTAAATTAGCACTGACTCCATAACTGAATTTCTTGATTTGCACTAGTTTTGCTCCGTACTTATTAACCACTTGCTCACTATTGTCATTAGAAATATTATCTATAACAATTATTTCATCAATATCTTCGTGGTAGCGTTCAGTTAAATTTTTAAGTAAAAATTCAAGTGCTTCAGCTTGGTTTTTATTTCTGATTACAACAGAGATTTTATTCATAATTAACAGAATATTTATTAAACCTAACTTCTATTCTTTTCAATTAATTTAACCCAATTATCAAAAGAATTTAAATTTAGAAATTTACTTCTATTTTCATCTAGAATATCGAATTCATAAAATTCATTCTTCATTTCATCTAAATGGTTGAATAAAGGAAGATCATTTCTGCTAAAAACCCCAACGCCCCAATCAGTATCAAAACATATTGATTTTAAACTTTTATAATGCCTAAATTTATAAAAAGCTTTCCAAGTAGTTCCGTTCCATAAAATACCTGCTGGAGAATTTCTATAATAATAATTCTCTCTTTGGTGATATTCTGTTGGCGGATTACAATCGTGCAAAACTATAAATCCATCATCCTTAATATATTTCAAACTATTAAGAATATCTTTTTCAACTTGAAAAGACAAATGCAATCCATCAATAAAGATGACATCAAATTTTATATCACTATTGATTTTATTTAACTTGTTTTGTTCTAAAAGTTCAAAAAAAACATCTGATGTTACCGCAAAATCTGCAACATTTTTTTCTGATTCTAATCCCGGATCTACAGAGTATTTGTTATTACATTTAATTTTTAAAAAATTACTTTTAGGATTCCTTACTCCTATTTCTAAATAATTTTCAGAATCTGTCAACGACATCAAAAAGTTAATAATTTCTGATCGAGATGGACTTTTATTTATTTCTTTTTTAGAAAGAGCCACTGTTTTTTTAAAACATTCATCCTCTAAAATACTTTTGCCAACCCTTACCTTTTTTAATATATAATTTGTTTTTTTATTTTTCTTTAATAAAGAAACTGCTATCTTTTTAAATAACATAATTAAACTTTATTTTTATAAATTTACTATTCAAAATCAGAAAAATCTAATTGTTCATCATTATCAATGTCTCTAGCAGCCGTTTTTCCAATTAAATCATTAAAATGCTCCGCTAAAATTTTACCTGTTCCCGGGCGTTTTACCCAAATATTTTCTTTCGTGAATACTCCTCCCTTTTTTATATCGGCAATAGCACAAACCGTCGCAAAAGCAAAAAAATTATTTGCTCCATATCCTAATTTTTCTCTTAATAAAAGTAGCAGCTTTTTCATTAAACCAATAAATTCTCATTTTTATAGTTGGATTTGCAAAAATTAACTGCCCCCCACCCACATATGCATTTGAATTTCTTCCCTCATTTACATATGACGGGTTCTTTTTTAAAGTAATAACATTAACATATAAGTGATTTGGAAAGATATCTAAAATTTTCTGTGTTTGGCTTTTTCTATCCCCTTCTACAAAAAAAATAGTTTTTTTTTCAGCTTTTTGCTCAATAAAATTTAAACTATCGTCAGAACCATCAATGATGATCAAATCGAATTTTTCGTTTTGAATATCTTTAATTTCAGAAAAGAGGTTTATTTTTTCAAAGTAAAATACATTTTTTTGCAATGCATCTAAACAAAATTGATTCATTTCTGTTCCAAAATAATCAATTTTTAAATTATTTTTTTGTTCTAATTTTAAAATTGTGTCAGAGATTGATCCAATTCCTAAACCTATTTCTAATATCTTTTTAATTTTAAATACAGTAACTAATTTTAACAATGTTTCTAATGCAAATTCGCTGGCAATATAATCACTCCCTTCTAAAGAAGAGAAAAATTTATAATTATCTACAGCAAGTTTTTTAATTTTCATACTTTATTGTTTTTTTGAATAAATACTCCGCATAATCCAAATCCTCTTGGGTATCGATATCTACCTGACCAAAAACATGATTCATCACCAATGGGAACGCACTCTTGCTGATTATTATGTTCTCCAAAATAAGTTTAGCTTTTGTGATATACAACAAGCCATTTTCAAAAAACAACGGCTCTAAATCCTGACTGCGTTGACCAATTTCATAGTTAAAAGGCAAGAATTGATCGTTTAAAATCTTCCCAAACTTCTGATAATTCCTGCTAACAGTAAACAAACTATCGCTGTTTTCTGCCTGATAAATTTCAAAAGCCTCCTGCAACAGCTTTATCGGTCGCAATGGATTCGTGGGTTGCAACAACACCACATTTTCTGTTTCATATTCAATTGTTTCCAAAACATGCTTTAATGAAGTTACTGTAGGTTCCAAATCTCCGGACAACTCTTCCGGCCTGTCAATTACCTTGGCTCCAAATTGCAAAGCAGTTTTTTTTATCGTTGCATCATTGGTAGAAACAAAAATATCTCCTATGATCGAGGCATTTGCTTGAGCATATTGGATGGAATGTACCAATAATGGCAATCCTCCAAACAATTGGATGTTCTTTTCCGGAATCCGTTTTGATCCGCCTCGGGCAGGAATAATGGCAATGGTTTTCATTATTGCAATCTGTTTTTAGCTTTTTCAATAATTTCATTCATCCCTGAATTCCAACTTTCAGAACTATATAAAGTAGTTGGAACATTTTCAAAAGATAAGGGCTTGTTTAAAAACTCCAAAATTGCTTCCTCCCAAGCTGAAACAAAATGAGGGTTATCAATTAACTTCCCGTATTTTCCATACTGCAAAACTTCCGGTACACCTCCAAGCGCAGAAGCGATACAATAACAGCCACAATGCAAAGCTTCGATTAAACTCAATCCAAAACCTTCATGGCATAAAGTTGGAAACAAATAGCAATCGGCTGTTTGATAGTATTTGGGCAGTTCATTATTTGGAATTTTCCCCATAAAAATAACTCCTTCAATCAAAACATCAGATTCTGATCCAATAACCCACAAAACAATATTCTTATTTTGAGAATAAACTTTTTTCCAGGTATCTAAAACTAAATGCAATCCTTTTTTAGGTCGATCCTGTGAACACCAAATGAAAACTTTTTTATCAACCACATTAAGTTGTTGTTTTAAACTTCTCTTTTCTTCTGCTTCCACTTGAAAAAACAAATCAGTATCAATTCCGTTATGAAGTACTGAAAATCGTACCGGCAAAACGGTATAATAATTTTTATGTGCAAAATAGCTATCATGGGTAAGCAAAACCATTTCGTCTATGGTCTCAAAAAAACAACGACTTTGGAAATTTTCATAAAAAGGAGGAAATCCGTGGTAGAAAAATTGTAAATAACAGTTTTTGCGTAAGTTTTTTTGTTTTAGAAAAGAATCTAAGTCTTTCACAATGCCAAAGTTATCTACAATCTGAATAAGGTATTTTTGATTTTTTTTAAGCAATTGCTCTAAAGCCTGAAAATAATCTTCATATTGATTTTTAAAAATTCTCTTTTTAATTTTTGAAACAAAACTTTCTGAAACAATTTTGTAATCTACATTATCCAATAAAACTTCCGGCTGATTACAGACTACAAAATCAATTTTATGAGTCGCCCCCAAGTAATTTTGATACATCCTGGTCCAACTCCCTATTTTAAAATAAGGCAAAGGAAATTGTGAAATCAGAATTACTTTTGGCATGAGTTAGTCTTTTTTTATTTTAAATTCAATACTCTCAAGATTATCACTTATTTTATAAATATAGGGTAAATGATGATAATAGGAAACTAAATGTAATAATAATAGATCATTCACTTCTTTTAAAGTATAAAATTCCGAAACTTTTTTCCCAAATATTTTTTTAATTTTATGCTTAAAAGTCCTACAGAAAGGATGTGTTTTTATTTCAACACTTATAAAACATTCTTTTTTCTGGTACAATTCCACAAATAAGAAATGATCTATCTCGCTAACTTCATTTGAAAGTTTAATTGTCGGCAAACCGGATAATTCTTCATAATCAGATTCATTCATAACGCCTCCCCATCCTTGTAAATTTACTCTTTCAATTCTTTTTTCCAAATTATATTTAAGATGTTGATGATTAAGCTCTACAACTCCGCTTAGCTGGATTTCTTTATTTAAAACAGTAGTTTCACTTTGTCTATAATTAGGGTGCCATTGGTGAAGCAATAATACATTTTCATCATAAAATTCGATTTTGCAACCGTGATTTTTCAAACGATTAAGAACATCTGTATCCTCAGCTCCCCAAAAATGAAAAAATGCATCAAAACCGCGAATTTCTTTAAGTTTTCTAACCGGAAAAAGAGTCATTCCTGTAGCTTCTTCATTACTATAAAAATTTATTTTATACGATTCAAAATCACAATTTTTGATACTCTCCTCTTCTGAAAGAAAACCTACTTTAAAAAAAACAGCCGTATTAAGATCCTTTTCCCTTTCTAAAAGGATTGAAAATTCCGGATGAAAAATTATATCCACATCAGCAATAAAACAAAAGTCAGACTCTGTCTTTTTTACAGCGTAATTTAATGCTTTACATTTATTCCACGGTTGATTCGATGTAAAAAGATATTCATAGGAAATAAAATCATAATGCGTAACGAGCTCCTGAACTTGCAGTGCCATATCCTCATCCGACCCATAATCAATAAAAAAAACCTCAAAATTCAAAACTTTTTGATTAGCCAAAGAATCTAAAGAACGCTTGATACGACTTAGTTCCCGATTGCGGTAAGGATAGAGAATAGTGACCATTTAATTGGTTTTAATTTAGATTCATTTTAAAAATGATGCCGACCTTCTTTGCTGTTTTTAAGATAACTTTCTTTTATCTTTAGTCGTGTAAGTATCTTATACTTCCTAAAGTCCTCTCCGGCTTTAGTTAAATCAAATAGCAACAAAGAATACAATGTCCTAAAAATAAACTTAGTTTTAAACTTTTCATACAATTTATAATCCAACCGATTTACATCCCCAAATTTTATAATTGTCTGATTCATAAAATACCTTTCATCAATCATCAATTGCTGTGATTTATCATTTTTTTCAAACACTCCGTTATTAGTAGTATCATGAAATA
Organism: Flavobacterium granuli; assembly: GCF_900129705.1. Classification (GTDB taxonomy): domain Bacteria; phylum Bacteroidota; class Bacteroidia; order Flavobacteriales; family Flavobacteriaceae; genus Flavobacterium; species Flavobacterium granuli. The sequence goes on along the minus strand of NZ_FQWO01000008.1, from coordinate 41,456 downwards.
TTTTAACTTTTGGAACAATGACCAACTTTAATCCATGAAATAACACTCTTTGACAATAATTTACATCTTCGCCGTAATGAAAGAAAATCGGATCAAAACCACCAACAATATTTAAAGTATTTACTGGCAATAACCAAGCTGAAGCATTAATAAATTTATCTTCTAAATAAAATTCTTTTAGCTCCTGATTAAGTAAAAGATCCGAAAATAACTTTTCATTATAAAATCCAAACTCTAATCCATTGCCAAGCCAATTTAAATGTAATGGCGTCAATATACCCAAATCGGCATTACTCTCTGATATTCTTATTAAAGTTTCAATAGTAACTTTTTCAATTTTAGCATCTTGATTTAACAGAAAAACAAAATCTGGATTTTGTTTCAGAGCATAAGCTATTCCTATATTATTTGCTTTTCCAAAACCTAAATTTTCCTTTTGTTCTAACAAAATTACGTCAGGGAAACTTGTTTTTATAAAATCTATCGTAGTGTCTGAACTACTATTGTCAACCACTATCAATGAAACCGGAATTGAACTACTTAAAACACTTTTTAAGCATTCTTCTATCCATTTAATCCCATTACAAGTCACAACAATTACGTAAATCTGTCTCATATCTTTAAATATCTATACTCAAAATAGAGCGTTTGTAATAGCGATGAACTAGTGATTGCTCAATATGTTCTGCTTCCCGCTTGCGGTAAGGATAGAGTAAGCTTATCATCTATTTAATAGTTTTACATACAATTTCAACTTTTACTTTCATTGATCAGATAGTTTGCCCTTGGAATAAAATTCCTTTTTCTGCTTTCAATTATCTTATTACAATTTTTAAATACAACTCTGGCTGACAACCAATAATTTCTGGCCTCTGAAAATTTAAAACGAAATACAAACAATACGCTAAACAAAAGTTTTTTTATTGCTAAAGCTAATATTTCCCCTTTGCGAACATCTAAATTAATATCAGCATAGCTTGTTTTTGTATTCAGTTCAAATTTCCTCAATTGCTCATCGCTATCTTTTATTCTTTTGTTATTTGCATCTTCGCAATCATGATAAATTTTAACACTAGGCACAATGCCTACTTTCATATTGTGAAAATTAACACGATGGCAGTAATTATTATCCTCTCCGTAGTGAAAAAATAAAGGATCAAAACCTCCAACAGTCTCTAATGCTTTTCGGGAAATTAACCAGGCAGCCGCATTAATAAAATGTAACGGATAAACATCTTTCATTTCACTTTTATCTTTAGCTATATAATCCGAAACTATATTTTTACAAAACCATGGAGATAATTGTAGACTAAAATTATATTCTAACGATTTCCTATCTGAATAATAATGTAAGGGGGAAAGAATCCCATATTCTTTGTTTGAAAGTGAAACCTTCATCAAAAAAGCCAAAGTATCCTCCTCTATCCAGGCATCCTGGTTTAACAAAAACACATAATCATAACCGTTATTTAAAGCATATTGCATTCCGATATTATTAGCCTGACCAAATCCCAGATTAGTTTTGCTTTCATAAATAAAAATATCAGTATACTTTTTTAAAGCAATAACAGTATCATCCTTACTTCCATTATCTACAACATAGATATCAGCTTGCAAACTCGAAAGCCGGATAGAATCAATACATTTATTAATCCACTTTAAGCCATTATAAGTAACTATAATCGTCAGTATTTTGTTTTTTTCATCTTGCATCAATAACATTTTTAATTATTTCGAAGATTTTATCAGATGAGTTTTTGCCACAAAAATCGATTGCCGCTTTTCTGATTGCTTCTGATTTTTCGCTCAACAAAACAGGATTGTTGTACAATTCTAAAATAGACCTGCTTGCACTTAAGATATCCAAATAGGGTATAACACAACCATTCTCATTATTAATAAATTCCGTGGTTCCATTCCCTGAATTAAAACAAATAACCGGATTACCTATTATAGCATTTTCCATTGCTACCATAGAAAAGGATTCTTCTCTTGAGCACAATAAAAAAAGATCCGACTCATAAAAATAATCTATAATTTTATCTGTATTAGGAATAACAAGTATATTATTCTTTAGTCCCATTTTTTTTATATCACCCAAAAAATGACTTCTGATCTCCTGATTTCCATGCATTCCTATCCAAACAAAATAAATAGGAAAATCAGGACGAGCTTGACTTATGACATTTTTAGCAACTTGCAAAAAAACATCAACTCCCTTGTTGTAGTTTAACGAACCCGAAGAACAAACAACAAATGAGTTCTCAGGCAAATCTAAATTTTTTACCTCGGCAGCCTGTTTTTTCACATTTCGCATAACAGGAGGGATAACCTGACATTTTGCAGCTGCAATGCTGTGATTTAAAATAAAATTATTCTTCGCAAATTCAGAAACAAAAATAAAACTTGAAATATTTTCAATCTCTTTAGAAATGATTTCCTGGACTCCTAAATTTTCAGAAAGTATTGGTCCCTCATGAACATGCAAAATTGATTTGTTGTTTTTTAAAAAATCCAACTTTGGCAATCTCGTCAGCGTGGCCAAACTATTTATGTATACTAAATCAAAAAAATTATTGCTTAGTTTTCTCAAAAAATTATTTTCATTCTTATAAAACTTTTTAAAAACTTTATTTAAAAAGGTGTCTGAATTTTTCTTATGGAGGACCGATATTTTAGCTTTTTGCCTTAAACTTTCTTCAATTTTTCCACCATAAATACATAAGACATAGCAGTCATTCTTCTTTGAACAAGAACTATCCAGTAAATGATCAATCATCATTGGTGCTCCTGTTTCAGAGGCTTCATGTATTATAAATAGAACTTTTCTCATTTAAAAAAAATTTAAATAATCTTTTATGAAACCGATACAATTCCTTTATATCAAGACACTTGAAATACCTAATATATAATAAAATCCAATCAATTAAATTTATTTTTTTATTTAGATAGAAAAAAAATTCTACCTTTTTTAAAATAAAAAGCCTGTTTTTTTTAGACAATCTTTCCAACTCATTGTCATAAAAATGTTTGACATATAAATATTCGGATTTCTTTACTATATTTTTATCTGTTGAACCCGAAAGACTTTGAGACGAAATTCTAATAAAAATCAGAATATTGTTTATTGAAAAAATGGGTTTGTCTGCTGCAAAATCTACCCAAGCCCTGTCATCACTATAAAACCCGAAAGGATAATACTGAATCTTTTTTTCTAAAAAACTTTTCCTTTTAAAAATGTATTCAGATAATGAACTCCGCGTTTCCCATTTTAATTTTCTAATAAAAAAATCCAAGCCTTTTTCTAATTTTGGATGCTGGTAGATTCTCGAGATACAATCTCCTTTTTCATCAATAAGCCGCGTTGCAAACCGTACAACATTAATCCCATCCTGCTCTATTTCGGGCAAATTCCCATAAAACCCTTCCACCACATTCTCGCCCAACACATCATCATCTCCCAAAATCATAATCCATTCCTCATTCCCTGATAAAGCAATACAGCGTTCCCATTGTTTTGTCAATGAAATCCCTCCAAGATTCTCTTCAAAACGATGATACTCAAAATCAAATTTCCCTTTATAGTGCTCCAATAGATCAGATGGATTTTCCGGACTCGCATCATCCCCGATATATACTTTGAATCGTTGATTGATTTGACTGGCGAGCGACTCTAAAGTAACTTCAAAGAAAGTGAACTTGTAATATGGGATAATTATGGCAAGCATTATTTTAATACTTTTAAAATTATTTTTTTTACTATTTTAGAAGGTTGCTTATAATTTTCATTAATAAATTTAATCGACCTAAAAAAAATATGATTTGAGATAAAAAAACCTTTGTATTGATTTGCAATCATATTCTCTAATGAGGAAATACTTAATAATTGCCGATTAAGAATGATTTTTTTTATTTCATCCGCTTTAAGATAGGAAAGTAAATAAGTAAATAATTTAAGACTGTTTATTGTCATTTTCAATCTGGAGCCACCAGAAAAAACACCAACTCCATGCCTATAAACACCCATTTTATCTTCCAAATACTTCAATTTCCCATGCTCGGCCAACATCATATATAGAAAAAAATCGCCTATTGGGGTAAATTCAAACTCAAATGGAAATTTCTTTATAATATTTCTAAAAACTACTGAAGGCGTATGGATATAATTTCCTAATCGTGCCAGCGTTTCAATCGTTTCATAATTTTCTGGTACCACAGTAATAAAATCATCTACAATTTCGCCATCAGTTTTCAATATGGCTACCTTGTGAAAACACAACACATATTCAAGATTTTCCTCCAAAAAATCAACTTGTTTTTGCAGTTTCAATGGATCGATCCAATAATCATCACCTTCACAAAGTGCTATATAAGCTCCTGAACATTGACCTAAGGCAAAAATAAAATTAGGCATCATTCCTAAATTATTCTCTTGCCTTATATATTTAATCCATTTTTTTCTGGGATGATTCTCTAAAATATCTCGAATAACTAAATCAGTTTTATCTGGCGAGCAATCGTTGACTATAATTAGTTCTACTTCAAAATCACATTCTTGCATTAAAACTCCTTCTATAGCTTTACGAATATAATTTTCATGGCCATAGGTAATCATGCAAACACTAACGGTGGTCGCTTTTTTCATCTTAGTTTTTGTCTTAAAAACCCTATTCCAAATAAAGATAAAAGAAGTTTTATCAAAATATCAATCTTCATCTTTCTTCTGAAAACATTCCAACTGCAATATTTAAAAACCTCTACAATTAATACATTCTTTAATAATTTAATGGTATCTGAATATTTCTTAGATACAAACGCGCTATTTATTAAACCTCTATTCATATTACAAACAGAATCAGACAACCATTTAGTATCTAAGCTATTTCTTTCAACAAATGTTTTTCTGCATAAATAAGTATCCTTTAAAGCAAAAATATATTTATCAATATCTGTAGGATGGCTTGCACTTCCCTCTAAAATTCTATAAACTGTTGTAATTTCGTTCAAAAAATAGATTTCTGAATTTTGGGCTGTTTCCAACAAAATTCTAGTATCACCAATTACTCCGTTTTCAAGTTCATTTTTTATGATACCAATTACTTTATCCAAAACAGTTTTTCTAAATACTGTAGTTGGAAACTCTATAAATTTACTTTTTAACATCAAGGGAATAACTTCCGTACGTTCTTTTGCATATCTAGGAATAATTTCAATCAATTCGCCTGTAGATTGCTTAAAATGCTTCACGTTGGTATAAACTAACCCAACATTATTATTTGATTCTAAAATATCAACTTGTTTTTGCAGTTTATCTTTGGTTATCCAATAATCATCACCCTCACACATAGCAACAAAATCGCCTTTGCATTGATTTAATGAAAATATAAAATTAGGCATTATCCCAATGTTCTTTTCCTGCTTTATATATTTAATCCAAGAAGCTCGAGGATGATTTTCTAAAATATTTTGGATAACCTCATCTGTTTGGTCTGGAGAACAATCGTTAGCAATAATAAGCTCTATTTCAAAATCACATTCTTGCATTAAAACTCCATTTATAGCTTCTGCAATAAATTTTTCATGATTATAAGTTATCATGCAAACGCTTACTTTAGGATATTTTTCCATATTAGAATTCTAAGGGTGCTAACTCTTTAATGATTTTAGCCGGAACACCAACAGCCAAACAATTATCTGGAAGGTCTTTGGTAACAACTGAACCTGCGCCAATTATAACATTTTTCCCTATTCTAATACTGGGCAATATAGTAGCATTGGAACCTATTTGAGTACAGCAGCCAATTATACATCTACCTAACAAAGTAACACTTGGAGAAATTTCCACAAAATCACCAATTATACAATCATGCGTGATTACTGAATTATAATAAACTATGCTTCCTTTACCAACTCGAATACCATTTGAAAAAACAGAACCCGAAAGAATATTTGAACCAATACCAATTTGAACGTCAAAAGAACCAATAGCTGCTAAAGGACTAATGGTAGAAACAAATTCCCCTCCTAAATCAGTGAATTTATCGCACAGTTTTTTTCTTAAAACAGGATTCCCAATGCCAATGGTAAATTGATTATCAATCGTTTTAAAATAGATTAAAGCGGCTTCAATAGTTCTTAAAACGGGAAATTGACCAAATAATTTTTCTGGCACATCATCATTCACATCATCATAAAAAACCAAATTATCCAATTGGTTTAATTGATGAACCACTTCTAATACTTCTTTAGCAAATCCCTTGGCTCCCACTATTAACATAAATTCGTATTTATAAGTGAAACTATTCTCTCTAAATCATTTTCAGACAATCCCACATACAAAGGCAAACACATAATCCTTGAAGCAATATTCTCTGAAATTGGCATTGATTGTCCTTTTGTATAATCAATAGTATTTAATGAAGGATAAAAATAGCGACGTGGCATAATTTGATTGTAACTTAATGCCTTTTCTACTCTTAAAAGTTGTGCTTCACTCTCAAAAATAACGGGATAATAACTATAATTCCAATGTGTATTTTTTCTTATTTTCAAGGCTTTAAGTTTTGAAAAATCCAAATTGGCATTATAAAAATCAACTACTTTTTTTCTTTCAGCTAGTATAGTCCCCATATACGGTAAAACCGACAATCCCATTGCGGCTTGTAATTCCGACATTTTAGCATTAATTCCTACACCATGAAAGGCTAAAGGTCCGTTATGCCCGAAATTATGACTATAAAACAATTTATGTTGTAATTCTTTATCCGAAGTAAACATGGCTCCGCCTTCTCCTGTATGAAATAATTTGGTGGCATGAAAACTACAGGTGCTTACATCACCATAATTAAAAATGGATTCATTTTTATAGGTAACTCCAAAACAGTGTGCAGCATCATAAATTACTTTTAATTTATATTTACCTGCAATTCGTTGAATTTCTTCAACATTACATGGATTACCAAAAACATGGGTTACCAAAATAGCCGTCGTTTTATCGGTTATGGCTTCTTCTATTTTTATCTCATCAATGGTTAAATACTCGGGATGAATATCTACAAAAACAGGTTTGCAGTTTTCCCACACAATGGTTGCTGTTGTTGCAACATATGAAAACGGCGACGTAATGACTTCTCCTCCTTTTGCCAATACTTTCAGTGCAATTTGCAATGGAATGGTTCCATTTGTAGTTAACACAACTTGATTCAACGCCAAATAAGAAAGTAAATTTTCTTCTAACTCTTGAACCAAAGATCCTCGATTTGTAATCCAAGAATTATCCCAAGCTCTTTTTAAAATCTCTTGGTACTCTTCTTGAGGCGGTAAAAAAGTTTTGGTTACATTTATCATCCTTTTAATAAATTTTTCCATTCAAACTGTGGTTTAATATAACCTGGTTCTTTCCCCATATAAACACCTAATTCTCTTTCTCCGTCAACTACCGTAAAAGAAATAATATTTTTTTCAACAAAAATAGCTTGACGTTTATCTTCAATAATAAATAGTGACAAAAAGTACTGACCTGGTTGAAAAAAAGAAGCTGGAATAGTACAAATAAGATTATTATCTCCTGTTTTCAAATTCGTTGTTTGAAAATTAGAAAATGAAAACATAGCCTCCCCCATTTCATTATATAAGTGATATGTTACATGATAACGGTCAGATTGTTCACTTCTAAGTTGCAATTTTGTATGCAATTCAATTGGTAAATTTTCACTTAAAGATTCTTCATAAGTTTGACCTTTACTTCTTAATGAAATTTCGTTTAATTGAAATACTTCATTATTATAATCCTCATCAAACACTTTCTTGTTCATTACTTCCGATTCTCCGCTCAAATAGTAACTAACAGCTTCATCAATAGCACCATCAAATTTCACTTTCCCATGCTCCAACACCATCCCCCTCGTACAAAGGCTCTTCACCGCCGCCATATTATGACTCACAAACAAAACCGTCCGTCCTTCACCCCTGGAAATATCCTGCATCTTGCCGATGGCTTTTTTCTGAAACTCGGCATCACCCACAGCCAGAACCTCATCAATAACCAAGATCTCGGGTTCAAGGAATGCTGCCACGGCAAAGGCCAATCGTACCGTCATTCCGCTGCTGTAGCGTTTCACAGGAGTGTCTATATAGCGTTCGCAACCCGAGAAAGCAATAATTTCATCGAGTTTGGAAGCAATCTCTCTTTTAGTCATACCCAAAATAGCCCCGTTAAGAAAAATATTTTCCCTGCCGGTCATCTCCCCGTTAAAACCGGTTCCCACTTCGAGTAAAGAAGCAATCCTTCCCCGGGATTTTATGCTACCCGTTGTAGGTGCAGTCACCTTGGATAATATTTTTAACAGTGTCGATTTTCCTGCTCCGTTTTTGCCTATAATCCCCAAAACTTCACCGCGCTCCACTTCAAAGTTGATATCTTGCAAAGCCCATACATAATCGCTTTCTCCTTTGGTAGAGCGATCATTTGTATCCCCTATTTTCAAATAAGGATCTTCTTTTCCTCTCAATTGACACCACCAACGGTTCAGGTCATGACTCAGCGTACCGGTCCCTACCTGTCCCAGACGGTATTGCTTGGAGATGTTTTCGGCTTTTAAGATGATGTCTTTCATTTTAGTGAGTCGTGAATCGTGAGTCGTGAGTCGTGAGTAGAAAAATAACTCACTTACTACTCACTATTCACTTATTTAAATAATTTCTAAACCCTATCAAAAGTTTTTTAACATCAATCATTTGTAGTTCAAAAACTTGCTCGTTCTTAATAAATTCCAATCGCATTGCTATTAAATATTGTGTTTCTAATTCTGAAAGTGACCCCAAGGCAACATGAAGAAAATGAATCAATTCTCTATCTCCTTTTCTTGCGGCCCCTTCAGCAATATTAGATGGAATTGAAACAGCTGCTCTTCTCATTTGACTAGTCAAACCAAATTTTTCTGAATCCGGAAATAGCTGCGTAATTTGATATACTGTAACAACCAAATCCATACTCTTTTTCCAAACATCCAACTCTTTATGATCCATATCTTCTTTTTTTAGTGAGTCGTCAGTCGTCAGTTTTGAGTAGAAAAATGACATCACTTACTACTCTCGATTCACGATTCACGACTGACGATTCACAACCCATAACTCACAACTCCCTAGACCGTATCAATAAAACTTTTCTCCGTTTTGTTAAAAATAAGCAAGCCCATAAAAAAAATAAAAAAACTCAGCAAAAACGTATAAACAAGTCCTGAAACCGAAATATGACCCGTATTGAGCAACATGTATCGACTGCTTTCAATAATATAAGCCAGTGGATTATAGCTTACCAACCAAGCATAGTCGGGGATTTTCTCCCTGATTAGTGCCATAGGATACATCACCGCCGAGAGATACATCAGCAATTGCACTCCAAAACCGATCAAATAACTCAAATCCCTGTATTTAGTAACCAAAGAGGAAATAATCATCCCCAGTCCCAATCCCAAAACCCCCATCAAAACCACTAACAGCGGAAAAAACAATACACTGGCATTAAGACTAATAGCGGCGCCTTGGTAATAAAAATACAAATAAAAAATTACAAAAATCAGAAACTGAATTCCGAATTTCAACAAGTTAGAAACCACTACCGAAAGCGGCATGATGATTCGCGGAAAATAGACCTTCCCAAAAATAGAAGCATTGCGCTTAAAGGTATCCGAAGTATCATTAAGGCAAGCCGTGAAATAATTCCAAATCGTGATACCGGCCAAATTAAAAAGGAAAGAAGGCACAATTCCGGTGCTGATCCCGGCAACATTATTGAAAATCACAGTAAAAGTAATCGAGGTAAAAAGCGGTTGTATCAGGTACCATAACGGCCCCAAAATGGTTTGTTTGTACACCGTGACCACATCTCTTTTTACAAAAAGCAACAGCAAGTCGCGGTATTGCCAAACCTCTTTGAAGTTCAACGAGAAGAAATTATTCTTGGGTGCTATCTCAAACAACCAGTCCGAATCGCTGTTATTGGTAGTATTCATTGTCTATCAGGATAAAAACCAAGCGTATTATGGAGCCCTTTTCGATACAATCAGAATCATCGCCTAACAAATATAAGATTTTTCGTTTAGATATAAACAACTCCTAATCAAAACTATATATATTAAATTGGATCTGTATAATTTCAAAAACTTTGAAAATCACGGCAAGCAAGCATCCGCATCCATTGGCCCTCCTTCATTTTCTCGATTAAATAACAATAATTTTAACACCAAATTAGTGCTATCTAATAAGTAAACTTTTATTTTTGCGCCCTAATTTAATATAGTATCACCATGAAAGATTTATTCGAAAAAATCAATGCCGAATTTGAAAACTTCAAAACAGAGGCTGAACTGCACATCGAAAAAGGAAACAAAGCGGCGGGAACAAGAGCACGTAAATCGACTTTGGACCTGGAAAAACTTTTAAAAGAGTTTAGAAAAGTTTCTGTAGAGGAATCAAAAAAATAATTTATTTTCAAAAATGAGCCTTCCGGATTTTCCAGAGGGCTTTTTTTATTGCCCTGCTTGTCAATCTTTCTGTTTTTATAAAAATACGTCAGCAGATTCCCTTTTTGTTATTGATTTAGCTGGCTGTTTTTATAAGTATTAATTTTCATTTGCACCTCTTTTATTTTCATTTCGCCATAGTACAGCACAGAAGTTGGTGCGTCTGCAAAGGGCTCTACAAATTCAAATTAACCCGAAAATAAATATCTCGAATCAGTACCATAATTACTTTTCACTATTCCAACCCCTAACCCCATTTCCTTTTTATCCATTTCTCTATTTCCACCGCAAAAAACACCGTGCCGGACACTGCTATTGTCAAGGCAAGCTCATTAACCGTCAACGCTTGGGTCTTAAAAATCACATTGAAAAAAGGGGAATAAATAACCATTAACTGCAAAGCGATAGCGATCGACAAAGCAATTATCATGTACTTATTTGAAAACAAACCAATCCTGAAAATGGATTCACGCTCGGAACGAATGGCCATGGCATGTGCCAATTGAGCAAAACAAAGAACAGAAAAGGCCATGGTTTGCCAGTGGTCCTTTTCATTCTCAATGGCCCAGGCTTGTATGCCTAAAGTGATTAATCCGATCAGAAAACCTACCCATAAAATATGAATCACCATCGCTCTGGAGAAAATATTCTGCCCCGGACTTCTTGGAGGCCGTTTCATTATATGCGCATCAGCACTTTCAGAGCCAAGCGCTAATCCGGGCAAACTGTCGCTGACAAGATTGATCCAGAGAATTTGTATGGGCAACAAAGGCATTGGCAATCCGAGAAAAGGAGCCAGAAAAATGGCCCATAATTCCCCGGAGTTTCCGGTCATGATATATTTGATGAATTTCAAAATGTTATCAAATATCCTTCGCCCTTGTTTTATGGCCACAACGATAGTTGAAAAATTATCGTCCAACAAAATCATTTGTGAGGCTTCTTTGGAAACTTCCGTTCCGTTGATCCCCATGGCAATTCCTATATTGGCATTCTTGAGCGCCGGCGCATCATTGACACCATCACCTGTCATCGCGACAAAGTGATTTTTATCCTGCAAGGCAGTAATAATTTTCAGCTTCTGTTCCGGATTTACCCGTGCATAAACCCGCACTCGCTCAACTATATCCTCAAATTCTTCCAATTTTAATTGGTTAAGTTCCGGACCGCTCAATACCAGATCTTCTTCAGATTCTAGAATTCCCAATCTCTTTGCTATGGCCATGGCCGTGAGTTTATGATCCCCGGTAATCATAACGGTAATAATTCCTGCTTCTTTGCATTGGGCAACCGCCTGTTTGGCTTCTTCGCGCGGCGGATCAATCATTGCCGTAAATCCAATCAGGGTTAACGCGCTTTCTATTTCTCCCGAAGCTAAATTATCAGGCACATCAGCAAGTCTTTTTACCGCATATCCTAATACGCGATATCCCTTAGCCGCCATCTCATTTGCTTTAAATTCAAATTCGGCCTTGGCTGTTTTTTGTTCATCATTCAATTTTCCCAAAAGTTCCTCAACTGCACCTTTGGTAATGAGCAGCACTCCTTTATCGCATTTATGCAGGGTACTCATACATTTTCGTGTGGAATCAAAAGGCAATTCCGCTACTCTGGGATAGTCTAGTTCTAAATCGGCTCGCTTATAATTTTTATCAAAAGCATATCGTGCCAGGGCCAGCTCGGTCGAATCGCCCAACCATTTTCCGTTGCTGTCAATGGATGTATCATTATTTAATGCCATGGCAGCCAATAAAGCATTCTGTCCGCCAAATACAAGATTAGCTGTTTCATCTGAGGTCTCAAAAATTTCCTCTACGGTCATTTTATTCAGCGTAAGTGTTCCCGTTTTGTCTGTACAGATATAACCGACAGAACCCAATGATTCAACGGCAGCCAGTTTTCTGATCAGCACATTGCTTTTGACCAACCGCTTGGCGCCAAATGCGAGTGCAATGGTCACCAGAGCGGCTAATGCCTCGGGGATTGCGGCAACAGCAAGCGAAATAGAAGTAAGCAACATGCTTAAGACTGTCTCGCCACGCCAGATCCCTATGCCAAAGATCAGAGCACAGACGATCAATATACCAACCGACAATTGTTTCCCAAATACCGTTAATCTTTTTTGTAAAGGTGTTGCTGCTTCCTCAGTTTGGATCATTCGTGCAATTCGCCCCAGCTCCGTACTCATTCCCGTGGCCACGACATACGCAAGTCCAGAACCACTTGTGACATGCGTGCCTTTATAGCCCATATTTATTCGGTCGCCAAGCACATAATCGCCTTGCGGCAGCTCCTCAGGATGCTTTTGTACATTGTGCGACTCGCCCGTAAGTACTGATTCGTCCACTTTTATCTGTTGGGTCTCAAAAAAACGAATGTCCGCAGGAATAATATTTCCCACTTCGAGAAACAATAAATCTCCCGGAACAAGCTCTGAAAAAGGAAGGGCTAACTTTGTTCCTTCACGCACCACTTGGGCAATGCCGCTTGCCATTTTCTTTAATGCCTCCATCGCCTTTTGGGCACGGTATTCTTGTATCACACCCACAGCCGTATTAATGACAATAATGGCAAGAATAATTATCGTATCTATAATATCCCCCAATATCCCTGAAATTATGGCCGCAGCTACAAGAATAAGAATCATAAAATCCAGCAGTTGCTGTAGCAGCATTTGCAAAATTGTCTTCCTTTTTTTCTTCTCTAATTGGTTTTTTCCATGTTCTGCAAGAAGTTGTGAAGCAGTAACACTATCTATACCTGAAGGGCTTGTGTTCAACAGCCGCTCTATTTCGGAAAGGGGGAGTAGGTGCCAGTTCATTGTAAAACAGTTGTGTATTTAATGATAATCCTTGGCCTTCGTTTATACCAACAGCGGTTTTAGATTTGCTATTTATTTAAATAAACGCAAGCTCTGCTTTCTAAAAAAGCCCAACCACTTTTAGTCCTTTAATTCTAAAGTAAAGATACGCGATTTAAACCACTTTTATTCCGCTGCATTCATTAGCAATAACTCCCTTATCACTTTTTTACTATGCTCCATCATGCATTAACTGTTCATTCTTTTTTTATATAAAAAGCTGAATTTTAATTTTTATTAAAATAAAAACAACCCCCATTAAAAAACACCACTAACACTAATTAAATCAATAAAAAAACAAAACAATAGCTATTTTTTTTAACCAAAATAAAATCAACCTATAAAAAACAGGGGTAAAACACAAAACATCGATTATGTAAAAATTAAAAAAGAATGCTTAAAATACGAAATAAGCATTTCCTGTTTATTGATTTTTTGATATCGATAATTCTTTTGTGAATTTAAAAAAAAATCATCGAAGGGAATCTAAAGTTGATAATTTAGCCTCAACGAAACCCGAAATAAACCGCTGAAAACTAAAAAACTACCGCCTCTGATCATAAGAAAAACAAGCATATAAACCAACACCAAAATTAACCAACAAACCAAACTAACATGAAAAAAACAGCAAGCATTTTAGGACTCCTACTTACAAGCACGATGACATTCGCACAAGAAGCTTCGGTACCATCAACCACTTTCGGCGGATCGGCAGACCTCTACTACAAGTATGATTTTTCAGGCCTGTCTCCCAATGGAAAAACCAGTTTCACCTATGCTCATAATTCTTTCGAACTGGGCATGGTTTCCATCGAAGCCTCTCATAGCAGGGCTAAGGGTACCGTTTTTGTAGATTTGGGATTCGGAAACAGAGACAAAGAGTTCACTTATAATGACAACAGCAGCTCCTTCATGATCAAGCAACTCTATTTCACCTACCAGTTCTCAGAGCGTTTCAAGCTCGTTGCCGGCAGCTTTACCACCCACATCGGATATGAACTATTGGATGCGGTAGACAACAAAAATTACAGCATGTCCTATGCTTTCACAAACGGGCCTTTTTTTAATACGGGTCTAAAGGTTCAATATACCTTAGGAAAATTCAGCCTTATGGCGGGCCTGAGCAATCCTACCGACTTTAAAACCGCCCTGGAAGCGGGCTCAGACCAAAAAACAGTCATTGGGCAATTGGCTTATACCAGCACCTCCGAAAGCCTGTATTTCAATCTAACTTCAGGAAGCGCCAATCCGGCCAGCAGCGTAAATAAAACTCAATTTGATATTGTTGCCTCTAAAACCATCAATGATAAATTTTCTCTGGGATTCAACGGAACCTATTCGATAATAAAAGAGGATACCGCTAGCAGTAATGATGAAAATTGGTTTGCTCTGGTTGGATATGCCAGCTATGCAGCCAAAGAAAACCTAAGGCTTGCTTACCGACTGGAATATTTTGATGCTAAAAAAGCCGCAATAGCACTTCCGGCAATGGGGGAATCCAATATTGTAGGCAATACGCTGTCACTAAATTACAAAACAGGAAATCTGACCATTATTCCCGAAATCAGGGTCGACCTTTCATCAGAAGCTATTTTTTGGAATACTGCTACCAATCCATCCAATTCCAATGCTTATCTGTTGATGGCGATGACCTACAGTTTCTAATTTGAAACCTCGCACAGAAAAAAGCGGATTAATCGACTGACAATCCATTCCGTACAAACCCTCTAATACCTGAATTAAAAAGTCGTTTCTGAAAAGTATTCAAAAGCCGCCAAGCTTAAAAATATTTTTCAGAAACGACTTTAAAATCTAATACTGATCCGCTTTCAATCCGCTTCCTCTGACAAGAACGGCTTCATCGCTGGCTGCCGCTATGTTCTATCCGCTTTGCTTTCATCGAAAGCGTCCTATATCTACTCATATTCACAAAGAATCGCTTTCCTGATTTAGGACAGGCTGCCGATTCTTTCTTGATTCATTTTTTCCTGCTTTTCCAATGCATCAATCAAAGCCGATTTGACCAATGTGAAAGCATAGTCTTTCGCTTCGGCAAAAGAAATAGCATATTTCCGCTCGATATTTTGAAGATTTTCAGGAAAGGAACTCAATAATTTATCATAATAAACATCCAAAATATCCGGAGTTGGCATTTCAAAATGGATTTGCAGCTGAAAACGTCTCAAAAGCGCGCTGTCAATAATTTCAGGATGGTTAGTCGCACAGAGCAGCAAAGCATTTTTAGGATAATAATCAATGAGCTGGATAATCGTATTGACCAACCTTCTCATTTCTCCCACATCCTTATCATCACTCACGCGGTCTTTAGCAATCTGATCAAATTCATCGAGAAAAAGAACCGCATTTTCTCTGGCTGCTTTGTCAAAAACCTGCTTTATATTTTGAGCTGTTTCACCAATTCGGGCACAAACTACATTACTCAAATTAAGGATCAGAATGGGCTTATTCAGTGCGTTTGCAAGCGCTTTGGCCGTAGTTGTTTTTCCGCAACCAGAACTCCCGTACAACATTATTTTATTGTTAGTTGTCAATCCGTATTTAGCGAGTTCGGCTACATACTTATGCTCTTTGACCAGCTGCAGCATCTTTTTCTGATTCAGTTCATTAAGAAAAACAGTATCGAGAGAAACCACCTCCTTGTCGTTGATAATTAGATCAAATATATTCATTGTGGTAATTAAAAATTCTTGGCGGCAAATTTAAGAAATAATAGCGTCTCTTTTGTCATCTTAGATGCTAAGGCTATCCATTCCTATTCATCGCAATGCAAGCCAAATTATTTTACTTGGCCTAAATACTAACCGCCAAGACTTTTTTGCTCTATTCCTATTTACTGATTGAAACATAACTGATTAAAAAAACAATATTTTACATAGCATTTCCTTAAATAATAAAGCCAGTCCTAAAAAACGGACTGGCTTTGTGATTCACATTGTTTATTTCCAACCACCACCTAAATCCCTATACATATAAACGGAGGCATTGAGTTGTTCTTTTTTAGTTTCAATCAATTCCAATTGGGATTCTAAAGCATCGCGCTGGGTCATCAGCACTTCAAAATAGTCGACTCTGGCCGATTTAAACAAATCAT
Source organism: Flavobacterium granuli (assembly GCF_900129705.1). Classification (GTDB taxonomy): domain Bacteria; phylum Bacteroidota; class Bacteroidia; order Flavobacteriales; family Flavobacteriaceae; genus Flavobacterium; species Flavobacterium granuli. The sequence continues at coordinate 24,961 of NZ_FQWO01000008.1, read as the reverse complement.
TTGAAACTGCAATAGACTTATGCAACGCTTCGACCTGTCTGGATTTCAAATCATAGCTTTTTTCCAGATTCGAAATTTTAGAAAGCTGGTTGGATACTTCCAGATAAGCATTCAAAACAGTCTTGTCATAGTTGTACAAGGCTTGCAATTGTCGGGCATTGGCATTCGCAAACTCGGCTTTAATCGCATTTCTATTGATCAAGGGCGCAGCAATATCGCCAACTAAGGAGTACAAAACCGATTCCGGAAATTGAAACAAATAGGACGGTTTGAATGCATTCAATCCTAAACCGGCTGAAATAGCTACTGATGGATAGAACTCCGCACGGGCCACTTTCACATCGAGCTTAGCTGCAACCAACTCCAGCTCGGCCTTTTGGATATCGGGACGATTAGTCAATAATTGTGCTGGAATTCCAGTCGGAACAACATTGGCGGTCAAACTCAAAAAACCACTGGCATCTCGCTTAATCTCTTGCGGATAACGGCCTAATAAAAAATTGATTCTGTTTTCGGTCTCTCTTATCTTTTGCTGAATCACCAACTCGACATTTTGCGATGCCAATACTTCCGCCTGAAATTTCTGAACGGCCAATTCCGTTGTTTTTGCCGCCTCTTTTTGGGCTTTTACAATTTCTAAAGCACTTTTTTGTAAGCCAATATTTTGCTTAACAACAAGCATTTGACTATCCAGAAAAAGCAACTCATAATACGATTCCGATACCTCGGCTATCAAATTAGTCAAGACAAAATTTTTGCCTTCAACAGTAGACAAATACCTACTCAGAGCTGCTTTTTTGGCATTTCTTAATTTTTTCCAAATATCGATTTCCCAATTAGCACAGGCCGCCAATTTAAAATCCCCCAAAGGATCCGGCATTTCATGGCCCGGACTGATCTCTGTTGAAGCATCTCCGGCACCTTGACTGGTATACCTTCCCACCTTCTCTAGCCCGGCTCCGGCTTTTAGCCCAAGCATGGGCAACAAAGCGCCTTTGCGCACGCGAATATCGTTCTTGGCAATTTCAATTTCCTGCATCGTAATCAGTAACTCCTGATTGTTTTTTAGAGCCGTATCGATCAAATCGACCAAATTCCGGTCCTTGAAAAAATTTCTCCAAGACACAGCTGCCACATTCGTGCTGTCGTTATGGTTCCCATAGAATTCGGGAAGAGCTACAGGAGCTGCAGACCCGGCAATCTCCGGAGCCTTACAACTTACAGCCGCCAGGCAAATCCCCAGCGGAATAAGATAGTGGTATAACTTCATTTTATTCATTGTTGTTCAAGTATTCGGTAAATGGATTTTCGTCTTCATGTTTAGAAAGCTTATGCTTTTCTGAAATTTTTGCAAAAATGTAATACAAACCCGGGATTATCAATACCCCGCAGACTGTACCAATAAACATTCCTCCCGCTGCGGCAGATCCCAGTGTTCTATTTCCTATTTTACCCGGATCAGAAGCCACAGTCATAGGAATCAGACCGGCAATAAAAGCAAAAGAGGTCATCAAAATAGGGCGGAAACGCACAACGGCGCCTTCCATTGCGGCTTCGAGTACTGACATCCCCTGACTGTGTTTTTGGGCGGCAAATTCTACGATCAAGACCGCATTCTTTCCTAACAAACCAATAAGCATAATAAAAGCAACCTGAGCATAGATATTATTGGCCAGTCCAAATAATTTCAAACAGAGAAAAGCACCAAAAATACCCGCCGGCAAGGACAAAATAACAACCAATGGCAAAATAAAACTCTCGTATTGAGCCGCAAGAACCAAGTAGACAAAACCCAGACAAATTAAAAAGATGTAAATCGCTTCATTTCCTCTGGCAACCTCATCGGCGGAAATACCTGCCCAATCAATTCCAAAGCCTCTTGGAAGCGTTTTGGCCGCCACCTCATTGACCACCTCAATGGCGGTTCCGCTACTATATCCAATAGCAGGAGCCCCACTAATTTCAGCAGCATTGTACATATTATGTCTGGTAATTTCCGAAAGTCCATATACTTTTTTCATTTTCATAAAAGCCGAAAAAGGCACCATTTCGTCTCTGTCGTTTTTGACATACAATTTCAAGATATCTTCTGGCAAGGCTCGATATTCAGGCGAAGCTTGTACAATTACCTTGTATTGGCGGTCGTATTTAATAAAATTGGTTTCATAATTACTTCCAACTAAGGTCGATAAAGTATTCATCGCATTCTCGATACTCACCCCTTTTTGTTGGGCCAAATCATTATCAATATCAAGCATATATTGCGGGAAACTCGCGCTATAAAAAGTAAACACCGAACTCAGCTCGGGACGTTTCTTCAATGCCGCAACAAATTCTTTACTGACGCTTTCCATTTTTTTATAGTCGCCAGAACCTGCCTTATCCAACAATCGCAGCTCAAAACCTCCTGCTGCCCCATAACCGGGAACAGCCGGTGGCTGAAAATACTCAATGGTAGCCCCTGAAATTTTTTTGGTTTCTTCCTCTAAGGTTTTAATAATTTCTTCCACATTCTGATGGCGGTCTTTCCAGTCTTCCAAGTTAATTAGGCAAGTTCCTGTATTAGCACCAGTCCCTTCAGTCAAAATTTCATATCCTGCCAAAGCCGAAACCGATTTTACTCCGGCTACTTTTTCAGCTACTTTTTGAAGTTTTTCGGCTATCTGATTGGTCCTTTCTAAAGAGGAGCCCGGAGGAGTTTGAATAATGGCATAAAACATCCCCTGATCTTCACCCGGAATAAATCCTGACGGCAAACTGGTGTTGATGAAAAATATACCCGCGCAGAAAAACAACAAAACACCCATCGAAACAGATCTCCTGTTGATAAAGATTCCCAAGACTTTTTGGTAGCCCGAGGACAAATGATTGAACTTGGCATTAAAACCATCCAAAAATCGATTCATCAGGTTTTTAGGACGCGCTTTCCCATGGGTATTTTTCAACATCAAAGCACACAAAGCCGGAGTCAAAGTTAAAGCCACAACGCCCGAAAGAATAATGGCTGTAGCCATAGTAATCGAAAACTGTCGGTAAAAAATCCCCACTGGACCCGACATGAAAGCAACGGGTATAAAAACCGCTGCCATCAGGAAAGTAATCGCTATAATGGCTCCTCCTATTTCCGACATTGCTTTTTTAGTCGCTTTTCTGGCCGAAAGATGCTCTTCCTCCATTTTGGCATGCACCGCTTCAATCACTACAATGGCATCATCTACCACAACTCCAATGGCCAATACCAGCGCAAACAAAGTAATCAGGTTAATGGTAATCCCAAAAAGTTGCATAAAAGCAAACGTACCAATTAAAGAAACCGGAACAGCAATGGCGGGAATAAGAGTAGAACGCCAGTCGCCCAGAAACAAGAACACCACTAATCCCACCAATATAAAAGCCTCAACCAGAGTGTGAATTACTTTTTCAATTGAAGCATCTAGAAATTTAGATACATCATAACTGATTTCATAATCCATGCCTTTGGGAAAAGATTTTTTCAAGTCCTGCATCTTCGCTTTTACATCTTCAATCACCTGACTGGCATTACTTCCATAGGATTGTTTAATGGTAATTGCCGCTGATGGCTTTCCATCAATACTGGAATAAATATCATACATCGAACTTCCAAACTCAACATCGGCTACCTCTTTCAATCGCAATAATTGGCCATCAGGATTAGATCGTACCACAATATTTTCATAACCCTCCTTACTAGTATACCTCCCTTTATATTTCAAAACATACTCAAAAGCCTGAGATCTTTTACCGGAGCTTTCTCCTGTTTTACCGGGTGAAGCTTCTAAACTTTGATTGCTCAAAGACTCCATAATTTCTTCGGCTGATATCTTGTAGGCCAGCATTCGATCGGGTTTCAACCAAATTCGCATCGCATAATCCCTATTCCCTAAAATATCGGCAAAACCGACTCCGTTGACACGCTTTAAATCAGAAAGAATGTTGATATCGGCATAATTGTACAGAAATTTTTGATCTGTTTTGGGATCTTTACTAAATAAATTGACGTACAACAACATATTAGGTTCCTCCCTGGTGATTTTCAAGCCTTCCCGTACCACTAATGGAGGTAATTTATTGATCACAGAAGCGACACGATTTTGAATATTAATCGCAGCCTGATTCGGATCGGTTCCCAGATTAAACACCACTTGTACAGAAGCCTCTCCATCATTACCGGCATCAGAGGTGATGTACTTCATTCCAGGAACCCCATTAATCGCTCTTTCAAGCGGAATAACAACTGCCTTAACCATCAATTCTCCATTGGCGCCCGGATAATCAGCAGTAATATTCACTTTTGGTGGTGAAATAGAAGGGAATTGTGTGATTGGCAAAGCAGTCATTGCCAATACTCCCAAAAAGACGATGACTAACGATATCACTATCGACAACACGGGTCTTTGTATAAATTTATTAAACATTTTATATTTTTTTAATCGTTAAAATGACTACTCCGCTTTTAATCGCAACTGCGCCAACACTCCTTTTGGATCTAGATAATCATAATGAATCTTATCCTTATCATTGGCTTTTTGAATTCCATCCAGCACGATCCTTTCGTTGGCCGTTATTCCGCTATCCACAACGTATAAATCTGGCATTTCCCCTTTTATGGTAATTTCTTTAGATTGAATGATATGCTGCTTATTGACTACAAATACATATTTTTTATCTTGTATTTCATAGGTCGCTTTTTGCGGAATAATCAAAGCCCCTCTAACAGGAACACGCATCATCACCTTGCCCGTTTCGCCATTTCTCAACAATTTATCCGAGTTAGGAAAACTTGCCCTGAAAGCAATATTACCGGTCTCGTTATCAAATTCACTTTCAATGACTTCTATCTTTCCTTTGTATTTTAATGGTTCCCCATTGGCCAAAAGCAAGCTAACGCTGCTGCTCCCCCGATCACTTTTATGCGTTTGATAAGCTATGTATTCGGGTTCAGAAACATTAAAATAGGCAAACATTTTACTATTATCCGACAGACTGGTCAACAACTCCCCTTCATCAATAAGACTGCCTAATTTTTTAGGAATGCGGTCGATGCTGCCATCAAAGGGCGCTCTGATTTCAGTAAAGGACAAATGCAGTTTTGCCAATGCTACTTCGGCTCTGGCCTGCTCTAACTTGGCCTGCGCCAAAGCTTGTTCGTTTTTTGAAACTATGTTTTTATCGGCTAATGCTTTAGAATTTTGTAATTCAATCTCAGCGGCTTTGGCTTCAGCCTGTGCTTTCAGCAGTTCGGCCTGATACATGCCCGGCATAATCCGAAACAACAGCTGTCCTGCTTTTACAAATTGCCCTTCATCAACATAAATGTTTTGCAGATAGCCTTTTTCCTGAGCGCGAATTTCAATGTTTCGCACGGACCGAATTTGCGAAACATATTCTTTGGTAAACGAAGTGTCAATAAGCACGGGATTAGTGACCGTAAATTTAACTGCGGTTTCTTTGTCTTCTTTTTTAGTTGTACAACTTATTAAACACAACAAGGCAAGACTACCTGTGAACACAATTATTCTCTTCATGATATATAAAAATGGAAATTAAGCGATTAAATGCACGGAATTGAGCAATTCCTTTTGAACAAAAAAGCCATCAGTTGCCAGAGAGTATAATTCTGAACTGTCAAAAAAAGACGCTATCATAACTGCTTCTGAATTCTGGACGAATTCAAAAAAAACAGCTACAATAATAAAAGGATATAAAAATAGTTTAGCCCGCTCTATGGCGTTCATAAACCATAATGCATGTGTAAACAATAGTGAATAGAAATCTTTACATTAAACCTATAGCATCCCATCTTTGGTAACTGATGTGCTATAAATCAAATTCTTAAAACTCTTTGTTTAATGTAAATAGGGTTGAAATAACCGCAAAAGGACGAGAAGATTTTAATCCGATTGCTGTAATCCTTAGCAACAAACGAATGTAGAGAACTAAAACAGATACTGTGGCTTAGGGTTGCCACTAGCTTGGCAGTTCCATCGGCGGAATTAGAATCCGTATGGAATTCTTCATCCAAATCGATGTCAGCTTGATCTATCGACAAACTGCTCTTAGCGGGATTTGAAATTTTTAATTCTTGTTTCTCAGCAAAATTATGATCAAAAGAACAGACTGTTGTGATAGGATTATTGGCCGCAAATACATGTTTCCCGCCACATAGCAGCAGAAGACTTAAGTAGATGTAATACACAATTGTTCTCATTTCGAGGGCGAAGTTAACGACAAAGTAATTTTGTTTTGTAAAATTTAACTTTTTTTTTAATGTCAGTTGTCTGCCAATATTGAATTTGTAGAAAATGGAACACGGCTGAGACCGATTTAAAAGGATAAAACGGATTTACATACATAAATCAGCAAAAATCCGCCTAATCTGTTTCATCCTTCTGCCAATATTGAAACTAGTCCGCTAAACGGATAATGATCGAGGAAAAAGCGAAGCGCCTTTGCGCTCTTTGCGGTTAAAAAACAACTATAATTCATGAAGTCGTGGCAAAACCTTCAAAGCCTATACAACTCATCGATTTTTACAACAGCTCGCTTATAATGAACCCCTATTCTCCCACACAATCTATGGCCGCAAATTTATACTTTACCCGTTCAAAATCGATAGGTACGCCTTTGACAAAATAAGAAGCCCCCATAGACGTTTCAATTTTCCCATTGCCTAAAATGAGTTCACCGTCTCGCTTTAAAAAGGCCATTGGATTTTTGTATGTTATTTTTTTATTTGTTCCCTCGATAAATGTATAGCTGGCAAATAAGGTATCACCGCGAAATTCCCCGGCAATTTCTCCAAGCTTTTTGGGCATATTAAAAACTTTCATAACCATATCACCTGTTATGGTACCGTCTTTCAAAGTATTCATTTTAAAATCAATTGTATCTTTTTCATACAACGCCCTATAACACTGCACCTTTATCGGTTTTTCGACAGAGACCACTTTGGGATTTTCATTTTTTTTACAGCTTTGGAATCCAATACAAACCAACAGCAAACAAAAAAGACCTGGATTTTTCATAATAAAACAGATTTAGTTAATTATTGTGGCAATAGCTGATGCTAATTTACGCATAAATCAGATAAATAATACCATTCAAACCAATAGACATTTCTTATTTAACCCGCAAAATCTTATCCATCTTGCGCCCTTTGGCCAACTCATCTACCAGTCGGTCCAAATACCGGACCTGCTGCGTTAATGGATTTGCTATTTCTTCTACCCGATAGCCACAGATCACTCCTTTAATCAGATCCGCATTAGGATGTATTGTCGCCTGCTGAAAAAACACTTCGAATGTTGCTTTTTCTTCAATGAGCTGCGCCAGCCTTTTTTTATCAAAAGCGGTCAGCCATTCAATGACCTGATGGAGCTCTTCTGCTGTTCTCCCTTTCTTTTGCACCTTGGCAAGATAATGTGGGTATACTGATGCGAACGTCATTTTTGCAATACGTTCATCCTGATTATTTGTCATTTTCCATTTATTTAGTCACTACTATCTATTAAAAAACATTGCCGTTGTTTGAAGAAGTTCGGTCTCAGCAGTCTTTAAAAATGGCCTTTGCTTTAATATCAAAATACTCGCCAAAAAAAGACTTTTCTGACTTTCAAGTGGCTGTTTTTTTGATTAGGGGTATATCATAAGGAATATAAAAGCAAATAAATTAACCAGAAGCACCACCCCATAAACAATATTAGACTTGCCTTTGCTTAACGACAACATTACGGTAAAGACGGACAAGGCCAACAGAACAATCGACTTAATATCAAGTCCCAGAATAATCGGCATATCCATCATGATACAAACTGCTGCCACACTCGGAATGGTTAGCCCAATACTGGCCAAAGCGGAACCCAAGGCCAAATTGATACTGGTTTGCAGTCTGTTTTTTCTAGCCGCTATAATAGCCGCAATGGCTTCAGGCAATAAGATAATTGCCGCAATCACAACCCCGACCAAAGTTTTTGGTAAACTATAACTAACAATAATACTTTCAATCGTAGGAGAAAGCGTTTTTGCCAGTAACACTACAATGCCTAAACTCACCACAAGAAAAATTAAACTGGTAAAGAAAACCCTGTTATTGATCAGTATAGGCTCAGCCACTTCCTCATTTTCATCGGCTCCAATGGTGAGAAAATATTGTCTGTATCTTCTGGTTTGCGCAAACAGAAAAGAGCTATAAATAACGAGACAGGCACCGGAAGCAAAAACCAGTTGGGGTACCGAATAATAAGATCCCTTAACACTTTCTGTGAAGGTGGGAAACACTAATGTAAATACGATAATCGAAACCAGTGAAACCAATCCAATGGTGACTGAAGAGGCCGAAAAATTCTGCTCATAATGTTTCAACCCTCCTATCAGAAGACAGAATCCAATAATACCGTTAAGAATAAGCATTGTGGCAGCATAGACCGTATCCCTGGCCAGCGAAGCTGCTGCTGAGCCCTCAGACATCATGAGCGATATAATAATTGAAACTTCAATGACTGTTATCGATATGGCTAAAATAATGGTTCCATAGGGTTCTCCTACTCTTTCTGCGATGATTTCCGAATGATGCACGGCCGACATAACACTAAGGATAAGCAATAGGCTTGCAATAATTTGAAAGATGCTGCTGTTGTCCACAAGTCCGCTAAAAAATAGAATCCAGGACAGTACTGGAATGATGATGGTCCACTGAAGTAATTGTTTCATTTTTTTTATATATAAGGCTAAAATAATATTTTAACACTAATTCTTACGATAAATTGGCTTTTTTATTCCCTCTAAACGACATTCCATAACCAACAATCACTTCTCACGGTCATCCTGAGCTGAGCTTTTGTCGAAGAGCCGAAGGGCCGAAGAACACTTCTCACAACCCACAACTCAGCTTCCCTAAAAAAAATGGGCCAAAAAAGAAAAATCTCCTTTGGCCCACCTCATATATTCTCACTTCTCACGACTCACGACTCACTAATTATCCAGCACCTCATAAGCCGAATTCATACTCTTAAACTCCGGAACAATTTTCTTCATCTTAGAAACAATACCCTCACTGTCAAAAAAATTGGCAATCGCAATCAGTTCGTCAATATCACGATGCAACATGTCAAATTCATCCTGAACATCCTCAGCAATCATAATTTTCTCATGATGGGTCGCCAATGTCTTTGAAGTATCATTGAGCAATTCCTCATACAATTTCTCTCCGGGACGCAAGCCTACAATCGCAATCTTTATGTCTTTGTCAGGAACAAATCCGGCCAACTTAATCATTTTTCTGGCCAAATCAATAATTTTAACCGGCTTCCCCATATCAAAAATATAGATTTCCCCTCCCTTACCCATGGCCCCCGCTTCCAATACCAATTGGCAAGCCTCAGGAATAGTCATAAAATAACGGATGATATCGGGATGTGTAATCGTAATCGGACCGCCCTCAGCAATCTGCTTGCTAAACAAGGGCACCACTGATCCATTGGAACCTAGCACATTTCCAAAACGGGTAGTAATAAACTTAGTCGCTTTCAAACATTGCTCTTCCTTACTTTTCAAATGCAGGCTTTGAACGTATTTCTCCGCAATCCGCTTACTGGCTCCCATGACATTACTCGGATTCACTGCCTTGTCAGTAGAAACCATCACAAACTTTTTAACCCCGTACTCACAGGACAAATCGGCCAGGTTTTTTGTCCCTTCGATATTAGTCAAAATCGCCTGCGAAGGATTCTCCTCCATCAAAGGCACATGCTTATAGGCCGCAGCATGAAAAACAACCTGTGGGCGGTAGCTCTCAAAAACATGACGTAAGGCCACTTTATTTCTGACATCAGCAACTACACTGTGTATTTCTGAATCAGAAACGACACGCTCAATCTCTAAAGAAAGATGGTGCAAAGGGGTCTCGGCCTGATCCAGGATAATAATTTTTTTAGGGTTAAAACCCAATACCTGTCTTACAATTTCGCTCCCTATAGAACCCGCCCCTCCGGTAATTAAAATGGTTTTATCCTTCAACTGCTTAGAAATCGACTTACCATCCAATACAATCGCCTTTCTTTCCAGCAAATCTTCAATTTGTAAATTCTTTACTTTTTTCGAAATTTCCTTCTGATTTTCCCAATCGGTAATCCCAGGCACTATATACACCTTGTAGTTAAACTCCAAACACTGATCCACAATAACCATCTGCTCTTCCTTACTCAAGCCCTTATCGGCTATAATAATTCCTTGGGCTCCAACGGATCGCATCAGCGTTGGCAACTTTTTCTTCTGAACCAGAATAGGCAGGTCCAACATTCGCTTGGTCGAATTTTGATTTTTTCTGTCCACAAATCCCACAATCTTGAAACGGCTTGGACTTTCTAATTTCAAAGCGTTCGCTACCGAAATGGCATTCGCATCCGTGCCATAGATGAGGGTACGAATCAATTTAACATCGTTTTTCTCAGCAATATAATGCTCAAAAGTTTGCTTCACAACAACCCGATATAAAAACAAACCACAGAAAGACAACACCATATTGATAAAAAAAGCGGTATTCAAAAAAGCCTTGGAACCATAAAAAACTTCAAATAAAAAATTTAAAATTAAGAACAATACCAAAACAGACATTTGCGAAAACAAAAGCTTAACCGCATCAATATAGGAAGAATGCCGGATAATACCGGAATACGTTCGAAACAACCAAAAGAAAAATAAATTTACACCAAACAAAGCGGTGACAAACAAACCACTGTCTGCTGTCAAAATATAATCCAAACCTGTACCCCTGAAAATCAAAAAAGTAAAAAAGAAAGCAACAACCAAAACGGTGAGATCCATGATCACAATAATCCACCGCGGCAGATAACCCAGACTGTGGATATTAAATCGTAAGTTGGCTCTGGAAAAAAAAGCAGAGGCCTTAGATGATGGATCAAGATGCTTATGACTACTCAAAATGCTTAGGTATAGGTTAAAAAATAAATTGGCTTTAATTTACCAAAAATAATCCTAAAAAATTTAAAAAAACACAATGGCATTAATTTAATTCAAAAAAAAAAATCTTCTTTAAAAAACACCCCTCCTTAGTTCCTTTAGAATCAACCTACTTCACAAACAAAAAAAGACAATCAACAACCGACAACGCCTCACGGACTATTGACCAAAAAAAGCCTTCACTGTCACTGCAATCCGATCTCTTTCTTCATCAGTCAAATTAGATCCCGAAGGCAAACACAATCCCTCCTCAAACAAACGCTCGGCCAACTGCCCTCCATAATAAGGAAAATGCTCAAAAACCGGTTGCAAATGCATCGGTTTCCACAAGGGTCTTGATTCAATATTAGCCGCTTCAAAAGCCAGTCGCAAAGCATCTCGATCAATTCCTTTTTCGGCATTAGCCGCAACTAAGATCGTACTCAACCAGTAATTCGCAAAATAATCTTCATTGGGGACGCTAAAAACAGTTACCCCCTCAATGCCCTTGAATAAATCCACATAAAAAGCATGCATCTTTCTGCGCAAGCCTACATGCTCGTCTACTACTTCCATTTGACCGCGACCAATAGCCGCACAGATATTACTCATCCTGTAATTATACCCTATTTCATTATGCTGGTAATGCGGACTGTTTTCTTTAGCCTGAGTAGCTAAAAAAATAGCTCTTTCTTTTAATTCCTTTGTGCCACACACCAGAGCACCCCCGCCTGAAGTGGTTATAATTTTGTTCCCATTAAAGGACAAGACAGCTACATCTCCAAAACTGCCACAGGCCTGTCCTTTATAACGACTCCCAAGAGCTTCCGCACTGTCTTCCAAAAGAGGAATTCCATAGCGATCAGCAATAGCCCTAATGGCCTCCACTTGATAAGGAACACCATACAGATGCACTGCAATAATGGCTTTGGGTTTTTTGTTTTTTTTTATTTGATCCACGATAGCCTCTTCTAATGCTATCGGGCATAAATTCCATGTTTCTGACTCACTATCAATAAAAACAGCTGCCGCCCCAAGATATAATATCGGATTGACAGAAGCCGCAAAAGTAAGACTTTGACAAATTACCCTATCCCCCACTCCAACGCCCAAAAGAATCAATCCCAAATGAATGGCCGAGGTTCCTGAATTTAATGCCGCAACAGAGCCCGAAACCAAATACTGCTCCAACTGAGACTCAAAAGCTTCAATATGGGGACCAACAGGCGCAATCCAATTCGCATCAAAGGCTTCTTTAATATACTCTTGTTCACTCCCCCCCATATGAGGGGACGAAAGCCAAATCCTATCTTTATGCATCCTCGGAAAATTTTAAGAAAGCAATAACGCTTAGATGCTAAAATAATAAAAATACTCAAACGATGCACCCCTTCTCTGCGCCAACTCAATTGCCCTAGTCTCCTAAAAAATTGTCCTGATTTTGGCGGAAATATGGTCTTAAATAAAACTAAAAATAGTTTTTAATTTGGTGTACAGCCTAAGTTCGCCATAGCTATCAAAGCGAATTTTAACCGCAAAATGCCTTAGATCAAAAAATCAGCCCGTCTGGCGGCAGAATAGCCTTAGATCAAAAAGTATCAATTATTCCTTGCCTCTTTTAATATTTTGCAATGTCAAAATATATTTATCAATATACAACTGCCTTTCTTTGGATTTGTATTGCTGGATGTAGCGCGGATGCTCCAGCACTTGCATGCGTTCAAATAACTTTTCTTCTTTATTGATCTTATCGATAAAACTGGCATTTTTTTTCCCCAGCACATAAACCTCTGAAGTGTCCAGTCCCAAACCAATATGGTTTTTTAAAGAAACAATTATAAATTCTTTTAGCATTTCAAAAAGAGTTGGATCATCATAATAATTGGCATTTAACCATTTGCCCTCTTTGGTTTGCCGAACCAGAGCCAAAGGAAACGGAGAATTGATATAAAATTCTTTATAGAAATCGTGTACCCCACCATAGGCAGCAATCATATCATACATGAATACCGAAGAAATTTCATGTGTATGAACCGACTGCATTTTGATGCCGCAAACACTTTCCAGCCGCTTGGTATCGGTAAACGGAACACCCGTAACTCCTGCTCCCTGACGGCTTGGGTTAATTCCTATAATAAATTTTCGCCGATCACAATCGTTATAATATTTATGATAAAACTGTTGCATCACCTCCATAGTCTCTGAATTATCCAAATAAGGATTCAATACACGAAAACCATTTGGCAACCCAGCCGAATAGTCTAAATGACGGTTGAAATCAATCACTTTATCAGCAAAGGTTTTTAACATAAGCTTTTGGCATTTTTCTGATATTAACTCTATATTCTCAATTGTCTCGTAAAATCACAACCGAGAACAGACAACTCACAACCCACAACTCACGATTCACGACTCACGATTCACGATTCACAACTCACAACTGAGAACCGACAACCCACTTCTCATGCCGATAATTATCGGGCCTCGGCTGTTCGTGCTGCGCACGCAACGAAATCCTAGCTATTAGTGGCTGTTTATTTATTTTTCGGGTGAAGTCTTATTTCGGAATTCTTCACATAAACTATTAAATTCCCATTGCTATCAAATATTTTCAACTCTTTCATATTTCCGTTTTCATCTTCTTCTTGAATACGCATCCCCCCATCAACATTACTGATTTTTATCCCATAATTATAACCAACACTATTGGAATAAAAATAAGTAGTTGTTATAGAATCCTTTTTTATTTCTTTCAATTCTTTTACGAAACCTTTGTGATTAGAATATGAATATTTGGTAGTTATAAATTCATTTTTTTTGTAAACATTCTCGTATCTATCAAATCCTACTAATGCTCCAGATTCGTTATAGGTTTTGCACTGTGTGGTATTTCCATTAGAATCATAATCCCATTCCGTACTTAAAAAATATTTGTGACCTACTTTCCGTCTGTTATAGAGTTTTGTACATTTTCCAGACTCATTATACAGCCGTTTTTGTCCATTTATTGTATCAGCTTTTCTTATTTGATAATTTTCTGTCCTGTTTTTTTTCTCATCATATACGTAGATTAATTTCCCTATTGTATCGCCTTTTTGATCAATGTCTGCAGAAACATATAATCTATCTGTATCAACTTCAATAACTGAGTGAGTTTTTCCGCTTTTTAATATGCTGCCTGATATGGCATTTGAAATATTATTTTCCGTTGTAATAATCTTTCTTAGGCTGTCAAGATAGCTCACTAAGATTTTCTTATTAATAGTGTCTTTCTTATTTATTTCATAGGCTGTAATAGTCTGCTTATAATATGGTTTAGATTGACTTATTGCGAATAATGGCATTAATAATAATAAAAATTTAATCTTCATTTAATCGATTTTATGGTTAAATAATACAAAAGTATGCTGGTCTAGTAAAGATATCAATCCAGTCAACACTGTCGCTGTTATGAAATGCGGCAATGTTTGATTTCTAATTAGCTAAGCCTATTTCATCTAGAACTTTTTAATAAAAATACATCAAAAATGTATTGTTTTTACTTTTAATAAAAACGTTTTTTGAGTCAGGAGACTTTTAGGACGATTTCGTTTGCAATACAATAGTAAGATTGCGCAAAATCAGAAACTTTGCAGCGGATCCTTATAGTCCTTTAGAATTACAAAATAAAAAGGAGCTGATCAAAATAAATTTTGATCAACTCCTTTAGAAAACACTAAGCTACTAACTTATTGAATAAGGAACCTAATGCATTAAATTACCAACCTGGATTTTGCACCAGTTTTCTGCTGTTTGTAATCTCAGATAATTGAATTGGGTACAAATACATAGCCCTGTCAAATTTTCTAGGTGCATTATCAACATTTATCTTCTGGAAAAAAGTTAAATCATTGGCATTACCATCCATATTCATTCCTGTAAAAAACCCTCCCTGCATTCCTTCCGGTTTATCAGCTATCATCCAACGACGCACATCAAAATAACGTTGACCTTCGGTAAATAATTCTACTCTTCTTTCAGCAATAATAGCATTTCTCATGGCGTTTTTGTTGCCTATTACTCCTGTTTTGGTTCCATTAGTCTGCATTGTGGCATAACCGGCTATACCAGCTCTTTCTCTCACAAGGTCAATGTATTTAACAATGTCCGGATCACCTGGATTAATTTCATTTAAAACTTCTGCATACAATAAATAAAAATCTGCCAAACGAAAGATAATCGAAGGTCTAAAAACACTTCTAATCCCTGATGCTACAGTAGGATGAATCGTTCTATTGGAGTTTTTATAACATAAATAACCCGTCTTAGGGAACCCGCCTAATCGATTGTCATTGTTTGCAATTCCGCCATAGCCCGGTAAAGGTGCCGGAGCCTTAGATGAAGGAACATCTCTGGCAAACAAAACTTTGGTTACTTTAGATGTGGCTGGAGTGGTTCCTTGCAAACTTGGGTTAGAAACTACATCATGCCAGCTTTTTCCCTGATAAGTAACAGCAGCATAAAAACGTGGTTCTCTATTGGCGTATGCTTTTAAAACATTAGAATCCGTCATATAGACTGTTACGCCACTTTTCACAAATCGGGTAGCAGGGTTTAACACGTTTGTAAAACCTGTTGCCTCATAAGTTGAACCGGCATCAGTAATAGCCAAACCGTTTTTCATGAAAAAAGCATCTACCATTTCTTGGGTTACACCAAGGGTAGAGCCATTACTGCCACCAGCGACAACGGTGATGTCTCTTGGCGTTTGTGCGGCTTCAACAGTCCCCCAACTTTGTACAGGGTTACCCCAAATGATTTCTTTGTTGTATTTTTGAAATAATTCATAAATATTAAGATTAGGGTCATTGGAGGCACTTTTGTATAGTTGATAGTTTCCTGCATCGGCATAGGTTAACAAATCTTTTAAAGCATCCTTGGCTTTTACCCATTTGCCTGCATCATAATTTTGAGGGAATAATTTCTTCCCGTCATGGTTTGTCAAAGCCATTCCCTCAGCAAAACCTCCATTGTACAAAGGAGATGCTACTAAAACCAATAATTTTGCCCTAACTGCCAAGGCAACCCCTACAGTGGGTATTGCCAAACGGCTTTCTTCAAAACCACTTGCTACAGTAGTGGAAGTTCTTGTAGGATCAAGATCCGTGATGGCAATCGCTAAGTCTTTCTCAATTGCAGCAACTACCTCGTCAACTGAATTCCTTTCATAATCGGAATTAGGATCTGAAGCACTGGCTATATCCTCTAAAACGGGAACCGGACCGTATTGTTCCAAAAGAAGATAATAAGAGTAGGCTCTCATAAAATAGCATTCTGCTTTAAGACTTTTTAATTCGGCTTCACTCACATAGTCCGGATCCCCCACTTTACCAATAATTTTAGCATCTCTAATATAAATACTGGCTGTTCGGATTGTTCTGTAAAGCGCTTGCCAGCGATGGGAAGCTGCAGAAAATGAGGTATACCCCTGCACTCCGATATTTTGTAATGTCCCATTGGCATTGTTGCTTAATTCATCGCTCATCGAAGCCCAAGGGTTGCCTAGCCCGCCAGAAGCAGCTGCTGCATAATCAGAATAATTGGGCATCGTAAGGTAAATGGATCTTTGAAATCTTCGCGATTGCGCTGGATCGGTAAGGATGTAATCTTTGGAATCCGAGGCCGAAAAACCGTCCTCAACACTCAAATAATCGGTACAAGAGGATAGCCCAAAAAAGGAAACCAGTACGATTAAAAATTGGGAAATAGTATATTTTTTCATTTGATTTTTTTTTTTGTTAATTAAAATGTTACATCTAATCCTATGTTTATAGTCCTTTGAATAGGATAGGCTGAACCTCCCTGTGAGCCTCCCAGCTCAGGATCCCAATACTTAATTTTATCCCAAACAGTCAAGTTGGTTCCCAAGACATAAACTCTGGCCGCAGTAAATCCAAAAAAATCCAATTGTTTTCGCTCTAATTTATAACCAATTTCTGCATTTTTCAATCTCAAAAAACCGGCATCTCTCAGGAACCAAGAACTTCTTCTGATATCGGATTGATTCGTATTGTTTATTTGCAAACGAGGAAGCAAAGCATTTGGGTTTGGATTTTCTTCTGTCCATCTATCCAATGAAAAACCTTTGGTGGAAGTGGTCAGTGGATCAGATCCCGCAAAAGGAATCATAAAACTAGGGTCTAAATAAGCCGTCGCATTAGCAACACCTTGAAAAAAAGCACTTGCATAAAAGCCTTTATAATCAGCGTTTACACCAAAACCATAAATAATTTCAGGATTAGACGGTTTAGCTCCAGCTACATGCTTGGTCCAGTCAAATTCATTAATTAGTCCGTCTCCATTCAAATCCGCATATTTAATATTCCCCGGATATACATTACCTAATCTTGATATTGGCAATCCCGCTTTTAAACTATATGTTTTAGCTCCTGTTACAGCATTAGTGACAATATCAAAATCATCATTAGTATAAAGTCTTTCGGCAACCCATCCATCAACCATGCCCAATCGCGTTCCCGTAGAATTTTGATACCATTCAGCTCTAGGGATTTCATCCATCTCTATTATTTTATTTCTGGCAAACGTAAATGTCCCTGTAGCTCCAATACCAAAGTCATTTATCTTTTTGTTAAAATTCAAACTGGCATCAATCCCTTTATTGGATACTTTTCCAAAATTTTCGAAAGGATTTTGTTGCAAACCAGCCGCCTGACCTACCGTAGTTCTTTGCAATAAAATATCATGTCTTAGGTTGTCAAAATAATCAACGGTAAAACTTAAGGCATTGTGCCAAGCCGTAATGTCAATTCCAACATTTCTTTTTTCTTCTATTTCCCAACGAATATTTGGATTAAAAGCCTGTTTCTCAAATATTAAATTACCAGACGAATTAGTTCCCCCTGACGAAGTAATCCCCAGATTAAGTGTGGTCCCGGACCAGTTTAAGTTTTCTTTATAAGGGAATCTTGTATTAGAAACCTGATCATTACCGGTTCTACCATAAGAGACACGTAATTTTAATGTCTGGATTCCAACGGATTGTATTAGATCACCTATTTTATATTCGTTTGTCAGCATATAACCCAAGCCGAATGCAGGGAAAAAGCCATATCTATTTTCTGGTGCAAAATTTTCACTACCTGTAATACCAAAACTGGCATCGGTAAAATATTTGTTCCCATAGGCATAACTCAATCTCCCCACAGCTCCTTGCTTCTTGTAAGGATAAGGTTGTCCCTGTACTTGGCTTTCTTTTTGATTTAATAGAAATAAACCAGAAAGCACATGATCTTCCCCTAATTTCTTACTATAGCCCAAAGAGGTTTCCATGTAGATTCTTTTGTTCCCGCCGGCAAATCCTCCTCCTGTCTCTTCTGTAGCTGTATTCGCCCCATTAATAACCTTTTTCATGATCAAATCTCCATTCAAATCCCTGGAATCAGAAAAATACTCGCTCGGGTTTCTTACTTTATTAACTACTGATGTAAAATCGGAATCAAAACTTGTTCTGATTTTCCATATTAAACCTGGTATGGCTTTGAACCTTTGTTCTAATCCTATATTCGTTTGCAGCGATACCCTATATTCCTTGGCATAACCTCTAAAATTGAGTTGCGTATAGGGATTGGCATAGTTGCCTCCTGCATTAAATCTGGACGGATACCCATTAGAATAGATCATGGGAATCAAATGGGGCGCTGAACGCATCATCGATTGAAAGATAGTACTCGTACCAGTACCCGGATAATTAGTGGTAAGGTATTGACCGGATAAATCCACACTTAATTTAGTGGTTTCCGATATGTCCATATCAATATTGGATCTAAGATTAAATCTTTTAAGTCCAATATTTACATCATATTTGATATTTTTATTAAATTCATTATAATCAACCGGATTAGATAGAAATGCCCCTTCCTCATTGTAATAGGAAGTCCCTACAAAAAAGCGCATTTTATCTCCCCCTCCTCTGAAATTGAGAGAATATTTTTGATTTGTAGCCGTTTTTTTCAACATATCCATCCAGTTTGTACTTGGGTATAAATCCGGATCTGCCCCGCTTTCATATAAAGCAATTTGCGCATCCGTTTTATACGGAATAAATGATGACGTATTAGGATTCCCTTCCGTATTCCATTTTGCCTCATTGTACAATCGCAACCAGTCACCTGAACCTAAAAAAGGCATCACTCGGGTTGGGCTATTGAAGGAATTATCCATCCTGAAATCAATGGCGGTCTTTTGATTAAGCCCTCTTTTAGAGGTAATAAGAATAACACCATTCGCTCCTTCAGAACCATACACCGCAGTTGCAGAAGCATCTTTTAATACGGTGAATGTCTCAATTTCTTCAGTGCTGATATCTGACATGTTACGAGGCACACCATCCACCAGGATTAATGCCTTGGTACCACCGGCAAAAGAACTAATCCCTCTAATATAAATTTCGGCATTGTCATAACCTGGTTCCCCACTTCTTTGAATTGCATAAAGACCGGCGACACGCCCAGCCAATGAGTTGTTAAGACTTCGCCCAGGCAACTGCAATTGTTCCCCTTTTATCGAAGAAATTGAACTAACCACTTGAGCACTTTTTTGCTTACCATAACCAATCACTACCTCATTCAAAGTCGTATTCTCCTCCTGCAACTGAATTACAATAGAAGCTGTTCCATTACCCAAAGCCACTTCCTTAGATACATATCCCGTATAGGACACAACTAGAGTACTTTTTAAATCAGGCACTTCAATCGTAAAATCACCATCAAAATTTGTTGCCACCGACTTTTTAGTACCTTTCAAAAGTACTGTGGCTCCAACTAAAGGCACCCCCTTTTCATCGACAACCTTACCTTTGATTTGCTTTTGCACTACCGTAATAGGAATAATTTCTTTTTCCTTCAGTATAATATGATTCCCTTTAATGGTATAAGTTAGTGGCTGATCCTTAAAAATAAGAGCCAGCGCCACTTCCAATTTCTCGTTCTGCAATGAAAGCTTAATTTTTTTAGCAGCTGCCAATTGTTCTTCTCCGTACACAAAACTATAATTAGTCTGCTTTTCGATTTCCCGAAAAACGGTCAACATGTTTTCATTTTTAAATCTAAGATTGACTTTTTGAGCCATTCCAATAGCGCAAACTTGCAAGCTGGCTGCAAACAGTAAGACGGTGGTTATTTTCATCTTTAATGCTGTTTTAAATTTCAGCTTTCGTCGCATAGGCGAAGGCTGTAGAATTGAATTTAAATTCATAACTTTGGTTTTGGTTAATAATTAATACTTGTGACACTTGTATGATTGAGCTAACCCCTATTTTGCCGGAAGTGCGACCAACACTTTCCGGCTTTTTTTTTAGGAAAAACCCAACTTTCTTGTTTACGGCAAGGAACTAAAAAAAAGAATCTGCCTTTATTTTTTATTGAATTCCATTACTGTAATTTTATTTCCATCGATTTTAAAACGTACTAAATCAGTCAGCTCCATTATTTTCAACAATTCAGAAATGGGTACCGTTCTTGATATTTTCATGACAAATGAATAATTGATATTTCCTTTATATACTACATCAATATCGTAGTATTTAGAAATCTGACTCATGATGGTTTGGATGTTCGCTCCCTCAAAATAAAACTGTCCTTTTTTCCAGGCCATCACTTCATCAATATTAGCATTATCAATTAATTTCAAGGCTTCTGCTCCCAATAACTGCTGTCCTGGTTTAACAATCAAATGATCTGCAATGCCTTTATTTTTCTTGCGCTCTACTTTTATACTTCCTTCAATTAGGGTAATTTTAGCAATAGACTCGTCGGCATAAGCATTAATATTAAATTGCGTTCCTAATGCCTGGGTTTCAAGCCCGCTGGCCATTACCTTAAATGGCTTAGCTGGATTTTTGGCCACATCAAAGAAAACCTCACCTGTCATTTTCACTTTTCGATCAATCCCTACAAATTGAGAAGGGTAAGTCAATGAGGAACCGCTGTTGAGCCAGACTTCGGTTCCATCGGCCAATACTAATCGTACAGGCTTACTCCCATTAGGAACAAATAAGGTGTTTTCATTTACCACATTAGATCTAGTCTCTTTTTTGCCTTTATAAATTATTTGCCCATCGTCTGTTTTTGTTACCTCAACATCACCATCGGTAGCCAGCTTCCCTTTTGACACCTCTTCCAAAACAATTTTCTTTCCATCCCCGAGAGTCAGAATCGCCTTATTCGATTCTGGAGCCTTGATGTCTTTACCAAAACGTTCTTCTTGCGATAAATTGGCAACCAATGCTTCATCACTGCCGCTAAAAATCGAAAACCAATAACCACTACTCGCTAACGTAATTAAAACAACAGCTGCAGCAACCCATTTCATCCAATACGAATACGGTCTTATCAAACCACCCTCACTTTTAGAATTCAAGGAAGTTGCAATGGTTTCCCAACCGGCATCTTCATCAAATCCATATATTTTTTCTAACTCAGTCGCAACCCATTCTTTGTTGCTAAGATTTTCGAATACTTTTTTATTGGAATCTGATGCATTAACCCAATCTTCAAGAACAGTACGTTCACTGTTGTCCAGTGTCCCATTCAGAAACTTGGTTATTAACTCATCTATTTGAGGTTGTATTTTTGGCATAAGCTTCCCTTTGGTTTAATATTATACAAGACTAACACGAGCAAAATGTTTTTTTAACCATCCTAGAAATCATTTTTTTTTAAAATAGTTCATATATAGCTAACAATAAGCCCTTTAAAAACAAAAAAAATACTGAATAAGCTCAGTATTTTATGATTTTAAACAACAGATTGTAATAAACATTTATCCTAAAATGAATGAATGAATGAATGAATAGATTGTGGCTTTTACTGTATAGATTGAGAAATATACAGTAAAAGCTATTTGGTTTTCTCTATGCCTCAGCTTTGCTTATACAACATCAAAGACAGCGTATTCATCAATAAAACGGCTGAAAACATATTTTCATGATGCAAAGCCAATCTAATTTTCTGCAAAGCTTTGGTCTTTTGGTTTAAAACAGTTTGAGGGCTTATCTCCATTTCTGCAGCAATATCCGCCGTGCTTTTGCCTTCTATAAAGATCGATTTAAAAACCTGCTGGCATTGATTGGGTAAATTTTCCATTTCGGCATAAATAGTCTGCAGCACTTTGGCTGTTATCATTTCCTGCTCACCAAAGGACTCTTCGAAAGGTGATAAAGCTATAATTTTCTGATGCGATTTATGATGCCGTTTTTCCTTCCTCAAGAAATCATAGCAAGCATTTCTGGAGGCTGTAAAAAGAAACGATTTTATATCCGAAAGATTATCGAAGTCATCTTTCTTTTGTAGTAGTTTTAAAAATGTTTCAGTAGAAATATCCTCCGCTTCCTGTGAGTAATGAACCAGTTTTTGATTAAAATAACATAGCGGACGATAATAAAGCACATACAACTTTCGGATCGCAATCTCATTGCCATTCCTAAAGCCTTCTAAAAGATCGATATCATTATTTATATCCAAAATAAAGTTTGCTTATTTATTTGTAATTGCCTATGTTAAACTTCCAAAACTCAAAAATAAACAAATTTACATTCCGTAGCTATGCTTTTTAAAATAATTTAATAATTATTTTTTTATCTTAAAAAAACAAGACTAAAGTCCTTATTTTCATAAAAAATATGCGAATACAATAATTAACAAACAACTAGTGTAGTACAATACAAACTGATCTGCTTGCTCTCTTCTAACTCACAACCCACAACCGACTTCTCGATACAATTTTATAAAAATGCTATCGCTATTTTATAAAATCACTCGAAGTGACGTTTTTTACATCGAAGCCTCTCGACTCCGCTCGAGGTGACACTGTGGATGTTATATCATATTGCTTTTTTTGGTAAAAAATTATGCCTCGAAGTGACGGAAGTTATTTCGATTTTTATAGTCGTCAGTTCGAGTGTTTTTGGTTTTGAAGATCAGGAATTAAAGGACAATCAAGTTTAAACCAAAAATGTATCGAGAACCCTGCTTAGACATTCACGTCTCACCAAAAAAAAAGGTCAAAGAAGAAAAAATCCCCTTTGACCCACTACATATTCTCTATATTCTGAATTCTCTCGTAAAATCACAACCCACAACTTACTGTCATCCTGAGCTTGTCGAAGGACACAACTCACAACTCACTGTCATCCTGAGCTTGTCGAAGGACACAACTCACGACTCACGATTCACGATTCACATCTCACCCCCCCTTACTTTTTCAAATATTCTTTTGCTGTCAAAACGGGAAGAATTGATTTTTTGAAATCTTTTTTATTTCGTGTTATAATTAAATCCAATTCATTCTCCAATGCGGTATGATATTGAATCGCATCTTCAAAATCTTTAAAATCAGAAACTAATGCTAATTCCAAAATCTTATCATCTAGAGCTAAGACCTCAACCAAAACTTTAAACTTGATCAGAATTTTTCTGGCTTGATCCAACTTATAATTTCTAGCTAATAAGTAATGAGTATTAGCCACTGTCAAAGAAGAAATATAAAGCTTAACTTTATTGTGATCCGATAAAGTAAATAATTCTTGCGCTTCCTTATAAAATTCTTCTCGTTTAGAAAGTAAATCTAAAACGATATTCGTATCAACTAATATTTTATCCATCAAGAATATTTTTTAGATAAGTAATCCGAATATTCTTTTTTGTAATCTTCGCTTTCAAGAGAAATAACCCCGGTAAGGCTTTCCACTAGCGGACTCACCTTAGTTTTTTCCGTATTTTTTTTCGTCAAAGACAAAAGATAATTTTCAATAAGCTTCGAAAGACTCACACTATTGCTTTTAGCATAGAATTTTGCTTCTTCAATTACATCCTGGTCGATATTTAATGTCAGTTTCGTATTCATAATAATTAATTTACGTGTAAAATTAATAAAAACACACGTAATAAGAAAATATTCAACCAAATATATTTCCGTCACCCGCAAGCCTCCTGAGCTAGGGAAACGATATCCGAAGTTCGATATACGATATTCGTTGTCCTATAGACGGTTAACGATGGGCAAACAACGATAACCTTGCTTCTTGACTCTCACAACCGACAACCCGAGACTGAACACTCATCTCACGACTCACAACTACCATTGACGTTTTTTACATCGAAGCCGCTCGACTCCGCTCGAGGTGACACTGTGGATGTCAGATCATATTGCTTTTTTTAGAATACAAATTATGCCTCGAAGTGACGGAAGTTATTTCGATTTTTACAGTCGTCAGTTCGAGTGTTTTTGGTTTTGAAAATCAGGAATTAAAGGACAATCAAGTTTAAACCAAAAATGTATCGAGAACCCTGCTTAGGCATTCACTTCTCACGATTCACGATTCATAACCCACAACCGACTTCTCGATACAATTTTATAAAAAGGCTATCGCTATTTTATAAAATCACTCGAAGTGACGGAATCAACCGATAACTGAGAACCGACAACTCACTTCTCACAACTCACGATTCACGACTCACGACTCACTTCTCACAACTCACTTCTCACGACTCACAACTGAGAACCGACAACCCACTTCTCATGCCGATAATTATCGGGACTCGGCTGTTCGTGCTGCGCACGCAACTCTAACTGTTATGAGACCTCCCTTCTTTTTATCGCTTTGGTTTTTTCCTTTTCGTACTGCGTTGGCTCTTTTGCAATTTTGGCTTTGTGCGGTTGGTTGGAGCGAATTGCAAATGTGCCACCAAAAGCATGGACTATTCTTGTTGCTATTTTAATAGTTTCCGTTTTTCAACGTCCTGCAATATACCCATTTGTTGGATTGCAATTTTATTCAGTTTTATCAATCGTTCTTTTTGTGGAATTTTTTCGTTGATGAAAACAGCGTTTATATTTTCCATATTTGACAAACAAATCAGTTCGTTGATTGTCGCATAGTCACGGATATTACCTTTCAAATCGGGATTTACTTCTCGCCATTGCTTGG
>NZ_FQWO01000003.1 GCF_900129705.1 Flavobacterium granuli | reverse complement strand
AGCGGACTTGCTGCTGGAACCTATTCTTGGAAAGTGAAAGATGCCAACGAATGTGTCAAATCAGGTACGGTGACCATCAGCATTCCTGCTGATATCGCAGCATCTGCTGTTGCCAATAATCCGCTTTGCTTTGGCGTAGCCAATACCGGCTTTACCATCACCGCTTCCGGAGGAACAGGCAGCCTGATGTATTCTAAAGATAACGGCGCTACTTATGTGGCTTCGGGTGTATTCAGCGGACTTAGCGCTGGAACTTATTCTTGGAAAGTGAAAGATGCCAACGAATGTGTCAAATCAGGTACAGTAACGATCACCATTCCTGCTGATATCGCAGCATCTGCTGTTGCCAATAATCCGCTTTGCTTCGGCGTAGCCAATACCGGTTTTACCATCACCGCATCGGGAGGAACAGGAACACTGATGTATTCCAAAGATAACGGCGCTACTTATGTCGCTTCGGGTGTATTCAGCGGACTTAGCGTTGGAACTTATTCTTGGAAAGTGAAAGATGCCAACGAATGTGTCAAATCAGGTACGGTAACGATCACCATTCCTGCTGATATCGCAGCATCTGCTGTTGCCAATAATCCGCTTTGCTTCGGCGTAGCCAATACCGGTTTTACCATCACCGCATCGGGAGGAACAGGAACACTGATGTATTCCAAAGATAACGGCGCTACCTATGTCGCTTCGGGTGTATTCAGCGGACTTAGCGTTGGAACCTATTCTTGGAAAGTGAAAGATGCCAACGAATGTGTCAAATCAGGTACGGTGACCATCAGCATTCCTGCTATAATTGTAGCAAATGTTACACCAGCTAACCCTAAATGTTGTTACGAACCAAACGGTTCGATCACCATTGCAGCTTCTGGAGGCACAGCTACTTTGATGTATTCAATAAATGATGGGGTAAGTTACCAAGCCTCTAATGTATTTAGCGGACTACTTGCCGGAGAATACAAATGGGTAGTTAAAGATGCTAATAATTGTATCTTGAAAGGCACGGTTACTTTAACCAATCCTCCATTGATAGCAGCATCATCAACTCTTGTAAATCCGATATGTCATGGAGGAACTGACGGTTCGATTACCATTATTGCATCTGGAGGAACGGGTACTTTGATGTACTCAATAGATCAAGGTAATACTTATCACACTTCCAATGTATTTACCGGCCTTGCTGCAGGAGAATACAAATGGAGAGTGAAAGATGCCAATGACTGCTTATTGAAAGGTACATTTATTTTGACCTCTCCACCAGCGGTAATTGTAACATCAACTCTTGTGAATCCTAAATGTAATGGAGGAACTGATGGTTCGATTACCATTAATGCTACGGGAGGAAACAGTCCATTGATGTACTCTATAAATGATGGTGCCACTTACCAAACATCCCAAGTATTTAATGCATTAGCTGCTGGACAATACCAATGGGCAGTAAAAGAAGGCAATGGATGTATCACGAGAGGCACTGTTAATTTAATCGCTCCTACACTGATAGTTGCGTCAGCAACACCTACAAATCCTAAATGTAATGGAGGAACCGACGGTTCATTTACCATCACAGCAACAGGAGGAACAGGAACATTGATGTACTCTAAAGATGATGGATCAACTTACCAAACATCAAATGTATTTGCAGGTCTTACGGCAGGAGAATACAAATGGGCGGTAAAAGATGTCAATGATTGTGTTAAGAAAGGCATTGTTACTTTAGCTAATCCGACATTGATTTCAGTATCTGTATCAGCGGTAAATCCTTCTTGCTGTGAAGCATTAAAAGATGGTTCAATCACATTGAACGCCTCAGGTGGAACAGCTGCATTCCTTTATTCCATCAATGACGGTGCGACATACCAGGTATCCAATTTCTTTGGCAATTTATCTGCAGGAGAATACAAATGGATGGTAAAAGATGCCAACAACTGTCTTACAAGTGGTACGGTTATTTTGCGTAATCCAAGTGATCCGCTTGCTCGACCAGCTGCACAAACTAAGACCGCTAGTTTTACAGCTTATCCAGTTCCTTTTAAAGACGTTCTTACTATTCGATACGATTTTGATTATACATCTGATGTAAAAATTGAAGTATTTAATATGCAAGGAATCTTGGTACTATCTAAAACAGATACCAATAGTTATTTGAACAAAGAAATCATGTTACACCTTCATACTTACAAGGAACAAGAAGAGATTTTTATTGTGAAATTGACTACTGATAGAGGAAATAGCGTTAAAAAAGTAATGTCTTCTAAATAACTTTTAATCATTAACTCGTCCTATAAAATATTGAGAAGGATCGTAGTACAAATTAAGCCTCGAAAGTAAACTTTCGAGGCTTTTTTAATGATTACCTTCTGAAATCACACGAAAAGCTAAAATTCAGAAAACAAAACTTTCTCTTCCGTATAAAAACGGGTACTCCAATCTTTTATAGAATTCCTTTACAGAAGACAAACTGCTATTATCCCTTCATTTCCCCTGCAATTAATTTTCCTTTAAAAAAGACACCTTCTCTTTTAGGCAGACGCGCTACAGCCTCTGCAGAACAACTTGATTTTACCAAAATAAAATTAGCTTCATTACCTACTGCTGGCCATACACGATCCCCTGAGTCATTAAGAGGTAATATTTCGTCAGTAGTGGCAATATGCAGCGCTCGGCTTAGACTGTATTCATCGGTCCAACCATAAAGTTGCGCACATAATTTTGCCTTTTCCAACATATCGCAAGTACCAAAAGGCATCCAATGATCCACAATACTATCAGTACCGGTCATTAGTTTTACACCATATTTTTTCAAGGTAGGTATAGGCATAATGGTTCTACCTATTGGAATTGTAGAAACCACTCCGATACCAAGCGCTCCCATTTGCTCAGCTATTTTTTCTAATTCCTTCTGTTCCATTCTCGCAAGCGCAAAGCCATGACTGATATAGGTTTTACCTTGAAGCTGCTTATTTTCTTCGGTTCTTTTAATAATATATTCGATTGCTGTCTTACCCGATGGCGGTGATTCATGCAAATGTATATCTATCCCTTTATTGTTATCCAAAGCGATTTGAAACATCGCATCAAGTGATTTTTCCAGATGGCCGTCAACGCTTGTTGGGTCCAGTCCACCAATGAAATCCACTCCCATCTTTGCAGCCTCTCTCAGTAAAGATTCTGATTGAGAATAAAGTATGCCGTGTTGTGGAAAAGCAACTATTTCCCAGGCAAAACTATCTTTGTTTTTCTCTAAAGCCGCCAACAAATGCTCCAAGCTTTTTAATCCGCTCACGGG
This sequence comes from Flavobacterium granuli, assembly GCF_900129705.1. GTDB lineage: Bacteria > Bacteroidota > Bacteroidia > Flavobacteriales > Flavobacteriaceae > Flavobacterium > Flavobacterium granuli. The sequence goes on along the minus strand of NZ_FQWO01000003.1, from coordinate 356,824 downwards.
ATCGATATTACATTGGCAACGAGCAAAATAACTTCCTTGACTTTGCATCAACTTAATGGCTTCTTCGGCCTTTCTTTGCGAATCTGGCAACAATTGCGGGATTAACTTCTGTTCCAGCGTAATCATATCCTTTACCGTATACCCTTTTCTAGGTGCAGCATTCCACTTGCCTCCATAATAGGTTTTATCGATATGAATGTGCATGTCACGCAAGGCAGGAAGCATTAAAAGTCCTTTGGCATCAATTGTTTTTAATTTTAAATTCAATCGCTCTTTTGCTATGCTTTTAATTTTCCCATCGGCGATATGCAAGTTGTACAAGCCTGTTTTGGTGGCTTGAACTTCCTTTTTTTCATTGTATTCAAAACCGTCTTCCAGCCTTACATTTGTCAAAATATATTCTTTCGAGCCAGCAGTTTTTTCATCCTCAGGCAACACTTGTGCCATTGCCGCATTTCCTACGCCAGAAAACAAAGCCGCTCCTGTTGCGGCGGCACTCATTCCTAAAAATTGTTTTCGACTAATTTTTTTCTGTTCCATTATTATAACTTTATAATTTTATCCCTTTTTTTCTAATAATTTTACCATTTCAACATACTGTAGTTTTTTAGCATGATCCAAGGCAGTCATACCATTTTTATCTGCTATGTTTATATTACAACCGCCATCAATAAGTGCAGCGACAATATTTACATGAACTCTACCGCCATCACTCAATAAAACAGCTTCTAACAATGCAGTCCAACCTAAATTATTGATATGATCTTTAGGAAAACCTGCCGTATTTACCAATAATTTCACAACTTCCAGATGACCTTTCTCAGCCGCTGGTATAAGTGCCGTACCTCCGTAACGATTGAATATGTTAAAATTTGCGCCATGATTCAATGCCATTTTTACCAGTTCCAAATTACCTTCGGCACCCGCATATAAAAAAGGACTATTTTTAATATCATCCTGTGTATTAACATTGGCACCGGCATCGATTAACAAAGCCGCAATCTTATTATTACGTTTATAAACCGCATGCATCAATGCAGTTCTCCCCTTTTCATGTTTGTGTTCTAAAAATGGTTTATCTCTTAAAATAGTAGCCACAAGTGTGACATTCCCACTATCAACTGCTTCAAAAAGAGCTTTATTTTTATCCATAATATCTGCTTGTTTAGATGAACAACTCACTAACGATATAATAATCAAAATAAATCCTGTTAGTAAATTACTCCTGTTTTTTAAGTTGGTCATAAAACGTATTTTTAAATACTGAAAAAAGATTTTTAGCCAAAAACCTTTTGAATAAACTTTTAAATATGCTAACCGCAGCTAGACACTTATTAAGATTTACAAAAATCGATTAGAAATTCAATTTCGAGCAGTATTATTAATGAGAAGAATGGTAAAAATTATAACTTTCCCTAAAATCACTTGGAGCCTTTCCGGTATGCTTTCTAAATGCCTTACTAAAATAACCGTTATCATTAAAACCCAACTGATAAGCTATTTCTTTCATAGACAAGCTAGTACTAATAAGCAAACGCTTAGCTTCCAGCATAATTCTGTCTTTTATAAAATCCCCTGCTGCAGTTTTTAAATATTTTTGCGAAAGGATATTGAGATAATTTGGAGTAATATTCAACTGTTGGGCATAAAACCGCACCGAAGATTCTTCATGAAAATGAATCTCAATTAAATCAATAAATTTTTGGACTATTTTTTCAGGTCTGACAATAACCTCATTGTCTGGAAAATGAGCGACATAATCCTTTTGTAATAATTTGAGTAACAAATGCAACCGAAGCACCACTATTTCTTTGGTCAATAGATCTTTATACGGAAGCAATTTTTCTATTTCTTGCAGCTGTTTTCTATATTCATCAAACTCTTTTGTGTGCAAAGAAAGGCAGGAGGGCGAAGCCAGTTGAAAAAAAGGAAAAGGAGATAAATTAGAAAACACTTGTATCACTTCTTCAGAAAGCATCAATTGAAAACCTGAAGTCCCCTCTTTTAGGGACCAATTATGCAGCTGTCCCGGTCTTATAAAATAAATCTGATTATCACTTACCTTGTATTGCATGAAGTCTATATCATGTAAGCCTGAACCACTATCAACAAAAAAAACGAGATAAAAATCATGTTTATGAGGTTGCTCAAATTCATTTCGTCCCTTTACACTGTGACGAAACAAACTAATACCCAAAGGATCTTCGCCCAGTATATTACCAATTGATAAAGTAGGAATGGAAAGATTATCCAAAATAAAAAATGTTCATTAAGTTGCCCAAAAATAAAAAATTAAACTTGATGAAATTTGAAAACTTATAATCTTTCAAAAAAATCTTATTTATAACGCAATTAAATTCTTAAATTTATTCCTTATTAATTGTTCTTATAGTATTTACATTTTTTTTAAAACTCGTCTCCAAGCTGTTAATAAAACCGAAGTACAACCTAAAAAATCAGGATATTAACTATTAAAATAAATTACTAACAATTTAAACATTCCAAAAATATTTAAACTGTAATTATCTGACCATTTAAACACCTAATTAAACACACTCATTTCCTTATTTTATATTTTCTTGTAATCACACACCTACAATTATTGTTGACAACAAAAAAAATAAAAGTTTAGAATTTAAAAAACGAGTTAAAATATTTCTCCAATAATACTGGGAGTTTATAGTATAAAAAACCAAAACCAAATTTAAAGTTAAAATAAAGTTATTTTTTAATTAATAAATTTTTTTAATAACACATTCTTTTAATTAAATATTTTTATATATTTGTTTATTGTTTATAAACAAAAAACGTTTTAGTAAAGCTTTTTTAAAGCGTAATTCATCATTTATAAGTTCAAAAAAGAGACTAAAAAAAAATACTGCCATAATAATAGTAAAGAAAAGGTTCATCTAAACAAGCATGTAAAGACAGCTTTTAAAATGGCTAGAGAAATAAAAGAAACTGCGAAAACAAATTTATTATTAACAAACCATCAAAAAATTATGAAAATTTTTTCCAAAAACAAGCCCCGTAATTTATGGCAGGAATCACCAGCCTGGGGGACAACTAGACTAGCTACTGTTTTGCTAACAGCTCTATCGGTTCAGCTTTCGACAGCAGCTACTTCGGAAAAAGTAGTTTTATTTGAAAGTAACACTACTGCTAAAAAAGGCTTTGAGTCAGCAACAACCAGTTTATTTCAAAAGAAAGTTACAGGAAAAGTACTTGATGCGGATGGAAATCCAATCCCTGGAGCAAACATTATCGCTAAAGGAAGTTCTGCTTCGACACAAACGGATTTTAATGGTAATTTCACTATAGAAGTGCCAGACAATGTTACTAAACTGATTATCTCCTTCATTGGTATGGAGCAACAAGAAGTTACCATTGGAAAATCACCTATAACCGTAATTTTAAAGGAAACAGGACAAAGTCTGGACGAGGTTGTTGTCGTGGGTTATGGTACCATGAAGAAATCTAAAATAACCGGTTCCGTATCTAAACTTGACAACAAGGTATTAGAAACTGGAGTACGTTCCAATCCAGCCTCGGCTTTGGCGGGGACAATTCCAGGATTAAGAGTACAACAGGCTTCAGGAAGACCTGGCGCAGTAGCTTCTATCGTTTTACGTGGAGGAACTGGTTATACTGGGGGCGGTTCACCATTGGTAATGGTTGATGGTTTTTTAAGAGCCAGTTTTAGCGAAATCAATCCTGACGACATTGCTTCTATCGAAGTGCTAAAAGATGCTTCGGCCACTTCTATTTATGGTGCCAGAGCTGCCGGAGGGGTTATTTTGATTACTACCAAAAAAGGAAAAGCCGGTGTCTCAAACATCACCGTAAATACAAAACTAGGTATCAACACCCTAAATATTCCTTTTGAATTTTTAAATGCACAAGATTATTTGTATTGGTCCAGAAAAGCCATAGAAACTTCTGGTTCTTATGATCCAAGCCGCTTAAGTCAGTTAAACTCAACCGGTCCTTTTGGTACCGGAAACCTTTATAAAGATGGGTCCGGAAACATCCTTGATGGAAATAAAACATCAAATGCCGTATGGAGTCCTATGTTTAGAAGTCCTATAAATGAGGAACTATTGTCTCAAGGATGGCAAAGTATGATCGATCCCGTTCGTACAAACGCAGCAGGAGCTTATGATCCAAACGGAACCAATAAAGAAATTATTTTTAAAGATTTCAATTATAAAGATTACGCACTTCGACCTCAGGGTATAACCAAAGACCTGAATGTGTCTATGACTGGCGGTAACGACAAAGGAAGTTATTATGCAGGAATAGGTTCTTATAATGAAGAAGGTTTGCCTATTAACACCTTCTACAAAAGAATGACCTTTGTTTTAAATGGGGATTACAAAATAAAATCGTGGTTAACCTCGACTTCTGGTTTGAACTTTGCCACAGCCAAATGGAGAGATGCACAAACAAATAGTGAAGGTAATTATTTGACCCGCTCTTTAGGAGCACCTCCAACGATGAGAGGAACCAACGCCAACGGTGATTTATTGGTAGGCCGTGATTATCAAGATGGTAACCCACTTGTAAACGATGACAAGTTCATTCGTAAAAACCAAACCGATAAATTTACTATGTCTCAAGCATTTAAAGCCGATATATTAGAAAATTTAAGCTTTACAACTAAGGCTAACTGGTTTTATGACGAAGGTTTTTATGAGTCTTTCAATAAAGATTTTTTACAAAGTCCTAACAATTATAATAGAACCCGTTCATCAGCTGCTTCATTTGGTAGAACATTTAGTCAAACCTATAATGGTACCTTAAATTTCAACACTGATTTCTTGGGAAAACACCATGTAGATGCCATGATAGGTACGGAGTATTATGATACCTATTCCAACTCATTGTCAGCTTCTGGTTCAGGCGCTCCATCAGATGATTTTATGGATTTAGGTTTTACCAGCTCTGATAAAGACAAAAGATTTATTGATACGGGTCACAGCACCGAACGCATCTTATCTTTCTTTTCTCGTATCACCTATGATTACGATGATAAATACCTGCTAACGTTAACCGGAAGACGTGATGGATACTCTAAATTATTAAACAACCGTTGGGGTAATTTCCCGGGAGTATCTGTGGGTTGGAACATGCATAAAGAAAATTTCCTAAGCGATTCTAAAATAATTAATACACTGAAATTAAGAGCCAGTTATGGTCAAATTGGAAATTTGGCAGGTATTGGGCCATACTCATTACAAGGTTCTTATGGAGGCGGTAAATATGATGGAATTAATGGATTTCAATTGAACGGACTCCCGTTTCCTGATTTGTTATGGGAACGTTCTGAAACCTACGAATTTGGTTTAGACACCCGTTTGTTCAACAGATTAGATCTTGGACTTGCATATTATGACAAAAGAATTAAAGACAAAATCTCCAGCTTTTCTCTTCCTGCTACCTCAGGACTAACGTCTATTACAACCAACTTAGGTAGTATGCAAAGCAAAGGCCTTGAGGCGGAATTGAATTACAATGCCATTAAAACAACAAATTTTTCATTAAATTTTAATGCAAATGCGGCCTATAATACCAACAAAATATTAAAATTACCAAGCAATGGTTTAGAAAATAATAGAATTGGTGGAAGTCAGGTTTATGATAAAGATGGTAATTTAATTTGGGTTGGCGGTCTGCAAGAAGGTCAAGATCCAAACGTAGCTTATGCTTATGTTGCCGAAGGCATCATTAGAACCCAAGCTGAATTAGATACTTATGCTTTAACTATTAGAGATTTAATAGGTGCCAAAGTTTTAGTACATCCAAGCGTATTTAATGAGATGACTCCAGCTCAAAAAGCATTACATTTTCCTATTGCATTAGGTGATGTGAAATGGAAGGATGTCAACGGAGATGGTGTTATCAATAGTTATGACAGAGAGTATATGGGACGTACGGTACCTACAGTGACTGGTGGTTTTGGAATTAATGCCAAATGGAAAGGATTCTCATTTAGCTCTCGTTTTGACTACGCCTTAGGTCATGTTCAGTACGACGGCCCTAGAACTTGGTTCTTAAGTAATGCTCAAGGAACTTTTAACACCACACAAGATGTAAAAGACACTTGGACTCCTGAGAATCCAAATGCCAAATACCCAACCTACTACTGGGCCGATCAATTGTTTAAAAACAACACCTTCCGTACCTCAAGTATGTTCTATAACAAAGCCGATTATTTATCTTTCCGCGAAATCAGTTTGTCGTATTCATTACCTGCTGACCTATTGACAAAAGTAAAAATTGAAGGAGTTAAGTTTACTTTAACTGGGCAAAATTTAGGCTATTTGAGTAAATCAACTTTATTTACTCCAGAGGCTACAGATCAAGGGATAAATGTCACAGGAGGATATCCATTGCCACGTACAGTAGTTTTTGGTGTTCAAATTATTTTATAAAAAAAGATATGAAAAAGATAGTATTAGGAATTGCATTAGTAACGTTATCCTTAACGTTTAATGCTTGCGAAAAACTGGATTTAGCTCCAGAAGATTATTACGCTAGTGGAAGTTTTTGGAAAACCCCTTCCCAAGTGGATGGAGCGATGGTTGGATTACACCAGCAATTAAGAAATTATCAATTTACATTATTTAACCTAGGAGAATTACGAGGCGGAACATTAAGGGATGGCACCAGCTTTACAGGAACCGCATCTTTAAACGCAGGATCTATTGTTCGTCAGGACATAAGAGAATCCTCGCCTGGTATTTCTAGTTGGGCTGGATTTTATTCCGCCATCTTTCAGGTAAATAATTTTATTTATCAGGTAGAAAAAGCAGATTATTTATTGGCTAGCGACAAAAGTTATTATTTAGGTCAAGCCTATGGTTTAAGAGCTTTTTACTATTTTCAATTGTACCGAACTTATGGTCGTGTACCATTAGCAAAAGAACCTAAAGTAGCTATTAGCACACCAACAACGGCCGCAGACGCTTATTTGCCACGTACTGCAACTGAGAAAGAAACTTTAGACTTTATCAAAGAAGATGTGAACAAGTCGGTTGCAAGTTTTGCTGGAAATTATTCCACTAAAATGCAAAAAGCACAATGGTCACTGGGTGCATCGCAAATGCTACAAGCTGAAGTGTACTTATGGTCTGCCAAAGTTAAAATTGACGGCGCTGCACCTACAACTACAGCCGCTGATTTAGCCATTGCCAGAGCTGCTGTTGAAGCAGTAATCCCAAAATACAGCTTACAATCCAGTTTTGCCAATGTATTTAATTCTGCCGCTACAGCTGCAATTAAAGGAAACAACGAGATTATTTTTGCCATGAGATATGGTTTTGGTGAGGCAACTAATAACTACAGTCAATTTATTTATGCCATTACAGATCCGTTAAGCGGCTATGTTGACGACAAAGGCGTAGCTATTCCTGCCAGCGACCCATTAAAAGTAAATGGTGGTGGAACTATCATTCGTTATGAATACAAGTATGATTTGTACGCTAAGTACGATGCAGCAGATACCAGAGCCAATGTTACTTTCTTAAACTTTAACAAAGGAACAATAAAAGCTACAAACCTTCGTAAGTTCATTGGAACAGTCGTTGATGGCGCTCGTGTTTTCTCAGATGATTTTCCAGTGTATCGACTATCAGAAGCTATCTTAATGTTAGCCGAGATTAAAAACAAACAAGGTCAGGATCCATCTTCTGAAATCAATACTATCAGAACCCGTGCTTATGCTGGCGGTGGAGGTGTTGCTCCGGTATATGTAAATGGTTCATTTGAACAAAACGAATTGGCTATTTTTGCTGAAAGACAAAAAGAATTCGTAGCCGAAGGAAAAATTTGGTATGACTTACGTCGTATGCAAGATGCTTCCGGAAATCCTTTAGCTTTCCGAAAAGATTTACCACTAACTGGTGTATTGGATAATATTGCAGGTCAAAACCATAAATTGCTATGGCCTATAGACCTAGGAACTTTAACTAGTGATCAAACTTTAGGACTAGATGCTCAAAATCCAGGTTACAAGGGAACTTAATAGCATTTAAATGATAAAAAACCGACAAAGATTACTTTGTCGGTTTTTTTATTAAAACTTTATATCTTGAAATCTATTTTTGGTTTTTAAAACCCAAAAAACAATCCAACTATGTAAAATATTCCATTTATTTAAAACTTAAAGAAGCTTTGATTGGATAAGTATAAGATAATTTTTACATAATGATTTCAAAAAAATTATAGTAAGTTTGCGATTGAATACCTCTAAATATTTTAAACATAATAATAATGAGCTTAAAAGATTTATTAGACGCTAGTACTGACAACAGCCTTTCAGGCCAAAAATGGCAGATATTGAGACAATCAATAATAAAGCGCCTATTATCAACCGGCAATGCTACAATTGCTGAATTGGGTTCGGAATTACAATCCAGTGTTCCTACAGTAACCAAAGCAGTCAATGAATTACTGGCTGAGGGCTATGTGGTAGACATGGGAAAAATCACCAATAGTGGTGGGAGACGTCCTTCGCTATACAGTATCAATCCAACTTGCGCTTACTTTTTAGGTATTGAAGTAGGGAGAACAAGCATGTCCATTGGATTACAAAACATAAAAAGCGAATTTGTTAGCCTTGAACTGGGAACTTCTTTTATTTTAGAAAATACGCAAGAATCTCTCTTAGAATTATGTGCGTTGATTAACTCCTTCATAGAAGATAGCTTAGTCGATAAAAACATGATCATAGGAGCTTGTATCAACCTGTCTGGTCGTATTAATTCGATGGAAGGATTTAGTTATAATTTCTTTTTTAGCGAAAACAGACCTTTGACAGAAATTATTTCTGACCAACTGGGTTTGCCTGTGCGCTTAGAAAATGACACCAGAGCAATGGCTTTTGGCGAATACAGAGAAGGAGTTGTTGACGGAGAGCAAAATATAATCTATGTCAATTACAGCTGGGGTGTAGCAATAGGAATAATAACCGATGGTAAATTATATTACGGGAAATCAGGCTATTCAGGAGAATTTGGACACAGCACCATATTAGACAATGGAATTTTATGCCAATGTGGCAAATTAGGCTGTTTAGAAACTGAAATATCCGGCTGGTCTCTAGTGAATCAATTCAAGGAAGCCATAAAAGAAGGAAAACAATCCAAAATAGTCCTTGACGAAAACTCAAGCAGCCTGCAACATCATGCTATAATTGCGGGAGCATTAAATCTGGAAGACAATTTATGTGTTGAATTAGTCTCTAGGCAAAGTGAAAAAATGGGGCGTTATCTGTCTATTATTCTTAACATTTTTAATCCGGATCTATTAGTAATTGGAGGAGATTTCTCTCTATTGGGAGATTACACCTTATTACCCATTCAATCCGCTTTAAAAAAATATTCCCTGGGTTTAGTCAACAGAGACGTTAAACTAAAAAAATCCAGTTTAGGCCGTCGCGCCGGCGTTATTGGCGCTTGTTGTGTTGTGAAAGAAAAAATGTTATCCTCACTGATTAATAACTAAAATTTATTTTAACTTTTGTTATTAAAATAATTTAATAAATACTCTTTATTTATTAAATTATTTTGTATGTTTACAACTTAATAGTAAATGTATAGCTCCATAATTTTCAATTATTCTATTCTTTTGTTGTATCAATAGAAAAAACCGATTGAAGAAAACCCGATTTCTACTAAATTACTATTAAACGGATTCACTATTTCAATAGTATCAATCCTAGTAGTTCCGCTTTTAAATACTTTTTAAGCAAAACAACTCTGATACACTAATGCAAATTTAGATTCCTAAAATTTTCAATAAACAATTACCTATTAAAGTATCTAAAATTTAAATTTTAGACTCCATTAAAAACTAAAGTAAACTAAAAAAAATGACCATGAAAATCGAACATTTACAAGGACTTATCTCAGCACCATTTGCCCCTTTTAATGCCAACGGAAAAGTTGATGTTAACTTAATTGCTCCATACTACGAATTTTTAAAAAGAAATGGTGTTACTGGCGCCTTTATCAACGGATCAACCGGCGAAGGGGTATCTATTACAGTAGAAGAAAAAAAAGCCATTGCACAAGCTTGGGCTGATTGCAGCAATCATGATGCCGACTTTAAAGTAATGGTATTCCTGGGTGGAACTTGTCTTACTGATTGTATTGATTTGGCAAAACATGCTTACGAAATAGGATTATATGCTGTATCCCTAACCGCACCTTTTTACTTCAAACCGGCTAATGTAGATATGTTGGCTCAGGCTTGTATCGCCGTTGGTGAAAGCGTACCTAACATGCCTTTCTATTACTACCACATCCCGGTCTTGACAGGAGTAAATCTACCTATGTTTGATTTGGTAAAAGCCCTTGACGGCGTACTTCCAAATTTTGCCGGTATCAAATACACTCATGAAGATTTTATGGATTTCCAAAGTTGTATGAGCTATGAAAATGGCAAATTCGATATGCTTTGGGGGCGTGATGAAAATATGTTATCAGCACTTGTTTTAGGTGCCAAAGGAGCTGTAGGAAGCACTTTCAATTATGCTGCACCCTTATACTATGACTTAATTGATGCTTTTAATACTAATGATTTGGTTAAAGCGCGTGCGTTGCAACAAAAATCTATTGACATGATTCGTCTACTAGGTAAATATGGCGGAATCTCAGTAGGAAAAGCTTATATGAAAGTGGTTGGACAAGATTTGGGCGAATTCAGATTACCTGTCAAAAACATGAGCGCTGAGCAATTCGAATTATTCAAAAAAGATGTCGCTAGCTTGAATTTTGACGAATTCAAGTCAAAATAATCTATTTTGCACGTTTTATTTAAAAATAAAAACGATGACTAAATCTATTTTTTCTCTAATTTTTATATCGCTGATTATGTCTACAACTGACTCATTTTCTCAAAAAAAAGAGGTTAAGCATGTTGAATGGAAAACTGCTGCCCAATTGCAAAACCCGGACGGAAGTCTTTCAATAGGCTTTGCAGGAGCCATCAACGGTATCAGTAACGACGTATTGCTTGTAACGGGTGGCGCTAATTTCCCTGATAAAATGCCATGGGAAGGAGGAAAAAAAAGTTATTCTAAAACAATTCACGTATTACAAAAATGTGGCGATACTTTTTCTTGGATTGCAGCAGTAAAAAGTACTTTAGCGGAACCTATCGCCTATTGTGGAACAACTTCTACTGACTTAGGCGTGGTATATGTGGGTGGAGAAAATGAAAATGGACTTTCCAATAAGAGCTATATATTGAAATGGAATGCGGCTACAAAAGAGGTGGAAACAAAATCGTTGCCTAATTTCCCTTTGGCTATTGCCAATATAGCGCTTACACACATAGACAATGTGGTCTATGCCGTAGGTGGCGACGAAGCCACAAAATCCTCTGATTATTTTGCCAGTCTTGATCTAAACGAAGCAAATCCAGAGTGGAAGACATTGCCTAAACTACCTTTGGCTTTAGCCAATTCAGTTGCAATTGCTCAAAAAGGTAAAAATGGAACTAACATTTATGTTGTAGGCGGAAGAACAAAAACGGCTTCAGGAATAAGCGATTTACATAATACTACTTTTGTTTTTGATCTGAAAAATCAGCAATGGAAAAGTGTCGCCCCTATATCCGATGGAAAAAACACCACTAATTTTTCGGCCGGAGCCGGAGTAGCTGTTGGGAATCATTCCGTTTTAATCGTTGGCGGTGATAATGGAGAAATTTTTCATCAAATTGAGACTTATCTATCCCAAATTGCCCAAGCCGAAGCCCCTGAGCAAAAGACGGAGCTCATCGCCAAAAAGAATAAACTAGTTACCAATCATCCCGGATTTTACAATGGTATCTTACTATACAATACCCTAACAGATCAATGGAAAAAAATAGGCGAATTGCCATTTCTTCCTCATGTTACAACACCAGCGGTGCTATGGGATAAAAAAATAATCTTATCAAACGGAGAAATAAAACCCGGAATTCGCACCCCAGATATAATGTTAGGAACCCTAAAAAAATAAAACAATTCTGGTTTCTGTGTGATGCTTTCTTTAAAAGCTGTTGCACAACAACTGATAAATAAAGCAGATTAAACATGAAAAATTCAAAATATTATCCTTGGTTTGTCGTAGGCCTACTCTGGTTTGTTGCCTTGCTAAACTATATGGATCGCCAGATGCTGGCAACGATGCGTCCTTCGATGGAGACTGATATTCCAGAACTGCTTTCAGGTGAGAATTTCGGGCGTTTAATGGCCATATTTCTTTGGATTTATGCCTTAATGAGCCCTATATCAGGTATCATAGCTGACAAATTCAACAGAAAATGGTTAATTGTAGGTAGCCTTTTTGTATGGTCAGCGGTTACTTATGCCATGGGATTAGCAACGACCTATAATCAGGTATATTGGTTAAGAGCGCTTATGGGCGTTAGCGAAGCCATATATATTCCGGCTGGTTTATCACTTATAGCCGATTACCATCAGCAAAAAACAAGATCACTCGCCATCGGTATTCACATGACCGGGCTTTATGTGGGATCGGCCTTAGGAGGCTTTGGAGCAACCATAGCTGCTACATATTCCTGGCATACTACTTTTCACTATTTCGGAATAGCGGGTATTATATATGCTGTTGTTTTGGCTTTTTTATTACAAGAGAAAAAAACTGTAGAAGAAAAAACCATCGACCTAAATATTGTTACATCTGGCGAAAAGCCATCTGTTTTTCAAGGTTTGGCATTATTATTTACCAATATTTCTTTTTGGATTATCTTATTTTATTTCGCCATCATAAGTTTACCGGGTTGGGCTACCAAAAACTGGCTGCCTACCCTATTTTCTGATAACTTAGGAATTCCAATGGAACAGGCGGGTCCGCTGGCCACCATCACCATCTCATTCTCGTCTTTATTGGGAGTTATTTTTGGCGGTATTTTATCGGATAGATGGGTGCAGAAAAATGTTAAAGGCAGGGTTTACACCAGCGCCATTGGTTTAAGTCTGACCATTCCGGCTTTATTATTGATTGGTTTTGGAAATTCACTATATCATGTCGTTGGAGCAGGACTTTTCTTTGGTATTGGCTACGGAATGTTTGATGCTAATAACATGCCTATCCTTTGCCAATTTGTTTCATCAAAATACAGAGGAACTGCTTATGGTGTTTTAAATATGACCGGAGTGGCTTGTGGTGCTTTAGTAACCTCATTGCTTGGTAAATCATCGGACAGTGGCGATTTAGGCTATGGTTTTGCATTAATGTCGGGAATTGTTTTAATCGCCTTGGTTGTTCAGATCAGTTTTTTACGTCCGAAAGTGAATGACTTTGTTGATGCATAAAATTCTCAAAACATAGTATAACTACTATGTTTTTATAAATTGTTTGGTTTTGGTTGGTTTTTATCCGTTGAGGCGAAATTAATATATTTCGTCTCAGCAGATAAATTGTAAAAACACTTTGATATATTAAGATGATGAATCATTTGAAGAAAAATCCTCTCTTACTATTTTTTATAATTTCTATAATGATAGGGTTTGATGCTATTGCACAAAAGACCGCTATCAAGGTGGCTTGTATCGGCGATTCTGTAACGGCCGGTTACCTTTTGGCTAATCCAACCACTGATTCCTATCCGTCCCAACTTCAAGTTTTAATGGGAGAAAATTATGAGGTTAAAAATTTTGGTTATAGTGGAGCCACTCTTTTGAAAAAAGGCCATAAACCTTATTATAAGACCAAAGAATGTGCCGATGCCATTGCATTCAAACCGGATATTGCCATTATTCATTTGGGTTTAAATGATACCGATCCCAGAAATTGGCCTAATTACAACGATGATTTTGATGCCGATTATGCTTGGTTATTGGATACCTTAAAGAAACAAAATCCGGACGTAAAATTATACATCTGTAGAATGACGCCTATCTTCAATGAACATTCCCGCTTTAAATCGGGAACCAGAGATTGGTATTGGCAAATTCAATCCCATATTAGCAATATTGCCAAAGCGAATCAAGTGGGTTTAATTGACTTACACGAAAAATTATATGCTCGCCCGGATCTTTTTCCCGATGCCTTACATCCAATAAAAGAAGGGGCGGCAATTTTGGCTCAGACCGTTTATGGAAATATTACAAAAGATTTTGGCGGATTGAAACTGGCTGCTGTTTTCTCTGATAATATGGTTTTGCAACGCAATCAGCCCATTCCAGTTTATGGAACTGCCAATAGCGGCGATGTAGTGGAAATAAGCTTTAACCAACAAAAAAAGAACGCAATAACGGATAAATACGGAAAATGGAAAGTTACTTTTCCTGCCATGGTTCATGGTGGTCCTTATGAAATGAATATTCTATCTAAGACGAAAAACATTGTTCTAAAGAATATTTTGCTTGGCGATGTCTGGTTCTGTTCTGGCCAATCCAACATGGCTTTTCAGCTTAAAGAATCTGAAAACGGAAAGGAAGAAATAAAAAAAGCGATTCAAAATTCGAACCTCCGTTTATTGAATTTTAAAGCTATTAAGGAAACTGATAACGCGGCCTGGGATCCCCTATCATTGGAAAAAACCAATCAATTGGAATTCTTTTCCGGTAATTGGACTAGTTGTGATTCTTTAACTGCGAAAGATTTTTCGGCAATTGCCTATTATTTTGGTAAAAATATCGCCCATGAAGAAAATGTCCCAGTCGGTTTGATACAGCTTGCCGTTGGCGGATCTCCGATAGAATCCTGGATTGACCGTTACACATTGGAACATGACGATAAAGTGATTGATCTATTGACCAATTGGCGCAAATCAGATTTCTTTATGCCTTGGGTTAGAGAACGCGCCGACGTAAATTTGAAAAACGCAACCAATACCAAACAGCGTCATCCTTATGATCCTTGTTATAATTTTGAAGCAGGTGTAAAAAACTTTACCCAATTCCCTATAAAAGGAGTGATTTGGTACCAAGGAGAAAGTAACGCACATAATATTGAATTATACGAACATCTGATGCCGCTAATGGTGAAAAGCTGGCGCAAAGCCTGGGGAAGTAATTTCCCGTTCTATTACGTACAATTATCCGGTATCGACCGTCCGTCATGGCCGGCATTTAGAGACGCACAAAACAGAATTCAAAAACAAATCCCAAACAGCGGCATGGCCATTAGTATGGATTATGGCGATATTTCTAATGTGCATCCCCTTAAGAAAAAGGAAGTGGCCGATCGTTTGGCGCTCCTGGCATTGCGCTATACCTATGGAAAATCAGTTACTGCAAATGGTCCATCGCCTTTGAAAGCGGTACAAAAAGATAATACAATCGTTGTTTCATTTGCCTTTGCAAAACAATTGGCAACCTCAGATAAAAAAGAATTAATCGGTTTTGAATTAGTAACCGATAAAGGAAATCATATTCAAAGTAAAGCTACAATTATAAAAAACCAAGTGCATATCAATATCCCTAAAGGAGAAAAAATAAGGGCGGTTTTATATGCTTGGAAACCTTTTACCACTGCCAATTTGGTAAACGAATCCGCTTTGCCCTGTTCGACATTTAAATTAGAACTAAATTAAGATCAATAAATACGCATTCGTAAGAATGTTTCGACAACATAAAAAAATTAAAATAAGCAGATAGTTGTTTTAAAAACAGTCTATAAAATACTTAAAAAAATGAGCTATTCAAAAACAGATCTCCAAAACCTCAAAGAGTTTTATCAAAATCAGTTAGTAAATGACACAGTGCCTTTTTGGTTTCCTCGTTCTATTGATACTGAATTTGGTGGTTATTTATTAATGCGCGATCAGGACGGAAGTTTGATTGACGACGATAAAGCAGTTTGGATACAAGGCCGGGCCGCTTGGTTATTGGCCACACTTTACAATACTGTCGAACCAAAAAAAGAGTGGCTCGAAGGTTCTAAAGTAGGTATCGATTTTTTAAACAATCATTGTTTCGACACCGACGGACAAATGTTCTTTCACGTTACTCGTGACGGACAGCCGATACGCAAACGCCGTTATTATTTTTCAGAAACCTTTGCGGTAATCGCCATGTCAGCCTACGCAAAAGCAAGCGGAGACGAAGCTGCGGCCGAAAAAGCGCGTTATTTATTCGGGAAATGTATCGAATATTCCAGTACGCCGGGTTTGTTGCAGCCCAAATTTATGCCAACCCGCCCGTCAAAAGGAATCGGAGTGCCGATGATTATGATGAATACGGCCCAACAATTAAGAGAAAACATAGGAGATCCGCGTTGCGACGAATGGATTAGCAAATGGATTGCCGAAATTGAGCGCGATTTTGTAAAAGACGACATCAAATGCGTAATGGAGCAAGTGGCACCAGACGGTTCCATCATTGACCACATAGACGGAAGAACCTTGAA
The DNA here is from genome assembly GCF_900129705.1 of Flavobacterium granuli. Classification (GTDB taxonomy): domain Bacteria; phylum Bacteroidota; class Bacteroidia; order Flavobacteriales; family Flavobacteriaceae; genus Flavobacterium; species Flavobacterium granuli. Next base: position 340,454 of record NZ_FQWO01000003.1, on the reverse strand, counting down.
TCCCGGACATGCCATTGAAGGAGCTTGGTTTATTTTGCACGAGGCCAAATACAGGAATAATGATCCTCACTTGATTGCACTGGGCTGCAAAATGCTGGATTATATGTGGGAACGCGGCTGGGATAAAGAAGATGGCGGTATTTTATATTTCCGCGATGTCTATGACAAACCGGTACAGGAATATTGGCAGGACATGAAGTTCTGGTGGCCGCATAACGAAGTCATTATTGCAACACTTCTTGCTTACACAATGACCGGCGACGAAAAATACGCAAAATGGCACAAAATGGTGCATGATTATGCGTACGGGAAATTTCACGATGCAGCAAATGGAGAATGGTTTGGTTACTTACATAAAGACGGAACTATTGCCCAAACGGCCAAAGGAAACATGTTCAAAGGACCTTTTCATTTACCAAGACAAGAATGGTATTGCGTACAAATTCTAAATGAGCATCTCAACAAATAATTTTAAATATATTGGTAAAAATTACTCAAAATGTCATTTCAAAAATTTTCTGTACATACAAATCGAACAAAATGTATTAGAAATCATTTATGACAATAATTTTACTCAATAACAAAAAATATAAAACAACCTTAAAATCTATTTTTATCATGAAAAGAATTTTTATATCGCTAATGTTAGTTACTGCAATGGGACTTTCGGCTCAAAATACAACCCACAAAATAGCAGATGGGGTGATTACTCATCAGGATCTTTTTAATACAACCATGGTTGAAGGCGTGTCCTGTTTTAGAATCCCGTCTATAGTTACCGCTCCAAATGGTGATCTTATTGCTGCCATTGATGAACGTGTTCCTAACTGCGGTGATTTAAACCGAAGCGGTGATATTAATATTGTTGTAAGACGAAGTGCCGACAATGGTAAGACTTGGTCTGGAATTGAAACGGTAGTTAATTTTCCAATGGGACTATCAGCTTCAGATCCTTCTATGATTGTAGATAGAGATACGAAAGAAATTATTCTTTTCTATAATTACATGGATTTTGAAAAAGAAAGAGACATTTATTATTTACATGTAGTTAAAAGCAAGGACAACGGAAAAACTTGGAGTAAACCAGAAGACATTACAAGCCAAATTGCAAAACCAGAATGGCATAAAGACTTTAAATTCATCACTTCAGGTCGCGGAATTCAAACTAGAGACGGGAAACTTTTACATACTTTAGTGAATCTGAGTAAAGGTCTATTCATTTTCGGAAGTGATGACCATGGTAAAACTTGGTACTTTATTGATACTCCAATAAAGCCAGCTGATGAATCAAAAATTATTGAATTAGCAGACGGAACTTGGATGGTTAATTCAAGGGTAAATGGTGGAAAAATGCGTTATGTACATACTTCATCAGATAAAGGAAAATCATGGACAAGTAAGCCAGAGCCTGCGCTGATTGATCCAAGTTGTAATGGTAGTATTATTAGATACACCGCAAAAGCGGATGGTTATGATAAAGACCGAATCATTTTCTCGAATGCAAAAATGGAAAAAGGGCGTATGAATTTGAACGTTCGTATCAGTTATGACGAAGGTAAAACATGGTCAGAAGGAAAAACTATTTATCCAGGAAGTTCAGCCTATTCTTCGCTTACTGTATTGAAAAATGGAGACATCGCCGTGTTTTTTGAAAAAGATGAGCATACTAAAAATGAGTTTGTAAGCTTTTCTTTAAAATGGCTTACTGATGGAAAGGACAAATTCAAAAAGGCATCTAAAAAAAGAAAAAATATAAAAAAATAACATTCATTAGTCCTCCATAAATTCTAAATTCATGGAGGATTTATTTTTTTAAAAAATTAATTTAAAAAACCAAATAAAATGAAACAAGCTCTTATTAATGCTGCCGTGCATACTGGAGATGAGATCATTGACAACGGAGTTATTATTATAGAAAACGGAAAAATTCTTTCGGTTCAAAAAGAAATCCCAACCGATATTAAAACAACAGACCTGAAAGGAAATCATGTTTCGGCCGGATTTATCGATATTCAAATTAACGGGGGAGAACACTATTATTTCAGTGAATATCCAAATGAAAAAACCATTCAGGATATTCATGATTCCAGTTTAAAATACGGTACCACCCACACCCTGCCCTGCTTAATTTCGTCTTCAAATGAAACGATTCTTCAGGGAATTGAAGCCGTACGAAATTATAAGGAAAAATACAAAAACGGAGTACTAGGAATGCATTTAGAAGGCCCTTTTCTAAATCCTCTAAAACGCGGCGCACACAGCCTAAATCAGGTTCGTAAACCAACGAATTCTGAATTGGAAGAAATCATCCGTTATGGCAAAGATGTGATAAAAGTCATCACCATTGCCCCGGAATGTTTCACCGATGAACAACTGGACATGCTATTGGAAAGCGGCATTGTCATCTCGGCGGGACATTCGACCATGACCTATAAGGAAGCGCAATATTATTTTTCAAAAGGGATTAAACTGGTAACACATTTATTCAATGCCATGACGCAGTTTGGTCATCGTGAACCGGGATTGGTTGGCGCCACTTTCGAAAACGAAGCTGTCTATGCACCGCTTATTTTGGACGGTGCCCATTGTGATTATGCCGCAGCAAGATTGGCCTACAAATTAAAGAAAGATAAATTCTTTTTGATTAGCGATGCGGCCTTTTTAGGTCGAAAAGTGGAAAATTTCAAATGGGAAAACTTTGATGCGCATCTCGAAAACGGTTTTTACAGAAACGAAGAAGGCAATTTGGCCGGCGCGAGTATTTCGATGCTGGAAGCCGTGCAAAATGCTTTTAATCATCTCCATGTATCTGCTGATGAAGCCATCAAAATGGCAACTTCGCGCGTTGCAAGTGCCATCAATATGGAAAATCAAATTGGTAAAATAAAGGCCGGATATCCAGCCTGTTTTGTTCAATTCAACGATGATTTATCGGTAATAGAAACCTTGAATTTCAATTAGATTTTAACTAAAACAGATTCAAAACGCTTCATTTATAGAATAAAAAAAGTGCGATTAAATTCCTTTAATCGCACTTTTTTTTATTCTATAAAACTTTCTGTTTACCAGAATTTCACATACAAAGCAGCAATAATCAGCAATGTTATTACAATTAGTACCGTAGTTTGCGGTTTTAATTTAAACATTTCTGTATCTAATTCGAATGCTTTAGGGTTTACTTTTGGTCCGGCAAAACTCACTACAATCATCAGCAACATAGTAAAGAAAAAGGACAATCCCATACAGATAAGAAACGGTATTTCGAATCCGCCTTTACCGTTAGAATAAGCGGTATATAAGAAAGTTTCGTTACCCAATACTGCCGGCGCCATTTCATTAAAGAAAACTGATAAAAAGAATCCGGCCAAAACTCCTACTACTGCAGCAGCTCCGGTAGTTCTTTTCCAGAACATTCCAAGGAAAAACATAGCGAAAACACCAGGGCTAATAAAGCCTGTATATTTTTGAATATAAGTGAATCCACCTACACTGCCTATTCCTAAAGTGTCATCCCAAGTAAATAAAATGGCAAGAAATATTGCTGCAAAAATAGCAAATCTTCCAATATTCACCAGTTGTTTATCACCAGCGGTTTTCTGAATGTATTTTTTGTGTATGTCTAAGGTATAGATAGTAGAAATACTGTTTACTTTACCTGCCAAAGAGGCAACAATAGCGGCAGTCAAAGCTGCAACTGATAATCCTTTTAGACCTGTAGGCAAAAAGGTCAAAACTGCTGAATAGGCACCGTCTTTTCCTCCCACTAACTGAGGTAAATGCCCATTAGTATACAAAACATAAGCGGCAATACCCGGCAACATTACAATGATTGGCATCATTAATTTTAATATTCCCGCAAACAAAATTCCCGTACGGGCCGTTTGTAAATCAGCACCCAAAGCTCTTTGGGTGATGTATTGGTTGCAACCCCAATAATTCAAATTAATAATCCAAATACCGGCTAAATAAGCCATTACACCTGGAAAAGTAAGGTATTTGTTAATCTCCAGTTGAGAAGATGCAGCTGTTGGCTCAGGAATAATCATTTTAAAATGTTCCGGTGCTTCGTTCAATAATACTTTAAAACCAGCAATAGCATCCTGACCAAAACCAAAACGCTCTCCAACGGTAGTCAAAGCAATATAAGAGGTCACTAAACCACCAATAATTAATACCGCAACCTGAATTACATCTGTATAGGCCACAACCTTCATACCGCCCAAAGAAATAATTAGAGCAAAAGCGGCCAATCCTATCATAATAAAATGCAGGTATTCTCCGCCTGCCATTCCGTTAATGGCCACAGCTCCTAAATATAAAATAGAGGTCAGGTTGACAAATACATAGAGGAACAACCAAAACACAGCCATAATCAAAGCTGTTGACTCGTTGTATCTGGTTTTTAAAAACTGAGGCATGGTGTAAATCTTGTTTTTAAGATATACAGGAATAAACCAAACTGCCACTATAATTAACGCAATAGCAGCAACCCACTCATAAGCAGCAACAGCAATTCCGAGGAAAAATCCTTCTCCACTCATCCCAATAAACTGCTCAGCAGAAATATTAGAAGCAATTAATGAGGCTCCAATTGCCCACCAAGTTAATGTCCCTTCTGCCAAAAAGTAAGCTTTGGCATCGTGTTCATCTTTTTTTCGTTTACGATAAATAGTGTAACCATAGGAAGACACTACAATAAAATAAATAATAAATACTGCGTAATCAGCAAAAGCAAGGTTTTGGTTCATGTGTAAATAGTTTTTGTATAAATAATAAGCATCAATGCATTTGTAGTACGTGAGCTATTTAATGCATTTGGCTTTAAATTTGGTTTTTATGTTAAAAGTACTGACTGCCCTAAAGGCCTTAAAATGACTTTTCAAAATCAAAGGAATCCTTTATCCTCTAATCTTTTGCTCCCATTTCCAAGCACTTGCTATTGATTCTTCCAAAGTAGATTTGGCTTTCCATCCCAAAATCTTGTTGGCTTTATCAGTATTGGCGTAAGCTTCTGTAATATCACCTTCTCTTCGAGGAACAATTTTATAGGGTAATTTTTTACCGCTTACTTTCTCAAAAGCGTGAATTACTTCTAAAACAGAACTTCCTTTACCCGTCCCCAGATTAAAAGTCTCCACCTTATTCTCATTTTTTTTGTTTACTAATCTTTGTAAAGCAATAACGTGGGCTTTAGCCAAATCAACCACATGAATATAATCGCGAATCGCTGTTCCATCAGCAGTAGGATAATCATCTCCATAAACTGATAAAACATCACGCAAACCAAAACCAGTTTGGGTAATAAAAGGCACCAAGTTTTGCGGAACTCCAATAGGCAATTCCCCTATTTCGGCTGATGGATGTGAACCAATCGGATTAAAATAGCGCAACAAAATGGCATTAATCCCGCTCACTTTTGCAACATCAGTAATGATCTCCTCACCAATTTGTTTGGTATTTCCATAAGGAGACATTGCTATTTGAATGGATGCATTTTCTGTAATAGGCATGGTTTCGGCCTGACCGTAAACGGTGCAGGAAGAACTAAAAATAAAATTAGCCTCTTGTTTTTGTTCCAATTCCTGAAGCAAATAAATCAAGGCGCTGATATTATTTTCATAATACAACAAAGGATTTTCAACACTCTCGCCCACTGCCTTTGAAGCGGCAAAATGGATGACTCCTTTAATATCTTGATATTTCTTGAAAAAATCCTGAACAGACGATTTCTCTCTCAAATCCAGCTTTTCTAAAATAGGCATCTTACCGGTAATCGCTACTATCCCTTTCAAAACTTCTTCGGAAGAATTAGAAAGATTATCGATGATGACAACTTCAAAGCCTTCATTTTGTAATTCGACAACCGTATGGGAACCAATGAAACCTAAGCCTCCTGTAACTAATATTCTCATCGTTTATTTTTTTTAGTTAATCATAGAAACCATCCCCTTTTTAACTTTTAAAAAAACGAGACGGTCTAAATTAATATTCCTTTATTTTTGATCTTTGTAATGAATCCCAGATTGAGATCTTAATATTTCGGCACTTTTTTCGGGTGTGATATCTCTTTGTGATTCGCCCATCATCTCATAACCTACCATAAATTTTTTGACCGTTGCCGATCGCAATAAAGGCGGATAAAAATGCATATGGAATTGCCATTCCGGATGCGCTATTCCGTCTGTTGGCGCCTGATGAATTCCTGACGAGTAAGGAAATGAGGTTTCAAAAAGGTTATCATAGCGTATAGTCAGTTCTTTCAAAATTGTAGCAAAGGCTGTTACCTCATCCTGGCTAAAATCAGTTATTTTTTCCAAATGACGCTTCGCAATTATCATGGTTTCATAAGGCCAAATTGCCCAAAAAGGAACCAAAGCCACAAAATGCTCATTTTCAATTACAATGCGTTCCTTTAGTTTTAACTCCTGCTGCAAATAATCCAACAAAAGATTACTTTTGTGCTTATCAAAATACGCTTTTAGATTATTCTGGGTTTTCTCCACTTCGGTTGGCAATGAGGATTGTGCCCATATTTGTCCGTGCGGGTGCGGATTGCTACAGCCCATCACACTTCCTTTATTTTCAAAAATCTGAACATGATTGATGTAATCAATTTTGCCCAAATCAGTATACTCTCTTTGCCAGGTAGCAATCACATCTTCGATGGATGCAACCTCCATTTGTGGTAAAGTCAGATTGTGTTTTGGCGAAAAACAAACCACTCTGGAAATCCCCCTTTCAGGTTGAGCCTTGAAAAAAGTTTCTTCTTTACTATCCTCAAAAGCAATTTCTTCCTGTTTTAAAGCAGCAAAATCATTCTCAAAAACAAAACTCTTTTCATAAGCCGGATTCAGCTCTCCATTGACGCGCACATTTCCCGGGCACAAATAGCAAGTGGGATCATATTCCGGTAAAGAATCAGACGGCAGCACTTCATTTTGCCCTTGCCAAGGTCGTTTTGATCGGTGCGGAGAAACTAAAACCCATTCGTTAATTAACGGATTATAGCGTCTGTGAGGGTCTTCGTTGATATCAAATTTTCTCATTTTAATTCTGGGTGTAAAGTGATGTTCCGTTTCCTATTTTTACATCATAAATTTTCAATTCTATGCCAAAGGCATCCATATACAATTGAGTCAATTTCTTCTTAATTTCATCCTCATGTCCTTTTTGGATTAAATTAATGGTGCAACCGCCAAAACCGCCTCCCATTAATCGGGAACCTACCACTGATTCTTCCGTTTTTAAGGTATTGACCAAAAAGTCCAATTCGGCACAACTTACCTCATATTCCGAAGATAAACCTTCGTGAGTTTCAAACATCAATTGTCCAAGGCCTTTAATGTCGCCCTGGTCCAAAGCCTCACAAGCTTTGATGACTCTGTTTATTTCGTTTACAACAAAATGACTTCTCTTAAAAACGTCATCGCTCATCTTATCTCTTAAACTCAAAACTTGCGTTTCGGTACAATCTCTATAACTATTCACTTCAGGGAAATGATTTTTAATGATTGCCAATCCTGTTTCGCATTCTTCCCTTCTTTTATTGTATGCCGATGTAAACAAGGAATGCTTTACATTACTGTCAAATAAAATCAGTGAATAATCACTAAAATCAGCCTCATGGTATTCGAATTCTAATGTTCTGCAATCAATTTTTATGACTTTATTTTCAACTCCCATAACACTCGAGAACTGATCCATAATGCCACAATTGATACCCACCCAATGCTCTGACTTTTGTCCCATAAGGGCAATATCGATTGGTTTAATATTCAAATTGAAAAGTTCGTTTATTCCAAATAAAAAACCGCATTCCAATGCTGCCGAAGAGGATAAACCGGAACCCACAGGAATATTACTGCTAAAAACACAGTCGAAACCTTCGAATTCAAAATCGTTAATTTTCAATTGATTGATAATCCCGCGAAGGTAATTAGTCCACACTTTTTCGTCTAACTGTGGAGTTTCGCTAAGATTAATTTCAAATTCATCTTCAAGATCAATGGCAATCATTTTAGAGCTATTAGTATTATTTTTCCTAAAAGCAAAACATATTATTTTATCAATCGCCGCAGGCAAAACATAGCCGTCATTATAGTCTATGTGTTCGCCAATTATATTTATCCTTCCCGGTGAAAGTACTACTTTTTCAGGTGATGAACCAAAAATATTTTGGAAATAGGCTGTCGTTTTATTTATTAAAACTTCATTCATTATCTTGGGGTTTCTAAGAGTTTTTATTTACTTTAAATTATCGCATAAAAAACGAATCAGATTGATGAAATCTATTCGAATTTATATCTTGTTTTCTGATGATAGCTTGCTTCTTTTTTCAAAATAGCAGTAGGAAAATGCCCTTGATTGGGAGCGTCAGGAAAATTTTGTGTCTCAAAACATATTCCACTTAATGCATGATACACGGCTTCCTCTTTCCCCTTTATGTCTTCACAACCGCCACCCACATAAATATGAACTGCAGGCTGATCAGTATAAACGGTCATTTTTAAATCATTGGCCTTATTAAAAAGTGCGGCCGCAAATTCATTTTTGTCTTCCAAAACAAAAGTATCGTCAATATTAGAAGGACATTTTTTAGCCGTTTTATAATCGAATGCGCCATTTGCCAGCTCTAAAAATTTCCCTGTCGGAATATTATCATTTGTTTTCTCCAATATTTTGGATGAATTTACAATTAAATCCTGATCAGAAATAGTTGATTTGTGACCGTCGAGATTAAAATAACTGTGATGCGTCAAGTTGACCACCGTATCTTTAGTAGTGTTAGCCAGATATTCAATAATTAGTTCGTTGTCCTCGGATAAAGTATAAGTCAAGCTTACAGATAATTCCCCCGGATAATTTTCCTCTTTATCAGGACTAACATAAGATAGACTTACCGATGGATTTTCACCTTGGGTTTGCTTTTCTAACTTCCACAGTTTTTGGCTAAAATTATGAATTCCGCCATGCAGTGAATGTCCATTATTGTTTTTGTTCAAATGAAAAGCCTCGCCATTCAGATTAAATTCTCCTTTATTAATTCGTCCTGCAAATCTTCCTACAGTTGACCCAAAATAAGGTGCTCCTGCCAATTCAAATGATTTCATATATGACGCTAAAGTATCAAAACCCAAAACTACATCTACTAATTCACCTTCCTTATTGGGAACTTTTAAGGATGTTATGGTAGCACCATAATTGATTACCTTTAATTTCATCCCTTTTTCGTTAATCAATTCAAAAGAATTAACAACTTGCCCATCAGGCAATAAACCAAATAATTCCATTATATAATTAACTTTAAAATACGATATTAGCTTTATTTTTTATCTTTATTTATTAAATTCTGAAAATCAAAAGTAAAACAAAGCAATAAAAACACGTACCGGTACCTACCAGTTTTTTTTATAAAAAAAAGAGCAATCCAAATCCTGTGACTTCAAAACAGTATTAACCTTACGGGATTCGACAAAAAAAGACAGTTTTTACATAGAATATAAAAGAATATTTAAACTGTTTATTACTGATTAGAACAAAAAAATACCCTTATAAATTTTACACAAATTCATAAGGGTATTTTTTATTTTGGGTTTGAGAAAGACAAACTTTATAAAAGTAATTCTCTCCAAATTATGCCAGATTGCTTATTTAGCAAATTCCAATCCTTTTAGTTTATTCCAGCCTCCACGGGTAAAATCAGGAATTTCAACCGGCACAGAACCTTTCTCTAATGAAAGTTCAGTTAATGGAGCTAAACAAGACCATTCGGCTAAATCATACACATCCATATCTAAAGGAAGTCCATTTTGAAGACAATAGATCAAACGGTAATTTAAGATAAAATCCATACCACCATGACCACCAACTTTTTTAGCTTTTTCTTCTAATCCAACAGCGATTGGATGCTTGTATTTTTCCATCAATGCTTTTTTCACATCTGCTGGCACAAAACTATGAGCAGAAAAATTTTCATGATTTGGCTTAAGATCGGCGCTTATTTCTTTGGAATCCAAAGCATATCCTTCAGAAGGATATTTATTAGCAAAACCTTTAGTACCTGTCAATTGGTACATACGGCTGTATGGACGAGGACTAGCCACATCGTGTTGAATTTGGATTGTTTTTCCTTTTTCCGTTTTAATCATAGTCATCGTGTGATCTCCATTTTTAAAATCTTTCAATTCTTTGCCTGTTTTTTCTTTTATAAAAGCAGGAATACTCACCGCTTTAGTATCCATAGAAACTAAATAGTTCATTTTATCACCACGGTGAATGTTTAAAGCCTGACAAGCTGGCCCCATACCATGAGTTGCATAAATATCTCCACGGTGCTTCACATTATAGTCTAAACGCCAATTATTCCAGTAATCTCCCCAGAAAGGTTCAAGGTTATGAATATATGCGCCTTCTGCATGAAGGATATCACCAAATACGCCTTGTTGAGCCATATTTAATGTAGTCAATTCGAAGAAATCGTACACACAGTTTTCCAATTGCATGCAGTGTTTACGTGTTTTTTCGGAAGTGTTGATCAGATCCCAAATCTCTTCCATTGTCATTGCAGCTGGAACTTCAATTGCTACATGTTTTCCGTCTTTCATCGCTTGAACGCCCATTTTTGCATGAGTTTTCCAGTCTGTAGAGATGTAGACCAAATCAACGTTAGGTAGTGCAGTTACTTTTCTCCAAGCATTTTCATCACCAAAAAATTCTAGTGCTTTAGGGAAACCGGCTTTTACCAATCTTTCATTGGCAGATTTAGTATTTTTTTCAAGCATATCACAAACAGCAACAACCTCTACTCCTGGAATATTAATCACACTCTCCAAGTGACCAGGTCCTCTCATACCTAATCCAATAAAAGCCACACGCACTGTTGGTAATGGCGCCGTGGCTAAACTCAACACATCCGTTTGTCCTTTAGGGCGTTTTGGTGTTGGTGTTTTAATCATCTGGGCAGACGCATTAGCCCAACCCACTAATAGACAAGCTATCAGAAAAAATTTAGAAATACTACTTTTCATGTCAAATTAATTTATTTAGTTTTAATAATAGGAATGATACTTAGACGGTATCATTTTTATGTTTTCTACCTTGATTTTCAAAAATATAAATCTTTTCTAAGGTAAGCTGTTAAAATTAATATTTGGTTTTTTATTTGTCAGAGGTCTGGTAAATACAGCTCCCGGAACAGAATAGTCATTATAGAAACCTCCATTTTTAAGATAAAAACCTCCAGAGTCTAATCCTCCAGAATAATCCATTCTGTAACCCTGTTTAGCTGTATTGTCTACAGAAAATTTTGCGGTATTCAATTCATTCCAATTCCCTTTGTCATCACAATACCATTGGTTATTGAATACCACCCTTCTCGAAAAATCCCCTTGAGCAGGAATAAAGTTTTCTAAAAACGAATGAAAACGCTTTAAATAAGTATTAGTCTGAGGCCTATTGAAACTAGCAATTAATTGCCATTCGCCCGTTTCTGGGGCAAAAAAATAGGAGGTATAGTTTGTAGAATTATTTCCCTGAGGTGTACCTCTAAGCAAAAATTTATAAGTAGTACCGGCTATCCAATTGTATTTCAAATAACTTTGTCCGCCTGAACCCTCGTTACCAAATTCACCTGTGGTTACATTATTCCCTTTTTTCAACAATTTAATTTTGTGCGATTCCGGAATACTATTCGGGTCATCTGTCGTGAAAGGACTCCAAACAGAAAACAAAACTTTTCTCTCTTTATCCGAATTCACTTGGATACCAAAATAACCTTCACCAAAACCATTGGCCATAAAATAAGAACCTATTTTATCCTCACCCGCAGGAACGGTCAATTCATTATAATACCATTCGGCATTCACATTTTCAGGAGCCTGATAATTTAAATGCACTGATGGCCCTCGCCTTCCCCAATGATAAAAATTACCTTCATTATTAGGAACGTAAGCTATTTTTCCTACATAATCAGTACTACTGATAGTCAAACGGCTAATGGCAGGAAAGTTTGTTCCCGATTTATTTAAACCTTTAATTACAATGGCCACATACCCTTCTTTGGCAATTTTCCAATTTCCTACTACAATTGCTTTCTTTTGGGCAGAAGCATCTAGTTTTACTCTTTTTGACTCCTTGTTGATTGAAAACTCCAATTCTGATTTACCCGAAATCACAACTGATTCCTCTATTGTAACCTGGAAAGTCCCCGGATTAGAAACTCTAAAATAAGCTGTAAAATACTCTTTCGAATCCGTCCAGTTTTCTATACCATTATCAGTAATCGTCCTACTATCTAAATGCATAGAACTATATGCATTACCGGCTAAAGGCAATGAAATTTGAACTTTTGGTTCTTCTTTATCAGATGCTTTTTGCGAGTAATCATTGTTGCTTGCACAAGAAACCAATGTCGATAAAAAAGCAAAAAACAAATAAAATATATTTTTCATTTTTAGGGGATAAATTATTAATGTTCAGTTTTTAAAACTTTATTCAATTTACTGCAAACGGTTTTTCAATTTTGCATTGGATCTTATTTAAAACTTTTCAGTATTCTTAATGAAAATAAAAATCACTTAATTAATCTTTATGACATTAGTACATACGACGAAACTATATATTAAATTTAAATAAACCAAGAAAAGGCAGTAAAAATGTGTTCGAACACATAATATTTATGTTGTCGAGCACAAAAAAACTTGTTAAAACAATTTTTTTTCTGAATTTTAGCCTTTCAAACAAAATAAACCAATAAGAGCCTTTCTTAAAAAATTATACATTTGACTTTGATAAGCGTATTTTTTGTTTAAATTTATTTTTTTGTTGCACCTAATCTCTCGCAACAGCCTAACAATAAATTTAGTTCAAAAAAAAACACCAAATAAGTAAACAGAAATCAATAAATATGGAACAAAACGCCAAAACCTACGAAGTACATTTAATTGCAAATGAAAAATTAAAAATTACAGGTAAAGGAGACAACATTTTATGGAAAGACGCAGTCGTTTTATCCAATTTCATATCTCCTTGGAGTAGTGAAAATCCTTCAAGAATTGAGTTTAGAGCTTTGTGGGATAAAAATTATCTGTTTTTTTGCTTTAAAGTATATGACACAAACATTCATATAGACAAAAAAGACAATAGCGTATACAGCATTGGTAATTCTGACCGAGTAGAACTTTTCTTCAGACCTGATCGTTCTTTGAATCCTTACTACTGTCTTGAAATGGATACCGAAGCCAGAATAATGGATTTTATTGCCTATCCGAATAAAAAATTTGACTACAATTGGAATTGGCCAGAAAATGACATCACAGTCAAATCATCCAAAAACGACACTAGTTTTACCGTTGAAGGAGCCATTAGTATTGAATCCCTAAAAAAGTTTCATTTGATTAAAGGTGACAAAATAGAAACTGGAATTTTTAGGGCAAAATACAATTCAATAGACAACAAGAACTTCGAACCTACTTGGATTACTTGGATTAACCCTAAAACCGAAACCCCTAATTTTCATACGCCAACCTCTTTTGGAATATTGCATTTAATGCCTTAAACTATTCCATATAAAAACTGGCATTTTCAGAGTTAACAATATCAATAGGCAAAAGAGTTGTTTTAGGAATTTCTTTGCTAAAAATAAAATGATCCACTAGGCAGGTTATCCCCAGATAGGCTTGCCTTTTTGGATTTTGATGTATCAAAAAATCAATAGTTCCTTGTTTCAAATAAGCCACATTTTCCTCAATTAAATCATAACCAATAATTGCTATTTTTCTGTGTTCAGTTTCACCAATAATTTTAGCAATTTGGTATGCCTTGGATGTGGTAATAAAAACTCCGGTTACATTAGGATTTTCTTCAAGAAATTGAACCAAATTAGTTTCGATGCTTGGATTCTTTAATTTGAGCGTAATAATTTTTGAATCCTGTCCGTTATTCTCACTAAAATAGGTTCTGAATCCTCTTTCTTTTTCCTGCATGTGTACCGCATTCTTGTAACTTTCGTTAAGGTGTATAATAGCAAGTTGTTCATTATTGGAAAGTAAATCCAATAACCTGGCCGCCACTCTCCCACTTTGATATAAATCCTGCCCTACAAAGTTTTTAATCGCTTCGGATTGTACCTGATTATTAAAAGTATTAACAATTATCCCCTCTTCATGGTATTTTTCAGCAACATTTAAAGCTTCTTTATAAAACAAAGGCGCCAGCAAAACAGCATCGGGTGCTAAAGCCAGAACAGTTTCATTCACGTTTATAAATGACTTGGTACTCTCGGGATTAAAATAATGGGTTTTGATAGACAAATTAAATGCCTTAAATTCTCTAATCGCCTCTTCAATTCCTCTTACACATGGAAGCCAATAGGAATCAAATGAGGGATCAGGAATAACGACACTAATAGAGTAAATCTTATTATTTTTTAAATTTCTTGCAATCAGATTGGGTTCGTAGTCCATCTCATTTAGAACAGCATTTACACTGTCAAAAGCTTTCTGAGAAACCTTTCCTCTTTTATGCAAGACTCTATCCACCGTTCCTTTGGAAACTCCGGCTAACCGAGCAATATCTTTAATTGTAAGTTTTTTATCCATCACCGACAAATATATAAAAACTTTAGATTAAATCATTTTGAATTAAAAAATCAATAATGAATTAACACTATTTCAATATTTATTACCAAAATCCTAACTCAATATACTTTTAAAACACTTAGAATTAACAATAATCTTCTTAAACAAAGTAATACTGACTTGCAGTACACCCAAAAACCGGTAGGTACCGGTGTTATATATTTAAAAACTACCCTTATTTTTGATTTTTTTATTATCAATTAGTGTAAAAAATGTGTTCGAACACATTTTTAATGCTTTTACTTGTTTTATTGATATTATATCTATAGTTTCGTGTATTAAAAGCATAAGAAATAAAATAATCAGCAAACAACAGCAATATAAATAGCTATTTAGTAATATTTTTAACAAATTCAAAGTGAAGGAAATCATATCATTGGCACCTGGCAGAACCTGTCTTTTTGGAGATCATCAAGATTATCTGGGTTTACCTGTCATCGCCTGTGCAATCAGTAGAAGTATCAAGCTAACGGCAGTACAAAATAATAGTGGGGTATTCAAACTGAATATGGTCGATATTGATCAACTCAGAATCATAGACATCAATCAAACCTTTTCCCAATTAGAGCCACGCGATTATTTCGCCTCTTCATTAAGAGTACTCAGAAGACATGGCTGCATTCCAAATGTTGGCTACGACATTACAATAACCGGAAATATCCCAATTAACTCAGGCACCTCAAGTTCATCTGCCTTATTATTAGCATGGATTAATTTTTTAGTCACCGCTTATGGAGTGAAT
The DNA here is from genome assembly GCF_900129705.1 of Flavobacterium granuli. Classification (GTDB taxonomy): domain Bacteria; phylum Bacteroidota; class Bacteroidia; order Flavobacteriales; family Flavobacteriaceae; genus Flavobacterium; species Flavobacterium granuli. Next base: position 325,076 of record NZ_FQWO01000003.1, on the reverse strand, counting down.
GAAGAAATTACTCCTGAATTCATTTCCAGAATGGGCTATTTATCTGAAGTGGTGGAACATGGAGAGCCCGGAGGAATGATGGATCATTACAGCATTGGCGTTGGTAATATCGTGCACATCGACACCCGAGATCCTTTTTCTTTTACCGTTATTGGAAATGAATTAGGCGGACTTATAACCGGCGTTTCGGGCGTTCCTAAAGAAACAATCGGTCTGATCGGGGATTTGAAAGGAAATGCTTTATTGGCCATAGGTACCATAAAACAGAGTTTTCCCGATTTTGATTTACACCAAACCGAAATTGAAGACTTAGATAAATACCGCAATTATTTACCGGATCGCTTAATTCCTTTCTTCGAAGCTGCCATCAAAAATCATCATTATACCAAAATGGCATTGATTGAATTTCAAAAACCTGTACTTGATTTAAAAAAAATCGGCGCATTGATGAATAAGCATCATGCCGTATTAAGGGATTTATTAAAAATAACCGTCCCAAGGATAGATGCCATGATTAATGCCGCGTTAAAAGCAGGCGCTTATGGTGCTAAAATTGTTGGTTCAGGAGGTGGTGGTAGCATTGTAGTAATGGCCGAGCCAGGAAATGAAGCTCCTGTAGTCGAAGCTTTACTAGCTGCGGGTGCAGTTGAAGCCTACGCAGTAACTGTTGATCCCGGATCAAGAATAGAATAAATAAATTAAATCTTTAAAGAACTAATCATGCATAACAATTTAATCATTTTAGCCGGTGGTGCTTCTTCAAGAATGAAAAAGCAAGTTGTATTAGACAATTTAAGCGAGGAAGAAATTGCACAAGCTAACGAAAGAAGTAAAGGACTTATAGGCGTTGGCCCAAACGGCAGACCACTATTAGACTATCTTTTATTAAATGCTAAAAGAGCTGGATATAAAAATATATACATCATCATAGGCGAGCAAGGAGATTTATTCAAAGAATTTTACGGTAGCGAAAATAAAAACAATGATTTTCATGGCTTAAATATCTCTTTTGCCACTCAATATATTCCCGAAGGAAGGGTAAAACCATTTGGTACCGCCGATGCTTTATTTCAAGCAGTAGAACAATATCCTGAACTAAACTCTCAGTACTACTCTGTTTGCAACAGTGATAATTTATATTCCACAGCCGCCTTATTGGCTCTCAGAGAAACAGATAGCCCAAATGCCTTTATCAGCTATGACAGAGACGCAATGCTATTCCCATCTGAACGAATTTCTCGCTTTGCCATTGCAAAACTAGACGAGAACAATTGTCTTTTGGATATTCTTGAGAAACCAACAGCTGATGTTTTAGAAAGTTATAAAGATACCGAAGGAAAATTAAGAGTTAGCATGAATGCCTTTAAATTCAAAGGAGAAGTGCTATATCCTTATCTAAAAAATTGTCCTGTACATCCTGAAAGAGATGAAAAAGAATTGCCTACCGTACTTTTGAATTCATTGAAAGAAGCAGGGAATGTCGCTTTGGGAATCCCTTTTTCTGAGCATGTTCCTGACTTAACTGCAAAGGAAGATATTGCAGAAGTAAAAGAATATTTGAAAAAACACTATCCAGAACTAGATTGGAATGTGTAAAAAAAGAAGATAAAAAACGATTTTTAAAATAATATCATTACAAAAATCAGTAAAAAGTATTTCTCATCCATTTTTTGCATACTAAGCAAACCATAACGGATTTTTGAGGTATTTTTGATTTTAAAAATAAATAAAACACGTTAATTTAACCATTATTTTAAACCAAATTTAGATGTCAAAAATTGAAAGTACAATTAATAAGAATCAGGGAAGTGCATTGATTCCAATGGTTATTTTAACCGCATTATTTTTTATTTTAGGTTTTGTAACCTGGCTCAATGGGCCGCTGATTCCGTTTTTTGAATTGGCTTGCGAATTGTCATCATCACAAGCTTATTTTGTGGCTTTTGCTTTTTATATCGCTTATTTTGTCATGGCGATTCCATCGTCCTGGGTAATTGAAAAGGTGGGTTATAAAAACGGGGTTTCCTTAGGATTGGTGGTTATTGCTTTTGGGGCATTTATGTTTTACCCTGCAGCCGAAAGCCGAACTTTCCTTCTATTTCTAATCGCTTTATTTGTTATGGGAACCGGTCTGGCCATTTTGCAAACAGCGGCAAATCCTTATGTGGTCGTAATTGGCCCAAGAGAAAGTGCAGCGGCCAGAATCAGCGTTTTGGGAATTGCCAATAAACTGGCAGGATTTATAGCTCCTTTAGTGTTAACGGCTTTGGTGTTGTCAAACATGCAGGATTATACTGCCGAAAAAATCGCAGCTCTTGACAATGTTGCCAAATCAGCAGCATTAGATGCGCTGGCGTTGCAATTGCAAACTCCTTACATTTATATGGGAATTGTCATTCTGGTGTTGGCTTTGATGGTTAAATTATCTCCTTTGCCGGAAATTGATTTGGACGAAGATGGAAACGTAGCTCACATGAGTATTTTCAAACAAATTAAAAATGCGTTTCAATATCCTCAACTAGTTTTAGGAGTCATTACTTTGATGTTGTATCTTGCAGCCGAAGTATTGGCAGGAGATTCAATTGGTGGTTTTGGTAAGCAATTAGGGGTTTACGGTGAAGATGGAAATTTTTATTTAAAACTAACTTCATTTACCATGACAGCCATGGTAGTGGGCTATATTTTAGGGATTAGCTTAATACCAAAATACGTTTCTCAGGTTCAGGCATTAAAAGCTTCCGGTATTCTGGGTTTAATTTTGGTGGTATTAATTGTAGCTATTTCTCCAACTATAATGGTTCAATTACCGGGAATTCCGGCTTTGCCAGTAGTAATTCTTTTAGTGGCTCTTTTAGGACTGGCCAATGCGCTTTGCTGGCCTGCCATTTGGCCAATGGCACTACAGGACTTAGGAGGATATACCAAGATAGCCAGTGCCATATTGATTATGGGAATCATAGGAGGTGCCGTTTTTCCATTAGTTTATGGTGCTTTGGTAGAAACAATCAATTCGGCTAATCACGCAAATGGCGTTGCAGAAACGGCAAAAAGCGGAAACCAAATCGCTTATTTAATGTTATTACCGGCATATATGATGATTATATTCTTCGCATTCAAAGGTCATAAATACAGAAGCTGGTCAAAAAAATAAAACATAATACTAAATACCACAACTTTAAAATAAACTAACAATGTTAAAAAGTAGTATAGATAAGGCGACAGGTTTCGAAAAAAGATTCGAAAATATTGGCACAGTAGTTTTTGAAAATTCGACTGCGGCATCAAAAGCGGTTGCACAAGAAATAGCAACACTTATCAAGTCAAAACAAGCCAACAACGAATCATGCGTATTAGGTTTGGCAACTGGTTCGTCACCAAAAGGATTGTATGCGGAACTGGTTCGTCTTCACAAAGAAGAAGGACTGAGTTTTAAAAATGTGATTACATTCAACCTAGATGAATATTATCCGATGGAGCCTAATTCCATAAATAGCTATGTGCGATTTATGAAGGAATTATTGCTGGATCATGTTGACATCTTAGCAGAAAATTACAATATCCCTGACGGAACTTTAACTAAAGAAGAAATTGCGGATTATTGTGCCACTTATGAAGAAAAGATTGAAGCTTTGGGTGGAATCGATTTGCAAATATTAGGAATTGGAGGAAACGGTCACATTGGATTCAATGAGTCGGGCTCTTTACAAAATTCAAAAACAAGATTAGTAGCCTTAGATCATATCACCAGAGTGGCGGCCAGCAAAGATTTTTCAGGATTGAGCAATACGCCAAGAACGGCAATCACACTGGGAGTTAAAAAAATAATGGAAGCCAAACAAGTTATTTTGATGGCTTGGGGGGAAGGAAAATCAGATATTATTAAAAAATCTGTTGAAGGCGAAGTGACCAATCAGATTCCTGCTTCCTTTTTGCAGGAACACAATAATGCGGTTTTTGTTTTAGATAAAGAAGCTTCTTCAAAACTGACCAGAATCAACAGACCTTGGTTAGTAGAAAAAATTGTTTGGACAGATCGATTAACCAGAAAAGCGGTTTTAGGATTGGCTCTTGATTTGAAAAAACCTATTTTAATGCTTACTGATGCTGATTATATTGAAAACGGAATGAGTGATTTATTGGCTGATTCTGGCCCTGCTTATGACATCAACATCAAAATATTTAATAAATTACAGAACACCATCACAGGATGGCCTGGAGGTAAACCGAATGCGGATGATGCTAACAGACCGGAAAGAGCGGAACCTGCAAGAAAAAGAGTGTTGATATTCAGCCCGCATCCCGATGATGATATCATCAGTATGGGTGGAACTTTCATGAGATTACAACAGCAAGGACACGAAGTGCATGTGGCTTACCAAACTTCGGGAAATATTGCAGTTGCAGATGATGAGGCGTTGCGATTTGCCAGATTCGTATTGGATTACAATGAGAAATTTGGAATAAAAAGCCCTGAAGCTGAGAATATTTACGAAAAAGCAATTAGCTTTCTTAAGAATAAAAAAGCAAGTGAAATTGACATTCCTGAAGTTCGTTATATAAAAGGTTTAATTCGAAAAGGAGAAGCCCGTGCTACGAGTCATTTTGTTGGATTGCCGGATGAGCAAATTCATTTTATGGAACTTCCTTTCTATGAAACTGGAGCTATCGAGAAAAAGCCTTTAGGTGCGGCAGATATCCAATTGACCATGGAGCTTATTGAAAAAGTAAAACCACATCAAATATACGCAGCAGGAGACTTAGCTGATCCGCACGGAACGCACAAAGTATGTCTGGATGCTATTTTTGAAGCGGTAAAAAACCTTAAATCGAAAGATTTTATGAACGATTGCTGGGTTTGGTTGTACAGAGGAGCTTGGCAAGAATGGGGTATTGACGAAATCGAAATGGCTGTACCAATGAGCCCAGACCAAGTATTAGCCAAAAGACATGGAATCTTCAAGCACCAATCTCAAAAAGACGGTGTAGTATTCCAAGGATCTGATGCAAGAGAATTTTGGCAAAGAGCCGAAGACAGAAACAGAGAAACGGCAGTATTATACGATCAATTAGGAATGTCCAGTTATGCGGCTATGGAAGCTTTTGTAAGATGGAAATTTTAACAATAGACGAATAAAATACAGTTCTACTAAATAAAAAATTCGCCCCTAAAATCTACATTCTTTTGAGATTTTTAGGGCGAATTTTTATTTTTCTATTCTTTATCTATCTTTCTATTGCAACGTTAAGCCCAGATTACAATCTGGATTTCATCGCTTTTACTTCCTCTCCGTTAGCAGTTTCACCTGGATCAACAATAGCTGAAGAATGGTAAAAAATAGCGTTCGTTTTTTCTTTTAACAAACCAATATTCGACGAGCGTAATCCGCCGCCGGGCATAATGGTAATCCGATTGTCGGCTTTTCTAACTAATTCAGCCAATACATCAATTCCCTCCACCACATTTTTTTCCTGTCCGGAAGTCAATATCGTTTTGAAACCGCATTCGATTATAGATTCAAGCGATTCATAAACATTAGCCACTACATCAAAAGCACGGTGAAAAGTACAGGGAACAGGATGTGCCAATGCTACTAATTCGCTGTTTTGCTCTTTATTGACATTGCCGTCTTTATCTAAAATCCCAAAAACAAAGCCATCCAAATTTAGTTTTTTGAACTGTTGGATTTCAGTTTTCATTTGTTCAAATTCAGCATCAGAATAGACAAAATCTCCACCACGCGGACGGATCATTACATTTAATTTTATCTTCAGTTCTTTGCGGGCGGCTTCGGTAATTTCGAAATCAGGCGTTGTTCCGCCTTCATTCATGTTCGCACATAATTCTACTCTATCAGCTCCGTTTTCTTGCGCGATAATTGCAGATTGCAAATTAAAACACGCTATTTCCAGTTGGTCTTTTTTCATTTATTTCAAAAAATATTCGGCATCAATCAATCGGTTTCCGGTTTCATCATTAACAGCATAATTAAATCCTCCCTGAATACAATAAGATCCATATTCTCCTTGCTTATTCAAGGCTATAAAACCTACCTGAATGTCTTTTAATTCCTTATTTCTGTTCTTGGTTAATTTTATGATTCGGGCAACGGCTTCCTCACAGGCTTTTTGCGGTGATTTTCCCTGACGCATCAATTCGACAACCAGATGGCAGCCCGAAATTCGAATCACTTCTTCACCGTGACCGGTAGCTGTTGCGGCTCCAATTTCGTTATCAACATAAAGTCCGGCTCCGATAATTGGAGAATCACCCACACGTCCGTGCATTTTAAATGCCATTCCGCTGGTGGTACAGGCACCCGAAAGATTTCCACTGGCATCCAAAGCAATCATTCCAATGGTGTCATGATTTTCGATATTGGCAATGGGCTTGTATTTGCTGTCTTTCAGCCATTCTTTCCATTCTTTTTCAGATTCTTCGGTCAATAAATTTTCCTTTTTAAAACCTTGCGAAAGGGCAAACTGTAAAGCGCCATCTCCAACTAGCATCACGTGTGGCGTTTTTTCCATCACCGCACGCGCCACCGAAATAGGATGTTTGATGTATTCCAAACAAGCCACCGAACCGATATTGGCTTGTTCATCCATAATACAGGAATCTAATGTAACGCGGCCGTCCCTATCAGGTCTTCCGCCATATCCCACACTTCGCTCTTTGGGATCGCCTTCGGGAATTTTTACGCCGGCTTCAACTGCATCTAAAGCACTTCCGTTCTTTTTTAAGACTTCCCAGGCAGCGGCATTGGCTTCAATTCCGAATCTCCAGGTCGAAAGCACAATCGGTTTTCTTCCTTTTCTTGGCGCTATAATTTCTTCTTCAGGCTTACTGCTAAAAGAATTTAATGCCACCGCCACAGAGGCCACCGCTGCCGTTTTTATAAAATTTCTACGGTTATTCATCTTATTTCTATTTATTAACTCTACTTCTTTTTAATACAAAAAAGCCGATTCATTTTGATTAAAATATTCTTTATAAATCAAACTTGTTGCGCCTAATAAGGCTGCTATTTCATTATCTGAAGAAATTAAAACAGGGACTTCGCAGCCTTGTTTTTTTAATTTTTCTTCAAATGCGGTCAAGAAAAAGACACTTGCATTTGCAATCTTTCCTCCTATAATAAAACATTCCGCTTCAAAAGTTTTTAACCAAGGTGCCACGATTACGGCTAAATCTTCGCCTAAGTTACGAAAAGCTTCCGATGCAATTTCATCTCCGGCTGTTGCCAAATTAAAAATTTCCAGTCCGCTGTCAATTTTACGTCCGCTTAATTGCTGATAGTGTGCAATCAGTCCACGAGCAGAAACATAATCCTCGGCTATGCTGTCTTTATAAGGACTATTATACAATTCTCCATCTGTTGGTACCTTATTTCCCGTAGTAATCGCTTCTGCTTTGTCTATAAAGCAAGCGCCAAGTCCGGTTCCAAGTGTCACCGCCATCACTTTTCTAGAACGATTCTCCGCATTTTTAAAAACTTCTCCTTTTCCAAAACAATCGGCGTCATTTTCAAAAAGAACAGGAAAATCATCCGACAAATTCAGCCTGTCTCGGATCAATTTTCTAACATCCAAACCATAAAAATGCTCGTATTTAGTTTGTCCTTTTATCCAACAAATCCCATTTGCATAATCAAATGGACCAGGCATGCATACTGAAATTCCGACAAATTCCTCAACTCCAGAATTTTTCCATGAAGTACGGATTACCCTTTCCCAAATATCCATAACCTGATCAGCCTGAAGATTAGAATCAAAAGATTCTTTGTATAAAGAGACTTCGATCAATTTCATTTCATTAACCGCTATGACTCCAGCTGTAATGTGACTCCCTCCGATATCTAATCCAATAGCGAATATATTTTTCATTTATTTTTATTAATTGTACCATGCGCCATTTAAAATTTAATAGGTTTTAAATATTAAATTATCACTGGCGCATAACTATTTCTATACCAACTTCTCAGCTCATAAAATGGATACTGATCTATTTCTATTCTTTGATTATTCTACGATAATCTCATCTACAAACAACCAAGAAGCTTGATTTTCTCCCGGATGTCCCGGAGGACATTTGCCTAAGTTTTTAGCAGTAATACGAACAGCTTTCACTTTTTGACTTGCAAATTGGCTTGTGAAATCCATAATTTGTGTATCTCTTGCATCAACCGGAATCGTGTTTATGACCGTCTTTATTTCTTTAAAATTGATTCCGTCTGCCGATACTTCAAACTTAACCCATTGTGGGAAAAACACCCATTGTCCCCAATTTTGAATACAGCCTAATGAAATACTGCTTGCTGTTACGGGAGTTCCCAGGTCAATTGTAGCCACCATATCGCTACCGTTGAAAGCATGCCATTGTTTCCCAATATCTTTGGTTCCTCTAAAACCGTCTGTCAACGTATTAGCGCCATTAGCTGGATAATAACGACTGTTAGCCGTGTCGTACTTTACGGATTTTCCGGTAGCTTTATTGAATGTAAAAGATTGCTCCGCCGGCTTGGCATTCATCACTTTATTATGCAAGGCCATAACTGCTTTCACTGTCATGGAAGTAGTCACCACAAAAGGTTTTTCATATTTGGCACTGCCAATTGTAGGTATACTGCCGTCGGTTGTATAATAAATTACGCCATCAGAATTCTCTGTTTCCAAGGAAATAGAAAGCGAGTTATTAGCCACAATTGGTTTAATATCTACTTTGTAATTTCCTTTGGAATAATGAAGTCCTTTTTGTTCAAAACCTACCAAATGCGGTTGCAAACGCTTGTTGAAATTTTCCCAATTGCGTTGTTCTTTTGTAGACCACAATACTTCTGCCAAGGCGGGCATACGGGGAAGAATCATATATTCAGCCTGTTCCGCTGTTGGAATATATTCTGTCCATAAATTCCCTTGTGATCCCAAAACTCTTTTTCCTTCTTCGGCAGTTAATTCTGCAGGAATTGGCTCATAATTATATACTTTTTTCAACGTATTAAAACCGCCAATTGCCAAAGGTTCCGTTTCAGGATCTCCCTGATAATGGTCAAAATAACAAGGATAACCAGGTGTCATAATTACATCATGTCCCATCTTGGCCGCTTCAATTCCGCCGGCTTCACCCTGCCAACTCATTACAGTAGCTTCGGGAGCCAATCCTCCTTCGAGAATTTCATCCCAACCGATCATTTTTCTGTCTTTTGAAACTATGAATTTCTCCATTCGACGGATGAAATAACTCTGTAGTTCTTTCTCGTCTTTCAAATGCTCTGTTTTCATTCTGGCCTGACATTTGGCACAATTTTTCCAACTTTTTTTATCTACCTCATCACCTCCAACATGGATGTATTTAGATGGAAAAATAGCCATAACCTCAGTAAGAATATCTTCTAAGAAAGCAAAAGCCTGATCGTTTCCTGCACAATAATTGCTTTCGACCTTGCTGGCAAAGAAATTACCTGTTTGTCCAAAATGATATTTAGGATTACACGATAGTTCCGGATAAGCAGCCATAGCCGCTTCTGAATGACCCGGCATTTCAATTTCCGGTACTACGGTAATATTTCTTGCTTTGGCGTAAGCCACGATGTCCTTGGCTTGTTCCTGAGTGTAATATCCTCCATAAGTCGACTTGCTTCTGTCGGCATTAAATTCTATCTCAGCCCAGTTCCAAGATTTTCCCCAATCGTCTACTCGCCAAGCGGCTTGTTCGGTCAATTTTGGATACTTTTTGATTTCCAAACGCCATCCGGCGCCATCAACCAAATGCCAATGAAAAACATTCATTTTATAGGTCGCCAACAAATCGATGAATTCTTTGACCAATTCTGGCGCAAAAAAATGACGACTCACATCCAGCATCAAACCTCTCCAGCCAAAACGGGGATAATCCTTGATTTCCATGCTGGGAATTTGTACCAAATCATTGGTTCTGATAAAAGGCAGGGTTTGCAATAAGGATTGAACACCATAAAACAAGCCTTTAGAAGTATTGGCTCTTACCTTAATTTCATTGGGATTTACAGAAATCAAATAACCTTCGTCACCTATTTCTTTGTTTTTTTCGATACTAAAAGCTATTGTTTTTCCTTTTCCCGTATTGGTTTTCAATTCGAAACCGCTAACTCTTTTTACATATTCAGTAAAGAAATGAACCACATCTGCAGTTGCTTTATCATTTTTAGGAATCTTAACCGATGTTTTGTTATCAATTATAAAACTGCCTTCTTTCATTTCCAGACTCAAAGGCTGTGGAATGATATGAACGGCTTGTTGCGCCTGTAGCAGCATAGTGAACAGCAAACTGGCTAATAGAATTATTTTTCTCATTATCTCATTATTAAATTGGGGTATATTTTGTATTATATAAATTATTTTTTCTGGTAAACTCTCACGTAATCAACTAGAAATTGTTGTGGCAAAACGGTATCATCAATGGGACCTGGCCAGTTGGCTCCCATAGCTAAATTCAACAATAAATAAAATGGTTTTCGAAATGGATTATCTGCTCCCTGACCCGCAGTATCAATTGAAAAACTATGGTATTTGTTATCATCAAAATAAATATCAATTGTTTGTTCATTCCATTCTATAGCATAAATATGGAACTGACTATCGAGGTTTTCAGCCACAATCTTTCCGCCATTGGATTTGTTTCCATTTGAAACAGGATCCGGATAATGAATGGTTCCATAAATGTCTTTAGGATGATTTCCTATAAATTCCATCACATCTATCTCACCGCATTTTGGCCAACCTACTTCGGGTCTGTTTGTTCCCATCATCCAGATTGCAGGCCAAATTCCTCCGCCACGAGGAAGTTTGGCTTTTACTTCAATTCTTCCGTATTTCCAGCCTACTTTACCAAGTGTATTGATACTGGCCGATGTGTACTGCGCCAAAGAATCTTTGGTTTTCCAGTCCTTACTTTCTTTTTTAAAGGATTCATTAGGATAGCTTTCTTTTCTTCCTGTTATGGCCAAAACTCCTTTACTCACCCATACATTTTCTTTCCTTGCCTTAGTGTAATATTGTTGTTCGTTGTTTCGAATATGTCCTACTTCATAACCCCATTTTGCGGAATCTGGTAATCCCGTATAATTAAATTCCTCACGCCAGACTAATTTCCATTTCTCTTTTTTCTGTGCGTTTAAAGAAGCGGCGCTAATCAACATTAAAACAAAAAATAATCTTGTCGTCAGTGCTTTTTTTTCATTTCTTCGATTCATCAATTTTCGGTTTTATATTATGGTTTCTTTTTCAAGCTTTAAAAGCTATTTCAAAATTAAATATCCTTATTAGCCAGTATTTTTGGATGCTTGATACTTGTGTTTACGATCAATTCTCCAAATAATGTATTTGCCCAGGCAAACCATTTACGGGTAAATTGCATGGCATCATCTTTATGGAAAGATTCATGCATAAAACCGGTATTTCCATGCGTTTTAATCAAGGTGCTGATACAATTTTTAATTTCATTTTCATCAACACTCGTAATGGCTCTTAGAATAATACTCATTGGCCAAATGGTATCAGCACCGGTATGTGGTCCTCCAATTCCTTCGCCCGCTTTTCCTTTGTAGAAAAATGGATTATTCTCAGAAAGCACCAGTTTTCTGGTATTGAGATATAACTCATCATCAGGGGCAATCGCACCTAAATAAGGCAATGATAATATTGAAGGTACATTGGCATCATCCATCATATGGAAACTACCATAGCCGTTTACTTCAAAAGCAATGATTTTTCCAAATTTTGGATGCTCAATAATTCCCTGTTCTTGCAGTCCTTTTTCTACCTGTTTTCTTAATTCACTGGCTTTACGTACCATTTCAGCATCCTTTAATTTTGCCGACGAGAACATCTCTTCTAAATAACCAAGCACTTCAATGGCAAACATATTACTAGGAATCAAATAGCCAAATAAGGTACTATCATCACTTGGTCTAAAGGTAGAAACAATCAATCCGCAAGGTTTTACGGGATAACCATAACCACTTAATGGAACTCCGTCAGTAGCCCAAGCGGTGGTACGTTGAAAAGTGTATGGGCCTTTGTTTTCCCATCGCTGTTGTTCTTTGAATGTTTGCAAAACCAGTTCCATAGACTTTTTCCAATCGGCATCAAACATACTGATGTCACCGGTATTTTTCCAATATTCATGCGCCAGTCGGATAGGATAACAAAGGCTGTCAATCTCCCATTTACGCTCGTGAATTCCCGGTTTCATTTTGGTAATATCGTTTTTCCACTCGCTTATATGACTAAAATCTTTATAAAAAGCATTCGCATAAGGATCCAGTAAAATACATTTCGTCTGGCGGTTGATTACTCCTTTTATCAGTTCTCTAAGTTTAGGATCTTCTTTTATAAAAGGAAGATAAGGCCAGATTTGAGCCGTACTGTCGCGCAGCCACATCGCATCAATATCACCGGTAATCACATACGTATCCGGTTTTCCGTCGATGATTTCAAAATCTACGGTGGTGTCCAGAGTATTTGGAAAACAATTTTCAAACAACCAAGCCAATTCTGGATTTGCTATTTGTTTTTTGATTCTAACAATAGCCGCTTCGATAGCTTTACTGGTAAATTTTCTTTCGGCCAATGGAGGACGCTTGCTGATAAAATCTTTCATTGGAAAATTAAAAATATTTGATTCTGAAGCAAAAACTTGAGTTTGCAATGCCAATAATCCTGCTGATAAAATTCCTGTGTTTTTTATAAATTTTCTACGTGATTGCATAATATTATTTTGAAGTTGAATAAGAATATGGATAACTACTCGCTGATGTTCCTCTTTTTTGATTGGCCGTGTTGCTCATGTCAAAATCTAATTCGCCACCTTTCAACACATCAAAATGATTGATATAGTTCTTAGTATAAGTCGAATTATTCCATTTTAATTCCTGAACATATTTATTGTCTTCTGAATTTTTAGGCGCATTGATGATCAATTTCTTGCCGTTTTCTAATTCTAAAGTCACTTTTTTGAATAATGGAGCCCCCAACACATACTCTTCTGTGCCCGGACAAACCGGATAAAAACCCATGGCTGAAAAAACATACCAAGCCGAAGTTTGTCCGTTATCTTCATCACCGCAATAGCCGTCTGGTGTTGGCGTGTACAAACGATTCATCACTTCTCTGGACCAATATTGTGTTTTCCAAGGCTGGCCTGCATAATTATACAAATAAATCATGTGCTGAATGGGTTGATTGCCGTGCGCATATTGACCCATGTTCATAATTTGCATTTCACGAATTTCGTGAATAACTGATCCGTAATAACTGTCGTCAAAAATGGGTGGCATCGTAAACACCGAATCCAATTTAGATACAAATGATTTTTCTCCGCCCATCAAACCGATCAATCCGTTTATGTCGTGAAAAACACTCCAGCTGTAGTGCCAGCTGTTTCCTTCGGTAAAAGCATCACCCCATTTGAATGGGTTGAAATTAGCCGGAAAACTTCCGTCTTTATTTCTTCCGCTCATTAGTCCGATTTTTGGATCAAAAACGTTTTTATAATTCATCATTCGTTTTTCGAACAAACTGATCTCTTTTTTCGGACGCTTTAGGGCTTTCGCCAATTTCCAAATGGTAAAATCATCGTAAGCATATTCCAAAGTTCGCGCTGCATTTTCATTAATCTTCACATCATAAGGCACATAGCCCAAGGTATTATAATACTCCACTCCTTTTCTGCCTGTGGCATCCGGACCTTCAGTATTGGCTCCTTTGATTAAAGCTTCATACAATGTATTGATATCATAATCACGCATTCCTTTTAGATAAGCATCCGCAACTACTGAAGCCGAATTATTACCTACCATACAATCTCTATAGCCAGGACTGGACCATTCCGGTAAAAAACCTCCTTCTTTATAGACATTGATTAAACCTTGCTGCATTTCCTTATTGATCGAAGGATAAACCAAATTCAACAAAGGATATAAGGCTCGGAATGTATCCCAAAAACCGGTACCGGCATACATATAACCCGACTCTATCTTTCCGTTATGAGGACTGTAATGTACAATTTTGCCTTTAGCATCTATTTCATATTGTTTTTGCGGAAAACAAGCCGTGCGGTACAAACAAGAGTAGAATGTTTTTAATTGCTCGTCGCTGCCGCCTTCGACAGTTAATTTCCCTAAAACTTTGTTCCATTCCTTTTTAGAGTCTGCCATAGTTTGTTCGAAAGAAGCCTTTCCTAATTCAGTTGTCAAATTCAGCTCCGCTTGTTCGATACTGATAAAGGACGAAGCCACACGTACATTGATTTTCTCTCCTTTTTTGGTTTTAAAACCAACCACTGCACCAACATGATCGTCAGTCAATTCCAATTTATTTTTCTCCAAAACACTGCCATGCCAAGTATGATTCGAAGCAAATGGTTTATCGAATATCAAAACAAAATAGTTTTTAAAATTGGCTGGTACGCCACCACTATTTCGGGTCGTGTAACCCACAATTTTATTTTCCGATGGAATTATTTTGATATGCGACCCTTTGTCAAAAGCATCAATCACAACAGAAGATTGCTCATTTTCGGGAAAAGTAAACTGAAAATGTGCCGCCCTTTCGGTTGTAGTCAGCTCGGCAGTCACATCATAATCGGCCAGATAAACGCTGTAATAATAAGGCTTAACCGTTTCGGATTTGTGACTGAACCAGCTCGCTCTTTCCTCTTCTTTAAAAACCAATTTTCCGGTTACCGGCATAATTGAGAATTGTCCATAATCATTGATCCAAGGCGAAGGTTGATGCGTTTGCTTGAAACCACGGATTTTTTCGGCGGTATAGGTGTACATCCAACCGTCTCCCATTTTACCGGTTTGTGGTGACCAAAAATTCATCCCCCAAGGTCTGGCAATAGCCGGATAGGTATTCCCATTTGAAAGACTGTGCACCGATTGCGTTCCCATCAATGGATTTACGTATTCTACAGGATCAAAAGTTTTATTTTGTGCCTTAGCGGCCAGGCATAAAAAAAGCAAGCCGAAAAAAACTAAATTCTTTTTTATCATTATAATCTTTTTAATGGAGTGTTATAAAAACAAACACTTCCAGTGATTCTTTAAATTCAAGTCATCTAAAAACCGAATCCCTAGCTTTTATTACAAAGAAACTCTAACTAATACAGGTGTATGATCCGATAAAAAATACTCATTTACCGTTTCTGCCAATACACCATATTTAAGTACTTTTACATTTTTGCTTACGAAGATATAATCAATTAAAGTTCTTTCTGTAAAAGGGATTCTTCCAAAATCATGAAAAGACCAATCTGGGCCATAAACCAATGAAGCTGATTTTTTAGAATCAAAAAGGGCAATCGAATTTGTAGGACGAATTATTCCTTGAACCACACTTGACTCCGGACTAGCATTAAAATCCCCCATCACAATTTGAGGCAAGCCTTCACTTAATTCGGCCGTTTTATTTAAAATTAACTTGACGCTTTCTTCTCTGGCAACAGCACCAATATGATCAAAATGCGTATTGAGAACAAAAAACTTCTTCCCTGTGGCTTTGTCTTTCAACTGTACCCAAGTGGCAATACGCTCACAGGCAGCATCCCAGCCTCTTGAAGGTTTTTCCGGAGTTTCACTCAACCAAAAATAACCCGACTTGATCAGCGCGAACTTATCTTTTTTGTATAAAATTGGGCTGTATTCTCCTTTTTCCTTCCCGTCTTCGCGACCTACGCCAATGACAGCATAATCCTGCAATTGCCCGCTGATTTCTTTTAATTGATTCGAAAGTACTTCCTGCGTGCCAAGAATATCAACTTCATGAAAACGAATCACTTTTACAACATTCTCTTTTCGGAATTTCCAGTTATTCAAACCATCATCCGGATTGTCATAACGAATATTAAAAGTCATTATATTCAAATCAGTTTGTCTTTTAGTTTGTGCAACTGCTGTTACAAAACCGAAAAGCAAGCCCGAAATAATCATTATTTTTCTCATACCTTATAAAATCGTCAACTTTCTTAAATCTACAACGGTCTATCTTCTTTTTTTACTCCCCAAGTGGCCGAAGGAACACTGCCCATAAACAACTTCAACTCTCCGCCTTTTGTAATCATATCATGAGTGATGTATGATTTAGTATATGGTTTTCCGTTGTATTCTGCTTTTTGAATGTACATATTAGCCGCACTATTATTTACCGCAGTCATTTTGAATGAAACTCCATTTTTCGTTTGCACAGTCGCTTGATTCACCAAAGGGCTTCCCAAAACATAAATTCCATTTGCCGGATTAACCGAATAAAAGCCCATCGCCGATAAAACATACCAAGCTGACATTTGTCCTAAATCTTCATTACCACATAAACCATCAGGTTTTGTAGAATAGAATTTATCAGCAACTTCGCGGATCAATTTTGCTGTTTTCCAAGGCTGCCCAACATAGGCATACAAATAAGGAATATGATGATTCGGCTCGTTTCCTTGTGCATACTGACCTATAAAACCACTAATATCCGGTGAAGCATTCTCACCCACAACTCCTTCTTGTTGGGTAAACAAAGAATCCAGTTTTCGTGTGAATTTTTCTTCGCTGCCAAATAATTTTATCAAACCATAAGGATCTTGCGGCACCAACCAAGTGTATTGCCAAGCATTTCCTTCAACATAATCATCCTCACGATGTGAAGATGCTAGCGGATTGAACGGTTCGCGCCATTGTCCATTCTTCAATTTCCCTCTCATGAACTCTGTTTTAGAATCAAAATAAAGCTCATACAATTTGGCTCTTTTAGAGAAATACGCATAATCCTCTGTTTTGTTCATTGCTTTTGCCATTTGGGCTACGCACCAATCGTCAATGGCATATTCCAAAGCGTTTCCTACGCTTTCCAACTGCAAATCAGCAGGAATATATTCCAACTTTTGAACATAATCCATCCCGGCACGCGTTTGCATCGAGGTTTTTTTGATGGCTTCATAGGCTAAATCCACATCATAACCTCTGTATCCTTTTAAATACGCATCTACAATCACGGCTATCGAATGATTTCCGTTCATCGTATTGGTTTCATTCCCCATCAGATGCCAAACCGGAAGTCGTCCTTGTTGCTGATAAATCGCCAAAAATGACTTAACAATATCATTGATTTTGTCTGGCTGGGTAATGGTGTACAAAGGATGCAAAGCGCGGTAGGTATCCCAAAGTGAAAATGTGGTATAATTTGTAAAACCGGCATTTTTATATACTTTTTTATCGGTTCCTCTGTAATCGCCATTGACATCGTTAAAAATAGATGGAGCAAACATGGTATGATACAAACCGGTATAAAAAACTTTCTTAGTTTCTTGATCCGCGTCGATCTTAATTTTTGCTAATTCAGCATTCCATTTTGAATTGGCTTGCTTCACTGTTTTGGTAAAATCCCAATGCGGAATTTCGGCTTTTATATTGGCCAAAGCATTTTCATAACTCACCGGAGAAAGTCCTACTTTTACTAAAACCTGTTTGTTTTTTAAAGTTGTAAAATCAAGTACCGCTTTCATTCGAACGCCTTCCCCTTTATTCCCTTTTACCGCCTTAATGCTGTCATATAACGAAATATTAGCAATAGGTTCTGAGAATTCAATGGCAAAATAAAGGCGTTGATCATCTGCCCATCCTTTCGAATGACGATAACCTACAATCGTATTGCTTCCCTTTTTCTCAATGAATGTTTGTACTGGTTTGTCCCATCCCAAACCATCGGCAAGATCAAGTAAAATGTGAGAATCATCCGTTCTATCAAAAGTATATTTATGAAAACCTACTCTTTCTGAGGCTGTTAATTCTGCTTTAATTTTATACTTATCGAGTAGAACACTATAGTATCCAGGCTTACTGATTTCATTTTTATGAGAAAAATAAGAACCGTAACCTGTTTTCATGTCTTCTTTGGTTCCTTTAGTAAGCGGTACATTTCCGGTTACCGGCAACAACAGAATATCATTCAAATCGCCAATTCCTGTTCCGCTTAAATGCGTATGGGTAAATCCCAATATCGTATTACTGGCATAATTGTATCCGCTGCACCAATCCCAACCCTCAAAAACATTAGACGGGCCCAATTGAACGGCTCCAAAAGGCACATTGGCACCAACAAATACGTGACCATGTCCTGCAGAACCAATCAGTGGATCCACATATTGACTGTAATTAACTGGAACTTGTTTTTTGGTCTTTAGCTGTGATACTGCCGGCTGGGCAAAAAACAAACTCAATACGGTAATTCCTGAAACCGCTATTTTACTATAGTTTGCAAACATTATTCTTTATTTTATGTTTAAAATTAAATTCATCTAGAAAAACCAATGGGATTCTTCTTTATTTGTATCTGTTGAGCACCTCATAAAGAGAAGTGATTTTTATAATAGGTTTCGCTATTTTGCCTTCGAACGAAATTCGCATTTCTTTACCGGCTTCCAAATCCATATAATTATCACTCAATTTGCCGGTATAACCTTTAATGTCTACAAAGACATATTTTGCAGGTTTCATCGCTTTGATTATAATTTCATTACCCTTAATTTTCCAACTGATCTGCGGATCTTCTAAAGGCAAATCTTTAGGGCGCTTGAGGTCTATTTCGGCAATTTTATCATCCCGATAGGCTTCTCTTATGGCGTACCAGGCTGCTTTGGGTTGGCGATTATTGTAATCGGTAATACTCCAGCTTGCCACCGGCCAGCAATCGTTAAGTTGCCAAACCAAGGTTCCCATATTATAAGGTGCCTTAGAACGGTGAATCCCAACAATATTTTTAAGCGAATAATATTGCAAACATTGGGTGAGATAGGTATAATCTTCCACCTTCATCTGTTTCACTTTGGTCGAATCGATAAAATAACGATCCAAATACGAATTCAACTTCATGAAACCATTCCCCGCTTTTTGATGCGCTTTTAATACATCCGAAAATAAATGGCGGTCTTCAGGAAGGGTAAATTTTTCTATGGATGAATAATTCGGCATGGCCTGCATCCCGTATTCGCTCACAAAACGACCAGTTTTGTTTTGTACGTTTTCAATATCTGCTAATCCCCACCAGGTTCCCCAATAATGGCTATCGCCTTCGGTATAACTTTTCTCTCTTCCCCAACCAAACAATGGCGAACTGCTGATATATGGTCGGCTTGGGTCAACTTCCTTCACCCATTTTGGAATACTATCCTGAAACAAGCGAACATAATCTTTCCATAAACGGGTCGAATCCTGCTTAGACATATTCATCGATTTTTGCCATCCCCAGTTTTTAAAGGCTTCGTCGCTTTCGTTATTTCCGCACCATAAAACAATGCTTTTGTGATGACGCAAACGCTTTACTTGGTATTTTACTTCCTCTCTCACATTGTCAAAAAAGGCTTTATCTCCAGGTACCATTGATCCGGCAAACATAAAATCCTGCCACACATTGATTCCGTATTTATCGCACAGATCATAAAAATAATCGTCTTCATAAATTCCTCCGCCCCAAATGCGAAGCATGTTCATATTGGCATCTTTGGCCGACAAAACTATTTTTTCATACTCTTTTTTGGTCATGCGCGAAAGCAATGCATCCGAAGGAATATAATTGGCTCCTTTCATATAAACGGCTTTCCCATCAATTTTGAAATAAAATGATTTTCCAAGGCTGTCCGGTTGTTGCACTAACTCTATTTTTCGGCTTGGAACAAAAGCTTTCTCTGCCGCTTTCGTATCATAAGCTTCTAATCGAACCGCTTTCCAAATTCCGCAAGTAGTTAATTTAGGTCCCCAATCCCAACCAAAATGATATTGGGCTTTACGCACATAGACGCGGGGATTATCCGGAATTACATAAGGCAAATCTTTCTTGGCCAAGGAATCCACCACATTTTGCGCCGATTGAAAGACAACCACCAAATTATTCGTTCCGGTCTTCAGATGCTTTTTCACATCAACACGCCACTGACGAAACATATTATCGGCTTTCAATACTAATTTGTCATTCAGATAAACGGTTGCATAAGTATCGAGACCGTCAAAAACGAGTTCTGAATGTTTTTTCTTTAAGGTTTCGGCATTGACTTGAAAGGACTTTTTATATTCCCAGTTTTTTTTCTCGATCCATTGCAGTTTTTTTTCATTGTCACGGTAGTAGGGATCGGGTATTAATTTGTTCTTCAACAAATCACTATGCACTTCTCCGGGCACTGTAGCTGCATACCATTTCGTTTCTCCCACCTGACGAAATTGCCATCCGTCATGTAAATTGACCGTCTTATTTTGAGCATTTGCTCCAAATGATAAGATTGTCAGGCAAATAATCATTAACCAATAAAATCTTTTTTCACATTTCATTAATAACATATTTTTAAAGTTTATTTCTTAAAGTAGCTATTAAAAATAAACAAACATAGCTAACTTTTTTTCAAAATTTAATTAAGGTAAAATCTAGTGCTTTTAAAGCATCGATAAGCAAACAAAGAAGTTTTTTAGATCGCTATTTATTAAAGAGGCGAATTTTAAATTCTATTTTTTTTGCAGGAAACACTTCCGGTTTTTATGCAAAAAGAAAAAAATTAAACTGTTTTTTTATCTCTCTATAAGTAGCTACAACTATTTAGCTCTACTCTATTTTATTAATAATGCTTTTATTATTAAAAATAAGCCGGGCAGATTGCTACCCGACTTATTTCAAACTAACTCAAATTTTATACTTAATTATTTAGTGTTTAGCCCACCAAAGCGGTGTAAAGACGCTATCATCTCCTCCTAAAAACTCAACAGCTTGGGCATAACCTTTCGGGTTTGAATTTCTCAATCCTGAAGTATATCTCAATCGTTGTGGAAAGAAACTAACTTGATTACTCATGTAATTACTTTGAGTCAAAGCTGGTAAATTTACTAATGGTTGTTCTACTGCAGGATTCTCAAAGAAAGGCAAACCTAATCTTCTATGATCGTTCCATCCTTCCAAAGGTAACCAAGGAGTTTGCGCTATGAATTTTTGAGTTATAATTTTAGTCAATAAATCATTTTTAACAGCTCCATTTTTATACAAATTATTTTTAGGATAAAGAATTGTAGCCACTCCAGGAGTATTTGTATATCCATCAACATAATTCATAGTATGACTTGCAGCTGGTTCCGTAGTATGACTCCAACTTACAGAAGTTCCCGCTCTATTGTAATCCTCAGATGTTAAATAAGCACTTAGATGAGAAGAAACTCCCCAATAGGCAAAATTTGCTTTAATACCTTCTTCATAAGCTTCTTTACCGCTCATTGGTACTGCCCAACCTTTAACAGCTGCTTCAGCCAACAAGAAATAAGTTTCCCATGAGGCAAAAAAGATACGTTGGCTCTTACTTGCTCTAAATGCTTGAGATAAACCTGGCATAGTACCATTGAAAGCTCGTACCTCATTTGTACTTGCCATTGTACCCCAATTCCCTGTAGCAAAAGCATTCCAAGTATTCGTAGCGTCAATTGTTTTTACTATTGCACCATTAGCGTCCTTCAAATTTCTTGATGTCGTTTTTGAGCTATTATCCCAAGAAGGGTATGGTGAAAAATTAGGATTAGTGAAATCCCCAGGAATACTAAATGTTTTATAAGCACGAGGGTCTATCATATTTGGCAAACCATCTAACCAATAGCCCGCAGCAGGTTCGTTTGTTTTCGTTGCAAAATGATTGGCAAATTTTAATCCTATATAATTGGCTGGTTTCACACTAGCATGGAAAGAAGGGGCCAACTGGTCTGTGGATTTTATACCACCCAAACCGATATAAAGATTATTTAGAGTTACAGATATAATCTGTGCATTCCATTCGCGACTCATTACACCTGTCAAATCATCCCAACCCGGTTTTTCTTGTACCTGAAAATTATCCGCAGCATCTCTTAATAAGTCACCCGCAGCAGCAGCTTCAAATTCTTGTTTAGCTTTTGCAGGATCTACTTCAGATAAACGCATAGCTAAACGAAGACGCATAGAATTGGCATATTTTCTCCACTTCACATAATTATAACCATAAGCCGGATCTTCGTTTTTTAATTTTGCATTACTGTTATTAGAAACCGACACGTCTAATTTCTCAGAAGCATCTTTAAGCTCGGCCAACATAAAATAATAAACATCTTTCAAGTTGTTGAATTCTGGATTTTTTCCTTGAAAGGCCTCAATAGCTATAGGTCCGAAGTTATCTGCCAATTCACTCATCAAATAAGCTCTCCAAATACGTGCCACTTGTTTTAGATTTCCTGAATACGGCTTGACAATACCTTTAGCTTGCTGTTCATCGGCTATTTGTATTGCTGTATTCACAGCATTTAACCAGTTTGCAGAACTATTGTAATACGCACTGGACCAACCATCATCATAACTACCGCCAGATATACCGGTGCTTAGCATTTGATGTCCTGCTGTTTTCCAATAAAGCACAAATGATCTTTCGGCCACATCCGGATTCATTTGCGCGCCAATTATAGAGTTGTTTATGAAATACTCTACCTGTACCTGATCCCCATTAGCGGCTGTCGGATTTATGTTTATTTCGTCAAAATTATCGCAAGAACTTAGCATAGCCACCATTGCTAAAACTAAACCTGATTTTTTTACTATATTTTTCATGATTAAAATTTTATAATTGATTAAAAGCTCAATGCAAGGTTAACTAAGAAAGTACGAACCGTTGGTGCTGAACCATTTTCAAAACCAGTTGCGTTAGAACCAGTTGCAAATACAGATTCCGGATCAAGTCCATTCATGTGACTTTTAATCATCCATACATTATTACAAGATAATCCTATTTTTGCTTTTTGGATAGCTGTTTTAGATAGGAATTTTGCAGGAAAATCATAATTGAATTGAACATTTCTTAAACGAATGTTACTCGCATCATAAATATTAGCCTCCGTAATACCTAGATTACCTGAACCTGCTACCCTACTCCAATACAATTGAGGAGTTACTGATGTAGTATTAGGCGCATAACCAGTACCACTCACAACCACACCATTTGCAATGATGTTTTCTCTTAATCCGTTTACTACTGTTTGAGATGCTGTTCCGCTTTGTTGCATGTCAGCAAGAGTTCCTGAGAACATTTGTCCACCAAATCTGGCATCAATCAAGAACGCCATAGAAAACCCTTTGTAAGCAAAGGTATTTGTTAATCCAAGCATAGCTTTTGCTTGTTGATTTCCTAAACTTACAGCAGGACCACTAGCCGCTTGTGGCAATCCGTCAGCACCAATTATTAATTGTCCGTATGATGGACTGTTAACATCAGTCACTCTTAAAAATTTATTACCATAGATTTCTCCATATAATTTTCCTGTTTCGGCTACAACTTTAATATTATCAAACCCTCCTAAAGGATATACTGATACATCATCAGTAAGTGAAACAATTTTATTTTCGTTAGTGGAGAAATTAGCCGAAATATTCCATAATAGTGAATTTGGATTGGTCAATATTTTTCCGTCAACCACTAATTCCAACCCTTTGTTTTGAATATTACCAGCATTAATTATCTTCGCTCTGTACCCACTTAACGGATCCATTGGAAGTTCTATCAGCTGATTGGTTGCATTAGATTTGTAAACTGTTACATCAATACCAAATCTACTTTTGAAGAAACGCATCTCAGCACCAAATTCAGTTGACTTAATTAATTCACTTACTATATTTTCATTATATAATACATTTCCTCTTGAAGCAGTTGTATTTCCATTAGGATCCTTACCTATACCATAAAGATTGTATAATTTATAAGGGTCTAAATCATTACCAACCGAAGCATAACTCGCTCTCAATTTACCATAAGAGAACCAATCTGGCAACTCTTTATTCATTGCTGCAAACATATCGGAGAACACATAAGAGAGACTTACTGAAGGGTAAAAGAAAGAACGGTTTTTCTTGCTTAATGCTGATGACCAATCGTTTCTAAAAGTAGCATCTAAATATAAATAGCCATCATAACTCAACTGAGCCGATCCAAAAAGAGAATTAATTGATTTTCTACTAAATGATTCATTTACACTTGGGTTGCCTTCGGCATTATTTATGGTGAATAAATTAGGCACTACTAATTGACCTGCACTAGCCCCTATTGATGACGACTTACGCGCCATAAGGTTTCCTCCAAGAGTAGCCATACCTCCAAATTTACCAAACAAATCATCTTTTTTAGCAATCAATAAACCTTGATAATTAGTTTCTGTATAAGTACTTTTTCCTAAACTGTATCTACCAGTAGCCGTCATAGGACTACCTGCATATGTTCTTGCATTAGAATTATTAGTGTACATATCAGCACCTGCTTTAATTTCAGCATTCAACCAGCTAGTAGCTTCATATTTCAACGATGCATTCATCATGAAACGATCTCTAACATCCTCATTTACATTATATTTATTAGCCCAATATGGATTAACTCCGCTACCGCCACCAAACCAAATCATATTTCCGTTAGCATCAGTAGCATCTTTAAACTGTGTAATATCAACCGATCTTGGAAAAATATTTAATAAATAAAACGGATTAGTCCCATTAGGTCCGCCTACTGTTCTGTTATTTGCTTTTGCATTAGTATACTGAAATTTAGTATCTGCTGTCCAACGGTCGGTATCTCCAAATTTCGTTACTGCTCTGGCAAGCAAGTTTGTTCTACCTAATTTAGCCCCAGGAACCATACTTTGATCTTCCATTCGGTTTATTGAGGTATAAATAGATGTTTTTTGGATCGATTGCTGAAACGAAATACTGTTATTTTTAGTGATACCACTTGCACTAAAATAATTGCCCACATTATCATAAGCAGCCAAAGGCTCAGTAACACCATTCCAATTCACCAAACTTTGACCCTCAATTTTTGGTCCCCAACTTGAATTAGAACGCGCATCTGAAATATTATCAGAACCTTGACCAAAATTGTTTTGTTGTTTTGGTCTCGTAAAAATACTCTCAAATCCAACAGAAGACGTAAAAGTAATTCCTAATCCTTTTTGTTTTTTACCGGTTTTAGTAGTAATTAAAATTACACCATTTCCAGCTCTGGATCCATAAAGAGCCGCAGCTGAAGGTCCTTTTAATACTGAAAGGCTTTCAATATCTTCGGAATTTAAATCCGAAATACCGTTACCCATGTCAAGGCTAGGATTCCAATAGTCGTTATTAGAGGCTCCAGTAAAGTTGTCCATTGGCACTCCATCCACAACGATAAGCGGCTGGTTATCTCCAGTCAATGAGTTAAAACCTCTCAAAACCAATTTTGAAGATCCTCCAGGACCGGCACTGGAACGTACTACCTGTAAACCGGCTACTTTACCTGTTAAAGCATTAGCCAAATTGGGTTCTCTCGCCTCAACCAGACTAGTCCCTTTTATCTCTTGAACAGCATATCCCAGAGATTTTTTTTGTTTTTTGATTCCCAAAGCGGTTACAACCACTTCTCCCAACTCTTGTGTACTTTCGGCCAACACAATAGTAATATTGTTCTCATTTCCGGCAACATCAACTGATTTTGACACAAAACCAACTGATGATACCGCCAGAGTGGCTTTACCAGCAGGAACTGTCACTGTAAAGTGTCCTTCAAAATCTGTTACTGTACTAATGGATATTCCCTTTACCTTGATGGTGGCGGAAATAATACCCTTTTTATCCGCGTCTGTGACTACACCTGTTATAGATCGGTTCTGTGCTGCTGCACCAAGGCAGCTAAACACAACTAATCCTAACACTGCTAAAATTCGTTTCATAAGCATTTGTTTTTTGGTTTTGGTTTGTAAAAAATATTAATAAGTAAAATTCAATTTCAATATATTTATTTTTTTTTTAAATCCCATATTATCCATTATAAGCCTTACTAAATCGATTTAGTAAATTGTAAAAAAAATACTAAATGACAAACACTCCTTTTCCAAATTCATAATTTGTTTTTTGATCATCAAAAAGACTTTTGAGAATCAAATTCAGAATATATTAAAAAAACTGAAATCTTTATATAAAGGACTTCAAATTACAAACTCCACTCATACCGATTCTCTAACGACAAGCGTTCCCTTTAGCAGCACTTTTTCTACCACAAAATTCTCTTCATGAAGCATTTGATCCATAAGTAAGCCAACGGCTTTTATTCCAATTGCATCTAATGGCTGCTCAACAACAGAAATGGACGGCGAATGCAATCTAAAACTATAATGATCATCAAAACTGATAACAGACATCTCCTCGGGTACTTTTAATCCAATTTTTCGAATAGCTTGAAGTCCAGCGAGTCCTAAATAGTTTGCTAAAAAAAAAGTCCCGTCTATGGATTTATTTTTTTGAAAGAAACGCATCATTTCTTCAATTTTATGCTCTTCGCTACTGTGATAATCTAAATGCAAAATTAGTTCTTCATTATAAATACCTGCCTTTTTCATTGCATCAACATAACCCTTTTCCCTTAATTGCATTTGAATCATTGCCGAATTATTATTGACCAAAGCAATATTATGACGTCCTTTCTGAATCAAAAATTCAGTTGTTGCATAAGCTCCTTCATAATTGTCCATCACCACATGACTAACATTTTGTCCTGGAAAATACCTATCGATTAAAACTACAGGTTTTTTCATTTTCAGAAGCTGATCAATACTCTTTCCTAGTTTTTCCGTGGGAGTAATAATAAAGCCATCTACATTTGCCTGAAGAAGACTTTGAACCAACTCAGCTGATCTCTCATCATCATTACCGGTACTACAATAAAAAACTCTATATCCTAACTTCTTTGCCTCTTCTTCTATTACTCGGGCGAGAACAGAAAAAAATTGATTCGAAATATTTTCAACAATAAGTCCTATAGACCTAGTCTTCCCTGTTCTAAGACTAGTCGCAATCATATTTGGTCTATACTGCAGCTTTTCGGCAACATCTTGTACTCTGTTTATGACTGCTTTACTGATACCCATTTTTTCACCTTTGTCATTAAGTACAAAAGATACTGTAGAAATAGAAACCTGTGCTTCTAAGGCAATATCTTTAATGGTGATTTTTTTCATCTAATGGCTTATTTTTTTCTTAATGTTATCACAAATATATATAAAAACATTTACAAAAACGTTTTAGTAAACTTTTTTTTCGAAGAAGTGTTTTTTTTATGTTAATAAAATACAATAATCTCTGTGATAAATAAATTTTATAATAGCATCACTAAAACACGATTATTCGAAAGTCACGATAAACCATCCTTTACATATAAGTATTTTACCCTTAAAAACTATGAGATGACTACTTCCAAAATTGAAGCCTTACCTTTTAGTAGGTAACTATTCATTGCCGCAGCTAGCAAAACAGTGTCTCCTTTTTTATAATGATATTTAGAACCTTTATATTCAATTTCAAAGTTTCCATCTATACACATATATACGGTAAATGTTTTTCCTTCTTTTTTCACCTCGATTTCACCATCTAATGGAACAAAATTTGTCGTAAAATAAGGGCAATCTACAATAGAATTGGATTGATTTACTACTTTAGTATATTCCTTAAAAGTATCCACTTTATTGTAATTGATAGCATCCAAAGCCAAATCAACGTGCAATTCTCTTGTATTTCCCTGAGCGTCTTTCCTATCAAAATCATAAATACGATAGGTTATATCCGAAGTTTGCTGAATCTCAGCGACAACCATACCAGCTCCAATAGCATGAACTGTTCCTGTTTCCAGAAAGAAAACATCACCTGCTTTTACTTTTACATCATCTAATAATGTCAACAGCGTTTTATTTTTTAAACTTTCGAGATATTCTTTTGCATTCGAATTTTCTTTGAAACCTACAATTATTCGGGCGTCATCGTCTGCTTGCATGATGTACCACATTTCAGTTTTACCAAAAGAATTGTGGCGTTTTTTTGCCAATTCATCATTTGGATGCACCTGTATCGACAAGTCTTCACGAGCATCTAAAAACTTAAAAAGCAAAGGGAATTGCTTTCCAAATCTCGCATAAACTTCTGTTCCTAGAACCTCGTTAGGCCATTGCTCAATAATTTCCGTTAATGATTTTCCTTTCAAATCACCATTTGCAATGATACTCACATCTCCTTCTACGGTTGATAATTCCCAACTCTCACCAGTGATTTTTGATACAATGGGTTTATTGAGTACCGTTTTCAATTTTTCACCGCCCCAAATTCTTTCTTTCAAAATTGGATCAAATTGTAAAGGATAAAATTCCGCTTTCATAATGTTTATATTTTTAATGGTTACTGACTTGTGCGAATCTAACTAATTATCTAAAACAATAAGCATTTTAATTTTTGCTAAATCGTTTTAGCAAATGTATTAAAAAATCATTATCCTTAAAAACATAATATACTACTCAAAATTGCGAAATTGAGATTAGATAGTAAAAATCCAAAACCATTGATCTAAAATTATTCTATTCAATCTTTGAACAGCCTGCGGGAGATGAGTAACTTCATAATCTCGTTTGTCCCAGCATATATTCGAGCGACACGATTGTCGGCATACATTCGGGCAATTGGATAATCCCACATATAACCGTAACCGCCAAACAATTGCAAACATTCGTCGATAACATTGCAACACATATCCGTGGCAGAATACTTAATTATGGAAGCACTTTCTGAAGTTAATTTATGGTCTATCAGCAATTCAATGCAACGATCTAAAAAAGCTTGATGAATTTGTAATTGAGAAGCACATTCTGCCAACTTAAACTGGGTGTTTTGAAAGCCCGCAATAGCTGTTTTGAAAGCAGTACGTTGTTTAGTGTAAGTAATTGTGTTTTCAATGGCTCCTTCGGCACAACCTACCGCATTAATAGCCACGGTGAGCCTTTCACGAGCCAGTTCCTCCATCATGATTTTAAATCCCATCTTTTCATCACCAAGTCGATTCTCTTTAGGAACTTTTACATTATCGAAAAATAATTCAGCAGTATCTTGGGACTTCATCCCAATTTTTTTTAACGGATTCCCTTTAGCAAAACCTTCCATTTCAGCATCAAGAATAAGCAAAGTAATTCCTTCATCTTCGGTTTTTACCTTCGTTTTCACAGCAACAATTACCATATCACACATAAAACCATTGGTTATAAAAGTCTTTTGTCCGTTGACCAAATAGTGATTCCCTTTGTCTTCTGCCGTTGTTAGAATAGCCTGCAAATCACTGCCACAATTAGGCTCAGTCATTCCTATAGCAGTAATAATAGTTCCTTTGGCCATTTGCGGCAAATATTTTTCCTTTTGGAATTCCGTTCCATATTTTAATAAATAAGGAGCAACAATATCAGAATGCAATGAAAATCCTGGTCCATTAATCCCTTTTTTGGCTAATTCTTCAATTAGCAACGCATTGAAGCTGAAATCTAATCCAGCACCGCCATATTTTTCAGGCATATCTAAGCACAATAATCCCAACTCACCCGCTCTTTTCCAAATTTTACGGCTTACCATTCCGTTTTTCTCCCATTCATCAATATGATCCAAAATTTCATTGACAATGAACTCTTGAATCATTTTTTGCATCATCTTATGCTCTTCAGATGCATACATTTTTCGCTCAATTAAAATATCTTGTAGCATAAAATTTGGCTTTTACAGTTTTCAAATTAAGGTTCTTCTAATCCAATAATCTACCTTTCTTTTATTTTATTGTAATGAAAGTAGATAATGAATCATCTGCAATTTACAAGATTTTCCGCATTAAACTATTATTCAACACCTTAACATCGCCATAACTTTATCTATAATATTGCATCTTTTTTTCATAGAATAAATCTTTGCTTAATTTAAAAAACAAAATATAACTCAGAATATATTAATGAAATTTTTCCGTAATTTTATATAAATCATTTGATTATGGAAATTCAAATCGAAGCAATCCAAATTGCTGAATCCTTCAATATCAAAAAATTTCGCGCTGAATTTCGCGCTGAAATCCATTCGGGATCCACCACTGAAGCCTTTTATGCCATCGAGGACAAACAGCGTTATTTATATCTATTTGATTATGGTGTGGTAGTCTTTGCTAATTATGATGCTGTTGCCAAGAGCGAATTCATGCTCTTCATAAAACAGTATGCGACTAATTTTGTCGACTTGGATTTGACTGAAGAATACCGAATTGAAACTGACGAAAAATCACATAAAATTACGGTCAAAAACAATTTCACCACTCTTCCTGCAATAGATTCTTCCATTTTACGAATCGTGATGCTCAATATTGGCCAATCGGTGGCATTAGAATACTATGAGGTATTGACTGATGAACTTATTTCTTCCTCTAAAATGTACATTCAACAACTGGAATTGTCCGGGAAAATAAGTATTTCAAAAACTAATTTACTCAAATACATCGGAAAGGTGCTGAATATAAAAAACAGTATTGTCGACAATTTGTATATTCTTGATGACCCAAATTTAGTTTGGGATAACGAAGAACTTAATGTACTGAATCGTCGTTTAAAGACTAATTTTGACATCAACACTCGTTTCAAAGACTTGGATTATCGACTGCAAATTGTAGAGAACAATTTAACCCTTTTTACTGATGTTTTAAATGTACGTGAAAGCTCTCGCTTAGAATGGATTATCATTATTTTGATTGCCATAGAAATCATAATGGCTTTATTTTCTCATTAAAAAGCCAATTCTGAAAAAAAATCATCTATTTCTTTATAAATCTTCTATAGAAATATCAGAAATCACGGATTTATCTTTTTCCAAAATATTTTCAGCAGCAGCAAATTGATCTTCTTTTTTGATCAAAAGCCAAGCATTTTTCTGTTTGATCTTTAGCTTTACCAGAGCAAATTCTCCTTTTAATTTTTTTCCATTCAAAACAAAACTAAGATGACCATTGTTCAAATTAGATTTAAAAATAGCCGCAACAGCCTCCTTCTTTAGATTTTCGTCCGTTAAAGTATATGTTCCTTGATCCCAAACAATCACTTTACCAGCGCCATAATTTCCTTCTGGAATAACACCTTCAAAATCTTTATAAGCATACGGATGATCTTCCACCATAATCGCCAGTCTTTTATCTGCTGGATTCATCGAAGGCCCTTTGGGTATAGCCCAACTTTTTAGTACGCCATCCATTTCCAAACGAAAATCATAATGCAAATGGGATGCTGCATGTTTTTGAACCACGAAAACCAATTCTGATTTTGATTTCCCTACCTGGCCTTGCGGCTCGCTAGTGGAACTAAAATTGCGCTTTTGGATATATCTATTCAATGACATAATATAAAAATTAGCGTTAAAAGGGAATACAACTATTTCCGTTTCACTTTTATCATCATAATTCTAAATTAATAAAAGCATTAGGTAATTTAAATTATACAAAATCTATCCGTTTTCTTAAAAAATAATAAAATTAACGAAATACTAACTAAATACAGATAAATCTTTAATAATTTTACAATCTTGTATTAATTTTAGTATTGTTCATGTCAAAAGAAAAACTGCGAATAGATAAAACCTGTCTCAACTGTAACTACGTAGTCGACGAACGCTATTGCCCTCATTGTGGACAAGAAAACACCTTGAGTCGTAAAACTTTCCATCACCTATTTATCCATTTTTTTGAAGACTTGACCCATTACGACAATGCATTCTGGAGGACTATTTTTTATTTATTTTTCAAACCTGCCTCTTTAACAAAAGCGTATATGGCCGGAAAACGTTTGTCTTTTCTTGCTCCTATAAGACTTTATATCTTCGTTAGTTTTATCACTTTTTTATTATTATCGTTGTTTTCTAATGAAACTACTCTGGTTAAAAATACTTTGAAAAAAACAAATAAAAATGAGTTAATTATCCCCACTATAGATTCATTACACATTGAAGAAAAAAGTGTAGACGGCTTGACAAAAGTGGGAATACTATCCCAACAAAATAATGATACCATAAAAAAAATATTACAGCAGACGAAAATAATTGACAAAAAAGAGGTAGCTGATTTTGGCTATAAATCGGTCAATGAATTAGATTCTATCCAAAAAAATGCCAACGAAAAATTAAAGGTGAGTTCTACTGAATACTGGTTTCTAAAAAAATGGCTTGCCATAAAAGAAGACAATTCAAACGAACAGATTATTGAAAAATTCACAACATCTTTTTCGCATAATTTACCCAAAGTATTATTCATGTATATGCCCGTTTTTGCCTTCTTATTGTGGCTTTTTCACGATAAAAAAAGATGGTACTATTTTGATCATGGCATTTTTACCCTTCATTATTTTTCATTCTTACTTTTACTCATATTAACTCTGTTTTTTGTGGACAAACTCTTTCCTCTATTAGGCAAAGATCCAATCCTGAAATGGACTCATTTTAGCATAAAATCAATTGGTATCTTTTGGATGATTTATTATTTTTTCCCAGCCCACCGACGCTTCTATGGTGACCAATTCTTTACTTCCCTTTTCAAAAGCGGCTTTATTATTCTAATTAATCTAGTTATTATTAGCCTCCTGATTATTTTATTTGCCCTCTATACTTTTACCAACCTATCTTAGCCTTATTTTGTTATTTGAAAGTCAAAAATCCCCATGCATATGCTCCAAAAAAACTAAATTTTTTCTCCATCATTCTCTTCTAAATCGTTATGATTATCCCCACCAATGCTATAATGATTATTTTCCTCATCCTCGCTACCCACCTGCTCTTGTTCATCGTCTAATTCTGAACCAGGAACGTCTAAATCACCTCCCGAGACATCTTCCTCAAAATCTTTTTCATTCCATTCCCTTTTATTGTTTATTTCAACCGGAATTTTCTTTTTGCTTATATCTTCCGGATTGATATCACTTTCTTTGTGAAACTTATTATAAATGTCTTCACTCGGAGGATACAGTAGCGAATCTGGTACTTTGTTTTTATCGCTTTTTTTTGAATTATCGTCTTTCTTTTCCATTTTAAACAAACTTTAAATTATTGGATTACAACACACTAAGTTAATGATTTTTAAGCAAAAAGCCATTTATTTGTCAATTCAATAGTTTCAAATACCTTTTACCCCGCAAATCTGAATAAAAAACCATCTTACCTAAATTTAAGTAAAAAAAAATCTCAATTCCCTCTTCAATACCATCCTAAATAACTAACTTTAAGATAATTAAACAAAAAAAAAACAAAAAAAAACATTCTATAATCTTAAACAGTAAAACCATGAGCTTATTATCAAAAAATGTCATTCCTGGGAATCATGGCCGAATTTTTGGGACAAACGCCAAGGAAGACCAAGACTTATTAGAGATTAAAAACAAACTGTTAGAATTGGACGGTATTAAAGATGTCGTACTGGACACCGCTATTTTTCCCAGAGAATTTACGGTATATACGACCAAAATAATCTCCATTGATACTATTGAAAAAAGGGTGAAATCAGTTGGTTTTCATGCTATTCCAAAGTAGAATTCAAAAAGAATATGTAAATCAAATTTCAAATAAATATAAAAATTGTGTTATTTTAAATTTTATATCGTAATATTGCAATATAGATATATCGCAATGGGAATTACTAAAACTGCACATTTCACAGATCAACAAAACGAATTGGCCATTCTGGCTAAAGCCATTGGTCATCCGGCGCGAATTGCCATAATTGAACACTTAATAAAAGTGGGCAGTTGCATTTGTGGTGACATTGTAAACGAATTGCCTCTAGCTCAGCCAACGGTTTCACAACATCTGAAAGAGCTTAAAAATGCCGGACTAATCAAAGGAAATTTTGAAGGAAATGCTATTTGTTATTGCCTGAACGAAGAAGGATTTAATAAAATAAGCTCCTTTTTTCAACATTTAAACCACTATTTTGAAAACCAGAAAAAACAATGTTGCTAATTTTTAAAATATAAAAAAATGAAACTATCAGAAATTAAAAAACAGCTCATTACATTAGAAAATGTCGCTTTTATATTACCAAATGGAAGCCCTGTTCCTGAACATTTTCATGTAACCGAAGTAGGCTTGATTACCAAAAACTTCATTGATTGTGGAGGAACAGTAAGAAAAGAAACCGTAGTTAATTTCCAATTATGGGATGCCAATGATTTTGAACACCGTCTAAAACCAAAAAAACTCTTGAATATCATTGAATTATCTGAGAAAGTTCTTGGAATCGAAGAGGCTGAAATTGAAGTAGAATATCAGGCAGAAACCATCGGAAAATATGATTTAGGATTCAACGGCAAAGAATTTCTCTTACTAAACAAACAAACA
This sequence comes from Flavobacterium granuli, assembly GCF_900129705.1. Taxonomy (GTDB): domain Bacteria; phylum Bacteroidota; class Bacteroidia; order Flavobacteriales; family Flavobacteriaceae; genus Flavobacterium; species Flavobacterium granuli. The sequence goes on along the minus strand of NZ_FQWO01000003.1, from coordinate 290,840 downwards.
GCTTGTTTGGCTGAAGACCAATGTGGTATTCCTACAGAAAAAAAGAAATTAAAATTATCCGAAATTGCATCCGCTACAAACAACTGCACTCCTGGAGGTGGTTGCTGCTAATTATAACGTTTTCCTTACTATGATTCCACGCAAAACCATTCTTTTCAAAACAATTGAAAACCAAATCAGCACTTTTGATTTAAAAAATATAACTGAAGAACGCAAAATCATCTTACAACCGCTGATTGATTTTATACAAGAAAAAGTAAGTCATCAACAACAAATAAGACTTAATTTTATTTGCACCCATAATTCTCGAAGAAGTCATTTGTCCCAAATTTGGGCACAAACTGCTGCAGCCTATTTTAAAATAGAAAATCTTTTTTGTTATTCGGGAGGTACAGAAGCTACTGCTTTATTTCCAATGGTTGCCAAAACAGTAGAACAAAGCGGATTTCAAATAAAAAGACTTTCAACAGACAGCAACCCGGTTTATGCTATAAAATACAGCGATAACGAACATCCTATCATTGGTTTTTCTAAAACCTATGATGATGATTTTAATCCCAAATCTGGATTTGCAGCAATTTTAACTTGTTCTCAAGCCGATGGAGACTGTCCGTTTATTACAGGAGCCGAAAAACGAATTTCCATACCTTTTGAAGATCCCAAAATATTTGACAACACAGCCCAACAAGCTGAAAAATACCTTGAACGCAGTATTCAAATTGGAACCGAAATGCTTTATGTTTTCTCCCAAATCAACGCCTAATTATGTCAGCAACTAATTGTACACCCGCAGCAGAAAGAAAAAAATTAGGCTTTCTGGATCGAAATTTAACACTTTGGATATTTCTCGCTATGGCAATTGGGGTCAGCATCGGAAACTTCATTCCTTCTAGTGGCGATTTTATTAATTCCTTTTCGAGTGGAACCACTAATATTCCTCTGGCCATTGGATTGATTTTAATGATGTATCCGCCCTTAGCCAAGGTGAAATATGAGCAAATGGGCGAAGTATTCAAAAACACTAAAGTATTGGGCGCTTCTCTATTCCTGAACTGGATCATAGGTCCTATCCTGATGTTTTTTCTAGCCTTATTTTTTTTAAATGGCTATCCTGAATATATGATTGGCGTCATCCTGATTGGTCTGGCACGTTGCATTGCCATGGTGGTCGTTTGGAATGACCTCGCCGACGGAAACCGGGAATACGCCGCCGGACTTATTGCCCTCAACAGCATTTTTCAGGTATTGTTGTATAGCGTCTATGCTTATATTTTCATTAGTATTCTTCCTCCATATTTTGGTTATACTGGTTTCGACGTCAACATCAGTATCGCTCAAATTGCAGAAAGTGTGGGAATCTATCTGGGAATTCCTTTTGCACTAGGAATTATCAGTCGTTATGGCTTAATCCATTTGAAAGGAACCGAATGGTTTGAAACCAAATATATTCCATTTATTTCGCCCATAACCTTAATAGCTTTACTATTTACAATTGTGGTTATGTTCAGTTTAAAAGGAGAATTAATCGTACAAATCCCAATGGATGTAGTGCGCATCGCCATTCCGTTAGTGATTTATTTTACACTGATGTTCATCATTAGTTTTTTTACCGGAAAATATTTTGGTGCCGATTATTCTAAAAGTACCGCCATTGCTTTCACGGCGACCGGAAACAACTTTGAACTGGCTATTGCCGTTGCCATAGGCGTATTTGGCATCAACAGCGGACAGGCTTTTGCCGGTGTCATTGGTCCATTAGTAGAAGTTCCGGCATTAATCGCTTTAGTGAATGTCGCTTTTTGGTTTCGAAAAAAATACTTCTCCGCTTAAGATTCTATTTCCATAAAAGCAAAATATTCCCAAATGTTTCTTCGCTATATTTGTCCCGACAAATTACGTCGTAGCATATCTCACAAAAGCATTCTAAATATATGAAAACACATCTTGCCCTTCTTCGAGGCATCAACGTTTCCGGACACAATATGATCAAAATGGATGCTTTGCAAAAAGCATTAGAAAAAAGCGGTTATGAGGACGTCAGAACCTACATTCAAAGCGGAAATGTTTTTGTAAACACCGCCGAAGAGAATGCCGCCGCCGTAGGATTCCATATCAAGCAGGAAATTTTTAAAGTTTTCGGGCATGATGTTCCGGTTGTGGTCATTGCCAAAGAAGATTTGTTGGCCTGTTTTCAAAACAATCCTTTTTTGAAAGAATCTGAAGTCGATACTAAAAAACTTTATGTCGCTTTTATCTCGACTATCTTAAATGATCAGAGCATTCATGATCTCAAGATGAGTTCCGTAAAACCTGATGAAGTTTATATTGATTCCAGCCGAATTTTTATAAAATATGCCGTTTCTGCAGGAAAAACCAGGTTAGACCAAAAATATATTGAAAAAAAACTCAATGTTACCGCCACAATACGAAATTGGAATACTGTGACTAATTTATTGAAAATGTACGAAGAATCAGAACAATAACAATCACTAACTCAAAACGTAAAAACCCAAAATCTAATGCCAGATTTTGGGTTTTTCATTGGAATAACAACAATAGTTATAACTCTTCTAAAGGTAAAATTATTGAAGGTGTTATTTGTTCTAAAACTTCAAAAGCAGTTTCGGCCATCTTGTTTCCTTTGGTATCCAAAAGAGGATTTATTTCAACAAATTCAATACAAACCACCTTTTTACTTCCGATAATCCGATTGATGATCTCAATTATTTCATATTGATCAAATCCTTTTGGCACCGGTGTTCCGGTTCCATAAGAAATCATATCACAATCCATGGAATCCACATCAAATGAAATGTAAATCATATCACAATGGTGCAATTTTACCAAAGCTTCCTCAACACAAGTTTTGAGACCACGATAACGAATTTCTTCAACCTTATAATTTTTAATTTCGAGTCTTTCAATTTGCCTGTCCTCAGCCGCTTCAGTATCTCGAACGCCAAAATAAATTAGATTTTCAGGAGACACTTTAGCACCAGGAAAACCAATGTTTTTCAATTCCTCCCAATGCTGCTTGGTTTCAGGAATAATTTTATTGACTTGACAATCCAAATTATCTTCCCCTAAAGCCGCAGCCAGAGGCATTCCATGAATATTTCCAGAAGGCGAAGTATAAGGCGAATGCAAATCAGCATGGGCATCAATCCATACCACTCCGAGTCTTTTATCAGGATAAACTGCTTTGATACCACTAATAGTTCCCAAAGCCGAAGAATGATCACCGGACAAAACGATTGGAAAAAAATTCTCTTTTAGATTGTTCCTCACACTATAACAAACGCGGGTACATTGCTCCAAAACATGTTCGATTCTTTTAGCAAATGCATTTCGGTTTTTGTCGTATATCGACTCATTATGCGATTTTACATCATCAAACTCAAATTGATTAAAGTAATCACTGTCTTTGTTGATTGCTGCAATTTCGATAGCATCAACTCCTAAATCAGAACCTCTTGTTCCCGCTCCTATATCTGACCGGTTTTTTATCAACTTAATAAATCGTTCCATGCTTTTGCTATTATTTGAAATCATTTAATGCTTTTTCTATAATGGCAAGACAATCTTGGATTTGTGCTTCGGTGATAACTAATGGCGGAGCCAGTCTTATTTTATTACCATGGGTTGGTTTTGCCAATAAGCCGTAATCTCTAAATTTCAAACAAATTTCCCAGGCTAAATCAGACTCTTCGTCACAGTCAATCACAATCGCATTAAGCAAACCTTTTCCTCTCACCAAAGAAATCAATGGATTTCTCGAGGCAATTTCGTTCAAGCCTTTTCTTAAAACAACTCCTAAACGTTCGGCATTTTCGGCTAATTTTTCGTCTTTCACTACCTCAAGAGCAGCCATTGCAACCGCAGCAGCTATAGGATTTCCTCCAAAAGTAGATCCGTGTTGTCCCGGCTTGATCACATCCATAATTCCATTATTGGCCAAAACTGCCGAAACTGGATATACGCCTCCAGAAATCGCTTTTCCTAAAATTAAAATATCCGCTTGCACATTTTCATGATTCACCGCCAATAATTTTCCGGTACGTGCAATTCCCGTTTGCACCTCATCGGCTATAAACAATACGTTATGAGCTTCACAAAGTGCTTTGGCTTTCGCCAAATAGCCTTCGCTGGGAACATAAACTCCGGCTTCTCCTTGAATTGGTTCCACTAAAAAACCAGCAATATTCGGATTTGACTTTAAAACATTTTCTAAAGCCTCTGTGTTGTCATAAGGAATTTTGATAAATCCTGAGGTAAAAGGACCAAAACTCTTGCGCGCAGCTTCATCATTTGAAAACGAGATAATCGTTGTGGTTCTTCCATGAAAATTATTTTCACAGACAATAATTTCTGCCTGATTCTCCGGAATTCCTTTTACTTCATAGGCCCATTTTCTACACAACTTCAAAGCTGTTTCAACCGCTTCGGCTCCGGTATTCATAGGTAATACTTTATCGAAACCAAAATACTTAGTTACATATTCCTCATAAACCCCAAGTTGGTCATTATAAAATGCACGAGAAGTCAACGTCAGTGTTTGCGCTTGTTTTACCATTGCTCCAACAATTTTTGGATGACAATGTCCTTGATTTACGGCAGAATAAGCAGATAAGAAATCATAATATTTTTTTCCGTCTACATCCCAAACAAATACGCCTTCTCCTTTATCAAGCACCACAGGTAAGGGATGATAATTATGTGCGCCATACTTATTCTCTTTTTCTATTAACACTTCAGACTTAGAAGAAAGTGTTGCGTGTGTTTGTTTCATGATATATTCTTTTAAAAAAATTGAACACAAAAATAACAATATTTTTTTATTTTACAATAAAAACAAGTATTTTTGACTTGTTTATCGTTTTTAAAAAGTTAAATTTACTAATTAAAAGAAATTAATAAGTCATTTTACTGTATAAGTTGATGCCGTAAAAAAATACATTAAACCTATAAAATTACAACTATTTAAAACAATTATCATGGATACATTAGATGAATTCGATACTAAAATTATCAAAGAGTTGGAAAAAGATGGACGTATGGCTTTTTCTGCCATTGCCAATAATTTAAAAATTTCGAATACTATGGTACATCAACGTATCAATCGCTTAATTGAGCAAGGGATAATTACAGGAATCAAACCCATTATAGACGAAAAAAAAATAGGATACGACTGGGGCGCCTTTACTGGACTGACATTAAATAAAGACGCTGATTCAAGCAGAATCATCGAAGAATTAAAAAAAATTCCTGAAATAACCGAGTGCTATTACGTGACAGGCTCTTTTACGCTATACATCAAAATGATTGCCCAAAATCATGAGCACATGAGAAAACTGCTATACGAAAAGATTGATAATATTCCCGGAATTGCAAAAACAGATTCGATGATCGAATTAGGCTGTGCCTTCAAAAGGAACATCTCATTGTAATCTCAAAATTTTTACCTTTCATAAAAGCTCAAACAAGCCAATAATATATTACAGTTCATAAGGTTAAATATTTATATATAATTCAGATATTTGTATAAAAACACAATATTATGAAAAATTATATCTCTTTAATTTTAGGACTTTTTTTATTTTCAAATGGAACATTTGCCCAACTAAAAGCGGTAAAATACAAAGACGGAAATCAGATTTTGAATGGATTTAAAATTCTGCCATCTAAAAAAAAGAATGCTAATCCAGGAATTCTAATCCTTCCCGCCTGGAAAGGAATTGATAAAGTCTCTAAAGATATTGCAACCGACTTAGCCCATCTGGGTTACCATGCCTTTATTGCCGATATATATGGCGAAGGTAATTATCCAAAAAATAATTCTGAAGCAGGTCAAAAAGCAGGCTATTACAAAACCAACTACAAAGATTATCAAAACAGGATTACTCTAGCCTTAAAACAATTGATCACAGCTGGCGCAGATCCAGACAATATTGTAGTGATTGGTTATTGTTTTGGTGGCACAGGCGCACTTGAAGCCGCTCGCGGACATCTTAACGTAAAAGGAGTAGTTTCCTTTCACGGCGGACTCGCCAGAGATGCCTCAAGACCCATTGAACCAATCACTGCTAAAGTTTTAGTTTGTCACGGTGCCGATGATCCTTATGAATCCAAAGAAGAAATCGCAGCTTTTCAGCAAGAAATGCGCGATACAAAAGCCGACTGGCAAATGATTTATTATGCCAATGCGGTGCACTCTTTTACCAATCCGGAATCAGGAAATGACAACTCCAAAGGCGCCGCTTATAATCCAACAGCCGCCAAACGAGCATTTGAACATTTAAAACTTTTTTTGAATGAAGTCTTAAGAAAGTAATCATCACTCTTTACTGATTCAAAACCTTAATCTATGAGCAAAAGTCCTTTAAGAAAAGACAAAACCTGCTTGAATTGCAGATATGTAGTAGAAAATCGATTCTGTTCTAATTGTGGACAAGAAAATACAGATACCCGAAAAACTTTCTACCATTTGTTCATTCATTTCATAGAAGATTTGACGCATTATGAGAATGCTTTTTGGAAAACCATAAAAAATCTTTTGTTCAAGCCCTCAGCATTGACAAAAGAATATCTTTCCGGAAAACGACTTTCCTATCTTGCTCCTGTACGTCTCTATATTTTCATCAGTTTTATTACTTTTTTCTTAATTACCGTTTTTCCAAATAAAGATTCAGAGCTATTGAAAATACAAGAAACAAAAGCCCCTACAAATACAAAACAGGAAACTAAGGAAGAGCAAGAGTTATTCAACTTTGGTTATGCTTCTGTAAAAGAATTGGACTCGATCCAAAAAAATGCACCCGAATCTAAAAAACTGTCCGATTTTAATTATTGGATCAATAAAAAAATTCAGACTATTAGGGAGCACAATACAAACAAAGAAATCTTAGAAAAATTTGTTGAATCATTTCTTCACAACCTACCCAAGGTTTTATTTGTATTCATGCCTTTCTTTGCCTTTTTTCTATGGCTTTTCCACAATAAGAAACGATGGTACTATTTTGATCACGGAATCTTCACCTTGCATTATTTTTCGTTTTTACTATTACTGTTTTTAATACTGTTTTTGACCAATAAATTCCTGTCCTCATTTGAAAAATCAGGTCTAATCAGTTTCATTCTTGGATTATTTAATTTCATTGGATTTAGTTGGATGGTTTATTATTTTTTCCCGGCGCATCATCGTTTTTACGGTGAAACACGATTTGTTTCATTCCTAAAAAGCAGCCTACTTTTTATCATCAACTTCATCATAGTTCTCCTAATTATTACCATATTTGCCGTGTATACCTTTATCAATTTAAAATAAACCCAATAATGAAAAAAATCTTATCTCTTTTTGTGATAGCCGTTACATTCTCTTGTGCTAGCTCAAAAATTACTACAACTGATACTACATCTGCAGTTTCAGATCCTACAAAATACATGAACACCATTACTGCAGAGGAATTAAAAACACACCTTTATATCGTAGCTTCAGATGAAATGGAAGGCAGAGAAACAGGCTCTCCAGGTCAAAAAAAAGCCGGTCAATACCTCATTAGCCAATATCAAAAAAACGGAATCCCTTTCCCAAAAGGAGCAACAAACTTCTACCAACCTATTCCGGCGGCTTACTTGAATGCCAAGCGCAATGAAAACCTAGCCGATTCTGAAAATATTTGGGCTTACATTGAAGGTTCCGAAAAGCCAAATGAAATCATTGTAATCTCAGCACATTACGACCATGTGGGAGTTCATGACGGAGAAATCTATAACGGAGCCGATGATGATGGATCAGGTACTGTAGCCTTACTTGAAATTGCCGAAGCATTTGAAATCGCTAAAAAACAAGGACACGGCCCTAAACGTTCAATCTTATTTCTTCATGTAACCGGGGAAGAACACGGTTTGCATGGCTCCCGTTTTTATTCTGAAAATCCATTATTTCCGTTGGCAAATACCATCACCGACATCAATATCGACATGATAGGCCGTCGCGATGAAGCGCATGCCGACTCAAATAATTATGTATACCTGATAGGTGCTGATCGTCTTTCTTCAGATTTAGACAACATCTGCACTACCGTAAACGAAAAATACACCAATCTAAAATTAGATTATAAATACAATGATCCAATGGATCCAAATCGTTTTTACGAACGTTCTGACCATTACAATTTTGCGAAACATGGTATTCCGTCCGTATTTCTTTTTAATGGCGTCCATGCAGATTACCACAAAAAAACCGATACTCCTGATAAAATTGAATATGACGCCCTAACTAAAAGAGCTCAATTTGCATTTGTAACAGCTTGGGAACTGGCTAATAGAGAAAATCGTCCTATAGTCGATAAAAAATAGTTTTTAAAGTATACAAAAAGAGCCTTGAAATAATTCAAAGCTCTTTTTTATTTTAAAACATTTATGAATCCACTTTACTCAAAAAAATATAAACTTTATTCCACAAAAAAAGCCTTGAATTTCTTCAAGGCTTTTGCTTTCTGGGTGGAAGACGGGGCTCGAACCCGCGACCCTCGGTACCACAAACCGATGCTCTAACCAACTGAGCTACAACCACCATGTTGCTTAGCGGTGGCAAAGATACAACATAAGTTTACTTTTGCAAATATTTTTTTCAAAAAAAATCAATAAAATTACAACAAATCCCCTAAACTATTGACTGCCAAATACCTTTCAACCGTAAAACCTTCAGCATGTTCTACCCCCACAAGCCTTCCTAAATCCCTTGATCTATAATTTAAACTTTCCAAGAAGTTTTTGGAGCTTATTGGAGATTCCGGCTCCTTAGAAGTAGCGCTATAAAATTGCGAGCCATAAGCTAAAATAGCTTCAATTTTTTTATCGGTAAAACCGGTTATGTCAACCACAAAATCCGGTTTTATATCTTTCCATTGGATATAATGATAAACCAATTTAGGTCTCCAGGATTCTTGTTCTTTTCCATCGAGTGCCGTTGCTATTTTCATCAATCCTGACAAGAAACAAGCATCCGAAACCAATTTACTCCCTTTTCCGTGATCAATATGACGGTCGTCAATAGCATTACACAAAACAATTTCGGGTTTGTATTTGCGTATCATTTTGATTATTTCCAACTGATGTTTTTCATCATTAACAAAAAAACCATCGCGCATACCCAAATTTTCACGAACTGAAACCCCCAAGATTTCAGCAGCTGCATTCGCTTCCTGATCTCTAATTTCAGCAGAACCTCTGGTTCCTAATTCTCCACGTGTTAAATCGACAATTCCTACGGTTTTCCCTAATGAGATCTCTTTTAAAATGGTTCCCGCACAACCCAATTCCACATCATCGGGATGAGCACCAAAAGCCAATATATCCAGTTTCATTTTACAATTCTTTATTACTTATTGCTATTATTACTCTTCTTTCTTCTACAAAACCCTTTTCATTGTCATCGCTTTATTGCGGCTTTCCTCCCACTCTTTCTCGGGAACGCTATCTTTGGTTATTCCGCATCCCATATACAGATGCACTTCCTTGTCTTTGATTTGCATGCATCGCAAATTGACAAACAAATCGGTTTTCGTTTTTTCTTTATTAGTAGACTCACAATTCAATTCCCCAAAAAAACCTGTGTAATATTGCCTTTCGTAGCCTTCGTTTTTCAAAATAAAATCTTTGGCTACTGCCTTAGGCAATCCACAAACTGCCGGCGTAGGATGTAAAACAGAAACCACTTCTTTCAAATTGGAATCCTCATTTATAATTCCTTCAATATCAGTTTTAATATGCAAAATATTGCCCGCTTTTAAAGTATAAGGACTTGACACCGCCACTTCTGAGGTTACGTCTTTTATTGAGTCCAAAATATAATCAGTCACGTGCTGCTGCTCTTCCTTCTCTTTTTCTCCCCAACTGACGTTTAATAAATTCTTATTAAAAGTTTGTGTTCCTGCCAAAGCCATCGTGTAAAACTTATTCTGCTTGGCTTTAAGCAATCGTTCCGGCGTAGCTCCCATCCACAAACCAATCTTTGGATGAAACCAGCAGTAAACATAAGCCGTAGGATAGGCGCGTACTAATTTTTCAAAAACAGTAACCAAATCAAAGCTAGGAACCGAAAGGATTTCTTCTCTTGACAAAACAACCTTTTTAAATAGGCCTTTCTCTATCGCTTCAATTCCCTTTTGAACCAATGCCTCAAAATCTTCTTTTGCCTGATCGTTTTCAACAGACGGAAAATAAAAAGAATCTTTTTCCTCAAATGTATCAAGTTCAGTAACCCACTTTACAGATTCCTTCCTGGGAATCAAAATCATCTGATTGCCATCAAAAGGAGCAAAAACAAACCCTATTTCATTGAAATCCTCTGCAAAATACAAATGATCGTTCTTTTGAAAAAAACCAATTAACTTTTTTTTATTTGGTTTGCTGTAAATCACAAAAGGTAAGTTTTGTGCTAGCTGCTGCTTTACTTTTATAAAAAAATCAATCATATTTAGCTGGTATTTAAAATCTGAATTTCAATAAAAATCTATGCTTCTTGCTTTTTTCTTTTCGGCAAAACCATATTGGTCAGCTTACAAAGAGAAATCAAATTCTCATTTTCATCCGTAATGCGTATTTCCCAAAGATGAATACTGCTGCCCTGATGAATGATTCTGGCTGTTGCAGTCACCACCCCGTTGCGTTTTGCTTTCAAATGATTGGCCGAAATCTCGATTCCGCGCACTTCGCTAAGCTCCGGATTAATGAACAAAAAAGAAGCCGCGCTCCCTACACTTTCTGCCAAAGCCACTGAAGCTCCGCCGTGCAACAATCCCATAGGCTGGTGAACAGTTGCATTAACAGGCATTTTGGCCACCAGAAATCCCTCTCCGGCATCAATATATTCAATATTTAAGGTATCCATCAAAGTGTTTTTTGAAATACGATTACAGTATTCCAGTATTTTTTCTCTATCAAATGTCATGGCTTATATTTTAATCGATTGTAAAAATAAATAAAAGATAAGACACAAAAAGTAAATCTAATACTTATTCTACATCCAAATTCAAAAATCCTACTACTTAACACTGAGTTTTTTCCTATTTTTACAAAAAACAAAACAAAATGCGCCCTGTAACCTTGCTTCTTTTTATCGGGATATTATACTCTTTTTGCTCCTGTCGCTCGGATTTTGAGACAGTAGCCAGCAGCGGAAATCTAGTCTTTTCAAAAGATACCGTTTATTTAGACACGGTTTTTACAAACATTGGATCCAGCACCTACCATTTAAAAGTATACAATAAAAGCAAAAACGACATTCGTATTCCAAAGATAGAATTCAGCAAGGGATTAAATTCCAAATACCGTATGACCATCGATGGAATGCAAGGAACTAATGGTAAAATATTCCGTAACATCGATATTTTGGCCAAGGACAGTCTGTACATTTTTATAGAAACTACCGCCAATATTGCCGATGCCAATCCAACCGATTTTCTATATACCGACCAAATCCAGTTTGACAGCGGGGAAAATCTTCAAGAAGTTGAACTGATCACTTTAATTCAGGATGCTATTTTCCTGTACCCAAAACGCTCTACTAATGGAACAATCGAGACTTTACCCATTAAAAATACAGAAATTGAAGGCTTTTATCTGGACGAAAATGATCCTATAAACGGAAACGAACTCCATTTTACTAACACCAAACCTTATGTTATTTATGGCTACGCCGCTGTTCCTTCAGGAAAAACGGTTGTTTTCGACCCCGGCTCCCGAGTTCATTTTCATGCGAATTCCGGGCTTATTGTAACTGATGGCGCTACATTAAACATCAACGGAGGAATTTCAAACACAACAAAGCTTGAAAACGAAGTTATTTTTGAAGGCGACCGATTAGAACCTGAATATTCAAATATTCCCGGACAATGGGGGACAATTTGGTTGACAAGCGAAAGCTCAAACCATTCTATAAACCATCTCACTATTAAAAATGCAACTATTGGTTTATTGATTCAAAACAATAACGGATTTCCTTTTACTATAAAAAATACCCAAATTTACAATTCTTCCAATTATGGAATTCTCGCCGAAACAGCAAAAATTGAAGGAGAAAACCTAGTAATCAACAATGCAGGACAAGCCAGTTTAGCCTGTTCTTATGGCGGAAATTACAACTTTAGCCATTGCACTTTCAATAACAACTGGAACAGTTCGCAACAGGTGACTGTTTCAATAAGCAATTACAACTTGAATGCCTCACCAGAAGCAAAAGACCTGACAGCAGCCACTTTCAACAATTGCATTATCTATGGCTCCTACTCCAATGCATTGTTATTGAGCAAAAAAACAACAGCCAGATTCAATTATAAATTCAACAATTGCCTGATAAAATTCGATTCTGACTCTACCAATCTTGATTATCAATTCAATACTGATACAGCACATTATTCTGATATTCTTTTAAATAAAGACCCTAAATTCTACAATATTCACCAAAACAAACTCTTTATTGATAACACTTCTCCCGCTTTCGCAAAAGGGAATCCGGCTTATATAATTTCGTCAGATATTTTAGGTAAAATGAGAACTTCGCCTCCTGATTTGGGTGCTTATCAAAGCAATCCTTTTGTAAAATAACGGCATTATTGCCAAACGAAAACAAAGGATACGAATCACCAAATTAAAAACAGTAAAACGAAAGGAAAATCGGGCTAATTTTTAGTCATTTTTTAATTGTCTTATTTTATAAAATACTTTGCATTTCACATTTGCTCGAACTATATATTTAAACTAAATTTGCACCGTAAATACAACAAACTACACAACAATGATCCATTTCTTTGAAAACCAAAGCAAAACTGTTTTTGCAGTACAAACGCAAAACGAAATTTCAGCTCAAGACATTTCAAAACTTAACTGGCTTTTTGCCGACTCTAATAAAATAGAAAAATCCGTACTGACGGATTTTTTTGTTGGACCTCGCGCCACCATGGTGACTCCTTGGAGTACCAATGCCGTTGAAATCACTCAAAACATGGGGATTTCAGGGATCATTCGAATTGAGGAATTTCAAAAAGCAACGGAAGATTTCACCGATTTCGACCCCATGCTTTCACAAAAATATACGGAGTTAAACCAAGATATTTTCACCATTCATATTCAACCGGAACCTATTCTGGACATCGAAGATATTGATGGCTATAACAAAAAAGAAGGACTGGCATTAAGTCCCGAAGAAGTGGAATATTTGGATAATTTGTCTACCAAATTAGGCAGAAAATTAACTGATTCTGAAATTTTCGCTTTTTCACAAGCCAATTCAGAGCACTGTCGTCACAAAATTTTCAATGGAACTTTTGTTATTGATGGTGAAGAAAAAGAAACGTCTCTTTTCAAATTAATCAAAAAAACATCACAGGAAAATCCCAACGATATTGTTTCGGCTTACAAAGACAACGTGGCTTTTGTAAAAGGACCAAGAGTGCAACAATTTGCACCAAAAACTGCCGATAAAGCTGATTTTTACGAAATTAAAGAATTTGATTCGGTGATCTCATTAAAAGCAGAAACACACAATTTCCCTACCACTGTAGAACCTTTCAACGGTGCCGCTACTGGTTCTGGAGGTGAAATTCGTGACCGTTTGGCTGGAGGACAAGGTTCGTTACCAATGGCAGGAACAGCGGTTTATATGACTTCTTATTCGCGTTTAGCCGATGACAGAAATTGGGAAAACGGCATGACCGAAAGAAAATGGTTGTACCAAACTCCAATGGATATTTTAATCAAAGCTTCTAATGGAGCTTCAGATTTTGGGAATAAATTCGGGCAACCGCTAATCACGGGTTCCGTTTTAACTTTCGAACATGATGAAAACAACCGCAAAATAGGTTATGACAAAGTAATCATGCAAGCAGGTGGAATTGGTTATGGAAAATTAGACCAAGCCATCAAACACAAACCACAAGAAGGCGATAAAATCGTTATCCTTGGTGGAGAAAATTATAGAATCGGAATGGGTGGTGCTGCAGTTTCATCAGCAGACACAGGAGCTTTTGGTTCAGGAATTGAATTGAACGCTATCCAACGTTCGAATCCAGAAATGCAAAAACGTGCTGCTAATGCCATCCGTGGTTTGGTAGAAAGCGATAACAATCCTATAGTTTCTATTCACGATCACGGTGCAGGTGGACATTTGAACTGTCTTTCTGAATTAGTGGAAGAAACAGGAGGATTAATTGATTTAGACAAATTGCCTGTGGGCGACCCTACTCTTTCCGCTAAAGAGATTATCGGTAACGAATCGCAAGAAAGAATGGGATTAGTTATTGGACAAAAAGATATTGACACCTTGCAACGCATTGCCGACAGAGAACGCGCGCCAATGTATCAGGTGGGTGACGTAACCGATGACCACCGTTTTACTTTCGAATCTAAAACCACCGGTGCTAAACCAATGGATTACGCCTTAGAAGATTTCTTTGGTAGTTCTCCAAAAGTGGTTATGACGGATAAAACTATCGCAAGAGATTACTCAAACTTAACTTACGATAAAAAAGATATTGCCTCATATTTAGAACAAGTATTACAATTAGAAGCTGTTGCCTGTAAAGACTGGTTGACCAATAAAGTAGACCGTTGTGTGGGCGGAAAAGTAGCCAAACAACAGACAACTGGACCTTTGCAATTGCCATTGAACAACTGTGGTGTAATGGCTTTGGATTATCAAGGAATCGAAGGAATCGCAACCTCTATTGGTCACGCTCCTATCTCAGCCTTGATTGATCCTGTTGCTGGTAGCCGCAACGCTATTGCAGAATCTTTATCGAATATCGTTTGGGCACCAATTAAAGACGGATTGAAAGGAATTTCACTTTCGGCTAACTGGATGTGGGCTTGTAAAAATGAAGGTGAAGACGCTCGTTTGTATGCTGCCGTTGAAGGTTGCTCTGACTTTGCCATCGAATTGGGAATCAATATTCCAACAGGAAAAGATTCGCTTTCAATGAAACAAAGATATCCTAACGAAGAAGTAATTGCTCCGGGAACGGTCATTATTTCTGCCGGAGGAAATTGTACCGACATCAGAAAAGTGGTAGAACCTGTTTTACAAAAAGACGGAGGTTCTATTTACTACATCAATTTATCTCAAGACGAATACAAATTAGGAGGTTCTTCATTTGCACAAATCTTGAATACTATTGGAACTGAAACACCTACAATCAAAGACGCTGCTTTCTTCAAAAAAGCATTTAATACTATTCAAGAATTAATCGTAGACAATCAAATTATAGCGGGTCACGATATTGGAAGCGGTGGTTTAATCACTACTTTATTAGAAATGTGTTTTGCTGATGTGAATTTAGGAGCCAAAATTGATTTCTCTGTTTTTGAAGAAAAAGACATTATCAAATACCTTTTTGCTGAAAATATCGGTCTGGTATTCCAAGCCAAAGAAGATGCGGTGTTAGAAAGTAAATTGAAGGCTAACGGAGTTTCATTCTACAAATTAGGAACTGCAACTAACGAAGCCACATTGAACTTTGGTCCTTGTCAATTAGACATTGCTAAATACAGAGACATCTGGTTTAAAACTTCGTTCTTATTAGACCAAAAGCAATCGAAGAACGGAACAGCCCAGGCACGTTTTGACAATTATAAAAACCAAGCGTTAAACTATACTTTCCCTGCTCATTTTACAGGAAAAAAACCGTTGATCGATTCTTCTAAACCAAGACCGAAAGCGGCAATTATACGTGAAAAAGGAAGTAATTCTGAGCGTGAAATGGCCAATGCTATGTACTTAGCTGGTTTTGACGTAAAAGACATTCACATGACCGATTTGATTTCGGGACGTGAAAACTTAGAAGACATTCAGTTTATTGGAGCTGTTGGAGGATTCTCTAACTCAGATGTTTTAGGTTCGGCCAAAGGTTGGGCTGGAGCATTCCTATACAATGAAAAAGCTAAAATGGCTTTGGAGAATTTCTTCAAAAGAGAAGACACCTTATCAGTGGGAATTTGCAACGGTTGCCAATTGTTTGTAGAATTAGGATTGATTAATCCCGAACACGAACAAAAGCCAAAAATGTTACACAACAACAGCCACAAACACGAAAGTATCTTCACATCTGTAACGGTACAAGAGAACAAATCGGTAATGCTATCCACTTTGGCTGGAGCTACACTTGGAGTTTGGGTATCGCATGGAGAAGGTAAATTTCAAATGCCTTTAGCAGAAGAGAACTATAACATTGTAGGTAAATATGGTTACGAAGGTTATCCTGCAAACCCTAACGGTTCTGACTTCAATACAGCGATGTTATGCGATACTACAGGACGTCATTTAGTAATGATGCCACATATTGAGCGTTCTACATTCCAATGGAACTGGGCTCACTATCCAAAAGATAGAAACGATGAAGTTTCGCCTTGGCATGAAGCCTTTGTTAATGCAAGATTATGGATTGATAAAAAATAAGTTTTTCATAAATCATAAAAAAGCGTTCCTGAAAAGGAGCGCTTTTTTTTGCACTCTAATTTCAATTTAAAACAGAAAATAGAAAAAGCACAATTAAAAAAACTGTTCTACAAAAAAATAAAACGCAATAAAAAAAACACATATCACTCATAAACAACCAATTACAACATCTGTATTTTATAACCATAAAGCACCAAAAAAACAAACAGATCAGAAAGAACATCCAAAATAAAAAATACTTAAAAATCGATTTCGTAAAAGACAACTGCCGCAACTTAATTTTTCTATTTAAAATTTAAAAAAGCAATCTTTATTATTAAATTTTAATTAATTTGCAATAAAATTCAATCTTTTTATAATGATTTCAGTAACCAGACTTTTTGATTTTCCGTATTACCAGCAAGATAAATACAATTCGATTCCAGATGCGCTGGTAACTAAACAAAACGGCATTTGGGAGAAAACTTCTACCCAAGAGTACATCGCTAAATCCAATACAATTTCCAGAGCACTCTTGCGATTGGGAATTCAAAAAGACGATAAAATTGCCCTAATTTCAACTAACAATAGAACGGAATGGCATATTATGGATATTGGTATCTTACAAACAGCTGCACAAACTGTGCCCATATATCCAACAATATCGGAAGATGATTATGAATACATATTGAATCATTCAGAAGCTAGCTATTGTTTTGTTTCGGACGAAGAAGTGCTACGAAAAGTAAACCTAATTAGAGCCAAAGTCCCTTATTTGAAAGATGTATATTGTTTTAACACTATTGAAGGTTGCAAAAACTGGAAAGAATTATTGACTCTTGGCGAAGACCAAAGCAATCAAGATGAAGTTGAAAACAGAAAAAATAGTGTAAAAGCTGAGGATCTGGCAACTATTATTTACACCTCTGGAACCACTGGCAGACCCAAAGGCGTAATGCTTTCGCATAATAATATTGTTTCAGATGTATTAAGTAGCGCAACAAGAATCCCATTTGAAGCAGGTAATAGTCGTGCCTTGAGTTTCCTACCGATATGCCATATTTTTGAAAGAATGATTTTGTATTTATATCAATATTATGGTGTTTCAGTATATTTTGGAGAAGCTATAGACAAAATCAGTGACAACCTAAAAGAAGTAAAGCCTACAGTAATCACGGCTGTTCCAAGATTACTTGAAAAAGTATATGATAAAATTTACGCCAAAGGCGCAGAACTTACAGGGATTAAAAAGACATTATTCTTTTGGGCCATTGATTTAGGATTGCGTTACCAACCTTATGGCGCCAATGGTTTTTGGTACGAATTCCAACTTAAGATTGCCCGAAAACTAATTTTCAGTAAATGGCAAGAAGGTCTTGGCGGAAACTTAGATTTAATGGTTTCCGGTAGCGCTGCTTTACAGCCACGATTAACCCAAATTTTTGCCGCCGCGGGTATTCCGGTTATGGAAGGATACGGACTGACCGAAACTTCTCCTGTAATATCCGTAAATGATATGAGGAACAAAGGATTCAAAATAGGAACTGTAGGTAAAGTAATTGATAATGTAGAAGTAAAAATAGCCGAAGACGGGGAAATTCTTTGCAAAGGACCTAATGTTATGATGGGCTATTACAAAGACGAGCAAAAAACAGCCGAAGCCTTACAAGGCGGTTATTTCCACACAGGCGACATAGGCAATATTGACGAAGAAGGATTTCTTAAAATTACCGATCGTAAAAAAGAAATGTTTAAAACCTCTGGAGGAAAATACATCGCACCGCAAATTATTGAAAACACCTTGAAACAATCCCGTTTCATCGATCAAATTATGGTGATTGGTGATGGCCAAAAAATGCCAGCAGCATTCATTCAACCTAATTTTGATTTTATAAAAGAGTGGGCAAATATTCACAAGTTCAACATAGGAAAAAGCAATGAAGAAATTGTTTCCAATGAAAAAGTAATCGCTAGAATTCAAGAAGAAATTGATCACTCTAACGAAAAATTCGGTAACTGGGAAAAAATAAAACGCTTTGAACTTACACCAGAAATTTGGTCAATCGAAGGCGGAGAATTGACTCCTACATTGAAACTAAAACGAAAAATTATAATGGAAAAATATGCTGATTTATTCCACAAAATATATGGTTAACAAACTATAAATTAGCGACCAATTACAAACTGCCCTTTACTGGTATTATCTCACTTTCAAAATTCAATAAGAAAGAAGATAATTCCAATAAAGGGCAGCTTTTTTTTTAGTTATAATTTATTATAAAAACACCACAAATTACCCTAGGGGCGTGCTCATTTTAGAAACATTTTTTAAAAACAGAAATCTCAATAAAACACACAATTACAAAAAAAACAACACATTAAATACCAAATAGTCACTTATTAATTGTTTTTATAGTAATTTCATTATATTTTTAATACTTTTAACTACTAATCGATACGATTTAACAAAGCTATGAATAATAAAAACTTTTTAGTTTCAGGTGTTTTTGGAGGCATTACCAACTTTCTTTTAGGATGGCTTTTGTATGGGTTTCTTTTTAAGAATTTATATCCCCAAAACGAAAACACCAATTTATTGTTTATCTTTTTAGGATACATCACTTTTGGTTTATTTATGGCTTATATTTTTACCAAATGGGCCGGCATTACAAATCCCATGACGGGTTTTAAAACAGGTGCAACAATTGGCTTATTTACAAGCTTGTCCATGAATTTTTTCATGTATTCAAATATGCCACCCAATTTTGAAAACATATCTATAGACATTGCCATATCAATACTAATGGGTGCTTTTGTGGGAGCTGTGATTGCCGCAGTCAATGGAAAATTAAAATAGCGAACAAATATGGCCCAAAACTCCTCCAATTGTGAGGAGTTTTTTATATAATTAAAACTTTTAACAGAAAAATAATTTAATTTTATTATGCGTGCATAGTATTTTTTTATTATATTTGAAATCGATATGGTTAGAGATATGAAAGACAAAACGATAGATTATGCTTTAAGGGCGACTTGGCAAGCAGTATCAAGAATGTATAATGAAGAGGCTTCTAAATATGGAGCTACAATGGCAACAGGTTTTGCCTTGCTTAGCATGGACAAAAACAAAGGAACCCCTTCTACTTCATTAGGTCCAAAAATGGGAATGGAGGCAACAAGCCTGACCAGAACCTTAAAATCAATGGAGGAAAAAGGACTAATCATCAGAAAAAAAAATCCAGATGACGGTCGTGGTGTCCTAATTTACCTGACTGATTTTGGTAAAGAAAAAAGAGAGCTGTCTAAAAATACCGTTTTAAAATTTAACGAAACCATCAGACAACATGTTTCAGAAGAAAAACTAGATCATTTCATGGAAGTCGCCGAAATAATCAACGAATTAATTCAAAATAAAAATATATTTAATCAAACCGAAAAAGTAGAAAATGAATAGAGCTATTAAAAAAGTTGCCGTAGTCGGATCCGGAATTATGGGTTCGGGAATTGCATGTCATTTTGCTAACATTGGTCTCGAAGTATTACTTCTCGATATCGTTCCAAGTGAACTCACCGAAGCAGAAACAAAAAAAGGATTAACACTAGAAAGTAAAGTTGTACGCAATCGTTTAGTAAACGATCACTTAACAAATGCTTTAAAATCGAAACCTTCCCCAATTTACAACCAGAAATTTGCCAGCCGAATTACGACGGGAAATACGACCGATGACATGGCAAAAATTGCCAATGTAGATTGGATTATCGAGGTGGTTGTAGAGCGTTTGGATATTAAAAAAATGGTTTTTGAACAAATTGAAAAATTCAGAAAACCGGGGACTTTGGTTACTTCAAATACATCTGGAATTCCTATTCACTTTATGAGTGAAGGAAGAAGTGACGATTTTCAAAAACACTTTTGCGGAACCCACTTTTTTAATCCTGCGCGCTACTTAAAATTATTCGAAATCATTCCTGGTCCACAAACTTCAATTGAAGTTTTAGACTTTCTTACTACATACGGAGAAAAATTCTTAGGCAAAACTTCGGTTGTTGCCAAGGATACTCCTGCATTTATCGGAAACCGTATCGGTATCTATGGGATTCAAAGTTTGTTCCATTTGGTAAAAGAAATGGGATTAACGATTGAAGAAGTAGATAAATTAACTGGTCCTGTAATTGGTCGACCAAAATCGGCTACTTTCAGAACCGTTGATGTTGTAGGATTAGATACTTTAGTACATGTGGCTAACGGAATCTATGAAAACTGTCCAACTGACGAGCAACACGATTTGTTCAAACTTCCGGATTTCGTCAACAAAATGATGGAAAACAAATGGTTGGGAAGCAAAACAGGACAAGGATTCTATAAAAAAGAAGGAAAAGAAATCCTGACTTTGGATTTAGATACTTTGGAATACAGAGCCGCTAAAAAAGCCTCTTTTGCTACTTTAGAATTGACAAAAACAATTGATAAACCCATCAACCGTTTTAAAGTTTTGGTAAAAGGGAAAGACAAAGCAGGTGAATTCTACCGTAAGAGTTTCGCCGGAATGTTTGCTTATGTTTCGAACAGAATTCCTGAAATCTCAGATGAATTATACAAAATAGATGATGCTATGAAAGCTGGTTTCGGTTGGGAAAATGGACCTTTCGAAATTTGGGATGCTATTGGAGTTGAAAAAGGAATTGAAATCATGAAAGCCGAAGGACTTGCTCCTGCAGCCTGGGTCAATGAGATGATCGCTTCTGGAAGCAAAAGCTTCTATTCTGTAAAAGAAGGCGCTACTTATTTCTACAATATCCCTACAAAATCACAAACAAAAGTTCCAGGACAAGATGCCTTTATCATCCTGAACAACATACGCGAAAGCAAAAAAGTATGGAGCAATAGCGGTGCTATCATCCAAGACTTAGGAGACGGAATCCTGAACTTAGAGTTCCAATCTAAAATGAATACGATTGGTGGCGATGTTTTACAAGCCATCAATAAAGCAATCGATTTATCCGAAAAAGAATACCAAGGTTTAGTAATTGGTAACCAAGCAGCAAATTTCTCTGTAGGTGCTAATATTGGAATGATTTTCATGATGGCGGTGGAACAAGAATACGATGAGCTGAATATGGCCATAAAAATGTTCCAAGATACGATGATGCGCGTGCGTTACTCCGGAATCCCAGTGGTGGTTACTCCTCACGGAATGACTTTTGGTGGAGGTTGCGAAATGAGTTTGCATGCAGATAAAGTGGTCGCTGCTGCAGAAACCTACATGGGATTAGTGGAATTTGGTGTTGGTGTGATCCCAGGTGGTGGTGGATCGAAAGAGATGGCTTTAAGAGCTTCTGATTTGTTCCATAAAAATGATGTTGAGCTGAATGTGTTGCAAGAATATTTCTTGACGATTGCTATGGCAAAAGTATCTACTTCCGGTTACGAAGCGTTTGACACGGGATTATTACAGCAAGGAAAAGACCTTATCGTAGTAAACAAAGACCGCCAGATTGCCGAAGCTAAGAAACATGCCTTGATAATGGCCGAAGCGGGTTATACACAACCGATTCGCAGAACGGATGTAAAAGTTCTTGGAAAACAAGCTCTAGGAATGTTTTTAGTAGGAACAGACCAAATGGAAGCGGGTAAATACATCTCAGAACACGATCAAAAAATCGCTAACAAACTGGCTTATGTAATGGCTGGTGGAGATTTATCGGAGCCAACATTAGTAAGCGAGCAATATTTATTGGATTTAGAACGTGAAGCTTTCTTGTCATTGTGTACCGAAAGAAAAACATTGGAAAGAATTCAATTCATGTTAACCAAAGGGAAACCGTTGAGAAATTAGTATTGAGTATCAAGAATTAAGTATTAAGACCTAAAATTATGCATCAATTTGAAAAACTGAAAATCTGGCAAAAAGCAATGGATATTGCAGTAGATATTTATAAAGTCACTTCAGAATTACCTTCTGATGAAAAATTTAACTTAACATATCAAATTAAAAAATGTGCCGTTTCTATTCCTTCAAATATTACTGAAGGTTCAGGAAGAAATTCAAATAATGAATTTGTACATTTTCTTGGTATTGCAAATGGTTCGACTTATGAATTAATAACTCAATTAATGATTTCAAAACGCTTAGATTTAGTTGAAGAGGAAAAAGTTACACCAATCATCCATAATTTGGTAGAAGTGTGCAACATGAATTTTGCACTTCAAAAATCTCTAAAAACAATTAACAAATAACGATTGGAAAATCTTAATACTTAATTCTCCAATCTTAATACTTTTTATAAATGAAAACAGCCTATATAGTAAAAGCATACAGAACTGCCGTTGGGAAAGCACCAAAAGGAGTTTTTAGATTTAAAAGACCTGATGAGTTGGCCGCAGAAACCATTCAATATATGATGAATGAGTTGCCTGACTTTGACAAAACGCGTATTGATGATGTGATGGTAGGAAATGCCATGCCGGAAGCAGAACAAGGTTTGAACGTAGCTCGTTTGATCTCATTGATGGGATTAAAAATCGAAGACGTTCCTGGTGTAACCGTCAACCGCTACTGTGCCTCGGGAATAGAAACTATTGGGATGGCAACAGCCAAAATCCAATCAGGAATGGCACATTGTATTATTGCAGGAGGTGCCGAAAGCATGAGTTTTATTCCAATGGGAGGCTACAAACCAACTCCGGATTATGCGGTTGCAAAAGCAGGAAACGAAGACTACTATTGGGGAATGGGATTAACAGCGGAAGCCGTTGCCAAACAATTTAATGTTTCCAGAGAAGATCAAGATGAGTTTGCTTATCATTCGCACATGAAAGCCTTGAAAGCACAAGCAGAAGGGAAATTTGACAAACAAATTGTTCCAATCACTATTGAGCAAACATTCATCAACGAAAATGGAAAAAAGGAAACTAAATCCTATGTTGTAAACAAAGACGAAGGTCCAAGAGCAGGAACATCTAAAGAAGCCTTAGCGGGTCTTAGAGCCGTATTTGCCGCAGATGGAAGTGTGACAGCTGGAAACTCTTCGCAAATGAGTGACGGTGCTGCCTTTGTTCTTGTAATGAGTGAAGAAATGGTAAAAGAATTGAACCTAGAACCAATTGCAAGATTAGTCAACTTTGCTTCGGCGGGTGTTGAACCTAGAATTATGGGAATTGGACCGGTAAAAGCAATTCCAAAAGCCTTAAAACAAGCTGGCTTACAATTAAAAGACATTGATTTAATAGAGTTAAACGAAGCATTTGCATCTCAGTCCTTGGCTGTAATTCGTGAATTGGGATTAAATCCTGATATCGTAAATGTAAACGGTGGAGCAATCGCCTTAGGTCACCCACTAGGATGTACCGGAGCCAAATTGTCTGTTCAATTATTCGATGAAATGAAACGAAGAGATAGCAAATACGGAATCGTTACCAT
This sequence comes from Flavobacterium granuli, assembly GCF_900129705.1. Taxonomy (GTDB): domain Bacteria; phylum Bacteroidota; class Bacteroidia; order Flavobacteriales; family Flavobacteriaceae; genus Flavobacterium; species Flavobacterium granuli. The sequence continues at coordinate 266,987 of NZ_FQWO01000003.1, read as the reverse complement.
GTGTGTAGGAACCGGACAAGGGACTGCAGGGATATATGAGCTTCTTTAGATTTATTTTAAATGATGAATTCTAAATTTTGAATGGAATGAAAGAAAATATAATTGCTACAAAAACTTTTGATTTTGCATTAACGATAGTAAATCTTTTTGTCCAATTAAAAAACGAAAACGAATTCATAATTTCTAAACAAATCCTACGCTCTGCAACAAGCATTGGAGCTAATGTAGAAGAAGCAATCGCAGCCCAATCAAGAAAAGATTTCATTCATAAAATGGCAATAGCTTCGAAGGAAGCGAGAGAAACTAAATACTGGTTGCGTTTATTAGACAAATCCAATCTGACAACAATATCGATGTCAAATTATTTAATTGAAATTGAACACATAATAAATATAATAACAAAAATTATTAAAACTTCTCAGGAAGACAATACAAAATAATTTAAAATTTATAATTCAAAATTTAAACTAACAAAGTCATGAGCGACGTAACCAGAGGAGGTCAATTCCTTGTAAAAGAAACTAAGTGCGAAAACATCTTCACTCCTGAAGATTTCAATGAAGAACAATTAATGATGCGCGACTCTGTAAAAGAGTTTGTTGATAAAGAACTTTGGCCTAACAAAGATCGTTTTGAGAAAAAGGATTACGCTTTTACCGAAGAAAGTATGAAAAAAGCGGGAGATCTAGGCTTTTTAAGCGTGGCTGTTCCTGAAGCTTACGGCGGAATGGGAATGGGATTTGTAAACACCGTTTTAGTTTGCGATTATATTTCGGGAGCTACAGGTTCGTTTTCAACAGCTTTTGGTGCGCATACAGGAATTGGAACCATGCCAATCACCTTATACGGAACGGAAGAACAAAAACAAAAATACGTACCTAAATTAGCTACTGGCGAATGGTTTGGTGCGTATTGCTTGACAGAACCGGGTGCAGGATCTGATGCTAATTCCGGAAAAACAAAAGCAGTTTTGTCTGAAGACGGAAAATACTATTCGATTACAGGTCAAAAAATGTGGATTTCGAATGCAGGATTCTGTTCTCTATTCATCGTTTTTGCCCGTATTGGTGATGATAAAAATATTACGGGATTCATCGTAGAAAATACTGCTGATAACGGAATTTCTATGAATGAAGAAGAACACAAACTTGGTATCCGTGCTTCTTCTACTCGTCAGGTTTTCTTTAATGAAACCAAAGTTCCTGTTGAAAACATGCTTTCTGAAAGAGGAAATGGATTTAAAATTGCCATGAATGCATTGAACGTAGGTCGTATCAAATTAGCTGCAGCTTGTTTAGATGCACAACGTAGAGTAATTTCTGGTTCAGTTAAATATGCTAATGAAAGAATCCAATTTAACACTCCTATTGCTCAATTTGGAGCCATCCGTTACAAACTAGCCGAAATGGCAACGAGTTGTTATGCCGGAGAAAGTGCTACTTATCGTGCTGCAAAAGATATAGAAGATCGTATTATTGCCCGCGAAGCTGAAGGTGCTACACATCAGGAGGCAGAATTGAAAGGAGTCGAAGAATACGCTATTGAATGTTCTATTCTAAAAGTAGCTGTTTCTGAAGACATTCAAAACTGTGCTGATGAAGGAATCCAAATCTTTGGCGGAATGGGATTCTCAGAAGACACACCAATGGAAAGTGCTTGGAGAGATGCGCGTATTGCTCGTATCTATGAAGGAACAAACGAAATCAACAGAATGCTATCCGTGGGTATGCTTATCAAAAAAGCCATGAAAGGCCATGTTGATTTGCTGGGACCAGCTTCTAAAGTTCAAGAGGAATTGATGGGCATACCTTCATTTGACACTCCTGATTATTCTGAATTATTTGCAGAAGAGAAAGAAATGATTGGAAAACTAAAAAAAGCATTCTTAATGGTTGCCGGAGGTGCTGTCCAAAAATACGGTCCAGATTTAGAAGGACACCAACAATTATTGATGGCGGCTTCAGATATTTTGATTGAAATCTATATGGCTGAAAGTACAATTCTGAGAACGGAAAAATTAGCCAAAAAAGAAGGTGAAGACAAAGTACAGGAACAAATTGCAATGGCTAAACTTTATTTATACAAAGCCGTGGATATTGTAACTCAAAAAGGAAAAGAAAGTGTAATTTCATTTGCCGAAGGCGATGAACAACGCATGATGTTGATGGGCTTGAGACGTTTCACAAAATACACCAATATGCCTAATATTGTTGGATTAAGAGAAGTGATTACGACTAAAATAGTTGCCGAAAACGAATATTGCTTTTAATAGCAAAAACCGATACTAATTCAAAATGCTGAAAAACCGTCAAGTTTAAATAAACGAGACGGTTTTTTTTTAAACTTTTTTAAACTGATTATTTTGTCAAAATATAATTATCAGCTAAGGAGCCACTAATTGTATTGCCTTCCATATCTAATTGTATCAGTTTGTTTTCGGCGACCTTATATTGAATAGGTGTTTCATTAATTCCTTTTAAGGAAACAATTGAACCTGTTTTGTCCCAAACAAAAGTCCCCTTTTCTTCAAATATTTTTTGGTCACCTTTACCTAGATATTTTGTTCTCATAACAAAAGTCATGTCTTCATTAAGAATTACCTCTGTTTCAATTCCCACACAATCAGCACAAGGAATAACCCCTTTATAAATCCCTGGCCAATCTAAAGCAATTTGTGAATTGTGGATATCCACTACCGTTGTATCAGTTGACGCAGCCTGAACTTCATCTTTTGCTTTCTCATTTTTACAACTAAATAGCACTAAAGACAAACAAAAAATCATAAAAACACCATACTTCATAATTGTAATTTAATTAAGGTTATATTATTGGAACAAACTACTTGTCCTCTTTCTTTTCTATCTTTGATATTTCACCATTGTAAGAAATTGAGCTGCGATTATTAGAACTAATCGTAAGCCTTGCATTTCCTTCAAAAAAAACAGAAAGCAAAATATTAAAAACATCTTGTTTTCCTCTTACCGTGGCTTTTATTTCATAAGTATTTTTACCTTTCTCGATTGTGAATTCACTTGGCTTACCTTCAAATTTTAAGCCTGTGTCACCTCCATAACCGATGCCGCTATAACCTCTTCCAAAAAAAGGCATTTCGCTCCTAATAAAATCTGGTTTAAACGCTATAAAATTAGGATTCGTTGTTAAATCGATGTCTCTAAATCCCAATGGAAAAGCTTTATTAGCAACAAAAACAAACTCCTTGGAATCGATCAAAATAGCAATTTGTCTTGCTTTTTCAATTTGCTGTTCTTTTCTCAATTGTTTTCTGGTTTTCTCTTGGGCAAAGCCAAAAGCAACTGTCAGTAAAAGGAATACTACTAGAATTATTTTTTTTGATTTCATAGCTATAATTTCTGGGTTGAGTAATAATAGGCTATAAACAAATTGATGCCCTTTAAGGGCATCAATTTGTTTGTTTTATTTCTTAGTAAAACGCATCATGGCAATATCTCCCATGATAAAATTCAAGGTTTTACCATCTTCAGAAATGGAATAGGAATCAATTTTTTCCAATGTTGACATATAAATCTCTCCGCCTTGTCCCTCACAAGCCATCATGGTCATTGCTAATTTGGCATCTTTAAAATCAATCTTTTTCCCTTTAACTTTCAATGCTCCCATGTAACTATTGCAGCTATTATTACCTGAAACTCTATTTTCTTTCAAATCGAAAACAATCGTAGGCTTTTTATCAGGATATAAACCTTCAAAAGCAATCCTTGGACCCGTAATGTAATTCAATTCCCAAGTTCCTTCTAATGAATCTACTTTATTCACTGTAGATTTAGTAGAATTGCAAGACACAATAGCAAGACATAAAATTGTTAGAGATAAAAATACTTTTTTCATACTTAATAATGTTAAATGATTTTGAGTAAAAACTCGTTAAAAACTAATACAAAATTAAGGGTTAATACTATAAACATGTCCCATAGAACTGTTAAATAGAAATCATATTTACGATAATTTTTCCGCACTATATAATGATTACAATCAAATTTAAAGTAACTTTACGTCTAAATTTACTAACTTCAAAACAGTTAAAATGAAAAAAATAATCTTATCAATTGCTCTGATTTTAACAATAATCGTCGCTTGTAAAACCACTAACAGTTCAAATGACACCAAAAAACTAAGTATTAGCTTTGAACCAAAAAGCAATAGCAAAGTTTCTGGCACAGCAACTTTTACAGAAAAAAATGGAAAGGTAACTTTCGTTGCCAAACTTACTGGCCTAACACCTGGACTTCATGCTATTCATATTCATGAAAAATCAGATTGTTCTGCTGCAGATGGAAGTTCAGCAGGAGGACATTGGAATCCTACCTTTAAGAACCATGGAAAATGGGGTGTAGGAGAATATCACAGAGGCGATATAGGAAATTTTACAGCTGATGCTAATGGAAACGGAACCATTTCCATGACTACGGATGAGTGGAGTATTGGTGGAGAAGATCCTACTAAAGACATTCTTGGTAAGGGATTAATTGTTCACCAAGGTAGTGATGATTTTGTTTCCCAACCGGCTGGAAATGCTGGAGCCAGAGTAGCTTGTTCTGCCATCATCAAATAAAACAATTCAAACAACCATCCTATTTATTTTATGACAAGATGGTTGTTTCAGTTAAATAAACTAATCAAAAAAACATAGCTTTGCAGCTTTAAAAATGAGAAATGATTAACCCTTCTGCATCAGGTTGGATAGACAAGTATTTTACAAAGCAAAAAACAGTTCCTCAAACTGTTTACAGCAATCCTGATTTATTTTATCAAAATATCAGAAATACAGGATTCATTTATGGTCATATTGTTTCTTTTGAAACAGCAGTTCCAATAGAAACTAAGGGCTGGATGCAAAATGAAATTCCAAAAGTAGCGTTATTAAACACACTTTATTCTATTTATGGTTTAACAACCCAAGAAAACAATCCAGAAATTTTTATTGCCAAAGCATTGGATTTTTACAACTCAATGAATCCGCAGGGATTTAATTTGTTTAAAAAAGTATTACCCAATAGCCCCGCTTCTTTAAATTTAGAAAAGATAATTGACAATAGGGTTCAAACCAATATAGACATTATCAGTAAAAATTTTTCTCACATTGTAACCAATGCGTTATTGTTTATTGATGTATTGGCATTCCGTCAATATTTAATCCACGGAATCATCCCGGAGAAATATTTAAAAAAAATTGAAGAAGCCGTTATTAGCCTAGTTTCTCTGGCATTAAAAACCAAGTCTCATAAATCCTATTATGATGATTTATTGATTAAACTTTTTGAGGCTTCTGTACGCTATAGTAAATTCTCGAGCGTCAGTGTCCAAAACCTGGAAGGTCTTAATCTAGACTATTTCAGTTCTGAATTAGAAAAATACTATTTGATCGATATGGCCGGAATGGCATTATGGAGTGACGGAAAAATTGAAAATGAAGAAACCTATTTCCTTCATAAATTAGCCGAGCTCATTGAAATCCCCGATGCATTTGTAAGCGAAAGTATTAAAAGTACGGACGAGTTTATAACGAGCCATAAGAATGAAATTCCTTATTTTAATTACTCCAATCCGGTTAAACATTTCTATGATCAAACCACTCAAAGTGTAATCACATTAATTACACGCAATAAAAACAGACTGATAAAAGAGATCATTCAAAGCAAAGAATTGATGCTATTATTAGCCTATTCCACAAGAAGAGATTTGGACGAAAAAGAAAAGAAAAAAGTAAAAAAACAATTGTTAGATGTCTGCAAAACAATTCCTTCGCTAACTATTTTCTTACTTCCCGGTGGTAGCTTATTACTCCCTATTTTAATTAAGTTTATCCCTAAATTATTGCCCTCGGCTTTCAATGAAAATCTTGACGAAAACGAATAAAAAAATCGCCCGAAGGCGATTTTTTATTTTTATAAATTTAATTGGTAAACTTCGTCTAATTCATTGTTTGAACTGATGTTCACATTTAAATCCGTAACAAAACCGGAATTCAAACCATAAACCCAACCGTGTATGGTTAAATCCTGGCCGTTTTTCCAAGCGTTTTGAACGATTGATGTTTTTGACAAATCAAAAACTTGCTCTTTTGCATTTATTTCGACAAAGGCATTAAAACGCTCATTTTCATCCGTAAACGAATCCAAATAAACATTATGCAAACGATACACATTCTTAATATGTCTGATCCAGTTATCAATAATACCTATGGAATCATTTCCCATGGCCGCTTTTATTCCACCACAACCATAGTGTCCACATACAATAACATGCTTTACTTTTAAAACATTTACCGCATAATCTAGTACACTTAACATATTCATATCAGAATGAACAACCATATTGGCAATATTTCTATGGACGAATACTTCACCTGGTTTAGCTCCGATAATTTCATTAGCAGGAACACGACTATCAGAACATCCTATCCACAATAATGGCGGTGTTTGACCTTTGGCTAAATCTGCAAAGTAGTTGGCATCTTTTGATAATGCTTCTTCTACCCATTTCTTATTATTGTCTAATATTTTTTTATAAAAATCACTCATCTTATTTTTTATTTAATTTTAATTAACTGTAAAAATCTAAAACTATTCGTAAATGTAAATCATTTTTAAAATCCGAATTACATTGATCTCTTATTTCTATTAATTTTGAAAAACTTCACTAACCTTTTCTTTCTTAACCATTACTCTTTTGGCAACATCATAATAATGTTCAAATGTAACATGATTCGGCGATTCTGGCGTATTCTCCAGGTCATAAGCCTTTTTAAAGCCTTTCAATTTTACCTTAATATTCTCATCTATTGCTCTGGTAGTTTTGAATTCGCGAATTAAGTCCAAAATATCATGAGCGATATAGACAGTGTCATGTGCATTGATAATTACTTTAGAATTTTCAGGTATTTCATTCAGCGTCAATTTAATGGCCGCTTTATTCAAGAAAGACACTTCTTGTGCCAAATCAATATGAATAATATCTCCATCGACATATTCTTCTTTTTTGAAACTGTAGGCGCGTTTTAAGTTTCCTCTTAAAATAAAAATCACACTGATAACGATTCCAAGTAAAACTCCCTTAAGTAAATCCGTAGCAACTACGGCAACCAAAGTAGCGATAAAAGGGACAAATTGATACTTTCCTTTTTCCCAGAAATGAATAAAGGTAGCTGGCTTGGCTAATTTATAGCCTACTAAAATAAGTATCGTGGCCAAAGTGGCCAATGGTATCTTATTTAGAATCATAGGAATACTAAGAACACTTATCATCAACAAAAAACCGTGAATAATTGCAGACATTTTAGATTTTGCTCCGGCATTATTGTTTGCCGAAGACCTCACAACTACAGATGTCATAGGCAATCCACCTAAGAGTGAACTCACCATATTTCCAATTCCTTGCGCTTTAAGCTCAACATTAGTATTGGTATATCTTTTTTGGACATCCATCCTATCAGAGGCTTCAATACACAACAGAGTCTCAATAGAGGCAACAATAGCAATGGTCAAACCTACAACCCAAACTTGGGGATTCATAATTCCGGCAAAATTTGGAGTGACAATAATCGCCTTAAACTCTTCGAAAGACTGAGGAATAGGTAAATTTACTAAATGTTCTTGGGAAATAGCCAATGCACTTCCTGATTGTATAAACCATTCGTTTAAAATAATTCCTAGAATTACCGCTACCAAGGCACCCGGTATTAATTTTAATTTTTTCAGGAAAGAAAGCTTATCCCAAGAAATAAGAATGACTAACGAAACCGCTGTAACAATAACGGCTCCCAATTGAATATGATTAAAAACTTCAAATAAAGCGGTAAAAGAATTGTTCCCATCATGCTGAACAAAAGACTGGTCTCCTTCAAAATCAGTATCATACCCAAGAGCATGTGGGATTTGTTTCAAGATAATAATAACTCCAATACCTGCTAACATTCCCTCAATTACATTGGTTGGGAAATAATTAGAAATACTTCCTGCTTTTAAAAAACCCAAACCTAATTGGATTAATCCCGCAATAAAAACAGCGGTTAAAAACACATCGAAAGCTCCAAGATCCGTGATTGCGGTCAATATAATTGCTGTTAAACCCGCAGCTGGACCCGTAACACTAATATGAGACTGACTCAAATACCCCACAACAATACCTCCTATAACTCCTGAAATAATTCCCGAAAACAAGGGTGCACCCGAGGCCATTGCAATTCCTAAACATAATGGAAGCGCAACCAAAAAAACTACCAAACCTGAAGCAAAATCAGATTTTAAATTGGCAAAAAGATTTATTTTTTTTGACATAATATTACTATAAATTGTATGTAAATATGCTGCATATCAAAAAGATTGCAGAAATTTAAATTTTAAAATTTAATCGAAAATATTATGCGAAATTAGGTGGAGGTGAAAAAATGGATGCCGAAACATTATCGTGCTTCGATAAGTTCTCAGAATGAATTAAACTAGATTTGTTTATTTTCCCATCGTTGAAACCAATGTAAGATGAATTGTTGTCGTAAACAAAACTCTTAATCTCTTTATGGGTATGATGTTCCTCTTCGGATAAGTTAAAAAACATAGAAGTGTCGCAAGACTTTTCTATCACAGTCACAATTGCTGGCGTGGATAAAAAGGCTAGAAATAAGAATAAAAAAAGACTTGCTATTATTTTCATTGGGGCAAAAATAGACGTAAAAGCATAAAATCAAAAAAAAGTTATAAAAATTTTAAAAAAAATTAACATAGCTAAAATGAAACAGAATGTTAACTATCTATCATTCTGTTCCCTATGATTACCTTAAGAAATTCTAAATTCCCTCTTCTAACCACGATTGCATCATCCAAATAGTTTTTTCCTGTTCTCCAATAAAATCACTTAGCATCGAGCTTGTTCCTTCATCATTTATCGCTGTAGCTGCATTAAAAACTGTCCTTTCAATAATCAAAAGATGCGACAGCGAATTCACAATCAAATGAATAGCCTTCTCGTCCTTGAAAATATTTTTACCAATGGTAATCGTACTGTTTTCCAAATAATCTTCAAAAGTATGCAATGGAACTCCTCCTAAAGTAAGAACTCGCTCGGCGATCAAATCTATTTTCAATTGGGAATCATTATACAATTCCTCAAACTTAAGGTGTAAATCAAAGAAACGCTTGCCCTTAATATTCCAGTGAATTCCTCTCAAATTTTGATAATATACCTGATAATTTGACAACAACACATTCAATTCATTTACAATCGATTGTGATGCTTCTACTGGTAATCCTAAAATATTTGTCTTCATAATTGTTACTTTTTTTCAAAAATACCAAAGAAAAACAGCTTTTAAACTATAAATTAAATTGATTGTTTTTATATTTACATCATAAAATACTATATATGACCATTACACAATTAAAATACGTGCTGGCTGTAGCAGAGCATAAAAATTTTACCCTTGCCGCCGAAAAATGTTTTGTCACTCAACCCACGTTGAGCATGCAAATTCAAAAAATAGAAGAAGAATTAAGTATCTTAATATTTGACCGATCCAAAAAACCAATCCAACTTACCGAAATTGGTCAAAAAATCGTGAATCAAGCAAAAAACATCGTTAATGAAGCCGATCGCATCCAAGATATTGTAGAACAGCAAAAAGGCTTCATTGGAGGCGAATTTAGACTGGGCATTATTCCAACAGTCATGCCTACTCTATTGCCGATGTTCTTGAATAATTTTATTAAAAAATACCCTAAAGTAAAACTCATTATCGAAGAGTTGAACACTGAAGAGATCATTGCAAGGCTTAACAACGGTCATCTGGATGCAGCCATAGCTGCAACTCCATTGATGGAAGAAAAAATCAAAGAAATTGTTTTATATTTTGAACCATTTGTCGCCTATATTCCCGAAGGACATCAGCATTTCAAAAAAGAGGAAATCGAAATTGAGGATTTAAATTTAGACGAAATATTATTGTTACAGGACGGTCATTGCTTTAGAGACAGCATCCTTAATTTGTGCAAACAAAACACCACAAAAGATTTGAATCATTTTCGAATAGAAAGCGGAAGCTTTGAAACCTTAATAAAACTAGCCGACGAAGGATTAGGAACAACTCTCTTACCCTACTTGCACACTTTGGATTTAAAAGAATCTGACAAAAGAAAACTGCGCCATTTTAAGGAACCCAAACCGGCTCGTGAAATAAGCCTGCTTTTTCCAAAAAATGAATTAAAAATACAAATTATTGACGCCCTAAGAAGCACCATTGCCGGAGTTATAAAAGGAGCCATTGTCTTTCAAAATGTACAAATTATAAGTCCGATTCAAAAGAAATAAAAAAAGGAACCGAGAGGTTCCTTTTTTTTATAATTTATACTTTAACCAGCACTAAACACTGCTTTAATTCCGGTTTTTCGATTATAAAAGTTGACAACCATTCATTCAACTGTTCCATTTCGTAAGGCAACAAGGTCTTAATGGCTTTTTCTAATTCCTTACAAAAAAGTGTCGGATCAAAACTTACTCTTTCCAGTATTGATTTAGTGTAATCAAACATAATTTTCGACATAATAAAATAAGAGATTTAGGTTAGTATTTTATTTAAACTTTCTGTAAAAATACATCTTTTACAACATACTAATACATATTTAACGTTCAATTATGAATTATATTTCATACAAAAAAGACGATTTTCACTTTAAACCTTATAACATCCTAATATTAAATCAAATAGATTTTGTAGCCCGAAACATTTCCCTTTTTCCCGGTGGTCCAGCCATTTTTTCAACTGTGAAACCCGCCTCAATCATACTTCTTTTAATCACACCTCTAGCTGCATAAGTAACCAGAACTCCTTTATCCTTTAAGGCAGCAAACATTTTAGAAAAAATAGCAGTGCTCCATAACTCGGGCTGTACGCGATAGCCAAAAGCATCAAAATAAATCAGATCAAACGTATCTAAGTCATTAATTTCTGCAAAAAATTGCTTTCTTTTGGTTACAGAAAAATGATTACTCAAATCTACTTTTTCATCCCAATTGCATTTGTGCATTTTTTCGAAAACTGCTGCCTCAGCTTTGGCTCCCAATTCTTCGACATAATTCATTGAACCTAATTCTTCTGCCGAAATTGGATAGGCTTCTACCCCAACATAATTAATGGATTGGTTCATCTTCCTTGCTTCCAAAAAAGTGATGAATGCGTTTAATCCCGTTCCAAATCCGATTTCCAAGATAGAAACCTCTTTATTTTGAAATAAGGAAAGTCCGTTTTTGATAAAAACATGCTGCGCTTCTTGAATCGCACCATGTTTAGAATGATAGCATTCGTCCCATTCTTTTATGTGAATTGTGGTCGAACCATCATGAGTTTGTATAATTTCTCTTTGCAAAATGCTTATTTTGAGGGTATTTAGGAATCAGATTAATTTCAAGTTGTCAAAATTAGACAAAAAAACATATAATTAATTTAAAAACAACTCTAATTTATTACACATCCTATAGAAAATATCTCGATTTGATCCATTTTTTAATATATAAATAAAAGATGTTTAAAGACAACAATTAATGTTGTTTTATCAAAGATTGAATAAGTTTTTATTTAATTTTGCATCAATTAAACTTCATTTGATAAAATAAATGATTATTTAGTTTTTTTTCTAATCCAAAAAAAGTAAAAACAATACCTAATTATGAGTGCAACTCAAACCAACAAAATTGACATTACTAAAGCAGCTACTTCAAAAATAAATGAAGTAGATTTTGAAAAATTAAGCTTTGGAGCAGTATTTACAGACCATATGTTAGAATGTGATTTCACCAATGGAGAGTGGCAAACGCCGGTCATCAAACCATATGCTCCTTTCTTAGCCGATCCGTCAATGAGAGTTTTTCATTATGGTCAAGCCATTTTTGAAGGTATGAAAGCTTACAAAGATGACAATAGCGACATTTGGCTTTTCAGACCAGATGAAAACTACAATCGCTTCAATAAATCAGCAGTGAGAATGGCTATGCCTGAAGTTCCGGAAAATGTATTTATGGATGGATTGAGTCAATTATTGAAAATTGATCAGGAATGGGTAAAAAAAGGAAAAGGAAATGCCATGTACATCAGACCCTTTATGATTGCTACCGGTACCGGTGTAATTGCAAATCCGTCTGATGATTATAAATTCATGATTATCTTATCTCCAGTAACTTCTTATTATTCTGGAGATGTAAAAGTAGTGATCGCTGAACACTTTAGTAGAGCCGCAAATGGAGGAATTGGAGCCGCAAAAGCCGCAGGTAATTATGCCGCTCAATTTTATCCAACTACATTAGCTAATAAAGAAGGTTTCCAACAGGTAATTTGGACTGATGATGCAACTCATACAAAACTGGAAGAAGCGGGAACAATGAACGTTTTCTTTAGAATTAACGACACTTTACTTACTGCTCCTACCAGCGAGAGAATTCTTGACGGTGTGACCAGAAAAACGCTTATCGACTTAGCAAAAAGCGAAGGTATCAATGTGGAAGTTCGTTCAGTTCTAGTATCTGAATTAGTTGAAGCTGCTGAAAATGGAAGTTTGAAAGAAATCTTTGGTGCAGGAACAGCTGCGGTTATAAGCCCAATTTCTGGTTTTTCATACAAAGAGACTTACCATGAATTGCCAAAAATAGAAAATGCAATGGCAACACAACTTAAAGACAAGTTAACAAATATTCAAAATAAATTAGCCGAAGATACTTTTGGCTGGACTGTTAAAATATAACTTACTAATTATATATTCCTTTAAAAATCCCATTTGTCACGAATGGGATTTTTTTTTTAAATTTAAAAGAAATCTACAACTCTAATATCTTTGAAAAATCAGGTTTAAAATAATTAGGTCCTTTCATCACTTTACCATCCTCACGATATATGGGATTGCCGTCTTCTCCGAGCTTACTCATATTACTGCGTTGAATTTCATCAAAAACAGCTTCAATTTTATGCTGTAATCCATGTTCAATAATAGTTCCGCAAAGGATGTACATCATATCACCCAAAGCATCGGCAATTTCGACTAAATCATTGTTTTGTACTGCTTCTAGATACTCCTCGTTTTCTTCTTTCATCAAATGATAACGAAGGGTCTTTTTAGTTGCACCCAAATCAGCAATTGGGGTTTCACTATGTCCTATTTTAAATGCAGTATGAAATTCCTTAACTGAATCGATTTGTTTTTGCATGATTATTATTTGTTAAATGAAAAGGCAAATTAGTAACTATTCTTAAACAATTGACTATTTTTGTAAAAAAAATTAGACTATGTTTAGCCAAGGACAATTGATATTTGCACTCTGTTTTTTTGTTGCTTTTGTTATCGCAATCATTTTTTCTTACCGTAAGGACATCAAAATACACCGAGTTTTCTACAAAGGAAACCAAAAAGTACTGCTAGGTTTCATTATTTTTATCGGAATTTTATTTTTGATAAAAATATTTTTCAAACGCTAGTTTTTTTATTCCACAGCAAAGAATTTAACATTCATTTAAAAACAGCTACAAATTGTCTTTTTTTTGATTCAAAAAAAGCTAAAATGAAAACATCGACATTATCTTAAAAGCTATAATTCAAACAATTATAGCTCCAATTGTTTTTTTTTATTACTTTCATTCTAAATCATACAATAGCAGAAGTTTCCATTACTATTGCTTCTAGCAATTATTTTCCAGAATCTGACCTTCGATGAGGCAGCGCAAACTTTAGCATATTTTTTTATGATTCGTCTTACATATTAATAAAAATTCTAACTTTACGACAGAAAATAACGAATGCATTATGAGGATTTTAAAATATATATTTCTTTTACTATTATTAAGTTTAGTAGCACTAACCATCTTTATTGCTACCCAAAAAGGAGATTATACAATCGAAAGAAGTAAAATTATAAATTCTCCTAAATCTGCTGTATTCAATTACGTAAATGATTATAGAAACTGGGCAGACTTCATTTCCTGGACAACCGAAGACCCTGAAGCAAAAATAAATTATTCCGAAAACACGATTGGAAAAGGAGCTTCCTTCTCTTGGGAAGGCAAAGAAAGCAACGGTGAAATTCGCACCCTTAATGTGAAAGAAAACGAAGATATTTCACAAAAAATGGATTCCGAAGGAACCACTTCTTCAATCAACTGGACATTTAAAGACACCCTAGGCGGTACAAAAGTAACTTGGAAAACAAAAGGAAAAATGAGCTTTTTCCTAAAAGTATATACCGCTTTAAATGGCGGAGCTGATAAAGTTATTGGTACTATTTATGAAAAAACACTCATCAATTTAGACAAGGCGCTCGTTTATGAAATAAATACCTTTGCTATAAAAGAAAACGGAATAGTTACAAAACCATTAAGTTTCTATTTATGTCAAACTTTCACCAGTGAAATAGCCAAAATCAACAAGAATTTTAAAATTGTCATTCCTAAAATCACTGATTTTTGCAAGGACAACAATATCGCAATGGCAGGAAAACCTTTTATCCTTTACCATACTTATGATCCCCAAAAAGGATTGGCAAAAATCTCTATAGGTGTCCCTATTCAAAGTGAAATTTTCATTACTGCAGGAAGTGACATTGAATCTGGAAAACTAGAAGCCTTTGAAGCGGTCAAAACCACTCTTAGCGGCGATTATTCGCATCTAAAAAAAGCCCTAAACAAATCTGTTGATTATATTCAAAAGAACCAAATTAATCGCAATCCTTTGTTTTCGCACCTTGAAATTTATACCAATGGCAAAGACGACACAAAGAAACCTTCTGAATGGCTTACTGAAATTTTTATACCAATAATACCTAAAATAATCCCAATAAAAGCTGCAAACCAAGTCGTTCCAGCATACAACGAAATCAACGAAGACCCAACGACTACTGATCCAAACTCAGTGGAAGCTGTAAAAAAGAACAAACCGGTTCTAAAAAGTAGTGAACCTAAAAAAGTAGCAACCCCAAAAATTAAAGAAGAAGGACAATCCGAATTTTAATTCTTTTTAAAGCTTGGATTAAACCTATTGAAAGAATTCCATTCTAATTACAAAATAGTAGCTTTGCCAGAAGAAGAATTTATTCAACTGTTATTAAATCCAAAAACGCAAAATGAAGCGTTTCAAAAGCTCTTGTTTACCTATCAAAAACCACTCTACAATCACATTCGTAACATTGTCTTGAACCACGATGATACTGATGATGTCTTGCAAAATACCTTTATCAAGGTATTCCAACATCTAAAAAACTTTAAAGGAGAAAGTAAATTATTCTCTTGGATGTATCGCATTGCCACAAATGAAGCTCTGAGCTTTTTAAATCAAAAAGCCAAAAAAAACGGAATTTCATCCGAGACATTGCAGAACAAAGCCATCGATAATCTAAAATCAGATCCGTATTTTGACGGAAATGAAATTCAAATAAAATTGCACAAAGCAATTATAGCCCTGCCCGAAAAACAACAGCTGATCTTTAAAATGAAATATTTTGAAGAGCTGAAGTATGAGGAAATATCAGAAATTCTTGGAACCTCAGTGGGAGCCTTGAAAGCATCTTACCATATTGCCGTAAAAAAAATAGAAGCCTTTGTAACGGCAGATTAAACCTTTTGTCCATAATTAAGTCTAACATACGTTATGAAAACATTTAAATTAGAAAACGAGCCCAAAATTGAATCTGGATTTAGCACTCCAAACCATTATTTTGAAAATTTTTCAGAAAGAATGATGCTACAATTACCTGAAGAAGAACCAAAGGTAATTTCGTTTTTTCAAAAAAGAAAAAGAATACTAATGATGGTAGCTGCAGTTTTAGTTATTGCGCTTTTAATTCCTCAAATCAATCGTTCTTTAAGAACTTCCAAAGAATTAGACGCAACTACTATCGAAAATTACTTAAGCTATCAATCGAACATGAATCAATATGATTTGATCAATGCTTTGGATACTGAAGACATAAACAATATGCAAGCAACAGTTGCACTAGAAGACAAAACCATTGAAGATATTCTAGCCACTAATGCTAATCTAGAGCAACTTATATTAGAATAAATCGCAACAAAGTATTTTTTTTACTTTGAATCTAAAACAATAAATACAATTAAAAATGAACTTTAAAAAAATTCTGCCCATACTCTTACTATTGACTTCCTTTAATTTTTATGCTCAAAGCGAAAGAATGAAAGAAAAGAAAGAACAGGTTAGAGCCTTGAAAATAGCTTTTTTAACCACTGAACTAGAAATGACTACTACTGAGTCTGAAAGGTTTTGGCCTATTTACAATCGTTTTGACGATAAGCAATTTGAGATAAGACATCAAAAAATGAGAGCTTACATGAGCCAAATGGGCGATGATGCCCTAAACAGTATGAGCGATAAGGATGCCCGATTGTTATTAACGCAAATAGAAAGTACGGATGAAGAATTATTTTTATTGCGAAAAAAATTCATGCGGGATATAAAACCTGTTCTATCTGCGGTAAAAATTCTAAAACTAAAAAAAGCTGAAGAAGATTTTAATCGAAAATTGTTACATCAATACAGAAACCGAACTACCAAAAAAGAGTAATTATTATTCAAAATACCTAAAAAGCCCAGCCCAATACAACGTATGGTGTTGGGCTTTTTATTTAAAAAACTGAATTCGAATCATTTTATCTTTCCCAGCGGCAATTGCGGTATGATTGTTTATAAATCGAATTGTAAAAATATTGGGATCAACAGCTAATTGTTTCCAAGATTTTCCACCATCATAGGAATAATAAAGTCCACTGGCTCCTACACTTACTAATGATTTCCCATCGCTACCGGGAATATATTGCACACAGGAAGCATAGCCAAAGCCCTCATTTTCTGCGATCAATTTCCATGTTTTTCCTCCATCTGAAGTAATGGCTTTGTTGCCAAAATTTTGATTTGGTAATTCATAATCTCCTCCCGCCACAAATCCATTTTTGGAATCATAAAAATCGGCGGTAAAAATTCCGGTCATCGTTTTTCCTTGTATTATAGGAGTTGCAAATACGTCCCAGTTATTCCCTTTATCAGCAGAATGAAAAACTCTCGATTTTTTTCCACCAGAAACAATCCAAACATTATTTCCTTTTATCACGATATTAGTATTACTTGCCGCAAAAGCCGCCTCACCTTCAATAATTTCGGGAAGCTTACTGGACGGGATTTTATTCCAAGTATTCCCGCCGTCTCTTGTAATAATTATTGACAAACAATCTTCAACTGGATCGCCTATAGCAATCCCTTCTTTTTCATTCCAAAATTGCATACTATCATAAAATACTTTTTCATTATTCTCCTGATATACTAGAGTTGTAGCCCAATTCTTCTTAGACACTTTATACAACAAAGCCGGATTAGCGACACTTAACATAAAAATATTTTTAGGCGTTTGAACAATACTCCTAAACTCTAATTTCAAGCTATCATTTGCAATACGCCTTTCATTTCTGATTTTCTTTTGCATATCATAAAAACCAAATCGGGATCCATTTGCCGCATACCAAATTTTATTTCCATCAATTGCGATAGCTCTAATACTGATATTATCCTGAAAAAGCGTATCGATCTGAACCGATTTAAAAATAGTCTTATTCTTATTTTCGTTTTCATTTCTAATTGTTTTACAAGAATTTAAAAAAAACACCGTTAGAAATAGCAAAAAAAAAGTTCTCATTGTTATCAATTTATTCGAGGCTAATTTACAATTAAATACAAGAAAACCGTTTGATCTTAAAATTTATTGGCACAGTAATTGGATATTCCAAATTATCATACTTAAATACACCTATTATGAAAACTAAAATACTATTCCTAAGCCTTGTAACCTCCATTTTTGCGAGTCAGGCACAAGCACAAAATAGCACCAGAGTAAATGCTATGAGCGATGAAATTAGTGATAATTTAGATCTTAGAGCCGTTGCCGATATTTTTGGAGATTCCAGAGATCTACAAGATTTTGAGAGACGTCTAAACGATCCAAAACTCCAAATTTCAAATTTAGATTTGAATGACGACGACGAAGTAGACTATCTTCGTGTTATCGAAACGGTAGAAAAAAACACCCATGTTATCATTGTTCAATCTGTTCTTGATCGTGATGTATACCAAGACGTAGCGACAATAGAAGTAGAAAAAGACCGCAACAACAGAATTCAGATCCAGATTGTAGGAAACGAATACATGTATGGTTCTAATTATATATACGAACCCGTATATTATAGAACTCCTGTAATTTACGCTTCTTTTTGGTCTTACAATTACCGTCCCTATGTTTCAAACTGGTATTGGAATTACTACCCATCTTACTATTATGCATGGAATCCATATCCTGTTTACAGATACAGATCTAACATCAGTATTTCTTTAAACATAAACAACAACTATAATTATGTAAACTATAGAAGAAGTAATCGCGCGCCCATTTTATACAGTTCCCGTCGATCTAATGGCTACGAGAGACAACGTCCTGACTACAGCTTTTCAAGAAGAAACAACAACATTGCCAATCGTTATGAACTAGATCAAAGAAGAACTACCAGATATAGTAGCACGAGAAACAATACAGATTATTCTAGAAACAGAACTTATTCTAACAGAGAGACAGCAAACAGGCGAACAGAAAATCAAAGAGACTATTCTCAAAATAGAGTAAACTCTTCCAGAGAATCTGCTCCTCAAAGAACAGAAACACAAAGAGACTATTCTCAAAACAGAGTAAATCCTTCCAGAGAAGCTGCTCCTCAAAGAACAGAGACACAAAGAGACTATTCACAAAACAGGGTAAACTCTTCCAGAGAAGCTGCTCCTCAAAGAGCAGAAACACAAAGAGACTATTCACAAAACAGAGCGAATCCTTCTAGAGAATCTGCTCCGCAAAGAACAGAACCACAAAGAAACAATTCTCAAAACAGAGTAAATCCTTCCAGAGAAGCTGCTCCGCAAAGAGCAGCAGCAGAAAGAGATTTTTCTCAAAACAGAGCTACACCTCCAAGACAATCTGCTCCACAAAGAACAGAATCAAGAAGAGAAAATCAATCTGGAGACAACAACAGAAGATCATAAAAACTGCATGAATTTAATGATTTTAAACACGGCCCATTGGCCGTGTTTTTTTTAAGATTGTATTTTTCAAAATAAACAAGTCTTATTTAGTTAAAAAGAGTAAATTTGACGAGTTTTTTAAAAATATTACATGAGCACTTCGCATAAAAACCTGCATTCAAAATTAACATTAGGTGGACTATTAATATCATTAGGAATAATTTACGGAGATATTGGGACTTCTCCCTTATATGTTATGAAAGCCATACTTGGTGATCATATCATAAATGCAGATGTAGTTTTAGGAGGGATTTCAGCTGTGTTTTGGACACTTACCCTACAAACCACTATCAAATACGTGGTCATTACCCTGAGTGCTGATAATCATGGCGAAGGAGGTATTTTTGCTTTGTACGCCTTAGTCAAGAAAACTAAAATAAAATGGCTCATTGTCCCCGCAATTATTGGAGGAAGTGCCTTACTGGCCGATGGAATCATTACGCCTCCCATTTCAGTTTCATCTGCCGTGGAAGGAATTAAAACTTATTATCCCCAAATAAACACTATACCCATTGTAATTGGTATTTTGTTTGTTCTTTTTACCATCCAACAATTTGGATCAAAATTAGTAGGGAAATTTTTTGCTCCCATGATGCTTATTTGGTTTAGCATGTTAGGAATATTAGGGCTTTTACAAATTATAAAATCCCCTGAAGTCTTTAAAGCCTTTAATCCTTACTACGCCTACCATTTATTGTCGATTCATCCGGATGGCTTCTTTGTATTGGGTTTTGTATTTCTGTGTACCACAGGTGCTGAAGCCCTATATTCTGACATGGGACATTGCGGACGAAAAAACATAAGAATAAGCTGGATGTTTGTAAAAACAACTTTAGTCCTTAATTATTTTGGACAAGCGGCTTATCTAATCCACCATGAAGGATCAACCTTACAAAGTTTAGGCGGAAAAAATGGCAATCCATTCTATCTGATTATGGCCGATTGGTTTCAACCTATAGGAATTGTAATTGCGACACTGGCTGCCGTTATTGCTTCTCAGGCACTTATCAGCGGATCCTTTACATTAATAAATGAGGCGATGCGATTGAATTTTTGGCCAAAAGTAAAAATTAAATATCCGACAGAATTAAAAGGGCAGCTGTATATCCCTTCGATAAACTGGTTGCTTTTCTTTGGCTGTGTTGGAATTGTTTTACACTTTGAAGAATCCGGAAATATGGAACATGCCTATGGATTGGCAATCATTTTATGTATGATTATGACAACTATTTTGCTCAATTTCTACTTGATTATGAAAAGAGTAAAATTATATTTTATTGTCCCTTTAATTACCATTTATCTTGCTATCGAGTTGAGCTTTTTAGCTGCTAATATCACTAAATTTTCAGAAGGAGGCTATGTAACCTTAATTATTGCCATCCTTTTAATTTCAGTAATGACAATATGGTATTTAGCCAAGAAAATTAGTAAGAGTTACACCAAAATTGTAAAAATACAAGACTACAAAAAAGTATTAATGGAACTAAGCGCCGACTTAAGCATTCCAAAATACGCAACTCATCTCGTGTACATGACCAATGCGAATCGCATAGATGAAATTGAAGAAAAAGTGATGTACTCTATTTTACAAAAAAGACCCAAAAGAGCTGATTTGTACTGGTTTGTACACGTAAATATCTTGAGCGAACCTTACAAAACAGAATACAAAGTAACCGAAATCATCAAAGACGATTTATATCGTGTAGACTTCAACTTAGGATTTAGAGAACCTACCAAGATTAGCCTAATGTTCAAAGAAGTAATCAAAGACATGGTGAAAAAGGGAGAAGTTGATATCACCAGCCGTTACGAATCTTTAAACAAGAACAATATAATAGGCGATTTCAAATTTGTATTATCTGAAAAATTCCTTTCAAATGACAGCGATTTAAGATGGCACGAAAAAATAATTATGAATTCGTATTTCTTTATTAAGAAATTAAGTTTATCCGAAGAAGGAGCTTTTGGTCTGGACAGCAGTTCGGTAAAAATTGAGAAATTCCCAATGGTTCTTCATCCGCCGGAAAACATTGGTTTAACCAGAATAAAATAGATTATTTTGAACCTATAAATAAAAGAAAAACACTGTTTTAAGCAGTGTTTTTTTTATGGATAAAATATAAAACCAACATTCATTATTAAAAATTTAACTTTCAACCAATTAATAGTACCTTTGCACCTCAATTATTTAAAATGAGATTACACAGAAATTTAGTTTATACCACTATTGATTCTTTAAATGCGATATTTAACGAAGGAGAGTATGCCGATAAAGTGGTTGCAAGAGCCTTAAAAAAAGACAAGCGCTGGGGAAGTTCAGACAGAAAGTTTGTTGCCGAAACCATTTACGAAATTGTAAGATGGAAAAGATTATATGCCGAAATTGCCGAAGTAAGAGAACCCTTTGACAGAGACAATCTTTGGAGAATGTTTGCAGTATGGGCAGTTTTACGAGGCTATACTATTCCGGATTGGCGTCAACTGGAAGGAACACCAGAACGAAAAATAAAAGGTAGATTTGATGAACTTTCAAAAGTGAGAGCGCTAAGAGAATCTATTCCAGACTGGATGGACGAATTAGGTGTAAAAGAACTGGGAGAAAAAGTTTGGTCAACTGAAATTGCCGCCCAAAACCAACCCGCTAAAGTAATCCTTAGAGTAAATACCCTTAAAACAACCAAAGAAACGTTAAGAGCAATCTTAATGGATTTGGACATCGAAACGGACTATTTAAAAAATCAGCCTGATGCTTTAGTACTAAAAGAAAGAGCCAATGTTTTCATGACTGATGCTTTCAAACAAGGTTTCTTTGAAGTACAGGATGCCAATTCACAACTCGTAGCTGCTTTTCTTGATGTTAAGCCTGGTATGCGTGTAGTGGATACTTGCGCCGGTGCTGGTGGAAAAACCTTGCATATCGCCGCTTTGATGGAAAACAAAGGGCAATTGATAGCCATGGATTTGTACGAAAGTAAATTAAAGCAGTTAAAAATAAGAGCCAAAAGAGATGGCGCCTTTAATATTGAATATCGTATTATTGATACTACAAAGGTGATTAAAAAACTGCACGAAAAAGCTGATCGTGTATTGATTGATGCTCCATGTAGCGGTTTAGGTGTTCTTAAAAGAAACCCTGATGCCAAATGGAAACTAAAACCTGAATTTATTGATAATATCCGTAAGGTACAATCTGAAGTATTAGAAAGCTATTCCAAAATTGTAAAACCAGGAGGCAAATTAGTATATGCCACTTGTTCCGTTTTACCTTCCGAAAATCAAGAACAGGTTGCCCGTTTTTTGACTACTGACATTGGAAAACAATTCAATTTCATAAAAGACCAAAAAATCCTGGCTTCAGAATCTGGTTTTGATGGTTTTTACATGGCTTTATTAGAACGTAAAGAAAGCTTGGAACCGAAAAAAGAAAAAAGAGACTAAAATTAACTTTAGCTCCAGAACACAAAAAAATCCTCGATATTCGAGGATTTTTTTATGCGCTTTATCTATGTTCGTTATTCTATTCTCTTTTAATCTTCCTAATCATTCATAGAAATTAAAAACTCATCATTATTTCTTGTTTTCTTAAAACGATCATTGATGAAGTCCATGGCTTCTACCGGATTCATATCCGAAAGGTATTTTCTCATAATCCACATGCGTTGCAATGTTTTTTGATCCAATAACATGTCATCACGTCTGGTACTTGAAGAAGTCAAATCAATTGCAGGGAAGATACGTTTATTGGCAATTTTTCGATCCAATTGCAATTCCATATTACCGGTACCTTTAAATTCTTCAAAAATAACTTCATCCATTTTGGAACCAGTTTCAGTCAATGCTGTTGCAATAATACTCAATGAACCTCCATTTTCTACGTTACGAGCTGCACCAAAGAAACGCTTAGGTTTTTGCAATGCATTCGCATCCACACCACCACTCAATACTTTACCGGAAGCGGGTTGCACCGTGTTATATGCTCTTGCTAAACGCGTAATGGAATCCAAAAGAATCACTACATCATGACCACATTCTACTAATCGTTTTGCTTTTTCAAGCACAATATTAGCGATTTTAACGTGTTCTTGCGGCTCCCTGTCAAAAGTAGAAGCAATCACTTCACCACGTACAGAACGCTGCATATCAGTCACCTCTTCCGGTCGCTCATCAATCAATAAAACAATAAGATATACTTCAGGATGATTTGCGGCAATAGCATTGGCTATTTCTTTCAGCAACATCGTCTTACCCGTTTTAGGTTGGGCTACAATCATTCCGCGTTGCCCTTTCCCTATTGGTGAAAACAAATCAATAATTCGTGTTGAAATCGTGCTTTGCTTTTCGGCTAACTTAAATTTTTCAGATGGAAAAACAGGGGTTAAATGTTCGAATGAAACTCGGTCTCGCACCACTTGAGGGTCATGTCCGTTAATTTTTAAAACTCGAACCAGCGGGAAAAATTTCTCCCCTTCTTTTGGAGGCCTCACCACTCCTTTTACCGTATCTCCGGTTTTTAGACCAAATAATCTAATTTGTGAAGTCGATAAATAAATATCATCAGGGGAAGCTAAATAATTATAATCCGATGAGCGCAAGAAACCATAACCATCAGGCATCATTTCAAGAACACCTTCGCTTTCTATGATTCCATCAAATTCAAAATCGGAATCCCTAAAATTATTTTTTTTATTTTTAAAGTTGGGATTTTGATTCTGGTTTTGATTTTGATTCTGCTTATTCAACTGGTTAGCATCATCAGTTCTCTTTCGATCGTGTGGATTTATTTTTTTGTTAGGCACAATCGCTTCTGTAGTGGGAACAATTGTACTTTCTACAACTATCTCTTTATCTGATACTCCTCCATTATCTGCAACCGCTTCCTTTTCGTTCTCTTTATCCTTTTTTAAGGCAATTTTCTTTTCGTAAGCTGACTTGTTGAATTTAATAACTTTAGCCGCTTTTTTCTCAACTGGAGTTATTGTTTCTGGCGCTGCTGCATCTGGGATTAACTCTGAGGCTGTTTCTGCTGCCGAAAAATCTAATTCCTGAGGAACATCAGCACTACTCTCAATTGACTTTTCTTCCTTTATAACAACTGGAGCTGTTTTGTTTTTTTGGATAACTGCTTTTTTAACCGGTACAATTCGAGCTCTTTTAGGTTTCGATTCCTCAGCATCAGCTTCGGGTTTAGTTTCTGGTTTAGGTGCTAGGTGATTAGCTTGATGCTCTAAAATCTGACCGATTAAGGTCTCTTTTTTTACACCGTTAAATTTTATGGTTTTAGCTGCCTTAGCTATTTCTTGGAGCTCAGCAAGCTTCATTTCTTTTAATGCAGAAATATCAAACATGAATGTTCTTGAGTTAAATTAATTTGGAAATACTCTAAAAGATAGGTAGTAAATAATTATTATGAATTGACCGCAGTATGAAGTGCTTACGGTATTGTGTTGCAATAATACGAATAAAATTTAACGATACAATAGTATTTTAAAAAAAGAAAATATATTTTTGTCTATCAAATAGAAAAAATGATACAAAGAATTCAAACCATATATTTACTGCTGGCATTTGTAGTTACCGGGATATTACCCTTTTTATTTCCTTTATGGACGATGAGCAACGCTAAGGATTATTACTTTGCTCAAAGCCCAATTTATGTTATATTACTGGGTTTAAGCACAACGCTGGCTTTAGTGAGTATAATTTCGTTTAAAAAAAGACAACTTCAATTTGTATTAGGCAGATTGAATATCATATTAAATTTAATTTTATTAGGCTTATTTGTATATCGTTCACTAAACTTATCTGGAGAGACAGTAGTTGTCTCTGAGAAAGGTATTGGGATGTTTCTACCTATCTTGGCTATCGTATTATTAGTTTTGGCTAATAAGGCCATCAAGAAGGATGAAGATCTTGTAAAATCTGTGGACAGATTGAGGTAAACCTATAAACATTAGTTTATTAGTGCGAAGAGAACCCGAACCTAAGCGTTCGGGTTTTTTTGTGAAATAATCTCAACTTTTATTTAAAAAATAAAAAATCTTATAAATGAGTAGTTACTCTATTTTTTTTATAATTTTGGACAAAGCACCTTGAAAAATGACAAAAAAAATACGTATACACCTTGCTGATGATCACCAAGTGCTTATTGATGGAATGAGAACCCTGTTGCAAACTATTTCTAACTTTGAGATTGTTGGCTTCTCCTTAGACGGCAGTACTCTTTTTGAAGAAGTTACAAACAATAAAGCAGATATTCTTATTCTGGATATCAGCATGCCAAAAAAAGATGGCATTGAAGTCATCAAAGAATTTGCACGAAACGGATTCCCATGCAAAGTCATTATTCTTTCCAGTTATGATGATTTAAAAATCATAAAAGAAGTTATGAAACTGGGCGCCAGTGCCTACTTGACAAAGCAATGTGCAGGCGAAAACATTGTAGAAGCTATTCAGGCGGTTTCGAATGGGGAAGAATATTTTAGCAATTTAGTTCGGGAAAAAATATTCGATACCGCAACCAAAGACATCATAAAATTAAACAAGCAAAAGCCTAATATTAATTCGCTATTAACGGAAAGAGAACTTGAAATCATCACTTTAATTGCCTTAGAATACAGTGGTAAAGAAATAAGTGAACAGTTATTCATCAGTACCAATACCGTTGAAACGCACCGCAAGAACATCATAAAAAAGTTAAACGCAAAGAACACCATCAGTCTGGTTAAATTTGCAATTAAAAATAATTTGATTAAATCCTAAATCAAAGAATAGCAAAAAAAGCATTACAATAAACCACAGTTTTGTTTTCTAACAGTCTACTTCCATTTTATGTTTCAAAAAAAAATTTTTTTATGTCTTTTGCTATTACTAAGTATTTTTAGTAACAATGTCTTTTCTCACAGCAAAGCACCACCCAAAAAAGTGATTGTCAAACTCACTCAAGACGCGACTAAGCTCATGCATGAGGAAAATTATGAGAAGTCCCTGGTTAAAGCAAGACTAGCTTTAAAATATGCCATTCTCATCAAAGACGATGTCTTGATCGCTTCTTGCTACAATACCATTGCCGCAAATTTTGATGGCATAAGTGAATCCGAAAAAGCGCTCTTTTATTACAAAAAAGCTCTGCTTTACGCCCAAAGAACCAATAGCGATAATCTAAAAAACTGGATTAATAACAACCTAGGAAATATTTATTTTTTTGATAAAAAAGAATATGAGAAAGGAATCTATTACTACAGAAAATCACTGGAATTCAGCACAAAAACAAAGGATTCTGCCCAAATTTATTTCACAAAACTCAATATAGCTTGGGCCTATTTTGATATTGGAAATTTCGACAAAGGACTTCCTTATCTGAATTATATTAACGCCCACAATTCGAAATCAGGAGATGAATCCACTATTGTGGCTTTAAACATGCTTAATGGCATGTATTATTCGCACATAGGCGAGGCTAAAAAAGCGACTGCTTTTTTTGAAGAAGCTATCAAACAAGGAATTAGCGGAGAAGAAAAATCAGATTTATCCTTTAGCCATGAAGAATACGCTAAATTTCTTATGAAAAAAGGCGACTACAAAAAAGCTTATGAAAACTTACTATTATTTAACCAAATAACAAAGGAACTTAACGATGAAGAAAAGCTGAAAAAAGCTAACATTGCCGGAATCAACTTGGAATTAGACGAATACAAAAGAGAAATTGACAATATAGAAACAAAGTACAAATCAGAACAACAATTACTTTTAGAAAAACAGTCTAAGAACAAACAAATCAGTATTATAATTATTTCTATATTACTTCTAGTCATCATTCTGTTTTACTTTTTCTT
Source organism: Flavobacterium granuli (assembly GCF_900129705.1). Taxonomy (GTDB): domain Bacteria; phylum Bacteroidota; class Bacteroidia; order Flavobacteriales; family Flavobacteriaceae; genus Flavobacterium; species Flavobacterium granuli. The sequence continues at coordinate 240,025 of NZ_FQWO01000003.1, read as the reverse complement.
TCAAAATACAAGACTAAAACAAAAAAACGATCTTAAAGATGTAGAAAGCAAAATTCAATTGAAAATCTTAAACGCATCGATAAGCGGACAAGAAATGGAACGGAAAAAAATTGCTGCCTTTTTACATGACAATATCAGCGCCTTATTATCTTCGGCTGGATTACATCTAAGTGTTTTTTGTGCAAAAAGTCAAATAGTAGAATGTGATGAAATAAAAAAGACCAAAACTATTCTCAGCGATGCTCATGATAAAATACGTGACCTATCGCATCAACTTCTTCCCTCTTTGCTGGTTCGTTTTGGTTTATTTTATGCTCTAAACGACTTATGCGAAAAAAATTCGAATTCCAATATCCATTTCCAATACGCCTCTTCTACCGAAACAAAAAAACGGTATAGTGAAGAATTTGAATTAAAAATGTACTTCATCGTGACAGAACTTTTTAACAACATCATAAAACACAGCCAAGCAAGCCAAGCAAAATTAACCATTGAAGAAGAGAATAACGAATTACACATTCGCATAAAAGACAACGGAAAAGGATTTGACACTACTGAATCTCATATTGCAGAAGGTTTTGGATTAAATAGAATAAGAGCCCGCCTCAACAATATTGATGGCGAAATATCAATTGAATCTACACTAAATTCGGGAACAAATATCTACATAAAAGCACCTTTTTTACAAAATGAATCTTAAACCCTTTTCTCAATTTCAATAATTTCTAAGTTTTTAATTTTATCCCCTTCAATAACAAACCGCAGCATGGTACGAACCTGATGAAAACCACTTTTACCGCAAGCGCCTGGATTCATATGCAACAGATTGTGTTTCTTGTCAAACATTACTTTTAGAATATGAGAATGCCCGCAAATGAATAATTTAGGCGGATTAGCAGTCATTTCAGCCTTTAAAGCAGGATTATACTTTCCCGGATAACCGCCGATATGAGTTATCCAAACATCGACACCTTCACACATAAACCTATTATGCAAAGGGAACTCTAATCGGGCTTGGGCATCATCAATATTCCCATAAACCGCGCGTAAAGGTTTCAGTTTTTTTATGGTTTCAGTCACTGATAAATCACCTATATCACCAGCATGCCAGACTTCATCGGCCTGAGCAACATACTTCAAAATAGTTTCATCAATATGGCTGTGGGTATCGGAAAGAAGTAGTATTTTTTTCAATTACAAATTATAGTTACAAAGATTCATAACCTCAAAGGTACAAAGTGATGCATGAAGTCAACTTCAAAAAATAATAAAAAATTACCGTTCTAAACATTCTAAGTTTTAAACTTTGTAACTTTGCTTCTTTAAAACTTTGCGAAGCTACAACCTTGAGATATTTTATACAATTAGCATATAACGGAACCCAGTACCATGGTTGGCAATACCAACCCAATGCTTCCTCTGTACAAGAAACTCTAAGCAAAGCTTTTTCGGTAATACTAAACGCTGATATCAATCTGATGGGTGCCGGACGTACGGATACAGGAGTTCATGCCAAAAAAATGTATGCGCATTTTGATTTTGAAACTTCTTTTGACATTGAAAAATTAATACACAAACTCAACTCTTTTTTACCAAAAGATATTGTTATTTATGCTATTATTCCCGTTGCCAATGATGCGCACGCTCGTTTTGATGCCACCAAAAGAACTTATGAATACCATATCAACACCTTTAAAGATGCTTTTTCACAAGAGCAAAGTTGGTACTTTCATCAAAAACTGGATATTGATTTGATGAATAAAGCAGCAAAGTTATTATTCAACCATACGGATTTTCAATGTTTTTCAAAAGTAAACACCGATGTTAATACATTTGATTGTACTATTTTTGAAGCCTATTGGACTCAAGGCGGAGCCGAACAGAGCGGAGCTAAACAAGAAAACAACAAGTTAATTTTCACTATTTCGGCTAATAGATTTTTAAGAAACATGGTTCGCGCTATCGTGGGAACCCTTGTAAATGTTGGAATTCACAAGATTACTTTGGAGGATTTCAACACTATTATCGAAAGTAAAAACAGAGATAAAGCCGGATTTTCCGTTCCTGCTCATGGGCTGTATCTCACCGAAATTGAGTACGATTACATAACTAAACAACCCTGACAGCAGTAAAAATTTTTTATATTTTTTCTTTAAAATAGAAAGATTATAGCGATAACAGGATATGAACAAAATGAATTGACGCAGTAAATAGCTCCAAAAAAATGAAAGCAAAAGCATTTGATACTCGTTTATTTAAACGAATTTTACAATATACCAAACCTTACCAATGGCGTTTTAACGGCGTTATCGTCTTTGCCGTTTCCTTATCCGCTTTTGCGGCACTTCGCCCGTATTTATTAAAACAAACCGTTGATGGTTACATCCAAACAGAAGATGCCAATGGACTTTTGTTCTACATCAGTTTAATGGGAATTGTGCTGTTATGCGAAGTGTTTTCGCAATTTTATTTTGTTTTTTGGGCCAACTGGCTCGGACAAGATATTGTAAAAGACATTCGAATTAAATTGTTCCGACACATCTTGAGTTTCAGGATGAAATATTTTGACATGGTGCCCGTAGGTCAGCTAGTTACACGCTCCGTTTCAGATATCGAATCCATTGCACGTATTTTTAGTCAAGGACTATTTATGATTATCAGTGACTTGATGAAGATGGTTGTAGTATTGATTTTTATGTTCTACATGAACTGGAAACTCACTTGGATTGTAATTATCGCCATGCCAATTTTAGTATTTGTCACCCGAATATTCCAACGCAAGATGCAAGTGGCTTTTGAAGAAGTACGAACTCAAATTGCCAATATGAACTCCTTTGTTCAGGAACGCGTTACGGGAATGAAAATAGTACAACTCTTCAATCGTGAAGAAATAGAAGCCGAAAAATTCAAAGAAATCAATGACAAACACAAAAAAGCATGGATAAAAACCATTCTTTACAACTCGATTTTCTTTCCTATTGCCGATATTATTTCGTCTTTGACCTTAGGTTTTATTGTTCTCTATGGCGGAATTAGGATTTTGAACGGAGACAATTTCACCACCTTTGGGGATTTATTTTCATACACCATGTTCATCGCAATGTTGTTTAACCCGTTGCGCCAGATTGCGGATAAGTTCAATGAAATGCAATTGGGAATGATTGCTGCAAACCGTGTTTTTGCCATCATTGACACCCAAGACCAAATTCAGGATAACGGAAAAATAGAAGCCGATGTTTTTCTTGGAAACATCCAATTCAAAGATGTTCGTTTCAGTTATATTCCTGAAGAAGAAGTCATAAAAGGAATCAATCTCGATGTGAAAGCAGGAGAAACCGTCGCTATTGTAGGCTCTACAGGTGCCGGAAAATCGACTATCATCAACTTATTGAATCGTTTTTATGAGATCAATAGCGGAACCATTTGTATTGACAACCAAAATATCGAAGACTATACTTTAGGTTCTTTGCGCAAGCAAATCGCCGTAGTATTACAGGATGTTTTTCTTTTTGCCGATACCATTTTCAATAACATAACGCTAAACAATCCTGAAATAACCCGTGAGGATGTTTTGGCTGCAGCCCAAGAAATAGGCGTTCATGACTTTATTATGAGCTTACCTGATAATTACGATTTTGATGTCAAAGAACGCGGCGTAATGTTATCTTCGGGACAGCGACAATTAATCGCTTTTTTGAGAGCTTATGTCAGCAATCCTAGTATTCTTATATTGGATGAAGCGACCTCATCTATCGATACCTATTCAGAAGAAATGATACAGCGTGCCACAGAAACCATTACACAAGGAAGAACTTCGATTGTCATTGCACACCGATTGGCGACTATTGTCAATGCCGATAAAATTGTAGTTATGGACAAAGGTTTAATAGTAGAACAAGGAACGCATCAGGAATTAATCAATCGGGAAAGTGGCTATTATAAGAACTTGTACGATTCACAATTTTCGGTAGCCAATTAGTTAGCAGTGAATTGTGAATGGTAAATTGGGAATAGAATAGGAATTATTCAAAATCACTAACTTTTCAAGATTCACATCGACTAACAAATCTTTAAATAATTGAATCTTTTAAATTTTCCCGAAACAGAATAAATCCTTAAATTCGCAAACTCAATTAATTTAGAAAATCTTATATAAAATGAAATGAGCTTTTGCCAGCCGAGTTTACAAATAGGCGAAGCAATTCCATTTTTAAATTTAAAAAAATAAATATAAAAAAATGAAATACGATATCATTGTTTTAGGAAGTGGTCCAGGCGGATATGTAACTGCCATTAGAGCGTCACAATTAGGCTTTAAAGTAGCCGTAATTGAAAAAGAAAACTTAGGTGGTGTATGCCTAAACTGGGGATGTATCCCAACCAAGGCTTTACTAAAATCAGCTCAAGTTTTTGATTATCTAAAACATGCCTCTGATTATGGTTTGACTGTTTCTTCTTTTGACAAAGATTTCCCAGCCGTGGTACAACGCAGCCGTGGTGTTGCTGAAGGAATGAGCAAAGGAGTTCAATTCCTGATGAAAAAAAACAAAATCGACGTAATTGATGGTTTTGGAAAACTAAAACCAGGCAAAAAAGTTGATGTTACTGATAAAGACAACAAAGTAACAGAATACAGCGCCGATCATATTATTGTAGCTACCGGAGCACGTTCGCGTGAGTTGCCAAACTTGCCTCAGGACGGCGTAAAAGTGATTGGTTACAGACAAGCAATGACTTTGCCTACGCAACCAAAATCGATGATCATTGTTGGTTCCGGAGCCATTGGCGTAGAATTTGCTCATTTTTACAATTCAATGGGAACTGAGGTAACTATTGTGGAATTCATGCCAAATATTGTTCCTGTTGAAGACGAAGACATTTCGAAACAAATGGAACGCTCGATGAAAAAAGCGGGAGTAAAAATCATGACTAACTCTTCTGTAGAAAGAATTGACACTACAGGAGCAGGCGTTAAAGCATTTGTAAAAACAGCCAAAGGAGAAGAAGTATTGGAAGCTGATATTATTCTTTCGGCTGTAGGAATCAAAACCAATATTGAAAACATAGGTCTGGAAGAAGTGGGAATTGCCACTGACAGAGATAAAATCCTTGTAAACGCATACAACCAAACTAATGTTCCGGGTTATTACGCCATTGGTGACGTAACTCCGGGGCAAGCACTAGCACACGTGGCTTCTGCCGAAGGAATCAACTGTGTGGAGAAAATTGCAGGTATGCATGTAGAGCCTATCGATTACGGAAACGTTCCGGGTTGTACTTATGCTACTCCTGAAATCGCTTCAGTAGGTTTGACAGAAAAACAAGCCAAAGAAAAAGGGTACGAATTAAAAATTGGAAAATTCCCATTCTCAGCTTCTGGAAAAGCCAAAGCTGCCGGAACACCAGACGGATTTGTAAAAGTTATTTTTGATGCCAAATATGGCGAATGGTTAGGATGTCACATGATAGGTGCCGGAGTTACTGATATGATTGCTGAGGCAGTTGTAGCTCGTAAACTGGAAACTACAGGACATGAAATCCTTAAGGCCATTCATCCTCACCCAACCATGAGTGAAGCTGTTATGGAAGCTGTAGCCGATGCTTATGGTGAAGTAATACACCTATAAAGATTGACACATGCAGAGATGAACTGCGGTTCATCTCTACAGAATAAAAAATCCGATTTGCAAAAGCAAATCGGATTTTTTTATGTGACAAACCTTTTTAACTTTCATCAAAAGTTGTTTTTAATTTTTAGCTTCCGGCATTCCTTCGGCACATTTCTCTTAATGGGATTATCAATCCATGTTTTCGAACACACATTTTGAGATCCTTTCAAATAATGTAGTGTTTTTTGTCTATTTTTGAAAATACGAAAGATGTAAAAACAAAAAAAACCAAGAAACCAAACGTTTATCGACATGCAAAATAATAGCTCCGACATTTTAAAGACCAAACAACATTTTCAAATTCTTGATGGTTTAAGAGGAATTGCCGCTTTGGCCATTGTCCTTTTTCATTTTATGGAAATCGTTTATGAACCCAGCAAAAATTTTATCGCACATGGTTTTCTTGCGGTCGATTTTTTCTTTTGTTTATCTGGATTTGTTATCGCCTATGCATATCATGACCGCATTGGTAAAATGGGAACTATAGAGTTCTTTAAATCAAGACTAATCAGATTGCATCCTCTGGTTGTTTTTGGTTCGGTATTGGGTTTGTTGGCTTTTCTGTTTGACCCTTTTAGCAGTCATCCTGAAACCTACGAAACGGGTAAATTGATTTTGATATTTCTGGCTTCCCTATTTCTGATTCCTTTTGCAGCAATGCCCGACCGATATTTTAACTTATTTGGTTTGAATGCGCCCGCCTGGTCGTTGTTTTGGGAGTATGTCGCCAATATCCTTTATGCACTTTTCCTTCACAAATTAAGCCGACGTTCCCTCTTATTCTTAACCGTCATTGCTGCCGCAGGACTCTGTTTTGCCAGTAACCGCGCGGATGGTTCCTTGCTGGGCGGATGGAATGACACTAGCTTTTGGGATGGCGGTGCTCGTATTTCATATTCCTTTTTAGCGGGTATGTTGATTTATCGTTCCAATTGGATTATTAAATCAAAACTAAGTTTTGTAGGTCTATCCATATTACTACTCCTAGCCTTCTTAATTCCCTTTTCGGATTGGAATTGGCTGACTGAGCCCATAATTGTAATGTTCTATTTCCCCTTACTAATCGCTATAGGCGCAGGAGCCACGCTAAATCAAGGATTCGAAAAAACAGCCAGCTTCCTCGGAAAAATATCCTATCCTTTATACATGACGCATTATGCTGTGATGTGGATGTTCGCGAGCTATTACACAAGCCATAAACCGGGAACAGCCCAACTCACTTTTATCATCATAAGCGGAACACTTCTTTTGGTTGGTCTTGCCTATTTAACCATGAGATGCTATGATATTCCACTTCGAAAGTATTTAACCGAAAGAAGAAAAAAATTCTGATTTTAAATCCGGTTGGCGATAGTCAATCGGATTTTTTCATTAGTCTTAGCCTGCAATTCAAAGCAAAAATTAATGTGTAAAAAGACAAATTTCTTTTTTCTTCAAAACCTTTTATAATTCAATTTAATGTTTGTCAAAATAAAAGTACTTTTCAAAAACGTTGACTTAGGTCAACCTTTTAATTTTATAAAACGTTTAACTTTGTAAAAAAATCATTAAACATGAAAAAATTACTTTTTATATTAATCTTCATCACAACAACTTGTATCGGACAAGTCAATCCTGAGAAAAAACTCAGGACAAATTCAGTTGAGAGATATGTTAAATCCGTTGACAATCTGACTTTGGAAGCTTCTTATGAATTGACAAAACGCGCAAGCGAAACCGCAAATTCATTGGGTAAAAAAGTTACCATTACAATTCTGGACGCTTCAGGAAACATTTTGATGACAACCAGAGGAGAAAATGTAGGTCCGCATAATACGGAAGCTTCAAGAAGAAAAGCCTTTACTGCTTTATCCACCAAAACGGCCACGCTTGCCTTGCTAAGGAATGCCAAATCAAATCCAGATACCCAAAATTTAAATACATTACCGGAACTACTGCTTTTGAGCGGAGGAGCTCCTGTATGGTACAACGGAAACGTAATTGGAAGTATTGGTATAGCAGGCGGAGGAAGTGCTGAAAATGATGATCTAATTGCTAAATCAGCCTCGATTTCTGAACTGGGAATAACTGTAAAATAATTTTAAACTTTAAAAATCAAAAAAAATGAAAAATTCAATCTTGACATTAATTTTAGCTTTGATCACAACAGCAAGCTTTGCACAAAAAAGCACCTACCAACTATCAAGTCATATTTTGGATGTTAGCAAAGGAACTCCTGCTGCAGGAGTCAGTATCAAATTGGAAAAACAAAATGAGCAAACCAAAACATGGCAGTTTGTAGATGAAAAAACTACTGACAAAAATGGAAGAATTACAGATTTTCTAAATTCTGAAAAAGCAAACCTTGGAATTTATAAACTAACTTATTTCGTAAGTGACTATTTCAAAAAAAATAATACCGAGAGCTTTTATCCCTTTATTGAGGTCGTTTTTCAAATTAAAGATAACAGCCATTACCACGTACCAATAACACTTTCGGCTTATGGTTATTCAACTTATAGAGGAAATTAAAAAAAAGCAGCTCGTTTAAAAAATTAAACGAGCTGTTTTGTTATTTTTATTAACTTTTGGTAATAATAAGTTTGCCCCTCATTAATTGCTATACTGAAGTTCTTCGTTTTCAACCTCACTACAATCCATAAAAATCTCCGGTTCTCTTATTGAATGCCAATAGTCTACCAGTATGCTTAACACCACATCTTTTAAACCACTCAAAGAGGTTTCATTTTGATCTTCTTCATCCTTAATCACTTCAATCAATAATTCGTTAACCTTTCTAATTTTTTCTGAATTTGTCATAATTATTATTATTCAATTGTTAAACCTCTTTTTGTCTGTGAAATATATTTCTTACATATACAAAGCACACTATCAAAGTCTTTTATAATAAAAAGAAACCTTAGCATACTCTATATTAATGTTCCAAAAATACACGGATTGACTATTGCTAACAATACCCACTTTTAGTGATATTTCAATTAGAAAAGAAGCTCCTATTTTAAAGAATACGACTACATAATAACAACAACAATTTCAAAACCAATTATTTACAATAAAACAAAATAAGACAACTAGTAAAAAGAGAAAAACAAAAATAATCTTTTAGCTTAAAATCTATTTTTGCTAAGAGCAAAATATAAGACCTTAAAGTATTTCTTAGTCTAAGTGATAAAACTTTTTAATTAAGTAGTTCAATATTATATATAGCAAACTTAAAATCACACCAAAAGACAATAAAAAACTAAGTAAGTTAATTACAATATTAGGAATAAACTTCAATCTGGGATGGCTATAATAGGGTTCCCGATGCAGCCGCTCGTGAATATTTTGTTTTATTATTTTAATTTTCTTTTTGATGCTTTTTTATTTTAGAATATCCACAAAATGAGTAGAAATTATTCGATTATTTTAACGAAGTTGATTTGTTTTCAATTACTTAAAAACTTTAAACATTCTAATTTAAGAAATTAAATTTACATAACTGTATTGGTGACCCAATAAAAAACCGCTTGGCCTGAATCAGCAACGCGGTCTCTATCTATACAATCAAAGTATTTTATTAATCCACTAACTTATAAAAAAATAGCTGTGGTTGTCCTTCTACTCCTGCTTCCATCATTAGCTTTTTCATTGCTTCAGAATTGATTCTAGCCTTAGCCTTCTCCAAATCTGAAATGGCAAAAACTAAACTCACGACATTAGGATCATCAATACTTCTGGCCATTCCGCGGTCAATAAGTCCGTATTCCATTCTCTTATTGATTCCCTCGGCATCATACACTTTAAGCCAAGCATCAAAATCCTTCACCCGATGCGTCACCATCAACCGGTCTTTTAGATTAATCTTGCTGTCATCATTGCGTATCACATCATAAAAAGAGAACTCGGGCGAACTGATTACCCCGGCTTTTTTCATAAGCTCTTTGAGACTAGGCATGGCACTAAATTCCTTAGCCTTCATCACATCATCCATTTTATCGATTATGATAATGGTATTGGCGTCATCCATTCCCCTACCCATAACAAAATGGGTTATACCATACATTTTTCTTATGGAATCGTGTGCATCATATGCTATTCTCCATTTAGCATAATCTGCCACTTTATGCTTAATGGCTATAATTTTAAAAGGCATAAATGGCAGGCTCGTGCTATCCATCTCTTTTATTTCAGTGACTTCCTCTTTTTGTTCTGATTTATTGTTCTTGCAAGAGAAAACGACAACCATAAAAAAAACAATCAAAATAGGATTCAAAATCTTTTTTAAGTTTTTCATAGTATTCTTTTTTAAAGTTATTTGGCTTAGTAAATATAATGAAATAAACACTGAAAATCAGTTACTTACAGCTTATTTTAACAAAAAAAACCGTCTCGCAAAAACGAGACGGTTTCATTTTTTTAATTAAAAAACATTACAAAATATAATCGGTGGTGATAAAATTAGATTTATCGCTATTTAACAACGCCTGTAAAATTTCATTGTTGTACTCATTGTCTTTTGAGGCAACAAAAGTTCGTATTGAAAAAGAGCGCAAAGCATCATGAATACTCAAAGTTCCCACCGCTGAATCTTTTCTTCCTGTAAATGGATAAATATCCGGTCCTCTCTGGCAAGAACTGTTTAGGTTAACACGACAAACTAAATTGACTAATGTATCAATCAGCGGTGCAATGGTTGTAATGTCTTTTCCAAACAAACTTACTTGTTGACCATAATTCGATTCAGCCATATCGTTCAAAGGCTCTTGAATGTCCTTGAAAGAGATAATAGGCACAACTGGTCCAAACTGTTCTTCGTGATACACACGCATTTCCTTGTTGACCGGAAACAAAACCGCAGGGAAAATATAATTAGGCGTTTGTTCGCCTCCTTTTTCGTTAATAACTTGAGCTCCTTTGCTCTTGGCATCATCAATCAAATCTTGTATATAAGCTGGCTTATCTTTTTCAGGCAATGGGGTCAGCATTACTGCTTTGTCCCAAGGATTTCCAAAAGAAAGCGCGTCCACCTTAGCGGCAAAACGCCTGTTGAATTCTTCAGCAATTGTCTCATGAACATACAAAACCTTCAAGGCTGTACAACGCTGTCCATTGAAAGATAAAGAACCAACAATACATTCTTGGATAGCCAAATCTAAATCGGCATCGGCCAAAATTATCGCTGGATTTTTGGCTTCCAATCCTAAAATTAAACGCAGCCTGTTTTTATTAGGATGTAAATCTTGCAAGGCAATCGCCGATTTACTGTTTCCAATTAAAGCCAAAACATCTATTTTACCCGAAGCCATAATAGGTGAAGCCACTTCACGACCTCTGCCATAAATTACATTAATGACTCCTTTTGGGAAACTGCTTCTAAAGGCTTCCAATAATGGCGACAATAATAAAACACCATGTTTTGCAGGCTTAAAGACAACCGTATTTCCCATTATCAATGCCGGAATAAGCAAGGAGAAGGTTTCATTTAGAGGATAATTATAAGGTCCTAAACACAATACTACTCCTAAAGGTCCTCGACGAATCATCGCATTTATACCTTGGCTTTTGGTAAAACGGGCACTGTTGCGATCTAATTGCTTATAATCCTCGATAGTATCATAAATGTATTCTACAGTTCTGTCAAATTCTTTTTGAGAATCTGGCAGAGATTTACCAATTTCCCACATTAAATACTTCACGACCTCGGCACGCTTTTCGGTCATTTGTGTCACAAAATTGGTCATGCACTTAATCCGATCGGCTACTTTCATCGTAGGCCATTGCCCCTGACCGTTATTGTAAGCATCGGCGGCGGCATTCACGGCTTCGAGTCCTTCTTTTTCTCCCATGAAAGGAATAGATCCTAACAAAGTAGGTGCATATGCTGTAGTTGATGAAATAGTTGAGAATACACCGGATGTTTGCCCTTCCCATTTTTTTAATTCTCCATTTACTAAATAAGAATCTTGGTTAAGTAAAGCATTAATCTGAAACTCTTCTGGTATTAAATTCATTTTTTGGTTATTTTGGTTATTCTAATAATTTACATAAAAAAAGAGGCATTGGCCTCCTTTTAGTCTTATGGTGAAACGATATCTCCATTCCACTCTAAAATTCCGCCAATTAGGTTATAGGCATTTTCAAAACCTAATTCATTCATGATTTCGCATGCTTTTGCACTTCTGGCTCCAGAACGGCAATACACATAATAATTTTTATTCTTGTCTAAAGTTTCCAGTTCCGAAATAAAACCCTGACCTTTATGAATATCTATATTTATAGCATTGGGTATAATTCCATCATTATACTCATCTTCAGTTCTTACATCTAATATCACCGAATTCTCATCCTCTACAAGTTGAGAAATCCAATCTTCTTGTGTTAAATTCATAGTGTGTTTTTTTTGTAAAAATACAATGTTTTTATCAAAGACAGTACTGCCTGTTTATGAATTAGAGAATAATTCGAAGAAAACGTTTTCGCTAAACCTTATTAATCAGTCAACTATAAAATAAGCTAATAAATCCATAATATCTAACCCATTAAATCCATAGACAATAAATAAAAAACAATTATCACTTTTATATTTCCATTTTCATTTTTGGTTTTATAAAGTTCCTATGCCATATTCAATTTTTAACTTACTTTTACAGTAGCTCCAACAAAAAAACTTTCTAAAAAAACTGAAATGCAGCATTCTTTAAAGAAATTATTCCCTTCCTTTTCAGATGATCTTATCGATGAAATTGAATCAAATGCAATTTGGCAGTCTTACAAAGCCGGCGATGTTATTATGCGTACAGGCCAGTATATCAACTACACTCTTTTAATTACCAAAGGGCAAGTAAAAATTTACCGCGAAGGAGAAAACGGTGGAGAATTCTTTATGTATTACTTACAGCCGGGTCAAGCCTGTGCCGTTTCTATGATTTGTGCTACCAAAAGTCAGACCAGCCAAATCATGGCAAAAGTAGTTGAAGATGTCGAACTGATCATGATTCCGCTTTCGCTAATGGAAAAATGGATGATGCAGTACCGCAGTTGGTATGAATTTGTAATATTGACCTATCGCACCCGATTTGAAGAAATCCTGGAAGTGGTAGACAGCATCGCATTTAGAGCCATGGACGAACGTTTGGAATTTTACCTAAAACGCCATGCCGAAGCTTGCCACTGCAAAGAATTAAAATTATCGCATCAAGAAATCGCCATTGAACTCAATACTTCCAGAGAGGTAATTTCGCGCTTGCTTAAAAAAATGGAACAACGAGGTTTAGTGCGATTGCACCGCAATAATATTGAACTTTTGACATAAAAAAAGACGCAATGTGACAAATGTTACTGTTTGTGCATCAAATACAGGCAACCTTTGTAATAAAAAATAATAAATGGAACTTTTAGGATATTTTGCTTCAATCATCATTGGTCTTTCTTTGGGTTTAATAGGAGGAGGAGGATCCATACTCACCATTCCTATCCTCGTTTATCTCTTCAAAATAGATCCTGAAAACGCCACCAGTTATTCTCTTTTTATAGTGGGAATCACTTCCTTATTTGGATGTATCAGTCATTATAAAATGGGAAATCTTAAAATCAAATCGGCGATGTATTTTGCCATTCCATCGATTTTTTCCATCCTGATTATTCGCGAAGTTATTTTCCCCAAAATTGCCTCGACAATTTTCTCCATTGCGTCCTATGAAGTGTCCAAAAACTTTCTGATTATGATTGTTTTTTCAGTGCTAATGATGGCTGCCGCCATATCGATGATACGCAAAACAAAAACTGTAGAAATTCCTCCAAAAACCAATTATATGCAGCTGGGAATAATCGGTTTTTTTGTTGGGATCGTAACCGGATTTTTAGGCGCTGGAGGCGGATTTTTAATCATACCTGCTTTATTGTTTTTTGCTAATTTACCTATGAAACAAGCCGTTGGTACTTCCTTATTAATCATTTTCATCAATTCCAGTATTGGTTTTGCTGGTGACTTGTATATTGGTATGCCTATTGACTATCCCTTTTTGATCATGATTTCAAGTATTGCCCTTATAGGAATGCTTATCGGAATCAAGCTTTCGAAAAAAATAGATGGAACTAAATTAAAACCCATCTTTGGGTGGTTTGTATTAGTAATGGGAATCTATATTATAACCAAAGAAATCTTCTTTAAATAAAACCATATTGTGTAACAATAGTCACTTTAAAATTGAAACACAAGAGTTACCTTTGTATAAGAATCTAAAAATAAAAAATCATGCAAATAGAACAAATATATACCGGATGTTTAGCCCAAGGCGCTTACTATATAACTTCAAATGGGGAAGCGGCGATCATAGATCCGCTAAGAGAAGTTCAACCCTATTTGGACCGCTTAGAACGTGACAATGTAAAGCTGAAATATATTTTTGAAACTCATTTTCATGCTGATTTTGTTTCAGGTCATATCGATTTGAGTAAAAAAACAGCTGCTCCAATTGTTTATGGCCCCACCGCCAATCCTGAATTTGAAGCTACCATAGCTGCTGACGGTCAGGAATTCAACATTGGAAACATCAAAATAAAAGCATTGCATACTCCCGGACATACCATGGAAAGCACTACTTATTTATTGATCGATGAAAACGGAAAAGAACATGCCATCTTCTCTGGAGACACCTTATTTATTGGTGATGTAGGAAGACCCGATTTAGCTCAAAAAGCTGCTTCAATGACACAAGAGCAATTAGCCGGAATATTATTCCATTCGTTAAGATCAAAAATAATGACCCTGGCCGATGATGTTATTGTATACCCTGCACACGGCGCTGGTAGTGCCTGCGGCAAAAACATGAGTAAAGAAACCGTATCAACTATAGGGCAACAAAAAGCGACAAATTATGCTTTGAGAGCCAATATGACCGAAGAGGAATTCATCAAGGAAGTAACCGATGGTTTATTGCCTCCTCCTGCTTATTTTGGGATGAATGTTGCTATGAACAAACAAGGTTACGAAAGCTTTGAAACCGTTTTAAACCATGGTATGAGAGCCATCAGTGCGAAAGATTTTGAAGCCGTTGTAAAAGATACCGGAGCCTTAATTTTAGACACTAGAAAAAATGGAGAATTTGCCAAAGGATTTATTCCGCAATCCATCAATATAGGAATCGAAGGTGATTTTGCTCCTTGGGTTGGCGCCTTAATTGCCGATGTAAAACAACCTATTATTCTGGTAACAGAAATGGGCCAGGAAGAAGAATCTGTAACGCGCTTAAGCCGTGTGGGCTTTGACAATCTGATAGGTCATCTGGAAGGTGGTTTTGAAGCTTGGAAAAAGACAGGAAAAGAAATCGATACCGTGAATAGAATCACTGCCGAGGAATTTTCTAAAGAACTAAAAATTGGCGAAAGCAAAGTAATTGACATTCGAAAAGAAAGTGAATATAGCGCAGAACATATTGATGAAGCTTATAGCAGACCTTTAGCTAATATCAATGATTGGATTAAAACTATAGACCCTAAGGAACCTTTCTTTCTTCATTGTGCCGGAGGATATCGCAGCATGATTGCCGCTTCAATTCTTCAGGCTCGCGGATTTAGAAATTTTAAAGAAATTGAAGGCGGTTTTAATGCTATTGCAAAAACCGAAGTACCCAAAACTGATTTTGTATGTCAAAGTAAGGTACTTTAAAAATTCAAAAAAAAACCTAAAAACACTCATTATCAATATATTATAATTTAAATTTACTATAGAATTATAACCTATTTTAATCATTTAAATTTTATATCATGAAAAAAAATATGGGTCAAACGGACAAGATCATTAGGGTTTTAATAGCGGTCGTTATTGGAGTATTGTATTTTACTCATACAATCAGCGGCACACTGGCTTTGATTTTAGGAGCATTTGCAATTGTATTTTTGATTACAAGCTTCCTAAGCTTTTGTCCATTGTACATCCCTTTTAAGATAAATACACGCGAAAAAATTAATTGACATGAATAAGGAACAATGCTGTGTGGTATCCTGCGAAAAACCTTTAGATCAGGAATATTGGGATGCACAATACAAAGCCCAGGCAACAGGATGGGATTTAGGAGAAATAGCACCACCTATTAAATCCTATATTGACACATTAACAAATAAAGATATAGCGATCTTAATTCCCGGCTGTGGCAATAGCTACGAAGCAGATTATCTTTTGGAAAAAGGCTTCACCAATATTAATGTTATTGATATTGCCCCAACCTTAGTTGAGAATTTAAAACAAAAGTTTGCTGCCAATAGCAATATAAAAATAATATTAGGTGATTTTTTTGAACACCAAGGCAGCTATGATTTGATTATTGAGCAAACCTTTTTCTGCGCATTGCCACCAACGATGCGTCAAAAGTACGTTTGGAAAATGCATCAGCTTTTAGCTGAAAATGGCATCTTAGCTGGCTTGCTATTTAATCGAACATTTGAAGTAAGTCCTCCATTTGGCGGAAGTAAAGAAGAATACGAAAATCTTTTTAATGGTGCTTTTGATTTTTTAAAAATAGATGTAGCTCAAAATTCAATTGCTCCAAGGGCCAATTCTGAATTGTTTTTTGAATTCAAAAAAAATGCAATTGAAGTCCATCTTTATGAATTTGAAGGCATTACTTGCAGTGGCTGCATGAATACTGTTACAACAAAATTTGAAGCATTAAACGATGTTCTAAACGCAAGCATGAGCACTGATTTTTCCGAAGTTTTGATTGTCAGTGAAAAAGAAATTCCATTAAAAGAACTACAAACAATTGTGTCTTATGATGAAAAATATAAAATAAAGAAAATATAAAAGATGAAACAACTACTCTTTACAAATTGGCACGCTATGCGAATGTTTCGTTTAGCTTTTGCTGGCTTCCTTTTTTATCAGGCTTATGTGAGCAAGGAATGGTTTTTTATTGCATTTGGCTTATTCTTCCTGTTCCAGGCACTATTTAATTTTGGTTGTGGCCCCAATGGTTGTAGTATTCCAAATAAAAAATAAATTAAAAAAGTGTATCAATCGAATTTAAATTCTTTTATACACTTTTTTAAAATCCGAAGAATTTTATTCTTAGAACAAATCCAAAGGCCTTAGTTTTTATTTTCACCTATTCACTTGTTTTACAAGACATTGCAAAACACGTACTAGATAGCAAAAGTATTCCAAGCTTAAAAAATTAAAAAAAAGTTAAATCCTTTTTAACGAATCAGTCCTTATCAGTAAGGGATAAATTTTGTAATTTTGAAACACTCATCAGCTTACAAAAGCTTAGCACCAAAAAAATAAACACCATGAATTCTAGTTTCAACACAATCATAAATTCAGAAAAACCCGTGCTGGTAGATTTTTTTGCCACATGGTGCGGTCCTTGCAAGATGCTGGGGCCTATTTTGAAAGAAGTAAAAGACAGCTTGGGGGATCGAATTTCGATTATAAAAATAGACGTGGATAAAAACCAACAATTGGCTTCGGTATACCAAGTTCGCGGCGTACCAACGATGATTTTATTCCAAAACGGAAAACAATTGTGGAGACAATCCGGTGTTTTGGAAAAAGACAACCTTATTAAAATCATCTTAGACAAAAGCAATCAATGAATAAAAAAGCAATCATCATCACCGGAATAGGAATAATTATTGGCGCCATCGGTGGCTATCTTTATTATCATTACGTAGGCTGTCTCTCCGGAAGTTGTGCCATAACTTCAAAGCCTTTAAATTCTACTTTATACGGAAGCCTATTGGGTGGTTTATTCTTCAATTTATTGATCAAAAAAGAGAAAAAATAACTCATTTTGACCAATTGTATGTATTTGATCAAATTTAGCATAGTGAGCTTTTTATCCAAATTTTGCTATAACAAACAATTATTTCAGAAAAATCTCTCAGAAAAATAATAGTGCTTAAAACCTCAAAAGCCTTTACAGTAAAGGCTTTTCTCCTCTATTCTACTGCCGAAAGAAAATTTTAATAAAAAAATATTCTTTTATTTGTATATACAAATAAAAAATGTGTTACATTTGTACCAACAAATTACATATGCACAAATATGAAAATTGAAGACGAAATAAAAAGCACGGTTCCATTAGATATTTCAAAAAAAATAATTCTGAACGTTTTATATACTCAAAATGTTATTACAGAAAATTTTAATGAAATTTTAAAACCTTATGAAATATCCGGAGAACAATATAATGTTTTACGCATACTAAGGGGGCAAAAAGGAAATCCTGCAAATATGTGCATGATTCAGGAACGCATGTTAGCCAAAACGAGTAATACCACCAGGCTTGTAGACAAATTACTATTGAAGAATCTGGTTACTCGTAATGTTTGCCCTGATAACCGTCGAAAAATTGAAGTTTTGATTACCCAAAAAGGTCTCGATATTCTGACCGAAATAGATCCTAAAGTAGTTAAACACGAAAGCTTTTTTTCGAACAAATTAAACTCTGAAGAACTGGAACAATTGAATATCCTATTAGAAAAATACAGAAATTAACACCTATAAACCATGAGCACCTTTATAAAAAATCAAAATTGGAGATATGCTACAAAGAAATTTGATGCTACTAAAAAAATATCTACAGAAGATTTAAGCTTATTAAAAGAAGCAATCCGCCTAAGCAGCTCTTCATACGGATTACAGCCGTATAAAGTACTTATTGTTGAAAATCCGGAATTGAGATTACAATTACAACAAGCCGCTTGGGGACAATCGCAAGTAGTAGATGCTTCTCACCTTATTATTTTTGCAAATGAAACTAACTTTGGAGAAGAAGGTATTAATAATTACTTCCAAAACGTAAGCGAAACAAGAGAAGTTCCGGTAGAAAGCATGAAAGGATATATGGATTTCATGAAATCCGCTATCACTTCACTTCCTGAAGAAGCCAGAAATAATTGGACTGCAAAACAAACTTATTTAGCTTTGGGTAACTTACTAAATGCCGCAGCCGAATTAAAAATTGATGTTACTCCAATGGAAGGCTTTGCTCCAGATAAAGTTAACGAAATACTGGGATTAGAAGCGCTGGGGCTTAATGCATCTGTTATGGCATCCATAGGATACCGTCATGAGGAAGACGCAACCCAACATTACAAAAAAGTTAGAAAATCAAACAACGAATTATTTATTACACTATAATTATTAATCTTAAAATCAAATTTAAACAAATGAAAAATTTAAAATCAATTGCATTAGCATTAGTAGTAGTTTTATCAACTGCATCAGTAACAGCACAAACTAAAAAAGTAGATGCTTCAGCAAGTACCATCAACTGGGTTGGAAAAAAAGTAACAGGACAGCACAACGGAACTGTTAACCTAAAAGACGGTGCTCTAGTTTTCAAAGGAAAAAAATTAACTGGAGGAACTTTTACAGTTGATATGACTTCATTAACAGCAACTGACTTAAAAGGAGAATACCAAGAAAAACTAAACGGACACTTGAAAGCGGACGATTTTTTTGGAACAGATAAATTTCCAACTTCAACCTTAGTATTCAAAACCATTAAAACGACCGCTAAAGATACTTATAATGTTACTGCTGCTTTAACAATAAAAGGAATCACAAAACCGGTAAACTTTAACATTAAAGTAAACGGTAATACTGCAACTACAACTTTTAATGTTGACAGAACAAAATATGATATCAAATACGGATCAAAAAGTTTCTTTGACAGCTTAGGAGACAAAGCCATTTCTGATGAATTTGAATTAGCTGTTTCTTTGAAAATGTAATTTTCAAAAACCAAACTGTACCAAACCCCAATAAGAAATTATTGGGGTTTCTTTTTTTATTTAAAACACAGAAATCCCTACAATACCTCAATAAAAATTAAAATACTAATAATCATTATTTTACAAAAAAAATCAATCCTTTTATTTAACTTTGATACACCAGATGCAATTAAGATAATTATTCGCAAACGAAATCTATTTTTAACCTTAAATGTGTACCAAAATGAAAAAATTAAAAATTATTGGAATCCTTGTGACCCTTCTGCTTACTTATGGAAACACCCAATCCCAAACCAAAAAAATTGACCTTACAAAAAGTAAAATTACTTGGACTGGTAAAAAAATAACAGGAGAGCATCAAGGCACTATCGATTTTAAAGAAGGCTACCTTATTATGAAAGATAATATGATTACCGGTGGAAGATTTGTTGCTGACATGACCACCTTGAATAACACAGACCAAACAGGAAAACCAAAACTAAACCTCGAAGGTCATTTAAAATCGGATGATTTTTTTGGAACCCAAAATTTCCCAACCTCAACATTAGTCTTCAAAACAATCCAGAACAAAGGAAAAAACAATTACAGCATCACCGCTGATTTGACCATTAAAGGCGTAACAAAACCAACCAAATTTGATTTGACCGTAAAAGACGATACCGCAACGGCAAAACTAATTGTAGACCGTACCAAATATGATATTAAATACGGCTCCGGAAGCTATTTTGAAGACTTGGGAGATAAGACCATCTACAATGATTTTGAATTAGAAGTATTTCTAAAAATGTAGTTGCCTACTTAAAATTCAAAAAAAGACTAGCCTCAATAAGAAATTATTGAGGCTTTTTTATTCTGCTTATCTCAATTTTGCAAATCACTTTCAACCATACAAAAACTAGAACCTCTAAAAACAGTATTTAAAATCTTGATTAACCTTTTAGTAACAAATACTTAATATCCAATAATTATCTAATTAATAAAAGGCAGCTAATTTTGAAAAAATAAAATCAAGAAATAAGCTCAATAGAAGTATTTCTGCGTTTTATGATAAAAATTGAAAACAAAATTGAATCATGAAAAAATTGCTTTTTATTCTAATCAGCTGTATGTTAAGTGCTCCATCAATCTATTCTCAGCAAGCAAAAGGGATTATTGGTCAAAACAATTGGTCAAACAATTGGACTAATTTCAAACCGGCAACTGAAGAATATCCCGAAGCCACCACCATTCTGACAGGAAAAATAGACAAAGACCTTACACTTCACAAGAAGCAAACCTACCGATTAATGGGCGTAGTTTATGTGACCAATAATGCCGTACTTACCATAGAACCAGGAACTGTTATAAGGGGCGATGTAGAAACATGCGGCACTCTTGTGATAACAAAAGGAGCCAAAATAATGGCCGAAGGGAAAGACACTGACCCCATCGTTTTTACATCAGATAAAAAAGCTTTCACAAGAAAACCAGGCGATTGGGGAGGCATAATCATCCTGGGGGACGCCCCTATCAACAAAATTGGCGGAGTCAGTTTCTTAGATTTTAATCTGGATCACATGATTAGTCAATATGGCGGACAAAATCCCGATAGCGACTCCGGTATATTAAAATATGTCCGAATTGAATTTTCAGGAAGAAAACTCAATGCCTTAAAAGAACTTAATGGACTATCACTGGCCGGAGTAGGCCGTCAATCTAAGTTTAGCTTCATACAAATCAGTTATTCTAATGACGATTCCTTCGAATGCTATGGCGGTGATGTCAATTTTGACAATCTCATTTCTTTTAGAGCCACCGATGATGACTTCGATTTTACCCAAGGAGCCCAATGCAACATAAACAACAGTATTGCCATTCGTTACCCTTATTCATCCGATATCTCAGGTTCGCGATGTTTTGAAATAGATTCTTTTGACAAAATCGAAAATTTAGACCCTACCAAAAAACTGACCAAAATAACAGCTGCCAATATTACTTTGGCTAATTTAGAAGAAAACAATCAGGGCTTAGTTCGAGAAGCGATCTACATCAAAGACAAAAGCTATTTCAGCCTTAGCAACAGTGTCGTTTCCGGATTTAAACTTTGTGTTTTACTGGACGCTAAAATTGCTAATATTTCAGCAAATTTGGCAAAAATAAATCTGCAAAACCTGCTTGTCAATAACTGCGAAGGAGGTATCCAAAGTGAAATTATTGAAAACGACCCAGACATAAAAAATTGGTATGGCAATGAATCTTTTTCCATAGAATATTCTAAACTGACTAACGAAGCGCTTTTTCTCCAACCTAATAATAAAAGGATACCTGATTTTAGATTAAAAACAAACACCGTATTAGTCAAAGGCTATTAAGCGCTGACAACAACTTTCTAATCAATTGAATAAAATTCTCAATTGCCATTAAAAGTATGTTTTTTTTTCAAACAAAAAAACAGCAGAATGTTTTTATTTTTCATTAAATAAGTTTGCCCTAATCAAATTTCATTTATATATTTGTGACCAATAAAAATAACATGAACACAATTTTAAACAATACTTGGTGGTGGAATAATTTACGTCAGTCGTCGTGAACTAAGCTCCTATAGTATTATTTAAACTATAAATATAAAAGGCTTGTCATCACGACAAGCCTTTTTTTTATGCCGAAATTTAACCTAACTAAAATACAAGCAAATTGAAATCTTATATCCTAAATACAAAATACAAGCAAATCCTTGCTGATACAATCACACCAGTAAGCGTATATTTCAAAATACGCGATAAATTCCCAAACAGTTTATTACTTGAAAGTAGCGATTATCATGGCAACGACAACAGTTTTTCTTATATCTGTTGCAACCCGATTGCATCGATAAAAGTGGAAAACGAAACCATCTATAAAACATTTCCCGATGGCAGTTCTGAGAAAATTGTAATCGATGCCAATACCGATATTCCGCAAGTGATTCAGGAATTTTCACATCAGTTCAAATCCGAGAAAAACGATTTCAAATTCATCAATAATGGATTGTTTGGTTACATTTCCTATGACGCTGTTCGTTATTTCGAAAAAGTAACTATTGCCAAAAAAGACAACAGCATCTCGATTCCGGATGTGTATTATGCGGTGTATCAAAATATAATTGCGATCAATCATTTTAAAAATGAAGCCTATATTTTTTGTCACAGCCTGGACGGCAGAAATAACATTTCGGAAATTGAGCAATTATTGCAGTCCCGAAATATTGCTTCGTATAAATTCACCAAAGAAGGAGAAGGTTTTTCAAATTTAACCGACGAAGAATTCAAACATAATGTGGCTTTGGCCAAAAAGCACTGTTTTAGAGGCGATGTTTTCCAATTAGTATTGTCCCGAAGATTCACCCAAGGTTTTAAAGGCGACGAATTCAATGTGTACAGAGCCTTAAGAAGCATTAATCCTTCGCCTTACCTATTCTTTTTTGATTATGGTGATTTCAAAATATTTGGTTCTTCGCCCGAAGCCCAAATTATTGTCAAAAAACGTAAAGCCGAAATTCATCCTATCGCCGGAACCTTCAAGCGAACAGGAAATGACGAACAGGATGCCATTCTTGCCAAACAATTATCGGAAGATAAAAAAGAAAATAGTGAACACGTGATGTTAGTCGATTTAGCCAGAAATGATTTGAGCCGAAACGGTCATGATGTCAATGTCGAAAAATACAGAGAAGTACAGTTTTTCTCCCATGTCATTCATTTGGTTTCCAAAGTGACCGGGCATTTACACGAAAAAGCCACAACGATGCAAGTTGTTGCCGATACTTTTCCTGCAGGAACATTAAGCGGAGCGCCAAAACACCGAGCGATGCAACTCATTGAAGACTATGAAAAAACCAATCGCAGTTTTTACGGTGGCGCCATAGGTTTTATGGATTTTGAAGGGAATTTTAATCATGCCATTATGATTCGAACTTTCCTCAGCAAAAACCATCAATTGCATTGCCAAGCTGGAGCTGGAATTGTAGCCAGTTCAGACGAAGAAAGCGAAATGCAGGAAGTCTACAACAAATTACGAGCGCTGAATAAGGCGCTGGACTTAGCAGAAACGATTTAAATAAAAAAGAAACAGACAAGACGAAAGATCATGAAAAAAATACTGGTTATAGACAATTACGATAGTTTCACTTATAATTTAGTGCATTATCTGGAAGATTTAAACTGCGAAGTGACTGTTTACAGAAACGACGAATTTGATATTGATGAAATAGCGGGTTTCGATAAAATCCTTCTTTCTCCAGGTCCCGGAATCCCTGATGAAGCAGGCTTATTGAAAGAAGTGATTCGCAAATACGCACCAACTAAAAGCATTCTTGGGGTTTGCCTAGGACAGCAGGCCATTGGCGAGGTTTTTGGAGGAACACTTTCTAATTTAGATAAAGTATATCACGGCGTGGCTACAATGGTAAAAACCGTAGTAAATGACGAACTTTTGTTTGAAGGATTAGGAAACGAGTTTGAAGTGGGTCGTTACCATTCCTGGGTGGTTGATACTAATTTGCCCGATGTTCTCGAAGCTACATCTTTCGACGAAAACGGCCAAGTAATGTCTTTAAGACACCGAACTTTTGATGTGCGTGGCGTACAATTTCATCCCGAAAGTGTTTTGACTCCAAACGGAAAAAGGATGTTGGAAAACTGGGTGAAGAGTTAGTGATCAGTTTTATGTATCCAGTGATCAGTCCCAGCAATCAGATGACAGAATTTAAACGATAATATTTAGTCATAATCTCGAAAGACTTTAAGACCTTCGACTTTGGACTTTAAGACAAATACTAAAATGAAAAACATACTAAACAGATTGATCAATCACGAAATGCTCTCCAAAGAAGAGGCCAAAAACGTATTGGTTAATATTTCCAACGGAAGTTACAACACAAGTCAAATTGCCTCTTTTCTTACCGTTTACATGATGCGAAGCATTAGTATCGACGAACTGGCCGGTTTTAGAGAAGCCTTATTGGATTTGTGCATTCGCATAGACTTATCAGCTTATAATACCATCGATTTGTGCGGAACCGGCGGCGATGGCAAAGACACTTTCAATATTTCTACATTAGCTTCATTTGTGGCAGCGGGTGCGGGAATAAAAATAGCCAAACACGGTAATTATGGTGTTTCTTCCATTTCCGGATCGAGTAATGTGATGGAAAAAATGGGAATCAAATTTACTAATGATCCCGATTTTTTGGAAAGAGCTATCGATAAGGCTGGTATTACTATTTTGCATGCGCCCTTATTTCATCCCGCGATGAAAAACGTGGGGCCAATTCGAAAAGAACTGGCAGTAAAAACTTTTTTCAATATGCTCGGGCCAATGGTCAATCCCTCTTTTCCTAAAAATCAATTGGTGGGTGTTTTCAATTTGGAAATGGCCAGAATGTACGCTTATTTGTATCAAAATACCGATGTGAATTTCACCATTCTGCATTCGCTTGATGGCTATGACGAAGTTTCATTGACCGGACCTACAAAGACGATTACCAGTTCAATGGAAGGAATGCTAAAACCGGAAGATTTTGGCGTCCGTCTTTTGTTGCAAAGCGAAATAGAAGGCGGGAAAACCATCGAAGAATCAGCTCAGATTTTTACCAATATCATTTCCGGTCAAGGAACCGAAGCCCAAAACAATGTGGTTTGTGCCAATGCAGCTATGGCGATTGCGACCGTTACCAAATGTACGCCACTGGAAGCTTTTGAATTGGCAAAAGAAAGTTTACTGTCCGGAAAAGGCCTGAAATCTTTGAAAACTTTACAAGAATTGAGTAAATAGAAATTGAAAATTAAATGATTTAAAAATTGAAAGATTATGACAAAGTCGTTTGAAGAATTTGAAGTTTATATAAAAGGAATTCAATTAGCTAAATTGGTCTTTAAATTATTAGAAAATAAAACTTTTGAAAAAGAATTTGGTTTTCAAAACCAAATAAAAAGAGCCGTTATTTCAATTACAAATAACATCGCCGAAGGATCAGAATATAATAGTAACAAACAGTTGATTAAATATTTAAAAATTTCAAAAGGAAGTTGTGCCGAAGTACGAAGTATGTTGATACTTTCAAGAGAACTTGGCTTTTGTGAACAAAGCCAAATTCAAGGAAGTTATGCTCTCAGTATTGAAATTTCGCAAAACCTTTCTAATTTCATAAAATATTTGAATTCGAAGAATCTGAAATAAGCGCAATCAAAAGTGAATTTTTCAATCTTTTAATTTTTTCAATCTTTTAATTAATAAAAATGAACATACTCGATAGAATTATAGTGGATAAAAAAAGAGAAGTCATTCTCAAGAAATCAATCATTCCCGTTTCACAATTGGAAGCTTCGGTTTTTTTCGAAAAGAAAAGCATTTCTTTAAGTCAGAATTTAAGAAACAGCACTTCAGGAATCATTGCCGAACACAAACGCCGTTCGCCTTCCAAAGCGGAAATCAATTACGGTTTTACGGTTGAAGAAGTCGTGAAAGGATATGAAAACGCTGGTGCCTGCGGAATTTCAGTTTTGACCGATGGGAAATATTTTGGCGGTTCTTTGGACGATTTGCTTTTGGCCAGAGCGACCGTAAATATTCCGTTATTGCGAAAAGAATTCATCGTGGATGAATACCAAATCCTGGAAGCCAAAGCTCACGGTGCCGATTTGATTTTACTAATCGCAGCAGTTTTGACCAGAGACGAAATCAAATCCTTATCCGAGTTTGCTAAAAATCTGGGATTGGAGGTTTTACTGGAAGTCCACAATCAGGAAGAATTGGAAAAATCAATCATGCCAACATTAGACATGATTGGCGTGAACAACCGAAACCTAAAAACTTTCGAAGTAAGTTTGGATTTCAGCAAACAATTGGCAGCGCAAATCCCAAATGAATTTGTGAAAGTTTCCGAAAGCGGAATTTCATCCATCGAGGCGATCAATGAATTAAAACCCTACGGCTACAAAGGGTTTCTTATTGGCGAAAACTTTATGAAAACGGCAAATGCCGGTCAGGCAGCAATGGAATTCATTAAGCAGTTATAAACCCTAACCAACCCTTTCAGGGTTAAATCTTAAAAACATGAAACTCAAAATCTGCGGCATGAAATATCCCGATAATATTCTCGAAGTAGGCGCCCTCCTACCCGATTATATGGGATTTATATTCTGGGAAAAATCGGCTCGTTATTTTGATGGAATTATTCCGGAATTACCCAAATCAATCAAGAAAGTGGGGGTTTTTGTAAATGCAACACAGCGCGAAATTCTTGAAAGAATAGTCCAACACGATTTGCAAGCCGTTCAATTACACGGACAAGAATCGGTAACATTTTGTCAGGATTTAAAAAGCACTGTAAACGAATCGATTGAAATCATCAAAGTGTTTTCGGTTGCTGATGATTTTAATTTTCGAGTTTTAAAACCATTTGAAGCCGTTTGCGATTATTTTCTTTTTGACACCAAAGGAAAATTACCCGGCGGCAACGGAACCACTTTTGACTGGAAAGTATTAGAAAACTATCCATCAAGCAAACCCTTCTTCCTAAGCGGAGGAATCGGAATTGATGAAATGGAAGTCGTAAATGAAATTTCGAAAACCAATTTACCCGTTTATTGCATTGATGTCAACAGTAAATTTGAAATCGAACCCGGATTAAAAAACATAAAATTATTATATAGTTTCACCAGCAACTTGAAACTTTAAACTTTAAAACTTTAAACAAAATGAGTTTTCACGTCAACGAAAAAGGCTATTACGGAGAATTTGGAGGAGCCTACATTCCTGAAATGTTATATCCAAATGTAGAAGAATTACGTCAAAATTATTTAAAAATAACGGCAGATCCCTCTTTTCAAGCTGAATTTGATGCCTTATTGCAAGATTATGTGGGACGCCCTACGCCGCTTTATTTTGCAGAGCGTTTATCCCAAAAATACAACGCCAAAATCTATCTGAAAAGAGAAGATTTATGCCATACCGGCGCACACAAGGTCAATAATACCATTGGACAAATTTTACTAGCCAAACGTTTGGGCAAAAAACGCATCATCGCCGAAACAGGCGCGGGTCAGCATGGCGTTGCCACAGCAACCGTTTGTGCCTTAATGGGCTTGGAATGCATCGTTTATATGGGAGAAATTGACATCCGTCGTCAGGCGCCAAATGTGGCGCGTATGAAAATGCTAGGAGCCGAAGTGCGTCCGGCACTTTCGGGCTCAAAAACCCTGAAAGACGCCACGAACGAAGCCATTCGCGACTGGATCAACAATCCCGTAGACACTTATTATATCATCGGATCGGTGGTTGGTCCACATCCTTATCCGGACATGGTAGCGCGTTTTCAGTCTGTAATTTCAAAGGAAATCAAAGCCCAATTATTGGAAAAAGAAGGACGTGAAAACCCGGATTATGTGATTGCCTGCGTAGGTGGAGGAAGCAATGCTGCCGGAGCTTATTACCATTTTCTGGACGAAAAAGACGTTAACATTATCGCTGTTGAAGCTGCCGGTCTGGGAGTAGATTCGGGCGAAAGTGCCGCTACCTCAGCCTTGGGTAAAGTAGGAATAATTCACGGAAGCAAAACCCTTTTGATGCAAACTCCAGATGGGCAAATCACCGAGCCTTATTCTATTTCGGCCGGATTGGATTATCCGGGTGTTGGGCCAATGCACGCGCATTTGTTCGCTTCGGGCAGAGCGCAGTTCATTTCGATTACGGATGCTCAGGCGATGAATTGGGGATTAGAATTATCCAAAATGGAAGGGATTATCCCGGCTATCGAAAGCGCCCATGCCTTTGCGGTTCTGGACGAAATGACATTCAATCCTGAAGATGTGGTGGTCATCAACCTTTCCGGTCGTGGCGACAAGGATTTGAATACCTATATTGATTATTTTAAATTATAGTTGAGCGTTCCCGCTGAAAAGCGGGCGGGCTATCTGCTATATCTTTTTTGCGCGGTCAAAAAAAGCCACACAAAAAAGGATGCCGCTTCAAACGAAGTTCACTGAACTCCAGTAAAAATAAGAGCATAGTGAAATAATCCCTAACGCAAATACACTAAAATACAACAGCTCTTGTCATTCCGACGAAGAAGGAATCTCATGATTTTAGCTGCTTTATGTGATTCCTCCTTCGTCGGAATGACAAAAAAAGAAATTGGAGAACTGACAACAAACATATACTTTACAATAATGAACCGAATAAATCAAAAATTACAAGAAACCAAAAAGATACTTTCTATCTATTTTTCAGCGGGATATCCTAAGCTCAACGATACGGTACAAATCATTCAGGATTTGGAGAAAAGCGGCATTGACATGATCGAAATCGGATTGCCGTTTAGCGATCCTTTGGCCGATGGACCTACCATTCAGGCAAGCTCAACCCAAGCCCTGCACAACGGAATGACTACCCAAGTTTTGTTTGACCAACTAAAAGACATTCGCAAAACGGTTTCCATTCCCTTGGTAATTATGGGTTATTTTAACCCGATGTTGCAATACGGCGTGGAGAATTTCTGCCAGAAATGCGCCGAAATTGGTATTGATGGTCTAATTATTCCGGATCTTCCGGTGGATGTGTATGCCGAGCAATACAAGGAAATTTTCGAAAAACACGGTATCATCAATGTCTTTTTGATTACGCCACAAACTGCTGACGAGCGCATCCGTTTTATTGACAGCGTATCGGATGGGTTTATTTATATGGTAAGTTCGGCTAGCGTTACGGGTTCCCAGTCTGGTTTTGGGAGCGCACAGCAAGCCTATTTCAAACGCATAGCCGACATGAATTTGAAAAACCCTCAAGTGATTGGATTTGGCATCAGCAACAAAGAAACCTTCAATCAAGCCACTCAATTTGCCAAAGGCGCCATCATAGGAAGTGCTTTTATCACGCATCTTACCGAAAACGGAACGGCAAAAATCGAGGAATTTGTAAAAGCGATTCGATAAATAAATCATTTTTTATAATATCAAACGGCGTTTAAAGTGCATTTAAACGCCGTTTTTTATGTCCCTACTTTATAAAATGCTAAAATGATTTGTAAGGTTATTTTCATATATTAGCAAAACCAAAAAAGACGACCATTGTCAGACAAAGCGACCTAATTTAAGGATGATAAGTCTGACATCGTCAGACCTATATACAAGTTGTGGGAGAGTTTCACAGCCAATTCGTTCCGAATTGACGCTTTCGTTTTTAATCAAAAATTAAAGTAGAAGCTTGAAAAACACAACGGAGAAAGAACGACGAATTTGGAAATTGGAATCTGCCAAACTTACACAGAGTCTGAAACGTAATTTTGAGAACGAGATTTTGCAGAAACGTGAAAACTAAATCTGCCAAACTTACGCTGATATTCGAAATTGGATTTGGTAAAGCAGAAAAGTGAATCTGTCGCTATTTTGCAGAAACAGGAAAATAAAACTTAAAACTGAACCGCCTAAAGCGGAATATAGAAACCGAAAATAATGCTCTAAAAACGAATAAATATGAAAACCTGAGAAATAGCAAAAATTACGCATAAATTTAGTCAAACCTAATGTTAACCTTATGGATTGAAGAGTTATAAACTTGAAATTAGACTTTCAAAATATTAAATTAAGCATTTGATTAAGATGAAGAAAAATATAGACTATTCTTAAAGTAAAATATTTAAACTAACTTTACTTGTATTTAAAGAAAGTCAAACTACATAATTAAAGATTATGAAAGACTACAATGAACCTAGCGAAGAAACTAAAAATAAGTGGGAAAATGACCCAAAAAACTGGATTTGGGGAATGTTTTATTATAATCCGAAAGACAAAAGATCTTATGTTCCAAGAAAAATTAAAGAATTTGGATGGCATTCTAATTATGCAGATCCGAACAACATTATAATAATAGCAATAATGGTTGCAATAATATTAGTTTTAATTAAGCATGCCAAATAACAAACCCCGCGCTAGCGCGAGCGTCCCGCTCGTGAACACAAACAAAAACAAATAGTCCTAAATTGGAAATAGGTACGAGCGTGACGCTCGCACCAGCAATAAGAGCCGGTTTAGTTGAAAAGGCTTCACACTATATTTATTCCAGCGCAAGTAATTACATAAACGATTCCGGATTATTAAAAATAGAAAAAGCAGATAATCCTAATACTTACTATTTTAGATTCGAATGCTTTTGTAAAATACAATCAGCAATGAAATAGTACAAAAGTCAGAGACTTTTATGACACTAACTAATTTAAACAAAAGCTGAAAATTACGCAAAGTCAGAGACGTTTGCGCAGCATATGCAACAAACACTTCGGAAAGCAAATCAATTTCCTGAACCTGTTATTAAAACAAAATCCCGCTACCAAAGCTGTTTTTCTAAAAAATAAATACATTCTACAATACGGACTGGGCAAAATTTAAAGTTTGTTTTGTACTTTTAAAACATACTCATTTACTGAAAACTTAAATTGCAATAATGAATTATCATTTTAGAAAAGCGGAACTATCTGACATAAGTCCAATATGGGAAATCTTACAACAAGCGATACAACGCAGAAAAGAAGACGGGAGCAATCAATGGCAAGACGGTTATCCAAATCCAGAAGTCGTACAAAAAGATATTGAAAAAGGAGAAGGATTTGTTTTGACAGACGGAGAAACTATCATCGGTTACAGTGCGGTACTAATCAATGACGAACCTGTATATGCGAAAATTGAAGGAAACTGGTTAACGAATGATGATTTTGTTGTCATGCATCGCGTAGCCGTTTCTGAAAATTATTTGGGTAAAGGACTGGCGAAATTGATGCTAAAATACATAGAAGATTTTGCGCTAAGCAACAACATTTACAGTGTAAAAGCAGATACTAATTTTGACAATATCGCCATGATGAAAATTTTTGAAAAATTAGGTTATAGCTATTGTGGCGAAGTATATTTTAGAGGAAGTCCCAGAAAAGCATACGAAAAAGTCTTAGCAAAACAGGACCAATTGAAATTGTGAAAGACTTAGGATTACCATTAAAAAACCGCAAATTCACAGATAAAAATAGTTAGCGACTGTTTCTATACTTTGCGAATTTGCGGTGTTTTTTTGAGAACAACTTATCTTAAACTGCAGTTTCTTCTTCTGGAGCCGTTTCAAATTCCATATGATCAACAATTTCCGCAGCCACTTCCGGTTTAGAAGCTTTAAGCGCATTGAATCTTTCCAATTGTTCCAAAGCGCCTTCTTCACCACTGAAATAAGGAAAAACATCCATAATAGGCGATTCTGAAATCGCAGGAATAGAATAGTCGCCCATCGTATTTTTCATTACATGAATGGTATTGTCATAAGCTTCTTTAACGTCATTGGCCTGGATCAATAAATACATATTGGTCTTGCGTTCCTTACCGCTTTCTTCGTCATAAGCCACTAGAGACACTTTCGATTTAAACCAACGATCCGCGTTTTCAAAAGGGTGAATCTCGGCATAATTAGCCACTTTGATATTGGTGATTTTAAACTCTTCACTAACATAAGCTGCCATTTCTTCATTGATTCTCTTTTCGGCTTCGGTATAGGAAATCGCGTCTACCAAATAAGGTTCGGTAGTCACTTTTTGTCCGCCGGTTTCGTCCGTTTTTCTATATTTTACTTTGCATTCGTACCAAATTGCGCTCATCTCTATTTTTTTTTAAGGATGGCAAAGATAGATTTTAACGGAAAATAAATCCACAATTGCTAAAATAGATATTCACAATTTCAAATGAATGCCAGCCTCTTTTCACTCTTATTCTGTCGCTTCCGCATTGAAAAATTCAGTCCCAGATTTAAAATCCAAAAACCAAATCGCCAAACAACAATCAAAAACCCGCAATCTTTTATCGTTGTTCAATAAGTTAGTATCTTTGCGCCTCATTGAATAATTCTACACCACTTAACCCTCCGCAATATTGAAAATAAAAATTGATCCATTCGTTCTTTCGATACTTATTGTCGTGCTGCTGGCCTATCTTTTTCCGGAATTTGGCGGCGAATCCGGTCCGCTTCCTCTGGCTACTATTGGAAGCATTGGAATCTCATTGATCTTCTTTTTCTATGGTCTTAAATTGAGTCCCGAAAAAATGAAATCCGGATTGAAAAACTGGAAATTGCACCTGCTGGTTCAAACTTGTACTTTTTTGGTTTTTCCGCTGCTTGTATTGTGTTTTTATCCCTTGATTCATACTGAGGATGACCGAAATATATGGCTGGCTTTTTTGTTCTTGGCTTCGCTTCCTTCCACCGTTTCTTCTTCGGTGGTAATGGTGTCCATTGCCCGGGGAAATATTCCATCGGCTATTTTCAACGCCAGTATTTCCGGCTTATTAGGAATTATTATAACCCCGCTTTGGTTGGGTTTGTTTCTTAATGCTGCGGCAACCAATTACGATTTGGGTGATATTTACGGCAAATTGCTTTTGGAAGTTTTGGCACCGGTAATCTTAGGGCTTCTTTTGCACCGCTATTGGGGCAAATTTGCCCAAGAATACAACCGCTATCTTACTTTATTTGACAAAACAATCATCCTGTTAATCATCTATAAAAGCTTTTGCACTTCCTTTGAAGAAAAGGTGTTTAGCAGTATAAACGGAGTCGATTTGTTTGTGATAGGTACAGCTATTCTAGCGCTATTTTATTTGGTTTACTTCCTTACGGGATTCTTTAGTCATCAACTTGGTTTCAGCACCGAGGATAAAATTACGGCTCAATTTTGCGGTACCAAAAAGTCATTGGTTCACGGAACAGTATTTGCCAAAATCCTGTTTCAGGGCTCCGCCTCAATGGGAATTATTTTATTGCCACTGATGCTTTTTCATTCTTTCCAAATTTTCGCAATTAGCTTTATCGCCACCCGACTGGCCCGAAGAAAAGAAGATTCATAATCCTTAAAAAATTAAAATAAAAAAACAGCCACTTCAAAAAGAAGGGCTGTTGATGGGATTTAATTGCTACAATCGGGATTAGTCAATAATGGTAACCAAATCCTCTTTGCTTTTTCTGACTTTTTTTAAATTCACTAACCAGTCTTTATCAGCATCTCTATAGCCTAACGGAAGGATCACACAACTTCTAAGTCCTTTTTCTCTTAAATTTAAAATTTCGTCCAGCGCATCGGCATCAAAACCTTCGATTGGCGTACTGTCAACGCCTTCAAAAGCGGCTGCGGCAATCGCTTGCGAAAAAGCAATATAAGCCTGTCTGGCTGCATGCTGAAAGTTTACTTCGGCATCCTTTTGAGGATAATTGTTTAATAACATTTGGCGGTAATTTTCCCAGCCTTCGTTTTTAAAACCACGAACTTCATTGGTAAGGTCAAACATTTTATTGATGCGTTCTGCTGTGTAAGTATCCCAAGCGGCAAAAACCAATAAATGCGAACAGTCAGTAATTACCGATTGGTTCCAACCGATAGCTCTAATTTTCTCCTTGATCTCCTGATTGGTGATCACCATTATTTCAAAAGGTTGCAAACCGCTGGAAGTAGGCGCCAATGAAGCTGCTTCAATGATCGAATCAATTTTTTCCTGGCTTACTTTCTCACCATTCATCGCCTTAGCGGCATAACGCCATCTCAATTTATCTAATAATTCCATTTTAATTGTGTTTATCTATTATTATTATTTATTCTAAAATTTATCCAACTTTTATACTGTCCCAAGCCGCTTGAAACGCTTTTTGCTGTAGCTTTTCATCTAAATGACAAAGTCCCTTGCAATTCATATTCATCAAAAAATCCATGGGATAGATCGTAAAAGCGTACAGCAAATAAGGAGACATGTTTTTTATTATGCCTTGCTGTATTCCTTGGGCCCATAAATCAAAAAGAGGCGTCAAGTGTTGCAATCCTTGTTGCCTTGTTACCTCATCGATCATAGGTGTATTATCACATTGCGACAAGAAAGAAGCTTCCTCTTTTTGGTCCAATTTAAATTTGGCCATATTGAACCAGATTTGCTCAAAATTTACTTTTACAGGCTGGCTTGGGTCGTATTCCTTAAAAGCCGCTTGCGCAAAAGAAGTTTTGACATCCAGATACAACTGATTGACTAAATCCTGCTTGCTTTCAAAAAACAGATAGATAGTAGCCGGCGAGACATTGGCAATTTTGGCCACCTTAGCCATAGAAGCGCCTTGAATTCCGCCATTGTTCATCAAACTTAAAGTAGCTTTTAACAAGGCGGTCCGTTTGTCAATACTTTTTTGAAGTTGGGCCATATTCTATTTATTTAAGACTGCAAAGGTAAATCAAAAAAAAGAATGAACGTTCATAAATTTTACACAATTAGGATTTATTTAATAAAAATCAAGCCCGATCAAAAAATCAAATTCATTTTAAATTAACAGAAAAGGAGCGAATTCGATCTGAAGGCTATCCTACACAATAATTTGTTAAACCAAGAGTTATAACAACTAAACCTCAAAATAAGGCCGCAATCAAAAAACCCCAACCGATACAACAACAAGCACATAGATTCCATTTAACCGAACAAATTTCAAATCACAAGTAGATTTTAAAATGTTAAAAATATGTTAAAAATAAATTAAACAGCTGTTTAATTTAAACACTTGTTTAATTTTGTTTTAACAAAAAGTCTTCCATTGAAAACTCATTTTAACGATAAGCAAATCAAAATTCTCGAAGTGGCCGAAACGCTTTTTTCGGAAAAAGGTTTTGATGGCACCTCGATAAGAAACATCTCCAAAGAAGCGAAAATAAACATCGCGATGGTTTCCTATTATTTTGGATCCAAGGAACGTTTATTGGAATCGTTGATTATTTACAGAACTTCGGACTTAAAGTCACAATTGGATCATCTTATTCAAGCGGAACTAGAGCCTATTGAAAAAATCAACAAACTAATTGAACTCTATATCAATCGCATCAACTGCAATAAGGGAATTTACAGAATCATCCATTTCGAATTTACTTCTAAAAAAAGAAGTTTAAATCACCAGGTTTTTTCAGAACTTAAAAAAGGAAATCTCAAATCATTGGAAGCCATAATTGTCGAAGGCCAAACCAAAGGTGTTTTTAGAAAAGACATTATTATTCCGCTAATCACCCCTACTATTTTAGGCACTTTCTTTCATTTTCACATGAATAAGAGTTTTTACGAAAACTTATTAAACCTGAAAACGGAAGATTCATACAATAATTACATCAAAACAAATCTTACAAAGCACATTCAACAAACAATAAAAGCACTTCTGATATATGAAAGTTAGTCAAATACTGTTCTTTGGAATCTTCTTCATAGGAATTTCATCCACTGAAGCCCAAGAGAGAACCAGTTTTTCTTTGGAGGAAGCCATCCATATGGCTTGGACCAAAAGCAATGAGGTTTCCTTGGCAAACACCAAAGTGAACACCAAGAAATACGAATTACAATCGGTAAAAAACAATCAGTATCCTGATTTTAAAATTTCAGGCCAATACCAACGATTGACAAGTGCTTCGATCAATTTACAAGCAAATAATGGAAGCAGTTCAAGTACTGGTCCGCTTCCTGTTGTAGATCAACTAATGATTGGACAAGTCAATGCCAATCTTCCAATTTTTGCCGGTTTTAAAATACAAAACAGCATCAAGGTTCACGACAATCTCTATCAGGCCGAAACAGCCCAATCGTTGCAAACCAAAGAAGATGTTGCGCTGAAAGTGGTGAATTATTATGCGAGCTTGTATAAATCACAAAAAACGGTACAACTCCTAAAAGAAAATCAAAAAAGTGCACAGCAACGTGTCAATGATTTCATTGAATTAGAAAAAAACGGCATTATCCCTCGAAATGATTTACTCAAATCCCAGTTGCAGCTGTCCAAAATACAATTGTCGCTTGACGAGGCTAATAACAATCTGAACACTGTCAATTTTTATCTAACCACGCTGCTGAAATTACCTGCTGAAACAAAATTAGAAGTTCGCGAAAGTGATTTTATCGATTTCAGAATGGATAATATCCCCACAGACGAGCAGCCGGCACTTCAAAACCGTAAGGATCTTGAAGCCATTCGATTTCAAGAAAAAGCAAGCCTTGCCAACATAAAAATGGCTCGAAGCGCCTATTATCCTTCTATAGCACTCATTGGCGGCTATACCGCCTTAGATTTAAAGAATGTAATCACGGTGGAAAACGCAATGAATTTTGGAGTGGGAATTTCTTATGATTTGAGTTCTATATTAAAGAACGGAACTATGGTCAAACTGGCTCAAAGTAAAGCATTAGAAGTTCACAACGCTCAAGAAATACTTACGGACTATATCAAAATACAGGTTCAAAAAGCCATAGAAGATTACGAATTGGCGTTGAAACAAAGTGTAGTTTACGGTCAGGCGGTAGAACAATCGACTGAGAATTACAGAATCGTAAAAGACAAATACGAAAATGGTTTATCAGACACCAATGACTTGCTGGAGGCCGATGTAGAACAATTGAACGCTACGATCAATAAAGCTTTGGCAAAAGCCAATGTAATCCAAAAATACTACGAGTTGCTTTCGGTAACGGGACAATTATCACAATCTTTCAATCTTTCAAAAATATAATCATTATTTCAGATGGCAAATAAACAAACCAATACCAAATTTATTATTATCCTATCCGCATTGGTCCTTTTAGGAGTTGCATACGGTAGCTATAAATACATTCATTCTTTATCTCATGAAGAAACGGATGATGCTCAAATTGAGAAAAACATGAACCCTATTATTCCAAGGGTTTCCGGCTATGTAAGCAAAGTGTATATAAAAGACAATGATTATGTAAAAAAAGGGGATACCTTATTTACGATCGAAAAGAAAGATTATCAATTAAAAATTGCCGAAGCAACTGCCGCTGTGGCTGCTGCCGAAGGAAACTTCGAAGTATCAAAAGCAGATATCAGTAGCGTATTAGCAAGTATCTCTGCATCGGATGCCAATGTGCAATCGGCCAGCGGAAATATCGAAACTGCTAAAATCAGATTGGGGCGTATCACCAGTGATTACAACCGTTACAGCAATTTGTACAAAACACATACCATCACGAAACAACAGTACGAACAAGCTTTGGCTGCCAAGCAGGAAGCCGAAACCCAAGTGCGCATCTTGCAACAGCAACAAAAAGCAACTGCGTATCAAAAATCGGTTATTGTAGCTAAATCTAAAGCTTCGGATAAAATGACCGAAGTGGCTGCTGCCAATATCAAAAAAGCCCAAGCTTTACTGGACGCTGCAAAACTAAATTTATCCTATACCGTTATCACTGCCGCGATTGACGGTCAGGTTTCCAAAATAGACATTCAACCGGGACAATTGGTACAATCAGGACAATCACTTTTTTATATCATAAACAATAACGAAGCCTGGGTTATAGCCAATTTCAAAGAAACCCAACTGAACAAAATGGTTATGGGACAAAAAGTGACCATAAAAGTAGACGCCTACCCTGATCATAAATTTGAAGGAACAATTACGTCCTTTTCTCCGGCAACCGGAGCTAAATTCTCTTTATTGCCTCCAGATAATGCAACAGGAAACTTTGTAAAAACCATCCAAAGATTACCGGTAAAAATAAGTTTGGATACTTCTAATGATGCCGAAAAAATAAAGTTGCTTCGTCCGGGAATGAATGTTTATGTAGATGTCCATTTAAATTAAAGTTGGAAGAATATAGATTAATGATTTTGATCAAACAAAATCCGGCCCACGCCTTTGCATCTTCAATTGGCAACAGCTAATCTGGAATCTAAATTAATTAAAATGACAACACAAACAGGAGAAGACGATTTAGTCGAATACGGCTTCAGAAGAGTTATCATCACCATTACAGCAGTGCTTTGTGCGATGCTGGAAATTGTAGATACCACTATTGTAAACGTAGCGCTTAACAACATGCGTGGTAGCCTTGGTGCCTCATTGACCGATGTCGCTTGGGTAATTACCGCTTATGCCATAGCAAACGTAATTATAATCCCCATGACAAGCTGGCTGTCACAGCAATTTGGACGACGCAATTATTTCGCCGCTTCGATCATTATATTTACCGTGGCTTCTTTCCTTTGTGGAAACGCAACGAATATATGGGAATTGGTCACCTTTCGTTTTATTCAAGGATTGGGCGGTGGTGCTTTATTAGTAACGGCGCAAACCATCATCACAGAAAGTTATCCCGTGGCCAAAAGAGGAATGGCGCAAGCCATTTATGGCATGGGGGTTATCGTGGGACCTACCCTCGGACCGCCATTGGGAGGTTATATTGTGGACCATTTTTCATGGCCTTATATTTTTTATATCAACATTCCACTTGGTGTTATTGCTACTATCCTAACCCTTGGTTTTGTAAAAAGTCCTAAATACGGTGAAAAACTGAAAGTGAACCAAGTGGACTGGTGGGGAATTTTTTTCCTGACTGCATTTATTGGTTCCTTACAATTTGTACTCGAACATGGACAACAAGACGACTGGTTCAACAATGATTTAATTGTACTTTTATCAGTTATTTCTTTGTTTGGATTGCTGTTCTTCATTTGGAGAGAACTCACCTACAAATATCCTATAGTTAACTTAAGAGTACTAAAAGATAGCAATTTACGAGTAGGGACTATTATGTGTTTCATACTGGGTTTTGGTCTATACGGTTCGACGTTCTTAATTCCTATTTACACCCAATCCATTTTAGGATGGAGCGCCTTGGATGCCGGATTATTATTAATCCCAAGTTCGATTACCACCGGATTGATGATGCCCTTCATTGGTAGAGCGATACAAAAAGGAATTCCGCAAGCTTATATGGTTGCAGCAGGATTTCTGGTATTTTTCATTTTTACGTTCTGGATGCGCAATATCATTACACCGGATACCGGAGCGGAACACATGTTCTGGCCGTTGATCTGGAGAGGAATTGGTTTAGGATTATTATTTGTCCCTATTACTACGCTTTCTTTGTCAACCCTCAAGGGAAAAAGTATTGGCGAAGGTGCTGCCTTTACGGGAATGATGCGTCAATTGGGAGGTTCTTTTGGAATTGCGATTATCACCACCTTTATTGCCCGTTTCAATCAGGAACATCGAGTAAATTTGATTTCTCATCTCAATAAGACTTCTTTTGAATTACAGCAAACGGTAAAACAATTGCAAATGGGATTCATGTCCAAAGGTTTTACTGCAAATGAAGCCTTAGACAAAGCTCATAAAGCGATAGAATATAAAGTGATCATTCAAGGAAATGTTCTTTCTTACATGGACATATTCATGTATCTGGGCATTTTATTCTTGTTGTGTATTCCTTTTATCCTTTTGATAAAAAAAGGAAAAAACAAAATCGACTTATCTGATGCGATGCATTAGACAAAAAAAAAAATCAATGACTAATTATTAAAAAAAACTCCGAATACACATGTATTCGGAGTTTTTTTTAAAAGATATTTTAAATTCAACTATCTGGTAAACACTAAATGGGTTCCTTTGGACAAATTAGCGTCAAATTGATATCCGCCATAATTAAAAGCCTTCAAATCATCAATCGTTTCTGCATTCGTATCGATGATATAACGCACCATCATTCCTCGGGCTTTCTTGGCAAAAAAACTGATAATTTTAAGTTTTCCATCTTTGTAATCTTTAAAATCGGGGGTAATAACCGGTACCTTCAAAGCTTTGACATCAATGGCCGAAAAATATTCATTACTTGCCAAATTGACAAACAATTCCCCTTCTTTGAGTTCCTTGTTTAAAGATTTTGTAATGGTAGGCTTCCAAAAATCGTATAAATTTTTATGCGTTCCAATAGGCATTTTTGTCCCCATTTCTAATCGATAAGCCTGTATCAAATCCAAGGGTTTCAACAAACCATACAAACCTGATAAAATCCTTAATCGTTCTTGCAAAAGCTCTAATTTATCAGTTGGAATGGAATACGCATCCAAACCGGCATAGACATCTCCGTCAAAAGTATAGACAGCTGGACGCGCGTTATCTGGGGTAAAAGGCGTTTTCCAATCTTGGTTGCGCTGCCAATTCAAATCCGCTAACTTATCCGAAATATGCATCAATTCCGCTAATTCCGCTGGCGCTTTTTGCTTAAGCACTTTCTGAACTGTTCTAGATTCTTTCAAAAATGAAGAATCCGTATATTGGGTGGTAGGCAATTCTTTTTCGAAGTTTAAAGACTTGGCCGGAGAAATTACAATTTTCATTTTTCATTTTTTGCTAAGGATTCAAAAGTACAAATTGAAACCCACATCAGGAAACATTTTCCTTTGCAGGAAATCAAAAAGTCGGATTTTCAGTAATAATACTGATTTCCCTAAGCAGCTTTCTAAGTATTTCGCTATTTTTGTGAATTCAATAAAATTCCATTTAAACTAAAAAATCGCATCAATAATTATTTTCAGATACAAATAATAGCTATTGATCAAAGAAACAAGTATGAAAAAAGCAATAAAAAGAATTTACAAATCAGATTTGTTCAAAGAATTTTTTGAAAACGAAAAATCAAGCGGACTTGTACTAATTGGCTGTACTTTAGTCTCTTTAATTTTGGCAAATTCAATTTTTGGAGAACAATACCAACATACTTGGCACAGTTTGTTTGCAGGACAAAGTATTGAATATTGGATCAACGATGGTTTGATGACAATTTTCTTTTTACTGATTGGTCTCGAACTGGAAAGAGAAATTTACCAAGGTGAATTGTCTAATATAAAAGATGCGTTATTGCCTATTTTTGCCGCTTTAGGAGGAATGCTTGTTCCTGCAGGATTGTATTTATTGCTGAATTACGGAACTGTGGCACATTCTGGCGCAGGAATTCCTATGGCTACAGATATCGCTTTTGCCTTAGGAATTTTATCCTTGTTAGGGAATCGCGTACCGCTGTCGTTGAAAATATTTTTAACGGCCTTGGCTGTCATTGATGATTTAGGTGCCATTATGGTTATTGCCGTTTTTTATACCAAAACTATATTATGGACAAATTTAGCTATCGCTTTGGCAGTTATGTTGTTCTTATTCATCCTTAACCGTATGAAAGTAAAAAGCCTGATCCCTTATCTTATCGGTGGAGTTGTCATGTGGTACTTCATGCTTCATTCTGGAATTCATGCTACGATAACAGGTGTTCTATTAGCCTTTGTTATTCCTTTTGGAAACGGAGACAAAAATTCTACTTCTTACAGACTTCAACATTTTTTACATAAACCGGTAGGTTTTTTCATCCTGCCATTATTTGCTTTGGCCAATACTGCCATTGTCATCAGCTCAGATATAGGAGAAACTTTGGCCCAACATTATAGCCTGGGAATCGCTTTGGGATTGATCGTAGGAAAACCGTTAGGAATACTATTATTCAGCTTTTTAGCCGTTTCTGCCGGATTCTGCAAACTTCCTGGCGATATGAGCTGGAAAACAGTGGCAGGAGTAGGTTTTCTGGGAGGAATTGGATTTACCATGTCCATTTTTATCACCTTACTGGCCTTTGATGACCAAACCATCATAAATAATGCAAAATTTGTGATTTTACTTTCTTCACTGATTGCTGGATTATGCGGTTTCTTCTTCTTAAAATTCAACCTGACTCACAAAATAGATGAGAGCACTAGTAAATAAATTATTCACTTATGTCAATCTACACAAAGGGGAAGAAGACAAGAACAAAGTACTAGAATCTGTTATTTCTAATATTTCATTTAGAGGATCTAATTTATGGATCTTGGCTTGTGCGATAGTTGTTGCCTCAGTGGGCTTAAATGTCAACTCAGCCGCAGTCATTATTGGAGCGATGCTGATTTCACCATTGATGGGGCCTATTGTTGGCGCCGGTTTTGGATTGGGTATATATGATTTTAATTTACTCAAAAGATCTTTAAAAAATCTGTTAGTAGCAACTATAGTAAGTTTGACGGTTTCGACAATCTACTTTTATATGAGCCCTTTTAAAGAGGCTTTACCTGAGTTGTTGTCCAGAACCTCGCCTAATATTTATGATATCCTGATTGCCTTTTTTGGCGGTTTGGTTGGAGCCATCGCAACAACTAGAGTAGAAAAAGGAAACCCCATACCGGGAGTAGCCATTGCAACAGCGCTCATGCCACCGCTTTGTACCGCAGGATACGGTTTAGCGCTTGGAAACCTGAAGTTCTTTTTTGGAGCGATGTACCTTTATTCGATAAACTGTGTTTTTATTTGTATTTCAACTTTCCTGATTGTGAAATACCTACAATATCCTATCAAAAAACAATTGGATGAAAAACATCAGAAGCAAGTAAAATACATCGTCACCAGTTTAATTTTGGTATTAATCCTGCCAAGTATTTATTTTGCTTATCAGTTATTTCAGGAAAAAAAATACCAGCATCAGATTAATGTTTTTACGGAAACTGAATTTACTGATAAGGGAATTGCCATTTTATATAAAAAAACGAAATTCAATGAAAGTCCTAAAAAGTTAGAACTTGGTTTTCTTTCCAAAAGGTACAGTGACCAAGAAATTAAAAACTTGAATGAAAAGCTAAAATCGTATCATATCAACAACACGAAACTATTGATTATACAAGATACAACGGATCTTAAAAGTGATATTCTTAATGAAATTAACTACAACAAATCAGTCTTAAGCCAAAAAGATGTTACCATATTGAACCTTAAAAACGAAATTGCTTCTAATAAGTATGAAAACAACGCTCTATTGGCAGAAATAAAAATATTATTCCCTGCGATAGAAAATATTTCGATAGCCAACCACACTTTTAATGAAGACACTGCCAATGCTAAAACGCTTCCTGTTTTACTCTACAAAAGCAAAACGGAGTTAGACGAAGCCTCTAAACAGAAACTGACACTCTGGCTACAACAACGATTGAAGAAAAAACAAATTGAGATTTATAGTCAAAAGTAAAAATAGTTTTGTTCTGATTTTCAGTTAAAATAAATGCGTTACAATTAGAAAAGTCACCATCCATAAAATTCAGGATTCTGACTTTTTTAGTTTATAAAAAACCCAAAATACAACACCCCACTATCGCTTCAAACAAGCGGCTAAAAATCGCTTTATCGTATATAATCGAATTTAAGCGTTTAAATTCCAGATAATTAACTTATTTGATTTAAATTTAAGCCATAAGAAATCCTTAAATTATAAAAAATGAGCAAACCTTTAAATTGGTATTTAAGGAGACATTCTTTATTGTATAAGATAAGGTTTCAGTTGGTTTCAAAAAACGTCTCTCCAATGCGTATTGAAAGTTTTTGCTATAACTCCATTAATCCAAAAAAAGACATTCCACTTATATATTTGCAACTCAATCCATCCATATTTCCTCAAGAAAAATCAAATCTCAATGATTTTAAAAAAGCCCTTAAAATAGCCAAATGGTTGCGAAACCAGGTAAAAGGAGGCCCCGGTTTAGGAAAATCCTCTGAAACAGCATTGCTAAAAATGATGAATGGCGAAGGAGGTGTTTGCAGTGATTTCTCTCAGGTCTACAACAACTTTTGTGTGGTAAACGATATCAAAGTAAGAGAATGGGGATTAAAAATTGTTTCTAAAGATGCCACAACTTCAGGCGGACATTCCTTCAACGAAGTTTACTCCAATGAACTCCAAAAATGGTTTATCATAGATGTCGCTAAATCAATCTATTTTTATCACCTGGACTCCAATGTACCTCTTTCTGTATTTGAGCTCCTTGATTTAAAAAAAGAAAACAAAGAAATCCAATTTTTTAATTTTAATAAAAAAATCACTCCAGACGATCAAAGAATCCAAAATCTATACCTGATTTCTAATTCATTTCCGTTTCTAATCACTAATTACTGCAATAAGACTTATGACTATTTCTTGAATAAAATGGCAGTTTTTCCCGAGTCCCTTATTCACGGCCTAGTTTTTTTATTGGGCAAAAGTTATGCTTTTGAATTCCCCGACAACAAACACAATACAAAAATCAATTAATCCTAAGGTGATCTTAAATCAATAGTTTCTAATTTAGAAAGTAACAAAAAATCCGCTTTGCAGCGGATTTTTTGTTATAAGCAATTCAATTATCTAGGATCCAAA
Organism: Flavobacterium granuli; assembly: GCF_900129705.1. Classification (GTDB taxonomy): domain Bacteria; phylum Bacteroidota; class Bacteroidia; order Flavobacteriales; family Flavobacteriaceae; genus Flavobacterium; species Flavobacterium granuli. The sequence continues at coordinate 195,594 of NZ_FQWO01000003.1, read as the reverse complement.
ATCTTTTCGATTCGCTTGATGCAATCTTGATAATGGTATTTGGTTTCCGCATTTATGGCACTATTTTTAGCCAGTGTTAAACTTGCTTTTAAGCTGTTCAACTCTCCTCTTACCAAAGCTCTGACATCCGATTGAGGTACACTATAATAACTGCTATTCCTATCAGACTTCAACTCCTCATTCATCAAAAATCCCATACGCTCCGTATAGGCACGTTGCAAATTCCTTCTGTAAATCGTAACATTCGAAGCCGTATTTACTTCTTTCCAGATTCCTTTACGCATATCTTGAAGTAAATCTAGAGCAGTGTAATTATTCGTCCCCACAACTTCAGCATCCATCAATCTGCCGATGCGTTCAAAACTCAACACATTGTTCAAATGTCTTACCTGCAAACTTCTGAATCGTTCCGTATATCCTGAATAGTCGATGTTTTTTAAGGTGGCTACATTAACCAACCATCCCGGTGAAGCAAAAGCGTTATTTTGTAGCCATTGCATCGCTTCCTGTTGTTTTGCTTTTGGTACAACATCATAGACACTGCCTTTTTGATTTGGTTTTTTTAAATTTTCATAAACACCACCCACATTGGTCACCACATGTCCTACATACCTACTCCAAACATCCAACATCTCTTTGTACAACTCATCCAAATCCTCATAATTATTAGTAACATCAGAAGTCCATTCTGATAAATGGGCTGCCACATATTGTAGGTTTTTAAGCCCGTAGCTACTTGCCTTCATCGAATTGTTACCAATATCTTCGGTTTGTGACGAAGGGTCAAAACTGCTGCTTTGTTTTCCAAACTTATACATAGGATCTCCGGATTTTTCCATTATCCATTGGTCCAAAATAGGCACTTCTGACTCTGGCGAAATAGCATTTGGAATCACACGATAGCCCCAATTTAAAGCATAATGATCGTAAGGACCCATTTGACGAATGAAACGAACACCTTTATCTCCAGGCTGGGCAATATAATTAAAACGGGCATAATCCATCAAACTGGCAGCAATTCCGTTTTTCTGAGTAAAGGCAGCATTTCTATAACTTTCGGTGTCATAAGCACAACTGGCTCCCATATTATGCGGAAAACCAAGTGCATGCCCTACCTCATGCGCAATAACAAAACGCATCATTTCCCCCATTTCTTCATCACTGGTACTCAAGGTTCTTGCCGAAGGATTTGCCGCTCCGGTTTCTAATAAATAACGATTTCTATAGGAACGCAGGTGGTTGTGATACCAAATCACATCACTCTCGATAATTTCTCCCGTTCTTGGATCAGTAACACTTGGTCCAACGGCATTTCGGGTTGTACTTGCCACATAACGTATTACAGAATAACGGATGTCTTCCGGACTAAAATCAGGATCTTCTTCCTTAGTTGGTGCATCTTTGGCAATAATCGCATTTTTAAATCCGGCTGTTTCAAACGGTTTTTGCCATTCTTCAATTCCTTGTTTGATGTATTTGCGCAATTTTTCAGGCGTAGCAGGATCCAAATAATAGACAATTGGTTTTATCGGTTCTACCAGTTCCCCTTTTGCGTAAGCGACAGGATCTTTAGGTTCTAATTTCCAACGGCGGATATAGGTTTTACTGTCTGATTTCAATTCGTTACTTCCATAATCAATTTGGTCCATGGTAAACCAACCCACTCGAGGATCAGCCAGTCGCGGTTTCATTGGCACTTCTGGCAACAAAATCATCGATTGATTCATTTGAATACTTATCGTTTCTGAATCTTCTTGAACTGGCGGTTTAGAGGCATTATAGGTAAAATCCTGAATCACTTCAATATTCATAGGAAAGCTTTTCATCGTATTGATAAAACTACGGGAATCATCCATTCCTTTGACTTTATACGTTTCTCTGATAGCCGCTGATAAACCACTGATCGCTTTTACATCTGAGCTGTAAAATTTAGTCACATCAATGACTGTATTTGCTGAATCCTTGCTAAAGGCTGCGATATCAAAAGCAAATAATGTAGGCTCATAATTGTTGGATTTCACCGAAATGCTGATAGGCAAACTATCATTGGCAACGGCATTGAAGGATTTTATTTTGATCAGGATTTTATCCTGAAAGCGCTGCCAAACAATTAATTGTTCATTAGTTTCAGAACCGGCATTTACATATCCGCCGCCCAAATTAGATGGCAGTTTAGACAAACGACTCACCAGAAGCATATCCTTCCCCAAAAGATTATTAGGTATTTCGAAGAAGTATTTCTTATCTACTTTGTGAACCGTAAATAATCCTTCATCAGAAACGGCATCTTTAGTGATTACTTTACTGTATTCCTTAATGGTGCTTTCCGGTTTCTTTTCGGGAACAGCCACAGCAGTATCTGTTTTCTTGGCTTTCTTCTTTTTAGATTGGGCAAACTGGCTTGTAGGCATCAATAAAAGCGAAGCTACTGCGGTCAAAATGAAAAACTTCTTCATTTATTATATTTTAATGGTTATAGGTAGCCAAAAATAATTTTTAGTGTCTCAAATCCAGTTATTTGTCAATGTTTTAACTAATAATTAACAAATTAAAAATCATTGTTGAAAAAAGTTAAAAACGCGCCAACTTAGTTCGAATTCCTTAAATTTGGATTTTTAGTTTCAAAAAAACACAAACCTACAATTCAAGCCTTTTATGGAATACCAACCCAATACAAACCGTTACAGTCAAATGCAATACCGCCGTTGTGGCAATAGCGGCATACAACTTCCGGCAATATCCTTAGGCCTATGGCACAATTTTGGTCATCTGGACGAATTCGAAAATAGCCGTGCCATTTTACAAACGGCTTTTGACAGCGGAATCACCCATTTTGACCTTGCCAATAATTACGGACCACCACCGGGCAGTGCCGAAAAAGTTTTTGGAAAAATACTGCAAGAAGATTTTGACGGCTACCGCGATGAAATGATTATTAGCACAAAAGCGGGTTATACCATGTGGGATGGCCCTTATGGCGATTGGGGCAGCAAAAAATACTTGGTTGCCAGTCTGGATCAAAGCCTCAAAAGAATGGAATTGGATTATGTGGATATTTTTTACCACCATCGCCCGGATCCCAATACGCCATTGGAAGAAACGATGGCTGCATTGGATCTTATTGTCAAACAAGGAAAAGCTCTTTATGTAGGCTTATCTAATTATCCCGCTGCCGAAGCCGATAAAGCCATTCAAATTTTAAAGCAATTGGGAACTCCTTGCCTGATTCATCAACCCAAATACTCGATGTTTGTGCGCTGGGCCGAAGAAGAGCTACTCGATGTACTCGAAAAAGAAAAAGTGGGTTGTATTCCTTTTTCTCCTTTGGCACAAGGGCTTTTGACTAATAAATATCTGGACGGAATTCCTTCTGATTCCAGAGCAGCCAAAGCTCATGGTTATTTACAACAAACAGATGTCACCGAGAGTCGTCTACAGCAAATCAAAGAATTAAACGAAATAGCAATCCAACGCAATCAATCTTTAGCACAAATGGCGCTGGCTTGGCTTTTGAAAGATCCACGCGTGAGTTCGGTACTGGTGGGCGCCAGCAAACCGGAACAATTAGCAGATTCTCTTTTATGCTTAAAAAATATTGTTTTTAGCCAAGAGGAACTAAACCGCATAGAAAAAATAATAGAATAAAAAAAAATCCCCTCACGATATTTATCGCGAGGGGATTTACTTTACTCTTCTTCGTCGGTACTATGGGATTTAGAATATCCTCTCCATTTCTCAATGCAATCTTGAAAATCTTGTGGCAGTTCCGTATCAAAACGCAACATTTCACCAGTGGTAGGATGTACAAAACCTAAAGTTTTGGCGTGCAAAGCCTGTCTTGGCAAGGCTTTGAAACAATTGTCTATAAACTGCTTGTACTTAGTAAACGTAGTTCCTTTTAAAATTAAATGACCGCCATAACGCTCATCATTAAATAAAGGATGCCCAATGTGTTTCATATGGGCTCGAATCTGATGTGTTCTTCCCGTTTCCAGTTGGCACGAAATCAAAGTCACGTACCCAAAACGTTCCAATACCTTATAATGAGTCACAGCCGGTTTTCCTATTTCAGGATCGGCAAAAACAGCCATTTGCATGCGGTCTTTCAGATGACGGGCTAGGTTGCCTTCGATTGTTCCTTTCTCTTCAGCCACATTCCCCCAAACCAGGGCAATGTATTCTCTTTCGGAAGTTTTAGCTTCAAATTGCTTGGCTAAATGTGTCATCGCGGCTTCTGTTTTGGCAATCACCAATAAACCAGAGGTATCTTTATCAATTCGATGAACCAGTCCGGGACGTTCGCTGCTGTTCATTGGCAAATTATCAAAGTGATAGGCCAAAGCATGCACTAAGGTTCCCGTATAATTTCCGTGTCCGGGATGTACTACCATTCCTGGTTGCTTGTTAATCAACAACAAAGCATCGTCTTCATAAACGATATCCAGTGGAATATTCTCGGGTATAATATGATTTTCATAAGGTGGATGCGTCAACATCACACGAACCACGTCAAAGGCTTTTACTTTGTAATTCGACTTTACAATGGCGTCGTTTACAAAAATATTTCCTTCGCTGGCAGCATTCTGAATTTTATTTCTAGTGGCATTCTGAATTAACCCCATCAAATATTTGTCAATTCGCAAAGGCGCTTGCCCTTTGGGAACTTCAAATTTAAAATGCTCGAATAATTCTTCTTCTTCTAAGTCAATCGACTCTACATTATTGTTCATTTGGTAATTCTTCTGTTGGACTAGCAATGCTATCCGTTCTTATATCCTCTTCATAACTTGCTTTTCCGTCTCCTAAAACCAAATCAATTTTAGACGATTTCAAAACCTTATCTCCGGGTTTAATATTCCTTCCTTTGAAACGCATTTCCAGAACCATGTCTTTTCCTAGATTAGGAATATAGGTAATTGTACCTTCTTCTAACCCTAATGCTCTTAGTGTTGGCACTGCTTCACGATAGGTTTTCTCAATCAAATCCGGAACTTTTACTGATGAGAATCCGGAACTGTTAATTTTTATATATACCTTTCTTCCCACTTTCACTTTCGCACCCGGCAAAGGATCTTGCTGTACAACAGAATATTGCGGAAAATCACTTCTGTAATCCACACTGTCCAACAGCACATAAGAAAGATCCAAAGCGTCCAATTTTTCTTCCACTTGTTCCTCTGTCAACTTGCTCAAATTAGGCACTGAAATCTCATTGCCATGATCTGTGGTAAAAGTCAGCCAATGCATAAAAAGGTATCCCAATACGGCAATTATCAAAAGCGCAAGAAATACTTGCGTCAGAAACACACGGCTGACAAGATATTTACGTAAACTCATAAATTTATTTTTATAATCGCACAAAGATATAGCTAATTCGTTTCAAAAAAAATGATAATTTTGTTTACAATTCGTTTTAATCGTTTAATCGATTAAACGTTTAACCGATTAAACAAAAAAAAATGAAGAACATTGCCATTATCATGGGCGGCTATTCCAGCGAATATAAAATATCTTTAATCAGCGGAAACGTAGTGTACCAAAATCTGGACAAAACAAAATACAAAGGCTATCGAATCCATATATTCAAAGAAAAATGGGTTTATGTAGACGATTCAGATACTGAATTCTCCATTGACAAAAATGACTTTTCAGTAATGGTAAACGGGAACAAAATCAGTTTTGATTGTGTTTTCAATGCCATTCATGGAACTCCGGGCGAAGACGGACTCATGCAGGCTTATTTTCAATTATTGGGGATTCCGCAAACCTCCTGCGATTATTACCAGTCAGCACTAACTTTCAACAAAAGGGATTTTCTTTCGGTCCTAAAGCCTTACGGCATAAAAAGCGCCACTTCTTATTATCTAAATAAAGGAGACGAAATCAATACCGACGAAATCATTAAAAAAGTAGGCTTACCTTGTTTTGTAAAGCCCAATAAAGCGGGTTCCAGTTTTGGAATTTCAAAAGTAAAAACCGAAAATGAATTGCCAATTGCCATCGAAGTCGCCTATAAAGAAGACAACGAAATCATTATAGAAAGCTTCCTGGACGGTACCGAAGTGACTGTAGGGGTTATCAATTATAAAGGAGAAATTATTGTCCTACCCATCACCGAAATTGTTTCTGAAAATGATTTCTTTGATTATGAGGCCAAATATCAGGGAAAATCACAGGAAATAACCCCTGCCAGAATCTCTGACGAAATGACCCAAAAAGTAGGTACTATTGCCAAACGTGCCTATGAGTTGCTAAAAATGAAAGGCTTCTCCAGAACCGAGTTTATCATTGTTAATGATGAACCCTTCATGCTAGAAATGAACACTATTCCGGGCTTGACCTCGGAGAGTTTAATTCCGCAACAGGCCGCCGCCGCAGGAATTGCACTGCAAGATTTATTTACCAATGCAATTGAGTTAGCGCTATAAAATTTAGAAACTCTTAAAAATGAGAAAAGCCATATTTCCGGGATCTTTTGACCCTATAACATTAGGTCACGAAGACATCATCAAAAGAGCCGTCCCTCTATTTGACGAAATCGTAATTGCCATAGGCGTCAATGCCGAGAAAAAATACATGTTCCCGCTGGAGGAAAGAAAACGTTTCATAGAAGAAACCTTCAAAGACGAACCTAAAGTTAGCGTAATTAGCTATGAAGGCTTAACAATTGACTTATGCCAAAAACTAAAAGCAGATTTCATTCTGCGTGGTTTGCGCAATCCCGCCGATTTTGAATTCGAAAAAGCCATCGCGCATACCAACAGACATTTGTCAAAAATAGAAACCGTGTTTTTATTAACAGCAGCGAGAACATCATATATCAGTTCCAGCATTGTGCGAGATGTAATCCGAAATGGAGGCGAATACCAAAAATTGGTTCCTAAGGCTGTAAGAGTAAAATAATGCATTCCGTTTTTATTTGCAGTCATAAATCATTCATAAACTTGTAAGAAGCAGCTATTAACTGTACTTTCGCAAAATCAAAATAAATTTCAATAATGAGTATAGAAAGAGAATTAAACAAACGTAGTGGTGCAAAATGTGAACTTTGTGGAGCAACCGAAAACCTAAAAGTATATGAAGTACTGCCTACAAAAAAAGGCGGAATCGACGAGGCAATAATGGCTTGTAATACTTGTATATCACAAATTGAAAACCCAGGCACGGAAGATCTAAACCATTGGAGATGTTTAAACGACAGTATGTGGAGCGAACACCTTCCGGTACAAGTAATTTCATGGAGAATGTTAAGCCGTTTGCGTTCAGCCGGATGGCCACAGGAATTAATCGATCAAATGTATTTGGATGAAGATACCTTGGCATGGGCACAGGCAACCGGCGAAGGAGAAGATGACGAAAATAAAATTATCCATAGAGACAGTAATGGCGTAATCCTAGAACATGGAGACTCTGTAGTTTTGATAAAAGACCTAAAAGTAAAAGGATCGAGCATGGTGGCCAAACAAGGAACCGCAGTGCGCAACATCCGTTTAGACCATGAAAATGCCGAATATATTGAAGGAAAAGTTGATGGTCAAACCATTGTAATCATTACTCAATACGTTAAGAAAATTTAGTAATCAGTATTCAGCTTTTAGTGGTCAGTGATCATTAACTCCTTATAAAACAAAAAATCGTTAACGGTAATGATATACCGTTAACGATTTTTATTTGTAAACTTTTTTTTACTACCAGCTAAAAACTGAATACTGAATACTGAATACTGATTACTCCTCTTCTTTTTTAATCACTTTTCGGGCCACTTCAATTTTAAACTTTTTGCCTTTCATTTTTTCGTCCTTGATGTTGTGAAGTAAGTCTTTTACTTTATTGAATCTTACCGCTGCAAAAGAAATAAAATCCTTCACTTCGATTAATCCCAAATCGCCTTTTTCTAGTTTTCCTTTTTGGGAAAAGAAACCAACGATATCAATTTTATTCAATTTATTTTTCTTTCCGCCACTGATGTAGATCGTTTGGAACTGCGGTGGTTTTGGCAAAGAAGTTGCATTCTCAACATTGAAAACATCCATACCATAATCGATATAATCTAACTTTTTCTCGCTTTCATGAGCAATAATGTAAGCAGTCCCCGATGCCGTCATACGTGCCGTTCTACCGTTTCTATGGGTAAATTCGTCTTCTTTGGATGGCAAATGGTAATGAATAACATGATTCATTTCGGGAATATCAAGTCCGCGCGCTGCAAGATCCGTAGTGATTAAATAACTCGCACTTCCGTTGCGGAACTGAATCAGAGCGCGTTCACGCTCGTCCTGATCCATTCCGCCATGATAATAGGTAGCATAAATTCCTTTTTCGTTCAGGCTGTCGCTAATGCGTTCAGCGGCGTCACGGTGATTGCAAAAAACAATCGCCGATTCAGACTTTAGCGAACATATCAAATTGAACAAACTGCCCATCTTGTCTTTTTCTTTAGAAACGACCAATTTTGTCGATAGGTTTGTTTCTCCCTCATTTTCAGGAATGAAATCCAAAATGGTAGGATTCACCACTCTGGTATATTTTGGAATCTCAATATCAGAAGTTGCTGAAACCAAGACTCTTTTATTCAATTTAGACAATTTCCCGATGATAAAAGACATTTGCTCATGAAAACCCAGTTGCAAAGATTTATCAAATTCATCCAGAATTAAAGTCTGGATTTTGTCCAAACGAAACGTACCTCTATCGATATGGTCTGCAATTCTTCCTGGAGTCCCTATTAAAACAGCCGGCGGATTGCTCAAATTCTTGATTTCGGTTTCAATGGAATGTCCGCCATAGCATACATTTACTTTGTAATCCGTACCCATTTTTTTCCAAACCTGCTCAATTTGCAATCCTAATTCCCGTGATGGAACCAAAATCAAACATTGAACCGATAGAATTTCGGGCTGTAACATTTCTAAAACAGGCAATAAAAAAGCAAGCGTTTTTCCTGAACCTGTTGGAGAAAGCAAAAGGATATTATTGTCATTCAGGATAGCATCTTGTGCCATTTCCTGCATTTCGTTTAGGTTTTCGATCCCTAAATTCAAAAGTATATTGTTGGAATGGTGTTTCTTATTCATTTTGCAAAAGTACTTAAAAAAAGTGGTCAGTGTTGAGTTTTTAATATTCAGGTATAATTTCTATTCTTGAAATATTCTCGCCAAATTCTCGCCTCAAATTTCAATTAAAAAAATATTACATTTGGCTTATATCGCAAAAAAAATGAATATGAAATTCTTTACTTTTAGTTTCTTGCTGTTTACAATGACTATTATTGCTCAAAAAGACAACAAATACGCTACTGTTTTCGAAAAAGGCAATGGAAATCAAACCGCGACTTATCAGCAAACTATTGCTTATTATTCTTTGCTGGCCAAAGATTTCCCTACGATAAAAATGGAGAAAAAAGGCATTACAGACAGCGGAGAACCCTTACACATCATCACTTTCAACCCGGAAAAGAAATTCAATTTTAAAGAAATTCAAAAAAACAAAGCCATTCTTCTAGTCAACAACGGCATACATGCCGGAGAACCGGACGGCATTGATGCCACGATGCAATTGTTTCGGGATTTGGCACTGGGCAAAATTGAAATCCCTAAAAACACTGTTTTGGTGACTATTCCGGTATATAATATTGGAGGTGCCTTAAACAGGAATTCGAATTCAAGAGCCAATCAGGACGGACCTGAAATTTATGGCTTTAGAGGCAACGGAAGAAATTATGATCTGAATCGGGATTTTATTAAATCAGACACTCGAAATATGAGAAGTTTTGCTGACATTTTTCACCAGCTCAATCCGGATGTTTTTATTGACAATCACGTAAGCAATGGCGCCGATTACCAATACAAACTGACCTATATCATGACCCAACAAAATAAATTAGGCGAGGTTCTAGGCAATTATATGAATACCAAAATGATGCCTTCGCTGGTTCTCCACTTGCAGCAAAAAAACATAGAAACCACTCCTTATGTCAATGCTTTCAGCGAAACTCCCGACAACGGTTTTGCTCAGTTTTTTGACAGTCCTCGCTATTCTACGGGCTATACTTCTTTGTTCAACACCATCGGGTTTGTTGTAGAAACCCACATGTTAAAAAAATATGCCGATCGCGTCAAAGTCACTTACGAATTTATGACTTCCACCATCGATTTTATGGATCGCAATCATCAAAAAATCAAACAAATGCGATTGAAAAACGAAGAACAATATGCACCCAAAAAATCCTATACCATCAAATGGGAAATAGACACTACAAAAACCACCACTTTCCCCTTTCTGGGTTTTGAAGCGGGACATAAAAAAAGTGAGGCCACCACTGGTAACAGATTGTATTATGACAGAAACAAACCCTATAAAAAAGACATTCCTTATCTGAAGGAATTTAAATCAGCAAAAGAAATCCTGATTCCTGACGGCTACATTATTCCAAAGGCATTTTGGAATATCATCGAGTTATTAAAAAACAACAACATCGCGTATAACCAACTAGAAAAAGATACCATCATCACAGTAGAAAGCTATCGTATTCAGGATTATAAAACAAGCGCTTCGGCTTACGAAGGACATTATTTACATCGCGACACAAAAATTGCTTCCGAAAAGAAAAATGTGGCTTTCGCCAAAGGAGATTATGTTATTTCTACCCAACAAAAAGGCGTAAAATACCTGTTGGAAACCTTAGAACCGGAAGGGATTGATTCCTTTTTTAACTGGAATTTTTTCGATACCATGCTTCAACAAAAAGAGGGCTATTCTGATTATGTTTTTGAAGATACGGCGGCTCAAATTTTAAAAGACAATCCAAAACTCAAAACAGAATTAGAACAAAAGAAGATTACAGATATCGCTTTTGCTAATAATCCTGAAGCGCAACTGGACTGGATTTACAAACATTCGGTCTATTATGAAAAGGCGCATCTGCAATATCCTGTTTACCGCATTTTAAACTAAAAAAAAACTCCTATTTCGGGAGTTTTTCTTCTTCAAACAATAATTTGATATTTTCATAGGAATTTTTCAGAGCTTCAGGAATTTCATCGGGCTTTAACCAAGCCACTTTTTCAATTCCTTCCTCCAGTTGACCTTGTGGTATGCCGTCAAAATCAGACTGCATTTCAAACCAATGGGTAATCTTTAGTTTGTACTTGCCATTGCGTTTAAAAATGTGATAGGTTTTCTGGAGTTTATTGGTAACCGTCAATTTATTGACGCCTGTTTCTTCTTCCACTTCACGCATGGCAGTGGTTTCGATGGCCTCTCCTTTTTCTATTCCGCCCTTGGGTAAATCCCATTTTCCATTCCTGAAAATAAATAAAACTTCTCCCTTTTTATTATAGACATAGCCGCCTCCTGCCTTGCATACGGGAATTTTTGTTTTCAAAGTCTTTAAAATCTCTTTTTCATCCGGATGATAGAGATAGGCTTTTTGAATTTTATTTTGAAAAATTTTAACTATAAGCTGAACTATATCAACACTTTCCAATAAAAATAATTGAAAATCTGTTTCTTTTGATATTTTATTTGTCAAAAAAAGTGGTTTGTCGTTCACAAAAACTTTATACATTTGTACTATGATTTTTAATAAAGATACTGCCGAAAAAACAGCCGAATTGCTTTTACAAATAAATGCAATTAAATTGAATCCAGGAAATCCTTTTACATGGGCTTCCGGATGGAAATCACCTATTTATTGTGATAACCGACTAATTCTCTCATTTCCAGCCATAAGAAATTATGTGCGTGATGAATTTTCCAAAAATATTGAAAAACAATTTGGAAAACCAGATGTTATTGCCGGTGTAGCCACCGGAGCAATAGGAATTGGTATGCTGGTTGCCGAGAGTTTAGGATTGCCATTTGTATATGTGCGTCCCGAAGCCAAGAAACACGGTCGCCAGAACCAAGTGGAAGGTTTTCTTCAAAAAGGACAAAATGTTGTTGTTGTCGAAGATTTAATTAGTACCGGAAACAGCAGCCTGATGGCCGTTGAAGCTTTGCGTGCCGCCGGAGCCAACATAAAAGGGATGGCCGCCATCTTCACTTATGGTTTTGATGTCGCTGAACAAAACTTTAAAAAGGCCAATCTTGACCTGTACACTTTGAGCAATTATCAAAATTTATTGAATTTAGCCGTTGCCAAAAATTACATTACCGAAAAAGAAGAATCGACTTTAAGAGAATGGAGCGTAAATCCTTCTGCTTGGGACGTGATTTAGAAATAAACAAAGAAAAAAATATGAACTTAGAAAGTCCTAAAGTTACTGTTCGAAAATCAGCTCAAGAATTATTTGACTTGCTAACTGACGTCAAAAACTTCGAAAGATTGATGCCTGAAAACATTGCCAAGTTTGAAGTTATTGGAGATGATGCCTTTATTTTTGGATTAAAAGGAATGCCGGAAATAAAACTGAAAATGAAAGAAAAAGTGGCTCCAAACAAAGTGGTTCTGGGCGCTGCAAGCGACAAGCTTCCGTTTACATTAGTTGCTAATATTAACGCAATTACTGATAATTCAAGTGATGTCAAACTTGATTTTGAAGGAGATTTCAATCCCATGATGGCGATGATGATCAAAGGCCCTATCGGGAAATTTATAGAAACTTTGGCTACCAACATGACAAAATTGTAAAAACAACATAATTCATCACTAAAGATGTTTAAAGCCTGATTTCATTTCAGCTTTAAACATCTTTTTTTTGTGCCTTATTTCAAATAACAAATGCCTTTTGTACATTTTTGGTTATCATTTGCACTACCGCAGAAAGCTACAAATCATTTCTTCTCTTTTAAAAAGATTACAGAAAAATCCTTATTTATTTAAATTAAAAATCTAAATTTGAGATTATTAAATAAATTTAAAAAATGTTTTTTTATAAAACTTAACTGTAATCTAATATTTTATGAGCAAAATTTTACGTGCCCCCAAACGATTAACAATTAGATTTTTTTCTTATTTTTTAATTACCTCTTTTTTAGTTCTTAGTTGTCAAAAAGACCAAGATGAAATACCCGATTGTGGTTGTGATTCTACTATTAGAACAACAATTCCTGAATCAGCAAATTTGATTGGTAAAATAGCATATAAAAAACAACTTGATCCAAACGACAATTATTATAACAATAAATTTTGGATAGCTTATACCGAACAAAATTGCAGTAATTGTGTGCACAAAATGATTGTTTGTAACGAAGGCATCCTAAACCAACAAATTCTAAATCTTAAAAGCAATGGTCAAACCTTGAACATCAAATTTTCAGGACACCTGAAAGAAATTTGCGAAAAAACATTTGATATTGCTGACGTAACCTATGAAAATATAATTTTAACAAAAATTATAGTGCAATGAGAAAACACAATCATTATAATATGAGAATCTTTTTTTTGTCAGCATATTAAAAAATTATAAATCGCAGAAAATCAAATCTTAAATCCAGTAATTTTTTCACTTCTTTAAATTATGCAAAAAATATGAAAACAACATTAGTTTTATTAATAGCTTTTGTGTTTATGAATTATTCCTGTGAATCACATCAAGCAATATTGAAAAGTGAACAAATCGAGGCTGTAATTTTAGATGGCGGCCCAATACCAACCGAAAATTGTGGCTGGATCATTAAAGTGAATAATACCTACTATTCGCCCGCAAATTTATCTAAGGAATTTGAAAAGGACAAAACGATAGTTCTTATTAAATATGAAGTATTGAATGAAGACTTTATTTGCGGTAATACAACCACTTACAGAGCCTATAAGAAAATTAAAATTTTAGAAATAAGTAAAAAATAAAAGGTACAATTAAACATAAGCAAAAGTTTAGCAACGGATTAACAGCTGCAAACATATCAGTAAACACATTACCACCTAATGATATATATTACGGATATTTGATGGAAAAATATGGCATTCTCATAAAGTCCTAATTCAACATTAGAAAAACAAACATTAAATTAAACAGGACAGCTCATTTGTTGTCCTGTTTATTTTTTTATAAAACGATAAGCTATTATCATTCAACTACTCATACATATCCCGTACATACCCGCTACATACCTGCAACATACCCGCAACAGACTGCAATAAGATTTAAATAAGATCAGGGTGAAAATCTGTATTTTGTACCCTTAGATTATTCACAAGAGCAAACATCAATCGGTAGAAAACATTAATTAGGTATAAATTTAGCATCTGGCTACGCAATTGCAACGGTTTTATTGTGTAGCTACGGCAGGCTACCAAATCTAGGACCTACAGACACAACATCAGCATTTTTTAATACAACATTTGAATTTCCTTGATATTATATTCGACAATAGAATCGTCTTCCAAGAGTAGCTGAAGTTTTCCAAACGGAGAAACACCTTGAATAATTCCCATAAAATTCCGGTCACTATTGTCTTTAAAAGGCATTGGAACAGCTTTCTTAAAAAGCCTATTTCTATAATCCATCCATAATAAATCTGGCTGTTTCTTCAGTATTTCAAGATTATTTTTCATCTTTTCTACAATTCGAAAGAGAATTTCTTCTTTGTCAAATGAAGTACCGCAAATGACCGCCAAAGAAGAAGCTTTGGGCAAATCATCAAAATTGATTTGATTTACATTGAGCCCTAAGCCAACGATTGAACTAACACTTCCGTCACTTTTCAGGCTATTTTCAATCAAAATGCCAGCTATTTTAAAATTATATGACATAATGTCGTTTGGCCATTTAATGCTTAATGCCGGAATGTGAAACGATTCCAAAGCCTGAATTACAGCCAATGTCATCGCCACATTAAGATGATATATTTGATCAATACCTAACAACAAATCCCTGACAAAAACACTCATTATTAGATTCTTAGCCTGCTCAGAAGTCCAAACTGAGCCCATTTGTCCTTTTCCTTTGGTTTGATTTTCAGCAGTAACAACAGTAAAATTTTCCAGTTCCTGCTTATTCGATAGCCCTTTAAGAAACTCATTTGTAGAATCTATGGCATCGAGTTTGATTAGTTTCATTAGCTATAATTTGTGCAACAGAATTTAATATTATGTTAAGGTTCAAAAATAATCACAAAAAATGGTAACTTTACAAACTTATATAAAAATATTTCATGACAAAAAAGACTATAAATAATGATGCTTTATTGGCGAACATTATTGCGGGAATCGAAGAAGTAAAAGGAAGTGACATTGAGATTCTCGATCTGAGAGAGATTGATAGCGCAGTTTGTGACTATTTTGTTATCTGCAACGGGAATTCAAATACGCAGGTAAATGCAATTGTTAGCTCTATTCAAAAAGTAGTTTCAAAAGAACTAAAAGATAAACCTTGGCACGTTGAAGGTTCCGGTAATGCAGAATGGGTACTTATGGATTATGTACACATCGTAGTACATGTATTTCAAAAACAAATTAGAGAATATTACAATATCGAAAGTTTGTGGGGAGATGCTAAAATAACTACAATAGCTAATAAATATTAAAGAAAGACACACTCAGAATGGCTAAAGAAAATAATCCGAATCCTAATAAATTTAAAATAAGTCCTTGGTTAGTTTATACTGCCATTTTGCTTATTTTCCTTTTTATCAGCTTTATTACCGGCAGCAGCAGTTTGCAAGAACCGGCTCAATTAACTTCTTCTAAATTCAACGCCTATTTAGACAAAGGTCAAATAGAAAAAGTAATTGTCTACAATAAAACCGAAGCTGAAGTTTTCTTAAAAACAGAAGCGCTAAAGGACAAAGAACACCAAAAAGTAGCAAAAGATATTTTTGACAGACCTAACAAAGGTCCTCAATATACTTTTGAAATTGGTAACGATCAAATATTTCAAAACAAGCTAGAAAAAGCGGTAGCCGAAGGAAAATTAAAAGATTTTAATTTCTTAGCTAAAAGCAACTGGTCAGACATTCTTATTAGTTTACTTCCTATCATCATTATTATAGGTGTTTGGATCTTTATTATGAGAAAAATGTCTGGTGGTGGTGCTGGAGGCGGTGGTCAGATATTTAATATCGGAAAATCAAAAGCCAAACTTTTTGACGAGAAAACAGATATCAAAACCACTTTTAAAGATGTTGCCGGACTAGAAGGTGCTAAAGAAGAGATACAAGAAATTGTTGAATTCTTGAAAAACCCGGAAAAGTACACTAATCTTGGTGGTAAAATTCCAAAAGGAGCCCTGCTTGTAGGTCCTCCTGGAACGGGTAAAACTTTATTGGCTAAAGCCGTTGCCGGTGAAGCACAAGTGCCTTTTTTCTCTTTGTCAGGTTCTGACTTTGTTGAAATGTTTGTAGGTGTAGGTGCATCACGTGTGCGTGACCTATTCAAACAAGCCAAGGAAAAATCTCCAGCTATCATTTTCATTGATGAAATTGACGCAGTAGGTAGAGCCAGAGGTAAAAGCAATATGTCAGGCGGGAACGACGAAAGAGAAAACACCCTGAACCAATTGCTTACTGAGATGGACGGTTTTGGGACCAACTCTAATGTAATTGTGTTAGCCGCTACAAACAGAGCCGATGTATTAGACAAAGCTTTAATGCGTGCCGGTCGTTTTGACAGACAAATTTTTGTAGACTTGCCAGATATTCGCGAACGCGCTGAAATCTTCCAAGTACATCTTGCGCCTTTGAAAAAAGTAGAAGGCCTTGACTTAGATTTCCTTGCCAAACAAACTCCTGGTTTTTCAGGTGCTGATATTGCTAACGTATGTAACGAAGCTGCCCTGATTGCTGCCAGATACAACAAAACAGCCGTTGACAAACAAGATTTCCTTGACGCTGTAGACCGTATTGTAGGCGGACTGGAAAAGAAAAATAAAATCATCACTCCAGAGGAGAAAAAAGCCATTGCCATTCACGAAGCAGGACATGCAACAGTGAGCTGGATGCTAGAACATGCTGCACCATTAATCAAAGTAACCATTGTCCCTAGAGGACAAAGCCTGGGAGCTGCCTGGTATTTACCTGAAGAACGTCAAATTGTGCGTCCAGACCAAATGCTAGACGAAATGTGCGCTACCATGGGAGGAAGAGCAGCCGAAAAAGTGACTTTTAACCGTATTTCTACCGGTGCATTGAGTGATTTAGAGAAAGTAACTAAACAAGCTCGTGCGATGGTTACCATCTATGGTTTGAATGACAAAATAGGAAATGTTACCTATTATGACTCATCCGGTCAAAGCGAATACAGCTTCTCTAAACCTTATTCAGAGGAAACTGCTAAAGTTATAGACCAAGAAATCTCTTCACTAATTGAAAGTCAATACGAAAGAGCAATTGAAATCTTGGAAGAAAACAAAGACAAATTAAATCAGCTAGCTGATATTCTGATTGAAAAAGAAGTCATTTTTAAAGATGACCTTGAAGCAATTTTCGGAAAAAGAACCTTTGACAAAAACCTTGATGAAGTAGTCTCTTAAAACATCTTATTTTTAATAGTTTTTAAAATCTTAATTCAAAAGCCACTTTTGAATTAAGATTTTTTTATCTTTGGACGTTATTCAAATAATACATAAAGCACCTTAATAAAAATATGAGTCTTTTTAGAAAATTTTTTGGTTCTATTAATCCGGCTTCAGAAGAAGAAACTGAAAACGAATATAACAAATCACCAATTGACAATTCCATGTCAATTGACGAGCAGTTTATCTTTAATTTTAAAAAAAATGGCGGTAAATTTTTATACTGCGAAAATTTGGACGAAGTAAAAGAACAGTTCGAAAATATTCTGGAAGAAAATGATTGGTATGAAAAAGAAGTGCTTTGTTATGACCCACAACTTCATAAACTATTAGACGAAAACAAACTTAGTTACGAAAAACCCACAAATCCAAAATTCCTTTTTGCGAGCTGTGAAAATTTAATTGCCGAAGAAGGATCAATACTGTTCTCTTCAAAACAAATCAAGCAACACAAACCACACGAACTTCCTGTTGACATCATTGTTCTAGCCAGAACAAGTCAAATTCTTGCCATGAAGAGCGATAGCCTTAGCGCTATAAAAAAGAAATACGAAAGAGATTATCCAACGAACATTACCGCTATAAAATATTTTGAAAAAGCAAAAGAAGAGGACTTTACTCAATATGGCAGTTCTGCCAAAAATCTTTATTTATTGCTTTTAGAAGATCTTTAAGATGAATGAAACACTTAAGAGAGCCCTATCTGGTGCCGTCTATATTCTGTTATTATTAGCCTCTATCCTATTTTCTACTGAAAGTTTTATTAGCTTATTTGGTGTTTTCCTAATTATTGCAATTTATGAATTCTGCAATTTAGTTCAAATTAATAAAGTTTTACCTCTTATTTTTGGTTCCCTCTTTTATACCACTATCGCTTTGATTAGCTTTTATAAAATAGAAACCGAAAGTTACATCAATGGAATCCTAGAACACGACATTCAACTTATCGTTAATGTATCCCAGCTGAATACCATTTTACTTGTCATCACCTTATTAATATCAATAAAATGCATCGACTTTTTATTCAATGATACTATTCAATCCTTGAGCAAACTCTCCAAATATATTTTTTTATTAGGATATATTGTGCTTCCTTTTATTTTTATAGTCAAAATCTCCTTCGGAATAAATGATTATAATCCTAAAATCATTATTGGATTATTCATTCTTATATGGACTAATGACACCTTTGCTTACCTAGTAGGAAAATCCATTGGAAAGCATAAGTTACTGGAGCGTATCTCTCCTAAAAAAACCATTGAAGGCTTTGTTGGCGGAGTGGCTTTTGCAGTTTTTGCAGGCTTTTTAATTTCAAAACTATACATCAAACCGAATCCTAATTTCAGCGAAAAATCCATTTTAATCTGGACCATGATTGCTTTAATAGCTGGTATTTTCGGAACTATCGGTGATTTAATCGAATCCAAATTCAAACGTATTGCTGGGGTAAAAGACAGCGGAAAAATAATGCCCGGCCACGGAGGCGTTCTAGATCGACTAGATAGTGTTATATTTGTAGCACCAATTGTATTTTTATTTTATCAAATTTTAAATTATGTTTCATAAAGAAGGAACCAAGACTATTTTACTAGGTATTATTTTTACAGCTATTGTACTATTATTATCTGACAATTTTATTGACACAATTTGGCTAAAAAAACTAATTCAGATTAGTGCTTTCCTATTATTGGTAATCATTTTACAATTTTTCAGAAATCCAAAAAGAACCGTGATTTTAAACGAGAACCAAATTTTGGCTCCTGTTGACGGAAAAGTAGTTGTGATTGAAGAGGTTTATGAAGGAGAATATTTTAAAGATAAACGCATACAAGTGTCCATCTTCATGTCTCCAATAAATGTGCATGTAACGCGCTACGGACTTAGCGGTATCGTGAAATTCAGCAAGTACCATCCAGGGAAATTCCTTGTGGCATGGCACCCAAAAGCGAGTGAAGAAAACGAAAGAACAACTGTAGTTGTTGAAAACAATACTTTCGGAGCGGTTCTTTACCGTCAGATTGCTGGAGCATTAGCCAGACGAATTGTAAATTATGCCGAAGAAGGAATGCAGGTGGTACAAGGAACCGATGCCGGTTTTATCAAGTTTGGTTCCAGAGTAGATGTATTCTTACCTTTAGGCACACCCATAAATGTTGTGTTAAATCAAACAGCAGTGGGAGGAAAAACAGTTATTGCAACCAAAGAATAATGATCGAAAAAGATTTAGATACTCGATTTCAGGAAGCTGTAGAAACGGCTTCCAAAATGACTCAAGCGTCTTTACCGCAAGATGTGCAGCTGCGTCTCTATGCCTATTACAAACAGGCAACCTTTGGAACAGTAGAACCAAAACAAACTGCTGCTTTTCACTTAAGAGATGCTTTCAAAATCAATGCTTGGATGCAAATTAGCCATCTTTCAGCTGAAGAAGCCAAAGAACAATATATAGAAATCATCAATTCTCTTTCAAAAAAATAGTAGTAAAATGAAAAAGATTAACTTTATACTAGGCCTATTATTGTTTAGTTTTTTAGTTTCATGCAACGACAAAAAATTGACTGAAGTTGTAGAAGTTCCATTACCTACGGCCGAAGAAAAAATATCCATTGGACTTCCTGATGATGTTAGAGCCAATCAAGGTTCTTTTCAACTGGAAAAATTGCCATATCCATACGATGCCTTGGCTCCAACAATTTCCCCTTTAACCCTGGAAATGCATTATTCTAAACATTACTTAACCTATACCAACAACCTTAATAATGCCGTTGCCGGAACAGCTTTAGAGAATGAAACTATAGAAAACATCTTAGCAAAACTGGATCTTGACAATGCCGATTTAAGAAACAATGCTGGAGGATATTACAATCATACTCTATATTGGGAATCTATGGCCCCTAATGCTGGTGGTGCTCCCAAAGACACTTTGGCAACCGCAATCACAAGAGATTTTGGGTCTTATGAAAATTTTGTTTCCGCTTTCAAGGCCGAATCATCAAAACAATTTGGTTCAGCTTGGGTTTGGCTGGTGGTTGACAAATATAAAAAACTTCAGATTACCAGTACCCAAAATCAAGACAATCCCTTAATGAGAAATGCAGCTGTTCCCGGAACACCTATTTTAGCTCTGGATCTCTGGGAACACGCATACTATTTAGGTTACCAATACAGACGACAAAACTACATTGATTCATTTTTTAATGTAATCAATTGGAAAAAAGTAGGCGAAAATTACGAAGCCGCCATAAGAAGGAAATACTAACAGATTTCAATTATAATAAAAGTAATGCTGATGCCGCTAACCTTGTTATGGCATCAGCTTTTTTTATTAAAAAACTAAACTTGGATCCCTTTAAAAATACCCATTTGAACGCTTGAAATTCCTCTTCTCATTATTCTAAAAATAAAAAAGTCTATTCTCTTTTCCTATTTTATAAATAAATGCTAATATGAATTGGGTTTGTTTCCTTTTTCATAAATTTGACGAAAAATAAATCCA
Organism: Flavobacterium granuli; assembly: GCF_900129705.1. Classification (GTDB taxonomy): domain Bacteria; phylum Bacteroidota; class Bacteroidia; order Flavobacteriales; family Flavobacteriaceae; genus Flavobacterium; species Flavobacterium granuli. The sequence continues at coordinate 174,645 of NZ_FQWO01000003.1, read as the reverse complement.
TTGAATAAATCACTATTTTTCATCTGTTGCAGTTTACTGATACTCTGTTCAAAAAGTATTTGGGCTCAAAGTCCAAAAAAAATTATCATTGAACATTCTGATTATGCAGATGTAAATCAGATCGAAATTCCCGATGCTTTTTTACTTACAGGAAACGTAATTGTAAATCATGACGGAATTGTACTAACTTGTAATAAAGCCTACTATTTTCAAAAAGAAAATTACATCAAAGCTTTCGGAAACGTACAATTAGTTCAAGGCGATACCCTTTATCTCAACAGCAGATATGCTGAATACAATGGCAACTTAAAGCAAGCATTTGCCACCGGAGACGCCGTTATGAGTTCGCCTGATGCTACTCTGGCCACAGATACAATCAACTTTAACCGCAACACACAGGAAGTATATTACAATACAAAGGGAGTCATTAACAATAAGGAAAACACTTTGACTTCTAAGTCGGGAAAATACTATGTCGAACAGAAAAAGTTCCAATTCCTAACAGCGGTTACCATTACAAATCCTACCTATGTGATCAAATCCAATCACTTGGATTATTTTAGTAATTCAGGACATTCCTATCTTTTTGGTCCTTCAACAATTACGAGCAAGAAAAACTTTATCTATACCGAAAAAGGATTTTACGACACCAAAAAAAATCTAGGGCATTTTCTTCGAAAATCTTATATCAAATATGAAGATCGATTAATTGAAGGTGACAGTTTATATTATGATCGAGGACGGGAATTTGCTTCAGCCACACGCAATGTAAAAATAACCGATTCCATCAATCGCGGAATTGTCAAAGGCCATTATGCCGAGCTTTACAAAAAAGTAGATTCGATGTATGTTACCAAAAGAGCCGTAGCAATCAATTTTGTCCAAAACGACTCGGTTTACATTCATGGAAAGAAATTGATGGTAACCGGTAAAGAAGGAAACCGCATTATTCGAGCTTTCAACAATGTTCGCTTTTTCAAAACCGATATGAGCGGCAAATGCGATTCGATTCATTCGAGTTCAAAAACAGCCTTGACAAAATTAATAGGAAATCCGATATTATGGAATGGCGAAAACCAGATTACGGGAGACATCATGCATCTTATAGGCAACAATACAACACAGCAACTCGATTCCCTAAAAGTGCTCAATAATACTTTTCTGGTCTCGAAAGACACACTGGGAACCGGCTATAATCAAGTAAAAGGACTCAATCTCTATGGAAAATTCAAAGAAGGAAAACTCCATGATGTAGACGTCGTAAAAAATACTGAAGTCGTTTATTATATGCGAAATGATGCCCAGGAGCTCATTGGTATCAACAAAAATGTAAGCAGCAAAATCAATTTAATTATAGAGAATAATGCTGTTGAAACAATAACTTTTTTTAATCAAGTGGATGGCGATATCTTCCCAGAAGAAGAATTACCTGAAAATGGAAGAAAATTAAAAGGACTCCTCTGGCGTGGCGACGAAAGGATTAAATCCAAAGATGATATTTTTCCGCCAGAAGAAAATGAACTTAATGCCAAATTAATCAAAGAAGGAAAAGCGGAAGACGCAAAAGAAAATGTTCCGATGAAAATAAGAAAGGAAACATTGAACTATGACAAAAAGAAGAAGAAAAAGTAGGCAGTTATCAATCGGCAGTATTCAGTTTTAATCAATACCTGAAAATTCCGAGAACTTTGCAAAAATCTTTTCGGTTAAAAAAAACAAACATGAACAACGATTTCATTAAATACCAAGCACAAACTTCCCCTCATCCATTGGGCATGGAAGTATCCTACGCAAAAGGCTCTTATATTTACGATACTAACAATAAAAAATACCTGGATTTTGTAGCGGGTGTCTCCGCCTGCACGCTGGGACATCAACCGGAAAGAGTAAACCAAGCCATAAAGGAACAACTGGATAAATATTCGCATGTTATGGTTTATGGGGAATATTCTCAAAGCCCAGCAGTCGAGTTTTGCAAACTCATGGCCTCGCTCCTACCCGAACCTTTGGACAAAACTTATTTAGTAAACTCAGGCACAGAGGCAATTGAAGGCGCATTAAAACTAGCGAGACGAGTTACCGGCAGAAGCCAATTAATTTCTTGCCACAATGCTTATCACGGCAATACGATGGGATCGATGAGTATCATGGGATTTGAGGAACGCAAACAAGTTTTTCGCCCATTAATTCCCGATGTTGATTTCATCACTTTCAACAATGAAGCCGATCTGGAGAAAATAACCACAAAAACAGCTGGAATCGTTCTGGAAACCATACAAGGAGGCGCCGGATTCATTCAGCCTGATAATGATTTTCTTAAAAAAGTGCGTAAACGTTGTACTGAGATGGGAGCGCTGATGATTCTGGATGAAATACAACCAGGCTTTGGGAGAACAGGAAAACTTTTTGGCTTTCAAAATTACGATGTAGTACCTGATGTGGTGGTAATGGGAAAAGGAATGGGTTCTGGTATGCCAGTAGGAGCATTTACAGCTTCGTCGGCTATGATGGATTTATTAAGTGATAATCCAAAACTGGGACACATCACTACTTTTGGTGGTCACCCTGTCATTGCGTCAGCCTGTTTAGCCACCTTGAAAGAAATTACCGAAACTAATCTAATGCCCGAAGCCTTAGAAAAAGAAAAACTATTTAAATCACTTTTGGTACATCCTTTGATACAAGAAGTTAGAGGAAAAGGGTTAATGCTTGCCGCAATGACAAAAAGTGCAGCAATAACGAATGAAGTGATATTAAAATGTCAAGACAAAGGTCTTATTTTATTCTGGTTACTATTTGAAGGATGTGCGATTCGAATTACGCCGCCGCTTACAATTTCTGAACAGGAAATACGCGAAGGTTGCGCAATAATGTTAGAAGTAATGGATGAAATAATGAACAGCAGTCTATAAATAACAATTTTGATTATCATCTATAACAATATAATTTTATTTCGATTCTAATACTGGTTTTGCATTTTCGAAACCGAAAAATTATAAAAAATCGATTTAAATCTCCCTATAGAATGTTAATTAAATTGTTCACAACAATTCCACTTTTTCTTCCGAATAACAGTAAGGATGCCTAATTTTAAATAGGCCAAATTCAAAAAAAACAAAGTATGCAATTAAGCAACGAAGAAGAAGATTATAACTTATCTCTGTCAAAATTTGAGTCGATGTTAAAAACGAACAAAGTGCTCTTTTTTGACTCCGAAGAATTTGAAGAAATCATACTTCATTATCTCGATATGGGTAAGGCCGCTTTGGCAAAAAAAGCATTAAAACTAGCACTGGATCAACACCCTAAATCGACGGGATTGAAGTTGGTTCAAGTAGAAATGCTTGTATTTGACGACAAACTGGATATAGCTGAAAAATTACTCAACGAGCTATATGCCTTTGAACCTACTAATGAAGAAATTTACATTCAAAAAGCCAATATTTGCTCTAAACGTGACCAGCATGAAAAAGCGGTTGCCTACTTAGAAACAGCTTTAGAATACACCGATGATTATGCCGATGTCTATAACTTAATAGGGATGGAATACCTGTTTATGGATAATCTGGAACTGGCAAAAGAAAGCTTCATCAAATGCCTTGAAGAAGATCTCGAAGACCAATCTGCATTGTACAATGTGGTATATTGTTTCGAATTTTTAGATCAAAACCTTGACGCTATTGCCTATCTAAATAAATACATCGACAAAAATCCGTATAGTGAAATTGCCTGGCATCAGATGGGACGTTTGTATTATGGTGTAAAAGACTATGAAAATGCCATCCGTGCCTTTGATTATGCAACGCTGATTGATGACGAATTCTTAGGTGCTTTCATGGAAAGAGCCAAAGCTTACGAAAGATTAGAAAAATACGAAGAAGCGATTGAAAGCTACAGCCGTACCATCGAGCTCGATGACGCGACTTCTTATGCCTTACTTCGAATAGGAAAATGCCATGAAAAATTAGGCAATACCGCATTAGCATTAAAATATTACAACGAAACGGTACATGAAGACCCTCTTTTAGACAAAGGTTGGGTTGCTATTACTGATTTCTATGTCCGTCAAAAAAACTTTGAGAAAGCATTATTTTATGTCAACAAAGCTTTAGCTATAGACAATCAAAACCGTTTATACTGGAAACGATATGCAACAATAAACAAACAGATGAACTTCTTTGAAGAAGCTGAATTTGGTTATAGAAAAGCAGTAGAATTTGGCGATACAGGATTAGACACTTGGTTATTTTGGGTAGATATCCTTCAATTTTTAGGTGAATTTGAAAGTGCCATTCAAACTTTATTACAGGCCTCAGAATATTATCCCGAAGAAAACGAAGTCGAATACCGTTTGGCTGGATTGTACTTTATGATTCAAGACAATACCAAAGCTAAATTCCATTTGAGCAATGCTTTGCGATTGAATTTTGACAATTATATTCTTCTTGAAGATTTATTCCCTGTGGTTTGGACTAAAAAAACGGTGCAAAATTATATCGCGAAACACAATAAAGAATAATGGTCGAAATAGAAAAAAAACGCTTTGGCCTATTAGGGCGCAACATTAGCTATTCTTTTTCAAAAGGATATTTTACTGAAAAATTTAAAAAAGAAAACTCTGAAGATTGTTCTTACGAAAACTTTGACATCGCAGAAATCAGTGCTTTTACCGAACTAATAAAGAGCAATCCCAATTTAAAAGGCCTGAATGTCACTATTCCTTATAAAGAATCTGTTCTTCCTTTTTTAGATAAATTATCAAAAAAGGCGGCTAAAATAGGCGCCGTAAACACGATTAAAATTACCAAAAAAGGCAAATTAAAAGGCTACAATACCGATTATTATGGTTTTCAAAAATCACTTGAACCCTTATTGCAAGCCCATCATAAAAAAGCCTTAATTCTAGGAACAGGAGGTGCTTCAAAAGGAGTTGCTTTTGCTTTAGACGAATTGGGAATTTCTTATGTTTTTGTATCAAGAACTCCTTCCGAAAATGCGATTGACTACAATCAAATTAATGCTGATACTTTCAATGAATATCAAATAATCATCAACTCGACACCAGTAGGTACAAGTCCTAATATTGAGGCTTTTCCGTTGATTCCTTATGATTTTTTCACTCAAAAGCACATTGCATACGACTTGATTTACAATCCTGAAGAAACTCAATTTCTTAAAAAAGCGAAAGAAAAAGGAGCTCAAATCAAAAATGGTCTCGACATGCTCATTTTTCAAGCAGAGAAGGCTTGGTCCATTTGGAATAAATAAAAAATTAACATAATAAAAATCGTCTGGATTTAAATTAATTCTAACTCAATTAGGTTACTTATTTAAATCCAGACGATTTTTTATATAATTCCGAAAAACTAAATCAGCCTTACGTAATTCAATCTCAGCACATTCTTTTAAAAAATTATATTTTAGACCAATCCACCCAATTATTGGCATCGTAACGCCAAGAATCCTCATAGGCTTCCGGAATTCGTTTGCCGGAAAAAACCATCAAAACACTATCTTTATCATGTGCTTTTATGCAATTGGCATAGCCCATAGGCAAGCAAATAACTTCACTTGTTTCTTCTGAAATTTCAAAAATTTCTGCTTTTAAATCTTTTGAAGGCGCATCCCAATCATCAATTTTAACAAAAGCCATCGTAAATGAACCCTTAACACATTGAAACCATTTTTTTTCAAATTGGTGTGCATGCCAACCTCTTATAACCTTTGGATCTGGATGATGAATGAAATAATAACGCTCCACTTCTCCAAATCTAAAACTGTTTAAGGAGGAAATCTGACCGCGATGATCATTAAAAATCTCCCCTTTAATCACTTCAATTTCACTCATAATTTAAAATTATATTCTAAAAAAACTTAATTAACAACCTCGAATATCCCCAAAAATGGGCTTTTCGACAAAAATAGAGCTTTGAAGTAAAATTGCTCTCTCTCTTATAAAAAAATTAAAAAATTAAACACTCTGTTTCAATGTAAGCCCAACAAAATCAGCGGAATTGTAACATAAAAACTCTTATTTGTTAAAAAAATAAAATCCTGTATCAACAAGACTCTTATTGCTTTTTAGAAGTAATTTTATAGAACTACCTTAAATTTTACCTACAGTAAAATCTTATTTTTATTTTCCTTTTCGAATAACTAAACAGTCAAACCGAATAGCAAGAAATTGCTTCGAAATGAAAAAAAAATTAACACAATACAACTATAAACAAAGGATTTATTTTGAATTTCAATGCGCCTTTACTATCTTTCGCATTCAATTTTAGTAAAAACCTTAAACATTGAAAAAATGTTAGAAGAAAAGAATGATAACCTGCTTGAAGCAGATGGAAATTTAGCCCAAGATTCGAATGAATCAAATCAGTCCAATATTGAAACATTGGAAACAGCCACTTTTGCAGAGCAAAATGACACTGCAGCTGCTCAGCACAACAATGTTGCAACTCCTGATGAAATGGTAGATAATAAGAAAACAACACCTTCAAGCAAGCAAACAGCTCTTGATGCCATAGCTGATACCAACGCAGAAGAAAGCGAAGACGAAACCTTAAAAGACCGTCATGAAATTCCAATGCAAGACTATGAGACCTTGTCTATGGAAATATTAGTAGATGAACTGAAAAAATTAGTTTCTACTGACAAGGTTATGTCTGTAAAAGATCATATTGAAGAATTAAAAAAAGCCTTTTTAGCAAAATACAATCACTTTATTGAAGAGAAAAAAGAAGAATTTCACAATGAGAATCCAGATTCTACAGATGAATTTCAATATCATTTTCCTCTAAAAGTAAAATTTGACCAATATTACTCTCTTTACAGAGACAACAAAAACAATCATTTTAAGAGTCTCCAGACCAACTTAAAATCCAATTTAGAAAACAGATTAGCCATCGTTGAGGAATTGAAAGAATTGATCAATCCGCAAGAAAACATCAAGGACACCTTAAAACATTTTAATGAATTAAGGGAGCGATGGAAAAATGCGGGACCGATACCTAAAGACAAATACAATCACGTTTGGAATAACTATCATTTTCATGTGGAGAATTTCTACGATTATTTGCATCTGGACCGCGAAGCAAGAGATTTGGATTTCAAACACAATTTAGAACAAAAACAAAAAATTGTTAGCCGTGTAGAAGAATTGCTCCACGAAGCAGATGTAAATAAAGCCTTCAGGGAATTACAAGATTTACATCGAATTTGGAAGGAAGACATTGGTCCTGTTTCTAGAGAACATCGTGATGAAATATGGAATCAATTTAGTGATTTGACAAAAAAAATGCACGATAAACGTGAAATTTTGTTTGAAAAACTAAGAGGTAGCGAACTTGAAAATTTAGAAAAGAAAAAACAAATAATCGCCGAGATTGAAGTTTTGGCAACCATCAGAGTCAATTCTCACTCACAATGGCTAGTGCAAATTGAAAAAGTAGAAGCTTTAAGAACCGCTTTTTTCTCAACAGGAAAAGTGCCTTCGGAAGTGAATGAAGAAACTTGGGCCTCATTTAAAACGGCAGTCAGAAACTTTAATTCTTTCAAAAATTCTTTTTACAAAGACATCAAAAAAGACCAAAACGAAAATTTAAACAAAAAGAATGCACTCGTTGCCAAAGCACAAGAATTAAAAGACAGTGATGATTTTGAAGCAACTACACCAATCATGAAGCAAATTCAAGAGGAGTGGAAAAAAATAGGGCATGTACCAAGAAAATATTCAGATAAAATCTGGAAAGAGTTTAAAGAGGCCTGTAATCATTATTTTGACAAATTAAAAGAGCAAAAACATGATGAAAACACTGATGAGATGCAAGCTTTTGACAAAAAGAAAGCTTATCTGGAAACTCTAAGGGAATTTCAACTGACCGGTGACCACAAAACAGATTTGGATGCCATAAAATTACATATTGAAAACTGGAAAACTTTTGGTAAAGTTCCTTTCCCAAGGAGACACATTGAAGGTAAGTTCAATAAAATCTTAGACGCCCTTTTTGACAAATTAAGTTTGAGTAAAAAAGATACTGACATGATTCGTTTTGCCAATAGAATGGACAACCTATCAGAAAGCAACGATGCTCGAAAACTGGAAAACGAGAAGATTTTTATCATGCGTAAAATAGAGGAAGTTCAAAACGAAATCTTCCAATTGGAAAACAATATTCAATTTTTTGCAAATACCCGAAATGCAAAAAAAGAAAATTCAATTGTTTTAGAAGTTCGCAAGAATATAGCAATTCACAAAGAAAGTCTGGATACTTGGAAAGAAAAACTGAGACAGTTAAGAAACCTCAACCAAGAATAAAAATCAATTCTTTTATTTAAAAGAACAAGCCTCATCCTAGAAATAGCATGAGGCTTTTTTTTAAAAACCGGTTGGCATGATAATTATCATTTTAATTATTCGTAAATCAAACTACTTTTGAACTTAGAAAATTTCTTTGCTATGAAAAGTTCAATGATTCAAAAATACAATGTCCCTGGTCCAAGATACACCAGTTACCCTACAGTTCCGTACTGGAATGAAGAAGCCTTTCTATATCAGAACTGGATTGACACCTTAAAAAAATCATTTGCAGAAAGCAATTCTAAAGAAGGCGGAATCAGTCTCTATATCCACCTCCCTTTTTGCGAAAGCTTATGTACTTTTTGTGGGTGCAATAAACGCATTACAAAGAACCACGAAGTTGAAAACCCATATATCGAAGCTATTCTAAAAGAATGGGCGTTGTATTGCGAGATATTGACCGAAAAGCCCATGATAAAAGAAATTCATCTGGGAGGAGGAACTCCTACTTTTTTTTCGTCGAAAAACTTAGAATATTTAATCAACGGTATTTTTTCTAAGGCAGGTCGTGCCGATGATTATGAGTTCAGCTTTGAGGGACATCCTAACAACACTACTAGAGAACATTTACAAAAACTATATGATTTAGGCTTTAGAAGAGTGAGCTTTGGTGTGCAAGACTATTCTGAAAAAGTTCAAAAAGCCATTCATAGAGAACAACCCTTTCATAATGTGGCAAAAGTCACTTTTTGGGCAAGAGAAATTGGTTATACCTCAATTGGTCACGACATAATTTTTGGATTGCCATTTCAGGAAATAGAGGATGTGGTAGACACGATTGAAAAAACAAAATCGTTACAACCGGATAGACTAGCGTTTTACAGCTATGCACATGTGCCTTGGATCAAAGGAAACGGACAGCGTGGTTTTAAGGATGAAGACATTCCAAAAGACGAAAAAAAGCGAATGTTATATGAAATAGGAAAGAAACTATTATTCAAAAATGGTTATCATGAAATTGGTATGGATCATTTTGCACTAAAAACAGACAGCCTATTTGAATCCTTTAAAAATGGAGAATTGCATCGTAACTTTATGGGTTATAGCTCTTCAAAAACACAACTGATGATTGGTTTAGGGGTATCTTCAATAAGTGATAGCTGGTATAGTTTTGCCCAAAATGTAAAAAAAATTGAAGACTATTATCAATTACTAGAAACCAATAAACTCCCCATATTTAGAGGCCATTTATTAACTAATGAGGATCTGATTATCCGCAAACACATTCTCAACCTAATGTGTCAATTTGAAACTTCCTGGAAAGACGAATCTATCTATTTTGAAGAAATTCCGGAGATTTTGACTCAATTGAAAGAAATGGAAAATGACAAACTCCTTATCATCAAAAAAGATAAAATTAGAGTTACAGAAGCCGGTAAACCTTATGTGCGTAATATCTGTATGGCCTTTGACTTGCTTTTAAAACGAAAAGCTCCCGCAACTAAATTATTCTCTATGACAATTTAAAAACTGATATAAAACTTAAACAAACAAAGCACGCCATAGAGCGTGCTTTGTTTGTTATCTAAAATTTTCTGTAAAAATCACTCCTTTAAAAAGCTAGAAATTAAATTTGCCCTAGTTTTTCGAGAGTAAAAATAACTACCAAAATATACCATTACTCTTTTTGCAACATCGCCACTAATTCATCTTTCATAAAAAGAAATCTGGCTTTTAATTCATGGGCATATTCATCAATAACAACTTCTTCTCCATCATTTATTCGATGGATTTTATGTTCTAATTCATGGTATTCATCAAATAATTCTCGAAATTGAGGATTACTAACTTTCAGTTGATGAATTTTCTCCTGATATTCAGGAAATTCGTGTAATAAATCGTGTCTTTCCATCGCTCTTAAAATTTAAGTTAAATATAAGAAAAATTAATCTAATGACAATCAGCAGTTTGCCGAATAAACAAACTCATATTGGATGGAGAAATATAAGGAATCCCCAATCCTAAGCCTCTTAAAATAAATAGAACTCCAATTATTACAGCAACATAGGGAATTGCTTTTTGTATCTTATTTCGGGTTTTGACAGTCAAGAAAGAGTTCAAATAGACAATACTACTCATCATAGGTATTGTTCCTAATCCAAAAAGAATCATATACAACACACCAAAACCAACACTTTGCATCGCTATAGCCCCAAATAAAGCAACATATACCATACCGCAAGGCAAAAAACCATTGAGTAATCCTATTATAAAAAGTGATTTGTAACTCTTATTTCTAAACTGACTCCCTAAACTTTGTTTAATTTTGGAAATCAATCTATAAACCGGTTTTGAAAAATTATATCTAGCAAAGATTTTCTCAGGAACTAAAACAATTACAATCATTGCCAGGCCAATAAAAATAGACATTTTTTGTTGCATTCCTGCCATGAAAAAGCCTTTACCTACTAATCCGAAAATGAATCCTATAGAACCGTAAGCAGTTAATCTTCCCAGATGATAAGTAAGAATCTGGCTTACTTTCTTAGTAGGATTAGTCCTGTCAACCGGTAACATCATAGCTATTGGACCACACATTCCAATACAATGAAAACTACTGATTAAGCCGAATATGAAAGCGGTATAAAGCATAATCATTTTGAATTTTAGAATACCTATTTTAGAGTGAACATGATTTAAAATCAATTTCCAGTTTGAACTCTTTCTCTATTTTCTCTTAGTTTTAAGCCTACTTAATATAAATTGTTTTCTTAGTCAGGTATTCTTTCCCTTCATATTGCCATTCAATGTTAAGGTCCCATTGACCGCCTACCAAATTTGATTTAGGTATGAGCAAAGATGGATTAGAAATCGAAATTGGGATTTCGAAGTCAAATTTTTTATTAGACGGTCTGTAAAGGGACACTTTTCCTTTTATTTTATTAGGTACAAAAACAGCTGGAAACACAATCGTAACTCCGTTTTCAGCGTTAGTTATAGTGGGTTTTTCAACTAAATCCTGCGCATTTTGTGCGCGTATCATTTCTTCATCAAAACGGGCATCGTGTTTGTAATATTCTTCGACAACCAAATCATTATCGTATTTTGAATCTGATTGTACTTTAATGACAAAATATAAAATAAAAGCCATGAACAACGCTATAGCAATGGCAATCCCTTTTCCCCAATTGATTTTCATATATGTAAAATTAATTTGTTAGTGGTCATATGGTATCGCCTTTTTATTTATTGATGTTTGCTTACGCAAACTTGAAGTTAGTGGCGATTTCATAATTTTAGTTTGAAGTTTGAAGAAAGTTCTTCAAAATTTTTTTTTAGTCAAAACTTCTTGGACTTAAAAAAGTGGTGGTACTCGTTTCAATTTTCTCATCACCATTATAAACCTCAATTCTTAACTTTGTTTTATCACTTTCTAATAAATACTGAGGAATTTCAACAAATAATGTCCCACTTTTCATTCCTTGTTTAGGCACTTCAAGCATTTGACCGCCTACTACCTTTAATGTTCCTTTTATTCCAATTAATTTAAAATGGATTTCTTTGAAATCATTATTGGTTTTATTAATAATTTTATAGGTAAAAACATTACTGATATTATCCCCTTTATGTTGAAAAAGCTGTCCAGGTAATCTTAAGATAGTTGCTTCAACATCTGTTCGCAAAAATAATAATCCTATCAAAACTCCCACTAAGATGACCAAGATTGCGGTATAACCCTTCATTCTTGGTGTGAATTTAAATGCTGCTTTTTTCTCTATCTCGTCTTCTGATGCATAGCGTATAAGGCCTTTTGGCAATCCTACACTTTCCATTATCAAATCACATTCATCAATACAAGCGGTACAGTTTACACACTCTAGCTGGGTTCCGTTTCGAATGTCAATACCCGTTGGACAAACATTGACGCATTGCTTACAATCAATACAATCTCCTTTTCCAGTTGCAGACCTGTCTTCTTGTTTATTGAATTTGGCTCGACCAGCTTCTTTTTCGCCACGAACAAAATCATAGGCTACATTAATGGATTTATTATCTAAAAGAACTCCTTGTAATCTTCCGTAAGGACAGGCAATAATACAAACCTGCTCTCTAAACCACACAAAAATAAAATAGAAAATACCTGTAAAGATCGACAAGGCAATCAGCGTACTCATGTGGTTTGCAGGACCTTCTTCTATCATCTCTATCAAAGTATCGCTACCGATAAGATAAGCTAAAAAGACATTGGCTATTCCAAAAGAAATCAATAAGAAAATAGTCCACTTAATGCCTTTTTTTCTAATTTTTTCCGCATTCCATTCTTGTTTTGACAATCGAATTTGTGAACCTCTGTCCCCTTCAATCCAGTACTCAATTCGGCGGAAAACCATTTCTAGAAAAATCGTTTGGGGGCAGATCCAACCGCAAAATATTCTCCCGAAAATCACCGTAAAAAGGATGACAAAAACCACACCCACAATCATAAAAAGAACAAAAATATAAAAATCCTGCGGCCAAAATGGAAAACCAAAAATATTAAAACGACGCTCCAAAATGTTGAACATCATGAATTGATTACCATCAATTTTTATAAAAGGATTAGCAATTAAAACAATCAACAGAAAATAACTAACCCACTTTCTATATTCATAAAATTTCCCCGAAGGTTTTTTAGGGAAAATAAATTTCCTTTTTCCTTCACCATCAATTGTACCTATGGTATCTCTAAATGCTTGATCTGGTAATTTTGACATTTTTGAATGTTTTAACTTCTATTAAGCAATACTGAATGCTATTTATTTTCTTCAACCCAAAGCTCTCCTTCGGCCTCTTTGGCATCTTTTGGATTACTTCCTTTCAATGACAATATATAACTGGCAACAGCCTGTATTTCTTTGGGTTTCAAAGTCCCTTTCCAAGCAATCATCCCTTTTCCGTCGCGACCTCCATTTGAAATGGTATGGAAGACTTCTTTAATTCCGCCTCCTAAAATCCAATTCTCATCAGTTAGGTTTGGTCCTATTTGTCCTCCTCCATCTGCTCTGTGGCAAGCTGCACAATTGGTTGTGAACAATGTCTCCCCTTTTGCTAAATCTGCAGGTTCTGTCAATAGAGTAACTGTTTTCTCATCCATTAAGTCTGGAGCGTTTTTCATGTACTCAGCTACGTCAATCTTAGCTTGAGCCAATTCTTTTTTAAGCTCCATTTCCTGATTATCACCATCTAATATTTCAAATTTAACCAGATAAACTGCCGAAAAAACGATACAAGCATAGAACAAATAAACCCACCATGGCGGCAAATTATTGTCTAATTCCTTGATGCCATCATAATCATGATTCAATAACAGACCGGCTTCGTTCTCGATAGGTTCAGTTTTAGTAAGGCTTTGCATTAGTTTTTTATACCATTGCTTTTCCTTAAAACTCTTATTATTTTCTTCTTCCAATTTTGACTTTTGGTCATCAGTAAGCAACTGATAGGTCACATTATCAATAGCGCTTATTGTGATTTCTATCGCTATTAAAAGGAAAAGAAACACAAATAAAAACAATGAAACCATTGGGTATTTTATGAACGCCGGACGATCACCTGAGTCAACAAAATATTCCGTTACGCCAAATATGACAAAGAAAATTATTAGTACTCTTAGATATGCTGGAATTAATTTTTTCATTTTAATTATTTTGAAATTATACTAACTAATTATCGTTCAATGGAATTTGACTCAACTCATTGATTTTTTCTTTTTTATAGGACACAACCCATAAACCAAGTCCTACAAAGAAAAAAAAGAAAATTAATAATGACAGTATCGGATAAATCGCAACTCCCGCGATTGTTTCCATGTTATGTTTTATTTGTTCGAACATGACTTTGATTTTTTACTTGTTGTCTTTTACTTTGATATCAGTCCCTAAACGTTGTATGTAGGCAATTAACGCAACGATTTCTCTTTCATGCATAGGAACAAACTTTTCTCCTTTTGCTTGCGCTTTCTTCTTACTGTCTTCATAACTTTTCACAAAATCAGGGTCTGCATGAAGGTTTTCTTCAATCTTTTGGGATTGCTCTTTAATTGCTGTTTTAGCATTGGCAATTTCAGCATCGGTATAAGGCACCCCAAGAGTTTTCATCACTTTCATCTTAGTCTCGATATCCGAAATATCTAAAGCGCTATTGTCAAATAACCATTTATAACCCGGCATGATCGATCCTGAAGAAGTGCTTTGTGGATTCCACATATGGTTAAAATGCCAATTGTCATTATATTTTCCGCCCACTCTTAATAAATCTGGACCAGTACGTTTTGATCCCCAAAGGAAAGGATGATCGTAAACAAACTCCCCTGCTTTAGACTGAGGGCCATATCGTTCTACTTCGCTTCTGAAAGGACGCACCATTTGAGAGTGGCAACCCACACAACCTTCTCGGATGTATAAATCACGACCTTCTAATTCTAAAGGTGAATAGGGTTTCACGCTCGCGATAGTAGGAATGTTCGATTTTACCATGATTGTAGGAACAATTTGAATAATTCCTCCAATCAAGATAGCCACAGTTGCTAAAATTGTCAATTGAATTGGTTTTCTTTCTAACCAAGGATGAAACTTTTCTCCTTTAATTCGTCCACTGCTAATTTTTTGTAATTCAGGAGCTTCCGCTAATTCGTCTTCGATTGTAGCATTGGCTCTGATTGTTTTAGTGATATTATACACTAATACAAACATTCCGATGATATACAGAGTTCCTCCAATGGCTCGCATCCAGTACATTGGCATAATTTGCGTTACCGTTTCCAAGAAATTACCATAAGTTAATGTTCCGTCAGGATTAAATTGTTTCCACATAGAAGCCTGTAAAAATCCGGCAACATACATTGGAAGCGTATAAAGTATAATTCCTAAAGTTCCAATCCAGAAGTGGAAATTTGCCAATTTAATAGAGAACAAAGGTCCTTTAGACATTCTTGGAACCAACCAATAAATCATACCAAAAGCCATAAATCCATTCCAAGCCAATGCTCCTACGTGAACGTGAGCAATAATCCAATCCGTAAAGTGCGCTATTGCATTTACGTTTTTCAAAGACAACATAGGCCCTTCAAAAGTAGCCATACCATAACCTGTAATCGCTACCACAAAAAACTTCAATACAGGATCAACACGAACTTTATCCCAAGCACCGCGCAAAGTTAACAAACCATTTATCATACCTCCCCAAGACGGAGCGATTAACATTACCGAGAAAACAACCCCTAAATTCTGAGCCCAGTTTGGCAAAGCAGAATACAACAGATGGTGAGGACCTGCCCAGATATATAAAAATATTAATGACCAAAAGTGAACAATTGATAAACGGTAAGAATATACCGGACGATTAGCCGCTTTTGGAATAAAATAATACATCAATCCTAAAAACGGAGTAGTCAAGAAAAAAGCTACCGCATTATGTCCATACCACCATTGTACTAAGGCATCCTGAACTCCTGCATAAACAGAATAACTTTTCATCCCAGAAACCGGTATGGCCAAACTATTGAAAATATGCAATACAGCTACCGTAACAAAAGTCGCCAGATAAAACCAGATCGCCACATATAGATGACGCTCTCTTCTTTTTAAGATAGTTCCAATCATATTGATACCAAAAACAACCCAAATCAACGCAATAGCAATGTCTATAGGCCATTCCAGTTCGGCATACTCTTTTGATGAAGTGTATCCCATTGGCAATGAAATTGCAGCAGCGACAATAATCAACTGCCAACCCCAAAAATTAAGGTTACTTAAAAAATCGCTAAACATTCTGGCTTTGAGTAATCTTTGCAAAGAGTAATAAATACCGGCAAACATGGCATTTCCTACGAAGGCAAAAATTACCGCATTAGTGTGCAATGGTCTTAATCTACCAAAACTCAACCAGGAAATTCCGTCGGTAAGATTTGGGAATAAAAAAAGTGTGGCCAATAAAAGACCAACAGCCATGCCCACCACCCCAAAAACGATGGTAGCGTAAATAAACTTTTTTACAATTTTGTTGTCATAATAAAACTGCTGCATTTCCATAATTAATTTTGTTTTTCTTCTGTTGTTTGTTTTTCTTTTTTGGCTGTAATCTTGATCTCGTCGTCAAAAAGCATACGAACTGATGGGGTATAATCATCATCATATTGACCACTCTTCACGGCTGCAATAAAAGCGATAAAAAATCCGACAGCGACAAATATGCTGATCGAGATTAATAAATAAATGACACTCATACCTTAATTTTGTTTTACAAAGTTAATCTGCTTCCTTTTTAAAAAATATGACAATTATCATACTTATCTGCCCATACTAAAATAACGAGAAAAATATTATAAATACCATTAATCTTCTATTTTTTTTCTCCTTGCATAATAATTACTCATCACTGTTACAAAGCTGACAATGGTAATGGTACTCAAAGGCATAATAATAGCAGCTACCAATGGCTTTAAATTCCCTGTAATTGCAAATGACAAGCCTACGACATTATAAAGTAATGACAAGACAAAACTCATTTTAATGGTTGTTATCGCTTTCTTGGACAACTTTAAAAAATAATACAATTTTTGAAACTCATTGGCTTCCAAAATAGCGTCACAGGCCGGTGAGAAAACATTCACATTTTCAGAAATCGAAATCCCCACATCACTCTGAGCCAAGGCTCCGGCATCATTCAAACCGTCACCTACCATCATCACATTTTTACCTTCTTCCTGCAACTTTTTAATAAATTCCAGTTTCTGTTCCGGTTTTTGATCAAAAATCAATTCGGTTCCCGCGGGCAAAAGTTTTTCCAACGAAGCCCTCTCGCCTTCATTGTCACCGGATAAAACTTTAATTTGATAATCATGTTTTAAACTGTTAAAAAGAAGCTCCAAACCTTCCCTATATTGATTGTTAAAAACATATTTACCATAATAAATTCCTTCTATTTTAATATGAACAGCGGTTTGCAAAATAGTATTCGCCTCTGACTTTTCTACGAAAAAAGCAGAACCTATTTTTATCTCTTTACCATCGATCAATGCTTGAATTCCCTGTCCGGTAATTTCCTTAAAATCTGTTGTTTGAATTTTCTTTCCTTCTGGTAAAAAATCATACAACATTCGACTCAAAGGATGATTAGACGCTCGCAGTACATTTTTAATTCGCACTAAATCCAATTCAGAAAATGAATCTCCTTGATAAGTGATACTCGATTTTTTATTTGTGGTAATCGTTCCTGTTTTGTCAAAAACCAGCGTATCCACCTTAGCGAGTTGTTCGATAACCAAAGCATTTTTTAGATAAAATTTCTGTTTACCCATAATACGCAACACATTTCCCATCGTAAAAGGAGCAGTCAATGCCAGAGCGCAGGGACAGGCCACAATCAGTATCGCCGTAAAAACATTGAAAGCGGTATTTGTATCGATAAAAATCCAATATCCAAAGGAAACAAAAGCAATCAACAACAGAATAGGAGTAAAATAACGGCTGATGGTATCGGTTATACTTTTGTGTTTTTGTTCCACTTTTTTCTGGAAAACATCATTGCTCCACAACTGTGTAAGATAACTTTGCGAAACAGAGTGTAATACTTCCATTTCAATTACTTTACCAATCAGTTTACCACCTGCAAATATCTTATCGCCTGATTTTTTGGTAATAGGAATCGCTTCCCCGGTCACGAAACTATAATCTACTGATGCTTTTTCGCTGATTAAAATCCCGTCTACCGGAATTAATTCTTGGTTTCTAATAAGTAATCTGTTTCCTTTTTCGATGTCGTACACAGGAATACTTTCTTCTGAAGCATCGCTGTTAATTCGAGTGATTGCAATAGGAAAATAGGACTTAAAATCCCTTTCAAAACTCAAGAAACTATAGGTTTTAATTTGGAACATCTTTCCTAACAGCATGAAGAAAACCAAGCCCGTTAAACTGTCAAAAAAACCGGAACCATAATCAAAAACAATATCAACCGTACTTCGTATAAACATGATTACAATACCCAAAGCAATTGGAATATCAATATTTAGCATTCCTGACTTCATACTTTTGTAAGCAGAAACATAATAACCGCTGCCCGAATAGAAGAAAGAAGGCAATGCCAAGGCAAAAATTAACCAGCGAAAAAAGGGCTTGTAATTATCCAGCCAAAATTCTTTGACCTCAAAATATTCCGGAAACGAAAGCAACATGATATTACCAAAACAAAAGAAAGCAACTCCAAGTTTGTAGGTCAAACTTCGGTCGATATTACTTTTTCCCGTTTCGTAATTTTCTAAGCTGATGTAGGGCTCATAGCCAATAGAACTCAGTAAATACACGATTTCCTTTAGAGAAACTGTTTCAGAATTATACGTAATACGAACTTTCTTTTCAGGAAAATTCACCTGAGAAGTACTGATTCCGTTTTGCAAACGCTGTAAGTTTTCCAATATCCAAATGCAGGAACTGCAATGAATATGCGGAATACTAAGTGTAACTATTGCAGTTGTATCCTCTTGAAATTCTAATAATTTTGAAACGATAGTCTCGTTGTCCAAAAAATCATATTTCCCTTTAATTTCTTGTGGTGTTGCCCCTGGAGATTTTTCGAAATCATAGTAGCAGACCAAATCATTCAAGCTAAAAATTTCGTAGACGGTTTTACAGCCGTTACAACAAAATGTTTTCGCATCAAAAATAATTTCTTCCTGCTTTACAATATCTAATCCACAATGGAAACAGTTCTGTGTGTCCATAATTATTTTGCTCATTATACCTGATACAAAGGTTACTAATTTAAACAGTTAAGAAAATGACATTTATCATGTATTTTTTTTTTAAATTTGCGCAAATTATATCGATCATAATGAGTAAATGCGAACAATGTATTGTTAGAGAATTCAGCTCGCTGAAAGCTTTAAACAAAGAAGAACTTTTAAAAGTAGCAAGTTGTAAAACCTCATTTACAATTAAAAAGGGAGAAGCCATTTTTGACGAAGGCGACAGCATTAATGGAATCTACTGTATAAAAGAAGGTGTTTGCAAATTATCGAAATTGAGTGCAAATGGCAAAGATCATATCGTTAAGCTAATTAAATCCGGAGAATTGCTTGGTCAACGTTCGATGATAAGCGACGAACCGGCCAATTTAAGTGCTGTAGCTCTTGAAGACATGGAAGTTTGTTTTATTCCAAAGACCGAAATCATGGGATTTTTTGACAAAAACAACCAGTTTTCGATGAGTGTAATGAAGAGCATTTGCGGAGATCTGAAAGGATCTGACGATCACATGGTCGCTATGGCTCAAAAAACCGTAAAAGAACGCTTGGCACAAACTTTAATTTATCTTGAAGATAATTTTGGGAAAAATGAGGACGGTTCCTTGCATATTCAATTATCTAGAGAAGAACTAGCAGGAATGATTGGTACGGCAACCGAAAGTTGCATCCGTTTATTGTCTGACTTTAACAAATTAGGTTTGATTGAATTAACCGGTAAAAAAATCACCCTTAAAGAAATCAATAAACTGAAAAAACTGGCCGAATAAATTAATCTTTCTTGTTCATTACAAAATAATAAACCGGAATTCCTAAAGCCACAATACACAATCCCAATCCTGTATTGAACGTATCATAAATCAACAAAGTCATGCAAATTGCCGAGGTGACCACAATGTAAAGTGCCGGTACAAATGGATAACCAAATGCTTTATAGGGTCTATCAGCATTGGGCTCTTTTTTTCTAAGAATAAAAACACCTAAAATCGTCAATATATAAAACAATAACGACGCAAAAGTAGCATAGGTTAACAAATCCCCGAATTTTCCCGAAACACAAAGCACGCAAGCCCAAATACATTGTACCCATAAAGCTTTGGCAGGCACTTGATTGTTATTCAACTCCGTTGCTTGCCTAAAAAACAAGCCGTCTTTTGCCATTGCAAAAAACAATCTTCCACCCGAAAGAATCAAACCGCTATTGCACCCAAAGGTCGAAACCATGATTAATCCAGCCATTACAAAAACGCTGACATTACCCATAATCATACTTGCTGCCGCCGCCCCTACTCTATCATTATTGGCAAACATGATTCCGTTACTGGCAATATCAACCGCATTTGGTGTTCCATGCATTGGCAACAAAGCTAAATAAGCCAAATTTGCCAAAACATAAATAACGGTAACAATCAAAGTTCCAAGGAACAAACTACGCGGAATATTCTTTTTGGGTTCTTTGATTTCTCCGGCAATAAAAGTAACATTATTCCAAGCATCACTAGAAAACAATGAGTTTATTATTGTGGCTCCAGCAGCGCCTAAAAGTGCCATTCCCGCTAATTTGGTAACCGTAATTGAACCGTCAGGATTCACAACCGTTTTACTTGCTTCCCACATATTTGTGAAATTATCAGCCAAAACATTCGTTTGCAAACCTACATACAGCCCTAAAATAATCAATGCAAATAGCGCTATTAATTTAGCCGAAGTAAGAACCAATTGAACCGTTTTTCCACTTTCAACCCCTTTAGTATTGATATACGTTAGAAGTACTATACTAAAAATAGCTAAAAGCTTTTGGTATGAAAAAACAAAACCAGTACCTATTTTAAAAAGCGTTTGATCTAAAACTGGAAAGAAAATAGCGGCATAATTAGCAAAAGTAACTGCAATAGCAGCAATAACACCTGTTTGAATTACGGTAAAAACAGTCCAGCCGTAAAGGAAAGAAACTAACCTTCCGTAAGCGCGCTGGATATAAACAAATTGACCGCCCGCATTAGGCATCATTCCTGCCAATTCACCATAACTCAATGCTGCCGCAACGGTTATAATACCTGTAACTAACCATATAATTAACAACCAGGCTGCAGACCCAATGTCTCTGGCCATAGCTGATGTTACAATAAATATCCCGGATCCTATCATGGAACCGGCAACTAAACTCGTAGCGTCTATTAAACCTAAAGAACGTTTTAATTCGGTTTTATTTTCTGGCATTATATTAATTTGAAATTCAACAGTAGATTAAGTTCACGATTTTTAATCGTGATAAAATGATTCATTAGATACTAAATTTTCTTAGCTTCTTCCCAAAAAACATCCATTTCAGCCAAAGTCATATCCATCAAAGGCTTGCCCAATTCTCCCGCCTTACTTTCTAAATATTGAAAACGCTTAATGAACTTTTTATTGGTTCTTTCCAGAGCATCTTCGGGATTTACATTTAAAAATCGGGCATAATTAATCATCGAAAAAAGTACATCGCCAAATTCGGCCTCAACAGCATCTTGATCTCCGGCTTCGACCTCATCTTGCAGTTCTTGCAATTCTTCTTGGACTTTATCCCAAACCTGATGTGATTCCTCCCAGTCAAAGCCAACGCCTTTCACTTTATCCTGAATTCTGCTCGCTTTTACCAACGCCGGTAAGCTTCTGGGAACTCCTTCCAGAACAGACTTTTTGCCCTCCTTAAGTTTCAATTTCTCCCAGTTTTGCTTGACTTCTTCTTCATCTTTCACAATAGTGTCACTGTAAATATGAGGATGGCGGTGGATCAATTTATCACAAATTTCGTTACAAACATCGGCAATATCAAAATCATTTGTTTCGCTGCCTATCTTGGCATAAAAAACAATATGCAATAGTAAATCACCCAACTCTTTTTTGACTTCTGCCAAATCATTATCCAAGATAGCATCGCCAAGTTCATAGGTTTCTTCAATAGTAAGATGCCTTAAACTTTGCAGGGTTTGCTTTTTATCCCAAGGACATTTCTCTCGCAAATCGTCCATGATATCTAATAATCTCTCGAAAGCCTGAAGCTGTGTTTGTCTTGTGTTCATTGCATTTGGTTTTGTGTAAAAATAAGAAATCCTGCAGTCCATTAATATAGAATGCAGGATTAATTTATTCAAAAAAAAGGAAAAACTATTCCTTAACTTTTTTAGCTTTTTTTGGTTTCTCGGCTACAACTTCTTCTGTTTCTGTTGTTGCTTCAACAGCTTCAGTTTCTGCTACTGCTTCTTCAACCACTAATCCTTTGGCTTGGATTGTATTGTACCAATTTAAAATCTTCTTGATATCTGAAGGATAAACTCTTTCTTCATCATAATTAGGTAAAATTTCTTTAAAATAAGCCGCTAACGTTGCATTATCTTCTTTATGAGAAATTGCAGGACCATTGTTTTCTTTGGCAGCAATGCTTTTCATAATTTCCGCCAATGGTTTTTCGCCTTCATAAGTATATATAGAAATTTCAGATAATAAGCTTACATTACTTTTTAAATTTACTGTTATTTTCTTTCCATCAGCTAATGATTCTGCTACAAATCCAGTACGTGTTTGCACTTTTAAAATGTATAAACCTGGTTTTCCCGAAATGGATAATATTTTTTCTAAATTCATTTTTTTTTAAATTATTATTAAGAAATCAATTCGTATTATTTTTTTGTTAAAAATCAAAAACTATACCAAGACCAACAGAAAAAAATAAATTATCTTCCTTTTTTACCAAAGAATTTCATTCGATATTCTTGGAATGTTTTTCCCTCCATAATATTTTTCAATTTCTTTTGAATCAATCGTTTTTTAAGAGATGATATTTTATCCGTAAACAAAATTCCTTCAATATGGTCGTATTCATGCTGAATCACTCTGGCAATCAATCCGTCAAAAACTTCTGTTTTCATCACGAAGTCTTCTTCACAGTATTCTACAGTAATACGTTCTTTTCTGGAAACATCTTCACGAACATCCGGAATACTCAAACAGCCTTCGTTAAAAACCCATTCTTCGCCTTCTTCTTTTACGATTTTGGCATTGATAAAAGTACGTTTAAATCCTTTTAACTCTTTAACTTCAGAATCTTCCAGATCCTCATCTTCACTAAAAGAAGTCGTGTCGACTACAAACAAACGAACCGCCATTCCAACTTGGGGAGCTGCAAGGCCAACACCACAAGCATTATACATCGTTTCGTACATATTAGCAATCGTTTCTTTTAGATTTGGAGTATCAGATGATATTTCCTCTCCTACTTTTCTCAAAACCGGATCACCATATCCTATAATTGGTAAAATCATTGTTGTTATATTAAGTATTACCCATCAAAATCGAGGGTTTCAAACCTTCAAAATTTGGATTGGCAAAAATAGTAAAAATTTAGACAATGGTTAATCCCAAATTGATAAATAGTACTTTTTTATAATTTAATTATAAATCGCAGCTATTTTCACTATAGATAAATCGTACAATTCATACCTTTGTAAGTAACACACAAATTATGGTTTCTACTATCCAGAAATTTACAGACAGTACCTATTTCACCAATGCTTTAAAAATAACGATCTCAGCAGTTATTCCAGTATTGGTGTTTTCTTATTTAGGTTATTTCGAAATTGGTTTTACCTTAGCTCTTGGTGCTTTTTTTACTTATCCGAGTGATATTCAAAGTAATCTGAAACACAAAGTCAATGGAATACTGGTTACCGTATTTATTGTTTCTGGCGTCAACTTAATAATAAACCTTATTCATCCTTATCCTTGGCTTTTTTATCCACTGCTAACAGTGTTGATTTTCATCTTATCAATGATTTCTGTTTACGGTCAAAGAGCTAACATGGTTTCCTTTTCGGCCTTACTCTCGATATCACTGGCCTTTGCCCACTTACATACAGGCTGGAAAATGCTAGAATATTCAGGACTCATACTCTTGGGAGGCCTATTTTATTTGCTGGTTTCTCTTATCTTTTTCTATATCAAACCCAACCGTTATATTGAATTACAAATAGCCGACTGCATCCGATTGACCTCAAAATACCTAAAACTTAGAGGTGATTTATGGGAATTAAACTCTAACAGAAAAGACATTACCAAAAAACAGCTGGAACTACAAGTAGAATTAAATACTATTCACGAAAACATAAGAGAAGTTCTGATAAGAAACCGAACAAATTCCGGATCATCCAATCAAAACAGAAAGATGCTTATTGTATTTATTTCCCTTGTGGAAATATTAGAATTAGCGATATCAACCTCATTTGATCACAACAAATTACATCAAAAATTTGATGATCATCCAAAAGTGTTAAAAACCTATCAAAATCTAGCATATAACCTGGCTTCAACTCTCAAAAAAATATCAAAAAGCATCCAAGAAAGAAGCCAATACGTTCCAAAACACAACCTGATCAATGACCTGCAAAAACTAGAATTTGCTATAAACCATTATGAAAATGATTTAGGAAAAATTGAAGCTTCCGAAGGGGTTTTGATGCTAACAACCATGCTTCACTATGCAGAGAAACAAGTAGAAAAAATCAAAATTCTGGAGCGTGCTTTTACATCAACTATCAATTTACAAGACTTTAAAGGAAAAGATAAAGATTTAGAAAAATTCATAAGTCCACAATATTATCCTTTAAGCACTCTGATCGAAAATCTTAGTTTTTCCTCGACAGTTTTCAGGCATTCCATCCGATTAACAATTACTATTTTGGCAGGATTGCTCATTGGACAACTACTTCCATTTCAAAACTCCTACTGGATTGTTCTCACGATTGTGGTAATCCTACGTCAAGGATACGGTCTTACAAAACAGCGAACCTACGAAAGGATTTTCGGAACCTTTCTAGGTGTATTAATTGCTTTTGGGATGCTATCCATAATCCATAACACTACCATAATTGGTTGCCTTGCGGTGATTTCTATGCTTTTGGGTTTTTCATTTACCCCTACAAATTATAAAGTTGGAGCTACTTTTGTAACTTTATATGTCATCTTTATATATGGCATTCTAACGCCCAATATTCAAGATGTTATTCAATATCGAATTTTAGACACATTAGTCGGAGCTACTTTGTCTTTTCTGGCAAACCATTTTCTGTGGCCTTCCTGGGAGTTTTTAAACATTCCGCAACATTTAAAAAAATCAATTGAAGCCAATAAAAACTATTTAAAACAAATTTCTATTTTTTACAATAAAAAGGGAGACGTATCCACCTCATACCGTCTCGCTAGAAAACATGCCTTTATTGAAATTGGCAACCTAATGGCTTCTTTTCAAAGAATGGTTCAAGAACCAAAGTCGAAACAGAATAAATTACCACAAGTGTATAAATTGACGGTTCTCAATCATTCCTTATTATCATCAGCAGCTTCATTAGGCACTTACATCCAATCTCATAAAACCACCGAAGCCTCGGAAGCCTTCAATATGGTGTTTGATAAAGTTATCGAAAACCTGGAAAGTGCCATTATTCTTTTAAAAGAAGACGGAATAGAATTAGCGGAACAAACAGTCAGCGAAGAATTAAGCAAACGATTCACAGAGTTGAAAAACATCCGTTCAGAAGAGCTAAAAAAATCAGATAGCATGAATGAAGAAATGTATAAAACAAAAATGCAGGAAGCACAAATGGTCATTGAACAACTCATTTGGCTCACAAATTTATCCGAAAACATCCTGAAAACAACCCAGCTTTTATTGAAATCTTAAACAAAAAAAATCCCAACGCAATGTTGGGATTTCCTATAGGACTTTAATCTTTATTTTAGCTTTAAAACCGAAGCGGTCTTCTCTCTAATTTCATTCAAGAGTTCCGGTTTATCATTTAATGTCTGACCATAAGAAGGAATCATCTCTTTTATTTTCTCTTGCCATTCCGGCGTATTGAGTTTTTCTTTAAAACACCTTCCTACTAAATCCACCATTATCGAAACAGCGGTAGAAGCACCCGGAGAAGCACCCAGCAATACTGCCAGAGAACCATCGGCTGTAGTAATCACCTCAGTTCCAAATTCCAATACTCCACCTTCTTTTTCATCTTTCTTAATTACCTGCACTCTTTGTCCTGCTCTTTCTAAAACCCAGTCCTTAGATCTGGCAGAAGGAACATATTCCCTTAGCGCATTGATTCGATCCTTTGGCGATTGCCTCACTTGTTCTATCAAATATTTTGTCAAAGGAATATTTTTTATTCCAGCAGCAATCATAGGAATAATATTATCGGTCTTTATCGATAAAGGCAAATCAGAATAAGAGCCATTCTTTAAAAATCGAGTAGAAAAACCAGCAAAAGGGCCAAATAAAAGTTGTTTTTCTCCATTAATCATTCTGGAATCAATATGAGGAACCGACATTGGCGGAGCTCCCACGCTGGCCTTACCGTAAACCTTCGCTTTGTGCTTTGCAATTACTTCCGGATTGATACATTTTAGCCATTGCCCACTTACTGGGAAACCTCCGTATCCTTTTCCTTCAGGAACATCTGCTTTCTCCAATAAAGGTAATGAACCTCCTCCTGCTCCAATAAAAACGAACTTGGTATTTATTTTTTTCTTCTCACCTCTAGCCAGATCAGTGATTTTTATTCTCCAAGATTTATCATCTTGCTGTTTTAATTTCTTAACTTCATGATTAAAATGAAGACTAACACCATCCAACGTACCCAAATAATTAAAAATACTTCTGGTCAATTCCCCAAAATTAACATCAGTACCAATAGGCATTGTCGTTGCCGCAAAACTATCCGATTCTTTTCTACCTTCCATAACCAGAGGCATCCATTCTTCCATTTGAGAGTAATCAGTAGTAAATACCATCTCCTTGAATAGATTATTTTGCTGTAAAGTTTCAAATCTTTTTTTAAGATAAGCCACATTTTTATCTCCCCATACAAAACTCAAATGAGGAACCCTTTTAATAAAATTCTCAGGTGAAGGAACCTTTTTTTGTTCCACTAAATAAGCCCAAAATTGGCGAGAAACTTCAAAAGATTCAGCAATACTGATCGCTTTTTTCGGATCTATGCTACCATCTTCTTTCTCAGGGGTATAATTCAATTCACAAAAAGCAGAATGTCCTGTACCGGCATTATTCCAGGCATCAGAACTCTCGGCAGCTGCAATATCTAATCTTTCGAAAATTTGAATTTTTATATCGGGTTGCAGTTCTTTCAGAATTAAGCCCAGAGTGGCGCTCATTATTCCGGCTCCAATAAGAACTACATCAGTATTTGTTTGGGTTGTTGTGTCAGGCATAGCAAAAATTTAAAGTGCAAAGGTACTTCATAAAATTGCAAAAAAAAACATAAAAAAGCCTCTAAAAAGTTAGAAATCACGAAAACGTTTAAGCTGTTTTAGTTGATTAAATATCAAAGTCTAAAACTGTTTTCTATTCAAATAATCCTGCAGCATTATCGTGGCCGAAATTTCATCCACGAGACCTTTATTTTGACGTTGTTTTTTGCTCAATCCGCTATCGATCATCGTTTGAAAAGCCATTTTTGAAGTAAAACGTTCATCAACCCGAATGACTTTCATATCTGGAAAATGATTGGTAAAATGAGTCACAAAACCTTTTATAATGGACGCACTTTCCGAAGGCTCCCCATTCATCTGTTTGGGTTCTCCAATAAGAACCGCTTCTACTTTTTCTTTGGCAAAATAATCCTTCAAAAAATCAATAGCTGTCGCACTTGGAATAGTTATCAATCCAGAGGCGATAATTTGCATTTCATCAGTTACGGCAATTCCGGTCCGTTTTTGTCCGTAATCTATCGATAGAATTCTAGGCATGTTTTCTTTTTTTGCAAAGATACACAAAGAATTTGTGTGATAAATTATTATACATCGCAGCAGAAAACCTCATTAAATAAAAAAAATGCCGACATATTCTTTTGTGTTATCAACATATCGAATTTTACATATCGATATCTTTTTTTTTCAAACAAAAACAATAAATATGTTAGTATTACAAAAACGAACTCGTTTTCTAAAAAATCCATTTATATTTGTACAAAAATTAGCAAAAAGATGAATTCATTACAAACAATTATAGAGCAAGCCTGGGAAAACAGAGCCTTGTTACAAGAAGAAAAAACTACCACTGCCATTAGAGAAGTTATCGAATTACTGGACTCAGGAAAACTTCGCGTTGCCGAACCAGTTGGTGAAGGATGGCAAGTAAACGAATGGGTAAAGAAAGCTGTGGTGATGTATTTCCCTATTCAAAAAATGGAAACATGGGAATCTGGCATTTTTGAATACCATGACAAAATGTTGCTAAAAAGAGGTTATGCCGAGAAGGGAATTCGTGTAGTTCCTAATGCAGTAGCGCGTTATGGTGCATATATTTCTAGTGGCGTTATTTTGATGCCAAGTTATGTAAACATTGGTGCTTATGTAGACGAAGGAACTATGGTAGACACTTGGGCAACAGTAGGAAGCTGTGCTCAAATTGGCAAAAATGTTCACTTGAGTGGTGGAGTAGGAATTGGCGGAGTCCTTGAGCCTTTACAAGCTGCTCCGGTAATCATTGAAGACGGTGCTTTTATTGGTTCTCGTTGTATTGTGGTTGAAGGCGTTCACGTAGGTAAAGAAGCCGTTCTTGGGGCTAATGTATGCTTGACTGCCTCTACCAAAATTATTGATGTAACTGGTGATGAACCTGTAGAAATGAAAGGATATGTTCCTGCTCGTTCTGTTGTAATTCCTGGAAGCTACACTAAAAAGTTTGCTGCCGGCGAGTTTCAGGTGCCTTGCGCATTAATCATTGGTACACGTAAACCATCTACCGATTTGAAAACTTCTCTAAACAATGCGTTGAGAGAATATGACGTAGCGGTATAAATTAAAAATAAATGGTTGATATATCAATTATCATTGTAAACTATAA
Organism: Flavobacterium granuli; assembly: GCF_900129705.1. GTDB lineage: Bacteria > Bacteroidota > Bacteroidia > Flavobacteriales > Flavobacteriaceae > Flavobacterium > Flavobacterium granuli. The sequence goes on along the minus strand of NZ_FQWO01000003.1, from coordinate 145,665 downwards.
AAGCTGGAACGATTTAAAAGACTGTCTTAAATCTATCGTTTCTATAGATAGTAATCGATTTACAATAGAAACAATTGTGGTCGATAATCAATCAAATGACGGAAGGATTGAGGATTTTAGAACACTCTTTCCTTCTGTTTTTTTTATAGAAAACTCAGGAAATAATGGATTTGCGAATGGATGTAACATGGGAGCATCTATTGCAAAAGGAAATTATTTATTCTTCCTAAATCCTGATACAATTATTACTGAAAATGCGATTTATGAACTTTGGAATACTTCATCTGGAAATTCTAATCTAGGAATCATTTGCTGTACTCAAATTAATGAATCAAATAAAAAATACAATGAAATACGTTTCTTTCCAAGTCTAAAAACGTTATTTGGATTATCACGAGCATTGTTAAAATTAATAAAAAAAAGAAACATTAAACTAAACTACAACCCTGAAAAAGAAATCATTTTCCCTGATTGGGCAACAGGAGCCGTAATTTTCATGAGTAAAGACTGGTTTACCAAAGTAAAGGGGTGGACAGAGAAATATTGGCTATATTTTGAGGACGTAGATCTTTGCAAAAAAGTTCGCGATAAAGGAGGTAAAATAGGTTTAATAAGAAGTGTTTTTATTATACATAAACATGGTGGAGCTTCAAGGATAAATATCAAAACAAAAGCGTTAACAAAAACAGAAGTTTTAATCTCTCAACATGTTTACTTTAATGAACATACCCGAGGCTTAGAGAATTTCACTATTCAATTCCTTTTGATAACATCAATACTCATAGAAAAAACAGTATTAGCCTCTTTAGGGCTCGTTTTCTTTTTCATTCCAAAATTGAAAGTAAATATTTTAATACTCAAAAATTTAATCCGCTATTATTCTAATGCCGTGATAAAAGGTACTTGGATTAGTCCTCGCGCAATGGATTATTTAAAAAGAATAGAGGCACATTAATCATTTATAAAATCAAAGCAAGTATAGAATGGCTGAATACGATTATTTAATAGTAGGATCTGGATTATTTGGAGCTGTTTTTGCTCATGAAGCAAAGAAAAAAGGACAAAAATGTTTAGTTATAGACAAAAGAAATCATAAAGGAGGCAACGTTTTTTGTGAACAAATCGAAAATATAAATGTGCACAAATATGGAGCACATATATTTCACACCAATGATAAAGAGATCTGGAATTATGTCAATCAATTTGTTGAGTTCAATCGTTACACTAACTCCCCTTTAGCATTTTACAAAAACGAAATATACAACTTGCCTTTCAATATGAACACCTTTTATCAATTATGGGGTGTAAAAACTCCAGAAGAGGCTAAATATAAAATTGAAGAACAAGTAAAAGCTTCTGGAATAACAAATCCTCAAAACTTGGAAGAGCAAGCTATTTCTTTAGTAGGAATTGATATTTATGAAAAATTAATCAAAGGATATACTGAAAAACAGTGGGGACGCAAAGCAACGGAATTACCTTCATTTATTATTAAACGATTGCCTGTGCGATTTACCTACGACAACAATTATTTTAACGATAAATACCAAGGGATTCCGATTGGCGGCTACAATAAATTAATTGAAGGTTTATTAGAAGGTATTGAAGTGAGACTAAACGTTGATTTTTTTGCTAACCGTAAAGAATTAACTAAACTAGCTAAAAAAATAGTATTTACAGGAAAAATAGATGAGTTCTATAACAATCAATTTGGGAGTCTTGAATACCGCAGTTTAAAATTTGAAACTAAAATTCTGGATCAAGAAAATTTTCAAGGCAATGCTGTTGTGAATTATACAGAAAGCCAAATTCCATATACACGAATTATCGAGCACAAACATTTTGAATTTGGCACACAAAAGAAAACAGTAGTGACCTACGAATATCCTGATGAATGGAGCTTAGGAAAAGAATCTTATTATCCTGTAAATGACAATAAAAACAATGCTATTTATAATCAATATAAAACTCTTTCAGAAAAAGATAATACTGTAATTTTCGGAGGAAGATTAGCTGAATACAAATACTACGATATGCACCAAATAATAGCATCTGCCCTACAAAAAAGCAAAATTTTCCTTTAAATTTTATAACTATGAACACTAAAATTCTAATTTGCACACACAAGAATTTTAATTATATTCCAAACGAATCTTTTCTACCGATACATGTTGGAAAGGAAATAAGTCAATTCAACTTACCTTATCAGGCAGATAACATTGGAATCAATATTAGTTCTAAAAATAAAAATTATTGCGAATTAACCGCTCTTTATTGGGCATGGAAAAATTTAAATTTCGTTGATACTATTGGACTTTGTCACTATAGAAGGTTTTTTGATTTTTCAGAAAGTAAAAAATCAAAAAAAATTACTGAAATAACCGAAGACTATTTCTCTTCAAATTTTCAAAATTACATCTTTAAACAACACTTTTTGGATAAATGCGACATCATTTTGCCAAATCAATTAGTAAAAACAAGATCTTTATATAGTCATTATTCATTATCTCATTTACCTCAGGATTTTGAAATTTTAACTCATACTCTTAATGAATTATATCCTGAATACATGGATTCCTTTAAGACAATAATGATAAAAAATAATGCTTTTTCGCCTTTTAACATGTTCATTGCTAAAAAAGAACTAGTGGCAGATTATTCCACTTGGCTATTTTCAATCCTTGAAAAAGTAGAACAACAAATTGAAATATCAAAAAATCCATATCAAGAAAGAGTATTAGGATTTATGTCAGAGAGATTACTTAATGTTTATATCCACCATAACCAACTAAAAGTAAAATACCTGCCTGTCCACTTTGTTAGTGACAAAAATAAGTCAAAAACTATTTTAATGAAAAAACTAGCAGTGTATAATAACAACATCATTTTTTGGTTCCGTTCAAAATTTCCTAATAAAACTATAAAAAACAAATAATAAACTAATTCTTTTTCTGTATTCATTTGAAAACACAAATGTATTGGAAAGACAAACTTTTTACCACTTTATTGACAATTCCAAATGTGGGAATAAAAACGAGTATCTAAAAAAAACTATTTTTCAATTTGATATTACAACATCCTTCTAGAAATCAATTAAAGCTAACCTACACCTTTTTATCTTTTTCATTTGAGAATATTGATACCGTTTTAAAGAAAAATAAAACTAATTTTATATTAGAATATTTACTAGTACAAGCCTGTTTAACTTTTAAAAATGGAATTATTTAAACATCTACAAATATAAAGAAGGATTGGGCTATATAATGGCAGCTACAATAGGCTACAAAACTAAGTCCAATGAAAAATTAAATTTAAATTCTTTCTTAAAGAGAAGTTTATATTAAGTATATTTTATAAAGAATACTATATTAGTACTAACAAACATTACGAAAAAGTGACAAAATATAATTAAAACAGAAAGTGATTTCCTCATAAGAATAGCATAATACTCTTATAAAAATAAATTAAAAAATAAGAAAATGGATATCAATACCGAAGTACACAACGCCTATGAAATCATAAAAGAAGGCGGCATCATCCTCTATCCTACTGACACCGTTTGGGGAATAGGTTGTGATGCCACAAATCCTGAGGCAGTTGCCAAAATATACAAACTCAAACAAAGAGCCGAAACCCAAAGCATGATCGTTTTGATGAATGGCGAAAAAATGATGTATAATGTTTTCAAAGAAATTCCTGAAGTTGCTTGGCAAATTATGGATCTTTCCGAAAACCCAACCACATTAGTACTGGACAAACCACGAAATATAGCTCCAAATCTTGTCGCAACAGACAATACACTAGGTATCAGATTAGTAAAAGAGCCGTTTTGTTTTAAATTATTGGAGCGCATGAAAAAACCGCTGGTATCAACCTCAGCAAATATCTCGGGTCAACCCACTCCAAAAAGTTTCAAAGAAATTAGCCCCGAAATTATAAAAGGCGTAGACTATGTTGTAAATTTGCATCGCGATAAAATTGCCGGAAAACCATCCACAATTATAAAATTGAGCAGTGATTCTCAGGTAAAAATTATACGCAAATAGTTTTTTTTAGCCACAGATTCGCTGATTTTTATCAAAAATTAAATACGATTTTAAAAAAATTATGTCTCAATACTTATATGAAGAAGAAACGTATCAGATAATCGGAATTTTATTTGATTTTCATAAAAATCTCGGAAAAGGGTTTTCTGAAATAGTTTATAAAGATGCATTGGAATTTGAATTTAATAATTCTAAAATTCCATTTGAAAGAGAAAAAAAATATGCAGTAAATTACAAAGGTGTTATTTTAAAACATAAATTCTATGCAGACTTTGTGGTTTTTGATAAAATAATTCTTGAAATAAAATCTTGTAATTCTTTCGATGATAGTCATATTGCACAATGTATAAATTATCTAAAAGTTTCCGACAATAAATTAGCCCTTTGGGTCAATTTTAATAAAAACTCTCTTGATCATAAAAGAATTATAAATTCATAATAACTGATTTTTATTATCTGTGAATTTATTTTTTTAAAATATCAAAAAAAATCTGCGAATCAGTGGCAAAAAACATGAATTACAAATCAGCATTAAACAATAAAATATTCGAAGTCATTTCTCAAGCTTCACAAGAACTCAACATCGACAGCTATGTCATTGGTGGTTTTGTGAGAGATTTGATTTTAAAAAGGGACTTTAAAAAAGACATCGACATCGTAGCCGTTGGCAGCGGAATCGAACTGGCTCTAAAAGTTTCGGACTTACTTCCAAAAAAACCAAAAGTCCAGGTTTTTAAAAACTACGGCACGGCAATGCTCCGTTTTGAGGATACCGAAATCGAATTTGTGGGCGCTCGAAAAGAGTCTTACACCCAAGACAGCAGAAATCCTATCGTTGAAAATGGGAGCCTCGAAGACGATCAAAATCGTCGTGACTTTACCATTAATGCGCTGGCTTTATCTTTGAATACCACAAACTTCGGGGAACTCTTAGATCCATTTAACGGATTAGAAGACATTGAAAACAAAACTTTAAGAACACCACTTGATCCCGATATCACCTATTCTGACGACCCTTTACGCATGTTGCGAGGCATTCGCTTTGCCAATCAATTGGGGTTTGCTATCGAAGAAAAATCGTTGGAATCCATTCAGAAGAATGCGGAGCGAATTAAAATCATTTCCGGTGAACGCATTGTTGATGAATTGAACAAGATCCTTTCAACTGATAAACCATCCGTTGGGTTTTTACTATTATTCAAAACAGGCCTTTTAGAAATTATTCTTCCTGAATTAACTGCTTTGAATCAGGTCGAAGAAATTGAAGGACATACCCATAAAAACAATTTCTATCATACATTGGAAGTCGTTGACAATATTTGCCCAAATACGGACGATGTATGGTTACGTTGGGCCGCTTTATTGCATGACATTGGGAAAGCCCCTACCAAACGTTTCAACAAAAAACAAGGTTGGACCTTTCATGGACATGAATTTTTAGGCGGAAAAATGGTCAAAAAAATCTTCGAAAGATTGCATATGCCATTGAACCAAAAGATGAAATTTGTTCAAAAAATGGTAATGATGAGTTCTCGTCCTATTGTTTTATCGCAAGATACAGTGACTGATTCAGCCGTACGTCGTTTAGTTTTTGATGCAGGTGAAGATGTAGAGAATTTAATGACCTTATGCGAGGCTGACATCACTACTAAAAACCCAAGTAAGTTCAAAAAATACCATAATAATTTTGAAATTGTTCGAAAAAAAATTGTGGAAGTGGAAGAACGCGACCATGTACGTCAATTTCAACCGCCCATTTCAGGAGAAGAAATCATGGAAATTTTTAATTTGAAACCATCCCGAGAAATCGGAATTCTTAAAGAAGCGATAAAAGAGGCAATTCTTGAAGGCGAAATCCCAAACGACTATCAAGCAGCCTATGATTTTATGCTAAAAAAAGCTAAAAAATTAGGACTAAAAATTAACGCTTGTTGAATTAAGAAATAATTGTTTTTTAAAATATCTTTACAAAATTACTTTCAAACAATGAAAAAGGAAAATAAATCAGTTGTCTTTTGGTTATTATCAGGTTGTGTACTTTTATTTGTAATGGTTGTCGTAGGCGGAATCACCCGATTGACTAATTCAGGACTATCCATGACAGATTGGCATTTGGTAACCGATACTTTCCCGCCGCTTACCGAAGCAAAATGGGAGGAAACTTTTGAGCGTTACAAACAATTTCCCGAATACCAAAAAATCAACATTCATAATGATTTCACCCTTTCCGACTATAAATTCATTTATTTCTGGGAATGGTTTCACCGTTTTATAGGAAGAATAATTGGCTTAGTTTTTATCATTCCGTTTGTTTATTTTTTGATTAAAAAAAGACTTTCAAGCGAAACGATAAGAAAATGTATTGTCCTATTATTCATGGGAGGTTTCCAAGGATTTTTAGGTTGGTTTATGGTAAAAAGCGGTTTAATCGACAACCCAGACGTAAGCCATTTCAGACTTTCTCTGCATTTAACTTTTGCTTTTATCACCTTTGCTTACACTCTTTGGGTTGCCTTGGACTTGATTTATCCAAACAAAACCCAAATTCATTTTTCTTTAAGAAAACTGGCTCGTATAGCTTTTGTTTTTCTGCTGTTGCAAATTATCTACGGAGGATTTGTTGCGGGTTTAAATGCTGGTTTGATACACAATCACTGGCCTTTAATGAGTGATGGCCAACTGATTCACGATAGCGTTTTTATAGAACAAAAAACACTTTTCTTAAATCTTGTTGAAGGAAAAAGTGGAGTTCAGTTTGTTCACAGAACCATGGCCTATGTCGTAGTAGGATTAATCCTTGCCTTATATTTCAAAAGTAAAAAATATACGCTTTCACAGCCACAGAAAAAAGGAATCAACACTTTGGTAGTCGTTGTGTTTTTGCAATTTGCATTGGGTGTTTTCACCTTGCTTTACCACGTACCGTTATGGTTAGGTTTAGCGCACCAAATAATGGCGTTCTTTTTACTGACAGCGATGACGTTCACCCTACATCGATTATCCAAATAATGATAAAACATACTTAAATACCCTGACTATATTGTCGCATTTCTTTGTTTAAAATATTAAATGTCTAAACTTGCTGCCCAGGATAAATTTTTGGATCTGTCCGATTATGGCAGACCATTGGCGAAACTGTTTGCCAACCAATTAAAAAATACTCAAATCACTCCCATCCATGTCACCTTACTTTTTGGGGTTTCTGGTGCTATTGCTATTTTCTGCATTCTGGAGGGCTATTACATTTTGGCCGGTTTTTTTATTATTTTAAAATCAATTATTGATGCTGCCGACGGTGAACTGGCAAGAATTAAAAAAACGCCATCGTATACCGGAAGGTATCTCGACAGCGTGTTCGATATTGTTCTTAATTTTCTCTTTCTAATGACCGTTTGCTACGTTTCGCAAACTACAATTTGGCTAGCATTTCTGGCTTTTTTTTGCATACAATTACAAGGAACTTTATACAACTACTACTATGTAATCTTAAGAAACAAATCAGAAGGAGGCGATAAAACCAGTAAAATATTCGAGAACAAATCACCAAAAGCTTTACCGGGAGAAAGTCAAAAATCAGTAGATATTTTGTTCTTTATTTACACTATTGTTTATGGAATTTTTGACATAATAATTCATACCATGGACAAAGAAGCTTACAAGGTTAAAACCTTTCCTAACTGGTTTATGACCTTTGTCTCTGTTTACGGCCTCGGCTTTCAATTGCTTATTATTGCCCTGATGTTGCCTATGGGATTGATTGAATATATTGTCCCGTTTTTTATCTTTTATACGTTGTTTATTTTTGTTTTAATCACAATCAGGAAAAGCTTTCTGAAAGTATAAAAAACCTGCAAAACTATCAGTGGACATACTAACTTGGTCTTATCTAAAAAACATCATAATGAAAACCGAAAAAGAAAAAATGATTGCCGGAGAATATTATCTAGCTGGAGATCCTGTTTTAGTAAAAGAAAGACGCAAATCAAAAAATCTACTCCACCGACTGAACGTTACCGAATATCGAATTACTAAAAAAGCGAGAGAAATCATTAAGGAATTAATCCCTAATGCGGGAGCCAACCTCTATATTGAACCGCCCTTTTTTTGCGATTACGGTTATAACATCTACTGTGGCGAAAATGTGTATTTCAATGTAAACTGTGTCGTTTTAGACTGTACCAAAGTAACTATTGGTTCCAATGTCTTTTTTGCACCGGGAGTTCAGTTGTATACCGCAACCCATCCTCTTGATGCCGAATTGAGAAAAACACTCGAAAATGCTTTACCCATAGCCATTGGCGACGATTGCTGGATTGGTGGCAATTCAGTCATTTGTCCCGGAGTTAGCATAGGCAAAGGCTGTGTTATAGGCGCAGGTTCTGTTGTTACAAAAGACATTCCTGCCAATTCTTTGGCTGTGGGAAATCCTGCAAAAGTGATTCGGAAATTAAACCAATAAATTATGCCACACCTATTAGCAAAACTCTATAATGTTCCATTGGAAACCATCAAAGAGATTTTAGAAAAGGACAAATTGTTTCATGCTTCGCAAGGAATGTATTTAGAAAACATTTGGCAAAATGCCGATGATCAAAATGAAGTTCAATTTCTTTTTAGAATTCATGATATCGACGAAACCAAAAAGTTAATAAATCAACTTCATTCCGATGCTTTAGCACAAGACCCAAACGCAAATCTACCTGAAATGACTTATTTAAAATAACCATGATTTCTATAAACAAAGTACACCATATTGCCATTATTTGTTCCGATTATCAAAAATCGAAAACTTTTTATACTGATGTTTTAGGATTGACCATTATCCGGGAAATCTATCGCGAGGAAAGAAAATCTTACAAACTGGATTTGGCTTTAAATGGTGCGTACGCGATTGAACTTTTTTCGTTTCCAAATCCACCAACAAGGACATCCAGACCGGAAGCTACAGGATTACGCCATTTGGCTTTTGAAGTCGATAATTTAGATCAAACAATAAATTATTTAACTTCCAAAACCATCAAATCAGAGCCTATCCGAATAGATGAAACGACTCATAAACGCTTTACTTTTATTGCTGATCCGGATGAACTTCCTATAGAATTTTACGAAAAATAGATCCTTTTTTTTTATTGGAAAAACAGAATTCACAAAGGTTTTTCAAAAACACCAGATTATAACGCTATTTTAAATCTCAATCCGACTTTCTTTCTTTAAATTTGTGATGCTCTAAAAAACACATGTATTTTGAATAAGCAATTCTTGTTTTTATTTGAAAATAAATACATCCTAAAATACTTTTTAAATGAACAATACCAGCCGCATTAAAAAAAATTACCAGTTTATAAAATTTCAAAAACTAGTCATTGTTTCTGTTCTAATTGGTTTCTTGTCTGCTTTTTTAGGAGTTGCTTTAAAAAAAATAACCGAATATTACGAGGAAATATTTTTTCATAAAGCAACTGTAAATCCACTATTCTTTGTCATTTTTCCAATTTTTGGACTTTCGGTCATTTATTTTCTTCGGGAATATCTTTTTAGAAAAAAAGAAAATAAAGGCATCAAAGAAATTTTTGAAAGCACCAATTCCAAATCCAAAAACCTGCCCAACTATAAGATACCATCGCATTTTATCAACGGATTATTGACCGTTATTTTTGGAGGATCAACAGGGATTGAGGTTTCAACGGTAGTTGCTTCGGCAACGATTGGCTCTGTTGCCCAAAGAAAGCAAAACGTTTTTAAACAATACAAAACCGAATTGATCTGCGCTGGTATTGCAGCGGGAATTACTGCTTTATTCAGCAGCCCTGTGGCTGGGATATTTTTTGCATTGGAAGTTATTTCCAGAAAAGTAACCCGAGCTTTTTTAATCAGTAATTTGATTGCTGTCACAGTCGCATTTGGCCTTATTTCTCTCTTGGATGAAAAACCTTTGTTTGCATTAACCATTACGACTTGGCATCTAAAAGCCATTCCTTATTTTATCCTTTTAGGAATTTTGGCAGGGCTAAATTCGGTTTATCTTACGCGTTGTGTTTTGTTTTTTAAATCACAATTTTCAAAAATTGAAACCCATTATTACAAAATAATTATTGGCTCAGTCATTCTGACTGTTTCTTTATTGCTGTTTCCACAACTTTATGGAGAAGGCTATCATGCCCTAAAAACTCTTTTCAATCCTACGAATGAAATACCGCTGACACTGTCATTAGCCCTTACTTATGTCGGAATTATAGTTTTAAAACCCATCGTAACTTCAGCCACTTTGGCTTCTGGCGGAGATGGCGGTGTTTTTGCACCAAGCCTTTTTATTGGTGCTTTTTTAGGATTACTAGTTGCATCGACTTTAAATACTTTTTTTAATGTCAATGTGATTCCACTAAATTTTATGGTCATAGGAATGGCTGCCGTTCTCAGTGCCAGTATCCATGCGCCTTTTACCGCAATTTTCTTAGTTTGTGGCCTAACAAATGATTACACCTTATTTCTACCTATTTTAATGGTTTGCCTCATCTCAAAATATACTGCCAAGATAATTTATCCTTATAACGTTTATACCTATACTCCAAGTTTAACAAAATAGCATTCATGGCCATTCAAAAAATTAAACGAAGCTACCGCAAAACCAAATACATTCTTTACAAAGAAACTTTGGTTGATTACAAAGAACATTTTTGGGCTTTTTTAGGCTCTTTTATTGGCATCGGAATCATTACTTATTTACAATCCCAAACTTTACCACATTCAGATATCGTCTATTTAATAGGGTCTTTTGGTGCCTCAAGTGTGCTAGTTTACGGTGTGATTCAAAGTCCATTGGCACAACCCCGAAATCTTGTGGGCGGACATTTGGTTTCGGCAATAATTGGAGTCACGGTACAACAACTTGCCCCTGACATTATTTGGATTACTGCTCCACTGGCTGTATCGCTTTCTATAGTTATGATGCAAATGACAAAAACGCTACACCCACCTGGAGGCGCCACTGCTTTGATAGCAGTAACGGGATCATCCGAAATTAAAAATCTTGGTTATTGGTATGTCATTACTCCTGTTCTAAGTGGCGTTCTTATTTTACTTATTGTTGCTTTAATTTTTAATAACATGACAGCTAACAGGTATTATCCAACTCATAAAAAATACCATAAAATCAGGAAAAGAATCCACAAATCACTTCAAAACCAGTAATCTAAATTTATTAACATTAGTAAACTTTAGTTGCAACCTAAAGCATCAAATTCAAGCAGCTATACTTTATTGCCTTTTTTTCATCAATTTCCTGATAAATAATTGATTCAATCTTGACAAATGTATACGCAAAAATCTTATCAACAAATCAAGAATCTGAAATCTGAAATCTAAAATTAAATTTTACCTTTGACCATTCAATAAAAACAAAGATTATGGTTTACAAATTCAGAGTAATTCTAGATGCCGAGGAAGATATATTCAGAGATATTGCAATACTTGCAGAAGACACTTTAGAGGATTTACACAATGCCATCTTCAATTCCTTTGGGTTTGACGGCATGGAAGTCGCTTCGTTCTATACTTGTGATGAAACTTGGAATCAGGAGGATGAAATTTCACTTTTTGATACTGGAGATGTCCCTGGAGAACAAAAAATAATGAGTGATTATAAACTCTCTGATATCCTTGATGACGAAAACACTAAAATTCTATATGTTTATGATTTCATCAATATGTGGACTTTTTTAGTTGAATTGGCCGCTATTGAAGAGCAAACCGCTGGAAATATCTATCCCGAAACACTATTCTCACATGGAGAAATGCCAGATGAGGCAATGGAGAAAAGTTTTGAAGCAGACAATGCTGATGACTACGCCAGTGAATTTGAAGATGATTTAGATCAAGATGATCTCGATATGTTTGAAGGAGATGATAGCTTTGAGGATTATGGATTTGAGGAAAATTGGAACTAGAATAGTAGAAAACTAAGAATCAAGAGCCAAGATCAAAGACCTATCTACCGTCTTTCATCTTGGCTCTTTCATCTAATAAACATAAAAAATGATCAACTTATTTAACACGCACATCGAAACGCTTTCCATCCATCGCGTTGGAAATAAAAGCCGTAATGAAGCTATTTTTTTATCAGAGCAACCTTTCAATCTTCAAGATGAAATTGTACCTCTTATCAAAGAATTTTTCTTAAAACCTTTTAGAGAAAAAGAGGAAAACTACTTTCAGTTTGCGCATGAAGTCGATTTAGATTACAATGATATGTTTAAATTCGCCAGTGAAATTTTTGAAAATCCGGCTAATTTACACGAATGTTCCAAAAAAATTACCAAACATCTATTTGAGCAATCCAATCATCCGCACATTAAAAATGGAGAAGTTTATGTTGCTTATTTGACTAATGTAAATATTGACAATAATGTCGTTGATGCTATTGGGATTTTTAAAAGTGAATTACAAGCTGATTTCTTGCAATTTGAAGAAAAAGGAACCCATCTGGAAATGATTTTACAACAGGGAATAAACTTAAACAAACTGGATAAAGGTTGTTTGATTTTTAATCATAAAAAAGAGGAAGGATATAAAATCCTAACTGTAGACAGCAACCGTTATGATGCTAGATATTGGTTAGAGCATTTCCTTTCGGTAGATGCTTTTGAGGATGAAAATTTTATCACAAAAAAATACCTTAAATTTTGTCAAAACTTTGCCAAAGATGTTGTTTTCCCTGCTGAAGACAAGAAAGAAGAAGTGATGTTCATGAACCGATCTGTGAATTATTTTGCCAAAAATGATGAATTTGAAGAAACTGAATTTTTGAATGAAGTCTTGGACAACCCTGATTTGATTCCTGAATTTAAAAATTATAAAGTAGACAAAGGCGAAAAATACAGCATTGAAGATGTTACTTCATTCCCTATTGCCAATGCAGCGGTTTCTGATGCCCGAAAATCAATCAAAAATGTCATTAATCTGGATACTCATATCCAAATTAAAATGGATTTCATCAACCCGGAAAGTGCCGAAAAATTTGTTGAAAAAGGTTGGGACGAAGAAAAACAAATGTACTACTACTTAGTTTATTTCAATAAAGAAGAGAAATCTTAAAAGAAAATCACAAAATCACCAACCCTCAATTGTAAAATCAATTGAGGGTTTTTTCTTGGCTAATAACAATAAAAAGAAAATTTCGTATACCTATTTGTAAGTTTTTATTTAAATAAATTTAAAATTATTGTCTTTTAACGATTAAATTTTACTTTTCAACTGATTTTTTTTAAGTTTAAACACCTCAAAATCAGAAGTAAAATGATAACGACTATTGAAATCAAGGAAAAAATACTTCATCGCAAAATTTTATGTTCGCTACTGGGACATAAATTTATTGTTACTAGAAATATCACAAATCATTTCAAGGAATTTGAATGTACCGTTTGTCATTTAGAATTAACAAATGATGACAAAGGTCGAAAAATGTTTCTTACTCCAGAACTAAAAGAAATTAATGAAACATTAATTCGTTTCAATAAAAAAAAGTTTCATATTGTTTGAGTTGATTGACTCCAAAATCTAGAATCATTTTAACTAATTTGTTATATTGTCCTATTCTTCCTGAAGAACTATTAATGGGGATCTCTCAGATTACTCATTTATTTCGTAAATTTGCTTTTCCGGTAAAGCAAAAAAGATGACAACCAATTTTTTTAAAGAAAGTCCATTTAAAACCTTGATTTCGTTTCACAAACTAATTGAAACATTAGAGCAAATCGCAGGGACTGATGTGGATTACAGATCTAATTATGCCAAAGCTTTACTGGCAGAAATAGCCCCTTTTCCCGAATTCAGGACTGGAATTGAAAACCTAAATTTGATTCCGGAAAACGAAACTTTAATCAAGCATCTCTTAGCTGATTTATTCCCTACTGCTTTAACAAATAATGAGATAAAGGCAGTTACGATACCTTTTCAAAACTTTACTTTTAATTATAGCGATCGATTCAAAAAAATAATAAACAATGCGGGCTCTCAATTTGACATGGCTATCCGAGATTTTGATGAGCATCACTTTTATATAATGAGTTGCACGCTAATTCTTAATGAATTTTATGGTCAAAAAATTGATTTCAGCAAGCCTTTATTTTACGATATCCCAAATAAAGAGGGCATAATGAATCAATACCGCATTTTGTATAATGGGGATTTTATAGAAATCATACCTACTAAAAAAGCTCCCGAAATCTCTCAAGACGACATCGATTTATTGATGGATAATTATGATAACATAGCGCTCTGGAAAGAAAAATTCCCTGTAGAAAGTTGGATTTTAAAAGGTTTTGGCATCCTTATTCTTTTCGATTCTACTACTGAAAGCGCAATTTCTAAACTAAAAGGTAATCTTTTAAAACCCGATAAAGAACCGATAACCTTTTATGAGAATTTCGAGTCTATTTTTCGTTCCATCTTTAAAATAGCCGATTTAAGGATTGGTCTAGTTTTCTACAATGAAGAAGAAGAAAAATTTGTAAAACCAAGTTTTAGCGACCACAGTATCAATAGCTTTATTCTTCCTATTGAAGAAGAAGTTGATTGTAAAAGCACTTTGCTGGGTTGTTTTATTGAGAATATTTTGAAAAACCAAAAACCATTAATTATTTCAAATGTTGAAAAATTCGCCTTAGTATCTGGAAATGAAAGATTTGCAAAACACTTATTAGAACAAAACGTACACAGTTGTATCTTTGCTCCCATCATAAGTAACGGTATTATTTTGGGCGTATTAGAATTAGTATCATCAAGTCCAAGAGAACTTAATAGCATCAATGCCAGCAAGCTTGATTTAGTGCTTCCTTTTTTAATTGATACCATGGAACGCTATAATACGGATATGCAAAATAAAGTGGAAGCCGTTATCCAAAGAGAATACACCTCCATTCATCCAAGTGTATACTGGAAATTTAAAAAAGAAGCCTTAAAATACTTTCAAACCAGTAATCCAAACAAAGATTATATTTTCAAAGAAATCGTCTTCAAAGAAGTCTATCCTTTATATGGACAAATAGACATCAAAGGTTCATCCGATCATAGAAATGAAACCGTAAAAGAAGATTTAAAAAATCAGTTGAATATGCTACTGCAAATTTTTAAAAACCAAAATTCAAATGCAAATTTGATATTATTAGAACAGCGAAAATTTGAATTACAATCGTTACATAAACAATTAGAATCCCCACTGAAAGCTGATACGGAACAACAAATTCAACTGTATATAGAAAATGAAATTCACCCAATATTAAAAAATACAAAGACAAATTCTGATGGTGAATTATTAGAAAAAAAATATTTTGAGAGTCTCGATGAAAAAACAGGATTGTTTTACCAATCCAGAAAAAAGTTCGATAATGCCTTATCTATAATCAATAAAAAATTAGCTGCTGTTCTGGACAAAAAGCAAATAGAAGCCCAAAATATTTACCCACACTATTTTGAAAGATTCAAGACAGATGGCGTGGAACACAACCTATATATTGGAGCTTCCATAACTCCAACAAAAGCATTTGATACTATGTATCTTCACAATTTGAGACTGTGGCAATTACAAACATTGTGTGAAATGGAATTGAAGCACCATCAACTCAAATCATCTTTGCCTTACGTATTAGATGTCACTTCTTTAATTTTAGTATTTAGCTCCCCTATTTCCATCCGATTTAGAATGGATGAAAAACGTTTTGATATCGACGGAACCTACAACGCGCGCTACGAAGTGGTCAAAAAAAGGATTGATAAAGCTAATATCAAAGGAACCAAAGAGCGTATTACAGAGAAAGAGAAAATTACAATCGTCTATTCCCATAATGCCGAAAAAACAGAATATTTGAATTATATCAAATTTCTACAATTTAAAAAGATATTAGAGCCAACAATAGAACAATTTGAAGTCGAAGAATTACAGGGCGTTTCCGGTTTAAAAGCCATAAGAGTAAAAGTTAAAAATGATGATCGAGTAAACCTTAAAAACTACTCCTATCAGGATTTACTGGACGAATTAAATTAAGCCCCAATCATTTTGAAAGCAATAACAAAAGCTACAACTGATAAAACAATCCCGATCATAAATAAATTATAGGCTATTCGCAGTAATCTGTATTTTTTTTCCAAAACTAATCCTAAAAAATACAGGTCTTTTATCATTGAATTATAAAGGTATTCTCTGTCTTTCATCATCTCATTCATAGCCCATTGGTATTCATCCAACGGCATTTTATAAAAATTACCAAAGAAAAGTAAATTCACTTTTCTTTCTTCAATATCTTGACGGTCAAAAACACCTTTGGTAACTTTTGGTCGTGTCGAAAGAATTGCAAAAATTATAGTAACAACACTCGAAATCAGCATAATAAAAGTAGGAATCATCAGATGACTGTTTCTAGGGCTGTCTAATTTTGGAATTAAAGTGGATAGCGCAATTGAAATAATAATTGCATTTACCGAAAGTAAAATATTAGCTTTACTATCTGCAATACCGCTCAAACGGGTGTGATTTCCTAGAGTTACTCTAAATAAAGTTTCTATCCCACGATCCGGTTTTTCTCCTCGCTCCCTTTTCTTATTTTCCTTCTCTTTTTTAACTTCCATCTTTTTTAGCTTATTTTGAATACTTTCTATGTTTTTTTCTTTTATCGATTGCCAATGCTGCAAGGCAAAATCCGTGTAAAAATGATGTCTGTTAATTAGAAAATCTGAATTTTCAACGACCCAATCGTTATCTGAAAAGCATTTTTGATCTAGATTTTTCCATTCTATTCTCAAAGATTCACAGGAAGATAAATATTCTTCACTTCCCAAATGAAAACAATCAGCGTCTTTAATTATTTTTTCAAAAAGTGTTTGAGGTTCATAATCATATCGGGTAGCATTTATCAAATTACAAACCTTGGCAATATAATCTGAAGATTTCTCTCTTTGCTTCAAAAAATCAGATACAATCGCAATACTAGAATCCTCATGATTGCTACAGCCTTTTGTATAGCCCGTATCGTGAAACCAAGCGGCCACTAGCAAAATCTCTTTATCAGAAAAATTAATATTTTCAGCCTCAGCAATTTGATCTACTGCTGCTACAACACCAAGGGTATGGTTAAAATTATGGTAGGTAAATAAAGTAGAAAGCTTATCTTTGAATAATTTACTAACAAATTCTTCGGCTTCATTTAAAAGAGTCATAAACATATTTTTATACTACTAAATTATGAAATTGTTTTTGGATAATCGTTTTATTCTTTCGAATAAAACTTCATTACTTTTAGTCATACTAGGGATTTTGATTCAATCCTGCGCCACCCATACAGCGCAATTTGGCAAGAATATCAAAAATCCGATAGCTCAAAACGCCGTTGATACCTCTAAAATTGTACATACTTTTTTTTTAATTGGTGACGCCGGTAATGCTGACGAGATCAAAGCTCAGCAAACCATGAGTTTACTTCATGATCAACTAAAAAAAGCAAGCCAAAAAACTACCCTATTATTTCTAGGTGATAACATTTATCCCAAAGGTTTTCCCAGCACCGATGATCCGGACAAATTACTATTGGCCGAAGAAAAATTAAAGAATCAACTCAAACTATCCGAAAATTACAAAGGTAAAACCATTTTTATTCCCGGCAACCATGATTGGTACAATGGCATCAAAGGTTTAGAACGACAAGCTAAATTTGTAACGGATTATCTAGCGGACAAAAAAGCCTTTTTACCTCGCAAAAATTGTGGTATAGACGATTTAAAAATAGATGAAAACACCTGCTTAATCACAATAGACAGCCAATGGTTTTTGGAAGATTGGGACAAGAATCCCACTATAAATGACAATTGTGACATCAAGAGCAGAGCCGCTTTCTTTGATGAATTGGAAAGTCTTTTGAATAAAAACCAAGACAAAACTATTATCTTGGCAGTGCATCATCCGCTAATGAGTAACGGGACACATGGAGGACAGTTCTCATTAGAAAAACAACTTTTTCCGCTAGAGCAAAAAATCCCTCTTCCGGTATTGGGTTCTTTTATCAATTTACTTCGAAAAACATCCGGAATAAGCCCGCAAGACCTTCAAAACAAACAATATACTCTTTTCACAAAACGACTAAAAACACTTTTACAAAGCCGCGACAATGTTATTGTAGTTTCGGGTCATGACCATAACTTACAATACATTGAAAAAGACAATATCAGACAAATTATAAGCGGCGCCGGTTCAAAATCAGAAGCTGCGAAAGCTCTATTTCCAAATGATTTCTCCTATGGTAAAAATGGATATGCTAAGTTGGCTATTTATGAAAATGGTAGCGCAAAACTATTTTTTTACGGCAATGAAAACAATAGCGAAAAGCTGTTGTTTGAACATACGATATTAAATTCGAAAAAAAACGATACAGATACACTCCCAACCTCATTTGCTAAAACTACAACTACATCCATTTACACGAAAAAACAAACGGAGAAAAACTGGTTTTATAAATTCTTATTTGGGGAACATTACAGAAAATATTACAGCCTGCCCATAGAAACTCAAACGGCAACAATAGACACTCTTTTTGGGGGCTTAAAACCCAAAAGAGCCGGTGGTGGTCATCAATCTAAATCGTTGCAAATTGTTGATAAAAACGGTAAAGAATATGTCATGCGTGCCATGAAAAAAAGTGCCTCTAATTTCTTGCAAGCAGTGGCGTTCAAAGACCAATATGTAGCAACCGAATTTAAAAACACCGTTGCCGAAAATTTTTTATTTGATTTCTATACCACATCGCATCCTTACACTCCATTTGCGGTAGGCAATCTAGCAGAAAAAATTGGTGTTTCTCATACCAATCCGAAACTGTACTACATCCCAAAACATAAAACCTTGAAGGATTTTAATGCCGATTTTGGTGATGAATTATACATGGTCGAAGAAAGACCTACAGATAGCCAAAAGGAAGTAAAAAGTTTTGGAAAACCCAATACAATTATTAGCACCACTGATTTATTAAAAAATCTAAATAAGGATGAAAAATATACTGTAGATGAAAACGCTTATATCAAAGCCCGATTATTTGACATGCTCATTGGCGACTGGGACAGACATCAAGATCAGTGGCGATGGGGAGAATATGAAGAAGGCGGAAAAATAATTTACAAACCAATTCCTCGCGATAGAGACCAAGCCTTTACAAAATATGATGGAACTCTACTTTCCTTGTTGATGAACATGCCCGCCTTGCGTCACATGCAAACCTTTAAGGAAGACATAAAAAATGTAAAATGGTTAAATCGCGAACCTTATCCTTTAGATCTTGTATTTCTTAAAACTGCTACTGAAAAAGAATGGATAACGCAGGCCGAATACATTCAAGAAAATCTTTCGGATGATGCTATAGATAGCGCTTTTAATAATTTACCCAAAGAAGTCCAAGATGAAACAATCGAGAGTATTAAACACAAACTAAAAGCGAGAAGAGAACAACTCCAAAAATATGCTTCTGAGTATTATGCTGTTTTACAAAGAACAGTACTAATTGTAGGAACTGATAAAAAAGACAAATTTATAATCAACCGCAAAGCTAAAAAACAGCTTGAAATTGAAGTTTATCGACTGAAAAAGGAAGGCGATGAATTACAATACACCACAGAATATTCAAGTCCAAAGACCAAAAACATTTGGATTTACGGCCTAGATGATGAGGATATTTTTGAAATAAAAGGAAACGAAAAATCAGCAATCCGAATTCGTTTAATTGGCGGACAAAATAACGATTCTTATACTATTGAAAATGGTCATAAAGTAAAAATTTATGATTTCAAGTCTAAAGCAAATTCCTATGCAGTGGATAAAAAAACCAAAACTATATTGACTGACAACTATGAAACTAATCTTTACGATTATGAAAAACCAAAATACAATGCTTTTTCAGGCCTGCCTTCCGGTGGTTACAATCCTGATAATGGTGTGAAATTAGGTTTTACCGCAAGCTATACTATAAATAAATTCAATCAAAATCCATACACTCAAAAGCATCATTTGCTTGCTAATTACTTTTTTGCAACTAATGGGTACGAATTTATATACAACGCGCATTTACCCAAATTAATTAAGAAATGGGATTTAGATTTAGAAACACAAATTACGAGTCCTAATTTCACCATTAATTATTTTGGTTCAGGTAATGAAACTATCAATAATGATGAGCTTGAGGGTATGGATTACAATCGAGTGCGCATCCAAATGCTAAAAGTGGCTCCATCAATTAAAAAAGTGGGAGCATCTGGAAGCGAAATTCACATTGCAACCTCCTTTGAGAACATAAAAGTAGAAGCTACAGAGAATCGCTTTATAAGCCTTCCTTCAACAATCAATCAAACTATTTTTCAAAACCGTCAATTTGCCGGAGCGACAGTAAAATATAGTTTTGAGAATTATGATGTTGCCTCTCTTCCCACCATGGGAATGGGTTTTTCTATAGCCGGAAGTTGGAAAATGGATCTACATGACAGCAAAAGAAATTTTCCGTCATTAGAAGGCAAACTTAATTTTAATCATAAAATTGATCCGGCCGGTAAAGTAGTTTTGGCTACTATTCTAAAAGCAAAAACATTATTAAACAACAATTTTGAGTTTTATCAAGGGGCTACTTTAGGCGGTGATTATGATTTGCGAGGATATAGAAACGAACGTTTTTTAGGCAATAAATCATTTTATCAAAGCAGTGATTTGCGATGGAATTTGGGGAAAATAAAACGAAGTTTACTACCTATGTCCTATGGCGTTTTAGGCGGTTTTGACTATGGAAGAGTTTGGGCTCAAGGCGAAGATTCTAGCAAATGGCATCAATCCATTGGCGGCGGACTCTGGCTCAATGGTTTGAATGTGATTACAGCCCGACTCACCTATTTCAAAAGCGTTGATGAAGAGGCAAGAATTAGTTTTGGTCTAGGATTTGGATTTTAGTTTTTTGATGCTAACCCCATAAACCTTCCCTCCTATTTTTTTAGTTTTTTCATCGGCAATAAGTACTACATCATTGTCCTTAAAACAAATGGCTTCTTTTTGGGAAAAATGATTCAAATCAAATACGGTTTTTGTTCCACTCAAGAAATTATCAGCTTTAAAATTTTCGAATAACCAAATTTTATCATGACTCAAGATTACAACTTTTAATCCATCAGGACTTATGGCGGCGCTTGTAATCACACAATGATTGTAGTCACCACATGTTTTAAACTTGCCTACTAGCTGCGCTTGATGAAAACCTGCACTATTAGGGACTTTGTATAGAAAAGTGGTGCCATCAAATCCTTTACTTCTGTTTTTGGTAAACAAATAAAAATTGTTTTTGAACTCAAAAAAACCTTCTACATCATAAAATAATTCTTTCTTTTTAGGCGGAAAATCTTTTTGTTCCGGATAGGCAAAGGAGATTTTAGAGGTTGAAGCAGTACTGTCATTTTTTAATCCTGATGTATCGATTTTATAAATACACAAATCCTTTCTCGTATTTTCATTATTTCCAAAATCACCTATATACAAGTTCCCTTCCTTGTCATGGGTAATATCTTCCCAATCGACATTTATAGCATTTGTAATAGTCATGGTTTTGGCTAGAGCGCCATTAGCATCCAAACCATAAATTACATTTGGATTCCCACTATCCTCCAAAGCCCAAATAAAATCTAACTGTTGTGAATAGGTGATTCCAGAAACTTCTTTCAACTTTTTAGGCAAAGAATACAGTTCCTTTACGGGGCTAGAGTTTTGTTGACAAGCTAATAAAAAAAATACAGTCGCTAATGAAATATAGTTTTTCATAATCCAAATAATAATTAAATTTAAAAAAAATGCAGTTTAATAATTGACATTTTTAAAGTTTCTGATAATAAACTCAAATGCTGCTTTCATTATATATCCCATCGATTTTGCATTTTTAAAATTCATATCGTTAGTATAGCGATACAATTCCATTTGTAATTGCATTTGATTCTCTTTTGGGGCTATATTGTCATCACTCATGATTTGCAATAGTCGTTTAATTTTATTTTCGGCCGAATGAATTCTTTTAGCCAAAGCTGATCTTTCCTCATCTTTGTACTGGTCGATTGAACTGTCTTGGAGTTTATCTTTGACCAATTTTACCAGAGAATAATTTTCTTTAAAAAACTGAGGGCGATATATCTTGAAATTCCCTTCATAACATTGTTGATCAAAATCGATGGCGCGTATTTTGTAAACCACTTGGTCAAAATCATGGGTTGGAACCACCACATAATTATACGAGCGCATGTCGCCTAGCAAGCGAATCATACAACGCTCATTGAATTTCACGAATTCTTTGGCTATTTGCGCTTTTTCGGTCTCGGTACAATCGCTTAAAAGCGTTTTTATAAATACATCACCAGGAATTCCCATAATGTGCTCTTCTATCAGAGTATCTTTATAAACTAAAAAATTTATTTTATCAGGCGAGAGAAGATGCTCTAATTCTAATCCGTAAACCCTTGAAGCATCAGCCTTTTTTATATAAAAATGCGTATAGTTATCATTGAGAATATTTCGAACTTTTATCCTAAAGGGCTTCGAATTTCCAAAAGTGCAATAATCAATAGAATCGACATTTAAGAATTTAAGAATACCCAAATTTCCATCAGATAGTAAAAGCGAATATATTTTTTTTAATGTCAAATCAATTTCAGCACTTTCAAATTCATTGTAATAGACACGAATCCACAATGTGTCCTGACCATTTTTATCATAAACACTAATGCCACCAGAGAAACGCAACAAATCATCATAACTAATAGGAACCTTAGAGACGCGATCATACCGCTCTAGGTAATCCGAAAGTGCTTGATTTATAGGATAAGTTATTTTTTTAAACAGTATCGAAGAGTCTCCCATTACTAATTATTTGATACAAATTTACATTAAATTATAATCGTAAAACAGCATTTGACCAACTACTTCATGCCCCATAAATTAGCAACACTTCTACACTTCATAGTTAAGACTAAAAAACAAAACACATAATCACCTAACCTTTAATCACTTACAATAGACATAAGATATCATCTTTTTTTAGTCAAAAAACTCAAACCTCTAAAATGAAATAACTTTAAAAAAAAAGCCGCCGCTATGTTCTTTTTTCTAAAGAAAACACCCGAAACTTAGTAATTTAATTTAAATTTGGCTGTCCCTATATATTTCAAATTAATTACTAAGTAACCTACTGTTATGAAAAATAAGCTTAAGCTGTATTTCAATGCTGCCCAATCGGCAAAAATTGGAATATGGGATCATAATCTTAAAAAAAGCTCCACTTACTGGGATGCTGTCACCAAATGTATCCTAGAAGTTCCTGAGGATTTCATCCCCGTTCTAGGAAGTGGCATTGGATTTTATACTGAAGGAAAAAATAGAGATCGAATTAAATTCTTGATTGATCAAGCTATCAATCAAGGTATACCTTTTAGCGAAACATTTCAAATTACAACAGCTAAAAACAATATCAAATATGTGGAATGTATCTGTCAGGTAGTATTCAAAAAAGGAAAACCCAGACGCTTATTGGGTACTTTTCAGGATATTACCAAAGAACAAAATTTAATAAATGAGATGCAACTGAGCGTGGAGAAATTTTCTTCTATTTTCTCCAGTGCCAATGATGCGATATTTATTTTTGATATTTCAAATGGAAACATAACAGACTGTAATCCCAGAATATCAGAGCTTACAGGTTACGCAACTACTGAATTAATTGGCTTGCATCATTCCAAATTATTTCCTGCAAACTATAATAACGAAATTGAAAACATCTTAAATCAAAATACGGAAGAGGACAATTATACCGTGAAGGAATCCTATATTCAAACTAAAAGCGGAACTATATTACCCGTAGAAATTGCTTCCGGAAAAAAATTTAATGTTAGGGATAAAAACTACTTAGTATGTTTTTTTAGAGATATTTCTGAACGAAAAAGCGATGAATCCTATATGAATATGCTTTCTCTTGCCGTATCAGAAACCACAGATACTATCATTATTGCCGATCCAAATGGTAAAACAGTGTGGGCAAACAAAGCCTATCTTGAACTTACAGGCTTTAGCCTAGATGAAATAGTGGGTAACACACCAGGCTTCTTATCTAAAGGTCCCGAGACAAATCAACACACAACTGATATCATGAGACAAGCGATTAAGGACAAGAAAAGTATAAAAGTCACCATCCTTAATTACAAAAAAAATAAAGAAAAATACTGGTATGATTTAAACATCAACCCTGTTTTTGACAAAGAAAATACTTTAATCAACTACATAGGAGTAGGAAGAGATATCACCGTTCGAAAAGAAAAAGAACTAGAACTCAACAAACTTCTAGAAGTAACGAATGATCAAAACAACAAGCTATTTAATTTTGCTCACATAATTTCTCATAACATTCGTTCCCATAGCAGTAATTTATCTATGGTTTTGGAAGTGATGAAAGACACCCATGATGTTGAAGAAAAAATATCCTATATCGACCTTTTTGAAGAAGCCACAGATAAACTTTCTCAAACAATTGAATTTTTGAACGAAATTATCACCATTCAAAAAAGCAATAATATTGAAAAAAAAGAAATCCGATTGAAGGATGAAATCGAAAAAATAAAGAATACCTTAAGCTTAATTATCAAAGAAAGTAAAATTACAGTCATAGACAATATTCCCGAAGACTTAACTCTCTGTGTAATTCCTGCCTATCTGGAAAGTATTTTACTTAATCTTTTTACCAATGCCATTAAATATAAATCTCCTAACAGAACAACCATTCTAGAAATAGACTATGAAGTCAAGGAACAGTATACTATTATAAGTTTCAAAGACAATGGCTTGGGAATTAATCTGGAGAAAAATGGGCACAAAATATTTGGTATGTACAAAACTTTTCATGACCATAGCGACGCAAGAGGTATTGGCTTATTTATCACCAAAAACCAAATCGAAGCCATGAAAGGAAAAATAGAAGTTGAAAGTGAAGTGGGTGTAGGATCCACTTTTAAAATATATTTAAATGAAAAATAAAAAACTCTATATTATTGACGATGATAAATTATCAGTAAAATTAATGAGTATGCTAATTAAAAAAAATCAAACCTGCGATGAAGTCCATGCTTTTTTCAATGCCCAATCCGCATTAGAAGAACTGGAAAAAAACAGCAATGACAATGACAAATTGCCGGATGGAATCCTACTTGACTTGAACATGCCCGTTATGGATGGCTGGCAGTTTCTGGATGAGTTCATTTTGTTTCCCATAAAAAAAGAAATTTCTATTTTTATCGTCACCTCGTCCATCGATCCTGTTGATATCGAAATGGCTAAGAAACACACTTTTTTGAAAGGTTATATTATGAAACCTATTACAGCCGAGAAATTGAAAGAAATGTCAAAAATGATTTAAGACCAAACTAAATACCAATTAAGAGTAACAATTCCACTATTCGTTCGTCTTATAAAAAACTAAAAAAGACAACATTTTGGAAACCATTCTCTCAATTAAAAATCTTAATAAGCGCTATGGCAGTTTACAGGCGTTAAAAGATGTGACTTTCGATATAAAAAAAGGACACGTATATGGCATTTTAGGACCCAACGGAAGCGGAAAGTCAACAACATTAGGAATAGTTTTAAATGTAGTCAATAAAACTTCAGGAGAATACAGCTGGTTTGACGGTAAAATGCAAACGCATGAAGCTTTGAAAAAAGTAGGCGCCATTATAGAGCGCCCTAATTTCTATCCTTATATGACGGCGCAGCAAAACCTTCAATTGGTATGTAAAATAAAAAACATCAGTTATAGCAAAGTTCAGGAAAAACTGGAATTGGTTGGCTTAAGCGAAAGAAAAAACAGTAAATTCAGTACTTTTTCTTTAGGAATGAAACAACGCTTAGCCATTGCCTCTGCCCTTTTGAACGATCCTGAAATATTAATTCTAGACGAACCAACTAACGGATTAGATCCGCAAGGAATTCATCAAATAAGGGACATTATCAAGCAAGTTGCCGCCGGAGGCACAACAATTCTTCTTGCTTCCCATTTATTGGATGAAGTAGAAAAAGTTTGTTCGCATGTTGTGGTTTTAAGAAAAGGCCAAATTTTATATGCCGGTTTAGTGGATGGTATTTCGTCAAATGAAGGTTTCTTCGAATTGCAATCGGAGGATCCCGAAAAATTAATGGCTGTTCTAAAAACGCATCCCGCTGTTGAGAGCGTGAAACAAGGAGAAGAAAAAGTGTTCGTTTATTTGAAAAGCGAATTAGAAGCTGCCGTTTTAAACAAATTCCTTTTTGAAAGAAACATCAATTTAGGACATTTAGTAAAACGTAAAAACAGCCTGGAAGAGCAATTTTTAAAATTGACAAACAACACTAATCCAACTTCTTAAAACCGCCAAACATGAAAAGATTACTCTCAATAGAATTGCAAAAAATATGGATGAATAAAGCCAGCCGAATTTTGACATTGGCCTATTTCATCTTACTTTCCTTTATAGCACTAATCGCATCCATAAAATTTGATTTGGGCATTTTTAAATTCCATCTTGCCGAAATGGGTATATTCAATTTCCCGTTTATTTGGCATTTTAACACCTTCATTGCAGCTATTTTAAAATTATTTTTGGCCATTGTTATTGTTTCTATGATGGCAAACGAGTACAGTTATGGAACTTTAAAACAAAACCTAATCGATGGAATGAGCAAGAAAGAATTTATCCTTTCTAAATTTATCACCGTAGTCTTATTTGCTTTTTGCTCGACCGTTTTTGTTTTTATCATGAGTTTAATTTTGGGATTCAGCTTCTCGTCCTACACTGAATTAAGCATCGTTTTCTCTGATTTAGAATATTTGGTGGCTTTCTTTATAAAATTAGTTGGCTTTTTCTCCTTCTGTTTGTTCTTAGGCATATTAGTAAAACGTTCCGCATTTGCACTTGGTTTTTTATTTGTTTGGAATATCTTGGAATGGATATCCAAAGGAATATTGAATTTCAAAATATT
This sequence comes from Flavobacterium granuli, assembly GCF_900129705.1. Lineage (GTDB taxonomy): Bacteria > Bacteroidota > Bacteroidia > Flavobacteriales > Flavobacteriaceae > Flavobacterium > Flavobacterium granuli. The sequence continues at coordinate 118,572 of NZ_FQWO01000003.1, read as the reverse complement.
CCCAGACAGTAAATTTGCCGATACTATTACGCAATTCTTTCCTTTGGAATCTATGTCGAATCTAATCGTAGAACCTTTCTCCAGATTATCAGTAGTCAAAAACCTGGGAAAACAAATTGGAGTGGCCAATTTCAAAGATTATGATGTTCATTTTTCATCGATCGTTATTGTTCTAATCTGGACTTTCATATTTGTGTTTATGTCTTTCAAATTACTGAAAAATAGAGATTTGTAGTATCTTTGTGATGCTATGAAATGTATAAAAATCATTTTATTTTGGATTTTAGTCCTCTGCAATACAACTCTTGTATTTGCACAAGCTATTCGCGTGGACGATTCTAAAAACGCAACGGATCTTACCCAAATATTAACAAATAATAGTTCTTGCATCAATATTTCTGGAGAAAGCGTAAAAGGTGATGAATTTACTTCAGGACAAGAAAGTTATGGATATTTCAATAACCAAGGAGGCAGTTTCCCGTTTACAGAAGGTATTGTTTTAAGCACTTGGAGTAGTAAAAATTCCGAAGGACCATTTATTCGAAATCAAGGAGCTGGAAATTCGCTTTGGAAAGGAGACGCAGATTTAGATCAAGCTTTAGGCATCAATTCAATAAATGCAACCGTTTTAGAATTTGATTTCATTCCATTGACAAACTTCATCAGTTTTAATTATTTATTTGCTTCCAATGAATACCAAGATGATTATCCCTGTAATTATTCCGACGGATTTGCCTTTTTAATAAAAGAAGAAAACGCCGCCAATTATCGAAATTTAGCTCTAATTCCTAGATCGACAACTCCGGTTTCATCAACAACGATACACCCTCCAATATCTTATACAAATAATTTCGGAAATACGACATCCTGTCCTGCAGAAAATGAAACCTATTTTGACCAACTAAATACAAGTCTAACTAATTCGTCTCCCATAAATTATGCTGGTCAAACTAAAATACTAAATGCACAGACCACCGTTATCCCCGGAAAAAAATATCATATAAAACTGGTAATTGCAGATCAAGATAATTTTCGCTACGACTCAGCGGTTTTTATCGAAGCGGGAAGTTTTACCTCAAAAATAGATTTAGGCTCCGATAGAACGACTCAAAACAACCCCATCTGTTTTGGCGAAAAATTTATTATTGACACTAAACTCTCTCCTGCCTACACCTATAGATGGTATAAAGATGATTCTTTAACTCCTATTTCGGGAGAAACAAATCCTTCTTATGAAGCCACTGAAACAGGAATATATAGAGTTGAAGTAGAATTAGGCAGTGCCAGTTGTATCGCTTCCGGTCAAATCAAAATTGAATTCACTCCCGAAATCGTGTTGCAAGACACTAATTTGATACAATGTGATGATAATGGGGACGAAATTGCTTTTTTTGACCTGACAAGAGCAGAACCTATCTTAAAAAACAACAATAGTAATTTAGGTAATATGGTTTTTTACGAAAATGTTATTGATGCCCAAAGCAATCAAAATCCAATTCAAAATCCAAAGAATTACACTAACAAAGCCAACAATCAAATTATAATTGCAAAAGTTTCGGATAACTACGGCTGTGCAAACTATGCGCAATTGACACTCCAAATTTCGAATCAAACCATCACACCACTTGCGCCAATCGTCGTTTGTGATGATAATGACGGCAACAGCGATGGAATACATCAATTTGACTTGATGGCTATTGCTACATCTGGGTATTTTTCAGCTATTGGCAGCAATGTTTTTGTTTATTTTTATTTAAATCCAACGGATGCCTATCTTGAAAAAAATGAATTGCCTTATTTCTTTAAAAACACCATTTCAGGAGGTCAAACTTTGTATGCCCGAGTACTTAATGGACCCGATTGTTATGCGATTACACCTGTAATACTAGTTGTAAATACTTTCAATCCTCTAAACTTTGAAGATGAGACTATTGCTCTATGTGAAGGCCGTACACTTGACTTAACTGTAAGTAACATTTATTCAAGCTATTTATGGAATACAGGAGCAACTTCAAATTCCATTTCTGTCAGTAGTCCAGGAGATTATTCAGTCATAGTAACAGATGCCAATGGATGTGGAGCTACCAAAAAATTTCAAGTTCTAAACTCGGGAATAGCTACAATTACAGGAACCAAAATAAATGATTTTGCAGCAAATCAAAATTCCGTATTGATTGAATATACCGGATTAGGAGATTATGAGTTTTCTATTGATGGCAGCTATTTTCAAGATAGTCCTTTATTCAATGGAATTGCGGCTGGAACTTATTGGGCCTACGCCCGAGATAAAAACGGCTGTGGTGATGCAGCTCCATTTCAATTTTACGTATTAGATTATCCTCGCTTTTTTACTCCAAACGGTGATGGTTTTAATGATTTATGGATAATTAAAAATCTAGATTTATTCCCTAAAGCTACAGTTACGATTTTTGATCGTTATGGAAAATTATTAAAGCAGCTTCACTCTTCCAATGCAGCTTGGGATGGTACATTTAATGGTTATAATCTGCCTTCGGATGATTATTGGTTTAATATTATTTTCACAAATAACAAAAGTATTAAAGGGCATTTCTCGTTAAAAAGATAAGAATTATTTTGCTATTTTTAGCAAATGAAAAAAATTGCTACACTCTTATTTTTACTACTTACAGCAAGCGGTTTCGCTCAATTTAGTAAAACGCATTATATTCCGCCATTGACTTCTGCAACTTCACCTCTTGTTACTCCACAAGATCATTATTTATATATTTCTACTCCCAGCTCAACTGATGTCAAGGTCAAAATTACTGAAATTGGAGGACGCATATTCACAGGTACGGTCAACAAAAATAATCCTTGGATATATAGTATAGGTTTTGGTGACAATACACAATTATTCACTCCAAGTACAAGTATCGGAAAATTAAACGATAAAGGCTTTATTTTAGAAGCCGAGGATTTAATTTACACAAGTGTTCGTGTAAATGCAGGATCCTATAATCAAGCTGGCGGTTTAGTTTCAAAGGGGAATAGCGCATTGGGCACAACATTTAGATTAGGGGCGATGTTGAATCCGCTTTTTGACCCCACTTTGCTGAATTTCGCTTCCATACTGTCGACGGAAAACGGCACTAAGATCACCATTTCGAATATTCCAAACGGCACAATTCTGTCCGACGGTTCTACCGTCAATGGGCAGATAACAGTTACTTTAAACAAAAATGAAAGTTATGTTTTAGCTTTAACAAACCCCATCAATGCGACGCCTTCAAACAGTTCGAAAATGATTGGCGCTTTGGTCCAATCTGATAAACCGGTGGTGGTCAATTCGGGTTCGTTTGGGGGAAGCAACAGCACTTTGGTAGGTACAAACGGAAGTCCTAACGGAAGAGATGTGGGCTTTGACCAAATCGTGTCCTTTGAAAAAACAGGAAAGGAATATATTTTTGTTAAAGGATTGGGGACTGATGAATTGGAACGCGTTTTATTAATTGCACACAAAGACAATACTAAAATTTACACCAATGGAAATCCGACTCCAATCATAAAAAATGCTGGCGAATATTTAACATTAGACGGGAGCAATTATCTTAACAATAGTCTATATATTACAAGCTCAGAGAATATTTTTGCTTACCAAAGTATTGGCGGATCAAATTCGTCAGCAAATCAAAACTTGTTTTTTGTCCCACCTTTAAATTGCTCCACACCGAATGTAATGGATAACATCCCCAATATTAATTTTATTGGTAATAGATCTTATACCGGAAGTATAAATATTGTAACTGAAACTGGCGCAATTGTTTTAATCAAAGACTCCCCAATCGCATCGAGTCCTATAGACATAAATGGAAATGCTGGTTTTGTATATTATACCGTTGATGGATTATCTGGAAACGTAAGTGTAAAATCTACTAAGCAGGTCTATGTTTCATATTCCGGAAACAGTGGCACTGCAACCTATGGCGGTTATTATTCCGGTTTTGACACTAAACCTGAAATTGTTAGTGATAAACTAGCTCTTACTAATTCCGCATGCATCCCTAATGTTATTTTAAAAATTAGTACTTTATCATCATACGATACCTTCCAATGGTTCAAAAACGACATTGAAATCCCTGGCGAAACTAACAGTTCTTACCAACCCACTGAGCCAGGTTATTATCAGGTAAGAGGTAGTATTTCAGGCTGTGGTTCTACGGTATTCTCAGATAAAATCCCGGTAAGCAATTGTCCTGATGATTCAGATAATGATGGAGTTAATAATAATATTGATATCGATTTAGACAACGACGGTATCACTAACCGATATGAAGCTAATCAATTATTAATTAACCAATCCAATCCGATTTTAGGGACAGAATACACCGGCCAGACAAGTGCAACTGAGAACATAACCGGTAAACCTTTATATGGTTTTGTTTCAGAAGTACCGGCAGGAAAAATGAATACTACAACCTATACCCTAAACTTAAATCAGCCCGAAACACTAATCTTTAGCTATATTATGCAGGACGATTCTAATCAATCGACTCCTATAAATGAGCAAATGAACAGCGAAGGTGATTTTACACTCCGTGTCCCAACAAATAAGACAATAACCGTTACAGATCCCAATGACCAATTATTAATTGACACCAATTATGATGGGATTTATGAAAGTGGCGTAAAAGAATTTTCTTCTTTTGAAATTCGATTCCGATTAAAAAGCACAACCCCTTTATTTCCTGGAAGTGGTTCATTCAAATTTCAAACTTATCAAACCAATTCTTTAACTTTTGTTCACAATAATTTATCTGACACCAATAACAACAAAGCGACATTTGCCATAGAACATCTACAAACAATTGACAGCGATTCAGACGGTATTCCTGATTTATTAGATATTGACAGTGATAATGATGGAATTTTAGACAGCGCTGAAGCCCAAACGAATAACATTATTATTTCTAACATTGATTCTAATAAGAATGGACTAGACGATGCCTTCGAACCAGGATTTATTCCAATAGACACAGATAATGACAACATCCCAGACTATCGGGATTTAGATAGTGACAACGATGGCATTTTCGATTTAGAAGAATCCGGCAGTAATGGAACTGATGCCGATTCTAATGGAATAGTTGATGGCAATCAAGCCAGTTTTGGAACAAATGGCCTTTCTGACAATCTTGAAACATCGGCAGATTCTGGAACCATAACTTACACTCTTGCTGATACAGATTCTGATGGCATCAAAAATTATCGTGATTTAGACAGCGACAATGACTTATGTAATGATGTAAATGAAGCCGGTTTTTCTGATCCAAATAATGATGGTTATTTAGGAAATAATCCTATAGCTGTGGATGCAAAGGGAAAAGTGACTAGCGGTATTGCTTATACAGTTCCAAACAGCATATACTTAATTGCAGCGCCTATAATAATAACACAACAACCAACAACTCCAGCAACATGTGAATTTCAAGATGCCACTATCTCTTTTGTCGATAACGGCGGAAACACCTATCAATGGCAAGTTTCAACTAATGGAACTCTTTGGAGTGACCTTTCAAATAACACCACTTATTCAGGAGTCACAACAAATTCCCTATTGATATCTGCTACAAAAAAAATCATGAATGGCTATAAATATCGTGTTAAGTTGAATAAAACTGGGAATTTCTGTGGTTTAACTTCAGGAGAAACAACTTTAATAATCCACAATCTACCTATTACATCTCCTACGTCAATTATTCAATGTGATGATAATGCAGATGGAATTTCCGACTTCAATTTAACCGAAAAAAACAGCACTCTTTCGACCAATTATTCAAATGAAATTTTCAGCTATTATACCACAAAAATTGGGGCGGATACCGCTGATTTGAATACCAAAATAACTACGCCTACCGCTTATACCAGTGCTAATGGAATAGTTTGGGCAAGAGCAGAAAACCAAAATGGATGTATTAGCGTCGTACCATTGAGCTTAATTGTATCTAATACTCAAATTCCTTCCACTTTTCAACGTGATTTTACAGATTGCGACGATTATATAGATTCAATTCATGACGATACTGATGGAATTTCGACCTTTGATTTTAGCAGTGTTACAAATGATATCATAGCTATTCTTCCTACACCAAGTTCCTCCTATTCTATAAAATATTATAAAAATGAAGCCGATGCCTTAGCAGAGGCAAATGAAATCACTAATACAAACAATTATAGAAATGAAGGCTACCCTAATCAACAACAAATTTGGGTTAGAGTTGAAAGTACATTAGACAATGCTTGCTATGGATTAGGCTCACACATTACTTTAACAGTTAATGCGAAACCAAATATCAATACTAATGACGACCATAGTGAAGATGAATTAGTCTGCTCTAACTTACCTACTTTTTTTGTACAACTTGACGCAGGAATAAATGACGGTTCGCCAACAACTGACTACACCTATATTTGGTGGAAAGACAATCAAATCATACCAAATGAAACACAACCAACTCTAAAAGTAAATACTGAAGGCAACTATAAAGTAGCGGTTTCTAAAAGTTTTGGTTGCAGTAGAGTCAGAACAATTAAAGTTACTGCTTCTGATATAGCCCATATCGATTCAGTTCTAATCTCAGATTTGACAGCTGTAAATACGGTAACGGTAAATGTTTCCGGTCAAGGTTCATATGAATATAGTATAGACGCGCCAAATGGACCGTTCCAAAACTCTAATTTTTTTGATAATGTTTCTCCTGGAATTCATGATATATTCATCAATGATAAAAATGCCTGCGGTATTGTTAGCAAAACTATTGCTGTCATTGGGGCTCCAAAATTTTTTACGCCAAATAATGACGGCTATAATGACTATTGGAATATAAAAGGAGTAACTGCAGGTTTCAATACAAAGGCTATCATTTTTATATTTGATCGTTATGGAAAATTATTAACTCAAATAAAACCTTCAAGCCAGGGATGGGATGGAACTTTCAATGGTCAACCCTTATCAGCAGATGATTATTGGTACACCTTAAAATTAGAAGATGGAAGGGAAGCCCAAGGCCATTTCAGTTTAAAAAGATAATTACAAAAGTAGTCGAATGTTATTCTAGTTCATTATTAGTCATAAAAAAAGCCATTCTTTCGAATGGCTTTTTTTTATATAAATAAAATTAGATTTTAAATCTTTTTCTATCAGTTTCAGTCAAATAAATTTTTCTCAAACGAATAGATTTTGGAGTAACCTCTACATATTCATCTTTTTGAATGTACTCTAAAGCTTCTTCCAAAGAGAAAATAATTGGAGGGATAATTCTCGCTTTTTCATCATTTCCAGAAGAACGTACGTTAGACTGTTTCTTAGCTTTTGTTACGTTTACACACATATCATCGCTACGTGAGTTTTCTCCAATTACTTGACCTTCGTAAATTTCGTCATTAGGATTAACGAAGAATTTACCACGATCTTGTAATTTATCAATAGAATAAGGAATTGCTTTACCATTTTCCATAGAAATTAATGAACCATTGTTACGTCCAGGAATTTCTCCTTTGAAAGGCTCATATCCAATGTAACGGTGAGACATAATCGCTTCACCTGCAGTAGCGGTAAGCAATTGATTTCTTAAACCAATAATTCCACGAGATGGGATATTGAATTTAACAATCATACGTTCTCCTTTACCTTCCATTGATAACATTTCTCCTTTACGGATAGAAACAAACTCTACCGCTCTACCAGAAAGATTTTCAGGCAAATCGATTGTTAATTCCTCAATTGGCTCACATTTTTTACCATCAATTTCTTTGATGATTACCTGTGGCTGGCCAATTTGTAACTCGTAACCTTCTCTTCTCATTGTTTCAATAAGAACCGATAAGTGTAATACTCCACGACCAAAAACCATGAATTTATCAGCAGAATCAGTTTCACCTAACTTCATCGCTAAGTTTTTCTCTAATTCTTTTGTCAAACGTTCTCTAATATGACGAGAAGTTACAAATTTTCCTTCTTTACCAAAGAAAGGAGAGTCATTAATAGTAAACAACATACTCATTGTTGGTTCATCAATAGCAATGGTTTGTAAAGCTTCTGGATTTTCAAAATCAGCGATAGTATCACCAATTTCAAAACCTTCTACTCCAATGATTGCACAAATATCTCCAGCAATTACTTGTTGTACTTTTTTACGACCTAAACCTTCAAAAGTATGTAATTCTTTAATACGTGATTTTATAACTTTACCATCTCTTTTTACTAAAGAAATTGGCATTCCTTCGTTCAACACACCTCTTTCTAAACGACCAATCGCGATACGACCCGTAAAAGCAGAGAAATCTAAAGATGTAATTAACATTTGAGGAGTACCTTCTGATACTTTAGGAGCTGGTACGTTTTTGATTACCATGTCCAATAAAGGCTCGATATTTTCTGTTTGATTTTCCCAATGATCAGACATCCAGTTGTTTTTAGCAGAACCATAAACCGTTGGGAAATCCAATTGTTCTTCGGTAGCTCCTAATTCAAACATCAAGTCAAAAACTTTTTCGTGAACTTCTTCCGGAGTACAGTTTTCTTTATCAACTTTGTTGATAACTACACATGGCTTAAGACCTAAATCAATAGCTTTTTGCAATACAAAACGCGTTTGTGGCATCGGCCCTTCAAAAGCATCCACTAATAAACATACACCATCGGCCATGTTTAATACACGTTCTACCTCACCACCAAAATCGGCGTGACCAGGAGTGTCAATGATATTAATTTTTGTTCCTTTATACTGAACAGAAACATTTTTTGAAGTAATGGTAATACCTCTTTCGCGCTCTAAATCGTTGTTATCAAGGATTAGGTCACCTGTGTTTTCGTTGTCACGAAATAACTGACAGTGATACATAATTTTATCAACCAAAGTTGTTTTACCGTGATCGACGTGGGCAATAATTGCAATATTTCTAATAGATTCCATCTGTGATTTTTAATGGGCGCAAATGTACAATTTTTTTTTATACAAAAAACCTTTCTTCAATAGTTTCCATATTGATAACCCATTAGATACATTAAATTGACAATATAAACTTATAAAATAAGTAGATGGGGATATTTTTTAATTCGCAATAATTAATTACATTTGAGTAATGAAAAACAAATCCAATCAAATAACTATAGTATATTTACTAACTGCCTTATTTGCAGTTATTGTTTTTCATAAACTATCATTAAGACACGCTACTTTTGCCAATTTTAGAATCTACAGCTTCGCAAAAGATATTATTTTTGTCGTTCTTACTGGGATAACCTATAGATATATCCTGTCAAAAAACGAAAACAGGAACCACTCCATCTTTAAAAAACTCAAGGAATCAAACGACGAAATTAAAGAATCCAATGAAAAATATGACATTGTTGCAAAAGCCACAAGCGACACGATTTGGGACTGGAAAATACAAGAAGACAAAATATTTTGGAACAAAGGAATAAAAAATATTTTTGGTTACGATGAAAATCAGGTCGGGAACAGCTCAGCTTGGTGGTTTGGAAACATCCATCCTGAAGACAGCATAAAAATGTCTATTAAATTGTATTCCTTCATTGAACAAAAAACAGAAAACTGGCAAGACGAATACCGTTTTAAATGTTCTGACAACAGTTACAAATACGTTTTAGACAGAGGATTTCTTTTGAAAGATGAAAACGGAAAAGCCATTCGAATGATTGGATCACTTCAAGATGTAACCAAACAAAAAGAGGAAGAATTACGACTGAAATTACTAGAAACCGTAATCTTACAAACCAAGGATGCCATCATCATTACTGAAGCTAGTTTCAACAACCGTAAATTGCCCAAAATAATTTATGTCAATCCGGCTTTTACAGTAATGACTGGGTATACATCCAACGAAATTATTGGCAAATCTCCCGATATTCTAAAAGCTCCAAATACCCCACTTGATGATATCAAAAAAATAATAAACTCAATAAACAAAAGCGAAGAAAGCCTAATCGAAACTATTTGTTACAGAAAAAACAAAGAAGAATTTTGGCTACACTTTTCAATGATACCAATCTACAATTCAGAAAATGAACTCTCACACTGGATATCAATACAAAGAGATATTAGTGAAGAGAAAAAACAAGAAAAAGAAAAAGAACAACTCATAAAGGAATTAACCCAAAACAACAAAGACTTAAAACAATTCTCGTACATTACATCACACAACCTCAGAGCACCTATATCAAACTTAACAGGTTTATTAAACCTAATTGAGGATATCAAAATAGAAGATCCTGAACTGACAGAGATTCTGGATGGCTTCAACAAATCAACCCAACAATTAAACGAGACCATCAATGACCTAACAAAAGTCATGGTAATAAAAGACAACGCTTCGATTCAAAAAGAAGCTGTAACGCTAAAAGAAGTATTTGAAAACATTTTCAACCAACTTACTTTCCAAATCAACCTTTACAAACCAAGCTTAAAATTAAATTTTGGAGAAGTATCCGTTTTAAACGTAAACAAATCTTACATAGAAAGCATCTTATTAAATCTTCTAACAAACTCCATTAAATACAGATCAGAAGACAGGACATTACAAATAACTATTTCAGCTATTCAAATCGACAATTCAGTTATTCTGACATTTAGAGACAATGGAATTGGAATCGACCTAGAAAGAAACAAAGACAAAATATTTGGACTTTATCAAAGATTCCACAACTACCCAGACAGCAAAGGACTCGGATTATACCTAGTAAAATCACAAGTTGAAGCAATGGGAGGAACAATTGAGATCAAAAGCGAAGTTAACAAAGGAACCACATTTACCTTAACATTTAAAAATTAAGACAATGTTTGATTTAATTTTATGTGTCGATGACGACCCTATAACTCTCATGTTATGCAAAAAAACAATTGCTAAGACATTTTTTTCCCGTGAAATAATGACTGCCAAAAATGGAGAAGAAGCTCTTCAATACTTTGATTCACTCAAGCAAAACAACGAAACAAAAAACCTTCCTCAATTTATCTTTTTAGATTTAAACATGCCTGTTATGGGTGGATGGGAGTTTTTAGATCGTTTTAGCAGCTCTGACTACTCTGACTACAACACCACCAAAGTAGTTGTTCTTTCTTCCACAATAGATCCCGAAGACTTAGAGAAAGCAAAAAAATACCCCATGGTTATTGACTTCTTACCAAAACCTATCAACTTAACCATGCTTGATTATCTAACCAATAAAATGAACCAAGAAGTCTAATTCCAGAACCCTACATCTAGAATCAATCCATTGAATCCTTTATTCAACAAGCATCAATCAATCTTTATCACTTAAAAAAACACAAAAAAAAGCCCCTTATAAAGGAGCTTTATTCTATATTGTATAAAATATAAATTACAATTTAGCAACAAATTTAGTTAATTTAGATTTTAAATTAGAAGCTTTATTATCATGAATAATATTCTTTTTAGCTAATTTATCAATCATAGAAATAACATTTGACAACTTAGATGTAGCATCAACTTTATCAGTAGCTATCCTTAATGCTTTAATAGCATTACGAGTAGTTTTATGTTGGTATCTATTTAATACTCTTCTCTTTTCGTTACTTCTGATTCTCTTTAGAGCTGACTTATGATTTGCCATTTTATTATATTTTTATCTTTACTATTCTTTTTTTGTAGTCCGTAAGGGAATCGAACCCCTGTTACTAGGATGAAATCCTAGCGTCCTAACCCCTAGACGAACGGACCATTATTCTCCTAGTTTGTTGCCAATCTTAAATGTTAGCTAATTTGTAGTCCGTGGGGGAATCGAACCCCCCTTACCAGGATGAAAACCTGGCGTCCTAACCGATAGACGAACGGACCATTATCCTTTTTAAAGTTCAGGAAAACTGTAACACAAAACAAAATTGTAGTCCGTGGGGGAATCGAACCCCCCTTACCAGGATGAAAACCTGGCGTCCTAACCGATAGACGAACGGACCGTGCTTCTGTATTGCGGATGCAAAAATACAACTATTTTTGAGTTCTACAATAGCTAAGCAAAAAAAATATTCTTTTTTTTAATAAGCCTTAGCAAACAACACTCTACCAACTGAAGGATTCCCTGTAAACACACAGCTTCCCGACTCTTCTACCCTATCCAAAGGAATACATCTAATGGTAGCCTTGGTTAAATCTTTAATCTTTTCTTCAGTCTCCGGAGTACCATCCCAATGTGCTGATATAAAGCCTCCTTTTTCCTCCAAAACAGTCTTAAATTCCTCAAAATTATTTACTTCAGTAATATGCGTATTTCTATAGTCTAATGCCTTATCAAACAAATCTTTTTGGATTTGCGCTAACAAATCGCTGATATAAGCCGAAATTCCATCTTTAGATTTCACTTCTTTTGTCAAAGTATCTCTTCTCGCCACTTCAAAAGTTCCATTTTCTAAATCTTTTGGACCTACAGCAATTCGAACAGGCACTCCTTTTAATTCCCATTCAGCAAATTTAAAACCAGGTTTCTGCGTCGTTCTATCATCATATTTCACTGAAATACCTAACTTTTTCAATTCAGAAATCAAAACATCTACCGCAGTAGTAATTTCTGCTAATTGTTCATCTGTTTTATATATTGGAACCACTACCACTTGTATTGGTGCTAAACTTGGCGGCAAAACCAAGCCTTGATCATCAGAATGCGTCATCACTAAAGCCCCCATCAATCGAGTCGAAACTCCCCATGAAGTTCCCCAAACATATTCTTGCTTGCCTTCGGCATTGGCAAATTTCACATCAAAAGCTTTTGCAAAATTTTGACCTAAAAAGTGCGAAGTACCCGCCTGCAATGCTTTTCCATCTTGCATCAATGCTTCTATACAATAGGTTTCTTCGGCTCCAGCAAAACGTTCCGTTTCTGTTTTCAAGCCTTTTATTACCGGAATAGCCATGAAATTCTGCGCAAAATCAGCATACACATTCATCATTTTTTCCGATTCTTCAATAGCCTCAGTTCTTGTAGCATGCGCCGTATGCCCTTCCTGCCATAAAAACTCAGCTGTACGCAAGAACAAACGCGTTCTCATTTCCCAACGAACCACATTAGCCCATTGATTAATCAACAAAGGCAAATCCCTATACGATTGCACCCATCCTTTATAAGTAGACCAAATAATGGCCTCACTCGTTGGCCTAACAATTAGCTCTTCTTCTAATTTTGCATTAGGATCTACCATTAACTTCCCTGGCTTATCGGGATCATTTTTTAATCTATAATGCGTCACGATAGCACATTCCTTAGCAAATCCTTCTGCATTTTTTTCTTCTGCTTCAAACATGCTCTTAGGAACAAATAAAGGGAAATAAGCATTTTGATGCCCAGTCTCTTTAAACATTCGATCCAACTCTGCTTGCATTTTTTCCCAAATAGCATAACCGTACGGTTTAATAACCATACAGCCCCTAACACCTGAATTTTCGGCTAAATCAGCTTTAACAACTAACTCGTTATACCATTTTGAATAATCTTCTGATCTTGTAGTAAGGTTCTTACTCATATTGAATAGTTTGGCACAAATTTTGCGCTATTATTTTTTACTAAATAGTTCCACAAAACTAACTATTTTTGTAATGTGCAACAATAAAAAATCTTATAGATATGAAAACTAATATTTTTTCCACAAAAAAAACTTTATTTTATCCTTTAATTGTGTTTTTCAGCATCTTGATGACTTCTTGTGGCTCTTATCAAAATAGCTCTTATTATGACAGCGACGGCATTTATGGATACACTGAAACCAGAACAGTAGAGCGCGCTCCTCAAGAGAACTCAAATAATAACTATTATAAAGATTATTTTTCCTCTTTGCAAAATGACAGCGAATCAGACGATTTTTTTACTGATATCGACAATTACAATAATAACGATAGTATTACAAACAACAGCAGACAAGGAAATTACAGTTATGCAGACTGGGGAGACAACCATGCAAAAACCCAAATTAACATCTATCCTGACAACTGGAACCTATCTCTAGGCTTTGGAATGGGCTATCCTTATTACGGATGGGGATACTCTAACTACAATTGGGGCTATTCCCCTTATTATTATGGTTACTCTAATTTTGGCTGGAATTATCCTTACTACGGATGGGGTTACCCAAGTTATTATGGATGGAATTACCCATACTATAGCTATAACTACTATAATCATGGAAATTACTATAACAATCGCAATTACTCTTACAGCTCTGGCCGAAGAGGAACTTCTTATAGCAATACAGTGAGTGGAAACCGAAATTATAGCTCTAGAAATTATTCCCAAAATAGAATAAGCACCGACAGAAACTCTAATTATACAACCCCTAACAGAACATCAAACTTTCGCAATACCTCAAGAACGAACTCTTATTTTTCAGAAAGAAACCCTTCTCAAAACAATTCTTATACCACTCCTTCAAGAACAAGAAATTACACCAATGAATCTAGAGGCGAAAACACTGCCCCTACAAGAAGATACACCCCTAGTTCAAACAATTCAAGAAACGATAATTACACCCCAACTAGAACCCAAAGTTCAGATAATTCCAGAAGCAACAACTATTCACCTTCCAGATCAACGCCGTCTTACAATTCAGGTGGTGGAGCCGGAAGAAGCTCAGGCGGAGGCGGAAGAAGAGGCGGAATGTAAACATCCCCAACACTCTTTAGATTACAATAAAAACTTTATTCGAACATAAGATGAAAAAATATCTATTTCTATTATTCGCAGGCTTCACTTTTAGCGCAGCTCAATCCCAAGAAATTACGGATGCATTACGCTATGCTCAAAATAACCTAAACGGAACAGCTCGTTTTCAAGCCATGAGTGGTGCTTTTGGCGCCCTTGGTGGTGACTTATCCTCTTTAAATATCAATCCGGCAGGATCTGCTGTTTTTTCAAACAACCAAGCAACATTTACAATCAGTAGTTTAAATACTAAAAACAATTCGAATTATTTCGGCACTAAGACAAGCGAAAAAGACAGCTCTTTTGATTTGAATCAAGCTGGTGGTGTATTTGTTTTTAAAAACCATAACCCTAACAGCAATTGGAAAAAGTTTTCTATTGCCTTAAATTACGAAAACACTAATAACTTCAACAATTCTTTCTTTTCAGCAGGAACAAACCCTAACAACTCAATAGATAATTACTTTTTAAGTTATGCAAACGGCATTCCTTTTGGCGATTTCGAAAACACAAGCTACGGCAGACTTGATTTTGCAGCTCAACAAGCCTATTTAGGATACCAAGCATTCATTATCAATCCTGTAAGCCCAACTGATGGAAACACCCTATACAACTCAAATGTTCCCGCTGGAGGCAATTATTTTCAGGAAAATACAATCTCCTCACAAGGATACAACGGAAAACTATCTTTTAATGCCGCTACCTCTTATAAAGACAAATTATATATTGGTTTGAATTTGAATTCTCATTTTACCGATTTCAGACAATTCAGCAGTTTTTATGAAGACAATAATGCGCCGTTAACAAATGAATACACCGTATCTACATTGCGATTCGACAACGAATTATACACTTATGGAACCGGATTTTCATTTCAACTGGGTGCTATTGCAAAAGTAACCAATGAACTACGCTTAGGATTAGCTTACGAATCATCAACTTGGTACAACTTAAACGACGAGTTTTCTCAAAGATTGGTTGCAGTAAGCAGTAAAACAGGAGATGCAGACACAAAAGATGTCGTAGACCCTAAAATCACTAATGTTTATGCCCCTTACAAATTACAAACACCTAGCAAACTTACCGGAAGTTTAGCCTATGTTTTTGGAAAATCAGGATTAATAAGTGTTGATTACGCCATAAAAGATTACAGCAACACTCAATTCAAACCTAAAAACGAATTCAACGGAACAAACGCTTATATGAGCAACGTTCTTGACAATACCGGAGAATTAAGAATAGGCGCCGAATATAAAATCGAAAAACTAAGCCTTAGAGCAGGATACCGTTACGAACAAAGCCCTTACAAAAACACCACTACAATGGGCGACTTAAATGGTTATTCAGGTGGTTTAGGCTATAACTTTGGATCAACAAAACTAGATTTATCTTATGCTTACGCAAAAAGAGATTCGCAACAAGCGTTTTTCTCACAAGGATTGACCGATAGTGCCAGAATCAATAGTATCAATAATAACATTGCCTTGACTTTACTTTTTGAATTATAAGTAAAAAAATAAATATAAAAATATAAAATCCGTTTCAATAAATTGATTCGGATTTTTTTTAGCCCTTTATACTTTATTAAATTTCTATTTCATAAAAGTTCAGCAGACTTCGTTTATATTCAGAATCATTATGGTTTGTATAGAAAAACTAAAGCAAAAAAGACACTATACTTCCTTAAAAAACAGCTTAAAGAAACTGAAACAATCCCGAAGGTTATCGGGAGAGTTTGAATAAAAAAGTGTAATTTTGCACTCCAATTTACAAATCTATGAGAACCAAGTCTTTAAAAAAGAATAAAATCAATGTGATCACTCTTGGGTGTTCTAAAAACATATACGATAGTGAAGTGTTAATGGGTCAACTTCGTGCCAGCGGAAAAGAAGTTGAACATGAAGCACCGGCCGAAAGCGAAGGAAACATTATTGTCATCAACACCTGCGGTTTTATTGATAATGCTAAGGCAGAATCAGTAAACATGATATTAGAATATGCTGATAAAAAAGAAAAAGGACTGGTCGACAAAGTTTTTGTAACTGGCTGCTTATCTGAAAGATACCGTCCAGATTTAGAAAAAGAAATACCAAATGTAGATCAGTTTTTTGGAACTACTGAGTTACCGCAATTGCTAAAAGCTTTAGGAGCTGATTATAAGCATGAATTATTAGGCGAACGTTTGACAACTACTCCTAAAAATTATGCGTATTTAAAAATTGCCGAAGGTTGCGACAGACCATGCAGTTTTTGCGCTATTCCATTGATGAGAGGAAAACACGTTTCTCAAACCATTGAAAAACTGGTTAAAGAAGCAGAAGGATTAGCCAGAGACGGCGTAAAAGAATTAATTTTAATCGCACAAGACTTAACTTACTACGGTCTTGATATTTACAAAAAACGTAATCTTGGCGAATTATTAGAAGCTTTGGTCAAAGTAGAAGGAATTGAGTGGATTCGTTTGCACTATGCTTTCCCTACCGGTTTCCCTATGGACGTTCTTGAAATCATGAAACGCGAACCTAAAATTTGTAACTACATTGACATTCCGTTGCAACACATTTCAGATTCTATTTTGAAATCCATGAGACGTGGTACAACTCAGGAAAAAACAACCAAATTACTAAAAGAATTCCGTGCGGCAGTTCCAGGAATGGCAATTCGTACTACATTAATAGTAGGTTATCCAGGAGAAACTCAGGAAGATTTCAATATATTAAAGGATTTCGTTCAAGAAATGAAGTTTGATCGAATGGGTTGTTTTGCTTATTCTCACGAAGAAAATACCCATGCTTATTTATTGGAAGATGATGTTCCGGACAATGTAAAACAAGATCGCGCCAATGAAATCATGGAATTACAGTCACAAATTTCATGGGACTTGAACCAAGAAAAAGTTGGACAAATTTTCAAATGCATCATTGACAGAAAAGAAGGCGGGCATTTTGTAGGAAGAACTGAATTTGACAGTCCTGATGTGGACAATGAAGTTTTGATCGACGCTTCAAAACATTATCTGAAGACAGGCGATTTTGCCATGATAAAAATCATTGAAGCAACAGAATTTGACTTGTACGGAGAGCCCGTTTAAATTTTAAATTTCTATTTTTATATACTTTTTAAAAATTGGACATGAAATAAACATAACGGTAAATTGGTTGTAACTACCAATAGCTGTTAGGCCAATTACATTTCACCTTTAAAAAAAATAAAAAAACCTACATATGAAAACAATACAAACATTGTTCGTTTTAGCATTACTATTGTTATCCGCAACTACGGTTTCGGCACAATACGGCTATGGAAATGGATATGGTAACGGCTATGGCAATAACGGTTACGGCAGAAATGGAGGAATGGGAATGAATCAAATGAACCAAACCAGAGAACAATCTGCACCTAAAGAAATCCCGATTGAAGTAACTGTCAGTAAAATAATGGAACAGCTAAAACCGGAATTAAACCTTGACGCCTTACAAGAAATTGCTGTTTCGAATGTTCTTACTGAAAGTATAAAAACACAAACTGCTTTATTAAAATCAAAAAGCAGTCAAGAGGAACTTATGAAGGAATTTGAAGCTCTCTCTGAAAATACAGATCGAAAAGTGAATGCCTTTTTAAGCGAGGAGCAAAAAGCAAAATACAAAGCTTTCAAAGAAGACAATAAAAATCCGAAAAAATCGAAAAAGAAGAAATAATTATTTTTGAAAGAGAAAGGCAACTTAAAATATGAGAAATAAACTTTGCTACTTGATTCTGGCCATTGCAATCACTTCCTGCGCTACAAATCCGCACAAAGCCACTGAGAAAGAATACGATACGAAACTCAAAACCTTTAAGGAAATAATATCAAACAAAGAACCGGAACCATTACCGATTGTCACTAAAACTGTGATAACCATAGACAGTGTCTATACTAAACAGTTATACACATTTAAAGACACTCTTTCAAAAACAGGATCTACTGCTTTGCAAAACGGCATCCATACAGAATGGATTAGTACGGTGAACTTTAACTTAAGGAAACCAAATTTTGTCATCATTCATCATACTGCTCAAGATTCGATACAACAAACTATAAAAACATTTACCTTAACCAGAACGCAGGTAAGTGCTCACTATGTCATTGCTGATGATGGCAGCGTAGTACAAATGCTCAATGATTATTTGCGAGCTTGGCATGCAGGAAACGGCTCTTGGGGAAAAAATACCGATATCAATTCTTCATCAATTGGAATCGAATTAGACAATAATGGAATCGAACCTTTTTCCGAGGCTCAAATCACAACTTTGATATCCTTATTGAGTAAGCTAAAAAAAGATTACAATATCCCAGCGCAAAACATCATAGGGCATTCTGACATTGCCCCTACGAGAAAACAGGATCCAAGCGCTTTATTTCCTTGGAAAACCTTGGCTGAAAATGGTTTTGGTCTTTGGCCTAACGATCCATTACCGGCCGCTCCAGAAAATTTCAATATTGAACAAGGCTTACGAATTATAGGCTATGACACTAAGAATCTTTCGGCAGCGATAATCGCTTTCAAACGTCATTATATGCCAAATGAGATTAACGCCGTAGTGGATGAAAAAACCAGAAATACCATTTATGACATCAGTGTAAAATCATAATCGCACCGAAATCTCAAACTAAGCAGAAACAAAAAAAAACCAGCATTATAAGCTGGTTTTTTTTTTTGCTTCTACTATAAAAAATCTACAAAGGAATATTTCCGTGTTTTCTGTTTGGAGTAACACTTACTTTATTTTCGAGCATACTAAACGCTTTTAACAATTTACGTCTGGTATCTTCTGGCATGATTACCTCATCGACAAAACCTCTTTGAGCTGCAGTATATGGATTGGCAAACAAGTCGGCATATTCTTTTTCTTTTTCCAATAGTTTAGCTGCTGGATCTGCAGCCTCATTAATCTCTTTCTTGAAGATAATTTCCGAAGCTCCTTTGGCGCCCATAACAGCAATTTCAGCCGTAGGCCAAGCAAAATTCATGTCGGCACCAATGTGTTTCGAATTCATTACATCATAAGCACCGCCATAAGCTTTACGTGTAATTACGGTTACTCTAGGTACGGTTGCTTCACTCAAAGCATACAACAATTTAGCGCCGTGCATGATAATACCGTTCCACTCCTGATCTGTTCCCGGCAAAAAGCCCGGCACATCTACCAAAACCAATAGCGGAATATTAAAAGCGTCACAAAAACGGGTAAATCGCGCTGCTTTTATCGAACTGTTCACATCCAAAACTCCAGCCAAATATAAAGGTTGGTTGGCCACAATACCAATGCTTCTTCCTCCTAATCTGGCAAAACCCACAATAATATTCTCGGCAAAATTTTTATGAATTTCAAAAAAAGAATCTGTATCTATAATTCCCGAAATCACATTGTGCATATCATAAGGCTTGTTCGGATTATCCGGTATAATTGTTGCGAGCTGCTCCCGAACCTCATCATTGAGTTCATAAGGCAACTTTTGAGCCGTTTCTTTATTGCTTTGTGGCAAATAACTCAACAATCGTTTTACATCCTCAAGACATTCCACATCATTAGCCGAAGTACAATGCGCCACACCGGATTTAGTAGAATGCGTACTTGCTCCACCCAATTCCTCCGAAGTTACGGTTTCATTTGTCACCGTTTTTACCACATTGGGACCAGTAACAAACATATAACTGGTATCTTCGACCATCATTGTAAAATCAGTCATAGCGGGAGAATATACCGCACCACCGGCGCAGGGACCCATAATAGCGGAAATTTGAGGAATAACTCCACTTGCTTGTACATTTCTATAGAAAATATCAGCATAACCGCCCAAAGATCGAACACCTTCCTGAATACGAGCTCCTCCAGAATCGTTCAGCCCTATCATGGGCGCTCCCATTTTGACCGCCATATCCATCACTTTACAGATTTTCTCTGCATGTGTTTCAGACAATGCTCCACCGAATACAGTGAAATCCTGAGCGAAAACATAAACTAATCTTCCATTGATGGTTCCGTATCCAGTGATGACACCGTCGCCATAATACATCTCTTTTTCCATCCCAAAATCGGTTGTACGATGGGTCACCAGCATCCCAATTTCTTCAAAAGAGCCTTCATCCATCAAATAATTTACGCGCTCTCTTGCGGTGAGTTTCTTTTTTTGGTGCTGCTTTTCAATTCTGTTTTTACCGCCCCCCAAATGGGCTTCGGCAATTTTATCGTTTAATTCTTTTATTTTAGAATCCATAATTTATTGATTTGGTAATCGTACGATTTTTTGATCTTCAAAATATTGCTTCAAAGCTATCATAGCAGCAATTTCGGCTTCCTTTTCCAATTGATTTTTCAACAAATCCGCACTATAATATTTTTTCACAAAATGAGTGTCAAAATTCCCGGAGCGAAAAGCCTCATGTTCAAAAACAAATTTACCAAAAGGCAAGGTTGTTTGCACGCCTTCTACCAAGTAACCTTCAATAGCTTTCAACATAATTTGAATCGCTTCTTCACGGGTTTCTCCGTAAGTGATCAGCTTGGCTAACATTGGATCATAATAAATAGGAATATCCATGCCTTGTTCAAATCCGTTATCCACACGTATTCCTTCACCCACCGGTAATTGATAAACACCCAAATGACCTACACTCGGTAGAAAATCATTCATCGGATCTTCGGCATAGACACGTAATTCCAATGCATGCCCCTTTATTTTCAAATCTTCTTGTTGAATTTCCAATTCCTCTCCTCTTGCAATTTTGATTTGCAATTCGACCAAGTCCAATCCGGTAATCCATTCCGTAACCGGATGTTCGACCTGCAAGCGCGTATTCATTTCAAGGAAATAGAAATTATTGTGTTCATCCAATAAAAATTCGACTGTTCCCGCACCAAGATAATCACAGGATTTGGCCACCAATACCGCAGCCTCTCCCATTTTCCTGCGCAAGTCAGGCGTTAAAACAGCCGAAGGCGCTTCTTCGACCACTTTCTGGTGACGGCGCTGAATGCTACATTCTCTTTCGAATAAATACAAAATATTGCCATGACTGTCGGCCATGATTTGAATTTCGATATGTCGCGGTGAGGCCACATATTTTTCGATAAAAACAGAGCCATCACCAAAAGCATTTATGGCTTCACTGATTGCCCTTTTCATTTGGGATTCAAATTCCGCTGCGTTTTCTACCACACGCATTCCTTTTCCGCCACCACCGGCTGAAGCTTTAATTAAGATAGGAAAACCTATTTCAGTTGCCGCTGCTTTGGCTTTTTCGATATCCGTAATAGCTTCGTCCAAACCCGGAACCATTGGAATATTATAGACTTTTACCGCTTCTTTGGCGGCCAATTTACTTCCCATTATATGAATGGCTTTCGATTTTGGACCAATGAAGATAATATTATTTTGTTCTGCTTTTTCAGCAAATTCAGCATTTTCACTCAGGAAACCATAACCTGGATGAATGGCATCCACACCTAAGGACTTAGCAACTTCTATAATTTTATCTCCCAATAAATAAGACTGATTCGAAGGCGATTCTCCAATCCAAACCGCTTCATCGGCAAATTTTACGTGAGGCGCATTTCTATCTATTGTAGAATAAACAGCAACCGTTTTTATACCCATTTTTTGGGCAGTTTTCGTGACTCTAATGGCAATTTCTCCCCTATTGGCAACTAATATTTTTTTCATGCTTTACTCAAATTCAATTAATAATTGCCCTTTATCAACGGCATCCCCTTTATTCACAGAAATCGATTTTATGATTCCATCCCGAGGTGAAAGAAAACTATTCTCCATTTTCATAGCTTCAAGGATTAACAAACTGTCATTTTCTTTGACTGATTGACCTACAGATACACTAATTTCCAAGATTAAACCTGGCATAGGTGCTTTAATGGCATTGACCTGTTTAGTCGATCCAACTTCAAATCCCATTTTTTTAATGAGAACATCAAGCGCATCAGAAATAGCGACGGTATAACTATTGTTATTTACCTTTACAGTATAGCTTTTTTCATTGAAATTAGCAGATACAATTTCTGCTCTAAAAGGAGTGTTTTGGTGTAATATATGAAACTTATTCGCTTCTATACTAACTGCATCGAGTTGTGAAACTTGTTCCTTATCAAAATCAAATTGAAAGGAGTCATTTACATTTACTTTATAGGTACTACTCATCTGTGAATTTTTAATGACCGTAAAAATAAGTAAAAGAAAACGTTTTCGTAATAGAAAATTGGTGGATTTATGCTAAAATACTAGTGTTGCTTAAAAAAATGGAATTACAACACCAATAGTCCAAATTCCCTTAAAGTATTGATAGGTTTTGAATACCAAAACAATTCAAAATCTTCCAAATGGGCTTCAAAATCAGTTTTTACTTCCTGAAAAGTATAGATTTTAGCATTTGAAACCGTAATTTTTTCAAGAATTCCTAGCAGCCATTCCCCTTCGTTTTTATTGGTTTGAATCGTAAAACTTTCTTTTTTGTCGTGAAAAGTCAGCGTTATCATTTCCCAGGAATTTCCTTTTTTGGATTTGGTAAAATATTCCGCTGATGGTTTCCCGCCCAGCCAAACTATTTTGGCATTGGGTTTTATATTAAAATCCTCCGCTTCCTGCACTGCATCAAAAATAAAATCGGGAGTGATTTTTGTTTTTGGTATTTTAAAATCAAACCAATCCTGCAATTCGTAATCAAAACAGATTCCGTGCATAAAATTAAACAGGGATTTCTTCAGCCCAAAACTAAATTTATCATGGTCGATTCCTGTCGAATCGGTATAATTAATGTCGTTATTAGCAAAGGTTCCAATCGTTTCCGTTTCTTTCACTACGCCAAATTTCTCCGGATACATCCCTACTGGACTGTGCGCCGTCATGGCAAACTGATGCCAAAATCCGGACTGTAATACACCGGCCTCAAATAATTGACGTACCATTTCCAAGCTGTCTACTGTTTCCTGAACCGTTTGTGTGGGATAGCCGTACATCAAATAAGCGTGAACCATCACACCCGCTTCGGTAAAATTACGGGTCACTTTGGCCACTTGTTCTACCGTTACACCTTTGTCAATCAATTTCAATAAACGATCCGAAGCCACTTCGAGACCGCCGGAAACAGCAATACAACCCGAAGCTTTCAGCAGCAGACATAAATCTCTGGTAAAACTTTTTTCGAATCGAATGTTCGTCCACCAGGTAACCGCTAATTTACGGCGAAGGATTTCAAGTGCCAAAGCCCGCATCAGTGCCGGCGGCGCGGCTTCATCGACAAAATGGAAACCATTTTCACCCGTTTGGGCAATCATTTCTTCCATGCGGTCGCACAATAAACTGGCGGCAACGGGTTCGTACACTTTGATATAATCCAACGAAATATCGCAAAAAGTACATTTTCCCCAATAACAACCGTGCGCCATGGTCAATTTATTCCAACGACCGTCGCTCCACATTCTATGCATAGGATTTACGATTTCGATAACCGAAATGTATTTATCCAAAAGCAAATCTGAATAATCAGGTGTTCCCACTTGCGACTGTTTATAATCACTTTTTGTAGAATTATTTTTATAAACTACTTTTCCATCTTCTAAAAGGAATGTTCTTTTAAAAGCGTTATAATTGGGGTTTTCAATATTCACAATTAATTCCTCAACCGGCATTTCCCCATCATCAAGTGTAATATAATCGAAAAACTCAAAAACCCGAGCATCCGAGAGTGAACGCAATTCGGTATTCGGAAAACCTCCACCCATCGAAATCTTAATTTCAGGATGAAATTTTCTAACCCATTGTGCTGAGCGAAAAGCACTGTATAAATTACCCGGAAAAGGCACCGAAATTAAAAATAATGTAGGCTGAACTGCTTCAATTCTTTCTTTTAAAATCGAAAGCAGAATATCATCAATATAGGTTGGTTCCTGTTGTAAGGCTTGGTACAATTCGTCAAAAGAATTCGCAGATCTACCCAAACGCTCCGCATAGCGGCTGAATCCAAAGTTTTCATCGACACATTCCACAATAAAATCGGAAATATCTTCCAGATATAAAGTCGCCAAATGTTTGGCCTTGTCCTGGGTTCCCATGGTTCCGAAAGCCCAATCGAGTTCTTCCAATTGTGCAAAACGAGAAGCTTCGGGCAGGAAATCTTCCTGACAAATTTGAAGTGCCAAAGTCGGATTTTTTCCCTGCAGAAATGCAATAACCGGATCGATGGTTTTTAAGTATTCGTCTTTTAAAGCGAGAATGCGTTTGCAGTTGTCGGTTGCTGGTTGTCGGTTAAGCAACTGGAATAACTCTTCTAAGCCCTTCTTCGAAAACAATTTCAAAATCACTTCAATCCCCAAATCCGCTTGCACTGATTCGATATCTTTGGTATTGAGAAAGCCTTTGATATAAGCCGTTGCGGGATAAGGCGTATTCAGTTGGGTAAAAGGCGGGGTGATGAGGAAAAGTTTGGTTTTCAAAGGGAATAAATTTTGTACAAAAATAGTGGATAATTTTAGTTTCTATTGTTATGCGAGTTGAAAGTTTTAAAAGGATAATTCTCTACTAAAAAGAGCAAAAAAGTTTGCGAGTATTTAATTACATTTGAAAATCAAAAAAACATTAAAATGAGGTTCAAATACTTTATAATTCTACTATGCATTGGAATAAATACAATTGCTCAAAACAAAAGCAGTTCCAAAGGATTTAAAGAAAATAAAGGACAAATTATGGACCAAAATGGAAAGCCCAATAATGCTGTAAAATACCTTTTGAATACCAATGGGCTAAATGTACAATTGAAAAAAAACGGGTTTTCGTATGACGTCTATGAAACTAAAAAAATCTCTATAAAAAAACCTATCGAGGACAGCAATACTTTTTCATCAATAGCAAAAAACGACAAAAAAGTACCTGATTATAATTTAGAATATATTTTTCATAGAATTGACATTGACTTTGTAAATTCAAATTCAAAAGTCGAATTAATTTCTAAAGAAGAATCTAAAGACTATGATAATTATTACAATGTTCCTAATAAACCTGAAGGCATTGTTAATACACATCAATACCAGCAAATTATATACAGGAATATCTATCCTAACATTGATGTCGTTTTCTCCATTCCAAAAGATAGTTTAAAAGCGGTTGAATACAACTTTGTAATTCATCCTAAAGGAAAAATATCGGATATTCGATTGAAATTTAACGGAGCCCAAACAGAATTAGTTGATAATAAAATCAAAATGCAAGTACGTTTTGGTGAGATGGAAGAAATTCTACCTGCCAGCTGGACGGAAGATGGAATGAGTAAAAAGTCAATTCAGGTCGGTTTTAAAAAAATCAAAAACAATGTTTATGGTTTTAACACATCAAATTCTGTAAATGGAAAAACTGTAGTAATTGATCCTGTTCCTGTCAGATTATGGGGAACTTTTTATGGAGATGAAAGAAATATACATATTACACTAGGAGAAGCTAATATTGCAACAGACTCTTCAGGAAACTCATACATGACAGGTACAACAACTGCCTCAAATTCATCCTATGCAACTACAGGAGCACACCAAAATTCAATCCCCTCTTATGCTTACTTAAGTACAAATGGAATAATTGTAAAGTTTAGTCCAGATGGAAATCGTTTGTGGGGAACTTATTATGGAGGTCAAGGCCTTAATACCATAAACGATATCAAGATAGATTCTCAAAACAATGCTGTCATAACGGGAAGTACTCCTTCTACATCAAACATAAGTACTATTGGTACATACAAGTCTAATCTATCAGGTGGCAGCGATGCATTTTTGGTTAAATTTAATGATTCAGGAATTAGACTTTGGGGAACTTATTTCGGTGGTGAAAATGATGATGCAGCATATTCTCTGGATATAGATAAAAACAACAATATATATCTGGCAGGTCGTACTTTTAGCAATACAAATATTGCTGTCAATAGTAATTTCCAAACACAATTAAATGATGGTTATTATAAAATTGATGGTTTTTTAGCAAAATTTAAGTTTGATGGTAATTTAATCTGGAGTACTTATGTAGGTGGTGAAGGCTGGGATGAATTAAAAACAATTGTAGTCAAAGATAATTATCTCATTACGGGAGGAAATACAAATAGCTTTAATAATATTGCGACCCCTGGAGTTTTTCAAGAAAATCATGACCTTATCACACATCCAGACGGTGTTGTCTATAAATTTTCTCTTGATGGACATAGAATTTGGGCAACCTATTATGGAGGAGAACAAGTTGACTATGTATATACTGTTGCAGCTGATGATGAAGATAATATCTATATTGGTGGAGAAACAGCAAGTACTACTAATATAACAACACCAAATAGTTTTGATAGTTCAAATCAATATTTATATAAAGGATTTTTTGCTAAATTAAACAGTAATGGACAAAGAATTTGGGGATCTTATTTAGGAGCTGCAAACGTATATTCCCTTTTATTTAAAAATAATTCAATCTATATAGGAGCTACCAATTCTGGTTTTTCTAATGCAAAATTAACAACTCCATGTTCGTATAGGCCTAATGGAAACTTTGAGGGATATATTGGTAAATTTTCTAAACAGGCTCAATTAATTTGGGGCACATTCGTTGGCAATAATAGTTCTAGCACAGGTACAAGATTAGCATTTGGTAATAACAATTCAATATTTGTAAGTGGACTTTCCTCTCAAAACAATGGTATTGCCGATAATACTTCTTATCAACCGTCAATTTTAGGTGTTTTTAAGAATTATTTTTTAATGAAATTCTCAGAAGATATTATATCAACTCCAATTGCTTCAAGCAACTCCCCAATCTGTATTGGCGCCACATTAGAACTTAAAGCTTCCGGTGGTACAGATTATTTATGGACAGGTCCAAACGGATTTACATCAACGGAACAAAATCCAACAATCCTAAGCGCAACTGCTCTAAATAATGGTCAATACAGTTGTTTAATTACAGGTACTGGCGGTTGCGATGACACTAAAACTGTCGATGTAATTATTGGAGATATTGAAGCCCCAATTCCTAATCTTACTACTCTTCCAACGATAACAGGAGATTGCAATACAACAATAACAACAATTCCAACCGCTACTGATGCATGCGCTGGAGCAATTAGGGCAACAACTACAAATCCGCTTTCTTATAATTTAGCAGGAACCTATACAATTGTATGGAATTATAAGGATGGGAATGGAAATTCTGTCAATCAAAACCAAACCGTTACTATTATCAATCAACCGCTGCCAACCATAACTTCCCCCCAAACCTTCTGCATCCAGCAAAACGCAACAATTAGTAACATTGCAATTAATGGACAAAACGTAAAATGGTATGATGCTTTGACCAATGGAAATATCCTTGCAAACACAACTTCATTACAAAACGGAACGACCTATTATGCATCGCAAACAATTAATCGCTGTGAAAGCGAAAGAATTGCTGTTTTAATTAATATTCAAAATACTGCTGTTCCAACAGCCGATGTTAATCAGTCATTTTGTACTGGCTCAAATCCTACTATTGCAAACATTCAAGTGACAGGAAATCAAATCAAATGGTATGATGCATTAACCAATGGTTCTTTATTAGCCGAAACAACGAATCTTGTTGATGGTAAAACTTATTATGCTTCGCAAACAGTGAATAATTGTGAAAGCGAGAGATTCGGTGTGAATGTTTCAATTGTGAATACCCCTTCTGCTCCAACAGCAAATGCAACTGAATCATTCTGTAAACAGGAAAATGCAACATTAAACAATATCCAAATCACGGGACTAAACATAAAATGGTACGATACCAATTTTGCCGCAGCAGTTTTGCCTAACAATACTTTGTTAGAAAACAATAAAACGTATTACGCTTCACAAACAATAGGCTGCGAAAGTGACAGAACTCCCGTTTTAGTTCTAGTTTACAATACCCCATTACCAATAGGAAATAAAACGCAACAATTTTGTATCGATGAAAATGCGTCTATTGCCAATCTTACTATTACAGCTTCGAATATTAAATGGTATGATCAATCAACCAATGGGGTTGTTTTACCAGTAACTACTTTATTGCAAAATGGAAAAATATATTATGCAACACAAACAATTAACGATTGTGAAAGTGAAAGATTAGCTATTACCGTAAAAATTCAGGACACACCAATTCCAATTGCCAATTCACCGCAAACATTCTGCGTTCAAAAAAATGCAAAAATTAGTGATATCATCATATCTGGCCAAAACACAAATTGGTTTGAAAGTGCTACTTCATCAATACATTTATCCGAATCCACTTTGCTTACAAACGGAATTAGCTATTATGCTTCAGAAACCATAAATAATTGTGAAAGTGATAGAATTCCTATCACAATAACGATTCTGAAAGCCACATCTGCAGACTGTATTAATTTTATAGACGAGCTTCCTTACCCAAAATTTTTTACACCAAATAATGACGGATACAATGATACTTGGACAATTGATTTTGCATACTTAGCACCAAATACAGGAATTCAAATCTTTAATCGTTATGGTAAGCTATTAAAAGTATTATTACCAAATTCAGCTTGGAACGGTCAATTCAACAATCAAGAATTACCCGCAACCGATTATTGGTTCATTGTAACTAGAGCAAACGGACAAGAGTACCGAGGACATTTTAGTTTAAAACGATAATACTCACACTATTAAAACTTATGTTTCTCTTTACTAATTACCAATAACGAAATCAAAGAAATACTAGCAGTTATTGTTAGATAATAACCAACATAAGTCAAACTATAAGTAGAAGCTAACCAAATAGCAACCATAGGAGCGAAAGCCGCTCCGAGAATTCCTGCCATATTAAAAGTCAAGGAAGCTCCTGAATAGCGAACAGTAGTCGGAAATAATTCCGACAAGAAAGTTCCCAAAGGTCCATAAGTGAATCCCATTAGAGCCATTCCCATACAAACAAAAGTGGTCACTAAAACCGTACTTCCTGAATTTAGAAAATCCGAAAATAAAAATCCGAAAATTGCAATTGCAATTGTGGTAAAAACAAGTATTTTTCTACGACCAATTTTATCCGCAACTATTGCTGAAATAGGGATAAAAAGTGCAAAAAACAAGACCGAAAACAATTGGATTAAGAGCGCATCTCTTTTGGTAAAACCCAAATCAGAAGTTGCCCAACTCAATGTAAAAACAGTCATTAAATAAAAAACCAAGAAGGTAGTAATGGCAGCAAAAGTTCCAAAAATTAACTGATTTTTATAGGATTTAAGTAAAGTGAAAAATGGAATTTTAACTTCTTTTTGTTCTTCTTTAGAATTCTCAAAAGCCGGAGTCTCGGTAATTTTTAGTCGAATATAAAATCCAATTAAAACCAGAAGTGAACTCGCAATAAACGGAATTCTCCATCCATAATCCATAAAATCTTCAGCACTCATAGAATCCGTTAAGAATAAAAACGTTCCTCCCGAAAGCAATAAACCAATCGGTGCTCCTAACTGTGGAAACATTCCATACCAAGCGCGTTTGTTTGGTGGCGCATTTTCAATTGCTAGCAAAACAGCTCCACCCCACTCACCTCCTAATCCAACACCTTGCCCGAAACGACAAAGCATCAATAATAAAGGAGCGGCAATACCAATACTTGCATAACTGGGTAAAAAACCAATAGCCACAGTTGAAATTCCCATGGTTAACAAAGCCGCAACCAAAGTTGCTTTACGACCAACTTTATCTCCATAATGCCCAAAAACTGCCGAGCCTAAAGGTCGAGCCAAAAAGGCTATTGAAAAGGTTGCCAAAGATTCTAAAGTAGATACTGTACTATCTGCGCCTGGGAAAAACAATTGAGGAAATACTAATACGGCTGCATTAGCATAGATATAAAAATCAAAAAACTCTATGGTTGTTCCAATCAAACTACCAAAAAGAACGTGTTTTAATGAATTTCCTTTTTTCGAATTAGAATTTCCTTTCATGTGACTGTTGTTTTTTTTTTGATAAAAATGATACTAATTTTCGAAAGTAACAAATATTATAGTTCCAATAATTATTGGTAATTTAGCGACATATAAAACTTTATTATGCCTACCGACTGTATAAGCTATCAAAACTCCGGATATTTCTCTCCTTTGATGAATGATTATTTAGATCAAAAAAACAATTTAAAGGAACTTTACAATCGGTTTCCAACACTTGAAAACTTTGAAGGTCAAATCTTGGAGAAACAAGAAAATTTCAATAATACCAACAGAAACACTTTAGTTTCGGTACTGCAAAAACAGTATGCTACAATTGAGACTTCTCATTTGACCCTGCAAAATATTGAAGCTTTAAAAGTAGACAATACCTTTACCGTCACTACTGGACATCAATTAAACCTATTTAGCGGTCCTTTGTATTTTTTATACAAAATCATATCTACTATTAATCTTACCAAAGATTTAAAAGCTAAATATCCCGCTTACAATTTTGTGCCTATATATTGGATGGCAACCGAAGATCATGATTTTGAAGAAATAAATCATTTCAATTTCAAAGGAAAAAAATTCAGATGGAACAAAATAAGCAGCGGTCCCGTAGGTCGATTGTCTACCGAAGGTTTAGAAGAATTTCTCGAAATATATGCTCAGGAATTAGGAACAAGTACCAATGCAATTGCAATTCAAAAACTATTTCAGCAGGCCTATTTAAAACATAATAACCTTGCCGATGCTACACGCCATTTAGCAAATGCCCTTTTTGGGAACTACGGCTTGGTCATCCTTGATGCCGACAATCCAGAATTGAAACGCAATTTTATTCCTTTTATGAAGGAAGAATTACTGCAACAAACTTCCCATAAAGAAGTATCAAAAACGGTTGAACAATTAAAAGAGTACTTCATTCAGGTCAACCCGCGCGAAATTAATTTGTTCTATATCGAAGATAATTTGAGGGAACGCATTATTTTCGAAAATGAGAAATACAAAGTAAATCATACCAAAATAGAGTTTTCAGAAAATGAAATCCTTGAACTACTTGATAGTAACCCTGAGAAATTCAGTCCTAACGTGATTATGCGTCCGTTATATCAGGAAGTAATTTTACCCAACTTATGCTACATTGGCGGAGGCGGAGAAATTGCCTATTGGCTGGAATTGAAATCTTTCTTTGATGCGGTAAAAATCACTTTTCCGATGCTTTTAGTTCGAAACTCAGCACTATTAACTACCGAAAAGCAAGAAAAAAAAGCGGCTAAATTAGGTTTAAGCTGGGCTGACTTGTTTTCAAAACAAGCCGACTTGGTCAATAAAAAAACATTCGATCTTTCTGAATTTCCAATTGATTTAAGTATTCAAAAGGACTTTCTAAAAAACCAATTTCATTATCTTCATTCCATCGCAAAAAAAACGGATCAATCTTTTTCAGATGCCGTAAAAGCGCAGGAAGCAAAGCAGATAAAAGGATTAGAAAATTTAGAAAAACGTTTATTAAAAGCTCAAAAAAGAAAGTATAGCGACGAATTAGAGCGTATCACCAACTTACAAAATGAATTGTTCCCTAACAAAAGTTTACAAGAACGTCAGGCCAATTTTTCAGAATTTTACTTGGAAAATGGAGAAAATCTGATTCCGAAACTCTTTACTCGTTTACAAGCTTTGGAACAAAATTTCGAAATCATTACATTATAATCGTATTTAATTCACTATAATACGAAAATTGTAACATTATTAAACAAAATAAACTATTTTTGCACGAAATTTAAAAAACACAAAAATCAAAATGGCTACAAATAGAACATTTACAATGATTAAGCCTGATGCTGTTGCTAACGGACACATCGGAAACATACTTGCTATGATTACTAACGCAGGTTTCAAAATCGTTTCTTTAAAATTAACTCAACTTACTGTTGCTGATGCACAAGCTTTTTATGCTGTTCACGCTGCAAGACCTTTCTACGGAGAATTAGTTGAATTCATGTCAAGAGGACCTATCGTTGCCGCTATTTTAGAAAAAGATAACGCTGTTGAAGATTTCAGAACTTTAATTGGTGCTACAAATCCAGCTGAAGCTGCTGAAGGAACAATCCGTAAAGCATACGCAACTTCTATCGGAGAAAATGCAGTTCACGGTTCTGATAGCGATGAAAATGCAGCCATCGAAGGTGCTTTCCATTTTGCAGGAAGAGAGCAATTTTAATTTTCGATTGAAGATTAGCGATTTTTGAACTACGATTTAAAAATCATCCAAATAAAAATGCCGTTTCAAAATTTTGAAACGGCATTTTTATTTAAACATTTGACTGTATTCTTCTTTAAAACTGTACTTTTTTACTCCAAAATAAGATAAGTTTTCTAGTAGGATTTTTTTTAATTCACCATAATTAGAATGATAAAAATTCGAAATACAAGCGACTCTTTTTCCGTTTTTTAAAACAAATAAAAACTCAAAACTTCCTGATTTACCAGACTGAATTGAAATTTCAAAACCATCTAATTTTTTAAAATCATAAACTTCAGACCTTCCTAAACCAAAGAGCTTGCAAACAGAAATAAAATCAGTATTTACACTTATTTTATGAGCTCTAGTTCTAAATTCCGTCAGCCAAAAATAAGCAACAAATAATAAAAACAAAACTGGCAACACAATAGTCGCTAAAGGAGAAACCAAGCAAATATAAAACAAAAAGAATCCAAAAAATATTAATCCAATAGCTGTAAAAAAAGGTAATATTTTAAATTTACTTCTAATATTTCGCATCATTAAAAAACTAAAATTATTATCTCAAAACAACACTAGTAACAACATCCCTGCGCAATTCTTCATTAATCATTGCTACAATTTTAGATTTACCATGACTCAATTCTTCTCTCAAAACTGAAGAAGTCAACTCAACATACAAAGTACTTCCTTTTAGAACTACATTATTAGTATAACTGTTAACGCCGTTTCCCATCAGGTTTTTCCAAGCCTCTTTCACATCCATTTGATCCATTCCCGCTTGCAACTTATTCGTCTGGATAATTTGCTTCAACACCTCCCCTATCGTACTTTGATTATTCAGTCTTTTTGCCATCGTCATTTAAATTTATTGGTCCTGCTTTTTTGTAATGATATCTAGTATTTTCAGTGTTTTTCAACACTAATTCCTTGTCCGTAAGCGTTATTATTTCCTCACTCCACTTGGCATAATCAGTCTTATAATCCAAGAATGCTTTGTCTTTCTCAAATCGAACTTTAACCTGCTCATAAGTATCATTAACTAAAAATGTCCCGTCTAACTGCGGCATCACTTTCTTACGAATTCCCTCGTCATTTTTTCCAATTTCAAAAAAATCATAACTTTCATTGATCTTATAATCCTTGTCTTCCCCATCTGCAAGAGCTACTTTCTCTATCTCCCAATAGCCATTTATTTTAGCTATATCTGCAGGTTGAACCTTTGGCTGACAGCCAACAAAAAATAAAGAAAACACTAAAATTTGGAATATATTTTTCATAAAAATCGTTTACTTATTAGGAGCTTTTTCCTGCTGTACGCTGTATCCGCACTAAAAAAAGTGCGGGATGCCGCTTCCATCAGGGCTAGGAATTGGGTCAATAAAATCTCTTTTTTATATGCGACAAAGTTAAGCTTATTAAGTTTAAAGAAAACAAAAATAGCAAAACACATTAAACTATTTTAGCTATTTTTAATCCAAAGAAAAAATAAAAATCAAAGCATGCCAAAAACAATCTACAACCTTCTGATTTTGCTTTTATTTGCTAGTTGCAATTCCGAAACCAAAATTCCAACTACAAATACAGATTCTTATTTTCCTCCCCTTACAGGAACAAACTGGGAAACAAAATCAATTGCAGACTTGAACTGGAAACAATCGGCCGTTCAACCGCTTTTAGACTATTTGCAAATAAAAAACACCAAGTCTTTTATGATTTTGGTCAATGGACGAATTGTTATGGAAAATTATTTCAATGGCCATACTGCTAATACAAATTGGTATTGGGCCAGCGCCGGAAAAACCTTGACAGCAACCCTAACCGGAATTGCAGAACAGGAAGGATTTATAAATCTGGACACCAAGGTCTCAACCTATCTAGGAAATAACTGGACAAGCTTAGCCTTAAACAAAGAAAACCTGATTACTGCTAAACACTTACTTACTATGACTTCCGGACTGGAAGACTTAGACAATGGAGATTGTGTCACAGCTGATTGTTTGACCTATAAAGCAGATGCCGGAACCCGATGGGCGTATCACAATGTTTATGTCAAATTGCAGGATATCATTGCCCAAGCTACAAATCAAACTTGGACTAATTACTTCAACGCCAGGTTAAGGGACAAAATAGGAATGGACGGCAACTGGATTACAGTTGATAATAACTCTGTATACACAAGTACTACAAGAAGCATGGCGCGTTTTGGCTTACTAATTCTCAATAAAGGAAAATGGGATAATAATATCATTCTAAATGAAAACTATTGTAATACCGCTACAACAACTTCACAAAATATAAATTCGGGATATGGATATTTATGGTGGATCAACGGAAAAAGCAGCTACCACTTACCTCAATCACAATTGCAATTTTCAGGAAGCATAATTCCCTCTGCGCCAAATGATATGTTTATGGCTTTAGGGAAAAATGATCAAAAAATCTATGTTGTTCCCAGCAAGAATATGGTAATCATCAGGATGGGAAATGCAGCAGACAATTCAAACCTAGCGTTATCAGACTTTGATGCAGTATTATGGCAAAAAATCAGAGCCTTGTATCAATAAAAAACACATTCGAACAGAATCCAAATGTGTTTTCAATCAAAATCAACTACAAAACTTATTTTTATATTTTATCTTCGAGATAGCTGTCAAAAAATAAAATAACATTCTTTTTATAATATCGATAAGCCGAAAAATGGCTTTCGATCTCTTTTCTAAACTTAGTGTGATTATTTAAATAGAACGTTTCGCATTGAACATCATCGCACTCTTTTATCATATCCAACTTATTCAGAAAATCTACTAATTGATTGTAATAGGATTCATTTATTTCTTTAACTTTTATAAGATCTTTTATTAAATCCTCTTTTTTTTGCTGATTGAAAATCAAAACCTTAAAAACAGACGAAGTTAACATTCGTTTAAAAAAAAGAATTTCTACCCTTATAATCGAAATTTCTTCTTTCCAAAGCTCAATATCTTTATCCATAAATTTCATTTGGATATCGTCAATTGTCTCATGTTTGTAAATCAAATCTTTCATAGCACTTCAGTATTAAGCTGAATTTCCTGCTGGCTTACACCGATAATCTCAATCTCATTAGTCCCTGACGGAAATTGCCAAACTATGCGATCGCCCTTGGCATAACCAAAAAGCGCCAATCCCATAGGAGACAAAATAGAAATTTTGTTTTGCTTTATATTACTTTTCTCAGGAGTCACAATTTGATAACTACTTTCCGTATTAAAAGGCGTTCGAATTCTCACAACCGAATTGTATCGAATTACATCTTCTGGCATCTTGCCTTCTTTCTTAATTTTAGCAGATAGCAATTCCGTTTTCAACTTTTTAATTGAATCTCTATATATTTTATCTTCCTGACTTCTAGAACTCTCTATATTTCGCATTAGCAAAGCATACTCTCTTTCGTCTACTATTAATTGTCCGTATTTCATAATTATAATGTAAAAGTGTAAAGTCAAAACCTCTATAGTAACGCTGAGTCACTATAAAGGTATATTTTTATTAAACTGATTAAAAAGTGTTTAAGGAAAAATCCCTCTATGATTATAGGCTATTTCTATCCTTGTTATTGCTAAAATATAGGCTGCTGTTCTCCAGTCAATTTCCCCTTCTTCTACAAAACCTTCCACTTTATAGAAGGCCTCACTAAGTTTTTTATCAATCTTTTGCATCACTTCTTCCAATGACCAAAGCTCCCCATTTCTATTTTGAAGCCATTCAAAATAACTACCAATCACCCCACCTGAATTACATAAAATATCAGGAATAATGGTAATTCCATTTCTTAACAGGATTTGCTCTCCTTCGGTATCTATAGGCCCATTTGCCCCTTCTGCAATCACATCTGCTTTAACAGAATAGGCGTTTTCCTCCGTAATTTGATTTCCTAAAGCCGCTGGAATAAGGATATCACAAGGCAAAGCAAAAAACAAGTCTGAGTCCATTTCTTTAGCGCCAACAAAGCCTTTTACAGAGCCATTTACAGCTTTTGAATGATCAAATAAAGCTTGTACGGCTATCCCATTTTCATTAATTATTGTAGCCTGAGCATCCTGAACTGCTATCATAATGGCACCATCCTGACTTAAGAAATGAGAAGCCCAATAACCTACATTACCAAAACCTTGTACAATAAACTTTTTACCCTGCAAACTTTCACCTCTACTTTTGTACAGCAACTTAATAGTCAGATACACCCCGTAACCAGTGGAACGATTTCTCCCTTCTAAACCACCAGAACCAACGGGTTTCCCTGTTACCACATGCTGATTACGAGAGCGCTCTGATGATGGTTTTGTTGACATAAATGTATCAGCCATCCAAGCCATCGTTTGTTCATTAGTATTGACATCTGGTGCCGGAATATCATGTTCCGGACCAATGTTTTCTCCCAAAGCATAAGTAAAACGTCTTGTAATACGTTCCAGCTCTTGAATTGAAAATTCTTTTGGATCAATTTGAATTCCTCCTTTTGCCCCGCCATAAGGCAAACCAGCCAATGAGGTTTTCCAAGTCATCCACATAGCAAGCGCTTTAGTATCCTCGGCATCTACTGAGGGATGGTAACGCAAACCGCCTTTATAAGGCCCTAATGCATTGTTGTGTTGCACTCGGTAACCGGTAAAAACTCGTACTTCACCATTGTCCATCTTAACGGGGAAGTTAATTTTAATTTCATTATTTGTTACTGATAAAATTTTTCTAATATTTGGATTCAAATTAATGCTATCAGCTGTTTTATTAAACTGTTGCATCACATTGTCGAGCATACTTTTTTTTGTTGCTCCTTTTATAGTTGTCATATTATTTTATTGATAATGTTCACAAAACATCTTATTATTCCGTTTCCAGTCACAGTGCAAATTATCATCGCAATGACTACACAAACCCGAAATCAAACCATTTGTAACAATTGCTTTTTCTTTTGAAACTGATGATAGATCCAAATCAATTATCATCTTATCTTTTTTTGATTTTTTTTTAATGACAATAGGAATATAATCAATCCCTTTTTTACCTAACAAGCTCATTTTATATCTTTTAAAAACTTATTTATCCAAAAAAAACAATTATTCTACTAGCAATAGACAAACTGCATGCCAATTGAAATGATCTTACTCGTAGAAACAACAAACCCCTTAGAAACAAGGGGCTTGATAAAAGATAGGGATATATATACTAAAAATAAGCGGGGTAAAACTACCCGAAAGAGGAGGTATTCCCCAAAAAAAATTATTTATCTAGTTTTTGACGAAGTGTTTTTCGATCAATTTGAAGTATTTCTGCTGCGCGAGTTTTATTGTTATCTACAGCTGCAAGAACCTTTAAAATATGTGCTTTTTCCATGTCCTTTAAAGACTTAAGTTCTTCCTTTTCAAATGGCATTGGATATTTTAAGTATTCAGGAACATCCCTAACTTCAATTTGATCACCACTCATAATAATCATTCTTTGGATTACATTTTCCAATTCCCTGACATTACCCGGCCATGAATGACGCATCAAGATCTCGACTGCATTATCTGAAATAGTAATCTGAGGTTTGCTATACTCCACGCTATATTTATCCAAAAAAGTTGCTACTAAAAGCCTTATATCACCACGGCGATGACGCAGTGGCGGAGTTTCAATATTCACTACATTTAATCTATAATAAAGATCCTCACGAAAAATCCCCTTATTAGACATCTCATAGAGATCATTATTTGTAGCTGCAATAATTCTCAGTTCAACTTTCTGGCTTTTCTGAGAACCAATCATACTGATTTCTTTTTCCTGTAACACTCTCAACAACCTAGTTTGAACAGCCAAAGGAGCCGTCCCTATTTCATCTAAAAATATCGTTCCGCCTGCAGCTGCTTGAAAAAAACCATCCCTATTCTCATTGGCCCCAGTAAAAGCGCCTTTCACATAACCAAAAAGCTCCGATTCCATTAAATTTTCAGGTATAGCACCGCAATTTACCGTAATAAACGGTTTAGAAGAAAAAGCTCCTTGATAATGTATCGCTCTAGCCACCAACTCTTTTCCGGTACCACTCTCGCCTTGAATCAAAATTGTAGCTCTATTGTCTTTCACCCGTTGAATCAAATCTATCAACTGAACTATCTGCTGAGATTTCCCTACAATACCCGCATATTCTTTAATTTTCACATCAGAAGAAACTACTTTTTCAGTACTGTTTTTTGCTCTCTCTTTTGAAACAATTAAATTCTGCACCGCAGCGTTCAACTCTTCATTAGTAAAAGGCTTGGCCAAATAATCCAAAGCTCCGGACTTAACCGCTTCAATAGCTCCATCGACAGACGGAAATCCTGTAATAACTAATTTTGGAATAACAGGAAAATGTTCCTGAACATATTTCACCAATTCGATACCATTAATTCCAGGCATCTGCAAATCAGTAATCAGTAAATCTATAGTACTGAATTTTAAAATCTCAATGGCTTCCTTCACAGAAGAAGCTTTATAAGTGTGAAAATTTTGAGCCTTTAAATTGCGATGAAGCAACTCAAGCATATCATAATTATCATCAACAATTAGAATATTTTCTTTCTTTAACTTCATTAAATTGTCTTTAAAGGTAATCTTATTTGAAAAATAGTTCCTTGAGGCACATTATCAAAAGAAAAAATATCTCCCTTATGACTTTTAACAATACCATGCACCACACTAAGTCCTAAGCCCGAACCTTCACCTACAGGTTTTGTAGTAAAAAATGGCTCAAATATTTTAGATTTAAATTCTTCAACTATACCAGGTCCTTGATCGGCAATTTCTATGAAAAAGTCCGACTCTAAGACATAAATCTTTACTTTAATAACCGAGTTCTTAGGAGAAACATAAATGGCATTTATTAAAATATTGAATAAAATTTGAGTAAACTGAATCGAATCTAATTGCACTTCCAATTGCGGGTCTTGATAGTCAAACTCATAACTAATTTCAGCTTTTTTGAAATTAGGCCCCATTAAACTTAAAGCCTCCGAAATAACAGGTACTACTTCAACAAACCTCCTATTTTGAGGCATCTCACAGGAAAAAAACATAAGTTTTTTAACCACTTCTCTCGAATAAATAGCAGCTTTGATAATTTTAGCACAATCTAACTGAGATTGTTTTTCTTTAGTAGATTCTTGAATCAATTCTGCAAAACCCAAAATATTTCCCAAAGGAGTATTCAGTTCATGAGCAATTCCAGCCGTTATTTCACCCAAAATAGCAAGCCGATCTACTCGCTCCATATTTCGTTTCAGCAACTCATTCTTTTCTTGATTCAAATGTCGCTCATAAAAACTACTAATATCCGAAGAAACCTTATTGAGTAGTTTTTGTTCATCACACAAAAAATCATTCTGAGAAAACTCCCCTAATGGATAATGCACTTTAAGATATCCTTTACTTTCGTTAAAAACTGAAATTATCGATTGTTGAAAAACAGTCTCCTCTGGCATTAATTTAGAAGTAGAAAAATAATAATCTCCTAATTGCAACTCGATAATTGCTTTGTCAGAAAATCGCCAAGCTCGTTCTAGAATAGAACAAATCTTATCTAAAGTATCTGTAACGGATTCTTCATGAAGAATAATCACAGAGGAAACATCATAGAGACAGGACAATTCCTTAATCCGCTCTTGAAGAGTTTCTTCTGTAGTTATAATAGAACCCATAGTTTTTAAAGCAATCAATATTAAAAAATACAGCAGTAGAATTAATCCAAAAACCTAACAAATAATACATTTAATACTTAAAGATTAACCTAAATTACAGTTCTTTTTTGAAATCAAACACTACTTTATAAATTGCAGAATCTATTGTTTTCTAGTTCTTTTAAACAAACCGAAAACAAAAAACAAAACTCCAACAACCAATAAAACATAGTAGAAAATAATATTTTTATCTCTAACCATATTAGCCAAAACAAAGGAAAAAATGCTCCCTAAATAGAGATACATCGTTGGAATATTTTTAATCGAAGAAAAATTCATTGTATAAATTATTTAAAGAAAGAATCCACAAACTCATATTTATTAAAAACCTGCAAATCTTCAATACCTTCTCCTACACCAATATATTTTACCGGAATTTTAAACTGATCTGAAATTCCAATAACAACCCCGCCTTTAGCCGTCCCATCTAATTTGGTAACAGCAAGAGAAGTCACTTCGGTAGCCGCGGTAAATTGCTTAGCTTGCTCAAAAGCATTTTGACCTGTAGAACCATCCAAAACCAACAAAACATCATGTGGCGCATCGGCTACGACTTTTTGCATCACTCGTTTTACCTTTGTCAATTCATTCATCAGGTTAATTTTATTATGCAAACGACCTGCTGTATCAATAATTACAACATCTGCTCCTTGCGCTACTGCCGATTGCAAAGTATCAAATGCCACTGAAGCCGGATCTGAACCCATATTTTGTCTTACAATTGGAACCCCAACTCTATCGGCCCATATTTGCAATTGGTCAATCGCCGCCGCTCTAAAAGTATCGGCTGCACCAAGAACCACTTTGTATCCTTGCTTTTTAAATTGATATGCCAGCTTGCCTATCGTCGTGGTTTTCCCCACTCCGTTGACACCAACAACCATTAAAACATAGGGTTTTGTATTAATTGGAATTACAAACTCAGTAGCTTCGCCAGTATTGGTTTCAGACAGCAAAGCTGCAATTTCTTCTTGCAAAATTTGATTAAGCTCATCAGTACCAAGGTATTTATCAGCAGCGACACGGCTTTCAATTCGGGTAATTATTTTCAATGTCGTATCGACACCAACATCCGAGGAGACAAGTATTTCCTCTAAATTATCCAAAACATCATCATCAACCTTAGACTTTCCGGCAATGGCCTTACTTAACTTAGAAAAGAAAGATGTTTTTGATTTTTCAAGACTTTTATCCAAAGTCTCTTTTTTTTCTGATGAAAATATTCTTTTGAAAAAACTCATTTTAATTTGGGTTTTAGGATTTGGGAATTGGGATTCTTTAAAGATACCCAAATGTTTTTATTAGCCCCGATTGCAGTAAAAACCCTTTATTTCAAGATCTTTCTTATCCTAAATAAAGTTTGCAACGTCCCGATAATTATCGGAAAACGGGAAATCAGTCTAAAAAATAGCCCAAATGTTTTGCTTCTAAAAATTCACTGACAAATATATAAAATAAAAAAGCTACTTCCGAATGAAAGTAGCTTTTCTATATAATGCTTAACTAATTAGTTCTTTTTCAAGAATTCATCAACAGCTTCAGGAGCCATAATAGATTCTACGAATGTATATGCACCTGTTTTAGGAGATTTCACCATTTTGATGGCTTTTGATAATCTCTTAGAAGATGTTTGTAACGATGCTACTGTTTTCTTTGCCATGACTTACTATTTGTTTATTTGAAATTTTTAAAAAATAAAAATCTCTAATTATTTAATTTCTTTATGAACAGTTACTCTCTTCAAAACTGGATTAAATTTTTTAATCTCTAATCTATCCGGAGTATTTTTTTTGTTCTTTGTTGTTATG
Source organism: Flavobacterium granuli (assembly GCF_900129705.1). Lineage (GTDB taxonomy): Bacteria > Bacteroidota > Bacteroidia > Flavobacteriales > Flavobacteriaceae > Flavobacterium > Flavobacterium granuli. The sequence goes on along the minus strand of NZ_FQWO01000003.1, from coordinate 76,129 downwards.
TATCTTGAAGTTCCTGCAACACCTGATGCTTTGTGTTCAGTACATTCTAAAATTACCTGGATTCTATTACCTTTCTTTGCCATCTTGCTATTTATTTATATTGGAATAAAGATTATTTAATAAATCCTTGTGACTGCGCTTTTTTCAAAACTGCAGCAATTCCATTTTTGTTAATTGTTTTTATCGTAGATGCTGCTACTCTAAGAGTAATCCATCTATCTTCTTCTGGAAGATAAAAACGCTTTTTAACTAAGTTTACAGAAAATTTTCTCTTAGTTTTATTCATAGCGTGAGAAACGTTATTTCCTACCATCGCTCTTTTACCTGTAAGGTCACAAACTCTTGACATTATGCTTATCTTTTATCGTTATTCAAAATCAGGGTGCAAAGAAAAGAAAAATAAACGGATGAAGCAAAAAAATCACTACACATTTTTCAAAAATTCTTTCCTTAATAGTTCTAAACTTTTAATCACCGCTCTATCTATCACTTTTTCACGTGGTTGACCAAAATTATATTCTTCAACAATCACTTCATTTGGCGTTGCCAAAGCGATAAAAACAGTACCAATTTCAGCATTTTCATCCCCTTTAGTCGGCCCTGCATTTCCAGTAGTCGCAATTGCAAAATCTGTTTTCATCAGATTTTTCACACTCAAGGCCATAGCCGAAACCACCTCAGCACTCACCACAGAAAACTCCTTTATCAAACTTTCAGGAATGCCCAAAACATCTATTTTCGCTTCCGTTGCATAGGAAACCACACTTCCTTTAAAGTAATTTGAAGCTCCGGGTACCGCTGACAAAACCGATGCAATTGTTCCGCCGGTACAACTTTCGGCAGTAGAAATAGTCATTTTATGTTTTTTCAACAATTCCCCAACCACAACCTCAATCGTTTCTTCTTCTTCAAAACCAACGATAATATCACCAATAATCACATCCAATGAACGCACCTTTTCCTCGATTGCATCCATCAATTGCTGCTTATTATCTCCTCGAGCAGAAAGCCGCAAACGCACTCTTCCCGGACTTGGTAAATAAGCCAATTTTATAAAATCAGGAAGATTATTTTCCCAATCTTCAATACGTTCCGCCACAAGACTTTCTCCTTGACCGTAAGTAAGAATCGTTTTATGGACAATAAACGGACGCTTGTATTCTTTCACAACTCTTGGAACAATCTCATTTTCAACCAAGTATTTCATTTCATAAGGAACCCCTGGTAGCGAAACAAAAACAGTATTTTCTTTCTTCATCCACATACCCGGAGCCGTACCCACCTGATTAGGAAGCACCGTACATTTTGACGGAACCAAAGCTTGATCCTTGTTGATTTGCGTAATTGGACGCTTATAAAAACCCTCAATAAGCTGCGTAACATGAGCCAAAACTCCTTGATCCACAATCAATTCATCTTCAAAATAATCACAAAACGTTTTCTTAGTAATATCGTCTTTCGTAGGCCCTAAACCCCCGGTTAGAATAACCAAATCTACTTTATTTTGTAAACACAAGAAAGTCTTTAATATACTTTGCTTATCATCACTAATCGAAATCATTTCATCGATCTCTATCCCTATACCATCTAATGATTTAGCTATAAAAGCAGAATTCGTATCTACAATTTGCCCTATTAAAATTTCATCGCCAATAGTAACTATGGTTGCTTTCATTCTTTACTAAAAATTTAGGATTGAGACTATAAATAAAATTCAACATTCAAGAAAAAATGAATGCTGAATTTTTAAAAGTTTTTACAACAGAAATACAAACATTTGAAAAATTACAAATCGAAATCTTTTTTTATTTCTTTAACGGCATCACTCACTTGACTCTTAATGCTCTTAAAAGTATCTTTAATATCTTTCTTTTTACCTTCTTCTTTGGTCCAAGCTTCCAATTGCAGAATTTCCTCAAAAGCCACATTTAACCCCAGCAAATCAAGAGTGGGTTTAATTTTATGCGCATAAGCATACGCATGCTTGTGATCTTTCTTTTTAATTCCTTCTTTTATTTGCAACAAATCCTCAGGAACCTCTGTCACAAACAGAGTAAGAATTTCATTTACAAATTCGGTGTCATTATCTGAAAGTGCGTACACTTTTGAAAGGTTATAGTTTAAAGCCATTATTTTACTTGTATTCTAAAGAGTTTATGTCCTTCTAAAAATCCTTCTAAAACATCATTCGGTTGCACAGCAGCAACTCCTTCAGGAGTTCCTGTAAAAATAATATCACCTATTTTCAAAGTAAAATATTGAGAAACATAAGAAATAAGCTCATCAATTTTCCACAACATATAGGCTGAATCACCCATTTGCACCGACTTTCCATTATTAGTCAACTCAAAAGTAAGATTTTCTAACGAACTAAATTGCTCTTTAGGTAAAAAATCTCCAATAACCGCTGATCCATCAAATGCCTTAGCTTTTTCCCACGGCAATCCTTTGGCTTTCAACTTTGACTGTAAATCACGAGCAGTGAAATCTATTCCCACACTAATTTCGTCATAATATTTATGAGCAAACTTAGGTTCGATGTATTTCCCCACCTTACTTATTTTGACAATAATCTCAACCTCATGATGAATATCCTCCGAAAATTCCGGAATAACAAACGGATGCTGCTTTAATAAAATCGCCGAATCCGGTTTCATAAAAACCACAGGTTCAGTAGGACGCTCATTTTGCAACTCCTCTATATGATTGACATAATTTCTGCCGATACAAATTATCTTCATAACTTTAGTATTCAGTAATCAGTGGTCAGTTTAGAACTGAACACTGAACACTTATTTCGTATTCAATTTTCTTAATTTGATTGCAGTCAATACTTTTTTGGTATACAAAGGAAAATCCGCATTTTGTATCCAACTGAAATAACCCGGTTCCTTTTCCAAAACCGTATCTACCTTCACTCCTTTATGTTTTCCGAAAGCAAAAATCTCATTATCATCTTCATCAAAAGCGATCATTCCAGCAAAATCGGCTATTTTTTTTCTTGTCGAAAATTCAGAAAGCAACTTCACATCATTTTCAAGCTCCGGATAACGATCCAATTGCGCCTTCAATATCTCATAAGTCGCCATCGTATCCGCTTCGGCAGAATGTGCATTCTCCAATCCTTTGCCGCAATAAAACTTAAGAGCCGCTGATAGAGTACGCTCTTCCATTTTATGAAAAATAGTCTGAACATCCACCGAAACCCTGTTTTTCATATCGAAATCCACGCCGGCACGAAGCAATTCTTCAGCCAATAATGGAATATCAAAGCGATCAGAATTAAAACCAGCCAAATCACTATCCTTTATCATATTATAAACCTGAGAAGCCAACTCATTAAAAGTAGGCTCATTAGCTACTTTTTCATTCGTAATTCCATGAACAGCTGTTGTTTGTGGCGGAATTGGAATTGTAGGATTCACTAACCACGTCTTGCTTTCTTTATTTCCGTTAGGAAAAACTTTAAATATTGATATCTCAACAATTCTGTCTTTTCCAATGTCAATTCCTGTAGTTTCCAGGTCAAAAAAGCAGATTGGTTTATTTAACTTAAGTTCCATTTTTTATTTTTATAATATTACAAATGTAATTTTTAAACATGAAATCAGACCATTGTTTTTTCAAAAATTTTAATTTTAAAGCTTGTCAATTCTCAAATCAAGAAAGAGTTTTACTCAAAAGTCTAATCTTTTTACAAAACTAAAAAACCCAACAAATCAAAAAAATCTGTTGAGTTCTTTATCTAATCTTTTAATCTTTTACAAATCCCTATTTACATCAAATGCTTCCAGGTATTCAGCAACACGTTTTACAAAACTTCCACCTAACGCACCATCCACAACACGATGGTCATAGCTATGCGAAAGGAACATTTTTTGACGAATACCTATGAAATCTCCTTCCGGTGTCTCGATAACTGCCGGCATTTTACGTATGGCTCCAAGAGCTAGAATCCCTACTTGTGGCTGATTTAAGATTGGCGTTCCAAAAACACTTCCAAAAGTCCCCACATTAGTAACCGTATAAGTTCCTCCTTGAGTATCATCTGGTTTTAATTTTCCAGCTTTTGCACGACCACCTAAGTCGTTTACCGCCTTAGCCATTCCAACTAAATTCAACTGATCCGCATTTTTAATAACCGGAACAATTAGATTTCCATTTGGCAACGAAGCCGCCATCCCTAAATTGATATTTTTCTTTTTGATAATAAAATCGCCGTCCACAGAAATATTCATTCCCGGATAATCTTTCAATGCTTTTGCAACCGCTTCCATAAAGATTGGCGTGTACGTCAACTTCTCTCCTTCTCTCTTTTCGAAAGCATTTTTATGTTTTTCTCTCCATTTTACAATATTGGTCACATCAACCTCAATAAACGATTGCACATGAGCCGATGTTTGTACCGAAGCGACCATATAACCCGCAATCAACTTGCGCATTCTGTCCATTTCAACAATCTCATCGCCTCCGCTTAGAGAAACCGGAGCTGCTTTTTGAGCTACAGCGGCAGGAGCTACTTTTGGTGTTTCAATCGCAGTTGTCGCAGCGGATACTGGTTGATTTCCTCTATTTTTTACGTAATCTAATATATCATTTTTGGTAACTCTTCCATCTTTTCCTGTACCATTGATTGTTTCTAATTCAGCAATCGAAACCTCCTCTTCTTTTGCAATGTTCTTAACTAATGGAGAAAAGAATTTATCTGAATCTGAAAAATCAACTGGAACTGCAACACTTTCTCTGGCTGCTTCCACTGTTTTTTCTACTTCAGCAACCACTTCTGGGGCCACAGCTTCTTCAACCTTAGTACTTATCTCACCACCTTCTGTTTCAATAATAGCAATGGTTTGACCTACTTGAACTAAATCATCTTTACCAAACAACTTCTCAACCAAAACACCACTAACTTCACTAGGCACTTCGCTGTCCACTTTATCCGTTGCAATTTCTAGCACTGCCTCGTCAGCTTCAATTTTGTCTCCAACTTCTTTTAACCAATTTGTAATGGTTGCTTCTGCGACACTTTCTCCCATTTTTGGAAGCTTTAATTCAAATCTTGCCATATTGTTAACCTAAAAGGTGATTTTTGTTTTCAGTTTGCGAAATTACTAAATATTTGGAATATAAATTACATTTAATGTAATTTTTAGCGATATTTTTAAAAACATAACTTTTCATCAGAATTAGCCCTTCGTATTAAAAAATCGCTATGTTTTGATGCTGTTTTCACCGTTAATCTTTTATTTTTTAACGATTTCATAAAAATACCCCATTAATTGGAAGCAAACAAAAACTTATCCGATAGTGTTCTGTTATTTATTTTTAGCCAATTCCATGACGAAAATACCATTTTTTCCGTTTTTAAATCGTGAAATGAAGCTTTTTTTTACAATAACAAAATCATTTAGCTTCCAAACCCTTAGCTGAGAGTGGAGAATAAATGATTTGCACGAGTTTAATTTCACAGACAACACCCATCATTTACTTTAAATCCTATTAGTTTTCGTACTCTAATTCACAGGATTGCAACAACTCCATATAAATAGCTTACTTTTGCAAAAAATTACACTTGTGAATTATCTATCAGTCGAAAATATATCCAAATCTTTTGGAGAAAGAACACTTTTTGAAAACATTTCTTTTGGAATCAACAAAGACCAGAAAATTGCCTTTATAGCCAAGAACGGCTCGGGAAAAACAACCATTATGAGCATTATCAATGGTTTGGACGAATCCGATACCGGGCAAGTGGTTTTGAGAAAAGGAATTAAAATGGCTTTCCTGTCGCAAAACAACAACTTACAAGACGAATTAACGATTGAAGAAAGCATTTTTGCTTCAGACAATGAAATCTTGAAAGTGATTGAAGCTTATGAAAAAGCATTGGAAAATCCAGAAGACGAGGAAGCTTATCAAAAAGCTTTTGACGGAATGGATCAGCACAATGCCTGGGATTTTGAAACCCAATACAAGCAAATTTTGTTCAAACTGAAATTGGAAGATTTCAAACTGAAAGTAAAAAACCTATCGGGTGGACAGAAAAAACGTTTGTCTCTAGCCATTATTTTGATCAACCGCCCTGACTTGTTGATTTTGGACGAACCTACGAATCACTTGGATCTGGAAATGATCGAATGGCTCGAAAGTTATTTTGCCAAAGAAAACATTACCTTGTTTATGGTGACGCACGACCGTTTCTTCCTGGAGCGTGTTTGTAACGAAATCATCGAGCTGGACAACGGAAAATTATATTCCTACAAAGGAAACTACTCATATTATTTAGAGAAAAAAGAGGAACGCATCGCCTCCGAAAATGCGAGTGTAGACAAAGCGCAAAACCTTTTCGTAAAAGAATTAGAATGGATGCGCCGTCAGCCAAAAGCGAGAACGACCAAGTCGAAATCCCGTCAGGATGATTTTTACGACATTAAAGAAAAAGCACAAAGTCGCCGTAAGGAAAACAAGGTAGAGCTCGAAATCAACATGGAGCGTATGGGAAGTAAGATTATCGAACTTCACAAAATTTCCAAGAAATTCAAGGATCATGTGATCATGGATAATTTCAGTTTTGACTTTCAGCCCGGAGAACGCATTGGAATCATTGGAAAAAACGGAACCGGAAAATCGACTTTCTTGAATCTGTTAACGGGAACACTTCCGCTGGATAGTGGAAAAGTGGTGATTGGCGAAACGATCAAACTGGGTTATTATACCCAAAGCGGAATCAACCCAAAACCGGGACAGCGTGTGATTGACGTAATCAAGGAATACGGAGAATACATTCCGTTGATGAAAGGAAAAATCATTTCGGCTTCTCAGTTGTTAGAGCGTTTTCTTTTTGATGCTAAAAAACAATACGATTTTGTAGACCGTTTGAGTGGTGGGGAATTAAAACGTTTGTACCTGTGTACGGTTTTGATTCAGAATCCTAACTTCTTGATTCTCGATGAGCCTACAAACGATTTGGATATTGTGACCCTGAACGTTTTAGAGAGCTTCCTTCTGGATTATCCCGGCTGTTTATTAGTGGTATCGCACGACCGTTATTTCATGGATAAAATTGTAGATCACTTGTTTATCTTTAGAGGACAAGGTGTGGTGGAAAATTTCCCGGGAAACTATTCTGATTTCAGAGCTTATGAAGACAGTGCCGATGTGGCTCAAAAAGAGGAAAACAAAGCCGATAAAAAAGACTGGAAACAAAACAACCCAACCGGAAATCTGACTTTCAACGAGCAAAAAGAATATCAAAAACTGGAGAGAGAAATAAAGGATTTAGAAATTGATAAAACTAAAATCGAGCAATTATTCTCAGACGGGAAAGTTGCCGATGCCGATATCGAGAAAAAAGCGAACGAATTACAAAATATCATCAATAAAATAGATCAGAAAGAAGAACGCTGGTTTGAGCTGAGCGCGAAGATAGAAGGATAAAATTAGTATTCAGTCTGCAGTCGCAGTGTTCAGTCGCAATTTACTGAGTTAAATACTTATTTTAAAATAGCATTAAAAAACCACAACAAAATTAGATTCTGTTGTGGTTTTTCTATTATAAACTGTTTCTAAGTATTTTGATTTAAAAGGCGACAAAAAATTAGACCAAATCGAAACGATCCAAATTCATCACTTTATTCCACACTGCCACAAAATCGTTTACGAACTGCTCTTTAGCATCTTCACATCCATATACCTCAGCAATTGCTCTAAGCTCAGAGTTGGATCCAAAAATAAGATCAACACGAGTCGCAGTCCATTTTAATTCGGCAGTCTTACGGTCACGCCCTTCGAATACCTCTTGAGAATCAGAAGTTGCTTTCCAAGTCGTATCTAAATCCAATAGATTCAAAAAGTAATCGTTAGTAAGTACCTCAGGACGGTTTGTGAATACTCCTTTATTGGAATGATCGAAATTAGTGTTAAGAACACGTAGTCCACCCAAAAGCAAAGTCATCTCAGGCACGGTCAACGTTAGTAGTTGTGCTTTGTCCACCAGCATTTCTTCTGCAGATATAGTATATTTTGCTTTCATATAGTTACGGAAACCATCTGCTTCAGGTTCCAGAACTGCAAATGACTCTACATCTGTTTGTTCTTGTGACGCATCGGTTCTTCCGGGAATAAATGGTACAATTACGCTCTGACCTCCATTTTTCGCTGCCTTTTCAATAGCCGCACAACCAGCAAGTACGATTAAGTCAGCAAGAGAAACTTGCTTTCCTCCAGATATAGTGCTATTAAACTCTGATTTAATTCCCTCCAATGTCTCTAATACTTTAGACAATTGAGCCGGATTATTAACCTCCCAATCTTTTTGTGGCGCTAATCGAATGCGTGCGCCGTTTGCTCCACCACGTTTATCAGAACCACGAAAGGTAGAAGCAGAAGCCCAAGCAGTCGACACCAATTGAGAAACGGATAATCCTGAATCCAGTATTTTAGTCTTTAGCGTAGCGATATCGGCATCATCAATTAATTTATGCGTAACAGCCGGAACAGGATCTTGCCAGATTAATTCTTCTTTAGGCACTTCAGACCCCAGATAACGGGATATCGGTCCCATATCACGATGGGTCAGCTTAAACCAAGCACGAGAAAATACATCAGCAAATACATCCGGATTTTCAAAGAAATGTCTTGAAATTGGTTCATAAATAGGATCAACTCTCAACGCAAGATCAGCAGTAAGCATGGTTGGTGCATGACTTTTTGATGGATTATGAGCATCCGGCACTGTACCTGCTCCTGCTCCCCCTTTCGGTTTCCATTGGTGAGCACCTGCTGGACTCTTTGCTAATTCCCATTCAAATCCAAATAAGTTTTCAAAATAGTTGTTGCTCCATTTTGTTGGTGTTGTTGTCCAAGCACCTTCTAGACCACTTCCTATTGTATATTCTCCATTTCCAGTACCAAAAGTGTTTTTCCACCCAAGCCCTTGTTGTTCAATAGGCGCAGCTGCGGGTTCTGGACCAACGTATTTATTTGGATCAGCGGCACCATGAGTTTTTCCAAAGGTATGTCCGCCGGCAATAAGAGCAACTGTTTCCTCATCATTCATGGCCATACGGGCAAAAGTTTCTCTAATATCACGTGCTGATGCCAATGGATCAGGATTCCCGTTAGGTCCTTCGGGGTTCACATAAATTAGCCCCATCTGAACCGCTGCAAGAGGATTTTCGAGTTCTCGGTCTCCTGTATAGCGTTTGTCATCAAGCCACTTGCCTTCAGATCCCCAGTAAATATCTTCTTCTGGTTCCCAAATATCTTCACGTCCGCCACCAAAACCGAAAGTTTTGACTCCCATCGACTCCAAAGCACAATTACCGGTAAGAATCATCAGATCGGCCCATGAAATTTTCTTGCCATATTTCTTTTTGATAGGCCATAATAACAAACGTGCCTTATCTAGGTTTACATTATCAGGCCAACTGTTCAAAGGTGCAAATCGTTGGGAACCGGAACCTCCTCCTCCACGACCATCTGCGATACGATAGGTTCCAGCGCTATGCCATGCCATTCGAATAAAGAAAGGTCCATAATGACCATAATCAGCTGGCCACCACTCTTGAGAGTTAGTCATTAATTCAAAAATATCTTTTTTTACAGCTGCTAAATCGAGGTTTTTGAACTCCGCTGCATAATTGAACTCCTTGCCCATCGGATTAGACACTTCAGCATGTTGACGAAGAATATTTAATTTCAATTGATTGGGCCACCAATCATTATTTCTTGTACCAGAACCTGCACTTTGTTTTGCAGCTGTTCCTGAAAATGGGCATTTGCCTTCACCATTCGGATTAATGTTGTTTTCCATAATTATATCTGTTTTTTATTTTATAAACTCTCTATGCTAATTTACACAAAAAACAGTATCGATTTTTTTTTTAAAATAGATAAAAACTATTCAACAATCTGTTTACTAAAACATAGCCAACAAAAAACCACAGCAAAATTAAATTTACTGTGGTTTATCAAACAATTCTTTCTCTTTATATTAGAACAATTTATAGATTTTTACCAAGGAATTGGATTATAATCTTTCAAAAATTTACCGCACCAATGTTTTCCTGTATTAATTCCATCAAACAAAGGATCCATAACTCTTGCGGCACCATCAACAATATCCAATGGCGGCTGAAAATCTTCTTCTTCCTGTTTTCTTTTGGCCAATTCTGCAGGATCTTCGTCTGTTACCCAACCGGTATCTACCGCATTCATGAAAATACCGTCTTTTGCCAAAGTTCCCGCAGCGGTATGTGTGAGCATATTCAGAGCCGCTTTAGCCATATTGGTATGCGGATGACGGTCTTCTTTGAAATCGCGATAAAACTTTCCTTCCATTGCCGAAACGTTAATGATGTGTTTTTGTCCCGTATGGTCTTTCTTCATCACTTCTGAAAGTCTATTGCACAATACAAAAGGTGCAACCGAATTCACCAATTGTACTTCGATCATTTCAGTAGTTTCTATCTGTCCTAATTTCAAGCGCCAACTATTGGTTTTTCTCAAATCCACTTGCTGCAAATCGGCATCGAGTTCCCCCTCCGGGAAAACCTCATTTGCGACCAAGGCATTATCGAAGGAATAGGGAATCTGGGATAATTTGGCGGAAGCCCGCAAGCCAATTCCGGGCTCGGGTCCATGCCAAGTTACCGGCATATTTTGATTAGAAGAAGCTCCTGCTGTCAGTACCTTTAGTTCATCCAAACAATTGGTATGATCTAATAATAATTCCTGCGCTTGCTGAGGCAAAGTAGCAATAGGACGCTCTTCATTTTCCATCAAGTGGGCGTAAAATCCTGCGGGGCGTCTCACCGTTTGAGCTGCATTATTAATTAAAATATCCAGTCGCCCGTATTTTTGCTCAATAAAATTGCAAAAAATCTCCACGCTGGGAATATGTCTTAAATCCAATCCGTGAATTTTTAAGCGGTGTCCCCAATCCATAAAATCGGCTTCCTGAGAAAATCGCAAGGCCGAATCTACCGGAAAACGGGTCGTGGCAATAACGGTTGCTCCACCGCGCAACAACATCAAGGTGATATGATAGCCTATTTTCAGTCGGGAACCTGTAATCACTGCTATTTGTCCCTTTACATCGGCTGTTTGAAAACGCTTGGCATAATTAAAATCACCGCAATCAGTACACATGCTGTCATAAAAGTGGTGCATTTTACGAAACTCGGTTTTACAAACGTAGCACTTCCTGGGAGTTTCCAGTTCCAGTTGTCCTTTATTCGTAAGCTCATGCGAAGCCAATAATTTTGGAGCAACAAAAACACTCGCTTCCCGGGCAGATCGGATTCCGGTCTCTTTACGGGCGGTTCTGTCCTTTTTTTCCATTTTTCGTTTGGCCACAGCCTTTCCGTCTTTTTTCCTGCGAGCAAACTCCTCGCGATCCGGTCTGGAAAACATTCCTGCCGCTTTAATCAGGGCTGTTCTTTGCTCTTTTGGAATCTCAAATATTTGATCTGTATCCGCGTTCAATTGTGCCAAAACAGCGATACATCGGTCAATTTCTTCTGAACTTAAGGTCGTTTTATTTTGTATTTCTTCCGTAATCATCTTAAAAAATGGGTATTGCTTTTAGTGTAAATACCAAGGTCGCAAATATAGTCTTTAAAGTGAACGCTAAATAATCCAAAAAAAAATACTTGAATTTACGATATTCACTACTGCTGATTATCTTTGTATCTTCGCGACTACTTTGCAAATCTTTCTATGTTATTCCAAATAAAATCTTACATAAAATTCCTTTGGCACTCCAAGAATGAGCATGCCGTACATTCGCCTTTTGTTTTTAATCTGTTAACCAAATGTTTTTACGACAAAAAATCAAAACCAGAATATCTAGTTTTAAAAAACTATAGAAATTCACTTTTAGAAAACAATAAAACGATTGAAGTGACTGATTTTGGCGCGGGTTCCAAAGTTTTTAAATCGGATAAAAGACAGATTTCAAAGATTGCCCAAACGGCAGGAATCAGCCCTAAAAGGGCAAAATTGCTATTTAGAATCGTGAATTATTTTAAGCCAGAAACCATTTTAGAAATAGGCACTTCATTAGGATTAGCGACTGCTGCGCTGACCTTGGGGAATCCAAAAGCAAAAATAACAACACTGGAAGGTTGTCCAAATACCATGTCGATTGCAAATACTCAATTGCAACAATTTGGGTTAAACAATGTAAATTCTGTTGTAACGAAGTTTGAAACTTATTTGAGCGACCTTAGTCTTTCGCCTTTTGGCTTTGGTCTCGTTTACTTTGATGGAAACCATTCGAAAAAAGCGACTTTAGACTATTTTGAATTATTACTCCCAACCATCAGTAATGATACAGTTTGGATTTTCGATGATATTCATTGGTCGAAAGAAATGGAAGAAGCTTGGAAAACAATACAAAAACACCCAAAAGTGACAGTCACTATCGATACTTTTCAGTGGGGATTAGTCTTTTTTAGACGGGAACAACCCAAAGAACATTTCATCATTCGCGTATAGATTAGTATATTTGCCCCATAAATAATACTTTATGGATATCAAACAAATCTTTGAGAATAACCGAAATTGGATCGCTAAAAAACTACAAAGCGATGAAAACTATTTTGACAAATTAGGTCAAGGACAATCACCTGAATTTCTTTATATTGGCTGTTCTGACAGTCGGGTTTCGGCTGAAGAACTAATGGGATTAGAACCAGGCGAAGTTTTTGTACATCGCAATATTGCGAATATCGTTCCCAATACCGACCTGAATTCCATGTCAGTCATTAATTATGCCGTGACGAATCTAAAAGTAAATCATATCGTAGTTTGCGGTCATTATGGTTGTGGCGGTGTACTTGCAGCCATGCAACAAGCTGATTTAGGAATCTTGAATCCTTGGTTAAGAAACATTCGAGATGTGTATCGAATACATGTAAATGAATTGGACGCCATTACTGATGAACAGCAAAAATACAAAAGACTCATAGAATTAAATGTTCAGGAACAATGTATCAATGTTATCAAAACAGCCGAAGTACAAAAAGCAAACAGCCAACGCAATTTAAAAGTTTACGGTTGGGTTTTTGACATACACACCGGAAAACTGATTGATTTGGAAATTGATTTTGACAAAATATTAAAAGATATTACAAAGATTTACAAGATCAAAAACTAACACACATCTCCCTTAAAAAGTTCAAAATACAAAAAAAGACCGTCATTGCTGACGGTCTTTCTTATTCAAAATTTTAGTCTTATTTTTTAGCTTCTTCCATTTCATCCGTCTTTGCTCCCATTCTGTTCAAAGAATACATGGGCGCAAATTTCAATTTTAATCCGGCAATTTTATTATTATCAGAAGAAGTTAATCCTTCTTTTTCAACGGTGTTTTTTCTGCTGTCCAATGCTTCGTACATCAATTTGATTTCGTCCCAGTCTTCACGAGAATAGCTATCTTTATTAGCCTGAACAGTGTTTACAAATTGCTGGTAAACATTTAGGATATTATCCTTATTAACCCAGCTAAAATTCATATCCTCACCAATTTTCCCTTCACCAAAAAGTGCATTTCGCATTTGTTGCTTAGAGTTTGGCATTTGAGCTTGTGTTTGAGCTTGTGTTTGAGCTTGTATTTCGGCCTGTATTTGAGCCTGCAATGCTGCATACTTCGTTCTACTGGCTTCCAGTTTCACCCTCGCTTCTTCACTCTTTTTTAAGTCTAAAAGCGCTGTTTCGGCCTGATTATTTTTCAACTCATATGTAGCTTCTATAGACTGCCAATTAGCTTTAGCATCTTCCGGAGCCAAATTTTCCAATGAGTCAACATAAACAACATAAGATTCCACTGTTTTCTCTGCTTCTTTTTCTTTCTCTCCTTTACAAGATGTAAATCCAAGAGCCAAAACCGCCATTCCTAATACTAAATTTGTACTTTTCATAATTTCAATTTATTAAATATTACCAAACAAATATAGACATCATTAAACTATACCCAATTTAAATACAAAAATTATACAAATAATTAAATTAATTATGAAATTAACCCTAACGCAAAGAAAACCAATAAGCCTAATCCAAACAAACGAAGAACACTGCCCTATTATTTTTGTAACAAAAATGTATTTTTGGCAACTTATCTTTAATTCAAAAGTCTTTTGTACTTTTAAAACCGAGAATTCACAATCAATCAATTGTAACCATAAATGGCAAATCCATTAATAAAAATAACCAACATCAAAAGAGATTTTGTTCTTGGAAATGAAATTGTCTATGTCTTAAAAGGCATTGATTTAGAGATAAACAAAGGCGAATATGTTGCATTAATGGGCCCTTCAGGATCCGGAAAATCAACGCTCATGAACCTTTTGGGTTGCTTAGACACTCCCACGTCAGGGACTTACATTTTGAACGGCAAAGATGTCAGCCACATGAAAGATGACGAACTGGCCGAAATACGAAATAAGGAGATTGGTTTTGTTTTTCAAACTTTCAACCTTTTGCCTCGAACAACAGCCCTCGACAATGTGGCTCTCCCGATGATTTATGCCGGTTATTCTAAATCTGAAAGACACAACAGAGCCAAAGAAGTACTGACACAAGTGGGCCTTTCTGACAGGATAGACCACCATTCCAATCAACTTTCCGGTGGACAGCGCCAGCGTGTAGCCGTAGCTAGAGCATTAGTAAACAGCCCTTCTATTATTCTTGCCGATGAACCCACAGGAAACCTAGACAGCAAGACTTCCCTTGAAATCATGACCCTTTTTGATGAGATTCATGCCAATGGAAATACCGTTATTCTGGTTACCCACGAAGAGGAAATTGCAGAACACGCACATCGCGTCATTCGCTTGCGAGATGGTCTTGTTGAAAGTGACATTACAAAATAGTTTATTTGTTTATTCGGTTATTTGCTTAATCGATTAAACAAATAACCAAATAAACATACAAAAATGAAAGTATATACCAAAACTGGTGACAAAGGAACGACAGCTCTTTTTGGAGGAACCAGAGTTCCAAAAGACCATGCGAGAATAGAAAGTTATGGTACTGTTGACGAACTGAACTCCCATATCGGATTGATACGAGACCAGGAAATGAATACACATTACAAAAAAATCCTGATCGAAGTTCAAGATCGATTATTTACCATAGGAGCCATTCTTGCGACACCTCCCGAAAAAGAAGTGATGAAAAATGGAGAACTTCGTTTAAAAAAATTAGGAATTATAGAAAGTGACATCGAATTACTGGAACAGGAAATTGACGCCATGGAAAACGAACTCCCGCCTATGACTCATTTTGTGCTGCCTGGAGGCCATACCACTGTGTCATATTGTCATATAGCACGCTGTGTTTGCCGCCGTGCTGAGCGTTTAGCGGTACATTTAAGTCATAATGAGCCCGTTGCCGAAATCGCAATCAAGTACTTAAACCGACTTTCTGACTACCTTTTTGTATTGGCACGGAAGTTGTCTCATGATTTAAAGGCCGAAGAAGTTCAATGGATTCCAAGAAAGTAGAATTCAGTAAACAGAAATCAGTATTCAGTTGTGTTTTTCGGTTCAAAATTTTAAACTTTTAAACCTTAAACTTTAAACTAAAAAACACGTTCTTAAATTTTTAAAAAATAAATGGATTTTTACTTGCCTTTTTCAGTAAAAATTTTATTTTTGCACAAAACTAAATCGACAAAACATGTATTGGACATTAGAATTAGCATCCTATCTTAGTGATGCACCGTGGCCTGCTAACAAAGACGAACTTATTGACTACGCTATACGTGCTGGAGCACCATTAGAAGTAGTAGAAAACCTTCAATCTATAGAGGACGAAGGCGAGATATATGAATCAATGGAAGAAATTTGGCCGGATTATCCAACTGACGAAGATTATCTTTGGAATGAGGATGAATATTAAAAAAATTACCCCAAGAAAAAGTCTCAAAAGAGGCTTTTTTTTTGGTTAAATTTACAGCTAGAAAACAAATTAGAAATACAAACATATTATGAGTTTCATAAATAGCATTATTAAAGCCTTTGTTGGAGACAAATCCGACAAAGATGTCAAAGCCTTACAGCCTTACTTAAACAAAATCAAGACATTTGAAAGTAATTTGATTACTTTGTCACATGATGAGTTAAGAGCGCGCACCTATTTCTTTAAAGATCAGCTGAAACATGCCCGAGCCGGAATTGACGCTAAGATTAGCGCACTTCAACAAGAAGTAGAAGGCATTGAAGATATTGACAAAAAAGAAGATATCTATAACGCAATTGACGCTTTAGAGAAAGAAGCCTACGATATCTCGGAGAAAACATTGCTAGAAATTCTACCTGAAGCTTTTGCAGTAGTAAAAGAAACAGCCAGACGTTTCAAAGACAATTCTGAAATAATCGTAACAGCAACAGCTAAAGACCGAGAATTCTCTGGAACAAAAAGCTATGTTCGCCTTGACGGAGACAACGCTATTTGGCAAAACAAATGGAATGCCGCAGGTAAAGAAATTACTTGGGACATGATTCATTATGATGTCCAATTGATTGGTGGAATGGTATTGCACCAAGGTAAAATTGCCGAAATGCAAACAGGGGAAGGAAAAACATTAGTAGCTACTTTACCGCTATACCTGAATGCCTTAACCGGAAATGGAGTACATCTTGTAACGGTGAATGATTACTTGGCAAAACGTGACAGCACTTGGAAAGCACCTTTATTTGAGTTTCACGGTATGACTGTAGATTGTATTGACAATCACCAACCTAATTCTGACGAAAGAAGAAAAGCCTACGAAGCCGATATCACTTACGGAACCAATAATGAATTTGGTTTTGATTATTTAAGAGACAATATGGCGCATTCGCCAAATGATTTGGTACAAAGAAAACACAATTATGCCATTGTCGATGAGGTCGATTCGGTTTTGATTGATGACGCCAGAACACCTTTAATTATTTCTGGTCCGGTTCCTCAAGGAGATCGTCACGAGTTTAATGAACTGAAACCAAAGATTGAAAACCTAGTTAATTTACAACGTCAATTGGCTAACGGATTTTTGGCTGAAGCCAAGAAATTAATCAAAGAAGGAAACACTAAAGAAGGTGGTTTCTTGCTTTTGAGAGCGTACAGAAGTTTACCAAAAAACAAAGCATTGATTAAGTTTTTGAGTGAGGAAGGTATTAAACAACTGCTTCAAAAAACAGAAAATCAATACATGCAAGACAACAATCGCGAAATGCATAAGATTGATGAGGCCTTGTATTTTGTAATCGAAGAAAAAAACAATCAGGTAGAATTAACTGATAACGGAATCAAATTCCTTTCTGGCGATACTGATGCTGACTTTTTCGTTCTTCCGGATATTGGTACTGAAATTGCCATGATCGAGAAGAAAAAACTAGACAAAGACGCAGAAGCGGAAGAGAAAGAAAAATTATTCCAAGATTTCGCTATCAAAAGTGAGCGTATTCATACCTTGACACAACTTTTGAAAGCCTACAGCCTTTTCGAAAAAGACGTAGAATATGTAATCATGGATAACAAAATCATGATTGTAGATGAGCAAACCGGTCGTATTATGGACGGTCGTCGTTATTCTGACGGCTTGCACCAAGCGATTGAAGCCAAAGAAAATGTAAAAATCGAAGCCGCTACCCAAACCTTTGCCACGGTAACTTTACAGAATTATTTCAGAATGTACAAGAAATTGGGCGGTATGACTGGAACTGCGGTTACTGAAGCTGGTGAGCTATGGCAAATATACAAATTGGATGTAGTAGAAATTCCTACTAACAGACCAATGGCCAGACAAGACAAAGAAGATTTCATCTACAAAACCACTCGTGAAAAATTCAATGCGGTTATCGAAGATGTAACAGCCTTATCACAAGCCGGAAGACCGGTACTTATTGGTACGACTTCGGTAGAGATTTCGGAATTATTGAGCAGAATGCTAAAAATGCGCGGTGTGACCCACAACGTATTGAATGCAAAAATGCACAAACAAGAAGCACAAATCGTTGAAGAAGCAGGTAAAGCCGGAGTGGTAACTATTGCAACCAACATGGCTGGTCGTGGAACGGATATTAAATTATCTGCCGAAGTGAAAGCAGCAGGCGGATTAGCAATTGTAGGCACAGAGCGTCACGATTCCCGTCGTGTGGATCGTCAGTTAAGAGGTCGTGCCGGTCGTCAAGGAGATCCGGGAAGTTCTCAGTTCTACGTTTCTCTTGAAGACAACTTAATGCGTCTTTTTGGTTCTGAAAGAGTCGCCAAGGTTATGGACAGAATGGGATTGGAAGAAGGAGAAGTAATCCAACATTCGATGATGACTAAATCTATCGAACGCGCCCAGAAAAAAGTAGAAGAAAACAACTTTGGTGTTCGTAAACGTTTGTTAGAATATGATGACGTAATGAACGCGCAACGTGAAGTAGTGTACAAACGTCGTCGTCATGCTTTGTTTGGAGAGCGTCTAAAACTGGATATTGCAAACATGTTGTATGACACTTGCGAACTGATCGTTCAAGACACCAAAAGAACAAATGATTTTAAAAACTTCGAATTTGATTTAATCCGTTATTTCTCTATCACTTCTCCGGTTACCGAAAGTGATTTCAACAGATTGACTGAAATTGAATTAACTGGAAAAGTATACAAAGAAGCTTTAAAATACTACAACGAAAAAACCGAACGTAGTGCCAGAGAAGCATTCCCAATTATCAAGAATGTTTATGAAGACAAAAACAACCAGTTCGAACGCATTGTAGTTCCATTTACTGATGGAGTGAAATCATTGAACGTGGTAACTGATTTGAAAAAAGCCTATGAGTCCGAAGGAAAACAATTAGTCGCTGATTTCGAGAAAAACATCACTTTGGCCATTGTTGACGAAGCTTGGAAAAAACACTTGCGCAAAATGGATGAGTTGAAACAATCGGTTCAACTAGCTGTTCACGAACAAAAAGATCCATTGCTTATCTATAAATTTGAAGCATTCAACTTATTCAACGCGATGTTGAACGGCGTGAACAAAGAAGTGATTTCATTCTTATTCAAAGGAGATTTACCGCAACAAAGCGCTCCTGCTATCGAAGAAGCCAGAGAAGTGCGTCAAAAGGAAGATTTCAAATTAAGCAAAGATGAAATTCCAAATAGCGAAGCGGCTAATCGTGAAGCGGGTGAAACACAGCAACGTCAAGTAACGGAAACAATCGTGAGAGACATGCCAAAAATCAACCGTAATGACAATGTAACCATCAAACAAGTGGCTACAGGAAAAACGGAAACGATGAAATATAAAAAAGCCGAAAGTCTTTTGACAACTGGCGAATGGGTTATTGTGAACGAATAAAAATCACAACTCTTTAAATAATAAATCCTCAATTACGAAAGTAGTTGGGGATTTTTTTTTAGGAGCTACTCCCGCTATCGTTGCAATCTTGTGGGGCAAAACCAAAGCCCCACAAGGATTTCCACTACTATCGGGGCTAGGCACTTTGCTTTTTTAAGAACCTAATTGTGGTTTCCCGTAACGAAACAACACCAAAAAAGTCCATCTTTACGCCATAGACAATCAAATCTTATAAGTATTTTCGGAGATTAAGTTATATATTTGTGAGACAGATACTAATCAATTGCGATAATCTACCCGGGCGTGGATGTATACTCGCCATAAAGTAGCGTCTAGTCAAAACCAAAGAAACGTAAAAAGGAAAATTATGAAAAAGTTACTTTTTATTACAATATTACTTTTAACAATTAATTCTTTCGGACAAAAGCAGAAAGAATTAATTACTGGTTTAACAATAACAAATCACGAAATTGTATCTGAAAACGATACGATTATTAAAGTCATCTATGAAAATGAAATTATAAATAAAAAAAAACCTGCATATTTCATAAATGGAAAGCTTACAAACGAAAGCGTCTTAAAAACTATAAATCCTAATGAAATTGAAACAGTAAATATTAAAAAAGAAAATATTGAAGTCGAAAATGTAAAATATTACGGAAAACTTTATATTATAACTAAATCAACATATAAGCCTAAATTCATTTCTTTGAACAATCTGAAATTGAAATACACAAATATAAAAGACAATTCAACAATTTTCAAAATCGACAATGAAATAATAAACGCTAATTATAAAAACTATTTAGTTGATGAAAATTATATATTAAGAATCATTGTTGAGAAGTTTGAAAACGAGAACGAAAAACTGAATGTAAATATTATCAACTTGACAACAAAAACAACAGAAAACATCAAAAAGTCAAAAGAAATAATATTACGCGGAAAAGACAAATTTGCATTAAATAAATAAAGGCTCCGCAAAGCGTAGCTGCTGCGCAAACGTCTCTGACTTTGCGCAATTTTACTATTTTATTACAAGCGAAATCATCCTAAAAGTCTCCTGACTTTTTCAAAAAACGTTTTATTAAAAGCAACACACTTCAAAGTATAGCTGCTGCATATCTTTGTCAGAAAGCCAAGATAATGAAAACTGTCATGTTGATTTTTTTCGTAACTTTGATTCTTAGAAATAAATCAAATGGACATTCAATCTTCTAAAATAGAATTGGTAAAAATAATTCTCAACATTGAGAATGATAAATTCATTGAAAAAATCACAGAATTCATTCAAAATGAAAAAGTAGATTTTTGGGATGAATTGAGTGTTTCTGAGCAAGAAGAAATTGAAAAAGGAATAAAAGAATTAAATAAAGGAAAAAGAATTGAGTTCAACGACTTCTTGAAAAAAATTTCTTAGTGAAAGTCTTTTTATCAGAAATAGCTCAAAACAAACTTTTAAAATTAAATGATTTTCTTTTAGAAAATTGGAGCTTAAAAGTTCGAAATGATTTTATTAAAAAGCTATCTTCTAAAATTCAACAAATTTCAAATCAACCTGAAAGTTGCCCACAATCAAACAAATTTAAAGGTCTTTTTAAATGTGTAGTAACAAAACAAACTATTTTATACTACAGAGTTAATGTTGACAAAAAAGAAATTGAAATCATCAGCATTTTTGACTCAAGACAAAATCCAGACCAATTAGAAAAGGAGCTAAGGTAAAATTAACAACCCGATCCGCAAAGTGTAGCTGCTGCGCAAACGTCTCTGACTTTGCACAATTTTAAATTTTATTGCAAACGAAACTGGATTATTTTAAAGGGAAATATAAATTCACAAAAAACATTTATCTTAGTAAGAAAATAACAGCTCTCGCTTTGCCCGCCAGAGACGGCTAGCAGCGGGGTGTTAGGCGATATAATTCCAAAAATTGAGAGAATTGTAAAGAAATGATGTTACTTACTGTTCAATAAGATAAAATAATAAATATTGAAAAATACTTAAAATGAAAAATACTATTTACACATTATTTGTACTTTTTAGTTTATCAATATTTGGGCAAACAGAAAAGTTTAAAAAAGACTTTAGAATAGACTTATTAACTATCGAAAAAAACACTAAAGACACTTTAATCGGAACATTTACTGAAGTATACTCTGGCAATAAAAGAATTCAAGCGAAATGTTGTTCTGATTTTAATGGAATTGACATTTTTTATTTGAATCCTAAAGACATTGTTGATAATACTATCTATATGAAATTTTATGCCCGAAAATGTAAACCATTTAAAAAGAAGTTTATAATTAAAAGTGACTTAAAAACAACCATTTATCTTAGCTACGGAAAAACAGATTATAATACTAAAAAAGATGACTTTTTAATGATGTTTAAGATGTTAAATATCGAAAGGGATACCTTTAAGTGTGGAACAGTTGATTAAACTTAAAAAGAAACTAACAAAACGAAAAAACATTATCAATAATTGATACATCGCCTAATCGAGTAGACGGCTCAGCCCCGCAAAGTGTAGCTGCTGTCAAAATTCCCTGACTTTGCGAAGCGGATCATTTATTATACCGCTAAAAACAAATTATTTTGGATTCTCTTCGTAATAACGCGCTTCTATTCTTTTGATGTCTTTTATGGAATTTTTGGCCCAAGCCAGGCGTTTTACCAAAATTTCCTCTTCGGATAAATGCCAATCGATATTGGAGTTTCGCAAACGATTGGTTAGATTTTGAATGATAATCGCCGCCGAAACGGAGATATTCAAACTCTCGGTAAAACCCACCATCGGTATTTTCAGGAAACCATCTGCCCGCTCTAATATTTCGTCAGACAAACCGTCTCTTTCGGTGCCAAAAAACAAAGCACTGGGTTTTGAAATATCAAAATCTTCTAACAAGCAATCATTTTCATGTGGTGTTGTAGCAATGATTTGGTATCCTTTATTTTTCAACGTATCTACACAATTACTTACGTTGTCAAATTTATTGATATCGACCCATTTTTGAGCTCCCATAGCGATTTCTTTATCAATCCTTTTACCATAACGCTGTTCGATCACATTCAGTTCTTGGATGCCAAAAACTTCACAACTGCGCATTACCGCACTGGTATTGTGCATTTGAAAAATGTCTTCTACAACAACCGTAAAATGATTGGTTCTGTTTCCCAAAACATTCAAAAAGCGTTCTTTACGATTATCTGTCAGTATATTTTCAAGGAAATCAAGGTAAGCGATATCGACCATTTTATATTGTTTTGTTGGCAAAAATACTAAAAAAGACTTTTAAATAAATATAGTAATTTTGTCCTGTCGACAAACGGGAAATCACATTTTGACAGCAAATTAGAAAATTCCTCCTTTGTGGGAATGAACAGATAATAATAAAAAATCATGAAAAAGAAATTAGTAGTCTTGACCGGAGCCGGAATCAGTGCCGAAAGTGGCATCAAAACCTTTCGCGACAGCGATGGACTCTGGGAAGGCCATGATGTCATGGATGTGGCCACACCCGAAGGCTGGAATAGAAATCCTGCCTTAGTTTTGGATTTTTACAACAAAAGAAGGCAGCAGCTCAAGGAAGTACAACCCAATTTAGGTCATCAAATTCTAGCCGAATTAGAAAATCATTTTGAGGTGCATATCATTACCCAAAATGTAGATGATTTACACGAACGAGCCGGCAGCAAAGAAGTACTGCATTTGCATGGCGAATTATTAAAAGTGCGAAGTACAGCAAACCCAAATTACATTCTCGATTGGACTGAAGATTTAAATTTTGGTGATTTCGACAGCAATCAAAACCAATTAAGACCGCATATTGTTTGGTTTGGCGAAGAAGTTCCCGCTCTGGACGAAGCGATTGCCATAACCAAAACCGCCGATTATTTTGCCGTTATCGGCACTTCATTACAGGTGTATCCGGCTGCCGGATTGATCGATTTTACCGCTGCTGATGTTCCGGTTTTCTACATTGACCCCAAACCAAATAAAATTCCTACTATTAGAAATCCATTGGATATTATTCCAGAAGTGGCTTCCCAAGGAATGGAAACATTAAAAAAGAAGCTAATCGCGTTTATTTAAAAACCATTCCTTTTCAAATTTGTTTCTAAAGGTTTATATTTGTGCTTTTCGAACAAACAACAAAACAATGACTACTTTAAACGAATTGAACGCTATATCGCCAATTGACGGAAGATATAGAAACAAGACTATTTCACTGGCTCCTTTTTTCTCTGAAGAAGCCTTAATAAAATACCGCGTATTAGTTGAAATTGAATATTTCATTGCTTTGTGCGAAGTTCCTTTGCCACAATTAAAAGAAGTAAACCCAAATCTATTTGACAGTTTACGTGATATTTATAAAAACTTCTCTACCGAAGATGCTCTTTGGATCAAAAAAACAGAAAAAGTGACGAACCACGATGTAAAAGCGGTAGAATACTTCATCAAAGATGCTTTTGAAAAATTAGGTTTATCCCAATACAAAGAATTCATCCATTTTGGATTGACTTCTCAGGACATCAATAATACCGCTATTCCACTTTCTACCAAAGAAGCTTTCGAGAAAGTGTACATGCCTTCTTTGATTACTTTGACCTCAAAACTGAAAGAGTTAAGCACTGAATGGAAGGACATTCCAATGCTGGCACGCACGCACGGACAACCGGCTTCTCCTACTCGTTTAGGGAAAGAAATTGCGGTTTTTGTAGAGCGTCTGGAAGAGCAAATGCGTTTGTTATTTAATGTTCCTTTTGCCGCTAAATTTGGCGGAGCTACCGGAAATTACAATGCACATCATGTGGCCTATCCACAAATTGACTGGAGAAAATTTGGAGGTAAATTTGTCGAAGAAAACCTTGGCTTACACCACTCTTTCCCAACAACTCAAATTGAGCATTACGATCATTTTGCAGCTTTTTTTGATGCATTAAAAAGAATTAACACGATCATCATAGATTTAGACCGAGACATCTGGACGTATGTTTCGATGGAATATTTCAAACAAAAAATCAAAGCAGGAGAAATTGGATCTTCGGCGATGCCACATAAAGTGAACCCGATTGATTTTGAAAACTCTGAAGGAAATTTAGGAATAGCGAATGCAATTTTTGAACATTTATCAGCTAAATTACCTATTTCAAGATTACAACGCGATTTGACTGACAGCACCGTTTTGAGAAACATTGGTGTTCCAATGGGACATACCATCATTGCTTTTGAAGCTACTTTGAAAGGATTGAACAAATTGTTATTGAACGAATCGAAATTCCACGAAGATCTAGAGAAAAACTGGGCAGTTGTTGCCGAAGCCATTCAAACGATTTTGCGTCGTGAAGCTTACCCAAATCCTTACGAAGCATTGAAGGGATTGACCAGAACTAATGAAGCAATTGACAAAAATGCCATCCATAACTTTATTGCTACACTGGATGTGTCAGAAGAAATTAAAGCCGAATTAATGCAAATTACACCTAGCAATTTCTTGGGAATCTAAGTTCATAAAAAATTAAAATCTCATAAATTCCCGTTGAAGAAGAACAGAAAAACTCTTTTCAACGGGAATTTTAATTTCAAAAAAGACCTTTTAACTAAAATTAAATCTCAAAAATAAAGTTTAATTTTATACCTTACCAATTACACAAAAAAACATTAAACAAAGGCAAACACCTATGAATACAGTAGAAACAGTAGCGAGTGCAACGCATAATTTACAGCCTTTAATTAGCGACTTTGGATTGATTTTGATAACTGCAGCATTGGCTTTATTACTTTTTAAAAAAATAAAACAACCTTTGGTTTTAGGTTATTTAGTAGCCGGTTTTTTAGCAGGACCACATTTTCTATTTTTCCCTACAGTAAAAGAAGTTAGCAGCGTTGAAGTTTGGGCCGAAATTGGAGTGATTTTTCTATTATTCAGCTTAGGACTCGAATTTAGCTTTAAAAAGTTGATGAAAGTAGGCGGAACTGCCTCCATCACCGCTGTCACTCAAATAGTCACCATGATCGCCATAGGTTATCTGGTAGGGCAATGGATAGGCTGGAAACAGATGGATAGTATTTTTCTGGGCGTAATCCTCTCTATTTCATCCACAACAATTATTCTAAAAACATTTGATGAGCTGGGCGTAAAAGCACAAAAATTTGCGGGAATAGTTGTTGGCTCCCTAATTGTCCAAGACATCGTTGCCATTTTAATGATGGTATTGCTTTCTACTATTGCGGTAAGCCAACAATTTTCGGGTGGAGAATTGCTGCAATCTGTTTTAAAACTAGTTTTTTTCCTTACCATTTGGTTTGTTGCCGGAATATTTTTTATCCCCACTTTACTTAAGAAAGCAAAAAATATATTGACAGATGAAATGCTGTTAATCATCTCACTAGCCTTATGCTTGATGATGGTAATTCTGGCTGATAATGTTGGTTTTTCTCCCGCACTGGGCGCTTTTATTATGGGTTCGATCATTGCCGAAACTACCCAAGCGGAACACATCGAACATTTAGTAAAACCTGTCAAAGACTTATTTGGAGCGGTGTTCTTCGTATCGGTTGGTATGCTAATCAATCCGGAAACACTTTATGAATATGCTTTACCCGTTGCAATTTTGACTTTTGTCGTTATTTTGGGACAATCAATAAGTTCTACAATAGGTGCTTTGATTTCCGGACAACCACTAAAACAATCTGTTCAAACGGGAATGAGTTTATCTCAAATAGGAGAATTCTCCTTTATTATCGCAACATTAGGAATGACACTTAATGTTACCAGTGATTTTCTATACCCTATCGTTGTTGCTGTTTCGGCGGTAACAACTTTTACCACGCCTTTCATGGTGAAATTTGCCACGCCTTTTTCGGAATTTCTCGAAAGGAAACTACCTCGAAGATGGATAAAAAGAATTGCACGTTACAGCGCCAATGCTCAATCCATAAAATTAGTCACTACTTGGCAGGTAGTCATCAGAGCTTATATGGTTCAAATTGTACTCCACACCATTATTATCACAGCCATCATTTTGCTATCTTCCAAAATGATTTTGCCTCTGGTAGAACACTCTAAATTCGGTAATGCTATTGCCGCCTTGATTACAATCATTGCTATTTCCCCTTTTTTATGGGCACTGTCTTTAAGACGTGTTGCTGTCAAAGAAGTACAGTCTTTATTGGATGACCGAAAATACAGAGCTCCCATCATTATGATGATTTTATTTAGAATTGGATTGGCCATTTTCTACATCGGATTCTTATTAAATATCTTTTTCTCTCCGGGAATCGCCTTTATAGCCCTGATTTGTGCCATTGCCATTTATTACTTTTTTCCAAAAAAACTTCATGAGCAATACCTAAAAATAGAAAATCATTTTCTAAAAAATCTGAACGATAGAGAAGTTGCCAAAGTGGACCGTCGTTATGCTAATTTAACTCCTTGGGATGGTCACATGACTACTTTTGAAATTGCCAAAGAATCAAATATTGCCGGTAAAACCTTAGAGGAATTGCGTATTCGGGAACAAATGGGAATCAATGTTGCTTTCATCAAAAGGGGGGAAATTATGGTAAAAATTCCGAATAGAAAGGAGCGTTTGTTTCCCGGTGATGAAATTTGCATCATCGGTACCGATGCTCAGGTGGAAGATTTTAAAAAATATCTGCACCAGAACGAAATTGAAGTTCCGGATGCCGTAAAAGAAGATCAAATCAGTCTCCAACAACTGGAACTAAAAAAAGAAAATGAGTTTATTGGTAAAAGTATTGGTCAATCCCAACTAAGAGAAAAAACTAATGGAATGGTCGTGGGTATTGAACGCAATGGAAAACGTTTATTAAATCCCGAATCGAATTTAGTTTTGGAAAAAAATGATATCCTTTGGGTGGTAGGTGACAAGAAATTAATGTCAGCTTTGTTCAAAGAATAAATCCTATAAAAGCTCAAAAAATAAGGCTGTCTTAAAGTTTTCAATACTTTTAGACAGCCTTATTTATATTTTATAAGCTAAAAAATTATCTGGAATAATTAGGCGCTTCTTTTGTAATGGTAACATTGTGCGGATGACTCTCATTAATCCCACTTGCGGTAATACGAACAAAACGTCCGGTTTCCTGTAATGTAGGAATATCTTTAGCACCACAGTATCCCATTCCGGCGCGAAGTCCTCCAATGAACTGCAACATACTTTCGTTCAATTCTCCTTTGTAAGGAACACGTCCCACAATTCCTTCCGGAACCAGTTTTTTTACATCATCTTCAACATCCTGGAAATAACGGTCTTTTGACCCACCTTGCATGGCTTCAACAGAACCCATTCCTCTATATGATTTGAATTTTCTTCCTTCGAAAATAATAGTTTCTCCCGGAGATTCTTTAGTTCCTGCAAGAAGAGATCCTAGCATCACACAATCAGCTCCTGCGGCTATTGCTTTCGGGATATCTCCTGTGTAACGAATTCCACCATCAGCAATTACAGGAATCCCTGTACCTTTTAAGGCTGCTGCCACTTCTAAAACAGCTGAAAACTGAGGAAAACCAACACCTGCAACGATACGAGTAGTACAAATAGAACCTGGTCCAATTCCTACTTTTACCCCATCGGCACCATTTTCCACTAAGAATCTAGCGGCTTCTGGAGTAGCAATATTACCTACAATAACATCTATTTGAGGAAACTTGGCTTTTACTTCTTTCAATACATTTACCACACCTTGCGTATGTCCGTGAGCGGTATCAATAATAATAGCATCTACTCCGGCGTTTACCAAAGCTTCTGCTCTATCTACTGCATCACCAGTAACACCAATGGCTGCCGCAACACGCAAACGTCCGTAAACGTCTTTGTTGGCAATTGGTTTTTGAGTTAATTTAGTAATATCTCTAAAAGTGATTAATCCTACTAATTCATTAGCTGCATTAATCACAGGTAGTTTTTCAATTTTGTGTCCTTGCAAAACCACTTCGGCTTGCTCTAAAGAAGTACCTTCGGCAACGGTAACCAAATTTTCTTTGGTCATTACCTCAACAATAGGTCTGGAACTGTTTTTTTCAAAACGCAAATCACGATTGGTAACAATCCCTCTTAGAATTTTGTTTTCATCCACGATAGGAATTCCACCAATTCCAAATTCTTTCATCGCATTTTTTGCATCAGCTACAGTAGAAGTAAGTGGTAAAGTAACCGGATCGATGATCATCCCTGATTCGGCACGTTTTACTTTACGTACTTTGGCAGCTTGTTGCTCGATAGTCATGTTTTTATGTAAAACACCTATTCCACCTTCTTGAGCCATAGCAATTGCCATAGCACTTTCGGTAACAGTATCCAT
Organism: Flavobacterium granuli; assembly: GCF_900129705.1. Taxonomy (GTDB): domain Bacteria; phylum Bacteroidota; class Bacteroidia; order Flavobacteriales; family Flavobacteriaceae; genus Flavobacterium; species Flavobacterium granuli. Next base: position 47,459 of record NZ_FQWO01000003.1, on the reverse strand, counting down.
AGCTGCGGATACGATAGGAACGTTAAGCGATATGTTTTTTGAAAATTTGGATTGAATGCTCACTTCGCGAGGAAGCACATTGGAGTAGTTAGGAACTAATAATACATCATCGTAAGTTAAACCTTCACCGATAATCTTTGAGCTGTGTGCTATCATGTTGCAATTTCTAGTTGAATTGCGTGCAAATATAGCAAATTATTTTAATTTAAAAAAGAGAAGAAAAACAATCCTTTGAAATTAAGCATTTGAAAACAGTCTTTTATCATTTTTGAAAACCATTTCTCACGAACACTTCATAACAAAATAAAGCAAACATCAATTCCGAAAAACAAACTAATTAATACGGTTCATTGCTGTCTTTAAAAATAAAATTAAATCCAAATTGAAAGGACAGACTATTGGCTTTCGAAAGATCTTTGTATTCCAAAAGATTATCTGCCATGAAATACATATTAAATTTCCCTAAATCAGCCGATAATCCTAAACCTATATTTTTGGAGGAATACGAATCTAAGGTATAAGTCGCTTTCATTTGCATCTTATTAAAAACACTTCTTCTATAATAGGCCGTTAAAGCTGTTATTGGAGTTCTTGGCGTACTCATCATAAACAACTGAGCGCCCACTGCATTTTTATACTCTTTATCCTGACCGGTACACACACAGTCTTCGTCTCTTCTAGTTCCAAAAGAATATTGATAAGAAGCGTTCAACTTTGTAGGTCTCCAAGTCGTATATTTGGTATATAATGTATCCAAAGGAATGGCATTCTTGAACTCGTCATAGACATTCTCTACTGAACCTCCCGTACTAAAATTAGGGTTCATTCCCTCATATTTATAAAACCCTTCATAAGTATAATTCTCAACATTCTTACTGTGTTTTATAAAACCTACATCAATTATACTGGCTGTCAACTGCATGTTTTTTTGCGGGTAATACGTAAATCCTACATCGAAACCAAGTCCCAAGTCTCCACCAAAAAGTGCTTTTTTCCTAATATCACGAGCTATATCTCCGTCATAATCTTCAGCAGTAAATTGAGCGATTCCAGAGGTATTGAGTCTCAAACGCGAATAAATAAGTTGCTCATAAGCCGTTGTCGTACCGGGAATCGTATAAATATATCCTGAGTTCTTAGTGGAAGTGGCATTAAAAGCGCTGGAATAAATTTTTGCTCTCGCTCCAAGGATCAATTTTTCAGAAACATTTTTATGGTAACCCACGTGCAAAACTGAAACCACCTCTGATTTTACACTTAAATCCCCTAAATTGAATACCTTTCCTATATAATCTTTGTTTCCATCCAAAGCAAGAATAGCTAAGTCCTTAGGCATATAGCTCCAAAAATCAAATTCCTGATACATTCCAAACGAGATATAACCTTTGTTTTCGAACCAATCCCCTAGTTTAAAACCACCATTAAAAATTTCGAGTTGCTCATTTAATGCCAAATGATCTTTTCTTGTGGTCGAAAAAACAACATCCCGCAATTTAGTATTGAAATCGACTCCGTTATTAGCGAATAAATCATAAGCTGAAAATCCGGTAGATCCCATATTGGCAGAAACCCCGGAGAGCATTGGAACTCCAAAATAATATTGATACTTAAAATCAGCTCCCGGATTAACCAATAAGGACTGAGGAACCGAGGTGAAATTATACAAAACTTGTTTGTTTTGGGCTAAGCAACTAATCGATACCAATAGAAGCAAAAATAAATAGGTTTTTCTCATTCTATTGTCAAATAAACGGTTGCGCTAGAACGCATTTTTAAACTTCCCACACTATTCTCATTCAAAACAGGCCCTGAAGCCATTACAATTAGAAAACCCATTTTTTTGGAACTTTTCAATAAATCTAATTTAACACCTTCAAAAATATCCGTTTTACTTACAACAACAGCATTTCCCGCATAAGCAGGAACACTAAAAGGAATAGTATAAAGAGGCTGATCATTTTGATTAAATAAAATAATATTAAGTCGAAAAGCCCTATTTATAGTATTAGTCATTTCAAAGGAAAAATCGGCTCTTTGCAAATAACTTCTAAAATATTTATCTCGAAAAAGATCAAAATCCAGTGCTTGGAAAGCCACATCAGATTCTATTCCATTCTCGACAAAAGCATTGGCAGGAAGATCAAAATAGCTTAGATTAGCCACAACAACAGGTTCTATTTTCAAGTTATTGACTTGATTAAAATCTAAATCACTGCTACAAGAAGAAAAAAAGATGGCCAGCAACAGCGTCAGTAAAATTTTATGTAAGCGGTATAATTTCATTTTCTATTTATAATTGTAAAAAATTGTCCCTAATGAAACTCTCCAAATAATTTAGAAGCTTCATTATAAGCACTTTCAAAACTCAAAGGATTCAGTTTAGTATTTTCTTTATTTGCCGTAAAATAAGACAATAATTTTTCCGTAGGCATATTTCCTGTCAAATCGTCCTTAGCCATGGGACAACCGCCAAATCCCTGAATCGCACCATCGTAACGGCGACAACCCGCTTTATAGGCAGCATCGATTTTTTCAAACCATTTATCAGCTGTGCTATGCAAATGGGCACCAAATTCAATTTGAGGATATTTTGGAATTAAATTCGAAAACAAATACTGGATCACATCTGGAGTCGAACTTCCCACAGTATCTGAAAGCGATAGAATCTTCACTCCCATATTAGATAATTTCTCAGTCCAATCCCCCACAATCTCCACATTCCAAGGATCACCATACGGATTACCAAAACCCATAGACAAATAAGCAACCACTTCCTTATTGCTTTTAGTAGCAATTTCCAGAATTTCTTGCAGGCTGATTAAAGATTCGGCTATTGTTTTATGCGTATTTCGCATTTGAAAATTCTCAGAAATAGAAAATGGAAAACCTAAATACTGGATCTCTGCATGCGCAGAAGCAATTTCGGCTCCTTTAGTATTGGCAATTATCGCCAGCAATTTACTTGTGGTTTGAGACAAATCCAGTTGTGCCAAAACTTCGGCTGTATCCTGCATTTGCGGAATTGCTTTTGGCGAAACAAAACTCCCAAAATCAATAGAATCAAAGCCCACACGCAGTAAAGATTGTATGTAAGCGACCTTTCTTTCTGTAGGAATAAAAGGCTTAATACCTTGCATGGCATCACGCGGACATTCTATAATTTTTATTGGTTCCATAGGTTTTCAAAGATAGCAAAACAATTATCAATTCTAAATTATCCATTTTAAATTTCAGCAAATTGACTCAAAATTTGATAAATCTCACTTTAGAATAAATCTTCAATACGATCCTAAACAAAAAAGGGACGATGAAAATTCATTTCCATCGTCCCTTTTTGAACTATTTTATGGTACCAGAAAGGAAGAATTACCTCAATCTTTCTAAAATCTTTTTATTAATTGCTTTTACCAAAGCAGGTCCTTCATAAATAAAACCAGTATACAATTGCACTAAACTAGCGCCAGCCTCCAGTTTTTCGATTGCATCATCGGCAGAATGGATTCCCCCCACACCAATGATAGGAAAAGCTTTATTGCTTTTTTGTGATAAAAAACGAATAACTTCCGTGGATCTTTTTGTCAAAGGTTTTCCAGACAAACCTCCTGCTTCAGTCTTATTTTCAGACTGCAAACCTTCTCTTGAAATAGTTGTATTAGTCGCAATCACTCCCGAAATCTGAGTTTCTTTTACAATATCGATAATATCCAATAATTGTTCATCAGTCAAATCCGGAGCAATTTTCAACAGAATTGGTTTTTGCTTTGGCTTGGCCAAATTCTTATTTTGAAGTGTTTGTAATAATTGGGTCAAAGGTTCTTTATCCTGCAAAGCGCGAAGATTTGGCGTATTAGGTGAGCTTACATTCACCACAAAATAATCAACATAATCGTACAAAGCGTCAAAACAGATTTCATAATCCGATGTTGCCTCTTCGTTTGGAGTCAATTTATTTTTTCCAATATTTCCACCTATCAAAACACCATTGTTTGTTTTTAATCGCTCTACCGCTTCAAGAACTCCACCGTTATTAAATCCCATTCTATTGATGATGGCCGAATCTTCTTTGAGACGGAACAAACGTTTCTTTGGATTTCCCTCCTGACCTTTTGGTGTTAAGGTTCCTATTTCGATAAATCCAAAACCAAAATTAGACAACTCCTTATACAACTTGGCATCTTTGTCAAAACCGGCAGCTAAGCCCACAGGATTTTTAAATTTTAATCCAAAGACTTCGGTTTCCAATCGTTTGTCCTCTACCAAATAAAGGGATTTAAAAATAGACGTAAATCCAGGGATTTTAGACGTAAATCGAATTAATGAGAAAGTAAAATAATGTACTTTTTCTGGATCAAAACAAAAAAGTATCGGGCGAATTATTAATTTATACATGTTTATTGTGTTGGTGCTGCAAAAGTAAAACTATCTAGTCGATAATTAAATATTTAGAAACTAATTTATTCTTTTGACAATTATCTAAGCTTTTCAACTCCAAAAAAAAGAATGTCATCATAAAAAACAACAATTCCCTTCAAAAAGCTCATTTTACAAATAAACCTTATATTTGTACTTCATTAAAAAAAACAATTTATGCAACATATTACAGACCGTTTCATCAGTTATGTAACCATTGACACGGAATCAGATCCAAATTCAAATACAACACCAAGCACAGCAAAACAATGGGATCTAGCCAATAAATTAGTAGAAGAACTAAAAGCTATTGGTATGCAAGACGTTACCATAGACAACAAAGCATACATTATGGCCACATTGCCAAGCAATGTAGACCATGAGGTACCTACTATTGGTTTTATTTCTCACTTTGATACTACTCCAGATTTTACCGGTGCTAATGTAAAACCACAAATTATCCCGAATTATGATGGAAAAGACATCGTATTAAACGCTGAACAAAACATCATTTTATCGCCGAGTTATTTCAAAGATTTATTGCTTTACAAAGGACAAACTTTGATTACTACTGACGGAACTACCTTACTGGGAGCAGATGACAAAGCTGGAATTACCGAAATTGTAACCGCAATGGAATTCCTAATCCAAAATCCAGAAATCAAACACGGAAAAATTAGAGTTGGTTTCACGCCAGATGAAGAAATTGGTCGCGGAGCGCATCATTTTGATGTAGAAAAATTTGGCGCGGACTGGGCATATACCATGGACGGAAGCCAAGTAGGCGAATTAGAATATGAAAACTTTAATGCGGCTGGAGCCAAAATCACCTTCAAAGGAAAAAGTGTTCATCCCGGTTATGCCAAAGGAAAAATGATCAACTCTATGTTGATTGCCAATGATTTTATCAATGCTTTACCTCAAGGAGAAACCCCACAAGAAACCAAAGGTTATGAAGGTTTTTTCCATGTTCACCACCTAACGGGAAGCATCGAAGAAACCGTTTTGGAATTAATCATTAGAGACCACAGCAAGAAAAAGTTCGAAAAACGCAAAGAATTGATCGAAAAAATCACCCGAAAAATCAACAAGAAATTTGCAAAACAATTTGGTGAAGATATCGTTACAGCCGAAATCAAAGATCAATATTACAATATGAAAGAAAAGGTAACTCCTGTAAAACATATTGTAGACATTGCTGAAAAAGCCATGAAAGAACTTGATATCAAACCATTAATAAAACCAATTCGTGGTGGAACTGATGGCTCTCAATTGTCCTACATGGGATTGCCTTGTCCTAATATTTTTGCTGGTGGGCACAATTTCCACGGAAAATACGAATATATTCCTGTAGAAAGCATGCAAAAAGCGGTAAACGTAATTATGAAAATCGCTGAATTAACGACAATGCCCAACTTTGGACTAGAAGTCTCAAAATCCAAAAAGAAAAAATAATTGGATACTCCAAAAGCCAACACATCTTCCTGGAACAAGATCAATCAATGGTCAGAAGAATTAATTCTTTTGAAATCAATTCTTGATAAAACAGAACTTGTTGAAACTACAAAATGGGGCGGAACCGTTTATGTGCTCAACGGAAAAAATGTAGTGGGAATAGGAGGATTTAAAAATTATTTTACGATTTGGTTTTTTAACGGTGTTTTTCTCAAAGACAAAAGAAAAGTATTAGTCAATGCACAAGAAGGAATCACTAAATCTTTAAGACAATGGCGTTTTTCATCTAAGGAAGAAGTCAATGAAAAAGAGGTTTTGAATTATATTTTCGAGGCAATTGAAAATGAAAAGCAAGGAAAAAGATCCAAACCTGAAAAAAAAGAAAAGATTGTTTCTGATTTTTTTAATAAAGAATTGAAACAAGATATTGCTTTGGCGGAAGCTTTTCAAAAATTCTCTCCGTATAAGCAACACGAATTTCTCGAATACATTGAAACCGCAAAAAGAGAAGAAACCAAACGATCCAGAATAGAAAAAATAAAGCCGATGATTTTAAAAAATATCGGCTTGAATGACAAATACAAATAAAAAAAAAGCCCTGAAAAATCAGGGCTTTTTTAAGCTTAAGCTTATATCTTGATCCTTTCAGGATTATTTTTTTGCAACTGCAGCACTCATTTCCATAGAAATTGCAGAACGCTCCATTTTTAATTTTCCTGCCATTGTTTCTATCACAACAGTAGTATCTGCAAGCTCAGCAACTTTACCATGAAGTCCGCTTTTAGTAACGATTTTATCGCCTACTTTTAAGCTGCTTTCAAATTCTTTTTCGTTTTTAGCTCTTTTTTGTTGTGGTCTAATCATAAAGAAATAGATTACTACAAACATTAATAAAAAAGGGGCAAACTGAGTTAATTGTTCCATAATTTTAAAATCTTTTTTTATTTATTACTACTACATTAAACCGCGACCGGTTTTATTTAATTTATTACTGGCTTCCAGCTCTTTAACCAAATTATCTAAAATTCCGTTGATAAAAATACTACTTTTTGGCGTAGAATACTCTTTGGCAAGCTCTAAATATTCATTTAAAGTCACTTTTACAGGAATCGAAGGGAATTTCAAAAATTCGCAAATTGCCATTTTAAGAATGATCGTATCCACTTCGGCAATTCTTTCACTATCCCAATTTGGTGTTTTGTCTACAAATTCTTTTGCTAATTCGGCTTCGTTCAAAACTGTTTTTCTAAACAAATTCTTAACGAATTCCTTATCCTCAGTATCCTTGTAAATTTTCGGAACTCTGAAGTTGTCGTCCATGATAGGCTTCATGGCTTTCAATTGTTTAATAATATGAGTATTAACCAGTGGAATATCATCAATCCAAGTTAATTTATCATCTTCCAGGTATTCATACAATTTCTCATTTGGCACAATCACTTCGGTGAATAAATCCACAATAAGCTGTCTGTCTTCTTCAAAAGATTGCGTGGGATTACTCATGTAATCCTTATATATTTTACTTTCCTTAACTGCGTTAAGCAACAGTATAATATAATCATCATTTAAAGTCCAAGTATTTATTTTACGGGTCTCTAAGGCGATGCTCAGAGAATTATTTTCAGCAAGAATTTCAAAAATGCTGTTTTTTATAAATTTTTCGTTGGGTTTGCGTTCCTCAGGAGTTGCAAGATGCTTTAGACTTGATTTATGTAAAAAGATAGTTTCTTTTTTACAAATTTCCATCAGCGAAGAGATCATTGTAAGGTATAAATCTTGAATGTTGTCGATACTATAAAAAAGGAATTTCTCTTCTTTTTCCAGATTATCAGAACCGTTTTGATGCATCGCATAAATGGATTGCATAACTTTAACGCGTATGTGTCTTCTATTTACCACCTTGTAAGAACTTTTATAAAATTAGTCCGCAAAAATAAGCATTTCCTTTTTTAAAATAAAATTAAAATCTCAAATAAAGGCTTTCCGGCAAATTTACTTTGTTTTATACTAAAAAAGTCACAGCTTTCAATTGTACATGAAAACTGTGACTTTGAGTGTGAATTAAAAAAATCAACTATTTTTTACTATTCTCTATTTTTCTCTGATTGATACGATTCTGAGCTATGGTCAGTGCCGCCTTATAGGTGGTCATTCCATTTTTTATAGCATAATCAAAAATCTCCAAAGTTGTATTGTAGATATTTTCTGTTCTACGCATAATTTCGGCCTTGTCATAATGGGCAATTTCTGCATAAACATTGATAATCCCACCAGCATTAATTAAGAAATCCGGGGCATATAAAATCCCGCGTTCTTGCAAAATTGCACCGTGAACATTCTCATTTGCTAATTGGTTATTGGCCGCACCAGCAATCACTTTTGCATTTATTTTGTAAACGGTATCATCATTTATTGTTGCACCCATAGCACATGGGGCATAAATATCAACATCAGCAGTATACAAATCAGCGCCGGTAAATATTTTAGCATTGTACTTAGAACTTACTTCGTATAGTTTTTCTTGGTTTATATCAGCAATAGTGACAACAGCTCCTTCTTTTGTCAAATAATCAACTAAGTTTTCTCCTACGTGTCCAATTCCTTGCACCAAAACTTTTTTTCCTGCTAGAACATCTGAACCAAACTGTTGCTTGGCCGCAGCTTTCATCCCCATGTAAACCCCAAAAGCAGTTACAGGAGATGGATTTCCTGATCCGCCTCTTGATTCTGAAATTCCTGTTACATAAGGTGTCACATCTCTCACGGTATCCATATCGCTGGTTTCCATCCCTACATCTTCAGCTGTAATATATCTTCCGCTCAAAGAATGTACAAATTCACCAAATTTGCGCATCAATTCAGGCGTTTTTTGCGTTTTGGCATCTCCTAAAATCACGGCTTTTCCTCCACCAATATCTAATCCTGTAATGGCTGCTTTATAAGTCATTCCACGAGAAAGACGCAAAACATCATTTAATGCATCCCATTCAGTCGCATAATTAAACATACGAGTTCCTCCTAAAGCAGGTCCCATTACTGAATTATGAATACCAATAATTGCTTTTAAACCTGTATCTTTGTCGTTGCAAAATACAACTTGCTCATGATCGTCAAATGATAATTGTCCAAAAACGGGATCCATTTTTTGAAGTTCCTTTCCTGTTGTAAAAGTTGCATCCATAGTGTTATTTTTTTAAATAGTATTTTTTATGAATTTGTCAAAAAGACAAATCAAATTTAATCAAAAAAAACATATATTTTATTTTTGATTAAAAAAAATACTTATTCAATAAATTTATATACTAAAAATTGTTTTCAAAAACAACACAAACAACAACTATATCTCTTAAATGATGTTATTTCAATACAGAATATATTAAAAATATGAAAGAATTACTATATCTAAACAAATACTTTGTCAAATACAAATACCGTTTCCTATTAGGTATTTTATTCACTATAATCGCACAAATTTTTTCCTTGTTCACTCCTAAATTAATTAGTCAATCCTTTAAGGCAATTGAAACCTTTTCAAAAGACAAAAGTATCTCGATAGCTGTAATCCAGGAAGAACTGATTTCGAACATCTTGCTAATTATTGCCACCACTATCATCGCAGGATTTTTGACCTTTTTGATGAGACAAACCCTGATTGTGATGTCTCGTCACATTGAATTCGATTTAAAGAATGAAGTTTTTAAACAATATGAAAATTTATCACAAAATTTCTATAAAAAAAACCGCACCGGTGATTTGATGAATCGCATCAGTGAAGATGTATCAAAAGTGAGAATGTATGTAGGTCCCGCCGTGATGTACTCCATAAATACCATCATTCGATTTGTAATTGTAATAGTATATATGTATAATGTTTCCCCGCGACTAACCTTATATACTATTCTACCTTTACCGCTACTATCCTATGCCATCTTCAAATTGAGCACCGAAATCAATAAAAAGAGTACCGTTTTTCAACAATATTTATCCAAAGTGTCCAGTTTTTCACAGGAAATATTCTCTGGAATTCGTGTCATAAAAGCGTATTCGCTAGAAGAGCAACACCAAAAAAACATGGTAAATCTTGCCAACGAAAGCAAAAGCAAAAGTTTGGAACTGGCAAAAGTACAATCTCTCTTCGGCCCATTGATGCTGGCTCTTATCGGAATAAGCAATTTAGTGGTTATCTATTTTGGCGGCTTATTATATATAGACGGAACCATCAAAAGCATTGGGACAATAGCCGAGTTCATTTTGTATGTTAACATGCTAACCTGGCCTGTTGCTTCCTTAGGCTGGGTCTCTTCGATGGTACAAGAAGCAGAAGCTTCTCAAAAAAGACTAAATGAATTCCTTAAAATAGATCCGGAAATAAAAAACAAAAACACAAATCAATCCATCATTGAAGGCTCAATTGTATTCGAAAACGTGAGTTACACTTACGAAGACACCAATATCAAAGCAATTCAAGACATTTCTTTCACGGTAAAAAAAGGAGAAACACTCGCTATTCTTGGGAAAACAGGCTCAGGAAAATCAACGGTTTTATCGTTAATTTCCAGACTTTATGATGTCACCGAAGGAAAAATAACAATTGACAAAAATGAAATCAGTACTTTAAATCTTTATGATTTAAGAAACAGTATCGGAATCGTTCCCCAGGATGCCTTTTTATTCTCAGACTCAATCAAAAACAACATCAAGTTTGGCAAAGAAGATGCGACAGATGAGCAAGTAAAATCAGCATCCAAAAGCGCAGTTATTCACGACAACATCATGGGTTTCAATAAACAATATGACACTGTCCTAGGCGAAAGAGGAATTACATTATCCGGAGGACAAAAACAAAGAGTTTCTATTGCCAGAGCTATTATTAAGAATCCGCCTATCTTACTTTTTGACGACTGCCTATCTGCTGTTGATACAGAAACCGAAGAAGCAATTCTAAACAACCTCAACGTAATTTGCAAAGACAAAACCACAATTATTGTGAGTCACAGAGTCTCTTCGGCAAAAAATGCAGATAAAATAATCATCTTAGACGACGGAAAAATAATACAACAAGGTTCTCATAATCAGTTAATAAATCAAGAAGGCTATTATTCGTCCCTCTATTTGAAACAACTTTCAGAAAAAGAAATGCTATAATTGTTGCGTAATACATATATTTTTAAGATTTTTGGTTACTACTTAACAACCATTAATTGAGAGAACGGATTATGAGAGAAAATGACATGTTAGAAAAAGAAGAAATTTTTTCTAAAGTTTTGCGTGCTGGAAGAAGAACTTATTTTTTTGATGTAAGATCGACAAAAGCAGATGATTATTATATTACGATTACTGAAAGTAAAAAATTCACTGAAGAAGACGGATCTTTTCACTTCAAAAAACACAAAATTTATTTATACAAAGAAGATTTTGCCGCTTTCGCAGAAATTCTTAACGATATGACTTCTTATGTTTTAAACCATAAAGGAGAAGAAGTGATTTCAGAAAGACACCAAAAAGATTTCAAAAAAGAATATGCCACTGAAAAAATAATGGCAGACGAAATACTCCCTCAAACATCAAGTTTTACTGACATTGATTTTGACGACATTTAATTTTTAAATCTAAGTTAAACATCTTACTTATTTCAACAAAAGTCCAAAAACCTTCTGATTTTTGGACTTTTTTTATAACTGTAAAATACAAGAAGTCATTTATTGAGATCCTAAAACAGCAGTTGCCCTAAAATTCTACTCTTAACCAATGGCAACACTATATATAAGTCTGAAAATCATTCGGTTTTCAGACTTTTTATTTACATTTATAAGGCCTAACTTTCAATATCCTTTATTTTGAAAAACATAAGCCGTACCGTCTGGATTTTATCATTGATCAGCTTGTTTACAGATACGGCAAGCGAAATGCTATACCCTATAATGCCCATCTACTTGAAATCTATTGGTTTTTCTATTGTACTCATCGGTATTTTGGAAGGCGTTGCCGAAGCTACGGCAGGACTAAGTAAAGGCTATTTTGGCAAACGTTCTGATTTAACTGGAAAAAGACTTCCTTTTATACAAATTGGCTATACATTGAGTGCCATTTCTAAGCCCATGATGGCTCTTTTTGTGTATCCACTTTGGATTTTCTTTGCTCGAACAATTGACCGCATGGGAAAAGGAATCCGAACCGGAGCAAGAGACGCCTTACTTTCTGAAGAAGCGACACCTCAAACTAAAGGAAAAATATTCGGTTTCCACCGTTCGATGGATACCATAGGAGCCGTATTAGGCCCGTCTTTAGCATTAGCTTACCTTCACTTCTATCCACATCATTACAAAACTTTATTCTTTATTGCTTTCCTTCCAGGGCTTTTAGCCATAGCTGCTTCCTTTTTTCTAAAAGAAAAAAAAGAAACGATTGCAATAGAAAAAAAAGCAAACTCTTTCTTTTCCTTCTTACACTATTGGAAAACAAGTCCCGTAATGTATCGCAAAGTGGTTATTGGACTTTTGGCATTTACACTCTTTAACAGTTCCGATGTTTTTCTGTTACTTAAAACAAAAGAGTCCGGATTAAGTGACACTGTGGTTATAGGCATTTATATTTTCTACAATCTCGTTTATGCTTTGTTTGCCTATCCATTGGGAATATTCGCAGATAAAATTGGTCTAAAAAAAATGTTCGTCATAGGAGTTGGGATTTTTTCTCTTGTGTATTTCGGGATGGGATTCAATCAAAACCTTGTTGTTTTTATTGGATTATTTACACTGTATGGGATTTATGCAGCGGCAACTGAAGGAATCTCAAAAGCCTGGATCAGCAATATTTCTGACAAGAAGGATATTGCTACTGCTATAGGAACCTATTCCGCTTTTCAAAGTATTTGTACTATGCTAGCCAGCTCAATAGCAGGCTTGATCTGGTATCAATTTGGAGCCAATGTCACTTTCTTGCTAACTGGTTTTGCGAGTATTTTAATTTTGTTCTATTTTGTTTTTATGACCCAAGAAAAGAAGTAAATCAACTTTTACAAAGTAAATAACTTCAGATTAATGAATCTAAAATAATATATTTGAGTAGTATCCTTCAATCTCTTTAAAATGTCCAAAAGAATAAACATTCCTGAAAATATAGTCGGTCTAAATGACACCGAAGTCCTAAATTCTAGGAGCAAATTTGGCACTAACGAGCAAATACAAAAACAAAAACACAAATGGTGGCTGGCTATTTTTGAACTATTCAAAGACCCAATGCTGTTACTATTGATTGCAGTAGCCATTCTTTATTTTATCATGGGTCAAAATGATGAAGCCTATTTTATGCTGGTCGCTTTAGTTGCCGTTTCCGGAATTTCATTTTACCAAGACAATCGCAGTCGAATTGCTCTCGAAGCTTTAGAGAAGCTAAACGAACCACTGAGCACAGTGTTGCGAAATGGATTAGCAAAAAGCATCCCTACCAAAGATATTGTAATACAAGACCTTGTCATCGCTGAAGAAGGCAATACCATCAATGCTGATGGAGAAATTGTTCACAGCAACGATTTCTCTGTAAACGAATCTACTCTTACAGGGGAAGCCTACGCCGTTTTTAAATCGGAAAAAACAGCTAATAAATCAGTCTATAGCGGCACACTGGTCGCTTCTGGTCTAGCCATTTATAGGGTCAACCAAATTGGTTCTAATACAGCAATTGGAAAATTAGGAAGCAGCTTATTAGACATTCAAGAGACGCCAACTCCTTTACAATTACAAATTCAAAAATTCGTAAAAGGAATGGCGATTGTAGGGATTGCGATTTTCTTGTTGGTTTGGGGCGCTTATTTTTGGAAAACACAAGACATTCTTCATAGCTTATTGAAAGGATTAACACTTGCTATGTCCATTCTTCCCGAAGAAATTCCAGTAGCACTCACCACTTTTATGGCCTTGGGTTCTTGGCGCTTGATGAAAGAAGGCGTCATTGTTAAAAAAATCAGGACGGTAGAAACTTTAGGAGGAGCTACTATAATTTGTACCGACAAAACCGGAACAATCACCGAAAATAAAATGAGTCTGCAATCAGTTTATGCTTTCAGCACCGACCAATTGTATGAAAAAGAAAATTGGAATAATCCCGAAGCCAAAAAAGTAATTGAAACCGCCATGTGGGCAAGCGAGCCTGTTCCTTTTGACCCGATGGAAAAAAATCTGCATCAGGAATACCAAAAAACAACCGACAAAGATTCAAGAAGAGAATTTTCTATGGTTCATGAATATCCGTTGGACGGAAAACCGCCCATGATGACACACGTTTTTCAAAATCAGGATGGCAAACGAATTATTGCCGCCAAAGGAGGTCCTGAAACCATAATAAAAGTCTCCAAACTCACTCCAGAAGAAGAAAATAAAATCTATAAAACGATTGCCGCCTTATCTTCTCAAGGTTATCGAATACTCGGAGTTTGTTATTCTGATTTTGAAGGCACTGATTTTCCAAAATCCCAACAAGAAATTCTTTTTCATTTTATGGGATTGGTCGTATTTTACGATCCTCCAAAACCAAATATCAAAGATGTAATTCAACAATTTTATGAAGCCGGAATCCAGGTAAAAGTAGTAACAGGAGACAACACACTTACCACTAAAGCCATTGCCGAAAAAGCAGGAATCAAAAACGTGGATTCCATAATAGAAGGCGCCGAAATCATGAAACTGAATGAATTCGAAATGCTAAAAGCCATACATGACACCACTCTTTTGACCCGCATGTTCCCCGAAGCCAAACTTAAGGTAGTCAATGCCCTTATCAAAGACCATCAAGTAGTAGCCATGGTTGGCGATGGCGTAAATGACGGTCCGGCATTAAAAGCATCCAACATAGGTGTTGCCATGGGGAAAAAAGGAACCGAAATCGCTAAAACTGCCGCCGATCTGATTCTGATTGACGATGATTTATCCAAAATGATAGTGGCTGTGGCTGCCGGAAGACGCATTTATGCTAACCTAAAGAAAGCGGTACAATACATCGCTTCCATCCACATCCCTATCATCCTGACAGTTTCACTTCCCTTATTTTTAGGCTGGATTTATCCCGACATTTTCACTCCGGTTCACGTCATTTTCTTAGAATTAATAATGGGTCCCATGTGCTCGATTGTTTATGAAAATGAACCTGCGGAGAAAAACAGCATGAAACAACCTCCCCGACCGCTAAGCAGCACTTTTTTATCCTTAAAAGAAATGGGAATCAGTATCCTACAAGGAATTGCAATAACGATTGGCGTTTTGTTTGTTTACCAATGGACCGTGCAAAACAGCGGCAGTGAACAACTAACCCGAACCATGGTTTTCACCACTTTGGTTTTTTCTAATGTTATTCTTTCACTGGTAAACCGTTCCTTTTATTATTCGGTTTTTTCTTCGTTAAAAAATAAAAACAACATGATGGTCTACGCTAATTCATTAACATTAATTTTCTTAACGCTAATATTATATATCAATCCTATTGCACATTTTTTTGCAGTTCTTCCGTTAGACCTCAACCAAATTGGCATTTGCATGGCAGTGAGTGCAGTTTCAGTCTTTTGGATTGAAATTTGGAAATGGAACAAGCGCCAAAATAAAACTTTAGCAAAATAAAAAATTATGAAAAGCCCAATCGTATCCGTAGCCTGGCTTCATGAGCATCTTGAAGACCCTGAATTGATCATACTCGAAGCCATTTTAGAAACTCCTCACCAAGATATTCAAATCAAAGGAGCTCGACTTTTTGATATCAAAAATAAATTCAGCGACACAAGCAATCTTTTACCCAATACGCTCCCGAGTCCGGAGGCTTTTGCCATCGCCTGTCAAAAAACAGGCATTAACAACAACAGTAAAATTGTGGTTTATGATACCAAAGGAATTTATTCCAGTCCAAGGGCATGGTGGTTGTTTAAAATTATGGGACATCAAAATGTATCGATTCTCGATGGTGGATTAGCTGCTTGGCTAAACGAAAATTATCCTACCGAAAACAGGCAAGAACCATCCTATCCCAGAGGGAATTTTGAGTCAAAATTCCAACCGCAATTGGTAAAATCCAAAGAGCAACTTTTAGAAAACATACAATTCAAAAAAAGCTTAGTCGTAGATGCGCGTTCAACAGACCGTTTTTACGGTGAAACCGAAGAACCAAGAGTGGGTTTAAGAAGCGGTCACATTCCCGGATCAATAAACATTCCTTACACCCAAGTTCTAAGAAACGGTAAATTTTTACCCAAAGAGGAATTAAAGAAAATATTACCGCAACAAGACAAAAACCTGATCTTCAGCTGCGGATCCGGTATAACGGCTTGTATTGATTTGATTGCCTACGAACTGATTTCAGACAAACCTAAAGCTGTCTATGATGGTTCTTGGACCGAATGGGGTCAAGATGAAAATTTACCAATAGAGAAATAAAAAAAATATGCTAACAGAAACATTGAAAACGATTTTTAATAGAGATCTTAATAAATTAAAACAAGAAATTGAATCCTATCAAAACGAAAAAACAATTTGGAAGATAGATGCAGGCATCAGTAACTCCGCGGGCAATCTTTGTTTGCATTTAATTGGAAACCTAAATACTTACATTGGAACCAAACTTGGGAAAACAAACTACATCAGAAATCGCGAACTGGAATTTTCCTTAAAAGATATTTCTAGAAATGAATTAATCCAAAAAATTCAAGAGACTATGATCATGATAGAATCTATTCTTGACAAATTGACCGAAGAACAATTAAATCAGGATTATCCCATTGTTGTTTTTGAAAGCAGAAATTCAACGGCATTTTTTTTGGTTCATTTGACAACTCATTTGGCATACCATCTGGGACAAATAAATTACCATCGCCGCTTATTAGATTCTTAACGAATATCTCGCACAAATGGCTATCTAATTGGAATAAAACATTTATTTTCGAATAAAAAACCCATTCATCACAGAAATGAAAATTCCAGATAAATTGAAAAAATAACCCAAAACATACAAAATTTAACTGGCGAAAATATTGACAGTTTAATATAAAAGACAATTAAAAACCGTTAAAAACAAATATTTTTTATTCTTGCAATTAACCAATCCTTAATCCGTTTTCAATTTTAAAATCGGGAGCCAAAAGAATCACATCTCCTTCCTCTCCTACGGCGCCTAAAACTAAACATTCGCTCATGAATTTTCCGATTTGTTTTTTTGGAAAATTGACTACTGCAACAATTTGTCTGTTGAGCAAATCCTCTTTACTATAGCGCTTGGTTATTTGCGCAGAGGTTTTTCTGATTCCAATAATTTCACCAAAATCGATCGTGAGCTGATAGGCTGGTTTTCTGGCTTCCGGAAAATCATTTACCTGTATTATGGTTCCTACATGCATTGCCACTTTTTCAAAATCTTGCCAAGTCAATTCCATTTTAATTTTATTTCGAAACCTAAAATTACATTTTATAAAACAAAAAACTAAATTTTCTAAAACATTACCTCTTATAAAAAGTAAGATTTTACTGCAAATGATGATAAATCTAACATAAATGATGAAAAAAGATATTAAAATAAAAAAATGAGTGTATTTTTGTACTGTGAAATTTAACTTTTATGAAAACCTTTTCAACTAGAACTCCAATATTTACCTCTTTTTCCAAAGAGGAATTTGCGTTTGGTGCTAAATTTTCGCATTCAAAAGCCTTTGTTGATTAGACCTTCGTCTAACTAAAAACAAACTACTTCGAGACGAAGGTTCTTTCTTTACATCATTATTTATTTAACCTGAGATTTTAAAAAGCTTTCTTTTTAAAATCCAATCAAATTTAAGAACATGTTTTTAAAAAAATTATCTGTACAACAAATTATTTGGGTCGCCACAATTTTGTTTCTAGTAATCAGCTGTGCGTTGACTTACTTTGACTATCTCAATTACTTCTTTTTGATTATTCCATTTTCTTTGTTTTATCTGTTGATTCTGGATACTTTTCAATCCAGACATACCGTTAAAAGAAACTACCCAATTGTGGGTCGATTCAGGTATTTCCTAGAATCTTTCCGTCCGGAAATGCGTCAATATTTTTTTGAAGGCGAATTAGACGGAAAACCTTTTAATCGCAGACAACGTTCCATCGTGTACCAAAGAGCCAAAAATGTAAAACAAACCATTTCATTTGGAATGCAAGACGACCCTAACCGCATTGGTTATGAGTGGGCAGCTCACTCTATATACCCAAAAAGGGCCGACAAACAATTTTTCAGAACTACAATTGGAAACAGTGCCTGTCTACAACCCTACAGCGCCAGTATTTATAATATTAGTGCGATGAGTTATGGTGCATTGAGTAAAACGGCTATTTCTTCTTTGAATAAGGGAGCACAAAAAGGAGGTTTTGCACATAATACAGGCGAAGGAGGAATTAGTGATTTTCATTTAGAAGGCGGTGATTTAATTTGGCAAATCGGGACAGGTTATTTTGGATGTCGCAATGATGACGGTTCTTTTTCAGATGAATTATTTTCTGAAAAATCAAACTTCCCACAAGTAAAAATGATCGAATTAAAACTCTCTCAAGGAGCTAAACCAGGTCACGGAGGATTGTTACCCGGAGAAAAAAACACACCTGAAATTGCAAAAATAAGAAACATCAAGCCTCATATTGCCGTGCATTCCCCAGCTGGACACACTGCTTTTTCAAACAGTGTTGAGCTGCTACAATTCTTAAACAAATTAAGAAAACTGTCTAACGGAAAACCGGTTGGATTTAAAATTTGTATTGGCCGTCAGGATGAATTTATCGCAATTATCCAAGCGATGAAAGAAACAGGAATTGTTCCTGACTTCATTACTATAGACGGAGCAGAAGGAGGAACTGGAGCAGCACCTTTAGAATTCATAGATTACATGGGAATGTCACTTTCTGACGCTTTAATATTTGCCAGTAAAGTAATAAAAGAGTTTGGCCTAAGAGACCAAATTAAAATTATGGCTTCTGGAAAAATCATCACCGGTTTTGATATTGCCAAAGCAATTTCTCTTGGTGCCGATGCTTGTTATAGCGCAAGAGGAATGATGTTTGCCCTAGGTTGTATCCAAGCATTACAATGTGATAGCGGCAAATGTCCCGTAGGTATCGCTACTCAAGACAAGACCTTATACAAAGGATTAGACATCACTGACAAAAGTGTGCGCGTTGCCCATTTCCATAACAATACACTAAAAGCTTTTGCCGAATTCATAGGAGCTTGCGGTTTTGATAGTCCAAAAGCGATTACGCCAAATGTATTCTACAGAAGGATTGACCATAAAACCAATGAAAGTTTTGCTTCATTATTCTTTAACGATTCAGAAAATATTGCTAAAACTGAAAAAATAAACTTAAACTAAATCAACATGAAACCAACACCTGTTTTAACAATTACAGATTATAATATCCTTCGGGAATTGACAAAAAACGCCAAAGACAGCACAAATATTAGAGAAATTGCACTACTTACACAAGAGCTAGATCGCGCAATCATAAACAAAGAAGGCGTCGTTGATGAAAGTATCGTCCGAATGAATTCGCAAGTAACAATAGAGGACGTAAACAGCAAACAACAAATGAAAGTTCAAATTGTGATGCCGTCACAATCTAATCTTAAAGAAGGGAAAGTATCTATTTTGGCTCCATTGTGCGTAGCCATCATAGGTTTTAAAGAAAATGATGAAGTAGAATGGCAATTGCCTTCTGGAATTAAAACTTTAAAAATAATTGCTGTTACAAATCCTTCCAGCAACTCATAAACCTCTTTTTTTTAAACACCTCATTCTTATGAAGGTGTTTTTTTTTGTCCTTTTTCAGCAAAATACAATTGCTAAAAAAGATTATCTGCTTTTTAAAAACCACCTCCCTCTTTTATATTTTGGCTAATGTCAGCGCATATAAAAACAGAAGTTTTACTTACAAATTAGCGGCTAAAACCTAAAAACCAATCCTTTTTTCTTAACTTTAAACCTAAATCTTTAAATAAGAAAAAACCTCAATGTCAAAAACTGCTTCAAAAATGGTACCGCTGGGAACAACTGCTCCCGAATTTTATTTGAAAGACACCAATTCCTCAGAATGGTTTTCTTTTGCTGATTTAAAAGGCGAAAAAGGAACTCTGGTAGTGTTTATTTGTAATCATTGCCCATTTGTACATCATGTCATTGACGAGCTTGTAATGATAGCCAATGATTATCGCATACAAGGTCTTGGTATTATCACTATTTCCAGTAATGATGTAGCTAACTACCCACAGGATTCCCCTGAATTGATGACCGAGTTTGCTTTCGAAAATAATTTTGAATTTCCTTATCTCTATGACGAAACACAGCAAATTGCGAAAGCCTATGATGCAGCCTGTACACCAGATTTTTTCTTATTTGACAATCAAGACAAATTAGTTTATCGCGGACAATTAGACGACAGCCGTCCGGGAAATGGAATCCCATTAAGCGGCAGTGATTTGCGTGGCGCAATTGATGGGCTAATCTATAATAGAATCATTAACCCTGATCAAAAACCGAGTTTAGGTTGTAATATCAAATGGAGAAGTGAGAAGTGAGAAGTGAGAAGTGAGAAGTGAGAAGTGAGAAGTGAGAAGTGAGAAGTGAGAAGTTTACATAAAAAAATCCCAAAACTCTCGTTTTGGGATTTTTTTATATATCATTAAGCAGTCATAACACTGACCCCTAATTACTATTTAACATCCATCAATTCTACGTCAAAAATCAAAGTAGCATTTGGTGGAATTACTCCTCCAGCGCCACGAGATCCATACCCTAAATGAGCTGGAATCACAAAACGTGCTTTATCACCCACGTGCAATAAAGCAATACCTTCGTCCCAACCTTCAATTACATTTCCTTCTCCTAATGGGAATTCAATTGGTTTCTTTCTTGGATAAGAGCTATCAAAAACTTTTCCGTCAGGAAGTTGTCCCGTATAGTGAACTGAAACTGTTTTACCGTTTTCTGCTTTTTTCCCTTCACCTCTTTGGATGAATTGGTAACGCAAACCGCTTTCCGTTTTTTCAAAACCAGCAGCCAATTTTTCCATTGCCGCTTCTGCTTCTGCTTTCAAAGCAATATCACGCTTGTTACGCGCTCCCTTAAAATTGATAAAAGCTTCAATAGCATTCCACTTCTCAGCTTCTTCACCTACTCTTAGGATTTCCAAAGTCTCTAAAACATCTCCTTGAGCCACAGCATCAACTACATCTTGCCCTTCTACAACATGTCCAAAAACAGTGTGTTTCCCATCTAACCAAGAAGTAGGAACGTGTGTAATATAAAACTGAGAACCGTTAGTTCCAGGTCCTGCGTTAGCCATAGCTAAAACTCCCGGCTTATCATGTTTTAAACTTGGGTGAAACTCATCATCAAATTTATAGCCTGGATCTCCCGTTCCGGTTCCTTGTGGACAACCACCTTGAATCATAAAATCAGGAATTACTCTATGGAATTTCAATCCGTCATAATATTTATTCCCCTGTGGTTTTACTTTATTTTCTAAATTACCTTCTGCTAATCCTATGAAATTACCAACAGTTCCTGGCGTTAATTCGTGCTCTAATTTCACTAAAATCGACCCTTTTGAGGTGTTGAATTTAGCATATATTCCGTTTTCCATTTTGATATATTTAAATTGTGGTGCAAATTTACGAAATAAATAATAAATTTGAGACTGTTTTTTAGGAGCACTCCGTTTCGAATTCCATAAAAACTATCCCTCCTGCTGTCCGTTTCAATCTTTTCCTTTTAATAAAAGAAAAAGGATTTTCACTTCCATCAGGGCTAAACCAGAACTGTAGAAATTACAAAAACATTGGATACGTCTCAAAACAAAATTTAGAACTACTAAAAGAATCAGTTCCTTTTCAATCGATAAAAAGAGAAGATGGAAAAATCATAATCTTTACAGACAATACTAATTTCAGAGCATTCTGGCTGGGGACAGAAAAATTACTTTGGGATGCAATTTTCTTCGGCAAATTGATGTAGATTCTAAATCGCCTTTAAAAATAAAGATCTCAACCAAATTCCTTAAACCGGAAAAACAGTCCTGCCTGGCAAAAAACCTTGCAGGACTTGCTATTTACGAAAACTCGGCAAAAACAGAAGCAAAATACAAGATTCAGTTCTGAAAAAAATCTTTGTACCTTTGCGCTTTCAAAACTTAGAAATAAAATTATGCGCATTGATATTGTTACCGTTTTGCCTGAATTATTAAGAAGCCCGTTTGAGGCTTCAATTATGAAACGCGCTATAGACAAAGGATTAGTAGAAGTTCATTTTCACAATTTAAGGGATTACACCACTAACAGACAAAAAAGTGTAGACGATTACCCTTATGGTGGTGGCGCAGGTATGGTCATGACTGTACAACCTATCGATGCTTGCATTACACATTTGAAAAGTCAAAGAAACTACGACGAAATCATCTATATGTCTCCTGACGGAGAAACCTTAAACCAAAAAATGGCCAACACGATGTCCATGTATGAGAATATCATTATTCTTTGTGGACATTATAAAGGAGTAGATCAGCGCGCTCGTGACCATTTTATTACCAAAGAAATTTCTATTGGTGATTATGTCTTAAGTGGCGGAGAATTAGGCGCCTTAGTTTTATCGGATGCTTTGATTCGATTGATTCCGGGTGTTTTAAGTGATGAAACTTCCGCATTAACAGACAGTTTTCAGGATAATTTATTATCACCACCTATATATACCAGACCTGCCGACTATAAAGGATGGAAAGTTCCGGAGGTGTTGACCAGCGGGAATTTTGCAAAAATAGATAAATGGCGAGAAGACATGGCTTATGAACACACCAAAAACAGAAGACCGGATTTACTGGAAGAATAAAATTATTATAAATGTTGAATTTTAAATGACTCATTATAAGCAATCAAATAATTCATAATTTATAATTTATAATTCAAAATAATTATTTACTTTTGCACCCATATTTGATTAACCTCTGGCGATACCCGTGAATGTTGATTAGATTTAAAACCATAATTAGCAATTAAAATGGCAAATTTAGTAGATTTCGTTAATAGCGAATTTGTTACAAGAAAAGATTTCCCTGAATTCGGAGCTGGTGATACCATCACAGTTTACTACGAAATTAAAGAGGGTGAAAAAACTAGAACACAGTTTTTCAAAGGAGTAGTTATCCAAAGAAGAGGTACTGGAAGTACTGAAACTTTTACTATTCGTAAAATGTCAGGTGCAGTAGGTGTTGAGCGTATCTTCCCTGTAAACTTACCAGCTTTACAAAAAGTTGAAATCAACAAAAAAGGTGCAGTTCGTAGAGCTAGAATTTTCTACTTCAGAGAACTTACTGGTAAAAAAGCAAAAATTAAAGACAAAAGAAGATAGTCAACGATCTCTTTATCATAAAATCCCGACATTGTCGGGATTTTTTTGTTTAAAACCCCACACAAAGCCCTTATAAATCTAACAATTTAAAGCCAACTCGTTAGTTAACCAATTATTCCATTATTTCTATTCAAAACGTCCTCTGATTTCAGTCTGATTTTCATATATTTGCCTTGCTTAATTTTAAGCAAAATACACCTTTACATCCTAATTTAATCAGGATACGATTATAAAATAAAAAAAATGACACAAAAATCAAAGATTGTTTACACCTTGACTGATGAGGCGCCTTTGTTAGCGACTTATTCTTTTTTACCAATTGTACAAGCATTTACCGCAACTGCAGGAATTGAAATAGAAACTGCCGACATTTCACTTGCCGCCAGAATTCTAGCTACTTTCCCGGAATTCCTGACCGAAGACCAAAAAGTGAACGATGCCTTAGCTGAACTTGGAAAACTAGCCACTTCACCTGAAGCAAACATCATCAAATTACCAAACATCTCTGCCTCTGTCCCTCAATTAAAAGAAGCAATCGCAGAATTACAATCTCATGGTTACAAAATACCTGATTTCCCGGAAGAGCCTAAAAACGATGCTGAAAAGGAAATTAAATTAAAATATTCCAAAATATTAGGCTCTGCCGTAAACCCAGTTTTACGCGAAGGAAACTCAGACCGTAGAGCTCCTAGAGCGGTAAAAAACTACGCAAAAGTCAATCCTCATTCCATGGGTGCTTGGTCATCAGATTCAAAAACACAAGTTGCCTCGATGGAAAACGGTGATTTTTACGGAAGTGAACAATCATTGACAATTGCAGAAGCAACAGATGTTAAAATTGAATTCGTTGCCAAAGACGGTTCAACTACTGTATTAAAAGCAAGCACACCATTAAAAGCAGGTGAAATCATTGACAGTTCAGTAATGCACTTGAATGCTTTGAAAAGTTTTGTAGCCAAAACTATCGAAGAAGCTAAAAAGAACAATGTATTACTTTCAGTTCACCTGAAAGCCACCATGATGAAAGTCTCTGACCCAATCATTTTTGGGGCTATTGTAGAAGTATATTTCAAAGATGTTTTCGAAAAATATGCCACTTTATTTAGCGAATTAAACATTGACACCCGAAATGGTTTAGGTGATGTTTACGCAAAAATTGCAGGACATCCACAACAAGCTGAAATAGAAGCCGCCATCAATCAGGCAATTGAAAATGGCCCGGCTTTGGCAATGGTAAACTCTGAAAAAGGAATCACAAACCTTAATGTTCCTTCAGATGTGATCGTAGATGCCTCTATGCCTGCTATGATTCGTACTTCTGGAAAAATGTGGAACAAAGACGGAAACTTACAAGATACAATTGCTATTATTCCGGATCGTTGCTATGCTGGTATTTACACTGCAACAATAGATTTCTGTAAAAAGAACGGTGCTTTTGACCCAACAACTATGGGAAGTGTTCCAAACGTAGGTTTGATGGCACAAAAAGCAGAAGAATACGGTTCTCATGACAAAACATTCCAAATGACCGCTGACGGTGTTGTTCGCGTGGTTGACACCAATGGAAACATTTTAATGGAACAAAACGTAGAAGCAAAAGATATTTTTAGAATGTGTCAGGCCAAAGATGCTCCAATTCAGGATTGGGTAAAACTTGCCGTAAATAGAGCACGTTTATCAAATACTCCAGCTGTTTTCTGGTTAGACGAAAACAGAGCGCACGACAGACAACTTATCGAAAAAGTAACAAAATACTTAAAATACTACGATACAACAGGATTAGACATCCGTATTTTGAATCCTATTGAAGCGACTAACTTTACTTTGGAAAGAACCAAAGCTGGATTAGATACGATCTCTGTGACAGGAAACGTACTACGTGATTATTTAACTGACTTATTCCCTATTCTTGAACTAGGAACCTCAGCTAAAATGCTTTCTATTGTTCCATTAATGAATGGTGGTGGCTTGTTTGAAACCGGTGCCGGAGGATCTGCTCCAAAGCACGTTGAACAATTTACCAAAGAAGGCTACTTGCGTTGGGATTCTCTAGGTGAGTTCTTAGCATTAGGCGCTTCTTTAGAACATTTAGGACAATCCTTAAACAATTCAAAAGCGATTGTTTTATCTGAAACTTTGGATCAGGCAAATGATAAATTCTTAAAAAATGACAAGTCGCCTGCTCGTAAAATTGGCCAGATTGACATCCGAGGATCTCATTTCTATTTAGCAATGTACTGGGCTGAAGCACTTGCAGCACAAACCAATGATGCTGAATTACAAGCTAAATTCAGTTCTATTGCAAAAGAATTTGAAGCAAATGAAACAAAAATTAATGCCGAATTAATAGGTGCCCAAGGCAAAGCACAGGAAATAGGAGGTTATTACCAACCTAATCCTGAGTTAACCAATAAAGCAATGCGTCCTAGCGAAACATTCAATACTATTTTGGCTAAAATAGTATAATACAATTTCAATAAGCATCAAAAAGGCTGTCTCTAAAAAGGCAGCCTTTTTACATTAACGTTACTTTAACACTTGTTTTATAGCGACTTAGTTCTATTTTGGTCAAATTTGTAATTTAAATCCTAACAATGATTAACTATAAAATCGTCCTCCTATTTACCCTATTATTATCCGGTTTGAATACTTTTTCCCAGAATCCAAGCGAAAGCGAACTGGCAAAGCAAAAGTTTACTCTAAGTGGTACCATCACAGATACAAGCAGTAACGAAACCTTAATTGGAGTAAATGTGACTGTCCCCGAATTAAAAACAGGAGTAACAACTAACGAGTACGGATTTTATTCCATCACGCTACCTAAAGGGAATTACAAAATTAATATACAATATTTAGGATATGCGACCATTGAAAAAACAATTGATCTCAATCAAAACACAAAATACAACTTTGCACTTTCAGGAAATGAAACCGCTTTAAAAGAAGTTGTAATAAATAATACTAAAAACACATTAGACATTAGCGCTCCGGAAATGAGCGTCAACAAACTTTCTGTTTCTAACATAAAAAAAATGCCCGTTGTTTTGGGAGAAGTCGATATCCTGAAATCTATTTTATTGTTACCCGGAGTTACTAATGCAGGAGAAGGTGCTTCAGGATTTAACGTTCGCGGCGGCGGAGCTGACCAAAATTTGATCTTATTAGACGAGGCTACTATTTTTAATTCCTCACATGTATTTGGTTTTTTCTCTGTTTTCAATCCTGATGCTATCAAAGATTTAAAATTATACAAAGGAGGAATTCCTGCCCGTTTTGGAGGAAGAGCTTCTTCTGTTTTAGACATTTATCAAAAAGACGGAAATAGTAAAAGTTTTCATATCAATGGAGGAATTGGTTTAATTTCCAGCAGGATTTTAGCCGAAGGCCCATTAGTAAAAGACAAAGGCTCGTTCCTGATTGGAGGGAGGAGTTCTTATGCGCATTTATTCCTAAAGCTATCCGAGGAACAAAAAAACAATGCAGCCTATTTTTATGACCTAAACACCAAACTAAGCTACAAACTCAATCCTAATAACAGCTTGTATTTATCCGGTTATTTTGGACGCGATGTATTCAGTTTAAACAAAAGTTTTACCAATATCTACGGAAACTCTACCCTGAATTTACGCTGGAATCATCTGTTTTCAGACAAGCTTTTTTCTAATTTATCGCTTATTTACAGTGACTATTATTATGGTCTCAATTTGGATTTCGTCGGTTTCAAATGGGATTCTGGCATTAAAAATTACAATATCAAATACGACTTTAAAAATTATATTTCAGATAAGTTCAAATTGAATTACGGGACAAATGCCATTTATTACGACTTTAATCCCGGTAGTATAAAACCCTCCAACCCTGAATCAGGAATCAATGCAGATCAATTGGACAAAAAAACAGCTTTAGAACCTGCCGTTTACATCAATGCCGAGCAGGAATTATCCAATAGAATATCCCTATCCTACGGGCTTCGTTACAGTTTGTTTTACCGCTTAGGAACATCCACGGTCAATATTTATGAAAACAACAATCCCGTATTATTCAATACGGATATGCAGATTTATGAAAAAGCCACTCCTATAGGAACCCAATTTTATTCCAAAAACAAGGTCATTGAAAGCTTTAACAATTGGGAACCTCGATTTTCAATTGCTTACCAACTCAACGAAAATCAATCTGTAAAAGCCAGCTACAACCGAATGGTTCAGTATTTACAATTGATTTCTAATACTTCATCCCCTACTCCGCTCGATGTTTGGACACCTAGCGACAATTATATAAAACCTCAAATTGCCGATCAGCTAGCTCTAGGTTATTTTAAAAACTTCAACGAGGGAGCTTATTCCCTGGAAGTGGAAACCTATTATAAGAAAATTCAAAATCGATTGGATTATATTGATGGTGCCGATTTGATTGCTAACAAAGCCATCGAACAAGTAATCTTAAATGGCCGTATGCGATCTTATGGTCTGGAAATAATGTTCAAGAAAAATGAAGGTCCGCTTAATGGTTGGATTTCATATACTTTGTCTAAATCAGAACAACAAACACCCGGAAGAACAGCCGCAGAAACCGGAATCAACAATGGACAATGGTATAAGTCAGTATATGACAAATTGCACAACATTGCTGTAACTGGTTCTTATTATTTAAATGACAAATGGTCCTTTGGAGGTAATTTTGCTTTACAAAGCGGACAACCGGTAAGCTATCCCGTTGGCCAATACGAATATCTTGGTGTGACTATCCCGAGTTACGGCTTGAGAAATCAAAACCGCCTTCCAGCATATCATCATCTGGATATTTCGGCAACTTTAAGCCCTCGTTCTAATAAAGATCGAAGCTGGAAAAGTGAATGGGTTTTTAGCATTTACAATTTGTATAACCGAAAAAATGCCGCTTCGATTAATTTCAAACAAAATTCAGAAACAGGAAACAATGAAGCCATAAAAACGTCCATTTTCGGAATTGTCCCTGCCGTTAGTTATAATTTTAAATTTTAATTGTCATGAAAAAAATAACTTTTTCTTTCCTTATACTAATCACCTTTTTCATTAACGGCTGCGAAGAAGTAGTTCAAGTAGACTTGAATACTGCTCCACCAAAACTAGTGATAGAAGCCTCTATCAACTGGCAAAAAGGGACAAATGGAAATATTCAAAAAATAAAGCTAACCACTACTACTGATTTCTATAATCCTGTTATTCCTAAAGTTTCCGGAGCAACAGTTTTTATCAAAAATAGCTCAGATAGAATTTTTAATTTTATTGAGACTCCAAAAACAGGTGAATATCTCTGTTCTGATTTTTCTCCGGCACTAAACGAAACCTATACATTAACCGTAATTCACAATAACAATACCTACAAGGCCACCGAAACACTAAAATCAGTTGCTCCAATTACAAAAATCATACAAAATAATACTGGTGGTTTTACAGGAAAAGACATCGAAATCAAAACCTATTTCAACGATCCCGCCGAAGAATCTAATTATTACTTTTACAAATACGCTTATTCTAACCAGTTAAAATCAAATTATTATACTGATGTGGACACCTTTTTTCAGGGAAACGAATTCTTTAGTCTTTCGCAAAATGATGAGTTAAAAAGTGGTGACCAAGTAGAAATAACCCATTTTGGAATTTCAAAAACATATTACAATTACTTGAGCGTATTAGTCAGTATTGCCGGAAATGGTGGTGGCGGTCCTTTTCAATCTCCTCCGGCAACCGTTAGAGGAAATATCATCAACACTACTGATTTTTCTAATTATCCTTTAGGTTATTTTGCGCTGAGTGAAGTAGACAGTAAAAAATATATCATCGAATAACTTCGTTCTAGATAACCCATAAATACTGAGTCCTTTTTTTCTACCTTTGCAATCCAATCTGCAATCTAAAATCACAATGTCATCACATCATATCGTTCGCGACGACCAGGAACCGGCCTTAATTATTGCAAACGGTGCCTCCTGTCATCCTGAATTATTAGGACAACTACTAGAGTGGTCTCCTTTAGTTATTGTACTGGATTCCGCCATCGAAAGAGTGATGCACTTAGACATAAAAATTGATGTTCTTTTGGGTGATTTTGACCGAGGTTTCAATCCGGAAATATATCAGACTTCTCAATATCCCTTAGAAATTGTTCATACTCCGGATCAGAATAAAACGGATTTAGAAAAAGCTTTCGATTATTTAATAGAACGAAAAATCCCGGCCGTCAATGTCGTTTGGGCAACCGGCAGAAGAGCAGATCACACGATTACAAATCTTACCAATATTGTACGCTACAGAGAGAAATTAAAAATCGTGATATTGGACGACCATTCCAAAGTTTTTTTATTACCAAAAAAATTCGAAAAATGGTATACTGCAGGAACACCCATTTCTTTAATTCCAATCGGACATGTGACCGGAATACATTCCGAAAATTTATTTTATCCCTTAAAAGACGACAGTCTCACGATTGGTTATCGAACTGGAAGCAGCAACTATGTTGTCAAAGACGGAATCACAACGATTGAGCACGACCAAGGAGATTTGCTAATGATGGAGTGCATGGATTAAATATGTAAGATAAACCTACGTAATTTATACCTTAACAGCTAATTTTGAGTGTTCACAGCAAGAGATTAACTATCTTTGCATCGAAATTCAAAAAATGAAAACAAAAACCATTACCGAAAAGACGAATTTACACCCTAGAAATCTTGATCGATTTGGGTATGATTTTAAACAATTAATCGAAGATTCTCCAGAATTAGAGGCTTTTGTTTCATTCAACAAACACCACATTGACTCGAGCGATAGCGAACAGGCGAAGCAAACCATTGATTTCAGTAATCCTGAAGCTGTAAAGTCTTTGAACAAGGCATTATTACGTTCGCATTACAACATTCAAAATTGGGATATCCCTAAAAATTACCTTTGCCCTCCCATTCCCGGAAGAGCCGATTATATCCATTATATTGCTGATTTACTTGCTTTGAGCAACAATGGAATCATACCAGAAGGTCACACTGTTCAAGGTTTGGACATTGGTATTGGAGCAAACGGAATTTATCCAATAATAGGAAATGCTGCTTATGGCTGGAGTTTCGTAGGAACGGATATTGATGAAAAAGCAATTGAAAATTGCAGTGCGATTCTAAAAGCAAATCCAAAATTGATCGAAAATATTAGCTTGCAACAGCAAACCGAATCTCGTTTTATTTTTAAAAATATTATTACTCCCGAAGATAAATTTGCTTTCACTATTTGTAATCCCCCTTTCCACAAGTCACTGGAAGAAGCTACCAAAGGATCTTTGCGAAAAGTCAATAATTTAGAAAACAAAAAATCTACAATACCGGTACTCAATTTTGGAGGACACGATGCCGAATTATGGTGCGAAGGCGGTGAACTAGGTTTTATTACCCAAATGATTTATGAAAGCGCCAAATACCCGATGCAATGTTTATGGTTTACCACTTTAGTATCGAAACAATCGCATCTTTCTAGCATCTATAAAACCTTGAATAAAGTCAATATTGTTGAAGTAAAAACCATTGACATGGCTCAAGGCCGAAAAAACAGCCGCATTGTCGCTTGGACATTTATGAGTAAAGAACAACATCAAAAATGGAAGTTTGATTAGATTGCACTTTATCTTTATTTCCTTTGTAACTTTGCAATTCTAAAACATTGCTCCTTAACACAAATGAATTTCCAAGTAGTATCCGATTACCAGCCGAAAGGCGACCAGCCACAAGCCATTGAAAAACTAGCTCAAGGTATCATTGACGGCGAAAAATTCCAAACTTTATTGGGAGTTACCGGTTCTGGTAAAACATTTACAGTGGCCAATGTAATCCAGGAAGTACAGAGACCTACATTAGTTTTGGCGCACAACAAGACTTTGGCTGCTCAGCTATATTCAGAATTCAAGCAATTTTTTCCGAATAATGCAGTAGAATATTTCGTTTCCTACTACGACTATTACCAGCCCGAAGCTTTTATGCCAGTTACAGGGGTTTTTATTGAGAAAGATTTATCTATAAATGAAGAATTAGAAAAAATGCGTTTGAGTACTACTTCTTCCCTACTTTCGGGACGAAGAGATATTCTGGTAGTCGCCTCTGTTTCTTGCTTGTACGGTATTGGAAACCCTGTAGAATTTCAGAAAAACGTGATTGAAATTGAGCGAGATCAAGTTATTTCTCGTACCAAATTATTACATCAATTAGTACAGAGCTTATATTCCAGAACGGAAGCTGATTTTACACCTGGAAACTTTAGAATAAAAGGAGATACGGTCGAAGTTTATCCAAGCTATGCCGATGATGCTTTTCGAATTCACTTCTTTGGTGATGAAATCGAAGAAATTGAATCTTTCGATGTAAAAAACTCCCAAGTCATCGAAAAATTCGAAAAACTGACGATTTATCCTGCCAATATGTTCGTGACTTCTCCGGATGTGCTGCAAGGCGCCATTTGGGAAATTCAACAGGATTTAGTTAAGCAAGTTGATTATTTCAAAGAAATTGGCAAGCATCTCGAGGCAAAACGTCTAGAAGAAAGAACTAATTTCGATTTAGAAATGATCCGAGAATTAGGCTATTGTTCCGGAATAGAGAATTATTCCCGCTATCTTGATGGCAGACAAGCAGGCACAAGACCTTTTTGCTTATTAGATTATTTTCCAAAAGATTTTCTAATGGTAGTCGACGAAAGCCACGTAACTCTTTCTCAAGTTCATGCCATGTATGGCGGTGACCGAAGCAGGAAAGAAAATCTGGTAGAATATGGTTTCCGACTTCCTGCGGCCATGGACAACCGTCCTTTAAAATTTGAAGAATTTGAAGCGATGCAAAATCAGGTGATTTATGTATCCGCAACTCCTGCTGATTATGAATTACAAAAAACGGATGGCGTTGTTGTAGAACAAGTGATTCGTCCTACAGGATTATTAGATCCTATAATTGAAATACGCCCCAGCTTAAATCAAATAGACGATTTAATTGAAGAAATCCAACAACGATGCGAATTGGATGAACGCGTCCTAATTACAACCTTGACCAAAAGAATGGCAGAGGAATTAGCCAAATACCTAACAAAAGTTAGTATCCGTTGTCGCTATATCCATTCGGATGTGGATACCTTGGAACGTATCGAAATCATGCAAGATCTTAGAAAAGGATTGTTTGATGTTCTGATTGGAGTCAACTTGCTTCGTGAAGGTCTCGACTTACCAGAAGTATCTCTGGTAGCCATTTTAGATGCTGATAAAGAAGGTTTCCTACGCAGCCATCGCTCGCTTACACAAACCATAGGTAGAGCCGCTAGAAACCTAAACGGAAAAGCCATAATGTATGCTGATAAAATTACAGCCAGCATGCAAAAAACAATTGATGAAACCAACTATCGCAGAACCAAACAAATCAATTACAATACGCAAAACAACGTAACTCCTCAGGCGCTGAATAAAAAGATAGAAAGCGCTTTCACCAAAAATCCGTTGGTAGATTATGAATTGGGCTACAATTTAGATAGCGCAGCGGAATCGGTAACAGAATATTTATCGAAAGAAGAGATCGAAAAACGAATTCGGGAAAAACGCAAATCAATGGAAAAAGCGGCAAAAGACTTAGACTTTATGCAGGCTGCAAAATTGCGCGATGAGATCAAAAAACTACAGGAACAATTGACTTAATTGTGCTGTTCTTTAAAAATTTCCAATAAAACTTTTGGATCAATTATAGCGTTTGGCGCCTTATTCATTTTCTTCAATACTCGTTTTGCAGCATCTGGATTTAGCCCCATACTAATGGCTATTTGGTGTATTTCATGAACCTCTTTCTTGTGTAAAACACCGTCAATATGCATCAAAAGTGCAAATCTGTAAAATTGTTGAATCCTTTGAAATTCAGACCTCACAACAGTCTTAGGTAATTCTTGATGAAACAAATCGTTAAAACCTCCTTTTTCAATATTCAACTCATTAGCTATTACAAATAAAAAATCATATTCTTTTTTATGCAATTGTCCGTCTACTGTTGAAAATGCAATCATGTCCAATAGCAAATTCTTCTTTTCTTCAAATGTGTTCATAAAATAATTAGTTTTAGCTAAAATATCATTTTAAAATCAAAAACGCAAAAACCAGCAATTATTAAACAATATTGCTCCATTTTCATTGTTTTATAAGCCTAGAAGGCTTTTTTTAGTAAAAAACGACTGTTCTTATATTATTTAACTAAATACAACCTAAATAATCATTAGCTGTTCCAAGAATTAAAAAATCTAAAAAAGGAATTTTATATTCTTTTTAAATTGGATACATTTATAGCTCTTAATTTTATTGATTCACTATAACTTATTATGAAATCCACATAATTAAAAATGGCGAACAACAATCAAAGAACACAACAACTCATTCTCATGAAAAAAACATTATCTACCTATGAAACTAATCCTAAGACAATACAATCTTAAACTAAAGCATACTTTTACGATTTCGAGAGAATCAATACAAACACAGCCTTCCTTAATTGTAGAATTACAAAGTGAGGATTTCTCTGGATATGGAGAAGCAACCTCAAACCCCTATTACAACATCACCGTCCCGATGATGATACAGGATTTAGAAAAAATCAGAGTTTTGATTGAGTCTTCAGATAATGAATCTCCCGAGGATTTCTGGGCATTAGCTTACTCGTATTTAAAGCACGATATGTTTGCTCTTTGCGCCCTTGACATCGCCTTTACTGATTTATATGCTCGAAAAAAAGGAAAGAAATTATACCAACTTTGGGACTACAGCACTGAAAAAAATGTATTGACCGATTACACCATTGGGATTGCCTCGATTGAGAAAATGCTCTCAAAAATGCAAGAATTGCCTTGGCCTATTTACAAAATAAAACTAGGAACAGCCGAAGACATTGCGATTGTAAAAGAATTAAGAAAACACACCGATGCTATTTTTAGAATTGATGCCAACTGCGGTTGGGGAGTTGAAGAGACCATTAATAATGCCGTAGAATTGAAAAAACTAGGAGTAGAATTCCTTGAACAACCCATAAAAGCCGATGATTGGAAAGCACACAAAGAAGTTTTCAAGCATTCTGTCTTGCCAATTATTGCTGACGAAAGCTGTATTCTTGAAGAAGATGTTGCTAAATGTCACAATCATTTTCATGGTGTAAATATAAAATTAGTAAAATGTGGCGGATTGACTCCAGCAAGAAGAATGATCCAAGAATCAAAAAAACTTGGAATGAAAACAATGGTAGGTTGCATGACCGAATCGACTGTGGGAATTTCGGCAATTGCCCATTTATTGCCACAATTAGATTATGTGGATATGGATGGCGCTCTACTCCTAGCTGAAGACATTGCGACCGGAGTGACAATAGAAAATGGAAAAGTAAGCTATTCTGACTTGAATGGAACTGGTGTAACCTTAATTTAATTTTAGATGAAAGTCAACCAATTCCCCGATAGATTAATTGAACTAAACAACAAAGAATATCTCTATTTTGGAGGAACGGCCTATTTAGGAATGCCAACAAATCCTGAATTTCAACAACTAGTCATCAAAAACATTTTGCGCTGGGGATCAGCCTATGGCAGCTCTAGAAGCGCCAATATCCAACTCACAGCCTATGAAAGAGGTGAATCTTTTTTGGCTAAATACATCCAGTCAGAAGCTACAGTTACAGTTTCATCCGGAATGCTCGCCGCAAAGCTAGTAATCGAAGAACTAATTCCACAAACTGATGTGTTCTTTCATTTTCCCAATATCCACGCAGCCTTAAAAACTGCTAATAGCCTGCCCGTTTTTATTGGAAATGAAATAAATCCTCGCTTGCTAGACAATACTTATGAAAGAATCACCTTGCTGACTGATGCTGTACCGAGCTTTCACATCCAAGCGATCGATTTATCAGTAATAAACTTAATAACGTCCAATAAAGAAATTACTTTGGTTCTTGACGAATCTCATTCTTTAGGGATTCTAGGCAATAATGGATGTGGAATATTCTCTACAATTCAGCATAAAAACATTAAACGTAAGATCATGGTGGCTTCTTTAGGGAAAGCCATGGGCGTGAGCGGCGGTGTCATAGCATCCGATCATTCGTTTGTTAATCAAATGATGGTGAACGATTCTTTTATTTCAAGTGCTTGTATGAATCCTGCGCTTGTAGAAGCAATGGGCGAAGCCGAAGAAATTTACAAAAAACAACATCATAAACTAAAAAACAACCTGAATTATATTGCCACTTTATTATCTAAAAATGAATCATTCCCCTTTAATCCTGATTATCCAGTAATCTATCCTGAAATAGACGGAATTAACGAAAAACTTCTTTCCAATAAAATAATCTTGACTAACTTTAAATACACCTCAGGAGATAAGGATTTAAATAGAATTATATTTACTGCCAATCACAAGAAAGAAGATTTAAATAAATTAATTAGCATTCTAAACCAATACCAATTCTGAAGCTAAAATTACAACCACTTACTTTTTAACCGTACATTTGTAAAAAATTAGAATATGATGACAAATAACGATATCTTCAAAAAATTACGTGTAGCTTTAATGTTACGTGATGACCAAATCGTTGAAATACTGGAATTGGTAGACTTTAGAATTACCAAATCCGAGTTAGGTGCTTTTTTCCGTGATGAAAAACACGAAAACTATATGGAATGTGGAGACCAGGTATTGCGTAATTTCCTAAACGGATTAGTAATTCATTTGCGTGGGACAAAAGAAAATCCAAAAAATCCGAATGACGTTTTAGCCAAGCACAAAGCCCAAATTCCGGCAAAACAAAGCGCTAAAGAAAGGCCAGAGTTTAAAGCAAAACCAAGAGACGAAGAAAAATCAAGAGGTGATGAAGCTCCTTCAAAATCGAAGCCTGCAGCCAAAAAACCTTCGAAAAAGCAATATCCTAAAGGAAATTCAAAAGTTCAAGTAGTCGAAAAAGTGAAATTCAATTTCGGTAAGAATAAGAAATCATAAAATTTTGAAAACGGCTCTAATTATTGGCAGTACAGGTTTAATTGGCTCTCAATTATTGAATTTCCTTTTAGAAAGTAAAGACTACGATAAGGTAATTTCGTTTGTAAAAAGAGACTCTGGAAAACAACACCCAAAATTAAGCCAACACATTATCGATTTTGACCAGCCCGAAAGCTATCAAGAATTGATTGTTGGTGATGATTTTTTCTGCACTATTGGCACAACTATCAAAAAAGCGGGAACTAAAGAAGCCTTTAAAAAGGTAGATTTTAAATATCCACAACAGTTTGCCTCTTTTGCTTCAAAAAACAAAGTCAAGAAATTTCTGCTTATTTCATCCCTTGGTGCAGATAAATATTCTAATAATTTCTACCTCAAAACAAAAGGAGAAATAGAAGATTTTCTTGAAAACTCCAGTTTTGAAAGTGTTTCCATATTGAGACCTTCTTTACTCTTGGGAAACAGGCAAGAATTTAGATTAGGCGAAAGAGTAGCGGGTATTTTTATGAGAACAGTATCGTTTTTATTTTTTGGAAAACTAAAAAAATACAAACCCATAGAAAGTGAAACCGTAGCCAAAGCACTTTTAACAATTGCACAAAAAAACATAAAAGGTTTTACTGTTTACGAATCAGATTCGATTGAAAATATAGCAAATTAAAAACAAAAAATCCTGAGCTTTCACTCAGGATTTTTTTTATATAACTTTTATAATTAAGAAAGTGCCGCTTGAACTTGATCAGCCGCTTCTTGAAACTCAACAGCAGATAAAATTGGCATTCCTGAATTATCGATTAATTCTTTTGCAATAGCTGCATTGGTACCTTGTAAACGAACAATGATAGGCACTTTAATTGCATCACCCATATTTTTGTAAGCATCAACAACTCCTTGCGCCACACGGTCACAACGAACGATACCACCAAAAATATTAATCAAAATAGCTTTTACGTTTGGATCTTTTAAGATGATACGGAAAGCAGTTTCAACACGTTTTGCATCAGCTGTTCCTCCTACGTCAAGGAAGTTTGCAGGCTCAAAACCAGCATACTTAATTAAATCCATAGTAGCCATTGCTAATCCAGCTCCGTTTACCATGCATCCTACAGTTCCGTCAAGATCTACATAGTTCAAACCAACTTCTTTCGCTTCTACTTCGATTGGGTTTTCCTCACGAATGTCGCGCATATCAGCATATTTCTTTTGTCTGTATAAAGCATTATCATCGATATTTACTTTAGCATCTACTGCCAAAATTTTATCATCAGATGTTTTCAAAACCGGATTGATTTCAAACATTGATGCATCAGATCCAATATAAGCATTGTATAAAGAATCGATAAATTTCACCATTTCTTTGAAAGCATTTCCAGAAAGACCTAAGTTAAAAGCAATTCTTCTTGCTTGAAAACCTTGTAATCCTACAGCTGGATCAATTTCCTCTGTAAAGATTAATTCTGGTGTATGTTCAGCCACTTCTTCAATATCCATTCCACCTTCAGTAGAATACATAATCATATTGCGACCTGTCGCTCTATTCAATAACACAGAAACATAAAACTCAGAAGTTTCACTTTCTCCAGGATAATAAACATCTTCAGCAACTAAAACTTTGTGTACTTTTTTACCTTCGGCAGAAGTTTGTGGTGTTACCAATTGCATCCCAATGATTTGTCCTGCAATTTCTTCTACTTGTTGAATGTTTTTGGCCAATTTTACTCCACCACCTTTTCCACGTCCACCTGCATGAATCTGTGCTTTGATCACATACCAACCTGTACCGGTTTCTGCAGTTAATTGTTTTGCGGCAACAACTGCTTCATCCGCATTGTTTGCAACGATTCCGCGTTGAATGCGAACTCCGTAGCTAGCTAAAATCTCTTTTCCTTGATATTCGTGTATGTTCATAATATAGAATTTGTCTGGATCCTGAATTTATTTCAGAATATAAGTGCCGCAAAAATAACAAAATTCATCTAAACAGAGAAATCTTTTTACTATTTTAAAATGCTTTAAACTTATTATCTAAAAAGAATTCATCTTGAACTCGATTTTCGATCGATTTCATTAAAAAAAAACAATCAAAAACACTATAACGTTTGAAATTTTAGAACCCAACTGGTCCGATTTGATAAATTTTCACAATTTTGATTCTGAAAGCGCAAACCCAATTATTAATTTGTCAATTTGAGTCCTTATAAAAAACAACATTGATTTTTATTGAACATTTTTCTACAATATCCTTAAAAATCATACACATTAGATATAATCAATGAATTATATTCAATAAAATCTTTATTTTTGTAAAAAAACATCAAGCATGAAAATTAAAGAGCAAGGCCTTTATTTGCCGGAATTTGAACACGACAACTGTGGCGCAGGATTTATATGTAATTTGAACGGAATCAAGTCTAATGACATTATTCATAAAGCACTAGACATATTAATAAAGCTGGAACATCGAGGAGCTGTCAGTTCTGACGGAAGAACAGGTGATGGAGCGGGAATATTATTTGACATACCACATGCCTTTTTTAAAAAAGTCTGTGATTTCGAAATTCCGGAAACCAGACAATATGCCGTAGGAATGGTTTTTTTACCAAAAAAGAACAATCAAACTGCCTTTTGTCAAACAACTTTTGAAACAGCTATAAAAGAACAAAACCTTGAAATTTTAGGATGGAGAGAAGTTCCTGTTGATGTTTCTAATTTAGGACAAATAGCGGCCGAAAAAGAACCCACAGTAAAGCAAGTGTTTATTGGTAAAAACGGATTAGAACTGACCGAACAACAATTCAACGCCAAATTATTCGCAGCCCGAAAAATAGCCGAACATGCCATTCTAAATTCAAAAATTTCAGAAAGTCATCGATTTTATTTTTCAAGTTTATCAACTACAACCATTATATATAAAGGATTATTGATGCCGGAAGACATCAGCAGGTATTATACTGATTTATCTGATGATGACTTGGTAACCAGACTTGCCCTTGTACACCAGCGTTTCTCTACCAATACTTTTCCTTCTTGGGAACTGGCGCAACCATTCCGCTATATGTGTCATAACGGAGAAATCAACACGCTTCGTGGTAACATCAGCAGAATGCGTGCTCGTGAAGAATTGATGCAAAGTGATATTTTTGGTGAGGATATTAAAAAATTATTCCCTATAATATTAGAAGGAAAATCCGATTCGGCTTCGATGGATATGGTCATTGAACTGTTGTTAATGACAGGAAGATCTTTACCCGAAGCAATGATGATGGTGGTTCCCGAAGCTTGGGAAAAACATCAAACCATGTCTGATGACAAAAAAGCATTCTACGAATACAACTCTTGTATTATGGAACCTTGGGACGGCCCTGCTTCTATTCCATTTACCGATGGAAATGTTATTGGTGCCTTATTAGACCGAAATGGATTACGTCCTTCTCGTTACACCCTTACCAAAAGTGGTTTTGTAATCATGTCGTCAGAAATTGGAGTCCTAGACATCAAGCCGGAAGATGTGGTTCAACACGGCCGTTTAGAGCCTGGAAAAATGTTTCTTGTAGACATGAATGAAGGCCGAATCATTGAAGATGAGGAAATTAAAAACGCAATTGTAACGAAACGTCCTTACAGAAAATGGCTTGATGAAAATTTATTGCAATTAGCCAAAATCCCTTACACAGATAATGCAATTCCTACCGAAAGTATCGATTTCGAAGCCAGACAACGTTTGTTCGGATATACGATAGAGGATTTGAAAACAATCATAAACCCAATGGGAGCTCAAGGAGCCGAGGCAATCAGTTCGATGGGTAATGATACTCCTTTGGCTATTTTATCAGACCAGCCTCAACTGCTATACAACTATTTCAAACAATTATTTGCCCAGGTGACAAATCCGCCTTTGGATGGGATTCGAGAGGAAATTATCACTGATATCAGTTTGGCTATTGGTGGCGATTTCAATATTTTTGATATTGAACCAAAGCATTGCAAAAAATTAAAAATACAAAATCCGGTAATTTCTAATGAGGATTTAGATAAGATCAGAAACATCGATCATGCTGATTTCAAATCGGTAACTATTTCGATCTTATATGATATCGAAAAAGGGGTAAATGGTTTAGAACGCGCTCTTGAAAGATGTGTCCAGGCTACCTTCAAAGCCGTTTCTGAAGGATGTAATATTGTAATTCTTTCAGACAGAGGCGTAAGCGAAAAAATGGCTCCGATACCAATGTTATTGGCTTGTTCTTACATTCACCATTCTTTGAATATCCTAAAGGTTCGTTCGAAATTTGGAATTATAATCGAATCAGCTGAACCGCGAGAACCACACCATTTTGCTCTATTATTTGGTTATGGCGCAAGCGCGATCAATCCTTATATGGTCAATGAAATCATTCATAACCAAGTAAACCAAGGTTTTATTACAGGTGTTAAGGCTGATTATGCTGTTAAAAATTACAATAAAGCCATTGCAAAAGGAATTCTTAAAATCATGAACAAAATTGGTATCTCTACTTTACATTCGTACAGAGCCGCACAGATTTTTGAGATTTTAGGATTAAATAAAACATTTTCTTCTAAATATTTCCCTTATACTCCTTCCAGAATTGAAGGGATTGGTTTGATGGAAATAGAAAAAGAAGTCAAAAAAAGATATCAAAATGCTTTTCCAAATTCAGAAGTTGCCAATCTTTTGCCATTAGAAATTGGAGGTATTTACAGATGGAGAAGAAATGGGGAAAAACACATGTTCAACCCAACAACGATTTCTAAACTGCAACAAGCTGTAAGACTAAACAGTCCTGAAAGTTACAAGGAATATTCTACAATGGTAAATGACCAAAGCAGAAACCTGATGACCATCAGAGGTTTATTTGAATTCAATAATTTAGATCCAATTTCTATTGACGAAGTGGAACCTTGGACTGAAATTGTAAAAAAATTCAAAACCGGAGCCATGTCTTATGGATCTATCAGTCAGGAAGCTCACGAAAACTTAGCCATCGCCATGAACCGAATTGGCGGAAAAAGTAATTCCGGAGAAGGAGGAGAAGATCCGCAGCGTTTTCAAAAAGACCTAAACGGCGATTCTAGAAATAGCGCTATCAAGCAAGTGGCTTCTGGAAGATTTGGTGTATCTATCAATTATTTGACCAATGCCAAAGAGATTCAGATCAAAATGGCTCAAGGTGCAAAACCCGGAGAAGGCGGTCAATTACCTGGTGAAAAAGTAGTGCCATGGATTGCCAAAACTCGTAACTCCACACCTTATGTTGGCTTAATTTCTCCACCGCCACACCACGATATTTATTCTATTGAGGATTTATCTCAATTGATATTTGATTTAAAAAATGCCAATCGTGAAGCGCGTGTAAACGTAAAATTAGTTTCGGAAGTTGGCGTTGGAACCATCGCTGCCGGTGTTGCCAAAGCAAAAGCCGATGTAATTTTGATTTCAGGTTATGATGGAGGAACTGGAGCTGCACCTTTAACTTCGTTGCAACATACTGGTATTCCATGGGAACTTGGATTAGCCGAAGCCCAACAAACCTTAATTCTAAATGATTTAAGAAGCCGTGTGGTATTAGAATGTGACGGACAATTAAAAACAGGACGCGACGTAGCTATCGCTGCTTTACTTGGAGCTGAAGAATTTGGTTTTGCCACAGCACCTTTAGTTGCATCGGGATGCATTATGATGAGGGCTTGTCATTTAAACACCTGTCCAGTTGGTATCGCAACACAAGATCCTGAGTTAAGAAAGAATTTCAAAGGAACTCCTGAGCATATTATCAACTTCATGTACTTTATCGCTGAAGAATTGAGAGAAATAATGGCTCAATTGGGTTTTAGAACCTTAAAAGAAATGGTAGGACAGTCACAAAAATTGAATGTAAACAAAGCCATTAAACATTATAAAGCAAACGGTTTAGATCTGTCTGCTATTTTATACAAACCAGAAAAAGCAAAAACGGTTCCAAATTTCAATACAACTACACAAGATCACGCATTAGAAAATGTATTGGATTTTGAAATTATCAAAGAAGCAATTCCTTCTATTTACAGAAAAGAAAAAACGAGAGTTACTTTTAAAATTAAAAATACAGACCGTTCCGTTGGAGCTATTTTGAGTAACGAAATTTCCAAAATTTATGGAGAACAAGGGCTGCCTGAAGATACTATATTAGTTGATTTTGAAGGTTCGGCCGGACAAAGCTTTGGTGCTTTTGCTACCAATGGTTTATCATTCAAAATTCACGGAAACTGTAATGATTATTTAGGAAAAGGGCTTTCTGGAGGGAAACTAATTATAAAAGTTCCACCAACTGCAACTTTCAAACCGGAAGAGAATATTATCATTGGTAACGTTGCACTTTACGGAGCTATTACTGGTGAAGCCTATATTAATGGTATGGCCGGAGAACGTTTCTGTGTGAGAAATTCTGGAGCAACAGCAGTTGTTGAAGGAATTGGAGATCACGGTTGCGAATACATGACTGGTGGAACTGTTGTTATTCTAGGAAAAACGGGAAGAAACTTTGCCGCCGGAATGAGTGGTGGTGTAGCTTATGTTTATGATAAGAATAAAAAATTCGATTCTAATTCCTGTAATATGGAAATGGTTGCTTTCGACACAATGGAACAGGATGATTTTACTAAGTTGAAACGTTTAATTAAAAACCATAGCTTATATACCAGCAGCCCATTAGCTAAACGTATTCTGGCAAATTGGGAAAACGAGCAACAGTATTTTATCAAAGTAATGCCAACTGATTATAAAAAAGCATTGCAGAGAATCGCAGAAGAAAAGAAAATTGAAGAACTAATAGCATAGTCATGGGTAAGATAGGAGGATTTAAAGAGTATAATAGAACTGACGAAAGTAACATAGCAGTAAAAGAACGTGTTTCAAACTACAATGAGTTTACTATTCCGTTAACCAAAGATAAAATTAAAGAACAAGGTTCAAGATGTATGGATTGTGGCATTCCTTTCTGTCATAGTTCATGTCCATTAGGAAATTTGATTCCAGATTTCAATGACATGGTACATCAGGAAGAATGGGAAAGTGCATTAAAAATTTTACAATCAACAAATAATTTCCCTGAATTTACAGGACGCTTATGCCCCGCTCCATGTGAGAAATCATGTGTATTAGGCATCATCAAAGAGCCAGTAGCCATTGAAAATATTGAAAAAAACATCATCGAAAGAGGTTTTGCCGAAGGTTGGATCAAACCACAGCCTCCTGTAAAAAGAACAGGAAAAACCGTAGCAGTTATCGGTTCTGGTCCTGCTGGTTTAGCAGCAGCACAGCAATTAAATAGAGCTGGACATACCGTAACTGTTTTCGAAAGAGACAATGCCATTGGCGGTTTACTGCGTTATGGAATTCCAAATTTCAAACTGGAAAAAGGGATCATAGACAGACGTGTAGCAATTTTAGAAGCCGAAGGAATTGTTTTTAAAACCAATGTAAATGTTGGTGTAAATTACAGTATTGAACAATTGAATACTTTTGATTCTATCGTATTGTGCGGTGGAGCTACCGAAAGAAGAAGTTTACCCACTAAAGGTATCGAAAGTAAAGGAGTTGTCCAAGCTATGGACTTTTTGACCCAACAAACTAAAGTATTGTACGGAGAATCAATTCCGGATCAAGTTAAAGCAACAGCTAAAGATGTAATAGTTATTGGTGGTGGAGATACAGGTTCTGATTGTATTGGAACTTCAAACAGGCACGGAGCAAAATCAGTGACCAACTTTGAGATTTTACCAAAACCTCCAGTAGGAAGAAGTGAAACAACTCCTTGGCCATTTTGGCCTTTACAACTTAAAACTTCATCATCACATGAAGAAGGCTGCGATAGAAATTGGTTAATCAACACCAAAGAATTTATTTCGAATGAAAAAGGGGAATTAACAGGATTAAAAACCGTTGAAGTAGCTTGGAAAATCACCCCAGGACAACGACCAGAATTAATAGAAAAAGAAGGTTCTGAAAAAATATGGCCTTGTGATTTAGCATTACTGGCTCTTGGATTTACGGGACCTGAAAAAACGCTAAGTGAGCAATTAGGCCTTGAGATTGATATGAGAAACAACTATAAGGCCACAAATTATCAAACTAATGTGCCCCATATTTTCACCGCTGGTGATATGCGTCGCGGACAATCATTAATTGTTTGGGCAAT
The DNA here is from genome assembly GCF_900129705.1 of Flavobacterium granuli. Taxonomy (GTDB): domain Bacteria; phylum Bacteroidota; class Bacteroidia; order Flavobacteriales; family Flavobacteriaceae; genus Flavobacterium; species Flavobacterium granuli. The sequence continues at coordinate 2,993 of NZ_FQWO01000003.1, read as the reverse complement.
TTCTGAAGGTCGTGAGGCAGCAAGAGAAGTAGATTTATTTTTAATGGGATCTACAAACTTACCCACAAAAGGCAACGGTGACTTACCCAGTTTATAGTTCTTAAATAGGATCAAAAAAGAGGCTGTCTAAAATGATATTAGGCAGCCTCTTTTTATTTTTAGATAAAAAATACCCTTGCTTATGGCAGGAGCATAAAACAACAACAAAAGTATAAAAACCACTATTTGTTTAATTTATAACACTTTGTTATAATTTGTTAGAATTCATAAATCCCATTGTAGTATCAATAAAGAATAATAAATTTGCTAAAAAATAATAACAATGCAAGCAAAAGACTTACTACAATTAGCAGAACAATTTGGCAATCCCTTATATGTTTATGATGCCGAAAAAATACAATCTCAATACAACAGATTAACAAAGGCTTTTTCAAAGGTAGATAAGTTACGTGTCAATTACGCGATGAAAGCCCTATCTAATGTTGCCATTCTTCAATTAATAAAAGAAATGGGAGCAGGACTGGACACAGTATCAATCCAAGAAGTAGAACTAGGTCTCCATGCAGGATATGCGCCTGAAAAAATATTCTATACCCCAAACGGAGTTTCTCTCGAAGAAATAGAAGAGGTAAACGCCATGGGAGTTCAAATTAATATTGACAACCTGTCTATATTGGAACAATTTGGGACTAAACACCCAAACGTTCCAGTTTGTATCCGTATCAATCCCCATGTTATGGCTGGAGGAAACACAAATATTTCAGTGGGCCATATTGATAGTAAATTTGGTATTTCTATTCACCAATTACCACATTTGCTCCGCATTGTCGAAAATACGAAAATGAATATCGTAGGTATCCACATGCACACCGGATCAGACATCTTAGACATCGAAGTGTTTTTATATGCAGCCGAAATCTTATTTGATGTGGCAAAAAAATTCAAAAACTTAGAATTTTTAGATTTCGGAAGTGGATTTAAAGTTCCTTACAAAAAAGATGATATCGAAACCGACATCGAAGAATTAGGAAAAAAACTAAGTAAACGATTCAATGCTTTTTGTACTGAATATGGTAAAGAATTGACTTTAATTTTCGAACCTGGCAAATTCTTGGTAAGTGAGGCAGGATTCTTTTTGGCCAAAGTAAATGTGGTAAAACAAACTACATCGACTGTTTTTGCAGGAATTGACAGTGGTTTCAATCACTTGATCCGTCCAATGTTTTACGGTTCACAACACCATATTGAAAACATATCTCATCCTAAAGGAAAAGAGCGGTTTTATTCCGTTGTAGGGTATATTTGCGAAACAGATACTTTTGCTAACAATAGAAGAATTTCTGAAATAAAAGAAGGAGATATTTTATGTTTTAGAAATGCAGGAGCCTATTGCTTCTCTATGGCTTCAAACTATAATTCTCGTTACAAACCAGCTGAAGTATTGTGGCTAAATGGAGAAGGACATTTAATAAGAGCTCGTGAAACTTTTGAGGATTTATTAAAAAATCAACTTCCATTACCTACAGCAATTACCACTGTATAAACTATTAATTGAATAAAAATAGAAAGGGGGCTGAAATAGTATTTCAGCCCCCTTTCTATTTTATTACATAAAAAATACGTTATCTCAATTTTTTAAGTTTCTTTTGAGCATTTTCAATGTCTTCTTCCAGTACTCTAATTTTTAATTGTTGTTTAGTAATATTGACATTTTCTCTTTCAATTTCTACTGGAGAAAGTTTTCTTTTGCCTATGTTTTTTTCCAATTTAGTTTGTCGTTTCTCAAGATTCTTTTGTTCTCTTTCTAGTCTTTTTTGATATTTCTCAACATTACTTTTTGCTTTTTCTATTTTTTCTTGCTGTTTTTCAAATTGCCTCTTTTTTTTCTCTAACTTTTTTTGGTCTTTTTCTAGTTTATTTTGTTGCTTTTTAAAATCTTTTTCAGCCTTTTCTTTTTCTTTCAAAGCCAGTTTGTCTGCTTTTAATTGTTGCTCCTGCCCTTGTTCACGTTTTTGTTTTTCCAAATCCAGAATTTTCGCCTTAACAGTATCTAAGACCTGAGTTGATGACACTTCCTGTGCAAAAAAGTTTTGAAAACTTATAAGAAGAATTGTTATAAGTACTAATCTAATTTTCATATTTATTTAATTTTAAAATTTACTTATTGAGTTTAATTAAGCGAAATGTAACTTTATATTATCTATTGATTAATAGCCTTTTTTCAGATGAATTTATTGATAAATAACAACTTCCGCCCGAGGTTCTTATTATGACTAAAATTACTGCTTTAAGAAAAAAGACTTAACATAATTTTTCTAATCATAAGTTGTCAAAAAAAAATAAAAAGAATATTTGAATGCGTTTTCTATTTTGCAAAACATATGACTAGTTTTATGGACAGCTTTATTGATTCTTTCTACCATTGCTATTTCCAAATCTTAATATTTACCCGAAGTTATCGTATAACTCCAAGTGAGATTCAGAACTCTCTTAGCAGGTAGTACCTGCAATTTTCAAATGTCGACGAGGTATAATACTATTTCATTCTCTTTTAAATTATAGCAAAAGACAGCTAATTTTGAACGATTTCAAACTTAGATAATGTCTTTCTACGAAACTTCTAAATGTGGCCCAAACAATAAATAATATGCTTAAAATATAAAAATAGGGATTTAATTTAACTAATTGATCATAGAAGAACACATAAGTTCGATTAAAATACATTTTTTAGATACAATACTTTTGAAAACACTCCTGCACTAGCCTTGATAGCAGTAGAAATCCTTCCAGGACAGTGTTCGGACTGAAAAATTGTAGCGAATAGATAACAATAAAAATGAATAGGATTTAGGATTTGCTTTAAATAAAAAACCCTGTTTCGTTAGAAACAGGGTTTTTAAAGAAAGGCGACGACATACTCTCCCACATAACTGCAGTACCATCTGCGCAGGCGGGCTTAACTACTCTGTTCGGGATGGGAAGAGGTGAGCCCC
>NZ_FQWO01000023.1 GCF_900129705.1 Flavobacterium granuli | reverse complement strand
TATGCTACTGTTACACTGCCTAATTCTAATTCAGATTTTATACAAAGTTAACGTCATTTTATATTGCTTTTTTTGTAAAAAAATTAAACCTCGAACTGACGTATGCAAAACATCAAATTGATAATAAAGCGACAATCCATGTTTAGAACATACAATAAAGCGCATCGTTTTAAATTATTTTTGAAACCAATAAAAAACAGCCTTTCCAAATTGAAAAGGCTGTTTTTTTATGCTCTTATAACATGCTTATTCTAACGCAAGAATAATAAACTCGCTGCGTCTATTGGCTTGATGGTCTTCCTCTGAACATTTGACACCATCACTGCATTTATTGACCAGCTGGCTTTCCCCATAACCCTTAGCGCTCAATCGATCAGCAGCAATACCGTTCTTAATCAACCAAGCCGCAGTAGCTTTGGCTCTTCGATCTGATAATGCCAAATTGTATTGGGCTGTTTGTCGGCTATCGGTATGCGAACGAACATCGATTTTCATTTTTGGATATTGCTTCATCACATCGAGGATTTTCTCCAGTTCAAAGGCCGCTTCTTTTCGGATTAACGCCTTATCCAAATCGAAATAAATCATTTTTATACCAAAACATTTTCCCAAATCATCTCCAACGGCCACCTTACAGCTTGCTTTGCTCAAAGCCAACGAAAGATTGGTTCTGCCAGAGTTCTTGGCAATCGTCACAGCCTCTTCCTTAGTCTCGTAGTTTTCTTGTGCCGCTCTGACATAATAGGTTTTTCCGCAAATCAGCTGAAAATCATAATAGCCATTTTCATCGGCCTTAGTTTCTTTTAAAAGAACAAATTTTTCATCAAATAAACTCACCACCGAATTGGCCAAAACCAAGCCCGTATCCTGATCGCTAATGATACCAGACAAGGATTGCTCGCAGCTTATTTTTTTAATCTCAGTAAACTTATAGATATCGTCATAACCTTTTCCCCCAGGCCTGTTAGACGTAAAAAAACCGGTACGGCTGTTGGCATCTATCAAAAAAGCAAAGTCGTCAGCAGGACTATTTACCGGCGCGCCCAAATTCTGAATTTCTTCAAAGCCGTCTTGCTTTTTCATTTTGGCTACAAATAAGTCCAAACCACCCAAACCCGGGCGTCCATCAGTAGCAAAATAGAGCTCATTATCATCGGATACAAAGGGGAAAGTTTCCCTGCCTTCGGTATTGATTGCACTGCCTAAATTCTCTGGTTTACCATAAGTACCATCCTTTAGTATGGCTACCTTAAACAAATCCGATTGCCCTAAAGTCCCCGGCATGTCAGAGGCAAAATAAAGGGTTTCGCCATTTGGACTCAAAGCCGGATGCGCCACATTGTATTGGTCGCTGTTAAAAGGAAGTGCGGTTATATTAACCCATTTTCCATCCTCAGCCCTCGTTGCCTTATATATTTTCAACAGGGTGATTTTTTTATCGTCCTCCCCTTTTCTTCCGTTCAAATAATTATTTCGGGTAAAATACATGGTCTTTCCATCGTTTGTAAAAACCGGACTGGACTCATGAAATTTAGAATTTATTTTATTGTCAAATAAGACCGGGCTGTTCAAATTCCCATTCGCATTCACCTCCGAACTGTAGAGATTGGTAAACGTTTGATTGGTCCATCGAAAGATCTTTTTGGAAACTCCTCCGGTATCACGGGCTGAGGCAAACACCAATTTATTATTAAAGAACGAACTTCCATAATCGGAGTATTCTGAATTAATCCCTGCATCTGCAATGGTATAGCGCCCTGAATTGGCCTTAATGTCTTTCAGATAATTCTTGTTTTCCATAAAGAGTTTTGCTCTTTGGTCATTGCCTGATTTTTTATTGAACTGCTCCAACATTTTATCGGCTTTGGCATAATCCCCAATTGACTTGAGTGCCTGCGAATAACGATAATAATATTCGGCTGGCTGCTCCTGATTCATTGCAAAAAGTTCGCTGTACCAATATGCTGCCTTGGCCAAATCAGCATTAAAATAATAGGCATTCCCTAGTTTTTGGAACATCTTTTCGTCTTTGTATCCCTTTTCGGCCACACGCTCATAAGTGGCTATTGCATCCACATAAGCATAATTTTCGTATTGTTTATCAGCTGCTTCCACAGCTGCTTTTTGTCCGTAACTTTGAAAAGAAAGTACCGTTAGGAAAAAACTGTAAAATATATTTTGTATTTTCATCTGTAGCTATTTATTGCTTTTTATGGGTCCAATATCCTATTTAGAAAAATCTTGGAGAAACCATTTTATCGTACCTATTAAACAATTCGTATCTCAAGAAAATCTCATGGGAACCCGAATTGTAATTTTCCAATCGGGTGGTTTCTAAATCATAGCTGTATCCAATGAACCAAGAATCATTGACCTGAAAACCAACCATCGCACTCAAAGCTGCGCTCCAACGGTAGGCTACCCCTGCCATCACTTTATCATTAATCAAAAAGTTTCCGGACAAATCCACCTGAAGCGGCGCACCCTGAACCAACTTAGTCAGGACTGATGGCTTAAACTTTACTTCAGAACTCAAATCAAAGACATGACCGGCTATTAGATAATAATGCATTTTTTCGGCGGCAACATGACTATTGGCTCCTCTACTGGCATAACGATCAAAATGTTTGGTTTCCAAAAAATTAGGAACAGAAAGACCGATATAACTACTTTCAGAATGCAAATACACTCCCGCTCCAATATTGGGAGAAAACTTATTATCGATATTGGTCTCAAACTGATAATCATTCAAATCATATTTGCTCAGCTTATTAATAAAATCAATATTAAGTAGGCTGGCGCTGGCCTTCAATCCGAAAGACAATTTAAAAGTTTCGGAAGTAGGAATGGTATAGGAGAAATCAGCTGAGATCGTACTCTCATCTGAAGGCCCAATTTTATCATTGACAATTGAAATCCCCAGTCCCACATCACTGTTGTTTATAGGAGTATGGAGCGAGACGGTATTGGTTACCGGAGCACCATCCAAACCTACCCACTGCGCCCGATGCAGTACAAAAATACTCATCGCCTCCCTGGATCCGGCATAAGCAGGGTTAATGTTAATGGTATTGTACATGTATTGGGTGTACTGCGAATCTTGTTGGGCATATCCTATAACTGTAAAAAACAACAAAAACAGCCCTGTAAACTTTTCTTTCATACTATGTTTATAGTACCGAGGGATATGCTCCCCCGGTCATTCATTTTTTAGCGATTTATATACAAATAGCCTGATTTCTCATACGTTTTTTTCTCATTATCCTTATATTTCAGGATATAGAAATAGGTTCCCGTTGGTAATTCTTCTGCTTGTTTTACCGTTACACGTCCTTCAGATCTTCCTCTAAAAGCCCTGTCGTCATTGTTGTAACGGTCGCGTTCAAATACCAAGACGCCCCAACGATTATAAATTTCGACCGTGTTTTCTGGGTAAAACTGTAATCCATCTATTCTAAGGACATCATTAAATCCATCCCCATTTGGAGATACTGCATTATAAACTTTAACGACACTTTCAGGCAATACTAAATTCAGACCGGTATTAACGGTATCCTCAGCTGATACCCTAACTGCTGCCGGGCTATCCGCAGTCGCCGAAGCTGTATTCACTACTTCAGCCCTATCTATATCGGCTTGGGTTATACTATAGCTAAGCTGATACTCTTTGTTTTCGCCAACAGCCAAGCTTATCGAAGCTGCACTTGTATCAAAGCCAAGCATTGCATCTTTTACAATTGCATTTGTCAAAGCCACATTACCCGTATTAGTCACTAACAAAGTATAGCTAATTGTTTCCCCTACTTGTGTGGAACCATTTCCGTCCTCATCGTTTAAGACTGCTGATTTCACTAGAGAAATACTTGGAGATTCCACTGCTACTAATGGAATTGTGATTGTTGCTGTTGCCGTAGCGCAAGCTGACGGAGCTAATTTATCACATAACTGGTAAGTCACATTATACACTCCAGCCGCTGTTCCTGCTGCCACAGTAATCGCTCCAGTAGTCGTATTTAAACTAATGCCTGCTGGCCAGCTTCCAGACTCTGAGATTACAGAGTTTGCTGTCGTACTCGGAGCCCCATTAGTGGTATCATTTGATAATACATTAGCAATAGCTGTTCCTCCTGTTGAAGGCGCAGTTCCGCTATCGGCCGCTGGACAGACATAACTATTAATTGTAACTGCAACCGGATTAGAGGTACAACCTCCAGCACTAGCTACCGTAAAATTATAAGTGGCTCCTGCCGCTAGGCCGCTAATCGTTGTTGTACTTCCCGTTCCTGTAATAGTTCCAGGATTAATGGTCCAGTTTCCTGCCGGCAATCCACTTAACAAGACCGTTGCTGTAGGAATTGAGCATGTGGGTTGGGCTGTTACGCTTGCAATTGGTGTAGCGATACCAGTTACAACTATGTTTTGAGTTGCTGTTGTTGTGTTTCCGTTGCCATCATCAAAAGTCCAAGTAACAACTGTAGTGCCTTGGGTAGTGATAGGGAAACTTACATTCG
>NZ_FQWO01000004.1 GCF_900129705.1 Flavobacterium granuli | reverse complement strand
TTTAAAAAAAACCACAATAGACAAAATTAAAAAAAAAAAAAAAAAAAAACAAAAAAAAAAAAAAAAAAAAAAAAAAAAAAAAAAAAAAAAAAAAACAAAAAAAAAAAAAAAAAAAAAAAAAAAAAAAACAATTCAACTCCATTCAATTACAAACAAAAAAACTCCACATAGAGCTTAAATCAAAAAACTATTATATACAAAAAGAGGCTGCCCTTTACGGACAGCCTCTTAATAAAAACAATAAAGCTACATTATTTTTTAGCCCAAATTAGTTTTGTAGACAATAAATCTCCACCAATATTTGCAGCAGCAGCCTTAACATTTACCCCGTTTAACTGTTGTAAATTAACCGGATATGTAAATCTTGCAGGCATAGCAGTTAATTTATTCAAAGCTTCGAAAGTATAAGTTGTTTCTCCTGTTTCAAGAGCCACATTCAAATTATAAGTTCCACCTGGTTGAAGCAAAGTATTTGGATAACCTGTTCTTCTATATTCAGCATAAGCTTCATAGGGTTGCATAAAAAGGGCGATATACTTCTGAGTGATTACATTAGCTTGGTTTGCAGGAGCCAAAGTAGCTATATAAGCATCAATCTTAACATCACTAACACCCCAACGCTGCATAGAAGCTTTTACCCCATTTTGATAGTTGGTATTGTTCCATCCGTTGTTTTCAGACAACAAGAACTCAACTTCGGCATATTCCATTAAAATTTCAGTATAATCTTGCTTTAACACATTTGAACTCCAAAAAGAAGTGTTTGGTCTTTGTGATGCTGCCAAAGAACTAGAAATCCCATAAGGCATTCCAACATACTGAGTCAAATCATCCGTTTCAGTATAAGAAAAAGCTTTTACCGCTGTTTTAGAAGCAGTTATAGGAGCAGCGTACTTTTGCAATCTTGGATCAACACCAAAAGTACCTAGTTTTCCTTTTAACAAATCAACAAAAGTATTAGTAATGGCAAAATCAGTCCTATTAGATAAATAAAAATCTCTATAGAAAGGACTTGGATTGATATCATCTTTTTGATAAGTAAGACCAACATTATCTGCATTTGATGTCATTACTCCTGCAGCTATCGCTTCAGCAATATGTCCCTCAGCACCAGCTACAACACCTTTAACTCTAGTTGCAATACGCAATCTTAGAGAATTTGCGAATTTTTTAAGTTTTGTTGCACTCTTAAAAAGATTATCTCCTTTAGTAAAAACTGGCTCAGAGGTAATAATCATAGCAGAAGCCTCTTTTAGTTCTTTTAAAAGATCAGCGTAGATTTTCTCTTGTGAAGCAAATTTAGGTTTGATAAATTCACTCAACTGCAATGCCTGAAAATCAGCATCCTTGTTACCATAAGAATAATAAGGCACATCTCCGTAAGCATCCACTAATTGCAAGAAAGTATAAGCCAACATTACTCTAGCCGCAGCAATTTGATTCTCATTGTTCCCATAAGCTGAATTTAAAACTTTAGTATCAGGATTTGTATTTAATTCAATTACAGTTTTAAAATCAATAGCAGCTAAATAATAGTCTGTGTACAAACTCTGATTTGTACCTTCTCTAAATTGAAATCTATCCTCTTCAGTATAATTTCTTTGTGCCGAATATTGAACCCAAGGCAAAGCCATTCTTCCCGAAGAAAAACTTCCTCTTGAATTATTTACCAAGTTAAATACTGCACCATTGAATACTCCATAAGCAGGAACACCCATTATATCAGGTTGGTTAGGATTTTTATTAATCTCCTCTAATTGATCAGTACAACTTACAGTAGTTGTAAGTAGTGCTACAATTGATACTATTGATATGAATATTTTTTTCATCTTATTTTATTTTAGAATTTAAATTCTAGATTCATCCCGTATGTTCTAGTTGATGGCAAGGAACCTCCTTCAAGACCTTGAGTATTTCCACTACCATAAGATGCCATCTCAGGATCCATTCCGTTCCAATCGATTCCCCATGTGAATAAGTTTCTTGCGAAAAGCGAAAATCTTATATCAGAAAATAACGGGCCAATAACTTTTTTAGGCATACTATAACCAAAAGTAACCTCTCTTAATTTTACATAGCTCGCATCAAAAACATTCAATGCATCGACACCACCATAGTGCTGTTGCGACCATTCTTGTCCACTAAGGACAGAAGTGTTTTTTGTACCATCCTCATATACTGCATCAACGATAATACCATTTTCTCTGATTCCGTTCGCAGCAGTAGCTTCTAACATACCTGAATAAGTACCCCACATATGTGAAGTAGAGAAATAACTACCTCCTTTTTGTAGATCAATTAAAAATCCTAGATTAAAGTTTTTGTATTTGAATGCGTTTCTTAAACCCATATTGTAATCAGGAGTAATAGTACCTAATGATTTTTGAGCACTTGGAACATAAAATCCATCTTCATCAACCACTTTTTTACCATTAGCATCGTAAGTAAAATCAGTACCGTAGATTTGACCATATGGTTGTCCTGTAATAGCTAATAATCTAGCTCTAAAAGGAGCGGTACCAATTGTTAATTCATTAACTCCATCAATTAATTCAATTAATTTGTTGTTATTTTTTGCAAAATTCCAAGTGATATCCCATCTAAAATCTTCGGATCTTACAGGATTAAGCGTCACAGTCGACTCAATACCTTTATTTTGCATTTTACCAGCATTAACTAGTGTAAAGTTAAAACCTGTTGATGGATCAATCTGTACAGGAGTAATCAAATCTGTTGTAGTTACATCATAGTAAGTTAAATCTACCCCAACTCTTCTGTCAAACAAACTTAACTCCAAACCTACCTCTTTTGTAGTTTTTAACTCAGGTACTATAAAAGGATTATTTGATGTACCTGGCTGGCTATATCTTGGAGCCCCTTGAAAAGGAGTACTTGTATCTGCATAATTAGATAAATTGTAAGCTGAAGTACTATTTCCTGCTTGAGCCCAACCTCCTCTAATTTTACCATAGTTTAACCAAGACAAATCTGTCAATTCTGAGAAAATAAAACTTCCTGTTGCAGAAGCATAATTGACTGATTTATACACAGTACTAAACCAATCACTTCTATCGGTAACCTCTAAGAACAGCATGTCTTTATAACCTAACGAAAGGAAACCATAAATACTATTAGTCCTTGTTTTTTCATCAAAGTTAGTAGCCAAAGAAGGGCTAGAGCTATTAGATAAATTGTAGATATTCGGAAGTACTAAACCACCTACAGTCTGACCTGTTACTCTTGAAAAATTATAACTTCTTCTATTAGCACCAGCAAAAGCATTTAGACTAAAATCTCCAAACTTTTTATCATAATGCAAACGACCTTCATAATTAAAATCTGTCAACGTTCTAGCGTTTGTAGAAAAACTGGAAGTTGCTTGTGAACCTATTGCAACTCTTTCGTTGATATTTAAGGAATATGTATCACCATAAACATTACCTACAGCATAAAAATCCGGTGTAATATTATAGGTAATTTTTCCATTACCGTAAACTCTATTTCTTGTATCAGAAGAAGTATTTTCGTTGATAATCCAATATGGATTATCAGAATAGTTAGGAGTCCCGTCATCCCAAGCAACTCTATTCCAAGATCTTTGTTGACCATTTGCCAATTTATAATCCTTTAAATCATTGAAATCCAATTGTCTTTGACCCCATTGAAAAAATTTCTGAGCCAAACCATTATCACCGTAACCTACTTCAGGCCTGTTAAATCCTCTTGTCTGAACATAAGTTACAGAACCTTCAACTTTAAGTTTTTCATTCAATTTAGCATTAGCATTCAAAGAGAATGTGTTTTTTGTCAAAGTTGAATTAGGAACAATTCCTTCTGTTTTTTGATTAGCATAAGAAAATCTCACACCTGAATCTTGGTTTGATCTAGTAAAAGACAAAGAGTTATTTCTTGTGATTCCAGTTCTAAAAAAGGAATCAACATCGTTCTTAGACGCTACCCAAGATTTTTCTTTCAAGTAATCATTAGCGAATTCTGGATCAAATGCATTCCATGGCAAATATTTTAAGTTTGCATCAAATTTAGGCCCCCAGCTTTCGTCAGTAGCGTAATCAGCAATATTATAAGTTTTACCATTGATAACTTGTTGTTCAAAAGTTGTTGAACTACCACCACCATATTGCCTTTGGAGTTTTGGCATTATGTAAGCTGATTCGAATGTAATACCACTATTGAATGTTATTTCTGATCTACCTTCACCTTTTTTACCAGATTTAGTAGTATACAAAATAGCACCGTTACCAGCTCTACTTCCGTAAAGAGCAGCAGCAGGACCTCCTTTTAATATTGTAACTGACTCAATATCATCAGGATTAATATCAGCTGAAGCATCACCATAATCTCTACCTCCAGCACCTCGTTGAGTCGTACTCGAGTTGTAGTTTCCATTATCCAAAGGAATACCATCAATTACAATAAGAGGTTTATTTTCACCTGTTACAGATCCGATTCCTCTTATCACTACTCTTGTAGAACCTCCCATCGTAGAAGGAGCTGTTACTTGTAAACCTGCAACATTCCCAGACAAGGCAGAAACAGCATTGTTTGTTCCTCCTTCACTTAAAACATTTCCCTTTACATCTTGTGCAGCATAACTAAGAGATTTCTTCTCTCTTTTGATACCTAATGCAGTCACTACAACCTCAGCTAGCTCATTACCTGCATCTTTCATTATAACATTTACCACCGAAGAAGCACCAACGGTAGCAGAAGTACTCTTCATACCTACAAAGGAAAACTCAAGAACTTCTCCTGTTTTAGCTTTCAAAGCATACTTTCCGTCAAAATCAGTCTGAACAGACCTATTAGTACCTTTAACAACAATGTTAACCCCAGGAATTGGACCTGTTGCATCCGAAACAACTCCAGTAACGGTTTTCTCTTGAGCAAAAGAAAACTGCATAGATAACGCTAGCAATAGCGTAAAAATCCATTTGAATTTTAATCTCATTTTAATTTATTTGAATTAGTAATCCCACAAACTTCTTAATAATTCCTTAAACTTTCTATAGTTTAAGGAAGCTAAAAGTGACATTTAACTTTTGGGAGAGTATTATTAAAAGATACTCTTAAAAAAATAAAAAAAGCTCAAATTATAAGCTATTTAAATAAAGCAAATACAATTATTTATTATTCAAAAAACAACGCAAAACCCAATAAACACTAGCACTAACAAAATTCAACATCATTATTAAGTTAATTTAACATCAATATTTTCTCTGTATTTATTTTCATTCTTCCTAAATTTTTATAAATAAATAACTTTTATGATATGACAAGAAAACAAGACAAATAAAATTTCGCAAATGCTTCTGTCAAATAAAAAAACAGCTATTCATTACAAATAAAATTTCACAATCTTTGCAACATAAAACCATACTAGTGCTTAAAATTACTTTTTCAAATAAAATACTGGAATCCGGCACCGATGAAGCCGGTCGTGGCTGTCTTGCCGGGCCTGTTACTGCAGCAGCAATTATTCTTCCTCCTGACTTCGAGAATACAATTTTGAATGACAGCAAGCAGCTATCCGAAAAAACTAGAGAAAAACTAAGACCTGTTATCGAACAGCAAGCTATTACATACGCAGTAACACATCTGGAACCCTTGGAAATTGACGATATCAATATATTGAACGCCTCTATTAAAGCGATGCAGGAATGTGTTTTAAAACTTGATCCACAACCGGAATATATTATCGTAGACGGAAACACCCCTTTTATCAGAAAAAAAGGAATTAAAAATAATAGCGGAAAAATCTTTTCCACAGCCGAAATAGAAATCCTTACTTCTATCCCAAGCACCAGTATCGTAAAAGGGGATTCTAAATTTATGAGTATCGCCGCCGCATCAGTATTGGCAAAAACTTACCGAGACGAATATATGAATCGTATTCATGAAGAATTCCCAATGTACAATTGGAAAAAAAATAAAGGCTACCCTACTAAAGAACATAGGGAAGCGATCAGGAGATATGGCGTAACAAAATACCACCGAATGAGTTTTCAGTTATTACCCGAACAATTGAAACTGGATATTTAGATTTTTGATTGTGAATTAACCATTTCAGATTTTTCAAAAATAGCTTCAAAAAGATCAGAGAAATGCTTCAGGATTTTTCCTTTTACTTCTTCTTCGTCCACTTTTTCAACGCCAAGTTCCACGTTTAAGGAAGTTACCGCTTTGCCGCGAATGCCACAGGGAATAATATTGTCAAAATAACCCAAATCGGCATTGACATTTAAAGCAAATCCATGCATGGTAACCCAACGCGAAGCACGAACACCCATCGCACAAATTTTTCGGGCAAAAGGTGTACCAACACCCAACCAAACTCCGGTCTCGCCTTCACTTCTGCCGCAAACAATTCCGTATTCCTGGAGCGTGAGAATAATAGCTTCTTCAAGCAGTCGCAAGTATTTATGAATGTCGGTAAAGAAATTTTCCAAGTCAATAATCGGATAACCCACAATTTGCCCGGGTCCATGATAAGTAATATCACCGCCGCGATTGATTTTGTAGAAAGTCGCGCCTTTGGCTTCGAGCTGTTTTTCAGATAAAAGCAAATTACTCAAATCGCCGCTTTTGCCCAAAGTATACACATGAGGATGCTCTACAAAAAGAAAATAATTAGGCGTTTGCAATTCGCTTTCCTCTCTCCTGTTTTTGATTTTTAAATCGACGATTCCTTTGAACAATTCTTCCTGGTACTCCCAAGTTGCTTTGTAATCTTTTTTTCCTAAATCTTGAAGTTGAACTGTTTTATTCATTTGTCTTTTCGAGGAGTTGCGAGTTCCGATAGCTATCGGAACGATGTGAAACAATCTTAGTTTCGTTCACTTGTTTTTGAGAAGCAAAGTTACAAAGGTTTTTTTGGACTTAAAGTCATAAAATTAAAAAGCGAACTATATATTATTTTCTAAAATCACTTCAAGATTCGTGATTTCCGGATTTTGCAAGCAATCCGTCAATAAAAACTGTAATTTCAAAGACTTTCTGTCATCGCTGATTTTTGCGTCAGCATTAGAAACTGATTTTATTTTCCGAGGAAAATGATAATTTAACATATAGGTTTGAACCAAGTCAAATTTAGAAAAGCGTTTTTTTAACTCCTCTATTTCTTCAAATTTCTTTTTCAGCAAAGCGGCATCTGTGATTTTCACCGTTCTTTTAAACAGCGTGCCATCAAAAGCATAACTCACCCAATACTCATGTTCCTCAGCGGATAAAGCATAATTATATTTAATATCATCGGCATAATTTTCTGTTTTATATAAATCAGGAACCTCGTCTATTTTTTTAAAAGACTGAGAAATCACAGTTCTGAATTCTTTTTCGAAAGCACTTTTTTTGATATGAACATTTACATTATTATAGGTATTAAATAACTCCTGTTCAGACTTAGTATATTTTACAAAATTATCATTATACTTGCTTATATAATCCGAAAAAACATAGCTTGTATCCTTAAAAACGGTCTCTTTGGAATAATTTTCTCCGGTCAATTTCATATAGCTATTTTCTTCTCTATGCTTCACCACTTCTATCTTTCCGCTACCGTCAGCATTAATAGAAATAGTCTCAGTAACCTGACAGCTCGCAGTAAGAACTATTAAAAGCAAAAAGAAATATATTTTTATTGATTGGAATATCATTGAAGGTTTTTTATCAAATATAATTAATTTCCGACAACTTTAAATATGGTCGTGATTTAAAACTAAACCAACAACAGCAAAAAAACTCCAAATAGCACAAAGACAAAATACTGATATCCAGCATTGGCTTTAAACCTCAAAGAATTTACAATTACGGCATCGAAACCGGTGTCTTGACTCTCTTTTAATTGCATCCTAAAAAAGAGGAACTTATAAAACAGCTTTGGTGGAAATGGCATCCTTTTGTAACTGGCTTAACCGCAAAACATAAAGTGTACAGCAGGACCTGAGTTGATTAATAACCCAAAAAAAATCTGCTCCAAAAAACCTTTGCTATTAAATTTAAAACTTAAAAACAAAAACTTTATCTTTGCGCTCTTAAAAACAGCATAAAATGGCATTATCCGAACAAGAAATATTACGTAGAGAAGCACTTACCGAATTACGCAATTTAGGCATTGAGCCTTATCCAGCAGCCGAATTTATCACAACCGCCTATTCCAGCGAAATCCTAGCCAATTTTGAGAAGTACGAAGGAAAGGAAGTGGTTTTAGCCGGACGTTTGATGGGAAAACGCATCATGGGGAAAGCCTCATTTGCGGAATTGAAAGATGCCGAAGGACGTATTCAGGTTTATGTTTCGAGAGATGATATTTCGACTGATGAAGAGAAAACCATGTACAATGTGGTTTTCAAAAAATTATTGGATATTGGTGATTTTATTGGCGTTCGTGGAACGGTTTTTAAAACCCAGGTGGGAGAAATTTCAGTACACGTTTATGGCTTGACCGTTTTGGCCAAAGCCTTGAAACCGCTTCCTGTAGTAAAAATTGATGCCGACGGAAAAGCGCACGATGCCTTTGCCGATCCGGAACAAAGATATCGCCGTCGTTACGTGGATTTGACCGTGAACGACCATGTGAAAGAAACCTTTATCAAGAGAACAAAATTGTTCAACTCGATGCGTTCTTTCTTTAATGACAAAGGTTATTTAGAGGTTGAAACTCCGGTTTTGCAGCCGATTCCTGGTGGTGCCGCAGCGAGACCTTTTATCACACACCACAACTCGCTTGACATTCCATTGTACATGAGAATTGCCAACGAATTGTATTTAAAACGATTAATCGTAGGTGGATTTGACGGTGTTTATGAGTTTTCGAAAAACTTCCGTAACGAAGGAATGGACAGAACGCACAACCCGGAATTTACCGCTATGGAAATATATGTAGCCTACAAAGACTACAACTGGATGATGAATTTCACCGAAAATCTGTTGGAACATTGTGCCATTGGCGTAAACGGAACGAGCGAGGCCACTTTTGGCGAACATAAAATTAATTTCAAAGCGCCTTATGCCCGTGTGACCATGACGGATTCTATCAAACATTTTACCGGTTTTGATATTTCCGGAAAAAGTGAAGTAGAATTATTTGATGCCGCAAAATCGATGGGAATCGAAGTGGACAAAACGATGGGTAAAGGGAAATTGATTGATGAGATTTTTGGCGCAAAATGCGAAGGAAATTACATCCAACCTACTTTCATTACCGATTACCCAAAGGAAATGTCGCCGCTTTGTAAGCAACACCGTGACAATCCGGAATTGACCGAACGTTTTGAATTGATGGTTTGCGGTAAAGAAGTGGCGAATGCCTATTCGGAACTAAATGACCCGATTGACCAACGTGAGCGTTTTGAAGACCAAATGCGTCTGGCTGAAAAAGGCGATGACGAAGCAAACGGAACAATTGACGAAGATTTCCTGAGAGCCTTAGAGTATGGAATGCCTCCAACATCCGGATTAGGAATAGGAATGGATCGCTTGATGATGTTCCTAACCAATAATTCTTCGATTCAGGAAGTATTGTTGTTCCCGCAAATGCGACCAGAGAAAAAACAGGTTCAAATTGAATTGGAGGACGATGAAAAATTAATCATCGATCTTTTGAAAATCAGTGAAAACCAAATGGAATTTGCCTTATTGAAAACCAAATCAGAATTGAGCGGAAAGAAATGGGATAAAGCCATGAAAAACTTATCTGCCTTAGGATTGACCGAAGTAGTTGTTATTGGCGAAAGTAAAGCTTGTCGCTTAAAAGAATAATTTTACTTAATTTATAAAAAACAGGCTGTCCGAGAAAGACAGCCTGTTTTTTTTTATGCTAATTCCAATTCGGGAATTTTAATCCCAGTCAATTCTTCCTTATAAAAATGCAACATATATTGCACTTTTGCATTATCAGCCAAAGATGAACTTGTCGAAACAAACAGATTTTGATAATAGCTAATTCCTTCTAACAAATTATTCTTAAACGCATGCCATTTTTTAATTTGGCCTGCAGTTAGTTCAGCCGAAAGTGTGGCAATTTCATTTTTCAAATAATCAATATACATCGTCAATTCTTTAACAAACATATTCGGGCGGTTTGTAGTAGTCAAAACTGATGCATTCCCATAAATATGTTGCACCATTTTAGAAAGAGACACTTCTTGATCAAAATAAGCCATATTAGGCCCAGGACATATTACAACTCCTTGCGCTTGTCCCTTAATTTTTATGTCATTCTCTAAATAAGAAGCATTGGCTAAACCAACACAAAGACAGGATTTATCAGTGATTTTATTTTTAGCATTTTCATAAATTGCGGCTGTCATACTGGCCTTTTTTTCTTCGAGCTCAGCCAGTTTTACATCCTGGTATTTCTTTGAAGCGGTACAAATTCCTTGTGCTCCAAACTCCTTACTCAAAGCCAAAAACTTTTTTGGACAGGAACTTCCTGCCTTATTTTCCTGAATTCTCTTTTGCTTCAGCTTTTCATTCGTAGTTCCTCTCAAAGTATTAAAAGGAATCCCTAAAGGCGAAATAGGGCTCAGATACAAATCTTCTTCTTTGGCTTTTGCCAATAATTCACGGGTGTGTACATCAACAGAAGTAGCTTCGGGAACTAATAAAAACGGTGAACCCCAACCCACAGAATCCACTTCATAATGATTCAATAAAAAATCATGCTCTTCGGCAGTTCCTACGCCGCCCTGAACAGTAATTTTCAATTCCAAAGGCGTTTCTGGAATGTGTTTTCCCTTTTGCGCTAAGGCTTTTACCATCAATTCATGAGCAGAAGCGATCAATTGCCCTTTTTTCTCTTTGAATTCCTCTAAAATTGGTCCTAACAAAAAGCCTTCGGTAGCAAAAGCATGTCCACCACAATTCAAACCGGATTCAATGCGGTATTCCGAAACCCAAAGTCCTTTTTTGGCCAAAAAATTCCCCTGTATCATAGCCGATCTAAAATCACTTACTTTCAGGATAATTTTCTTGTTCAGTTGGTTATTTTCATCTGGAAAAAAGACATCAAAATTCTCAAAATAGCTGTACAATCTTGGGTTCATTCCTGCCGAAAGGACTACCGAAGAAGTCAGGTTGCTATTGGCAAAACCGCGAAGCGAAGCATGCGCATCATTAAATTCAATAGGCAATTGCTTATCTTTAATAAAATTATCCTTGTCGACTTTGGTCATGATATTTACATCAATTTCCCCGGGCCTCAAATTGGAATCAAGATAATTCATTACCGCTTCCTTACCTTCTTCCATCAAGTTTTGCAAGCCTTGCTTAATCTCGGACTTATTAGGCAGCATCGCAATGTAATTCTCCAATGCTAATTTGCTTTCGGCTAATTCATTCTTGAAATTCTCAAATTTCTCTTTCACGATTTTATCTACCAAATTCAAATAAGAAGTCACGCGTTCTGCGCGGTAATCGTGTATTTTTTGCGTAATTTCCTGATAAGGCAGATTAAATTTAGTACTATAAAAAGCATTCATCTTTTCTATAAGATCATCATCTATGATCGAAATCACAGAGGATATACCATACTTTGCCACTCGAATGGGACTGTCAATCGTGTATGCCAATCCCATTACGGGAATGTGAAAAGTATGCAACGGCTTAGTTGTTGTCATCGTTAATTATTTTTTATTCGAATAGTTTACAAATTTCGATAAAGCAAACCGTTTAAAACCTGATAATTATCATGCCTTTACATCACTTAAAAAAGAAAAGCATGAAAATCAGGTAAAATATTTTTTACCTGATTTTCATACTTCTACCCCAATTTCCTTTGGAAAATTATTATCACTTTTGAACCAAAGATTATTCCTGTTATTTACAACACATAATTAAGATTAATACTCCAGCGGTAATTGGCTTCCATATTTCCATTTGATAAATTTTGACTGATGGGAAGCATGGCATTAATACCAATCGAAAGTTTTTCTTTTCCCACTTCAACGCCAAATTTGCTAAAAAGAACATCGCCCGAAGTATTGGCTAATTTCTCACCATATTGTTTATTAGACTCGAATACTTCTCCGGCAACGCCAATTTGCGGCACAATTTTTAAAGCATTATAATCCAACAGATAAAATAAGGTACTGCCATAATTGAACTGATTACCAAATTGATAATTCTTTTGATTCTTAGTCTTGAAATTGTAATTTAACATTGTATTCAGACCCAGACTTTCCTTTTTCACAACGTATTCACCAACCAAAAGATAATCCCAACTGCCGGTACCCAGCTGAAAACTTTGATTGACGGTTCCAGCGTTATTTGCTTCCTCAAACTTCCCTGTTGGTATTTTTATTCCTCCGCCCAATTGTAAATCATGGACAAAAAGAGCCTCTTCCTTTTGAGTTTTATAAATCGAATAGCTCACAATAACGGATGCATCACCCAATCCTTTAATACTCTCCGTTCCAGCCGTAAGTGCTCGATCGTGAAAATGGTAAGGAATCAAAGCCGAAAGCTGAACTTTTTTACCAAGCGGGATTTTAGACCAAATCTGGAGCGTATTGAAATTTTCGTCTATCCAAGGTGAATTAGCAAAAATCCCGTCTTTACTGGTATAACTTTGCTTGAAATAACGCAAGCCTACAAAATTGCTGTTGAGCATGGAACTATAGCCCATACTTCCGCCACTTGCTGAACAACCGCAGGCATCACAGTCAAAGTCAAAATCCGTAAAGAATTCCATTTTTTGAAATGCAAAATTGGAAACGCTATCCACTTCGACATTTGCAACAGCGCACTGAAATGCAAAAAGAAATACTACTATTATTTTATTTTTCATTGTATTTAATATTCTGAAAATCGTTTATCGTTTAGATATTGATTATCGGTTAATGTTTTTAAAAAGACTACTAATTGTTTTTTTTCTATCGCAGAAAGAGGAATTCCAAGCGCGCCGCTTTTATTTAAAATTGGATCCAGTGTAGCTGATTTTTGAACACCCAAACTATAATGATTTAAAACGGCCTCTAAACTCCCAAAACGGCCATCATGCATATAAGGAGCTGTCTTTTCTACATTTCGCAAACTGGGTACTTTAAATTTATAATAATCCGTTTCCAATTCGGTTACGCGAAATCGCCCAACATCATTCAGCGCTGGGTTAATTGCCAAACCATTGTTTCGGAACGAATTATCCGTCATCAAATCAGTAGCATGGCAGGAAGCACAATTTGCATTAAAAAGGGCATAGCCGGCCAATTCATCCGAGGACAGCTCACCTCCGGCTTCATGGCGACGGTATTTATCAAACTTTGAATTTGACGAAGTAATCATGACCATAAACTGAGAAAGCGCTTTCAGCATGTTTTCGGCATTAATTTGCCCGTCAGCAAATGCCTGTTTGTACAACTTCTTATAAGCGGGATCAGCTTTCATCATAGCGATAATCGCTGTTAGATCAGCATCCATCTCCACCGGATTTGTCAGCGGAATAATAGGCTGTAAATCCAAATGATTGGTGGCACCATCATACATAAATGTGGTTTGATAGGCTAAATTCTGAATCGAAGGCGTATTTCTAGTCCCAATCTTATCAGCTACACCATGACTAAAGGCATGTCCATGGTGCGTAAAAGCATCTTCTTGAATATGACAAAATCCGCAGGAAACAAGTCCATCCGAAGACAAGCGTCCATCGTAGAATAACTTTTTCCCGAGTTCAAATCCTTTAACTGTTGGCGGATTCAGGTTGATATTATAAGCCAATGCCGGAAAATTTCCGGGTACTTTAAAATCTAAAGTTTGATCATTATATGCTGCATCATCATGATCAGAACAGCTGAAAAACAATGGCAATAGGAGCCAAAGAAAATAGTTTATTTTCATAGGTATTTTTTATGGGTTTATATCGACATACAAATCGCTGTCGGGAATAATTCTCATCACTTCATCCCGTCTCAAATGGATTTAATGTGATGCGAATTATCTTTTTTGGATACCATCATCAAGGAACGAAGAAGTTATCAATAGCCCCGATAGAGCCGATATCCCGTTCTGTCTTGTTTTTTGTACAAGACAGAACGGATAAAGGGGAAAGCGGGACAAAAATGTATTGTATGATAAAATTTTCTGCTCCTTAAAACCTAACTAATCGTTATGAACATGATCTACCGTAAACATATTGGAAATATTTTGGGTGATTAAAGGCAAAGTAGCTCCTCCCATAATCATCGCTCCCATTCCTCCCTTATTATTATCAGAAAGTTTGATTTTATTGGTTCCGTCAATTACTTTAGACAAATCCGTAATAACATGGATTATTGGACTGATTGAACTGCGAACGATTGCTTTTGAAGGTAAATCCAGCGTGACTTCGGTATAATTATAATCGGTTCCTGTTTGTCCGGTATGTATCATAAAAGAGGTTTCATCGCTCACCGTTGGAGCAGTAAACATTCCTTCGAAAGCGATAAATTTATACCCTGCAGACCAACTCCACATCATTCCCGCAGCTTGTGCCTCCAAGAGAAAATCCCCCTGTCCGGTAGCTCCAAGTTCCCATTGTGCCTTGTCAACACCGATTCCAAATTTTATTTTGGTATAATTTCCGGCTGGTATATTTTCTAATTTTGCGATTAAACTTTTAGGATTTGATTCGTCAATTATGAAATAGCTTTTATTTTTTGGATACGTAAAAACAGTTCCTTCGGCAGTGGTCAAAACAATATTACTGATGATGTATTTGATCTTCTCGATTTTCAAAACTTCATCATTAGACGTAATATTAGGTTGTGTACTCAAAATCAAATCATTGCCTGCAAAAGAATTATCAAATTCTACACCCAAATTTCCAGTTCCTGAAATTGCGGCTTCATCATTAGTACAAGCTGTAAACACAGCGCTTAACGCAATAATAGCTATTGCTTTATTTAGTAAATTTTTCATTTTATGCTATAATTTTATTCTCAATTTTAAATTAATAGTGCGCACAAAAATTCTTCAAATGAAATTCTTCAAATGAAAAGTACACACGAAAGTCGTTCAACTAAAAAATTTAAGAAATAAAAATAGGTGGGCGAAATATAGCATTCCCATTCAAATAAGAATATAGATTTGAATAGTCAATGTTTAGTTGGTTTTTTTCGATAAAACGCAAGGATAAAAAAGACAAAGAATTGATTTCATGAAAAAACAATACTTCCTGCATAGGACTAACTGTTTTTTTATTTGAAGGCAAAGAATCTGATGTATCTGAGGCTTTGGCCAATTCTTTCATTAAATGGCATTTTCCATTACACTCTAACTTGGGCTTTTCCTTGTTTATACAGAGTACTTTTGAAATATAATCATAATTGACCACATATTCCAAAACCGGAAATACTGGTTTTAAAAGAATAAATAATGCCAATATGAATACCCTTTTTTTCACGGTACAAATATAGAGCTCCTTTCTATAATAAAATGTGATATAAATCAGTTTTCACATTTTTATGTTAAGGATTAAACTCTTTTAAAAAAAAGCAGTCTTACTGAGCATAAACTATAAAAAAAACATACCATGAAAAAATTAATTATCGCCGCATTACTGGTTGTAGGAATGACCACATTTGCACAAGACAAAAAAGAGCGCCCTAAAAGAGCCCAAATGGAGAAAATGACTCCGGAACAACGTCAAGAAAAACAACTGCAGAGAATGACGACTGAACTAGGTCTAAACGCCAAACAACAGGAACAAATGAAACAGCTTCTTGCGGAACAAGCCACCAAAAGAGAAGCCATGATGGAAAAAAGAGAAGCCAGCAGAGAAGAAATGAAAAAACAACGTGAAGCATCTCGAGACAAAATGGAAAAGCAAAGAGAAACTATGGAGAATAAAATGAAAGCTATTTTGACTCCTGAGCAATTGGCAAAATGGAAAAGCAACCAAGAAAAAATGAGAGAAAGAGCGGGAGACCGCATGAAAGAAAGAATGCATGACAAAATGCAAGATGACATGGAAAATTAAAAAGAAAAGCTTCGGAAAAACATCCGAAGCTTTTTTTATATTAAAACAATCCTATAAAGTTTTTGATACTTTATCTATTGCTTTTATGGTAAAGTCTAAATCTTCATAAGAAAGCGCATCAGTAATAAACCAAGTTTCATAAGCCGATGGAGCGATATAAATACCTTCCTCCAACAATCCGTGAAAGAATTTCTTGAAGCTTTCATTATCCCCTTTAGCCGCAGATTGAAAATCGACAACAGGATTCGCATCAAAATGCACTGAAATCATTGATCCAACTCTGTTAATTGTAAAAACAACATTATTTGCCTTTAACACTTTATCAATTCCAGCAGCCAAATAAGCCGTTTTTTCTTCCAATCTTTGAAAAATAGCGCGGTCCTTATCCAAAGCATGCAACATGGCTAATCCCGCAGCCATAGCCAATGGATTTCCGGATAAAGTTCCGGCCTGATAAACTGGCCCAAGCGGAGCTAAATAATTCATAATTTCCTCACGCGCTGCAAAAGCACCTACAGGTAAACCACCGCCAATTACTTTTCCGAAACAAACAATATCTGCATTGATGTTAAATAATTCTTGGACTCCACCTCTTGCCAAACGGAAACCGGTCATCACCTCATCAAAGATTAATAGAATCCCATTCTCGGTACAAAGTTGGCGCAAGCCTTCAAGGAAACCTTTATTTGGAGGAATACAACCCATATTTCCTGCTACAGGCTCTACTATAATGGCAGCAATCTCGTTTGTGTTGGCTTCGATTAATGTTCTAACATTTTCTAAATCATTGTACCTTGCCAATAAAGTATCTTTGGCTGTACCTTCAGTTACTCCCGGGCTATTAGGCGATCCAAAAGTAATAGCACCACTTCCTGCCTGAATCAAAAACGAATCAGAATGCCCGTGATAACAACCGGCAAATTTTATTATTTTATCTCTTTTTGTAAATCCTCGTGCCAATCGAACGGCACTCATACAAGCTTCGGTACCTGAATTCACAAACCTGATTTTATCAATGTTTGGCACCATCGAAACTGCCAAAGCGGCAATCTGAGTTTCTAATTCTGTTGGCATACCAAATGAAGTTCCCAGTTTCGCTTTCTCGATTACGGCTTCAACAACTGGCTCATAAGCATGACCTAAAATCATAGGTCCCCATGAATTGATATAATCAATCAGACGATTTCCGTCTTCATCATACAAATAAGCTCCTTTGGCACTTTTTACAAAAATAGGTGTTCCTCCTACTGCTTTGAATGCTCGCACCGGTGAATTTACTCCGCCCGGAATTACTTTTTCTGCTTCAGCAAAAAGCTGACTGCTTCTTTTATAGATCATCTTTAAATTATGATTTTGGATTTAAAATATCCGATATGTAATTGTCTTCTGGTTTTTAATTTACCCTCAACTTCTGCCCAATGGAAAGGGTATTATCACTAAGATTATTATTCTGTTTTAACTGATCAACCATTAGGTTAAACTTTTTCGAAATAGAATACAAAGTATCTCCTTTTTGAACTTCATAAAAAGAACCACTTCTGTTATCTACACTGGCTATTTTAATCGTTTGCCTTTCTGAAGGTACATATTTCCTACCCAAAGCCTGATTGTCATATTGCTCTAAATTGTATCTTTCAATATATGAAATTAGTTTTTCAGGATATTTTGGATCAGTGGCATAACCCGCTTTTCTTAATCCAATGGCCCATGCCTTATAATCTTCTTTAGGCAAAGAAAACAAACTGGCATAGCGACTTCTTCCCGTCAAAAACAAAGCATGATCATCAAAAGATTCCGCTGGATTATTGTATTTTCTAAAACATTCCTGACTGGCATCATCATCATGCTTTACACTATCTCCAGTCCAACCCGTATGACATTTAATCCCAAAATGATTGTTTGCATTCATAGCCAAGATTCCTCTTCCTGCACCAGATTCTAATATTCCCTGAGCCAAGATGATACTTGCCGGAATGCCATATTTTTTCATGTTGCCTATGGCGATATCTTTGTACTGGATAATATAATTACCAATGACATCATTGGTAACACTTGTTCTTGAGCTAGATTCGATCACTTCGGCTACACTTCTATTTGGTGTGTGCGAGTCTGTTCCTTTAGTTGTAGGTTTGGCTTTATGTTTTGTGGAACGAGATACTGGTTTTTTAACTTTTCCGGGAACTGGTTTTGTAGTCACAATAGCCGGCTTTGTGGCATTACAACTTAATATTGTCAGAATTAAAAGCAGAAGTAGTATTTTTTTAAACATAGATATTTATTGTTGGCAAATGTTTGTTTTTCAATTTCAAATTCATCCCTTGAATTCCTTGAATTCCACCGGTATGAATTAACAAAATCTTTGAATGAGGGCTAAAATAGTCTTTTTGTATTAAATCCATAACGCCAAAAACCATCTTTCCAGTATAAATAGGATCTAAAGGAATTTGATTATCCGCATAAAACTGGTTGATAAATGCAATTAAATCCTGATTTACTTTCCCATATCCTCCAAAATGATATGCCGTTATTAATTCCCAATTCTCATTTTGGGCAAAAATACGAATTTCATCTTTTAAAAAATCCCCTTTTAAGGCAGGAAATCCTAAAACTTTTTGATGCGGCAACGCACTGTTTATAATTCCAGAAATGGTTCCGCCGGTTCCCACAGCACAGCACACATAGTCAAATTGCGCATCTTCATCGGTCAAAATTTCCTCACAGCCTTTTATCGCCAACTCGTTTGTTCCTCCTTCCGGGACAAGATAAAAATTTCCAAATTTCCGTTTCAAATCGTCTAAAAATGAGTCATCATTCTTTAATCGATAGGCTTCTCTGGATACAAATTCGAATTGCATTCCGCAACTTTCAGCAAATTGCAAGGTGGGATTATCTGAAATTTTATCTCTCAATTCATCCCCACGAATAATCCCAATAGTCTTAAATCCTTGTTCTTTTCCGGCAAAAGCCACTGCAGCTATATGATTAGAATATGCCCCGCCAAAAGTAAGCAAGGTTTCTTCCTTTTCTTTTTTGGCTTGCAGCAAATTGTATTTTAGCTTTCGGAACTTATTTCCGGAAACAAAAGGATGAATCAAGTCCTCGCGTTTGATATGCACGGAAATCGAATTTGGAAACGCTATAACTAACTTTTGGTTCAAACTGGATAATTTTGGTACAAAGTTAAAATTTATATATAAAAAAAGGTAATCTACAGCCACTGCATTTTCCGCATAAGCTTTCGGTTTAATGCATTTAACTTATACTTTTACCTTAAATATTTTACAAATCTAAAAAAAGACCGCTTTTCCAGATAGCCTAATTCTAATTCATGAGCATAAGCCTCGCGTTCAAAACTGATATTTCGGTAAGCTAAATCTCTATTTCTAAATTGAAGCAATCGAATAAAATATTCCAAAAAGTACCAAATAAAAAATGGAATTACTAACATTTCCAGTTGCTGGCGTAAATGGATTTTTTCGTGATTTATAAAAATTAGATTCTCTTTATCCTGACTGTATTTCAAAAATACAAAGGGAAATGCCGTCAAACCACGAAATCCTTTAGGAAGTAAATATTTAGACACAATTAAATACATTCACACGATTTTTTTCAAAAATGAAGCTGAAATATTAAAAATAAACTCACAAAACCTCAATGCCTGACATAAAGGGAATCACTATTTTTATCTTCATAAGCGCGGGGCCGCATATAAATGGTAAACTTAAAGAATAATCTTTTTTAAATATATTATTTTTAAAAATTAAAATCCAATAATTCCCAAAAACGACTCTTACTAACAGCTATTAGCTGATTAAATATTCAGCAACATTAACAAACATTCACTATAAAATCTATAAATTTGTGCAACTGGAATCGTTTCTTTTAAAAGAAAACTCAAAAAAAACTGAGTTCTCATTTAATTTCAAAAAGTAAAGAAGAACATATAGAATGCTTCAGAATATGATGAATCAAAATAATGAAAAGAAAATGACGGAAGGCGAAGATTTCTATTACACTCCGGAAGGATATAAATGCTTTACCGAAAAATTCCATCTCAAAAGAGGCTATTGCTGCAAAAGTGGATGCCGTCATTGTCCTTATGGTTATGATAAAAAAACAGGAACAAATAGAAAGTAAGCAGTTTTCAGTGATCGGTTACAATAACCAAACTAATAAATCAACAAAAAAAAGATGGATTGTCATTCCCTAAAATATAGAATTAGAATCCACAAATCCTATCATAGGTCGGATATTCGTTATCCTTAGATTTTCCTTCTTATTTACGGAGAGAAATGAGAAAACCAAGATATTTCAAAATCTTTAAATGCTTCAATATTTAAATTTTTAAATTAAAAAAATGACTTTTCAAGAACAAATTCAACAGGGAATCCCTGCTATATTACCTCAACCAAAACCGTATGAGGCCAACATCAATCACGCTCCAAAACGCAAAGAAATCTTATCGGCTGACGAAAAAAAACTGGCACTTCGAAATGCACTTCGCTATTTTGATCCAAAATACCATGCCGAATTAGTGCCGGAATTTCTGGAAGAGTTAGAAACTTACGGTCGCATTTACATGTACCGTTTGCGTCCGGATTATGAAATGCGCGCGAGACCTATTCAAGAATATCCAGGAAAAAGCGAACAGGCAAAAGCCATCATGCTGATGATCCAAAACAATTTGGATTATGCCGTAGCACAACATCCTCATGAATTAATCACCTACGGTGGTAATGGAGCTGTGTTTCAAAACTGGGCACAGTATTTATTGACCATGCAATATTTATCGGAAATGACCGATGAACAAACATTGACAATGTATTCTGGTCATCCTATGGGATTATTTCCTTCCCATAAAGAAGCGCCAAGAGTTGTAGTTACAAACGGAATGGTAATCCCAAATTATTCGCAACCCGATGATTGGGAAAGAATGAATGCTTTGGGTGTGTCTCAGTACGGTCAAATGACCGCAGGAAGCTATATGTATATCGGTCCGCAAGGAATCGTGCATGGAACGACGATCACTGTTTTGAATGGTTTTAGAAAAATAAAACGCAATCCAAAAGGCGGCTTATTTGTTACCTCAGGATTAGGAGGAATGAGTGGCGCGCAACCCAAAGCCGGAAATATTGCCGGTTGCATCACCGTTTGCGCCGAGGTGAATTCGAAAATCACCCACATTCGACACAGTCAAGGCTGGATTAATGAAGTGATTGAAGATCTCGACAAATTGGTACAAAGAGTTGCCTTGGCAAAAGCCAACAATGAAACCGTTTCAATCGCCTACCTTGGGAACGTGGTAGATGTTTGGGAACGTTTTGACGAAGAAAACATCCATATTGATTTGGGCTCAGATCAAACTTCACTACACAATCCTTGGGCTGGCGGATATTATCCTGTTGGCATTTCATTTGAAGAAGCCAACGAAATGATGGCCAATAATCCGGATTTATTCAAAGAAAAAGTGCAAGAAACCTTGCGCCGTCATACTGCTGCAATCAACAAACATACAGCCAAAGGAACCTATTTCTTTGATTATGGAAATGCTTTTTTACTGGAAGCTTCCCGTGCAGGAGCCGATATTATGGCCGAGAACAAAATTGATTTTAGATATCCGAGCTATGTTCAGGACATCATGGGTCCCATGTGTTTCGATTATGGGTTTGGACCTTTCCGTTGGGTTTGTGCTTCCGGAAACCCAGAGGACCTTCTTAAAACAGATAACATGGCTTGTGCCGTTTTGGAAGAAATGGCAAAAACAGCGCCGATTGAAATCCAGCAACAAATGCAGGATAACATTCAATGGATCAAAGGTGCCCAAGAAAACAAACTCGTTGTGGGTTCCCAAGCCCGAATTTTATATGCTGATGCCGAAGGTCGCGTAAAAATTGCCGAAGCTTTCAATCAGGCTATTGCCAAAGGAGAAATAGGAACTGTCGTTTTAGGTCGCGATCATCATGATGTTTCGGGAACTGATTCACCATACAGAGAAACCTCTAATATCTATGATGGATCTCGTTTTACGGCTGATATGGCGATACAAAACGTGATAGGAGACAGTTTCCGCGGTGCCACTTGGGTATCCATCCATAACGGAGGCGGAGTAGGCTGGGGAGAGGTTATAAACGGAGGTTTCGGCATGGTTCTTGACGGTTCAAAAGAAGCATCAAAACGTTTAGAATCCATGCTCTTCTGGGATGTCAATAATGGAATATCCAGAAGAAGTTGGGCCAGAAATGAAGGAGCTGTCTTTGCCATAAAAAGAGCAATGGCAACACAACCTTTACTGAAAGTTACCTTGCCAAATGTAGTCGCAGATGAATTATTGGATTTTTAAAAATTTGAGCGTATCTTTAGTAAACATATAATAACCAAATATTTAAGCCATGAAAGCAATTAAATTTTTTCCGGTATTATTACTTTTCATTATTGCGTCATGCAGTTCCGTAAAAGTATATTCAGATTATGATACAAATGTTGATTTCAATCAATATAAAACCTACGCTTTCCATAAAAGAGGTATTGACAGAGCTAATATTTCAGAAATGGACAAGAAAAGAATTCTTCATGCAATTGACAATGAATTAAGCAAAAAAGGAATGACCAAAAGCGAAAATCCTGATTTACTTATAAATATTCTTACTAAAGAAAGAGAGCGTTTAGATGTAAACCAATACAATGCCGGTTGGGGATATGGATGGGGATGGGGATGGAATCCATACCTTTGGGGAGGACGTACTTATGTAACCTCTTCTACAGAAGGCACCCTTTATATTGATTTAATTGATGCCAAGAAAAAAGAATTGGTTTGGGAAGGCGAAGGCAATGGTTACTTAACTGAAAATCGCGCAAAAAAAGAAAGTCAAATTAATGAATTTGTCGCAAAAATTTTAGCGCAGTTCCCTCCTTCTAATTTAAAAAAATAATATTTTTTAATTTGATTTTATCAAATAATCGATACATTTGCCCAATAAATAGAAAACAATGAACAATTTATTTAACATTATCATCGCTATTATCATTATTATTATTCAACAATAATGGCGGAGTGTTATATAAATTAATTAAAAAAATACATTTATAAAACCTCCCTATCGGGAGGTTTTTTTATGCTTAAATAACAAACTATCCTAAACTAAAATCATGACTATATTCAAACAAGTATTAGTTGCAAAAAAACAACTGGACGGAGTGGTCTCTCCCACAGCATTAACCCAAAATCTGAACCTTTCAGAAGAATTTGAGTCAACTATTTTATTAAAAAGGGAAGATCTACAAATTGTACGTTCCTACAAAATAAGAGGTGCTTACAACAAAATCAGTTCGTTGACAGAACAAGAAAAACTACAAGGAGTAGTATGCGCCAGTGCTGGAAACCATGCACAAGGAGTGGCATATTCCTGCAACTTACTAAAAATAAATGGCAAGATTTATATGCCTAAAACCACACCCAAACAGAAGGTGAAACAAGTACAATTGTTTGGGAAATCATTTGTAGAAATTGTACTGATAGGAGACACTTTTGATGATGCCTATGCAAAAGCAGCAGAAGACGCAACAAAAAACAACAAAATATTCATCCATCCCTTTGACGATGAAAAAGTGATAGCAGGTCAAGGAACTGTAGCCTTAGAAATACTGGAAACCTATACAAGTCCAATCGATTATGTATTTGTTCCCATCGGCGGCGGCGGATTAGCTGCTGGACTTTCGGAGGTATTCAAGGAACTAAGCCCTAACACCAAAATCATAGGAGTAGAACCCGAGGGCGCCCCTTCGATGAAAACAGCCATCGATAAAGGCGATAACATTCCATTGGAAACCATCGATAAATTTGTGGACGGTGCCGCCGTAAAACAGGTAGGAAACATCACCTTTGAAATATGCCAAAGAAACCTTGACGATATTATTCTGGTTCCCGAAGGAAAAGTATGCACCACCATTTTGCGCTTGTACAACGAAGAAGCTATGGTGGTAGAGCCGGCAGGAGCATTAACTATCGCCGCCTTAGACTTCTACAAAGACAAAATAAAAGGCAAAAACGTGGTTTGTATCGTAAGCGGAAGTAACAACGATATCGAAAGAACAGCCGAAATAAAAGAACGCTCCCTGCTATATGAAGGGTTGATGCATTATTTCATGATTCAATTTCCACAACGCCCCGGTGCCTTAAAGGAATTTGTCAATGAAATCCTTGGATCTGATGACGACATCACCTATTTCCAATTCACTAAGAAAAACAGTCGAGAAGTTGGCCCTGCTGTTGTTGGTCTGGAATTGAAAAATAAGAATGACATTATGAGCATCAAAAACAAGATGACTCACAAAGGATTTGAATTCAAATACCTCAATGAAAAACAAGATCTGTTCACCCAATTAATTGGATAAACCATTTCCCTTTCGCATTTTATGGCCTACCTTTGCGTAGGCTTTTTTTATACTCAAATTATGACAACATTGAAGGACATTACAACCCTAGAAGACATTAAATTACTTGTTGACAGCTTCTATTCAAAAGTTCAAAAAGACGAATTCATTGGTCCTATATTTAATGCCAAAATAGGAAATCAATGGCCAGAACATCTAGAAAAAATGTATCGCTTTTGGCAAACTATTCTACTGGAAGTACACACTTATTCCGGAAGCCCATTCCCTCCACATAAGCAATTACCCGTAGCCAAAGAACATTTTGACCGCTGGATGGAACTCTTCTCAACAACCATAGACGGATTATTTACTGGCCCAATTGCCGAAGAAGCAAAATTACGCGCCAAAAACATGGCCGAAATGTTCAATTATAAAATTGATTATTTTAGAAATGCCACAAAAAACAATCCTCAACATTAATTATAAATTTTAATCTAAACTGGTATCATTGCCATGCGTAAACTTCTATTTGGATTCCTTTTCATCTCTTTTTTTCTTTCTTGTTCGAATGTAAAACAAGTAAGTCAAGCCCATTCAACTCCTCGCTTGAATTTTGTAAACTCAATCGAAATTCCTTACAATCAGGATTTCAAGAACACCAAAATTGGCGGACTTTCCGGTATTGATTATGACAAAAAACAAGACATTTACTACCTGATCAGCGATGAGCGATCACAGGTAGATCCTTCCCGATTTTACACTGCAAAAATCCATTTGAATAACAATCAGATAAAAACCATAGATTTTCTGGATACAAATACCTTAAAAAATGAAGAAGGCACTTCTTTCGGCAATTGGCTAAGCACTCCTGAAACTTCGGCAGATCCTGAAGATATTCGATACAATCCGAAAAACAAATCTTTAATTTGGAGCAGCGAAGGCGCCCGCGTCCTCACTTCTGACAAAACCGTTTTACAAAATCCATCAATCAACTTCATGGATTTAAAAGGCAACTTTCAAAATAAAATAAAATTGCCTTCTAATCTAGAAATGCAAAAAGAAGACAAAGGCCCTCGAAACAATGGTACTCTCGAAGGAATTACTTTTGACAATAAATACAAAACCATCTATACCAGCGTAGAAGAACCTCTTTTTGAAGATGGAGACAAAGCCAGCACTGATAAAAGCGCCTTGATTAGATTATATCAATTTAATGTCAAAACCAAAAAAAATGCGGCCCAATACGCCTATGAACTAGATCCGATAGCCAAAGAACCCAACCCTAAAGGTTCATTTGCAGTAAACGGGATTGCAGCCCTTCAATATTATAAAAAAAACCAGTTGCTTGTGGTGGAACGCTCTTATTCAACAGGAACACAAGCCTGCACGGTAAAAGTATATTTATGTGATCTAACTAAAGCTACAGACGTAAAAAACATAAGTTCCTTAAAAAACCAATCTTTTGAAAGCGTTTCTAAAAAACTCATTCTAAACATGGATGATTTGGGTATTTTTATTGACAATATTGAAGGATTGACTTTTGGTCCAAAATTAGCAAACGGGCATCAAACCCTGATTTTTGTTTCGGATAATAATTTTTCAGACAAACAGAAAACGCAAATTTTGCTATTTGAAGTGATCGATTAATACAATAATCTTACTTGTCACATCACTCTATTATTATATTCTTTTCACTAAAACCAATTACATTTTATTTGTAACAAAAGAGAGTTTTTTTCTAAAAAGGCTTTCATTTTACTATTGTTAAAACAAACCGATTAGTAAAAACTTGTCATGAAAAGCGGGAAATAGCTCTCGGAATTTGTACTTTTACAACTTAAACTATAACGTTTTCGAAATGAATGCAACTATTGAAACTAATCCATTATTAGAGCGCTTACCAAAGCACTTAAAACAATTCATTAAACCTCAGGATTATAGCGACTACACACCTATAAACCAAGCGGTTTGGCGTTATGTGATGCGTAAAAACGTAGATTACCTTTCAAAAGTAGCCCATCATTCCTATTTGGATGGATTGAAGAAAACAGGAATCGAAATCGACAATATACCCAGTATGTATGGCATGAATCGCATCCTTAGCGAAATAGGATGGGCAGCGGTAGCTGTTGACGGATTTATTCCGCCTAATGCTTTCATGGAATTTCAAGCTTATAATGTTCTGGTTATCGCATCCGATATTCGTCAGATCGAACACATAGAATACACCCCAGCTCCGGATATTATTCATGAAGGGGCCGGTCATGCCCCTATTATTGCTAATCCGGAATACGCTGAATATTTACGCCGTTTTGGAGAAATAGGATGCAAAGCCATTTCGTCGTCTAAAGATTATGAAATGTACGAAGCCATTCGACTGCTTTCTATTTTGAAAGAAGCCGAAGACACGCCACAAGCTGATATCGATGCTGCCGAAAAAGCGGTAGAAGACTTACAGAACAATATGGGAGAATTATCAGAAATGGCGCAAATCAGAAACCTACATTGGTGGACCGTGGAATATGGTTTGATAGGTACTGTAGAAAATCCAAAGATATATGGTGCTGGCTTACTTTCTTCCATTGGCGAAAGCGCTTGGTGCATGACCGACAATGTTACAAAAATCCCTTACGACATATCCGCCGCTAACCAGAGTTTTGATATTACCAAACTACAGCCGCAATTGTATGTCACGCCCACTTTTGCCTATCTAAATTTAGTTTTAGAAGAATTTGCCAATAAAATGGCCTTGAGAACAGGTGGCATATCAGGTATAAAAAAATTGATAACCTCTAATGCTTTAGGAACTATAGAACTAAGCACCGGACTACAAATTTCAGGTGTTTTCACCAATGTAATTGAGGACGAAGGAAAAGCCGTTTACATACAAACCACAGGAAAGACCGCTTTGGCTTACCGCGAAAAAGAATTAGTAGGTCATGGAACCATTACTCATGCAGAAGGTTTTGGAAGCCCGATAGGCAAACTAAAAGGAATCAATCTCGCCATTGAAGATATGAGTCCTAAAGATTTAAATGCTTACAATATTTTGGAATCTAAAAGTGTCAAACTGGAATTTGAAGGCAATATCACTGTAGAAGGCGAAATAATTACGGGTTCCAGAAACCTACAAGGAGAAATCATACTTATCCGATTGAATAACTGCACCGTAACTCATGGTGAAACTGTTTTATTTCAACCGGAATGGGGCGTTTATGACATGGCCGTGGGCAAGAAAGTAGTTTCTGCATTCTCCGGTCCTGCCGATGTAAACAGTTTTGATTTGATTTCGCATGTTCCTTCAAGCAAAACAATCAAAGCAAAACACTCCTCAGAAAGAGAGGAACTGGAAGAATTATACAAAACCGTTCGTGAAATGAGAGAAACAAATGGCGCCCAAACAGCCTTAACTTTTGTCTTCAATAAACTAACTACAAATCATTCCCATGATTGGCTTTTAGCAGTAGAAATTGCCGAACTTTTATCAAACCAAAAAGACTCTGAGCTCTTAACAAAAGTGCTTGATTATCTTGAAAAAATGAAAATCAAAAGACCTGAAACTGCCCATTTGATTGATGGAGGCTTAGAATTGATCTTCACTAAAGAAAAAGCCTAAAAACAAACCGCAAATTCGTAAATTAGACAGCTCTAAGCTCTAACAATAATTAGCGAATTTGCGGTTAAAAATACTATAAACATAAGTCATTCTAAACTCTATTAGAAAAACTAATTCTTCTAGAGCTTTATTTTCTGATTAAAATCTTTTTCGCTTTTAATCACCTCCCCTTTGTATTGCAACTTCCATCCAAAAGAATTACTAAGAATCAATATTTTAGATAACTCACTTATTAAACGATTCTGGGCATTCCTTTTTAAAGATGATTTTTCAATTTTCTTAGCCAGATTTGCTTTAACTGATTTATTTATTTTATTGTAATCATCGGCAGTAAACGGGTTCAATTTGCTTTGTTCCACATCATAAAACTGGATATCCGGACT
Organism: Flavobacterium granuli; assembly: GCF_900129705.1. Taxonomy (GTDB): domain Bacteria; phylum Bacteroidota; class Bacteroidia; order Flavobacteriales; family Flavobacteriaceae; genus Flavobacterium; species Flavobacterium granuli. The sequence goes on along the minus strand of NZ_FQWO01000004.1, from coordinate 293,950 downwards.
TATTTTTATCTCTTCTTTTGGAATACTAATGATTGTGATTACTTTATTTTCTTCATCGATATCGTATTTCATTTGATGCAAATCATAAGCAACCGTTACATCAGCATTCACTATTACTAAGGCTTTTTTCTCAAAAGAAAGCATATCCAACAAATATTTCTCTTGGTTTTTATACGTAATCACTTCTGAAAAATGCCCTTCTGTAACCACAAGTTTACCTACGTTGACTATTTGTTGCTGAATGAGATTTGTATTATAATTTAAATCTTCAGCATCATTTTTTTTAAATTCACAAAACTTGAACAACAAAAATATGCTGACAATAATTCCTGTTCCAATACCTATTTTTCTAATCATATTTAAAATTTCATGAATGAATATTGAGTTTCCAATTTACTGATTTTCTCCATCAGTTTGTTTTCAAATTTACGATGACTTTCTGAGTTGGGATTAAAAGGTTTATGCGAAAGACTTTTTTGGATTGTCTCCACCTCATCCATAATTAAAAAAGATTGCTCAGAAATATTAGTTTCCTTGAAACGTTTCCAAATAAAATCTATCGCCACAGAGCTGGGATGCAACATATCTTCGGCATAAAAACGATAATCGCGCAGTTCGTCCATCATGATTTCATAACTCGGAAAATAGCTTAATGTTTTGGCTTCCTTGCTCATTAGCTGATGAATTCCCGAAATCAAATGCGCTTTACTTACCTGATTTTCGACAAAACCATCTTTGATATGACGCACTGGTGAAACGGTAAAAATGATGTTGCAATTTGGATTTACAGAATGAATTAAATCAATTGTTTTCTCGATGCTTTCCTTAATTATTTCTATCGAAAGCAACTCTTTCTCAAACTGTTTTTGTGGTACTTTATGGCAGTTAGCAACTATTTCATTACTATCAATATTTCGATATACCCAAGCCGTACCATACGTAATCACAACATGAGTAGCTTCAAGCATTTGTTGTCGCATGGACTTGACAGTGGCATTCAAATCACTTAACAAGTTATTGGGATTAGGATTACTCAAATCAGAATGAGCATCAAAACAATGCCATTGTTCATTATGAAAAAATAGATCAGATGTAGTAAATTCTTTTTCAGACACTACAAATTCAATTAGATTCTCAATGGCCAAAGGATGAAACAAAATCCCGAACGGATTACACGAATTTTCGAACTTAAAATAATTCAGTTTCTCCGCCATATTAACTGCAAAACAAGAACCAAAAGAAATAATCTTTGAGTTGTAATCGATTGGGGAAATACTCTTAGAAATAGGTACTGGGGTTCTGAATTGCATTTTATATTTTTTCCCAAAATTAAGTATTAATTAATAGAAAAACTGGGTTTTCACATAATTTGGGTTTACAATACTGGCTTCAGTAACGTGTTCTACAGGATAATTATCAGTGTCATATTTAAAAACACCTTGATACAAATTTGCCGATGAAGTCAATTGATCATCTTGGATAACAACTCGCTCCACTACAGCCAACCTATTATTATTAATTGAAATCACCTCATTATGACTTAACAACTTAGCATATCCTAAGATGTTATAAAAAGGATTATTCTTGGAATCGTATTCAAAACTTACTTTTTGTTTAGATAACACACCTTGCGGCGAATCGTCAAAAATCCGTTCATCTTTAACTAAATTCCAATTTTCAAAATATAAAATTCCATGAAAAACTTTTGTTTCCTGATTTTGAGAATCTAGTACTACTTTCTCATAAGAAACAGTTCCATCTCCCTTATGACTATAATTCATCACATAACCCTCTGAAGAATGCATGCGCACTAATTGTGCTTTATTATAGGTATAATCTAATGTGACACTCCATTGACTCTCTTTGTCTTTAGTTATAATTTTAGTAATGAGACCATCCGTATAAGTATAGCTAATGTATTTCTTAGCTCCGTCAACACTTACTATTTCATTGCCATTGTAATTATACAAAGTAGTGGTCGAAGTTCCATTTTCAGAAATTTCAACTGTTTTTCTCAAGAGTTTATCCGTACTTACTTTATCTTCTGAACAAGAACAAAGTACTACTATCGAAACCATCAAAAGACTTACTATTTTATTTACCTCTCCCAAGCCAGCTATTTTTAGAATAAATTCAATCTAATTCAACACAAACTATTTTACTGGCTAAAGTTAAAATCTTAATTCACTAACACCTTAAAAGAACGTTAATTAGCTAAAAAACTCGTCAAACAGTGTTTTTTAACACAACTATTCTTGGGCATTTACAAAAGACTATTTTTTTTTCGGGGAACTCTATTTCAGACACTTAACCATTAAAAAAATCACAAAAAGTAGATTATTCCCTAACTTTATCAAAAGAAATTCATAAAAAAAACCTCTTCCAAACAAATTAGAAGAGGTCTTTTCTATATTAAAAAAATATTCGAAACTATTTTACAAAATCAATTGCTTTTGCTAAAGCTTCCGGAATTCCGGCAGCATTTTTTCCTCCTGCAGTTGCAAAGAAAGGCTGCCCTCCTCCTCCACCTTGGATAAATTTTCCTAATTCGCGAACTACCTGACCCGCATTCAGATTTTTATCGGCAACCAATTCCTTAGAAATATAACAGCTCAACATTGGCTTTCCTTCTTCGGCTGTAGCCAAAACTAAAAATAAGTTTGTGCCTAAATTTCCTAATTCATAAGCCAAATCTTTAGCTCCTTCCGGATTCAAATCGACTTGTTTAGCTAAGAACTGAACACCGTTTATTTCTTGCAATTCTTTGATCAAATCACCTTTCATGTTTTTGGCTTTCTCTTTCAACAAAGCTTCCAACTGTTTTTTCAATTTGGCATTTTCATCTTGTAATGAAACTACAGCTTTTACCGCATCCTGTGGGTTTTTCAATGCTGATTTAATTTCGCTCAACAATTCATCCTGCGAAGCAAAAAATTGTCTTACACCATCGCCTGTAATAGCTTCAATACGGCGAATTCCGGCTGCAACTGCTCCTTCAGAAACAATTTTGAATGACCAAATATCAGCTGTATTGCTTACATGGATTCCACCACACAATTCCATGCTGTCTCCAAATTTAATTGCACGTACATGATCTCCGTATTTTTCCCCAAATAAAGCCATAGCACCTTCTTCTACAGCTTGCGCAAAAGGAATATCTCTGCGTTCTATCAACGACAATTGCTCTTGAATTTTCGCATTGACAAAATCCTCTACTTGCTTTAATTCCTCATCGCTTACTTTTGCAAAATGAGAAAAGTCAAAACGCAGGTAATTTGGATTGACCAAAGATCCTTTTTGTTCCACATGAGTCCCTAGAATACTGCGTAATGCTTGATGCATCAAGTGTGTAGCTGTATGATTTCGAGCTGATGAAGCTCTTAAATCCGTATTTACCTTAGCTATAAAACTAGCCTCTAAATTCTCAGGAAGTTGTTTTGCAAAATGTAAAATCAGATTATTTTCTTTCTTGGTATCTATAATTTCAATCGTTTCATTGGCAGATACCAAAACCCCTTTATCACCAACTTGTCCCCCACCTTCCGGATAAAAAGGACTGTTATCTAAAACGATTTGATACAAAATCCCGTCTTTTTTAGAATCTACTTTACGAATTCTGGTTATTTTTACATTGGACTCCGTTTGATCATAACCTACAAATGTTTCAACATTTCCTGGAATCAACACAGACCAATCCTCCGTCGAAACTTCAGAAGCCGCACGCGAACGTGCTTTTTGCTCTTGCATCGAAGCATCGAACTCTGCTTCATTGAAAGTCATTCCTTTTTCCTTTAAAATCAAGGCTGTTAAATCCTTTGGAAAACCAAAAGTATCATACAATTCGAATGCTTTAGCGCCTGAAACCTCATTCCCTTTGGTATTAGAAATCACATTTTCTAACAATTGCAATCCTTGATCTAAGGTTCTCAAGAAAGAAGTTTCTTCTTCACGTATCACATTAGTCACTAAATTTTGCTGCGATTTGATTTCCGGGAAAAACTCGCCCATTTGGTTGGCTAAAACTTCTACTAATTTATAGATAAAAGCTTCTTTGGTATTTAAGAAAGTAAATCCGTAACGAATCGCACGACGCAAAATACGACGAATTACATATCCTGCACCAGTATTTGAAGGCAATTGCCCATCGGCAATAGCAAAAGCTACCGCACGCACGTGATCGACAATCACACGAATAGCGATGTTAATTTTGTTTTGTTCTTCGCTTATATTTTTAACTTCATTTGAAGTATATTTTAATCCTGTAATTTGTTCCACTTTTTCAATAAGTGGTGTAAATACATCCGTATCATAGTTTGAAGTTACGTTTTGCATCGCCATACACAAACGCTCAAATCCCATTCCGGTATCGACGTGTTGTGCAGGTAATTTTTCTAACGAACCATCTGCTTTACGGTTGAATTCCATAAATACATTATTCCATATTTCAACAACTTGTGGATGATCGGCATTAACTAAACTACGACCAGAAACTGCTGTTCTTTCTTCATTGGTACGCAAATCAATATGAATTTCAGAACATGGACCACACGGACCTTGATCGCCCATTTCCCAGAAATTGTCTTTTTTGTTTCCAAAAATAATACGGTCTTCCGGAACAAATTGTTTCCAAATATCGAAAGCTTCTTGATCAAAAGGCACATTCTCTGCTTCGTTTCCTTCAAAAACAGAAACATACAAACGGTCTTTATCCAGTTTCAAAACTTCGGTCAAAAATTCCCAAGCCCAAGGCAAAGCCTCTTCTTTGAAATAATCACCAAAGGACCAGTTCCCCAACATCTCAAACATGGTATGATGGTAGGTATCAAAACCTACATCTTCTAAATCATTATGCTTTCCTGAAACACGAAGACATTTTTGGGTGTCAGCAATTCTAGCGCTTTTTGGCGTAGCGTTTCCTAAAAAATATTCTTTGAACTGCGCCATTCCTGAGTTGTTGAACATCAGGGTTGGGTCATCCTTTAAAACTATAGGAGCCGAAGGAACAATTAAATGCCCTTTACTTTGAAAAAAATCCAGAAATTGTCTGCGTACGTCTTGTGAGTTCATTTATTTATTTATTTTTCACTAAGGCGCTAAGGCACAAAGTTTTTAAATTTATTTTTTTATCAAAATTAAAAATTCAATAATCTTTCAATCATTAAATTTTCAAATCTTTTAATCCGCTTTATATTTTATTTATTAGCGAAAAAAGATTGAACAAATGAAACATTTATTAAATTTGTTCAACTAACACTTTATAAGGTGCAAAAATAGGGTATTTTAAAATATGGCGAAAGTAAAATATTATTACGATTCCGAAAATCTGGCGTATCGAAAAATTAAAACAAAAAAACGATGGAAATTTGGCTTCGCAGCCTTATTTTTAGTGGCTTCGGCATTATTTGGTTTCATCAGTTTTGTGGTTTTATTGAATACTCCTTATTTCGACACACCAAAAGATCGTTTGTTAATACGTGAAATTGAAAATTTGAAACTGAATTATGCAGTTTTGAATAAAAAAATGGATCAAGTAGACGATGTCATTGAAGCGATTGAAGACCGAGACAACAATTTATACCGTACCTATTTTAATACCGCCCCCATTCCAGAAGAGGAAAGGAAATCAGGTTTTAAAGACGTCAATAGATATACCGCTTTAGAAGGTTATGACAACACCCAGTTAGTACTAAACACGACAAAAAGAATAGACGTTCTTAGCAAACAATTAGCCATACAATCAGAATCGCTAGACCAAATCTTAAAACTAGCCAAAAAGAAAGACAAATTATTGGCTGCCATTCCTGCCATTCAACCTGTGAGAAATGAAAATTTAAAAAGAATGGCTTCGGGTTTTGGCTACCGCACAGATCCGTTTACAAAAGCGAAGAAAATGCATGAGGGAATGGACTTTACAGCTAAAATAGGAACTCCTGTTTTTGCCACCGGAGACGGAGTAGTGAGTCAAGCTGACAATAAAGCTTCGGGTTTTGGGAATCACGTGGTAATTAGGCATGGTTATGGATACGAAACTTTATATGCGCATTTGAGCAAATACAACTGTCGAGCCGGACAAAGAGTAAAGCGAGGTGACATTATTGGTTATGTAGGCAGCACCGGAAGATCCGAAGGACCTCATTTGCACTATGAAGTTCACAAAGACGGCAAAGTGGTCAATCCGCTTAATTTTTATTACGGTAATATTTCGGCGGTCGAATATGTTGCTATTTCAAAACTGGCGAATCAAGAAAATCAATCGCTGGATTAATTTATAATATAGGAGTTAGTTAGCAAAGTGTTTTTGCTTTAAACTTGTAACATTAAACTTGAAACAAAAAATGCATATTGAACTTTCAAAAGACAAAAGATATTACAGCATAGGCGAAGTGGCTAAGGCTTTTGATGTAAATGCTTCGCTTATCCGTTTTTGGGATAGTGAATTTGACATTCTTAAACCTAAAAAAAATGCAAAAGGCAATAGAATGTTTACGCCCGAGGACATCAAAAACCTACAACTGATTTACCATTTGGTAAAAGAAAGAGGTTTTACCCTCGAAGGAGCCAAAACCCATTTGAAAGAAGGTCAAAAGAAAACCTTGGATAAGTTTGAAATTATTCAAAAACTGGAAGGCATCAGAACACAATTAACTAATATAAAAAATCAACTTTAGATTTTTTGATAGATGATTACAAAATAAAAAACTTAATATTAAACTTTAAATTAAACAAACATGAAAAGATTTTTGCCTTGGATTATTGGAGCCGTTATTATTTTTGGAATTTACAGCTGGGTTAAAGGAATTAACAACACAGCCATAACTTTAAACCAAACCGTTGAACAATCATGGGGAGACGTACAAACTGCTTACCAAAGACGAAATGACCTAATTGGAAACTTAGTCAACACCGTAAAAGGAGCTGCTGATTTTGAAAAAAGCACTTTGACTGCTGTTATTGAAGCCCGTGCAAAGGCAACCCAAACAACCGTAGACCCTACAAATATTACTCCGGAACAATTGGCTGCATTTAACTCAGCTCAAAGCGGTGTTAGCAGCTCGTTATCTCGTTTATTAGTTACAGTTGAAAAATATCCTGATTTGAAAGCCAACCAAAATTTCTTGAAATTACAAGATGAACTGGCAAGCACCGAAAATCAAATTTTAACCGCTAGAACTCGTTTTAACGAAGCAGTAAAACCATACAACACTCATATTAAAACTTTCCCAAATTCATTATTTGCAGGTATGTTTGGTTTTAAAGAAAAAGCTTATTTTAACGCTGTGGAAGGAGCCGACAAACCTGTGGAAGTGAAATTCTAAAAAAAACATAAGATTTACAACTACTTTAGAACAAATAAAAGTAGCAGTAAAAAACCTTATTCTTTTTCATAAAAAGGAGAAACCATTAAGAAATTTAGACCATTAAAACCTAATGAATTTTAATTTCTTAATGGTTTTTAAATAATAGTTCTTTCATCTCGCTATTAATTGTTTTAAACAAAAATAAACTCATGTCAAAAGTAGAAGATTTTTTAACCCAAAAAGAAGAACAAGAAATTGTAGAAGCCATTCGCGTGGCTGAAAAAAATACTTCTGGAGAGATTAGAGTTCATCTGGAAAAAACAACAGAACTAGATCCCTATGATCGTGCATTGGAAGTTTTTCATGACCTAAAAATGGATGAGACCCAACTCAAAAACGGAGTCTTAATTTACCTTGCTGTAAAAGACAAAACCTTTGTGATTTGCGGTGACCAAGGTATTAATGACATTGTTCAAAATGATTTTTGGGACAGTACTAAAGATATTATGGTCGCTCATTTTAAAAACGGCAATTTCAAACAAGGTTTGATTGACGGTATTCTAAGAGCTGGAGAAGAATTAAAAAAACATTTCCCCTGGTCAGAAGAGGACACTAATGAATTATCAAACGAAATATCTAAAGGAGAATGATTTTACAAACAAAGCATACCTCAATTTTCTTAAAACTGTTCATCTGTTTGCTCTTTTCACAGCTCAGTTTTGCACAATTTACAATCCCTGAAAAACCTAGTTTTCAAACCAGTGTTTACGACTATGCAAACCTTTTAAGCGCAACAGAAAAAACCAGTTTAGAAGAAAAACTCATTAAATATTCTGATTCCACGACTACTCAAATATTGGTTGTAACCATTGAGAGTCTAAAAGGCGAAGATGTGAGCCAATTGGCTACTAAGTGGGCACACACCTGGGGACTAGGTCAAGCAAAGGAAGATAATGGCGTTATTATTTTAGTAGCCAAAGCAGAAAGAAAAATCGCAATCAATCCGGGTTATGGACTTGAGGACCGGTTGACAGCAGGAATTGGAGGTGAAATCATCAGAAACATTATCCTTCCTGAATTCAAAGCCGGTAGCTATTACAAGGGACTAGACAAAGGAACCGATGCTCTTATTGATGTTTTTAAAGGCAAATACAAAGGTGAAAGAAAAAAACAAACACAAGGAAAGGACTTTCCTATTTTCCCATTTATCATTATTATCGTATTTATCGTTATTCTTATTTCCAGAAATAAAGGCGGTGGTGGCGGAAACTCCGGCAATAACCGTGGCGGACATCATGGCCCTAGTTTATTAGACGTGATTATCCTGAGTAGCCTCGGCCGTGGAGGTGGCGGAGGTGGTTTTGGTGGCGGTTCATCTGGTGGTGGATTTGGCGGCGGCGGATTCGGTGGTGGATTTGGCGGTGGTGGATTCTCCGGAGGAGGCTCAAGCGGAAGTTGGTAAAAAACACAAAAGATTATAAAGAAGGCTGTCTAAAATTAGACAGCCTTCTTTATTTTTAAAAAAAATTAGGTAAACAATAAGCTGTTTTAAAACTAAATCTGTCCAGCAAAAATGAACTCATTTGGTTTTAAACCCAAACAAACTGGTAGGGACTAGTGCGTTACTTTTGAAAACAATTCTATTTTTGAAATTAACCTTAATTTGGAATAAAAAAATTAAAAAATTTCTAAAATAACAACTGAAAAAACAAATTAAAATAAGCTTTTTCATCAAGTCCCTATTTTAGAACCGCGGTATTGTTACAACTTAAAGTATCCAAAAAAAATGAGAAAATTATACCTTTTATTTATTAGTTGCCTGACAAGCTGTTTGCTATTTGCCCAGCAAAAACCCAATGTCGTTTTCATTTATGTTGATGATCTGGGTTATGGTGACTTGAGTTGCTATGGAACAACCAAAATCAACACTCCCAATATTGATAAACTGGCTAAACAAGGAATACGATTTACCAATGCACACTCAACCTCAGCAACCTGTACTCCATCCCGCTATGCATTAATGACCGGCCTTTATCCATGGCGAAAAGCTGGAACAGGTGTTTTACCCGGAGATGCGGCTTTAATCATCCCAACTGATAAAACTACCTTGCCTTCCTTATTTCAAAAAGCGGGATATCAAACCGGAATAGTAGGAAAATGGCATTTGGGATTAGGTGATAAACGTGAAAAAGAATGGAACGGAGAATTAAAACCTGGGCCTAATGAAGTCGGTTTCGACTATTCTTTTATTTTCCCGGCTACTGCAGATCGAGTTCCTACTGTATTTGTCGAGAACCATCATGTTGTTGCCTTAGACGCCAATGATCTTATTCAAGTTGATTACAATAAAAAAATTGGGAATGATCCTACGGGAATAGAAAATCCTGAACTTTTAAAAATGCATTCTTCTCCTGATCATGGGCATAATAACACCATCGTAAACGGCATTGGCCGTATCGGTTACATGAGCGGCGGCAATAAAGCTAGATGGACTGATGAGGAAATGCCATTGACTTTTTTAGCGAAAGCTAAAGAATTTATTGACACCAATAAACAACGTCCCTTCTTTCTATATTATTCGTTAACCGAACCGCATGTACCACGAATGCCTTCGACAATGTTTAAAGGAAAAAGTAATTTGGGATATCGCGGCGACGCCATTTTACAAATGGATTGGGCGGTAGGCGAAATCATGAAACAACTGGAGAATTTGGGCTTAGCCAAAAACACCATGATCATTTTTAGCAGTGACAATGGTCCCGTACTCGATGACGGCTATCAGGATGAAGCCGTTTCAAAGCTAAACGGACACACTCCCGCAGGTATTTTACGCGGTGGAAAATACAGCACTTTTGAAGCAGGAACAAGAATTCCTCTGATCATCAGTTGGCCTGCAAAAACAAAAGTAGGCGTTACGAAAGCCGTGGTATCTCAAATTGATTTTCTGGCTTCGTTTTCAAACCTGCTCAAGATAAAGACAAATACCAGCGAAGCTACTGATAGTGAGAATATGCTCGATGCACTATTAGGCAAAACATCCAAAGGACGTACCGTCCTGATCGAGCAGGGAACCACATCTTTGGCAATCCTAAAAGACAATTGGAAATATATTGAACCCAACAATAGAGCTGCGATGAATGTACTTACCAACACCGAATTAGGCAATAATCCACAGCCACAATTGTATGATTTAAATAAAGATCTTGGCGAAAGAGAAAATCTTGCAAATCAGTACCCAAAGCTTGTAAATGAATTGGCAGAGTTGCTTCAAAAAATAAAAAATCAGAAAAATAAAGATTAATTATTTTTCTTAAAACGAAGAATAAACCAGTCATTAAAACTATTTTTAGCTTCAAAAACAGGATTAAATAAAATAAAAAATGAGATACCAAACGTTTACTCTGGGCTTGCTACTGCTTACAATGTATGCTTGCGGCAAAAAAGAGGAAAAAAAGGCCAAAATGACCAATACGGACACAATGAGTTGCGAATCCTCTCTGCCGTCCCGATTTTCGGCTACAAACAACACAAACTCAATCAGTGAATCAAAAACTGTTTCTTATGAAGGAATGGTACAGATTCCCTCTGGTGAATTCCTGATGGGCGCCTCGGATGATGAAGGAAGACAAGATGAATATCCGCAGCATCGGGTTAAAATCAACGCTTTTTGGATGGATGCCACCGAAGTGACTAATGCACAATTTGAAAAATTTGTCAAGGCAACCGGCTATGTCACCACAGCTGAAATAAAACCCGATTGGGAAGAAATAAAGAAGCAATTACCTCCTGGAACCCCAAAACCCGATGAAAGTCTATTAGTTGCAGCTTCACTCGTTTTTACGCCTACGGCAACAGCTGTCGATTTAAATGACGCTTCGCAATGGTGGAGATGGACCGAGGGGGCTAATTGGAAACATCCTCAAGGACCAAAAAGCGATATAAAGGGAAAGGAAAATTACCCTGTAGTCCATATTTCATGGGATGATGCCAATGCTTACTCAAAATGGGCCGGAAAAAGATTACCCACCGAAGCCGAATGGGAATACGCTTCCAGAGGCGGATTAATTGACAAAAAATATTTTTGGGGGAATGAAGATCCCGAAAAAGGAAAACCAAAAGCCAATATCTGGCAGGGAAAATTCCCTTACCTGAATATGGCTAAAGATAAATTTGCAGGTGCATCACCCGTAAAATCATTTGTTCCCAATAGATATGGTTTGTATGATATGGCAGGCAATGTTTGGGAATGGTGCAGCGATTGGTACACTCCCGACTATTATAAAGATCTGAGTCGCAGCATTGCTACTAATCCCAAAGGGCCTTCTAAAAGCTATGACCCTATGGAACCTACCGTACCAAAAAAAGTTGTACGAGGCGGCTCTTTCCTTTGTAACGCCTCCTATTGCAAGGGATATCGCGTAACGGCACGAATGAAATCTTCTCCTGATACCGGTTTAGGCCATACCGGCTTTAGATGTGTCGCTGACATTAAATAAAAAACGCATTCCTTTATGACACATTATCTACTAATTTACTTCTTAAGCATTAACATTCCCTCACTATCTCGAATGGGTATAGCTACCAAATCTGTTCCATTTGGATAATCTGTATACAACTAAATACAAAACAAGAAAAAACCCTTGTAAATCTAGTATTTACAAGGGTTAATATATATTTAGTATTCGTTTGTTTTTGGTATATTATTTTTCTCTGATATAAATATCGATAGGTACTCCGGAGAAATCCCAATTTTCTCTGATTTTATTTTCAAGATAACGTTTGTAAGGTTCCTTAACATATTGAGGCATATTGGCAAAAAACACAAACTGAGGCGTTGGTGTAGGCAATTGCATGCAATATTTAATTTTCACATACTTCCCTTTGGTTGCTGGCGGCGGATAGGCTTCAATCACTTTCAACATGAACTCATTGAATTTTGAAGTCGCAATGCGTTGTTGTCTGTTTTCATAAACTTTTACCGTAGCTTCCAATGCTTTCAATAAACGTTGTTTTGTTAACGCAGATACGAAAAGAATAGGCACATCCGTGAACGGCATTAATTCTTTTCGGATTTTTTCCTCATAATCGCGGGTCGTCATCGTTTCTTTTTCGACTAAATCCCATTTGTTCACCAAGATAACCACTCCTTTTCGGTTCTTTTCGGCCAACCAGAAAATACTCTGATCCTGACCTTCAAAACCACGTGTTGCATCAATTATCAAGATACAAATATCAGCATGTTCAATCGCACGCACGGAGCGCATTACCGAATAAAACTCTAAATCTTCCTTTACTTTCGCTTTACGACGGATTCCCGCAGTGTCCACCAAGTTAAATTCAAAACCAAAACGATCAAATTTCGTATCAATTGCATCACGGGTAGTTCCCGCGATATCCGTCACCATAAAACGCTCTTTACCAATCAATGCATTGATAAAACTAGACTTTCCTGCATTAGGACGACCCACCACAGCAAAACGAGGTAAAACAACCTCTTCTTGAACCGGTTCTGGCTTTACCGGAAAAGCATTAATTAAGGCATCCAGTAAATCTCCTGTTCCGCTTCCCGAAATACTGGCAAACGTAAAATAATCCCCTAAACCAAGGTTATAAAACTCAAGAGCGTCTTTTTCACGCATGGCATTATCTACCTTATTCACGGCCAGTAAAACCGGCTTGGTCACTTTACGCAACAAACGAGCAACAATATCATCCATTGGTGTAATGCCTTCTTCGACATCAACCACAAATATTATTACATCAGCTTCATCAATGGCTAATTCTACTTGTTTACGGATTTCCCCTTCAAAAACATCGTCAGATCCACGAACGTATCCACCCGTATCAATTACAGAAAATTCTTTTCCGTTCCACTCGCTTTTACCATAGTTTCTATCTCTGGTAACCCCAGAAACTGAATCTACAATAGCTTCTCTTCTTTGTATCAGCCTATTAAAAAGGGTTGATTTCCCTACATTAGGTCTTCCTACTATCGCAACAATATTGTTCATAATATAAATTCAAATATTTTGCAAAGGTAGTGTTTAAAACCCTGAATATCTATTTTTTTGGTATATTCGCTACAATATGTTTACTTAACCTCTTCATTTCTAAATTTATGAACACTAATAATGAGATCCGTTTGCGTTTGCGATTCTACAGAGATGTCAATCAGAACATCGATTCACTGCGTCAAAAATTCATACAATTCACAACCACAAAATCTCCGGATTTCATTTTAAAAATAAAAGAATATCATGTTTGGATCAACATCAAAGGTCCAAAAAAAGCCTATTGGTCACCCCATTTGCATCTCGAAATGGAATCCAAAGGCGAAAATCAAACTCACATCCGTGGATTATTTGGACCTGATCCTAATTTATGGACTTTTTTCATGTTCCTGCATTTTATGATAGCGGGAACATTCATCATTTTTTGCGGAATCGCCTATTCCCATTACGTTCTAAAAGAATCAACAACAGCTGATTTCGTTATAATGTCTCTCATGGTTTTCGCTTGGTTTCTGCTCTACGTCATCGCTAAACAAATTCGCAGCAACGGCGAAAAACAAATGAATGACATCGAAAAAGTATTTTTAGGAATTATTGAATCATCTTTATAAAACTTAACCGCAAAGTTCGCAAAGGAATCGCAAGGCACGCAAAGCTTTGCGAACTTAGCGTAATTCTTTGAGCTCTTTGTGGTTAAAAAAAAATCAGCATTAGAGAAAAACCCCAATACTGATTTTATATTTATTAGCTTTAAGTTCGAACTTACTCACTGAACACTTCTTTACTGGTTGTAACCAAATCGTTTCAGCATATTAGCATTACTTCTCCAGTTTTTATTTACTTTCACATACAACTCAATATGTATCTGTTTTCCAAAGAATTTCTCCAAGTCTACGCGAGATTCCATTCCTACTTTCTTTAGAGCAGCTCCTTTGTGACCAATAACGATCCCTTTTTGCGTATCTCTTTCAACCATGATCAAAGAACGAATCCTAATAATATCATCTGTTTCAACAAATTCCTCTGTAACAATTTCTACTGCATATGGAATTTCTTTGTTGTAATTCAACAAAATCTTTTCTCTAATGGTTTCATTCACAAAGAAACGTTCTGGTTTATCTGTCAAAGTATCCTTTGGATAATAGGCTGGAGACGCAGGCAACAATTCAATAATTCTTCCAAAAACTTCTGGTACATTAAAATTTTTCAAAGCCGATATGGGAAAAATCTCCGCATTAGGGACTTTAGCAGACCAAAAAGCAACTTGCTCTTCTAATTGCTCTTGATTTGAGTTATCGATTTTATTCAGCAATAACAAAACCGGAATTTTAGCATGAATGATTTTATTAAAAAAAGCTTCATCTTTCAAATCTTGCTCCCCTATTTCGACCATATAAATCAAAATATCAGCATCCTCAAAGGCAGACTTAACAAAATTCATCATAGATTCCTGCATCTCGTATGCCGGTTTTATGATTCCCGGAGTATCCGACAGGATCACCTGAAAATCATCGCCATTAACAATCCCAAGGATTCTATGACGTGTTGTTTGTGCTTTAGATGTAATTATAGACAATCTTTCCCCTACAAAGGCATTCATTAAGGTTGACTTACCTACGTTTGGATTTCCTATGATATTTACAAAACCTGCTTTATGTGACATTTCTATTATATTTATTTTGCAAAGGTAGTTATATCAAGTCAATAGATGAAATAAAACATTTTTTAAAATTTATGTTGCAAAATGCAGAAATTGGTTGTACCTTTGCACCCGAAACAACGCGGGATAGAGCAGTAGGCAGCTCGTCGGGCTCATAACCCGAAGGTCACAGGTTCGAGTCCTGTTCCCGCTACTAAGAATTTTATTGAAATTACAAACGCACATCGCGGGATAGAGCAGTAGGCAGCTCGTCGGGCTCATAACCCGAAGGTCACAGGTTCGAGTCCTGTTCCCGCTACTAGAAAAGCTTCAGAGAAATCTGGAGCTTTTTTTGCTTTAAAACACTTTATTATGGATGAATTTGTTGTTTACATTTTATATTCAGAAAAATTCAATAAGAATTACACCGGTTTCACTTCAAATTTGATTGAGCGATTCAAATCCCATAATCTTTTACAAACTAAAGGTTATACTCTCAAATTCAGACCATGGAAAGTGATTCATGTTGAATTTTTCAATTCAAAGTCCCAAGCAATGAAAAGAGAAAAATATTTAAAATCTGGAATTGGAAGAGAATTCATCCAAAACATAATTTCAACCCTATAATTCAAACGACTCATATCCGCCGCGGCGGACACAACTTCGAGTCCTGTTCCCGCTACTAGAAAAGCTTCAGAGAAATCTGGAGCTTTTTTTTATTACCTCTATTTTCGCCTCTAAACCCGCTACAACATAAAAACCCGTGAAGCGCAAACTACACGGGTTTTAAATGAACTAAATTTACCAAAACAAACTTATTAATTAGAGCAACTAAAAACTTAAATTTTAACTCTCAAAAAATATTCTAGTCCTCAGACACCAAAGGCCTTTGAACTTCAATCGCCACTTCCATCAAAACTGCCACTCCTTTATCATTAATCATTGTCAAATTCAGAGTATCCAAAACCGCTAGTTTTCTTGAAACCAAACCATTAAACTTATTATACGAAATATTCATCTCTTTTAAATTGTTTAATTTTTCCAAATCAAAAGGGACTTGGCCTTCAAAATTATTTTCGAATAAACTCAAGTTTTCTAACATTTTTAAGTTTCCCACATCCATACTTAATTTTCCACTTAACTTATTACTGTTTAAAAGCAAAACCTTTAATGTATTGATTTCATAAAGAGAATTTGGTATCTGACCTTCAATTTCATTATTAAAAAGCGCCAAAGTTTCCAATTGTTGCAAATCCCCTATTTGAGTAGGCAGCTGACCTGAAAGTCTATTCATGTACAACTCCAGTTTCTTCAAACTTTTTATTTCACACAATGAAGAAGGAATAGTACCTGAAAATTTATTAAAGGAAAGATCCAAAACTTTCAATTCCTTTAAATTCCCCAAAGCAGAAGGTATTTTTCCGGACAAAGCATTTTTGTGCAAATTCAATTCTTGCAGATTTACAAGATTCCCAATTTCACCAGGTAATTCACCCTCTAAATTATTATCGGCAAGATTTACAGAAATTATTTTATCATTACTTAATTTAACTCCATACCAAGTAGATACTGGGGCAGATAAATCCCATTTTGTTTTCCAGTTTTCCCCACGAGTAGTTTTATGCAATTTCAAAAGCACTTTTTTATCTGCAACCGAAATATCTGCCATCATTGAAATCGAGGCAAAAACCGTTAAAATAATAGTGAATAGATTTTTCATAACTAGGAATTTTATTTTGAATACTTAAAAGTACTTACAAAACAGCTTATCAACAAAAATACTCGACGAAATACATAATTCACGATTATAAATAGGTGATTTTCTTACAAAAAAAGATTGTTTGTTAACAAAAAGAATAATTTCTTACATTTGATTCACTAACCTTAATACCAAATTCATGGAAATCAATTTTTTAGCACTTTTAGTTGCTGCGGTATCAACATTATTAGTAGGTTTTGTATGGTACCACCCAAAAGTATTTGGAACAATCTGGATGAAAGAAGCAGCTATGACCGAAGAAAAAATGAAAGGAAGCAACATGGCTTTGATTTTTGGAATGGCCGTATTCTATGCTTTTTTAATCGCAATGGTTCTTCAATTTCTAGTTATTCATCAATGGGGTGCAGTCAGCATGACAGGAGGTGAAATAGCAACCGCAAAACCTTCTTACACTGCTTTTATGGCTGATTACGGTACGACTTTCCGTACTTTTAAACACGGAATGCTTCATGGATTTATCACAGGGTTATTTCTGGCACTTCCCATAATAGGAACCAACGCTCTTTTTGAAAAAAGAAGCTGGAAATACACTTTAGTAAGTGGTGGCTTTTGGATCGTTTGTTTTATGCTAATGGGCGGCATCATATGTGCTTGGAGCTAAAAAGAAAACCTCGTCTCTGGGAATCAAGAGACGAGGTTTTATATATTAATTCGCAGTAATTACATTTTTAAAACATCCGCATTATTTCAATGCTTTGTATAAAATTTCAACAGGATGCAACGCCTTCACTCCTGTCCCATCTGCAATCTGATGGCGACAACTGGTTCCGGATGCAGATATTAAAGTAGTAGTTTCTTCGGCTCTAATAGCCGGAAACAAAACAAGTTCCCCAATATTCATTGAAATTTCATAATGTTCTTTTTCATACCCAAAAGAACCTGCCATTCCACAGCATCCACTTGGAATATTCAAAACAGTATAATTTACAGGCAATGAAAGTATTTTTTTCAAAGGAACCAAAGAGGATAAAGCCTTTTGAAAACAATGACCATGCATACGGATACGCTCAACCGAGTCTGTAAACAAACTTGCGGTTATATTACCGGCTTCGATTTCATTTGCCAAAAATTCTTCTATTAAAAAAGTTCGTTTGGCAATTTCCTTAGCCTTCGCTTTCAATTCTCCACGACACAACTCCGGATATTCGTCTCTAAAAGTAAGAATAGCCGAAGGTTCAATTCCGATTAAAAATCCATCAGCTGGAATATTTTTAGCAAAATCAATACTATTCTGCTCAGCTATGTCCCGAGCCTGTTTCACCATTCCCTTCGACAAATAAGTACGTCCGCTAATTCCTATCGCCGGCACAATTACTTTGTAACCCAATTTATTTAATAATTTAACCGCTGTCTGACCAATAGCGACATCATAATAATTCAGGAATTCATCATTGTACAAATACACCTCAGGCTTATCAAAAGTTCCTTGCTGCGAATAGCTTTTAAACCATTTGGCAAAAGTGATTTTATGCATAGTTGGCAGTTTTCGTTCCGTCGCAAAACCCGTCATTTTCTTCACCACAGTTCCTAAAAATCCTTTGGTCGAAAGATTGTAGACTCCCGGAATACTAGCGAAAAATTTATTTATGAGCGGTGTATTCCCTATTAATCTGGAACGAAATTTCACTCCGTTTTTATCATGATATTGCTGTAAAGTTTCGGCTTTCAATTTGGCCATATCCACATTAGAAGGACATTCGGATTTACATCCTTTACAACTCAAACATAAATCCAACACTTCCAACAAAGCTTCACTGTCAAATTTATTTTGCTTTGTCGAATTCGTGATCGTTTCACGCAATATGTTGGCTCGTGCACGTGTAGTGTGCTTTTCATTGCGGGTTGCCATATAACTCGGACACATGGTTCCTCCGCTTTTTTCTGTTTTCCGGCAATCTCCTGATCCGTTACACATTTCGGCAGCGCGAAGGATTCCATTCGTTTCAGAGAAATCAAAATAAGTATCCGGCATTGGCGTGTCCTGTCCTGCAGTATATCGCAAGGAGCTGTCCATTGGAGGTGTATCCACTATTTTTCCCGGATTGAAAACGTTCCAAGGATCCCAAGTATGTTTTACATCTTTAAAAAGTTGGTATATTTCCTCCCCCAACATCAATGAAATAAACTCTCCTCTTAATCTTCCGTCTCCGTGTTCGCCGCTTAATGAGCCTTTGTATTTTTTTACCAAATGGGCAATATCAGTCGCAATTGTTCTAAAAAGAGCGGTTCCTTCCTTGGTTTTTAAATCAATAATGGGACGCAAATGCAATTCGCCAGTTGCGGCGTGAGCATAATGCACGCAATTTAAACCGCGCTCTTTTAATATTGCATTAAAATCCTCGATAAAATCAGGCAAATCATTTACATCAACGGCAGTATCTTCAATAACCGCCACCGCTTTGGCATCGCCCGGAATATTGGACAATAACCCTAAACCTGCTTTTCTAAGCGTCCAAACCTTATTGGTATCTTCTCCAAAAACTATTGGAAAATGGTACCCAAGATTTTTGGCCCGCATTTGGGCTTCCATTTTTTCGGCTATTTCCAGAATTTCTTCTTTGGAATCTCGTAAAAATTCGACAACCAAAATTGCTTTTGGATCACCCTGAACAAAGAATCTGTTTTTACTTTGCTCGATATTTTCTTTGGTACAATCTAATATATAATGATCTATTAACTCCACGCTGTCCGGATTGAACTGCAAAGCTTCCAAATTTGCTTTCAACGATTCGTTGATGCTGTCACAATGCACGCACACTAAACCAGAAAACGGCTTTAGCGCATCTACCAGATTCAATTTAATTTCAGTGGAGAAAAACAAGGTTCCCTCCGATCCGGCGATTAACTTACAAAAATTGAATTCACCTTCAAAATCACCAAAAGGCTTACTATCCGCCAATAAGTCCAGAGCATAACCCGTGTTGCGACGCGGTATTGATTTCTTTGGATAATTTTCATCAAATAAATCCCTGTTCGCTTGATTTGACAAAATATTTTTGGCCTGAAGGTAAATATTCTGCTCTAATTCGCTCACCACATTTATTCCATTACATTTGGCTTCAAATTCCTCATTGGTTATGGCGCCAAAAGTGACCTCGTTGCCATCTGCTAAAAAACCTTTTATTTCCAACAAATGTTCTCTGGTAGAACCATAAATCACCGATCGGGCGCCACAGGCATTATTCCCTACCATTCCGCCAATCATACAACGGTTAGAGGTGGAAGTTTCCGGTCCAAAAAACAGCTGATACGGTTTTAGATACAAATTTAATTCATCGCGAATCACCCCGGGTTGCACCCAAGCTGTTTTAGTCGTTTTGTCAACCGAAAGTATTTGGGTAAACTGTTGCGAAATATCTACTATAATTCCGTTCCCTACAACTTGCCCGGCAAGTGATGTTCCCGCAGCTCTTGGAATAACGCTCGTTTTATTTTCTCTGGCAAATTGAATTATCTTCTGAATATCCTGTTTAGTCGAAGGTATCGCCACGGCAAGCGGCATCTCTCGATAAGCGCTTGCATCGGTGGCATAAAGCGTACGCATAGTTTCATCAAAAAACAATTTTCCTTCTAATTGATCCGCTAAACTCTGAAGATTCATTATGGTCTTTTTTTTTATTAGTTACTCCTTTTCTCGATTAATACAATATTCTGTATTTAATGGTATTAGGAATTTCTTTTAATTTCTTTTCTAATTCCGGATTGTAAATATTATCGATATCGGTAATCACATAACCCATTTGTTCGTTTGTTTTTAGGTATTGCCCTAAAATATTGCTGTTCGAATCCGTAAGTATCGTATTTATCTGTGCCAAAATACCTTTTACATTTTCGTGAATATGCATGATACGATGCGCACTTTCAAATTCCGGCAACTGGATTTCAGGAAGATTAACACTTCCGTAAGTAGTTCCCGTATTAATATAATTGATGATTTTTTGAGAAACAAAATGCGCAATATCCACCTGAGCTTCTTCGGTGCTTCCTCCAATGTGTGGCGTCAAAATCACATTGGGCATCCCACATAATTCAGAAATAAAAGGTTCATCATTGCTTTTTGGTTCTTCAGGAAAAACATCGACAGCAGCACCTTTTATCTTACCATTTTTTAAATTAGCCAGAAGCGCACTGATATCTACCACATGACCTCTCGACAGGTTCAAAAAGATCACTCCTTGTTTCATGTTTTCGAAAGCCTGAGCATCAATTAGATTTAGATTGCTTTTTCTTCCGTCGACATGCAAGCTAACCACATCAGATACTGAAAGCAATTCTTTTAAAGACGAACATTTCTTTGCATTTCCTAAAGCTAGTTTATCTACAACATCATAAAAATACACCTTCATCCCTAAGGCTTCGGCAATGATTGAAAGTTGTGAGCCAATGCTTCCGTATCCTACAATTCCTAGCTTTTTTCCTCTAAGTTCCACACTGTTGTTGGCTGATTTGTCCCAAATCCCTTTGTGCATTTTATTGCTTTTTTCAAAAGTATCGCGAACCAACATAATCATCTCACCCAAAGCCAACTCTACCACAGAACGCGTATTACTGTAAGGCGCGTTAAAAACCGCTATTCCTCTGTCGCTACATTCTGGCAAGTTCACCTGATTTGTTCCTATACAAAAAGTACCAATAGCATGAAGCTTTGTCGCCTGATCCAGCACTTTCTTAGAGATTTGTGTTTTTGAACGAATCCCCAATATAGAAACATCTTTTATTTTTTCACACAATTCTTCTTCTGACAGCGATCCTTTTATAGTCTCTACATTGTAGCCTTCTTTGGCAAAAGCCTCAACTGCATCTGAATGTACGTTTTCCAGTAACAATACATTGATTCTGTTTTTAGGATAGGAAACAGAGGCTTTATATGACAAATCATATAAAATTTCATCTAATGAAGGCGCAATGCGATCCGCATTATCAATCACAATTTGTCGGCTCACGTTTTCGGTAAAAGCATAAAATTTAGAAACCGCTCCCCCTTGCAAAGTTTCATAATCCGTATAACCATCGCCTATCATGAAAACATCACCCTCTAATTTAAGAGACTTAATCTTCAAAACTTTACCTTGATTTTCGCACAGCTCATCTTTCTCGTCAAAACCAATAATATTTCCTTCATGGTCAAATTTAAAAGTATTGGCCAAAACCTGTTCCGGTTTGATGCCATATTCCTGAACAATAGGAATAATAATCTCTTTAAATCCGTTTGAAATGATATATATATTCTGGGCATGCATTTTAAAAAAAGCTCGATTTCGAACCACTGATGAGGACACTTTATTTTTTAAGGTCTCGATCAAAGCTCCTAAATGATCTCTATTGGCTTGCAATAATCCAATTCGTTCTGTTAGCGATTCTTTTAGAGACAATTTCCCTTCCATCCCTAAATCCGTAAGTCTCTGGATTTCGGCTAAAACCTGCTTGCCGGTACTATTGTTCGCATAAATGATTTCACATAAAACATCAAGCGCTTCCACCTGAATAAAAGTACTGTCAAAATCAAAAATAAAAGTTTCTTGTTTCTTAATCATTGTCTGTGTGTTGCTGTAGTTTTTAATTAATTCTAAAGGGGTGAAACCTGAATTTATCTTATTTCACAATGCAAAGAAAACCAATGTATATCAAAAAAGCCCTCTTAATTTAACAAGAGAGCTTAATTTTATTAATTTAACAAAGAAACCCCCTAATTAATTCATTCTTTGCAACTTTACATCGGTACTTTCGAATATTTTATCTGCAGAGGCAGCAATGAATCCTTGATATAATTCCCCGTTAAGCATTGGGTAACGAAGTGCAAACTCATAATAGCAGGAAGGAATATATTTTACGCCTTCGTCAAAAGTAACTGCATACAAATCAGCCAAAGTACTTGATTGTTCCAACAATTGCTCCGGAGTTCCCTTTATCTCACCACCTGAAGCATTCATTTTCCAATTATTGTCTTTCAAATACGCATTTAACTCCTCTAAATTCTCGAAGTCTGTCAACGCATTCACATTGATGGTAAAATGATTGGCTCTAAAACCGTACACATACATCCAGGCAGCATATTCAGATTCTTCCAGCAAAGAAACATAGGTATCATACGAATTTGCATTCCAAACCGCACCGCTTAAAACCAAATCCTCTTTTTCAAAAACGCTTTGATCACAGCCGTCCAAAAGAGTTTTAACTGAGTTTTGCAAGTCTTCGGAACATTTTTCCAATTCTAATTCTGATATAAAAATTCTTGGCGCGTTTGCATCAGTTGCGTGTTCATAATGTTTGGCAAACAATTTTTTGGATTCAAAAAAATATTCCCCTTTGGCAACATAGCCCGCTTTTACAAAAGGTTTTTCCAAAACAGAAATATTCACGCGCGCATCATTATAAGTTCTGATGGCAATATGGTCATTTTTAATCGTTTCGCCATTTTGCTCCAGCAAGGCGTGTATTTTTTGGGCAGAAGGAGTGATGCTTTTATATTGCTCCCATAATCTTGACAGTAAAAGATCTTTATTCATAACGCTAATATTGATTAGTAAATATGACACAAATCTAGCTTGTATGTAGTTATATTTACACTATATAGGTTTTATTTTAAATTTTATGACATTTTAATACTCTATATGTGTAAATTTGACATTAAATCCGCATCCGTTTCAATGGTTTATAATCAAAATTATTTTTAATGCTATTCAAGGACGCTATTAATGCTATGAAAATATCCTTTTAATCTTACTAATTCAACCCAATTAAACGACAACTAGCACCTTATTTTTACTTTTACCGAAAAAATATCATGAATAAAAAAATCTATAACGAGAATATTGATTTCATTAACCAACAAATCATCGCAATGCTAAGTACTGATGGACGCATGGCCTATTCTGAAATAGCAAAAGAGTTAAAAATTTCGAACTCATTAGTGCATCAACGAATTCGAAAATTACAGGAAGCAGGAATTATAAGTGGTTTTTCGGTTATGTTAAATGCTAAAGAAATAGGCTACGAAACAATTACTTATACGGGAGTTACAACCAAAGAAGCGCGTTTTGCCTACTCGATTGCCGAAAAGCTGAAAGAAATTCCAGAGGTTGTAGAATGTCATTTTGTTTCCGGAAAATATGCTTTGTTTCTGAAAATTGTATCCGCCAATAACGAGGAATTCAGAAAAGTTCTTTACGAAAAAATACACAATATTGAAGGCGTGGGCGGCACCGATTCCTTCATATCATTCGGATCTGCTTTTCAAAAAAACATCACTTTATTGTAACGCATTTATTCCTTTAGTTTTTCTATGGCTTTTGCCAAATCAAAATCCCGATCGGTAAGTCCGTTAGCATCATGGGTCGACAATCGGATATCAACCCTATTATAAACATTGAACAACTCAGGATGATGATTGTGCTTTTCGGCCAAAACGCCCACCTGAACAATAAATCCCAAGGCTTGATTAAAATTTTTGAAGACAAATTTTTTCTCAATCCCATTGTTATTAAATTTCCAATCCACTAAATCTTTCAATAATGGCTGTGCTGAATTTTCGCTATAAGTATCCATGTTTTTTTTATATAAATTTAGTTAAAATCTGCCTAACCGCTTTCTGATTTAACTTTATATATTAATTTAGACGAACATAAACATCCTGTCAATTGAGTTCCAATTTCTCCTTCAAAATATATTCTTCTGTACAAAATCTCCCTTCAAATTGGGATTCCTTAGCCAGCTCCAACATTTTCCTGTCAAAAGATTATTTGACAATACTTGAAATTTCTCCTCCTAAAAACATGAGCTGTCATTTTATTGGCTTATTTCGAGAAGATGAATTAGTAGGCATTGCGACATCTCAATTCATCAATTTAAGTGATATCACTTCTTTTGGCGAGCGCGATCATTGCTTAAAAACGAAAATTAGAAATTTTGTCTTTAAAAATTTCAGTTCTAAAGTTTTAATCCTAGGCAACAATATGCTAACGGGACAAAACGGTTATTACTTCAGCCCAAAACTGCCCATTAAGGAAGGATTGATTCTATTAAAAAATGCAGCCGATGAACTAAAGCATATTTTTATTAAAAAAGGGACCAATGTACATCTTACTATTTTTAAAGATTTCTTAAAATCAGACATAGAACATTTCAAAATTCCCGAGTACCAATTTTTTTTTCAGTTTTCTACCCAGCCCAATATGGTTTTCAAAATAAGGGATTCCTGGCTGCTTTTTGATGATTACATTGGCAGTAAAAGCAAAAAATACCGAGATCAGTACAAAAGAGCACGAAAAAAAGCTGACGGAATTTCGAAAAGGAAACTCTCGCTCGAAGAAATTACAATTCACAATAGACGGATATACGAACTATACATGAATGTGGCCAAAAACGCTCCGTTCAACACTTTTTATTTACCCGAGAATCATTTCGAAATTTTTAAAAAATCATTAAAAGACAAATTTCTTTTTTACGGTTATTTTATCGAAGAAAAACTAATCGGTTTCAACACTTTGATAAAAAACGGAAATGACTTTGACACCTATTTTCTGGGATATGACGATCAATTTCAACGAGAAAAAATGCTCTATTTGAACATGCTTTATGACATGATTGGCTACTCAATAAAAAAAAGACACAAACATATCATCTTTGCCAGAACTGCGCTGGAGATCAAAAGTTCTGTAGGCGCTCAACCGGTCGATATGTTTGGACTGATGAAACACAGCAATCCATTCGTCAATTTATTTGTTTCTAAAACGTTCAGCTATTTTGAACCGAAAATGGAATGGCAGGAACGCAATCCTTTTAAATAATTGACAACAATCAGGGAATCGCAATTTTTAGTTTATGTGATGAAATAAAGATATCAAGTTTGGTTACGGCGCCACAATATTCGCCGTCAATTTGAAAACTTACAGCAACATTGGTTTTAATCGTTGCTTTATCCGTCGAAATAATTTCAACATCCTGAGGATTTACGGGCATATTTCCTGTGATAATTTTACCAAAAAGCTTTAAATCCAAATTCTTCAGAATTATCAGTTCAAATTTTCCGTCGTTCATTACTCCCACTGGATTGATTACAACACCAGTACCATACTTTTGAGCATTGGCAATAACGATCATTCGCGCTTCACACTCCACGACTTGATTATTAGCTGTGATTGTTACCGAAAACATTTTTTCTGCATCAATTAAGGTATTAAAAGCCTGCAAGGCATATCCCCATTTTCCGCGCATCGCGCTTTTTTCATAGTTTTTGATAAGTTCCGCATTCAGTCCTAAATCACTTAGATGCAAACTTTTTTGGCCGTTAATAACTATCGAATCTATTTCTGCAAAATTATTTCCAAACGCAATCTTCAAATTTTCCTCTAGCGTTTTTACTAAATTCAACTCGACCGCTAATCCATTTGAAGATCCGGCGGGTAAAATTCCTAAAATCACATCTTGGTTTTCTATCGCATCAACAACCATCTTTAAGGTTCCATCGCCACCGGCGATAATAATTCTTTTGGGAGTAAATCGTTCATACAAGCCTCTTACTTTAGAAATATCATCTTGGCCAGATGTTTCATAAAGCACAAAATTAAGATTCTCTCCAGCAGCAAAAAGAGCAGTCTCTTTAATATATTCCGATTTATCGAGACCGCCCGAAACAGGATTCACAATCATTAATACATTATTTTTCAAGGCTTTATTTCTTTTATTCCTTAAAAATAATTAATTTTAAGAACACTTCGAAAGTTATTCCATAATATGAAGCCTATTTTAAAATTATATCGCGGTTATGCCAATGAGCAAGAACTAATTGTAATGGGCCATGTATTCAAACCTACTAAAAAAAAAGACTACGATTTTCTTTCTAAAAACTTTAGAAACGCTACTTCAACAATTAACATGTTCCGAATCAAAACCCAAGCTAACGCTGATGTTTACCTGAAACACAACAACCAACAAATTCATACCAAAACTCTTGTTGATGGCTATTTTAAGTTTTGTATTCCTTTAAATCAAGATAATTATGGCTGGGTTGATTATGAAGTAAGTATCGTTTTTCAAAACAAAACTATTACAACCAAAGAAAGCTATATTCGTCCCGAAGTAGGAAATTTAGGAATCATATCTGATATTGACGATACTTTTTTAGTCTCTTATACACTCAATCCTTTAAAAAAAATATACCATCTACTATTCAAAAATGTTGCTTCACGCCAAATTTTTGAAGATGTAGTTCCCCATTACCAAGCTTTGAGTTCAGCGGGAAGAAGTAATGAAGGAGAACAAAATGCTTTCTTTTACGTCTCCAGCAGCGAATGGAATTTGTACCGATTTATTGTGAAATTCACAGAAATCCATCAGTTGCCCAAAGCCGTTTTATTATTGAAAGACATCAAAACCAGCCTGACTAACTTTTTTTGGACCGGAAGAGGCGGTCACAATCACAAATTTGAAAAGATAAAACACATTTTGGAATTTTATCCGAATTTGAAATATGTATTAATTGGTGATGATTCGCAAGAAGATCCTTTTTTATATGAAGCGATCAGCAAAATATTCCCTTTGACCGTAAAAGCGATTTATATCCGGCAAACTGGTAAACGTAAAAAAGAAAAGGTACTACTAGCCTTAAACAATCTAGAAACCTTAAATGTAGCTGTTTGTTATTTTAAAAATAGCACCGAAGCCATAGCACATTCAAAATCCATTGGGCTTATTTCATAAAAAAAGAGTCCACATAGGAACTCTTTTTTATATTTCAATAAATACCGAAGTTAAAATAACTACAAATTATCAATTTCTTCCTGAACAATTTCCCAGTCTGAAAGTAGCTTATCTAATTCAGCTTTCTTTTTGTTGTAAGCCGTAAAAAACTTGGCATCTTCAATATGTTTATCATAATTAGAAGCGAGCATTTTATCGTCGTTTTGAATGTCTTTTTCCAATTGCTTGATCTGGCTTTCCACTTTACTCAAACGATTCTGTAATGCTTTTCCTTTCTTTTGCTCTTCATAAGAGGCTTTGTTACTTTCTTTAGGAGCTGCTGCTTTTACGGCATCTTTTTTCTCGACTTCACGCATGTTCTCAAGGTTGCGCTGTTCTAAGAAATAATTGATGTCCCCCAAATACTGTTTGATTTTTTGATCTTTGAATTCGTAAACGATATTCGACATCCCTTGCAGGAAATCCCTATCGTGAGAAACCAACAATAAGGTACCTCCAAATTTTTGAAGTGCTGCTTTCAACACATTCTTAGATTTAATATCCAAGTGATTGGTAGGCTCATCCATCAGTAAAACGTTGATGGGTTGCAACAACAATTTACAAAGCGCCAGACGGTTTCTTTCGCCTCCAGAAAGGACTTTTACCTTTTTTTCCACGTCATCGCCACGAAATAAAAACGACCCTAGCATGTCACGAACTTTAGATCGGTTGGTATCCATAGCTGCATCTTCCATGGTTTGAAGCAAGGTAATTTCACCATCGAGATATTCAGCCTGATTTTGGGCAAAATAACCCAACTGAACATTATGTCCTAATTTTATATTTCCTTGATATTCGAATTCGTTAACGATGGCTTTAATAAAAGTTGATTTCCCTTGACCGTTTTGTCCCACAAAAGCAATTTTACTTCCGCGTTCTACCAATAGATCGATGTCTTTCAGAATAACTTTATCTCCGTAGGCTTTGGTAACATTTTCTGCTTCAATCACTACTCTACCGGGCTCTTTTGATACCGGAAAAGAGATATTCATCACCGAATTATCGTCTTCGTCGACCTCAATTCGCTCTACTTTATCTAATTTTTTAATCAATGATTGCGCCATCGAAGCTTTGGAAGCCTTTGCACGGAATTTTTCGATTAATTTCTCAGTTTCCTCGATTTTTTTAGCTTGATTTTTCTGGGTTGCCAATTGTTTCTCACGAATTTCATGACGCAATTCTAAATATTGAGAATAAGGTTTATTGAAATCGTAGGCTTTTCCAAGTGAAATCTCAATAGTTCTGTTGGTCACATTATCCAAAAACATTTTATCGTGCGATACGATGACAACAACTCCCGGATAATTACGCAAGAAACTTTCTAACCAAATGATACTTTCGATATCCAAGTGATTCGTAGGCTCATCCAGCAACAAAACATCATTAGCCTGCAATAATAGCTTGGCTAATTCGATACGCATCCTCCATCCTCCAGAGAAAGTTTCGGTTTGATTATTAAAAACCTCTCTTTTGAAACCTAAACCAAGGAGAATTTTTTCAGTATCCCCTACATAGTTGTAACCGCCCAGTAATTCAAAACGATGAGTATAATCCGATAAATCTTCAATAATCTGGCTGTATTCCTCGCTTTCATAATCTGTACGTGTAACCAATAAATGATTAATTTCTTCCAGCTTTTTCTCAACAACCTTTATCTCCGTAAAAGCCTCATAGGCTTCTTCAAGTACCGTTCTTCCTTGTTCAAAATCAATATCCTGACGTAAAAAACCCATTCGAAGGTCTTTTTCCTGAGAAATAACTCCCGAATCAGGAGCAAAATCTCTGGCCAACATTTTAAGCATGGTTGATTTTCCGGCTCCGTTTTTTCCAACAAGACCCACACGGTCTCCAGCACCCAATCGAAAGGTCACTTCTTCAAATAAATAAGATCCTCCAAACGAAACCGATAAATTATGTATATTAAGCATGTATTGTTATTTTATTCCTTTTTGAATTTGTAAATTTACAACTCCAAAAATGGAAAAATTAAATTTTTTGCAAATGTTAAAAAAAGGATCCAAACTATATAGTATTTTAACAGGAACTTGTCCTAAATGTCAGAATGAGAGTATGTATTTGGATAAAAATCCATTTCATTTAATGAATACTTTAAAAATGCATGAAAATTGCAGCCACTGTGGTTTAAAATATCAAATTGAACCTTCTTTCTTTTATGGCGCCATGTACGTCAGTTATGGATTGAATGTAGCACTTGGCATAGCTGCTTTTATCATTTCCTATGTGATCTTAAATTCCTCCTTAAAAACGGCTTTCATTGCAATAATTGCCTCCCTAGTCATTCTATATCCCTATGTACTTCGTGGATCGCGAAACATTTATATCAATATGTTTGTTTCTTACGATCCAAACTTCAAGAAATAACTACTTATTTCTGATTTTTAGGTCTAAACCTTTTGATATCAATCACTGATTCTAAAGGCATTTTATTTTCAATATGATCAAACAGCGCTTTAGCCATAGCCGGCCCAAGCATAACTCCTCTTGTGCCTAAACCATTAAGAATATGTACAGAATTACTATCCTGATGTGTTCCTACTAATGGACGCCTGTCCTTGACCGTAGGGCGCACACCTGCAAAATGCTCCACAATTTCAAATTTACAATTTAAGATTTCGCTAATTCTCTCCATCAATTCTGCCTTCCCTTCCTCGGTAGGCAATTCTGTTTTATCTTTCCAGTTATAAGTGGCCCCCACTTTGAACAAGTCATTTCCTAACGGCAAAATAAAAACGCTGGTATTCACTATGACATCCAAAACTAATTCAGGTGCTCTAATAATAAAAAGTTCCCCTTTCGTCCCGTCCAAAGGCAAATGATTAAAATAAGGATTAGCATGTAAGCCAAATCCCTCAGCAAATATGATATGCTTAGCTTCTACATCTTTATATCGCACACAATCTTTCTCGACTTGTAAAAGTGTATAATCAAACGCTTCCGCCCGAAACCAATTATTTTCTATTAAATAGTCCCGATACTTAGTTAGTAGTAATGCTGTATCAACATAACCAGTATGCAACACTTCTCCATAAGAATAGGGCGAATCAATGCCAGCATATTTTTTCGAAACTAATTGTGGAGACAAGAATGGTGCTAAAAGCTCTTTATCCGAAGCAGAGAACCAATTGTTCTGTTCTTCTATTGAAAAAAATTTTCGCAAAATCGGCATTTTAAAATCGACTTTAGTTTGGATTTTTTTTTCTAAAACATCATAAAACTTTTTCATTAAAACCAATTGCTCTTGCGCCTTCCAAACCTCACTGAACCTTTTTAAAATAACAGGATTATACAAACCTCCTGCAATTTTGGACGAATTCTGCGAATTATTATCCAAAACCAAAATGGATTTATCATGACTTAAAGCCATCTCAGAAAAGGAAATCCCAGCAAGACCGGAACCTACTATTAAATAATCAATCATTTGAAATACTAACTTTAAAAAAACTGCTCAAAGATAAGCCTATTAAAACAAAAAAACTCTTACCATGACGGTAAGAGTTTTATCTATTAGAAAATGAAATCTAGTAATTCCACATATCTTGTTCAAAATTGCGTATTTTCTCTTTCACTCTTTCTGATTCCAGCAATTGATTTTGCGCATTATCTTTCATGTACTCATCTATAGCGCGATCTCCATAGACGTTTTCTTCTTTGTAAATTACACTATTAAAACGCCTCGAATTCAAAATTTGATCAAAAGAAATTGGCATAGCTGAATTTTTATTATTGAAAGCTTTTGCTTCATGCAAAACATCTCTTGCAGACGGGAAAAAGATCCAAAACAATTCAACATAGTCCTTTTCCTCTTCATTCATCGTATAAACATCTGGAGTTACTGGACAAATTCCAAGCAAACGATATTTCAATTCACTCTGTCTTTTGTCAAAATACCAATACCCTTTGATTTTATATTGCGTAACATCTTGAGCCGTTAGATCAGATCTCAAAATATACTCTGGAGACAATTTCATTCCGGCATTAATTTGCTCCTTACCAGCATCAGTAGTATCAATACGACTCAATGCTGCTTGAATATCTTTGAATGATTTTTTGGTATTAAAATAACTATCAGAATACACCTCACTAATTTCACCTCTTTTTATCGCTTTTGTCAAAACATCATACAAAGAGCGTCTATCAGGACCGATATTGGCTGTATCAACAGGAAAATACAAAGCGAAATTGATCTTCTCGTTCAAATCAATAATCTCCCATGTCATTTTCCCCATGAGAACATCTCTGTCATGTACATAGCCATAAGCTAATGGCTTATCATTATCTGAAATGAGTTGCGCTTCTGTTTTCAGTCCTATTTCCTCCGGAATTCTCGCATTAAGCAAATTCGATTGTGCAAAAGAGCTACAACTCCCGGCAATAGACACAATAGCTATTAAAATTTTTTTAACATTCATCTTGTTATGATTATAAGATATTGAAAATGTTTTTAAGACAAATTATTTATTATTGTATTTCAAAAATAACTGGAGCTGTTCTTGGCAATAAATAGCTACCTGCCCCAACTAGTTTTGTTTTAATCTCAGAAATACTCACTTGATCTCCTCTGCCAGCCTTAGAAATAATTGCTTTGCATTGTGCATTCAACCTATTTCCTTGAACAACCACAGTAGGTTGGCCACTAACTTTCAAATTGAAACCAACCACATCCAAGCCCACTTCGAAATCGAAATCTTCTAATTTAGCACCAATGGTAGCAATCTCTAAATTAGACTTAGGTCCTTTTACAATACCTGATTCTCCTCTAATTGTTCCTACAGGACCTGGAATCCCTTTGATTCTAAATACTTTCTTATCAGAAACTTTTGAACCATCATTAAGAACAGCAGTAACATTAATTACCACTTCATTTCCTGAGCCCGGGCTCATTTTATATTTTCCTCCGCCCGCTGAAGTAAGACCAGGAGCCGAAGCTGCCACTTTATCAGCCGAAACACCTGCGAAAGATATAGTCATAGGATTCACAACACCTCTATAAACCACATTCATTTTATCAGCGGATATTGTAGCTGAATTAGGTCTTGGTACTACAACATAATTCCCTTTAAACTTAAGAGGTATATTTTTACCATCTTCTAAGAAAGTAAATTGACCATTTATTGTTTGCTCACCCACATTTCCAGCAGTCATGGCTATAACAGCTTGGCCGTTTACAATTTTTCCAGGACCTGAAAAAGAAGTTGGTTTAGTATTCTCGTCATATCTTCCAAGCACCACTTTCCCGGTCACTTTTTCTCCTTGAAAATAAGCACTTTTATCAAGTACAACAATCGCCTGATAATTACTATATGATGCAGCTGCTACAGCCGCTTTTCCTAACAAAGTATTATAAACATCAGTTTCTACTTTTTTTACATCATTCTGCCAAGCAGAAAGTTTTGCCAAGGAAGCTACTGCAGGAAAGCCTTTAAAATGATAATCTAAATAGTCAATAGCAACGCCATCTTTATTTTTAACCTTATCCAAATTAAATTTGCTATTAACTTCAGAAAGGATTGGTGTTAATTTCTTATTACTCCCTAGTGCAGATTTCATATCTGACTTGTATTTTTCAATTGTAGCAACAACTTCTTTCCCTTTTGCCGAATAACCACCAGGTCCGAACCATAATTGATCTATATTATCCCCTTTATCCATTTCCTCATATGGTAATTTACCCGTTTCGGGATCAGCTTCTGTACCTACTAAAACTTCTGATTTTATGTTTCCAATATAATCATAAAAGTTTTTAGTGATGGCTTCCACTTTGTGAGCAGTAACCGCAGCCTCAGTAAATTCTCCTCCAGCTTCAGAAGCTTTAGCATCTAAACCAGCTAACATTTGCATATTAGATGATTGTGCCGAGGAGTTTGCTCCTTCAAATTTTTCATTCATTAAACCAAAAGCAGATAAAACTTCTTTGGACATATTTAAAGCTAACATTGCGATAAAAATCAAATACATCAGATTTATCATCTTCTGTCTAGGGGTTAATTTTCCTCCTGCCATATTTTCTAATAATTAATTAGTTGTTGTATTTTAATAGTTCGAAACTAATTATCCCTTATTACTCATTGCAGAAAGCATTCCACCATAAACATTGTTCAAAGAAGACAAATTTGTAGTCAATGACTGCATTTGCTCTTTTAATTTTAAATTATTTTCAGCAACTTCTTCATTAATTTGAGCATTTCTTGAAGCACTTTGCAATTGTACTTTATACAAGCTATTCAAAGACTCCATTTGTGCAGCTGCTAAAGTCAGCTCTTCACTGTATTTTTTTGTAGAAGCAATTGAGTCAACAGTTGGCGCAATTCCTTTTGCAGCTGATTCGAAATTTTTAATGCTATTTCCTAAACTTGACATTAATTCTCCATCAATTTTAGCGTCTTTCAACATAGCGTCTAATTTTTGAGACAATAAACCTTGAGCATCAGAAGGAGTTTCAACTTTTGCCTTTCTTGCTGTGGCCGGAGTACCATTAGCCAATTCAGGATAAACTAGAGTCCAGTCTAACTCTTCATCAACAGGTTCAAATGCAGAAAGTGCAAAAATAGCAGCTTCAACAACAAGTCCAATAGTCAACATTAAATTTCCCGTAATAAAACCGAATTCAATATGCGTTATTTTGAATAAAGCTCCGATGATTACAACTGCAGCACCCATTCCATAACAGAAATTCATTGCTTTTTTACCCAATATTGCCATAATTTTTAATTTTTAAAGTTTTTAGTAGATTAATTTAGTAGGTTTTAATTTTTATTTTCTTTTTCCAGTTCCGGTGGTTTGTAATCCCATATAGTCTTGAACGGTCCTGAATCCTATAAAACTTCTTGCAGAATCAGCATATTCAAAATCTCTAGTACTTACCTGTAAAAAGTAAGCTACATCTTTCCATGAACCACCACGAACTACTTTGCGTTTATTAGAAGCATCTAATACATTTGGATTCATTGATGAAACATATTCATAAGCATTTGGATCATAAGCTGAATCTGTCCATTCCGAAACGTTTCCTGCCATATTATACAAATTATAACCATTAGGCTCATATGATTTTGCCTCTACTGTATACAAAGCCTCATCGGCGGCATAATCTCCTCTATTAGGCTTAAAATTTGCCAAAAAGCAACCTCTATCATTTTTAGTGTAAGGTCCTCCCCAAGGATAGGTTGCAGATTGAAGTCCACCTCTTGCTGCATATTCCCATTCAGCTTCAGTAGGCAATCTAAAACTATTGATCAAATCGCGTCCTTTCTTTTTAGATTTTATGTAGCTGTTTTTATTTAGCGTCCTCCAAGCACAAAAAGCTTTGGCTTGAGTCCACTTAACCCCAACTACTGGATAATCCCCGTACGCTTTATGCCAAAAATAATCATTGTGCATTGGCTCATTATAAGAATAAGCAAAATCTTTAATCCAAACTGTAGTATCAGGATAAACCTTAATTTCTTCTGTTTTAATGAAATTTTTTCTATTACCTACTTTTGCTTTTGCTGCCCCTTGAATATCCATCCATGAATAACGGAATTTCAATTTATTTACATCAATAGTTCTCAAACCATTATAAGAAGCTTCTATAGGCAAATACATCGAATCCATAACCTCAACATAATATTCGTCTGGGTATAATTTAGGATCTTTAATCAACTTTACCTTTTTATTCAGCTTTCTTCCGGCATACTGATCATCATCCGTACCTACGCTATAGTAGTTATCGTACATATACTTATCATAAGCAGTCATTTTTTCTGGATCAGAATCATTGAAAGCAAAATCACCAATACTTCCTGCATTTTTACCTTTTCCTTTTGTGTCTCCTGCTTTGATACCTTGCTCGTCTGCCAAAATAGCTAATCGAACTCTCATTGTAGAATCTTTTACCCATTCTACAAATTGACGGTATTCACTATTGGTTATTTCAGTTTCATCCATATAGAACGACCTAACGGTAACTGTTTTTGTAGGAGCATCTTGAATATCAGCCAAATCACCATCGGATTTACCCATAATATAAGCACCTCCTGGTATCAAAGCCATTCCATAAGGTTTCTCTGGATGCCATTTTCCTCCCTTGACACCAACTAATTCGCCTTTATCACTTGACTTACCACAGCTAATTAATAGCATCACAATTGCTATAAATGCAATGAACTTCTTCATATAAATTCGGGTTATTATATTCATTATTTTTAAGTGTGTAAACCTATTTATTATTTATTAATAAAACAATATTTTTTTTCCTTAAAACATGTTCACGATTCAAAATTAAAGTTAATTAAATTATGAAAAAAATATTTTATCGACAAAAAAACCAAAAAAATCGATTAAATGTAATATCAAGATCTTTTTAAACATAATAAATAAAACTTAACTTACATAAAACAAGCGCGTATAAGATTTTTACCCAAGCTATTGTAACTCACGTTCATTTTTAAAGAAAAAATCAAAGAACATTCTTACGTTGAGCTTTCCACCATCTTTCAGGTATTTCTTGATTACAAGCCGCTAAATACTCTTCATAAGAACATGGTAATAACGTATTTCTTTTTAACTTATTATTCCCATTAGAAACAAAAGGAATTTCAATCCACCATCTGTCAGTTTTATCGCTCTTATAGAAAACAAGCAATTCATCTTCAATAGGAACTATATATTTGATGTAATTCTCTCTACTCCCAAAAGGGTACTCATGAGAACGATAATGGAAACCCTCAATAAAATACCAAATGATCTGAGCTACTAAAACAGATTCCTGAACTGAATCATTGTGATTAAATATTCCAAAAAGTGAGACTTTATCGCTAATTCCCGCATATCTGGACAAAGAGCAAATCTCTTTTCCGTTAAAACCATTTGGCATGAATTTTACAAAATTCCCAGAATCTGATGATTTTACAGCATTTAAATCCAAACTTACAATATCCGCATCTCTAAAAACAGGCTCTGCAATAGCAATATTATTAGAAACTTCACCCAATCTGTAGGCATCAAAAAATAATTTTTCAATCAGATCAATTTCTTCTTGCGAATTATAATAGGTTTGATAACCTATGTTGCAATAATTAAAAAGATTATTAGGTTCATCTATAATGATTTTAGTCAGAAAAGACGAAGCCAAAACAGTCTCATTTTCTTTCCCAAAATCAAATTTACTGTCTATAGACACCAAATTTACCATTTGTTCCAGTTCATCATAAGCCCTATACAAGGCATAAGTCAAATCCTGCGAACCTCCTATCACGATAGGAATAATTTTATTTTTAATCAAACTCGACACCACTTTACGTAAAGCAAAATAAGTATCCGTTGCTGAATTTCCAGCTAAAATATCACCCAAATCAGCCACAGAAGCATCCCAGTTTCCTGGAAACATACTGTAAAATTCTGTTCGAATAGCAGATAAGTCAACAAAAGAGTCAACATTATCGCTTCCCCTATTTTCCAGAACACCGATTATGGCAATATTAATTTTATTTAAATCCGGAAATTGATCTTTCGTATGAAAAACTATTTTACTCCCCAATTGCTGGGAAGTAAACCCCTGTACTAATTTGAGGATTTTATCATTGACAGGTTGCAGAAAATCAAATTCCATTTTTTATTTCTTTTTAGCTACAGTTTTCTTTGCCGCCGGTTTTTTCTCTGCTGTTTTTTTAGCCGGAGCTTTCTTGGCAGCAGCTTTCTTTACTGGAGTTTTCTTAGCAATCATTTCTTGAACTTCGGCCAAGGTTAATTTTGTTGCATCTATATCTTTACTCAACTCAATTTTGATTTTACCTTTGGTAATAACCGAACGTCCCCAACGCGCTTTTTCAACCAAGATCCCTTCTTCTTCCCAGTTATGCAAAACCTTATCAATATTTTTCTGAAGTTTATCCTCTATCAATGCTTCGATATCCGATTGAGATAAATTATCAAAATCGTACTTCTTACTTACATTGATGAATATTCCGTTCCATTTTATAAATGGCCCAAAACGTCCCACTCCTTTTTGAACACCTTCTCCTTTATAAACAGCTATAGGCGCATCGGCCAATGCTTTTTCATCAATTAATTCCTTCGCTCTTTCAAAATCTACATCCAAAGGATTTTCGCCTTTTGGCAAAGAAACAAAAGCGGCTCCATGGCGAATATAAGGGCCAAAACGACCATTACTCACTTCCACTTCTTCGTCTTTGTAATTTCCTAGATTTTTGGGCAACAAAAATAAATTCAGGGTTTCCTCCAAAGTGATATTCCCAATATTTTGATCCGCCATTAAACTGGCAAATTTTTTATCTTCATCATCTGCAGCTCCAATTTGAGCCATTGGACCAAATTTACCCAAACGAACCGAAACCGGTTTTCCAGTTTTAGGATCTGTCCCTAAAATTCGTTCTCCGCTTTCTCTTTCTGCATTTGCTTCCACATCTTTCACCGTTGGATGAAATTGATCATAGAATTCTTGCATCATTTTTGTCCAAACAATATTTCCTTCGGCTATTTCATCAAAATCTTGTTCCACTTTTGCAGTGAAATTATAATCTAGAATATTTCCAAAATTCTTCACCAAGAAATCCGTAACAATCGTACCAATATCTGTTGGTACTAATTTCCCTTTATCAGAACCTGTATTTTCCTTTAGCAGCTTCTCTCCTACTTTCCCAGATTGCAAAGTAAGCTGCGTGTAATTTCTTTCTTGTCCGTCCAAATTTCCTTTCTCCACATAATTCCTATTGATAATGGTAGAAATCGTTGGCGCATAAGTTGAAGGACGGCCAATTCCTAATTCCTCTAATTTTTTCACCAAAGAAGCTTCGGTATAACGAGCCGGCGGACGCGAATATCTCTCGGTGGCCGTGATGTAATTGTTTTGTAATTTTTCGTTGACTTTCATTGCCGGCAACATTCCTTCCTGTTCCTCTTCGTCGTCATCGTGACCTTCCAAATACACTT
Source organism: Flavobacterium granuli (assembly GCF_900129705.1). Lineage (GTDB taxonomy): Bacteria > Bacteroidota > Bacteroidia > Flavobacteriales > Flavobacteriaceae > Flavobacterium > Flavobacterium granuli. Next base: position 255,535 of record NZ_FQWO01000004.1, on the reverse strand, counting down.
TCAAGAAACCTTCAAAAAGCAACACTTCACCAGATGCAGTAAATATTTCGCTATGATTATTGGCTTCAATTTTCACATTTGTACGCTCTAATTGCGCATCACTCATTTGCGAAGCCAAAGTTCTTTTCCAAATCAAATCATACAAACGCGCTTGATCTCTGTCAATATTTACCGTATGACGGGACATATCAGTTGGACGAATCGCCTCATGTGCTTCCTGTGCCCCTTTACTTTTATTAGCAAAAGTTCGAGGTTTAGAGAATTCTTTTCCATAAGATTTAATAATTTCAGCTTCAGCAGCATCCATCGCATCTTTAGAAAGGTTTACACTATCTGTTCTCATGTAAGTAATAAGTCCCGCCTCGTATAAACGTTGCGCAAGTTGCATGGTAATCCCAACAGGCAAATACAATTTCCTGGCGGCTTCTTGTTGCAAAGTAGAAGTGGTAAACGGCGCTGTTGGTGATTTTTTGGTAGGCTTGGTTTCTAAATCCGCTACCTTATAAGTAGAACCGATATTTTTACTTAAAAAATCTTCGGCTTCTTGTTTCGTATTGAAGTTCTTAGGCAGTTTAGCTTTGAATGTTTTTCCGGATTCATTGGTAAATTCTGCCACAACTGAATAAGATGCAACCGCTTTGAAATTCTGAATTTCTCTTTCACGCTCTACAATCAAACGAACCGAAACCGATTGCACTCGACCCGCAGAAAGTCCTCCTTTAATTTTTCGCCATAAAACAGGAGACAATTCGTAACCCACCAATCGGTCTAAAACGCGACGTGCTTGTTGTGCGTTTACTAAATTATAATCAATTTCACGAGGATTATCGATTGCTTTCAAAATAGCATTCTTGGTAATCTCATGAAAAACAATACGTTTTGTTTTCTTCTTATCTAACTTCAATTCTTCGGCAAGATGCCAAGAAATAGCTTCACCCTCGCGATCCTCATCACTTGCTAACCAAACCATTTCGGCATTTTTAGCTAAAGTTTTCAACTTGGAAACCAATGCTTTTTTATCAGCAGAAACTTCATATTTTGGCTTAAAACCATGCTCTACATCTACCCCGATTTCCTTCGAAGGCAAGTCGGCAATATGCCCATAACTTGACTCCACCTGAAAATCACTCCCTAGAAATTTCTCTATTGTTTTCGCCTTTGCAGGTGACTCAACTATCACTAAATTCTTTGCCATTGCTCTATTTTTCTTGGACAAAAGTAGAAGTTTTTTTTAAATATAGAGATTTTCAACTGAATTTTAAAAAACACACAGATTAAATATAAACAAGAATCGGCATACAAAACACGGTTTTTTTAACATCAAAAGTTCCAACTATCTTTTCACTATTGAGCCATTCAATTAGATTATATTTCGATTAAAAAGCCCGATACCTTTATTTTAAAAACAAAAAACAATGTTAATTCTTTATCTGACATCTTGTCATATTCACTCAAATAATTGTACCTTTACCGCCTTATTAAAACACACTTTTGAAAGTGAATTATGGAAAAGATTATTGAAGAAAGCAAACAAGGGGAAACTCTTGTATTAGAACAAAAACCGCAAAACACTAAAAAACTATTCATAGAAAGTTACGGCTGCGCAATGAATTTTTCCGACAGTGAAATCGTAGCTTCCATATTATCTGATGGAGGATACAATACGACCCAGATTTTGGAAGAAGCTGATTTGGTTTTGGTAAACACCTGTTCCATCAGAGATAAAGCAGAGCAAACCATACGCAAGCGTTTAGAAAAATACAATGCCGTAAAACGCATTAATCCAAAAATGAAGGTGGGCGTTTTGGGCTGTATGGCCGAACGGTTGAAAAGTCAATTCCTCGAAGAAGAAAAGATCGTAGACCTTGTTGTGGGGCCTGATGCCTATAAAGATTTACCAAATCTTTTACAAGAAGTCGAAGAAGGCCGCGATGCGATCAACGTGATTTTGTCCAAAGATGAAACCTATGGCGATATTTCTCCGGTACGATTGATGAGCAACGGCATTACCGCCTTAGTTTCCATCACCCGTGGCTGTGATAATATGTGTACTTTTTGCGTGGTGCCATTTACACGAGGACGCGAACGTAGCCGTGAACCCCAAAGCATCATGAAGGAAATTCAGGATTTATGGGATAAAGGATTTAAAGAAATTACACTTTTGGGACAAAATGTAGACAGCTATTTATGGTATGGCGGCGGATTGAAAAAAGATTTCGAAAATGCCTCTGATATGCAAAAAGCTACCGCAGTCGATTTTGACCAATTACTGGAAATGGTAGCCGTTGGTTTTCCAAAAATGCGCATACGCTTTTCGACATCAAATCCACAGGATATGCACGAAAGCATATTGCATGTTATTGCCAAATACCCAAATATTTGCAAACACATTCACCTACCGGTTCAATCAGGAAGTAATAGAATTCTAAAAGAAATGAACCGTTTGCATACGCGCGAGGAATACATGACTTTGATTGACAAAATCAGAACCATTATTCCCAACAGCTCTATTTCGCAAGATATGATCGCAGGATTCCCCACAGAAACCGAGCAAGATCATCAAGATACTTTAAGTTTAATGGAATATGTGAAATACAATTTTGGTTATATGTATTCCTATTCTGAACGTCCAGGGACTTTGGCCGGTAGAAAAATGGAAGATGATGTAACCGAAGAAACCAAGGCGAGAAGATTACAAGAAATTGTAGACTTACAACAAAAACATGCTTGGATGCGTTCTGAAGAATTTATCGGACAAACGGTAGAAGTTCTGGTTGAAAAAGTTTCAAAAAAATCAACCGAAGAATTCTCCGGTAGAAACTCACAAAGTATTACGGTTGTTTTCCCAAAAGAGAATTACAAGATTGGTGACTTTGTAAATGTAAAAATTACCTCTTGTACCAGCGGAACCTTAAAAGGAGAAGCCATTGGACTAAGCGAAATGAATTAAAATAAAGACAGCATGGAAAGCGTTCAAAATATAAAACAACGATTTGAGATTATTGGGAATGACCCAAAGCTGAATCGCGCTATAGAAAAAGCTATTCAAGTTGCCCCTACTGATATTTCAGTTTTAGTCACGGGGGAAAGCGGAGTAGGAAAAGAAAGCATCCCAAAAATAATCCATTCCCTTTCACACAGAAAGCATGGAAAATATATTGCCGTAAACTGCGGCGCAATCCCTGAAGGAACCATTGACAGTGAACTTTTTGGTCACGAAAAAGGATCTTTTACAGGAGCTACCAGCACCCGAGAAGGTTATTTTGAAGTTGCCAACGGCGGAACTATCTTCCTTGACGAAGTGGGTGAATTACCCCTTACAACTCAAGTCAGACTGCTTCGTGTACTGGAAAACGGCGAATTCATAAAAGTAGGTTCTTCACAAGTACAAAAAACAGATGTAAGAATTGTAGCAGCTACGAATGTCAATTTATTTGACGCCATCGAAAAAGGAAAATTTCGTGAAGACTTATACTATCGTTTAAGTACTGTAGAAATTTCTTTACCTCCTTTACGAGACCGAAAAGATGACATTCATTTATTGTTCCGAAAATTTGTCGCCGATTTTGCCCACAAGTACAAAATGCCTCCGTTAAAACTAGATGATGAAGCAGTTCAAGTATTGCAAAAATTCAGATGGAGCGGAAACATACGTCAGCTGCGAAATGTAGCTGAACAAATTTCTGTATTAGAAACCAATCGTGATATCACTGCGGCAACTTTGCATTCCTACTTACCCACTGAAGGGAGCAACTTGCCCTCAGTTATCAAAACTAAAAAAGAAGAAAGTGATTTCAGTACCGAAAGGGAAATTTTGTATAAAGTTCTTTTTGACATGAAAAGTGATTTACATGATTTAAAAAAACTCACCTTAGAATTAATGCAAAATGGCAGTTCTAAAGTACAGGAAACCAATCAGAATTTAATCAAAAAGATATATGGTTCTAAAGAAAACGACAGTGAAATCGATTTTGAAGAAGAACCAAGAACCGCTTTGATCGCAAACCAAAACAAAGAGGAAGCATATCAGGAAAATGATGAAAACTACCTTTTTGCCGAAACAATAGAGGAAGAAGAAATCTTGAGACTGGAACAGAAAGAAATTGAAATGATAAAAAAATCATTAGAAAAAAATAAAGGAAAAAGAAAAGCCGCAGCAGATGAATTAGGCATTTCCGAAAGAACGCTATACCGCAAAATAAAACAGTTTGATTTGTAAAAATTCAAATTGTGAATCGTGAATTGAAAATGAATATCTTTGACCCAAACGTTAGCGGACTGGCAAAGCAATTTTAAATATAAAATGAGACACATATACTTCTTAATTTCAGTTGCATTACTTACTACTTTTAGCAGTTGTTCTGTATACAACTTTACCGGAACAGGAAAAATTGATGCAAAAACATTTCAAGTAAACTTCTTTCAAAACAACTCCGACTTGATTGAGCCAGGAATTGACCGTACATTTACACTTGCCTTACAAGAACTTATCCAGAATCAAACCAATTTAAATTTGGTCAAAAATGGAGGTGATTTAACCTATGAAGGTGAAATTGTAGATTATCGAATTAGCCCAATGACCGCAACCGCGGATCAACAAGCCTCTCAAAACCGCTTAAAAATAAGAATCAATGTTCGATTCACTAATAAAAACAAAGAGATTGATAATTTTGAAAAACCTTTTGAATTCTATTATGATTATCCGGCAAACCAACAGCTAACTGGAGCGACATTAAATTCGGCTTTAAAAGATATTTTTGATAGAATTACCCAAGACATATTTAACGAATCACTGGCTAAATGGTAAACAAAGAAGTATTCAGATAGCTATTAAATACTGAACACTGATTACTGAACATTGAACACTCAAAAAATGAATATCACTGATTATACTTATTTAATTAACAAACCCGACACGATTACCGAGAAGCAAACGCTGGACTTGGAAAACGTCTTGGAAGAGTTCCCTTTTTTTCAAAGTGCAAGAGCTTTGAGACTGAAAGGGCTTTACAATCAAAATAGTTTTAAGTACAATCAAGCTTTAAAAGTAACGGCGGCTTATACCACTGACAGAACCGTTTTGTTTGATTTCATAACATCCGATCATTTCATTGCTATTGAGAAAAAAATATTCGATAAAAAAGCGCTTGAACTTCTTGACATAAATGTAATAGACAGTACTGAATTTGTACCAGAGAAAAAACCGGAAGTTAAGGTAACTCCCTTAGAACAATCCATACTGACTTCTATCAAGGAAGCTCAAACTGTAGAGACTAAAAAAGAATCTGCTGAAATTGAAGACAAACTCTCCATTGGAAAACCTTTGGATTTTTCAAAAAAAGAAACACATTCATTCCAAGAATGGCTGCAACTTTCCAGCAGTCAACCAATAATAAGAGAAGTTGATACTGTTATTACCCCCAAATCTCCATTCGAAAATGAAGAGAAAAAGAAAAAAGCAGAATTGATAGACAAGTTTATTGAGGCGAGTCCAAAGATTTCACCGGTCAAGAATGGCACTTCACCCATAATTCACATTGACATCAATAAAGACGACAATAGCCATCTGATGACTGAAACTTTGGCCAGAGTCTATTTGGAACAAAAAAAATATCAAAAAGCGATTCAAGCTTATGAAATATTAATTTTGAAATATCCAGAAAAAAGTAGTTTCTTTGCAGACCGCATCTCGGATATAAAGATTTTACAACAAAATAATTAAATAAACAATGAGCACATTTTCAATTTTTTTAGTTTTAATAACTATAGTTTGTTTTCTATTAATCGTAGTTATAATGGTTCAAAATCCTAAAGGTGGCGGACTTTCTTCTACATTAGGAGGTTCAACTCAAATGGGTGGTGTACAAAAAACAACTGACTTCTTAGATAAAAGTACTTGGACACTAGCAACTATTTTAATCGCCTTAGTATTACTTTCTAGCTTAAGTTTTACAGGAACATTAAGCGATACTGATTCTAAAATTATTGACAATACAGAAACTGCAGCTCCTGCTCCTGTACAAAACGTACCTGCAAATCCTGCAAAATAGTTTAATTACATATATATACAAAGTGCCAGCCTGTCAAAGCTGGCATTTTTTATAGGAAAAAATGTCACCTTTTGGAGAATGGCATAATTTCTGAAATCTAAACAGCATTCATAAAATTAAAAAAATAAAATCATGGCTTTAAACATTAAACCACTTTCTGACCGAGTTCTTATAGAACCAGCGGCTGCTGAAACCAAAACTGCGTCAGGGATTTTTATTCCAGATACCGCTAAAGAAAAACCACAAAAAGGAACTGTTGTTGCCGTAGGAAACGGAACCAAAGAACATGCAATGACCGTTAAAATAGGCGACAGTGTTCTTTATGGAAAATATGCCGGTACTGAATTGAAATTAGACGGAAAAGATTACTTAATAATGAGAGAAGATGATATTCTTGCAATAATCTAATCGATCAACAAATAAACGAATCAACAAATAAATACTAAAATGGCAAAAGACATAAAATTTGATATAGAAGCACGTGACGGATTAAAGCGTGGTGTGGATGCATTGGCTAATGCGGTAAAAGTAACACTAGGACCAAAAGGTCGTAACGTAATCATTGGAAAATCTTTTGGTGGACCAACAGTTACTAAAGATGGAGTTTCGGTTGCAAAAGAAATCGAATTAAAAGATCCGTTGGAAAACATGGGGGCTCAAATGGTAAAAGAAGTCGCTTCTAAAACCAATGATTTAGCCGGAGACGGAACTACAACTGCTACAGTTTTGGCACAAGCGATCGTAAAAGAAGGTTTGAAAAACGTGGCTGCGGGTGCTAACCCAATGGACTTAAAAAGAGGAATTGACAAAGCGGTTGAAGCTATTGTAGCTGACTTGGCAAAACAAGCTAAAGTAGTTGGCAGCGATTCAGATAAAATCAAACAAATTGCTTCTATCTCAGCTAACAACGACGAAATTATTGGTGAGTTAATCGCTAATGCTTTTGCAAAAGTGGGTAAAGAAGGAGTAATCACTGTTGAAGAAGCTAAAGGGACAGATACATTTGTTGATGTTGTAGAAGGAATGCAATTTGACAGAGGATACCTTTCTCCTTATTTTGTTACCAATCCTGAAAAAATGGAAGCAGAACTAGAAAGCCCTTACATTTTATTGTATGACAAAAAAGTTTCTTCTTTAAAAGAACTACTTCCTGTTTTAGAGCCAGTTGCTCAATCAGGAAAACCCTTATTAATCATTGCTGAAGACGTTGATGGTGAAGCCTTATCAACTTTAGTTGTAAATAAATTGCGCGGAGCTTTAAAAATTGCTGCAGTAAAAGCACCTGGTTTTGGAGACAGAAGAAAAGCAATGCTAGAAGACATCGCTATTTTGACTGGCGGAACGGTAATTTCTGAAGAAAGAGGTTATACTTTGGAAAACACAACAATCGAAATGTTGGGTACTGCAAAAAGAGTAACAATCGACAAAGACAATACAACAATTGTAAGTGGAGCTGGAGAAGCGGATACAATCAAAAATCGCGTAAACCAAATCAAAGGTCAAATGGAAGCCACAACTTCTGATTATGACAAAGAAAAACTACAAGAGCGTTTAGCTAAATTAGCTGGTGGTGTTGCTGTTCTTTATGTTGGTGCAGCTTCAGAAGTGGAAATGAAAGAGAAAAAAGACAGAGTTGACGATGCTTTACACGCTACTCGTGCAGCTGTTGAAGAAGGAATCGTTGCTGGCGGTGGTGTGGCGCTGTTAAGAGCTAAAAATGCCTTGAAAGACATAAAAGCTGACAATGCAGACGAAGCAACCGGAATTCAAATTATTTCCCGCGCAGTAGAATCTCCATTAAGAACTATCGTTGAAAACGCAGGTCTTGAAGGTTCTGTTGTTGTTGCAAAAGTAGCCGAAGGAAAAGATGACTATGGTTACAACGCTAAAACTGACGAATACGTAGACATGCTAAAAGCTGGAATTATCGATCCTAAAAAAGTAACTCGTGTTGCATTAGAAAATGCTGCATCTGTTGCCGGAATGATATTAACTACTGAATGCGCATTAATCGATATTAAAGAAGATAACGCTGGCGGAATGCCAATGGGTGGCGGAATGCCAGGGATGATGTAATATCAACCTTTCTGTAAATAAAAAATCCGTTCACCAAAAGTGAACGGATTTTTTATTTAGTATAAACAATATTCAAATCAATCTAAATTGATTATTTTTTTTATTTGTCATCTTCAGCTGCAGGGATCTTTTTAGCAAACTTAAGAATCACTGGCAAAAGAGTAACAACAACCAAACCTATAACAATTAATTCAATATGCTCTTTCAAATCTATTTGATAGCTGTCAAGCAAGAAACCGTATAAATAATGACCTGCAAAAATTAGTGTAAAAGACCAAACAAAAGAACTCACTACATTATAAAACATAAATTTCTTTCTTTCCATATTTACAATCCCTGCTACTATTGGCGCAAAAGTTCTGAAAATAGGTAAAAATCTGGCAAAAATAATTGCTCTACCACCGTGTCTTTCAAAAAAATCTTTAGACTGAACAAGGTATTTTCTCTTAAACCAAAATGAATCTTCCTTATTATATAAATAGTATCCACTTTTAGAACCAAACCAGTAACCTATCATATTCCCTAAAATACCGGCCGCGGCCACCATAGATGCCAAGAGCGTCACATTTACAAAATCACTCTCTATAAATAAAATATTCTCTATTAACTCTCTATTGTAAATTCCCGCAAGGAAAAGCAAACTGTCGCCCGGTAAAAAGAAACCAGCAAAAAGCCCAGTTTCTGCAAATACAATAAATAAAACGATGTAAATACCTAATTTTATTCCATTTACATCAAAATGGATATAAAAAAGCGGGTCTATTAAATTCTTCCAATCAAAACTGTTCATTCTTTGTTGTTTTTAAGCTAAAATAATTCGTGCGTGAAAGTAATCATAAATTATATGAACAACAATTTATTGAATCTTTTTAAAGTTTTATTAACTATAAATCAAAAAAATCCAAGGCTTTCACCTTGGATTCAATTATTAATTTCTTTCGTACAAACAACAACCGTGAAGTTTGTCATAATCTTCTTGAGTGGCTTTGACTCCTTTTGTATCATGCCCAACTTTTGCAACTGCTTTTTGAACATCCAAAAGCGAGGTTTTTTGCTCATTTAGAATTAAACCCAATTGATGAGTCCCTGTATCCCAAACTGCCGATTTCACACCCGAAACTCCATAAGCAGCTTTCTCAATTCGTTTTTTACACATCTCACAATTGCCATTAACATCAATATTATATTTGGCATTTTTATTTTTTTTCTCTTGCGCCTGTGCACTTAATCCAAAAAACACAACGGCGATAATCATAATTATTTTTTTCATTTCAATATTTTTTTCAAAAGTTTATTTAATCTTAAAACGCAATCCAGCATAATACATTCGACCAAAAATAGGCGCATATACAATTGAAGTATCAAAAGTAGTTCCAAACGGATTATCAGCACCCAATATCGCTTTTTCCTGTCTGTAATTTCCAATATTTTCTCCACCTAGATAGACTTCAAAAGTTGAAGAAAAAGTTCGGGTTACTTGCGCATTCATCACCGAAAAAGAAGGTGAAAATTCCGGCAGCCTATCTTCAACAGGATTTCCATTAGTCGATGGCAATTGTTGTTTTCCCAACCAGTTGTACGTAAAATCAAATTTCCATTGTTTCCCTTTCTCTACAATATGCGTTTCGTATGCTAAATTACCAAAAAAACGATGTTTGGCTTGCATTGGCCTTTGAAAAGTTCCTGACAAATAATCTGTTTGAATATCATAATACTTATAAGCAGTTCGCAGATTTAAATGTTGCATCAACTCATAATTAAACTCTACTTGCAAACTATTAGCAATCGATTTTCCGTCTAAATTATAAAATAAGACCTGCTGCGGACTTTGGAATAAATCTACTACTGCTTGATTTTTAAAATCGGTTCTGTAAAAATCAAAACCAAAATCCCCTCCTCTATTAAACAAAGTAAATCCTTGCATAAAACTTAGTCCATAATTCCAAGCAATCTCTGGGTTTAATCCATAATTCTTACCTCCACTATTTAAAACATCAAAGGTTCTGGAGCTTGCAAAAAGCTGTTGATTCTCTGCGAAAATATTGGCACTTCGTTTTCCTCTTCCTGCCGAGAATCGCAAAACCCCTTTTTCCCAAGGATTGTATCTGGCATGTAATCTTGGTGTAGCAAATGTCCCCAAACGATTGTGATTATCAATCCTTCCTCCTAATACTAAGCTAAAATTATCCGTATTATCATAGGTATATTCAAAAAAAGCTCCTGCAGAATTATCAATTCTGCTATAATCTGCAACATTTACAAACTCATCATAAGCATCGTATGTAAAGTTCAATCCCGTAGCAAATTTATGCATCGTATTATTAATTATCGAATTGAAAATTAAATTCGAATAATAACTTTTTTGCTTGATTTTATATTGGTTCAATCCAAAATAAGAATCCTGATTATGGCTGTTAAAAGCATTTTGAAAACCAATACTTTGATAAGGCATTTCCGGAAAAACATAACCCAATTTAGTAGAAACATCAATACGCTCGCTGTTGATTTCTGAGCCCCAATAATTAGTTTTCCCTCTATCTCTGTCCGGGTCAAATTCTAATTCTCCCGTTTGTTTCTTGTCATTCATATAACGGAAATTAACAAAACTCACCCAACCTTTTTCAGCATCAGTATATTGCCAACGATTGAGTACATTTATTTGCTTACCTAATGGATTATCCAAGAACCCATCATCATTCATGTCATTCTTAGAAGCTCTTGCGTTTCCATGAACAAAAAGACTACTGCTCCATCTATCAGATATTTTTCTATTAAAATGGGTATTTAATTCAAATCTTGAATCTGTAGAACCATAAGCATTCAAGAAAAAAGGGATGTCATTTATTGGCTTAATCAACTCGGTATTGATTTGACCCGAAATACTTTCAAAACCATTCACAACTGATCCAGCTCCTTTGGTAATTTGAATACTTTCTACCCAAGTTCCCGGTGTAAAAGACAAACCATAGGCTTGAGAAGCACCTCGCACTGATGGAATATTCTCTTCGGCAATCATCAAGTATGGACTTGTCAAACCCAGCATTTTTATCTGCTTCGTTCCTGTTAATGCATCCGAAAAACTGACGTCAATTGAAGGGTTTGTTTCAAAACTTTCGGCAAGATTACAACAAGCGGCTTTGAGCAATTCTTTGCTGGTCAGCGTGGTTGTATTAGAAGTTAGGGTATATGATTTCTTTAAGCTTTTACGTGTTGTTTTAACTTTAATTTCCTGTAAAGTATCTTGAGAATAGGAATTAAAAGTACAAAACAAAAACAATACAAGCATTGTAATTTGTTTATTCATGATAAAATTTTAATGTTTAAAAAAAGATTTTCAAGCTACAAAATGCAGCCTACTTCATAAAAACATTAAAATTAGGCGTAGAAAATATATTGATTGTACAATTTAAAAAATGGTGGTGCATTTGCATCACAAAAATAAGGAGTAACCGGACAAACTTTGAAATTCGCCACTAATGGAAAAACTAAAGGAGCCCACTCAGTTACCAGAACAGCGGTTCCTAAACTAAAAAAGAATGTTTTTACAACAAAATGATCTGACTTTTTTTGGAAGTCAACAACCTTGTCCTTACAGCAACTTTGTTTGGTTTCCGAAAAAGAAGTACAACATTGCTCCTCCGAATTTTGTCCAGTTGAAGATACTTTGGAATAAACTGGAGCAATAGAAGCGATTTCTCCACCACAATAATGCACATTTACAGCCAATCCCAAATTGGAAACCAATAAGAAAATGGCTAAAAGTAAACTTATATGTCGCTTCAACTTCATAAAGCAAAAATACTACTTTAATCAGTATTGACCCCTAAATAGCTGTTAAAAATTTAAAGCTCAAACTCCTGTCCCATCAAAGGAATCACACAATCAAAGCCATAGTGTTCATTAATTTTTATACGAAGTTCATCCGCAGGCTGGTTTTCGCCATGAACTAAAAACACTTTTTTAGGCTTATTTTCCAAAGCCGAAAGCCAATTTAGCAAGTCTTTCTGATCACCATGGGCTGACAATCCTTGTATTTCAAGAATATTGGCCAATACTGGATAATACTTTCCGTGAATTTTAATCTCTTTAGCCCCTTCTATTAATTTTCTTCCACGAGTTCCTTCAGCTTGATACCCCACAATAATCACAGTGGTTTCAGGCAACCCAATATAACGTTCTAAATAACTTAAAACTCTCCCTCCGGTAACCATTCCGCTTGCCGCAATTACAACCTTTGGCCTCTCATCATATATTGCTTCTATTGTATCTTTATAATCTGTAATCATCTGAAACATCTTACTCATTGCAATACAATCTTCCAGTTTCAACTTATGCCATTTCAAACTACTAAAAAAAACATCAAAGGCTCCTACTCCCATTGGAGAATCAATGATATAAGGAATATCAGGTATCTTATTCTCTTCTTTAAGTTGCCAGAGCAAATACATAATGGTTTGCGCCCGCTCCACTGCAAAACTAGGGATAATGGTTGTTCCGCCTTTATCAAAAGTATTATTGATATATAGCTCTAATTCTAATTTTGCATCCGTATCAGGATGAAGGCGATTTCCGTATGTGCTTTCGAGAAATACATAGTCTGCTTTTTTGGGCTTGGTTGGCGGAAACATCAAAACATCATTGTCCCGCCCTACATCTCCTGAAAAAACCAAAGTTTTATTCTCCAGCATCAATTCTATACTACAAGCGCCTATAATATGCCCCGCACTAATAAAGACAGCTTCGATTTCTGGGTCTAAAGGCACCGACTCATTAGTTTTAACAACCCTAAACAAAGGGAAAACTTTTTTAGCCTGCTCCACATCATAAAGGGGTTCTGCAATTTCATGCTTGGAAAAATTGCCTTTATTCGCTTTTTCAGCTTCTTCTTCTTGAATTTTAGCACTGTCTAACAAAATTAACTTTGTTATCTGCTTCGTTGGCTCCGTACAATAAATCTTTCCTTTAAAACCTTGATCTACTAATCTAGGTAACCAACCACAATGATCCAAATGTCCATGAGTCAATAAAACGAAATCAATCGTTGAAGGCAAAACAGGCAAGGCTCCCCAATTAAGTTCCCGCAAAGGCTTTATCCCTTGAAACAACCCGCAATCAACCAAAATTCGGATTCCATTACTCTCTATGAGTGTTTTTGAACCAGTTACAGTTCCAGCACCTCCAATAAATTTAACTTTCATCGCATTATTTTTTTAAATACTATTAACCTTCAAAATCATAGATCTAAAACACAAACACTCAACTCCCTCACTTCTTTCAAAACATTTTTTATCCTTGATGGAGTTAATCCTATTTTTTCCAAACTATCTGAATTGTTACTTAACTCCTTTACCAAAATCACGTCCAAAATCAACAATTTATCCTTCTCAGCAATTGTCAATGTCGTCAAACAAGTTACAGGATAAAGACAATCAATATCATTCTTCGTTTTCAAATTGTCATTTTTAGGATAATCCCAACTCAATAAATTTATTCCGGAGCACTTTGCAAAATCTATCGCATCGGCAGTAAACCTATTATTAGTGACAATCCAACATTTAGAAATCATTTCTTTTTTAGAAAAAATAGTATGTTCCCTTCCTTTCAAATCATTAAATCTAGAAAAAACGTACAAAGGAACTTTCACATCAGAAGCAGCTTCTCTGCCTACGTGAAACTTACACTCAATCATGGCAATAGTATTGTTCTTCTTTACCAAAACATCTATTTCATGGGAAACACATTTTCCTTGCAAAATAATATTGTTTTTTGTCTCATATTTTTCTGCAGAAAAAAGTTTCGCAATATATTTTTCGAAGAAAAAACCGGCTGGTCCCAACAACTGAATCGCTGCTCTTAAATTGTAGCGCGCAGCATGAGAATTAGCCTCCTTTTTTAATAAACCAAAAGCTCGCTTATAAATATGTTTTGTACTGATTCCTTCATAAATCTCCTTGCATATTTTACTAACAATATCTTCAACAATCTTTGGATTGGCACCAGATTTTAACAGTGACTTCCTGAGTTTTTCAGGTTCAAAATCAACTACATCTCCTGAATGCTTTATAATTTTCATAAGAACAAACAACTGATTAACAAATAAATAAAACTACCATTAAAGGTAGTTAAAATAAATCACTTATTTAATCTTTGATAATAAAATGCAGGAATAAACAACAAGACAAAAATAGGCTGTATAAGAAAACGCCTTACATAAAAAAGGATAAGATTATTTGTTTCCCCGTAAAAATAAATAATAACATAGAAACAAATAATCAAAATCAGAAAGAAAAAAAGATACAAAAAGCAAGCAAATTTCACCATTGATTCATCTTCAAAAAGAGTATAAATCAGTACTAGCGAAATCAACATATTTAACGAATACCTAAAAAGCAATCCAAAAAATAACTGAAACGAATCATAAACAGGAAGTAACATACCATTAAAATCGCTTTTAAAATAATTCAAAAAAGGATCATAGAATAGATAATCCTCATAAGCTCGAACTAAAGCAAACAAAAAAACAAGCATTAATACAAACGCAATTTTCAACTTATGTTTCAACAGTATTTTTAGCATACAATGAAAATTTACGTACCCAGATTACCCATAAAATAAAAACAACACCATAAATAAATAACGGAAAAAGCACACCATGAATCGTAGGATTCTGTTCTGGAAAAAAATACAACAAGACACATAATACAGCGATTCGAAACACATTCAATACATAGATAATCAAGCTTCCCGAAATAATAAAAAACAAAGTTTGCTTAAATCGACCAGAAAAAGAAACTACAAATGCGATAAACAAGATAATAACGTTAATTGCATTACAGCCTTCAATTATACGAGCAATATAAACCTGATTGTAAAACAACCTAATATATGGCTCTGAGGTTTCTTTATCAATTATTACATCTGCATCAAAAAACTGCAATACTTTTTCGGTATTTTGGGCAACCATCAGGGTAACAACATCCACCTTATTGTTTTCAAAACTTTCCAAAAATTTCTGATAAACCAAGGTAAGAATACTATAGACCAAAAAAAACTTTGCTAAAAAAAGCAAAAAAGGCTTATACAGAGTAAAGTATTTTTTCAACATCTGTTTTTTAACAAATTTATGCAATTTTTAAAAGCTACTTTAAATACTTTTACAAAAAAATAAAAACATGAAATTTCAGGAATTAAAACCAAAGGTAAGCGCAATTACTGCAGACCAGAATCTTACAAGAGACGAAAAACTCTTAGCTGTGTGCCAACTCCTAAATGAAAACATCGATTATTACAACTGGGTTGGCTTTTACTTTGCAAATCATGACACTCAAACCCTACATCTAGGCCCATATGTTGGCGCAGAAACAGATCACACCATCATCCCTTTTGGGAAAGGTATTTGCGGACAGGTAGCCGTTTCTAATACTAATTTTGTTGTGCCTGATGTAAAAGCACAAGACAATTACATCGCTTGTAGCTTCACCGTAAAATCAGAAATTGTGGTTCCTTTATTTGTCAACGGACAAAATATTGGTCAAATAGACATTGACAGTCATGTCTTGGATCCATTTACTACAGAGGATGAAAAATTCCTAGAGTTTGTGAATGAAGAAGTGGCAAAAACTTTCATCAATTAATTCACTGAAAACCAACGCCCTGAATCTTACATAAATTTTCTGTTGCCATTTTAAAAATAAATATTATCTTTGCCCCCGTCTTACAATAGCTGTATGACATACATAAAAATCATTAAAATAATATTGGAATGTATTTAACGAAAGAGATTAAAGAAGAAATCTTCGCTCAACACGGAGAAAAAACAAACACTGGAAAGGCTGAAGCTCAAATTGCTTTGTTCACTTACAGAATTTCACACCTAACTGAGCACTTGAAAAAAAATCGTCATGATTACAACACTGAGCGTTCATTAGTATTATTAGTTGGTAAAAGAAGATCTTTGCTAGATTACTTGAAGAAAAAAGAAATCAACAGATATCGTGAGATTATCAAAGTATTGGGTATTAGAAAATAATCAATATCAAAAAGAGGTGCGAAAGTGCCTCTTTTTTTATACAAGAATTTAGGACTTTAATTTTAAATTCTTCCATCGCATCAACTTCAAAAGTTGATATTTACATAAAAAAGTTTGGTTTTTCATTGGGTTTTTTAGACAACAACTACACACAACAACTACAACACAACTAAAACCCATTGTATAACCAATAAGGAAAAATTATGATTCCACAATTATTTGTAGAAAGCATCGATTTAGGTGATGGCAGAAGCATCACAATCGAGACAGGCCGTTTAGCCAAACAAGCAGACGGATCTGTAGTAGTAAGAATTGGAAAAACTGTAATATTAGGCACAGTTGTTTCCTCAAGAAAAGCAAGTCCTGGGATCGACTTTCTACCACTTACGGTAGATTATCGCGAAAAATTTGCTGCAGCAGGACGTTTCCCTGGTGGTTTCTTCAAAAGAGAAGCTCGTCCAAGTGATAGCGAAGTACTAACTATGAGATTAGTTGACCGTGTTTTACGTCCACTTTTCCCAAGTGACTACCATGCAGAAGTGCAGGTTATGATCCAATTAATGTCTTATGACGAAGACGTCATGCCAGATGCATTAGCAGGATTAGCCGCTTCGGCAGCACTTGCATTATCTGATATTCCTTTTGAAACTTTAATTTCTGAAGCTAGAGTAGGAAGAATTGACGGTAAATTTATCATCAATCCATCTCGTGCTCAATTAGAATTATCTGATATCGACATGATGATTGGAGCTTCTACTGATTCTATCGCAATGGTAGAAGGAGAAATGAAAGAAATTTCAGAAGCAGAAATGTTAGAAGCAATTAAATTTGCTCACGAACATATTAAAGTACAAATTGCAGCTCAAGAAAGATTAGCAGCCGCTTTTGGAAAAAAAGAAGTTCGTACCTACGAAAAAGAAAAAACAGACGATGCTATTTACGCTAAAGTAAAAGCAGCGGCTTACGATAAAATTTATGCAATTGCTAGCAAAGGTTCAGCAAAACACGAACGTTCTGCTGCTTTTGATGCAGTAAAAGAAGAAGTAAAAGCATTATTTACCGAAGAAGAATTGGCTGAAAACGGAGACTTAGTTTCTAAATATTTCTACAAAACCAATAAAGAAGCGGTTCGTAATGTAACTTTAGATTTAGGAACTCGTCTTGACGGAAGAAAAACTACCGAAATCAGACCAATCTGGTCAGAAGTCGATTATTTGCCTTCTGTACACGGTTCAGCATTGTTTACACGTGGAGAAACTCAAGCTTTGGCTACAACTACTTTAGGAACTTCTAGAGAAGCCAACCAAATTGATTCACCA
The DNA here is from genome assembly GCF_900129705.1 of Flavobacterium granuli. GTDB lineage: Bacteria > Bacteroidota > Bacteroidia > Flavobacteriales > Flavobacteriaceae > Flavobacterium > Flavobacterium granuli. The sequence goes on along the minus strand of NZ_FQWO01000004.1, from coordinate 238,061 downwards.
TCAGAACAAGGAGAAGAAAAATTCTATTTACACTATAATTTCCCACCATTTTCAACAGGAGAAGCTCGTCCGTTAAGAGGAACTTCAAGAAGAGAAGTAGGCCACGGAAACTTGGCGCAAAGAGCATTAAAAAACATGATTCCTGCTGATTGTCCTTATACAATCCGTGTCGTTTCTGAAGTATTAGAATCAAATGGTTCGTCTTCAATGGCTACCGTTTGTGCTGGAACATTATCATTAATGGATGCTGGTATTCAAATGATTCGTCCCGTTTCTGGAATTGCAATGGGATTGATTACTGACGGAGAACGTTTTGCTGTTTTATCTGATATTTTAGGCGATGAAGATCACTTAGGAGATATGGATTTCAAAGTAACCGGAACTTCTGAAGGAATTACAGCTTGTCAGATGGATATCAAAATTGACGGATTGAAATATGAAATCATGGAGCAAGCCTTGGCTCAAGCTCGTGATGGACGTTTGCATATTTTAGGAAAAATACTCGAAACACTTGACAAACCGAATGCAGATGTTAAAGCACACTCTCCAAAAATCATCACCAGAACTATCCCTGGTAATTTTATTGGTGCATTGATTGGACCTGGAGGAAAAGTAATTCAAGAATTACAAAAAGCTACTGGAACAACAATTGTAATCAACGAAGTGGATGAGCAAGGTGTTATTGAAATTCTTGGAACTGATCCTGCTGGAATTGAAGCAGTATTGGCTAAAATTAAATCGATCACTTTCAAACCACAAATGGGAGAATCTTACGAAGTGAAAGTAATCAAAATGCTGGATTTTGGTGCCGTTGTAGAATATACAGCCGCTCCTGGAAACGAAGTTTTGTTACACGTATCAGAGTTAGCTTGGGAACGTACTGAAAACGTTGCTGATGTGGTTAAAATGGGAGATGTTTTCGAAGTGAAATACTTAGGATTAGATCCAAAAACCAGAAAAGAGAAAGTGTCCAAAAAAGCACTTATGCCAAGACCTCCACGCGAGGAGAAAAAAGAGTAATCAGATCTTAGTTTACTAAAGGTTCTTTTATAGAAAACCCCGATTCATGCATTTGAATTGGGGTTTTCGCATTTAATTAAAAAAATATCATACTATTTGTAACTTTTTCGCAACTCCATACGTATAACAACTCGTACACTTAAAACTGAGGACACAAAACAACATGAGACAACTTAAAATCACCAAGCAGGTTACCAATCGTGAGACTGCTTCATTAGACAAATATTTACAAGAAATTGGAAAAGTTGACCTTATTACCGCTGACGAAGAAGTAGAATTAGCACAAAAAATTAAAGCCGGGGATCAAAGAGCCCTTGAGAAATTAACAAAAGCGAATTTACGTTTCGTAGTTTCAGTAGCAAAACAATACCAAAATCAAGGATTAACTCTTCCTGATTTAATTAACGAAGGAAATTTAGGATTGATAAAAGCCGCACAACGATTTGATGAGACCCGTGGTTTCAAATTCATTTCTTATGCCGTTTGGTGGATTCGTCAATCGATTTTACAAGCCTTGGCTGAGCAATCCCGTATCGTTCGTTTGCCTTTAAATAAAATTGGTTCTATCAATAAAATCAACAAAATGTACGCTTTACTAGAGCAATCTAATGAACGTCCACCATCTGCTGAGGAAATTGCAAAAGAACTGGACATGACCGTAAATGACGTAAAAGAGAGCATGAAAAACTCTGGTCGTCACTTATCAATGGACGCGCCTCTTGTTGAGGGAGAAGATTCAAACCTTTATGACGTTTTACGTTCTGGCGAATCTCCAAATCCGGACAGAGAATTAATTCACGAATCTTTACGTACCGAAATCGAGCGCTCATTAGAAACATTAACTCCAAGAGAAGCTGATGTAGTTCGTTTGTACTTTGGTCTTGGTGACCAACACCCAATGACTCTTGAGGAAATTGGAGAAACTTTTGACTTAACTCGCGAGCGTGTACGTCAAATTAAGGAAAAAGCCATTCGTAGATTAAAACATACTTCTAGAAGTAAAATACTAAAAACTTACTTAGGTTAAAAAATATTTGTTTCAAGTTTAATATTCCAAATTATTTAATTAATTTGGAATATTAAACTTGAAACTTTTTTTAAAGCAAACAACAGTCTGATTAACTGTTCGTTTTTTGATTGATGATTGAAACTCCGGCTGATTACCGGAGTTTTATTTTTTATAGTACCTTTGCAAAAATAACACAACTACACACAATGAAAAATACACTTATTGCGCCATCAGTATTGGCAGCCGACTTTGGAAACCTACAACGCGACATCGAGATGATTAACAACAGTCAAGCCGATTGGTTCCACATTGACATCATGGATGGCGTTTTTGTACCTAACATTTCTTATGGTATGCCGGTTTTAGAAGCTATAAACAAGCACGCCAAGAAAACTATTGATGTACACTTGATGATTATAGATCCAGATCGCTATATTAAAACTTTTGCTGAATTGGGAGCCAATGTACTAAGCGTACACTATGAAGCCTGCACACACCTTCACAGAACACTACAAGCGATCAAAGCAGAAGGAATGAAAGCTGGTGTAGCTATCAACCCACACACGAATATCGACTTACTAGAGGATGTAATCAACGATATTGATTTAGTTTGTATTATGAGTGTCAATCCAGGATTTGGAGGACAATCTTTCATCGAAAACACTTATGCTAAAGTTAAAAAACTAAAAGAATTAATCACAAGAAAAGGAGCCTCTACATTAATCGAAGTGGACGGAGGGGTGACCAATAAAAATGCTAAACAACTGGTCGAAGCTGGAGCAGATGTTCTTGTTGCCGGAAGCTTTGTTTTTAAAGCAATAAATCCAACAGAAACCATCGCTGATTTAAAGAAATTAACAGCAATCTAAAAAAGCAAAAACTCCCTTTCAAATTATAGAAAGGGAGTTTTTTTTATTTTAAATCGCTGTCATCAAAATTTATCATGTCCTTAATATTATAGTACAATTCAGGAAACTCCTGTTTAAAAAGCTGAGGCGTTTCAAAGAAATGTTCTAAAACTACAGCAAAAAATTCAGCCTGATTGGTATAAGCATAAATCCTTAAATAATTTGAAGCAATGAGATGATTCAAAACTTTAGGCTGTACCAAATATTCTTGTATTTTGACATAAGCATCCGCAAAAACAATACTGCTTTGATCCTTGCCTCTTAATCCATGAAAATACAAAGCATGCGCAAACTCATGCAGGCCAAGATTGATATTGTCATTTCGATGTAGAAAACCTTCTTCAAAATCTTTCCAGGAAAAAACCACTGCTTTCACTCTTGGATTAAATTCCCCTTTATGAAATTCTTTATTTATAGTAGAAAAATAGGCTTGCGGATAAATAATAACCTTATCAAATACATTGATCAAATAGCGTCTCATTCCAAAAGTCAGCATCACAAAAGTAGCCGAAATCAAGACTTTAACTTCATCCGTAATGACAAAACCTTCTTTACCTATAAATTTATACTTCGATATAAATGCAGCTACCCTAAACTCAAAAAATCGCTTTCTTTTATCGGATAATTTTCCATAAAACACAAATTCTTTCTCAAGAATACCTCTTTGAGAAACGCTTAGTTTCTCACCAAATGGATACCAATGAATAAAAATTGGTTTGTTAAAAATTAACACATAAAAAGGCTCCACGATTGCCATAAAAAGACATATCGCTATAAAAACCACTATTACAATCTGAATCACCTCCATTCACCTTATTTTATTTGGCCGAGTCAATACGCCTAATCTACAAAAACTATCATTTCAAAACAAAAAAAGCAACAAAACGACAATTTATATTTTGTCCTTTTGTTGCCCAGATTAAAGTGGCCGCGACAGGGTTCGAACCTGCAACCCTCAGAGTCGAAATCTGATATTCTATCCAGTTGAACTACGCAGCCGTTATATTTTTAGATTGTCGATTAACGATAGTAGATTTAAAAAACAGTGATCAACAATCTAAATAAAAATGCTACGTCAATAGTTTCTTAACGATTGTAGAAATCGTTTTTCCTTCTGCAGTTCCGCCTAATTGTGCCGAAGCCAATCCCATTACTTTACCCATTGCTGCAATTCCAGATGCTCCGGTTTCGGCAATGATTTTCACAATAACAGCTTCCACTTCAGCTTCGCTTAATTGCGCCGGTAAGAACTTTTCAATCACTGCCACCTGTGCCAATTCTGGCTCAGCTAAGTCCAAACGATTTTGTTCGGTGAAAATTTTCGCACTCTCCTTACGGGTTTTTACCAGTCTTTGAAGTAATTTAATTTCATCAGCTTCAGAAATTTCTTCTTTTGATCCTGATGCTGTTTCAGCCAAAAGGATTTCAGACTTAATTGCTCTTAAAGCTTCTAAAGCTACAGTATCTTTAGCTCTCATGGCGGTTTTCATTTCGTCCATGATGTTTTTTGATAAACTCATTTTATTTTTATTTTATTAAGCGTTATCCGCTATAGTTTAATTCTTTTTGATTTTTTGAAACTAATTTTAGCGTTTCAAATAGTAATGAAAAGCATTTGATGAGAAAACACTCTCATGAGAACAACAATAAGTCCCCAAACATCATCACCTTGGATTATTGTGCTGCGAAGATAAAAAAAATAACCCGAAAATTAAATTCAATTTTCGGGTTGATTTGATTTTGATTCAAGTTGACTAGTCTACATTGTCGTGTAAATACGAGTTATTAGAACGCAGCTGTAAATCATTATTACTATCCATCCCAACAGATATTCTTGAAGCAGTATTATTAGCCTGTGTATTTGATATATCTATACCCAATCTTTTATAAGCAGGCTCTTTTTCATACTCATCAATTTTAGAAACATTGTTGTGAAACTTATAATTGAATTCTTTTAATTTTTTTCTTCTCTCATCGGCTCTGAGTCTCAAAGTCTCTTCGATTGTCATTTCCATAGGGGAGATTTCCTCTAATTTAGACGGAGCACTTGCATAAGTCTCAACTTGTTTCATGGTGATGTTCATTTCCTCAGGAACAACCTCTTCAACTACTTTTGAAACAGGCTTAGAAGACATAAAATCATTTTCCAATTCCATATATTCCTCTAGAGAATACTTGATAACTCCTTTATCCGAAACTTCAGTTACAGGTACAAATTGAACTGGTTGATTTACTTTTATATCTCGAGTTTCATTTGTCAATTCAAACAAAACTTCCGGTTCTTTTACCGCTACCGGCTCAGGCTTAGAAAGTGGCAAATCAAAAGAGAAAGTAGTTTGCTCTTGCCTTTCAAACACTTTAGGTTGTGGCACTTCTTTAACTTCAGCTGCTTTTGGAGCTGTAAAAGTAAAATCAGTTTCTTTTATAGGAGATACGATTTCAAAAGTTACGTCTAGGTTTTTTATAAACTCAGATACAGCCATCAAATCTTCATTTCCTTCTACAGGAACAATAGGTTCAGGAGCAACTCTGTCTTCTGTTAGTTCAAAAACCACTCTTTCTTCTGTATTGGCTTTTGGCGTTTCGGTATCTAAATCGAAAGCCGGAACTGTATTTTTAGTTAAATTGTAAACACTTCTTTGTTCGTCTTCTAGCGTATGAATTATCTTTTTTGGTTCTGTATTTACAATTCCATTTTGTTGTTCGATATCAAATCCTGTGGCAATAATTGTCACTGCAATGGCATCTCCTAATGTTTCATCTTCACCAACACCCATAATAATATTAGCATTGAAACCTGCTTCGGCTTGAATATGGTCATTGATTTCACCAATTTCATCCAAAGTGATTTCATTAGATCCAGAAACGATGAGCAACAATACGTTTTTGGCACCTGTAATTTTATTATCATTTAGTAAAGGAGAATCCAAGGCTGAAATAATAGCTTCTTTGGCTCTGTTTTCACCTGAAGATACAGAAGAACCCATAATAGCAGTTCCACTATTCGCCAAAACAGTCTTGGCATCTCTTAAATCGATATTTTGTGTATAGTGATGCGTGATTACTTCGGCAATACCTCTTGAGGCTGTAGCCAACACTTCATCCGCTTTTGAAAATCCGGCTTTAAAACCCAGATTTCCATATACTTCTCTTAACTTATTGTTGTTGATAACTATTAAAGAATCGACCTGTTTGCGCAGCTTTTCGATTCCTATTTTTGCTTGTTCCTGACGTACTTTCCCTTCAAACAAAAATGGCAATGTTACAATACCTACAGTAAGAATTTCTCTTTCTTTGGCTAATTGAGCAATTACTGGCGCAGCACCTGTACCGGTACCTCCACCCATTCCTGCTGTAATAAAAACCATCTTAGTATTGCGATCCAACATCTTTTCGATATCGGCTATACTTTCTATAGCTGATTGTTGTCCCACATCTGGATTTGCACCAGCACCAAGACCTTCAGTCAAGTTTACACCCAACTGAATTTTATTTGGAACAGCACTGTTCTGTAATGCCTGAGAATCAGTATTACAAACAATAAAATCCACTCCTTTAATTCCTTGTTTAAACATGTGGTTTATAGCATTACTACCGCCTCCACCGACACCAATTACTTTGATTACATTTGATTGGTTTTTTGGTAAATCAAATGAAATACTTCCAAATTCTGAGTTGCTCATCATATTATTTGGTTTTTTTTATATTAATTATAAATTGTTGTTTTAATATTTTGGGCGTTACCCCTATTCTGCATTATCTAAAAAATCCTTAATCTTATCTACATAACGATCAAAAAAAGATCTTTTAATCTTATCCCCTGTAGATTCTTCTTTCTTTTCATATTTTTTAGTTACTTCTACCTGTTCTTCTTCTCTTAATTCATTAGTTTCGAAAGCTGGCGCTCTATAAACCGGCATTTTTGGAGCAACGATTTCGTCTTTTCTGACAGCGCTTTGAGTATTATTTTCAATGCTATTCATCACTAAACCAACCGCAGTTGCATATAAAGGGCTTGAAAATTCTTCGTCAGAATCACCCGCTAAATGCTCATTTGGATAACCTATTCTGGTGTCCATTCCAGTGATATATTCTACTAATTGCTTTATATGTTTTAGCTGTGCGCCGCCACCTGTAAGCACAATTCCGGCAATTAACTTCTTGCGTGGATCTTCATGTCCATAGGCTTTTATTTCTGTAAAAACCTGCTCTACAATTTCCACAACACGAGCATGAATAATTTTCGATAAGTTTTTCAAAGAAATCTCTTTGGGTTCTCTTCCTCTCAATCCTGGAATAGAAACAATTTCATTGTCTTTGTTTTCTCCTGGCCAAGCAGATCCAAATTTCACTTTCAATAATTCGGCTTGCTTTTCAATAATAGAACAACCTTCCTTTATATCATCTGAAATCACATTTCCTCCAAAAGGAATTACAGCAGTATGACGAATTATTCCATCTTTGAAAATTGCCAAATCTGTTGTACCACCACCTATATCAATCAAGGCAACTCCTGCTTCTTTTTCTTCCTGACTCAATACTGCATCTGAAGATGCCAATGGCTCCAAGGTCAATCCTGATAATTCAATTCCCGAACTTTGGATACATCTCCCTACATTTCTTATTGACGAAGCCTGACCTACTACAACATGAAAACTAGACTCTAATCTTCCACCGTACATCCCTATAGGCTCTTTGATTTCTGACTGCCCGTCAATTTTAAATTCTTGAGGCAAAACATGGATTATTTCTTCTCCCGGCAACATCGCCAATTTATTTACCTGATCAATCAAAAGCTGAATATCTGCCCCTCCAATTACTTCTTCAGGATTGTTTCTGCTAATATAATCTGTATGCTGAATGCTGCGTATGTGTTGACCTGCAATTCCTACAACAACATCTTTTATCTTATAACCCGAATTATTCTCGGCTTCTCCTATTGCTTGCTGAATGGACTGTATTGTTTGGGTAATATTATTAACTACTCCTCTGGCAACTCCTAAACTTTTAGATTTACCTACACCTAAAATCTCCAACTTACCATACTCATTTTTCTTGCCTATCATGGCAACAATTTTGGTTGTCCCAATATCTAGACCCACTGCAATATTCTCTTTTTCCATTATCTATTATTTAGTGCAAACTACTTGTTTTGTAAATCTAAGATCTATTTTTTTATACTTATACAACGAACTATCTAAAACTGCCTTTTGAAAAAAAGCTTTATAATCTTTGAATTTTTGTTCAAAATTAGCTGTTCCACCAAAATTAATCTGGTAATCGTAATTTCTATTAAGCATTTTCAAGCTCCCACTCGGCATAATTTGAATTGCAATAATGTTTTTTTTCAAAAAATCATCATCATAAATCACGCGTAACAATTGGACTACTTTATCGTTGTTTTTTTTATTTATTGCACCAGTAACAAGCGGAACTCTAGCTGTAAAATTGTCTGACAATGGCATCACACCCCCTTCATAATCAATATAAAAAGAGTCATTTCCGTCAAAAACCCTAGCTATTGGGGTCTTCTGTTTCACCACTGCTTTCAAGACACCATCAATGCTCACAAACACATCCGATTGTTCAACCATCTCGTTTGAAGACAGTGTTCTTTCCAGTCTATTCAAAGCTAATTTTTCTTTTCTTATACTTGATGCCTTCTGATTATTTTCTATTAACAATTTATCAACCGTTTCTCTTTTCAAAAAAAGAGGATTTTCTCCAACAAAAACCACTACTGATTTTGTCAATTTTCTATTTTGATTTCGCTTTAAAGTGAATGAAAATAGAAAAAGAACTACCCCAATCATCAAAAGCAATCTAATATTTGTCCAATTAAATATTCTCATTTAATGTTCGTTTAATCTCCCCTACTAATTCCCCTATATCACCCGCTCCTATTGTTACAATTATTGGTGCGTCACTCTCCAAAATCGCATCAATTAAATTTTCTTTTGAAACTAATTTCTTATTCGGATTATCAATTTTACTTAACAGCCATTCTGATGTTATTCCTTCCATTGGAAGTTCTCGAGCAGGATAAATATCCATCAAAATAATTTCGTCAAAGTTAGCAAGACTTTTGGCGAAATCATCAGCAAAATCCCTTGTTCTGCTGAATAAATGAGGCTGAAAAACAGCCAAGACTTTCTTCGTTGGATACAATTCCCTAACTGCTTGATAAACTGCATTAATCTCCGTTGGGTGATGAGCATAATCATCAATATAAACTAGATCATCCGTTTTTATTTGGTACGAAAACCTTCTTTTGATTCCCTTAAATGAAGCTAAGGCTATCGCAATAGCACCGGTTGGGGTGCCGAAATTTATCGCCATTGCGATAGCCATTAAAGCATTCATTAAATTATGTTTTCCCGGTAAGCCAAAACGAAAATCTGTCAGAATCCCATCTGGAGTTTTTATATCAAAAACATAACTTCCATTATCGATTCTAACATTAAAAGCACTGTAAACCGCGTCTTCATTTACAGCCACAGTTACACCTTCTAAAGGCAGCTCCTTTGTTATAAACAGTCTATCCTTATTTTCAATTTTATTAGCAAATTCCACAAAGGATTCTTCTATAGCCGCACTGGTACCGTAGATATCCAAATGATCCGCATCCATTGAAGTAATGCAAGCAATATTAGGATGCAAATGCAAAAAAGAGCGATCAAATTCATCTGCTTCTACAACGGTCACCGTTTTGCCGCTTCCTATCAAATTTGAATTGTAATTCTCTACAATTCCTCCAATAAAAGCAGTTACATCAGCTCCGCTTTCATACAAAATATGGCCTAAAATACTTGAAGTTGTCGTTTTTCCATGCGTACCCGCAACAGCGAAACAAAAAGTATCTTTTGTTATTATCCCTAAAACTTCAGCCCTTTTTTTAACATGATATTCTCTTTCCAAAAAATAATTCCATTCCGAATGAGTTTTAGGAACGGCAGGAGTAATAATCACTAAAGTATTTTCGGCAAAATAGTCTTTTGGAATCAAGTCAATACTGTCTTCAAAATGAATTGCAATCCCGCTTTCGATCAACTCTTTTGTCAAAGCCGTAGGAGTCTTATCATAGCCTGAAACTTGCTTGCCGATATTTTTAAAATAACGAGCCAAAGCACTCATTCCGATGCCACCAATCCCGATGAAATAGACATTATGTATTTGATTTAAATTCATTGCTATCGCTTACTATTTATTTTTAATTAACTTCACAATTTCGTCAGCAATTCGTTTTGTTGCTTCAGGCATTGCTAATTCTTTTATATTCTCACTCAATTGTTTCTGCTTGCCCTGATCTTTCAGCAAAGCTTCAAAAACAAGACTAAATTGCGAATCAAGATCCGCCTCTTTCAACAAAATCGCGCCTTTTTTATCCACAATTGCTTTTGCATTTTTAGTTTGATGATCTTCGGCCACATTAGGCGAAGGGATAAATATTACTGGTTTTCCCACGATAGATAGTTCTGAAACCGAGGATGCACCCGCTCTTGAAATAATCACATCGGCAGCAGCATAAACAAAATCCATTCTTTCTATAAAAGCTAACACTTTTACATTATCAGAATTGTATTTTTTATAATCTTCATAATACAATTTCCCGCATTGCCAGATAATCTGGATATTTTGAAAAAGCATATTTTTCAACTCTTTTTCAATTAATTGATTTACCCGTCTTGCTCCTAAACTTCCCCCAAGAACCAATAAGGTTTTTTTATTGGCATCTAAATTGAAAAATTCAATCGCTTCAGCTTTTTTTCCTTCAATATCAATTAAATCCTGACGCACTGGATTTCCAGTCAAAATCATTTTCTCGGCAGGGAAAAACCGATCCAAATTCTCATAAGCCACACAAATTGCACTGGCTTTTTCACTCAACAATTTATTAGTAATTCCGGGATACGAATTTTGCTCCTGAATTACCGTTGGAACATTCATCAAACTAGCCATTTTTAACAACGGACCACTGGCAAAACCACCGGTTCCTATAACAACGTCTGGTTTAAATTGTTTAATTATTTTTCTGGATTTCCATAAGCTATCCGCTAATTTGAATGGAAACATTAAATTTTGTAAACTAATTTTTCTTTGTAAACCTGCAATCCATAATCCCTTAATTGGATAACCTGCCTGTGGTACTTTTTGCATTTCCATTTTATCTTTGGCACCCACAAAAAGAAATTCGGCATCTGGAAAACGCAACTTTAATTCATTGGCAATCGCAATAGCAGGATAAATATGCCCTCCGGTTCCACCGCCACTCAATATGAATTTATATTGCCTCATCTTATCTAAAATTATGATTGTTATCGAAAAAAAATATTGTAAACTATTATTTATTCAAAACCGCATCCATCGGATTTGCTGCTTTATCTTCAATGGAATAATTATCTGAATTTTCTTCACCCGAAGCCAATTCAGCATCAATCAGTTTTTGAAGTGCTTCTTCTCTCTTGGCAGCGACTTTCATTTCTTCTTCAATTTCTTCATCTTTTTTGGTTACCCCAATGATGATTCCCAATGCAATACAAGTCATCCAAATTGAAGTCCCACCACTACTGATTAGCGGTAAGGTCTGCCCTGTTACGGGCAATAATTCAACAGCAACCGCCATATTAATCATTGCCTGGAATATCATAGGAAATCCTAAACCTACAACCACTAATTTGCCAAACATGGTCTTAGCCTTGTGCGAGGCGATAACAAATCGAAAAAGCAACAATAAGTACAAAGCCAGAACTCCTAAACCTCCTATAAGTCCATATTCCTCAACAATAATGGCAAAAATGAAATCAGAAGAAGACTGTGGCAAGAAGTTCTTTTGAACGCTTTTTCCCGGACCCAACCCATAAATTTTACCGGAAGCAATCGCAATTTTAGCTTTCTCGATTTGATAATCGTCTTCACCTGGCTTATCGTTAAAAAAACTTTCTACACGACTTTCCCAAGTATGCACCCTGTTTTTAAATGCATCCGGAAACGCTTTAGCAACTAAAATAAAAAAAGTGAGCGACAGAACTCCCATTCCAATTATAAAACCAATATATTTTAATGGATATTTCCCAATGAATACCAACATTATTATCATCGAGAAAATTAATGCTGTAGTCGAAAAATTCGAAGGAAGAATAAATATCAACGTAACAAAAACAGGTAACCAAAGCTCCTTGAGTGAAGCTACAAAATCAATAGGCTCTTGTCTGGTTTTTGACAAATAACGAGACACATAAACAAATAACACCACAGCCGCAAAAGCCGAGGGTTGAAACGAGATGCCTACAACAGGGATTTGCAGCCATCTACTTGCATTAGCTCCACCTATCACCGTTCCTTTTATCATTGTAATGGCCAAAACACCCCAAACTATCGGCAACAACCATTTAGAGATAGAACGAAAATAATGATACGGAACTTTATGAACATAGTAAATTATCAGAAAACCACAGCCAATATGCCCCAAATGTTTTACCAAATAACCCAATGTATTTCCTGTTCCATGTCCTAAATAAGCTAAATTACTGCTTGCACTAAATACAGGCATAAACGAAAACAAAGCCAATAAGGCCACAAACGACCATATCCCTTTATCTCCTTTTAATTTGCTTACTAGTTGTTTCATATTTGATTTTGAGTTTTTTAATTTAGGAATTAAGATTTCGTCTTTGTAATGGAAATCCTAATTCTTAATTCCTTATTCTTTTATAAATTATACACTGCTTGTTTAAACTGATTCCCTCTGTCTTCATAATTTTCGAACAAATCAAAACTGGCGCAAGCCGGCGATAATAAAACAGTATCTCCTTTTTCAGTCAATCGTTGCCCCATTCTCACAGCATCATTCATATTATTGACTTCAACCATTACATCGACCACGTTTCCAAAAGCTTCGATAATTTTTTTATTGTCGATACCCAAACATATAATCGCTTTCACTTTTTCGCGTACCAGCGACATCAATTCATTATAATCATTTCCTTTATCAACACCACCAACAATCCAAACCGTAGGGCTATTCATACTATCTAGCGCAAAAAAAGTAGCATTTACGTTTGTTGCTTTCGAATCATTGATGTATTGCACATTCTGAATTTTCAAAACCTTCTCCAAACGGTGTTCCACTCCCTGAAAATTAGACATACTCTCGCGAATTGTTGACTTACGTATTTGCATCAATTTTGCCACAGAGGTTGCTGCCATTGCATTTTTCATATTATGTTTTCCTTCTAATGCAATAGATTCTGTTTCCATTAAAAACTCCTCTTTATTGATAATTACTTCCATTTTATTGTTTTTTATAAATGCTCCTTCACTGAATGTTTTTGTCAATGAAAAAGGAATTAGTTTAGCTTTTGTTTTATTATTTTTTAACCATTCTGCGATGGCTTCGTCATCAGCATCATAAATGAGGTAATCTTCCTCGGTTTGATTCATTGTAATTCGAAACTTTGAATCAATATAATTTTGATAATTGTAATCATAGCGATCCAAATGATCCGGACTTATATTTGTAATAATCGCGATATGCGGTTTGTAATTGATAATTCCGTCTAATTGAAAACTACTCAACTCAAGCACATAAGAATCAAAAGAATCTTCTGCTACCTGCCAGGCAAAGCTCTTTCCAATATTTCCTGCCAAACCCACATTCAAACCTGCCGATTTGAGCAGATGATACGTCAACATAGTTGTAGTTGTCTTACCGTTACTTCCAGTAATCCCTATGGTCACAGCTTTTGTAAAAGGAGCCGCAAATTCAATTTCAGAAACCACTGGAATTCCTTTTTCGACAAGCTTTTTAACTATCGCGGACTTCTCCGGAATTCCCGGACTTTTCATCACCACATCCGCATTCAAAATCAATGCTTCCGTATGTTTTTGTTCTTCCCAGGCTATTTCATTATTGATCAGAACTTCTTTGTAACTTTCTTTTATTTTTCCAAAATCAGATACGAAAACATCATATCCTTTTTTCTTTCCAAGAATAGCAGTTCCAACACCGCTTTCGCCTCCACCTAAAACAACTAATCTCATACTATCTTAGTTTTAAAGTGACAATGGACAATATCGCCAGCATGATGGCCACGATCCAAAATCGGGTTACAATTTTACTCTCGTGATAGCCTTTCTTTTGATAATGATGATGCAGCGGTGACATCAAAAATATTCTACGTCCTTCGCCAAAACGTTTTTTGGTGTATTTAAAATAACTCACCTGCAAGACAACAGAGAAATTTTCGACTAGAAATATCCCGCATAACAGTGGTATTAATAATTCTTTTCGAACAGCAATTGCCAATACGGCAATGATTCCACCAATGGTTAAACTCCCCGTATCCCCCATAAATACAGACGCCGGATACGAATTATACCAAAGAAACCCAATTAATGAACCCACAAAGGCCGCTATAAATACGGTCATTTCCCCCGAATTAGGGATATACATTATATTGAGATAATTAGAGAATATAATATTTCCCGAAACAAAAGTAAAAATACCCAATGCCAAAACAGATACAGCCGAAGTACCAGCAGCGAGCCCATCAATACCATCAGTTAAATTAGCTCCATTTGAAACTGCCGTGATTATAAAAATCACAACAGGAATAAAAATCAACCAAGCCCATTTTTCATAACCTTCGCCAGTCCAAGCCAACAACTCCGCATAATCGAACTCATTATTTTTAAAAAATGGAATGGTTGTAGCCGTAGATTTCTCTTCTAGAGGCGCTTGAGTGATGACGCTCTCAGTTGTGATTTTAAAAACATCCGTTTTACCAGTATCTTTTCGTACCGTCACTCCAGGATGAAAATAAAGAACAAAACCTACAATTAAGCCTAAGCCAACTTGACCAAATACTTTGAAAATTCCTTTTAAACCCTGTTTGTCTTTCTTAAAAATCTTAATATAATCATCTACAAAACCGATAGTCCCCATCCATAAAGTAGTCACAATCAACAACACGACATAAATATTATGCAGTTTAGCAAACAGCAAAACAGGTACCAGCGTAGCAAAAATGATAATCAAACCTCCCATAGTAGGCGTTCCCGCTTTT
Source organism: Flavobacterium granuli (assembly GCF_900129705.1). Taxonomy (GTDB): domain Bacteria; phylum Bacteroidota; class Bacteroidia; order Flavobacteriales; family Flavobacteriaceae; genus Flavobacterium; species Flavobacterium granuli. The sequence goes on along the minus strand of NZ_FQWO01000004.1, from coordinate 223,059 downwards.
TCATTTTGACCTGCTAATCCCAGTTCTCGCACAGTTTCACCCACCTGTTGATTTTGCAAAAAGCGAATAATCCTTTTACCATAAATAGTAGACAACAACAAGGAAAGCATTAATGCCAGTGCCGATCTAAAAGTGATGTACTGAAAAACTCCAGTCCCAGAAACGTCTAATGTTTTGTCTAAATATTCAAATAAGTAGTACAGCATATTTTTACTATTTATGAAGTTGTTCTAATATTTCTTTAACTATTTTCATATCATCAAAATCATGACGCACGCCATTAATTTCCTGATACGTTTCATGTCCTTTTCCTGCAATCAATATAATATCGTTGCTCTGAGCCAATTGACAAGCTGTTTTTATAGCTTGCTTTCTATCAGTGATTGCCAATACTTTTTTATAATTCTGAGCTGCAACCCCTTGCTCCATTTCGCTGATGATCGTTTCCGGATCTTCATTTCTTGGATTATCAGAAGTCAGTATCGCTTTATCACTCAAATCAGAAGCTAGTCCCGCCATAATAGGACGTTTGGTTTTATCTCTATTCCCTCCGCAACCCACAACTGTAATGAGTTGTTCATTTTTGGTCCGAATATCATTTATTGTTTTCAACACGTTTTCCAAAGCATCCGGAGTATGTGCATAATCTACAATTGCCGTAATATTGGTCTCCGAAACGATGTATTGAAATCTTCCCGAAACACTTTCCAATTCAGACAATAAACGGAGTGTTTCCAGACTGTCTAAGCCCAACTCAATCGCGGTTCCATATATCGCCAAAACATTATAAGCATTAAAAGTCCCTATTAACTTTACCCAAACTTCATTTCCATCTACCTTCAGCAACAGTCCTGACAGCTGGTTTTCGAGAATTTGTGCCTTATAATCCGAATAGGATTTCAAAGCATAAGTACGCTTCTTGGCCACCGTATTTTGCAACATAACCGCCCCATTTTTATCGTCAATATTCGACAGGGCAAAAGCTGTTTTTGGTAAATTATCAAAAAATGACTTTTTAACATCTCTATATTCCGAAAAAGTAGGATGGTAATCCAAATGATCGTGAGATAAATTAGTGAATACACCTCCAGCAAAATGCAAGGCTTCGGTTCTTTCTTGATGAATCCCATGAGAACTCACTTCCATGAAACAATATTCGGCACCGGCGTCAATCATTTCTTTCAAATAATGATTAATGCTTATGGAATCTGGCGTTGTGTGAGTCGCTTTGTACTCAAGATCATCCACCATTATTTTTACCGTTGACAATAAACCAACTTTGAAACCTGCTTTTTTAAACAATTGATACAATAATGAAGCAATGGTAGTTTTCCCGTTTGTACCAGTTATACCTACTAATTTTAATTTTTCGGAAGGATTCCCAAAATAATTAGCCGCCATAAAGGCCAAAGCTTTATTCGTGTCTTTAACTTGTATATACGTCAGTCCCTTTTCAAAATTCTCCGGAAAAGTATCGCAAACAATCGCTACAGCTCCTAGCTCAATTGCTTTTTGAATGTAATCATGTCCATCCGAAATTGATCCTCGTATTGCTACAAAAACATCGTTTTTTTCTATTTTTCTAGAATCGAATTCAATTTTACCAATGGAAATATCCGTTGGACCATGAACCACTTCAATAGCTACTTTATATAATATGTCTTTTAGTATAATCACAATAATTCTAGTGTTATAGTTGCGTTTTTCATGATGTCCTGACCTGCTTGAAGGGATTGATTTTTTACTTTTCCCATTCCAACAGCTTTCACTTTTAAACCTAAATTCTCCAACAATGCAATTGCATCCATAGCCGGCATTCCTTTAACATCAGGAATTGACTGTTGCTGTTTTTGCACCTTGGCAAAATAGGTATTGTAACTTTCTTCCTGTTTTGGAATCTTTCTATTCAACTTTTTTATTTCATTCGTTGAAGGAACGTCAGTAAAAATTTTCTGCGCGATTCTTTTAAAAACAGGACCCGCCACATCGGCACCATAATAATTATTTCTGGCTGTACTTGGTTTATGCACCACTACAATGCAAGAATACTTAGGCTTATCAGCTGGGAAATACCCCACAAATGAAGAAGCATAATAAAAGCTTGTCCCATCATTTTTCCCGTAATTCACTTTTACCGTACCCGTTTTACCCGCCATGGAAAAATCTTTGGAATACAATTTAGAACCCGTTCCTTTCTTAACCACATTGGCTAATACCGCTTTTACTTTTGAGAGCGTCGCTGGAGAACAAATCCTTGGATTAATGACTATTTTCTCATTTTTTTTGATCGTTCGGTTCCATTCTTTAATTTCAGAAACAAACTGTGGCTTTACCATTTCCCCGTTATTAGCAACAGCATTGTAAAAAGTCAAAGTTTGCATTGGAGTTACCGAAACACCATATCCAAAAGCCATCCAAGGAAGCGAAATATTTGACCAGTTTTTATCGCTTGGTTGCGGAATATACGGCCTTCCTTCACCCTTAAAATCCATGTTCAATTTTTTATTAAATCCGTATGAATTAACATGCTTAATAAACTTGGAAGGATTATTTTTATAATTATCATAAACCGCTTGTGCTACAACTGTATTCGACGACAATTCAAATCCTCTAGCCAAAGAGACTTTGCCATATCCGCCTCTTTTAGAATCTCTTACTACTTTTCCCGAATATCTTACTTCGCCCCCATTAGTATCATAAACAGTACTGGTATCAGCGACTTTGTCTTCCAAAATAGCCATCAAATCAACCAACTTAAATGTGGAACCCGGCTCGTGAGACTCCGCTACCGCATAATTAGTTGTCTCATAATAGCCACCGTTTTTATCCCTTCCTAAATTCGAAATGGCTTTTACATGACCCGTATTAGTTTCCATAACCACGACACAGCCATGGTCTGCCTCAAAATCCTCCAATTGTTTCAACAGAGCGTGATGAGCGATATCCTGAATATAAACATCAATTGTAGAAATCACATCATAACCATCTTGAGGATCTACCTCATTAACATCTCTGATAGGTTTCCATTGCCCTTTGGCAATTTTTTGCTTTAAAACCTTTCCGTCTTTTCCATTCAGATAATCCCTGTAAGCCCATTCGATTCCTTTTCCATCGTAAGTACCATCAGGCTTTTTTCTTTCATAACCAATAGTTCGTTCTGCAATTTTTCCTATAGGATGCTCTCTAACAGTTTTTTGCTCGATTATGATTCCACCTTTATTCGCGCCCAGTTTAAACAATGGAAAACCTTTAATTTTTACATAGTCTGTATAACTTAAATCACGAGCAATCAAGCAATAACGATTCTTATTTGCTCTAGCTTTCCTAAGTTCATTTAAATAAAAACCACTGGATTTTCCTAAAATAGAAGCCAATGAATCCGATAAGGACTCGACATTTTTATCAAAATTTTCCTTTTTAGGCGCAAGAGCATCAAAACGTATCTCATAATTTGGTATCGATGTCGCTAATAAGCTCCCGTCAGCCGAATAAATATTTCCTTTATTAGAAGGGATAACGAAGTTCTTAACCGTTCTTTCTTTGGCTAATTTTCGATAATAATCCCCTTCCACCCATTGGATATTAGTTAACTTTACGGCTATCGCAATCGCTATCAAAAAAATAGCAAAAGCAACCAGATAGATTCTATACGATATTTGTTTATCTTCTACTGCCATATTTTTTTAAGAAAACTTTTTTCCTCTTCTTTTTTTACTTTAATCTTAACTGGCGGAACTGTTGATGGGAAAATTTGTCTTTCGAGCATTTTCTCTGAAACAGTCGACTCCATTTTTAGTTTCATTAACTGAGAACGTCTATCTACAAACTCTGATCGCAATTCTTTTACTTCATTTGTTAATCCGGCAATCATAAATACTTTTTGTTCAAAACGTTGCGTATTAGCAATCATAATTATGGCCAATAAAATAAGAAAAACGATAAAGCGCCAATTTTTAACCGCATCATCGTCGATAAGAAACCTTGCTTTTAATATGTTATACACACCGTATTTCATACCTTATAATTATATCTTTTCTGCTATCCTTAATTTTGCACTTCGCGCTCTGTTGTTTGTTTTAATCTCCTCCTGATCCGGAATAATTAGCTTTCCGATTGTTTTAAACGGAACTGAAAAATTTCCAAAAAAATCACGTTCTGGTTCTCCTTCAAACATTCCATTCTTCATAAATCGTTTCACCAATCTGTCTTCTAATGAATGATAGGAAATGACACTCAACCTTCCGCCTGGACTCAAGATCTCCAAGGATTGCTCCAAGAACTCCTTCAATACATCCATTTCCTGATTGACTTCAATTCGAATGGCTTGATAAATTTGAGCCAAAATTTTATTTCTGACTTTTTCAGGTAAATATTTCGCCAAAACCTCTTTCAGTTCATCTGTAGTCTTGATTGACTGCTTCTCTCTTGCCTCTACAATTGTTCTTGCCAAAGCTGGTGCACTTTTTAATTCACCATAATCCAAGAAGACTCTTTTCAAATTTACCTCATCATATTCATTCACCACTCGGTAAGCATTAAGATCATTTTTCTGACTCATTCTCATATCCAAACCAGCATCAAAACGAGTAGAAAAACCTCTTTCAGCAACATCAAACTGATGCGAAGAAACCCCCAAATCAGCCAAAATCCCATCTACACTTTTAACACCATGAAAACGCAAAAAACGCTTAATGAACCTGAAATTTTCATTGATAAGAATAAATCTCTCATCAACCAAGGCATTAGCCAAAGCATCCTCATCCTGATCAAAAGCAAACAACTTTCCGCTTGGACCCAATCTTCTTAAAATTTCTTTTGAATGCCCACCTCCACCAAAGGTCACATCAACATACACCCCATCAGGCTTAATATTTAAACCATCAACTGATGCCTGAAGCAAAACCGGATTATGATATTCCATTGTCGTCGTCATTTATATTTCCCATTACTTCTTCCGCTAAATCGGCAAAATCAATATCTTCACCACTTATCGATTTCTCATACAAGTCTTTATCCCAAATCTCCACTATATTCACTGCCGAAGAAAAAACAACATCCTTAGCAATACTTGCAAAAACCACTAAATCTTTAGGCACTAAAAGTCTTCCCAAAGCATCTATTTCAACTATTTTTACACCTGCCGTAAACCTTCTAATAAAATCATTATTCTTCTTAACGAAACGATTGAGCTTGTTGATTTTTTGCATCATCAAATCCCACTCCTCCATTGGATACAACTCCAAACAAGGCTGAAAAACAGAACGCTTCAAAACGAAACCGCTTTGAAGTGAAGCAGCCAATTGCTTTTTCAAAGGAGACGGCAACAAAACCCTTCCTTTAGCATCGACTTTACATTCATATGTCCCTACAATAGTATTCAAGCGCGTTTTTTATTAAAAATGATGTTGAGCAAAAATATAAAAAAAATTACCACCATTTACCACAATCTACCACTTTGTTAATAAGTTTAACCACTTTTGACTAAAAACCCTTAATTTTTGGACTCTCAACATGTTAGCTATTCCAAAGCACCCTTGCAAGAATGTTCATACAACACAAAAAATTACAATCAATATGCTCATAATTCAATCCCAAAATCACATTATTTTGACCAAAAAAAGCCCTAAAAAAAAACATCTTCTTCACCTCAATAAAAAGTTTGAAAAACAAAAAAAAGTTCTCAAAAATTCATTTTAATTTATTAAATCCTATATTTGTGAAAATTGAAAATCCGCATCCAAAAAACATGGAAAAAAACTATAAAAAAGAAGGTAAATACAGCTATTATGAAGCAGGCGAAGGAACTCCAATTGTAATTCTACACGGCCTAATGGGAGGCTTAAGTAATTTTGACGCAGTTGCCAGCCACTTCTCTACAAAAGGATACAAAATAATCATTCCGGATTTACCTATATATACTCAAAACATTTTAAAAACTAATGTCAAAAGTTTTGCCATCTACGTTAAAAATTTTATCACTTTCAAAGGACTCGACAGAGTCATCCTTTTAGGAAATTCACTTGGAGGCCATATTGCCTTATACCACACCAAAATGTATCCTGAAAAAGTTGCAGGTCTAGTAATAACAGGCAGTTCTGGATTGTATGAAAGCGCCATGGGAGACAGCTACCCAAAAAGAGGCGACTATGAATACATCAAGAAAAAAGCCGAAGACGTATTTTATGATCCAAAGATTGCTACACCTGAACTTATTGACGAAGTTTATGCTACAGTTAATGATCGAATTAAACTGATCAAAACCTTAACCATTGCCAAAAGTGCCATTCGTCACAACATGGCAAAAGACTTACCCAAAATGCATGTTAAAACTTGTATTATCTGGGGAAAAAACGACAAAGTTACCCCTCCGGAAGTTGCAGAAGAGTTCAATAAATTGCTGCCTAATTCTAACTTATACTGGATAGACAAATGTGGACACGCAGCCATGATGGAACAACCACAGGAATTCAATCGCATACTCGAAGAGTGGCTGACAGAAAGCCATTTATAAAGCATCCTCTCTAGAAGAGATTTACACAAACAGAATATGAAAATCAATACCGCCGAATTTGTAATTAGCAACTCTGATGTTAGCAAATGTCCTAAGGACTTTTTGCCCGAATATGCTTTTATAGGCAGGTCTAATGTTGGAAAATCATCATTAATCAATATGTTGACCAACCAAAAAAAATTAGCCAAAACATCAGGAAGACCAGGAAAAACACAGCTGATTAATCATTTTTTAATCAACAACAATTGGTTTTTGGTAGATTTACCAGGATACGGCTATGCCAAAGTATCTAAAAAAACCAAATCGGTTTTCCAACAATTCATAACGGACTATTTTGAAACCAGAGAACAATTAGTTTGCGCTTTTGTTTTGATAGACATTCGACACGAAGCCCAAGCCATTGATATAGAATTCATGTCTTATATGGGAGAAAGCGAAATTCCTTTTTGCATCATTTTTACCAAAGCTGACAAGATCAGTAAAACAAAAATTGATTCCCATATTGCAGCCTACAAGAAGAACATGTTTGCCAATAACTGGGCCGAGATGCCGCACTATTTCGTGACCTCTGCCACAGAATCCATAGGAAAAGACGAAGTTTTAAATTATATAGACGAAGTAAACCAAGAGGTTTTCAAAAACAACAGTCAGTTTTAGAAAACTTAATCAACATAAAAAATCCCAAAACTTAATTAATCAGTTTTGGGATTTTTTTTTGAGGCCTATTATTGCTTTTTCAATTCTAATTTTTCGGCAAAATAATCGCAAAAATCTTTCATAGTATCTGACATTTTCTCATCGCCAGTGGCTCTATGAAAAGTATCTGACATAGCAACCAAGGTTTGATGAAAGAAAATCTTCATCTCATCTACCGGCATATCTTTGGTCCATAAATCGATACGCATACTTTCTTTTGCCTTACTATCCCAAACAGATAGCATAATTGCTTTGGACTCCTCTAATTCGACACCTCCGTCTTTTGCGGACCACAATAATTTTTCAGGAACACGGTTCTCATCTAATTCTACTAGAAACTTAATTTCTGATCTGTTTTTATCTGACATTACTTTTTAGGTTTGTATTTTGATTTTTCAAATATTTCTTTAGCATTCGCATCTAATAATTGCTGCAAAGATACTTCATTGTTTTTCATATAAGAACGAACAATTTGCCATCCTATCCATGCTCCCACTCGACCCGGACTTTCGTTATCAATCTCTAAATAGAATTTAGAAAAGGGCGCTGGACTCACAAATCTGGAAATCAATTTCTGCTCATCACTATAAAGCAGCTCGTTTTCAATAAAATAACGCCACATATAACTCTCGTTTTCCTCGCACCATAATAATTGCTGATCCGTATAACCCATTTTATCGGCATCACTATAATCAGGCAATAACAAATCCTTTACATATAATTCCTTCCCAGCATAAATCATGTTTGACAACAGGTTTTTATCCAAATTTGGCTTCATTTTTTGCTTTACAAAACTAGAAAGCACATCAGGTATCATCTGTCTTTGCTCAAAATTTTGTTTGATATAATTTGGAAACTGATAAAACTTATGCTCTTTCCCTAAATACAACTCAAGAGAAATAATCAAAAGACTGTCTGCATAAATCACCTTATTATTGTAATCCATTTCTGAGATCACCGTAATAACTTTTGGCGTTTTCGTTTTAGGGAAGTAGTATTTTATACGTTTAAACAAGATTTCTAATTCCTTTTGTTCAGGTTCAAAATTCGAATATTTTTTCTGAACCTCAGTATACAATTCACGCCAAAGAGGATCTTGCATTTTACTCAGCCAAACAGCATCATTGTTTCCAGCCGGAAAGAAAAGCGGAAAATCTTGCTTCACCTTATCCAAATCCTCGGGCTTTGTTTCAAAAAAAGCTTTATCAAAACGCTCTACCTTTAAAGTAACCGGAATTTCCTCAATAGCTTTATCTATTTTGTCTTTTTTACCGCAGGAAAAAAAAAACAAACATAAGAGAATAGGTATTTGATATAATTTCATTTTTTTTTAATTAAATTTGCACACATAAAAATCAGAAAACGAGTAAATCCCTGAATGCTTTTGCAAATATACATTCCTACTCGTTAAAACTTAAACTATTTATGATTAAAAAAGTCGCTTTTCAGGCTGATAAAGTGAACACGCATATTGTGAACTGGTTAAAAACCTATGCCGAAAATGCAAATGTCAATGGTTTTGTCGTAGGAATTTCAGGTGGAGTCGATTCGGCAGTGACTTCTTCCTTATGCGCACAAACTGGTTTAAAAGTTTTATGTGTAGAAATGCCAATCCATCAACACGAAAGCCACGTCAGCCGTGGACGTGAGCATATTGAGCAATTAAAGCAAAGATTTCCCAATGTTAGTAACACAATAACCGATCTAACTTTAGTATTTGAAACTTTCAAAAAAGAAGTTCCTACTGATTTTGATGAAAAAAAATTACACCTAACCCTTGCAAACACTCGTGCCCGCTTGCGCATGACTACCTTATATTATCACGCAGGTGTTCATGGATTATTAGTTGCTGGAACAGGAAACAAAATAGAAGATTTTGGCGTTGGTTTTTTTACAAAATATGGTGATGGCGGAGTCGACCTCAGCCCCATAGCAGATCTAATGAAATCAGAGGTATTTACTCTAGGCACTTATCTAAAAGTTCCGGAATCCATACTCAAAGCTGCCCCCTCAGATGGCTTGTTTGGCGATGAAAAAACAGATGAAGAGCAACTAGGCGCTAACTATGATGAACTGGAATGGGCAATGCTTGCTGCCGAAGCGGGGAAATCAACAAATGATTTCTCAGGAAGAGAAAAAGAAGTTTTTGATATTTACAAATGCTTAAACAGAACCAACCAACATAAAATGAAAGAAATACCAATTTGTTTAATTAATCGAACATAATTGCATTTTATCAGGAAAATTAGTAATAATGTGTTTTTTTCATTAAATTTATAAATGATTTTAACAAACAACTCTTAAAAATTTAAAGTTATGATTAAAGTTTGTTTTGCAGATAACTACCCTGTCGTGCATTTTGGCGTAAAATCTTATTTTAAAGACCATGCCGACATATCAATTGTTGCCAATGTTGGCAGTTTTTTGATGATCCGCGATATACTCCTTACTAAAGATATTGATGTTTTAGTACTAGACTTAGAACTGGAAGGACTTTCCAGCATTTTTGAAGTGAAATCCATTTTGAAAAACTTTCCTAAAACAAAGATTATTATCTTCAGTGGTCTTTCGGAACAAATTTACGCACCAAATGCCATTAAAGCAGGTGTCGCTGGATTTGTTCATAAAAAAGAAAAACTGGAAACTTTGGGCGCGTCTATCATCAAAGTTCATCAGGGAAAGATTATCATGAACGAAACCGTCAAGAAAAACCTAGCCTTAATTGCCAAACAAAGCAAAAGCGAAAGACTGTATAGAAAGCTTTCCAATCGTGAAGTAGAAGTTTTACGCTATTTAAGCGGCGGAAAGAAGAATCATGAAATTGCCGAAATTCTAAATCTAAACGAAAAAACAATTAGTACTTATAAGTTGCGTCTATTGACAAAACTTAATGTTACTAATCTAGTTGATTTAGTTAACAAAGCGAAGACTTTGGAAATTGTCTAAAAAGAATATCGTTGTTCTTTTTTAGTTTGCCCTAAGTCAAAAAGCATCACACAGAAAAGTGTCGAAACGAAAACGCTGCATTAGCCGAATAAAATTCAGCTAATGCAGCGTTTTTTTTATCAAATATAGCAGCATACAATTAATGATAACGAACCACTACTCTACCTAATTTTTTAGAAAATTTACCCCTAAGTTCAATATAACTCATCACCATAGACAAGGATTCCATATTATCAGCGTCTGGCTCATTTGAAATTGAATTTTTTAGATTCTCAATAATCTCACTAATCAAAAACCATCTTAAAGTAAACAAGGTATCCGATACTCCTTGATTCAAGGTTTCTTCAATAGTTTTTGGAAATATATTTTGCCTTATCCAATCATGCAATACATATTTTTCATCTTCCATCATTATTGTAGTAATCTCTTGTGGCACACCAGACTGTAAATGATTAATGTATTTTTCAACTCCTGAATTTTCATTTTGAAGATAATAATTAATTAAGTCTTCATAAATAGCTTTAAAAACAGGACTTGCAAACTCAACTTCATCTTCCTGCAAACTCAAAAATATTTTTTGAAATACTTTTTGCTCTTTGAATTCTGTAACTTCAATAATCTCACCCTCTTCATTAGACTTCATCAATGTTTCTTCAAAATTTTCAATCTTATTGCCATAAAGCAGCAGAATTCTGATAATTTCTCGTTCAACATTAGCTAACACATCTACTTTTTCAGTCGATTCTGGGGTTTCGTTTTTTATTACATCGAACGTTTTTTGTTCCGGTTTTTGTTTCTTCGCGACCTCAGCAACCTCTTTTTGCGTTAATTGTGCCAAAGTACTCACTAAAACTTGCTCGGAAATATCCATAATTCGAGAACATTCCTGAATATATATTTCGCGCTGAATTCTATCTGGTATCTTGGAAATACTCGTCACCATATCCCGAATTAAATCGGCTTTTTTTATAGGATCATTCTTGGCTTCATTCATTAAAAGCGATGCTTTGAACTGAATGAAATCTTTGGCGTTGTTTTCTAAATAAGCCACCAGATCATCATAAGAAGTCTTTTTTGCAAAACTGTCTGGATCTTCCCCTTGAGGAAAAGTACAAACTTTGACATTCATACCTTCTTCGAGTATCAAATCAATTCCTCGGATAGATGCCCGAAGTCCGGCTGCGTCTCCGTCAAAAAGAACCGTGATATTTTTTGTAAGCCTATTGACCAAACGAATCTGATCCGGCGTCAATGCCGTTCCCGAAGAAGCAACAACATTTTCAATCCCGGCTTGATTGAACTGGATAACATCCGTATATCCTTCAACTAAATAACAATTATTCAATTTAGCAATAGATTGTTTGGCTTGAAAAATTCCATACAAAACCTTACTCTTATGATAAATTTCACTCTCAGGCGAATTCAGGTATTTTGCCGCTTTTTTATCATTGGTCAGTATTCTCCCTCCAAAACCAAGCACACGTCCTGACATACTTTGTATCGGGAACATAACACGTCCCTTGAAACGGTCAAAAGGCCTGTCTTCTCTTCCAATTGTCAATCCGGTACTTTCGAGGAATTCCATTTTATAGCCTTTACCAAGCGCTTCCTTAGTAAAAGCATCCCAAGTTTCGGGAGAATAGCCCAGTCCGAATTTCTTAATGGTCTCTCCTGTAAATCCTCTTTCCTTAAAATAAGAATAACCAATGGCTTTTCCTTCTTCGGAATTTAAAAGTGTGTTATGAAAATACGTTTTTGCAAATTCAGATACGAGATACATACTTTCCCTAACATCAGTATTTGCTTTCTCCTGGTCGGTCTGTTCCGTTTCTTCAATCTCAATATTGTATTTTTTGGCCAAATATCGAATCGCCTCGGGATAGGTAAAATGCTCGTGTTCCATCAGGAAAGCGATAGAATTGCCGCCTTTTCCGGAACTGAAATCTTTCCAAATCCCCTTAGCAGGCGAAACCATAAATGAAGGCGAACGCTCGTCAGAAAACGGACTCAATCCTTTAAAATTACTTCCCGCGCGCTTTAACTGTACAAAATCACCAATAACTTCCTCTACACGGGCAGTTTCGAAAACAGTATCTATTGTGGCTTTTGAAATCAAAATATATGAAATAATTTATTTATTGAAAGAAAGCAAAAATACACAAATCATAGCTCATAATTGAATTACTTAAAATAAAAAAGCGCCTCTTTCGAAGCGCCTTTAAAGCATAAAACTAATTCAAAATAAAACATTAGTTGAAATCAAAACGCAATCCCAATGAAACATTATTTTGCTTTACCGCATTATTTTTAAACAGCGGATTCAAATCGTATTTCAGATACAAACTAGTTGCTCCATAGCCCAGATAACCGCTTAATCCGTAGATAAAATTATCTGCATTAAAATTGCCTTTGGTAATTTCTTTTGTTTTGTACCCATTAATATCATAGTCTATATATTGCTTCGATTTCAAATTTGCCCCAACAAATCCACCCAGACCCAAACGAAAACTTTCGTGAGTTTTAAAATAGGTTTTGCCGTCTTTGACTTTCGGTTTGGTAAAATCCAATTCTAAATGCAATGGAAACACCAAATTCACATTTTTAAAACGAGAATCCTCTTGAGGAATGGGATTCACTTCTAAATTAGTTTGATTATCGTTCACCACAAAACTGCTATTAGCTGTTGGACGAAGATTATTATATACTACAGAAAACCCATATTTGGCATGCAATAAGTTGTTGTTCTTCAAGATTCGGCTATTGTATGTCAAACCCCATTCGTAAAAATGAGAACCCCAATATTTAAAATCCGATTTGTCCGCACTCCCATTTGTCACCACATTATTTAGCCCGGCCGCAAAAACTAATTGAGTTGTTGTTCGCCTCGATTGTCGATTTTGCTTATCCTCTTGTCCATTGTAAAATTTCAATCCAGTAACATTTAATTCTCTACTATACTTACCAATAGAATCATTATTAATACCTAAAATCACCTTGGTTCTACCTCTCACAATTACTTCTTCTTCAAACTTTCCATCAACTTTATCCTGAATTAATTGACTTAATTTTCCTTCTTCAATCGCGACTTTTACATCAATATTAGCCGCGCGTTCTTGAGCTTTTTTTAATTTAAGTTCTTCCGCTTTTTCTTTAGAAATTATTCCTTTTGCCACTTCTTTATCTAATACTTCTATTTCAGCTTTTAAAGCATTTTTTTGATCGTCTTTAATCGTTTTAATTTGGTCAGCAATTGCTTTTGCTCTTTTTTCAAATGAAACTACTTTATTTTTCCTTCCTTTAAGCGAACCTGTTTCAGGAACAGCATCATCAACTACTTCAAGCTTTACGTCTTTAAACCAAATTTGACCAATTCCATCTAATAAAACTCCATAAGAAATTGATGTTGCCTCCGCCGGCACAAATAAAACAACTTCATATTTTACCCAATCCGTTGTTCCTTTTATGCCCCTATTTTGCATATTATCAAAAGCGAGAGCAGCAGCGGTATAATAATCTACACGCATCCATAGTCCGGCCCAAGATTTCACTTTCTCACTTTTTACATAAGCTGTCATTTTAACGGTTTTCCCTCTATACAAATCAGAATTGATGGTTTTCATAATAGTTCCAAAACCATTGATTTTACTTTCAATCGATTTAATTTTCAAAACAGTTTGGTCACTAAATTCAGTATTTTTATCAGGTCCCATTTCATAACTGGTAGGCATAGAACCCCTATAATACCATTCTGAAGTTTTGTTAATTGAATCTGATTCCTGAGCATTTAATTTGGTTACCATAGCAACCAATATGATTAGTGTAAATAAAATAATTTTTTGCATGATTTTTCGTTTTTTGATTGATGATTGATGACTGTTTTTTATTTATTCTTCGTAATTTCTATTAACTAAAACTGTTTTTACAGCATTAAAATTCTTGCTTAATCTGTCCAATGCAGATTCTCTAAAAGATTGATTTAATTCTGTTTCAGCATTTGATAATAAACTGTTTGGATCTATAGAAATACCTTTTCTCGTTTTTTCAATTGTTATATCAGTAACTTTTGGTTCAAACTGAGTATTACTAACTTCTGCTAATAATTTTTCTCCCGAAACGTATTTATTTTTACTTATTGATTGGTAATTCTTGTTTTCAGAAGAACTAGCAATTGTATTACTATTCTTCAATTGATTGCTAGTTAACTCTTCATTCATCACATTATGAAATTTCCGTAGATTCTTTTTTAAGTTATTATTAGCGGCAACAACTTTAGATTTCTTTATTATATTGTTTTGAATTAAACTTGCCGCGCCCCCTGCATTAGCTGCTTCTGAATCAATAAAATTGTTCACACTTCCTTTTTCTTCAACAACTGCGGGAGTATTCTTATCTACTATTAAATTTTCAAAACCATTAAAATACGCCGTTCCTATCAGCAAAAATCCCAAAACACTGGCCGCAATATAAATCCAAGGAATTTTTCTTTTTTTCTTTTCAGCAATGCTTAACATCGCATCTAATCGATCCCAAGCGATATCCGAAGGTTGTATTTCCCTTTCGTTAAGTTGCTCTCTAAATTGATTCTCCATTTTATTCGGTTCCATACTCGTATTTTTTTAACTTGTTAATCTGTCCCTGCAACATCTTCCTGGCATGAGACAATTGTGATTTTGAAGTTCCTTCATTAATCTCTAACATCGTTGCAATTTCCTTATGCTTAAAACCCTCAATAGCGTATAAATTAAAAATCATTTTATAACCATCGGGCAGACTATCTATCAAGAACTGAATATCATCAACTGAAAACTGACTTTCGGTATTATTAAAACTTTCTTCAAAATATACTTCGTCTTCAATAAACATTATTTTTTTTTGAACACGTAAAAAAGAAATACATTCGTTTACCATTATCCTTCTGATCCAGCCTTCAAAACTACCCTGATGCTGAAAATTTTTAAGATTGGTAAAAACTTTCATAAAAGCGGTAATCATGATATCCTCTGCCTGATGAATATCTTTAATATACTGCCTGCAAACACTTAACATTTTTGGAGAAAACTGGGCATAAATTTTCTGTTGTGCCTGCCGATTATTTTCGACAGCTAACTGAATCATTTCGTTTTCCTCTTGATGTAAATGAATAATTTTCATTAATAAGCGTTCAGATTTTGATTTACTAACAGACTTCTATTAGCATAGACGAGAAATAATGCAAAAAGGTTGCATCTAAATTGGTGTTTTTTTTGGATTTTAAAATTAGAAAACAAAAAAAGTCAACAAAATCAACACTTTAGAAAGAGCATTTTTTTGAAAAAAAATTATTTTTTTCTTTCAATTACGTAGTTTACCATCAAAATCAAAGCATCTTTGAACTCTGAATTAGGATAATTATCCAAAAGCAACAAGGCTTCTTGCTGGAATTCGATCATTTTCTGTTCGGCATAGTGCAAGCCGTTATTGTTTTTCACAAAAGCAATAACTTCTTTTACCCTCTTTTTGTCTTTATTGTGGTTTTTGATGGAATTAATCAGCCAGCTTTTTTCTTTTGAACTGCAGTTGTTCAAAACATGGATCAAAGGCAGAGTCATTTTTTGCTCTTTAATATCAATTCCTGTGGGTTTCCCAATGGCATCCTCGGTATAATCAAATAAGTCATCTTTTATCTGAAAAGCCATACCGATGAGTTCGCCAAATTTTCGCATATTTTCGACCTGAACCTCATCTTCAATCACCGACTTGGCTCCAAGAGCGCAACAAGCAGCAATAAGTGTCGCTGTTTTTTTCCTGATAATTTCGTAATAAATATCTTCTGTAATATCGAGTCTTCGGGCTTTTTCAATTTGCAGTAATTCGCCTTCGCTCATTTCACGAACAGCAACAGAGATTATTTTAAGCAGATCAAAATCACCATTATCGATCGAAAGCAACAATCCTTTGGACAGTAAATAATCTCCCACCAAAACGGCAATTTTATTTTTCCAAAGCGCATTGAGCGAAAAAAAACCTCGCCTGCGATTACTATCGTCCACTACATCATCATGAACCAAAGTCGCCGTATGGATAAGCTCAATAACACAGGCTCCGCGATAGGTTCGTTCGTTAACAATACTGTTTGAGACCATTTTTGCAGTCAAAAAAACAAACATAGGACGCATCTGCTTTCCTTTCCGGTTCACTATATAATAGGTAATCCTATTCAGCAAAGCCACTTTGGAAGTCATGGATTCATAGAACTTTTTTTCAAAAAGTTCCATTTCATTAAAGATGGGCTGTTTTATTTGAGAAGTAACATTCATTTAGGATTCAAAGATACATTTTTTGACCACGAATAAATAGTCTTAAAACTAATTTTGATAAAATCTAAAAATAACTTTATTTTTAAACAAGTAAAAACAAATCAAGAGTTCAAAATCTAAATAGCAATCAACAGCAAAAACCTCAAAAATGAAAAAAATCACTTTAATTCTATTCCTATGCTCTGTACTATTAACTCACGCCCAAAAAGCAGAAAATATCATCATCATAACCACAGATGGATTGCGATGGCAGGAACTCTTTAAAGGCATGGATCCTTCGATTGCCAATAACAAAAAATTCAACCAAGGCGACAGCACTTACATTTATAATAAATACTGGAGCGAAAACACATCCGAACGCAAAGCAAAACTCTTGCCTTTTATATGGTCTGCCATAGTCTCAAAAGGACAGTTGTACGGAAACAGAGATTACAATAACAAAGTAAACAACGCTAATCCGTATTGGTTCAGTTATCCCGGCTACAGCGAAATCATGACCGGTTATGCCGACACCTTAATAAATTCTAATGAATACAAAGCCAATCCAAATGTTAATGTATTGGAATTCTTAAACAAACAGCCAAAACTAAAAGGAAAAGTAGCCGCTTTTGGTGCATGGAACGCCTTCGATAGAATATTAAACGAAGAAAGAAGTGGCTTTCCGGTAATTTCAGCTTTTGACAAAATTGGAGGAAATAATCCAAGTCCAAAACAACAATTAATAAATGATATGTTGACTGATTCTTTCAAACCATTTCATCAGAGCGAATGCCTGGATGTATTTACTCATTATGCCGCGATGGAAGAATTGAAAACCAAAAAACCGAGAGTACTATATATTGCCTACGGCGAAACAGACGAGTGGGCCCATTCCGGGCATTATCGCTCCTATTTAGATGCCGCCCATCAAGTTGATACTTGGATCAAACAAATTTGGGATTATATCCAAAATGACCCACAATACAAGAACAAAACTACTTTAATACTAACAACAGATCACGGACGCGGAGATGAAATAAAAACACAATGGACCAGTCATGGAAGCCAAATTAAAGGCGCTTCAGAAATTTGGTTTGCTGCTATGGGACCCGAAATTAATACTAAAGGAGAAATAAAAACGGAAGCGCAATTATACCAAAAACAAATTGCCCAAACTATCGCCAAACTGATGGGCTACACTTTTGAAGCTACTCATCCAATAGCCAAAGAAATAACCGAAGTATTGCACTAATTTTAAAATAAGATTCTTAAACATAGAAAAAGGGATTGACTTCAAATGAGCCAATCCCTTTTTAATATATTTATAAAACAGAGCGTTAATTACACTTCTTTATTGGCCAATTGCCCACAGGCGGCATCAATATCTTTCCCCCTGCTTCTTCTCACCTTAACAACTATACCCGAATTTTCCAGCGCTTTGATATAGGCATTGATTGATTCTTCGGATGCTTGCTGAAATTCGCCATCATCAATAGGATTGTACTCAATCAAATTTACCTTGCAGGGAACATATTTACAAAACTTTACCAAGGCATCAATGGATTCTTTATTGTCATTGATATCCTTCCAAACCACATATTCATAGGAAACTTTGCTTTTTGTTTTTCTATACCAATACTCCAATGATTCCCTTAAATCGGCCAAAGGAAAATTTTGACTGAAAGGCATAATTCGTGCACGAATTTCATCAATGGCGGAATGCAAAGATACTGCGAGCTTAAATTTGACGTCGTCATCTGCCAGCTTCTTAATCATTTTTGGTACTCCCGAAGTCGACACCATAATACGTTTTGGCGACATGCCTAAACCTTCTGTAGAAGTTATCATTTCAATCGCTTTCAGCACATTATTGTAATTCATCAATGGCTCGCCCATTCCCATAAAAACAATATTAGACAAAGGATGATTGTAATACAAACGGCTTTCTTTGTCAATAGCAACCACCTGATCATAAATTTCAGCCGGTTCCAGATTACGCATTCTTTTTAATCGTGCCGTCGCGCAAAAATTACAATCCAAACTACAACCTACCTGGCTGGAAACACAGGCTGTTGTTCTGGTATTTGTGGGAATCAAAACCGATTCCACCACCAAGCCATCATGTAAACGCACCGCATTTTTCACAGTTCCATCTTCACTTCGCTGCATCGTATCCACTTTGATATGATTGATAACAAAGTTAGCTTCAAGCATCCCTCTTGTCGCCTTGGCCACATTGGTCATGTCGTCAAAACTATGGGCTCCTTTACTCCACAACCATTCATAGACTTGATTCCCTCGAAAAGCTTTGTCACCTTGGGCTATAAAAAAATCACGTAATTGTTCTTTGGATAAGGCTCGTATGTCTTTTTTCTCAATTTGCATGCTGCAAATTTAAGGACATTTTGTTGATTTGTTGTTTTGATAATTTGGTAACTTTGTCCCAAATTGAAAAAAACACGCAAAAATGCATTTCATCTCCCAAGAATTAGAAGATTATATTGAACAACATTCTCAAAAAGAACCTGAATTGTTAGCCGCTTTAAACAAAGAAACCTATCAAAAAATTTTGTTGCCGCGCATGTTGAGCGGGCATTTTCAAGGGCGTGTTTTGAGCATGTTATCCAAATTGATCCGACCGTTGAATATTCTTGAGATCGGAACCTACACCGGTTATTCGGCTTTGTGTTTGTGCGAAGGAATGCAAGAAGGCGGAACACTTCACACCATTGATATCAAAGAAGAATTAATTGATTTTCAACGAAAACATTTTGACAAATCGCCTTGGGGAAGCCAAATCGTACAACATCTAGGCGAAGCAATCGACATCATTCCAACAATCGACCTGAAATTTGACCTAGTCTTCATTGATGCCGACAAAGAAAATTACATCAATTATTTTGAATTAATTGTGCCCAAAATGAACAAAGGCGGTATTATTCTTTCAGACAACGTACTCTGGAGCGGCAAGGTGTTGGAACCTTTACAAAAAAATGATTTGAGCACTAAAATACTATTAGAATATAACAATCTATTGATAAATGATCCACGGGTAGAAACTGTTTTATTGCCCATTCGAGACGGTTTAACCGTAAGCCGAATACTCTAGATTCTAATTAATCTTTTTTTATCTAAAAAAAGATTAAAAACCGAGATCAAACAAAAAGAGCTTCCATTGTGGAAGCTCTTTTTGTTTGTCTTAAATTTTAATTCTAATGTATTTATCCTTAAAATTATTGAGGAAAATATTTCTTTTGAACCGCTTGATATATTTTAAAGAACATAAATCCTGAAAACGTACCAAAAAGATAACCGCACAGAATATCTAAAGGATAATGCAATCCTAAGTATATCCTACTATAAGCAAAGATTAATGGCCATAAAAACAATAAAAAAGCAAATTTATAATACCTCTTCAATAAGCTGTATAAAAACACAGCAACAGCCATACTATTAGCAGCATGACCTGAGAAGAAACTATACGAACTGCTGGACTTCACCACTCTTATTATTGTATTAATTTCCGGATTACTGCATGGTCGCAATCTTTGAAAACCATTTTTGAACAGGTTGGTCACTTGATCCGTAAATGTCAGCAATAATGCTATAAACAAAATCAAATACAAAGTTTGTTTCGCACCAATTTTCTTAAAGATAAGATACAAAAACAATAAAAATAAAGGAATCCAGTTAATTTGCTTGGTAATTATCAGCCACAAAGAATCATAAGATTCAGAACCCAGACCATTTAAAAATATCAATAATTCAGTATCAAGTGCAATTATTTTTTCCAGCATTACATATTTCGTTTTACTGGTCCGGTAATATCCTCGATATCCTCTTTAATTTTATTCGCTTGAATTACGGAATCTCCCAAAAGACCTTCTTTGGCTTTTTCAATTTCTGAAGTTATATTTCCTGTCATATCCGTCAAAGAAGCTGCATCAAGACCATTAGCCTCAGCTCCTTTTTGAATTTCACTTTTTATATCGTTGGTTGCATTCTTTAATTGCGCCATTGCCTTACCCATTGTACGCGCCATTTCAGGTACTTTATCAGCGCCAAAAAGCATAAGCACAATAAACATAATGAAAACCAACTCTCCTCCTCCTATGCCAAACATATTTTTTATATTTTATTGTTGCAAAGATATTAAATTTTGCTCCCTAGTTATTTAATTTTTTCATAAAAAAGGACTCTATATAGAGTCCTTTTTTATGTGATTATTTAATCAAATTTAGATTTTAATTCTGTTTTTGGCCAAGTGTTATTGGTCACATCAACATCTGCTGTTTCTAATTTTGGATCAATTTGAATTTTCTTAATCGCTTTTTCTGTAGCATATACCTTTCTGGCGGTATCATTATTTTTTCTCCAGATTTGAGCCGGATATTTAAAGTTTTCAACCGTTCCGTCTTCGTATGTAAACTCTACAACAATTGGCATCAACATGCCGCCCGGTTTACTAAACTCTACTTCGTAGAAGTATTTAGGGTTTTTCAGTTTAGACTTTTCTTCTGCAGAAAGCTTAGCATTTACATAATCCGATAGTAGCTTTACTTCTTCAATTTGCAATGGCTTCTTTGAAGAAGATTTCAATTCTTCGTTTTTATCTGAAACTAAATATAAAAACGGTCCTTTATCCAACCCGAAACGTCCTCTTCTTACTTTGGCATCCTTCAATTCCTTAGTTGGAGTTTCAGTAACATAATACTGTTTTACTTCATTTATACCTATATCTACAAAATCCGTCGAGTAAAACCAGCCTCTAAAAAACCAATCTAAATCTACTGCCGATGCATCTTCCATCGTTCTGAAAAAATCTTCCGGAGTAGGGTGCTTAAACTTCCATCTGTTAGCATAAACTTTGAAAGCGTAGTCAAACAATTCTCTTCCCATAATGGTTTCTCTAAGAATGGTAAGTCCCGCTGCAGGCTTTCCATAAGCATTATTGCCAAACTGAACAATACTTTCAGAATTAGACATTATTGGCTCTAAAAACTTCTGATCACCACTCATATAAGGTACTATTTTACTTGGAACTCCGCGATTAGAAGGGAAATTTGTCCCTAATTCCTGTTCGGCCATATATTGCATAAAGGAATTTAAACCCTCATCCATCCAAGTCCATTGACGCTCATCAGAATTAACAATCATAGGAAAAAAGTTGTGTCCCACTTCGTGAATCACTACTCCTATCATCCCGTTTTTGATGCGCTCATTGGTTACTCCGTTTTCATCAGGACGCCCATAATTCCAGCAAATCATTGGGTACTCCATTCCTTGATCTTCAGCAGAAACGGATACTGCTTTTGGATAAGGATAATCAAAAGTATGTGAAGAATAACTTTTCAACGTATGTGCAACCATTCTAGTGGATGTTTCTTCCCAAAGCGGATTAGCCTCTTTTGGGTAAAGCGATTCTGCCATCACCACTTTGTTACTCAACTGAACCGCCATGGCATCATAAATAAACTTTCTTGATGTAGAAATACCGAAATCTCTAACATTTTTAGCACTGAATTTCCATGTTTTTTTCTTGTCCGAAAAACCTTTTTCACTCGCTTCAGCTTCAGCCTGAGTCACAATTATTACCGGTTTATCAAAAGATTTTTGGGCCAGCTCATATCTTTTTAGTTGTGCCGGCGTAAAAACCTCACTTCTATTCATCAATTCTCCTGTTGCATTCATCACATGATCAGCAGGAACTGTAATATTTACATCAAAATTCCCAAAAGGTAAAGCAAATTCCCCACTTCCCCAAAATTGCATATTCTGCCATCCTTCAACATCATTATAGACAGCC
The DNA here is from genome assembly GCF_900129705.1 of Flavobacterium granuli. GTDB lineage: Bacteria > Bacteroidota > Bacteroidia > Flavobacteriales > Flavobacteriaceae > Flavobacterium > Flavobacterium granuli. Next base: position 200,825 of record NZ_FQWO01000004.1, on the reverse strand, counting down.
ATCCTAGGGAAAAATTGTGCAATTACATACAATCTATTTCCGTCTTTTTCGAATAATTCATAACCGGAACGACCTCCTTCTTTTTGGTAATTATTGATATTATACCACCATTTTATAGCAAACGAAAATTTCTCTCCAGGCTTTAATGGGGTTGCTAAATCGATACGCATCATCGTATGGTTAATCGTATATGGTAATGACTTCCCTTTGGAATCTTTCACATATTCAATATTAAATCCTCTATTCAATCCTTCTTTCAAATACTCATCGGTGAATTTCTCTACAGGCAGCACCTGTTCGATTTTTTCGTTTTCTGCCAATGGAGATTGAGAATTTTTAGCGGCTTGATTTTGGTCTAATTGTACCCACAAATACTCTAAGCTGTCTGGGGAATTGTTATAATAAGTTATCGTTTCTGAGCCATCTAGTCTGGCATTCTTATCATCCAATTCTATGTCCATTTTATAATCTGCCTGTTGCTGATAATAAGCCGGTCCTGGAGCGCCCGAAGCCGTACGAAACATATTAGGTGTGGCCAATAAATCATACATCTGTCGGAACTTATTTGTATCGTATTTCCCTGCTTCTTTTGGAGCTGCCGTTGTCGCTTTTTCCTGAGCAAACAATGCCATCGGGAGAAGAAAAAATAATGTGATTTTTTTCATGGGTAGGTTTCGAAATTATTTAAGTGGGTGAAAATAATAATTTCGAACAATTTTTTAAGTATAATTTAATATTTTAACACTTCACGAGTGGAAGAATTAGTAAAAAGAAAACTATTCTTAATCTTATTAACGGTAAAATGGGTTATATTTTGCTGTTCTGAATTCCAATCGACCAATACCGCATTATGCACTTCGATTGATTTAATTTTTGACACCTCTCTAATATTCCAATAACAAACCATTACATCTCCGTCCAGTTCTTTACTCAAAAATTGTATCGGTTTCAATTCCCCGTTTACTTTAAGAGAAAATTTTTCTGACATGTATTTTTTCAACAAGACCAGTTCTTCAGCGGATTCTTTGTCGGTTCCCAAATTCAGTTTCTTATTGTACTTTTTCTCCAGTGCGTTATTCAAATCATCTACAAAGATTCTGGAAGTGATTTGCACCATTTTTTTTTCAGCTACATAATTGACTTGATACACAGCCATATAAAATTTATGATAGCCAAAGGAAGTTAGACTCAAGAATACAATCCCAAAAAAGAAATATACGATGGTGTTTTTCATTTTACAAAAGTAGCAATTCTTTTAAACTCTTGATTTTTCGTGATTAAAAAATCAATCAGATGAAACTTATTCTCAGATTTTACAAAAGATTGCGCTCTGGAATCGTTTTCGCAAAAAATCAAAAAAAGTCCTATTTCCTCTTTTTTTAGTTTTAATGTCTGGGTAAAAAAATCAGCTGTAACTGCTTTGGAAGCAGCTTCACTAAAATCTTCATAGTAATCGCCTCTCTTTTTCTCCGCCTTCTTTTTACTGAAAATATCCCCAATCATTCTGCCCACTTTTATAAAGTCAAAACCGTTTTCAATCCCCATAAGAGGCATTGTGGTGTTTTTGAGTGAAGATTGTGCATCATCAAAATAAGGCCTATCAATCATCAACTGATTACTCAGTAGATAAGGCACTCTTGTTTTTGAAACAACCACTTCTTTTAAATTATTGGTAAAACTTTCGAGCTTTATAATCAGCAAAGGAACTTTGAAATTTTTATCTGTAAGAATGATTTTCTTTGATTTGAAAGCCAAACTCGAAATTAGCAGGGTATCATTTGCCTTAGCAAGAACATCAAAAAAACCTTCGGAACTAATGAATGTCTTTAGTTTTGAACTGCTGTTAAAAACATATCCACCACTAACCTGCAAGGAATCATTTAAAACTTGTGCATGCAATGGTTTTCTTTCTTCTATTTGACTGAAGCAAAACTGACAAAAGAACCCCATAAAAAGAATCGTAATTTTAGCTTTCATCCGCAATAAGTTAGTGGCATTTTCTTCAAAAACAGTATCAAACTCAGTACTTGTTTATTTTTCAAGAGCAGTGACACTTTTGTATTCCTTATTCTTTGATACCAAAAAATCAATCAACTGAAATTCCTCACTTGGTTTCATCAAAGACCTTGATTTAGGATCATTTTCGCAAAAAACAAGAAAAAGCTTAATCTCATCATCATTCAGTTTTAATGTATTAGCAAAAAAAGAATAATTGATTCGCTTCAGGGCAAGCTCAGAAAAGCTGGTTTCCTGATAAAAATCGACTTTTTTAGGATTGTTTTTTCTAAGTATCTTTAAAACATCCTTGTAAATCCGCACAAAGTCCATCCCGTTTTCAATAGTGCCATCCGGTGGCATTGTTCTGTTTTTTGGAGACGATTTTTCGTCATCAAAATACTTAACATCTACATATTTCTGTGTATTCCCACTAATTGGATTCAGTTCTTTTTTGGCCAAAACTAATACCTCTGCCAATTCATTTGTGAAAACATCCAATTTTACCACAAACTGTGGATTGATAAATTCCTTCTCAGAAAGAATAACCCTCTTAGATTTAAATGCCAAACTCGAAAAAACCAGAGTGTCATTTGCTTTAGCCGGAATAGTAAAAAAGCCATACTGATTAACAACCGTCCCCATTTGAGAATTGACATTAAAGACAATCACATTTTCTACGGGCACCAAATCATTCCTCACCTGTCCCTTCAATGTCTTTCTCCCCTCTATTTGAGAAAAACAAAATTGACTGAACAAAGTGAATAGTATTATTGCTGTTTTAGTTTTCATCTTTTATGATTTTATTGTATTTCAAAGCCAAAGTGGTAATTAAAAACTTCGTCAAGGTTTTATTTTTAGCCGCTAAAGCCGCCACAAAACCGTTATCCTCGACACAATAATATTGAAATCCCCTAATATAATCTTGAGGAATATTCAATTCTTCAACATAATATTCATCTTCAAAAAGATACTCCAATCTATGTAGCGCCGTCTCTTTTCCCTCAACAACGATCTCCTTTTTAAGCATCTTTTTCCTGCCCGAAATGGTATTCAGTAAACCATCAATCCCTCCACCTGATGTAGCAGTATACATTTTCCTTTCGGCAGCTGTATATTTCTTTTGACCATAAGGAATAATTCCCAAATTTTCAGCCGTTATATGAGAATTTTCATTGATAATCACTTCCTTCAAGGGAATATTTTTCAGCGCCATTTGAACCTTAACTACATCCGCCACTAAATCTTGTGCATTGATTCTCCTACGTAAAGTTACGAGATTTACGGCAGAAAAGACCAAAAGATCACCTTCTTTTACAAAAAGCGAAAAAGCCCCATTTTTATCTGAAACTGTCGATTTAGATGTCCTTGAATTGACTATATTGACCGCTTCGACAGAACTGGAATCGGCATTGATTTTACCATGAATTTCGATTTCTTTTATTTGTCCAAAAGAAATTTGACACATTAAAACCAGTAAAATCAGTAAGGTATTATTCATTTTCACAGGCAATGATTTCTTTATATTTTAGCGCTAATTCGCCTAACAAAAACTCCGTTGTTACTTTATTATTTGAAACCAGAATTTTGGTAAATTTATCATTTTCAACAGTATAATATTCAAATCCTTTTAGATAAGCCAAAGGTATTTTCAGTCTATTTACTAAATAATCCCTGTCGAACATTTTTTCCAACAACTTCATATATTGTTCCTTTTTCTCTACTTCAAGTTCTTTTTTGAGCATTTTGGTTCTGCCCGAAAGAAAATTAAGCAAGGGATCAGCCGAGACGGAACCTCCAGCCATACCTCCCGCACTTGCTGAAGCATTAAGATCGGTCGCCGTGTATAACTTTCGTTCGGCCTCAGTATATGATTTTTGATTCCCTGGAATAATCCCTAATGCAACAGCATTGATATTGTCGTAACGCTTAATCACAACCTCATTCAACTGATTCATTATAGGTTGCATTCGCACCACAAAAAGACTACCTCCAAAATCTTCGTCTGTCAAAACAACCTGAATCTTTTTATATTGAAAACCAGAAAAAACCAAAGTATCGCCAACTTTGGCCATAATAGAAAACGCTCCTCTATCTTGGGTGATAACCGTATTTTCTGTCTTTAAATTCACAACATAAATCCCATCAAGACCCGTCATTTCAAAGCTTACTTTTCCATGCAATAATTGACTGGCAGTTCCTTGTCCCGAGACACTGACTGTATTGAAAACAAAAAACAGGAATACAAATCTAAACATTAAATCAGTCCCAATTTTAATATGGGTTGCCTGTAAAAGTATCCTAATTCGCTCCAAATTAATTATTAAGGACTTGGTAAAAATATGTTAATTAAAATCAAAAAACCGCAGAGCATAAAAATACGATTTTATACCTTTAGCCCAATTTATTAAGCAAACACATGAAAAACATAATTATTGCCAGCACATCTACCCTACATGGCGGAGACTATCTCGACTATATTTTGCCCGAATTACAGAATCATTTTAAAAACTGCAAGACCATCCTTTTTATTCCTTATGCGAGACCAAGCGGCATTTCGCATGAAGAGTACACTGCAAAAGTAGTTTTGGCTTTCGCCAAAATAAATATAGCTGTAAAAGGCATACATGAATTTGAAAATCCAGCCACTGCAATCCAGAGCGCAGAAGGGATTTTTACCGGAGGAGGAAATACCTTCTTATTAGTAAGCCAGTTGTACAAAAATGAAATTATGGACATTCTTGCCAACGTGGTAAAAAACGGAACTCCTTACTTAGGCACCAGCGCAGGAAGCAACATTTGCGGTCTGACGATGCAAACTACAAATGATATGCCTATTATCTACCCGCCAAGCTTCAAAACCTTAGCATTAATTCCTTTTAACATAAACGCACACTACCTTGATCCTGATAGCCAATCAACACATATGGGCGAAACACGCGAAACAAGAATAAAAGAGTTTCATGTCTTCAACACTATTCCCGTTTTAGGACTCAGAGAAGGAAGCTGGCTGGAAGTAAAAGGCGACAAAATACTTTTAAAAGGCAATTTATCAGCCCGCCTTTTTAGACAAAATCAAGCTCCCGAAGAAATTGAGAGCGGAACCGATATTAGTTACCTAAAATAAAAAAAGCCGAAACAATTAAGTTTCGGCTTTAAAGAGCGAAAGACGAGGCTCGAACTCGCGACAACCAGCTTGGAAGGCTGGAGCTCTACCAACTGAGCTACTTTCGCATTAACAGGGTGCAAATATACAAACTAAATTCAATTTGACGCAAGTTTTTTTTATTTTTTTTTCAAAGATTTAAAATAATCCAAATCATTAAAAACAAAAAACCTCAAACTTTCGTTTGAGGTTTAGAGCGAAAGACGAGGCTCGAACTCGCGACAACCAGCTTGGAAGGCTGGAGCTCTACCAACTGAGCTACTTTCGCATTACTGTGGTGCAAATATAAATAATAAGTTCGCTTTGAAACAAGTTTTTTGCCATAAAAATGCAATAAAAAATCACATCAATTCTTAACCTTTTTAAAATTAAACCTTTATAAAATAATTTATTTTTACCAAAATGTATTCTATTCAAAAAATCAGTGCTCAGGACACTTATTCAGTCCGTCATCCCGTCCTTAGAAAAGGAAAAACTATAACCACTTGCCACTTTGATGGGATGATTTAGCAACAACCACACATTTTGGTTTTTTTTTTCGAGAACCACGAATTAGCTGGAGTCCTTTCATTATATAAAAAAATCGAACATCCTATTCATAGAAAAAGAACAAAGTCAGATTCGTGGCATGGCCATCTTAGAGAATCATCAAAAGAAAGGATTTGGAGAAGCACTAATCTTGCATTGTGAAAAAGATTGCATTTCAAAAAAAGTTCTATTGATTTGGTTCAATGCTCGAACTCAAGCTGTAGGATTCTATGAAAAGCTAGCTTATACCAAAAAAGGCAATCCATTTGAAATTGAAAACATCGGCGAACATCTTGTTATGTTCAAAAAACTGATTTAGAAAAAATCGCATTGTAATTTTCAAGCAAAAAAATCTGTTTCTCCTTCAACACTAAATAAATAGCGAAAAGGTGAAACAGATTTTTTTTTCAATTAATACCCCTTAGATAATCTTAGTAAAACTTGACTATAAAATCAGGAAACTAATTTTGAAGCTTCCTTATAACTTGGAGACGGATAGTAAATAAACAAACACGATTTATCTTTAATTGTTTGTATGATATCGTCAACTAACTGCAAAGGAACCGCCGGACAACCCAAGCTCCTGCCCAATCTTTTATTATTTTTGATAAAGCTGTCCGAAACATAGTCGGCCCCATGAATTACAACGGCTCTATCTCTAGCATTACTATTGATCCCTTTTTCTAAGCCATCCAAACGCAGTGACTTGCCGTGTTTTCCAATGTATATCTCTCCCGTAGCATAAAATCCTAAACTACTTTTGAAAGATTGTGCCGCATTAGAAAAACTAGCCGCAAATTCATCTCCGGTATTTCTTCCGTGAGCGACCAAAGAGTTGTACAAAATGGTATTCGTATTCAAATCAATTACCCAAAGCCTTTTGGCATTAGACGATAAACTAAAATCAATCAGCGTTAATATATTCTTACTAATAACACCTTTTTCTTTTAATCGATTAAAACCTTTCAAAGCTTCGGTGAAACTTTTTAAGTTCGGTAAAGAATATTGATTGGAATTCAGATTGTTATAAACCGCTTCTTCTTCATTTCCGGAACCAACTTTAGTCAATTCAAACGGACTGGCTTTTTTAGTCTCATCAAAGAAAAACTTAGTTGGAGACAACGAAATAAATGCTAACATCACAAAAGGAAAAATCTTATAAATCATTGATTACTATTAAGTTAATTATTAAAACAAGAGCGCCAAAGATATAAAACAATTGCAGTTTTCAAAAACAGAAAAGCAAAAAAAATATATTTCATGGTAAAAATACTACAACAAAAATCACTAAGTACTTGCATAATGTGTTAATTATGTTATTTTTGCTTATCCTTACTCATAAATTTATGTCTAAATTTTACTTTTTTCTACTATACTTCCTTGTTTTTATTAACTTTTCCGCAAAAAGTCAAAAAAAGACTTTAAAAGCGAAATCTATTACAGAAAACATAACCATCGATGGAAAGATAGCTGAGGAAGTATGGAAAACAAATACCGAGGTCGCTACCAATTTCATCATGTTTGAACCTGACAACGGAAAACCGATAAGCGAAAACAAAAAAACGGATGTAAAAGTTTTATACGACAACGACGCCATTTATATTTCAGCCATTTTATACGACAACGAGCCGGAAAAAATTCAGAGAGAAATAACCAATCGAGATGTTTTCGGCGTATCGGATCATTTTTCAGTTTTCATCAACGGATTCAATGACGGCCAGCAAGATTTTCGTTTTTATGTCAGTGCCGCCGGTGTTCAAATGGATTGCGTGGCCACTAAGGACAATGAAGATTTCAGCTGGGATGGCATTTGGGACAGCAAAGTCGCCATAACCGATTTTGGTTGGGTCGTTGAAATGAAAATACCTTATGCCGCCTTGCGCTTTTCGAATACCAAAAACCAAACTTGGGGATTGAATTTCATGCGAGAAATAAAACGGGATGTTCAAAAATATACCTGGAATCATGTTGACACTAAAATTGGTGCCGTAATTGCCCAAGCGGGAACACTTGAAGGTATCGAAAACATTAAAACCGCTACCCGCCTTTTTTTAATTCCTTATACCTCTGCCTACTACCAGGAAGATGATTTTGCATCGGATCGAACATTCAAAGCAGGTCTTGACATTAAATATGGTATAAACGATTCATTTACACTGGACGCAATTTTAGTTCCGGATTTTGGACAGACCAAATTTGATAATGCCATCTTGAATTTGGAGCCTTTTGAGCAAAAACTAGAAGAAAACAGACCTTTTTTTACCGAAGGAACCAATTTATTCAACTTAGGAAATTTATTTTATTCCAGAAGAATTGGCGGCGCCCCCATCACCGAGCCTGGAATTTTATCGAATGAAGAAATAACAAACTACCCGAGTAAAGTAGATTTAATCAATGCTGTCAAAATATCCGGTCGAACTGAAAACGGACTGGGAATTGGTTTTTTGAACGCACTAACAGAGAAAACATACGCCACCATTTTAAACACTGATACCAATGAATCCCGAAAAGAAGTAATAGAACCACTCACTAATTACAATATTTTAGTCTTCGATCAACGCTTTAGACAAAATTCCTCTATTTCTTTTATCAACACAAACACCACCCGAAATGGCAGCTTTAGAGACGCCAATGTTTCTGCCTTACTATTTGATTTGAGCACCAAAGCCAATTCTTATAACCTATATGGGGATTTCAAATACAGCAGCATCAATGATATTGAAGACTACAATGGTTTCAAAACGGGATTGAATTTTGCAAAAACAAGCGGAAGATACCGTTACCTTTTTACAGCAAAGTACCTCTCAAAAAATTATGACATTAATGATTTAGGAATTATTTTTTATAACAACTACCACGGAGCTTCGGCCAATGTGAGCTATCGAATATTGAATCCCACAAAGCTTTTCAACAGATTTAAAATAGAGCAGGAACTGAATTTTGAATCTCAAAATACAACAGGAAAAACGCAAGAAGCCTGGTATAAAACGGTACTAAAAGCAAATACCTTAAATAATCATTACATCGAATTTGCCGTAGTTGCAAATCCTCTTGACAATTTTGATTTTTACGAGCCACGCAATTATGGCAGTTATGTTTATATCCCAAAAAGAGTCTCTTCCTATTTAGGTATCGAATCCAACAGAAATCACGCTCTAACCATTGATGCCACTATCTCGGGAGCAAAGTTTGACGAGGACGGCAGAGTAAATTATGGTTTTGCCATCAGACCAAAATACCGATTCAATGATAAACTTTCACTAGAATACACCTTAGATTATATCCATAAAAAAAATGATCGCGGATGGGTAGCTTTTGACAATTCAGACATCATTTTTGCACAACGAAACCGTGAAATTGCCCAGCATGATTTTACAGGAAAATATGCCCTGAACAACAAAATGACCTTAAACCTAACGGCGCGTTATTACTGGTCTTATTCAGAAAATGATAAATTCTTCACTCTACAGAACAATGGTTATTTGGCCCAAAACGACAATTATTCCTTGAATAAAAATAGAAATTTCAATTCCTGGAATTTTGATTTCTCTTATTCTTGGTGGTTTGCTCCTGGTAGCGAATTATCTATTTTATACCGAAACTACGCACAAGACAGCAGTCGTAACGTGGAGAAAAACATAAACACCAATTTAAAAAATGTTTTCGACAGCAACATGACCAACATCTTATCCATCAGTTTACGCTATTTTATTGACTATAATAGGGTAAAAAACAAATTCTAATTTTTCAGCATTAAAAAACACTATACTAACACAATAAGCCGGCTCAAAAAAGTGCCATTCCCAGACAAGATATTCTTATGCCCAATGCTGCTGTTTTTAAGTAATAAAGAAGTCACTGCTACACAAAGAAGCTGTAATTAATTTAAAAAAAGTGGCCTTAGAAAATGTATTTGCTATTTTTCAACGCCCTTAACTTTCAAATACATAATTGTGATTTTGTTCGTAATGAAGATTTTAGAAATACTCTATCTTTGTATAAAATTAATTAAAATGAACAAGAAAGTAATTCTAATGATTTTAGACGGTTGGGGAAAATCACCTGACCCTAAAGTTTCAGCTATTGACAATGCTAATATCCCTTTTATAAATAGTCTTTACAAAAATTATCCTAGTGCCCAACTTAGAACGGATGGACTAAATGTAGGTCTTCCAGAAGGACAGATGGGAAATAGTGAAGTGGGACACATGAATCTTGGCGCTGGCCGAATAGTATATCAGGATTTAGCCAAAATAAATCTGGCAGTCGCCAATAAGACTTTGGCAAAAGAACAAGTACTTAAAGACGCTTTTCAGTATGCCAAAGACAACAATAAAAAAGTACATTTCTTAGGATTGGTTTCTGATGGTGGAGTTCACTCCCACACTTCTCATCTAAGAGGTTTGATTGACGCAACACAAGATTACGGTTTAGAAAATGTATATGTGCACGCCTTTACTGATGGCCGTGATGTCGATCCTAAATCAGGAAAAAAATACATCCAAGATTTAGAAAATTATATCGCTAACACTACAGTAAAAATTGCTTCGGTAATCGGACGTTATTATGCAATGGATCGTGATAAACGATGGGAAAGAGTAAAACTTGCCTATGATTTATTGGTAAACGGAACTGGTACATCTTCAAAAAATCTTGATGCCAGCATAGACGAAAGCTACAGCAATAATGTTACAGACGAGTTTATCCATCCTATTGTAATGGTAGATGAAAAAGGCAAGCCACTAGCGACAATTCAAGACGACGATGTTGTTATTTTCTTCAATTTCAGAACTGACAGAGGTAGAGAATTAACCGAAGTATTGAGCCAGGCAGATTGTCACGAACAAAACATGCACAAGTTGAACTTGTATTATGTTACGCTTACCAATTATGATGAAACCTATAAAAATGTAAAAGTGGTCTATAATAAAGACAACATCACAGAAACATTAGGTGAAGTTTTAGAAAAAGCCAACAAAAAACAAATCAGAATTGCCGAAACAGAGAAATATCCTCATGTGACTTTCTTCTTCTCCGGAGGAAGAGAAGAGCCTTTTGTTGGCGAAAGTCGCATTCTAAAAAACTCTCCAAAAGTAGCTACCTATGATTTACAGCCGGAAATGAGCGCTTACGAACTCGCAGATGCTTTAGTTCCGGAACTTGAAAAAGGAGAAGTAGATTTTGTATGCCTTAATTTTGCCAATGGAGACATGGTAGGTCATACCGGAATCATGAGTGCAGCAATAAAAGCATGTGAAGCGGTAGATAAATGCGTTGAAAAAGTTATCACTACAGCTTTGGCCAATAATTACAGTACAATTGTAATCGCTGATCACGGAAACTGCGAAACAATGATCAATCCTGACGGCAGTCCTAACACCGCTCACACAACAAATCCAGTGCCTATCATTTTAGTAGACCACGATTTAAAATCAATTCACGATGGAGTACTAGGTGACATTGCCCCTACCATTCTTGATTTAATGGGAATCCAAAAACCAGAAGTCATGACTTGTCATTCGCTGTTGTAAAATAACGATAAAAATAAACAATTAAAGCTGTTCCAATTGGGACAGCTTTTTTATTATGAAACATTTCACCTAAAAAGTTCCTATAAAATTGTACTTTTGCCCTCTGAAAAACAAGAATTATGATTATAGTAAAATCACGTGAAGAAATAGAATTAATGCGCGAAAGTGCGTTAATAGTATCAAAAACATTAGGAATGATTGCTTCAGAAATCAAAGAAGGAGTCACCACTTTATATCTTGACAAACTGGCCGAAGAATTCATTCGTGATCACGGAGCCGTTCCAAGTTTCCTTGGTTTATATGGATTCCCGAATTCATTATGCATGAGTCCAAATTCACAAGTGGTGCATGGAATTCCAAACAACACTCCGCTTCAGAGTGGCGATGTTATTTCAGTGGATTGTGGCGCCTTTAAAAATGGCTACCATGGCGATCATGCCTATAGTTTCGAAATTGGAGAAGTAGCTCCTGAAACAAAAAGATTATTACAAGTTACCAAAGAATCGCTTTATGTTGGTATCCGAGAATTCAAACTGGGAAATCGCGTTGAAGATGTGGGTAATGCCATTCAAAAATATACCGAATCACATGGTTATGGAGTTGTTCGCGAACTAGTAGGTCATGGATTAGGCCAAAAAATGCACGAAGATCCAGAAATGCCAAACTACGGAAAACGCGGTCGCGGAAAACTTTTCGTTGAAGGAATGGTTGTGGCTATTGAGCCAATGATTAATCTTGGAACCCGAAACATCAAACAACATAAAGACGGTTGGACAATTACCACTGCCGACGGAAAACCAAGTGCCCATTTTGAGCATGATGTTGCCATTATTGATGGAAAACCAGAAATATTATCCACTTTTGGATACATCTACAAAGCTTTGGGAATTGTGAGTAACGAAGAGGATGAATTTAGAAAAGTACCTTTGGTATTGTAATATTTCGCTAAGATCCGCAAAGTAATTGCAGAGTCTCACAAAGAATTTATTTCATTTACTTTGTATAAAAATAGAAACTTGCGAAAATTCAAAACAGTTATACTATGGAAAATGATAATTTAGAATTAAGCACTGAATTAAATGCACTTTCCTATAAAGTTATTGGATTAGCGATTGAAGTTCATAGGCAATTGGGACCCGGTCTTTTAGAATCAACTTATCAAGCTGGTCATTGAGTTAAAAACTGTTGAAGAATTTACTTCTGTTCATTTTGCACAAATGCTTACCTATTTAAAATTAGGAAATTACCCATTAGGGTTATTGATCAATTTTAATTCTAAAATATTAAAAAACAACATAAAAACGATTCATTAATTCAAAGAATAATTTTTAAATATTTTGCGAATCTCTGTGAATCCTTAGCGAATCTCTGTGTAACAACTTATGAAAAAACTTTTTAAACTCGTACTCAACACTATTCCTCGCCCATTACTTATTCGGTTAAGCTATGTGGCGCGTCCTATTATCGCTTTTTCATTAAAGGGAAACACATTCACAGATCCCATCGACGGGAAAAGTTTCAAGTCGATGTTGCCTTATGGATACGAAACCCAGCGCAATAATGTGCTTTCGCCAAGTACCCTTTCACTGGAAAGACACCGCCTACTTTGGCTGTATCTGAATGAAGAAACTGATTTTTTTAGCTCGAAAGAAAAAAAGAAAGTATTGCATTTTGCTCCTGAACAGGCATTCTACAAATTATTCAGAAAGCAAAAAAACCTGGAATACACCACAACCGATTTGTTTTCGCCTTTGGCGGATGTAAAAGCTGATATTTGTAATTTGCCTTTTAAAGACAATGAATATGATGTCATTTTATGCAATCATGTACTGGAACACATTCCGGATGATACTAAAGCGATGCAGGAATTATATCGAGTTTTAAAGCCTGAAGGAATGGCAATTTTACAAATCCCTCAAGATTTATCGAGAGCCACCACTTTTGCAGATGACTCTATTACAGACCAAAAAGAACGCGCTAAAATATTTGGACAATACGACCACGTACGCATTTACGGCCGAGATTATTTTGACAAATTGAGAAGCATTGGTTTCAAGGTAATTGAAGAAGACTACACCAATAAAATCCCAGCTGATTTAGTAGAAAAATATTGCTTAGCAAAAGGCGAAATCATCCCCGTTTGTTTTAAGTAGGCTTTCCAGAAACGATAGCCCGCAATTGGCACAATAATGGTACTGTTTTATTTGTTATATTTACACTTCAGCAATACCATTATTATGCTTAATTCCTTTTTAAAAAAAATAATCCTCATCCTCTTTGTTACTTCAGCTGCTGCCCAAGTAGAGAATGAAGTAAGCCCACCATACAATATAAAAACAGTTTCGTTTATTCAAAACAATCAAAATGTAGTTCCAATATTCCCATTGGGAAGCGGATTTCAATTGCAGTTTGATGACCTATTTGGCAATGAAGCCGATTATTTTTATGAAATCATCCATTGTGATTATAACTGGATCCCTTCTGATATCCCAAAAAACGAATATCTACAGGGTTTTGATAATCAAAGAATTCAAGACTACACAAATTCTTTCAACACCTTACAAATTTATTCGCATTACAAATTAGCAATTCCCAATCAGCACACCCAGCAATTGCTTATTAGCGGGAATTACATGCTCAAAGTTTTAAACAGTGATAGAGAACTCGTCTTTTCGAGAAAATTTATCCTCCATGAAGATTTAGCAACCGTTCCTATCCAAGTAAAAAGAGCCCGAACCGTAAGCAATTTAGAATCCAAACAAAATTTAGAGTTTTCGATTAAATCAAAAACAATCACGTTCCAAAACCCTTTAAAAAATATCAAAACGGCTTTGCTACAAAACGGAAAATTCAACTCTGCTATTAAAAACATCAAGCCTCAATACACCATTGGCAATGATTTAATTTATAAATACGATACTGAAACCCAATTTTGGGCAGGAAACGAATTTTTGTACTTTGAAAACAAAGACATAAGAGCCGCTAACAATAATGTGTCTCGTGTGGACTCGAGCACTGATATCTACAATTCCTATCTGTATACCAATAACGCTAGAATGAATTTCCCCTATTCCTTTACCGAAGACATTAACGGTAACTTTGTTGTACGCAACTTAAATGCAGCAAATGATGAAATTGAAGCTGATTATGCTTGGGTTTACTTTAGTCTTTCTGCCCCAACTTTCCGCTTGAATAAAGACATTTACATCAATGGCATGTTCAACAATTACAGCCTGGCTCCAGAATACAAAATGGAATATAATTCCAAAAAAGGCCTATATGAAAAAGCCATTTTGATCAAACAGGGATTTACAAATTTTGAATATACCGTGGCTGACGCCAATAAAAAAATTGACCACGAAAATGCCATAGATGGCAATTTCTACCAAACGGAAAATGATTACACTATTTTAGTTTATTACCGAGAAAACACCGATCGATACGATCGCGTAATAGGAAAAGGCACTGCAAATTCAACAAATATCATCAACTAAAAAAACATCTGCCTAAACAACAAAACCAAAGCAAAAATTTTGTATTTTTGTTTCTGTAATACACTCATTTACTGTTCAAATTATGGTTACTCAAATTACAAGAGGTATAAAAATATCAGTATTGACTAGTTTTGAAGGAACCTACTTCAAGAACTATAAGATTCACTTTGCCTTCAGTTACCAAATCACAATCGAGAACCACAGTAAGGATTCCGTCCAACTGATATCACGCCATTGGGAAATACTTGACTCTTTAAATGACATCGAAATTGTTGATGGAGAAGGCGTTATTGGAAAAAAACCCGTTTTAAAACCAGGCGAGCGGCACACCTATAGCTCTGGCTGCTTATTGTCATCTCCTTTCGGATCTATGAAAGGTTATTTTAACATGATTAATTTCACAAGCACTAGAAACTTCAAAGTTTTCGTACCCACCTTCAGATTGTGTGCGCCATTTGCGCTGAATTAATCATTCGTTTTCGAACAAATTTTATTTTCTTATCGTTTATTTATCCTGTTTTTAATTTATCCTTTGTACTTTTGTTGGGCAGTAAATTATTAGCGACCATTAGCGTAATATATTGCTTAAATGTCTAATCTTATCTGTATTTAAACAGATTAACAAATTACAACATCATGCTAAAAGGATTTTTTCATGTACCAAAAGCAGTAAACGAGCCGGTAAAGAGCTACGCACCTAATTCACCAGAAAGAGCAGCGGTTCAAGCAGCCTACAAAGAAATGTGGAATTCTAAAATTGACGTTCCTCTTTACATTGGAAACGAAGAAATTAGAACCGGAGACACTAAAACAATGTCAGCACCTCATGACCACCAACATATTGTAGGTTCGTACCATCAAGCTGAAAAATCACATATTGAAAAAGCCATTTCCACTGCACTTGAAGCGAGAACTGCTTGGTCAAAAATGGCGTGGGAACAACGTGCTGCCATTTTCTTAAAAGCAGCCGAATTGATCGCAGGACCATATAGAGCTAAAATTAATGCTGCAACTATGATTGCGCAATCTAAAACTATTTACCAAGCCGAAATTGATGCTTCATGCGAACTTATCGACTTTTTACGTTTCAACGTAGAGTACATGACGCAAATCTATAATGAACAACCTAAGTCAACTTCAGACATGTGGAATCGTGTTGAATACAGACCATTGGAAGGTTTTGTATATGCAATTACTCCTTTTAACTTTACTGCAATTGCCGGAAACTTACCTTCTTGTGTTGCTTTAATGGGCAACGTGGTGGTTTGGAAACCAGCTGCAACCCAAGTATATTCAGCAAATTTATTGATGGAAATCTTTAAAGAAGCAGGATTACCTAATGGTGTTATCAACATGGTAATGGGAGACTCTGGAATGGTAACCGAAACATTATTGGCGAGCCCAGATTTTGCAGGAGTGCACTTCACAGGTTCAACAGGTGTTTTCAATGATATTTGGGCAAAAATTGGAACTAACATCAGCAAATACAAAACATATCCAAGAATTGTAGGAGAAACAGGAGGAAAAGATTTTATCATTGCTCACCCTTCTGCTAATCCAAAACAAGTAGCAACAGGTATTTCTCGTGGTGCTTTTGAGTACCAGGGTCAAAAATGTAGCGCGGCTTCCCGCGTTTACGTTCCTCAAACTTTATGGCCTGCTATCAAAAGTCAATTAGAAGCAGATTTAAAATCTATGAAAATGGGTTCACCTGAAGACATGAGCAACTTTATAACTGCTGTTATTTCTGAATCTTCTTTCGATAAATTGGCAAGATACATCGACCAAGCAAAAAAAGACAGCGATGCTGAGGTAATCATGGGTGGAAATTATGATAAATCAAAAGGCTACTTCATTGAACCAACTGTTATTTTGACAACAAACCCAAAATACACTACGATGGAAACTGAACTATTCGGACCTGTAGTGACAATCTATGTTTATGAAGATGCTAAATGGGCAGAAACTTTAGAATTAGTAGATACCACATCTGAGTACGCATTAACCGGCGCTGTTTTCAGTCAAGATCGCTACGCTATCGAAGAAGCTACTGTAAAATTACAAAACGCTGCAGGTAACTTCTACATCAATGACAAACCAACTGGCGCCGTAGTAGGAATGCAACCCTTTGGTGGAGCAAGAGGTTCAGGAACTAATGACAAAGCAGGTTCATCATTGAATTTATTGCGTTGGGTTTCTGCAAGAACAATCAAAGAAACTTTTGTAACCCCAGAAGATTACAGATACCCGTTTTTGGGAGAATAAATGAGTCAAAAAGTTTGAAAGTCGAAAGTCTTAAAGAACTTTAAAATCATAAAAAAAGCCGAATCTAAAATTTAGATTCGGCTTTTTACATATATTATTTGTACTCTCGATTATCTTTTGACTTTACAGCTATACTTGATATTTTAACGGCAAATGCACCACTTTCTTGGTTTCAAAAAATTCATCTTCAAAAAAATCGGCCAAATCGTATTGAGTCGCTTTTGGAAAATCTGCCAGCTCCTCCGTTAAATCCCCACCTTTTAGATACAGAATCCCATTCTTCAACTCATGTTTTTGTTGCTTTTTAATTTTATTTTTTATCCAAGAAACAAAATCAGGCATATTGGTCACGGCACGGCTAACGATAAAATCAAAATCACCTTTTACATTCTCAGCTCTTAGTTGCTCGGCTTTTACATTTTTCAACTCTAAAGCATCCACAACAGCTTGAACTACTTTTATTTTTTTAGCAATAACATCTATCAGATAAAAACGGGTTTCCGGAAAAAGTATCGCTAGTGGAATCCCAGGAAATCCACCGCCTGTACCCACATCCAAAACATAAGTCCCTGGTTCAAATTTCATTATTTTAGCAATTCCCAAAGAATGCAAAACATGCTTAGTATACAAGGCATCTATATCTTTTCTGGAAATCACATTTATTTTTTCGTTCCAATCGTGGTATAGCAAGTCTAATTTTGCAAATTGTTCTTTTTGAACCTCAGTCAAATTAGGAAAATACTTAAGAATCTCATCCATTAGTCTGTTTTTTTTAACAAAAGTACTCATTTTAGCTTCAAAATATTTAACTCAATTTTGCAAATTGAAAATTTATAATAATTATCTTTGGGAACTATTTAAATTTCATATGAATAATACTGCTCCAACATTTGCTAAGCAAGACCCCTTAAAATTTTTCAGAACACTTAACACTCGAGTTAACAACTACTTCAAAGAAAATAACATCCAAAAAACCGGAAACTGGAAACTTCATTTGAAGACCATTATTCTATTTACCGTTTTTCTTGCTCCTTATTTTCTTATTTTAACTCTGGATATGCCGTTTTGGGCACACCTTTTACTTACAATTGTTATGGGTATTGGTATGGCCGGAGTAGGAATGAATGTAATGCATGATGGTAATCACGGTTCATATTCGAATAAAAGCTGGGTAAATAAATTCATGGGGGGAACCATCTATGTATTAGCCGGAAATGTATACAACTGGCAGGTACAGCATAATGTTTTGCACCACACCTATACTAATATACCCGGTCATGATGAGGATCTGGATGCAGGAAGAATCATCCGTTTTACCAAAAGCGCAAAATGGCATAGCTTTCATCGTTTTCAACAATATTATTCTGTTTTCTTATACGGATTATTGACTTTTAATTGGGCTATCACCACTGATTTTAAGCAGATGAGAAGCTACCTTAAAAGAAAATTATCTTATGGAGAAGCTAAAAGCCCAAAAATACTTTGGACTACATTAATAATAACAAAAATAATTTATGTTACGATTTGGATCGTATTGCCTATAGTCATAGGGATTACATGGTGGAAAGTTTTAATCGGTTTCTTTATCATGCATTATACAGCAGGATTAATCTTGAGCATTGTATTCCAACTGGCGCATGTTGTAGAAGAGACCACTAACCCATCTCCTAATGAATTGGGCGAAATGGACAATACCTGGGCAATTCACCAATTATTTACTACAACTAATTTTGCTCCAAAAAACAAAATTGTAAACTGGTACACCGGCGGTTTAAACCATCAAATTGAGCACCATATTTTCCCGAACATCAGCCACATTCACTACGGCAAAATTGCCAAAATTGTTCGTGAAACAGCGCAGGAATGCAACCTACCGTATTATGAATACAAAACAATGCGAAGTGCCGTTATTGCTCATTTCAAGCATTTAAAAGAATTAGGAGCAAAACCCGAACTCACATAATAATAAAGCCGCACTGCAGTACGGCTCTCAACAAAATATTTAACTACAACCTATTTTACAATGAATCCACTTTCAGACAGAATCAACAATCTGGCTACTTCACAGACGTTAGCAATGGCAGCTTTGGCCAGAGAACTTAAAGCACAAGGAAAAGACATCATCAGCTTAAGTTTGGGAGAACCGGACTTTAACACGCCCGATTTCATCAAAGAAGCAGCAAAGAAAGCAATTGACGAGAACTATAGCACTTATTCTCCGGTAGAAGGATATCTAGAATTGAAAGAAGCAATCTGCAGAAAATTCAAAAGAGACAATAATTTAGAGTACAAACCTTCACAAATTGTCGTTTCAACAGGAGCAAAACAATCTTTATACAATATTGCACAAGTAATGTTAAACGACGGTGACGAAGTAATCTTACCGGCTCCTTACTGGGTTTCTTATTTTGAAATCGTAAAATTATCCGGTGGAGTTCCTGTAGAAGTTCCAACTTCTGTTGAAACGGACTTCAAAATCACACCTGAACAACTGGAAGCTGCTATCACACCAAAAACTAAAATGATGTGGTTTAGCTCTCCTTGTAACCCAAGTGGTTCCGTATACAGCAGAGAAGAATTAACCGCCTTAGCTAAAGTATTGGAAAAATATCCAAATATTTATGTTGTGGCTGACGAAATATACGAACATATTAATTTTTCAGGGACTTTTTGCAGTATCGCTTCAATCCCGGGAATGCTGGAGAAAACCATCACTGTAAACGGAGTTGCCAAAGCTTTTGCTATGACAGGATATCGTATTGGTTATATTGGTGCACCAGAATTTATCGCAAAAGCCTGTACTAAAATCCAAGGACAGGTAACCAGCGGCGCTAACAGTATTGCACAACGCGCTACAATCACTGCCGTAGACGCCGATCCTAGTGTTTTAAAACATATGGTAGACGCTTTCCATAGCCGTAGAGATTTAGTAGTTGGCTTATTGAAAGAAATTCCAGGAGTAAAAATCAACGTTCCAGAAGGTGCTTTTTATGTATTCCCTGATGTTTCTTCCTTCTTCGGAAAAACATTAAAAGGAATCGAAATCAAAAATGCGATGGATTTATCAATGTACCTTTTGGCCGAAGCTAATGTTGCAACAGTTACAGGTGACGCTTTTGGAAATCCAGATTGTATCCGTTTTTCATACGCGACAAGCGACGAAATCTTAAAAGAAGCTTTAAAAAGAATCAAAGACGCTTTGGCATTCTAGCCAAAAACGTATTCTATACAACTTTGCCTCAAGGAAACTTGGGGCATTTTTTTTGGGCGTGCCCCGCCAAAAAAAGCGGGTCAGGCTATTCGCTCTATCTTTTATTCCGCTACGCTTCATAAAAGGATGCCGCTACTATCCTTCACGCGAGTAAAATTAACAAGACGAAAATACTCCCTAAAATCCTCGCTCATCAAAACATAATATAGAACACAAAATAATCAGCAAATTGACGGTCATAAAAAAAGCAATTCAGTATTTTTACATCTCAAATTAGATTTCAAGAAATGAAAATACTATTGCTAGGTTCAGGCGAATTAGGAAAGGAATTTGTAATTGCGGCGCAACGCATCGGTCAAACCGTTATTGCTGTTGATAGCTATGAAAATGCGCCTGCCATGCAAGTGGCTCATGGTTTTGAAGTCATCAACATGCTTGATGGTGACGCTTTGGATCGCATTGTAGCCAATCACAATCCAGATTTTATCGTTCCAGAAATAGAAGCCATTCGCACCGAACGTTTTTACAATTACGAAAAACAAGGCATAACGGTTGTTCCCTCTGCGAAAGCAGCCAACTTCACTATGAATCGCAAAGCCATTCGCGATTTGGCTTCCAAAGAATTAGGTTTAAAAACCGCCAATTATCGCTACGCTACTACTGCCGAAGAATTACAAAAAGGAGTCGAAGCGGTGGGCATGCCTTGTGTAGTAAAACCTTTAATGTCATCTTCAGGCAAAGGACAGTCTACCATAAAAACCGAAGCAGACATTCAAAAAGCATGGAACTATGCGGTAGAAGGCTCCCGAGGTGATGTCGTGGAAGTAATCGTAGAAGCATTTGTGAAATTCAATTCCGAAATCACTTTATTGACCGTTACCCAAAATAATAATCCGACACTTTTTTGTGCCCCGATAGGTCATCGTCAGGAACGAGGTGACTACCAAGAAAGCTGGCAACCCGCTAGAATTTCAGACAAAGACTTATACGAAGCACAGGACATGGCAGAAAAAGTAACCGAAGCTTTAGGAGGTGCAGGACTTTTTGGAGTCGAATTTTTCCTGGCCGATGACGGTGTTTATTTCTCGGAACTCTCTCCAAGACCTCACGATACCGGAATGGTAACTTTGGCAGGCACACAAAATTTCAACGAATTTGAACTGCATTTACGCGCTATTTTAAGCTTACCTATTTACGAAATCACCTTAGAAAAAGCAGGAGCGAGTGCCGTAATTTTAGCTGCAGAAAACTCAAATAATCCAAGCTTTAGCGGAATTGAAAAAATTGCTAGTTTACCCAAAACTGATTTCAGACTTTTCGGCAAACCTACCTCAAGACCTTATAGAAGAATGGGAGTCGCTTTGACCTATGACAGCTTAAAAACTCCAATCGAAGAAATTGTGGAACGAGCTAAAAAAGCAGCCGATTTAATCTCTGTACACTCATAAATTTCATTTAGAAACCCTAAAATCTGTGGGAGTGACAGTAGTGTTTTTTTTGAAAAATCTGGAAAAATAGGAATAATCATCATATCCCAATGCTGTAGCAATTTCATTGACGGTCATTTTCTTGTCCATCAACATCCGCTTAGCCTCCAGAATAATTCTATCGGTAATAACATCTGTAGTTGTTTTTTTCAGGATCTCATTACATATTCGATTCAAATGCTTTAAGGTAATATTGAGTTGTGAAGCATAGAAAGATGCTGCTTTTTGTTCTCTGAAGTTTTTCTCCAAAAGCTTCTCAAATTCACTGATTTTCACATTATAAGAATGCTTTTCATATACATAGGTTTCACTATATTTTCGAGCAATTTCAATATGAATGATATCTAGCAAATTCATTATTTTATCTTGCTTTAATGCTTTGTTTCCTTGGTTTTCAACAATCAAACTATTAAAATAAGGCAACAAAGCTTTTGATTCAGCATGATCAAAAATAATTTCGGGAACACTATTAATCGAATGATAGAAAGAATAATCTTCGATTCCTTTTTGTCCAAAATAAAGATTATACACTTCCTGAGAATAGAAAATAACAAATCCCTCCACATCATCGGACAAATTCCAATGATGCATCTGTCCGGGTTGCATCACGAAAACGCTTCCCGGTTGAACCTTATAAGTATCAAAATCAATTTCATGAAAACCGGAACCCTTAGTAAAAAAGGTTAAAACATAAAAACTATGCCTATGAGGCTCCTCGACAAAACTATGATCTATCAAATGGTTTTTGAACGTATTGACATACAAATCGCCATTAACTGAATTACAGTTAAACCGCTGAATATTGTAAATAGGATACTTTTTCACAAGCTTGAAAATGTCTTTATTGTGCTATAATAAGCGAATATAGAAAACATCTGAAACATAGCTTATAAATACCTTTGAAAAAAACAACAAAAATGTCAAGCACAATTGCTCACATCCTCAACAATGACTGCCCTCATTGTCATCAAGGCAAAATTTTTAAAGAAAAAAGCATCTTTTTTAAATTTGGATTTCCAAAAATGAACTCCCATTGTTCTCATTGCCAGTACAAATTCGAAAAAGAACCTGGTTTTTTCTTTGGAGCCATGTATGTTAGTTATGGCCTGACCGTAGCCGAAAGTATTGCCACTTATGTCATTGCCCAATTCTTTTTTGACAAAGCTTTCGATTTAAGACTCATTCCTATTATAGGTGTAGTTATTATCGCAATGGCCTCCTTTAACATTAGACTCTCGCGATTATTATGGATTTATATGTTCAAAAATTATTCGATGTAAAAATTTGAAATTGCAATCCAAAAAATAACTATATTGGCAGGAATAAATTTGAAATGAAATGAAAAAATTTCTAACTTCTATATTCCTGTTCTCAGTATTAGTAGCCACTGCCCAAAATAAAAAAGAAAAGCCAAAAACACAGATTCTAGATGCAGCCTGCGGACAATGCCAGTTTAAAATGGAAGGGCACGGCTGTGATTTAGCAGTGCGCATTGACGGAAAAAATTATTTTGTAGACGGAACTTCGATTGATGCCCACGGTGATGCCCATGCCGATGATGGTTTTTGTGCCGTTGTCAAAAAAGCAGAAGTTATTGGCGAAATAAAAAACAATCGCTTTGTGGTTAGCCATTTTAAAGTAATTCCCAAGGAAAAGAAAAAACAATAAAAATAGTGTCCCCCATCCTACTCAATATTAACAAACACATCTCGCTTAGTCCGGAAGAGCAGCAACTATTTTTGTCCAAAACTGAAGTTCATCATTTTAAAGCCAAAACCATTTTGTTGAATTCCGGCCAAGTTTGCAAACATTCTTATTTTGTAAATTCAGGAACACTTAGAAGTTTCAACATCAATGATAATATTGTAGAGCACGTACTGAGCTTTGCTTGCGATGGCTGGTGGATTAGCGACATGTATAGTTTAATTTCACAAAAACCCGGCAATCTTTTTATTGAAGTACTGGAAGATGCCGAAGTCGTATTACTGTCAAAAGAAAACCAAGAACAGCTTTATACCGAAATACCAAAACTCGAACGTTTTTTTAGAATTCTGACCGAAAACTCTCTGGTGGCAAATCAGCAAAGACTAATGGACAGTTTAAGCTTATCGGCCGAAGAACGCTTTGAAAAATTTTGTGAAAAATACCCCACTTTAACCCAAAAAATTCCTCAAAAACAGATCGCTTCTTATATAGGTGTAACACCAGAATTTTTCAGTAAGATGAAAAGCAGATTACTGAGAAATCAATAAGTCGTATTCAGTCGCAATTTAGAGTCTTAAAAACGCAATACTACTTTTCTTAATCTACATTAAGAGCCTACTCCTTTCAATGGTTGTAAATTTGTATTATAATAATCACTAAATTTATACATTATGAAAAATACCGTTTTACATAAAGCAGATACAAGAGGACATGCCGATCATGGTTGGCTAAACGCTTATCACAGTTTTAGTTTTGCAAGTTGGTACAATCCAGACCGAGTTCAATTTGGAGCACTTCGTGTGTTGAATGATGACACCATTGCAGGCGGAATGGGCTTTGGAACACACCCCCATGACAACATGGAAATCATCACCATTCCTCTTGAAGGCGATTTAGCCCATAAAGACAGCATGGGAAATACAGAAACCATCAAAACCGGTGATATTCAAGTTATGAGTGCCGGAACTGGGGTAAAACACAGTGAATTTAATCCAAATTCTGATCAAAGAACAAAATTATTGCAAATTTGGGTTTTCCCAAACAAAAGAAATGTAACGCCTCGTTACCAACAGATCTCTTTAGATCCTGAAGATCGAAAAAACAAATTACAACAAATTCTTTCACCAAATGAGGAAGATGCCGGAGTTTGGATTCATCAAGATGCTTGGTTTCATTTGGGTAAATTCGACAAAGGAATCGAAACTACTTATGATTTAAAAAAATCAGATAATGGCGTTTATATTTTTGTTCTTTCCGGAAATCTATCCATCAACGGACAGGAATTAGAAACTCGAGATGGTCTAGGGGTTTGGGACACCAATTCTTTAGAAATTAAAGCAACTTCAGATGCAGAATTTTTATTAATGGAAATTCCAATGCATTATTAATTAAAAAATAGATTATGAATGCAGTTCCAGAACTAGAATACAACGACAAAAAGGGCTATTTCCACATCACGGTGAATAATCAAACAGAAGCTAAAATGACCTTTGTTTTCGCTGGTGAACACAAAATAATCATTGACCACACCGAAGTAAATCCAGGTAATAACGGCAAAGGTTATGGAAAAAAAATGGTAGAAAAGGCAGTTGAATTTGCCCGAGAAAAAGGAATTACAATTCTTCCTTTATGTCCTTTTGCCAAAAGTGTTTTTGATAAAACACCTGAATTTAGAGACGTATTGTAAACTAAAAACTAAAATCATGGATCCGAATAATATCAAAAAAGAATACACTAACGGCGAAGTAACCATAGTATGGCAATCTGGCAAATGCATTCACTCAGCTAACTGTGTACGAAATAATCCGGAAGTTTTTCAACCTAAAGAAAAACCATGGATTAAGATTGAAGGATCTTCCAGCGAAAAAATTATTGATGCGGTACAAAAATGCCCATCAGGAGCATTAAGCTATTATAACAACAAAAAATAAGACAACTATTATGGCAACTACAAAATGGGCAATTGACCCAACACATTCAGAAATTGGTTTTAAAATAAAACACATGATGTTCACTAACGTTTCAGGCAAATTTGAAAATTATGACGCAACAATTACAACCGAAGACGATAACTTCGAAAATGCAAAAATGGAATTTTCGGCTGATATTAATTCTATTAATACTCATAATGCCGACAGAGATACCCACTTGAAAAGTGCTGACTTTTTTGACGCTGATAATTATCCTAAACTTACTTTTAAATCCTCCTCTTTTTCTAAAACAGATGAGCATAATTATACTTTGACAGGAGATTTAAGCTTGAGAGGCATAACAAAATCTGTTCAATTCCCTGTTGAATTTAGTGGATTGATGAAAGATCCTTGGGGAAACACTAAAGCAGGCTTGAACATTTCAGGCAAAATCAACCGTAAAGATTGGGGACTAAACTGGAATTCTGCTCTGGAAACTGGCGGAGTTTTAGTAAGTGAAGAAGTGCGTTTACATATTGAATTGCAATTAGTAAAATTGTAATTCCAAAAACAAATTCCTAAGATTGCAACAGCCTTATTCTTCATTTGAAAAATAAGGCTGTTTTTTTGTGCATTACAGAAACTAAAGCTTCTCTTTAGCCCTGATGGAAGTAAAAATCCTTTACAGCCGGGGTTCGGCTGCGAAGATTGCAACGTACAGCAGGAGAAAAGCTGATTAAAAGTACTTGCTGAATGCTCCTAAAACTCCTTGCCATAAATTATAAAAAAATAGTATTTTTGCAGTCGGTTTAATTTATTGAATCGTTCAATCTTTAAATAAAAAAACTACAGATGAAAGCATACGTATTTCCAGGTCAAGGCGCACAATTCACAGGAATGGGTAAAGACCTATATGAAAACTCTGCATTAGCAAAAGAATTGTTTGAAAAAGCAAATGAAATATTAGGTTTCCGCATCACAGACATCATGTTTGAAGGTACGGCAGAAGAATTAAAAGAAACCAAAGTAACCCAACCGGCAGTATTTTTACATTCGGTAATTTTGGCTAAAACATTAGAAAACTTTAAACCGGAAATGGTGGCAGGACATTCTTTAGGTGAATTTTCTGCCTTAGTTGCCAATGGTGCTTTGTCATTTGAAGACGGATTAAAATTAGTTTCCCAAAGAGCTTTGGCGATGCAAAAAGCCTGCGAAATAAAACCATCAACTATGGCAGCTGTTCTAGGATTAGCCGATAACATCGTAGAAGAGGTTTGCGCTTCGATTGACGGAGTCGTAGTAGCTGCAAATTACAACTGTCCTGGACAGTTAGTAATTTCGGGAGAAATATCAGCAGTTGAAAAAGCTTGTGAAGCGATGAAAGCCGCTGGCGCAAAAAGAGCTTTATTATTACCTGTAGGTGGTGCATTTCACTCGCCAATGATGGAACCTGCAAGAGAAGAACTGGCTGCAGCAATTGAAGCAACTACTTTCTCTACTCCTATTTGTCCGGTATATCAAAACGTAACAGCAACTGCCGTTTCTGATCCTGCCGAAATCAAAAAAAATCTAATTATTCAATTGACTGCTCCGGTAAAATGGACACAATCAGTACAACAAATGATTGCCGACGGCGCTACCTTATTTACCGAAGTAGGTCCAGGAAAAGTATTAGCCGGATTGATTGGAAAAATCGATAAAGAAGCCGCAACAGCGAATGCTTAATTTAAAAAGCAACTTCTAATTTGCAGCGTACAGCCTTCAAATGGGGCTCAACGATAAAATCCTCATAAACAAAAGTTTGTGAGGATTTTTTTTTATCTTTATCAACTATGCTCTAAATCAATTATTAATTCATCTAAAAACAAAAAAATGAGAAAAGCACTTTTAGGATTAGCATTTATTGCAACTTTAATGACTTCGTGCAAGAAAGAAACAAAAGACGAAGTAAAAGAAGCTACCGAAGCCGTTGGCGATGAAATGAAAGAAACTATAGATTCAGCAAAAGTAAAAGCTGATGCTGCAATGGATTCTACAAAAGTCAAAGCCGGAGAAACACTTGAAAAAGGGGCTAAAAAAATGGAAGAAGCCGCTGAAAAATTAAAAAAATCAGGTGAAAAATAATTGCAAAAAAAAAGGCTGTCAATAAGGACAGCCTTTTTTTTTATTTTCTGATTTTTTGTTCCCATTTCCAGGCGCTGGCCAGAGACTCCTCCAGAGTAGATTTGGCTTTCCAACCTAAAACAGTATTAGCCTTATCTGTATTAGCATAAGCTTCAGTAATATCTCCTTCTCTGCGAGGAACAATATTATAAGGCAACTTTTTACCGCTTACTTTTTCAAAGGCATGGATTACTTCCAAGACCGAACTTCCTGTGCCTGTTCCCAGATTGAAAATCTCTACTTTAGCCTCATTTTTCCCACTCAACAATCGTTGCAATGCAACAACATGTGCTTGTGCCAAATCGACTACATGGATATAATCACGAATCGCCGTGCCATCAGGTGTGGGATAATCATCTCCATAAACCGATAATGCCGCTCGCAAACCAAAACCGGTTTGAGTAATAAACGGCACCAAGTTTTGAGGAACCCCGATAGGTAATTCTCCTATTTCAGCCGAAGGATGAGACCCAACCGGATTGAAATAACGCAATAAAACAGCATTCACATTAGTCACTTTGGCTACATCAGTGATGATTTCTTCTCCAATTTGTTTGGTATTACCATAAGGAGACATCGCCGTTTGAATTGAAGAATTTTCTGTTATTGGCATCTTTTCGGCTTGACCATAAACCGTACAAGACGAACTAAAAATAAAATGTGCCTCTGGTTTTTGCTGTAATTCCTGAAGTAAATACACCAAAGTATTGATGTTATTCTCATAATACAACAACGGATTTTCGACACTTTCGCCTACTGCTTTTGAAGCCGCAAAATGAATAACTCCTGAGATATCATTGTATTTCTTAAAAAAATCCTGAACTGATTTTTTCTCTCTCAGATCTAGTTTCTCAAAAATGGGCATCGTACCTGTAATGGCAACAATCCCGTTCAAAACATCTTCCGAAGAATTAGAAAGATTATCGATAATTACTACTTCAAATCCTTCATTTTGCAGTTCAACAACGGTATGCGAACCTATAAAACCTAATCCTCCAGTTACTAATATTTTCATTTGTTATGGCTTTGGAAATTCATTGATTTGGCAATTCGAATTATCGCAAAACCAAACAACGAAACAACCTATTTGTTTAAAAATTCTAAAACGCTATCTGTTATAAACTTGATTTGTTCCTCATCCAGTTCGGTGTGCATTGGCAAAGAAATCACTTCTTTTACCAATTGATTGGTTACCGGAAAATCTTCTTCTTTATATCTTGAATCCAAATATGCTTTTTGGGAATGTAAAGGAATTGGATAATAAATAGCACATGGAATTCCTTTATCCAATAGATGTTGCATCAAACCGTTTCTGTCTGCATCTATAATTCGTAAAGTGTATTGGTGAAAAACATGACAGTCGCAAACATCGCAAATATTTGGCGCCACGATATTCTTATGTCCTTCAAAAGCAGCAGAATATTTCCTGGCCGCATCTTGTCTCGCTTTATTGTACACATCTAATAACGGTAACTTTGCATTCAAAACTGCCGCTTGTATGCTGTCTAGACGAGAGTTTACCCCTACAACATCATGGTGATAACGCTCGTACATTCCGTGATTTACAATTCCGCGAAGTTTATGTGCCAAAGCATCATCATTTGTAAAAATTGCTCCTCCATCACCATAACAGCCTAAGTTTTTAGAAGGAAAAAAAGAAGTAGCTCCTACATGTCCTATTGTTCCGGCTTTCTTTTTAGTCCCGTCCGAAAATTTACAATTGGCTCCAATTGCTTGAGCATTATCTTCAATAACGTATAAATTATGTTCCTTGGCCAAGGCCATGATCGCTTCCATATTGGCCGCACGACCAAATAAGTGAACCGGAACAATCGCTTTAGTTTTAGGCGTAATAGCGGCTTTGATTCTTTCCAGCGAAATATTCATATTATGCATATCCACATCAACCAAAACTGGTGTTAATTGCAATAATGCGATCACTTCTACCGTTGCAGCAAAGGTAAAATCGGCAGTAATCACCTCATCGCCTGGCTTCAAGTCTAATCCCATCATGGCAATTTGCAAAGCATCGGTTCCGTTTGCACATGGAATGACATGTTTCACATCAAGATAGTCCTCTAACTCTTTTTGGAATTGATGAACCTGCGGTCCGTTGATATAAGTATTTGTATCTAAAACATTTTGGATAGAAGCATTTACAGTAGCTGCAATTTTATCATATTGACTTTTTAGGTCAACCATTTGGATTTTTTTCATTTCTATTTTATTTAAATCAATTAGCATCGAATCTCAATAATTCAGCTGTGCTGACATAATATATTTCATGAGATTGTTCAATTCTAGATTGGAGCAGTCCTCATTAGACTTCATTAAAATTCTTGAACGCAAAAATATGAATTTAAGCCCTAAGATTTAAATCATAAACAAAAGAAACTGTATTTTAGCAAAATAAATTTATCCGTATGCTTTTTCTATACAATACGGCAATCCAAATTGCCCGTTTACTCCTAAAACCGCTCTCTTTTTTTAATCCAAAAATCAAACTTTTTGTAGCGGGCCGAAAAGTGGTTTTCACTATTCTAGAACAAAAAATAAAACCTTCCGATAAGACCATCTGGTTTCATGCCGCTTCACTAGGTGAATACGAACAAGGCTTGCCGGTAATCGAAAAAGTCAAAGAGCAATTCCCCAACCATAAAATCATCCTCACTTTCTTTTCCCCTTCGGGATATGAAGTCCGCAGCAACAATACTGTAGCCGATGTTACTGTTTATCTGCCTTTAGACACTAAAAGCAATGCCGAAAACTTCATCAAACTTGCGCATCCTGAAATGGTGTTTTTTATCAAGTATGAATTCTGGCTCAACTACTTAAACGAGTTAAAAAAACAGCACATCCCTACTTATCTGATATCCGGGATTTTCAGAGAAAATCAGATGTTTTTCAAATGGTACGGCGGCTTTTACAGAAAAGCATTAGATGCTTTCACTTATTTCTTTGTCCAAAATGAAAGCTCTAAAAAATTATTGCTCCAATTAGGCAAAACCAATGTAGCCGTTTCAGGAGATACGCGTTTTGACCGGGTTGCTACAATTCTGGAAAAGGACAATACATTGGATTTTATTTCTGAATTCAAAAACGACACACTCACAGTGGTAGTGGGTAGTTCCTGGCCCAAAGATGAAAGCCTATTGATCGATTACATCAATTCGACTAAACATCGTATAAAGTTTATTATTGCTCCGCACAACATTAAAAGCGAACAAATCCATCAATTGAAAAGCAAAATTTCAAAAAAGACGCTGTTGTATTCTGAAAAAGCGAGTAAAAAACTTGCCGATTTTGATGTGTTTATCATTGACACTGTAGGAATTTTAACCAAAATATACAGCTATGCCGACATTGCCTATGTGGGAGGTGGCTATGGAAATCCAGGCGTTCACAACATTCTCGAACCGGCAACATTTGGCGTACCAATAATCATAGGTCCTAATTATTCTCATTTTGCCGAAGCGACCGCTTTGGTTAATATGGGCGGCTGCACTTCAATAAAAAACTATCGCGAACTGAATGCCGCCTTTGAAGATTTAATTCTAAATGAAGACTTTCGAAGTGAAAAAGGACACATTTGCCACACTTTTGTATTAATGAACAAAGGAGCTACTGAGCTAATTTTAAAAAATATTTCGAATGATCCGATTTAAGCCTTTAGAACTTTCCGACATCGAAACCATCGTCGATTTGATGCAACAATTCTACGCTATAGACAATTACCCTATTGATAAAGAAACCTCAAAATCCTTATTTAAAGAATTCATTACCAATGAAAATCTAGGAAAGGCTTGGCTTATTCTATCCGAAAACGAGATTGTTGGCTATGTTATTTTAACCTTTGTTTTCAGCTTTGAATATCAAGGAAAAATTGCCTTTTTAGACGAATTGTATTTGACCGAAAAAGCGCGGGGCAAAGGAATTGGAAGCAAAACCATCGCCTTTATTTTGGACGAAAGCAAAAAAGCGGCTCTAAAATTAATCTACCTTGAAATAGAAAACCACAATCAAAACGCACAAAAATTGTATCTTGCCAACGGTTTTGAATTACATAATCGAAAATTAATGGCATACAAAACCAGATAAAATTGCAAACTAAATTTATAAACATGAGATTTTTAAAGTTATTCGTATTATTATTTGTCATTCAAACCCAAGCCCAGCAAGGCGGAATGTGGATTCCTTCCCTTTTGAAAGGAATGAATGAAACAGAAATGAAAAATTTAGGCATGAAAATGTCGATAAAAGAAATTTACGATGTTAATCAATCCAGTTTAAAAGATGCTGTCCCGCATTTTAATGGCGGCTGCACCTCGGAAGTTATTTCTCCAAAAGGATTAATATTAACTAACCACCACTGTGGTTTCTCTCAAATCCAATCGCATTCTACAGTCGAAAATGATTATCTTACAGATGGTTTTTGGGCGTACAAAATGGAGGATGAATTACCAAACGAGAATTTGTACGTCACTTTTATTGTAAAAATCGAAGATGTGACCTCCGCCGTACTAGAAGGAACTGCCTCATTGACTAATGAAGCAGAAAAGCAAAACAAAATTCAAGAGAATATTGCCATGCTTAGCCGCACTTTACCAAAAGAAAAGTGGCAGGAAAACAAGATTCGTACTTTTTATGAAGGAAACCAATACATGCTTTTCGTAACCGAAACCTTTACTGATGTTCGTTTGGTGGGTGCTCCGCCTTCCTCAATTGGGAAATTTGGATCAGATACGGACAACTGGGTTTGGCCGCGCCATACCGGGGATTTTTCTTTGTTTAGAATCTATGCCGATAAGAACAACCGTCCGGCGGCTTATTCGAAAGACAATGTTCCGTACACGCCTAAACACTTCCTGCCTATTTCACTTGACGGCGTAACTGAGGATGACTTTACGATAGTTTTTGGATATCCTGGAAAGACAAACGAATACCTGCCTTCTGTTGCCATAGAACAAATCGTCAATGAGCTGAATCCGGCCAAAATTGAAATTAGAGACCGAGCATTGAAAGTAGCTGACAGTTATATGAGAAAAGACAATGCTATCAAAATTCAATATGCCTCTAAATATGCCGGAATTGCCAATTACTGGAAAAAATGGATTGGTGAAACTCAAGGTTTAAAAAAATCAAATGCCATTGCCATTAAAAAAGAATCTGAAAAAATCTTTCAGACCAAAGTAGCCAAAGCAGGAAAAGAGAAAGAATATGGCAGCCTATTGGCCGACTTTAACAAAAACTATGCGGAAATAGCTCCTTATGCTCTAGCAAGAGATTATTTTCAAGAAGTAGTACAACGCAATACCGAGTTATTAAGTGTTGGTTACCGATTATACCTACTAGAACAAGTTTATAAATCCAATGGCGAACAATCCTTTAATGACCGTAAAAACAATTTGATTACAGCTCTTTCTGGTTTCTATAAAAACTTCAACCTGAATGTGGATCAAAATGTTTTTGAACAATTGATCGAGCTATACTCCAAAAAATCACCAAAACAGTTTTTACCTCAAAGTCTAACAAATATTGATGCCAAGAATCTGGCCACGGAAATCTATTCGAAATCCAGACTCCGTAGCTACGAGGATCTAAAAGAACTATTGACCGGAGATGCAAAAACAGTACTGGCCAATCTAAACAAAGACAAAGCTTTTCAACTTGTAAAAGAACTAGCCGATAAATATTCCACAGAAGTCGCCCCAAAATACGACGAAATCAATTTAACCATTACCGCTCTTCAGCGCACCTATATGAAGGCTCAACTCGAATTAAATAAAGACAGCAGAATTTTTCCGGACGCCAATAGCACTTTAAGAGTCACTTATGGCAAAGTAAAAGGTTACGAACCAAAAGACGCTACCATTTATACTCCTGTAACCTATTTAGAAGGAGTTATGGAGAAATACATTCCTGGAGACTATGAATTTGATGTACCTTCTAAATTAATTGATTTATATAACGCGAAAGACTATGGAATGTATGGAGAGAACGGAAAACTTCCAGTCAATTTTATTGGTACGAATCACACTACAGGAGGTAACTCAGGAAGCCCTGCCATAGACGCAAATGGAAACCTTATTGGCCTTAATTTTGACAGAGTTTGGGAAGGCACCATGAGCGACATCTATTACGACCCAAGCATTTGCAGAAACATTATGGTAGATGTCAGATACATCTTATTCATCATGGATAAATATGCCGGAGCAAAAAACTTGATCGAAGAATTAAAATTAGTCCACCCAAAAAAGGCTAAAACGCTAAAAACAAAAACAATAAAACAAAAATAACCTAAAAAACAGGCCGCCTTATTGATGCTTTTTATCTATAAATCAGCCTGTTTTCAAGGACTTCCAATGGAAGGCAAATTTGAGACCGCCAAAAAACATTATTTTTTCAAAAAAAAAATGAAAATATATTTTACATATCAAAAAATTTATATCTTTGCCTCGAATTAATAATTAACCTTTTATAATAAAGTAAGATGAAAAAAGTATTTTTAAGTTTAGCTGTTGTTGCTGTTTTAACTGTTGTATCTTGTAAAAAATCTGATGCTGCTGCTGAAGAAACTACTGCTGCTGATACTACTGCTGTAGTTGCTGACACTACTGCTGTTGTTGCTGACACTACTGCTGTTGACACTACTGCTGCTGCCGCTACTACTGAAGCTCCTGCTGCTGAGTAATTTTAAATTACATCAAAAAAATAAAGCCATCCACATTGTGTGATGGCTTTTTTTATGTCAAGAAAGCATAAAAAGCACACCCCAAAACATCTAGTTGTTTTGGGGTGTGCTTTTTTTCATTTATCAATCAAAGAAAACAGATCAATCTTCAAACACAAAATTATTATTCGAAAAATCTAAAATCTCAGCTTTCGAACCATATTTCACAATCTCGGCAATTCCTTTTTCTACCATCAGTTCCGTACTATACTTTCTACTAGTTGCCACCACTTCATTATCCACCACTACCCTAAAAAAAAACTTCCCCTTAGACGTTTTGAACTTCACATAAGAACAACTCTCCAAAACCGTCCTAATATACTCTGCCGCCGATTCACAATCCATCCGCAGCTCATAAGCATTACTTGTAAAAATAGTTTTACCCTTCCTGGACGTAAATTCAAATTTATAATCACCACTAAACCTTTTACTAATTACAAAAGACGCCATATTTATTTGATAGATTTTTTTTTAAAATTACAGAAGCCAAAGTAAGCTTTATATCCCGTATCGAGACTGTGCTAAACAAAAAAAACCTCTTCAAAAAGAAGAGGTTTTTGTACTCAGAGCGGGACTTGAACCCGCACGAACATTGCTGTTCACTGGATTTTAAGTCCAGCGTGTCTACCAATTTCACCATCCGAGCATTGTGTGGTGTGGAGCGAAAAACGGGGCTCGAACCCGCGACCTCGACCTTGGCAAGGTCGCGCTCTACCAACTGAGCTATTTTCGCATTTTCAATTCTTAAAAAGAACCGCAACACTTGTTCTGTATTGCGGATGCAAATTTAGGACATTTATTGAATTACACAAGCCTTTTTGACAAAAAAATTAAACGAAAAAGTTAAACTTCTGATAACCTAAACTTTAAAAACAAATAAATTTATTTCCTGCTTAGCATTCTCTTGATTTCATTCAATTTCATCAACGCTTCCACTGGCGTCACGCTATTGATATCCAAATTCAAAATCTCTTCCTTAATTTCTTCCAATAAAGGATCATCCAAATTAAAGAAACTCATCTGCATTTCATCCTTATCTGATTTAACACCACTCAACATTTCACCAGAATGATCTTTCTCCAGCTTCTTTAATATTTTCTGCGCTTTCAAAATCACTATCTGAGGCATTCCCGCCATCTTAGCCACATGAATACCAAAACTGTGTGCACTTCCTCCTTTTACTAATTTTCGAATAAAAAGAACCGTATCTTTCAATTCCTTTACCGAAACATTATAATTCTGGATTCGAGGCAAAGATTCATTCATTTCATTCAATTCATGATAATGAGTCGCAAACAAGGTCTTTGGTTTTGAAGGATGCTCATGCAAGAACTCCGCAATGGCCCAAGCAATCGAGATTCCGTCATAAGTACTGGTTCCTCTACCAATTTCATCCAGAAGCACTAAGCTTCTGTCGGAAATATTGTTCAAGATGGAAGCCGTTTCATTCATTTCAACCATAAAAGTCGACTCTCCCATCGAAATATTATCGCTCGCGCCCACTCGGGTAAAAATCTTATCCACAATCCCCATTCTAACACTGTCAGCCGGAACAAAACTTCCCATTTGGGCCAACAGCACAATCAGCGCCGTTTGACGTAAAATAGCCGACTTACCCGACATATTAGGACCTGTAATCATTATCAATTGCTGGGTTTCTCGATCCAAATAAACATCATTGGCAATGTAAGGCACACCCACCGGCAATTGCTTTTCGATAACAGGATGCCTACCGTTTTTAATATCCAACTCAAAGGTTTCATCCAACTCAGGACAAACATATTTATTCTCGACAGCCAACTGCGCAAAAGAACACAAACAATCCAACTGCGCGACTAAATTAGCATTCAACTGAACTGGTTTGATATAAGTTGAAATCCAAGCTACTAATTGCTCGAATAATTCCGATTCAATTTTATGGATTTTCTCTTCGGCACCAAGGATTTTTGCCTCATATTCTTTCAGCTCTTCAGTAATATAGCGCTCTGCATTAACCAGAGTTTGTTTTCTGATCCATTCGGCAGGAACCTTATCTTTATGGGTATTTCGCACTTCAATATAATAACCAAAAACATTATTGAAAGAAATCTTCAAAGAAGAAATCCCCGTTTTTTGTGACTCACGCAACTCTATTCCTTCAAGAAATTCTTTACCCGAAGTAGATATCGCTCTTAAATCATCCAGTTCAGCACTGACACCTTTAGCAATAGCATTCCCTTTGGCAACAGCCACAGGCGCATCTTGATTTAAAGTGATTTTGATTTTTTCACGCAACAAGTCACAACTATGAAGACTATCGCCTATCATTTTTACCGCTTCCTGCGGACTCTCCAAAGCCAGTTTTTTCATAGGAATAACCGCATCCAAAGACTCCTTCAAATAAACCACCTCACGTGGCGAAACCTTTCCTGCGGCAATTTTAGAAATCAAACGCTCTAAATCCGAGATTTGCTTGATTTGATACTGCATAGCCTGCAACACTTCCTGATTCTCTTTCAAATACGACACCACTTGATGACGACCTTGTATTTTGTTCGCATCCTTCAAAGGCAAGGCTAGCCATCGCTTTAACAAACGCCCGCCCATTGGCGAAAGTGTTCTGTCAATAACATCCAAAAGCGTAACCGCATTGGGATTGTAACTATGATATAATTCTAAATTTCGAATTGTAAATCGGTCCATCCACACATAAGCATCTTCGGCGATACGCTGAATAGCCGTTATATGCTGCACACGGTTGTGTTGTGTCTCAGATAAATAATACAAAATAGCTCCCGAAGCAATAATTCCTTCTTTCAGATCTTCGATCCCAAAACCTTTCAAGGAAATGGTCTGAAAATGCTTGGTTAAAATTTCAAAAGCATAATCTTCTTTATAAATCCAATCTTCCAAATAAAAACTATGGTAATCGTCCCCAAAATTTTGACGGAAATCATTTTTGTTATTTTTTTGAACCAAAACCTCCGAAGGGTTGAAATTCTGCAATAATTTATCAATATATTCCGCATTACCTTGAGCGGTTAGAAACTCCCCTGTTGAAACATCCAAAAAAGAGATTCCTATTGACTTATTTCCAAAATAGACAGAAGCTAAAAAATTATTCGTCTTCGAATGCAAAACTTCATCATTCATCGAAACTCCGGGAGTCACGAGTTCAGTCACACCGCGCTTCACAATTGTTTTGGTCATTTTTGGGTCTTCCAATTGATCGCAGATTGCCACACGAAGTCCTGCTTTAACCAGCTTTGGTAAATACGTATTTATCGAATGATGCGGAAAGCCCGCCAATGCAGTCTCAGTTTCAGAACCCGCCCCTCTTTTTGTCAAAGTAATTCCCAATATCCTAGAAGCCCTAACAGCATCCTCTCCAAATGTTTCATAAAAATCACCTACACGAAACAACAAACAAGCATCTGGATACTTCCTTTTAATTTCGTTATATTGCTTCATTAACGGTGTTTCCTTGACTATTTTATCTTTAGCTGCCAAATTATTGATGTTTATATTGATGTTATAAATAACAGCGAATTTAATATATTTAATAGCGAATAAGGAAGGACTTAAAGCAAAAAATAAAAAAATTTAAGGATTTTTTAAGCTTTATTTTCAATATTTTCAATAGATTTGTTATGAATATTAAAACGCCACAAAATGAAAAAAATAATTTTACTAGCTATGCTTACAGTTTTGGGAGTTACGACTTCTAATGCTCAAGAAACTACAAAAAAAATAAAAGCAAAAGCAACAACTAAAGTAAACGCTGCTAAAGTAAACGGAGCAGGGATGGTTTTTGTTACTGAAACTATTGATTACGGTACAATTCCATACAACTCAGACGGAAAACGTGAGTTTGTATTTACAAACAACGGAAACAAGCCATTAATCATTACAAACGCTCAAGGATCTTGCGGATGCACGGTTCCAACTTACCCAAAAGAACCAATTGCTCCAGGAGCTAAAGGAGTTATTGGAGTAAAATATGACACTACAAGAGGAGGTCAAGCATTTACAAAAACAGTAACACTGACAACTAATGCAGCTGTTCCAAACAAAACGCTTACCATCAAAGGAAACGTATTAGCAGCGGATGCACCAAAAAGCTAAATTTTAAAATAATACCATTAAAAAGCTTCCCCTTATCCCGGAAGCTTTTTTTATTACAACACACCACCAAAGAGAATGAGAAAACTAGAAAACAGTGAGCTGGAGCGAAAATCAATTGAAGATTTTAAAAAATCCGAAAAAACACCAATT
This sequence comes from Flavobacterium granuli, assembly GCF_900129705.1. Lineage (GTDB taxonomy): Bacteria > Bacteroidota > Bacteroidia > Flavobacteriales > Flavobacteriaceae > Flavobacterium > Flavobacterium granuli. Next base: position 162,387 of record NZ_FQWO01000004.1, on the reverse strand, counting down.
ATCTTAGTATTAGACGATGTGCGCAGCTTACACAATATTGGTTCTGTATTTAGAACCGCAGATGCTTTTTTGATAGAAAAAATATATTTGTGTGGTATTACTGCAACACCTCCAAACAAAGAAATTCACAAAACAGCACTTGGAGCAACCGAAACCGTAGCCTGGGAACACAATGAAAGCGTACTGGAAGTTATCCATAATCTAAAAAAAGAAAAAATAACGACCCTAGCCATTGAACAAGTGCAGAGCGCTGTTTTTCTTCAGGATTTCAAAGTCGAAAAAGACATGAAATACGCCTTAGTCTTTGGAAATGAAGTGCATGGCGTTTCTCAAGAAGCGGTGGCCTTATGTGATGGTTGCATTGAAATTCCGCAGTTAGGAACCAAACATTCGCTAAACATCTCCGTAAGCGCGGGAATTGTAGTTTGGGATTTATTCCAAAAGTTACATTGGCCTAAGTAATTTTCTTTTTAATTTCATCCAAAATATAAAGATAATCCTCTTGGTTTTTCACAAAATCACGATGGGAAACATCAATAATCAAAACATTCAAATCCTTTTGTGATTTTATATAATCCAGATAACCATTATTGATTTTATCGAGATATTCAGCGGGAATTTGCTGTTCATAGCTTCTTCCCCTTTTTTTTATGTTTTGCAATAATCGTTCAGAATTCTGATACAAATAAACGTACAAATCAGGTTTTGGCATTTCCCTGTAAATAATATCGAATAGGTTGCGATACAAACGGTATTCATCGTCTGCCAATGTAATTTTGGCAAAAATCAAGGATTTAAAAATATGATAATCGGCAACCAAAAAATCCTTAAACAAATCAAATTGCGCCAAATCATCCGACAATTGCTGGTATCTGTCGGCCAAAAAAGACATTTCAAGCGGAAAAGCATATCGATTTTGGTCTTTATAAAATTTTGGCAAAAAAGGATTATCGGCAAAACGTTCCAAAACCGTTTTCGCATTGAAATCATCGGCGATTTTAGAAACCAAAGTGGTCTTTCCTGCTCCAATGTTTCCTTCAAAAGCAACATAATTGAACTGCTCCAGAGCAATACTATCCAAAGGACTTTCTAAATTCTGAACCACTTTGCAAACACTCAAATCAGGAGAACTCTCCAGCAGTTCCGAAATTGTTTTATCAAAAACAGGATGCTTCCAATCTAAATTTAAATCCTGAACCGGCAGCAATACAAAATTTCTGTTTTGCATTAAAGGATGTGGAATTTGCAGTTTTTCAGAATCTATAATCTCCTCGTCAAAAGCAATTAAGTCAATGTCAATAATTCGAGACTGATATCCCTTCTCAATTCCTCGAATGCGACCCAGTTTTTTTTCAATCTTTAAAGCCTGAGACAAGATTTTATGAGCGGTATTAAAAGTATGCAAAACTAAAGCACAATTGTAAAAATCATCACTTTCAAAACCCCAGGAAGGGGTTTCATAAACTTGGGAAATTTTGATAACCGTACCCATTTCCTGATGAATTAACTCAATGCAATGTTTTATATTTTCAAGTCGATCGCCTTGATTACTTCCTATAGATAAAATGACCTGATGCTGTGCTTTCATAATTAAGCACAAATTAACTAAAAGAATTTTAGAAATAGCGATATATTTGCGCAAAGTGTTGGAACTAAATTTTTATTTATACCATCTCATAGTGTAACATTTCAGCACTTTTCACTACTTATTATATAAAAATATTATTATGAAGTTTTTAGGAAATGTTTTGGCAACCATCATAGGGCTATTCGTCTTTTGCATGTTATTCTTTTTTGGAATTCTGATTATCGCAACCGTTTTTGGCGGTGAGGCCGAAACAGTAGAAATCAAAAATAATTCGGTTATCGAATTGAACTTAGAACACATCAAACATGATTATGCCGGAAAATACGAAGATCCATGGATCACCATTTTTTCAGACAAAAAAAATATCGGATTATCAGATGTCCTCTCGGCTATCGAAGAGGCTAAAAAAGACGACAACATCAAAGGGATTTCTATCCTAAACAACTACTCCTCTTTAGGTATGGCACAAAGTAAAACGTTAAGAAATGCTTTGGAAAGTTTCAAAAAATCAGGAAAATTTGTAATGGCTTATGCCAATTCCTATTCACAAAAAGAATATTACTTAAACTCTGTTGCCAATACGATCTATATAAATCCTGTAGGAGATATGGATTTCAAAGGTCTATCTTCTGAAATTATGTTTTTCAAAGATTTACAAGATAAATCCGGCGTAAAAATGGAAGTGATACGCCACGGAAAATACAAAAGTGCTGTAGAACCTTTCCTGGAAAACAAAATGAGTGATGCCAACAGGGAGCAAGTTACTGCTTTATTAAATTCGATTTGGAGTTCTGTTGCCGCCGACATCTCGAAAAGCAGAAACATATCTGTAGCACAACTAAATCAAATCGCTAATGGACTTCTCGCCAGAACACCAACGATGGCAAAAGAACAAAAATTAGTAGACGTTGTAGCCTATGAAGATGTTTACCACAATGCCATCAAAAAAGCCTTGAAAGTTAACAAAGACGAAGACTACAACAAAGTCAGCATTTCCGAATACACCAAAAAAATAATGACTACTGCAGCGCTGAATGACAGCAAAGATCAAATAGCCATCATTTATGCCCAAGGCGAAATTCAAAGCGGTGAAGGCGATGTTACCACTATAGGAGAAGGATCGATGCGACGTTCGTTGCAAGATGCAAGAAAAAATAAAAACGTAAAAGCCATTGTACTTCGTATTGATAGCCCTGGTGGAAGTGCCTTGACCTCAGATTTAATTTGGAGAGAAGTCGAATTAACAAAAAAAGTAAAACCTGTCGTGGTTTCCATGGGTAATTATGCGGCTTCGGGCGGCTATTATATCGCTTGTAACGCCAATACTATTTTTGCCGAAAACAACACCATCACAGGCTCAATAGGGGTTTTTGGAATATTACCTAATTTCAGCCAACTGGCCACTAAAATAGGAATAAACACAGAGCAGGTAAAAACCCATGAAAATGCGGCAAGATATAGCCCATTTGTGCCTATTGACGAAAAATTCAAAGCAGTCACACTGGAAGGAGTAGAACACATCTACAAAACTTTTGTGACCCATGTTGCCGAAGGCAGAAAAATGAGCTTTGCTCAAGTGGATGCCATTGCACAAGGAAGAGTTTGGACGGGTTCTGAAGCGATCAAAATTGGATTGGTAGATAAAATCGGCGGATTAAAAGATGCTATTAACGAAGCAGCAAGATTAGCTAAAACAAAAGATTTTTCTACTCAAAACTATCCGGAATACAAGAAAGACATCAATGATCTTTTTGCTGAATTCCCTTTTGGACAATCTAAAGAAGCCTTAATAAAAGAAGAAATTGGCGAAGAGAACTACAGAGTCTTGGAACAAATAAAAAAATTACAAACTAAAAAAGGAGTTCAGGCCATGATGCCATTTGAAATCAACATCCGATAAAAAAGTTTAAAACCAAAAAAGAATCCGTTTGATTAAATTTCAAACGGATTCTTTTTTATGACAACTTTAAAGATTCCTTAATTCATAAAATATTATTTTTGTAAATAAATTAAGGCAACATTTTTGCAATACTAATTGAAAATAAAAACATTAAAAGATATGCTGAAGAAAATTTTAAAAATCACCGGAATTACAATCATCCTATTTGTTACGGCACTATTCGCTATTCCGTATTTCTTTAAGGATCAAATAAAAGCTAAAATTGCAGATGCTATCAATCAAAAAGTAGATGCAAAAGTCACTTTTGCAGAAGCTGATTTGAGTTTGTTCAAGAGTTTTCCTAACGCCACAGTTACCTTAGATCAATTGCTGATCATCAACAAAGCGCCATTTGAGGGCGATACCTTAGTTTCGCTTGGAGAATTAAATTTAAAAATGTCTATCAAAGAACTTTTTAAAGGAGAAAACGAAGCGATGAATATCGAAGGAATTTCGTCAAAAAACGGTTTAATAAATATCATTTTCAACAAGGATGGAATTGGCAATTATGACATTGCTCTCAAAGATGACACGAATAAGGACGATACCAAAAGCAAACCTTTATCCTTAAAAATACAGGATTATAAAATAGAAAATTTCCAGTTTCGCTATTTTGACGAAAGTTCCAAAATAAAAATGCGCATCGATAGTCTGAACCATGAAGGAACCGGAGACTTTGCGGCATCAAAATTGGACTTGGTCACTAAGTCGACTGCAAAAGTATCTCTCGACATGGACAAAGTCAATTATATGAAAAATGTTGCGCTGACACTCGATGCCGTTTTAGGAATTGATTTAGAAAAGAGCAAATATACTTTCAAAGAAAACAAAGCATTAATCAACCAATTACCTCTGGAATTTGATGGGTTTATTCAACTTGTTGACGCCGGTCAGGAATATGATTTGAAATTTAAAACACCCACTTCCTCTTTCAAAAACTTCTTAGGAATCATTCCCGCAGCCTATGCTTCGAGTTTAGATAATGTAAAAACTACCGGAGATTTTACCGTTGTCGGTTTTGCCAAGGGACTTTATTCAGATACGACTGTTCCAAAATTCAATATCGATATCGCATCAAACAATGCTTCGTTTCAATATCCTGATTTACCAAAATCAGTTCAAAATATTGTTATTGACACTAAAATTATAAATGAAACGGGAATCCTGAACGATACTTATGTCAATCTGGACAAACTTTCTTTTAGAATAGATCAAGATGTTTTTAATGCAAAAGCAAACATTAGAAATATAACTCAAAACGCCTTAGTCGATGCGGCTTTAAAAGGAACCATCAACTTGGGGAATTTATCCAAAGCTTATCCCGTAAAACTGGACAAACCCTTGAGCGGAATTTTGAAAGCGGATGTAACCACCAAATTCGACATGCAATCTGTCGAAAAGAGTCAGTACCAAAACATCAACAATGCGGGAACGATGAGTTTGACCGGATTTAAATATGTTGATGAAAATGGCAAAACCATGAACATCAGCAAAGCCTTGGTACAATTCAATCCAAATCAGGTCAATCTAAAACAATTTGATGCGGCAACAGGAAAAAGTGACCTGAGTGTTAGCGGCGTTTTAGAAAACTTCTATGGCTTTATCTTTAAAAATCAAGAACTAAAAGGAAACTTTAACCTGAATTCTAACCAAATTGCGGTTAGCGATTTTATGACCACAGAAGAAGCTGGCAAAGCGGAGACCAAACAAACAGAAGCCATGAAAATTCCCGCTTTCTTGAATTGCTCTCTTACTGCAAAAGCGAATACGGTTTTATACGATAACTTAACGCTGAAAAACGTTTCCGGAAAACTGATTGTCAAAGACGAAAAACTGACGATGGAAAATGTAAAAACATCTATTTTTGGCGGAACCATTGGCTTAAACGGAGCAGTTTCCACAAAAGGAAAAACCCCAACTTTTGACATGGATTTAGGTCTAAACCAAGTAGATATCGCGCAGTCATTTACCCAACTGGATATGTTGAAGAAAATTGCTCCCATAGCAGGAATTATCAACGGAAAATTAAATTCGACCATAAAACTGAACGGAAATCTAACCGATTCCATGAGTCCTGATTTAAAAACATTAACGGGAGATTTATTAGGACAATTACTTTCAACAACCGTCAACTCCAGTAATTCTACCTTACTGACTGCTCTAGGTTCAAATTTGAAATTTATTGATTTGAAAAAAATCAATTTGAACGATTTAAAAGCGGCGATTACTTTCAAAAACGGTATGGTTAACGTAAAACCTTTTGATATCAAATATCAGGACATAAAAGCAACCATTGGCGGTACACATGGCTTTGACCAAAGCATGAATTATACTTTAAAATTTAATGTTCCTGCTAAATATTTAGGTACTGAAGCCAATGCATTAATTGCTAAACTGTCTCCGGCTGATGCCGCGAAACTGGAAAACATTCCAATCAATGCCATGCTAACAGGGAATTTTTCAAACCCTAAAATAACTACTGATTTAAAAACTGCTGTTAGCAATCTTACCAATCAATTAGTACAACAACAAAAAGAAAAATTGGTAGGCAAAGGCACATCGGCATTGACCGATTTAATCAACAAAAACAAAAAACCCGGCGATACAACTAAAACCGTTATCCCGGCAACTAAAGAAGAAGTAAAGACAAAAGCGAAAGAGGAAGTTAAAGCGAAAGCCTCGGAACTCTTGAACGGACTTTTTAATAAAAAGAAAAAAGTAGCCGACACTACAAAAGTAAAATAAAAAGCAATTTAGCATTTTTCCTAAAAAAAGAGGAATCCTGACAGATCAGGATTCCTCTTTTTTTATAATCATGGTACTGTTTTCAGTTTATACCGAGATTTTCACCACATAACCCTCAGAGCCTCTAATATTAAAAACCGTTCCGTCTTCAAATAAAAGATACTGCCCTTTTATACCGCTTAATTTTCCTTGAAAATGAGGCGTTTTATCCAGACTCAAACTTTTTACTTTAGCAGGATATTCCAAAACAGGATAATGAATCTCGTACAAATCATTTTTATTCAAAAAGAAGTATTCCTGAACTTCGGCAGGAATGAGATTTTCCAGTTTCAATCGTTCTTGGATTAAGTCAATATGTTCAACAGCATTGGTCAACATTTTTCGCCAGTTGGTTTTATCGGCATAATGATCTTTTAGCGCCACCTCAGTGATTCCAGCCAAATAACGATTGGGCACTTCAACAATAGAAATAGCCTGAATTGCTCCCTGATCGATCCATCGGGTAGGCATTTGGGTTTTTCTGGTCACCCCTACTTTTACTTCGCTTGACAAAGCCAAATAAACGATATGAGGCTGCAATTGCACTTTCTGTTCATAAACCAAATCCCTGTCAGCTATACCTAAATGAGCTGTACTCAACTCCGGTTTCATAATCCAATCCCCAACAGCAGCACTGGAATAAAAACAATCATAACAGAATCCCTGACGAAATATTTTCTTCTTCTTCCCACAATTCAAACATTGGTAGCCAACAAAACTGATTTCAAGATTTTTATCCAATAATTGATTCACGCTTAAAAAACTATCTTCGAAAACCAAATAATATTGAATGGGATCTCCAAATTCAGTTTGCATCTTAGTAAGTACTCCCTCGTATTGCATTAAGTTTAAAGTTTAAAAGTTTAAAGTTTGACAAATTTTGTTATTTTTGGTAAAGTTAATATTCATATAGCAACATTAGTAGTTCCTTCACTGAATTAATTTTCATTGAAGTTCAATTTTTGCTTTGTAGATGTGTGGAATCCTATTACGCTTATTTAATAACCCATAATTTATAATCAGAAAATGCCATTAACAATAATCAATTCTTTTGCATCTTGGGTTTTAAAGCAACGAATCCACCAGATTGAACTTTTCATAAAATACCCCAATGAAGTTCAGGAAGAGTTATTGTTAAATCTAATACGAGCCTCCGAAAAAACAGTCTTAGGCACTGAATATGATTATGCTTCCATAAAATCATACCAAACATTTGCTGACCGAGTTCCTATTTCTACTTATGAGGAATTACAACCCTTGATAGAGCGCACCAGACAAGGCGAACAGCATGTTTTTTGGGAAACACCGATAAAGTGGTTTGCCAAATCAAGCGGAACCACTAATGCCAAAAGTAAATTTATTCCGGTAAGTAACGAAGCGCTGGAAGATTGCCATTACAAAGGAAGCAAAGATTTACTTTGTATGTATTTGAACAACAATGAAGACTCTGAACTCTTTCTTGGAAAAAGTCTTCGACTTGGCGGCAGCTCTCAAATATACGAGAACAAGAACACTTTTTTTGGTGATTTATCGGCGATCTTGATTGAAAATATGCCTATTTGGGCCGAATTCAGCAGCACACCAAGTAATAAAATTTCATTGATGAGCGAATGGGAAGCTAAAATCGCAGCCATCATAAACGAAACCAAAAATGAAAACGTCACCAGTTTCGCCGGTGTTCCATCGTGGATGTTGGTTTTGATGAATAAAATGCTCGAAGAAACAGGAAAAGGAAACTTACTGGAAGTTTGGCCCAATTTAGAAGTGTATTTTCACGGCGGCGTCAGTTTTGAACCCTATCGGGACCAATACAAAAAAATATTACCGAAAAAAGATTTTAAATACTACGAAATATACAATGCCTCCGAAGGTTTCTTTGCCATTCAGGACTTGAACAATTCCAGTGATTTACTGTTAATGCTGGATTACGGAATTTTCTACGAATTTATTCCAATGGATACTTTTGGAACTGCAAACCAGAAAACAATCCGCTTGTCGGAAGTGGAGCTTTTCAAAAATTATGCTTTGGTCATTACTACCAATTCCGGTTTGTGGCGCTATTTGATTGGTGATACCGTTCGTTTCACCTCATTGAATCCGTACCGAATCAGAGTAACCGGCAGGACTAAACACCACATCAATGTTTTTGGTGAAGAATTGATGGTCGAAAATACCGATCAGGCCATAGCCAAAGCCTGTCAGTTGACCCAATCAGAAGTTATTGATTATACCGTCGCACCTGTTTTTATGATTGACAAAGAGAAAGGAGCACATGAATGGATGGTTGAATTCAAGAAAAAACCAGCAGACGTAGCCCTTTTTCAAAGAATTCTGGACGAGACTTTACAGTCTTTAAACTCAGATTACGAAGCCAAAAGACACAACAATATGACGCTAAACCCGCTAATCTTGAATGTGGCTCGTGAAAACTTGTTCTATGACTGGCTAAAAGACCGCGACAAACTGGGCGGGCAACACAAAATTCCAAGATTGTCCAACCAAAGAGATTATTTGGAGCAGTTGAAAGACAGGCAATTTATAGCAATGTAACCTATGAAAACAATTCTACTAATAGCCGGGTTTTTCATTTTAACTTGCTGTGGTCCGCATAGAATGCGTTGTGGCGCAAGAGGAATTTGCCAAACTCAGCCCGAATTGATTCAGCCGGAAACCCAAGCAAAAACCAGCATTAAAGCATAAAAAAATCCCGTATTGAATTCACAATACGGGATTTTGCTATTTACAAGTCGGATCAAGAAGCAATTTCCAATCGTTTCAACAAATTCCTATTCAAAGTTTCATTTGCATATTCTTTACTGATTTCTAATATTTTATCATCTGAACTTGGCAATTCATACATCGCATCCGTTAAGATCGCTTCGCATAAAGAACGCAATCCACGAGCTCCTAATTTGTATTCTAATGCTTTATCCACAATAAAATCCAAAGCCTCATCAGTAATCGTGAATTCTACCTCATCCATCAAAAATAATTTTTGATACTGCTTGATTAAAGCGTTTTTAGGCTGTGTCAAAATAGCTCTCAAGGTTTCTCTGTCTAAAGGATCCATGTGAGTCAATACCGGCAAACGCCCAATGATTTCAGGAATCAATCCAAAATCCTTGATATCTTTTGGGATGATGTATTGCAACAAATTGTCTTTGTCAATGTTATCCACATTTTTTGAAGTAGAATAACCCACTGCCTGACGGTTCAAACGTTTCGAAATGATTCTCTCAACACCATCAAAAGCACCACCGGCTATAAACAAAATGTTTTGGGTGTTTACCTCAACAAATTTTTGGTCCGGGTGCTTACGTCCTCCCTTAGGCGGCACATTTACAACCGTTCCCTCCAATAATTTCAACAAGGCTTGTTGTACTCCTTCTCCCGAAACATCACGTGTAATCGATGGATTATCGCTCTTACGGGCAATCTTATCTATTTCGTCAATGAAAACAATTCCACGTTCTGCTTTAGCCACATCATAATCAGCAGCTTGCAAAAGACGAGTCAAAATACTCTCTACATCTTCCCCTACATAACCTGCTTCGGTCAATACCGTGGCATCAACGATAGCCAAAGGAACGTCTAACATTTTAGCGATGGTTTTGGCCACCAATGTTTTTCCTGTTCCGGTTTGTCCCACCATGATGATGTTACTTTTTTCAATCTCTACCTCATCGTCTAATTGCTGTTGCATCAAGCGTTTGTAGTGATTGTAAACCGCAACCGACATTACTTTCTTCGTTTGGTCCTGACCAATCACATATTGATCTAAAAACGCTCTGATTTCTTTTGGCTTTTTCAAAATCAAATCACCAACCAGTTTTGAACTTCCGCTTGATTTTATTTCTTCAAGAACAATTCCATGTGCTTGCTCAATACATTTATCACAAATATGCGCATCAATTCCCGCAATGAGCAATTGGGTTTCTGGCTTTTTCCTTCCACAAAATGAGCATTCTAATTTTTCTTTCGCCATCTTTTATAGTTTTCAGTCTCGGCTAACAGCCACAGTACTGAATACTGCGACTGCAAACTGCCAACTGATTTTTATCCTCTTATTAAAACTTCATCAATCATTCCGTATGCTTTTGCTTCTTCAGCAATCATCCAATAATCGCGTTCGCTATCATTGTGTACTTTTTCGAAAGTTTGTCCTGAATGGTGAGAAATGATTTTATACAATTCGTCTTTCAGTTTCAACATTTCTCTCAAGTTGATTTCCATATCCGTAGCAACCCCTTGTGCGCCGCCTGATGGCTGGTGAATCATTACTCTTGAATGTGGCAAAGCCGAACGTTTTCCTGCCGCACCTGCACATAACAACACTGCTCCCATAGAAGCGGCCATTCCTGTACAGATTGTAGCCACATCAGGCTTGATGTATTGCATCGTGTCATAAATTCCTAAACCGGCGTAAACGCTTCCTCCTGGAGAATTCAAATAAATTTGAATGTCTTTTGAAGCATCGGCACTTTCAAGGAACAACAATTGCGCTTGAACGATATTTGCAATTTGATCGTCAATTCCTGTTCCAAGGAATATAATTCTGTCCATCATTAATCTCGAGAAAACGTCTAATTGCGAAATATTCAACTGACGTTCTTCGATAATATAGGGAGTCATATTTGTAGGAGTCATAGCACTTACGATTTTATCGTAATACATCGCATTTACTCCTTGGTGCTTTGTAGCAAATTTTTTAAATTCTTTACCGTAGTTCATTTTTATATGTTTAAAAGTTTGAAAGTCTAATGTCTGAAAGTTGCTCAAACATAATGCGAAGCATCAAACAAAAGAGCGTCAGAAAAAAATTTCTGACGCTCAAATATAACTATTTTTTATTGTTTACCATCTGTTATGAAATCATAAAATTTTAATAATCTCTTGCACTCTTATGGCTTTTGACTTTCGACTTTATGACATTACAGACAAAAATTTATTCTCCGTAAGACGCAGCAATAAATTCTTCGTAAGTAACTTCTTTAGTTGTTGGGTTTGCTTTTTCTTTGAACAATTCCAATAACTTCTCAGCTACCACTTGGTCAGAAAGTCTTTTTACTTCGTCTTGGTTAGACAAAACTCTCGCTACAATTCCTTGAACTTCTTCGTCTGTAGGATTTGTTTGTCCGAATTGTGCCATTTGCTGACGAATGTTTTTCGCTGTAAATGTTTTCAAATCTTCAAAAGTGATTTTGATGTCTGATTGAGCCATTGCTCTACCTTCGATCAATTGAAAACGCAATCCTTTTTCAGAACGTGCATATTCTACTTCAGCTTCTTCTGGAGTCATTTTTTTCTCTCCTACAGTTTGCAACCATTTTTTAAGAAATTCAGCCGGTAAATCAAATTTGGTGTTTTCGATTAAAAACTCAGTAACATCTGCTAATAATTTTTGGTCTGCTTGTTGTGCAAATTGAGCTTCAGCATCTTCTTTGATTTTTGCTTTCAATTCTTCTAGTGAAGCCACATTTCCAGCTCCAAAAAGCTTGTCAAATAATTCTTGATTCAATTCAGCCAATTCAGTTGTATTGATCGCTTCGATTGTAAAATCTACATCAACATCTAAACCGTGAACATCATCATGATTTACTTTCATGAAGTCCATCAATTGATGATCGTCTTCAAATAAACCTTTTGTATTTACAGTAACCACATCACCTACTTTTTTACCGATGAATTTATCAGCAGTAGCTTTGTCTTTGAAAATATCCAAAGAAATAGTAGTTGCATTATTGATTCCTTTTTCTTCATTTGTAAAAGTCCCAGTCAAATCTGAACCAGCAACAACCACTTCTTGAGGGATGGCAGTACCAAATTGTTTTTGAATACGCTCTACCTGACCGTCAATTAATTTATCGTCAGCAGTAACCACATATTTCACGATGTCATTTTTAGCCTCTAAGTCTAATTCGAAATTTGGAACCAAACCAATTTCATATTCGAATACCAATTCCTCAGCATCCCAATCAAAATTTTCGTTCACTTTAGGAAGTGGAGTTCCAAGAAGGTTTAATCTTTCTGACTGAACGAAACGCTCCAAAGCCAAATCAACTACTTTTTTTACCTCTTCTTCTTTTATTTTTTTACCATATTGTTTTTCAACAAGATCTTTAGGTACCTGCCCTTTTCTAAAACCTTTTACGGTTGCCAATGGCATTTTTTCGTTTATTCTTTTGGCTACTTGACCTTTGTAATCCATGTGAACAACTGTCATTACAATCGTTTCATTTACAGCGTCTATTGCTACTCTTTTAATATCCATCTTCTTCTTTAATTTACATAATAAAATTGGGTTGCAAAATTATAAAATTTTTACAAGCCAACCAAGCATTTTACTCCCGAACCTTCGGGATTGAATTTTAGGCGGTTATTTACTAAAATCCAAAATCTAAAAAGGAAAATAATTTGGGTATGTCCCTCCTTAAACCCCCCGGCTAGCACGAACGTCACGCTCGTGAATACACAGGATGAAAAAAGCAACAAGAAAATTAAATATTTAATGTTTCTACTATATATTTTAAAATGATTTTGATTACAGGCACGAGCGAGATGCTCGCGCTAACTGAAGATCTGAATTAAAGCCATCGACTATCCATTTTTGTAGGACAAATTGAGCTTGCTAAGCCACAATAAGCTAATCTTTTAAAAACTCTTTAATAACAAGAAAAAACATATAAATTCAAGCTTTTAGACTAAAAAACAACATAAAATCACCCAACGGATAATGCATAGTTAAAGCATGGATAATGCATGGATAGTGTATGACTGAAGTATCAAAACTGGAAAGCAGCAATAAATCACTAAAAAAAAGCGACCTTTAGCACTAAAAAACACTTATCGAATTCCTACAAAAACCACTTAAGACGGATAAAGAATAATTAGAAAAAAGAAGCTTTCAAATCAAAATTCAAAGGAATGAGAAATATTGATTTTTTTCTTTTAAGCTAACTTCAATTTATGCATAATTTCTGAAATTCCATAGCTTTTCGTATTGATCCACTAAAACCTAATAAACATTCAAAAATACCACGCCCTTAAACTTAAAAAAAAAGCCTCGAAAATTAATTTCGAGGCTTTTTAAGATTGTGTTATAAACTGTAGCCCGTAGCGGAATCGAACCGCTCTTACATGGATGAAAACCATGCGTCCTAACCGATAGACGAACGGGCCTTGTTCTGTATTGCGGCAGCAAAAATAGTGCTTTTTTTGAGATGCGCAAACCCAAAATCCAAAACAGCCAATCAAAAACAGCTTTTTTTTCATGCGCCAATTACAACCAATTCATAATTAGCACTTAACAAAAAAAGGAGAAGGAAGTTTTTTCAAAAAAAAGAGACTACAATCCTCTTAATAATTCAAATTGACTCCAAAACCCACTCTCATATCACTGTCGTAATGCGTGCCTATTCCAATATTTTTACCCACAATATATTTCAATCCTGCCATATATTCCTTATCAGTATTGACCATGAACGCCATTCGCAGTCGTTTTGAAACTGGAATATCCTCCCGCATCAACTGAAAACGAACATTCCCGTCATGGTAAACCTCAGCCTGAGCAACCACCAAAAGAGGCAAAGTATAATTGACTCCTAAACTCAGTACCGCTCTTTTATCCTTGGTATTCGATTGACCAAACAGATTTTTCTCTACTTCATTCCTTCCCATTTTTCGATAACGCCAATCAAAACCAATAAAAGGCATCAACCATTGATTTTTATCGATGTAGCGACCAATATGTGTTTCAGTTTCATAACCGTGTTCGGCATGATACCCCAAACGCCATTCGGTTTCAAAACTCCATCTTGCGTTTTGCAGCATGGCTCGTCCGTCATTCCCATTGGTAGCAAAATCATTTTCGGCCATGAAATGCAAGCCATTACTTTCTCGTTGCAATTTTTTGTAAGCCCATTCTTTATTGGGTAAAAGTGGATTGGGAGCCGAGTTTTGATAACTGAACACCCTGTTCATTCCCGCCATCATATGGTATAAAATGTGACAATGAAAAAACCAATCTCCATCAGTATTGGCATTAAACTCAATAGTATCAGTTTCCATTGGCATAATGTCCAACACATTTTTCAATGGTGCATAATCTCCTTGACCGTTTAACACCCTAAAATCATGTCCGTGCAAATGCATCGGATGGCGCATCATGGAATTATTACGCAAGACAATCCGAACGTTTTCTCCTTTCTTGATTAAAATCTTATCCGTTTCCGATAACACTTTATTATCCATGCTCCACAAATAACGGCTCATATTTCCCGTTAATTCAAAATGCAATTCCCGCAAGGGAGCATCTTTGGGGAGGGTAGTCACCGTGGGTGATTTCAGCATCGAATAATTTAGAGTCGCAATATCTGAGGAATTGGAACTCATAGTATGTTTTGAATGATCTGTTTCATTACTCACATCCATTGTATTGGAAAGTTGATTTCGTTTTTCTCTTTCCCCTTTTTTCTTTTCTTTTTTTTCTATATCACCAGTAATCTCTGGATACATCACGGTATTCATATCCATTTTTTGCAAACTCATCTGCATACCCATATCGTTCATGGTTCCATCCATATTCATCATGTCATTCATCATTTTCATCCCTTCAAAATAATTCAATTTTGGCAAAGGCGAAACTAATTGTTTGATTCCATTTCCAATATACAATGAAGCCGATTTGGTTCTGTCTTCCGGCGTAGCCAAAAATTCATAGGCTGTATTAGCTGCCGGAATAGTCAGCACTACATCATAGGTTTCAGAAACTCCAATAATTAATCGATCTACTTCAACCGGTTCCACATCATTTCCATCATTGGCAACGACCGTAATTTTTCCGCCGGCATAAGTCAGCCAAAAATAAGAGGAAGCACCGGCATTTGAAATTCGCAAACGCAGCTTATCTCCCGCAGCCGACTTAAAATCTGGGGTTACTGATTCATTTTTTCCATTAATTAAAAATTTATCATAATAGACATCGCTGACATCCATCGCCAGCATGCGTTTCCATTCGTTAGTGAGTTTGGTTTTAAAATGTCCTTTTTTGATGGCTTCCGCATAACTTTGGGTTGTTCCTTTTTTGATAGCAAACCAATCTGAAGCATTGTGTAACATTCGATGCACATTGTCCGGATTGTAATCTGTCCATTCGCTTAAAACAACAGGAAGCGTTGGCAAGTCATCAATTCCTTTTCTAAAAGTAGGATCATTGTCTTTCTTTTTCAAAATTAAAGCGCCATACATCCCAATTTGTTCTTGCATTCCTGAATGACTATGGTACCAGTGTGTGCCGCTTTGCACGATAGGAAAGCTGTATTTGTGGGTAGTATGAGGAGCAATTGGCATTTGCGTAAGAAAAGGAACACCATCTTCCTTATTAGGCAAAAAGAGACCGTGCCAATGCAAAGAAGTCGATTCTTCCATTTCATTATGGACATAGATTTCGGCAATATCCCCTTCGGTAAAAGTCAATGTAGGCATCGGAATTTGTCCGTTTACAGCAATCGCTCTTCTTTCCTTTCCTGAAAATTTAACAAGAGTATCTTTTACATACAAATCATAGCGAACTACTTTTTGAGCGTTAGCAGCAATTGCCATTAGTACTAGTAGTAGACTGAATTTAAGTTTCATTTTTTTACTTTCCGTTTAATAGATTTACTTTCTTTTTCTGTACCTATGAGCCAATACTATTAATAACAGTGCAAAAAACAATATTGAAAACCACCAAAAAACATGCATTCCCATAAATGAGTAGGCTCCCATATGCATTCCTTCATTATCCTGATTATTCATAACTTTATCGTTTTTGGATTATTTTAAATCTTAGTGATGTCCTTTATGATCTTCTTCTTTTTTAGATTTTTGATCCATTGCTTTCATTTTCTGCATCATCTCCATCATTTTTTCGTTTTTCATCATCGTTCTACACATTTCGAACATCATTGTAGTATCACTTTTGGCCTTATTCATCATTTCAGCCATCATACTTTTCATCATTTCGGGGTTTTCCTTCATCATCTCCATCATTTCAGCATGCTTTTTCATCATCATCATCCCCTTGTCCTCCATCTTCATTTCGCCCATTTTAATCTTCATCAACATTTTAATCATTTCCTTAGACATACTTTCGTCATTGGCAATGGCGTTCATGATTTCAGTTCTTCTCTCTGTTTTTGACAAAACTTTATTGGTAGACTGACAGGAAAATAAAAAAGCCGCTACACCCAGCATTAATACTAATTTTCGAACTGTTTTCATGATTTTCTTTTTTAGATTAAAAGCAAACTACAACATCATTACAATTTTAAATTACGCAATCGTAAGGCATTTCCAATAACGGAAACGGAGCTAAAACTCATCGCTAAAGCTGCAATCATAGGAGACAACAACAACCCGAAAAAAGGATACAATACTCCGGCCGCAATTGGAATTCCCAAGACATTATAAAAGAAAGCAAAGAATAAATTTTGATTGATATTTTTCATCACCGCATGACTTAACTTTTTTGCTTTCACGATTCCTTGTAAATCGCCTTTTACCAAGGTTATTTTAGCACTTTCAATCGCCACATCAGTACCGGTTCCCATCGCAATTCCGATATTAGCTTGAGCTAAAGCTGGCGCATCGTTGATTCCGTCACCCGCCATCGCTACAATTTTCCCTTCGGCTTGTAATTTCTTAATCTCCTTGAGTTTATCTTCAGGCAAACAACCCGCAATAAAGGAAGTCAGTTGTAATTCATCGGCGACAGCCTTAGCGGTATTTTTATTATCGCCTGTCATCATAATAACTTCAACTCCTTGACGCATCAATTCTTTTACAGCCGCAACACTTGTCGCTTTGATCGCATCAGTGATGGTCACATAGCCTAAAACTGCTTTATCTACAGCGATATACGAAACTGTTTTTCCCAGCTTTTGTTCTGCAACAATTTTATTTTCAATTTCAGTCGAAACCGTTGCTCCAACTTGTTCCAATAAACTTTTATTCCCTAAGGCTACTTTTTTATTGGCTACTGTTCCTATCACTCCTTTTCCGGTTACTGCCTCAAAATCGTCAACTTTAACTAATGAAATGTTTTTAGCTTTTGCAAAATTTACTACGGCTTGCGCCAAAGGATGCTCGCTATACTGATTTAATGAAGCTATATTTTGCAGTAAATCATCCTCTTGATTATTAGAAGAAAACACTTTTTCTACAGAAGGTTTTCCCTCAGTTATAGTTCCCGTTTTATCTGTAATCAGTACATTAACCTTATTCATGTTTTCTAATGCTTCTGCATTTTTTATCAAAACCCCAGATTGCGCTCCTTTACCCACGCCCACCATTACTGACATGGGTGTCGCCAATCCTAATGCGCATGGGCAGGCGATAATCAGCACTGCAATGGCGTTGATAAATCCATAAACCAAAGCCGGTTCCGGACCAAAACTTGCCCAAATAAAAAAAGTAAGTATGGCCACCATCACAACAATAGGCACAAAATACTTCGCAATCCTATCGGCCATTTTTTGAATAGGTGCTCTAGATCGACTGGCAGTATTGACCATCTGCACAATTTGAGAAAGTAAGGTTTCAGAACCTACTTTCTCAGCAATCATAACAAAGGATTTATTGCCATTTATCGTTCCTGCAACAACAGCATCATCGATTTTTTTATCCACTGGAATGGGCTCTCCCGAAATCATCGATTCATCAATCGTACTTTCTCCGGCAGTTATTTTTCCGTCAACAGGAATTTTTTCTCCCGGTTTCACTCTTAACGAATCACCTTTCTTAATATCTTGAACAGCAATTACCTTATCGACTCCGTCAATGACTACTGTGGCTACTGTGGGCGCCAACTTCAATAATTCTTTAATTGCCCCACTGGTTCTACTGTGGGCTTTGACTTCTAATAGTTGTCCTAATAAAACCAAAGTCAATATCACTGTTGTTGCTTCAAAATACAGATGCACTGTTCCTCCATGAGATTTAAATTCATGCGGAAAAATATCCGGAAAAAGCAAAGCTGTTAAACTAAACAGAAAAGCTACTCCGGAACCAATTCCAATAAGGGTGAACATATTTAAATTCCAAGTGACAATTGACTTCCAGGCGCGTTCAAAAAACATCCAAGCAGCATAAAAAACAACCGGAAGCGACAAAACAAGCTGAACCCAATTCCAGCCTGAAGTGTCCATGATTTTCAATAATGGATTATTGGGAATCATGTCTGACATGGCAATAATAAAAATGGGGACTGTGAAAATAAGGGCTATTTTCATTTTATGTAACAGATCAAGATAGGTCTTATTTTCCTCGCTTTCTACGGGTTCCATTGGCACTAAATCCATCCCACAAATAGGACAAGATCCAGGTCCTTCTTGAATAATTTCAGGATGCATCGGGCAGGTATACATTATTTTGGGCGAACTTAATTCTGGAACTTTTTCCAGATTCATTCCGCAAACAGGGCAGCTTCCCGGCTTGTCATACACCTTATCTCCTTCGCAATGCATAGGGCAATAGTATTTTCCGGGAGCATTCATCAAAACAGGATGCTTCACTTTATGATTATGCTTTTTTTCGGTACCGCAGCAGGATTTCGCCATCGGTTCTTCTTTATCCGCTGTAGTAGCAGACTTACTCATTTCTATGGTGTAGTTGCCTACTTTAGACAAAGCTTGTTGTAATTCTGAGGTCGGAATATGATTATTCATTGTAATGGTAGCCAAAGAGGACTCTAAAACCACTGTGACCTGAATCCCTTCTATGGCATTCAGCGTTTTTTCCACTTTGGTACGACAACCATCGCAACTCATTCCGCTAATAGTATAGGTATGTGTCATTATATTGTATCTTAAAATTAGTAATACAAAGTTGCCACTAAATAAGACTTTGACCCTTATACAATTTTGGTTCTCTTTTGTATCTTTTATAGATTTTCAAGAGGTTGACGTTTTTGCTCTTTCAAAGTTTTGAAATACGTAGGTGTCAGACCTGTTACTTTTTTAAATTGCTTGCTTAAATGCGATGCACTGCTATAATTAAGCTGAAAAGCAATCTCATTCAAACTTAATTCATCATAAACCAACAATTCTTTTACTCTTTCAATTTTTTGAAGGATATAATATTGCTCAATAGTAGTGCCTTCTTGCAATGAAAATAAATTACTGATGTAGCTGTAATCGTTCCCGATGGCGGCTACTAAATAATCTGATAAATTTGTTTTGAAACGATTGCCGTTGAAATGGACTAATTCCACAATCAGGTTTTTTACCTTTTCAACTATTCGCTTTTTTTTATCATCTATAATTTCGAAACCCAAAACAAGCAATCGCTCGTTCAGTTCATGCTCTTTTTCTTTTTCTAAATCTTCGGAAATTTCTACTTCACCCAATTCAACCGAGACGGGATGAAGTCCAAACTTTCGCAGTTCAGACTTCACCACCATGACACATCGGTTGCAAACCATGTTTTTTATATATAAGTTCAAAATACTATTTTAAAGCGGCTACAATTCTGCCACAATTTAACATTTGAGAGCCAAAATACGGATTTCGGATTTCTTTGGTTTCAGAAATCCAGTACCCACTTTTTCCTTCTTCATACATTGGACAATAAGCCTGATAGAGTTTTTTATCTGTTCCAAAAGCTTTTATAAGATCATTCATGTCTTTACTCAACAAGGCAAAATACGTTCTTTGATGCTCTATATCAGTAGGATTTTCAATAATATGTTTCAAATGTTCATTAATAACACTGGAAATTTTCACATATTTCTTTTTCCCAACCTCATCCAATTTACTCGAATTCAAGGAGTTTAAAGTTACGGATAAAATCTCAGATACTTTGGCCGCAGCCTTAGAATCGTCATTAACTAATGCATTGGCCAGTTTCAAATAATCCTCAACTGCTTTATTGATTGTAAATGAAGACGAAGTTGCTTCATTTACTTTAGTTTCCACTTTGGCTTCAACAACTGCCTTTGAGGTTGCTTGGCTAATTGGCTCTGTCAATTCCATATCACATACTGGACATAAATCTCCTTTTTTACCAATAACCTCAGGATGCATCGGACAAGTATATTGCCCAGAAGCCGTTTCTGTATGTTCCAAATTAGAAGTCTCAGCCTCCTTACTTTTTTGGTTGCAACCAATAAACAAGAATGCAACGGCAATTATCGAAAAGATTTTATTTTTCATTTTATTAAATTTAATTGTTAGCATTTTGATTAATACCTTTTTTCTAAAGTCAGTTTCATCTACTTGGTTACATTAAAGAAAGTATATTCCAGTTTTAGATAAAAACCATCTGGAGCAGAACGGAGCATCGAACTGTACAATTCTTTTTTGTAAGCCACATCAATTCTCGCCTGGCTGTTAATAATAAATTGAACAGAAGGCACCACATCCAAATACGACTTTCCATTATCAGTCAAAGTTTGCCCAACAAATTCCAACATCGTATTGATATTAGTTTGTTTAAAGCTAGTGTATTTTTTAGGATGCATCAATCTTCCTACAGAAAAAGTATAATTTAAAACATTGCTTGCCAGAAATTCCGGGAATTCATAATCCGGTTTATTGGCCGTTGCCTTTCCGTAACTAACAGAAGAACTAATCGCTACTTTCTTGATCAATTGTGTCGCTACCAAACCCGCTTCATAGCCCGAATTTCCGGCAGTCAGATCAATAGCTTCTTGCCTTATAGGTAAATTGTTCCAGCTGTAACGCCCAAAAGCAGCCATACGAAAATGACTTTGCAAATCATCTACCGAAAAGAAACGATACTTGGCATAAACACCAGCACCTTCGGCTTTCAATCCATTAGTGGCATTAGTCGAAAAAACAGATCCGCGCACCATCAAATTCTTATTGATTCCCCAAGTCACCTCAGGCGAAAGATTATAAACGGAGCCACTGCCTATTTCCTTTTTCATCAAAGATTGACCAACGCGAACCCCAATGGAACCCGCAGGCACATTGCTCGCGGGTTCAGTAACTACAAATAATTCCTGAGCATTCATTTCGAACGAAATCAAAGCCAATAAAACAATAGATAAATACCTCATATTATAAAGTTTTCACATGATAATCATCCTCATTCTCTAACACATAACTCGGATATTTTGAATAGGATTTTATTAATTTTTTATATTCTTTTTGAGTTACAAAACCTTTATCCAGCACTTTCACTCTAGTTTCAGCCGATAAAACTTGATTTTTGCTGTCAATAAAAACAAATGAAGCCTCTCCTTTTTTAACAACAAGATTATCTTCAATTTTTAAATTATCAAAAGGCATTGTCAGCACCATTGAACCCACAAAAAATCCTGCTTTTTCAACGGCATTTTTAAGCACTTTAGGCTGAACAGCATTGTCTTTCTTGAAATAAACCGTAAAGGTATTGGTATTCAAATCAGTGCCTACGCTGTCCACTTCGGTCATTGCTTTCAACTGTTTGTTTATCGCGTTTGAACACATCGAACAGGTCAGTCCCGTTGCCATTATTTCGGCTTTTGAGATTTGAGCATAGGTTTGCACACTTGTCATTAAAGCTAAAAGTGCGATTGCTACCAATTTTATATTGGGTGTTTTCATAGTATTTATTTTTTGATTTGAGCAATAATTTCTTCCTCTGTTGGGTTGATTGCGATTAATTTTCCTGTAGTGTCAAAAAGATAAGCTGCCGGTAATTCCTCTACTCCAAAAGCCACTGCTGATTTAGCGTCGAATCCTTTGGCATCTATTAATTGCTGGTGTTTCATTTTGTCTTTTGCAATGGCGTTCAACCATTTTGTCTTATCGGTATCGATGGATATTCCAACAATTTCAAAGTCTTTGTCTTTATAACTATCATAGATTTTAACTAATTTTCTGTTTGCCAATCGGCAAGGACCGCACCAAGAAGCCCAAAAATCTACCAGAACTGTTTTTCCTTTGAATGAATCTAATTTCACCACAGTATTTTGATTGCTTTGCAATTCGATATCAGGAAAAGTATCTCCCAATTTCACTTGGGCCTTAACGCTTGAAAAAACAAGCATTAAACCGAAAGCCAGAATTATATTTTTTACTTTAATCATTAATTTATCATTTTAAACAGCCTTGACTGAATTATTTCTTAATCGTTTCGACAGTTTTTCCACAGCTCAACATTTGAGAACCATAATAAGGATTTTTAACCGAATCTTCTTTACTTAACCAATTTGCTCCTTTTCCTCCATTTGCCATAGGACAAAACTGATAATAAACAGGAACTTCATATTTGGCCACCTTTATTAGATCATGCATATTTTTAGACAAAGACATAAATAGGGTTCTTTGTTTTTTGACATCTTGTGTTTCAGAAATTGCTTTGGCTTCTGTATTTAAATCTTTCATTACTTTCATCCAAACCATGTGAACGTCCATCGTCAATTGATCCATTTGAACAGCATTAAGAGCCAAAAGCAATTCTTTGGCCTTGGCCGAAGCCGTTGCGCCATCCGTTTTTACCAATGCATCTTTTACCAAAAAGTAAGTATCGAAAACCGCATTTAATTGATTCGCTTCCGGCTGTACCTTATTGGTTTCCATCGCATGATTGGCATGATTTTCTGTTTTTGTCGTTGCCATTCCGGTTTCGGCTGTTTTTGCTTCTCTGTCGTATTGACAACAACCGTGTAATTGATCATAAACTGCATCCGGAGCCAAAAATTTATCGCTATCATAACCAGACAATGCCACACGTTTCAAGATTTCGTCTGAATTGGTTTTCTTAGCATCATAGGTTATAGTAGCCATTTTCGTGTCAGCATTCCAATCTACCTTTGCTACTTTTTTAACGTTGGCAGCTGTTTCGATATTTTTTTTACACATACCACAGTTTCCATAAATTTTAATGTTTTCGGTGGTAGCATTTTTAATTTGCGCATTCGCGATAGTGACTGAAAGCAATAGCGTCATTGCCATCAATATGTTTTTTATTGATTTCATTTTGTAGATATTTAATGTTGTTTTTAAAAGTCGAATGTAATTTGCAGAATTGCCTTTGGTATTTATATCATCGTATACAACTTTGTTTTGGCATTCGATGATTTTCAATTAAGCCCCATTTGCAGCAATGCTCCTTTCATTCTAATATTAATTTAGAAGTGAGATAAACCTAAAGCACGAAACAAACTATAGCGCAATGACTATAATTAAAAATGTATTTAGATTAAAATTTAATGATTTTAAAGCACAAGAAGGCTTTGAATCAGACAGACTTCTGGCTGTCAATAAAGGAATTTAGCTTATTTTAGGTGGAAGCCAAACAGAACGAAAATCAGAAGAGATAAAGATTTCCGAATAATAATAATTTTGATTTTCTTTCGAAAAAAGGAAAGTTTGGTTCAACTCTTCATAGAATACAGAAGGCAAGCCCAGATGAACAACAGGACTACAAGAAATATTCTTACAGGCTCCATCGCAACCGCTATGCGAACTTTCATTTGATTTTTTATTCTTCTTACAACAATCAGGAGTTTCAGTTTGCGAAGAAGATTCTTTTTTACAACAGGCTTTCTCTGTCTTTGTGCCACATGCAAAAGCTAAGCTTGGCATCATAAAGAAACCAAACATAACCAACAATAAGATGTAAAACTTTTTAGACATTCCTGCTGAATTAAAAAGCAAAGGTATAAAATTAGCCGTTATTGTAATTCTATACCTTCATAAATAGTTGTTAAAGGCCGTTGATTATTTCCCTTCGCCCAATATCCCATTCATTATAGACTGCAATAAAGACAGGACAATACTAAACAATAAGGCGATCCAAAACGAATCAACAACAAACCCGCCTACAATATTTGTACACAATAAAATAATCAATGCATTAATAACCAGCAAAAACAATCCTAATGTAAGAATAGTTACAGGCAAAGTAAGTATTATCAATATAGGCTTGATAAATATATTAAGTAACCCAAGAACAATGGCGACAAATAAAGCCGTAGTAAAACCAGCCACATGAACTCCTGGTAAGATGTGAGAAATAAGTAAAACCAGAGCTGATGTAACCAGAATTTTAAGAATTAGTTTCATGAATTTTTGTTTTAAAATTTTAATAAAAGTACTACTAATTTAAATTAGTTGCATTTATTTTAAAAAAGAAAATACCATTTGACGAAACAATACCGGATTTTCGGCGTGAAGCCAATGGCCCGCATTTGGAATTGTTTCTAAAACTGAATCCGGAAAATGCTGTTTTATGTTTTCCATATCACTGTCTAAAATATAATTGGAATTTGCGCCGCGAATAAAAAGAGTAGGCTTCTCAAAAACCGTATTCTCCGGTAAGGCTACCCCAATTTTATCCATTTTCGTATTGAAAACTTCCAGATTAAATCGGAAAGCCAATTGCCCCGGTTCTTTCCAATACAAACTTTTCATCAGGAATTGTCGTGTCCCAAAATCAGGGATATGCTGAGACAAAATTTCTTCGACTTCGTTTCGGCTTGGCTTTTTCGAAAAATCAACCGCATTCAAACCGGCCAAAATAGCTTGATGGTGTTGCGGATAGAATTTTGGACCAATATCGGCAACGATAAGTTTATCCACCAATGCCGGATAAGTCGTCGCCAAAAGCATGGCTACCTTCCCGCCCATCGAATGTCCTATGATATTTATTTTTTCCAGATTATTGGCTTTACAATATTCGAAAACATCTTGAACCATTATTTCATAACTAAATTCCTCCGAATGGAAGCTTCGTCCGTGATTGCGCAAATCTAACATGTGAACCTGAAACCCGTCTGAGGCAAATTGCGTTCCCAGTGTTTTCCAATTGTCTGACATTCCCAGAAATCCGTGAAGAATTAAGAGCGGTTGACCGGAACCTTCTATTTTTGAATACAGCATTTTGATTTTAGATTTTAGAATACCGATTTTAGATTGCAGAAAATGACTTTGAAAGTAAAATCAAAAATCATCATTCGTTAATCTTCAATCGAAAATCATTTTAATTTTTGTAAATACATATTAACTACGTTCTCCAAGCCTAAGTACAGCGCCTCAGAAATCAGCGCATGCCCGATTGAAACCTCGAGTAAACCTGGAATATTTTGTTTGAAAAACTGAATATTATCCAAACTCAAATCGTGACCAGCGTTGATACCCAATCCCAATTCATTAGCCAAAACTGCCGATTTTATGTAAGGATCAATTCCGCTTTCAATTCCCAAACTGTATTGATGTGCAAAAGCTTCAGTGTACAATTCGATTCTATCTGTACCGGTTTTTTTGGCTCCTTCTATCATTTCTAAAACGGGATCCACAAAGATGGAAGTTCGAATGCCGTTGCGCTGAAACTCCTGAATCATCTCAGTCAAATAGGCTTGATTTTTAACAGTATCCCAACCAGCCGAAGAAGTAATCGCTCCAATCGCATCAGGAACCAAGGTAACTTGATCCGGCTTACATTCTAAAACCAAGTCGATAAAATTATGTTGTGGATTTCCTTCTATATTATATTCGGTGTAAACGATAGCTTTCAAATCGCGGGCATCCTGATAGCGAATGTGACGTTCGTCCGGACGCGGATGAATCGTGATTCCTTGTGCGCCAAATTTTTGAATGTCGGTGGCTACCTTCAATAAATCGGGAACATTTCCTCCACGCGCATTACGTAAAGTAGCTATTTTGTTGATATTTACACTTAACTTTGTCATTGGTACACTTTTTATTTATGAAACAACTGTTTTACAATGGCAAAAATACAAAGTAAAAGGTAGGACTATTTGCCTTTTTTTGATTATTTTGCATAAAAATTAAGTATTCATTTAAGATGGAAATTACGAACTACATAACCACGGACTATAAAGCCATTGACAGCCAAGAGACTATTACAGCTGTTAAAGACTTTTTTACTGAGTTGGGCTATTCGCATTTCCCCGTGACCGAAAACGGGATTTACATTGGTAGTGTCTCATCAGATGATGTTGAAACTTTTGACGATGATAAAAAGCTACTTGATTACAAATACACTCTTGAAGGTTTTTTTACCAAAACAGATTCCATCTGGCTTGAAGTTTTAGAAGTTTTTGCAAAAAACCACACCGATCTGGTTCCGGTATTAGACCAAAACAATACTTATGTGGGCTATTATATGATAGAGGACATCATGAGTTTTTTTCACCAAACCCCTTTTTTGAAGGAGCAAGGACGAATTATAAAAGTTAAAAAAGGAATATCGGATTATTCAATGGGACAAATCGCCCAAATTGTGGAAAGCAATAACGGTAAACTCTTAGGACTCTTCATTTCGGAATCAGACAATGAAAACGTTGAAGTAACGATAAAAATCACCTTGGGAGCTATTAATGAAATTATTCAAACCTTTAGAAGATACAATTACGAAATTACTTCTGAACACAATGAAGACGACTACATCAATAATCTAAAGGAGCGTTCAGACTATCTGGATAAATACCTTAATATGTAAAAAATGAATTAGAGGAGGCAATTAAAAGTGATCAATTACCTCATCTAATTATCAAATTTAAAAAAAAATGAAAGTAGCCATATACGGTCAATATTACCAGAACAGCACCGAGCCAATTATAAGAGACATCTTTTTATTTTTCAACGAAAAAAAGGTAGAATTAGTTATTGAATCTAATTTCTTAAATATTCTTCACGAAAAAAGACTGGTCGAAAAAGAATACAAAACTTTCAAATCTCATACGGAACTGGATCAAAGTTTTGATATGCTAATCAGTGTTGGCGGTGATGGAACGATTTTAAGAGCCGCTACTTTAGTCCGGGATTCAGGTGTGCCTATATTGGGAATAAATGCAGGCAGACTAGGATTTCTAGCCACAGTTCAAAAAGACAGCATTGCTGAATTCTTGCAATTTACAATCGACAAGAAATACACCCTGTCTAAGCGAACCTTATTAACTTTGACCTGTTCACCAGAAAACGAATCCTTTCAGGATATTAATTTTGCGATGAACGAAGTTACTGTCAATCGAAAAGATACTACTTCGATGATTACCATCGAAACCTATCTGAATGGAGAATATCTAAACTCTTATTGGGCCGACGGTTTGATCATTTCTACACCAACAGGATCAACAGGATATTCGTTAAGCTGCGGCGGACCAATATTAACTCCTGACGTAAAAAGCTTAGTCATAACCCCTATTGCTCCCCACAATCTAAACGCCAGACCGCTTGTTATTCCTGATGAAACCGAAATTAGATTAAAAATAACCGGAAGAGAAGAACACTATCTCGTTTCTTTGGACTCAAGGGTAAATACCATTAAAAAAGAATCCATATTAACCATAAAGAAAACACCTTTTCATATTAATATGGTCGAAATCCCAGAAGAAACTTTTCTAAAAACGCTTCGTTCAAAACTACTTTGGGGTGAAGACAAAAGAAATTAATTCTTTTTTCGCTAACAGACTATACGATTCCATCCATTTCATCCGTTTTACTTTAGACAATTTTAATTGATATCGTCCTAAGCAGCCTATTATTGAAATAAAAGGCATATTTAACAGATTAGATATTGATTCGTATTGATTATTATTATATTTGCACGCAATTTTTAATTAAAATGAGTAAAACTTTCAGCTTATTTATATGCTTATTCCTAAGTATGGCTATGCAAGCGCAAATCCATGAAATAGGTGTGTTTATTGGCGGAAGCAACTATATTGGTGACATTGGCCCAACGACCTATATCGCTCCCAATGAACCTGCTTTAGGACTTCTTTACAAATGGAACAAAAGTCCTAGACACGCATGGAGAGCTTCATACACGATGTCCAAAATCAGTTCGAATGACCTCAATTCAAAAGAACCCAGTAGAAACCAAAGAGCATATCATTTTGAAAATAACCTAAAAGAATTATCTTTAGGCCTTGAATTTAATTTTTTTGATTTCAATCTTCATCAATTAGGGCGAAAAACAACTCCTTATGTATACAGTGGGTTGAGTTATTTCAGCTATGAAGAATTGTATTTTCAGTGGGGAGAAACACAAAAAGACAAGAATGCAAATTCATTAGCTATCCCCATGATTGTGGGAATTAAATCAAATATTTCAAGAAGTCTAATCTTGGCAGCCGAAATTGGAGCACGTTACACATTTACTGATAATCTAGATGGTAGCAACCCTAAGAATGAGAATTTGAAACCATTTCAATTTGGAAATATTAATAATAATGATTGGTATGTTTTTTCAGGGTTTACATTAACATATACCTTTGGCGAAAAACCTTGTTATTGCGCAGAATAAAAAATGAATTTACTAGAGAATATAAACAAGAATAAGCTACCAAGACATTTAGCCATTATTATGGACGGCAACGGTCGTTGGGCGAAACAGCAAGGTTTTTTGAGAACAATTGGACACGAGAGCGGTTCGAAGTCCGTGAAGGAAATCATCAAAACAAGTGCCAAGTTAGGCATTGAGTTCCTGACCTTATATGCTTTTTCGACAGAAAACTGGAACAGACCTAAAATAGAGGTCGACACTTTAATGAAAATCCTTATTAGATCCCTAAAAAAGGAACTCCCAACATTAGAGCAAAACAATATCAGACTAAATACGATAGGCAACTTAGAAAAACTACCTCAATCAGCTCAAAAAGAACTGCTTGATGTCATCGAAAAAACCAAGAACAACACTCACATGACTTTAACATTAGCGTTGAGTTACGGCGCAAGGGAAGAGATGGTTAGCGCAATAAAAGAGATCAGTAATAAAGTTAAAAATAATATAATTTCGATAGACAGTATTGACGATTCAATTATAAATGAGCATCTTTACACGCATGATTTACCTGATGTAGATTTATTAATACGAACAAGTGGAGAACATAGGATAAGTAATTTCCTGTTATGGCAGATAGCCTACGCAGAATTGTATTTTACTGATATATTGTGGCCTGACTTTAAAGAACAAGATTTATATGAGGCTATTGTTAGTTATCAAAAAAGAGAACGTAGATTTGGAAAAACAAGTGAACAAATTAAATAAATTTTCAGTGTTGAATAAAAGTACTAAAGCAATTCTTTCCCTATTATTATTGGGAAGTTTTTCACAAATTAAAGCTCAAGAAAAAGTTCCTTTTGACCAAGGAAAAAAATACATCCTTGCTGGTGTTTCAGTAACCAGTGAAATCAGCTTCAACGAACAAACAGTAGTAACCTTTGCCGGACTTGAAAAAGGACAGGAAATTACCGTTCCAGGAGAAGAAATCAGTAGTGCCATCAAAAAACTAGGGAAACTAGGGCTTTTTGATGAAATTTCATTTTACATTAATCATATTCAAAATGACAGCATCTACCTTGATCTAGACATCAAGGAACTTCCAAAACTGAACGAAGTAAAATTTGTTGGAGTTAAAAAAAGCAAAACCGAAGCGCTGATTAAAGATAACGGCCTTAACAAAGGCAAAGTAGTAAATGAAAATTTAATTACAACTACCAAAAACTACATCGAAAACAAGTATAAAAAAGATGGCTTCTACAACACCAAAGTGAACTTAAATATTGTAAAAGACACATCGGCAACAAACCAAGTCAATATGGTCGTTAGTGTTGACAAAGGAGAAAAGATAAAAATCCAGGAAATTGATTTTGTAGGAAACGAAAAATTATCAGACAAAACCTTGCGTAAGGCAATGAAAGATACGAAGCAAAAAAATCCTATTCGATTATTAAAAGCATCTAAATTCATAAAAGAAAAATACAAAACCGATTTAGAAAAAGTAATTGCAGCCTATAAGGAAAAAGGATATAGAGATGCCAGAATCCTTTCAGATTCTGTTACTTACAACAAAGACAAAAATACTTTAGCCATAAAAATAAACGTAGAAGAAGGAAACAAATACTACTTTGGAAACATTAAATTCCTAGGAAACACAGTATATCCGGATCAAGGACTTAGCAGAATGTTAGGCATCAAGAAAGGAGAAACATACAACGGTACACTTCTTGAAAAAAGAATCGCCGACAAGTCAAAACCAGACGGAGATGACATTACCAATTTATACCAAAACAATGGTTATTTATTTTCGAACATCAATGCCGTTGAAGTAAAAACAGCAAATGACACCATCGATTTTGAAATAAGAATCACCGAAGGTCCTTTGGCGTATTTCAACAAAATATCAGTTGTAGGAAATGACAAAACCAATGACCGCGTCATCTACAGAGAACTAAGAACAAAACCAGGTGAAAAATACAGCAAAGAACAACTGGTAAGAACCATTCGCGAAATTGGACAACTAGGCTTCTTTGATCCTGAAGCAATCGATCCTAAATTTAAAAATGTAGATGCAGGTGCAGGAACCGTTGATATTGAGTACAATCTTGTCGAAAAAGGATCCAGCCAAATCGAACTTCAAGGAGGTTATGGAGGCGGAGGTTTTATAGGTACTCTTGGATTATCTTTTAACAATTTCTCAGCCAGAAACTTATTAAATAAAGACGCTTACAAACCGCTACCTATGGGAGATGGTCAAAAAGTTTCGCTACGTTTACAAGGAAGTACTTATTTTCAGACTTATAGCGTATCTTTCTCTGAACCTTGGTTTGGACAAAAGAAACCGGTACAATTCAGCACCTCTTTGTCCTATAGCAAACAATTCTTAAACAATTACATTACGTATAAAGTAGATAAAACTAAAAGCTTTAACATCCTGACTTTATCGGTAGGTTTAGCCAAAAGACTAACCGTTCCAGATGATTTCTTTGTATTATCACAATCTATAAGTTACCAACATTACGACCTAAACAATTACAACACTGGTTTATTTACTTTCGGTAACGGAACATCAAGAAATTTTGCCTATACTGTTGGACTTTCTAGAAGCAATAAAGGAGTGAATCCTATATTCCCTACTTCTGGATCCGAATTCAGTATCACAGCAAAACTGACACCTCCTTATTCATTAGTAAACGGAACTAATTATGCAACATTAGGAGACAAAGCAGAATACAAATACAAATACAGCGGAACATCATACACAGGTTCTGACGGAATAATTGTAAAAGAAGGAGACTATGTTAGCGCTATACCAACATCCGCAAACCCTTCTCCGAATAAAGTCACTAATTTACAAGATGCCGCTGCTGATCCCGCATTGGTTGACCAAAAGAAATACGATTGGTTAGAATATTACAAAGTAAAGTTCAAAGCGGATTGGTATACCAAAATTTATGGTAAATTAGTATTGCGAACATTAACTGAATTTGGATTCTTAGGAGCATACAATCAAGACAGAGGTTCAATTCCTTTTGAAAGATTCTATGTAGGAGGTGATGGAATGGCCAATTATTCAATGGACGGTAGAGAAACCATCCAATTAAGAGGATACCCAAACAACTCACTTACGCCTATTAATAGCACTGGAGAACAAATTGGAGCAACTGTATACAATAAATTCTCTATGGAATTGCGTTATCCAATAACATTGAAAGCATCAGCCTCTATTTATGCATTGGCATTTTTGGAAGCAGGTTCATCCTATCCAGATTTCAAAAGCTACAATCCGTTTGCTCTAAGCCGTTCTGCCGGTGTTGGTTTACGTGTATTCATGCCTGCTTTTGGATTATTAGGAATTGATTTTGCAAATGGTTTCGACGCCTTACCAGGTCAATCAAAACCAAATGGATGGGAAACCCATTTCATTATTGGGCAGCAATTTTAAAAAAAATTGGCCTATAATTTTCTAATACTATAAAGCTATGAGAAAACAAATTTTATTTCTATTTTTAGCCTCGATTGTAGCCAGTGCGGCCCATTCACAAGCTAAAGGAACAAAAGTAGGCTACATCGATATGGAATACATTTTACAAAATGTACCCAATTATAATCAAGCCAATATCCAATTAGAGCAAAAAGCTCAAAAATGGAAACAAGAAATAGAGGCCAAAAAGATTGAAATTAATAAATTAAGAGAAACTCTCAATTCCGAAAAACCTTTACTGACAAAAGGTCTAATCGAAGAAAGAGAATCTGAGATTAAGTTCCTTGAAAATGAATTACTGGATTTTCAGCAAAATAGGTTTGGAGCCAATGGCGCTTTAATGACCCAAAAATCAGCTTTGACAAAGCCCATACAAGATCAGGTTTTCACAGCCATACAAGATATTGCAGAAGCCAGAAATTATGATTTAATTTTTGACAAATCTTCTGACCTAACAATCCTTTTTGCGGCAAAAAAATTCGATATTAGCGACCAGGTTTTACGCGTATTGAATAGAGCTGAAAAAAGAGACAAGCTGACAAAAAAAGAAATTGCTGATGAAGAAGAGTTAGAAAGAAAACAAGAGGCAATGGATGACAATCCGGCCTTGGCTGAAAAAGAAAAAGCCTTAGAGGAAAGAAAGTCCGTTAGAGATCAACTCATAGCCGACAGGAAATTAGCTCAAGAAGCTAAGAAAAAAGAATTTGAAGATCGAAGAGCAAAAATTTTAGCAGATAGAGAAGCTAAAAAAAATGGCACGGTTTCTGCCTCTGATAAAAAAGAAGATGTAAAACCTACTAATAGCAGTAGTCCTGCAAAAGATTCTAAAACAACAGCTGCCGAAGAAGCCATTCAAAAACAAGCCGACGCAAAAGCTAAAACATTAGAAGACCGAAAAAAACTATTAGAAGATCGAAAAAAAGCGATAGAAGAAAAAAGATTGAGAACGCTCCAAGTTAGAGATTCTATAAAAAAAGCAAGAGAAGAAAAATTAAAACCAAAACAATAAATTAATTACTTAATATTTTAAAAACGATGAAACAAATTAAAACTTTATTAATTGCTGCAATATTTATCCTAGGAGCAAGTCAAACTAGTAATGCTCAAGCAAAAACAGCCCATGTTGATGTAAGTGAAATCATGTCCAAAATGCCAGCAATGCTTGACGCCCAAAAACAATTGGAAAAATTAAGCGCAACTTATGATACCGAATACAAAAAAATGGTAGATGAGTACCAAACAAAATTAAAAAAATACGAAGCAGAATCAGCTACTGTTACTGATGCAATAAATGCAGATCGTTCTAAAGAAGTTCAGGACATGCAAAAAAGAATTGTTGATTACAGAGACAATGCTCAAAAAGAATTGCAACAAAAAGAATCTGATATTGTAAAACCACTAATGGAAAAAGTAAGAACTTCAATCCAAAAAGTAGGAAAAGCTAAAGGCTTCCAATACGTATTAGACGGTTCTTCTCTTTTACTTGCTGACGGTCCAAACTTAACTGCAGATGTAAAAAAAGATTTAGGTTTCTAATAAATACAATCCTTACAATCTAAAAAAAACGCTCAACCAAAAATTTGGAATGAGCGTTTTTTTTTAGATAGAATTATTTTTTTAGGATAATTAATACAGAGAACTTAACTTTGCTTTAATGGATAACAATCAAGCGATCGGTATTTTTGACTCAGGCATAGGAGGCACATCAATTTGGAAAGAGATTCATCATCTACTTCCGAACGAAAAAACCATCTATCTAGCAGACAGTAAAAACGCACCTTATGGACAAAAATCCAAAGAAGAAATTATTGCATTGAGCATGAAAAATACTGATTTTCTGCTTCAGATGAATTGCAAACTGATAGTCGTGGCTTGCAATACGGCAACCACAAATGCGATCAAGGAATTAAGAGAAAAATACGATGTCCCTTTTATTGGCATTGAACCGGCAATAAAACCCGCAGCTACTAATTCAAAAACCCAGACCATAGGTATTCTAGCCACACAAGGCACTCTAAATAGCGATCTTTTTCACCGTACGGTACAAAAGTACGAAAGCACTAAAATAATTGAACAAGTAGGACATGGATTAGTCCAACTGATTGAAAGTGGTAAAATCAATTCACCAGAAATGACTCAATTGCTCCATTCCTACCTCAACCCAATGATTGAAGCCAATATCGATTATCTTGTCTTAGGTTGCAGCCATTACCCTTACTTGATACCTCAGATCAAAAAAATTCTTCCTAATCATATTCAAATAATTGATTCAGGCGAAGCAGTAGCCAAGCAAACGCAGCATTTATTGCAAGAAAAGATTGGTTTTAATACACAAAAAAATATCGAAACTATTTTTTACACCAATACCGACCCGTCTGTGTTAAAAGACATTTTAGAAAATAAATACGAAGTCACCCAAATAGATTTTTGATGGATTACAATTCGTCTTTAAACCAACCGGAATACATTACATAATTATTCGAAATACGCTCAATCTCTCCCGCAAAATCAGATTGATCTATATCCTTCACTTTTCTGGCAGGTACGCCAGCCCAAATTGTCCCTGATTCCACAACAGTATTTTGGGTAATTACTGCACCAGCCGCTACAATAGAATTACTTTCTATTACACAATTATCCATCACTATTGCTCCCATTCCTATCAGCACATTATCGTGCACAATACAGCCATGTACTATAGCATTGTGCCCTATAGAAACATTATTCCCTATTATTGTAGGATGCTTTTTATAAGTACAATGAATAACGGCTCCATCTTGTATATTTACTTTATTGCCTATTTTAATAAAGTTAACATCGCCTCTTATAACAGCATTAAACCAAACACTACAAGATTTACCAAAAGAAACATCACCTACAATCGTAGCATTTTCAGCTACATAACAATCTTCAGGAATAAGCGGAGATTTTCCGTTTACAGATTTTATTACCATTAAAATATAAAAATTTAGATTTAATTAATTGCGGGACAGTAGCAATCGTATTTCTCACGTTTACAAAACAAATTAATCCCTAAAGTGATTTGATGATAACCTCCATTATCAAATTTCACCGCTCCCGTAAGATGGGAATAAGTATAAGCCACCATAAAATTTTTATAATTCACACCTAAAATAGGAGTAATATACTGCAATTTCTGCTTAGCTATCCCTGTGTTATTACTATACTCAGCACCTTCCAGACTTCTACGATACGACAACCCTCCCCAAAGCTGACCAAAATCAATGCTCTTGTATACTTTCATATTCAAATCGACTGATTTTTCCTTGGTTTTATCAACTAGCATTAACAATACTGATGGTTCAAACAAAATTCGATCTTTATTTCCAAAAACATAACCGGCACTCAACAAATATTTTCTCAAATTATCACTTTCATACTCTGTGTAAAGATCACGTCTTGTTTCCAAAGCCCCCTGAACTGTGGCATGAGCATAAAAATCCAAATAATTATAAGACGCGCCTATATCAACATTAAAATAAGAATCCTTTTGAATTTGACCAAATACCGTTGGATCAAAACCTACAAACTCCGTTTCATCCAATTGATTTTGGATCAATCCAGCGCTTACTCCAAAAGACAATTGATTCAAATCTATTTCATCTCTAGAGAACATAATGTGATGCGCAAAACTAAGTTTCACTCCTTTTTGAGAATGATAACCGTTCTTATCATTAAAAATAATAATTCCTGCACCGGATTTCTCCCCCAGTCTTCCATTAAAACTTAAAGTTTGAAGCTCGGGT
This sequence comes from Flavobacterium granuli, assembly GCF_900129705.1. Classification (GTDB taxonomy): domain Bacteria; phylum Bacteroidota; class Bacteroidia; order Flavobacteriales; family Flavobacteriaceae; genus Flavobacterium; species Flavobacterium granuli. The sequence goes on along the minus strand of NZ_FQWO01000004.1, from coordinate 126,589 downwards.
GCATCTTGTTGACCAAACCATTGTTTGCGGGCTGTCAGTCTGATCTTGGCACAATTTGAAGCCCCTGCCATAGAAGGATGAATCAAATAATAATTATCTGAAAGATAGTCAGAGTAAACCGGAATACCCTCTTGACCAAAAGAATACAGGCTCACAAAAAAACAAAATAAATAATACTTGATTTTGATTTTCATTGGATAATTTTTAATGTAAAAAAATAATTCAATAAAATTTAGGCAAAAAAGATGTACTAAAGTTAATTAAATAATTAATATATCAAATATAGCTATTCGTAGAAAATAACTTTAGTAAATTTGTAAAAAATTACAAGATCATGATAAAAGTTAGCATAAAAGAAACTCAAAATCCAACTATACTAAAATTTGAATTCGAAGATTTCATCACAAAAAACGAAAATTTTGAATTTAAAAACATCGACGAAGCCAAAGCATCGCCTCTTGCTCAACAATTATTTTATTTGCCATTTGTAAAAACCGTCTACATTTCGGGAAATTTTATTGCAATCGAAAGATTTAGTATCGTAGAATGGGAAGACGTAAAAGATGCCGTAGCAGAGCAAATTGAAAGCTTTGTGAACAATGGCGGCACCATCATCACAATCGATGAAAACAAGACCAAAAAACAACCTATAACCGTATATGGAGAAACCACTCCTAATCCGGCTGCATTAAAATTTGTCGTAAGTCGCATGTTGACTAAAACGGCAATCGAATTCAAAAATATTGACGAAGCCACCGCTTCTCCTTTGGTACAGGAACTTTTTAAATTCCCTTATGTAAAAGAAGTTTTTATCGACGAAAACTACATCTCAGTTACAAAATACGAAGTAAACAACTGGGACGAAATAACGCTGGAACTAAGAAGTTTCATCAAACAATACATCGAAAATGGCGGAACGGTGCTTGACGAAAGTCTAATTGCTATCAACGACAAAAAAGAAAACAACAAAAATGAAGATTTCGATAAGCTAGATGTTACCTCGCAACAAATCATTAACATCCTTGAAGAATATGTAAAACCTGCAGTTGCCGCCGATGGAGGAAATATTGCTTTCGATTCTTTTGATGAAGAAACCAAAACAGTCAAAGTAATCCTTCAAGGAGCTTGTAGCGGTTGCCCTTCTTCGACTTTTACCCTAAAAAGCGGTATAGAAAACATGTTAAAAAGCATGCTAAACGATGATAAAATAAATGTAGAAGCAGCAAACGCCTAAGCAACAAAAAAGACAACATATTGACACACTATTGGTTAGTGAATTTAAATTTCATTTTTTTTTCTGAAAATCTAAAAAAAAATCATTAAATTTAAGATCAACTAAAAAAAATAGAAATTATGTCAGTATTAAAAGTCATTGAAGTCCTTTCCAGTTCTGAAGTTAGTTGGGAAGAAGCAACTCAAAAAGCAATATCCAAAGCTTCAAAATCTGTTAAACACATACGTTCTGTTTATGTACAAGAGCAAAGTGCGGCAGTAAAAGACGGTAAAATATCAGAATACAGAGTCAATCTAAAAATTACTTTTGAACTTGAATAAGTTGATTCAAATCATAAAAAAAGCGTTTCATAAGAAACGCTTTTTTTATGATCTTACCTGTTGTATTTTAAAAAAACACGCCCTTTCCACTTTTACAATAACCAAAAACACACAAATAATTGATTTACAATTAATTATTAACACCAAACAGAGACAACCAACACAAAAAAAGATTAATATTGTATCTTAATCAAATAAAAAAAACATGGGACTATCATCATTTTTCAAAAACTTATTTGGCTCAGCCAAAGAAACAACTAATGAATTAGCAACTAAAGCCGAAGCTGCTGCACAAGAAATAAAGGAAACTGCTACACCATACCTGCAGCAAGCCGAAGCCTTTGCAGAAGAAAAAATAGAAGATCTAAAACAAGCAGCCGAACCTTATATGGACAAAGCCGAAATATATGCTGATCAGGCTAAAGATTTAGTTCAAGAATATACTGAAAAAGCAAGTACCGCCTTAGGCAATGTTGTCGAAACCGTAAAAGAAAACACTATTGAAGCTCAGAAAAAAACAGCAGAAATTACTTCAAATACAGTTGAAATTGTCTCTGACAAAACGGAAACAACTATCAATGAGACATCAGAAGATATAGATAACCTAAACAAAGAGTAAATTGATTTAGAAAAAGTTAAAATCATTTTATAGAAAATAATAATTTGTAATTTTGTCACCTAAACTCAAACCTTCTCTAAGAGAGGGTTTTTTATTTTAAAAAAATGTACTTAAGCCCTGAACATCTTACCAATTATGCCGAAACCTTTATCAACGTTTTAATTGATTATTCTCCAAAATTAATTTCGGCTTTTCTAATTCTTTTTGTTGGTCTCTATGCCATAAGGATTATTAATAGATCTATTAGAAAAATAATGATCAAAAGGGAATTAGAGCCCACTTTGACTAAATTTCTGACAGATATATTACTTTGGGTATTGAGAGTATTATTATTCGTTACATTCATCGAAAAGCTGGGAATTGGAGCTTCTTCTTTTGTAGCCATTCTGGGCGCTATAGGGCTTGCGGTAGGACTTTCGCTTCAAGGTTCGCTGTCTAATTTTGCAGGAGGAGTGTTGATTATTCTTTTTAAACCATTCAAAGTTGGAGACACTATTGAAGCACAGGGAATCATAGCTTCTGTTAGCGAGATACAAATATTTTCAACAAAATTAATAACAGCAAACAATCAAACCGTTTTTATACCAAACGGAGCATTATCTAATGGTACTATTATCAACCACTCGATGCAAGGCTACCGAAGAGCGGATTTGACCTTTGCTATTTCTTATGATTCGGATATCAAAAAAGCAAAAGATATAATTACAAATGTTTTAAAGGCTAATCCAAAAGTACTTAAAACTCCTGGCTTTGAAGTTTCTGTAAAAAGCCTAACAGACACTTCGATCCAGTTAGCGGTAAGACCTTGGGCTACTAATGAAAATTTTGGTTCGATTACTTCGGAAACATTAGAAAATTGCAAAATTGCATTTGATGCAGCAGGTATTTCAATACAGCCTTTTGTAAAAGGACTATCTAAAAACGAGGCCTAATAACATCCTATTTCTTGGGAGTAGTGACCATAAAATCTTTTAAATAATAAGGTTCAAAATAAGCGACATCTACAGTGTCGCTTATTTTATATTTTTCAAAGCTCAAAGAACTCATTTCGTTTGCAGAAGGATATTTTATTTGTTCCAAGAAAACAAAATTTTCCTTAGTAAGTACTGTTTTGCATTTTTCGGCACAATCTCCCACAAAGTAAATCGTCTCCGTTAAATCATCAAAAGAATCCTCAGTAATAACTTCGGCTTGAGTCGCTCTTATAGTTTCTAAATTTGGACTAAATATAGCGCTATACACTTCCATTCTTCTGGCATCAATCATTGGAATAATCAATCCCGAAGAAACAGCAACTTGTGCCGACAAAGTTTGCAACGTATCTACCGCTATCAAGGGAATTCCTAAGGCAAAACACAAACCTTTGGCTGCCGAAACGCCTATACGCAAACCGGTATAAGAACCCGGTCCCTGACTTACGGCAATAGCAACCAAATCTCTGTAACCGATTCCGGCTTCTTTTAAACTTTCCTCAATAAAAACGTGCAAACGCTCGGCATGAGAATAGCCTTCTTCAGCAATTTCTTTGCATACAATAGTTTTTCCTTCTTTTGCAATAGCAACAGAACAATTTTTTGTGGAGGTTTCGATATTAAGAATATAAGACAATGCTTTTTAATTTAAGATTCGTAAGAGCTACAAATGTAAAATAAAACTATTTATTTCTTACTCTTTTCTTTATCTGTCTTCACCGTCACCTTGTCTCCTGAATTCAATTCTTTAGTAACTGTAGTATAAGGTCCTGTAATTACGACATCTCCTTTTTTCAGACCGTTTATAATCTCAATATTAGTGTCGTCTTGAATTCCTGTTTTAATGACGCGAATTTTTGCCTTATCACCTACTTTTACAAAAACACATTCGAATTTTTTATCACTTTTAGGAGCTGCTTTTTTATCATCGGCTACCTCATACTTCTCTACTCCTTTTACTGCAGCAGTATCGGATTTGATAACTATGGAGCTAATCGGGACATTTAAAACATTCGATTTGGTCTTCGTAATAATATCAACAGTCGCCGTCATTCCTGGTCTAAAAGGAGAATACGTTTCCGGCTTTCCAGCCAATAAATCCGCATAGGATTCTTTCAAAATTCTAACTTTTACTTTAAAATTAGTCACCTGATCCGCTGTCAAAGCAGTACTAGCCGAATTGGATATACTAGTAACCATTCCCTTGAATTGTTTTTTCAAATAAGCATCAACCTCAACATTAGCCTGATCTCCTACTTTAATTTTCACAATATCATTTTCATTTACATCGACCTCAACTTCCATATTATTCAGGTTGGCGACTCTTAGAATTTCTGTTCCAGTCATCTGTTGAGTTCCCAAAACACGTTCCCCTAATTCTACATTAAGCATCGAAATAGTCCCATCTGCAGGAGAAAAAATGATGGTTCTCCCCAGATTATCTTTGGCCTCATTGACAGATGCCGAAGCACTTTGAACATTAAAATAAGCCGATTGCTTTGTTGCCTTGGCCACTTCAAAAGAAGCCGTAGCCTTATCCCAATCCGACTTAGAAATAATCCCTTTTTCAAATAAGGATTTATTCCTGTCGTAACTTGCTTTCGCCTCTTTAAACTGCGCATCGGCTTGAGTCAAACCCGCTTTAGAACCCGATAATCCTGCAATGGTTCTGTTTAAACTTGAAGTATACAAATCAGGATTTATTTTTACCAATAAATCTCCTTTTTTAACCACTTGTCCTTCTTTCACTGGCAAAGAAATAATTTCGCCCGAAACCATTGAAGCTATTTTAACCTCAATTTCTGGCTGAATCTTACCTGTGGCAGAAACTGTTTCTACTATAGTCGAAACATTTACCTGAGCAGTTTCTACCTCGATTCCTGTATCCTTATTCCCAATCACCCCACTTTTGGAAAGCGTAATTAAAGCAACTATTACTAAAACTGCTCCACCTACTATATAATAAACTGTTTTTTTAGACATAATGTATTAGTTTTTAATGATTGGAATTCCGAAATAGAATTCTAATATTTTTATTTTAAAAATGTAATCGTATTTAGATCGCAACACTTCCGATTGAGCGTTAGAAAGTAAAGTCTGCGACTGGTTTAAGTCAAAAGAATTCATCAAACCAACATCAAATTTATCTTTTGCATAATTGTAAGATTGCTGTCTGGATTCTAAAGCCACAATTGCTGACTCATGCGCTTTCAAAGCTCCTTTGGCATCCGAAAAAGCGGTATATACATTTCTTTGTAAATCCAAATTTTGTTGTTCAACGGCAATTTTAGATTTCTCTAAATTCACTTTAGAGCGCTCCACATTATTTCTGGCAGAAAATCCATTAAAAATTGGAATACTCAATTGTGCCCCGAATGACTGTCCTTTATTAGTATTGAATTGATCAAAAAACGGAGGCGGTGCCTGAGTTCCTATAACTGTCCCATTACCATCTCTCAATGGAACATCAGCATAGGAAATCCTACTGCTAAAGTTATAAAAACCTTGCAAAGTAGGCTGAAAACCTCCTTTTGCAATTGCTAAACTTTTCTGTGCAATTTCGAGATTTGTTTCAGCAATTTTCAATTCCGTTCTGCTTTCTTTGGCCTTATCATAAATGGCAACCGGAGTTTGAGACAGGATATTATTTTCGTCTTTTGCCATCGTACCGTCTACCACATCAAAACTTTCGAAATCCTTTAATTGCAACAACTGAGCTAAACTCAATTTTGAAATCAGCAAAGTATTCTCGGCTGCTATCACTTTTTGATTATCTGAAGCTAAGGTCGCTTTGACATCCAATAAATCACCTCTTGGAATTGTTCCGGCTTTCACTAATTCCTCTGAACGGTACAATTGCTTTTCATTAATACTTCTTTGCTCCTTTTGAACCTTTAAATTCTCTTTGTTAAAAAGCACTTGCAAAAAAGCATTAGCCACATTAAGCGCGATATCTTCCTGCATTTTCAACAACTGATATTTTGCTGCAACCATCGAAAGATTAGCTCTTCGCAATGTATTTTGGTTTTGTAAGCCTCTATAAATATCAATTCCTACACTGGCTCCGGCAGAAGTAAACTGAGTGGTTTGGTTTTGTAAAAGTCCAGTAGTAATATCCTGGTTCAAACCAATATTCCACGAATGGGAAGCATTAGCATTTAAGGAAGGAAGAAAATTCCCTATGGCTCCTTTTTTATCAATCGCCGCAGTTTTGGTATCTAACTCGGTTTGTTTGATTGATATATTATTTTGTATGGCGTAATTCACACATTCTTCCAGCGACCATTTTTTAGTTTGCGCCTGAGCAGACAAACTAAAGACAGAAATTAAGACTAAAGATATCCAACTATTTTTTTTCATATATTTTAAATGGTGGTGTAACAAAGATACTACACAAGATTAACATTCTTTTTTAAAACAAAAAATTCTTTAAGACTCTAATTAAGATTTGGGCTCTTCTTTTTTCAAGCCTTGGTTCCAAACTTTAATTTTATCCGAAGCTTTCAAACCACTTTTTATCTCTACGTAAATTCCGTCACTTACTCCCAATACAAGGTCTTTTCTAACAAATTTCTGGGAAGCAGTTTCTATCTCTACATAAGGTTTTTGTGTTTTTTTATCGAATTGAAGCAGCGATTCTTTGACAGCTAAAACCTTGTCGGCCTTTTCCAATATAATTGATGCATTCGCACTCAAACCCGCTCTGATAAAAGTGTTGTCGGAATTAGAAAGGCTAGCTTTAATCTCAAATTGAATTGCACCATTCTCCGTTTTCCCTTTTGGGGCAATATACTCTAAAACGGAATCAAATTTTTTGTTTTCTATAGCACCAATAGTGATTTCGATAGGCAATTTTTCTTTTATTTTCCCTACTTCAGATTCGTCTATTTTACCTACAAATATCATTCTTCCCACATCAGCTACACTGGCAATGGTTGTTCCTTCATTAAAATTATTACTTTCAATAACCTGATTCCCTACTTTTACAGGAACATCAAGCACCATTCCGTTCACAGTTGAACGAATTAAAGTATTGGCATAATTCCCTAAACCGGATGTCGTTCCTGTTTTTACAATATCAAAACCTTGCTTAGAAGAAGCATAAGCCTGTTTTGCCTGCTTGTAAGCTAATTGAGCCGCATCAAAATCATTGGCCGAAATCACCCCTTTATCAAACAACGTTTTTTGTCTTTGATATACTTTTTCTTGATTATCCAAAGCAATCTTAGTCGTTTGCACCTGATTTTGGGAATTGCTCAAATTAGAAACATTGGCCACTACCTTAATTTTTGCAATTAAATCACCGGCTTTGATACTCTCACCGGCTTTGATATAGACCGCTTCAATAATACCTGAAATATTAGGCTTGATTAAAACCTCTTCATCCGGAACAATATTCCCTGTGGCTATGGTATTTTTAATAATTGTTTTGACTTCTACTTTATCGGTCTCAAACACTACTGGAGACTCTTGGTTTTTAGCATACAAATAATACAGAGACCCAAAAAACAGTACGGTTATAAGAATTAAAATCGTGATTGTTGCTCCTTTTTTCATTGAAATATTAGATTAGTCGGTTATTTTTTGATTAAAAATTTATTCGGCGCGCAAGGCATCGACGGGTTTTACATTTATGGCAGTTTGAGCAGGAATTAATCCGGCCAATAAACCGGAACCAACCAATATAAGCAGGGCAATAAATACCACTGTTAGATCAACACTTGGATTAGCGAACATCATTCCTTCCCCCGGCATTGAATCCAAAATCATATTGACTACAGCCAACAATCCGGTTGCAGCGGCAATCCCAAACATTCCAGCGATTATAGTTAGAAAGATGGCTTCGGATAATATTTGGGTTCGAATAGCTCCTGGAGTTGCTCCCAATGCTCTTCGAATTCCAATTTCTTTTGTTCGCTCTTTAACTACGATTAACATGATATTTGAAATCCCAATAACTCCCGAAATCAAAACTAGAGTCCCAACAAAATAAGCGATAAACTTTAGTATTGAAAACAGACCTCGTATCTTATTAAACTGTTCGTATAAATCAAAATTACCAATAGCCCTATCATCTGTAGGATTTATGGAGTGTCGCGATTTGATGACTTCTAATATCTTTGGCTTCAAATCGGTTATGGAAGAATTATCATTGGCTGTAAGCGCCATCCACCCCACTTTATCCCCAAAATTAAATGCTTGTTGGAAGGTAGTAAAAGGCACAAATATCTCTTTTTGTTCCTGCTCAGCATTCCCTTGATTGGATTTGGAATTATAAATCCCAACCACCATAAAATTCACACCATTAACCTTGATATAAGTACCTATAACTTCTTCGGTTTTTTCATATAGTTCATTGATAACCCCTTGCCCTATCACCGCAATTTTTCTCTTCAGAAGAATATCCTGTTGATTCACAAAGCGCCCTTTGATAATGGTTTTGGGTTGCTGCTTGATTAGTTCCGGATAATCCCCATATACTGTAAATGCAGCCGTTTTTGTCCCTCGAACTACATTATTTGCTCCTTCAAATCCCCCAAGTTGATTTCGAGGCGAAACATATAACAAATCCGGCAAAGCTTCTTTTAATGCCACAACATCACTGTTCCTAAAATCATACCTTCTGGTTTTTGGCAATCCTTTATAAGGCTTTGAAGTCGTTTGCGTCCACATAAACATAGTATTGGTCGCAATGCCATCAAAACCCTTCTTGACTCCGTTTTCTAATCCATTTCCGGCTCCAAGCAATATCACCAAAATAAATATTCCCCAAAAAACACCAAAAGCAGTAAGAATAGTCCTAAAAGTATTTGCCGTAAGCGCCTCTAAAATTTCGTTCCAATTATCTCTATCTAACATAATTATTCATCTCTAAGTGCTACAATAGGTTTAATTTTAGCGGCTCTATAAGCAGGAAAAAAACCTGCTATTGCTCCTGCAACTACCAGTATAACTAAAGTGGTAAGAGCAACACTAAAGTCAACTTCAGGATTCAAAAAATAATCACTCTTTATTTGCGGACCTACCAATTCTAAAAGTAATAAACTCGCCAAAAGCCCTACAAATCCAGCAATTGTGGTAATAAAAACAGACTCATGCAGAATCATCCCAACAATTGAAATTGGAGAAGCGCCTAATGCTTTTCTAATACCAATTTCTTTAGTTCTTTCTTTTACAATAATCAACATGATATTACTCACACCGACCACTCCCGCAATAATAGTACAAATCCCAACCCACCAAAAAAACAGTCTGATATAAAGATTTAAATCATAAAACTGTTTCGCATTCTCAATAGAATTATTGATTCCTATGGCTCCATCATCTTCCGGAGCAATCATATTCTTACTTTTCAACAACAGACTTAGCTCTTTGGTAAACTTATTCGACTGTGCCAAAGCCTCTTCGTAAGTATCTTTTTTCTTAAGGGTAAAATCCAAATTACTGATTTTATCCCCCACACCAAAAGCTTTTTGAGTAGTGGTAAAAGGCAAATAAACTCTCGATTCCTCACGTTCTCCAGCCGGATCGGTAAAAATACCAACCACTTTGAAATTAATACCACTGATAACAAGTTGCTCTCCAATAGGATTTTTATCTTTAAATAAATCCAATTTCACTTTTTGACCAATAACCGTTACTTTTTCGCTATGAATCAAATCATTATCATTAATAAATCTACCTTCGACAACTTTTGCATTTTCAACAGCCTGATAATCCGGATAAACTCCTATATATCTGTAATTTCCTGTTTCTTTACCATAAGCCATAACCCCATTCCAGAAAATAAAATTAGCTGATTTGATCTCCAATTTATCGTCAAATTTTTGAACCGAGGCATCAAAATCACTGTTTCTGAACTGAATGCGTCTTCCGGGATTTAATCCTTTATATTCCTTGGTTGTGGTCCCGGACCAAAATGAAATCAAACCATTAGCATCATTTTCAAATTGTCTTTCGATTCCGTTTTGAAGTCCTTTTCCAGCTCCCAAAAGAATCACTAATATAAATATGCCGGAAGCCACCGAAACTCCAGTAAGAAAGGTTCTCAGCTTATTCTTGGCAATAGCCTCAAATATTTCCTGCCAGCGCTCAATATTAAACATAATCAGACGCTCTAACTTGTTCTACCATTTTATCATCGATGATGAGACCATCCTTTAATACTACATTTCTTTTACACATTGCCGCGATATCCGGCTCGTGGGTCACTATCAAAATGGTCTTTCCTTCATCATTAATTCCTTGAATCAATTCCATCACTTCATAAGAAGTTTTGGTGTCCAAAGCTCCCGTTGGCTCATCGGCCAATAATACTTTCGGGTTCGACGCCAAAGCTCTTGCAATGGCAACACGCTGTTTTTGACCTCCGGAAAGTTCATTGGGCAAATGATGAGAATGCGAAGCCAAACCTACTTTTTCGAGATAACTCATCGCTATTTCGTGACGTTCTTTTCTTTTTATCCCTTGATAATACAGTGGCATAGACACATTATCCAAGGCACTTTTATAATTAATCAAATTGAAAGATTGAAAAACAAAACCTAAAAATTGATTGCGGTATTTTGACGCAATCGTCTCATTAAGATTCTTAATCGTCACTTTATCCAAAATATAATTTCCAGAATCTGCTTCATCCAAAATCCCCAATATATTCAAAAGTGTTGATTTTCCTGAACCGGACGACCCCATAATAGCGACTAATTCTCCTTCTTTTATATTGAAATTGATTCCTTTTAATACATGCAATTCAGAGCTTCCCATTTTGTAGGATTTGTGGAGATCTTTAATTTCAATCATATTTTTGTTGTTTTAAACAATATTAAATATTTAGAAAAAGAAATTATACTAAATAAATACCAGAAACTTTTCCTACTTCTTTTGAATAAGACAATAATCGAGTTAAAATGTTACAGTTTAAACCGAAAAATATTCCCCTTTTAGTAATTTTGTTTCCACAAATCCAAACTAATGACAAAATCCATCTTAGCCCTACTTGTGATTCTATTCATTTATAGTATTTCAGGCTGTTCCACTTCACAAAAAATCACTGCTTTAAAACCGGAACCGGATGACGCTAGTCCTTTGGTTTATGACAGCTCCCCTTCCTTCATCAACTTGCCTATTAGCATAAAACTAAAAGATATTGAAAAGCAAACCAACTCGCTGTTGAAAGGATTAATTTATGAAGACAACAACATCGAAGACGATGATATCGAAATAAAAATTTGGAAACTCGCTCCAATTACAATTGAAAATGAACACGGAAAAACGGGAGAAAAAATAAAAACGGTTTTACCCTTAAAAGCCTTGGTCAAATACCGCATAGGAACAAAAACCCTTGGCACCGAACTCTACAACACTCGCGAATTTAACTTGAACGGAAGAATTACTCTAACCAGCGATGTTTCTTTAAACAATTGGAACCTGAATACCAAAACGGAATTAAAATCATTAGACTGGAACGAAAGTCCCACTATGAACGTTTTTGGCAAAAATATGCCGATCACCTATCTTATTAATCCTGCAGTAAAACTGTTTAAGTCCAAAATAGAGAGAAAAATAGATGAAGCCATAGAGAAATCGATGGATTTCAAACCCAATGTCCTTGCTGCTTTAGAAAAAATGTCCACTCCTTTCAAAATGAATGAAGCCTATGAAAGTTGGCTTAGAATTGTACCTATTGAAATCTATTCGACAGCTGCCAAACTGAAAAACGATTCTTTTTTATTACAGATGGGAATAAAATGCACTATGGAAACCTTAATTGGTCAACAGCCGCAAACTAAATTTGATGCTAACAAAATCATTCTAAAACCCGTCGTTAAAATCCCAAACCAAATCACAACCAATATTGTCGCCGTTTCCAGTTATAGAGATGCTTCAAAAATAATGACAAAAAATTTCTATGGCCAGGAATTTGGTTCTGGAACTAAAAAAATAAAAGTGCAAAGTGTAGCTATTTGGCATAAAGATGGCAAAATGGTCATAGCCCTCGATCTTTTGGGCTCGGTAAACGGAACCATTTACTTAGCCGGTTTCCCTCAATATGATGAGCAAACCAAAGAAATCTATTTTGACAAACTAGATTATGCCTTAGACACTAAGAATAGACTCATGCGCACCGCTAACTGGCTTGCTCAAGGAATAATTTTAAGAAAGATTCAGGAAAGTTGTCGTTATTCAATAAAGCCTAATTTAGAGGAAGGCAGACAAACCATGATGACTTATTTAAAAAACTACTCTCCTATGCCCGGTGTTTTTGTAAATGGAAAAATGGACGACATTCAATTTCAAAAAATCCAATTGACCAACAATGCTATCATCGCATTGATAAAAATAAATGGCGAAATTAATGTCTCGGTTGACGGTTTAAAATAACAACCATTTCAACCTAGAGATTCATCTCCATAAAAACACAAAGGCATCAAGTTCACTAATTAAACTTGATGCCTTTGTGTTTTATTTTTAACCGAGATTATTTTGATTTCTTCTTTCTCATTCTATAAACAGAATAACCTATAACCGCAACGAGTAAATAGGGAATTGCCATCAAATAGACGATTCCGTCATTTACAGCTTGGGCCTGTGATGTATTAGCATCCCCTCCCAAAGCCGCACGACACATAGCACATTGCGCATTAGCTGCAACAGAAAAGAAGATAGCGAATAGCGCAAAACTAAATTTTGTTAAAAATGATTTTCCGCTTCTCGCTGCCATTCTATTTTCTGTATTCTGCATTTTATTTTCCATTTTACACATAATAAGGAGAAATCATTAAATAAACAACAACACCAGTAACAGCAACGTACAACCAGATAGGAAAAGTGATTTTGGCAATTTTTTTATGTTTGTCAAATACTTGAGCCAATCCGCGAACGTAGGTGATTAATACCAATGGAATAATAACAATTGATAAAATAATATGCGTTATTAAGATAAAATAATAAACATAGCTTATCATTCCTTCCCCACCAAATTTTGTCGAATCAGAAGTCATATGATAAGACACATACATCGCCAAAAAAGCAACAGAACAGCCTATAGCTGTTTTCATCAAATTCTCGTGTAATTTCCTTTTTCCATTTTTAATAGCGACTACAGCCACTATTAAGACCAAAGCTGTAATGCCGTTTATTGTTGCATAAATGGGAGGTAAAAAAGAAAGTGGTTCCACATCATAACCTAGTTTTCTCAAATTAACACCAAAAAGCAAAGCTACCACAAGAGGAATTGCCACTGACAATACCACAATCCATTTATTATATTTTTGTTCTAAATTTTGTTCTTTCATTATTGCTTATTCTTTTAATAATACATTGATGTCTTGCTGAAGGTCTCTTACTCCTTTTTTATCCAAACCGTCATAATACAAGATTGGATTTCCAAAATTATCTCTTCGGCAACGAATGTTTCCATTTTTGTCTATTAAGGCAAACAAGCCCGAATGCTCAAATCCACCATTAGCCTTACTATTTTCTCCCGCATAAAGATTGAAACCTTTATTGGCCAAATCAAAAATAGCCGTCTTTTCTCCACTTAGAAAATTCCAGTTTGAAGATCTTACTCCTAATAAATCAGCATGCTCTTTCAATACTTTAGGTGTATCATGTTCAGGATCGATTGTAATAGAAACAATCCCAAAATTAGGATTCCCAAAAAATTTATTTTCAATTTCCAACATGCTTTGATTCATTTTTGGACAAATGGTAGGACAAGTTGTAAAGAAAAATTCCAAAACATAAACTTTCCCTTTATAGGATTCATTGCTGATTAATACGTTATTTTGATTGGTTAATTCGAACTTTGGCGCAGGACCTATTTCAACTAACTTTCCATCTTCTTTTGCACCCGTGGAAACCTTATCCAGACGTTCTCCTTTTACAATGTCACCATTCTGAATTCTTGAAACTAATTTAGGAATAACAAAGATTCCGAAAACAAGAATTACAAATGAAATCCCGATGTAAGATTTATTTTTGAACATAAAATATGATTTTAAAGCTGTTTTGAAGCATTATTATTTTTCTTAAGAGCTGCTCGGTATTCATACAAAATGATTTTAAAATCATCAGCCATTTCATTACTTAATTCCGAAGGGTGAAAAGTATTATAACCTTCCTTATACTCATCCTGATCTTTTCTTCCTCTAAGGTTTCTTTCTTTATCGACAATAAAGACATTTGGAGTACCCAAATTCGCATCTAACCCTCCTACTAATTTAAGTTCTTTGTAATAGGCATTAATTTGATCAGGAGTCGCAAATAAGAAATGCCAATTAGAGACATCAGTAAAATCGTCAAATGCATCCATAATTTTATGAACATCTCCTTCAGTACCCAAAGGACAAATCATAACAAATTGAAGATCCTTGAACGTGTGGTATTTTTGATAAATTTTTTCGTTGAGATTAAAAAGATTGCCTCTGTTTTTTAAAATCTCTGTCCCTCCAAAACCAAGGATTGTGATTTTATTATCCAGAGTGGCTTTTTTACCGTCCAAAGACTGCCATTGACCAAAATCAGCAATTTTAGGAATAATAACCGGTAGTTTTGTAAAACCATTTACCCCCGAAGCAAAGAATAGATAAGCAACTATAGGCAAAATAAAAAGAACAAAAAGAACGATATTTTTTTTCATTATGATTCTGATAATGTTTAATCGGCAAAAATAAAAAAAGGTACGCAATGCGTACCCTTTTTTTGAATTAATATATTGTTAAAAGTTCCATTTAATGGTCGAATCCTTAAAAACGCCATAAATATAATCCCCTTCAGTCAAAAGTATAAAAAGTATATACAAAATCAGAAATACAATAGGCAAAACAATTGACCATCTAAGACTTGATTTTTCACCTTCTAAATGCATAAATGCCCATACAATATAATATGCTTTAAAAACAGTCAGGATATAAAAAATCCAATTTAGCAAGTTCATACCTAGGAAATGATTCAAATGAAATACAGCCGGTTTATAAATACCAAGTATAACCTCAACTATTGTTACCACAGATAACAATGCAAAAACAAACCAAATTCTCTTTGTATTAGAAACGTGTTCGTGTGACATAATAATAAATCTAAAATTAAACTAAGTAGAAAACTGTAAATACAAATACCCAAACTAAATCAACAAAGTGCCAGTAAAGCCCCACTTTTTCGACCATTTCATAACTTCCTCTTCTCTCATAAGTTCCAAGAAGTACATTGAAAAATATAATGATATTAATAATCACTCCAGAAAAAACGTGAAAACCGTGGAATCCTGTGATAAAGAAAAAGAAATCAGCAAATAATTTATTTCCGTATTCATTTCTTATTAAATTAGCACCTTCAACAACATGAGCTGCTTGCGCTAATCTTAATTCTGACTCTTCTCTAGTTAAAACTGTTTTGAATTTAACTTTAGACAAATCATGGTTTATTGTAGAATTCTTAGCCTCTTCAGCACTTCCTTCATAAATAACTTCAGTTCTAATCAGCAATTCAAGATGCGCTTTAAAACCAGCTTGCACTTCTGCAACTGAATATGAAGGCAATGAAGACTCACTCATGAACCAAGTTGCGTCGCTTCTTTTAAGTTGACTTCTTTCCTCATGCAAAGTAGCTGCAAAATCAGCAAGAGCAACACGCTTACCATCTTTATCAACAAACTGCAGTAAACTTCCTCCAGTTGTTTCGATGGCACCATACTGCCCCTTTATGAAGTTCTTCCATTCCCAAGCTTGTGACCCAACGAAGATCAAACCACCAATAATGGTCAAAAACATATAAACAACAACTTTATTTTTTTTCATTTGATGACCTGCATCAACAGCCAAAACCATCGTTACAGATGAAAAAATCAAAATAAAAGTCATCAATGCCACATAATACATTGGCGCATCAACACCATGCATAAATGGGAAGTGATTAAACACTTCATCGGCCAAAGGCCAAGTTTCAATAAATTTAAATCTAGAAAAACCGTAAGCTGCTAAAAATCCAGAGAACGTTAAGGCATCCGACATGATAAAAAACCACATCATTAATTTACCGTAACTTGCTCCCATTGGCTCATTGCCGCCTCCCCAAGTTTTTTCTTCACTATTTGCAGTAGTAACTGTCGCTTTCATAAAAGTTATTCGTTAAAAAGTTCCCAAATTTACGTTTTTTTCTTATTTAAAGAAATATAAAAATACAAATAAACAAACCCATAACAAATCCAAGAAGTGCCAATACATTGCACCTAGTTCTATACCAAGAGTTTGAGTCGAATTGTATTTTTGTTTAAAATGATTATAAATTATAATTAGCAATGAAATCAAACCTCCAGCCAGGTGTAACAAGTGAACAAAGGCGATAACATATAAAAAAGTTGTCGTTATTACACTTGACGGACCTGTAGGATAATACCCCATTTCAATCAAGTTTGAAAATCCTACAAATTGCAAAACAACAAACAGTATTCCCAATGCTAATGTAACTAAAAGATACGTAGAAGTAGCTTTTCTATCGTCTTTTTGAATCGATTTTTTAGCCAAATACATTGCAATACTACATCCCACGATTACAATCGTACTAAAATAAAATACGGTTGGCAATTCAAAATCTTTCAACCAATCCACTCTGGACTTACTTACTATAAAAGCACTCGTCAATCCCCCAAACATCATAGTCATACTAATTATAGCAAACAACAATATCATCTTAGACGATCTCGCTGCTCTTTCCTTATGCTCTTCTGTTGTCATTATCATATCCATAATTATCTTAAAAATTTATCAAATATATACACTAACTGTAATAAGGTAATATAAGAAACACTTACCAACATTAACGTTCTTGCTGCTTTAGCACTTCTCACCTTATATAAACGAACCGCATAAAACAACATCCAAAGCCCTAATAAAAAAACAATTACAGCAGATATTGGCGTAATAAACAATTGTCCCGTAAACCCTAAAGCAGGCAAAAGCGACGCTATAAGAAGCCAAACACTATACAGAATAATTTGCAAAGCAGTTCCTTTATCTTTTTTCCCTGTAGGCAACATAAAGAAGCCCGCCTTCTCATAATCTTCATACAAAAACCAGCCAATAGCCCAAAAATGAGGAAATTGCCAGAAAAACTGAATCAAAAACAAAGTTCCAGCTTCTATTCCAAACTCACCAGTTGCAGCCACCCAGCCCAACATAAAAGGAATTGCTCCAGGAAAAGCACCCACAAAAACAGACAATGAAGTCATCGTCTTCAAAGGCGTATAAACACTCGTATATAAAAAAATCGAAATAGCACCAAACATGGCAGTTTTAGGATTAATTGCATAAAGCAAGGAAATCCCCACCACAGTAAGAAGAGTTGCTACTACCAGAGCCATCAAAGGTGACATTCTCCCTGACGGAACCGGACGATTCTTAGTTCGATCCATCAAAGCATCCAAATCCTTTTCGATCACTTGATTATAAGCATTCGAAGCACCTACCATGCAGTAACCACCCACGATTAACATCAACAAAACAGACCACTGAAAAGGATGCTTATCATCAATACCCAGGAAGTAGCCCGCAATGGAAGAAAACAAAACACTTATAGCCAACCCTGCTTTTGTGATTTCTTTGAAATCCGAAAAAACCGTTTTAAGGGAAAATGTATTTGATATTGTATTCAATGCGGTTTTTCTTTAGATTTTACAAAACTGTTGCAAAGGTACAAATTAGATACAGAAATAGAAATTAAGAATTTAGATTTTTTCAATCGAAAAAAACAAAGGCAAAATACCCGCAAAACTTGGTTTCTGAACCTCTAACAAACCATCAAAAAACATGTTTACTAAAAAAGGAACATTAATAATCAAAATACCAATTAAAAACATCAGACCTTAAACCTAAAGTAATCCAATTGGTACTTTGATTAAAAGTAACAGCAGTATTCATTGTCGGATCAAAGCTTCTATAAATATAACTTCCAAAAAGCTTTAGATTAGTCGCCGGATTCACCAAATAGCCACCCTGAATGTCCATTATAAAAACATTCGTCTTATTTCCCTGGCCTACTTTTACACCAGAATCAGAAGGCCTTTTTTCATCATAATCTTTATAGATATTTCCGCCATAGTTAAAATCATCTTCCGCTGTATCAAAATCCAAACCTCTAGTTCCTAAAGTAATTTTGGCATCGGCAAAATAGCGATCCTTATGATAACGGGCTATTGCAATAAACTCCTTAAAATTACCACCCCATTGATGTCCCACACTTTGATTGTTATGCCCATAATTAGTAACAGCCTCACTATGAGAATACACATAAGGCCTTACATGATTGTATTCGAGCTGCAACAATAAATTATCTACTTTAAAAGCATTGTAATATTTAGCCCCTAATTGATATCCATATTTATTTCTCCAACTATTATCTCCTTTCTTTATATCGCCAAGAGAAAATTCATCCAAAAGAAATTGCCCATAAAAATTGATCTGATTGCTCCATTTATACTTATACGACAAACCCAAAAGCGCATTTCCTGTCCTGGCCGAGGAAGCAAACTCAACAGAGCGATAAAAAATAATTGGATTTACAAAACTGGCATCAAAACCTCGATCATTTGTATTTGTCCAAATCACAGATTCAAAAAAACCAAGATTTAATTTATTGGACACATTCCAGCTCAAATAATGATTGGCCATAAACTTCGTTGCATAAGTTCTTTCGAGCGTTACTGCTGGCCGAACATCTTTAAGCCACATATAAGTGTTCGTGTATTTTATTTTCCAAAAATTGGTATTCAACTTAAAATAAGGATACGGACTAGCTCCATCACTTTCCAACAAAGAACGATAGCCATCGCCAATAAAATTCCTGCCATAACCCAACTGTAAATCGATGTGTTTCGTTGGCGCAAAAGTTAAATTGGCTTCCGCCAAAGGAAAATCATAAGCATCTGTCTTGAAATCCTTAGCAATTCCCATCCCAGGTATAATGGCAGGATTACCGCCAGCTGGCATGATAGACTTAGCATAATCATTAAAATAATCTGCAAAGCGCCCTTGACTTTCAAAAATAGTTGTGGTAAAATTCAGTTGCTTCCCCAATCCTCCTCTAAAATTAATCGCTCGCGTATTCACGTAGGTGTACGAAGCTTTATTTTGCGAAGCCTTTCCAAGTTGCAAATCCAAAATAGGATTCAAAGCAAACCAATAATCTTCGCCTTGAATTTCCACCATATTTTCATTCCATAATTTTCTGGCCCACCAGCCAGAAGTATTTTTTTGGAGTTTATCATTCACTCCTTTTAGGTCATAATATTTAGCCACCTCAACATAAGTATAGGGTTTAGACGCCGTATGATTATTACTTCCCACTTGATTCAGCGAAGAATCAAATTGCACATAATAACTATGAGAGAAAGGAACATTTAAATGACTTTTATATTCTGGATTCCTGTATTTTTTATACACAATACTATCCAACTCCGTAAGCTGCTTGGTATTATTCTGAACAATTTCAGCTCTTGCGACCGCTTCGGCGGCAATCGTTTCCGGACTTTTTAATGGAATTTCAATGGTTATATTGTATTTTGAATAAGTAGGCTTTCCATTATAGGTCGCAGCCAAAATCTTAGGTAATTTAGCAAATACCCTTTTTGTCTCCTGAATCAGTTCATCATCCAAAGCATTTACATAAATCACTTTAAACACACCTTTCTCATCCACTTCAAAAAGCACTTTAACTGTTCCTTCAAAATGATTTTGGATTAAATGTTCAGGAACAATAAAATTTTGAAAAACGAGCTCTTGTACCTTATCATAAAAACAGCTTTCCAATTCATTGCCCTCTAAAGTAGCACAAGAAGAAAAAACAGGAAATCGTTCCGCAGAAAAATTAGATTGCGTACTGCTATTGGTTAAATTTTGAGAATAAGAAAAAAAACAAAAAAATGATAAACCGAGAGTTAGCCAACCTTTTTTCATATGTTTTTGATTGTAGATTTAGTATCCAAGCTTTGCGTCTTCTCGATTCGCAATTGCTTTTGCTCCTGAAGTCCCAATTCGCTTCACCCCTAATCGAATCATTTCAACTGCCTCTTCATAAGTTCTCACTCCGCCTGCCGCTTTTACGGGAAGTGGTGAAGCATTTTCCAGCATCATCATGATTGCAGGAATGGTGGCGCCATTCGGCAAATTATTTGCCGTTTTATAAAATCCTGTCGAAGATTTTACAAAAACAGAAGCGTAATCAGCTTCTTTAAAATTAGAAATTACTATATTTTTTATCAAAGCCGAAAGCTGCGTAATTTCTTTGTCATTGAGCGCCGCAACTTCTATAATCCATTTTACAACTTTGTTATTGTCTAATCCTATTTGGGTACATCTTAGGATTTCATCCTTTACCAAAGCAACATCGCCCTTTTTGAAAGCTTCATAATTACAAACAAAGTCCAAATCATCAGCACCGTCTTTAATTGCCTGAACTGCTTCTTTAATTTTATCCTCCACATTTGAGTTTCCTTCCGGAAAATCAATTACAGTTCCTATTTGTACTGTCGAATTAGCATCCGAAATCATTTTTTTAGCAACAGAAACCATATCAGGCCGAATCATAATGAGCTTAAACTTTTCGTCAATAGCTTCTTGAATAAAGTTTTTAACTACTTGAAGGTTTTCATTCTCATCAAGCCCCGCTTGGCTTGGAGTTTTTAAATAAGTCGAATCTAAATATTGTCTGATATTCATAAACCTTATAATTTCATATTGACACCAAAATGATTTCTACAAATGCATAACACATTCATATTGGCATAAATATAATCATTTCACTTTTAAAAACAACATCACGAGCGATGAGTTTGCATTTACAATGACCATTAAATGCTTCTTTAAACAAAAAAATCCCACCGAAGTGGGATTAGTAATATTTATATCATTTTTTTTAGTGCTTCTTTCTAAAATAAATCCAAAGAACCAGAACAGCTAAAGCGGCTCCCGTAACATTGGCCAAAATATCAAACAGATCTGACTTTCGACTTATAGTAAACAATCCTTGAGCTATCTCAATTGCAATTCCAAAAAAAACAGAAAACAAAAAAGAGACTACATAAGGCTTTCCTGAATACTGATTTTTGAATTGCTCTTTCAAAAATAAAAACCAAAGAAAGGTAAACACAAAATGAAAGAAAGTATGAACATATTTATCCACATTCTGAATTCCTACTGTTGGGACATCATTCAATTGAACTAAACAAAGAACGAGAACAACCGCAGTCCAAGAAAAAGCAAGCCAAAAAAATATTTGTTTAAGCACCAATAAGTTCTTTGTAAGCTTCACTTGAAAGCAATGTGTCATAATCAGCTACGTCAGCAACTTTAATTTTTATCATCCATCCTGCTCCATAAGGATCAGAATTCACAGTTTCTGGAGCGCTTTCTAAAGCATCATTAAACTCAATAATCTCCCCTGCTAAAGGTAAAAACAAATCAGAAACCGTTTTTACTGCTTCAACTGTTCCAAAAACTTCGTCTTTATCTAAAGTTTGATCCAAAGTTTCTACTTCTACATAAACGATATCCCCTAGTTCTTTTTGAGCAAAATGTGTAATTCCTACAGTTGCAACATCTCCTTCTAGACTAACCCATTCGTGATCTTTTGTGTACTTTAAATTTGCTGGTATACTCATAATAAATAGTATTGATAATTGATAATATTTTTTTGTTTGGCAAATGTAACAATCTTCTTTTCAAATCCTGTTTAGATTTGAAAAATTAATTCCCAAAATTATAGCGGAGCGTAAAGCCGGAACGAATATTGGTCAAAGGAAAAGTGGTTGATATTACTGCTTTCGAAAAAGAATGATCATAATAGAAAATCGCAGTCAGATTTTTACTAAAAGCATAATCGGCAGTTAACTTTAAAGACCATATATTTTGTCCTCCGGCCAGTTGATTGTTGTCATAATCCAAATAACGCACAATGGTTTGATTATTACGATATGAAAAATCAGCCTTCATATTGATATCCCCTTTGATGATTCCCGTAGGATTATCGGCCAGTCTCGAAGAGAAAATCACGTCTTTAAATCGATACCCGAGTCCAATCACGTATTCAATTCCTTTCACCTCTGTCAATAGATTATTATCAAAACTCATAGACAAGGCTCTGTCTTTTTTTACTTCTGTCAGTAATTTCAAAGAGCTTTTCAATTCAAAATCCATTCGAATAAGCGGACTAAACTGCTCTACCAAGTTGATATTTGACATGATAGTTTTATTGAAAAAGTTGCCATTACCATCCAATCCATTTGGCGCAGTATCATATTCAAAATTAGATCGATACTGATTGATTGTATAAGAAGCTCTGTAATTATGTTGCAAAGAAAAACGTTTAAAATTCTTTTTAAACAAATTATATCGCATAAGTCCATTGTACCTAACAGACCAGTTCGGGATTGGTAAATTCCTAAAAATCCCGAGCGAAGATCCTGAAGCATCACTGCCTGAGTACGCCGCCAGAAATGCCGGCAATAATACCGCTTGATTATTTTTACCATAACCCAACGGATATCCATCTGCATCCAAATTAGCCGGATTACTGATATCAATACCACGTTGTGTTGCTAATCTATTGGCTACCGTGAGCCTATTAGCCCTGAAATCATCAAAAGCTGCAGATGAAATTTCGTCACTTGTCGAAAAGGAAGTTTTAATCAGCACTGTTGATATGGAGAAAAGACCATAGGTATAAGGCGAACGCGAATTATAAATTCCATTAGACACATCATATTGCTCTGAGAAATTTTCAGAAAAAGAACGATCCGCAGTTAGGTCAATCTTTAAATCCGGGAATAAATCCACACTGGCTGTCGCCTTAAAGAGCTTATTATCAATCTGAGTATAGTTCTGATTGAATTCCTGATAATTAGTCAACCAACCATTTTTGGCAGCTTCATACCTCACGTCGTCTTGACTTCCAAAAATAAAACCTAAGGAAGGTCTTGAAGAACCCAGAAAACCTATACTTGGCGTATAGCCGGGCAAAACGGTGCCGCTGTTCTCTGCGTAATTGATTTGAATATTTTTGACACTCGTCAAAATCCCTATTAATCCATCAACAAATTCATTGCTTTTTTCAGCTGGTTTTGCATTAGTATTTACCAGTTTCTCACCGGGCTTAGGTGCTTGTACTTTTGGTCTACTTGCTGCTTTATTAGCGGTTTTAGACAATCCCAAATACTTGTACAGCATTTCCATATTGAAGTTTGCATTCAAATTATTAGAACGCGCATTTTGAACTGTATTTCCCAAATTATAATCGATTCCCTCAATTTCAATTTGTGACAAGGCTGTAGAAGAACGTTGCCAACTATAGTCGCCAGTATAAGAATAATTAGCCTTCACGAAGCTAAACAATGGAATTTTATTAATCGGGATTTCATAATTCAGAACCAGTTGCTGCATGTGCTGATTAGGATTTCCAATATCCCAATAACTATCCCAAATGGTAAAACTATCTATTGGCTCATTATCCTGATTCAAATAATTTTTAACAATATTATTAGACGAAGCCGTATAGCTCAACTTTAACGATTTGCTCAAATTATAATTAAAACCGTATTGGTAATTAAAGGCAAAATTACGTCTGTACAATGGATCTAAACCAATGCCCTGAACATCTTCTACCTGTCTAAACTGCTGACGATTGTATTGTCTGTTAATATTGGTATTGAACGAGATATTAGACGGCAGATAATTAAAATTAAAATCGCTGAGCAATTTCCAATAGCTGCTCTTTTTCATAAACTTGGTGTTCTTAAAAGGCTCAACTGGCTTTGGCTGAAAACTGTAAGCATAATCCACTGACGAAGATGCCTGCTGATCTGCATAATCTTCAATCTCAAAATCATGTCTTTCTACTTTATTATAAGACTGCGAAAAAGTAAAATTCTCCGGATCATAAACATGTGGTTTCTGCTCAGGGCTTCTTTGTTTTCTTACTCCAATAAAATTAATACTAGTACGTTTTGTATAATCTATGGCTCTATTTCTGATATTGTCTTTCGTTGCCTGATCTGTGGTAAAATCCAATAATTGATTCAACCTGATATCTTGATTAAAAGGATCGTATTCCGGCGTTATAATTTCCTCACCAATACCATAATTAAAAGGCAGGTTGATTCCCCATTTTACAGGTAATAATTTTCCAAGATTGATATTAGTTACTATATTATACTGCTGAATATCCTCCCTACTTCTCTCATTAGACCCTTGTTCCAAAGCTCCAAAACCAATAGTACTCATTTTTCCTGTAGCCGAAACCGTGGCAAAATCCGCTAAATTAGAATCGACATTCAATACCGCTGCCATGCCTCCCTTATTCTCCATATCGGCAAGACGCAGTTCATTGAACCACACTTCTCCTTTTATATCCTGATGCGTTTCATTACTTTTTACACCCACCATCAACGTACGGACTAATCCAAAATTAGGATTCCCTTTTATCCCTAATCTTAGTTTATTGATTTTATTAGCCAAAGCAGGATTCAACTCATCTTCATTTTGATAATAAATTCCATCCAGAGGCAAATCACTTGGATTGACACCCATTGCCTGAATTTTCAATTGGGTCAATAATGCTAATGTCAAATCGATCTCATTGGCTTCCGGCCAAACCAGTTCAGCGCTCAAAGGAGAACAATTAGCTCCAGAAGTAGATGAAGGCACAGTCACTTTCAGCGGAATTTCAATCTGGTAGAAATTCTGGGTAAAATCATTTCCAAAACGAATAAAACCTACCATCTGGTCATCTGTTAAGACGGTTTCATTAGGTAAAGATTCGGCATGTAAAAACATTTTCAGTTTTTTGAACTGACGCATGTCCACACTAACATTTTTAAAAACAGCTCTGGAATCTTCCGGTTCTAATCCATCACCGGAAACCCTTAGCGCCAACGATTGTTCGTTTTGATTAATCAGTGTGTTGTTGTTATACAATTGTTCGCGTTGCACTCCTGGAGGAGTTACATAATTTACAGGACATCTTTCGTTGTTTTCCTGAACATTTACCGCCAACACATCCAAATCAGTTCCATCATCCGCAACATTCGTATCATTAAAATCAAGTGAATTAGTATATCTTCTCCAATCTCCCCTTACTAAATCCAAAGCTCCAAAACGAACAGTTACTTCTTGATTAAAGCCAGTCATAAACATTCTCATAAAACGAATCGATCGGAAATCAGAAATATTTCCAATGGTATTCTGTGGTTGCGAAACCGGTATTTTAAACTGAAGCCATCTGGCTTCTGTCACCTCTCCATTAGCCAAGGTAACTTGCGTATTTCTTACATCAGTTATATAATTTTGACCAATCTCCATCGCAGGCCTTACATCAATACTGTATTCATAATAAGCATTGATCGTATTCATAGTGTTATCCCTGTTTATATCCTCAACATCCGGAACGGTTGAAGCTCCACGATTAGGATCATTAATATCTACAGCTGAGTTCCCCTCTACTCCATTGTAATTTTTATATCGCTCAATAACACTGCCTGTGGTATTCAAATAGTAAGTATAATCATCTGCAGCGGGATCTAAAACTGAAGCAAAATTATCATAAACTGCTCCTTCATTTTCATTAGACAAACCATCCAAACCTACATCCTGATTGGCACGATTACTGGCATTGGCATCAAAAGCATAAATTAAAGATTGCGAAGCTGGAACATCTCCCCAAATTGGTCTTGGATTCACCAATATCTGGTCTGGACCAAGGCCGTTTTCATATTGCTTTCTTCCATCCTTCAAAACATCCTCAGATATTTCCCCAAGATTGAAATAGATTTTACCCATGTTAGTATCAGCCGTTTTTCCTTTTCCTACAAAAGGATCCAAAACCCAAAACTGAATGTATTCTACATTTCCTTGTTCAAAATTAGTCGAATTCAACGATCGCATAATCCCTCCAAAATTAGATGCGGGATCAGCAGCATAATTTACATTATTATTATAAGGCCCTCTATCCGAAGGATAATAAGTTAAATCCAATGTATTTACCACCTGTGACTGCCCTTGGGCAATATCCGTCAAAGGATACAATTCTTCGCTATAAATCCTTCTTGTGGTATTAAAAGACAAATCATCATTGGTAATTCCGGATGGTTTTTGAGCATAAAATATTGGATCTATAGAATACCAAGCCAACTTGGCTCTTTTAAAACCATAACTCAAATCATTGGCTCCAGCATTAAAATCATACGTACTGTAAGCATTTTTTTCAGGAGTGGATGCCAAGCTCCAAGCATAAGCGGAACGCATATCGATAGTTGACTGCGAACCTTCAAAATCATCTATATAAATGGTAGATTCACCTTCAAAACGATCGGCTTTTGGCGAATCCGGCTTTAAAAAAGCAACTTCTCCTCTTACAGAAAGATTAGATGGAACATCGGTATCGAGATTGGGCAATTTATTCACTAATCTCGTTAAAAAAGGAACCTCTGTAGAAAAATTAGTATTGAATCCAAAAATAGTATTATTCACCGATTCCTGACCAAAACTGGACTTTTGCGTAAATGGTTTTTCGGTCATTTTCAAGAAAGTAGCCCCAACCAAGAAATTATCCGAAATTTTATGTTCTACATTAACCCCCATAAAACGTCTGGTTTGCTGACCAAAAATTGAATTATTTTCCAATGAAACGTTTATAGGCGTATTGGATGCTTGAAGGGACGGATCCAGAATTTGAACTCTTCCCAATTGATAATTCACGCTATAATCAACACCTTCAAGCAAAACTCTTCCACCGGCAGTAACAACGACAGATCCTTGCGGGACATTAAATGCTCCTATCGGAATTCCGTCACCACTAGACGACTTAAATTTCCCTCTCAAAAGGAACTTGTTTTTCTCACTGTCTTGCAAAGCCCCAGATTGGGTATTGCGATACATATTGCGAAACACATACTTTTTTTGATTTGGATTGTATGAGTTTACATCATTATAATTTTCTCCGCCATTTGCTAATTTAGAAAACAACAATTCCCCAAACGGTTCTTTGGTAGTGAATATAATTCGTCCGTTTTGAGAATCTACGGTCAAACCCTGCATAAAATCAAAAAAACCATCTCCGCCCACTTGCGGATCGTTGTTATAATTGAGTTTATCTAAATTGAACACTTTTAATAAAGGGGTTTCTTTAACTCTATCTTCTACCGAAGGATTGGGTGGGAAGGGGATAGGATTTCCAGTTGCATCTTTGGCTTCTGTGATGTAATTCAAAGGCGAAGGATCCGTATAAAGGATGTTAAATCTAAAATCCTCTTGTTTCACTTGATAAGCACCTGGAATTTGATAAATATTTTTCATCATCAAGTTCCAAACCGGATTTTTCACATTGGTCAAATTGCTTTTCAGCATTTTAAGAACCAAACTTTGGGTAATAATAGCGCGATTAGAATCAGTCCCGGTTACTACTGTGGCATCAATTCCGTCGCTTCCAAATTCCCCTACCTGATACACTTTATCTCCAATTGTATATTGGTAAGCTACCGCTAGAATCTCATCATTAGCTAATTTTTGTTGCAATGAAATATACCCTAATTGCGGATGATAGGTATATTCATTCGAATTTAATTTTCTGGCATTCTCTAGTTTTGAATAATCCTGACCTTCACTTACGGTAACGTTAAATCCGGAATTTGAAGTTACAATTTCGCGAATATTATTATTTAAAAAACCTCCATTTCCTATTAATGCCGGGTCATACTTATTATTTTTATTATCCGAAGGCGTGCCCAATCCCGAAATAAAAAAATCAGCCGGAATAGGATCCAAAACCACAACTTCATTATCATTTATTGGATTTCCGTTTGAATCCTTTAATTGACCTTCCCCTAAATCTTGAAGCGCAATAATGTTTCTTAAATTATTAGAAGTAGTATTAACCCTTGCCTGTTTATTAGTTACCCAAATCTCTAATCTTGTGATTTGAGCTCTACTATCAATTAAAGGATAATTTTTTAACGAAGCGTCATATTTATTTCTGAAATATTGCGACAGGAAAAAGTGTCTGTCACTGTCATAATCCAAAGCAAAGATGTCAAAATCCTGAATGGTACCACCGCCTTGAGAAACGATGCTTTTAGTCTGTGATTTCTGTTCAGAAAAAACTCCGGTAACCGTTGTTTTTCCAAACTGCAATTGGGCTTTCACTCCAAACAGACTCTGAGCTCCTCTTATCAAAGAACTGTTCAAAGGCATACTTACATTTCCTACCTCAATTTTTTGAATGATATCATCCTCAGTGGGACTATATTCTAATTTCATTAAATTTTGAAACGCAAAAGTGGACTGAGTATCGTAATTAGCGTTAACATTCAATCTTGTTCCTACTTTTCCCATCAAGCTCATGCTGATGCGTTGTTCAAAGTCAAAAGACAGATTGGATCTGTTTCTTGGAGAAAAAGACGGATTATCTTGCTTGGTATAGCGGGCGCCTAAATCCATTTCTACGGATCCAGTAGGTTTTACATCAATGGTATTACTTCCAAAAATAGATTCAAAAAGACCGGAATTTACATAATATTTAGGCAGTAAATCTTTTTTATCTCCTTCGCTACCTTCTTTTTTACCGTCAATAGCATCGGTTTTTTTCTTAAAATAAGCCCGCATGGATTCTTTCAAAACCAAGCTTTCATACTCTTTTGGGGTCAATACAACCGGATAATTAATAGAAAACCCATCTATAGAATTAGTATAGATATATCTGTCACTGATAGGATCATAAGTATATCCAGACAAAACACTTTGAGGGTCTTTCATTTGAATTTTTCCTTTAGAAAAACCAGTTTTAACTGTATCCTTAACTTCTTGTTTCACCTGAGCTTGTGATATAAAACCACAAAACAAAATCAGCAAAAAAATATGAAATCTATACATACAATTCGTGTTTTTGAATACTTTTTATAGAATCTTCAATGCCTTTTTTATAATTGACTCAACAGAAGCTTCCGGATCCTCTTTTATAATTTTTTCAATAACTTTTTCAGCGCTTTTTCTAACAAAACCTAAAACCTCCAAAGCAGATAACGCTTCGTCTCTATTTGTATTGCTTTGCGAGACCAAAACTTCATCTAAATCGTACAACTTTAACACTTTTTCTCTTAAATCAAGAATTACTCTTTGTGCTGTTTTACTTCCAATTCCTTTTATAGATTGAATGGTAACCACATCAGCAGAGCCAATAGCATTTGTAATTTGTTTAGGATCTAATGAGGAGAGCATCGTTCTGGCAATATTAGCACCAATACCGGAAACAGACAATAGCAATTTAAAAATCTCTCTCTCTGATTTCTCGACAAATCCAAACAAAGTATGCGCATCTTCTTTCACTTGAAGATACGTATATAATTTTATAAAATCTGTACTTGGAAGCAATGAAAAGGTATGCAACGATATATTTACATGATAACCAACACCTCCACAATCGATAACAACATGTGTTGGCGTTTTTTCTACTAATTTCCCTTGAAGCTGTGCTATCATTTATTTATTGTATGAATCATAAATTCCTTTAACTTTAAAAAAAAAGGTTCCTTAAAAACTCAAGGAACCTTCAGTCTGATAAATAAATTATTTACTCTTTTTCTTCTGCTTTTCTTGAGCATCAATAACTGTAATGGCAGCCATATTAACCATTTCTTCTACACTGGCTCCTAATTGAAAAATATGAACCGGTTTCCCCATTCCCAACATTATTGGTCCTATAGAATCTACCTTATTTAATTCTTTTAATAACTTATAGGTAATATTTGCTGAATCAAGATTAGGAAAAATCAAGGTATTCACTTTCTTTCCTGCCAGTTTAGAGAACGGAAATTTTTCTTTCAGCATTTCCGGATTTAAGGCAAAATCGGCTTGAACTTCACCATCAATAATCATTTCTGGATGATTTTGATGCAAGTAAGCTACCGCTTCTCTAACTTTTTTTGCGTTGTCATCCGTTGATGAACCAAAATTAGAAAATGACACCATTGCAATTACTGGTTCAACACCAAACATTCTGGCTGTTTTTGCAGTCATAATCGCAATTTTGGCCAAATCATCTGCTGATGGATTTATGTTTATGGCTGTGTCCGACAAAAACATAGGTCCACGTGCGGTCATCATCATATTTGTAGTAGCCACAATAGAAGCTCCCGGCGCTTTATCAATAAGTTGCAACATCGGCTTCACCGTTGAAGGATAACTTCTGGAATAGCCCGAAACTAAACCGTCAGCCTCTTCCTCATTAACCATCATGGCGGCAAAATAATTTCGCTCTCTCATCAGTTTTTGAGCATCCAGCAAAGAAATCCCTCTTCTTTTTCTGGATTCCCAGTATTTAACTGCAAATCGATTTCTTCTTTCTTCTTCTTCTTTTGTTTTTGGATCAATAATTTCAACCTCGGCATCAAAGCCTAAATCCTCTTTCAGCTCTAAAATAATTTCTTTGTTCCCCAATAAAATTGGAAAACCGATACCTTCTTCGAATACAATTTGAGCCGCCTTTAACACATTGAGATGATCCGCTTCGGCGAAGACGATTCTTTTTGGTTCCATCTTGGCTCTATTGGTAATCAATCGAACCATCTTGTTATCATTCCCTAGTCGATCTAAAAGTTCCTCTTCATACTTTTCCCAATCGGTAATTGGATTTAATGCCACTCCAGAATCCATTGCTGCTTTTGCAACTGCAGGAGCTACAATCGAGATCAAACGGGGATCAAAAGGCTTAGGTATAATATAATCTCTACCGAAAACTAATTTAGTTTCTCCATAAGCAATATTTACCTGTTCTGGAACGGATTCTTTTGCCAATAAAGCCAATGCTTTTACAGCAGCCATTTTCATAGCTTCGTTAATCTTAGTCGCGCGAACGTCCAATGCTCCTCTAAATATATAAGGGAAACCAAGTACATTATTTACTTGATTAGGATGATCAGATCTTCCTGTTGCCATTATAATATCTTTACGCGTTGCGATAGCCAAATTATAATCTATTTCTGGATCAGGATTTGCCATAGCAAAAACAATTGGGTTTTCGGCCATAGCTAACAACATTTGAGCTGTCATGATATTTCCAGATGATAAACCTAAAAACACATCAGCGCCTACCAATGCCTCTTCAAGACTCATTGGAGCCTTATGTGTAGCATACTTTTGCTGCATAACCGATAGAGAAGGATTGTCCTTTGTCAAAACTCCTTTACTATTAAACATCAATATATTCTCTACTTTTACCCCAAGCAAAACATATAAATCAGCACAAGCCAAGGCTGCCGAACCTGCTCCCGACACGACCATTTTGATGTCTTCTGCTTTTTTACCCGCCAACTCTAATGCATTTATCAATGCTGCCGAAGATATAATAGCCGTTCCATGCTGATCATCATGCATCACTGGGATGTTCAATTCTTCCACAAGTCTGCGTTCGATTTCAAAAGACTCTGGAGCTTTGATATCTTCTAAGTTTATCCCTCCAAAGGTAGGAGCAATATTTTTTACGGTTTGAATAAATTCTTCAACGTCTTTAGTACCTATTTCGATGTCAAAAACATCAATATCCGAAAATATTTTAAACAATAGGCCTTTCCCTTCCATAACTGGTTTTGAAGCCTCAGGCCCAATATCACCAAGTCCTAAAACTGCAGTTCCGTTAGTTATTACAGCTACTAAATTTCCTTTGGCAGTATATTTATAAACGTTATTTACATCTTTGGCAATTTCCAAACAAGGCTCAGCTACACCTGGCGAATAAGCTAATGACAAATCCCTTTGGGTTGCGTATTTCTTCGTAGGAACCACTTGTATTTTCCCTGGAGTAGGTTTAGCATGATATAATAATGCTTCTCTTCTTTTGCTATTTCTGTTCATTTTTTTTTTAGATTTTATTCTAGTATACAAAGATATAAGACTTGATTTAATAAGGAAGCTTTTATATTATTCTTTTACAAAAACCATTCTCCCTTTTGAATAAAAAAAGCTGCCTCAATTTGCAGCTCTTTTTAAATGTATTTCCAGAAATAGAATTTAGGCTTTGGAACCACTGATATAGGAGTCCAAATGCTCAATGGTATTTTTCTGAAGTTCGATTATCGCCATGACAACATCCCCTATGGAAATAATTCCCAAAACTAAATCCTCATCCATAACCGGCAAGTGTCGAACTCTCCTTGTGGTCATCAATTCCATACAATAATCTAGATTATCAGTCGGTTTTACGGTAATAACCTTTTCCTCCATAATTTCTTTCACTAAAGTATCTTTAGAAGCTTTATCTTTTAGAACGATCTTACGCGCATAATCTCTCTCAGACATCACCCCTTTTAAAATCCCGTCTTCAATTACTAAAATAGCACCAATATTTTTCTCCCCCATTGTTTTAATGGCTTCATATACCGTAATTGTGGAAACAACAGAATAGACTGCATTCCCTTTTCTGCTTAATATCTGATTTACAGTCATAACTAAAAGATTTAATTGACTCTAAAGTTAAAAAAAAAAGTGCACAAAAGATATTTTATTTAAGCCCGATAAAAATCAAAAAAAGGAAAAAAATTAAACAAAAAGCAAAGAAGAGCTATTGAGAAACAGTCGATTATTTTAAAAAATCTATATTTCGCTTGATTCCTTGAAATTTTGTTCGCTTCAAAGGAGAGTTTTTAAAGACTGTTTTAAAAGTTTCCTCGGTAATTTCCTCCCAATCTTTTTTAGACATCGAGAGTAATTCCGGCTTTGGATCAAATAAAGGTTCTTTATGTGCTTTTGAAAACCTATTCCAAGGACATACATCCTGACATACATCACAACCAAAAGCCCAATCATCGAACTTTCCTTTCATTTCCAAAGGAATATTTTCTTTGAGTTCAATAGTAAAATAAGAAATACATTTACTTCCATCGACAACATAAGGAGCCACAATAGCCTGGGTAGGACAAGCATCGATACAAGCAGTACACGTTCCACAATGATCCGTTGTAGCATTATCGTATTCCAAATCAAGATCTACAATTAATTCGGCAATAAAATAAAACGAACCAACCTTTTGGGTCAATAAATTACTGTTTTTTCCAATCCAGCCCAAACCACTTTTCGCAGCCCAAGCTTTATCGAGTACCGGAGCCGAATCAACAAAGGCCCGACCGGAAACTTCCCCTATGGATTCCTGAATGGAAAACAATAATTCCTTCAACTTATCCTTTATTACAAAATGATAATCCTGGCCATAAGCATATTTAGAAATCTTATACGATTCTGGATTCTGAATTTCCTGCGGATAATAATTCAACAATAAAGAGATAACACTTCTGGCACCATCAACAAGCTTAGTAGGATCTAAACGCTTATCAAAATGACTCTCCATATAAGTCATCTGTCCGTTCCTGTTCTTATTAAGCCAATCTTCCAGTCTTGGCGCTTCTTGCTCCAGAAATCCAGCCTTAGATATACCACAAGATAAAAATCCGAGGCGTTGGGCTTCGGATTTTATAAACTGCGTGTATTGAGATTTTGAAATAATGATACTCTATATCTTAATTAATTAACTGATCGTTTTTTAGCCCTGATAGCAGCGGCATCCCACGCCTTTTTCGGCGTGGATATAGCGGATAGCAGTAATAGCTCCTAAAACAACCCTCCCTGAATATTTGTATTTACTTTTCCAAGATGTCTGTAAGCCTTATCTGTTACTTCCCTTCCTCTGGGAGTCCTCATAATAAATCCTTCTTGAATCAGGAAAGGCTCATAAACTTCTTCAATAGTCTCGCTGCTCTCGGAAACGGCAGTTGCTAAGGTTGATAAACCAACAGGTCCTCCTTTAAACTTGTCGATGATGGTATTCAGTATTTTATTGTCCATTTCATCAAGCCCGTGCGCATCCACATTCAATGCTTTTAATGCGTAACGAGCAATTTCGATATCGATAGTTCCATTGCCTTTAATTTGGGCGAAATCACGTACACGACGTAATAATGCATTGGCGATACGCGGAGTTCCTCTACTGCGACCAGCAATTTCAATTGCAGCTTCAATAGAAATTGGCATTTTTAAAATAGTGGCACTACGCTCTACAATGGTGGTTAAGAGTTCAGTCGTATAATATTGCAATCTCGATGAAATTCCGAAACGCGCTCTCATGGGTGCTGTTAGCAATCCTGAGCGTGTTGTAGCTCCAATAAGGGTAAACGGATTCAGATTTATTTGAACAGTCCTTGCGTTTGGTCCGGATTCAATCATGATATCGATCTTGAAATCCTCCATTGCGGAATACAAATATTCTTCAACTATAGGACTTAAACGATGGATCTCATCTATAAACAGCACATCCCTTTCCTCTAAATTAGTCAACAATCCAGCCAAATCGCCCGGTTTATCCAAAACTGGCCCAGATGTAATTTTTATTCCAACCTGCAATTCGTTAGCTAAAATATTGGCTAAGGTAGTTTTTCCTAAACCAGGAGGACCATGAAAAAGGGTATGATCAAGTGCTTCGTTTCTTTGATTAGCAGCTTCAACAAAAACTTTTAAGTTTTCTAATACCTGATCTTGGCCCGCAAAATCATCAAAAGACAATGGCCTTAATTTCTTTTCCAGATCAAATTCTTCTGAATTATAACCTTTGGTTGTTGGATCTAAATTTTCATTCATGCAACAAAGATAGAACAAAGTTGTAACTAAAAAAAAATGCCTCTCTGAATAGAAAGGCATTTTTTATATTTATAGAAACTAGTGATGTAAAACTTCTTCACCTGGTTTCATTGGTACATTTTGAGGAACGAAATCTTCTTCATGGTTAGGATTGCTATAATCATAAGGCCATCTGTGAACTTCAGGAATTTCTCCTGGCCAGTTACCATGTATATGCTCTACAGGTGCTGTCCATTCAAGAGTATTAGATTTCCAAGGATTCTGAACCGCTTTCTTACCATAGAAAATACTTACAAAGAAATTATACAAGAAAACCAATTGGAAAACTCCACCAACTAAAGCAAATGCAGTTATAAGAACATTCACATTTTGTAAGTCATCAAACAATGGGAAATTAGTATTTGTGTAATAACGTCTTGGCAAACCAGCTAATCCTATAAAGTGCATTGGGAAGAATACTCCATAAGCACATATTGCAGATACCCAGAAGTGAACATAACCTAAATTCTTATTCATCATTCTTCCATACAATCTAGGGAACCAATGGTAAACCCCTGCAAACATTCCATAAAGAGCAGAAATACCCATTACCAAGTGAAAGTGAGCAACTACGAAATAAGTATCGTGAACGTTAATATCCAAAGTACTGTCTCCAAGAATAATTCCTGTTAAACCTCCGGTGATGAAAGTAGAAACCATTCCAATAGAGAACAACATGGCAGGGTTTAACTGTAAGTTTCCTTTCCACAAAGTTGTAATCCAGTTAAAAGCTTTAACTGCAGACGGGATCGCAATCAATAAAGTTGTAAATGTAAATACAGAACCTAAAAATGGATTCATACCTGATATAAACATATGGTGACCCCAAACAATCGTTGACAAGAAAGCAATTGCTAAAACTGACATAATCATCGCTCTGTAACCAAAGATTGGTTTACGAGCGTTAGTAGCCATAACTTCAGATACAATTCCCATTGCAGGCAAAATAACGATATATACCTCAGGGTGACCTAAAAACCAAAATAAGTGTTCAAACAATACCGGTGAACCACCTTGGTAATGTAAAACTTCTCCAGCAATATAAATATCTGACAAGAAGAAAGATGTTCCAAAACTTCTATCAAAAATCAACAATAAAGCTGCTGACAATAATACTGGAAACGAAACTACACCAATAATAGCAGTAACGAAAAATGTCCAAATTGTTAGTGGTAATCTTGTCATCGACATTCCTTTTGTTCTAAGGTTGATTACAGTAACGATATAATTCAAAGACCCCATTAAAGAAGAAGCGATAAAAATAGCCATAGATATTAACCAAAGTGTCATACCCGTACCAGAACCTGGAATTGCCTGAGGCAAAGCACTTAAAGGAGGATAAATTGTCCATCCTGATGATGCAGGACCTGCCTCAACAAAAAGTGAACAAATCATGATTACAGCTGACAAGAAGAACAACCAATAAGAAACCATGTTCATAAATCCTGAAGCCATATCACGAGCTCCAATTTGAAGCGGGATAAGTAAATTACTAAAGGTTCCACTTAGACCAGCAGTCAATACAAAGAACACCATGATGGTTCCGTGAATTGTAACTAAAGCCAAGTAAATATCATTAGCCATTACACCCTCAGGAGCAAATTTATCTCCCAACAATACATTAAAAATCTTAAAAGACTCTTCTGGCCATGCAATTTGCATTCTAAAAAGCAATGACATCAAAATCCCTATAACCCCCATAATAATACCTGTTATCAAGTACTGCTTGGAAATCATTTTATGATCTATACTAAAAATATATTTAGTAATAAAAGTTTCTTTATGATGGTGTTCGTGTTCGTGATCCATTGCGTGATCGTGACCTTCTGCTGACATATATGTATACTTTAAATTTTCTTAATAATTTTATTTCATTGCCATTTTTACAACAGCCGTAGTATCATTCCCTTTTAAAGAATCAACCTGAACTGCTCCTTCAACAGCAGCTGGAGCCTTAGACTCTTTCACTTGTTGTACTAAAAGTGCTTGTTCACTCAACCATTTCTTATAATCTTCAGGAGTATCAACAATTACTTTCATTTGCATGTTGTAATGTGAAGCCCCACATATTTTATTACAAAGCAATAAATAGTCAAAGGCATAAGGGTCTAATGCTGTACCTCCTTTTGCGATAAGCTCAGCACTTTTCTTAGCTCTTAACGCATTTATATTAGCCACTTTTTCAATCATGTATGGCAATTCTCTGTATTCTGCTGTAGTATAAACAGGCAAAAATGCAAATTCAGTAACCATACCTGGAACACAGTTCATTTGTGCTCTAAAATGAGGGAAATATGCAGAGTGTAATACATCCTGAGACCTCATTTTAAAATGAACCTTTTTACCTTTTGGGATATGCAATTCAGAAACAACAATATCATCTTGTGCATAAGGATCTGACATATCAACTCCAAGGGTGTTTACTCCTTCAATTAATCTAACATTTGCTTTCCCAAGAACATTATCTTCTCCTGCATATCTTGCAGTCCATTTAAATTGTTGTGCATATAATTCGATTACAACTGTATCCTCATCTTCATCAACAAACATGATATTTGTCCAAGCATAAAGTCCATAAAGGATTAAACCAGCCAAGACTACTGCTGGAATCACACTCCAAATAGCTTCTAATCTATTGTTATCAGCAAAAAATAATGCTTTTTGACCTTCTTTTCCTTTATATTTAAAAGAAAAATAGTGCAATAATAATTGTGTAATTGCCTGAACTATGAAAATCAAAACCCAAGTAATATTCATTAGATTATCTACTTCACCACCATGCTCAGAAGCAGGCGTATGCAGCACCAAAGGACCCCATTTCAACAAACCATAAATAGAAAATATATAAAGAAAGGCTAAAAAACCAAACATTAAATACCCTTGTACATTATTATCTTTATCTGTAGCTATTTCGGAAGTGTCCGTACTTGAACCTACCTGGGTAAGGTCAAATATTTTTGTCAATTGCCACAAGGCAACAGCCAATAAAACTAAAACTATAATTACCAACAAACTTGTCATCTGTTTATTTCTTTAAATATTAATAATGGAAATGTTTACTTTCTTCTATAAATGGATTTCTTTTTGGCAACAAAGGAGCTTTAGTTAATGCAGTAAATACGGCATAGATAAATAATCCAAGGAAGAAAAGAACGGATGCAATTTCAGAGACACCAATAAACCATCTGTCCCCTACTGTTCCAGGCATGATCATATTGAAAAAATCAATATAATGTCCTGCTAATATTACGACACCAGCCATAACGATAACCCAAGAGATTCTTTTGAAATCTGTATTTATTAATATCAACAATGGGAAAACAAAATTCATAACTATAGCCCCAAAGAAAGGAAGATTGTATAACTCTATTCTTGTAACATAATAAGTCACCTCTTCAGGAATATTTGCATACCATATCAACATGAATTGTGAGAACCATAAATAAGTCCAAAATACACTAATTCCAAACATGAACTTAGCTAAATCATGAATATGACTTGTATTAACATACTCTAAATATCCTTTAGATTTCAAGTATACTGTAACCATAGCAATCATTGTAATACCACTTACAAAGAAACTTGCGAATACATACCAACCGAATAATGTACTAAACCAGTGAGGATCTATTGACATAATCCAGTCCCAAGACATAATAGATTCTGATACAATAAAGAAAACTAGAAATCCTGCAGAGATATTGAAATTCTTTTTGTAAAAAGAATTATCATTAGATTCATCTTGAGCAAGACAATTCTTTCTAGTATAATAATTATATAAATTCCAACCTATAAGGAATATTGCAGCTCTCACTATCCAAAAAGGAAAGTTTAAGTACCCCACTTTATTAGCAATAAGCGCATCATGAGCCACTACTTCTGGATCTAACCAAATAAACAAGTGATTGAAATGAAGACCACATAAAACCAATATGATAAAGAAAATAACAGAACCATAAGGCAAATAAGCCGTAATTCCCTGCATTACTCTAAACAAAACTGGTGACCAACCCGCTTGTGCCACTTGTTGAATAGCGTAAAATGCTAAAACCCCCATAGAAAGCAGCAAGAAGAAAATACAAGCAACATATAAAGCTGCCCAAGGTTTGTTTTGTAATTGATGCAAAACATGAGTTAAATGTTCTTCATGTTCAGCCGCTACTTTAGCTTCATCAACTTTGTTATGAACTCCGTGAGCATCTTCAGAAGATTGAGTCTCTTCATGAGCTACTGCTCCGTGAGCACCATGATTCTCTGCAGCAAGGAGAGTTTCAACCTCGTGAATATCTTTGGGTGCATTGAAAAAACCATAACCTATTCCTAATATACCAACGGCCATTAAGATGAAAGAAAAAGTTTTTAATTTATTTGAAAATGTATACATATCTATTACGATCAGTTAGTTCAACAATTATAATTGGCTTTTAAGTTTAAGAACATAGTCAGCAACCAACCAACGTTCATGTTTACTTAATTGATTAGCATGAGAACCCATTGCATTTAAACCATAAGTTTCAACATGAAAAATACTTCCTTCAGTGATAACCCTATCTTTATAGCTAGGTACTCCTAAGAATTTTTCTCTTTCCACTAATTTCCCTTTACCGTCACCAGTTGCACCATGACAACTGATACAATAAATATCATAAAGTGCTTTTCCTTTATCAGAGCTTCTATCCAATGAATCCAAAGGTGATTTAAGATTCGCTTTGGCTAGTTCGTAACCTGCAGTCGAATTCTCATAATCATAAGTTTCAAAACCTCTATTAATAGTACCATCAACAGGCAATTGTCCTTCTTTTCCGTTTTTGAATGCTGCTGATTCTGAATAGGTTTCATAACCTACAGATTCATACATATTTGGAAAATACTGATAGTTTGGCGCTTTTTTATTATGACAAGATGCCACTAAAATAGTGATGCCAAATAAAAGTGTTATTTTATATACCCTTTTCATATCTAAATTAATTCTTTTCTATTACTTTAACTTCTACAGCTCCTGTATTTTTGAAAAAAGAAACTAATTCCTCTTCATTATCATTAATGGAAACTTCCATCAAGAAGTGATCATCTGTAGTTCTAACATCAGGATTTTCAGCCTGTTTAAAAGGCCACAATTTACTTCTCATATAGAAAGTAATCACCATTAAGTGTGCTGCAAAGAAAACTGTCATTTCAAACATAATAGGCACAAAAGCAGGCATATTTTGAATATAACTAAAACTAGGTTTACCACCTATGTCTTGAGGCCAATCTTGAATCATTATATAATTCATCATCGCAGTGGCAACAGTGATACCCACACACCCATACAAGAAAGCACAAATTGCTAATCTCGTAGGTGCTAATCCCATAGCCTTGTCTAAACCGTGCACTGGGAATGGTGAAAAAACTTCCTCAATATGATGATGAGCTGCTCTGGTTTTTTTAACCGCATCCATCAATATATCATCGTCATTATAAATGGCGTAAATTACTTTATTACTACTCATGGTGTGAATCTTTTTTTGCTTCTCTTTCTCTTATGTAATTATCTCCAGTTGCTTTCAATATTGTTTTTACCTCTGCTTGAGCAATCACTGGGAAAGTTCTAGAATAAAGTAAAAATAATACAAAGAAGAAACCAATTGTTCCAATGAAAATTCCAATATCAACAAAAGTAGGAGAGAACATTGTCCAAGAAGACGGTAAATAATCTCTATGCAAAGAGGTAACAATAATTACAAATCTCTCAAACCACATTCCTATGTTTACAACAATAGAAATGATAAAAGAAAACATAATACTTGTTCTTAATTTCTTAAACCACATGAACTGAGGAGAAAATACATTACAAGTCATCATTGACCAATAAGCCCACCAGTATGGTCCTGTTGCTCTATTCAAGAAAGCATACTGCTCATATTCAACTCCAGAATACCAGGCAATAAATAACTCCGTAATATAAGCAACCCCTACAATAGAACCCGTAATCATAATTACGATATTCATCAATTCAATATGCTGTACCGTAATATAAGCTTCTAAGTTAGAAACTTTTCTCATAACGATAAGCAAGGTATTCACCATCGCAAATCCTGAGAAAACCGCACCAGCCACAAAGTAAGGAGGGAAAATTGTAGTATGCCATCCTGGAATTACCGAAGTAGCAAAGTCCATCGATACAATCGTGTGTACTGAAAGTACAAGTGGAGTAGCCAAACCTGCAAGTACCAAAGAAACTTCTTCAAAACGTTGCCAGTCTTTAGCTCTACCGCTCCAACCAAAACTCAATATAGAATATACTCTTTTATTAAAAGGCGTTATTGCTCGATCTCTAAGCATTGCAAAGTCAGGCAACAAACCAGTCCACCAGAAAACCAATGATACTGATAAGTAAGTAGAGATTGCGAAAACGTCCCAAAGTAATGGCGAGTTAAAGTTTACCCATAAAGACCCAAATTGATTTGGAATAGGCAATACCCAATAAGCTAACCAAGGACGCCCCATGTGAATAATTGGAAACAAACCAGCTTGGATAACTGAGAAAATTGTCATTGCTTCCGCAGAACGGTTAATCGCCATTCTCCATCTTTGACGGAACAATAATAATACTGCAGAAATTAAAGTTCCTGCGTGACCAATACCAACCCACCAAACGAAGTTCGTGATATCCCAGGCCCATCCAACAGTTTTATTTAATCCCCAAGTTCCTATACCTGTAGATACGGTGTAGATGATGCAACCCAACCCCCAAAGGAAGGCTATTAATGCGATTGTAAATACAATCCACCAATGTTTGTTGGCTTTTCCTTCAACAGGCGCAGCGACATCTACTGTTACGTCGTGATATGATCTATCACCTATAACTAAAGGCTTTCTAATACTAGAGTCGTATATATGAGACATATTCCTTTATATTGATTTTTAATTTATTTCTAAGTGTTTCTAACTTTAACGTGATAAACCACATTTGGTTTTGTCCCTACATGTTCCAACAAATGATAAGATCTCTCATCAGCAGCCAATTTAGCAACCTGACTTTCGGTATCATTAACATCGCCAAAAACCATTGCTCCAGTAGAACAAGCATTTGAACAAGCCGTTTGGAATTCACCATCAACAATTGCTCTTCCTTCTCTTTTTGCTTTCAAGATAGTCGCTTGTGTCATTTGAATACACATTGAACATTTCTCCATAACACCACGTGAACGAACATTTACATCAGGATTCAAAACCATACGTCCTAAATCATCATTCATATGATAATCAAATTCACTGTTTTTGTTATACAAGAACCAGTTAAAACGACGCACTTTATAAGGACAGTTGTTTGCACAGTAACGAGTACCAACACATCTGTTATAAGCCATCTGATTTTGACCTTGACGACCATGTGATGTTGCCGCAACCGGACAAACAGTCTCACAAGGTGCGTGATTACAATGCTGACACATTACAGGTTGGAAAGAAACTTGAGGATTATCTCCCGCTTTCTCCATTTCATTAAATGTAGACAAAGAACTTGACAAACCAGCAATATTTTCTTTTCTTTCATTATCCCCTTCAAAAGTACTTTCAGAAGAATAATACCTATCAATACGCAACCAGTGCATATCACGACTTCTTCTTACCTCTGATTTACCTACTACAGGAACATTATTTTCAGCATGACAAGCAATAACACAAGCACCACAACCGGTACAAGCATTCAAATCTATAGAAAGATTGAAGTGATGCCCAACAGAACGATCAAATGAATCCCATAAATCTACCGTGGTTGCTTCAACCTCTTGATGATTCAAAGACACCATTGGCACTTTGTTCCAAATTTTAGCATCTTTAGTATTAAAAATCTCCAAAGACGTTTCTTTGATAATATCTCCTCTACCCATCAATGTTTTTTGACCTTGAACACAAGCAAACTCGTGTGCACCGTCAGCTTTTACCAATGTAACCGATTGTACATCGTTAAAACCTTTATATAAAGTGTAAGCATTTACACCTACTTGCATTTCTTCTTTTAAAGCCGCTTTACGACCATAACCCAAAGCCAATCCGATTGTTCCCACAGCTTGACCCGGCTGAACAATTACCGGTACACTTTCAAGCTTTACTCCATCTGCCATAGCAATTGTAGCATAACTTCCATCTAAACCTCCATTAGCTACTATTTCATTAGAAAGACCTAATGCTTTAGCATCTTCATTAGAAACTGTTAGATAATTATCCCATGAAACTCTTGTGATAGGATCTGGAAATTCTTGCAACCAAGGATTATTAGCTTGCTGACCATCTCCCATTCCTG
Organism: Flavobacterium granuli; assembly: GCF_900129705.1. Classification (GTDB taxonomy): domain Bacteria; phylum Bacteroidota; class Bacteroidia; order Flavobacteriales; family Flavobacteriaceae; genus Flavobacterium; species Flavobacterium granuli. Next base: position 83,461 of record NZ_FQWO01000004.1, on the reverse strand, counting down.
TCTTAGTATACAATACTAATTCAAAATCATTAGAAGTTTTTGATTTCGCTAATTCACCTGCAGCAGCTGCATAATCTGCAGAACCGCTCAATGATTGAGAAACCCCAACAAAAACACCATCATGCAACACCTTATTCCAAGTAGTACCAGATATAAATGAAGCTGAATTCGCTTTAACATAATCGTAAAAAGTTCCGCTCAAACCATTTAAAGACATTAAAACATCTTGAAATTGTTTTGTATCAAACAATGGACGAATTACTGGCTGAGTTAAACTATAAGTTCCTTTAGTAAGGCTTAAATCCCCCCAAGATTCTAAATAATGAGGAACCGCAGCAGCAACAGTACTAACTAAAGCAGTTTCATCTTCTTTTATCGAAAAAGCAACTGATGTTTGAACTTTTTTAAGTCCGCCTACAAATGCCGCTGAATCCGCTAAAGTATAAACAGGATTAACACCACTCATTATCAAAGTATGAACACTACCCGCATTCATATCTTTTATCAATTGAGCTACTTTTTCATTTGATCCTTTACGTATTTGTCTAGTCCCAGAAGTTACAAAAGCTTCACTAGCCAAAACTTGATTTATTGCCAAAACTAAAAGTTGAGCATTTTTGTCCTGAATTCCAGAAACCAAAACCCCTTTAGAACCAGCAGCTTTTAATTGCTGACCAGCCTTAGTCACCTCCGCTTTAAACTTAGCATCTAAGCTTACAGCAACAGAAGAACCAGTAACAATATTATAAATATGAACCAACGCTTGTTTTTGATTTGCAACAGACATAGGCACACGCTTATCAGCAGCAGCACCAGACAAAGTCATATTTGCTTCTAACTGAAAATGACGAGACATTTTTCCGTTTTTCGGAATCCTACCTTGCGCATAACCTGTATCATATCCTCCACCTTGCCAATCTCCCAAGAAATCTGCACCCACAGAAACTATAAGTGAAGCTTTTGAAAAATCATAATCAACCAAAGCTCTTTCGCCGTAAACGGTTTCGAAAGCATCTAAAGCCTCTGACGAAGAAACCGCATCATAAACCACATGCTTAGCAGTTGGATTATTTGCAATAAATTCACCTATTAATTTTTCAGTTGATGGACTCGCCAAAGTATTGGTCAACAATACCACTTGACCTCCCTTAGCTTTAGCATCTGCAAGACTAGTCTTGATCTTTGTATCTACTGCAGCCCAAGTTGCGGCCTTACCTTCAATTTTAGGCTCTTTCAAACGCATATTGTCATACAATGACAATATCGAAGCATGAACCCTAGCATTTGCAGTAAACTTTGCTCCAGAAATGGTGTTATTATCTACTTTAATAGGACGCCCCTCACGTGTTTTAACAAGTAGATTTGCAAAATCAAAACCATCAAAAACAGAAGTCGCATAATAATCTGCAACCCCAGGAATGATTTGTTCTGGTTGTAATACATAAGGAATCGACTTGTGCACTGGCCCTTCGCACGCTACTAGCGTAGCAGCAGCAGTACTAAAACCAACGTACTTTAAAAAATCACGACGTGATGTTGAAGAAGACGACATAGCGTCATTATTTCCTAAAAACTCATCAGTAGGAATCGCCTCAACAAATTCGTTATTTCTAAGCGCCTCAACAATAGAACCATTTTCTAGCTCCTCAACACTTTTCCAGTATTTTTTGTTTGATGACATTGTATATAAATATTAGAATCTTAATTATTTTTATTTGTTCAATTGCAATTTAAGTAATCAGTTAAAACTAACCGAGTAAGTAAATCTTAGTAATGACACTTACCACATTCTAAACCTCCCATTTGCGCTGCAGTCAATTTCTCTACACCGTATTTTTTAGAAAGTTCAGCATGAATCTTAGCGTAATACTCATTACCTTCCATTTTAACATCCGTTTTTCTATGACAATCAATACACCAACCCATTGTTAAAGGAGCAAATTGTTTTTGCACTTCATATGTTTCTACCGGTCCGTGACAAGTCTGACATTCTAGACCAGCAACAGTTACGTGCTGAGAGTGATTAAAATAAACGAAATCAGGTAAATTATGAATACGCACCCATTTTACAGGCTCCGTTTTTCCGGTATAAGTCTGAGCAGCCTTATCCCAACCCACAGCAGTATATAACTTTTGAATTTGCTCATCATAAAAAGCTTTACTGTACTCTGGAGTAGCTGTAGCCTCAGCCACTTCAGCAATATTTTTATGACAGTTCATACAAACATTCAAAGAAGGAATACCCGCATTCTTACTAACTCTAGCAGCAGAGTGACAATATTTACAATTAATTTCATTATCCCCAGCGTGAATTTTATGAGAAAAATGTATTGGCTGAATAGGAGCATAATCCTGATCCACACCCACTTGCATCAAATAACCATAAACAAAATAACCACTCGCTAACAACAAGAATACTGAAGCAACCAATACTAAAAATTGATTTCTAACAAATGCCTTCCAGATTGACTGTCTTGGTGCATTTGGAGCCACCTCAATACCATTTGCTTTTGCCACTTTAGCCAAAACATTGCTCACTAAAAACAACATCACAACCAACATTAACATCACAAGAGCAAGAGCACCTAAAATCAAATTATTAGATAAACCACCTTCTTGACTAGTCGTTCCAGCTGCCGCACCAGGCAATGGAGCCGGAGCCTCAGCCTTCACTTCTGAAGTATATGCAATAATATTATCAATATCCCCTTCTGACAACTGAGGAAAAGCAGTCATTGCCACTTTATTATTCTCTTCAAAAACTTTTATAGCATCAGCATCACCTGATTTGATCAAATCAGCGCTATTATGAATCCATTTATAAAGCCACTGTTTATCGCGTCTGTCCGCAATACCCCTAAGGGCAGGACCCGTAGCCTTACCGTCAAGTTTATGACAAGCTGCACAATTAGAATTAAAAAGCTCTTTACCCTTTATCGGGTCACCCCCTTGAGTAGCTACTGGAACTTCTGTTGCGGCCGCTGGCGCAGCATCTTGAGCAAATGAAGTTAAGGAAAAAGCCAGCGATAAAGCTAAGCTAAAAAACAATTTCCTCGAGATCGAATTATGGTTACCCACCTTTTTCATATTATATAATGATTATCTAATAAAAATTGGCACAATATTTTCTATAATGAAATACATAAAACACTGTCCCTTTATTATAAACTTCGACAAAAATACGACTTAAGAACTATTCTCAAAACCTTAAAATAGCCTTAATTCCAATTTATACTTATTCTAAATAATAAACCTGAATACTATTTATACATTAAATACTATTTTTGCACAAAAACAATCACGTTATGAGAATTTTAAGACTTGAAAAAACAATTTTTTATTCATTTTTGCTTTGTATTTCATCGAGCTACATCATGGCTCAAGACCGAAATATTAACATAAAACAAGATCCTAAGTTTGAACAATTACTAAATGAAAAGCGAAAAATCAATGCTTCGAACTCTGTAAATGAATATTATAAGATTCAAATATTTAGCGGAAATAGCGAAACAGCCAAAAAAAAGCTAAAAGAATGCAAACAAGACTTTCAAAATCTTGATGGAACTATCGTTTTTAACACCCCAAACTATAAAGTTTGGATTGGAAATTTTAAAACCAGAATAGAAGCCGAACGTCACTTGATTGACATAAAGAAAAAATATCCAAATGTGTTTTTAATAAAACCTCAGAAATAACAATTTAGCCCATCATTAAACAAAGAAACCATTCAGTTGACTGAATGGTTTCTTTGTTTAATACAACTTACCTAAAAGGCTTAAAACAATAACACAAGAAGCGACTTTGTTTTACCTTGACCGAAACACAGCTACAATATCATTTTATTTATCCATCTCTAAAAAAGACTTTTTCAACTCTCTGGATCTCGCTTCTAAATTAAAACCATAATACAATAAAAAAATCCCGACGAATCGGGATTTTTTTTATTATAAATAGAAATTCTATTTCAACTTCTTTTTGATTGCTACTTCATGATAAGCTTCAATAACATCCCTTTCTTCGATGTCGTTGAAGTTTTTAATTTGAATACCACAATCGTATCCTTTTGCAACTTCTTTCACATCATCTTTGAAACGTTTCAGAGCCAGTAACTCTCCTTCATGAACCACAACACCATCTCTGATAATTCTAATCTTAGCATTTCTGGCAATTTTACCATCCATAACCATACATCCAGCAATTGAACCTACTTTAGAGATTTTGAATATCTCTCTGATTTCAGCAGTTCCAAGAACTTCCTCTTTCATCTCAGGAGCAAGCATTCCTTCCATTGCATCTTTCAAGTCATCGATTGCTGCATAGATAATTGAGTAATAACGGATATCGATTTCTTCCTTGTCAGCAAGCTGTCTTGCATTTCCAGCAGGACGAACATTAAATCCGATAATAATTGCATCAGAGGCAGAAGCCAACATAACGTCAGTCTCCGTAATTGCTCCAACACCTTTATGAATGATATTAATTTGAATTTCCTCAGTCGACAATTTAGAGAACGAATCAGATAAGGCTTCCACAGAACCATCAACATCCCCTTTAAGAATTACATTCAATTCTTTAAATTGACCCAATGCAATTCTACGTCCAATTTCATCCAATGTGATATGTCTTTGTGTACGCACTGATTGCTCACGCATCAACTGAGAACGTTTGGCAGCAATTTGTTTTGCTTCTTTTTCGTCTTCAAAAATATTGAACTTATCTCCAGCAGTTGCTGCACCATCCAAACCTAAAACAGATACTGGGGTCGAAGGGCCGGCTTGAGTAACAATATTCCCTCTTTCATCATGCATGGCTTTAACCTTACCATGATGCTTACCTGCTAACATATAATCTCCCACTTTAAGCGTACCATGTTGTACTAATATAGTCGAAACATATCCTTTCCCTTTATCTAAAAAGGCTTCAACAACAGTACCTTGAGCCGCTTTATTTGGATTCGCTTTTAAATCTAATACTTCGGCTTCTAGCAATACTTTTTCTAATAATTCCTTAACACCTGTACCTATTTTTGCAGAGATATCTTGTGATTGGTATTTTCCTCCCCAGTCCTCAACAAGTAAATTCATACCTGCTAATTTCTCTTTAATTTTTTCTGGATTAGCATTTGGCTTATCCACTTTATTGATTGCAAATATAATTGGCACACCAGCAGCTTGAGCATGACTGATTGCTTCTTTAGTTTGCGGCATAATATCATCATCCGCAGCAATTACAATAATTGCAATATCTGTAACTTGAGCACCACGTGCACGCATCGCGGTAAACGCCTCGTGACCTGGTGTATCAAGGAATGCTATTTTTTGTCCATTATCCAAAGTTACTCCATAAGCACCGATATGCTGTGTAATTCCACCCGACTCACCTGCGATAACATTTTCTTTACGAATATAATCCAGCAAAGATGTTTTACCGTGATCCACGTGCCCCATTACAGTAACAATAGGCGCTCTGAAAACTAAGTCTTCTTCTTTATCTTCAACTACTTGAATTGCTTCTTCAATATCAACAGTAATAAACTCAACTTCGTAACCAAATTCATCCGCTACAATCGTTAATGTTTCCGCATCAAGACGCTGATTTTGGGTAACCATAATTCCAAGAGACATACATGTTCCAATTACTTTTGTAATTGGCACATCCATCATTATAGCAATTTCACCAACAGTAACGAACTCAGTAACCTTAATTGTTTTACTTCCTTCTTCTATCGCTCTTTGCTCTTCATCCGATTTTTGACGGTGTGTATCTCTTTTATCTCTTCTGTATTTTGCTGCTTTAGATTTTCCTCCTTTTTTACCTTGAAGCTTCTCTAAAGTCTCACGAATTTGATTTTTAACTTCTTCTTCGGTAGGCTCTACTTTAGCTACAATTGCAGGTCTGTTTCCTTTTACGAAACCAGGTCTAGAACTTCTGTTAGCACTAAAACCGCCACCACCAGTATTGGGTGTAATCTTATTAGGATTTGGTGCACCAGGAACCCCAGGAGGTCTTGGCGTACCTGGCTTAGGTGCGATTCTTTTGCGTTTATTTTTATTTGCCGCTCCGGCAGCTCCAGGCGCACCCGGTTTATTTGGAGTGATTTTCGGCTCTTCTTTTTTCTTTTTTGGTTTGTTAAACTGAGACAAGTCAATAGTTTGCCCAGTCAACTTAGCACCCGATAATTTTTGATACTGAGTCGTGATCGCCTCTTCAACAGGAGCTTCATCCGATTTCGGAGCGGCTTTTGTTTCCGGAACTACTACTTTTGACTCTTTAGCAACAACCTCTTTCTGAACCTCTTTTACAGCTTCTTTTGCAGGCTCTTTTATCTCAACAACAGGTTTTATCTCTTTTACGTCTGAAACAGGTTTTTCAGGAGCAGCTTGTTCTTTTTGAACAGGTTTTTCAGCGACAATCTCAGTTTTTGGAACTTCAATATTTTCAGCGACAACTTTTGGAGCTGGTGTAACAACTGCTTTCTTTGGATTAAGATCAATTTTCCCAACTTGAACAGGACCCGTTACAACCGCTTTCGCTTTTATAACTTCTTGTTGCTGTTTTAATCGTTCTTCATCCTGCTTGCGTTTATCCTCAATCTCTTTTTCTCTCTCTACACGCAAAGCCTCTTTTTCTTTTCTCTTCTCTTCGCCTACTTCTTTTGAAGCCTCTTTTTTCCCTCTGTCACCTGCAAACTGACCGCACAAGACATTGTATACATCATCAGAAATTTTTGTGTTTGGATTTGCTTCAATAGCAATTCCCTTATCTTTCAGATAGTCCACAGCTCTTTCTAAAGAAATATTCAATTCCCTTAAAACTTTGTTTATTCTAATAATTCTCTCTTCAGACATAAAACCTTTTTATTATTACCTTTTTTGTTATTCCTCACTTTGCTCCCAAATCGATACCTATCGAATTAGAATTCATTGCAAAATGGCACGTTTATCGTTGAAGACCCCTTGACTAACTATCAAATTCTTCTTTCAATATTTTCATTACATCTAGAATCGTTTCCTCTTCTAGGTCTGTTCTTCTTACTAAGTCTTCTACATCTTGCTTCAAAATACTTTTTGCTGTATCCAAACCAATTTTTGCAAATTCTTCAATAACCCAGTCTTCGATTTCATCTGAAAACTCTGTCAATTCAACATCGTCTTCATCAGCAGTAGCACCAGCTACATCACCCTCGCGGATGACATCTAACTCATAACCTGTCAATAAACCAGCCAATTTAATATTATGACCACCTCTACCAATTGCTTTAGAAACCTCTTCCAATTTCAAAAACACTTCCGCTCTTTTTGTTTCTTCATTAATTTTAATTGAAGAAACTTTTGCAGGGCTTAATGCTCTTGTAATAAACAGCTGTATGTTATTAGTATAGTTAATAACATCAATATTTTCATTTCCTAGCTCGCGTACAATACCATGAATACGAGACCCTTTCATTCCCACACAAGCACCCACTGGATCAATACGATCATCATAAGAATCTACAGCTACTTTTGCCTTTTCACCTGGAATTCTTACTACTTTTTTCACCATGATTAGGCCGTCAAATACTTCAGGAATCTCTTGTTCAAACAATTTTTCTAAAAACTTCTCAGAAGTTCTAGACATAATAATTTGAGGTTTATTTCCTTTCAACTCAACGCTTTCAATAATTCCACGGACATTATCTCCTTTACGGAAAAAGTCAGATGGAATTTGCTTTTCTTTTGGCAATACGATTTCGTTTCCTTCATCATCGACCAAAATTACAACTCTTGGACGTACATGGTGTACTTCGGCAGTATAAATCTCTCCAATTAAATCTTTAAATTGTTTGTAAAGATTCGTATTGTCGTGTTCATGAATTTTAGAAATCAAGTTTTGACGCAAAGCCAAGATAGCTCTTCTTCCTAAATCAATCAATTTCACCTCTTCAGAAACCTCTTCGCCAATTTCAAAATCCGCTTCAATTTTTCTAGCCTCAGTTAAAGTAATCTCTTCATTTTCAAAATCCAAATCTTCGTCAGCAACAATTACCCTTCTTCTCCATATCTCCATATCCCCTTTATCGGGATTGATGATGATATCGAAGTTATCATCCGAACCGTATTTTTTCTTCAATGCATTTCTAAATACATCTTCTAAAATTGCCATAAGCGTTACACGATCAATAAGTTTATCATCTTTAAACTCCGAGAATGAATCGATTAATGCTAAATTTTCCATGCGAATTCTTTAATTAAAATGTTACTGTAACAATTGCCTCTTTAATTTCTGTATAAGGTATCTGTTGCTCCTTCTGTACTGTTTCTTTTCCTTTTCCTACTTTTTTAGGTTCTCTCGCCTTCCAAGACAAAATTATGAAATCTTCGTTAGCATCAACCAATTCAGCTTCAATTTTTTCAGTATTTGTAGTCACAATCAACGTTCTACCAATATTTTTCTTATACTGACGAACAATTTTCAATGGCGACCCTACTCCCACTGAAGCCACTTCCAGAGAAAAATCCTGTTCTTCTCTATCTAAATTACTCTCTATTGCACGACTAACATCAATACAATCCTGCAAAACCACACCATTATCATCGTCTAAGGTCACAATAACCTTAAAAGCATCCGTAATAGTTACGTCAATCAAAAAAAGCGATGGCCTTTCTGATAGCGCTTCCGACAATAATTTATTTACTTTTTCTTTAAATACCATAATTTTATAAAAAGAGGGGACATTTAGTCCCCTCATTATCTAGATTTTAATAAATAACGGTGCAAATATAGTGTTTTTTTTTATAAACCTAAATAATTGATCACTCTTAAAATATTTCTTATCTTTATGGAAGTATAAAAATAAAGATTTTTCCCATACCCTAACCCTTCCAACCATGAAACGAATTCTTGTTCCAACTGACTTTTCATCACATGCCGAAAGCGCTTTGAAAATAGCCGCCCAAATTGCAAAAAAAAGCAATTCGGAAATATTCCTTCTCCACATGATTGAAGTTCCTAGTCAAATGAACGACGCTATTACTGGCGCCACCGGCATACCAGAAACAATGCTATTCATTCAAAAAGCAAAAGAAACACTCCAAAAGACCAAGGAAAAAGAATTCCTAAAAGACATTCAAATAACCGAACAACTAAACTTCGAAAGGGCTCACGAAGGAATACTATCTTTTAGTATAAAAAACAAAATTGATTTAATCGTCATGGGATCACATGGCGTTTCCGGCATCGAAGAAATCCTTATAGGATCCAATACCGAAAAAGTAGTACGCCTTTCTGACGCTCCAGTATTGGTCATTAAAAAAAATACAACCGAATTAAAAGCCGAGAATTTTGTATTCGCCTCCGATTTTTCAAAAGAAACAAAAAAACCATTCAAAAAAATGCTTGAATTCGCTACCCTATTTGACGCAAAACTGCATCTTACCATGATCTGCACACCTAACAGCTTCAAAACAACAGCGCTTTCTGAAAAAATAATAAGTGATTTCATCGCTGATTTTGACCTTAAAAACTACACCACTCACATCTACAACGATGTCAATATTGAAAAAGGAATCATCAACTTCTCGAATAAAATAGATGCTGACTTAATCGGATTATGCACCCACGGCAGGACAGGAATGGCACATTTTTTCACAGGAAGCATAAGCGAAGACTTAGTAAATCATGCCGCTAAACCGGTTATCACTTTCAAGATATAAAAGGATCAAGAACAAAAACCCAAACTTTAGGCCATAAAAAAAGCCTCTCAAATCTGAGAGGCTTTTTTGTTGGTCTACAAGGACTCGAACCTTGAAAGACTGCACCAAAAACAGTTGTGTTACCATTACACCATAGACCAGTATTCTTCAGCTTAGCATCTATTGTTCTGCTTAGCGAGTGCAAATTTAATACAAATTTTAGTTTGCGCAAACTTTTAGAACATTTTTATCAAAAAAATTTTCAATAAAATTTCAATTCTCAAAATTACTTTACAAAATCCACTGACAACCAAATAATTAACATTTCGAACCGGATTTACAAAAATTTTGTTAATACCTCGGGCATTAAACAAAAAAACATTTTCTTTGTATCTTGCAAAAAAACTAAAATTTAACACGTAAATATGGCAGCATTCAATTTCAATAAGTGGAACACGATCATAGGTTGGTTTACATTTGGAATCGCATTAATAACTTACACACTCACCGTAGAACCCACAATGAGCTTTTGGGACTGTGGAGAATACATTGCTACCGCAGCAAAACTTGAAGTAGGACACCCACCGGGAGCTCCTTTATTCCAAATGATTGGTGCCTTTTTTGCCATGTTTGCCGCTTCAGACCAACATATTGCTTTAATGGTTAACATGATGTCTGTATTCTCAAGTGCCTTTACTATATTATTTATGTTTTGGTCTTCCTCGATGATCTTGAAAAAACTCATCACAGCATCCAATGCTTCACAACCAGAACAAAAACTAAGCAAAAACGATGCTATAGTTATTCTAGGAAGTTCCTTTGTAGGATCGCTCGCCTATACCTATTCAGACAGTTTTTGGTACAATGCGGTAGAAGCTGAGGTTTATGCCATGGCTTCTTTATTTATTGCCTTACTATTTTGGCTTGGATTACGCTGGGAGCAAGACATGGACACTCCCAGAGGGAACAAATGGCTACTTCTTATATCGCTTGTTATAGGATTAACTTTTGGCGTGCACTTTATGGCGCTTTTAACGATTCCTTCCATTGGTTTATTGTACTTTTTCAAAAACTACAAAACCGTTACAGTCAAAAATTTCATTATTGCCAATATCGTCGTAATTTCGATTCTACTTTTCATTTTTAAATTACTGCTACCGTTAACCATGGCCTTTTTTGCCGAAACAGAAGTATTTACTGTTAATGCGCTGGGAATGCCTTTTAACTCCGGAACCATTTTTGTTACCATCCTTCTTATTGCCCTATTTTATTTTGGACTAAAATACACTCAAAATAAAGGCTTAGTTACTTACAACACCTTAATATTATGTATTCTTTTTGTTCTAATTGGATTTTCAACATGGACAATGCTTCCTATCAGAGCTAATGCTAATGTAAACATTAACGAAAATAAACCTTCAGACGCACGTGAAGTTTTAGCCTATTACAATAGAGAGCAATACGGTTCAAATCCATTGTTCTACGGCCCGCAATACACGGAAACTTTTGCAGGATTAGACAAAAACAAACCCTATTTAGACAAAGCACCTAATTACGAAAGAAACTATAAAACAAAAAAATACGAAATTGTAAATAATTTCAAAAATGCTGAACAAAATAGTGACGATAATCAGAAGACTTTCTTACCTAGGATGTGGAGTTCTGATCACATTGTAAACTATATGAATTTCACCAATCCTCCGCAATTCACCCTAAATCCTAATTATCCTTATGAAGAAGATTTAGCACAATACGGAATTGATGCAAGTCAACTTAGCGAAGAGGATTACAACAAAGCTGTAGCCCAACTTAAGCACGAGATTGAAAAAATAGTTAGCGAATTCAGACAGGCTTATGCTCAAAAACAAATTGACAACGACGGCTATGTAAAATTTCTTAAAAGTTATGGTGATTATTTAATCATTCAAAAACCTACAACCGCAGACAACCTAAGCTTCATGTTTGAATACCAATTTGGATACATGTACTGGAGGTATTTGATGTGGAACTTTGTAGGGAGGCAAAATGATGTACAAGGAAGATACGATTATCTTGACGGGAACTGGATGAGCGGCATCAAGTTCATGGACGAACTTCATTTAGGCTCACAAGACAACCTGCCTTCGGACGTATTAAACAACAAAGGACGCAACACCTATTACTTCCTACCTTTCCTTTTAGGACTAATTGGCCTAATGTACCACGCTAGCAAAGATCGAAAAAGCTTCTACGTTTTACTGGTGCTGTTCCTTTTTATGGGAATTGCCTTAAAAATCTATCTAAACGAAAGGCCTTTTGAACCTAGAGAACGTGATTACGCCTTAGTAGGATCTTTCTATGTTTTTGCAATATGGGTAGGATTTGGAGTTTATGCCTTATACGATAGCGCCAAGAAATATTTAGCGCCTAAAATAGCAGGGCCTGTTATTATTGCAGCAAGTTTATTGGCAGCTCCAGTACTGATGGCTTCACAAAACTGGGATGACCATGACCGCTCTGGAAAATATACAGCAACAGCAATGGCAAAGGCTTACCTTAATTCATGCGAACCTAACGCCATACTATTTACCATAGGCGATAACGACACCTTTCCGCTATGGTATGCCCAAGAAATTGAAAAAGTCAGAACCGATGTAAGGATTGTCAACACGAGTCTTTTCATGACTGATTGGTACATTGACCAAATGAAAGCCAAAACCTATGAATCAGACCCTCTACCAATCTCCTTTACCCACGACCAATATGTAGGAGATAAACTAGACTATGTTGCGCATATTCCAAAAATAGAAAACAGATGGGATATAAAAGACCTTTTGAGCTTTATCAAAAATCCTAAATCTACTGTTGAAATGCAAAATGGACAAACGATTCATTTTTATCCAACGAATAAAATCAGGATTCCGGTTGACAGAAACAACATCATCAAAAACAAGGTGGTTGCCGAAAAGTATCATGATTCTATAGTTCCCTACATAGATATAGATATCAAAGGAAAAGCGTTGTACAAAAATAGATTAATGATGCTCGATGTCATTGCCAATAATAACTGGAAAAGACCTATTTATTTCAGCCCAGGCGCTTTTGATGACGAAGACTATCTTTGGATGAAAAACTATCTTCAATTGGACGGAATGGTTTACAGATTAATTCCGGTAAAAAACACTATTCCTAAAGACGGAAGCCCACTAGAAATGGGACAAATTGACTCTGAAAAAATGTACAACATCGTCATGAAATGGGATTGGGGAAATAGTGATAGTGATAAAATATATCATGATCCGGAAACCAGAAGAGAAAGTATCACATACAGAAGCAACCTATCTCGATTGATGAATCAGTTAATCGCTGAAGGTCAAAATGACAAAGCCAGAAAAATAATTGACTTAGCCATGACCAAAATGCCTCTTGACAAATATGGCTACTATTCTTTACTTGATCCTTTTGCAGCTGGCTATTATAAAATTGGCGAAAAAGCAAAAGCACAGGATCTTTTGAAAAAATTGATCAACAAATACAAAGAAAACCTTAATTACTACGGCAAATTAAAGGCATCTGAACAAACAGGTGTAGCCTATGACATCATAACTGATATCGAACGTTACAGAGGACTGCTACAAGTAATGAAAGAAAATAACGACCTTACTTTCTACAACGAAAGCAGAAAAACATTCAACACTTATACAGATATGTTTGAGCGTTTTGGTCGTGAAAAAGAATAATTTCTATATTTGTTTTACTTAAAAAAATGTGGTAGAATCAAGAGATTTTACCACATTTTTTTTATTTTTAATATTACAAAACTAAATACTAATGAGTTTTTATTGGATTAAAACAAATACAATCATTAAAAGAATATTTTCCAATTACATTTGGGATATCCCCAATAGGAACAATAAAATCTACCTAACTTTTGATGACGGACCCACACCTGAAATTACAGAATGGGTTTTGGAAAAACTGGATCAGCACAATGCCAAAGCTACTTTCTTTTGTATCGGAAAAAATATCGAAGCTCAGCCTATTATATTCAAAAAAATAATCGAGAAAGGACATGCAATCGGGAATCACACCTTTGACCATTTAAACGGGTGGAAAACAACAACAGAAGACTATTTAAACAACATCATTCTTTGCGAGCAATCCATTTTAAATCACAAAATGGACTCTAAAATTTTTCGCCCTCCTTACGGCAAAATTAACTCTGTTCAGTCTAAAAAATTAAGAAGAAAAGGATATAAAATCATCATGTGGGATGTACTAAGCGCCGATTTCGACCAAAGCATCACCAATGAAAAATGTCTAGAAAATGTAGTCGCAAATATAAAACCAGGTAGTATAATTGTTTTTCACGACAGCCAAAAAGCATACAATAATCTCAAATATGCCTTACCAAAAGTCTTGGATTTTATAGACAAAAACAATTTCAGTTACGAAATTATAACTTAAAAAAAGCTTTAAAAAAACACTCTTTAGAATTGCCCTTGAACAAGTCCTATTATAGTGTTAGCATCAAGCTCACCGGATTGCCTCCAAATCATTTGACCCTCTTTATAAATCATCAATGTAGGAAGGCCTTTAATTCTTAAAGCATCGGCCAGTTCTTGATTTTTATCTACATCAATCTTAATTACTTTTGCTTTGTCACCAAGAGCAGCCGCCACATCTCTGATAACAGGATGCATAGAAACCGATGATTCATTCCAGTCTGTGTAAAAATCAATCAACACAGGCACTTGTGCGCTTATAAGTTCTCCGAATTTTGACATAAAATCAATGAATTTAATTTTTAAATCTACTAAAAAAAATAGATATTAATTTACAAATGTAGCATTTTTAACGAATTATGACACATTAGTCCCTTTTTTTAGCTCGACAACCGTTATTTCAGGCATAATCCCAACCCTTCCAGGATAAGCATGGTATCCAAACCCTCTATTTACATAAACATATCTTCCTAAATTTTCATACAAACCAGCCCATTGAGCATACACATACTGAGCTAAACTCCATTTAAAATAGCCTGGAATTTCAATCCCAAATTGCATCCCATGTGTATGCCCCGAAAAAGTCAAATGAAAATTCTTTTCATGATTTTTAATTTCATAATCCCAATGACTCGGATCATGACTCATCAAAATTTTAAAATCTTTCTGATCTACCTCTTGCGAAGCCTTGTTTATATCACCGGCTTTTTTGAAATTATGCCCCCAATTCTCCACTCCAATCAAAGCAATTTTATCCTCTCCTTTATAGATATACGCATGCTCATTCAACATCAATTTAAAGTCAATCTGACCATAAAGATCCTTTATCGCCTGAAAATTCTCTTCTTTCGCTTTTTCTGTTGGCCAGGTAACATATTCACCATAATCATGATTCCCTAAAACAGCGAATTTTCCATATTGGTGGCCTTTGATCCCTTTAAAAACATCTATCCAAGGATGCATTTCCTTAGCATCTGTATTAACTATATCTCCAGTAAACAAAATCATATCCGAATCCTGCTCATTAATCAAATCGATCGCGTAATTTATTTTTTCTGGATTATCAAAGCTACCGCTATGCACATCTGATATTTGAGTAATCCTAAAACCATCAAAAGCATCTGGTAAATCCGGAAAAAAAATACGCTGCTTTATCACCTTATAATTATATCTCCCAACAGTTATACCATAAATCAGCGATAAAAAAGGCACTGCCGCCAGACCCAACCCTATTTGACTGACAAATTTTCGCCTAGAGGCCAAAAAACCTACTTCATCCTTCCTGTCAATCAAATAATTGACAGATCCTGCCCCCATCCTAAAAATATCCTCACCAAGTAAAACCAAAGCCAAAACCAACTTAGGAACATAAACAACCAATACCAAAGCCATGGCAAACATAGTTTGGCGGGTTTGCCCCACAGAACGGTCAAATTGCGTAAAGGAATAAATTATTACCACAAAAAGAAGCAGACTAAGAATTTGGTAAAAAACCAATACCCCTCTCGACTTTACCAAAGTTTTTAAAGCTTGAAAAGCATACAGCTCTATAGCAAGAAGAATTATACTTAATACTACTATTCGAAAAACCATTACAATTATTTTTGTTGACAAAATAACAAATTAAGAAAGCAATACACACTTTTATTAATCAATATTTAACTAAAACCGTACCATTCTACTCTGTCATGACAACTTAAATCACTCTGAATCAGCAACCCAGAACACTACCCCGCAAACATTCCATTAACAATCACCATTGCCATTCTAAAATGATTGACAGAAATAATAAAATCCAGCTCCCCATTCTATCGTAAGTTTTGTACTTTTGAAATCTTTACAAAATCACAATTATGTCGCAACAAAAACGCCTTTTCCTACTCGATGCCTACGCTTTAATTTTTAGAGGATACTATGCCTTCATAAAAAACCCGAGAATCAATTCTAAAGGGATGGATACCTCGGCCATCATGGGCTTCATGAATTCCTTAATGGACGTCATAAAAAGAGAAAAACCAGACCACCTGGCCGTTGCCTTTGATAATGGCGGAAGTCAATTAAGAAACGAAATCTATCCTGAGTACAAAGCCCATAGAGATGCCACTCCCGAAGCCATAAAAATTGCCGTTCCTTATATACAAGAATTATTAAAAGCGATGCATATTCCCATTATCGAAGTCAAAGGCTATGAAGCCGATGACTTAATTGGAACCATCGCCAAACAGGCCGAAAAAGAAAACTACCAAGTTTTCATGGTTACCCCTGATAAGGATTTTGCCCAACTGGTATCTGAAAATATTTTCATGTACAAACCTGCCCGAATGGGTAACGGCATCGAAATTTGGGGAATTCCAGAAGTTTTGGAAAAATTCCAAGTCGAAAGACCGGAACAAGTAATTGATTTCTTAGGAATGATGGGCGACGCCGCCGACAACATCCCAGGACTACCTGGCGTAGGCGAAGTTACCGCCAAGAAATTACTAAAAGAATTCGGCTCCATGGAAAACCTTTTAGCAAATACAGACAAGCTTAAAGGGAAAATGAAGGAAAACATTGAAGCCAATAAAGAAAAAGGATTATTATCCAAAACCTTGGCCACAATACTTCTGGACTGCCCAGTTGTTTTTGACGAAACCGATTACGAACTGTCAACTCCTGATGTTGAAAAAACAGACGCCTTATTCAACGAATTGGAATTTCGTAGAATGGCGGAGCAATTTGACGCCATATTCAAAAAAGAAGGAACAACCGTAACCAACAATACGGTTGACGATGCCAAATTATACAAAAAACAACTCCCGAAAGCTTTAGGGACAAAAAACGAAGATCAATTTGATCTTTTCGGAAGCGCTATTTCTGATGACCACTCCGAAGAAAAACATCATAAATACTTCAACACCCTGGAAGACACACCACATTCCTACCAAATTATCCAAGGTGATTTAGGTCTAAAGTTATTGTTACAAAACTTACTAAAACAACCTTCTGTTTGTTTCGATACAGAAACCACAGGATTAGACGCCTTGCATGCAGAATTAGTTGGAATTTCTTTCTCTTACGAAAAAGGCAAAGGATTCTACCTGCCTTTTCCAGAAAACCAAACTGAAGCCAAAGCTTTAGCAGAAAAATTTATTCCTTTTTTCGAAAACGAAACTATTGAAAAAATAGGTCAAAATATAAAATATGATTTAAAAATTCTTTCTAATTACAATATTAATGTAGAAGGTAAACTGTTTGATACCATGATTGCCCATTATCTGATAAATCCGGATATGCGCCATAACATGGACATTCTTTCTGAAACCTATTTGAAATATACCCCAAAATCCATCGAAGAATTAATTGGAAAAAAAGGAAAGAATCAAAAATCCATGCGCGAGGTTGAACTCGAAGACATCAAAGAATACGCTGTAGAAGATGCCGATGTTACGCTTCAACTAAAAGAACTATTCTCAGTCGAATTAGACAAAACAGAAACCAAAAAACTTTTTGACGAAATCGAAATTCCATTAGTCAAAGTTCTAGCCGACATGGAAAGAGAGGGAATCAATTTAGATGTTCCGTTTTTAAAAAGCATGTCAGTCGAAATGGCTGCCGAAAGCAACGCATTGGAACAAAAAATATACGAAACTGCTGGCGAAAAATTCAATTTGGCCTCGCCAAAACAACTGGGTGATATTTTATTTGACAAATTGAAAATTGGCGGTACCAAACAAAAGAAAACCAAAACAGGCCAATATGCCACTGGAGAAGAAGTCCTAAGTTATCTTGCTAATGACAACGAAATTGTACGTGACATTCTCGAATGGAGACAAATGGTCAAACTACAAAGTACTTATATTGATGCTTTGCCAAATCAAGTCGATGCAAAAACAGGACGTGTTCATACCGATTATATGCAAACGGTTGCTGCAACGGGACGTTTGAGTTCGAATAATCCGAACTTACAAAACATCCCAATTCGCACCGAAAGAGGACGACTGATTCGTAAAGCTTTTATTGCTCGTGATGAAAATCACACCTTGGTTTCTGCCGATTATTCCCAAATAGAACTGCGCATTATTGCCGCTTTGAGTGGCGAGGAAAACATGATAAAGGCCTTCCAAAATCATGAAGACATTCACAGATCGACTGCATCTAAAG
This sequence comes from Flavobacterium granuli, assembly GCF_900129705.1. Classification (GTDB taxonomy): domain Bacteria; phylum Bacteroidota; class Bacteroidia; order Flavobacteriales; family Flavobacteriaceae; genus Flavobacterium; species Flavobacterium granuli. The sequence goes on along the minus strand of NZ_FQWO01000004.1, from coordinate 65,163 downwards.
TTTTTAACGTGCCGCTTGAAGAAGTAACTCGAGAACAAAGAAGCCATGCCAAAACAGTAAACTTCGGAATCATCTATGGCGTTTCGGCTTTTGGACTTTCGAATCAGACGAATCTTTCTCGTTCTGAAAGTGCCGATTTGATTGATGCTTATTACAAATCGTATCCAAGATTGAAATCGTATATCGGTGAGCAAATTGATTTTGCCAGAGATCATGGTTATGTACAAACGGTTTTAGGTCGTCGTAGGTATTTAAAAGATATTAATTCACAAAACGCTATTGTTCGCGGTGGCGCAGAACGCAATGCCGTAAACGCACCTATACAAGGAAGCGCAGCCGATATTATCAAAATCGCGATGATCAATATTCACAAAAAACTAACTTCTGAAAACTGGAAATCAAAAATGCTGCTTCAGGTTCATGACGAACTTGTGTTTGATGTTCACAACTCTGAACTCGAAAAAATCCAGCCTATGATAAAACACGAAATGGAAAATGCGTTTAAATTGACCGTACCCTTGGATGTAGAAATAGGAATGGGACAAAACTGGCTAGAAGCACATTAAAACCAACTAAAATATCTGTCATAAAAAAACCATCTGAATTCTCAGATGGTTTTCTCTTTTACATCTAATTAAAAATTAGCCTTTTTTAGTAGTTTCTCTTTCTTTCAATACCGTCTTAATGACAACGGTCTCATAAGGTTTGTTCTCCTCGTCAGATTCCAATCTATCAATAAGCAGTTTCGCAGCCACTTCCCCAATTTCAACACCATGCTGACTTACCGTGCTTAAACTTGGCGTCAAGCGCCTAGATGCCAAAATCCCATCTGCAAAACCAATAATAGCCAAATCCTCCGGAATACGAAAATGCCTTTTCAATCCCATTTTTAAAGCAGCAACCGAATCATTTTCGTCCAAAGCAAAAATTCCATCAATGATGTTATTCTCAAAGATCGCTTCGACCCTGCTCTTCATCTCCTCCTCAGAATTTGTGCGAATAATTATCCTTTCATTAATCGCGATATTATTATCCTTCAAAGCTTGTAAATACCCCTCAACTCTTAACTTCCCGACACTCAAATTATCAACAGAAGAAACCAAGGCAATATTCTTGCATCCCAAATCAATAAGATGCTGTGTGGAATTCATAGCCGAATCAAAATCATCAACAATTACCTTATCACATTCAACATCATTAGCAATCCTGTCAAACATCACTATAGGTGTGCCTTCATTGATAACATCTTTAAAATGTCCGTATTCATTAATCTCTTGTGCTTCTTCAGAAATTGACAAAATAAAACCATCAATCGTCCCATTGCTTAACATTTCAAGGGTGTGTGCCTCTTTTTCTAATGATTCATTAGAGATACACATAATCACATTATATCCTTTTTCATCGGCAACTTTCTCAATACCGCTAAATACTTTGGCAAAGAAAGAGTTTAAAATATTAGGAATAATTACGCCTATTGTTTTTGTTTTTCTGTTTTTTAGATTCAGACCAATAACATTAGGTTTATAATTTTTGAGCTTAGCGTATTCTTTTATTTTGATTTTGGTCAACTCACTAATCTCCGGACTATCATTAAGAGCTTTAGAGACTGTAGAGACAGAGACATTAAGCTCCTTGGCAATTTGTTTTAAAGTGGCTTTGACTTTCATAATTAGGCATTTATTGTCATTGTTAGTAAATTAATAAGCTACCGCTATTTTTTAGTCCCTTTACCAGCAACGCTTTTTAAGGTCAAAAAACGTCATTCTTTTTCTTAAAAAATACAGGTCAAGAACGCAATATAAAAATTTTATTTTTGACTACAAAAGTAATATAAAAATAGAAAAAAAACATGAACCAAAATCTCAAATAGGAAGCCATCTAAATCATTTGAAATATACAATTGATAATCAGCATAAAAACCATCAGAAATTATTCTTTTAAGGTATTTGTATTTAAAATAATTAATTGTACTTTTGCAACCCCTTTATTGGGGATGGAATGTTTAATTAAAATAATATTATGGACGCATTAAGCTACAAGACACAATCAGCAACAAAAGCCAACTCAACTAAAGAGTGGATTGTTGTAGATGCTGATGGTCATAACTTAGGTCGTCTTGCTTCTAAAGTCGCTATGATTTTAAGAGGTAAGTACAAGCCAAGTTATACCCCTCACGTTGACTGTGGAGATAACGTAATTGTTATCAACTCAGAAAAAATTAACCTTACAGGTAACAAAATGGACGAAAAGATTTACATGCGTCACACAGGTTACCCAGGAGGACAAAGAACTTTAACTGCTAAAGTATTGCAATCAAAAAACCCTGCATCACTAGTAGAAAAAGCGGTAAAAGGAATGTTACCTAAAAATAAATTAGGAGCTGAACTTTTCAGAAATTTAAATGTTGTTGTAGGTTCTGAGCACAAACAAGCTGCGCAAAAACCGAGAACAGTTAACCTTAACGATCTTAAGTAATGGGAGTTATTCACAAAATCGGTAGAAGAAAATGTGCTGTTGCACGTGTTTATGTTTCGGAAGGAACAGGAGTAATCACTGTAAACAAAAAAGAATTCGCAACTTATTTCCCAACAGCTACTTTACAGTACAAAGTAATGCAACCTATGTCTATGACAGAAAATGCAGCTAACTTTGACGTAAAAGTAAACGTTTACGGAGGTGGTTCAACTGGTCAAGCAGAAGCTGTAAGAATGGCATTAGCCCGTGCAATGTGCGAAGTAGGTGAAGGAAACAGAGCTATACTTAAACCAGAAGGTTTATTAACAAGAGATCCAAGAATGGTTGAACGTAAGAAATTCGGTCAGAAGAAAGCTCGTAAGAGATTCCAATTCTCTAAACGTTAATATTGCCTGTCTTGTTCCATTAGAACAAGACTCATTTATATTGAATTTAAAAACAATGTTGTTGTTGCCTACCGAGGTAGGAATTAGTTTAGCATCTAAATGTATACAGCCGAGAACATCGCCATTTATACATTGCTAATCAACAGAACGTAAACTAGTACAAAAAATGTCAAACAAAGTAGAAGTAAAAGAATTACTAGAAGCAGGTGTTCACTTTGGACACATGACTAGAAAATGGGATCCAAACATGGCCCCATACATTTATATGGAGCGTAATGGTATTCACATTATCAATCTATATAAAACTGCAGCTAAAATTGAAGAAGCTAATGAAGCTTTGAAAAAAATCGCTGCATCTGGTAGAAAAATATTATTCGTTGCTACCAAAAAACAAGCAAAAGACATCGTTGCTGAAAAAGCAAAAGCTGCAAACATGCCTTACATCACTGAAAGATGGCCTGGTGGAATGCTAACTAACTTCGTAACTATCCGTAAAGCTGTTAAAAAAATGGCAACTATTGATAAAATGAAGAAAGATGGTACATTCATGACCCTTTCTAAAAAAGAGCGTTTACAAGTTGATCGTCTTCGTGCTAAATTAGAGAAAAATTTAGGTTCAATCTCTGATATGTCTAGATTACCAGCTGCATTATTTGTAGTAGACATCAAAGCTGAACACATCGCAATAAAAGAAGCTCAAAAATTAAACATTCCAGTTTTTGCAATGGTAGATACTAACTCTGATCCACGTGAAGTAGAGTATGTAATTCCATCAAATGATGATGCTTCTAAATCAATCGATAAAATTTTATCTTTAGTAACTGCTGCAGTTATCGAAGGACTTTCTGATAGAGGTTCTGAGAAAGAAGCTGACGCAACTGAAAAAGAAGCTCCAGTAGCAACTGAAACAGCTGCTCCAGCAACTGAAGAATAAAAAATACAATTTTTAAATTCCAAATTTTAAATTCCAAATTCCCCTTAAAAATTAGAAACAATTAGTTGATAATTTAATAAAATTGGAATTTGGGATTTAAGGGTTGGAATTTTTACTTTTAACCTTAAAAAATAATACAACATGGCAACAATAACAGCTGCAGACGTAAATAAATTAAGAACAGCAACTGGTGCAGGAATGATGGACTGCAAAAAAGCATTAGTTGAAGCAGAAGGAAATTTTGACTTAGCAATCGAAAACCTACGTAAAAAAGGACAGAAAGTAGCCGCAAACCGTTCAGATAGAGAATCTACTGAAGGTGCTGCAATTGCTATTGTAAACGCAGACAAAACAGTAGGTGTGGCTATCACACTAAACTGCGAAACTGACTTCGTAGGCATGAACGAAAGTTTTGTAACTATGGCAACTGAATTAGCTGCTTTAGCATTGAACTTTGACACAAAAGAAGATTTCTTAGCTGCTGAATACAAAGGAATTACTGTTGCTGAAAAATTAATTGAGCAAACAGGTGTTATTGGAGAAAAACTTGAAATCAGAACTTTTGAGAAATTAGAAGGTGCTTTCGTAGGATCTTACATCCACTCTGGTAACAAAATCGCTACTTTAGTAGCTTTATCTGCTGCCCCAGCTGGTGCCGAAGAAGCTGCTAGAAACGTTGCAATGCAAGCTGCTGCAATGAACCCAATTGCTTTAGATGCTGCTGGTGTTGATGCTTCAATCATTGAAAAAGAAATAGAAATTGCTAAAGAACAATTAAGAGCCGAAGGTAAACCAGAAGCAATGTTGGAAAACATTTCTAAAGGAAAAATCCAACGTTTTTACAAAGACAATACTTTAGTAAACCAAGATTACATCAAAGATAGCTCAGTAAATGTTGCTGCTTATGTAAAATCGGTTGATGCTAATTTAACTGTTACAGGTTTCAAAAGAGCTGCTTTAGGATAATTCATTCTAAAATTCATATTAAATCCCATTTCGAAGCAATTTGAAATGGGATTTTTCTTTTATATTTGAACATCTAAACCCCCAACAAATGAAAACTAAAACAAGATGCGGCTGGTGCTTATCTAGCGATTTATACCGTAAATATCATGATGAAGAATGGGGAACTGCTGTTTATGATGACACCACCTTATTCGAATTTTTACTCCTCGAAACCTTTCAGGCTGGATTGAGTTGGATTACCATTCTCAACAAAAGAGAAAACTTCCGCAAAGCCTTTGATAATTTCGATTATCAAAAAATAGCAAACTATTCCGAAGAAAAAATCCAAGAATTACTCCTAGACGCTGGTATTATTCGAAATAAACTCAAGGTATATTCTGCCGTAACTAACGCTCAGAATTTCATCAAAATCCAGGAAGAATTCGGCAGTTTTTCTAAATATATTTGGGCTTTTACTAATGGCAGACCCATAGACAACAAACCCAAAACCCTCAAAGACGTTCCTGCTACTACTCCACTTTCGGATGCTATTAGCAAAGATTTAAAAAAACGTGGTTTTAAATTTGTCGGATCAACCGTAGTTTACGCTCACATGCAGGCCACCGGAATGGTCAACGACCACATAGCCGAATGCTGGACCAGAACGTAATAGGCAGTAATCAGTTGCAATTGACATATCCAAAACTGCAAACCAAACTACATGCTTTTCAATATTTTGATAAATTCTTCTCGTTCTATTTCCCTGCATCCCAAACTTTCCAAATGGGGATTGTAAACCTGGCAATCGAGCAGTTTATAATTCTCATTTTTCAATTTTTCAACCAAACTTATAAAAGCCACTTTAGAGGCATTAGAAACTTTGGAAAACATACTTTCGCCACAGAAAACATGACCTAAATCAATGCCGTACAATCCGCCAACCAACTTATCCTCCTGCCATACCTCAACCGATTTGGCCATTCCTAAATCATGTAGGCTACAATAGGCTTCAATCATATCATTGGTGATCCAGGTACCGTTTTGACCTTCTCTTTTTATTATCTGGCAATTCGAAATAACATCTCTAAAATTCTGGTTGAAAGTCACTTTGAAAATATTTCTGTTTAGAATATTCCGCATACTTTTAGAAACAATTAATTCGTCCAGAAATAATACCATTCTAGGATCTGGAGACCACCAAGTAATAGGCTCACCATCTTCAAACCAAGGGAAAATTCCGCTTTTATAGGCTAATTGCAATCGTTCTGGCGACAAATCACCCCCCAAAGCAATAATTCCTGAGGAATGCGCTAGAGAAATTGGCGGGAAATATAATTTTTTAGATAAATAATGCATCCTTTTTTAAACTAAAATATAAAACAAACGGTTAATTTTGACTCAGCAAATTTACATCAAACCAAAAACTTTGAGAAACGATATCCTAACAACAAGAATGTTCTTTTTACTCTTCTTTACATTGACCGCATTTGAAATGTGCGGACAGAGTCTTGACACAATAACAAGAAGTAGAAAACTAAGTTATAAATCATTCATTTTTCCTGCTTTACTTACAACTGGAGGTATTGTAATGATCAATTCAGATTTGAGTAATACCATTCAAGATCAGTCAAATCATTTTTTTGGAAAAAACTTTAAAACAGGTACTGATAATTTCCTGCCTTTTGTCCCAATTGCCCAAATTTACATGGGTCCCATTTTAGGATTCAAACCAAAAGACAATGTTTTAAATCAGACAATAGATATCGTAGTTGCAAATTCTATTACATTAGTTGTTGTTGAAGTTACAAAAAATCTTGTTAGATATGAAAGACCTGATCATTCAAACAACTTCAGTTTTCCGTCGGGACACACCGCTATTTCATTTACCACAGCAGCACTCCTATACCATCAATACAGAGATTCTAATTTATGGTACGCCAGCAGCGGTTTTTTGTTTGCAACTGCAACCGGAATTCTTAGAATAGCCAACAATAAGCATTTTGCACCAGATGTAATAACCGGTGCCGGAATAGGTCTAGCCTCCGGGCTTTTGGTTTCTTACTACAATCCCTTCCGAACTATCAAATTTGGAAAAAACAGGAAAACTTCGGCTTTGGTTTACCCGCAAATCGGAAACCAAATTGGAATTGGCTTAATTTTAAAACCGGAATAATCTTCATTCGAAACACTATAGCACAAAAAAAGCCTTGAGATTATCAAGGCTTTCAATGAATATATGTATATTAAAAAGGCAAGTCGTCTGGTTCTTCTTCGTTCAAGCTTGTTGCCGGAGCAAATGCCTGAGCTGCTGGCATTGGAGCCGAAGGAGCTTGTGCTTCTGCAACTAATTTCTCTATTCTCCATCCTTGGATACTATTAAAATATCTCGTTTCACCTTGTGGATTAACCCACTCTCTACCTCTTAAATTGATTGAAACTTTTACAGGTTCACCAATGGTATAGTTGTTTAGTAAATCACATTTATCCTGAGTAAATTCAATCATAATATGTTGAGGATACTGCTCTTCTGTAGTAACAACTAACTCTCTCTTTTTAAATGATGCACTAACTTGTTGTTCTGGATTAACAACTTTAATTTTCCCTGTAACTTCCATCTTCGTTATTTTAATTGTTATTTAAGATTATTTTTTGGCAAGAAGCACTTTCCATGCAGAAAACACATCATCGTTATCTAAGTATTTTTTGGCTTCCAGATGCACTTTTTCTTTGTCATCTGAGCTCAATACTCCTTTCACAGAAAAATTCTGTTTTACAAATATACTAACTTCTTCTATTGTAGGCAAGGCTTCAATATTTCCTAATTTACCCAAATCATTTCCGTCAAAAACAACGCTTTCCTTGACATGATTAGGAATAGCATCTACCCCAATCCCCAGGGTAACTAACGGCTTAGGTACTTCAAACAATCCTTGATTGGATCTTGAATACCAATTCCCGCCCAATCTGGAAACCAGATCTATTTTATGTTGATCAATTACACCATTCTCATCCAAAATCGCTTCATCGATATGAATTTTTAGCACCTCACAAAGAATTAAATTCCCGGCTCCGCCCTCAGTCCCTAAAGGAATAATCTGATTCACTTTACATTCAAACTGAACTGGCGATTCTTTTACTCTAAATGGCTTTACAACATCCGAAGCAATTGCGGTTAAACCGGCCTTCAAAAACTCGTTTACTCCTTCGGCGTATTCGGTACTTGCAAGGGAAGTTTGTTGAACGATATCAAAGTTAACTACATTGATCACAACTTCTTTGGTCGATTCACAATTAATCAGAGTATGCTTAATCGAATTATCGCGAACGCGTCTTGAAGGCGAAAAAACTAAAATAGGCGGATTAGCACTAAAAACATTAAAGAAACTGAAAGGGGATAAATTTGGATTCCCTTTTTCATCAACTGTACTTGCAAAAGCTATAGGCCTTGGACCAACAGCTGCTTGTAAATACCCTTGTAGCTTAGCAGTTGCAATACTTTTGGGATCAATACTAATCATATTTATTTTGGTTTCGCTATTTTATTTTACAAAAGTAAGTAAATCGTTTTGTAAAAAAAGAAGCTAGCTCTATTTAATCCTAAAAAATACTTTTAACAGAAACCCCTCGTTTAAAAACTGAAATAATACTGCGTATATTTCGTTATATTTATACCTCAAAAACGTATTTATGCAGTTTTCTAAAAAAAGAAACACCACCCGCTGGGTCATTATTGCCGCCTCTTTTTTGATTATTTCATTAATTCTATGGAATACTTATACTTTTTTTCAAATATTTAAAAACGAAGAACGTTTAAAAATGAATCTTTGGGCAAACGCCCAAAAAACACTAAAAACAGCTGGCGAAAATACGGATGTTGAACTTCCGTTACAGATTTTCAGTAATAATACTTCTATTCCTATCATCCTTACTGAACACGACAGCATCATCAACACGGTGAACATTGACGACGAAATTATAAAAAACCCTGGCAAAGCCTTAGCCTTTTTATCCGATTTAAAAAACGAAAATGACCCGATTGTAATTGAATATGTCCCGGGGAAATTTCAAAAATTATATTATGGTAATTCGGCTTTGCTGAATAAACTCAAATACTATCCCATAGCCCTGTTGCTTATCATTGTATTATTTGGTGCCTTGGTTTACAATTTTTACAAAAGTACCCGAATGGCCACACAGAACAAACTTTGGGCTGGAATGGCAAAAGAAACCGCACATCAAATTGGGACACCGCTGTCTTCTTTAATAGGCTGGGTAGAAATATTGAAAACCGAAAATATTGACAAAAACACCACAGCCGAAATCGAAAGAGACATCGAACGTTTGCAAACCATTACGGATCGTTTCTCAAAAATAGGCTCCGAACCTGTCCTTGAAAAAAAAGATATTATCGAAGAAACCCTTCAGTCGTACAACTACCTGCAATCCCGATTTTCCAAACAAATTGAATTTACTTTCGAAGGTCCAAAAATGCCTATTTATGTAATGCTTAACCCTGTGTTACACAGCTGGACTATCGAAAACTTGGTGAAAAATGCCATTGATGCGATGAAAGGAAGAGGAAAACTGTCTTTAAAAATTGAACAGGATAATGATATAGTAAAAATAAATGTTACGGATAGTGGCAATGGAATTCAAAAAAACCAGTTCAAAACCATCTTCGAACCTGGTTTTACAACCAAAAAAAGAGGCTGGGGACTGGGACTTTCTTTAACCAAAAGAATTGTCGAAGAATACCATAAAGGAAGCATAAAGGTATTGAATTCCGAAATTGGAAAAGGAACAACTATGCAAGTGAGTTTTAAAAAACTAATTTAAATCAGCTACTTAGTTTTGGGTGTGACCCTTTTTCCTGTTGAACCAGATTTAGTAGCCAAATAAGTTTTTACAAATTGTAAATGTTTATCTGATCTTTCTAAAGTCTGAGCAATACTACTTTTTAAACCTTCTAAATTCACTCTATTTTGTTCATCAATATTTTCTTCTAGATATAAAATAGAATCTTTAGTATCTAACAATCTATCAATTGGTTCTTGTATCATCCTTTTAATTTCTTTATCTGGAAGAGGAGGTTGGAATCGTTTATTTCTATAATCAATAAAATTATTTAACTGTACAATGGACATACTAAATTGATTTGCTACTTCTCTAAATTTTGCTTGAACTTTTTCAAATTTCACTCTTCTCACATTATCCTCTTCAAACATCAATTCTCGCTTTTTACTAATATAAGCCTGAGAAACATGCTGATTTTTCATCCCTCCTTTTTCAATTCTTACAATAGATTCCTTACACTGGTCTACTCTTGATAAACTTTCGAGTCTTATTATTTCATTAACGAAATCAAATTTTTGTTTTGTATCATCACCCAAATAAACACCATTTATAAATTCTTGATTGCCTATAGGATACTCTCGAAACTGCCACAAATAATCAAATGGCATATGTGTATTGATCATGATTTCTGGATCTGCTTTAAAATATTCATTATTAATTCTTCTAGTAAAAACACCATTAATAACATAACCGGAACCCCATGTAGGATCGAATAAATACCATTTATCATCAATTTTGGCGGCATTCCAAACATGCGCTAAATTATTAACAACTCCATTAGTTTTAACATAACCTTGCACAACAAAAGTCTTCATACCCAGCAAATTAGCTATTTCTTTAAAAACATTAGCATAGTCAACACAAATTCCTTTTTTTGTATTTAAAATTTTCACAACCCTATCCTGAGGTTTCTCTTCAAAATTCACCAAAAACATATTTTCAGTATCGTAACTAATTGTATTGGCAGTCCAGTAAAAAACAGCACGAATCTTATCTGATTCTGTTTCGAAATTGCTCTTAATATAATGGCTCACACTATCCATAGATTGAGCATAAGCCAGCGGCATTTTATCCATCTTAGCATCAATCAAATCATAATTATTTTGGATTTTTTGTTTTTTTTGTGCCAAAACAAAAAAGGAGCAAAAACAAGAAAGCAACAAAAGGGTATGTCTCATAACAGAATAAAAAAAGTTTGTTGTACAATATCAAATATATAAAATAAGATTAATTCTACAAGAAACAAGTAATGAATTCAGAACTATTTACTAAATAAAAAAAGCAAATAACATTTTTAAAAGCATAAAAAAATCGTTTAAAGAAATTCTCTAAACGATTTTTTTATATAAACTTTTTGTCATAAAAACTATATATTAACCCTGATTTCTTCAGCTAAGCTTTCAAATTCTTCTTTGGTCAAAGAAACTTTATTTTGGAATCGCATTTCGTCCATCTCATTCAAGGGAATCAAATGAACATGAGCATGAGGCACTTCAAGTCCCACCACTGCCATTCCAATCCTTTTACAAGGAACGGTTTTCTCCAGCGCAATGGCAATCTTTCTTGAAAAATGCATCAAGCCCAAATAATGTGCTTCATCCATGTCAAATATTTTGTCGACTTCAAATTTTGGAATACAAAGCGTATGTCCTTTGGCATTTGGATTCACATCCAGAAAAGCCAAATAATGCTCGTCTTCGGCAATTTTGTAACAAGGTATTTCCCCGTTTACTATTTTGGTAAATATTGAACTCATTGTTTTTTTTTTGGATTAAGCAGTTAACTGTTTATTCGTTTAACCGATTAAACAAATAACCGATTAAACTTTGCAAAATTAGTCTCGTGAAATTTCAAGAATTTCAAATTTCAAAACCCCGTTTGGAACCGTAATTTCGGCAACTTCACCAACGGATTTCCCTAATAAACCTTTCCCTATAGGAGAAGTCACAGATATCTTTCCGGTTTTTAAGTCAGCCTCACTTTCGGCAACTAAGGTGTATTTCATTTCCATGCCATTAGATTGGTTTTTGATCTTCACATTAGATAAAACCAAAACCTTAGAAACATCCAGATGTGTTTCGTCAATTAAGCGGGCATTGGAATGAATTTCCTCCAATTTAGCGATTCTCATCTCCAGCATTCCTTGTGCCTCCTTGGCTGCGTCGTATTCTGCATTTTCGGATAAATCCCCTTTATCTCTTGCCTCAGCTATATCAGCGGATGCTTTTGGACGCATCACACTTTTCAAATAATCCAATTCTTCTCTTAATTTCTTTAATCCTTCTGCGGTATAATAAGATATTGCGCTCATAGTTTCGTTATTTATGTAAATAGAAAAAATCCCATCAGGACGGGATTTCTTTCCACAAAGATACTTTTATTTTCTTTAGTCTAAAATTATATGTTAATCATATATCTAAGTCAAAGTTAAATAAATTAAATTTGTTTAACTAATACTTTTAATTTATTTTAAATAATGAAAAAACACCTTCTCCTGCTCCTGATTCTGCCTTTCTTTTTTGGCTGTAGCGATAATGGTTTTAACAATAAAAACCCATATATTCCTAATTATAGTTTTTCGGTAGATCTAAATCTGGCTTTTTACCAAAATCTCACCTACCCAGGAAATGCCTTTTATTATTCGGGAGCCGGCGTAGGATCCAGAGGCATCTACGTTTTTAATACCGGTAGTGGCTACAATGCTTTTGATGCCGCCTGCCCTAATCAGAGTTTGACTTCCTGTACCAATTTGACCTTAAAAGGCATCAATCTGGTTTGTCCTTGCGACAAATCTGAATACAGCTTATATACCGGCCAGGGAAACTTGCAATATCCGTTAAAACAATATCGGGTTGAAGTAAATGGAACTGTGCTACGGGTTTATAATTAAAACTTAAAAAGGGGTGAAAGTTTATAACTTTCACCCCTTTTTAGTTATTTATATTTCACTGTTAAAACTTCAGCGTCAATCCTACCAAAAAATTAATTCCCGCTTGCGGATAATAGCCCGCTCCCTCAATTGTGGTAACAGCAGGAGGATTAGAATAATCATCGTCATAGGTATAAAAATAGCCGTTAGACACATATTTATAATCAAGAATATTATTTACCAAGCCAGATAAAAGTACTGACTTGAAAACAGACTTAGGCTTAAACTCATAAGAGACATTCAGGTCATTTACAAAATACGATTTTAGCTTAGACCCCTCAGAGTCGATATTCCCCATGTATTGCTCTCCAACAAACTTAGACAATAACGAAACCTGAAAATTCTTAACCGGTAAAAATGTCACAATATTTCCCGCAATAAAATCAGGGGAGTATGCAATATTAGTATTCCCTAAAGCCGTCAAAACGCCGTCTCTTTTAAAGAAAAAATCTTTGTTTTTATTCGTGCTTATCGTAGCATTAGGTCTGACAATTAAATTATCCAAAACAGCTATCGTAGCATCAATCTCTAATCCTAGGCGGTAGCTATCCCCACTGTTTTCGCGAACAGGAGCACCAACATCGTCTAAGGCTCCGGTAAGAATCAACTGGTCTTTATAAGCCATATAATACATATTGGCATTGAATTGTACTCTTGCCGAATTATGACGCAATCCCAATTCAAAATCATTTAGTTTTTCCGGCTTCGGACTTCCGTTTTCATAATCGGTTCTATTAGGCTCACGATTGGCTCTGGCATAAGAAAAATACAAAGCGTTATTAGTGTTGATTTCGAAATTTAATCCTGCTTTTGGATTGAAAAAATTAAAATTATCATTCACAATTCCTGTTTCGGCGCCATTGGCTTTATAATGTACATTTCTCAATTGTAAATCCCCAAACAAACTGATTTTTTCGGTGATTTGATAATTGGCTTTCGCAAAAATGTTTCCGTCTGTTTTGGTTGCTGCATCATCATAATAATGATCGTCCAATTCACTTTTCGAAGCATAACGCGCCCAAATAATTTTCCCAAAATGGGCTCCTTCGTATTTGTTGTAACCACCTCCCAGAATCACATCCAGTTTTTCGTCTTTGTAGTTGGCCGAAAAAGTAGTTCCGTAAAAATCATTGTCCAACCATTTTTGACGAATCAAATCAGTTCTATTGATTGTAGCCCCATTAATAATGATAGGAGTCAATCCATAAGCCGAGAATTTCGCATCTTCTTTGTAATTCTCATAATAGCCTTTTCCTTTGGTGTAATGAAAAGCTAGATTAGTATTCCAATTTTTGGCTACCTTTTCGTTCCAATGCAATTGGTAATGATCTTGTTTGTAATTATCGGTTTCATTGTCATAAAAACGAACATTCCCAAACTCATCGGCGTACATCCCAGCCGTATTGTAAGTTCTGTCATTTTTTAGTTTGTCCAAATCTTCCAATCCGTTCCAGGACTGATAGGTTTTTTCAGTTCCACCAAAAGCCAAAGCCTTGATCAAAGTTGTTTTCCCCACATAAGTTCCCTGCAGGAAATAAGATTTCAAATCAGAAAAGGCCCTGTCAATATACCCATCCGATTTCAAAGCAGACAAACGACCAGCCAATTCAAAATGATCATTAATGAGTCCGGTACTGAACTTAACCGTGTGTTTTCTGGTGTTGAAACTCCCGAAAGAATTCGAGATTTCGCCATTGCTCTCCTTGGCATAACTATCCGTCAGCATATTTAGGCTTGCGCCAAAAGCACCTGCGCCATTTGTAGAAGTTCCCACACCGCGTTGCAACTGCAAACTCTCTATCGAAGAAGCAAAATCAGGCATGTTTACCCAATAAGTTCCGTGACTCTCGGAATCATTGTACGGAATTCCGTTAATGGTAACATTAACCCTTGTGGCATCACTGCCTCGAACGCGGATTCCGGTATAACCCACTCCGTTTCCGGCATCAGAAGTCGTGACAACCGATGGCAAATAATTCATCAAAATAGGGATATCCTGTCCTAAATTTCGAAATTTGATTTCTTTTTTGCCTAAATCACTAAAACTGACCGGCGTTTTTGAAGTGACACGAACTGCCGAAACCAAAACCTCATCGAGTTGGTTTACTTTGGTTGTGTCTTTGACTTGTGAAAAAGAAGAGAAAGAACAGAAAATAGAAAATAAAAAACAGAAAAACAACTTGCGATTTGCATATTTCTGCAACTTTGAGACTTTGCAACTTTGAGACTTTGCAACTTTAAAACTAATAATAGTATTCATCCGTAAAAAGATTACGAATAAAAGGGGGAATTATTCTTTTGTTAAATTAAAAATGATTGTTTCCTATGACAAATAGATAGTGTGCACGCTATTTTTTTGTCATTTTTTCCCTTAACAGCATTACCTGTTCAGGTTCGTTGGGTATAATCTCAGCTCGTTATTTAGAGCACCCCTTTGAGACGGCGCAAAGGTAGAAAAAGTATTAAGATTTTACCATCAAGTATCAAAAATTTTATCTTTTGAGTTTTTCTTAATACTAAAAATCAGGTTTCCTGCGGTTTTTCTTAACTTCCGAAATGTTCTTTTTATCCTTTATTCGCTTTCTAATCACCGATTTCGGAATCTTAGTCGCCTTCCTTTCTTTGGGAACAACCAATCCTTTTTTTATAAGTTCCAAAAAGCGCTTGGTGACAATTTCTTTGTTTTTAAATTGACTCCTGTCTTCGTCACAATTCAAAATCAAAACCAGATCTGTTGTCAACCTTGATGACAATCGGGTTTCTAATAGTATTTTCTCCTCCGCTGTCAAGCCCTGAGAGTTTTTCAAATCAAAAGTCAAGACTACTTTTGAAGAAACTTTGTTTACATTTTGACCTCCGGCACCGCTACTTCGGACGGCTTTATACTGCAATTCCGAAATTATTTTTTCTATTTCCATCGATGTGATAAAATTATTGTGGCTGATGTGCCGGTTTCAACAAATCATTAACCGTTTTTACCGGATTAAACGTAATCAGCGGTACCTCGACAAATACCGTTAGCCAATTGGCCATCGCTCCATTCCATAATCCCGGTAATTCGTATGCTTTTAATGCAGCTCCATTTTGGGATTTTTCAACAATAAAACCGCTGTTATGATTTACAAATTGCGCTAAATGAAATTTTTCGTTTTTATAATTTTTAAGACCGCACACTAAATCAACCGGATTAAAATGAGTCGCATTGGCCAGAATCCTGGCTTGATGTTCGTCTTTCAAATCCACTTGCGAAGATTCCACTATTTGCAAAGAAACCGCATTGTTTTCATTTCTGACCCAAAATGGACCACCGCCAGGTTCTCCTTCATTTTTCACCATTCCGCATACCCGAATTGGTCTGTTTAAGGCATTTTTGACAAACTCTGTTTTATGTTCCAAACTAAAGCTGTCGAAACCCGCCGCCATTTCCACATTTAATTTGGCTTCTAAAAAACTGCGAATCTCCTCGATTTGTTCATGAGCTGCCAAATTAGATTCAATTAAACCCAAATAACCAAAAATCTGCTGCTGCAATTCGACCAATATTCCTGCCAAAGCATTCTTATACAGCGCAATTTTATCGTTGTTATTATGAATTACATTGTCAATATTTTTTATAAAAACGACATCTGCATTTAAGCTGTTTAAATTTTCAATCAGAGCTCCATGTCCGCCCGGCCTGAAAACCAAGGCTCCCTTTTCATCCCTAAACGGCATATTCTCCAAATCAACCGCAAGCGTATCAGTGCTTTTATTTTGATACGAGTAAGAGACCTCTATTGTCGTTTTGGATTCGTTTTCAACCTTAGTCTTTATAGAATTGATTATCTCATCAAATTGACTCTGATGTGCCTCTGAAACGGTAAAATGCAAATGAGAATTCCCATTCGAACTGGAATAATAACCGCATTCGTACAGATGCTCCTCTATCGGTGTGGCAATATTGGCTGCGTATTTATGAAAAGGCAAAATCCCCTTTGGCTTATTGGCAAAATCAAAATAGTCCGAAGACAACAGGAATTTTATAAAATAATAATTCTTATAATCACTCTCCAATGTGACAAAATCAGGAAATTCTTCTCTCAGCTTTTTATCAATGGCCTCGAAAAACGGAAATTTATCCATACCAATGATAAAAATCGACAATTCACTGTCTTTCTTTCGGTTGATATAAGCGTTGATGCTTTCGTTTTTAAGATCAAATTCTTTCAGGAATGTTGTCAGAAATTTAAACATTCTGGTCGCCGCTCCAGAGGCAGGAACAAATTTTTTCAGTTTTAAATTTGATTTATTCGCTTCAAAAAAAGTCGCTTTTTCTTTAAAATCGCTTTCAGAAAGTTTCAGGATTCCATTATACAAAGTTGCCGGTTCCACCAAAGCCGTTTTGGAAATCCCGTTCTGAAAAAACTGCAATTGCTTTTGGATATTCGCTAATGGAATTCCATGCTCATATATTTGCACAAAATCATGTGAAGAAAATCCCATTTCCCGCGCAATTGTCAGATCATCAATAATGGCAATTGCCTTTTTCAATCGCAAATTTTTATCGCCCGAAAGCGTTATAAATGCTTTATTATTGTCGACCAAAGATTGTTTAAACACTTCAAAAACGCTTTGCCTTCCTTCGGGCTTATCCCTTAAATCGTCTTTTTCCCAAGGCACATCAATATCGGTCAGAAAAAACAAATCGTATTCGTGTTCCCGTGCCGCCTGATCCAGCAAAGGATCGCAATAGTCATAATAAACTTCCGAAAAAACCTTGGTTACCATTAAATTAGTGTCACAAAGCAGGTATTTATTGGCCATGGACAGTTTTTCGTTTTCCAATCGCGTTTGTCCGTAAGCTATAGGCAACATATCATTCACATCGCAAATGAGTTGGCTCTTATCCCATTTTTCCTGAAGATAATCGCGTGCAAATTCAGGAACCCAAGCCGTTTTATAATGATCCGCAAGCTGGATTGCCAAGGTGGTTTTCCCAGTGCTTTCGGGTCCGAATAAAGCGATTTTTACTATTGTTGTATTTTGTTGTCTAAGATTCTCTTCCATTCTATATAAGCTGAAATAGCCAAAATTGTAAAAATTAAATATTGCAGCGCCAACATTCCCAGGCCGCGATAAGCATAAAGTGGCACCACAATGATATCGCCAATAATCCAAAGTGTCCAGTTTTCGATTTTTTTCTTGGCCATGTACCACATTCCCGCAAAAAATATCCCCGAAGCAATAATATCGATATAATTCTCTTTTTTTATCTCGTAATCAAAATAATGATAAATACCGAATACCACAAAAATGGT
This sequence comes from Flavobacterium granuli, assembly GCF_900129705.1. Classification (GTDB taxonomy): domain Bacteria; phylum Bacteroidota; class Bacteroidia; order Flavobacteriales; family Flavobacteriaceae; genus Flavobacterium; species Flavobacterium granuli. The sequence goes on along the minus strand of NZ_FQWO01000004.1, from coordinate 47,343 downwards.
GATAAAAAACAACAAAATTCCTATTCCTTTTTCCTTTGTATTGGTACGCGTAATCGGCAGATGATCGTCCGTTTTCCCGCCTTTGGACCAAACATACCAGCCATAAACACTCATGACCGAAAAATAAGCGTTAATGAGCATATCTCCCAAATAGCCTGCCACATAAAGCAAATAGACCGAAATTATTGTCGCTATCAAACCCGTTGGGTAGACCCAGATGTTTTCTTTTTTGGCAAACCAAACGCTTAGAATTCCGAAAACAAAAACAAGAAATTCCAAGACAATATGCCAAATGGGGACATTTTTATAGCTATTCAGAAAAAATTCAATCATTATAGTTCGTTATTTTGACTCTTGAATTAAGTGTCCTTTGTTTACTAATTTACGATTCAAAAAAACCGGGATTATTTTCAAAAGCAGTACCAATAACCACTAAATCAGCTCCCGAATCATAGGCGTTTTGAATGCCTTGCAAATCTACAATTCCGCCGCCAACAACTAACGGAATAAGAATATTTTTTGACACTTTTTGAATCATTTCCAAAGGAACTGACTCTTTTGCTCCACTTCCCGCCTCGAGATAAATCAATTTATTCCCTAACATCTCACCGGCTTGGGCAGTTTGAATTACATAATCGATATTGTTTCTGTCCAATGGCCTGGTTTTACTGACCCGTTCTACAGCGGTTTCATTGCCGCTTTCTATCAGAATGTAGCCCGTGGAAATAATTTCAAGTGGGCTTTGTTTTAAAACAGGAGCCGCTTTCACCTGATATTCGATCAAATAATCCGGATTTCGTCCTGAAATTAACGAAAGAAGCAAAATCGCATCGGCTTCTTTTGAAATTTGGGAAGGATCCCCGGGAAACAAAACGATGGGCAAACTTATTTTTTGTTTCAATCGAATAACAAGTTCGTCTAAAATATTGTTTTCGACCAGGCTTCCGCCAATGAAAATATGGCTGGCTGGCGATTGATTGATTTTTGAAATTAAGCCCTCCAAATTTTCCAGAACCACTTTGTCAGGATCCAATAATAGGGCCAGTAATTTTTTGTTTTCTGACTTGGCCCGGACTATTTGATTGTAAATCATTTGCTTCATAATAGTTGTAAAAGTAAAAGATTTTTTTGAGGCCAAAGAACAATTTGGAATCAATTATATTTGTTACTCGATTCCGAACAGAAAACAAATAAAATCATGATTGCTACTGAATTACTGGAAAAATATGGCGCATTGAGTAAATCGTTCAACAAATCAGAAACCATTTTTGAGGAAGGAAAATCGCCTACGCATTATTACCAAATCCTGAGCGGTGAAGTAAAAATGAATAATTTCAATGATGACGGCCGCGAATTCATCCAAGGTTTTTTCAATAAGGGTCAAAGTTTTGGGGAACCTCCTTTATTTTTAAACAGGGTCTATCCCGCCAATGCGATAGCGGTCGAAGACACCGAACTGCTTTGCATTTCAAAAGACAACTTTATGAAATTGCTCAGCGAAAACCCGTCGGTTTCACTAAAAATAATTGAAAATCTGGCCCAGCGTTTGCATTACAAATCTGTTATGGCGGCCGAGATTTCGACCCATGAACCAGAACACAGGGTTTTGCGTCTAATTGATTATTCGATTACCTATTTTAATTTCAAAGAAGATAAAAACGGACACCGCATCGATTTAACGCGCCAACAAATTGGCGATCTGACAGGGCTTCGCGTTGAAACCGTGATTCGTGCCATTAAATCATTGGAAAAAAAAGGAACCTTAAAAATCATCAATCGAAAAGTGTACCGTTAATTTTTACCCTTATGATTTCAGTCATAAATTAAGGAATGGAAGTACCGCTAAATTTGCTGTATAAAATTCAAACATTATGACACTCTACAAAAAAACATTCGAAAATTTTGAAAAAGGCTTTATTGGTTTTTCAACTATGGCAGTTATCGGACAAAGTTGCCTTGGCGCCGCTGCTGCAATGTTTATCCTTTCTAATGGTACCTCTGCTTTACAAATGCTACAATTATCCATTGTTGTTTTGATTTGTATGCTTGTAAACACTTCTATTTTGGCACAAATGAGTCATAAACTGGTATTCAACCTTATCATTACAAGCGTGATTTCGAGCGCTTTCTTGATCTTTTTGAATAACTTTGTTTTATGAGAAAAACAATTGAAAACCGAGATGACCTGACACTTTTAGTTCATTCTTTCTACGACAAAATAAGAGCCGACAAGGAAATTGGTTTCTTTTTTAACGAGACGATTAGCGATTGGGATGAGCATTTAGAAAAGCTGACGGATTTTTGGGAAATGAATTTATTTGGGGGTAAAAAATACAAAGGAAACCCCATTGCCGCTCATAACAAAGTGGACGAACATTTCGATCATCGGATTTCCCCAAACGAATTTGGCATTTGGCTGAACCTATGGTTTGCAACTTTAGACGAACTTTTTGAAGGTGAAAATGTGGAAATTCTAAAGAGAAGGGCCCGAAAAATGGGCACTTTTCTTTATATGAATATTTTTGAAAATAGAGGTAAGATTTAATTTTTCTCAAAAGCATAAACCAAAGTAAAACCTTCAATTTCTTCAAAATAGATTTTGAACTCCTTGACCAAGCCTCCAAAATGAAGCTCGGCAATCGCTTGCGCATCGATTATTTCGAACGCATTGACTTTGATGTGGTCTTTGAAGCTGATTCCCTTTTCATTTCGGATTTTGAAAATAGCTTCTTTGGCGCCCCATTTTACCGTTAGTTTTTTGATGTAATCCTGAGCGCCAATACTTCTTAAACGGCTTAATTCTTTTTCGTTTATGAATTTATCAGCAATCCGGATGATTTTTTCTCGTTGCAATTCGATATCTATTCCCACAATTTCATCGCTGATAATTATGGCCGAAAAATTATGGGAATGCGTGATAGAAATATGTTTGTCGTCCTTGAGATGCGGTTTCCCAAATTCATCATAGTACAAATCCAAATCACTATAGCCCGCTTCTTGCAAAAGTTTGCGTACGCTCAAGAAAGCACGCTGATGCAATTCAGACTTCATTCCGTTTAACCGAATGAGATTGTTTTCATTTAAAACTACTGCATCGAATAATTCATCGAAAGATTCGGTGATTTTCCAAACCAAAATTTGAGTTGACGCATTGCTGTTTATGGTTTTGTAGAGTGGCATCGTATTGTGTTCTTTATTTTTTAGCCCCGATAATAGCGACATCCTTTTTTCACGCTTTTTTGCGTGGAAAAAGATATAGCGGCTAGCGGGAATAGCTCCTTATAAAAATTATTTAGCTATTGTTCAAAAGATTAGCGCATTAAACAATTCACAAATCTTTTAGAAAATAGTTAGATTTTAAAGTTATTGCGTAAATTTGCAAAAATTTTACGCCCGAGCCTCAAGGCGAACGGACGAAGTAATTACAAATATACTATAAATGAGTACTACAACTATGCCTTTTGTGGCTTTCAAAGTAAAAGACATCTCTCTAGCAGCCTGGGGAAGAAAAGAAATTGAACTAGCTGAAGCTGAAATGCCAGGTTTAATGGCGCTTCGTGCGGAATACAAAGACGAACAACCTTTGAAAGGGGCTCGTATTGCAGGATGTTTGCATATGACAATCCAAACTGCGGTTTTGATCGAGACTTTAATTGCTCTTGGTGCTGAAGTGACTTGGAGTTCTTGTAATATTTTCTCTACTCAAGATCAAGCTGCTGCTGCTATTGCTGCTGCTGGAATTCAAGTTTATGCTTGGAAAGGTCTAAACGAAGAAGATTTTGACTGGTGTATTGAGCAAACTTTATTCTTTGGAGAAGACAGAAAACCATTGAACATGATTTTGGACGATGGTGGAGATTTAACTAATATGGTTATTGACCGTTACCCGGAATTGGTTGCTGGAATTAAAGGTTTATCTGAAGAAACTACAACTGGAGTTCACAGATTGTACGAAAGAGTAAAAGCCGGAACATTGCCAATGCCGGCGATTAACGTAAATGACTCGGTTACCAAATCTAAATTTGACAACAAATACGGCTGTAAAGAATCAGCAGTTGATGCGGTTCGTCGTGCAACTGACCTTATGTTGGCTGGTAAAAGAGTAGTTGTTTGCGGATACGGTGACGTAGGAAAAGGAACAGCTGCTTCTTTTAGAGGTGCTGGATCTATTGTAACGGTAACTGAAATCGACCCAATTTGTGCTTTACAAGCTGCAATGGACGGTTTTGAAGTAAAAAAATTAGATACAGTTATCGCAACTGCTGACATCATCATTACTACAACTGGAAATAAAGACATTGTTTTGGGTTCTCATTTCGAACAAATGAAAGACAAAACTATCGTTTGTAACATCGGACACTTTGATAACGAAATTGATATGGCTTGGTTGAACAAAAACCACGGTGCATCAAAAATCGAAATTAAACCACAAGTAGACAAATATACTATCGCAGGAAAAGATATCATCATCTTGGCAGAAGGTCGTTTGGTAAACCTTGGTTGTGCTACAGGTCACCCAAGTTTTGTAATGTCTAACTCATTCACCAACCAAACTCTAGCTCAAATCGAATTGTGGAAAAACAGTGCTGCTTATAACAACGATGTTTACATGTTACCTAAACATTTAGATGAAAAAGTAGCTATGTTGCACTTGGCAAAACTGGGTGTTGAACTAGAAACTTTACGTGACGATCAGGCAGCTTATATTGGAGTTCCTGTTGAAGGTCCATTCAAACCGGAATATTACAGATATTAGTATTAAGATTTTAGTACTAAGAATTAAGATAGACCCTTGCAGCAATGTGAGGGTTTTTTGTTTTTCAAATATCAAATAATTTTGAAAGGAAACATTATTTAATTTTGTGCGTTTTATTTTATAATTATTGATATATTTAACCATGTAAAAAATAATTACAATATGAGTCAAAGAGGTATATTTTGGAACAAAACTTTGTATAATTGGCGGATTTTATGCCGGTTATCAAATTGACAAATCAATTGATAATATTGTTGTTTCCTTTTTAGGAGGCATCTTATGTGCAATTATATTATTTTTAACATTATCATTTTTATCTCATATCCTTAAATAAGAAAATTTAGCAATATCAAATAAAATCAAACTGTGAAAAAACAAATAAAAATCTTATTTATATTTTGCGTCTTATTTATACTTGCCTTTCCAAATAATGGAATAGCTCAAAGCTATTAATTTAAAAAACTTATCTTCAAAAAGCTACAAGCTATTTTCAAAAAACAATCAAGCTCTTAACAATAACCCAAATATTTTATATCTTTGTGTCTCAATTGAATACTTATCAAAATGACCACACTTACGGTAAATATAAAAGACATTTCTCAAATTGCAATCATCAAAAAAATTTTGAAAGCTTTTGATGTGGAAGTAATTGAGCAAAACAATGAAATTACACATCCAGAGTTAATCGAAAGATTAGACAAACACCATAAAAACTTTCAGGATCCTGCCTACAGAAAAGAAAACTACACCAAAGTAGATCCCAAAAATATATGGGCAGATATACAATAGAAATAAGCAAAGAAGCTCTTGCTGATTTGTTAAAAATAAAAAAGTCGGGCAAGACAACGGATATTTCAAAAATTGAAAAAATATTTCTAGAGCTAGAAATACATCCAACAATTGGAATTGGCAAACCCGAAAAGCTAAAATACAAAGAAACCGAAATTTGGTCGAGACAAATTAATAAAAAAGACCGATTGGTATATGAAATTATCGACCACGAAGTAGTTATAATTATCATTTCAGCCTTGGGGCATTATAATGACAAATAGTTTTACTCTATCAAAGCAAACCCTAAATTCAAGACTTCTAAAATCTAAAATAAAGAATCAGAGTTCATTTTAAAGTTTCCGATTAAACCTTTAGAACGATTTGACATCTAAAAAGCAGTCAAATAAATCTAATATGCTAAAGTACTACTCCATTCTGCTTTTTTTAATTTTTCCTTTTCTAACTAATGCCCAAGAACAATACAGCATTAGCGGTAAAGTTTTAAACATCAATGACCAAACTCCGCTAGAAGCGGCTACCGTCTATTTTTCTACTGTAAAAGATTCAGCCGTATTAGAATACGCCACAACCAACAAGGAAGGCATATTTAAATTTACAACTAAGAAATATGATAAACCTGTATTTCTAAAAGTCAGTTTTATGGGGTTTCAGACATTTACAGAAGAACTGCCAAAAATCTCAGAAAACAAAAACTTCAACAATATTTACCTATCTGAATCCTTCAACGCATTGGATGGAGTAACGATAAAAACAGAAGCACCGCCTATTCGAGTAAAAAAAGACACCTTAGAATTTAACGCCTCTTCGTTTAAGGTGCGCCCAGACTCAAATGTAGAAACACTGCTAAAACAGTTGCCCGGTGTTGAAATTGACAGTGACGGAAAAGTTTCGGTTAATGGAAAAGACGTAACCCAATTTCTAGTCAATGGAAAAACCTTTTTTGACAGAGATGGAGCGATGATTTTAAAAAACTTACCTGCCGAAATCATCAATAAAGTTCAGGTTTCTGATTTTAAAACCAAAAAAGAAGAATTATCAAAACAAGAATCTACTTCTGATTTTTCGAGTATTAACTTCACTATCGACGACAACAAAAACAAAGGTATGTTTGGAAAATTTTTAGGAGGTTACGGCACCGACAATCGTTACGAAAGCAGTATGGTGATGAATTTCTTTAATAACAAACAAAAAATTAGTGTCTTAGCTTCGTCTAACAACATCAACTCTACAGGCTTCTCTATGGATGAAGTTTTTGACAGCATGGGTGGCGGGAGAAACAATAGAGGCTCAAACAATTCCTCATCAGGAAGCGGAAAAGGAATTACGCAGTCAAATTTAGGAGGATTTAACTATACTGACGAATGGTTTAAAGGTTTTGATGCTTCGGCAAATTACTCGTTCAACAATACCACTACTACAAACGACAACCGATCTAAAACAGTAAACTTTCAACCAACCGGGAATTTCACAACAGAATCGAATTCAAGCTCAAAAGATGAAAACACTGGAAATAAAGCTAATTTTGAATTGGAATATAAAATTGATCCTAAGACACGAATAGTCGTTAGACCAAATGTCAATTTATCTCGTTCGAATAGTTCCAATAACTCCGACAGCTTTTCTAAAGACGAAAATGACCAATTATTAAACGAAAGCAATTCAATATCGCTGCGAGAAAACCAATCAACCAGTTTTGGAAATTCGATCAATTTCAATAGAGCTTTTGAAAAAAAAGCACGTAATTTAAGTTTTGTTTTCAACAACAATAACAACAACAGCGACTCAGACACTTTTGCTGAATCTACCACAATTCTTTACAAGGATGGCATATTCGAATCAAATGACATTCGAAATCAAAAGAGCAAAAACGACAACGTCTCCGATTCCTATTCGGCTGATATCGAGTATACCGAACCTATTACTGACTCTTTGCGTGTCCGTTTTGGAGCCGATTTTGACTGGAAGAACGAAATCAAAGATTTAAAAACCTACGATTTTGATACCAATTCAAACAGCTTTTCTGTTTTAAATGAAGGATTATCTACCTATACCACTTCCAGACAAAACTCAATTAGTCCAAAAGTTGGTTTGAGTTTTGAGAAGAACAAATTTACTTTTAACTTAAATTCCAGCACTTCGATTATACAATTTGACAACTATTCCTTCTACAAAGGAGAAGCTGCCAATTTAAATAAAAAATACCTGCTGCCTTATGGAGGCGCACAAATCAGATACCGAATCGAGCGCTCTAAATTTGTAGCTTTAAAATATGATTACCTTAATAGCCTGCCCTCATCAAGTCAATTATTGGCGATTACCAATTTATCTAATCCATTGAACACTGTAATAGGGAATCCTGATTTAAATCCCAATGAAAAGCACAATATTAGCTTAGATTTCAGAAATTTTGATTTCAGAACTCGTTCTGGCTACAATTTATTTGCAAGCGCAACTTATAATAATAGCGAAATTATTTCAAGTACCGTTTTTGACCAAAGCAGAAAAAGAACAACCACCTACGAGAACATATCGGGAACCTATTCGACTTCATTGGGAGGAAACTGGAATCAAACCATAAAAAAAGAAGCACATGTCTTTCGATATGGAATAGGCCTTAGAGGAAGCTACTCATTGAACAAAGGTTTTACAGATGGCGTTTTATATGAGGCAAAATCAATAGGAATCAGTCCTAGAATGTATTTTAATTATGATTACGGAGAATTATTAACCATCGCCCCTTCCTACAGTATGTCGTATAATGAATCCAAATATCAAAATTATCAGATTAGCGGAAGATCGAATGCTGTTCACAGAATTAATTTACAAACCACAAACTACTGGCCTAAAAATTGGATTTTCGGAAACGACTTTGGCTACACTTATGATGCCAGCAGAACAAATAATAATTTCTACCAATGGAACTCTAGTTTATCCTATGGTTTATTTGACAAAAAACTGATTGCAAAAATAAAGGTATATGACGTCCTGAATCAAAATCAGAGCTATTCCAGAACTATTTCGGCCACAACCATACGCGATGAAGAAAACACTATTTTAAAGCGATACGCCTTATTTTCTTTAACCTATAAAATCGAAGATTTTGCCGGTATGAAAAAAATGCCTGGAAACAGAGAGAACAACAGAAGAGAAGGACAAAATTTCAGAAACGACTAAAACTTCCACGAAATACTTTCATTACATCAAAAGCCAAAAGCCGTTCCTTAGAATGGCTTTTTTTATGAGTTCAAAACCTAAAAAATAAACTTTTAAATTGACAGATCATAAATAAACTCATTCCACCTTAAAAAACTAAGAACACAAAAAAACCCGCTTCTTTCGAAACGGGTTTTTAAATAAATTGAGAAAATCAATTATGCTTCAACTTCAAATGGAAGTATAGAAACGTATGATTTATTATCTCTTTTCTTTTGGAAGTGTACCACTCCATCTACTCTTGCGTGTAGGGTGTGATCTTTACTGATGTAAACATTTTCACCTGGATTGTGTTTTGAACCTCTTTGTCTTACGATGATGTTCCCTGCGATAGCAGCTTGTCCACCAAAAATCTTAACACCTAAACGTTTCGATTCTGATTCTCTACCATTCTTGGAACTACCGACACCTTTCTTGTGAGCCATGACGTATTAGTTTTATTTTGTTATTATTCTTGAGTATCTTCTTTTTTTGCTTTTGGAGCTTTCTTCACTTTTGGAGCTGCAGTTTCTGCAGTTGCTTCTACCGCCGCTTTTTTAGGAGCTGCTTTTTTAGCACCAGTTGAAGTAATACCTTCAATTACAATTTGAGTAAGATACTGTCTGTGACCGTTTCTCTTTTTGTATCCTTTTCTTCTTTTCTTTTTGAAAACGATAACTTTATCTCCTTTTAAGTGTTGTAACACTTTAGCTTCTACAGAAGCACCTTCTATAGCTGGGGCGCCTAAAGTAACGTTTCCGTTATCGTCTAATAAAAGAACTTTATCAAAAGAAACTTTTGAACCTTCTTCATTAGCCAAACGGTGAACATAAACCTTTAAGTCTTTGCTTACTTTGAATTGTTGCCCTGCTATCTCTACGATTGCGTACATAACAAATTGTTTTATTAATTTTTAAGGTTGCAAATATACAATTAAATATTTACTAAGCAATCAGTTGTGCCAAAAAAATACAGCCTCTTTCTTTTACCTTGATTTAGAACCTATAAGCCAATACAAGATACCAGTATCAAACTTATCTATATTCGATAAAAAAGCAGTAATTTTCCTATTTAATCATTAAAAAAAATTACTTTTGATGTAACAATAGAACTACTATTGCTACTTATTACCAATATAATTTTATTAATTCTTATGAAAAAATCAATAATGGCATTAAGCGCCACACTTTTACTTGGAGGAGCCGTTTCTGCTCAAAAAGTAGCCTTCGAAGAATATACTTTAGACAACGGTCTGCACGTTATTTTACAAAATGACCCTTCGGCACCAGTTGTAATCACATCAGTAATGTACCATGTAGGTGCCAAAAATGAAAACCCGGAAAGAACTGGTTTCGCCCACTTTTTCGAACACCTTTTATTTGAAGGCACTGAAAACATCAAACGTGGCGAGTGGTTTAAAATTGTTACCGGAAATGGAGGGACAAACAATGCCAACACCACCGAAGACCGTACGTATTATTACGAAGTATTCCCTTCTAACAATCTGGAATTAGGACTATGGATGGAAGCCGAAAGAATGCTGCACCCAGTTATCAACCAAATCGGGGTTGACACTCAAAATGAAGTGGTTAAAGAAGAAAAAAGATTGCGTTATGACAACAGTCCTTACGGTCAATTGATTCCTGAAGTAAAGAAAAAAATGTTTACAAACCATCCTTATCGCTGGACAACCATTGGATCAATGGAACACTTAGATGCAGCAACACTGGCTGAATTTCAAGATTTCAACAAGAAATTCTACATTCCAAATAACGCTGTTCTTGTGGTTGCCGGAGATTTCGACAAAAACCAAGCGAAAGAGTGGATTCAAAAATACTTTGGTGTCATTAAGAAAGGCGCAGCTATTGAAAGAGAAACTTTCGTAGAAGAACCTATTACCAAAACCATCAAATCAAAATTTGAAGATCCAAACATCCAAATTCCAATGGTGGTTGCTTCCTACAGAACGCCATCGATGAAAACGCGTGATGCGAGAGTATTGGATTTCATTTCAACAATCTTAAGCGATGGAAAAAGCTCCAGATTGTACAAAAAAATTGTTGACGACAAAAAAATGGCTTTACAAATTGGCGCATTCAGCTACAGCCAGGAAGATTACGGAACATACATTCTGTATGGCTTACCGCAAGCTCCAAGCACGGCCGAGAACATCCTGGCAGAAATTGATGCTGAGATCGTAAAATTGCAAACGGAATTAATTTCGAATAAAGAATTAAAGAAATTACAGAACAAATACGACAATCAATACGTAAATAGTAATTCCACAATTGAAGGAATTGCTGAGAATCTTGCCACTTTTCACCTATTGTACAAAGACGTAAATCTAATCAACACTGAGATTGAAATATACCATTCTATCACTCCGGAAGAGATTAGAGAGGTTGCCAAAAAATACCTAAATCCAAACCAAAGATTAGTATTAGATTATGTTCCAACTGACAAATCCAATAATTAATACCAACATCATGAAAAAAACAATATATATAATATCCAGTCTGTTTTTGACTTTAGCTATGCAAGGACAAATAATTCCACAACCAAAAGCCACCGCTTCTCCAACAATCAAAATTGGCAAATCCAACAATTTTGAACTAAAAAACGGACTAAAAGTAATGGTGGTTGAAAACCATAAATTACCAAGAGTTTCGTTCCGATTAAGCTTAGACAACATGCCTTATGCCGAAGGAGACAAAAAAGGAGTTGCCGATATTACAAGCCAACTTATAGGAAGCGGAACCACCAAAACCACCAAAGACGCCTTCAATGAAGAAGTAGATTTCTTAGGAGCAAATATCGGTTTTGATGCTAATGGAGCTTCTGCCAGCGGATTGTCAAAATATTCCGGCAGAATATTAGAATTAATGGCAGATGGCGCTCTAAACACCGTTTTCACTCAGGAAGAATTCGACAAAATAAAAGCAAAAATGCTAGAGGCTATCAAGTCTCAAGAAAAAAGCATTACTGCTGTAGCAGGAAGAGTTGAAAACGTGTTGACTTTTGGAGTAAATCATCCTTCAGGTGAATATTTAAGCGCCGAAAGCATCAACAAAGTAACTTTGCAAGATGCAGTTTCAAACTACAAAAACAATTTTGTTCCAGGAAACGCATACCTGATTATTGTAGGTGATGTAAAAACCAAAGAGATAAAAAAAGTAGTGGAAAAACTATTTGGTTCTTGGGCCAAAGCTACTGCTCCGCAAATAACCTATCCGGATCCTAAAAACGTACCGCAGTCACAAATCAACTTTGTAGACATGCCCAATGCGGTGCAATCTGAAATTTCCGTTGTTAATACAGTCAATCTAAAAATCACCGACAAACAATACTTCGCAGCCATTTTGGCAAACCAAATTCTTGGCGGCGGTGGTGAAGGAAGATTATTCCTGAACTTACGTGAAAAACACGGTTGGACATACGGAGCTTATTCTTCGATAGGATACGGCAAATATGTAGAAAAATTCCGCTCTTCAACATCAGTAAGAAATGCCGTTACAGACAGCTCTGTCGTTGAAATTTTAAACGAATTAAAAAAGATAAGAACCGAACTGGTTTCTGCTGACGACTTGAAAAATGCCAAAGCAAAATACATTGGTAACTTTGTAATGCAAATCCAAAAACCAGCAACAGTAGCCCGTTATGCGTTAAACACAGAAACACAGAACTTACCTGCTGATTTTTACGAAAATTACATCCGAAGCATCAATGCAGTAACCGTAGAAGATATTAAAGCCGTAGCCAATAAATACTTCTTGGCCGATAATATCCGAATTCTAGTTGTAGGTAAAGGAACCGAAGTGGCTCCAGCATTGGAAAACCTAAAAATGCCAATGTTTTATTTTGACAAGTTTGGTAATCCAATCGAAAAACCAGTTTTCAAAAAAGACATCCCGAAAGACGTTACATTCAAAAGCGTATTAGACAAATACATTGTAGCCATTGGTGGAGAAAAAGCCGTAAAAGCGGTAAAAACCATCTCCATGAAAGGATCTACTACAATTCCACAAGCTCCTTCTCCTCTAAGTTTTACTTCAAAAGCGGACAGCAAAGGAAAACTAAACGTAGAATTAGCGATGGGAACCATGAGTCTAATGAAACAAGTAGTCAATGAAACCGGCGCCTACGTTCTTCAACAAGGACAAAGAAAAAACTTTGAAGGAAGCGAATTAGCCGAAATGAAAAGTAGTGCAGTCTTATTCGAAGAATTAAATCTTTCCAAAAAAGAAGGAATCAGCCTTGACGGTATTGAAAACTTCAACGGAAAAGAAGCTTATGCAATCAAAAACGGAAAAAATACACTTTACTATGATGTAGCTTCCGGATTAAAACTTGCCGAAGCCAAAACAATGGAACAAGGAGGCAAATCCATCACCCAAACAACCAACTTTGGCGACTACAGAGAGGTAAAAGGAGTAAAAGTACCTTTCAACATCATTCAGAATGTAGGTTTTGAATTAGACATTAAAATGTCTGAAGTTACCATTAACGAAGGCGTTACTGATTCCGACTTTAAATAGTCAAAAACTTAAATAATAAACAAAGGCTATCGTAACTGATAGCCTTTGTTGTTTTATAGCTTTTCTAATACCGACAGCTGTCTATTTTTTAGCAGACAAATACACCCCAATCAATATGATAAAAGCACCAAAAAACTGTATCGAAGTAAGCATTTCATGATCCAGCAATCCCCAGAAAAAAGCCACTACAGGAATCAAATACGTTACCGAAGTTGCAAAAACAGGCGACGAAATCTGAATCAGTTTGAAAAATAAAATATTGGCAATCCCGGTTCCCACAACTCCCAAAATCATGATAAACAAAACAGCCTCTTGTACTTTTTCGATATGAATTTCTGAAGAAAACCCGTTAAATATAAAATAGTCAAAGACGGAAATAGCAATACCAAAAAATTACCCGTAGTAATACTCACCGGACTCAAATCAGACAAAAACCGCTTAATCAGATTCACATTCACCGCATAGCAGATCGAAGCAATAATTACCAAAATCGCATAATAGTAGTTCTGATCCGGATGGTTCATTGCGCCGTTAAAAACCAACAACAAACTACCCAAAAGCCCAATAAAAACACCAAAAACTTGTCTTCTTTGAAAACCAACCCCAAAAACTAAGGCTCCTAAAATCAAGGTATTCAAAGGCGTCAGAGAATTGAGGATGGAACTCACCGAACTATCAATCTCCGTTTGTGCCATTGCAAAAAGAAAGGCTGGCACAAAAGTCCCAAACAACGAAGTCAAGGCAATATATTTCCATTTCTGTTTCGGAATCTTAAACAAACTTTTGAAACCAATTAACAATAAAAACAAAGCAGCAAATACAATTCGTAGCGAACCCACCTGCAAAGCAGTAAGCCCAATCAACCCTTTTTTGATTAAAACAAAAGAACTTCCCCAAACCAAGGCAAGAACTGCCAAATAAACCCATTTCAACTGTTTTGATTCCATCATCACTATTTTGCCCCAAAATTGTAATAATTTTATGAATTAGCCCTCGTTTTTTTATTAATTTTGCAATCGAATTACACCCTTGTTAAATCCCTAAAAATCAATGAATATGAATATCACAAAATCAATTGCAGCGATAGCTCTTGCCAGCCTTCTTTTTGTAAGTTGTAAAAAAACTACTCCTGACACTGCCATCGCAAAAACAGAAACAGTAGCTCCAAAAGTTAAAAAAGACTCGAGCGACAGCGAACAGCCGAAGGAAATTGCTGCTGAGAATCTACAAACAGCCAGTTTTACCATTGAAGGAATGACCTGTGCCATGGGTTGTGCTAAAACGATTCAAGAAGAATTGACTGCTCTTGACGGCGTACAAACAGCCACAGTAGATTTTGAAACAAAATCAGCCAGCGTAACTTTCGACAAAACCATCCAAAACCCTGAAAGCTTAACCAAAGTAGTTCAAGCAACAGGAGACGGCAAAACATACACTGTAAAAAGCACTAAATCATAATCAAATTAGTTTTTTTGATTTCATAAAAAAAGCATTCACTTAGCGGTGAATGCTTTTTTTATGAAAAAACTTTTATAAACAACCTTAGACAGTTTACTTCCATTTCAAGGTCTCCATCAGTCGCTGCATATCATTTTTAATATAACTCGCAGCCGGCATGATGGAATCAAAATTAGGCTTGGCATAGAAATAAACGGAACCGGTGACAAAATGTTTTATACTATCCGTCACATAGAATTGTGAGTTGGTAGCTGCGTTTCCATCCACCTGATAAAACATCCCATACACTTTGTTATCCGGATTCAAATACGGTTGCTCCAGGATATCATCTGCCTTGATTACATGTTCAAAAGTGAGCTTCTGGGCGTCGCGCAACAACTTATTAATATCATTATGCACAGGCTTATATGTCAAATAAATCGTCGCCTTCATTTTTGGATACGTAATAGTAAAACCACAATTCTTCTCGCCTTTAATCACAGCATCTGAATTCATTTCGAAAGTAAACGGACATTCATTCTCAAAATTGGCATATTTTGCGACAGGATAATCCAAACGCAAATAGCCCGAAGGTTTCGGAAGAACATCATCTTTACAAGCCGAGAACAGCAACAGTCCTAGAATTGCAAACAACTGCATCACGATTCTATTTTGATTCGATTTTTGTCGGTAGTACTTTAAATTAAGCATCAATAGTAACTTTTATCTGTTTTATTCTTTTTTTGTCCACAGCTTCAACGGTGAACAGGCAATTTTCGTATGCTATTTTTTGTCCTTTTTTGGGGAAGTTTCCTAAAATCTCCAGAATAAATCCAGCCAAAGTCTCTGCCTCGCCTTTTTTAACTTCAAAAAGATCTTCATCAACATCTATAATTCTGTAAAAATCCTTTAGGTTTATTTTCCCTTCAAAAAGATAATTGTGATCGTCTATCATCGAATAAACCACATTTTCATTGTCAAATTCGTCACTAATATCTCCAACAATTTCTTCAATCACATCCTCAAGAGAAACCAATCCTGATGTCCCGCCATATTCATCAACCACGATAGCCAAGTGACTTTTCATCCTTTGAAAATCCTTCAACAAATTGTCTAGTTTTTTATTCTCAGGAACGAAAAAAGGCTCTCTAATCAATGTTACCCAGTCAAAATTCTTTTTATCAATATGCGGCAGCAAATCCTTTACGAATAAAACACCCTCAATTTGATCAATATTATCGCGATAAATCGGAATTCTGGAATAACCTTTCTCAATAATTTTCGAATAGATCTCAACAAAAGATTCTGTGATTTCCAATGCAAAAATATCTATTCGGGGACTCATCACCTGTTTTGTATCTGTATTTCCAAAAGACACAATCCCTTCTAATATTTTCTGCTCGTCAGAAGAAGTATCTTCCGAAGAGGTCAATTCCAGCGCCTGCGACAATTGATCTACCGAAAAATTTGTTTTTTGTTTTCCCAGCTTATTATGCAAATAAATGGTTGTGTTGCGCATGGGTATACTAATAGGTGAAAGTAATTTTTCAAGCATGGAAATAGGAAATGCAATCAATTTAGCAAATTTCACACTGTTCCGGCTGGCATATACTTTGGGCAAAACTTCTCCAAACAACAACAATAAAAAAGTAACTACGATAACCTCCAATACAAATTTCAAAACCGGGGAACTTATCGCTGAAAACAAATTTCGGCCAACAAACGAAAACAGAATTACCACACCGATATTGATAAAATTATTAGCCACTAACAAGGTCGCTAATAGTTTTTTGGGTTTCTGTAAAAGATCTGACAGGATTTTTCCTTTTGAAGGATTTTCTTGAATAGTATCATCGATGTCTTTTTGAGACAAGGAGAACAAGGCCACTTCGGCTCCGGAAACTACTGCAGAGCAAAAAAGCAATGCACCTATTCCGATAAAATCAAACACTAGTTCAGTATCTAGTGCGTTTATAAGTCTTAAACTGGGCTCTGGGTCCAAATTAAAAAGGATTAGTTAGACAATCAAAACGGCAAATCATTGATTGGCAAGCCGTTATTTTGTGGGTCAAAGTTAGTGTTTTTTACGGAATCCTGATCGGGAATTTGTTTGCTGTTTTCATTTCCTTTTTTGGTCGATAAAAAAGTGAACTCAGTTACCTGAATTTCTGAAGTATGCTTCACAACTCCTTCCTCCGTCTGCCATTGACGTGATTTTATACGCCCCTCCACATAGATCTTATCCCCTTTTGATAAATATTTTTCACAAATTTCAGCCGCTTTATTGCGCACCACTAAATTGTGCCACTCGGTAGAAACAATCTTTTCGTTTGTCGTTTTATTGATATAAACTTCATTGGTCGCCAATTGAAATCGACCAATACAGTTGCCTCCATCAAAATAATGCATCTTCACTTCATCACCAAGATGACCTATCAGCATTACCTTATTTAATGTTCCATTCATAGTATAACTAGCATTTCTACCAAAGGTACATTTTTTTAGAAATTAATTTTATTCCTTTTCAATAAAATTATGAATCACAATTGGAAACGGAAAGGTTTTCAGATGCTCCTTATCTATTCCGTTTTCGATCCTGCCCTTTATTTTTATCTTCCAAAATTTAATATGCAAATGTTGGTGCGACAATTTATGAATGATGCTTTTTTGATTATCCTCCATCATACCTATAATAGTATGGGAACCAAAATCGCTTTTTTTCAGCAAGTCAGCAATACAATCAAAATCCTCTTCTTTCTCCGTTTCAATTAAAGGAAATTCATATAGGTTATACCAAATCCCCTTCGAACTGCGTTTTTGAATCACAGTGTTATCATCATCATCCGAAACCACTAAATAATTAAAGTAGCGATTCCTTACTTTCAATTTCTTGGATTTCACAGGCAACTGAGCCACTTTCTTTTTTTGCAAGGCGGCACAACTTTCGTTAAAAATACAAATTGAGCAATCCGGACTTTTAGGAACACATTGCAAAGCGCCAAATTCCATAATGGCTTGATTGAAGGTTGCCGGCATATCTTTCGGCATAAGTTCAAAAGCCAGGGCTGCAAATTCTTTCTTGGCGGAAGCCAAAGCAATATCGGTCTCTATATCAAAATAACGCGACAACACCCGAAACACATTGCCGTCCACAACCGGAACCGGCTCCTGATAAGAAAAGGACGCAATCGCGGCGGCCGTATATTCGCCCACACCTTTCAACTTCAACAACTCATTATAAGTTGCGGGAAAAACACCGCCTAAATCAAAAGCTACATATTGGGCCGTTTTATGCAAGTTTCTCGCCCGCGAATAATAGCCCAAACCCTGCCAGAGTTTCAGCACCTGTTCTTCATCGGCCTTGGCCAAATCAAAAACAGTGGGAAAGACATCCATAAAAGACAAAAAATAAGGTGTTCCCTGCGCAACACGCGTCTGTTGAAGCATGATTTCAGAGAGCCAAATAGCGTATGGATTTGTAGTATTTCTCCAAGGTAAATCACGTTTATTTTGTAAATACCATTGAATAAGAGAGTTAGAAAAAATCATTATTAAATATTTGTTGACAAAAGTAAAAGTTTATGTGATTAAAATTTAATGAATTAGCTTGAATATTTGTTTTTTAAATTCCTATATTTGCAAACTCAAAAAAATTATTATAAAATAATAAATAAGGAAAGAAAATGACGAAAGCAGATATCGTAGCGAAAATTTCAGAAAAATTAGGCCTTGAAAAAGGAGATGTTCAAGCAACAGTTGAGACCTTTATGAATGAAGTTAAAAATTCATTGGAGACTGGAGATAACGTTTATTTAAGAGGTTTTGGAAGTTTTATAGTAAAAACTAGAGCCGAGAAAACAGGTAGAAATATCTCTAAAAATACTACAATAAAAATTCCTGCACACAACATCCCTGCTTTCAAACCTGCAAAAGTTTTTGTAGAAGGAGTAAAAATTAATAACGAAGCAAAATAATAATATTAACTAATCATAAAATCGACAAGATATGCCAAGTGGTAAAAAAAGAAAGAGACATAAGGTAGCGACGCACAAACGTAAAAAAAGAGCGAGAGCTAACCGTCACAAAAAGAAAAAGTAGTTTTAAACTACTTTTTTCTTTTTAACCGTTCATTGAAATTTGGAAAAAAGAAAACAGATTACAGGTTACAGATTGCAGTTTTAACTGCTGCCTGAAAACTGGCATCTGACATCTAGACTTCCATCCGGGTTCAATACCTGTTAAAATTATTGTTTAATCCATCCTTACAATTCAGTTATGAGTTATAAGTTATGAGTTCTGAGTTGCAAACCAAGAACTGAAAACCGACAACTGAAAACTAAAAAGTTCGGATAAAAATTTACAACGTGAATAAAGAATTAATCATTCGATCTAGTTCTGATTTTGTAGATTTTGCCTTATTAAAAGATGGAAAACTAATTGAATTACACAAAGAAGAAGAAAAAAGCAACTTTCAGGTAGGCGATATTTTTATTGCCAAAATACGAAAACCAGTTGCCGGACTCAACGCTGCTTTTGTAAATGTAGGCTTCGAAAAAGATGCTTTCTTACATTATCACGACCTAGGTCCTAACCTCACTTCCCAACTGAAATTCATAAAACTTGTAAGCGCAGGTAAAATAAAAGATTTCTCCCTAAAAAACTTTCAGTTTGAAAAAGAAATAGACAAAGATGGCACCATTACCGATGTAATCAACGCCAATCAATCTATTTTAGTACAAGTCGTCAAAGAACCGATATCAACCAAAGGACCAAGAATTAGCGCTGAGCTTTCTCTTGCCGGACGTTTTATAGTTTTAGTTCCTTTTTCGGATCGCGTTTCTATTTCTCAAAAAATAGAAGACAAGAAAGAAAAGGATCGTTTGAAACGATTAGTACAATCCATCAAACCAAAAGGATTTGGTGTTATTGTTCGCACAGTAGCCGAAGGCAAAAATACAGCCGAATTAGAAAAAGATTTGCAGAACCTGCTTGGCAGATGGACTGCAATGTGTAAAAAATTACCAACTGCTCATCATCCGTCCAAAGTATTAGGAGAACTCAACAGAGCTTCTTCAATATTGAGAGACGTTTTCAACGATACTTTTACCAGTATCCAAATTGATGATGAAGAGTTGTACAACCAAACAAAGGATTATTTGCAAGAAATTGCACCATCCAAACAATCCATTGTTAAGTTTTATCAATCAAACGATACGCCTATTTTTGAGAAATACAACATAGAGAGACAAATCAAGACTTCATTCGGGAAAACAGTTTCCATGAGTAAAGGGGCTTATCTTATTATCGAACATACCGAAGCGCTACACGTCATAGACGTAAACAGCGGAAACCGTTCTAATAAGGCCACTAACCAGGAAGACACCGCAATGGAAGTCAACATGATTGCCGCCGCCGAAATCGCCAGACAATTGCGTCTGCGAGACATGGGCGGAATTATTGTGATTGATTTTATCGACATGTCTAATCCCGAAAATCGTAAAGTTTTGTTCGACTTCCTGAGGGAAGAAATGAGCGATGATAAAGCGAAACATAAAATCTTACCTCCTAGTAAATTTGGATTAGTCCAGATTACCAGACAAAGAGTAAGACCGGAAAGAAACATTAAAACTAGAGAAGAAGATCCTAACAATGAGAATGGCGAAATTGAAGCGCCAATTCTAATCATTGATAAAATTGCTTCTGATTTAGATAGAGTTTTAAAAACCCACCAAGACGTTGTGCTTAACGTACATCCCTTTGTGGCCGCATACCTTACCAAAGGTTTTCCATCAATACGTTCAAAATGGTTTTTTGAACATAAAAAATGGGTGAAAATCATACCTCGTGACGCTTACACGTATTTAGAATATCATTTCTACGACAAAAAAGGAAATGTTATAAAAGAATAAATCAGAAACTCCTCAAGAAATTGGGGAGTTTTTTTTTGCGCTTTTTTGAGCAATTTCCGGCCTTCCGATCACTATCAGCACGCTATAATCTTATAGGACCAACACCGGAACATAAGGATTTTCACTTCCGTCCGGACTAGGAATCCCATGTACTGCATTACTTCCTTCTCTCGGCAAAAAATCGCTTCATCAAGTCCGAAGCCTCATCAGCCATAACCCCACGAACAACGGTCGTTTTTGGATGTAATTGCGTACCCATTTTCTCATAACCCCGATGCGCATCGCTGGCCCCAAAAACAATTTTTGAAATCTGACTCCAGTACAAAGCGCCAGCACACATTTGGCAAGGCTCCAATGTAACATACAAAGTACAATCTTTCAAATATTTGCCTCCAATAAAATTTGCCGCCGCTGTTATCGCCTGCATCTCGGCATGAGCGGTCACATCATTTAACAATTCTGTCAAATTATGACTTCTCGCAATTATCGTATGATCAACAACCACGATAGCTCCCACAGGAATTTCGCCTTTTTCAAAAGCCATCTCCGCTTCCTGCAAAGCCTTTTTCATAAAATATTCGTCAGTGAAAGGATTTATCATAATTTATTTACGTGAAAGGCATTATTTTTGCTTGAAAACCTATTGTTTACAAAAATAGGAATTCAATTCGTACATTTGCCTTATGCCAGAAAATTTACTTTTAAACATAAACAATCCCGAGGATTTACGCCTGCTTGACGAAACCCAACTTCCTCAAGTCGCTCAGGAATTACGTAATTTCATAATCGATGTTGTATCTGTAAAGGAAGGACATCTCGGCGCGAGTTTAGGTGTAATCGAATTGACTATTGCCCTGCATTATGTATTCAACACCCCAGAGGATTTATTAGTTTGGGATGTGGGACATCAGGCCTACGGACATAAAATCCTTACAGGAAGAAGAGAAATTTTCCATACCAACCGTCAATTGCACGGCATTTCCGGTTTCCCAAAAAGAAGCGAGAGCATTTATGATGCCTTTGGCGTAGGCCATTCTTCCACTTCCATTTCGGCAGCCTTGGGAATGGCAATTGCCTCTAATTTAAAAGGGGAACACTCCAAGCAACACATCGCAGTAATTGGCGACGCCTCCATAGCTTCAGGGATGGCTTTTGAAGGATTAAATCACGCCGGAGTAACCGATGCCAACCTATTAGTAATTCTTAACGATAACGCTATTGGAATCGATCCCAGCGTAGGCGCGTTAAAAAAATATTTAACTGCTGTCAAAAACGGAAAGAATCCAAGACAGAACAACATGATAAAGTCATTGAATTTTGATTATTCAGGACCTATCGACGGACATGATATTTTTGCTTTAATCAAAGAATTGAAACGATTACAAAAAATAAAAGGACCAAAATTCCTTCACGTAATCACCACAAAAGGAAAAGGGTTGAAACAAGCCGAGGAAGATCAGGTGAAATACCATGCTCCTGGGAAATTTGACGCCAATACCGGAGAAATACATACAAAAGTAGAGGAAAATCTCCCTCCAAAATACCAGGACGTCTTTGGCCTGACTCTTTTGGATCTAGCCCGAAAAAATGAAAAAATCATTGGAATCACCCCCGCAATGCCTTCTGGGAGTTCCCTCAAATTTATGATGGAAGCCTTGCCGGATCGCGCTTTTGATGTGGGAATTGCCGAGCAGCATGCCGTTACACTTTCAGCCGGAATGGCAACACAGGGAATGATCGTTTATTGTAACATCTACTCGACATTTTTACAACGAGCTTATGACCAAGTAATCCACGATGTCGCTCTACAAAATTTGCCCGTCATTTTTTGTTTGGACAGAGCTGGACTGGTAGGAGAAGATGGCGCCACCCATCATGGCGTGTTCGACTTGGCTTATCTTCGTTGCATTCCCAACATGATTATTTTTTCTCCTTTGAATGAAATTGACCTCCAAAACATTTTATACACCGCACAATTAGGACTAAAAAACCCAATAGCTATTCGATACCCACGCGGTCGTGGTATGATTACTGATTGGGAATCCGTAAATTTCGGTCACTATGAAAAAATAGCCATTGGCTCGTCTAGTTGCTTAAAGAAAGGAACTGAAATAGCCGTTTTATCCAATGGACCAATAGCTAAAAACGTCACTTTGGCTTTAACCAAAATAGCCAATCCGGACGAAATTGCGCACTACAACTTCGCATTTGTCAAACCGCTGGATGAAAAAGAACTGCATGCTATTTTTAAGAAATTCAAAACCATAATAACAATCGAAGATGGCGCCATTACAGGAGGATTTGGTACTGCGATTCTCGAATTTTCGGCTCTACATCATTATACTTCGGAAGTAAAAATATTAGGAATTCCCGATGAGTTTATCGAGCAGGGTACCGTTGAAGAACTACAACAATGTTGTAATATTAACGTTAACACCCTTGAACTAATTTTTTTAAACTATTTAAAATAATTATATTGCCCATCTAAAAAACATTGACATTCATGACAAAGTTAGCATGCAACACCTTATTGACACTTGTATTATTATTCACCATAAACAGCTTCTCCCAAGACATTGTAAGCCCTAAACCTAAAAACGTTTCAAATTGGAACGGCAAAAACACTGTTGGTTTTGATTTTAGCGAAATTGCTTTTATGAACTGGAGTTCAGGAGGGGAAAGTTCTATTTCAGGATTGTTTAAAGGGAGCTTTGTTCTAACTTATTCTAATAAAAATGTCAAATGGGTCGAAGAACTAATTGTTCGTTATGGCGTAAACAAACAGGATGGCCTGGATCTTAGAAAAACAGACGATGCCTTTCGTTACAACTCCACCATCGGTTACAGAAAAGACAGTACTTCTAATTGGTATCATTCGGCAAAATTTACCTTCAATACCCAGTTTACAAACGGTTACAAATATCCCAATAGAGAAATCGCCATTTCGAGACTTTTTGCCCCCGCCTATACTTTCTTAGGAGCCGGAGCAGAATATTCCAGTAAGAAAAAAGACGAAAACCTTTACATCTCGCCTGTTACGATGAAAAACACGCTCGTTTTAGACCAATATTTAGCAAATCAAGGGGCTTTTGGTGTCAACAAAGCGGTTTATGACGTTGACGGAAACTTAATTTATGAAGGAAAAAAATCAAAAACCGAGCTTGGTTTTCTGGTAACCAGTTACTTAAAAAAAGAAATTTTTAAAAATATAATTTTCGAAAATCGACTGAGTTTATACTCTGATTACATCAATAATTTCGGCAATATTGACATTGATTGTAACACCCAATTGAATTTAGTGGTAAACCAATATGTCAAGGCAAATATTGGAGCCCATTTTGTCTATGACGACGATATTAAATCCAAAGAAGAAATTAACGGAGTACAAACAACCGTCGGCCCAAAACTGCAATTAAAACAAGTTTTAGGCGTAGGTTTAGAGTATGTTTTTTAGCAATTAATCTTTCTTGCGTCCATTGATTGTTTCGTACAATTCCAATGCGTTTCCATCTGTAAGCAAGGAAATAAAATGGCAAATATGAAGCAATCTTTCGTAGATGTTTTCCTTTTCCAAAAGATGTTTCTCTGGCAATAGCTTCAAGATCAACGCATCATAATTTGACGCATGCCCGTTAAATTTATTATTATAAGCCGTTATGAATTTATCCAACAAAGTCTGTATGATCTGGTAACCAACGATTTCTTTTTCAATGACTTCGCGGCTTTGATAAATATTGTTGACGCTAATCTTAATAATATCGTCCATCTGCACTTTATACTTACTTTTGTCCATTAAGGCAAAAGGGAATTGCCCTGCCAAAATCGCTTCTTCGTTAGCAACAAACACTTTTACGGCATCATTGATCAAACTACCGATAGCCAAGGCTCGCAGATAACTTATTCGATCTTCTTTAGTCTCTAAGGTCTTGTATTTTGAAGTATCGATACTGTCTTTGACCAATTTAATCAGATACTCTAAAGCAAAATCTTCTGAGACCAAGCCCAAATTAATTCCGTCTTCAAAGTCAATAATAGTATAGCAAATATCATCTGCCGCTTCAACTAAATACGCAAGAGGATGTCTTTCAAAACCAATATCATCACCGGTTTTATTGGAAATCAATCCCATATCTTTAGCCGCTTCCTGAAAGAATTTTTTATCCGTTTGGAAGAATCCGTATTTTTTATCAGCAATGTTTTTTGTTGGTTTTTTTGGAAGACTCTCTTTAGGGTATTTCATAAAAGCACCCAAAGTGGCATAGGAAATTCGGAGTCCGCCTTCTATTCCGGGACGACTTGCCGTCAAAACCGAAAAACCATTGGCGTTGCCCTCAAAATCGACCAAATCCTGCCATTCTTTTTCAGTAACTTGGTTTTTATATTGCTGACCATTTCCAATCGAAAAATACTCTCCGATGGCTTTTTCGCCTGAGTGACCAAAAGGTGGATTCCCTATATCATGAGCCAATGATGCCGCAGCCACAATAGCCCCAAAATCATTCATATGAAAACCATGCACTTCTTTCAAATGCGGATATTTTTCAATAATCTTTTTGCCAACCAAACGTCCCAAAGAACGCCCAACAACGGAAACTTCTAAACTATGCGTCAATCGGGTATGGACAAAATCCGTCTTAGAAAGCGGAATCACCTGCGTCTTATCTTGCAGGCTCCTGAAAGCTGCCGAAAAAATAATCCGGTCGTAATCTACCTCAAATCCCAAACGGGTATCATCTTGTTCTATTCGCAATCGCTTGCTGGTATCGCCTTGGCGTTTTAGTGATAAGAGTTGTTCCCAGTTCATTTTTACTATTTAAATTCTATTAAATTACAAGTAGCGAATATAGAAAAAAGCAAGTGTTTAAAACAAAAAAACCATCGTTAATGATGGTTCTTTTTATTGTTTCAAACGATGCTTCCGCAGTTTCCGCTAAGTTTCGATTAATTTCATTTTTCTGGCCAACTTCCTTTTCTTGACTACATAAGTCTCCGAAAAAATATCATGCCATCCTCTTGATGAAGCGCCCAAAAAGGAAAAAGGTTCAAAAGGAATGAACCGAAATAATGTTCTTTTGAAGAACATTGCATTATCAGGTTTCGAACCGTCTTTCTTCACAACAACAGTTCTGGTAACCAGTTGAGCAAAAGTTCGAGAGAAATAAATCTCGGTCAGGCTATAGTACAAAAACATGATCAATAAGCTGTAAAAAACAATTTCAAGCCAACCCATAGACTTGATCCAATCAGAAAGGGCCAAATTATAAGAAGCTTCTCCTATAAGCATAATAGCTGTCCCAACACTCAATATAATGATATAGAGAAACAGCAAATCGATGATTAAATTGAGAAGACGCTGCTGTTTAGTCGCCAGCAAATCATCCGTAATTGTAAATTCTATATTTTTCATATTTTACAGTTTTTAGTGTCTTTTAAAAAAATAAAAAACCAACAAAGCATAACTTGCTCAAATATAACCAATTATCAGCAGGCTATAATTCCAATCAAACTAAATTATACATCAATAAACCGCAATTTTATTTTTTAATAACTAAAAAAAAAGCAGCTATCCATAATGGATAGCTGCTTTAGGTTTCTCCTTCGTCAAAATGACAAAGAAGCTATGTATTGTAGAATTTCGATCAAAAAACATTCATCATTGCGAAATCCTTACGACCCACACATTTCGCAATCATCCGGATCGGCATTTTTAGCCAATTCGATCATTGCTCTGTACTCTTCAGCAGTCAATTCTACCGGAGCAGTGGCAACAGGAACTGCAACAGCTCTCGACAATACCTCAATTGGTTCTGCTTTTTTATCGTTGTTCAATGTGAATTTAATGGCATCAACAGCCGCTTTTGTTCTTAGGTAATACATTCCTGTTTTCAATCCGGATTGCCAAGCATAGAAATGCATAGAGGTCAATTTCGAATAGTTGGCATTTTGCATAAACAGGTTCAATGACTGCGATTGATCCACAAAATAACCACGTTGACGTGACATATCGATAATGTCTTTCATCGACATTTCCCAAACGGTCTTGTACAATTCTTTCAAATCCTGCGGAATATTAAGAGCTTGAACCGAACCGTTATTTCGCATTAATTCCTGTTTCAGGCTTTCATTCCATAAACCAAGCTCTACTAAATCATGCAACAAATGTTTGTTTACCACGATGAATTCTCCTGACAATACACGACGGGTATAAATATTAGAAGTATAGGGCTCAAATGCTTCGTTGTTCCCTAAAATTTGAGATGTAGAAGCGGTTGGCATTGGCGCAACTAACAATGAATTACGAACGCCGTGTTCCATCACTTCTTTTCTCAATGAAGCCCAATCCCAACGACCAGATAATTCCTCATCTTTCATCCCCCACATATTGTGCTGAAACTCTCCTTGAGACATTGGCGAACCTTCAAAAGTAGAATACGGACCTTCTTCTTTGGCCATTTCCATCGAAGCCGTTACGGCAGCGAAGTAAAGGGTTTCAAAGATTTCCTGATTCAGCTTTTTAGCCGCATCACTGGTAAAAGGCATACGCAACATGATGAAAGCATCCGCTAATCCTTGTACTCCAAGACCAATAGGCCTGTGGCGTTTATTCGAATTCTCTCCTTCTTTTACAGGATAATAATTTCTGTCAATAACTCTATTCAAGTTTCTGGTTACGCGTTTTGTAACGGTAAATAATAATTCGTGGTTGAATTCATTATTCTCAACAAACATTGGCAATGACAACGAAGCCAGGTTACAAACTGCAATCTCATCCTTGGAAGTAAATTCCATAATCTCCGTACACAAATTCGATGAACGAATCGTACCCAGATTCTTTTGGTTTGATTTTCTGTTAACCGCATCTTTATACAACATATAAGGAGTTCCGGTTTCGATTTGCGACTCCAGAATTTTCTCCCACAGCTCATGTGCTTTGATGGTTTTTCTTCCTTTTCCTTGCTGCTCATAACTTACGTACAAGGCTTCAAATTCTTCGCCATAAACATCATACAAGCCCGGACACTCGTTAGGACACATCAAAGTCCAATAACTGTCTTCCTGTACTCTTTTCATGAATAAATCCGAAGTCCACATGGCAAAAAATAAATCTCTGGCACGCATTTCTTCTTTTCCGGTATTCTTTTTTAAGTCCAAAAATTCAAAAATATCGGCATGCCAAGTCTCGATATAAATCGCAAAACTTCCTTTGCGCTTTCCTCCGCCCTGATCTACATAACGAGCGGTATCATTAAAAACACGCAACATCGGAACAATTCCGTTTGAGGTTCCGTTAGTTCCGCGAATATAACTTCCCGTAGCACGAATATTATGAATAGAAAGCCCTATTCCTCCTGCTGATTGCGAAATTTTTGCCGTTTGTTTCAAAGTATCATAAATCCCGTCAATACTATCGTCTTGCATGGCCAAAAGGAAACAGGAAGACATCTGAGGTTTTGGAGTACCGGCATTAAACAAGGTTGGCGTGGCATGCGTGAAGAATTTCTTCGACATCAAATCATACGTCTCAATCACTGATTCCAAATCATCTAAGTGAATCCCAACCGAAACACGCATCAACATATGCTGCGGACGCTCTACTATTTTTCCATTGATCTTTAACAAATACGAACGTTCCAGTGTTTTAAAACCAAAATAATCGTAATTGAAATCTCTGTTGTATATCACATGCGAATCTAAAAATTCCGCATTTTCCATAATTACCTTATGTACCTCCTCAGACAACAATGGCGCATCTTGTCCATTTCTCGGGTTCACATAATGAAACATATCGTTCATCGTTTCCGAGAATGATTTTTTGGTATTGGAATGCAAATTCGAAATCGCAATTCTCGCTGCCAATTGCGCATAATCAGGATGCGCAATAGTCATCGAAGCCGCGGTTTCGGCTGCTAAATTATCTAGTTCTGACGTAGAAACTCCATCATAAAGTCCTTCAATTACTCGCATCGCCACTTTCACGGCATCTACCAAATCATTCAAACCATAGCATAGTTTTTTAATTCTATCTGTGATTTTGTCGAACATTACCGGTTCTTTACGACCGTCTCTTTTTACTACGTACATACTTTTGTTTGTTTTTTTAAAACAGAAAATCCCTTCGCTGTTTTTCGTTATTTGTATTCTTTTTTTTGGAACTTATTCCCGCTTCCCGATAACTATCGGGATCTTGCAACTGAAATTCACTGAACTCCTATGGAAATAAAAGTTAAGTGAGCTAATCTTTTATTAAAAAAAATAAAAGGATTTCCACTGCTATCCGGGCTAAAGCCGCAGTAACAGGAAGATATTCAACAAAAATCAAACCAGTTAAGAACTAATTAACTATAGGTTCAATAAAGGTTTTGAATTTTAAAAATCTGCGTCAAAAGATATTTTTTGAGCATCACTATCGGTATTCATCACACCTGATTTCTGATATTCGGCCACTTTCTTTTCAAAGAAATTTGTTTTTCCTTGAAGCGAAATCATATCCATGAAATCAAATGGATTTGAAGTATTGTATTCTCTGTCACAACCCAGCTCGACTAACAATCGATCGGCAACAAATTCCAAATATTGTGTCATCAAAGTAGCGTTCATCCCTATTAAACTTACCGGAAGCGACTCCGTAATAAATTCTCTTTCGATATTCAAAGCATCCACAATGATACTTCTAATCCTGTCTTTTGGCACTTTATTGATCAGGTGATGGTTGTGTAAATGCACCGCAAAATCACAGTGAACACCTTCGTCACGGGAAATCAATTCATTAGAGAAGGTCAATCCCGGCATTAAGCCACGTTTTTTCAACCAATAAATAGAACAAAATGCTCCCGAGAAGAAAATCCCTTCAACGGCTGCAAAAGCAATCAATCGTTCGGCAAAAGAATCCGATTCGATCCATTTTAAAGCCCAATCCGCTTTTTTCTTAATCGCTGGGAAAACTTCTAAAGCATTAAACAACTCATCTTTCTCTGTTTCATCTTTGACATAAGTATCAATCAATAAAGAATAGGTTTCACTGTGAATGTTTTCCATCATGATTTGAAAACCATAGAAAAATTTCGCTTCAGCATATTGCACCTCATTGACAAAGTTTTCAGCCAAATTCTCATTTACAATTCCATCAGATGCAGCAAAAAAAGCGAGAATGTGTTTAATGAAATACCTTTCATCTTCATTTAACTTATTGTTCCAATCATTCAAATCTTGCGATAAATCAATTTCTTCTGCAGTCCAAAAGCTGGCCTCCATCTTCTTATACCATTCCCAAATATCATGATGTTTGATAGGAAAAATTACGAAACGATTTTTATTCTCTTGTAAAATTGGTTCAATTTGCGACATTATAATTTTATTTTTTAAAAGATTTTAACGGAATTTAATACTTTTTGAGAGTTACAAAGATTGTGAAATATTGCGGCAATTAAAAGCCAAACTTATTCACAATCGGCCCTAGTTTTTAACAAAGGACAGAAATAGAATATTTTTAAAGCTTATTTATATATAATTGAATATGAGTGTTTTACAAAATGCAAAAACCTCTTAAGTGCCGTAAAATATAGGATTTATAAAAGCAAAAAACAAATAAAAAAAATACTTTTCTCTTATTGCTTTTTTAACTCTTCGGCGACTTTTTCAAGCTCTGCATACCAGTCTTCACCAAACTTTCGAACCAGAGCTTCTTTAACAAATTTATATACAGGAACTTCAAGCTCCTGACCCAAAGAACAGGCAGCATCACAAATATCCCATTTGTCATAATTGACAGCAGCAAACTCAGTGAAATCCTTAACACGAATAGGATAAAGATGACAGGAAACAGGTTTTTTCCAGTCAATTATCCCTTGATTATACGCTTGTTCAATTCCGCACAAAGCTGTTTTACCATCAAAAATCACATAAGCACAATCCTTATTGTCAATTAGAGGCGTTTCAAAATCACCGTCAACGCCAGTGACCCAAGTTCCCTGAGATTCGATTGCCTCGATACCCTGCTTGCGCAAAAAAGGCTTTACCTTAGGATAGATTTCCTCCAAGATTTTGGTTTCATCAAGACTCAACGGCGCGCCGGCATCGCCGTCAACACAACAAGCCCCTTTGCAGGCAGATAAATTGCAAACAAATTCTTTTTCTAAAATGTCTTCTGAGACGATGGTTTTTCCTAATTGAAACATTACTTTGTAGCACTTAATAATTAAGCGCAAAGGTAATTAAAGTATCCTATTATTCCCCGGATAAAAACCAACTTTAACCTTTACACAAAATCCAACACAGAGCTAAGCAACGATAAACACATCAGAATCCCAGCCCTAACAAGACTATCCGCATATCCTTAACCAAATAAATTAAAATAAAACACTTAGTCCTCATATTAACCAATAATAAATCAAAAAGTTTAACTTTGCTCACAAAAAAAAACTATGCTGGGATTAGACTTAAAAGAAATCATTACCGTAGGAATGGTACTGTTTGCAGTAATTGACATTATTGGTTCTATTCCAATTATTATAAATTTAAGAACCAAGTTTGGACATATCGAATCCGAAAAAGCCTCGACAGTCTCCGGAATCATCCTGATTACCTTTCTTTTTGTTGGTGAAGAACTTTTGGACATCATTGGAATCGATGTTAACTCTTTTGCTGTAGCAGGTTCCTTTGTATTATTCTTCTTAGCACTGGAAATGATTTTAGGAATACGTATTTACAGAGACGAAGAAGCAAGTTCAGCCTCAATAGTTCCGCTTGCTTTTCCTTTGATTGCCGGAGCAGGCACCATGACCACCTTACTCTCATTGAAATCACAATTCCACACCACCAATATCATCATTGCGATACTCCTTAATGTTATCTTGGTGTACATTGTTTTGAAATCCTCTTCTAAAATAGAAAGAATGCTGGGAAAAAACGGTCTTGGCGTTGTTCGAAAGACTTTTGGAGTGGTCCTTTTGGCTATTGCTGTTAAATTATTCGCAGCGAATGTTAAAGGTTTGTTTCTCTAAAAAATAATTTTATAAATTTACCCCCTAATTATCGCTGTAAAAATAATCCTAAGTTTACTTGGATTGTAGTGTAAATTCAAAACAGACTGAATATCTTGAATTTATAACAGAAATAAAAAACCAACTTATGAAAATCTTTACTAACATCTTAGTAGTTTTAGCACTGGCGCTTATCATTTTCAATATTACACTACTGGATTTCAAAAATCCTTTTCAAGGAGATAGTATAGTTGCTTTTATTGGAATTGCAGCCTCTTTCTGCGCAATGTTGATTCTTTTAATTTTTAGAATGTCTAAAAAAATAGAAGAAAAAATGAAAGACAAACTATAATCATGTTTGATGTCCTTATTATTGGCGGCGGAGTTTCAGGAATATCCTGTGCTCTGGTCTTAGGCTCTGCAAAAGACAAAACCTTTGCCCTCAATAAAAAAATAGGTGTTTTTACCCACCAAAAAACATCTTCACTTCAAGAAGCTGTTTTTAACAACGCCTACGGAATCCCACCGGGAAAACTAGGATCTGATTTGTTAATTGAAAGTACGAGGGATTTATCCGAAACCTATCCACACATAATTCAAATTCCTAACGAGAAAGTTCTAAAAATAGAAGGAGCCTACCCTGAATTCACGATCACTACAAACAAAAACAGCTATCAGTCTAAAATAATTGTGGTCGCCATTGGAGCAGCAAATACCTTCGCCATTGAGGGATTGATGCAGTACATCGCGCCTCATCAAAAATCACTGCCCGAAAAACAACGCATACAACTACAAAACACAGATCACAAAGTGGCCGAAGGCATTTATGTCGCAGGAACACTTGCCGGCTGGAGAAGCCAATTATCCATTGCCGCAGGAAGCGGAGCCGCTGTAGCTACAGACATTCTTACTTTATGGAATAACGGCATTCAGACCCACGCACACGACAGTATTAGAAAATAGTCACTTAAGGTTCGAAATCAAAAGTCAATATACTTATTTGACACAATAATTTCCAGAGACTATAAAAAAATGGACTCATTTATAAATCCTGCCAAAATTGGTATAATGGTTTTTGTATAGCTATTTTAACTTACTCAAAACTCTTTTAATCATGGCATCCTCCTTTAAAATAATTTTGTAATAATAATTTTCGCCAAACAATTGTCGGGCAAATTCTGCTTCAAGATAACGTTTCACCAAGGCTTTGCTGCCTCTTAAATTTACATCCAGACCCATTTTTGAAAGGTACTTTTGAAAGGAGTTAAAATACAAATCACTCGCATTCATTTTAGCGCTAAGTTTCCCAAAAGCAACATTTTTAAAAAGACTTCGGTTTTTATCCAATTCTTCAAAAACAAACCTGCCAACGATTCCCGTTTGCATCAAATAAGACACATTAATATCGCCATGTTCTGTTTCAATAGGAACAAACAAATCCGGAACGATACCACCTCCACCATAAACAATTTTTCCTTTTGGTGTTTTAAACTTTAGACTGTCGGCTACTTTAATACTGTCTTTATTGAACAATTCCCCATTTGCAAAACGAGATTCCGATTCCCTAAGATAAGCTTCATTTCCTTTAGAATAAGGTTTCTGAATGGAGCGCCCCGTTGGCGTGTAATATCGGGCAACGGTCAACCTTACTGCTGATCCGTCTTCAAAATCCATTTCTCTCTGCACCAAACCTTTACCAAAAGAACGACGACCAATGATAATCCCCCTGTCATTATCCTGAACTGCACCGGCAAGAATTTCACTTGCTGAAGCACTATTCTCATTGATTAGCACAAAAACTTTTCCGCTTTCAAAATCACCTTTCTTAGTGGCAAATGTTTTCTGAATCTTTCCCTTTTTATTTTTGGTAAAAACAATCAACTGCTTGTTCTTCAACAATTCATCGGCGATAGCAATAGCTTCTTCCATATAGCCGCCTCCATTATCCCTAACATCTATAAGCAGTGATTTAGCTCCTACTTTTTTCAGTTTCGTCAATCCGGTTTTAAATTCTGCAAAAGTAGTTTCGGCAAAACGATTGATTTTAACATAGCCCGTGCTGTCATTTAAAAGTATAGCCGCATCGACACTTTTTAACGGCACCACATCCCGAATGACATTTAATTTGATTCTTTTGCGCTCGGATTTCCTGTAGATTGTAAGTTCCACAACAGAACCTTGTACGCCTTTTAACTTAGAAAACAAGCTGTCGCTAGGCCATTTTCTTCCATATAATTTTGTCTTTCCGGCATAAAGAATTCGATCTCCCGCTTTGACTCCCGCCTTGGCAGAAGGACCGTTTTCGACGGGTTTTATTACCGCAACAGAATCATTATGCATATAAAAACTCACACCAATCCCAACAAAATCTCCTTTCATATTCTCAGCCACCTGAACCTGTTCGCTTGGCGGAACATAAACAGAATGCGGATCTAATTGCCCCAAAATAGCATCAACAGTCCTATCGACAATAGAATCTGTATTTACATTATCTACATATTCGTTATCAATAAAGTCAATTAGACTGTTTAGCTTTCCTTTCGAATTGTTTGTTGCTAAAAAATGACTTTCGTCAGAAGAATTCAACCATCCGCCAAGCACCACTCCAAAAGCAAGAGTAGCACAAATGATGATTGGAAAATATTTAGAATTGGTTTTCATTTATTCTTCTAATATAGGAATATGCTCTACTTCTACTCCGGCCTTAATTAAAAACTGGATTCCGGAATCGTCACGATAACCATGGTGATAGACTACTCTTTTTATACCGGATTGATGAATCAATTTACTGCATTCTTTACAAGGAGAAAGTGTAATATATAAAGTAGCTCCTTCGCAAGACTGCGTTGATCTGGCCACTTTTAGGATGGCATTGGCTTCGGCATGCAGAACATCCCAACGCGTCAATCCTTCATGGTCTTCACAGCAATTTTCGAACCCAGTTGGTGTTCCATTATAACCATCAGAAATAATCATTCGGTCGCGAACGATTATTGCCCCCACTTTCTTGCGCTCGCAATAAGACAAAAGCCCCCATTCGGTTGCTATCCTAAGATAGGCTTTATCGTATTTATTTAATTTTTTCTTCTCCATTTATTATCTCATCCAGATTTCATTGTCAATAATCATTGGCAAAACCACTCCAATCACAAATGCCGACATCACCAGAGTCCAATCTCTTTTAGAAAATCTAAAAACGGTTTGTACAATATACGACAAAATCAACACCACAAAAACCACAATAATTTGGGCCGCCTCAATCCCCAAAGCAAATTCGGCCAAAGGAAGTAATTTAGAACTTGCACTTCCTCCAAGAAGTGATTTGAAATAATTTGAAAAACCCAGGCCATGTATGATACCAAAGAAAAGGGTTACAAAAAAAATCAAATTAATACTCTCCTTCTTATTCGATTTACCTGCGGTAAAAAGGTTAAACAATGCCGTTATCAGTATCGTAATAGGAATTAACAACTCGACCACATTTACTTTTATGACAATAATCCCCATCACCGAAAGCAACAAAGCCATCGTGTGCCCCACTGTAAAAAGGGTCACCAATAAAACGATTCGTTTCCAATCTTTAAAAGAAAAAGGAATTGCAAGAGCGATTAAAAATAAAACATGATCATAGGCTTTGATGTCCAAAACGTGTTGTAATCCTATTTGAAAGTAAATCCAAAACTGCGACATAGGTTGGTTTTAATTAATTTATTATTGGGCTTGTAAACTTACGATTTATTTTGAAAATCCTAGTTTTGAATCTTTGAATCCAAAAATTAAATTTCTGTTTAAAAAAAAGAAATTTATTACGAAATTAAACCTGAATTGAAATTATTAATTTAAAAATTGAATTATCTTTGTGAGACAACAAAAAACAAATTAATTATGTCATTTTCAGATTTATTTGATAGCGAATTTAAACAACGAAATAAAGGTCATTTCTCTGCCATTGTTCGCGTAGCCCTGGCTGACGGGAATTTCGCTCCAGAAGAAAAAAACTTTCTAGACAAATTAGCTACTAAACTAGAAATCTCTGCCGAGGAGTATGAAGAAATTTTAGAAAACCCGTTAAAGTACCCAATCAACCCGCCGTATTTATACACCCAAAGATTGGAGCGTTTATATGATTTAGCCCGAATGGTCCACGTGGATCATCAACTGGGAGACAAACAGGAAATCCTTTTGCAAAGAATAGGTCTTGCCCTGGGTTTCACTCCGGGAAATGTTAAGCACATTATCGCTAAAGCTCTTTCTTTAGTAGATAAAAAAGTAGATTTGGACACTTTTGTATTTGAAATGCAAAACATGAACAAATAATACAAAAACTTCCGCTAAAAACGAGGATGGTAAAAATCTCCTCCTCTTTCTTAGTTTATTAAAAAAGCGATTAAGTTAAAACTGATTTTAACTTAATCGCTTTTTCGTTTGTAAAGATTTCAATCCTATTTCGATTTCCTGTTTATTTAAGTGCTTTTTAATAGTTATTAGAAGTAAGCTATTGTAAAGTTTTTTTTTGACCATAACGCTCTGAACATCCTGAGGAAAATGAGTCTTCTTTTCGGCTCTGTTTTTCATACATTACTCATGCACTATCCATGCACTATCCATGCACTATCCATGCACTATCCATGCACTATCCATGCACCATCCATTCCATTGATTAGTGATTGCCCTATCCCGTGACCCCAATGTCGTTAAGTTAAGGATTCGTCAGTTCGAGTTGAGTACTAATTTGCGATAGAAAATTATTGCGAAGTATCGAGAACCCTTATGTTTCACAAGCTTCTCGATACAATTTTGAACATTAAAGCTATCGCATTAATACTCAAAATCACTACCATTGACGTTTTTGTTAAAAGAAAAAAAATTTAGGTTACCAATTTTCTTTTTTGCTTGATCAAAAAAGAAACAAAAAAATCAAGTCTGAGCTTCCTCGTCGGTCAAATTAGTTTTCGAAGTCTAAAACAAAAAAACTCGCTTCGCTCAAACAGTTTTTGTTTTTACGACTTCTTCAAACATTTGACGCTCGACTGCGGAAGCTAAGGACAATTGAATCTTGGAAATAATAGCAATTTGAATTTAATTGAGCACAAGCATAAAACGTCATTTAATATTGCTTTTTTAGCAAAAAATGCTAGCTCGAAGTGACGACTGAAACAGCTCAACTTAATGATATTGGTCCTGACCCGTCCTACGACTTCTTCTCCTTTTTTAATTTTAAGACTAGCTTATGACATTCGTCTAATGCTTCCGCTTCACCGCATGGTAGAAGCTGAATTGCGATTTCCAAAAGACTTGCAACATGAAAACTGGGATCTGCTATTTGCCCCGAATATTCAAGTCCATCATTATAAAGAGTATGAAGTGAAATTTTCAATAAATCTCCTAGAGTAAAAAACAATTCCACATAACTGAAAAAAAACTTAGTTGGGCATAACAAACAGCCTTTTCACGGTTATCAGGGATGATTGTCATAAAAAAGTCCGCTGTTGTTATTTCTTCAATAAAATCCTTAACATCTTCATTATCATTTGTTTCCATAATTCTATTCTTTAAGGCTGGTAGTTTCATTTTGTTCTGAATCATCGCTCCTAATCATTTCATGAATTTTATCCAATAATTCAGCTTCCTCCAATGGAACAAGCCGCAACACAATTTCCAGTACGCCTCGAATAGCAATGCAGGGATTTTCAATAGTTGTCACTGACCCTTGTTCAGCGTCAAGCGCCATCAGTGAAAGTTTTACAATGTCCAATATGAACCAATGCAATTCTATGTAACTTTTAACCGGTAAAGTGATATTGTAATGTCCTTTTCGACTATCCGGTTGCAGTATTACAAAGCTTTTCCTCGCGAGAATTTCTAAATCTTCTAATGTTTTAATTTTATTTGTTTCCATAGTCTTCTATTGTTTTTTTTGCTTTCTCCATATATGCCCGAAATAATCTTCCAACCTCTTTTTTAACTCCATCCAATTTGACAGATGCTACTTCCAAAGTTTCTGCACTTATGGGTTCTATTTCCTTATCCCATTGAATTGCTTTACAGGCATTGTCTAATTGCTTTAGAACAAACCATTCTTCTTACTTTTCGGAATCAAACGTATTGCCCAGTAAACTGGAAAACATTCGGAGGTGACTTTGTTGTTCCTTAAGACTTTGATCAAAGGACCATTCTCCTGACAAAAACCAGGAGACACTTATAAACAGGTAGCGGAATTGTTGGTGCATGTTATACGCCGCCATTAAAAAGTGATTACTTCGGTAGTATCTTAAATCCCGATCGATAACATTACAGGACGAAGTATAAATCTGGAATCTTTTTCCAGTCTTTTTTATCAGTTGCTTGATATTTATTTTTTTGACATTGACACTTTTGTGATTAGTGGCACCATACACCAGTTGACTTTCACTACAATTCATAATTAAAAATGGATTGCACCTTTTGAGTTCTAACTTTACCCATCTATTATCAAAAATCGCGAATGAAAATTCAGGATGGGACTTGAATATTTTCCATGCGTACTCGCAAACATCCTCGTAAAAATGAGGACTGCTTTTGCTGAGGATAACAGTGATGATGCCAATATTAGAAGGCTGCTCAAAGTGTTTTGAAAAATATATGGTATCTATTGCTATAAACTCCAGCAGCAGTTTAACTACTTTTTTTATTTGACTATGCTGTGGGTATTCTTTCTGGGTTAAAATATTATGGTACATAACTAATGCTTTTTAAGTTTAAGTAATATTCTGATTTTGGATGTGTTCCAATTCTTGTCTGACAATACTATTTGCATCATTGGCAAACTTGTTGCATCGTGTTTGAAGCAAATCCATGTTTTTATAATTAACATGATCATCGCCACTATAATGTATAGCCTGTAAAGGTCAGCTGAGTATTTTAAAAAGTTGAATGTCTTTCTGTGTCTTCCATGGAAAAAACTGGCACGTTTTAATCCTGTTTATTTTCAATTTCCTTGAGTCGATCAAGTTCTTTTTGTATCAAAACTTCCGCTTCGTTTTTAAATTTAGTACATCTTCTTTCCAGTAACTGATAATACAAATAATCAACATCATTAGCTTTGCTAAAACGTAACGCACTGGGTTGCTGCTTTAGTAGTTTAAACATGGATTGATCTTCCCGAGTTTTACGAGGGAAAAGCTCCGTACTTATAGCGGTGAAGTATTCACAAAGATTAAATAGGTAGTCTAATGAAAAGTGATTGGGCGTATATCCCAGAAAAACACGGATCAAAGACAAACACGTTTGTTCTACTATTTGATGAAGACCAGACATTTTCACTTCATCTGAAGAATTAACTTCATCATCATTGTACACCCAGCTCCAAATAGTGGAAATATTATTCTTCCTATTTGCTGCATAAAGCGATGTTAATTTTAGATTTCTTTTTGGAGTCCCATTAGTAATTAGATAAGGAGGTTTGTATGCATCTTGGAATAACAACTCTGAGTTTTGCATGATGCTCCAGAAAAAGTACTGCTGGTCGTCGTACATTTTTTTAAGATTACCGAGTTGGTGTATAAGAAGCGTTACAGTAATACTCCCATCTGTTTTTGTTTTTATCTTATCACTAATGTCATTGGTCGCATTTTCTATGGTTTCCTCTACAAGAACTAAGAGGTACAAATGAGTGTGCTTTTTTTGTATCCCCTTATCAGGATAAATAGTGTGATTTGAACTATACGTTGTTACACGTTTACCGAAACAGTAAATAGCAGCTGTCTTGATATGATCTTTAATTGCTGTCTCCAATTCTTTTTGCTGTGAAAATTCAATTGCTTTCATAATTTTACTTTTTTAAATTGATATAATGTCTGAAAAACTGTATTTTTGTTTAGGTCATAGCAAGTTCCGAACAGTTCCGGCCGTAGCCTACCAATTCCGTTTGTATAACACCATACCGCTTTGGTATTTTACCAAAAAAAATGTCGTACTGATTTAATATCTTTGAATTATGAATACAACTACAAAATCAAAACACATCGGACGCAACATCAGTCGCATTAGAGAATTGCGAGAGATGAAACAAGAAGCATTGGCAATTGCATTGGGCGTGAGTCAGCAAACGGTTTCTAATATGGAAAACAGTGAAACTATTGAAGATGAAAAATTAATTGAAGTTGCAAAAGCACTGGGCGTAAATGAAGCGGTTCTAAAAAATTTTTCAGAAGAAGCAGTTTTTAATATTATTGGAAATACAGTTAATAATCATGATAATGGTGCATTATTTAATTATCAACCAAGTTTCAATTCTATCGAAAAATTAATTGAAGTTTTTGAAGAAAACAAAAAGCTTTACGAACGTTTAGTTCAGGCTGAAAAAGATAAGGTGGAGTATTTAGAGAAACTATTGAAAAAATAAAATTCCTAATTTTATATAAAAACAAAAAAAGAGACTGTAACGTGTAAACAAATACCTAACGGTTTGCTGCTTTGAGATGGTGAGAAATTCGTAACCTTTCAACTTTCTGCTTTACAGAAAATATGATGCGAGACGGTAATTCCACTAAAACCTCACTATATCAAAACAACGGTTGCCAGAAGTATTTTTGTACTTCAATAATCAAATTACCTTAATACTTTTTGTTTTTCAATAGCTAAAATTTTTATTATATCAAATGTTTCTCTATTAAATCTTCCTTTGTCTATTGCTACATTAGAATTGAAAACTTTAATATATATATCCTTTATGACTTCTTCAATAAATAAAATTAGTTTT
Organism: Flavobacterium granuli; assembly: GCF_900129705.1. Lineage (GTDB taxonomy): Bacteria > Bacteroidota > Bacteroidia > Flavobacteriales > Flavobacteriaceae > Flavobacterium > Flavobacterium granuli. The sequence goes on along the minus strand of NZ_FQWO01000004.1, from coordinate 7,003 downwards.
TCGGTTTGTTCAAACGTTAATTCCGAACTGTGTTCGTTAAAATTTGAATCTGTGTGACTATAAGCTTTATCTCTTAAAGTAATAATTTCTATAATTGTCTGTTTATTATTTTCAATTTCATTTTCCCATTTTGTGATAGTTCTATCATCAATACCTAGATTTCTGAAATAGCCATCTTTTTTATGTTTACTTATAAAATGAAATATATTAAATCTGTCTCTTTTTTTAGATTCAGTAAATAGTTTAGATAATTCTGTAACTGCCATTTTCCATAAAATTCCACGGATAAAAATAAAATCTGCGGATTCGTTTAGATAAACAACTTCTTCTTTAGTGTTTGGTTTATGTAAATAAAATGAATATAGTAGGCATTCTTTAGCACTCAACAGAATTTTCCAGATTTCCGTTATTTCACTATGTAATTCATCTTCTTTATTCATAATTCTTAATAGTTAGTTGCTTGTGCAAATTCCACATATTTTATATCCATATTTTTTAGCTTCCTTTATATTTGATTTAGCTATTTGAGATTCACAATTTTGTAATCCTTCACATTTTATATTTGTATGATAGGCATATGAAACTTTACTTGTACAAACAAATACAGGCGTAAATTCAAAATTGCTATCGAGAAATGAATTTACAGATGAAGGATATTGAATTTGTATTACAAGTTCATCATAATTATATCTGATTATGTTACCATTTGAAGTGTCATGTCTATAAATAATAGGTGAGTTATAATCAGAACAATATTTAAATTTAAAAAGTGCATAAGAATTTATGATTGATACGATATTTGTGAAATAAGTGTAATTTCTTATTTTATAATTTGCGTAAATCCCTGTTGTATTGTAAAACTGAATGGTAAATTTTGTGTTTTTTGCGGAATAGTAATTCTTACCTATGGAATATTCTTTACTTGAATTTAGATAATTTGTGAGCTGTTCAGATGAACAATTAAACATTGCATATTTAATATTTTGCCCTCTAATTTGAATAAAAGACAAGGCTGTTAATAAAAGGGCGAATATTAAATTATAATTTTTCATTTATTAATCGTAAGCGCAATAAGTATCGACAAGATAATAAGATTGTCCGTTATGATATGATTTTTTTAAAAGATATTCTTCATTACCAATTTTATAAACCAACATAAAGAAATCTTTTTTAGAGAATTTTTCTTTATACACACCGTTCTTCAAAATGTAATTATATATTGCTGGACTAATTGATTCAAATCTGAAACCTTTATATTCTACATAAACACCTATAGATATGTATTTTTTATAAGATGATTTAAGTTTATAAATATCCATTGTTTGGTCAGAAGATTTACCTTCCATATAAAAACCATCTAAAGAGTTTAATAAAGCATCAATTGTGCCGAAATCATTGCATTTTATTTCGTTTAATTTATTAAACAAGAGAACTTCAAATGACTGTTCATTTGATAATTTTTTATTAATATTTACTGTAGTAAATCCCATTGAAAAAGAAATTACTAATATTAAAAGTATTTTTTTCATTTTAAAATAATTTTACTAATTGGGAGCTAAAAGAGGTGTTGTAAATCCTCAAATTTTCTCATTTTCTGCTAATATTTCTGTCAACTTGCATATAGGTCTGACGATGTCCGATTTATCACCCGTGAATCAGGTAGATAGATCTGACAAACAGCGTGCCTAATTGTTTTCAAATATACAAATTAATACCGAAAATACTTATAAAAAAATTGGATTTATATCTTTTTCTCAAAAGTAACTCCTTTTGATTCAGGGATTTTACGGAAAACCGTAAACGCTGTTTATTGCAAAACAGACTGCCGTTTTTAGGATTATAGTTTGTGGTGTTTTAGTTGGTTTGGGTACGAGTGAGATGCTCGCCTAGCTGGCTTCTCGATACAATTTTAAACATTAAAGCTATGGCATTAATACTCAAAATCACTACCATTGACATTTTTTACATTGAAGCCTCTCGACTCCGCTCGAGGTGACACTGTGGATTTCATATCATATTGCTTTTTTTGGTAAAAAATTATGCTTCGAAGTGATGGAAATCAACCGACAACTCACAACTACCATTGACGTTTTTTACATTGAAGCCTCTCGACTCCGCTCGAGGTGACACTGTCGATTTCATATCAAATTGTTTTTTTTGGTGAAAGATTATGCTTCGAAGTGAAGACTGAAACAGCTCAACTTAATGATCATTGAGGCCTCTCGACTCCGCTCGAGGTGACACTGTGGATTTCATATCATATTGCTTTTTTTGGTAAAAAATTATGCTTCGAAGTGACAACTGAAACAGCTCAACTTAATGATATTGGTCCTGACCCTGCAAACGCTACGATTCTACTTTTTATTAAAATTGATAAAAAAGGAAAAAGAGTAGAAATCCAGGTTTTCTACTCTTTTTCGTTACTATTAAAAAAAGCTTTTTTACTTTTAGTACTTGCTTAATTTGGCATCGTGCATGAATTCTTCGGCTTTTTCCACCATATTAAAGCTGCCACAGAAAAAAGGAACTCTTTCATGTAGTTCCGTGGGCTGAATTTCCATAATTCTTCCAAAACCATCAGAGGCTTTCCCGCCGGCCTGCTCGACTATAAAAGCCATTGGATTGCATTCGTACAACAAACGCAATTTCCCTTTTGGGGCCTTGGAACTTGTGGGATAAATATAAATTCCGCCTTTAATCATGTTTCTGTGAATATCCGAAACCAAGCTACCTATATAACGGGAAGTATAAGGGCGATCTCCTTCTTCGGATTGACAATACTTGATATAATTTTTGACTCCTTGGGGAAAATGAACATAGTTCCCTTCATTTATCGAATAAATAGAGCCGTCTTTAGAAAACTGCATATTGGGATGCGACAAATAGAAGGTTCCAATAGCGGGGTTTAATGTAAATCCGTTTACGCCATGACCGGTGGTATAAACAATCATGGTGGAAGTACCATAAATCACATAGCCTGCAGCCACCTGATTGATTCCCGGCTGCAGAAAATCTTCTAATGTAACTGGTGTGCCTATGGGTGTGATCCTCCTGTAAACCGAAAAAATAGTCCCCACCGAAACATTGACATCAATATTTGAAGAACCATCGAGCGGATCCATCAAAACCACATATTTGTTGTTATGACTTTGATCGCTGCCTTCTACGGTAATAAAATCATCATTTTCTTCGGAAGCGATACCGCATACAATCTCCCTATTTATTAAAGTCTGGATAAAAACCTCATTGGCATATACATCCAATTTTTGCTGGTCTTCTCCCTGAATATTTTGTTCTCCGGCCGCTCCTACGATGTCAACCAGTCCCGCTTTGTTCACTTTGTAGTTGACCACCTTGGCCGCCAATCTAATTGAATTAATAATTCTGGATAATTCACCTGATGAATACTGAAAAGCATTTTGGTTTTCGATGATAAATTCCCCTAAGGTCTTATTGCGTTCTTTCATTACGAAATCGTTGTAGTTAATTTGAAGTCACAAATATCGTTTTTTTTGTGAAAATGAATTCAATAATATTTACTTAGTTTATCACTATTGTATATTTGCTGATAAAACAGTCTGAAATACTATCGATAAAACTGCTTTTAATCACAAAAAACAGGGAATTATGAATATTAGAAGAGGAAAGCCTGAGGACATGAAAGCCGTTTTAGGACTGATTCAGGAACTGGCCGATTTTGAAAAAGAGCCGGATGCCGTCCTGATCACTGTTGCCGATTTAATTCGAGATGGTTTTGGTGCTAATCCGCTATTTCATGTTTTTGTTGCCGAAATTGAATCGGACCCGAAGGAAATTGTAGGTATCGCCTTGTATTATTACCGTTATTCTACCTGGAAAGGAAAGATCCTTCATTTGGAAGATTTGGTTGTCAAGGAAAAAATGAGAGGTACTGGCTTGGGTTATGCCTTATATTCTGAAATCATCAAGCAGGCCAAGAAAGATCAGGTTCGCCGGATTGACTGGCATGTGCTGGACTGGAATACTCCGGCTATCGAGTTTTACGAAAAAACCGGGGCGAAGTATTTAAAAGACTGGTCTGTTGTGCAAATGGACGAAATGGGGATCGACCATTTCATCGAGAACAAATTAAAATAAAGAAAATTAAAATTATATTCTAAATACTATGAGAGTATTCAAATTTGGTGGCGCTTCCGTCAAAGATGCAGCGGGAGTTAAAAACGTTTACGATGTGCTGCAAAAGGTAGGTTATGAAGATGTGCTTCTGGTGGTTTCGGCCATGGGAAAAACCACCAATGCGCTTGAAGCGGTTATTAAAGACTATTTCGATAAATCGGCAGCCTTGCAATCCTCTGTTCAAGAGGTGAAAAAATACCACAATCAAATCCTTTTGGATTTATTTGAGGATGATAAAAATGCCGTTTTCACGGCGGTAAATGCTCTTTTTAGTGATTTGGAATACTTTTTAGCCCATAATAAATCGCCGAATTACAATTTTGTCTACGACCAAATTGTGAGTTATGGCGAGTTGATTTCGACAACGATCCTTAGCCATTTCATGAATCACATGGGCATACAAACCCAATGGATTGATGTGAGGAGTTTTATAAAAACCAATTCGAATTACAGAGATGCCGAAGTGGATTGGGATTTGACCCAAAAGAACATTTCTAAAAATGTAAAACGAAAAATTTTAAATATTACCCAAGGATTTTTAGGCTCTGACGAGAATAATTTCACCACCACTTTAGGTCGTGAAGGTTCTGATTATACTGCCGCCATTTTTGCCTATTGCCTGAATGCTGACAGTGTGACCATCTGGAAAGATGTACCAGGAGTGATGAATGCTGATCCGCGCTATTTTGAAAATGCCCGTTTGCTGAATCATATTTCGTATAGAGAAGCAATCGAATTGGCTTTTTACGGGGCCACGGTAATTCACCCTAAAACCTTGCAACCTTTACAGAAAAAAGAAATTCCTTTGTATGTAAAATCTTTTATCAATCCGCTCTTAGAAGGAACAGAAGTTTCAAAAGGAGCTGCTTTGGAACCGTATTTGCCTTGTTTTATCGTCAAAAGAAATCAATTGTTGATTTCGCTTTCCTCGATTGATTTTTCTTTCATTATGGAGGAAAACATCAGCAGTATTTTTTCTTTGTTTCACCAATTCAAGATCAAAGTCAACCTGATCCAGAACTCGGCGATTAGTTTTTCGGTTTGCGTCGAAGACAAATTTGATAATTTCAAACAGCTGAATACTATTTTATCCAAAAATTTCAAAGTTGACTTTACTGAGAATGTAACGCTTTACACCATCAGACATTTTAATGAAGATGCTGCTTTAACAGTAGAAAACGGCAAAACGGTCCTTTTAAAACAAATCAGTACGGAAACCATGCAGATTGTGACAAGTGGGAATTAAAAAACATTTCCAATAATCTCATTTTTTTAAAGCCATCTAATTTCCCTGGATTTCACTTTCCGGGGATTTTTTTGTTATATCTAAAATAGATTAGCTCAAAGTTATTCACCGCGAATTCGCAAATTTCATTTTAACCTTATGGAATAATTAGTGTGTTAGTGTCTCTGCCTTAATGGTTAATTCGGCTTAAACAACAAGTGATTAAAAAAAAGAATTGTTTTTAGGTCTTCAATAAAATTCACACAAAAAAGCTGATTTACAACAAAATAAAAAACAAAGTAAGTGACTCTTATTTTTCAATAGAATATTCCAAAAATTATAAGAAGATATTTAATAATTTACTATTTTTAACATAGAAACCTTAAAATCAAACCACTATGAAAAGATTAGTAGTATTACTTTCGTTTTTTGTCATTTCCAATAGCTTCTATGCTCAAGAGGCAGTCGCTAAGAAAAAAACCCCTATTTCAAAAACGGAAAAACTAAAAACGGAAAAGGCTGAAGCTGAAAAAGAAGCTAAAAAACAAGCCGCCAACGAAAAAAGAAAGGCGACCATAGCAGCCAAAAAAGAGGCTGCTGAGACGGCAAAAAAAGAGGCTGAAAAAGAGGCTGAAAAAGAAGCCAAAAAACAAGCCGCTAACGAAAAAAGAAAAGCGACCATTGCCGCCAAAAAAGAAGCAGCCGAAACAGCAAAAAAAGGAGCTGAAACCAAAGCCGCTGCAGCAAGCAAAAAAGCAGCTGCGGCAAAAGGAGAAATGAAATCCGAAGCCGGAAAAGCAAAGGCAGCAACGAATAAAATGGATGCCAAAATGAAAGAGGAAAAAAAGACGGTCTCCAAAAAAATGAAAGAGGTTTCCAGCAATGAAAAAGCCCCGAAAGTAGCAGATAAAATCACCGGCGAGTATAATGGCAAAAAAGTGTATACCGGTCCTAGAGGAGGAAAATATTATATTAACTCCAACGGAAATAAAACCTATATTCAGGACTAATGCTATTCTATTTTTGATTTTACTCTAATGGAAAACACCACGTCTCTTCGAGGCATAATTTGTATTCTAATAAAAACAATATAAAATGACGTTACAACTATCGCGTCAGTTCGAGTGTTTTTTAAAGCTTCCAAAAATAGTATAGCTTAAAAAAAAAGCTCCGACTTTAAAAAATGTATCGAGAACCTCTAAGCAGGGTTCTCCATACATTTTTGGTTTAAACTTGCTTGCCCTCTAATTCCTAATCTTCAAAACCAAAAACACTCGAACTGACGAATGTAAAAATCGAAATAACTTCCGTCGCTTCGAGGTATAATTTGTATTCTAAAAAAAGCAATATAAAATGACGTTAGGCTCGCCGTCAGTTCGAGTGTTTTTTAAAGCTTCCAAAAATAGTATAGCTTAAAAAAAAATCTCCGACTTTAAAAAATGTATCGAGAACCTCTAAGCAGGGTTCTCGATACATTTTTGGTTTAAACTTACTTGCGCTTTAATTCCTGATCTTCAAAACCAAAAACACTACCATTGACGTTTTTATTTATATTGTTAAATATCAATTAGTTGCATATTTAATTCAATCGCCTTTTTGGTTAGAAATTTAATTTGTTGTTCT
>NZ_FQWO01000025.1 GCF_900129705.1 Flavobacterium granuli | reverse complement strand
AACGTCAGTCTGTGAAAAAACCTCCGCTTTATTACAAACAAATATAGCCAAATAGTTGTATAAAAACAGGATTTTTCTTATTTTTAAGAATGCAACATATCACAGGAACTTCCCGCCACCAGATGCGTATTTCTAGTTTAGAAGACAGTATAACTGCCGATAATCAAGTACGATTTATAGATGCATTTGTAGAATTTGTAGACCTCTCAAAACTTGGTTTTGCTGTGCAAACCATCAAAGAAGAAGGCCGCCCGAGTTATAATACCAAAGTATTTCTTAAAATCTATCTTTATGGCTATCTCAACGGAATTAGAAGTGGGCGTAAACTAGAAAATGAATGCTTTAGAAACATAGAAATGCAATGGCTTTTAGAAGACATTCGTCCTAATTACCACAGTATCTCCGATTTTAGAAAGAACAACCCTGTTGCTTTGAAAAACGTATTCAAGCTATTTGTTTCCTTCTTAAAAGATGCCGATTTAATAGCAGGAGAAACCATTGCTATTGATGGCACCAAAAGTCGCGCACACAATAGTAAAAAAGCCAATTTTAATCAAAAGAAAATCGACAAACATCTAGAATATATTGAAGTAAAAACCCAAGAATACCTAGATGCTTTGGAAGAAAATGATGCTAAAGAAAACCCTGTTAAAATTCAAAACATCCAACAAAAGATAGAAAGATTAAAACAAAACAAACTTGGCTATGAGCAACTGGAAGAAAAACTCAAAGCAAGTGGCGAACCTCAAATAAGTACCACCGATAATGATGCCAGGGCATTATTAGTTCAAGGTCAGGTAGTAGAAATATCGTTTAATATGCAAGCTGCTGTAGATGCTAAACACAATCTTGTGGTGGCTACACACACGATCAATCGCAATGATCGCAATGCCTTGTCGGCCATTGCCATCGAAGCCAAAGAGAATCTAGCCATAGAGAACTACACGGCTTTAGTTGATAAAGGTTATCATAACGGGCGGGAAATAGAAGCCTGCAAACAGGCCAACATCACTACAATTGTAGCACAGCCAGAACAAGGAAAAAATAAAGAAAGGATAACCGAGAATTATCTGATCTCTAAGTTCCAATACGACCAAATCACTGACACCTACACTTGTCCACAGGGCGAAACGCTTAAAACCACAGGCAGCTGGCACAAGAAAACCACGGACAGAGACAGTTATAAGTTTAAAAGATACCGAACACCCAAATGCAGAGAATGTCCTGTAAAACATTTATGCACCAGCAGGATGGCTGGTCGTGATATAGACCGCAGCCAATATGCCGATGCCGTAGAAGAAAACAACAAGCGCTATCATGAAAACTCACAGCTCTACCGCAAGCGACAGGAAATCAACGAGCATATCTTTGGTACTATCAAGCGACAATGGGGCTACAACCATACCAATTTAACAGGATTAGAAAAAGTAAACGGAGAACACAGCCTGATTATGCTGGTATATAACATCAAACGCAGTATCAATATCCTCGGCGTTCCCGATTTGATTGCCAAACTCAAGAAATGGAATTCCCCCTATAAGGCAAAAGTCTTGCTTTTGCTAAAAAAAGAGTATTTAAAGCTAAATTCAGAGTCCTTATATTTCTCTAATTAAATTACCAGCTTAAAAAAAGTACTACCTTAAAAGGCTTTATTTGCATTGTAGAATAGGACAATTTGAAGATTTCAATAGGAAAAAGAGGTTTTTTCACAGCCTGACGT
>NZ_FQWO01000032.1 GCF_900129705.1 Flavobacterium granuli | reverse complement strand
AATGTAACTTGTAATGGCGCCAATGATGGAACCATTACCGTAACTGCGCCTGCCGGTGGTTATGGAACTTATGAATACCGATTGAACACTGGAGCATGGCAATCTAGCGGGAACTTCAGCGCTCTGGCCAATGCTACTTATAGTGTGCAGATTCGCGATGCAGCAAATCCTACTTGTGTAATTGTATTGGGCGACCAAATCATAACGCAGCCAGCTGCCTTGACTGCCGCTGTGGCCAAAACAAATGTAACTTGTAATGGCGCCAATGATGGAACCATTACCGTAACTGCGCCTGCCGGTGGTTATGGAACTTATGAATACCGATTGAACACTGGAGCATGGCAATCTAGCGGGAACTTCAGCGCTCTGGCCAATGCTACTTATAGTGTGCAGATTCGCGATGCGGCAAACCCTACTTGTGTAATTGTATTGGGTGACCAAGAAATTACACAGCCAGCTGCCTTAACAGCCGCTGTGGACAAAACAAATGTGACTTGTAATGGTGCCAATGATGGAACTATTACCGTAACTGCGCCAACTGGTGGTTATGGAACTTATGAATACCGATTGAACACTGGAGCTTGGCAAACTAGCGGGAACTTCAGCGCTCTGGCCAATGCTACTTATAGTGTGCAGATTCGCGATGCGGCAAACCCTACTTGTGTAATTGTATTGGGTGACCAAGAAATTACACAGCCAGCTGCCTTAACAGCCGCTGTGGACAAAACAAATGTGACTTGTAATGGTGCCAATGATGGAACTATTACCGTAACTGCGCCAACTGGTGGTTATGGAACTTATGAATACCGATTGAACACTGGAGCTTGGCAAACTAGCGGGAACTTCAGCGCTTTGGCCAATGCTACTTATAGCGTGCAGATTCGCGATGCGGCAAACCCTACTTGTGTAATTGTATTGGGCGACCAAATCATCACGCAGCCAGCTGCCTTGACTGCCGCTGTAGCTAAAACAAATGTGACTTGTAATGGCGCCAATGATGGAACTATTACCGTGACTGCGCCAACTGGTGGTTATGGAACTTATGAATACCGATTGAACACTGGAGCTTGGCAAACTAGCGGGAACTTCAGCGCTCTGGCCAATGCTACTTATAGCGTGCAGATTCGCGATGCGGCAAATCCTGCTTGTGTAATTGTATTGGGCGACCAAATCATAACGCAACCCGCTGCCTTGACTGCCGCTGTGGACAA
>NZ_FQWO01000002.1 GCF_900129705.1 Flavobacterium granuli | reverse complement strand
GTAATAACTACTTGAGCTTGATCGTTTTCTGTTGGACTGTTATTTCCAGGCGTTGAGTTAGGGTCAAATTCATTAGAACTTACTACTTGAGCAGTATTTCTATAATCGCCCGTAGCGTTTACTCTGGCAACTACAGTTAATACTGCCGATGCTCCATTATTTATTGTCCCAATGTTCCAAGAACCATTATCTTTAAAATATACTCCAACACTAGTATGGCTGACATAAGTATATCCTGAAGGTAAATAATCAACTACATTTACCCCTGTCGCTGCACTTGGTCCAGCATTAGTAACTGTTACTGTAAAAGTAACATCACTACCAACATTTGGAGTTCCAGTTACCGTTTTTGTTAAACTTAAATCTGTAATTGCTCTTGGTGTACTAGAAACACTACTTGTATTATTAGCAGGATTTGTATCCGTTATAGTACTGGTTACAGTTGCTGTATTAGTGTAATTTCCAGTTGCGTTTACGGTAGCAGAAATAGTTAAAGTTGCTTTTGTTCCGTTTGCTAAATTGCCTATTGTCCAAGCACCAGATACTTTATTATAGCTGCCAGTTCCGCTATCACTCAACCAAGTATAGCCGGTTGGTAACTGATCAGTTGCAACTACACCAGTAGCAGTACTTGGTCCATTGTTTACAACTTCAATAGTGAATTGAACTGTAGATCCTACATTTGGTGTGGTATTATTTATTTGTTTCGTTATCGCTAAATCAATTCGAGGCGAAGGAATCAATGTTACCGTACTTTGATCATCTTCTGTTGAAACATTATTATTGGGTGTAGAATTTGGATCAATTTGATCACTTGCTGTTATTTGAGCTGTATTTCTATATTCATTTGCCGCAGCAGTCGTTGCATTCACTTTAACTTGATAGGTTAAATTTAACGTAGCACCGTTTGCAATTGATAAACCAGACCAAATAATACTATTATTTCCTGTATTAACAATCCCTGCATTAGAAACGCTACCTGGAACTAAAGTAAAGCCTGAAGGCAGTATATCATTTACCGCAACTCCAGTAGCATTTCGAGCTCCATTATTTTTTACCGCTACCGTAAAAGTTACTGTAGATCCCACAGCAGGAGCAGTAGTATTTGCTGATTTAAGCAAACTCAAATCAGTTTGTCCTGTCAGTACAATTACTACGTCATCCGATTTTTCTGCGCAAATACCGTTTGCTACAGTATATCTAAGGACGTAAGTTCCTGGAATAGTTCCTGCTATTTGAGTTGTAGGACTATTTACATTTAAGATCAAAGGAGTATTGGGTCCTGATACTATAGACCAAACACCCACATTTGGTGAAGGGTTCAGGGCAGCCATTGTTACTGTACTGTACTCCCCAAGAAATTGATCAGGCCCCGCATTTACGTTGGCAACAGCAGGACTGATTGTCACTTTTACATTGTCTTCTAATTGACATCCGCCACCAGTATTAGAACTTGTCCATTTAAATTCATAAACACCACTTACTAAACCAGTCACCGTAGCTTGTGGGCTGAATTTATCAGAGAATACTCCTGTACTAGGTCCTGAAACCTGAGTCCACGTACCTATACCTGGATTAATATTGTTTGCATTCATGGTTACACTCGTAGCCCCACACAAAGTTTGATCTGGTCCTGCATTCGCTGGAATTGGCGGTACTGCTGAAAAATTAATATTTACAGTGTCCGTGCTTGAAACACATACGTAAGGTAATGGGCCATTAGTTACTGTCCACGTAAAGGTGTAGGTTCCTATTGGTAATAAATATGGATTCGCAATCGTTAATTTAGATTTTGGATCATTCGGACTATCAATAATGATACCTCCATTTGAAGGATCTGTGGTCAAAGTCCATTTACCAATTCCTATTGAAGGCACCGTTGCATCTAGTTTTGTTGCTAGTTGACACGAAGTTTGATCTGGCCCAGCATTCGCTGCAGTTGGCGGATCGTAAACATAAATTCGTACAACATCATTTAAGGTTGCACAAAATCCATTGTTAGTAGTCCATTGATATACGTACAAGCCTTCTACCAAACCTGAAAGGACAGCATTTGGATTAGTTGCACTAGATATTACAGGTGTATTTGGCCCGCTAACTCTTACCCAAGTTCCCGGAGTTCCTGTTGCTGCCATAGTTACTGAAGTACCGCCTGAGGTACAAATACTTTGATCTGGACCAGCGTATGGTGTAGCTGGAACTGCACTATTAAAAACAGCTATATCAGCCGAGCCAGCAGGACAACCAGCAAAAGAATTAGTAGTGTACGTGAAAACATAATTAAAACCAGGGGTAATAGTTGCCGAGGCACTATTTGGACCAATAGCCGAAATAATTGGTACTGGTCCTCCGGTAGAAGAAAGCAAAGTCCATACTCCAGAAGATCCCGTATTTGCTTGTAGTAATACTGAAGTTGCAGCACATAAATTTTGTGGCGTTATAACACTAACTGGTGCAGAAACATTTAAAACCATATCATCCCTGCTTTCTGCACAGATACCACCTGATGAAGTTGTCCATCTTAAAGTGTAGGTACCGGTCACTAAACCGGTCACAGTAGATGCATTGCCATTAGCTGTTGTTATAGTAGGATTATTTGGTCCAGAAATTACAGACCACGTTCCAACGCCTTGTGTAACTGGAAGAGCTGCAAGTGTTGCAGTGGTGCCTCCACATATTGTTTGATCTCCACCAGCATTTGCGGTAGTTGGAGGTAATTGAATCCTAAATGTAAGATTATCCGTAGCACTGGTGCAAGAACCTTTTGCTACTTTCCATTGAAATTCATAATTCCCTTCTGCTAAATTTGAAAATACAGCAGTAGGACTATTAATATTATCAACAGACCAACCTCCACTTCCAGAAATTTGAATCCAGGTTCCTAGCAATCCTGCAGTAGGTGCGTTTGCTGCCATAGTGATAGTAGAACCACATATAAAATTTTGATCTGGTCCAGCAGCTGAAGTTGGTTCAGCAGCAATGGTAATTTTCACCCTGTCTTTGCTTGGATTTCCACATGGTAAATTTGAAGTAGTCCATTCGAACTCATAGATTCCATTCACTAAACCAGTAACAGTAGTGTTTGGAAGAGCCGGATTTGTGATAACAGGTGTATTAGGTCCTGATACAAAACTCCACGCTCCCGTTCCTACAGTTGGAGCAGCTGCGCCCAAAGTTGCCGAATTAGTAGCTGGTGGAAAACAAGCATCTGGACCTGCATTTGCAATAGAAGGCGCTTCATCAGACAAAGTAGTAATCGTAACAGTGGCTGTAGATGGACCACAAGTAGATACGTTAGTAGGATTTGGACTTGTAACTGTCCAACTAAAAACATAAGTACTAGATGGTAACAAACCCATTACACTAGTTGTTGTTTTAGTAGGATCAGAAAATGTAGGAGTTCCTGGTCCGGAAACATATTGCCATAATCCTGTTGTTCCTCCTACTAACTCATTTCCCGTTAATAATAAAGAATTACCTGCACAACTCGTTACAAGATTAGGTGTAATCGTAGAGGTAGGCGGAGCAGAAACCGTAATATTAACATCACTAAATTTATCAATACCTGAAAGACCACCAGTGATAGTCCATCTATAGGTATAAATACCAGGCGTTAAATTTGAAATTACTGGATTTGTAGAAAACACATTAGAAAACGTAGTTGTAGTTGGACCACTTAGCTGTGACCATCTACCTATATGACCTTTGGTCGCATCTGGTACATTTCCAGAAAGAGTTCCAGAAGTGACTCCGCATGCTAATGCAAGACTTGTACCCGCATTAGCTCCAGGTGGACTAAGAGAAACAATAATATTAACATCATCAAAAGCTTCACTACATGAAGTTTTAATTTCACCATTAGTATAATGCCTAACTCTAAAGGTATATGTTCCTGCCTTTAAAAGATTTGAAAAATTTAAGTTGTTGCCGCTTATACTAAAAACTGGTGAAGTACCAGCAGGTGAAGATATCAATTGAGGTGCATTTGCATTTCCCCCAGAAGTAGCGATCGATACTGTACCAGAAGTTATGTTTTCTGCAAGGCTTAATACATTTACTCCACCGTTTAAAGAAATAGTAGCCGATCCTAAATAATAACGAATATTTACATATGCAACAGACGAACATGATGGATTGGCTGCTCCTCCTTTAATAGTATATCTAAAAGTATAATTGCTAGTTCCATCTAGACCCGTCACTTGTGTTGTTGGACTATTTGGATTTACTATTGTAACTGTTGGCCCCGCTATTTGAGTCCATTCTACCGTTTCTCCTGCACGTGGGGGAACATTTCCTTGTAGCAAAGTTTGTGTTACACCACTACAAAAATTTTGATTAGGATTAGTAGCTACAGCATTAGTTATTCCTTGCGTTGCGGCAGGAACATTAATAGTAACTGTATCTGAACCCTGAGCACAAGGCCCCATTACCGTCCATCTAAAGACATAACTTCCTTCCACTAAATTTGATATATCGGTAGTAGGATTATTAACACTACTAATAACTGGAACTGAAGGGCCAGACACAAAACCCCATGTTCCTATTTGCGTTCCAGTTCCATTTCCAGCTACTGATGCATTCAAATTTGCACCTTGCTTAGCATCATAACAGGCAGATAAATTCTGATCTGGACCAGCATTTGCGATTACTACGCCACCATAATTAGTAACAGTCATATCTGCTTGAGAACTACATCTGGTACTGGTGGGACCCGGACCTGTAATAGTCCATCTTAATGTGGATGTCCCTATAGAGCCTGTAGGAAAAGTAATTGCAGAGGTAGGTGAGGAAGGGGTGGATATAACTACCCCTGATGCATTACTACCAACAATAGTCCACAAACCTGTTTCGCCACTATTCAAAGGTGCATTTCCGGATAAATTATACGTTCCTGGGCAACCCATTATATTAGCTCCTGTTCTAGCTGTAGTTATTTTATTAACAGTAATAACTACATCTTGAAAACTAACTCCAGCAGTACAAACTGATGACAGCCTAAAGGTATAGACATTTCCGCCTACCGCACCTAAAACATTCGTGTTAAGAATATTGGGATTCTCAATAACTACAGATGGGCCAGAAACTTGAGTCCATTTACTGCTTACAATATTTCCTCCTACCACTCCATTTAAAGTAAAAGGAGTGTTCTCACAAATAGTTCTACTTAAACCAGCATTAGTTGTACAGTTTTGAGCATATACATTAGTGTTTAACAAAATAGTAGCAAAAAATAACGCTAAAAAATAAGAGAGTTTGTTATAAAGACTTAATTTTTTTTGTGTGAACGAGTAATTTTTCTCCATAAATTTTCTTTCTAAGTTTTAAATTTTTATAGTCTGGGGATTTCTTTAAAATAACTATAAATCTGGACTGTAATTTGTGGGTAAAACTACTCTAAAAAATAAAAAATAAAAAACAAACGTTAATATTAATAAATAAAAAAATAATTGACAAACATCATTTTAATTTTAAGTGTTATATGTATTTTTTTTGTTAAAAAAATACATATAACACTATAATTAACAACAATATTACTTTTAAAATTATCATTAAAAAGAAAAAATAATTTTAAACCACCTTAAATTTATCCAAAATATTTAAAAGTAAACAATACTTATTAATTTAGAAAACAGGTAGTGTTTCACTAAATGTTTAAGTTAAAAAAGGATAGGATTATTAAAAACTACCTCGTACAACGAAGGACTCCTTTTATTATTTATAAATATTGTTGGTATGTTAAAATCTTCATTAAAAAATATCAAAATATTATATTGTTTTTCATTGACATTTTGATTGTTCTAAAAGTCGCTCAATAATTGGCTTATGGACGTTTTATTAAAAGCTGATATGCTTAAAATTTACACAATCTGATAGATTGACAATTCGCTTTTTACAGATTTTTCCACATAGGACAACAAGTAAGTGTAAATTATACACTTCCAAATAGAGATTATAACACTTCACAAAAAATGCATTATTACAGTTATAAACTTCATGCAGTTTCTCAATACAAGGTGTTTTCAGAGTTTGGACATCAGCATAACTTCAATGCATGATATTCATTACCTGAAATGATACAAAACAACAACTTAAAGATTGTATACTATTGAGGAACAAGGGATATTTATCATCAGAATACCAATTAGACCTATTTGCATCACACAATATAAAGCTTGAAACTTCAATCAGAAAGAATCAGAAAATTATAAAGATCAGCCGTATATCATTAAAAACAAAATGTCATTCCCAACTGATAAAGTTTATATTAAAATCAGTATTTTTAGCATAAAGTGAAGTAACCAAAAAATGATCGATGCCTATTCGAAATTGAGGAATTGTTTTAAACCAATTTACCCTTATATTTGAAAAAAAGCTTCGATTATAGAAATCGAAGCCTTGACTTTTCAACTTACACAGTTAGTGAAACACTACCTTACGTTTCTATATTACAACATTGTTATACTATTATATTGCAATAATGTTCTTTAACTCGCTTTACAATTTTCTCCTCATCTTCATTCTTACTGTGCCTTCAACGTTTTCGTTCCTAATTTGAGAAATTTTAGTGTCATTAGGGTTTTTAGAATCTGAAGTTAAACTTTGTTTGTTGTTTTTCATATCGTTAGCAGTTTCTCGCTTCTTTTCTTCAATTTTAAGGCTATTATTAATGGCTATCTTAATGTTCTCATCAATGGAATACAAAACATACTGAATAACTTTTTGAGAATTTACTTCACTATACGACTTTAGTATACTTTGATGAATTTGATTTTTTATTTCTTCTACTTCAAGCACTACTTCCAAAACTGGTTTTTTACTATTGTTTAACCTATTTTTCAAATCATCATTGAATCTATTTTGTTCCGAGCTTAAAATACCTAAAAAACCTTTCTTTAATTCCGTTTTTTGCAACCTTTGGTAGTCTCTTAAATCATCAGTATATTGGCTCTTTGCTTTCTCTAATTTTTCTTTGCATTCGAGATCGAATTGCTTTATCAATCGAACCGCTTCAACAAATCCCTTATGATTAGCATTACTATCATGATTGTAAGAACTCCCGTTTCTATCAAAAATAGCTTTCAGATTGAAGATAGTTCCTGAGTTATAACTTTGGACTATTTGATCGATACTCTTTATAAAACTTGGATGCATTTGTTTTAGCAGTTCAAGATGTTCTAATTTTCTTTCTAATTGATTACTAGCTTTTTGATTAGATAACAACTGATTTTTTATCAAACTGCCCTTTAAACTAATTTGACTGCCTTTAACAGCTAAGCCATCATATTCAAATGAAACAGAAACTTGTTCTTTTTTATTCGTTGAAAATTGAAATCCAATACTTCGCTTTTTTAATTCTGCTTGTAGAATTTCTAACGAATTAACCTCATGATTATCTAATATTTTCACTGTCTCAATTTGTATATAATCTTTCTTTTCTTGAATCCCTACTTGGCGATTCCTAGAAGTTTTCACAACCGTCAAACCATTATTTATTTCTCGGTTTATATTTTTTATATACGTTTTTGCTTCTTCATCATAAACAAATGCTCTTGTCTTTTGAAGATAATTATCTAGTCCCATTTCCTTTTCAATTTTATCACAGGCAGTCCCTATTCTTAGTTTAGAATTGCTATCAGATAATGTTTTACCATCAAATCCGATTCGATTCACTTGAATGTGGTAATGTGGGTGCTTGTCATTGTGTTTGACAACCAAAAACTGATGATTGTCTTCTCGAACTCCCATTTCATCCATTATTCTTCGAACAAACTTTTTTTGAGTATCATTTGAAATATGATCTGTTTCTTTAAAATTAACTGTAAGATGCATAACAGGTTTGGTAACTCGTGAATTATCTTTTGCTATATCTCTGAATTCACTTCCTAATTCTAAATAAGTAGACGAAAACAAATGATTTCTAAAAACAATTTCAGGTTTCTTATCTGAATTTTGAAATTTGTAAATTCCCTGAGCCAAAATATA
This sequence comes from Flavobacterium granuli, assembly GCF_900129705.1. Taxonomy (GTDB): domain Bacteria; phylum Bacteroidota; class Bacteroidia; order Flavobacteriales; family Flavobacteriaceae; genus Flavobacterium; species Flavobacterium granuli. The sequence goes on along the minus strand of NZ_FQWO01000002.1, from coordinate 472,736 downwards.
TTCAGCTAATCCAGTAAAACTGCTTCCGCTTTTATGTGCTTCTCCTATAGGCATTTTTCAAGTGTGTTAAAATGGTTTGTAATTCTATCATTAGACTGTCAGGTTCCTTGTTTATTTGATGAAATCGTTTTACGAGTTGGTTTATGTTATTTGCTAGTCCTGCTAATATTCTTTTCTCCTCGACCGTGATTGCAATCACCTCTCCATTCAGCAACATGAACCGAGCAAATTCACTCATGTTTTTATTACAGCTTTTTGATCTTTCTTCAATTAATGCTTTCTCCTTTTCGTTAATTCTAAACTTTAAAAATTCGTCTTTCTTTCTGTTCTTTTCCATTATTCAAAATTTATTTTGCTTTGCTTTTTTTTTAGATTTTTTAGCGATAGCGTTAAAAAAAATCAACCTCGTAGAGCAAGCTTGTGATGCGTGGGGCATTGTAACGAAGTGGAAATGTACCCACGAATTACACCGCTTGCTCAAGACGTTTGCTAATAAACTCAATCGTCTGGCAACCATTTGTATACATTTGTATATTTTTGTTTTATACATTTATATAAAAGTTTTTGCACCATACAGAAAGTTTTTCCAGCTATCCTTGAATGGTTTCTTTTACTATTAGGTACTCATTAAGGTCTTTTGAACCTTGAAATAAATACCTGACATCTTTACTTATTACTAGTTTGCTATTCCATTTTTCTATGCAATTTCCAGTCGCTTTTAAACCTGCAGCATCGTTATCTAATGCAAAGAAAATTTTAGAATAATTAAGCAATACTTCATCCGTTCTCGAAAGCATAGACAAGGAATTTAGGATTAGGAAATCTTTCGACAATTCATATTTTGGGTAGAGAGTTAGCAATGAAATGAAATCGGACCAGGATTCTAAAACTATAATTGAACTGTTATTTTTTCTAATCCAAGTGAACCATTTTGATCCCAAACATAGTTTGGCATATTTATTTCGAATTTCGAAATAATCTTTATTGTTCTTAAAACCTACACCGAAATAGTTCTTCTCATTCACCGTGTAATACACTTCAACGAGATACTTTTTGCAAACCACGATATTCAATTTTCTGTTTTTTAAATAATCAAGTAAGATTTGATTCCCCAGTGGTTGAATAGTTTTAATGCAATACGAGTTTTGTTTTTTCGAAATCTTAGTGTCAAGCTTTTTAGGCGGGTCAAAAGAAAAAATAACATCCTCATTTCGCAACCACTTAACAGCTTCTATGAAATCGATAGCAAAGTGCTTCATTACATAGTCTACTGCATTGCCACCGTAACCTTCCCCAAAATCGTAAAATAGACCATGTTCACATTTAGCAGAAGCTGTTCTTTCTTCTCTCCATTGCGGTTTAAACCAAAACTGATCTTTTTTCTTTTCAACCGCTTCAACATTTAATTTCCTCAAAATACTGATGATCGGAATATTTCTTAATTTATCTATATCTTTCACTCTTTTTTGATTTTTAGCCTACCTAGTCACCTAATGATTATAAGTAACTGTTCTTAAGAAGTTTAAAACTTAGGTAACTGTTTTCTAGTAGTTAGCTGACTTACCTAATTTAGGTAAGCTAGGTGATTATTTTTCAAGTCTACCTACCTTTTTAAGTTACTGATAAACAATTACTTATCCCTGACTAGGTAACTAGGTAGGTATATTTCTATTTTCTTAAATATCTCTAAAACCCCATGGAGAATCTTTAAATTTGGGTTTAGCTAAATATCCGTAAACTTGCCTTTTGGAATGTTTAATCTTTTGAAACCCATATTTTGTTAGAGCAGATCCAATTTTTATATTACTTAATCTCTGTCCCATTATGGATAAATCTGAAACGATTTCCGTTGAAGTTCTAAAATCGGCTATATCCTCACTAACGGCATAGAACTTTAGCACATATTCATTTTCTACCGTTTGTATCGTAAAACGTTCGTTTCGTTGCTCATTAACCCTTATATCTTCTGTAGTTAAATCAGATTTGAAGTCTTTTTGATTTTTAAAAATATGATAAGCCTGGGACCAGAAATCATCAATATTAAATTCTTTACTGTAGGAGAAGTCTATTTTCTGAATAACACTAAAAATGATCCATCTAACTGACCCACTATCGTCAGAGAGGAATTCTGCACGATTGGTTGATGCTACAAAGGAACAGGTTCGATACAGCAATGTTGACTTATCTGCATAAGGCAAACGCTCATTGATTGATATCTGGCTGATTATGGCTTTAATAGCGTTAATATCATATTTTCCCATTACATCTAGTTCCTCGATGTTAATAATTATAGCCTTCGCGAGCTTCACACGTTCATCACGTCCTACACCTAAATTTGTGTATAAATATTTTTCCAGCGACTTAGGACACAAATAATTTAAATAGTAGGATTTACCAAAGCTCTGACCTCCCTCCAGAACTAACACATGTTTGTTTATTTCGTCGTTCAGAAAAACTGTTTTGACTGCGCGCACTGCCCATTTGAGCAGCTGTATGTAAAATAATTCGTTGTCATCCGTATTGATGTAGCTTGCATACTTTTTAATGTGGTCTATACCATTCCAAGTTGGTAAATTTTCAAAATACTCGATCAATGGATTAATGCGCTCAACAAAATGCGACTTCAAATAGGTTTTTAGAACCTGTGGACTTACATTTATCTTTTCTCGATGAAGATGGATTAATATTGATGATTCATTAAAGTCAATCCTAACTCCAGTATTGATATTGTAAATTTCATATTCTAGTGAAATTTCGTTAAACTTGATTTTGAAATGTTTACTAAATTCTTCGTGAATTTTGTCATACAAAGAATCCTTGCGTGATGACACGTCATATACGTTTATTTCTTCCATAATAATTAGATGAAAGAGTATAATGCCTATATTTGCATCATACTCTTAGAGTTGTACAAAAAATATTTAGGCGTTCAAAGGTGGATCTTTGAACGCCTTATTTTTTTAATCCTTTAGAAAATTTAGACAATACTTCCTCGTCAGAATACACTTTGTGTTTCCTGATCCATTCAACTATTTCAATTCTATCGAAGAAAAGAGCTCCATTCGTAGGCTTATTATGAGGTATAAGCTTTTTAGCCGATAACTTATGAATTGTACTATCGGAATAACCTGTGTAGGCCATTAAATCTTTAATAGTAAAGATCTCTTTTTGGAATTGACTACCTTTAGTAATCATCATTTTAATTTCATTTAATTGTTCAACAATTTTTTGCGGGCTCATAATATATGTTTTTAGATTATGACGCTAATTTATTGGAATACAACTAGATGAAACGTGGGTTCGTGATGTAGTCACGTAATAATTCGGAAAAATCACGCCGTTTTAACAGTATCATATAATTTCTTCTGATCTTCAGTATACTTTACTCTTCCTAAGTTTGAAAATGACCCTTCGCTTATTGGAAGATAATTATTATCTTTTTTGTATTTTAAAAGTGAAACAATATGATTTTTGGATATAATAAAATTCGGATCTAGTTTTCCCAAGAATGGAATTAAGAACTCCCTAATAAAATAGTGAGCATGGTAAGCGCTAATTTCTAAATTAAAAGCATAACTATCATTGGACTTATCGTTGAAACAATTAGAAATTAAATTTGTGAAGTCATTTAATGAAGTGTCAAATTCAAAAACATCTATTTTTCTGAGCTCGAAATAATAATGCCCAATTTTACCCTTGTTCTTTTCAAGAATTTCTAAAATACTTTTTTCATTACTGAAATTTACGATATTAGAATTACTCTTAAATTGAGACAGATTCTTATTCGATTTTTTTCTTTTTATTATCGTATAAATATTTTCATTTTTGTAGAAATAAAATGAAGATGCTCCAAGTAAGAAAGTGAAAATAATTCCTATAAATATTACTATTGAATTGAATAAAATAAAAACACCGCCACTCAATTGAATAATACTAATAATCACAACTGAAAAAGGTAATAATGGAGCTAATATGAGAGGCGATATCTTAGAACTAAAGATCGAATTTAACTTTTCAATTTGTTCATGAAGAAAGAAAAAAATTTCTTCAATTATATTTTTCATAATTCTAGTATTTTTTTTTAAGAGTAAAAATACTAAAAAATATAGCTAATTGAAACAGAATGAAAAGTTTAGTATCTTTGCGAAGTCGACAATTTGTTGTACATATGTTGTACTGATAGAAACAAAAAAGCCTTCACATTTCTGAGAAGGCTTGATTTTACTAGTGGTCCCACCTGGGCTCGAACCAGGGACCACCTGATTATGAGTCAGGTGCTCTAACCAGCTGAGCTATAGGACCGGTTAAGAGTTTGCAATATTACTACTATTTTTCGTTTGCTCCAAATATTTTTAACCTAGATTTCTAATTAAGTATACTATTTCAACATTTGAATCAGAAAGCTATTGATTATTAATATTCTAAAATTTAAAAAAACCAAATTATTTTATCTCCTGACACAATTCAATCAAAACCCCATTAGTGCTTTTGGGATGTAAAAAAGCAACCAACTTATTATCGGCCCCTTTTTTTGGAATTTCATTCAAAACAACAAAGCCTTCCTTTTTCAAACGCTCTATTTCTGATACAATATCCTCCACATCAAAAGCAATATGATGAATTCCCTCTCCCTTCTTGGCAATAAATTTAGCAATAGGACTATCCGGATGTGTCGCCGCTAAAAGTTCAATTTTATTCGGCCCATTTTTAAAAAAAGAAGTCTTAACTCCCTCGCTTTCGACTTCTTCAAACTTGTAAGCCGGCGCTCCAAAAAGCTTTTCAAAAACCAGATTTGAAACTTCCAAATCATTAACTGCAATCCCTATATGTTCTATTTTTCTCATTTTTCTATTGTTAAATGGGCCAGATAGAAACGAATTAAATTATTTTATCCAGAATTCCAAGCCCAAATTCAACGTAAAACTACACATTAAAAACAAAAATTAAGCAATGTCCTAGAAGAAAGCCCCGTTAAATCCTCACTAATAATTCTATAAAAGTTTCGATTAGAGTAAATATAATTGTTATTTTGTACCATTAAATTCTGAAACTTTATGTTGAAAAATAACACACTCATTATATACATTCTTTTAGCTCTTTCATTAGCTAATTGTGCCAAAAGAGGAACAATCACTGGCGGTCTAAAAGACACTATTGCTCCTGTTTTAAAAATGAGTTTCCCTAAAAACTTCAGCAGCAATTTTAAAGGAGACGAAATCAAATTAGTATTTGATGAGAATATCAGACTTAAAAACCTAAACAAGCAATTGGTCATTTCACCACCCATGAAGAATGAACCATTGATACTACCTACAACTGCGAGTAAATTTATTACGATAAAAATCAAAGACACTTTACAACCTAATACTACTTATAGTTTCAATTTTGGACAAAGTATTGCCGACAATAATGAAGGCAATCCATACAATCAGTTCAAATATGTTTTTTCTACCGGTGACCATATTGATTCCCTGGCGCTTGGCGGAAGAATAAAAGATGCTTACGACAAAGAAGTCGCTTCCTTTGTTTCGGTAATGCTTTATGAAGTAAATGAGCATTTTAAAGACTCTATTATTTACAAGGAAACCCCAAGATACGTTACCAATACCTTAGACAGTTTAAAAACCTTTCGATTAGAGAATCTAAAAGCGGGAAAATATCTTCTAGTGGCTTTGAAAGACAAGAACAACAACAATAAATTCAACCCAAAAGACGATAAAATTGGGTTCAACAAGCAGTTCATCACCATCCCAAATGACACGGTATACGAATTGGAATTATTCAAAGAAAAACTCCCCTTTAAAGCATACAAACCTACTCTAGCATCTGGAAACCGCTTGCTGATGGGTTATGAAGGCAAAATGAATTTAGCCAGCGACAGACCAAAAATAACTTTAAAAAACAACGGCGAAATCGTATCGACCATTGTTACTCAGTTTCCTAAAAAAGATTCCTTACAAATCTGGCACAAACCTTTGAAAGCAGACTCTTTATCTTTGGCTGTTAGCAAAGACAGCTATCAAAAAAACTTCAATTTTAAAATAAAAGACGCCAAAAAAGATACTTTAAACATTGTTCCCGTTCAAAATGGTACATTAAATTTTAGAGATCGATTCACTTTAGAATCTTCGACACCTTTGACACAGTTTGACAATTCCAAAATAAAACTCATCAACAAAGACTCTATTGCCGTTGCTTTTACGACAGAATACGACGATTTCAACCAGAAATTGTTTTTTGATTTCAAGAAAGAACCCTTAGAAAAATATACTTTTTCTATTTTACCGGGTGCTTTCACTGATTTTTTCGAAAAGTCGAATGACAGCTTAAAATATCAAGTAAACACTCGAGAATATTCGGATTTTGGTAATCTAAGCGTGCAATTGCAAAACGTAAAACATTTCCCAGTCATTGTTGAATTGATCGATTCCAAAGGAGAAGTAATTGCATCAGAATACTCGGAAAACAGCACTACTGTTGACTTTAATTTACTAGAACCTACAATACTTTCCCTACGTGTTATTTATGACGAAAACAAAAACAAAGTATACGATGCCGGAAATTACCTCGAAAAACGCTATTCAGAGGAAGTCATTTATTATTCAAAAGAAATAGATGATGTTCGAGCCAACTGGGATGCTATTCATATTTTTGATTTGAGCCTTCCCTACACGCCCGAACCCAAAAAATCTGTAAAAAAGAAAAACAACAAATTATAAACCTTCCATAAAAAACGGATCTCTATCATTCAAGAAACCTAGTTTTTGTCTTGTTTGGAGCATTTTTTCTTTATTTAATTCTGCCTTGAAAACACCGTCCTTTTCTTGTGGTTCAATTATATAATCCCCCAAGAAATCGACAGCTTGTGAATGCCCAATGTACGCATGTCCATTCGCATCTTCCCCAGTTCTATTGACTCCTATAACATAACTCATATTCTCTATCGCTCTAGCTTTCAACAAAGCGTCCCAAGCATTCGTTCTTGTTTTTGGCCAACTGGCTACATACAGCAGTAAGTCGTAATCCTCAACATTTCTCGAAAAAACCGGAAAACGCAAATCATAACAAACAAAAGGACAGATTTTCCAACCTAGATAATCAACAATCAGTTTTTGACTGCCAGCCTTGTACACTTTATCTTCTCCAGCAAGTGTAAACAAATGTCTTTTGTTGTAATACTGAATTTCCCCTGACGGAAACACAAACAACATTCTGTTATAAAAATTCGAATTTTCTTCAATAACCAGACTTCCAGTTATCGCGCTGTTTTTGGCTTTTGCCAAAGATTGCATCCACAAAACAGTTTCTCCCTGCATTGTTTCAGCAACAGCTTTTGGATTCATCGTAAAGCCCGATGTAAACATTTCGGGCAATACAATTAAATCAATAGCGGAATTAATTCCATTAATTTGAGCCTCGAAATAATTGCGATTTGCTTTTGGATCTTCCCAGAACAATGAACCCTGTATTAGTATAAGTTGCATGATTTTATTTTTTATAAAAATAAGAAATATCACAATAGCACAAGTTCCTTATATTAGCAAAAAAACATTTTATGAAAAAGACCCTATTCCTATGCTGTATGCTGTTTTCCGTTTTGATTTTTGCTCAAGAAAAATCAGGCGCAAAACAATTTTGGGAAAATCTACAAAAACACTGCGGAAAATCTTTCGAAGGAGAAGTGATTGAAGGCACTGAAAACGATGCTTTTCGAAACAAAAAACTAGTGATGCACGTTCGCAATTGTGACGAAAACACGATTCGAATCCCATTTTTTGTGGCAGATGACAAATCCAGAACTTGGGTATTAACTTATGAGAATGACCGAATTCAACTAAAACACGACCATCGTCACGAGGATGGTTCCGAAGACAAGGTTACCCAATATGGTGGAATAACTTCCAATTCGGGTTCACCTACATTACAATTTTTTCCTGCCGATCAACAAACCTGTGATTTAATACCAAATGCTGCTGCAAATGTCTGGTGGATTACTTTGGACGAAAAATCTTTCACTTACAATTTAAGACGCATCGGCTCGGACAGACTTTTTACCGTAAAATTTGATTTAACAAAAACAGTTGCAACACCTTCAGCTCCTTGGGGCTGGAAAGACTAAATACGCTTCAAATGAAATAATTTTAAACATAAAAAAACGCATTCAAATCAATGAATGCGTTTTTAGTATTATAAAACGAGTTGTTTTTATCCTTTCAAAGAGGCAGATAAATATTCTCTGTTCATACGAGCGATGTTCTCCAAAGAAATCCCTTTTGGACATTCTACCTCACAAGCTCCAGTATTGGTACAGTTTCCAAAACCTTCATGATCCATTTGATTTACCATGTTCAATACACGATCTGTAGCTTCAATTCTACCTTGAGGTAACAACGCGTATTGGGACACTTTAGCAGCCACAAACAACATTGCAGATGAGTTTTTACAAGAAGCAACACAAGCACCGCAACCAATGCAAGTAGCCGCATCAAAAGCGTCATCAGCATCTTTCTTGTTAACAGGGATTGTATTTGCATCAATTGTATTTCCAGAAGTGTTCACCGAAATAAATCCTCCAGCATGTTGAATTCTGTCAAAAGAACTTCTGTCAACTACTAAATCTTTAACTACCGGGAAAGCAGCAGCACGGAATGGCTCAATAGTGATTGTATCTCCATCGTTGAACATACGCATGTGCAATTGACAAGTGGTAACTCCTCTGTCTGGCCCGTGTGCTTCACCATTAATGAATAAAGAACACATTCCGCAGATTCCTTCACGACAATCGTGATCAAAAGCTACTGGTTCTTCACCAGCATTGATTTGTTGTTCGTTGAATACGTCAAGCATTTCAAGGAATGACATATCAGGTTCAATTCCGTCGATTTTATAATCAACCATTGCTCCTTTATCTTGGGCGTTTTTCTGACGCCATATTTTTAATGTAAGTTTCATATCTTTTTAGTTTGAAAGTCTTAAAGTCAAAAGTCGAAAGCCTTTACTTTAAGACTTTTGACTTTCGACTTTTGACAAAATTCTATTTGTAACTTCTTTGAACTAGTTTGATGTTTTCGTAAACCAATGGCTCTTTGTGCAATACAGCATCGCTAGGTTTTCCTTTGTATTCCCAAGCAGCTACATATGCAAAATTTTCGTCATCACGCAAAGCCTCACCTTCTTCGGTTTGGTATTCTTCACGGAAGTGACCTCCACAAGATTCGTTACGGTGTAAGGCATCTTTAGCAAACAATTCTCCTAATTCTAAGAAATCGGCAACACGAATTGCTTTTTCTAACTCTTGGTTGAATCCTTTGTCAGTTCCCGGTACTTTTACATCTTTGTAAAACTCTTCACGTAAAGCAGCGATTTCTTCGATAGCCTCAGTCAATCCTTTAGCGTTACGAGCCATCCCTACTTTATTCCACATAATTTTACCTAATTTTTTATGGAAGTGGTCTACTGAATGCGTTCCTTTATTATTCATAAATTTAGCAATCAAATCTTTTACGCTTTTCTCTGCCTCATCAAACTCAGGTCTATCTGTAGAAATAGCGCCCATTTTGATATCCGGAGCTAAATAATCACCAATTGTATAAGGCAATACAAAGTATCCATCAGCCAAACCTTGCATCAAAGCAGAAGCTCCTAAACGGTTGGCCCCGTGGTCTGAGAAGTTAGACTCTCCGATAGAGAAACAACCCGGAATTGTTGTCATCAAGTTATAATCAACCCAAGTTCCACCCATTGTGTAGTGAACCGCTGGGTAAATCATCATTGGAGTTGTATACGGATCTTCGTCTACAATTTTATAATACATTTGGAACAAGTTCCCGTATTTACTTCTTACGATATCAGTCCCTAATTTAGTTACTAATTTTGTATCGTTTTCATCTAATCCTTTAATGTGTGCTTGTTCTTTTCCGTAACGTTGGATAGCTGCAGCAAAATCCAGGTAAACTGCTTCACCTGTTTTATTTACACCAAAACCAGCATCACATCTTTCCTTAGCAGCACGAGAAGCTACGTCACGCGGAACCAAGTTACCAAAAGCAGGATACCTTCTTTCTAAGAAATAATCTCTGTCAGCTTCCGCTAAATCAGTTGCTTTTTTCTTTCCTTCACGAATCGCTTGCGCATCTTCTAATTTTGCAGGAACCCAGATACGTCCGTCATTACGCAACGATTCTGACATCAAAGTCAATTTAGACTGGTGATCTCCCGAAACCGGAATACATGTTGGGTGAATTTGAGTATAACAAGGGTTCGCGAAGAAAGCTCCTTTTTTGTGAATTTTCCAAGCTGCAGTAGCATTAGAACCCATTGCATTTGTTGATAAGAAGAATACGTTTCCGTAACCTCCAGAACCAATAACAACTGCGTGAGCTGAATGTCTCTCGATTTCACCAGTAACTAAGTTACGAGCGATAATTCCTCTTGCTTTTCCGTCGATAATTACTAATTCAAGCATTTCATGACGGTTGTACATTTTGATTTTTCCACGACCAATTTGACGGTTCATTGCCGAATAAGCTCCTAACAATAATTGCTGTCCTGTTTGCCCTTGAGCATAAAATGTACGAGAAACCAAAGTTCCTCCAAATGAACGGTTATCCAATAACCCACCATATTCACGAGCCAATGGCACCCCTTGAGCCACACATTGGTCAATAATATTAGAAGAAACTTCAGCCAAACGGTATACGTTTGCCTCACGAGCACGGTAATCTCCTCCTTTTACAGTATCGTAAAACAATCTGTGAACGGAGTCACCGTCTCCTTTATAATTTTTTGCCGCGTTAATTCCCCCTTGTGCCGCAATAGAGTGCGCACGACGTGGTGAATCTTGAAAACAAAATGCTTTTACGTTATATCCTAACTCAGCCAAAGTAGCAGCGGCAGAACCTCCTGCTAGTCCTGTCCCAACAACGATAATATCTAAATTACGTTTGTTAGCAGGGTTTACTAAATTAATATGATCTTTATAATCGGTCCATTTGTCCGCAATTGGACCATTTGGAATTTTTGAATCTAATGCCATTATAATTGAATATTAATGATTGAAATGATGAAATAATGCAATAACTACGAATCCTAAAGGAACGATTACAGAAAACCATAATCCAAAACCTTTCATCCCTTTTGTGTATTTGTTATTTTGTCCTACTGATTGGAAAGAAGAACTAAATCCGTGGCGCAAGTGTAAAGACAACAACACAAATGACAAGCAGTATAAAGCAGTACGAACTGGACTTTCAAATTTTGCCACTAATTCATGGAAATACCTTGTTTCATCCAATGGATTAACTTCTACGTATTTGTACACCATCTCTGGAACCCAAAAATCGTAAGAATGTAATCCTAAAAATGCAAGAATTACTACCCCAGAATAAATCATGTTTCTTGAAGCCCAAGAAGAATTAGCCGCTCCGTTATTTTTAGCATAAGAAATCGGTCTTGCGTTTCTGTTTTGAATTTCCAAAACAAAACCCATAATAAAGTGAAAAATCACTCCCACGATTAAAATTGGCTGAATAACGAATTGAACCAAAGGATTGTTCCCCATAAAATGGGATATCGAATTAAAAGTATTAGAACTAAAAACCGACGTCATATTGATGAAGAAGTGCTGTGCGAGGAACAACATCAAAAAAATTCCTGAAAGCGCCATAGCAACTTTTTTAGCTATTGACGACTTCAATAATGCAGATTTTGCCATAAGATTTGAATAATTTGTTTTAAAAAATATGACAAAAATAAAGCAAATAGACATGAACTACAACCTTTTCGCTGTTATTTATAATGATTTTAAAGTGCCTTATTAAGCTTTTGGTCTTCTCTTAAAAAACACTTTTAGCTGATTGCTTGATGATTAATAACAAACCAAAGCTTTTTTAAATTTTAGATTGTAATAAAACACCTCTATTACCAAAAACAAATACAACAAAATCAACAAAATACGTTACAACTTGAACCCAAAACCTGCAATCTAAAGACAAAATCCCAAACAGCCGCCATTACTATTTTTCTATAAAATTTATCAAATTCATAACTTAAACTGATTTAATCTTAGTATTTTTGAATACTTAAAAGTATAAACTGAATTGTTATGAAATACCATCAAATTGACCGTGACTTATTTATAAAAAATCGTGCTAAATTCATGGGCCAAATGAAGCCTAAAAGTGCAGCCATATTTAACTCAAATGATATTTATCCTATAAGCGCTGATAGCACAATGCCTTTTGCGCAGCACCGCGATATTTTTTATCTAAGTGGCGTAGATCAAGAAGAAAGCATTTTATTATTATTTCCAGATGCTCCTTACGAACACCAAAGAGAAATCTTATTCCTAAAAGAAACCAACGATCACATTGCGGTTTGGGAAGGAGAAAAACTAACTAAGGAACGTGCCTTAGCCGTTTCAGGAATCAAAACCGTGTATTGGTTACAGGAATTCGAAAAAATTTTATTCGAATTAATGACACATTCAGACACGATTTACATCAATACAAACGAACACTACAGAGCAACAGTAGAGACTGAAACTCGTGAAGCTCGTTTTGTGAAATGGTGGAAAGAAAAATACCCAGCACATGCCGTTGCCAAGAGCAATCCTATTTTGCAACGCATCCGTTCCGTAAAAGAAAGCGAAGAATTAGACCTAATCCAACAAGCTTGCAACATCACCGAAAAAGGTTTTAGAAGAATCCTTTCTTTTGTAAAACCTAACGTAATGGAGTACGAAATCGAAGCCGAATTCATCCACGAATTCATTCGAAATCGTTCTAAAGGTTTTGCTTACACGCCAATTATAGGTTCAGGAAACAATGCCAATGTATTGCATTACATAGAAAACAACCAACAATGTAAAGCCGGAGATTTAATACTATTAGACGTAGGTGCTGAATATGCAAACTACTCCAGTGATATGACGCGTACCATTCCGGTATCAGGAAAATTCTCTGACCGACAAAAAGCCGTTTACAACGCGGTCTTAAATGTAAAAAACGAAGCCACTAAAATGCTAGTTCCAGGCACCATATGGAAACAATACCATATTGAGGTAGGAAAAATAATGACTTCGGAATTGCTTGGTTTAGGATTAATTGACAAAGCCGATGTACAAAACGAAAACCCTGACTGGCCAGCCTACAAGAAATACTTCATGCACGGAACATCGCACCACATGGGATTAGATACGCATGATTATGGAATCCTGACAGAACCAATGCAAGCCAATATGGTTTTCACCGTAGAACCGGGAATCTACATTCCTGCCGAAGGTTTCGGAATCCGTCTGGAAGATGATGTCGTTATCCAGGAAACTGGCGCTCCATTTAACCTGATGCGCAACATCCCAATTGAAGTGGACGAAATAGAAAGCTTAATGCACTCCTAAAAAAATAGAAGAAAAGGAAAAGAATAAAGACGGTTCGCAGCAATGTGAGCCGTTTTTTTATGCCCAAAATCCAATTAAACAAACAACCGATTAAACGATTCTTTGGGCGCATCCCGCTTTCGTAAACTCCGGCAGGACCGGGCTGTTCGCTAGTAGTCCTCGTCCCGAAAAAATCGGGACTGTGGGCTATCCGCTGCCATCCCTTGCGCAATGAAACAACGTTAAATCTTTCAAAAAATAAAACCAAAAATAACCAAAACCTGTAACTTTATAACTGCATTCGCGTCTTACAAAAAAACTTAATGCCCTTTATTTTACGGGTTCAAAAAAAATAAATCATCTTTTAAAAAATCAACACAATCAAAATTATGACAGCACATGAAATCGATTACCAGATATTTGGTGAAGAAATGCAATATGTAGAAATCGAATTAGACCCGCAAGAAATCGTCATTGCCGAGGCCGGCAGTTTTATGATGATGGACAATAACATCCAGATGCAAACCATTTTTGGCGACGGATCAGAACAGCAATCCGGTTTATTTGGCAAACTTTTAAATGCAGGAAAAAGAGTCCTAACCGGCGAAAGCTTGTTCATGACCGCCTTTATCAATCAAAACCATACCAAAGGCAAGGTATCTTTTGCCTCTCCATATCCCGGAAAAATTCTCCCTATTGACCTGACCGAATTTCAAGGAAAATTCATCTGCCAAAAGAGTTCTTTTTTATGCGCTGCCAAAGGCGTTTCCGTTGGCATCGAATTCTCCAAAAAAATAGGCACCGGTCTTTTTGGTGGTGAAGGTTTCATCATGCAAAAAATTGAAGGTGACGGCATGGCTTTTGTTCATTCCGGCGGAACAATGGCTAAAAAAGAACTAAAACCAGGTGAAATTCTGAAAGTTGATACGGGTTGCATCATTGGATTTACCAAAGATATCGATTATGACATTGAGTTCATTGGCGGAATCAAAAACTCCATTTTTGGAGGCGAAGGTTTATTTTACGCCACTCTGCGTGGTCCCGGAACGGTCTACGTGCAATCATTACCTTTCAGCCGTCTAGCGGACAGAATCATCGCCTCGGCACCAAGAGCCGGCGGAAACAGCCGTGAAGAAGGAAGCATTCTTGGTGGCTTAGGAAGCCTTCTTGATGGAGACAGACGTTTTTAAAATTCCTTACAGCTCTCAGAGAGAGCTGTTTTTTTTTCAACCATTTCCTCAATCTTAAAACTTAATTTTCTCAATCCCCAAAGACTTCAAAAAAATTAAAGTCTTAATTTTGTAAAAAAACGGACCTTTGAATCAGATACAATTTAAAAATACAAACATCGCCTACAGTGATACTGGAAAAGGAACTGCTATCGTTTTACTTCACGGTTTTCTGGAAAACCAACGAATGTGGGACAATTATATTAATGCATTTTCTAAAAAAAACAGAGTAATCACCATTGATTTATTGGGACATGGAGCAACCGAATGCATGGGTTATGTTCATTCAATGGAAGACAATGCCGATGCTGTTCATACCGTTTTAGCGGAATTACGCATCCGAAAAGCGATTTTTGTAGGTCATTCTATGGGCGGCTATGTGGCTTTGGCTTTGGCCGAATTGTATCCTGATTTTGTAAAAAAAATGGTTTTATTAAATTCTACCGCTAGAGCCGACAGTGACGAACGAAAACGAAACAGAGACCGCGCCATCAAAGCCGTAAAGCATTCGTTTACCAACTTTATATCGCTGTCTATTGCTAATTTATTTAGCGAAAACAACAGGGAAAGACTTTCGCAGGAAATAGAAAATGTAAAAAATGAAGCCTTAAAAACCCCTTTACAGGGCATTGTTGCTTCTTTGGAAGGAATGAAAATAAGACCAGATCGCGAAGTTTTATTGCATCTTAGCCCTTTTCCGAAACTACTTATTTTGGGCAAAAAAGATCCTGTTTTACAATATGAGGAAACTAAAACACAAATTGAAAATACCGAGGTAGAATTGATTTCTTTCCCTGACGGTCACATGTTACATATTGAAAATCAATCAGAACTGACTAAAGTATTATTAGATTTTTTTAAAAGAATTTAAATCCTGTATTAACTTATTCAACTTGGCGGTTAGAAAACCATTACACTTTCTCCTCAAAAGGAATGGTTTGATCCAATATTTCAGTCAACAGCGACACAATCTCTTCAAGATAGTTCGTCATTACTTCTCCATTAATAATTTGATTGGCTTCTTTTTCCTCTTTAAAATTAAAAGGTAAAAACCCAGATTTTAAATTCTTAAACGAAATAATTCCAGCTTCGATAGGTTTTGAATTCGCTTCAACTTCATACATATAAGCATACGCCAATACCTGAATGATTTTGTCGTTCTTAATCTCTTCGGTCAGTCCTTTCCAAGTTTTCAAAGTCACACTGGACTTCTCTACTTTACCCGTTTTATAATCGATAATTCGAATGGTTCCGTTGCGCTCTTCTATTCGATCCACATTTCCTTTTATCAATACCGGAAAAGGCAAACTAGGATGTTCTAAACTGCGTTCAAAAGTCTTTTCTAAAGCAATAATTTTGATGGCATCACCCGTTTTTATACTTTCCAATTCAACTTTCAAGAAATTGGACACATTGCGTTTAGCGACCTCAAAAGCAAGAAGATTTCGCCCTTTTTTAATTTCGCCTTCTTTATAAACGATTTTAAATTGTTTCAAAACCTCGGCATCAATTTGCTTAAAGCAATTTTCAATATCGGATTCTGAAATGAATTTACCCACAAAAGGATCGTATAAGGCTTTTAAAGTTTCATGAATAATGGTTCCCAAAGTATTCAAAGCGATATTCTCTTCGACTTCTTCGACTTCGCGAATGCGCAAAATCTTTTGGAAATAAAACTGAATCGGGTTTCGGATATAGCTCGTCAAAGCAGAAGGCGAGAAACCGGCACTGGCAATTTCCTTCAAACGCAACATCACCGCTTCGGATTTTTCTATCATCATGGGCGTGTAAGCCGTCTCTGGTAAAACCGCGTTATAAATTTCGTGTGTCAACGTATGATTTCGCTGCTTTTCGACTTCTAATTGGGTGATAAATCGGCTTTTTTCTCCTGCATCCAAACCTTCACTTTCGGTATTATACAACAAATAAATGTTTTTGGCGCGCTGCAATAAATGATAAAAATGATACGTATAAATAGCGTCTTTCTCTTTGAAAGTAGGCAATCCCAATTCTCTTTTTACATCATAAGGAATAAAAGAATTCTGTGATTTCCCTGCCGGAAACTTGCCTTCATTCATCGAAGTGACAATAACGGTATCAAAATCCAACACACGACTTTCTAAAACTCCCATAATCTGTAAACCATTCAAAGGCTCCCCTTCAAAAGAAACCTCAGCCAAATCAATTACCTGTTTGTAAATAGCGTGTAAAGTTTCAATTTTATCAATATGTTCGTGTTTTGAATAATAATTAATCAATTTGTTGATTACTTTGAAAATAGCAAAAACAAAGGCTTTGGTAATTTTTTCTTCTTCATTATCATTACTCAGATTATTCTTGATAGTCAGCAACAAACTAGAAACTGTTTGTAAAACGGCAATCGATCCTTTTTCCCATTTTTGAAAAAGCAACAAAAATAAATCCGTTGGCTCTTGATTCAACTCCATCACTTTCTGATGGGTGATAAAAGTGTAATTATTCTGGTTGATAACATTCACTAAAGCAGTCGTTTTAGCATAAGGTTCTACCAAAGGATGGGTCAAAATATCCAATACATCTTTATAATAAAAAACATAGCTGTTTGATTTTCGAGACAAAGCATTGGTATGCATTTTAAATAGCTTTGCAATCAAAATTTGGGCAGGATTATTTTTACTCGGATATCCCATAGTAATATTCAAAGCCCCAACAGTCGAAGGCAAAGAATACAATAGTGGCACCAGTAAATTCTCTTCGCCAAGAACAACGGCTACTTTATCAAGGGAAGCACTTGTGTTTTCATTAATGATATTTTCAATGATACTTCCAGTAATTTTGGCTTGACCAATGGTTTTGGGCGTACCAATTACTTGGATATTTTTTGTCTGCGAAAAATCATCTACAATCCATTCAAAAGGATTGGATTTATAGTGTTTCCAACTCGCTTTAAATCTTCTTATAAACAATCCGGCATCATGATAGGGATCATTCAAAAAAGTCTGGTCAGCATCCCAATATATTTTGGCCTGATCCGATGCAATAAGATGTTGAATGATTTTTTCTTCAGAAGCATTTAATGCATTAAATCCAGCAAACACATATTTCTTATTGGCAACAGAATTCGAAAAATGAATCAGATTTTCTACCGCTTGACGGTAAATTAAACCTTGGTAACCAATTCCTTTTTTTAACAAATGAGCATATAACGATTGATAGTAATATGGTAGCAGTTTCCAAAAATCAATATAATTTTCAAGCAACTGTGTTTTATTTTCTACTTCAATTCCCCATTTTTTGATATCTTCAATGTCTTTCAAATAAGACAAAACATGAGATGGATCTAATAAATACCGATCGATTTCATTAAAATCCTGCAGTAGCATTTTGGCCCAATTAGCAAATAACTCAAATGATTGCTGATTGGATTTCTCTGTTATGGATAAATAAACTTCATAAAACTCAAAGAGTAATTCGATAGGATCTATAGAACGAATACCGGCAATATCCTGAATAAAATCCTCAATACTAATAATCTCTGGTGAAAGAATATTTGTTGAAACTTGTTTTTTAAGAGCCTCGATTAAGAATATCTTAGCTCTTTTATTTGGCAAAACTACTATGGTATTCGATAACTTATCGGAGTAATCTTGAACTAAAACTTTAGCGATTTTGTCTAAAAAAGAAGGATCTATCATTTTATAAAAATAAAAAAAACGCCCCGATAAATCGGGGCGTTTCTCATAAATATTTTAGGAAAAATTATTCTTTAATTAAAGAAACTTCAACTCTTCTGTTGTTAGCTTTTCCTTTAGCAGTTTTGTTGCTATCAATTGGTTTAGTTTCACCATAACCAGTAGATCTTAATCTGCTAGCTTCGATACCATTTTCAATTAAGTAATTTTTAACCGCTGCAGCTCTGTTTTCAGATAAAGATTGGTTTAATGCATTACTTCCATCGCTATCAGTATGTCCTTCAATCATGAATTTTGAATTAGGATATTCTTTCAAGATATCAGCAATTGATTTTAAAACAGTATAAGATTGTTTTTTGAAAGTAGATTTTCCAGAATCAAACAAAATTACTTTACCATAATCGTTCAATTGTTTCATAACCTCAGCAGAAACTTCAGGACAACCTTTGTTACTTGCTGGACCAGGAACTGTAGGACAAGCATCGTCTTTATCTAAAACACCATCTCCATCAGTATCAGGCCAAGGGCAACCTCCGTTTTCTTTTGGTCCTTTCACTGTAGGGCATTTGTCGTCTTTATCAGCAATTCCGTCTCCATCAGTATCAGGACAACCTTTCAAAGAAGCTAAACCTGCAACTTCTGGACAAGCATCATCTTTGTCAGCGATTCCGTCTCCGTCAGTATCAGGACATCCATTTAGTTCTTTTGGACCTGCAACATCTGGACAAGCATCATCTTTGTCTGGAATACCATCTCCATCAGTATCAGGACAACCTTGGAATTCTTTTAAACCAGCAACTTCTGGACAAGCATCATCTTTATCATAAATACCGTCTCCGTCAGTGTCTTTACCTCCAAATTTGAAGATAATCCCTGCAGAATGTTGAAAATGAGATGGGGCATCTGGAGTACCAGAAGCATCTTCTCTATCTCCAAATGATTTTTTATACTTTGTAGCAAGTTCTAAACCAACATTTTCAGTAAACCAAAATGTCAAACCAGCTCCTGGATTTAATGTTCCATAACTACTATCTCCAAAGAAAGTATAACCTCCTCCAACAGATAAAGACGGATCAATCACTTTAGACTTGATTAAGTTCATGAAGCTATATTTGATAGTAGCGTCAATTCCATAATACATCAAGTCTCCAGGATTAGAAACTACATATCCACGAGAATCATGACCAACAGCCGTTGGAGCAAATTTCACATACTTATCAATTTTGTTTACTGAACCAGCAACTCCAAAAGAGAAATTATCTCCTATGTATTTCGATACGCTTAAATAAGACACCGAAGGAAGTATGTTCCAATTGTCTTTCACAGCAAACGGTTGTGAGAAATGACGGTCTAACCATCCGTTACCACCACCAGCACTTGTTTTAGTGTCTACGGCATTCACTCCAAAAGAGATAGCCCACGGATTGTTACTATCTTGTGCCTGAGAACTTAATCCCATGGTCATCAATACAGCAACTAAAAGTTTGTTAAGATGTTTCATACTTATTATTTTTAATTACAATTTAGTTAATTACTAACAAAAGTAACCCGTAAATTTTTAACTACAAAAAAAAAGATTAACAAAATGCGAAAAAATATATCAAAACTAGCTAAAAACAAGTACTATATAACTTTCAAAGCTTTGCCAACCTCAACAAAAGCGCCTATTGCCTTATCTAAATGCTCTTTGGTATGTGCTGCAGATAATTGCACTCTAATCCTTGCTTTATCCTTTGGAACAACCGGAAAAAAGAATCCAATCACATAAATTCCCTTTTTCAACAACTCATCGGCCATTGTTTGAGACAATTTTGCATCATATAACATCACAGGTACAATAGCAGAATCTCCGTCTACAATATCAAAACCTGCATTTTTCATTCCTTCTTTGAAGTAATTTGTATTCCACTCCAATTTATCTCTTAAAGTGGTGTCTTTTTCTAATAATTCAAAAACCTTGATTGAAGCTCCTACAATGGCAGGCGCCAATGAATTGGAGAACAAATACGGTCTGGAACGTTGACGCAACAATTCAATTATTTCTTTTTTGGCTGTAGTATAACCTCCCATGGCTCCTCCTAGTGCTTTTCCAAGTGTACCAGTGATAATATCCACTCTTCCCATCACTCCTTTGGCTTCCAGCGTTCCTTTGCCTGTTGCACCAATAAAACCTGCGGCATGGCATTCATCCACCATAACCATAGCATCATATTTATCAGCTAAATCACAAATTTTATCTAAAGGCGCAACAACACCATCCATAGAAAAAACACCGTCAGTCACAATTATTTTAAAACGACTGCCTGCTTCATTAGCTTTAATCAATTGTTGTTCTAAATCCTCCATATCGCTATTTGCATAACGGTAGCGAGACGCTTTACACAAACGCACACCGTCAATAATAGACGCATGATTTAAACTATCAGATATTATCGCATCTCCTTCACCCAATAAAGGCTCAAAAACACCTCCATTTGCATCAAAAGCGGCTGCATAAAGAATCGTATCTTCTGTTCCGTAAAACTCTGAAATTTTCCTTTCTAATGTTTTATGAATATCTTGTGTTCCACAAATGAAACGAACAGATGACATTCCGAAACCATGAGTATCCATCGCATCTTTGGCCGCCTGAATTACCTCGGGATGAGACGACAAACCCAAATAATTATTAGCACAAAAATTCAAAACCGTTTCTCCTGTCGAAATTGTTATTTCAGCTCCTTGAGGAGATGTTATAATCCTTTCTTTTTTAAATATTCCGTTGTCTTCAATAGTTTGCAATTCATTTTGAAGATGTTCTTTAATTTTTCCGTACATTTTTATGCCTTTTAATATATTTATAATTCGTTCTCTATCTAATTTTTGCCTACAAATTTACCACATCAATTTCTTTTCCAATATAAATTAGCGCCTTTTTTCTCACTTTATATCCCATCAATTCAATAGCACTTTGGTAATTCTCTAATTGTGTCTGATATTTTGGATTATGCGTTCCTGTTTTATAATCCAACAGAAAAACTTCCTTGTTTTTAGTCAGAACCATTCGATCCGGCTTTATTGTACTTCCTTCTTTTTGAATAATGGTTTGTTCGTTCAAAACAACATTTCCTTCTGCAAAAAACAATTCCAATTCTTTATGATCGACAATGTCCTGGACCGTTTGATGCACCAGCTCTTTTTGACCAAAATTAATCAATCCGTTCTCAATAGCTTTATCAACAGCCAAATCCACATCTTCTTTTGTTTTCACAAATGATAGAATTTCATGTACCACATTTCCGTACTCGATTGACTCCTGCTGATGCGTTCCCCACATTAAAGCTTCTCGTTGGGCTATTTTTATATTTTTTGGATCTAAAATTTCTGCTGCCACTTCAATCTTCTTTGAAGTATCAACATGCTTTGATGCTGAAGATAATTTTTTAGAATTTCCAAACTCATATTCCAATTTATTTTCATCGAAGCCGCCATAGTTCATTAAATAATTAATAAAGAAAGTCGACATATTATTGGTTTTCACTTCACCTTTGCTAGTCAAATTCATATTTGAAATAACATATAATTGCTCTTCTGCACGAGTTAAAGCCACGTACAAAACATTAATATTATCCAATAATTCTTCTTGTTTTTTTAGATCATAAACTGATTTTGCCTCTTCACCAAAACCTTCCACAGCGCTACTGTTGTCTATTAAAACTTTAGGCAAACCAAAATCCATTTCCGTTGCGTCCAACCATAGTTTATCTTTGGGCTTTCGGCTATAATCCTCTTCGGCAAAAGGCATAATTACCACCGGAAACTCCAATCCTTTAGACTTATGGATCGTCATAATACGCACCGCATTATTCCCCTCGGGTGAGGGAATGCTAAACTTTTCAGCATTTTTATCCCAAAAATTCAAGAAATCAGCAATTCCAGCTTGGTTTCGCACATCTCGTTCCAAAACGATATCGAGGAAATATTGCACATACGCTCCACCTCCTTTAGCAAGGTTTGGCGACAGAAATTTGGAAACAATAATTTCCACCGCTTCATACAATGATTTTTTACGGATATTTTGGAACGACAACGAAATATCAAATGTCATCAGCCAATTTTCAAAATCAGCTTCGTTTTTTTGCTCCATTCCTTTGGCAATAAAATCATGCACTGCCATTTGATACTGAATATTTTCGGCTACATAATGCAAGAAATAGGCTTTCGCTTCCAAGTCGGCATTATTTTTCAGGTATTTTAACAAGTGAATAATCAAACGCACTTCGGTTGCATTTTGAATCATCAAGGTTTCTGACGATAAAAGGGGAATCTTTTGCTCCGTTAAATAATTAGCGATAGCTATTCCCTGATCACGTTTACGAGTCAGAATCACAATATCTTTGTATTCAAAACCTTCGCGAAGCACTTTCTGGATCGTGTTTAAAGTTGCCAAAACGTATAATTCTGTTTTATCCAAAGTTTCTTCATCTTCTCCAGACGACTCCACTTTTGGAATAAAAGAGATATTGACATAACCACCCTTTTTATCATTGGTTTTTTGATGACTGTGATTTTCATACAAATCTTTGTAATCAGGATGTTCAAATTCACCCGAAACCAACTTGAAAAAATCATTATTAAAATCAATTACCCGCGAATAAGAACGGTAATTTTTATCTAAATGTTCCAGCTTTTTATCTGGATTATTAAACGGATTATTGTCTTTACTCAATTCAATAAACTGCTCTGCTTTTCCACCACGCCAGCGATAAATGGATTGTTTGGGATCTCCCACAATCATCAAGGTTCCTTTTTCTCCAAAATCGTCTTGGCCAGAAAGCGCATTATCAATCAGCGGAATCAGGTTTTGCCACTGCATCTCAGAGGTATCCTGAAATTCATCTATAAAAAAATGGCGGTATCGCTCACCCAATCGTTCGTATATAAAAGGGGCAGGCTGATTTTGAATTTCGCGATGAATAATCGCATTGAACTCACTTATAGAAAGCACATTTTGTTCTTCCTGAATTTTGGCCAACTCATTACTCACAGTATTCAACAACGAAAGCGGTGTTATATTTTTCAGAAAAGCTTTGTAAAAATCTCTTTTTTCGAAATTTTTATAAATCGTTCCCAGAATTTGGATTAACTCTGGAATTAAATTTTCTATTAAAGCGCGATCTTTAGCCGTCTTGTTGATTGCAATGTCATCAAACTCGTGAAAGGTTTTATTCTTGGGGTTGAATTTCCCATCTCGAATACTTACCAAATGATTTGGAAAAGTACCTCGAGAAAACGACTTTTGATCGATTCCGTTATTTTCTATTAAAACCAATAATCCTTCGGCTAAGGAGGCGTTTTCTTTGTCGATAACTTTACAGCTTTCAGCAAGTTTCTTTTTTATTTCTACAAATTCAGCAATGGATTTGTCGTGAAAATGGGTGATTTCAGAACGGTGATTTTCATTAAGCACCAAGCGTCCGGTATCGAGAATTTCGCGAGAAATATCCCAAGACTTATCATCATCGGTCTTCTCCATGGTGAAATCAATCAACAATTTGGTCAATGTTTCATCTTCGCCTGCTTGCGCAATGATGGCGTCTACGGCTTCAATCAGTAAATTCTCGGTATCCAAAGTGACTTCAAAAGTCATCGGCAGATTTAAATCATGGGCGAAAGCACGGATTACTTTGTGCGTAAACTTATCTATGGTTGAAATATCAAAAGCAGCATAATTATGAATAATATGCTTGATGATCTGTTGGGATTTGGTTTTGATTTGAATAATAGAAAGTTGCGTATCCGCAGCCAAATCCTGCATTAAATCCTGGGCTTTTTTATTGGGTTCTTCTTTGGCAAATTCAGACAAACTTCCTACAATACGGCTTTTCATTTCGTGTACGGCTTTATTGGTAAACGTAATGGCGAGAATGTTTCGATAAGCGTCATTTTTATGCGCCACCAAAATAATTTTCAGGTATTCTTTGACAAGCGCATAGGTTTTCCCTGAACCGGCTGATGCGTCATATATGGAGAAAGAAGGTCTTTGCATTGGATTTTAGATTAACAATTTTGGATTTCTCGAATGCCCTAGCCCTGATGGTTCCGATAGCTATCGGAACGACATCCTTTCCTGCCGGAGTTCAGCAGGAAAGATAGAGTGTACAGCAGGAAAAGCTTCTAAAAACAGCTTAAATAATAGGTTGCTTTTAAAAATTGTTCGTTTAATGTTTAAAAGTAGTATTTTTGCACTATGGAAACAAATAGACAGAAAAAAATAGGTGGAGTTATCCAAAAAGATTTGGTGGACATTCTGCAAGGTGAGGTGAGAAAAAACGGAGTAAGCAATTTAATTATTTCGGTATCCAAGGTTAGTGTAACTACAGATTTATCTGTGGCTACAGTTCATTTAAGTGTTTTCCCACAGGATAAAGCAAAAGAGATTTTAGAAGCAGTTAAGTCAAATGCCAAAAACATAAAACACGATTTATCGCAAAGAGTGCGTTTGCAATTGAGAAAAGTACCCAATTTAGTTTTCTTTATTGATGATTCATTAGATTACATTGAAAAAATTGACAATGCGCTTGCCAATAGAGACAATCCTATAGAGAACAGAGAGCTTTTGGAGAAACGTAAGTTTAAATAAAATTTGAATTTCCCTCTTTACATAGCCAAGCGTTACATCCTTAGTAACAGTAAAAACAATGCCATAAATATCATCAACCGCATCGCGAGTATGGGAATCATTGTGGGTGCGATGGCTTTGTTTGTGGTTCTTTCTGTCTTTAGCGGATTGAAAGTTTTTAGTCTTTCGTTCAGCAATGACATAGATCCCGATCTAAAAATAAGCAGCACTTTAGGAAAATCTTTTTTCGTTTCTGCCGAACAGGAAGCACAAATCAAAAAAATTGACGGCCTTGCCTCTTATTCTAAAATAATAGAAGAACGTGTTTTATTTGTATTTGATGACAAACAACAAGTTACTTCTCTAAAAGGTGTTGACTCTAACTTTAGCAAAGTAAACGACATTAAAAAAACACTTTATAACGGTCAATGGGTTGAACCTAATACTCATCAAGTTGTTGTAGGCTATGGAATCGCACAGAAATTCTCGATGGGTTTACTGGATTTCAACAATCAGCTGGAAGTTTTAGTCCCAAAACCAGGAAAAGGAAACATAGAAAATGAGGAACAGGCTTTTAACAAAAGTGATGTATTCCCTGTTGGAATTTATGCCATAAGCGAAGATTTAGATTCCAAATACGTTTTTGCCGATTTAGCTTTAGCCCAAGAACTATTGGGATATAAATCCAACCAGGTTTCGGGAATAGAAATCAAAGAAAAAAAAGGGGCCGACGAGAATCTTATAATAAAACAACTTCAAACAATTTTCAATAACAAAATTACGGTAAAAAACAGGGCTCAACTCAATGAATCCTTATACAAAATGTTGAATACCGAAAATATTGCCGTGTATTTGATCTTTACTTTGGTTATTGTGGTGGCACTTTTTAACCTCATCGGAGCACTAATTATGATGATTCTAGACAAAAAAGGCAATCTAAAAACACTTTTTAATCTCGGAACCGAAATCAAAGATTTGCGCAAAATATTCCTTCTTCAGGGCACCTTACTTAGTGTTATTGGGGGAATTATCGGACTCGTTTTAGGGATTATAATTGTACTAATTCAACAGCATTTTGAATTAATCATGATTACCCCAACACTGGCTTATCCCGTTATTTTTTCTCTTGAAAATGTAATGATTGTCTTAGCAACGATTGTCACCCTTGGCTTTATTGCTTCGTTGATTGCGAGTAGCAGAGTGAGTAAGAAATTATTGGATTAACAGACTTCAACATTGAGACAGACTGTAAGATATTTATAAAAACCAACAAGAGATTAAGACTCATTAAACAATAAAAAACCCGAATTTAAGTAGTAAACTACTGAAATTCGGGTTTGAAATATTATAAAAATCTATTCCATTAAACGACCTCATAACCCGAATAGGCTTGTTCGATGTTATTTAAAATAGCAAACAATTCAGCTGGATTGTCCTGTGTAACCAATTGTTGTTTGAATGGTTTAAACGAATGAATTCCTTTGAAATAATTCGTGTAATGTGGTCTCGTTTCCACAATTCCTAATCGTTCTCCTTTCCATTCCATTGCCCAAGTTAAGTGGTTGCGCACCGCTTCTACTCTATCAGCAACCGTAGGTTTAGCCAGATGTTCCCCTGTCTTGAAATAATGTTTGATTTCATTAAAAATCCAAGGGTAACCAATAGCGGCACGACCAATCATAATTCCGTCGATACCGTATTCGTTTTTATATTGTAATGCTTTTTCCGGACTGTCAATATCACCGTTACCAAAAATGGGCATCGTAATTCTAGGATTATTCTTCACTCGGGCGATATGCGACCAGTCAGAATGACCTTTGTACATTTGGGCACGAGTTCTGGCGTGAATACTCAAGGCAGCAACACCTATATCTTGTAAACGCTCAGCGACTTCATCAATATTGATAGAATTATCATCCCATCCCAAACGGGTTTTTACCGTTACCGGCAAATGGGTACTATCAATAACAGCTTGAGTCAGGCGTATCATCAAATCTACATCTTTCAAAACTCCGGCTCCGGCACCCTTACAAACTACTTTCTTTACAGGACAACCAAAATTAATATCTATTAAATCTGGATTTACCGCAGAAACAATCTTAGAAGATAAAGCCATTGCTTCTTCATCACCACCAAAAATCTGGATCCCAACCGGTCGTTCGTAATCAAAAATATCCAATTTCATTCGGCTTTTGATAGCATCACGAATTAATCCTTCGGAAGAAATAAATTCCGAATACATCAAATCGGCGCCATGAGCCTTGCATAATCTGCGAAAAGGCGGATCGCTCACATCTTCCATGGGTGCGAGAAGTAAAGGAAAATCAGGTAATTCTATGTTGCCAATCTTGACCATCTGCTTAATTTTGGTGCAAAATTACAACTTTTAGACGAATAGCCGAATGTTGCAAGAGAAAAGACTTCTTACTTAACTGATTAGTTTGTATATTCTAGGCTTTGACACTACTGAATTTAGCGTATATTTGCAGATTAATTGTCGCGGTTTGCGATTGCGTGAGATTTGAGATTAAGAGGAGAACAGCCAGTGGCTGTCAGGTAAATTTAATTAAAAACGGGTTAGAGTAAGAGATCAGAGTGGAAATCCTTTCTTTTTTAGGAAAAAAGAAACCTTTTGTAATATTCTGATAACCAACAGGAAGCCCGACCCTTGTGGTCACGCCATGAAATAAATTCAAGGCAAGCCAAAAATAAAATTGACAGATGGAAAAAATGAAAAAAATAAGAAATTTTTGCATTATTGCACATATTGACCACGGTAAAAGTACACTCGCCGACCGCTTACTTGGTGCTACGCAAACCGTTACTGCCCGTGAAGAAAAGGCCCAATTGCTGGACAACATGGACCTGGAACGTGAACGCGGTATTACGATTAAAAGTCACGCCATCCAGATGGAATACACTTATAAGGGAGAAGAATATATCCTGAATTTGATTGACACTCCGGGACACGTAGATTTTTCATATGAAGTTTCCCGATCGATTGCCGCTTGTGAAGGCGCACTTTTGATTGTGGATGCAGCTCAAAGCATACAGGCACAAACCATTTCGAATTTATATTTGGCTTTAGAAAATGACTTGGAAATTATCCCGGTTTTAAACAAAGTGGATTTACCAAGTGCTAATCCGGAAGAAGTAAGTGATGACATTATTGATTTACTAGGCTGTAAATTAGAAGATATTATTCATGCTTCGGGAAAAACCGGTTTTGGTGTCGAAAATATTTTGGCAGCGATTATCGAAAAGATTCCGCCGCCAACAGGAAATATAGACGAACCTTTACAAGCTTTGATTTTCGATTCACACTACAATCCGTTTCGTGGAATTGAAGTTATTTTCCGTGTTAAAAACGGTGAAATTCGAAAAGGTCAGAAAATTAAATTCATGGCCACCGGAAATGAATATTTTGCAGACGAAATTGGAACCTTAAAACTGAACCAAGTTCCAAAACAAGTGATTTCGGCAGGTGATGTTGGTTATTTGATTTCAGGAATTAAAGAAGCCAAAGAAGTAAAAGTAGGAGATACGTTGACGGATGCAAAAACGCCAACTACTAATATGATTACCGGTTTTGAAGATGTAAAACCGATGGTTTTTGCTGGGATTTATCCCGTAGACACCGAAGATTATGAAGATTTACGTTCTTCTATGGAAAAACTACAGTTGAATGATGCTTCATTGGTATTTACACCTGAAAGCTCGGCAGCCTTAGGTTTTGGTTTCCGTTGCGGATTCTTAGGAATGTTGCACATGGAAATTATCCAAGAACGTCTGGAAAGAGAATTTGACATGACCGTAATCACGACGGTTCCTAACGTTTCCTATTTTGCTTACACCAAAAAGGATCCCGAAACACCTCTTATTGTCAACAACCCTTCTGATTTACCCGAACCTTCTAAATTAGACCATGTAGAAGAACCATATATCAAAGCTACGATTATCACCAAAGCTGATTTTGTGGGTAACGTAATGAGTTTATGTATCGAAAAACGCGGTTTAATTACCAATCAAACCTATCTGACTACAGAAAGAGTCGAATTGAATTTTGATATGCCTTTGGCTGAAATTGTATTCGATTTTTATGACCGCTTAAAAACCGTTTCTAAAGGATATGCTTCCTTTGACTACTCTCCAATAGGAATGCGAACTTCTAAATTAGTGAAACTTGACGTTTTATTAAACGGAAGTAATGTAGATGCACTTTCGGCATTGATTCACGAAGATAATGCTTATCATATTGGTAAAAAAATGACCGAAAAATTGAGAGAATTAATCCCGAGACAACAATTTGACATTCCAATTCAAGCAGCAATTGGAGCCAAAATTATCGCTCGTGAAACCATAAAAGCCTTGCGTAAAGACGTTACCGCCAAATGTTATGGTGGAGATATTTCGCGTAAACGTAAATTATTGGAAAAACAAAAGAAAGGTAAAAAACGTATGCGCCAAGTGGGTAACGTAGAAATCCCTCAAGAAGCCTTTATGGCAGTATTGAAATTGAATGATTAATCTTTTATTAGAAAAAAGAATATAGATTGAAACCTGATGATGAAAATTGTCAGGTTTTTTTGTTTTACTTATCCTTCAGCCATTCAAACAATCGTTGAGCCTCTTCTAGTTTAAAAAGTTGCGTTCCTTCGTTCATCGTAGCTGCTGATCCGCAGGCCACACCCCAGCGAATGACTTCTTTCAAACTTTTATTTTGCGAAAGCGCCCAAACCATTCCTCCTACCATACTGTCACCGGCACCAACAGTACTTTTCTTTGCTACATTAGGCGCGGCAACAAAATCAGCAGTATCTTTGGTTACCAAAACAGCACCCTGCGGGCCAAGCGAAACCACGACCATTTCGGCTCCACCGCTTTCAATGATTTGTTTGGCTGCGTCCTTTACTTCCTCCATTTCAAGACGCTCAACCCCTATTAATTTAGCTAATTCTCCCACGTTGGGTTTGATTAGATATACTCCCGTTTCTAATACTTTTTTAAGGGGCTCACCAGTTGTATCCACTATCAGTTTTGAATTTGATTTTTTAGCCGTTTCAGCAATTTGCTTATAAAAATCAACTGCTAAGCCTTCACTCAAGCCACCGCTAATGACTAAAAAATTAGATTTTAGTCCTTGAATAATTGAACTGATTTTCTCCTTTTCGAAAACCGTCACGGCTGGCGCAGGGAAAACAAAACGATACTGGGAATTGGTATAATTATCTACCGCAACAAAATTTTCTCTGGTCCAACTTTCCGTTTCAATTACTTCAAAAAGAATGGAGTCTCTTTTCAAAATATTTTTCAACATTTCGCCCGTTGCTCCTCCTGTAGTAAGCACTGCCAAAGAAGTTCCTCCCAACTTGGAGATCGCCTTAGACACATTAACTCCTCCTCCTCCTGCATCAAATATAGGTGTTTCGCACCTCATTTTTTGTTCAGGAACCAATCCTGAGAAATGGGCACTTTTATCCAAAGCCGGACTAACCGTGAGTGTAACAATATCAAATGTTTTCATCTTGCTTCATTTACCTACTTAAAGATGCAAAAAATCCATCAAATCCAGTCAATTTAAGGCGAATATTTCTTTGTATATTTGCAATCAAATAAACTTTTCTAATTTAAAATAAGCGAACAGAACGATTGTTTTGTTCCTAAAAATAATCATGATCGAAGATAAAAACCCACAACGTACAAGTATTTCCCAATTAGGAGAATTTGGACTAATTGACCATTTGACAAAAAACTTTGAAATTACCCAGCCTTCGACCCTAAAAGGAATTGGCGACGATGCTGCCGTTTTGGATTTCAAAGACAAAAAAGCAGTAGTTTCTACTGATTTATTGATTGAAGGTGTACATTTTGACTTAGCATATATGCCTTTGAAGCATTTAGGCTACAAAGCTGTCGTTGTTAATCTCTCTGACATTTGCGCCATGAATGCCAAACCAACCCAAATCACGGTATCAGTGGCTGTTTCTAATCGCTTCCCTCTGGAAGCCTTGGAAGAGTTATTTGCAGGAATTACGCATGCTGCCAATGAATACAAAGTAGATGTTATAGGCGGTGACACCACCTCATCTCAAAAAGGATTAATTATCAGTATTACCGCTATTGGCGAAGCCGACGAAGAGGAAATCGTTTATAGAAATGGCGCTAAGCAAACCGACTTATTAGTAGTGACCGGAGATATTGGTGCTGCTTATATGGGCTTGCAGGTTTTGGAACGTGAAAAACAGGTTTTTAAGGTAAATCCCAATTCTCAGCCGGATCTGGATGCCTATACTTACCTGATCGAACGCCAATTAAAACCCGAAGCGCGAAAAGATGTGCGTACTTTATTGCACGCATTAGAGATCAAACCAACTTCTATGATTGATATTTCGGATGGATTATCATCTGAAATTATGCATTTGTGCAAACAATCTAAAGTGGGCTGTAATTTATATGAAGACAAATTGCCCCTAGATCCGCAGTTTATAAATGTATGCGAAGAATTTAATATTGACAGCACCACCGTTGCCATAAACGGGGGAGAGGATTATGAATTGCTTTTTACTATTGCCATGGAAGATTTTGAAAAGATAAAAGGCAATCCAAATTTCTCCATTATTGGACACATGACTCAAGAAAGCGAAGGCATACATTTAGTCACTCGGGCAAACACTAAAATCCCTTTGAAAGCGCGCGGCTGGGATGCTTTGACAGAATAAGAAACAAAAAAACGGCATTGAAAAATGCCGTTTTTTTTTTAATCATTAAAATAACAACCCAATATTTCTAGCTTCTCTTACTAAATCAATATCACTTCCGCCTGTTACTTTCAGTAATTCTTTGAGGTTTAACTTTCTTACTTCAATAGCATTTAAGGATATCGGAATATACTGAGGCAAGTCTTTTGTTTTTGTTCCTTTGGACAAATGAAATAAAATTTGCTTATCAAACAAATCAATTTCAATACTATGTTCTTGAGATTCCAACATTTTAAGAACCGATTGACTGTAGTATTTTTCGTTTCTGATTACCTTATTAAATGCAAACAACAACTCATCAAATGTCAAGTCGTTTTTTATGACCAGCCCGCTAGGGTTAATGTTCTTAATAATCGTTTTTATTTTTAAAAACTCGGTAAACATAGTCAGCATAATGATTTTACAATCCGGCATAGATTCCAGAATGAGTTTTGCCAAATCCTCTCCCGAATAAAGCCCTTTTTCCTCATAAGGCGGCATACTGATATCTAGAAAAGCAATGTCAAAAACAGTCTCAGGATTAGTAATAACTTGGTATGCTGATTCACAATCCTTAGCCTCGGTAATAAAAAATTCAAATTTTTCCGGTTTATATCTCGTAATTGCATTTTTGTATCCTTGTATAATAAAAGGATGATCGTCTACAATTAGTATGTTGTTCTTTATCTTAGTTAAGGCAGATGAGGCAATTGTCATTTTTATGAAGCTATTTGTTTTTGTTCGATTGGGACTCTAACTGTAATGGTTGTTCCTTCACCTTTTTTAGATTTTATTTCAAACGAACCATTACATTCTTTTGTTCGTGAAAGCATGTTTTGTAAACCAATACCTTTTTTCTTTACATTGGCATTAAATCCTATTCCGTCATCGCTTATTGTCAATTCCAAATCATCATCCACTTTTTTCAACTCGACTCTAATCGAGCGGGCTTTTGCATATTTATTACAATTTTGCAGCGATTCCTGAATAATACGATATATATTAATTTTAATGGAGTTGCTTACCTCCTCCCATTTAATATTAGAATCGATACTTGTAAATAATTTTGACTGGAATGTTCTTCTTTGTTCCTCAAATAAATTATCGACGATGGCGACGAAGTTATTAATTAATTCTGATTTTTCTCTATTCAAATCATGTGAAATTTCACGAATATCCTGCTCAATATTTTTCAATTCCTTCAAATAACCGATTCTCTGATTGATAGCTATCTCATCCTTAAGCCCATTCAATCCATCTAAATTCATGCGAACGCCAAACATCCTTCCCAGGACTCCATCATGTAGCTCCTGAGCCACTCTCTTTTTTTCTTTTACTCTAATGACATCGATGGTATTTTGCTGAGAAATCATCAAATTATAAATATCCTCATTAGCTTCTTGTTGCCGTTGCTTGTATTGAAGCTCCCTGTTTTTTGCTTTTTGAGCTTTGATAATATATAAAAACAATCCTAAAATAGTTATTCCACTAAAAATATAAACTAGATTTCTATTCTGAACGGTAAGATTGGTATTCTCATCTTTTATTACATCCGTCTCATATTCAATTCGGGAGAATTTATCGCCCATTTTCCGTTCTGCTTTTTGCAGTTCTTCATTGATATGAATGTATTCCTTATTATAAATTGCGGCTTTTTTTGGTTCAATAATTGACAATTGCTTTAGCGCTACCAAAATATCTCTGGAAACATTGGTACTGCGAGCTAGCAAAAGAGCCTCTTTGGAATATTCTAGCGCTTTTGTAGTATCTTTTTTTGAGGCAAAATATTCAGATAAATGTATTTTATTGGTAAATATACAGGAGTTTAATTTCAAACTATCTCCTAATTTCAATGCTTTATAAAACAATTCCGGCAACCCCTCATCTTCTTTTAATTTAAATTTAGAATAAGCTAAATTATCCAATAACATAGCATATACTAGAGGTTTTTGAGCCTTTAAATTGTTTTGTTCTAATCCTGTTAAAAAATACTTCTTTGCCTGGGAATATTCTTTAGAACTAAGATAAAGATACCCAATATTATTATAAGAAGTCGCTCTAGACTGAAACACCTCAGGTATTATTTCGTCATCAATAACTGCCAATGCTTTATTGTTATAAACAATTGCGTTATCATATTCTCCTAACTCATTAGATATTAACCCAAGAAGATTATAAGAATCATACATGATACTATTGGCATTCTTCTCCTTTCTAATTATTCTCAACACTTTAACAACAGCATTTTCTGCCCCTAAAAAATCACCCGCTTTATATTGCAGATTTGCTTTATTTATTAGTGTTTTCCCCAAATTAACATCATCTCCTAGCCTATCATAAATTTTTTCTGCCTTGCTAAAAAACTGAAACGCACTATCTGAAACCATCTGAGACACATAATAATCTCCTAGGTAACTATACGCTTTTCCAATATTTACACTGTCCTCTGCTCTCTCTGATTTATCTAAAATTAATAGCACCGTTTGACTAAATTCTTTCCAGTCATTGATGTTATAATAGCGATTAGCGACCTTAAAAAGATTAATCCGATTAAGAGAATCATTTTCTTGACCGACTACAATATTATAAGCTTTTTTATTAAAAAAAAGTCTTTTATCACGACTAAGATTTAAATCATTAGCCTTTGAGAAATAAACCGATAGGCTATCTTCAGATAAATCAATAGAATTATTAACTGAATCCTTTTTGGCACAGCCAAAAAAAACAAACAGTAGAAGCAATAGTAAATTTATCGGATAAAACTTCTTCAATACTTGATCTCTAATTTTACCAAAAATAGTAAAATAAAACTATTAGCATAAAAAAGGCTACCAAAAATTGATAGCCTAAATATTATAAAAATCATTTAATTTGAAATAATCAGTCTACTTTCATATTCCCTCCTGTAGCTCCTTGTCCAATAATATCCACTTTCATATTCCCTCCTGTAGCTCCTTGTCCAATAATATCCACTTTCATATTTCCTCCAGTAGCTCCTTGACCGATAATATCTACTTTCATATTTCCTCCAGTAGCTCCTTGACCAATAATATCTGCATTACTGGTGAATGAAGTTAAGATCATTACTAAAGAAAATAGTCCGATTGTTAAGATTGATTTTTTCATAATTTGGGATTTTTATGTTTTTAAATTTGTTTTACACTATTTTAAGAATTCTTTTGTGCAGGAATTCTTTTGTAAAACTACATAGCAAATCTTTATTTTTCTTACAAATACAGGCCTATATGGTAGAATACAGGCATCTGATAGTGGATAGCCTTCAAATCAGGGTAGATGGATGTTTTTTAAATTTCTAAGTAATTCCCATTGGAAATTTCAGAAATAATCAGGTCGATATTTACCTTATAAGATTTAGAAAAGGGAAGTTTTGTGGCGGTATTCTTTATGTAACAGACCGCATTTCCAGTATGAATTCTAGAAATATAATTGCAGTTTACGATATAACTGTTGTGAATTCGAATGAAAGGATAAGACAAAGCGCTCTCAAAATGCTTCAGTGTCTTAAAAGCGGTGACCATTTCGCCACTATTTAGATGAATGTCGGTTGAATTATTATCTGCCTGCAAATAACAAATATCCCTAGCGTCAATATACCTGTAGTCCCCGTAAGATTTTATACATAATATTAGAGGTTTTTGTTTACTTAAAGTTTCATGATGTAAAACAGGATTTGGTTTTTCTTCTTGAAGCACTTCTTCAGGCTGCATCAGAGTCATTTCCTTTTGATTTGCATTTTTATTTAGTTTCAAGATGATCTTGATAAAATCAATTCGCACCAATGGTTTCAACAGGTATTCGGTCACATTATATTGTATGGCTTCAAAAGCCAAATCCTTTTTCGTAGTGGTGACGATGATTTTAGGAATTACTTTTAAATAGCGGTGCAACTCGTTTATCAAAACCAAAGACAGTGAGCTATTTTTGTCAGCTGGGTCGATTTCCAGAAAAACCAGTTCCGGAGTGTGTTCTAAGATAAGATTTAAGCCTTCCGCATAATTATGTGCCGATGCCACAAAAGTAAGCTCCGAAAAACTGTCAGCAATGGCTTTCGTCTTCAAAACACTTTCTTGATCGTCGTCAATAATAATGTACGAATAATTCATCAGTGGCTTTTCCTAGAATTGTTAGCCATTACATTAGATTTCCAAAGTAAAGCATACTCTAAATTATTAAGCAATTGTGGTAGTTTTGGGAAACTAATTAAACAAAAGCGCAAAAAATTACATAAAACGCTCTTATTTAACATTCTAAAAATAAGCATTTAACCATTTCTCCTTATTAGTTGTTAATATGTTCATAACAAATGTTGATACATTGAGATGAACTGCAAATAAACCCGATAAAAGACCTAAATATTTATTTAAAAAGAACTCTAAATTAAGTGTATAAAATTTATTTGAAGTCATTCTAAAAAAAAAAGCTTTCCAAAAACGGAAAGCTTTTCTTATATAAACAAAAAAACTAATTACATTTTCATCAACCAATTTTTCATCGAAACTTCATCATCTATAATAGATTTCAAATTGCTAATTTTTACGCGATCTTGCTTCATGCTGTCTCTGTGCCTAATAGTTACCGTTTGATCCTCAATCGTTTGATGATCTACTGTGATACAAAATGGCGTTCCCAATGCATCCTGTCTTCTATAACGACGACCAACGGCATCTTTTTCATCATAAGCCACATTGAAATCCCATTTTAAATCTTCAATAATTTTATGAGCAATCTCAGGCAATCCATCTTTTTTAACCAATGGTAAAACCGCTGCTTTTGTAGGCGCCAAAACTGAAGGCAATTTAAGAACTGTTCTTGTTGAACCATCCTCCAAAGTTTCTTCTTTCAAAGAAGTTGCAAAAACCGCCAAGAACATTCTATCCAAACCGACTGATGTTTCCACTACATAAGGAACATAATTCTGATTCAATTCAGCATCAAAATATTGCAATTTTCTACCTGAAAATTTCTCATGTGCTTTCAAATCAAAATCAGTGCGGGAGTGAATTCCTTCTAATTCTTTGAATCCAAAAGGGAAATTAAATTCGATATCCGCCGCAGCATTCGCATAATGCGCCAGTTTTTCATGGTCATGAAAACGGTAGTTTTCTTTTCCTAATCCTAGCGATAAATGCCATTTTAAACGTGCTTCTTTCCAAAACTCATAATGCTTCATTTCCTCTCCGGGACGCACAAAAAACTGCATTTCCATTTGTTCAAACTCACGCATGCGGAAAATAAACTGTCTCGCTACAATTTCGTTTCTAAAGGCTTTACCAGTTTGGGCAATTCCAAAAGGAACCTTCATTCGCCCTGATTTTTGTACATTCAGGAAATTCACAAAAATACCCTGAGCCGTTTCCGGACGCAAATACAAATCCATTGCAGAATCAGCCGAGGCTCCTAATTTGGTGCCAAACATCAAATTAAACTGACGCACTTCTGTCCAATTTCTTGAACCTGATTCCGGACAAGCAATTTCCAGTTCTTCGATCAAAGCTTTTACGTCTTCCAGATCTTCATTACCCAAAGAGCGTCCCATTCTTTCGAGAATTTCTCTCTCTCTGGTTTTGTATTCAACAACCCTTGCATTTGTGGTAACAAATTCTGCTTCGTTAAAAGCTTCACCAAAACGGACTCTCGCTTTTTCGATTTCCTTGATTGCTTTTTGATTTAGCTTTTCGGCATAATCTTCAATCAAAACATCCGCTCTGTATCTTCTTTTCGAATCTTTATTGTCAATTAATGGATCATTAAAAGCATCTACGTGTCCTGATGCTTTCCAAGTAGTGGGATGCATCAATATAGCCGCATCAAGCCCCACTATGTTTTCATTCATCTGAACCATCGCTTTCCACCAATACTCGCGTATGTTCTTTTTTAATTCTACACCGTTTTGTGCATAATCATAGACTGCACTTAAACCATCGTATATTTCGCTTGACGGAAAAATAAATCCGTACTCTTTTGCGTGCGAAACTACATTCTTAAATATATCTTCTTGTTTTGCCATAGTAATGCAAAAATATAAAAAGTGAACTTAAAAAAAAGGAAATAAGAGAAGTTTGAAGCATTGATTTTCATATTTTTATAAATAAATTCGCAATTATATGTTCCAAAGCATCTTAAATCTATTCTTTCCAAAGGTATGTGCCGGCTGTAATTCATTTTTACTGACAAATGAAAATGTAATCTGCACCCTTTGCAGACATCATATTCCCTTGACCAATCATCATTTGAATCCTGAAAACGAAGCTTTCAAGAAATTCTACGGAAAAGTCCCCATAGAACACGCCTCGGCTTTGTTTTATTTTCACAAAAAAGGGATTGTACAAGAAGTGATTCATAAACTAAAATATAAAGGACATGAGGAAATTGGTACCGTTTTGGGAAACTGGTATGCCGAAGATTTAAAAGAAATTTCCGTTTTTCAAGAGATAGATGTGATAATTCCGGTTCCTTTGCACAAAAAGAAATACCGCCAAAGAGGCTATAATCAGGTTAGCACTTTTGGCCGCGCACTTTCAAATGAATTGAATATAACCTACAATGATTCCATTTTGATTCGAACAGTCTATTCTAAAACACAATCCAAAAAAAATCTTTTAGGAAGAACCGAAGGCATCGAAACTATTTTTGACGTTACTTTTACCGAAAAAGACCATCACAAGCATTATCTCCTCATTGATGATGTTATTACAACAGGTTCAACTCTAGAAGGATGTTGCCGCGCTTTAATGAAAATCCCCGGAACAAAAATCAGCATTGTTTGCATGGCGATGGCACAATCTTAAATATAATCCAATCGCCTCATCAATCACCTGTAAATAAACAGCCTAGACCGATTTTTATTTCAATAAAAAGAATAAATAATCGCTGTATCGATTTAATTAATACAATTATAACCAAATAGAATTTTCTATTACAAAGTTAAATGTTTAAATTTGGATAAATTTTATAAATCATTAAAGAACTATATCATGGCTTTTGAACTACCTCAATTACCTTATGCGTATGACGCATTAGAACCTTATATTGATGCACGCACGATGGAAATTCATCATACAAAACATCATAATGCCTATACTACCAATTTGAATGCTGCAATTGCAGGAACTGATATGGAAGGCAAAACGATCGAAAACATCTTGATCAACCTTGATATGAAAAACGCTGCCGTTCGTAATAATGGAGGTGGATTTTACAACCATAACTTATATTGGTCAGTAATGTCACCAAACGGAGGCGGACTTCCAACAGGTGATTTATTAGCAGCTATTGAAAGTGCTTTTGGTTCATTTGAAGAATTCAAAGCTAAATTTAGCAAAGCTGGAGCAACACAATTTGGTTCTGGATGGGCTTGGCTTTGTGTTCACAAAGGAGGAAAATTAGACGTTTGCGGAACAGCAAATCAAGACAATACTCTAATGCCGGGTATTGGTTGCGGAGGAACCCCAATCCTTGGAATGGATGTTTGGGAACATGCTTATTATTTGCATTACCAAAATAGAAGACCGGATTACATTGAAGCTTTTTTCAACATAATCAATTGGACCGAAGTTTCAAGAAGATACGCTCTAGAGAAATAGTTTAAAAGAATCCAGAGCAAAGAATATAGAGAATAGACGAATGAACTTTAAGTTTGTTCGTCTATTTTTTTTGACTTTATTCCAATAAAAAAGGTGGAATTTCTTCCACCTTTTTTGCCCCAAATCTACCATAAACTTAACCTACTAAATGTTATGGTATTTCAAAATTATAGTAGTTATTCGCTCAAAACAAATATTTAAGACAAACAACTTATAAAACCGATAAATTACACAATTTTAATAAGCTCTAGCATCTTTACCTTCGTAGAAATTCATAAAGGCACGGTTTACAACTCTATTTCCACCAGGAGTAGGATAGTCACCAGTAAAATACCAATCGCCTAAATTCTTAGGACAAGCCACATGAAGATCTTCAACGGTTTGGAATATTATTTTAACTTCAGCCTTTATTTCCGGAGAACTCAACATTTCTGCAATTTTATCTGAAACTTCTTGTGGTTGGAACGGTGCGTAAATTGCCGTTACATAATTTACAACCTCAGTATCTACAAAGTTTTCCTGTGCCTTACATTTTGCATAAACTTCATCAACAATATGATATAGATTTCTTTCTTTTAATAATTCCAAAGCCGCTCTAAAAGCCACTAAACCTTCCAGTTTAGCCATATCAATTCCGTAACAATCCGGATAGCGAATTTGTGGTGCCGATGAAACAATGACAATTCTTTTCGGATTCAAACGATCCATCATCTTGATGATACTCATTTTAAGAGTAGTACCACGGACGATACTATCATCAATAATTACTAAATTATCTGTAGGTTTTATCACCCCATAAGTCACATCGTATACGTGAGCCACCAAGTCATCACGGCTGCTATCCTCAGTAATAAATGTTCTTAGTTTTGCGTCTTTAATTGCCACTTTCTCGGTACGGATTTTCACCGAAAGTAATTCCTGCAAACTATCCGTTGTCAAGGTGTCTTTATTGGCCAGAATGTAATCATTCTTTCTTTTATTTAAGAAATCCTGAGCCGCTTCAACCATTCCGTAAAAAGAAGTTTCGGCAGTATTTGGAATATAAGAAAAAACAGTGTTATCTGTGTCCTGATCAATTGAATCTAAAACCGCAGGTAAAATCAATTTTCCCAGATCTTTTCTTTCTTGATAAATTTCAGCATCACTTCCTCTAGAGAAATAAATACGCTCAAAAGAACAGGCCTTCAATGGCAAGGCTTCACGGATTTGCTCATCAAGAACAGTTCCGTCTTTTTTAACTATAATGGCATGACCCGGTTTAATTTCCTGTATTTTATCGTAATCTACATTAAAAACAGTTTGAATTACCGGACGCTCTGAAGCCACCACAACCACTTCGTCATCTTGGTAATAATAAGCTGGGCGAATTCCTGCAGGATCACGGGTAACAAATGCATCTCCGTGACCTATTAATCCGGCCATAGCATATCCTCCGTCCCAGTTTTTTGATGCACGACGTAAAATTCTTGCTACATCTAGACGATCACCAATAACCGGAGAAGCTTCTCGTTTAGACAAACCTTCATTTTTACAATCGTTATATAACTGAGTTACTTCGTCATCCAAAAAGTGACCAATTTTTTCCATTACAGTAACAGTATCTGCCATCTCTTTTGGATGCTGTCCTAAACGTACCAAATCAGCAAACAACTCCTTAACATTTGTCATGTTGAAATTTCCTGCAACAATCAAATTTCTATGCATCCAGTTATTTTGACGTAAAAACGGATGAACATTTTCGATGCTATTTTTCCCGAAAGTACCGTAACGAACGTGACCTAAATATACTTCTCCCACGTAAGGAATGTTTTTCTTTTGCAACGCTACATTATCTGCATATTCAGGATGCGAAACCATTTCTTCATTGATCCTTTCATTGATTTGAGCAAAAACATCTTGAATAGGTTGTGCATGATTAGAGCGCACACGGCTAATGTACCGCTCTCCAGGCTCCATGTCTAGTTTTATACTTGCAAATCCGGCACCATCCTGCCCACGATTGTGCTGCTTTTCCATCATCAGGTACATTTTTTGTACTCCGTAAAAAGCAGTTCCGTATTTTTCTTTGTAAAATTCAAGCGGTTTAAGCAGTCTAACTAAGGCTATCCCACATTCGTGTTTTAAAGCGTCGCTCATTGTATTGTATTTGTTGTGTTGTTGTTTACTAAAATATATTCTTATAAAAAGAATATGAAATCACGATTATTAACCAAAAAAACCTCGTTTCCGAGGTTTGTAACTTTATAGCGTTATATCAAATTGAGTCAAAGACTTGAATTGTTTCAATCTTGTCAAGACTTCTTCTTTATCAAGGTCAACCATTCTTTCTGTTCCAAATTTCTCCACACAGAAAGAAGCCAGATTTGAACCATAAATAATGGCATTTTTCATATTCTCGAAAGAGATGTTTTCGCTTTGCGTGATAAATCCTGCGAAACCTCCAGCAAATGTATCTCCAGCTCCCGTTGGATCAAAAACTTCTTCTAATGGTAATGCCGGAGCAAAGAAAACCTCTTTATTATGGAACAATAATGCTCCGTGCTCTCCTTTTTTAATCACCACATACTTTGGTCCCATAGTCTGAATTTTGGCAGCAGCCTTCACTAAAGAATATTCTCCCGAAAGCTGACGCGCTTCTTCATCATTGATGGTAATAACATCTACTCTTTTTATTACATCCAATAATTCCGGCAAGGCACAATCCATCCAAAAATTCATTGTATCCAAAACAACTAATTTTGGTTGTATTTCCATTTGATCCAAAACACTGCTTTGTACTAATGGATGCAAGTTTCCAAGCATTACTACATCGGCATCTTTATAATCCTGAGGCACTTTTGGTTGAAAATCAGCCAAAGTATTCAATTCAGTCACCAAAGTGTCTCTTGAATTCAAATCGTTATGGTAACGACCACTCCAAAAGAAAGTTTTTCCTCCTTTTACAATTTCCAAACCTGAAATATCAATATTT
Organism: Flavobacterium granuli; assembly: GCF_900129705.1. Lineage (GTDB taxonomy): Bacteria > Bacteroidota > Bacteroidia > Flavobacteriales > Flavobacteriaceae > Flavobacterium > Flavobacterium granuli. Next base: position 430,548 of record NZ_FQWO01000002.1, on the reverse strand, counting down.
CTGCTAGCCAATAAATCCAAATGTTCTTGTGGAAAATCGTCGCCAACTACTGAAACGATAGCCGATTTTAAATTAAAAAAAGATGCAGAAAGTCCGATATATGTAGCGGCTCCGCCTAAAATCTTATCTGTTTTCCCGAAAGGAGTTTCAATAGCGTCGAAAGCAACAGTCCCGACAATCAGCAATTTGTTCATTTTTTGGTTTTCGAATTAAGGCGCAAAGGTAGTCTATAAGTTGCAAAATTGCAATGGTTCAAACTCTCAAAGTTTTTATAAAATTTTCCCTTCCTCCTTCTCATAAAAAGCATCTATAGAAAGAGCTGGACTTTGAGTAGCCATAACCGCCAATTCATCGCATCTTTCGTTTTGCGGATGGTTATTATGTCCCTTTATCCATTTAAAATCTACTTGATGTTTTCTATAAACTACAAGAAAACGCTTCCATAAATCGGGATTTTTCTTCCCTAAAAAACCTTTTTTCTCCCATCCAAAAACCCATTTTTTCAAAACTGAGTCAACAACATACTTGGAATCCGATACCACTAAAACCTTGGTATTGGGATTTTTTAATTTTTCAAGACCTACAATTACAGCCAAAAGTTCCATTCTATTATTTGTCGTATAACGAAATCCTTCGTAGAATTCTTTTTTATAAGGATTGCCTACCTTTTCCATAACAACGCCATAACCGCCTTTTCCTGGATTTCCTTTTGCAGCTCCATCAGTATATATATGTACGTCGTGACTCATATTAGATAATTAACTCTTATTTATTTGTAAATTAAATCCGGAAATTAAACAAGCAAACCAGCAATAACACCCGGAAAATATTTTTGCTCCAATTTATGAATTTTTGCCGCCACTATTTCCGGCGTATCTTCTGCTGACAAAGCAATACTTTTTTGAAAAATAATATTTCCTTCGTCATAATTTTCATTCACATAATGAATAGAAATCCCCGTTTCACTCTCCTTATTTTCAACAATGGCCTTATGAATATTCATCCCATACATTCCTTTTCCTCCATATTTAGGTAATAATGCGGGATGAATATTGATAATTCTGTCCGGATAATCTATTATGATATGCTCTGGAAATTTCAACAAAAAACCAGCTAAGACGATTAAATCAGGCTGAATTTCGTTTATTTTTTGCAACACATCACCTTTATTCAATTCTTCTTCAGAAAAAATCACTGCAGGAATCTCATATTTACTGGCTCTTTCGATCACCTTGGCCGCAGCATTATTTGTAAAAACAGCAACTACTGTTACTGATTCATTTGCATCAAAAAATTGTATAATGTTCTCAGCGTTAGTGCCAGATCCAGAAGCAAAAATCACTATTTTTTTCATAATCAACTCGATTTTATTTACGCAAAAAACGGAATAAAAAATGAAAATAAATAACGTTCAGAAGTCTTTGTTGAAATATATTTTATAAATTAGTTGTCACATTTATCAACTTATTGGTTGTTTTAAAATAAAGTTTTTTATTTTTGCCAACAAATAAATTCTAAAATTAAAGATTATGTCAGACATTGCATCAAGAGTAAAAGCGATTATCGTAGACAAATTAGGTGTTGACGAAAACGAAGTTGTAACAGAAGCAAGCTTCACTAATGATTTAGGAGCTGACTCATTAGACACTGTTGAGCTTATCATGGAATTCGAAAAAGAATTTGATATTCAAATTCCAGACGATCAAGCAGAGAACATTGCTACTGTTGGTCAAGCTATTTCTTACATCGAAGAAGCTAAAAAATAATAAATACACACTCGCTTGCTTCCTTGTAAGCGAGTGTTATTATTTATTTTTAAATATGAAATTCGAGATTGTAATTCAATCAAAAAGATATTTATAATGTAATACCCACGGCTTTTTTGTAGAATTACAGTAAAGTAAACGTGGGTTTTATTTGTTTAAAGATACAAAATACATAAGTTATGGTATTAAAGCGAGTTGTTGTAACAGGTTTAGGTGCTCTTACTCCTATTGGAAATAATATTCAAGAATATTGGAACGCCCTTATTAATGGCGTTAGTGGAGCAGCTCCAATAACTTATTTTGATGCTTCAAAGTTTAGAACTCATTTTGCATGTGAATTGAAAAATTTCAATGTAGAAGATTTCTTAGATCGAAAAGAAGCCAGAAAAATGGACCGTTATGCACAATATGCCATGGTTTCATCTGAAGAAGCGGTGCTTGATGCAGGATTCAACCTTGAAAAATTAGACAAAGACAGAGCCGGAGTAATCTGGGGATCAGGAATTGGTGGATTAGAAACCTTTCAAATAGAAATGTTGAATTTTGCTGCCGGTGACGGTACTCCTAAATTCAATCCTTTCTTTATCCCAAAAATGATTTCGGATATTGCTTGCGGACACATCTCCATTAAATATGGTTTTAGAGGTCCAAATTTCGCAACCGTTTCAGCTTGTGCTTCCTCTACAAATGCAATCATTGATGCGTTCAACTATATCCGATTAGGACATGCCGATGTTATGGTAACAGGCGGATCTGAAGCCGCAGTAACTATAGCCGGAATGGGCGGATTTAACGCCATGCATGCACTGTCAACCAGAAATGATGATCCAAAAACTGCCTCCAGACCAATGGATAAAGACAGAGACGGATTTGTTCTGGGTGAAGGTGCAGGCGCACTTATCCTTGAAGAATACGAACACGCCGTAGCTCGTGGCGCAAAAATTTATTGCGAAATTGGCGGTGGCGGAATGTCAGCAGATGCACATCACATAACAGCTCCCCATCCAGAAGGTTTGGGCGCTAAAAATGTTATGCTAAACTGCTTGAGAGATGCCGGTTTAAAACCAACAGACGTAGACGGTGTAAATATGCACGGAACTTCAACGCCTCTAGGTGATCTAGCAGAATCTAAAGCAATCCAACATGTTTTTGGAGAGCATGCTTATACTATGAATTTGAATTCAACAAAATCCATGACAGGTCACTTATTAGGTGCTGCTGGTGCAGTTGAAACCATATCAGCTATTCTTTCTATGAAACACGGAATAGTTCCTCCTACAATCAATCATTTTACTGATGATGAAAATATTGATCCAAAATTAAACTTCACTTTTAATGTAGCTCAAAAAAGAGATATGAATGTTGTGATGAGTAATACCTTTGGTTTTGGAGGTCACAATGCTTGCGTATTGGTAAAAAAATTAGAGCTGTAATTCCATATGGGTATATTAAGTAAAATATTTTCAAAATCCCGTTCTCAAGAAGACGGGATTTTTTTTGATTCTATCCACAAAATACTGGGTTTCCCCCCAAAAAATATCGATCATTATCGAAAAGCTTTTACACACCGCTCTTCTAACAAACTCAACGAGGAAGGAAACCCAATCAATTACGAACGCTTAGAATTTTTGGGAGACGCTATGCTAAGCGCTGTAATTGCAGCACACCTGTTCAACAAAGCACCGCTTGGTGACGAAGGCTACCTCACCAAGATGCGTTCGAAAATAGTAAGCAGGGAGCATCTGAATGAACTGGGTAAAGATTTAAATCTAATCCGATTTATCGAAAGTAAAGTTCCTGTTCAGCATTTTGGCGAAAACATTCACGGTAATATCTTTGAATCACTCATAGGTGCAATTTATCTGGATAAAGGCTATGACTTTTGTGAAAAATTTATTCAAAAAAGAGTAATCATCCCTTATGTAGACATTTCCAGATTAGAAGGAAAAGTGATCAGCTACAAAAGTCTCGTAATTGAATGGTGTCAAAAGGAGAAAAAAATATTTCACTACGATATTTTCGAGGATAACGCCATAGATGGCCAACGTTTATTTGGAGTCAAACTCAGTATTGATGATAAAGTAATTGCAAAAGCCAGGGCTACATCAAAAAAGAAAGCAGAAGAAAAAGCATCCCAACGCGCCTATTTTGCATTTCAACAAAAAATGGATAAGAAATAACACTAATTTCTTCAAAACTACAACGTTTTCGTTCATAAATTAACTAAATCATTACATTTTACCAGCCTAACACTTCGTTAGAAACACTATATTTACACCTTTATTTTTAATGAATATGGCTATTCATAAATTAGATCTTGGCGAATTTGACGAAATAGATTATCATCTGATTGCGATTCATACTTCATTAGAAGATTATCGATTGGCCTATTTCATCAATCAAAATCTTCCGATAAATTTAAGCAAGAGTAAGGATGAGATTCAAATCAACATAAAAGAAGGAGAAACAAATTTTTCCCGATTTTATTATTACGACTCTGAAAATGCCATTTCTTGGAATTTAATTCAAAATAAAAATGAGGTTTCTCAACAAAAAAAAGATGCTGACCAAAATCTATTCTCAGATTTAACTCAGGGAATTGCGACAAAAGTTTATTTACTCCCGGAATTTAAAAAAGCAGATTTCTTTTTAAAAATTGAAAACACCGACAATGCGATAGAAGTATCAAAAATAAAAACAATATTAAATACCATTGATAGTATATCTACAGTTTATACCGTAGACATCGATCAGATAAGATCAAAAAACAATTTAATTTTTTAAAATAAAATGATTACAAACAAAAAAACCAAAATTGTAGCCACACTGGGACCTGCATGTAGCACAAGAGAGACGATAAAAGACATGATTGATGCAGGTGTAAATGTGTTTAGAGTTAATTTTTCTCACGCAGACTATTCTGATGTTAAAGAGAAAATTAAAATCATAAGAGGACTTAACGAAGAGTACGGATATACAACAGCAATACTTGGTGATTTACAAGGACCTAAACTTCGCGTGGGAGTTATGAATGAAGGCGTTGTAGTTAATGACGGAGATTTAATCACTTTTACTACTGCCGAAGACATAATTGGTACAGCAGAAAAAGTATTCATGAAGTACAAAAACTTCCCTAATGATGTTAATCCAGGAGAAAGAATTTTATTAGACGACGGAAAACTTATTTTCGAAATTGTTGAAACTGATAAAAAAACCGAAGTAATTGCAAGAGTAATTCAAGGTGGAGAATTAAAATCTAAAAAAGGGGTAAATCTTCCTAACACTAAAATATCACTTCCTGCAATGACAGAAAAAGATATTGCAGACGCCATATTTGCCATAGAACAAAAGGTAGATTGGATCGCACTTTCTTTTGTGAAAACACCACAAGATTTAAAAGACTTGCAAGACTTAATTGCAGAACACTCTGAACATAAAATTCCTATTGTTGCGAAAATCGAAATGCCTGAAGCATTAGAAAACATGGACAAAATCGTAGCTTATTGCGATGGTTTGATGGTAGCACGTGGTGACCTAGGAGTTGAACTTCCTGCACATGAAGTACCATTAGTTCAAAAAGAATTGATTCGCAAAGCAAAAATGGCCCGTATTCCGGTTATTGTTGCTACGCAAATGATGGAAACCATGATTACAAGTCTTACTCCTACAAGAGCAGAGGTGAATGACGTAGCCAACTCGGTAATGGATGGTGCTGATGCAGTAATGCTTTCAGGAGAAACCGCTACTGGAAACTACCCGGTACAAGTAATTGAGAAAATGACACAAATCATTGAAGCAGTTGAAGATTCTCCGCTAATCCAAGTGCCTCAAAACACACCACAAATAAGAACAAAACGTTTTATCACTAAAACAATCTGTCGCCATGCCGCCATGATGGCCAATGCCATTCAAGCAAAAGCAATTTGTACTTTAACTAACAGTGGCTACACCGCTTTCCAAATTTCGGCTTGGAGACCTTCAGCTCACATTTTGGTATTTACATCAAACAAAAGAATCCTTACGCAACTAAGCTTATTATGGGGAGTAAAATCCTATTATTATGACAAAATAGTAAGTACCGATGATACTGTAACTGACGTAAATGAAATCGCTAAACAAAAAGGATATGTGACCAAAGGTGACTTCCTTATCAATCTTGCAGCAATGCCTATTAAAGAAAAAGGAATGGTAAACACCATGAGAGTTTCTGAAATTGAATAGCTAAGATTTTTAACAAATATTTAAACCGTCTCTTAATCATTTTAACGAGACGGTTTTTTTGTACTAATTTATTTTCATTTATCTTTGATAAAAAATTAATACCCTTCATTATGAATTTCGAATCAAAAAACCCTTTTTTAAACAATAAATCTTTTTCGGCAACATCTGCCACCAGAAAAGACGAAGTGCATCATGCTTCCATTATTGACTATAATCAGGAAATGACTTTGTCAGGAACCATCAATAAAACCTTATTATTGTTCCTCTTGCTTACGGCCTCAGCCATGGTAACTTGGTGGATGGCATTTAATGGCATCAACGCAATGATTCCAACTATTGGAGGCGCCATCGTAGGATTGATTCTAGTACTTATTTCAGCTTTCAAACCACAATATTCTTCCTATTTAGCTCCTGGCTATGCCTTATTTGAAGGCTTGTTCATAGGAGGAATCTCTGCTATTTTTGAAGCCATGTATCCCGGAATTGTGATACAGGCAGTTGGAGCTACTTTTGTAACATTTGCGGTTTGTTTAGGTTTGTATAAATTTAAAATAGTAAAAGTAACAGAACAGTTTAAATCTGTTGTTGTGGCAGCAACACTTGCTATAGCGACTTACTATTTAATCTCTTGGATTGTTTCCATGTTTACTAGCTTTCAACCTGTACACCATGGCAACTCAATGATGAGTGTAGGAATCAGTGTATTTGTAATTATAATAGCCGCTTTGAACTTATTCCTTGATTTTGACAGAATAGAAAAAGGAGTTCAAGAAAAAATGCCTAAATACATGGAATGGTTTGCTGCTATGGGCTTAATGATTACTTTAGTTTGGTTGTATATCGAATTCTTACGATTGCTTTCTAAACTGTCCAGCAAAGACTAATTTCTTTTAAAACATACTTTTATTACTAAACCTTTCTTTCTTAGAAGGGTTTTGTTTTTTTAATTAAAAAGCAAACTTCAATTGCACGACAACTGCTTTTTTTACCTCGGTATTCAAATTACTCATCGATATCCCCAGCAGACGAACTGAATCTTTCATCCGTTCCTGATACAAAAGTTCTTTGACGGTTTCAAAAATTAATCCTTTATCCGAAATAAAATACGGCAGGGTTTTACTTCTGGTTTGCTGACTAAAGTCGCTGTATTTAATTTTTAAGGTAACCGTTTTTCCGGAAACACGGTGCTTTTTAAGTCTTCTTTCTAAAGTATTTGCAATTTTTTCCAATTGCTCAGCCATAAATATTTCCGAAGAAAGATTAACATCAAAAGTATGTTCAGCCGCAACTGATTTTGTAATTCTGTCCGACTTGACTTCGCTATTATGAATTCCACGAACGACATTGTAATAGAAACTTCCGGATTTTCCAAAATGCTTCTCCAGAAATTCCTGTGATTTACTTTTTAATTCCAAACCGCTAAAAATGCCCAATTGGTACATTTTTTCGGTCGTAACCTTACCAACACCATAAAATTTGCAAATAGGTAATTCTTCCAAAAAAGCGATTACTTCATCCGGATTGACAGTCTTTTGACCGTTGGGTTTGTTGTAATCACTGGCGATTTTGGCCACAAACTTATTGATTGATATTCCAGCCGAGGCCGTCAAACCAAGCTCGTTAAAAATTCGTGTTCGAATCTCTTCGGCCAACAAGCTGGCACTGGGATTCCCCTTTTTATTTTGAGTCACATCCAGATAAGCTTCATCAAGTGAAAGCGGCTCCACCAAATCAGTATAGTCTCGAAAAATTTTATGAATTTTAGCCGAAATCTCTTTGTAACGATCAAATCTGGGACTAACAAAAATCAGTTCCGGGCAATATTTCTTGGCCAAAACACCACTAATCGCACTTCTGACGCCAAATTTTCGAGCCTCATAACTTGCTGCCGAAACTACACCTCGATTTTCTGAACCGCCTACGGCAATAGGCTTGCCACGCAACTCTGGATTATCCATTTGCTCCACCGAAGCATAGAAAGCATCCATGTCAATGTGTATGATTTTCCTATTGCTATTCATTTCGTTCATAGTACAAATTTAAACTGCTTTTACATAAAATCAGGGTCCTTGAAGTTAAAATATTTGATACATTTGAACATCGCAATTAGCCCAGATGGAAGCGGCATCCTTTCTTGTCCAGAACTTGTTTCAGGACTCTAAAATAAGTTCCGGACAAGAAAGATATAGCAGACAGCTGGAAATAGCTCCAAACAAAAAATACCATACGAAATGATAGAAATAGAACGCAAATTCCTGGTTACTTCAGACCAATTTAAAAAAGAAGCCTTCTCTCAGAATCGAATTAAGCAAGGTTATTTGAGCGCTGTTCCGGAACGAACAGTTCGCGTAAGAATAAAGGGAAACAAGGCTTATATAACCATAAAAGGCAGCTCAAACGAATCAGGCATGTCCCGTTTTGAATGGGAAAAGGAAATCCCAGTTGACGAAGCCGAAAAATTATTGCTTTTATGCGAAAAAGGCATCATTGACAAAACCCGTTTTGAGGTAAAAGTAGGCAGCCACACTTATGAAGTAGACGAGTTTTATGGTGAGAACCAAGGCCTGATTATGGCCGAAATAGAACTAGGATCAGAAACTGAAGTTTTTGAAAAACCGCACTGGCTTGGAACCGAAGTCACCAACGACAAGCGTTATTACAATTCTTATTTGAGCATAAGTCCCTTCGGCACTTGGCAATAATTATTTAACAATCTCTTCGATAGTCACTGTCATCGCTCCACTTCCTTTGTTATTGGCAATTTCCATGAAGGCTTTTCTTGACAAATCAATTTCTCTTGCCTTCACAAATGGACCTCTATCGTTAACTTCTACTATTACTGATTTCCCATTAATCTGATTGGTCACTTTTAATTTGGTTCCAAAAGGAAATTTTTTATGCGCCGCAGTATATTTTTCTTTATTGTATTTTATACCACTGGTTGTATTTCGACCATGAAATTTATCAGCGTAATAAGACGCATGAGCATTTTTTTTATAAAATTTTAATTTTAGTATTTCTTTTTCTTCTGCCAAAGTGTCCTTGACAATTTGCTGTTGAACAATAAGAGACTTATTCTTTTTGACCGTATCCTTTTGAACAGCTGTTTTTGACAAGCTTACTTTTATTTTATCTGCAATTGTGCTTTGACTGCTAGCAAAACCAACTATTGACAGTAAAAAAAATAAGGTAATTGATTTTCTCATTTGTAACTTTTTATTTGGACTCCATCTGTACAAAAACTGTACCTAGATAAAAAAAGTCCTATTTCTAGGACTTTTTACAATTTATTATAACCACATTGACCATGGAATTCTACTTAAAATAAGTACTAATCCCAAACCATAAAAGATGGTAAATGTTTTAAATTTTGATTCAGATGTTGCTAATTTTTTATGTTTAGACCATCCAATGGTGATTAAAGCAATTGCAATAATATTAATTAATGGATGCTCCATTGATGTTAATCGTAGCATTTTATCTGACATTTGTCCAAGAGAAGCTAAGCCAAGAGGGGAAACAAAATACAGAATCAATCCAACTAATAATTGAGTATGTATTCCTATCAATCCGAAAAGGGCAATTTTTCTGTCTTTGGCAGTAAATTCTTTTTTAGACACTAAACCGATTACCGAGTTAACCACTGCAATTACTAATACTAAAAGAGCCAGATAAGCCCAGCCAGAATGAAACTTTTGAATAAATTCGTACATAAATTATATATTTTTAAAAACAAATATAAGAAAAAAAGGTATAAAAAAACCCTCAGTTCAATTAGAAATGAGGGTTTTTTTTTATGTTAAACAGATATTAGTTAAAAGTATAACGAACACCAACTTGCATTTGCCATCTTGAAGAATTCAATCCAACATCATCAACTTGATTAATAGTATTTCCTACAGTAGGATTATAACTAAATGTTGGGGTATTTGTACCCGCTAAGAATCCAACTTGTTGAAGTAACTGTACTTGATCAAAACTTGTGAAATATCTTTTCCCCCAATTTTTATTCAAAAGATTTGTAAAGTTGAACACATCCGCTGTGAATTCCAACGTGTGTTTCTTCTTACCAGAATTAATTGTAAATTCTTGAGCTAATTTTAAATCAACAACATGACTCGTTTTTAAACGATCTCCATTACGCTCAGCATAGGTACCTTTTTTACCTTTTAAATATTCATTTCCTTCAATAAAAGCACTAAGAGCATCCCATTGTTGTTGAGGAGTTAAAGTATTAGAAGAAGTAGAAACTAAATTAATTTCACTTTGACTAGCTGGAACGTAAATCAATGCTGAATTAGAGAACGTATCTTGTAACAAACGACCACTATCATTATATACATAGCTTATCGGTGTTCCTTGAGCACCTTCATAAAACACTCCGATTCTTGTTTTTGTAAAATCACTCCACTTCAATGTTGCATTACCATTAGAGATAATTCTTCTTCCTTGGTCAAAATCAGACCTTGAAAGTTTCAAAGAATTAGCTCCATTAACTGTTTCCGTATTATTCCATTGTGAACTGTTTTGAGATGAAGTAGCATCCAATAAAACAGTAGATTTACCATAAGAATAGGTCCCAGAAATATTTGCGTCAATAAAATTAGATCTGAAATTCTTAGTCAATGTAAAAGCAATATTATGAGCTTTACCTTCATCAGTATTTGAAGCCAAATAAACTCCCAAATAAGTAGGATCTACTCTGCTATTCCCATTATAACGTGGTCTTGTATCAGCTCCAGTCAAATTACTAGACGCAGCTTTAATATTCAAATTTTCATATGTAATGGCACTGATATTGTCATTATATGTAATCTCCGAAGTGAAAACAAAACCTAATGGTAATTTTTGATCCACAGCAAAACTAGCTTTAAACACTTGCGGTAATTTAAAATCTTTTGCGAATAAGTCAATATTCCCACCTTTTCCTCCAGAACCCGGCAGTGGCCCTAAAGCAACCGACCCATTCATAATTTGACTAGCAACACTTGGATTCGGGTTAAATACTGGCATTTGAGCAGCCGTTGTAATCGAAATAGCTCCTTGAGAAATACCATTGTTATTATAAGTACCTCCTGGCCAAACTAATGGCAATCTAGAAGTAAATATTCCTAATCCACCTCTGAACTGAGTACTTCTGTTTCCGTTAAGATCATAATTAAATCCTAAACGCGGCGCTATATGAGCAGAATTTCTGATTCCTTGCCCAACAGTCGCTCCTTTTAAATCTTTACCAGCTGCTTGTAACAACCCTATTGTTCTGTTATTAAAATCATTATTTACTAAACCATCTTCCCAAACCGGAATATCAACTCTTACTCCATAAGAAAGTTTAAAATTAGAACTCACTTTCATATCATTTTGGATATAAAACCCAAACTGCTTAGTCCCAAACTCCGCTGCACCTTGGGAATTATCTCCTTCTCCTCCAATTAAAGAATAGTTCATTTGAAACCTATTTGGTTTTCTCCCCAATAAGAAGTCATCTAAGGAAGCATATCTATAAGACCCGAAATTATTACCAAAGAAAACATTTCTTGATTTCGAAAATTCATTATGAGTACCAATAGTAATTTTACTAATACCTGCATTAATTTCAAAATTATCTGAAATTGTCAAAACTTTTTGATCTAACAAGTTTGCTGTCGAAAAACCTTCTGCACCAAAGTAAATACTTTGATTTGCACCGTCAAAAATCTGAACGGATGGAAATGGATCTCCGGAAGCATTTCTATCATCAAAAACGCTAGTATAAGCAACAACTAAATTATTCGAAAATTTATTTCCAAATCGTGAATTCAACTCTAAAGCAGTAGAATTAGTAGTAGAATTAAACAACTGACTTCCATTAATAAAACTTATAGATGTAGCCGAAGATCTGCTTGGCGAAAAATTCTCTGCTTTTACATAACTATGCTTCAACGATAATTTATGATTATCATTGATATTCCAGTCAATTTTACCAATTAATTTATCACTTTTAAGTGTTCTAACATTGTTTTCAAATGAACCTGGATTATAGCCATAACTATCTAGTTTAGTTCTTAACTCCCCTAATCTATTTGCTGACAATCCAGTATATGTACTTAATTCAAAAGGCTGTGGAGTTTGATTGTCTTGTCTCTCATAGTTAATGAAATAAAACAATTTATCCTGTACAATAGCCCCACCAGCACGAACTCCATAAGTCTGAGCCGAGAAATCAGCTAATTTTGTTCTTGGACTTGTTCCTGCTAAAGAAGGAGGCGTTTTACCTGCTAAAGATTGGTCTCTGTTAAAGAAATAAGCCGAACCTTCAAAATTATTTGTTCCTGAACGTGTAATCGCACTAATTGCCCCACCAGCAAAACCAGAAAGCTTTACGTCATAAGGAGCAACACTAACCTGAAATTGCTCAATAGCATCAACAGATATTGGGCTAACCCCAGTTTGCCCTCCGTTTGTACCATTAGCAGCTAATCCAAAAACGTCATTACTAACAGCACCATCAATATAGATTGCATTAAATCTATTGTTTTGGCCACCTATTGAAAGAACATCATCCCCTCTTAATTGAGCTTGCGGTGTTAATCTAGCAAAATCTGAAATATTTCTAGACAAAGAAGGCAATGCTTTAATTTTATCTGAATTGATTACTGTTTGCGCGCCTGTTCTTTGTGAATTGAAAGTATTATCCCTTGATACCTTAACAACAACTTCTTGCAATTCATTTGAATCATCTTTCAATACCACTTTAAAATCTTTTGACTCGCCTAACTGAAGGTAAACGTCGTTAAATTCAGACGTCTTAAAGCCAATAAAAGTTACCGCAATTTTATAAGGACCTCCAACTCTCATATTAGAAATTCTAAAACCACCATTAAAATCAGCTGAAGCAGTATAGCGCGTTCCTGACGGTGTGTGGATTGCAAGAACCGAGGCTCCTGGTAATGATTGCCCTAAATTGTCATAAACACCTCCACTAACGGAAGAGGTTGTATTACCCTGAGCATAAATACTGGAATCTGCACAAATAAATGCAATCAGTATTAAAAACAACTTTAATAATTTTTTCATGATGTTGTGATTATTATTTTTGGCAAAATTATAACATTTCAACTACAAAATGTTACCGTAATGTTAATAAAAGCATAATTTAAAAACAACTCCCGATTACTAAAAAAAATAAAACTCATTTTTTTACACAAAAAAATGAGTTTTATTAAATATTTTATGATTTTAATGTCACATTATTCAATAAATCGAAATAATTATGATCTGAAAAATATTCCCAAAAAAATAAAAATAGTTCATCAACTCCTAAAAACACAAAACCCTGACTTAAAAAATCAAGGTTTTAGATAAAAATCTATTAAAAAAAGTATCTGTCTATTTATGACTCAAGAAATAATTCAACAAATAAGTTGTTGAACTATCATGAGTTTTCACGTCTCCTGTATTTATCTCTTCCAAGATCGAATTCGCTAATTGTTTTCCTAACTCTACTCCCCATTGATCGTAACTAAAAATATTCCAAAGAATCCCCTGAACAAAAATCTTATGCTCATAAAGCGCAATTAAGGATCCTAAAGATTTTGGGGTCAATTTTTCAATAAGAATAGTATTTGTTGGCTTGTTCCCTGCAAAAACTTTAAACGGTAAAAGAAACTTTGCCTTAGCCGCATCAAGTCCTTGTTGATCAAATTCAGACTGAACCTGAGCACTAGTCTTACCATGCAACAACGCTTCTGTTTGAGCAAAAAAGTTAGACATCAATTTATTATGATGATCTGTATCTCCATATAGTGGTTTTACAAATCCAATAAAATCAGAAGGAATCAATTTAGTCCCTTGATGAATTAATTGAAAAAAAGCATGCTGAGAATTGGTTCCTGGCTCTCCCCAAATAATAGTCCCGGTTTGATAATCAACCGGCTTACCATCGCGACCTACACTTTTACCATTACTCTCCATTGTACCTTGCTGTAAATAAGGTGCTAATTTTTGCAAATACTGAGTATAAGGAATCAATGCTTCACTTTCGGCTCCGAAAAAATTATTGTACCAAATGCTTAGTAAAGCGAGAATCACTGGCATATTTTTATCAAAATCAGTTGTCTTGAAATGCTCATCCATTTCATTTGCCCCATTTAATAATTCATCAAAATTATCATAACCAACCGCTAAACTTATTGTTAATCCTACAGCGCTCCATAAAGAAAATCGTCCTCCAACCCAATCCCACATAGGAAACACATTATCGGGATTAATTCCAAACTCAGTTACTTTTTGCATATTAGTAGAAACTGCCACAAAATGCTTTGCTACATCTTCCTGTGTTGCTGATTGCAAAAACCACTTTCTAATCGTTTCAGAGTTTGTCAAAGTTTCCTGAGTGGTAAATGTTTTTGAAACAATTACAAAAAGAGTGGTCTCGGGATTCAACTTTTTAATAATTTCATTTACATGATCCCCATCCACGTTTGAAACAAAATGAACATTTAAATGATTCTTATAAAACTGTAAGGCTTCAACAACCATCGCCGGACCTAAGTCAGAACCTCCAATACCAATGTTCACAACATCCGTGAAAGCCTTTCCTGTATACCCTGTCTTTAAACCAGAAGTTACATCATTAGTAAATGCTTTTATTTTTCTTCTTACATCATAAACTTCAGGAACAACATTTTGACCATTCACATTGATAACAGCGGTTTCTTTTGCTCTCAACGCCGTATGTAGCACAGCTCTATTTTCGGTCTGATTAATTATTCCTCCTTCAAAATATTCATTTATCGCATTCTTAAGCCCCAGTTCTTTTGTCAATTCAAGCAACAATTCCAATGTTTCTTTATTGACGATATTTTTAGAATAATCAATTAAAAAATCATTCCATTTTAAGTTAAACTTTTCGACTCTTGAAGCATCGGTTTGAAACATTTGCTGCATTGTTGCTTTTTGCATTTCTTCATAATGCTCTTGTAGTTTTTTCCAAGCTGCTGTTTCTGTCGGTTTTTTTATATCTAAAGCCATTTATAGTAGGATTATAGTAATTATTTATTTGAATGTCAAAAATACTGAAATTAGCATTAACCGCTAAAGCATTTTTAATTATAACCAAATAATGAAAAAAAGCTTATCATAACAAAATTATAGACAAAAAAAGAACGGAATGCTATCAATTTAATAGCATTCCGTTCTTTTTAATTTATTTTTAGAATTTTCGAAAACCAAAAAAAATAACAGATCAATAATTACAAATTAGCAACACTGTCCAATTCAAACTTTAAAGGTTCTATCTTTTTCAAAAAAAGTTCCTTGTTTTTACCTACCATCGGTTCTCCGCTTGGCAAATTAAGTCTTAAAGCATCGACTTGCACCCCATTCTTCCAGAATCGGTAGCACACATGTGGACCCGTAGCCAAACCTGTACTTCCTACCCTACCAATGACATCTCCCTGATTAACACGTTGTCCGCGTCGCACCAAAATTTTAGACATATGTAAATACTGAGTAGAATAAGTCCCGTTGTGCTTTACTTTAACATAATTCCCATTACCAGCAGTATAACCTGTTTTTTCTACAATCCCAGATGCTGTAGTAGAAATAGGTGTTCCAGTTGGAGCTGCATAGTCAGTCCCTTTATGAGCCTTCCATCTTTTTTGAACGGGATGAAAACGGTTCATTGAAAATCGAGAAGTTAATCTACTAAATTTTATAGGTGTTTTGAGGAAGAAATTTTTTAGTGTTTTTCCTTCTTCATCATAATATTCAATTTTTCCTGACGAAGGATCCTGAGCAAAAGGGAAGGCATAAATAATTTTTCCTTTATATTCAAAAAAAGAAGCTTCCAAATCCTCAACTCCATCATAAACAGAATCATTGATAAACCTTTCGGTGAAAGTAATTGCAAATCTGTCGCCTTTTTTTAACTTGAAAAAGTCAATAGACCAAGAATATATTTTTGTAATTCGACTCGCCAAAGCAGCCTCAACACCTGAATTCCCAAGGGTTTCCGACAAAGATCCTTTCAAAACTCCCCCTATAGTTCTTCGTTTGATTGTTACAGGTCTTGTCTTTTTATAAGCCACTACCGCACTGTCTCTAAAATCAATAACATAATAACTCAACGCATCCGGCTGGTATATAAAAGCTTGTACTTTATTGTTTTTATCCTTATTCCTAAGAATTGTATAGGCTTTATTAGGTCGAATTGACCTCACATTAAAAGTATCCTTTACACTTTGTACAATCTCAAATATTCTGCGATCACCAATATTTTGTTTATCTAAGATGGTTCCAAAAGTATCTCCTTTTTTTATCGTATCCTGTACCACATTAAAATCAGAAAAATTGAATCCGAAATCAGATTTTTCCACAACAACTTTAATGGGCTTTACAGCAAGTTCCTTTTCGGATTTTTTGCACGATAATACAGACGAAACTATTAAAATAAATACCAATACTTTTTTCAAACTTCACTTCTTTTTTTAATTCAACCTATTTTTCCACACCCCAATTTGCTAATTCCTCTGCATTCCAGAGTTCAGGAAAAAAAATTCTTCTTTGGTGTTTTGGATGCATGTATTTTTTCCAATCACTTCCTCCGGTAGCCTCGCCAGTACCTTGTCCGTTATCTATGTATTTTCTAGCAGCATTCAAATGTCCCATAACCCACGTAATATTTACAGTATGATCAAAATGACGCATGGCTTGTATCAATTCTGGATTTTTTTGATCTACCTCCGGAAGTTGTTTAAACTTTTGCCAAATATTTATGGTATTATATTCCTCCATATGTCTCAAGAAAACCCCTTTGTATTTTCTTTCAAACTCTTCTAACAAAAAGGATTTTTTACCCGTTTGATAATCTTTGCCAGCTGCCTGCCAATACAAATGCTCAAAGGCATGCTCATAAGGCGTATTTCTATCAATAGAATTTCTATAACGGTGGTCAATAAGGTTTATCAAATCTGTTGAAGAAAATTCAATTAAGCGGTATTGGGCACTTTGAAAACCAGAAGCAGGAGTCAATGTGTTTCTAAATTTCAGATACTGATCTACTTCCATTCCGTCGCCCATTATGTCAAAAGAAGTAGTTAACATATCAAAATAGCGACTGATTCTAGTCAATCTTTCGGTAAAAAAATCAGTTTTAATATCCTGAGAATACGAAATCTGATGCATCTCCCAAAGAATCATTTTAAACATCAGCTCATTGACCTGATGGTACATAATAAAAACCATTTCATCAGGAAGAGTTGTTCTTTGAATTTGCAGATTTAGCAAAGCATCTGTTTGAATGTAATCCCAATAAGTAATGGGCTTAGACCAAAGTAATCCTTCAAGATGCGTTTCTGTTTTTTGATTTATAGATTCGTATTTAAGCTCTATTTGCTTTAAAATAGCTTCTGTATTCTCACTAATATTCATTACATTTTTATTTTAAACGGATTGTTTAGGCCTTTAAATGCATCCAAATCTGCTTTAATTGAACCTACGGCCAGATCCGCTTTTATTCGAACGGGCAATCTATTGCCATCGTCTGAAATCCAAACTGTTAAACTTTCTTGTTCTTTAAAAACACGTCCTGACTGGACCAAAGGCCTGAAGACCATCGAAGACACAACGCCAAATTTAGTTGTAATATCTTCACGACCTATAAATTTTAACTTAAATTTTGTGGTTTCGCCGTCAAAAAACATGTCAATTGCAATGAATTCGCCCAATTTAATTTTATCAATGCCCGGATAATTACGTAAGTAATAAAAAGCTGACAGAATATCCTGAGTGTTTTTTGGAACCGTAAAAGTGTTTTCGCTTTTATTTTTATAGTCTTTTACAAGAACCTTATTAGCAGCGTGATTAAAAAAACCTTCTTGATTCTTTGTATATCCTCCTTCGTTGATTTTTCTAACAAATTGATATGGATTTCCAGAATCCTTGTCTATATAGCTTTCGTATAAATCATCAACTTTAAAAAAGAATCGGGACACTCCAGTAGTATAGCCTTTCCCAATGACACGAAAAGCTTTTTTATTATTTACAACCGCATCTTTTACTTCCAGCGTAGCAAAACCGGCATTTATAAATCCATAATGAATACGAAACTTAAACCATTCTCCAGTATCATATGCTTCATCACTTCGAGAATCAAAACCTACGGTTAATATCAATATCAAGAATAGTATTATTTTTTTCATAATTTACTTTGTCTATTTATTGAGAGAATAGCAAATTTAGTTCCAAAATATATCAAAACAAAAAAACTCAGTCAAATAATGACTGAGTTTTCATGCTATTAACTAACCAAAAAACTATAAATTATGAAATTTATATCAATTCGGAAGGAAACCACCCCTTCCATTTTGCGAGTGCAAAGGTAGCCAATAAATCAAGTTATTTTTTCTAAAAATAAAGTTTAACACAACATTTACCAAACAACTCGCCAACATTTGCTTATTTTTTCACATAATGTAAAAAAAAAACTTTTTTACAGCGTTCCTCGCAATTGTTGTTCTCTTTCTATAGATTCAAATAGGGCTTTAAAATTCCCAGCACCAAAACCTTTAGCTCCCATTCTTTGAATAATTTCAAAGAATAAAGTCGGCCTGTCTTGTACAGGCTTTGTAAATATTTGCAGCAAATAGCCTTCTTCATCTGCATCAACCATAATCGCTAACTTTTCAATTTCATTTAAATCCTCTTTCATCATTTTCATGTGCTCTCCTAATCGTTCCGGGATTGCCTCATAATAAGTATGCGGTGGTGCTGATAAAAATTCAACTCCGCGTGCTTTCAGTTGTGATACCGTTTTAATGATATCATCTGTAGCAATGGCAATGTGCTGAATTCCAGGACCGCCATAAAAATCAAGATATTCTTCAATTTGCGATTTTTTCTTTCCTTCGGCAGGTTCATTGATCGGGAATTTAATACGTCCGTTACCATTTGACATTACCTTACTCATCAAAGCAGAATACTCCGTATTGATTTGTTTATCATCAAAAGAAAGGAAGTTCACAAATCCCATTACGTCTTCATAAAACTTTACCCAAGTATTCATCTCATTCCAGCCTACATTCCCTACCATATGATCTATATATTTTAGACCCGTTGGTTCCGGATTATAATCTGATTTCCATTCCTTATATCCAGGCAAGAAAACTCCATTGTAATTTTTTCTTTCTACAAAAATATGAACGGTTTCTCCATAGGTATAAATCCCGGAACGTACTACTTCACCAAACTCATCTTTTTCAACAGTAGGCTCCATAAAAGAACGGGCTCCACGTTTCATAGTTTCTTCATAAGCACTCGTTGCATCTTCCACCCAAAGTGCAGCCACTTTTACCCCGTCACCATGTTTTCTCAAATGTTCGTTTATAGGAGAATCCTGAGTTAATGGCGTAGTCAACACAATGCGAATCTTATCTTGTTTCAACACATAAGATGTCCTGTCCTTTATTCCTGTTTCTAATCCGGCATAAGCCAACGACTGATAACCAAAAGCCGTTTTATAATAATGTGCCGATTGTTTTGCATTTCCTACGTAGAATTCTACATAATCCGTTCCTAATAAAGGAAGGAAATCTTGTGCTCCTTCAAATATTTTTTCTAGTCCGTATTCTACTGATTTTACTTCTTTTGCCATTGTTTTATTGTTTTGAATCGGAAGTGCTTATAATTTCCGAAAATGTTGTTGATTGTTCTAAAGCCTAGCCCTGATAGCAGTGAAAATCCTTTATATTCCTGAATTTGTTTCAGGATTATAAAGATTGCAACGGATAGCAGGAATAGCTCCTAATTATTTTTAAATATAAGACCTCTAAAATGTGATACACTAAGTGAAATTGCTTTGTTCCTCGCAATGACTACTCTACCCAAGATTTATAGTACTGTCCATCGTCTAGTCCCATTGCTTCTTCAGTAACCATCAGCGGACGAAAGGTATCGACCATAACTGCCAATTCGTGGGTTATCGTCTGACCAATACTTCGTTCCATTGCTCCGGGTGCCGGTCCGTGTGGAATTCCTTTTGGATGCAAAGTAATATGACCTTGCTCAATATTATTGCGACTCATGAAGTCACCATCTACATAATACAAAACCTCGTCACTATCAATATTGCTGTGATTATAAGGCGCCGGGATTGCTTTTGGATGGTAATCGTACAATCGTGGAACGAAAGAACAAACCACAAAAGCAGCTGTTTCAAATGTCTGATGAACCGGTGGCGGTTGATGAACGCGTCCTGTTATAGGCTCGAAATTATGAATACTGAATCCATAAGGAAAGTTATATCCATCCCAACCTACTACGTCAAAAGGATGCGTTGCATACACGACTTCATGCATCATTCCTTCTTTTTTTATTTTGATCAGAAAATCCCCTTTTTCGTCATGCGTTTCCAATTCATTTGGCAAAATAAAATCGCGTTCACAAAATGGAGCATGCTCTAGATGCTGCCCTGACTCATTTTTATAACGTTTTGGAGTGTAAAACGGAGCGAAAGACTCTACGTAGAAAAGTCTGTTTTCTGAAGTTTCAAAATCTATTTGATAAATCATCCCGCGTGGAATAATCAAATAATCACCGTATTCAAATGGAATATTTCCCATCATCGTGCGCAATTTCCCTTTTCCTTTGTGAATGAAAATCATTTCATCGGCATCGGCATTTTTATAGAAATAATCCCGCAAAGATTGTTTGGGTGCGGCTAATCCTATTACACAGTCTTTATTGACCAGCATTGCTTTTCGGCTGTCCAGAAAATCATCTTCAGCTTTTAATTCAAACCCTTTTAGCAATAAGGATTTTATATTTTTCCCAATCGCAATTTTAGGCTCAACTGAATATGATTTGGTAATTTCTTTAATTTGTGTTGGTCTGTGTACATGGTAAAGCAAAGAAGAATGACCGTGAAAACCCTCTGTTCCAAAAAGTTGTTCGTAATACAAACCCCCATTGGGTTTTTCAAATTGTGTGTGTCTTTTTTGGGGAAAACTCCCTAATTTATGATATAAAGGCATGTTTTTTCTGTTTAAAAGTTAAAGACAGAAAGCTCGTTTTCTTACAAAACCAAGCTTTCGAATTAAATCAAAAAAACACCTACTTTACTCTGGATTCCTCTTGATAAGAAATTGCAGATATCCTAATAAACCGCTCCAAGTTGTTTTCATGATAACAAATATCGGAATTTTTATTAAAATAAATTAAATTTAAAATAAAAATCCAACACTAATCCAAGTATAGCTTTTTGAACTCTCAGGAGACCAGGAATATTTTATTTCTATGGGACCAATAACCGTTTCTAAGCCATAACCAAAGGCATAACCAGAATATTTAGGAATAGAAACCCAATTAGCTGTCTCGAAAAGTTTATCTCCCAAGTTAGCAAAATTAGCTGAAAAATTTATGTGATTCTTTCTATAAAACTCATAATCCATAGTTGCTGAAGATTTTATATAGCTATTGGCCGTTATGCTCAAAAAATCATGCCCGTAAAAATGCCTGAAATTATTTGTCATATTATAACCATAGCCTCCTAAAGTAAAATTAAAAAATGGCACACTTTCTTTCCCTATGGAAAAACCCGCTTCGGTCTGAAATTTCATCGTGACTTTATCAAAAACCTTTGTTGCAAATCCAAAATCAGCCTTTGCTATAGAAAAAGGATTGAACTCATTTGTATAATTTGACGATACCAAATAGGATTGAATATCCCCAGAAAAATACCAGCCTTTTTTAGGGAAATATTTATCATCAAAGGAATCGTATTTTAAATATCCAAAAACACTCCCATAGGTACTTCTGTCAATTATTGGATCCGCATTGGCAAGAGTTTCTGACTTAATTTTCAAAAATTTAAACTCAATTCCCCCTCCTAACAAAAATTTGCGAACAAATAAGGATTGAAAATAAACTTGATTTGTCACATCCGAAAAATCAACATTAATCGCTTTTATTCCAAAATCATCAGGATTCAGCCCGCTAATTTCCTTAGCTATGTTCTTGTTAAATTGATTAAAGAAAGACTTAAAACCTAAACTTAAGTTGAATCCATTTTCGATATAATAGTCAAAATTATAACGGAAATTATCCCCCAAGACAACATCAAATGAGGCTACATCATTCTTGAAAAAGGTTTTTTTACGTGACAGATTTACTAAAACCCCACTCTTATAAAGACCATCATAATGCAAACCAAACTTAAGATACGATTTTGTAGGATTCTCTTTTATCGTAAGATTCAAATTATCCCCTTCGTTATCCGGATTTAGCGAATAGGTGATGGCACTAAAATTTTGTGTCGAATTGATATTATTAATCCCAGCCTCCAGTTGTTTGTAACTAATTTTCGATCCCGATTTAAATCGAAGCTTACCTATAATATAATCTCTGGTAAAATTATCCAAATCATTACAATTTATACTTTTAATATTCAGAGAATCCGACACCAGCTTCAACTTTGGTTTTGTATATTTATTAGAACGATCAACCAACAGTTCAATTTTTTCATAAACCGAAAAGGTGGCATCTTCTCCTTTTACTATAATTTCATTCCCTTTATCAAAGGAAATAACGCCATAGTTTTTAATATCCGGTTTTATATAAATATCTGTTTTTTTTACATTTTCCTTCATTTTCTCAATCGAATGAAGGTTTGTAATCTGAACCAAGATTTTAGTTGCATCTTTAAGAGAATATCGGTCTAGCAAATCATTCTGTACATCGACCCCTATAATAACATCGGCACCCAACTTCTTAATTTCATCTACAGGATAATTATTAGTCACACCTCCGTCAACTAGCAGTTTTCCATCAATTTCAACAGGGGAAAACAAAGAAGGAAAAGCAGCACTGGCAATCATCGCCTGAGCTAGATTTCCGCGGTCTAATATGACCTGTTCGCCCGTCTCAATATTTGAGCCTATACATAAAAAAGGAGTTGGCAATTGATTGAAATTCCTAATATATCTAACGTTTCGAGTAAGCCTACTCAATAAATTAAAATTATAAAGCCCCTTAGAAAGCGCCTTTGGAATTCCTATTTTAAAATCATTAAAAGGCAAACTAAGCGCATATAAATCATCATTTCTCTTTTCGTAAAAATTCTTAGACGCTCGCGGAATATAGTCGCTTAATAATTCATCAAAATTAGTTTCTCTAAAAATTGAATCCAGCTGAGCTGCATTGTAACCCGAAGCATAGAGTCCTCCCACCACAGCTCCCATACTTGTTCCTCCTATAAAATCAATCTTCACACCTGCATCTTCAAGTACTTTAAGAACCCCTATATGTGCAAATCCTTTCGCTCCGCCTCCACTTAAAACCAAACCTACCTTGAGTCTTTTCTGTTCTTGTGCGAACAAGGCCAGGCTTGTGAAAAAAATAAGAATCAAAAACGCCTGTTTTTTCATAAAAGTGTTTATTTTTAAAGGGATTAATTTACTTTACTGGAATTGTCCGGCCTGTTTTAACTCTGCATCGTTTTGTAAAAGTCGGTAATTTTTTTGGCTTTCGATACACCTATAACGTCCGAAATTTCCTTTTCTGTGGCTAACTTTAATCTTTTAACACTTTTAAAATGTTGAATTAGCGTCAACATCGTTTTCTCTCCAATTCCAGGAATCGATTCTATCGAAGAATTTAAAGCCGATTTACTTCTTTTATCCCTGTGGTGTGTGATTCCAAATCGATGCGCCTCATTTCTCAATTGCTGAATTACCTTTAAAGTCTCCGATTTCTTATCTAAATATAAAGGAACAGAATCACCGGGATAAAATAATTCCTCCAACCTTTTGGCAATACCAATTATAGCTATTTTCCCCCTTAGCCCCAGTTCATCCAAACTCTTCAATGCCGAAGACAACTGCCCTTTCCCCCCATCAATAATAATCAGCTGTGGCAAAGGCTCCTTTTCATCCAAGAGTCTCTTGTAGCGACGGTAAACTACTTCTTGCATCGAAGCAAAATCATCAGGTCCTTCGACCGTTTTTATATTAAAATGACGGTAGTCTTTTTTACTGGGTTTTCCATCTTTGAAAACCACACAAGCGGCCACCGGATTGGTACCCTGAATATTCGAATTGTCAAAACACTCTATATGACGTGGTTCCACATGAAGTCGTAGGTCTTTTTGCATCTGCGCCATAATTCTATTGGCATGCCTGTCAGGATCCACAATTTGCAATTGTTTCAGCTGTTCAATTCTATAAAACTTAGCATTTCGAATCGAAAGATCCAATATCTGCTTTTTATCTCCCAACTGTGGAACGGTGACCTTTATCTTTTCTCCCAAATCAACTGAAAACGGCACAATAACTTCTTTAGACAGCAATTGAAAACGCTCTCTGAGTTCTATTATTGCTAATTCCAACAACTCTTCATCAGTTTCTTCCAGCTTCTTTTTGATTTCCATCGTATGCGATCGGATGATTGAACCGTGAGAAATTTGCAGGAAATTCACATAAGCCGCACTTTCATCCGAAACGATCGAAAACACATCCACATTAGTTATTTTTGGATTTACAATAGTCGAACGCGATTGATAATTCTCAAGTACTTCTATTTTTTCCTTGATTTTCTGTGCTTCTTCAAAATGCATGTTCTGAGCTAGCTCCATCATCACTCTTTTGAAATCTTTCATGCTTTCCTTGAAATTTCCTTTCAGTATTTCGCGAATCGCATCAACTTGTTTTTGATAATGTTCTAAAGTTTCATATCCTTCACAAGGTCCTTTGCAATTACCAATATGATATTCGAGACAAACCCTGAATTTCCCGCTTTCTATATTGGATTCGCTTAAATCATAATTACAAGTTCGAAGCGGATACAATTCCTTTATCAGCTCTAAAATGGTATTTACCGTCTTAAAACTAGTATACGGGCCAAAATACTCTGAACCATCTTTCACCATTCTTCTGGTGGCAAAAATTCTTGAAAAAGGCTCTTTCTTGATACACAGCCAAGGATAACTTTTGTCATCGCGCAACAGCACATTATATCTGGGCTGCAATGTTTTAATTAGATTATTTTCCAATAAAAGCGCATCGGTTTCAGTAGGAACAACAATGTGTTTAATCGTTACAATCTTCTTGACAAGGACATTGGTTTTGGCCGTATCATGAATTTTATTGAAATAAGAAGAAACTCTTTTTTTTAAATTCTTGGCTTTGCCTACATATAAAATCTTGCCCTGTTTATCATAATATTGATACACACCGGGACCATCAGGCAAGGTTTGAATTTGAAGTTCGAGAGTTGGGTTTTGCATTATAATTTTATTTCACAAAGATACGCGATGGTACTTAGAGCTGTAGGTGATTTATTAATTTGAAGTTCTGTCTTGAATTCATTTCAAATTTACGAAATCCAAATAATTATTTCTACATTTAGATTTTTTATTCCCCATGAAAAACATAAAAACCATCACCATTTTAGGAGAAACCGTCTTAGCCGGCGAAAGCAAAACAATCGACATGGAAATTGCCAAGTTGCACAACACAGCCAAACTTAAGATTCCAATCATTGTACAACGTTCTAAAATTGACGGTCCGGTTGTTCTTTTTTCGGCTGGAATTCATGGTGATGAAATCAACGGTATCGAAATTGTGCGCCAACTTATCTCAAAAAAAATCAACAAACCCCAAAAGGGAACCATTATTTGTATTCCCATAATTAACATGTTTGGTTTTATCAATAGATCTAGAGAATTTCCTGACGGCAGAGACTTAAACCGTGTTTTCCCGGGAAGTAAAAATGGTTCGCTTGCCAGCAGATTTGCATACCATATTTTGACTGAAATCATGCCAATCGTTGATTATGCGGTTGACTTTCATGCCGGAGGCGCCAGCAGATTCAACGTCCCTCAGATTCGCTTGACGCCAAACAATCCCGAACTAAAAACATTAGCCGATGTTTTTAACGCCCCATTTACATTACTTTCCAAGAACATTTCCGGTTCCTTTAGAAGTTCAAGCGATAAATTAAATGTCAAAATGTTGCTTTTTGAAGGTGGAAAATCGCTCGATATCAATGAGTCCATCTCTGATGCTGGAGTTGCAGGAGCAAAGCGAATTTTATCTCATCTGAATATGTTAAACCCAAAACATATAATAGAAAAACCAAATTCAGAAACTACATATATTGAAAAATCAACTTGGGTAAGAGCATCCTGTTCAGGCTTGCTACATGATTTTAAAACCATAGGCAGTTTTGTAAAAAAAGGAGCCGTTCTTGCAACCATTACAGACCCTTTTGGTAAATTTGAACGCAAAGTAAAAGCGCCAAATGACGGCTACATTATCAATGCAAACCATTCTCCTATAGTCTATCAAGGAGACGCTATTTATCATATATCAAAATCAATCGATGAAGCAAACAACTAAAAAAGAATTACGCTCAAAATACAAAGACTTAAGAAAACAACTTTCTGAAAAGGAAAGAGAAGAAATGAGTTTAGCTATTGCCAATAAATTACTAGATCTTCCCATTTGGGAGAAAAGCTACTTTCATGTTTTTCTGCCCATTACCGAACAAAAGGAAGTCGACACTGAATTGATATTACATTTACTTTCAGGTAAAGACAAAGAAACAATTATTTCAAAAGCTGATTTTGAAACCAGAAAAATGACCCATTTCTTACTGACAGACAATACTAAAATCAAAAAAAACGAGTACCATATCCCCGAACCCATTGATGGAATTGAAGTTCCTTCGCATAAAATCGAGGTTGTTTTTGTCCCACTTTTAGCCTACGATAAAACAGGACACCGGGTGGGTTACGGCAAAGGGTTTTATGATAAATTTCTCTCTGAGTGCAAGCCTGAAACCATTAAAATAGGTCTTTCCTTCTTTGAAGCCGAAGAATTGATTACAGATGTTTTTGAAGACGACATAAAACTGGATTATTGCGTAACGCCGAATGAGGTTTATTCGTTTTAATTTTGAATTCGTACTTTTACAAAAATAAAACTATGAAAATATTTCAATATTCGAGATTTACGACAATTCTTTTAGTAGCTGCATTTGCTTTTTCATTATCAAACTGTGCTGTTAGAGTGGGTACTAGCTCAAGTCGAACATCATTTAAATCAAAACAACTCCCTCCGGGACAGGCTAAAAAACTCAATGGAGACAAAAGCGCTAAACGGTATGCTCCGGGACAAAATAAAAAATAAAAAAGACCTGTTTCAGATTATGAAACAGGTCTTTTTTTATATATAAATCTTAAATCTATTCGTGATGATGAAACGCTTTTTTATTGAAAAAAATCAAAATCCCAACTCCTGTTGAAATCGCCATATCGGCAACATTGAAAATGGCATTGAAAAAAGTAAATTCTTTTCCGCCCCAAAATGGCAACCAACTTGGTAAATTTCCATGCCAAAAAGGAAAATAAAACATATCAACCACCTTTCCGTGAAACAAAGTCCCGTAAGGATTCTCTGAAAACAAAGTCGCCAATTGAGCATGACTGTCATTGAAAATTAATCCGTAAAAAACCGAATCTATTATATTGCCAAAAGCTCCGGCAAGAATCAGCGCAATGGCAACAATCAAATAATTAGAGCTGTGTTTTCTCTCTACAGAATCCCACAACCAATAGCCAATTCCTCCAACAGCAACCAATCTAAAAAGCGTAAGAATCAATTTGCCATAAGCTCCCGGAATTTCTGTTCCCCAGGCCATCCCTTCATTCTCAATGAACAGAATTTTGAACCATTTAAAAACGCCTACCTCTTCTCCTAATATAAAATTGGTTTTTACATATATTTTAGAAAGCTGATCAACAATTAATATAAGGAAAACCAGTAAATATGCTTTTCGTAATGACATTTTTTAAATTTTAAGTGCGTAAAAGTAATAATTTAATCAAAAAAAACGCTCCCAATGGAGCGTTAAATATTTATATAACGAAAGTCGATTATCGTTGTAAATTTTTTGCTTCTATACTCATCGTAGCATGAGGAACAATTTTCAATCTGTCTTTATTGATCAGTTTCCCTGTTACTTTACAGATTCCATAGGTCTTGTTTTCCACACGGAATAAAGCGTTTTTTAAATCACGAATAAACTTCTCCTGACGAATGGCCAGTTGCGAATTAGCTTCCTTTGACATCGTTTCACTTCCTTCTTCGAATGCTTTAAATGTAGGCGATGTATCATCGGTTCCATTATTCAAATCATTCATATAGGCGCTTTTTATTAAGTCTAAGTCGGCTTGTGCTTTTTCAATTTTTTTTAGAATTATTTCTTTGAACTCAGCCAAATCGGCATCGGAGTATCTTGTTGCTTCATCTACCATAATCTAATTATTTAGTAATTGTTATTTTTGTTTTTATCTCGTCAAACTCAATTTCTGTGCCGTTTTCGATTTCATCCACAAAAACCAAATTACTGGTTAATGTTTCTGATTTAATATAGGCTTCATTTTTAAGAATCGCTTGTTCTAAAGCTCCATCCCTCTTCAATTGAACTTTAATTTTATCAGTAACTTCAAATCCCGAATCTTTACGGATATTCTGAATTCTGTTTACTAATTCCCTTGCTATTCCCTCTTGTTTCAATTCCTCAGAAATTGTAATGTCGAGCGCAACCGTTATTCCGTTTGAATTGGCCACCAGCCAACCTTCAATATCTTGAGATGTTATTTCGACATCTTCTAATGTTAAAGTTACGTCATTTCCTGCAATAACAACATTTAAGCTTCCTTGCTTATCCAATTCATTAATTTGCTCCTTAGAAAAACCCTGTATCTCCTTAGAAACCAAGCCCATGTCCTTACCAAAACGGGGACCGAGCGCCTTAAAATTAGGCTTGATTTGTTTGACCAAAACACCCGAAGCATCATCTAAAAGTTGAATTTCTTTAACGTTTACTTCCGCTTTTATCAGCTCAGAAACCGCCTCAATTTCGGCTCTCTGATTCTCGTCAAGCACCGGTATCATTACCTTTTGCAAAGGCTGACGCACCTTGATCATTTCCTTTTTACGAAGCGATAAAACCAGTGACGAGATGGTCTGCGCCTTCTGCATTTTACTCTCCAACGATTTATCAACAAAGTTTTCAACGTATTTTGGAAACTCAGCCAAATGTACACTATCGTATTTTTCTGATTGTGTCGCCTGAGTTAAGTCTCTGTAAAGTTTGTCCATAAAGAATGGAGCCACAGGCGCACTCAGCTTGCTTATGGTCAATAAACAAGTATATAGAGTTTGATAAGCCGCAATTTTATCTTGGGCATATTCGCCTTTCCAGAAACGTCTTCTGCACAAACGAACGTACCAATTACTCAGGTTTTCCTGCACAAAATCAGAAATAGCGCGGGTAGCTTTCGTCGGTTCATAATCGGCATAAAAACCGTCCACATCTTTTATCAAAGTGTTCAATTCTGAAATAATCCATTGGTCAATTTCAGGCCTTTCGTTTAACGGAACTTCAGCTTCTTCATATTTGAATCCGTCAATATTTGCATACAAACTAAAGAACGAATAGGTATTGTAAAGTGTTCCGAAGAATTTACGGCGTACCTCAGCGATTCCTTCCAAGTCAAATTTCAAATTATCCCAAGGATTCGCATTCGAAATCATATACCAGCGTGTGGCATCAGGACCATATTCGGCTAAAGTTTCAAATGGATCTGCGGCATTACCAAGGCGTTTGGACATTTTTTGCCCATTTTTATCTAATACCAATCCGTTTGAAACCACATTTTTATAGGCTACTTTATCAAAAACCAAAGTAGCAATGGCATGTAAGGTATAAAACCATCCACGCGTTTGATCCACTCCTTCAGCGATAAAATCAGCCGGGAAGTCTTTGTTTTCGTCGATTTTGTCTTTATTTTCAAAAGGATAATGCCATTGCGCATAAGGCATCGATCCCGAGTCAAACCAAACATCAATCAAATCAGCCTCGCGCTTCATTGGTTTTCCAGAAGCTGAAACCAACGTAATTTCATCGACCACATTTTTATGCAAATCAATCAAATCATAGTTCGTTTCATCCATATTCCCAATTTCGAAACCTTTGAAAGGGTTTTCTTTTTGGAAACCTGCAGCGATTGATTTTTCGATTTCGTTGTATAATTCTTCAACAGAACCTACTAAAATTTCTTCTTGTTTATCTTCGGTTCTCCAGATAGGCAATGGAATTCCCCAATATCTGGAACGTGATAAATTCCAGTCATTGGCGTTTTTCAACCAATTTCCAAAACGACCTTCTCCGGTAGCTTTTGGCTTCCAATTAATCGTTTCATTCAGGTCAAACATACGATCTCTAACTTCTGTAATCTTGATGAACCAGGAATCTAAAGGATAATACAAAATAGGTTTGTCAGTTCTCCAGCAATGCGGATAACTGTGCACGTATTTTTCTACTTTAAAGGCTTTATTTTCTTCTTTTAATCGAATGGCGATCTCAACATCTATCGAACGTTCCGGCGCCTGACCTTCATCGTAATATTCATTTTTTACATATTTACCGGCATATTCACCCATGTGTGAGGTGAATTTCCCTTGTAAATCTACCAAAGGAACCGGAGTTCCGTTTTCGTCCAAAACTAACATTGGCGGCACCTCAGGCGTAGCTTCTTTGGCCACTTTGGCATCATCGGCACCAAAAGTTGGCGCAGTGTGCACAATTCCCGTTCCGTCTTCGGTTGTTACGAAATCTCCTGAAATTACCCTGAACGCATTTTCCGGATTTTGGTACGGCAACACAAACGGCAACAACTGCTCGTAACGAATCCCGACCAAATCAGCTCCTTTTGCTTCAGCGATAACCTGGTATGGTATTTTTTTATCTCCCTCTTTGAAATTCTCGAAATCAGCCGGTTCGCTGCTTTCAAAAAAGCCTTTTCCGAATTGTTTCGCAACTAAATTCTTAGCCAAAACCACTGTTATCGGTCTAAAAGTATATTGATTGAAGGTTTTAACTAAAACATAATCGATTTTTGGACCAACGGTCAATGCCGTGTTACTTGGTAAAGTCCAAGGCGTTGTAGTCCAAGCCAAAATATGTATATCCCCTAAGCCTTGCAAAGCTGCTGGTAAAGTATCATTTATCGCTTTAAATTGTGCCACAACAGTCGTATCGGTCACATCACGGTAACTTCCCGGCTGATTCACTTCGTGCGAAGACAATCCTGTTCCCGCTTTTGGAGAATAGGGCTGGATCGTGTAGCCTTTGTACATCAAATCCTTGTTGTAGATTTGTTTCAAAATCCACCAAACCGTTTCCATATATTTGGGTTTGTAAGTCACATACGGATCTTCCATATCGACCCAATAGCCCATTTTTTCGGTCAAATCATTCCATACATCGGTATAACGCATTACGGTTTTCTTACACGCCTCGTTATATTCTTCAATGGAAATCTTAGTTCCAATATCTTCTTTGGTAATTCCTAATTCTTTTTCGGTGCCTAATTCCACAGGTAAACCATGAGTATCCCAGCCCGCTTTACGCTTCACTTGAAAGCCTTTTTGAGTTTTATATCTGCAAAAAATATCTTTGATGGCACGCGCCATGACGTGGTGAATTCCCGGTAATCCGTTTGCCGAAGGCGGACCTTCAAAAAAAACGAATGGTGGGTTCCCTTCACGAGTGCTTACACTTTTTTCGAATATGTTTTCTTTCTTCCAAAAATCCAGAACTTCCGATGCTACAGTTGGCAAGTCAAGTCCTTTGTATTCAGTAAATTTTGTGCTCATTTTATCCTTTTCTTTAATCGATGTGCGAAAGTAAGGAATTTTGAATTATTGCACACGAATTTCACAAATTTTCACTACGCTTTGTTACTAAAGGCTCTGTAATCTCCATAATTTATTAAAAACACAAGCTATTGGCTACTATTTTTCATCATCATCCAATTCAAAAAAATCATTAACTGATTTCCCAAACAACATTGATAATTTTAACGCTAAGACAGTCGATGGTACGAAACGATTTGTTTCAATAGAATTTATAGTTTGACGAGAAACGCCTATTCTCCCTGCTAATTCCTCTTGCGTAATATTTAAAATTGCTCTTTCTATTTTTAGTCTATTTTTCATTGTATGCTCTTTTTAACTTCCTGAAAGTAAAAATCTGGATTGTAAGCAAAACCCCTAAAACAGCAACATCTTTACTCCCATCCATTTTAGGCATTGAAGAAAAACTAGCTACAACAGCCAAATTAATAAAAGGCATTATTAAATAGATTAACACTGTTCCTATGACAGCATAATTATATGATTGCATTCGGATCTTTGCGATTAACTCATCTTCTATTTTTTCTTTAGATATTGAAATTATAAGCAATCCTAAGATCATTCCTGTCTCGGCTAACCTAACCAGGAAATCATTGTATTTCATTTTCTCTAAATAGAACGAAATACTGGCAATCGAAATGAATGAAATAACAAATAACACCAAGCCAATTATTTTAAATTTATTAGGGAGCTGATAGCCCGTGATTTTTTCAATCTTTTGAATTTCCTCATCCTGCTTTAATTTTTTTTCCATAAAGTTAATTGGTTAAAGCTTGTTTTCCATAAAGAACAACAAACTTGATTAAAAGACAAATATACTTTACTTTTAAATGCGAAATCATATTTTATGAAACTCTGTAACTTTAAGAAAAAACTTCTTTTAAAATATCGAGAGATTTTGGCTTCTTGAAACCGTCCAGATGGAAACTATAATAATCAATCAGTATTCTCAAAACAAGCTGCCTCTCGATGACGTGGAAGGTTTTTTGATCGTTTTCGAATTTTAATCCAATCAGTTTTTTGAACAAATTGGTTTCGTGTTCCGTCAACGAACTTATGGCGTGAAAGGGCGTAAAAATGCCTTCGGTCATTTCGAAAAAAGGCATATCCATATCAGAAATATCGGGATAAAAGCCCAAATATTTTGTAGTTTCCAATAATAAAATCAAGTGAAAATTAGCGATTTCATCGTGATTGTCTAACCAATGTAAAGCTGTCTCTAAAAAGGTAAACAAATGCTCATTTTTTTCTTCTTCGTGAATCGAATGGTGCAACATTTCGGAAATAAACATCACAATCGTGCTTTTATAAATATCCGAATGAATGGAATGAAAAGGCGTCCCGATTTTTATTTCCTTGAAATTTTCTAAAGTGCCTTTGTTCTTGTGGACCGCCTCTATTTCAAGAATAGTCAATGGTTGAAAATAGGCGATTTTTTGATTGGATTTCCTGCCAGAAAAAGCATCCCGCACAAAATAAGATTTTAATCCGTGAGACTGGGTAAAACACTTTACAATCAAGCTTTTTTCCTGAAACTTCAAAGACGAAATGACGATTGCTTTGGTTTTTACCTGCATTAGTTTTTGTGTTGTTTTTAAAAATAAGTCTTTTGCAGTACTTTATTTCAGGAAAACCTTCCCCAAAAACAATAGCCAAAATTCCTATTTTGCCGCAAATATACGACAAACTAAAGTACTCTGTTTTTTGTTTTATTCCAAAAGAGAAACCTTCTGCAATCCCGAAATTCAGGAACCGCAGAAGGCTTTATAAATTTTAAAACAAAGATTAGACCACTCCTTGCGCCAGCATGGCATCGGCTACTTTTACAAAACCGGCAATGTTTGCTCCTTTTACATAGTCTACATGTCCCGTTTCATCTGTACCGTATTTCACACAAGAAGTGTGAATGTCGCACATAATTTCTTTTAATCGTTCATCTACTTTTTTGGAAGACCATTTTAGTCTTAATGAATTTTGAGACATCTCCAGACCTGAAGTCGTAACTCCGCCGGCATTGGCCGCTTTTCCCGGAGCGTATAATATTTTTGCGTCTTGAAAAACAACAACCGCTTCCGGGGTAGATGGCATATTTGCGCCTTCAGCAACACATATGCATCCGTTCTCGATTAAGATTTTGGCATCCCCTTCATCCAATTCGTTTTGGGTTGCACAAGGCAGGGCAACATCGCATTTTATTCCCCAAGGACGCTCATCATAAACATATTTCGCATTTGGATATTTGATGACATAATCACTTAGTTTTCCTCTTAGCTCATTTTTTAATTCCATAATATAAGCCAATTTCTCCGAATCAATTCCGTCCGCATCGTACATATACCCCAAAGAATCTGAAAGAGCCACTACTTTTCCTCCTAATTCATTCACTTTTTCGGTTGCATATTGGGCTACATTCCCAGAACCTGAAATCACCACCGTTTTGCCTTTAAAATCATCCCCTTTTGTGGCCAACATACTTTGAGCAAAATACACCGTGCCGTATCCTGTAGATTCTGGCCTGATTAACGAACCTCCGAAAGAAATTCCCTTACCGGTTAAAACTCCTGTAAATTCGTTTCTGATTTTTTTATACTGACCAAACATATACCCCACTTCTCTTCCTCCAACACCAATATCTCCCGCAGGAACATCTGTATCGGCACCAATGTGTCGGCACAATTCGTTCATAAAACTTTGGCAAAAACGCATCACCTCAATATCTGATTTTCCTTTTGGATCAAAATTAGATCCTCCTTTACCGCCACCCATTGGCAAAGTGGTTAAACTATTTTTGAACGTTTGTTCAAAAGCCAAAAACTTCAAAATACTTAAATTCACCGTAGGATGAAAACGAATCCCTCCTTTGTATGGCCCGATCGCCGAGTTCATCTGAATGCGATATCCTCTATTTACCTGAGTTCGTCCCTGATCATCAATCCAAGGCACTCGAAAAATTATGATCCGTTCTGCCTCGACCATTCGCTCCAAAAGCATTTTATTTTGGTATTTTTTATTTTTTTCAATAAAAGGAATTACAGCTTCAGCCACCTCTGCTACAGCTTGCATAAATTCTGGTTCATTTGGGTTATTCTTGGCAACCTCTTCTATAAAAGTAGTAATGCTTTGCGACATGATAATTTAGATTATAAACATTCAAAAATGAGTCATTGTTCAGGTTCACAAAGATACGGCACAATAAAAGCACTGACACTTTTTTTTTAGTTTTGCCCAAAGAATTCCCTATTCATTAAATAAGCACTATCAAATTTATTTTAAAGCAAAATTCAAATAGGGAATATTATGAATTTCGTAATAAAAGCAAAACACTCACTCCTTAAATTTCAATAAAAAGCCACTAATCCTTGTTTATTTTTCATTAAATCCGAATCTGATTAGCGATAAATCAATATTCTCTATCGCAAAGCGAAACGAATGACATTGTATGACTCATCAAGGTGATTTATATCTTAATCCATTAAACAAACAAAAAAAAACCTTCTGTCAAAATGATGACAGAAGGCATTCTTTAAATGCGATATAAAATTATTTTATACTACTCCTTGAGCTAGCATTGCATCAGCAACTTTTACAAAACCGGCAATATTAGCGCCCTTAACATAGTTTACATAACCACTTTCTTCGGTACCATATTTTTTACATTGATTGTGTATCCCTGTCATGATTTCTTTCAATCGGGAATCTACTTCTTCACTGGTCCAGTTCAATCGAATAGAGTTTTGTGTCATTTCTAATCCTGAAGCCGCAACACCTCCTGCATTGGCCGCTTTTCCCGGAGCAAAAAGTACTTTGGCATTCAAGAATTCTTTAATTGCTCCTAATGTACTTGGCATATTAGCCGCTTCCGTAACACAGATAACTCCGTTAGCAATTAATTTTTTTGCATCTTCTTCATTCAACTCATTTTGAGTTGCACAAGGAATTGCAACATCAACTTTAACCTCCCAAACACTTTTTCCTTTATGGAAAACTGCTTTTGGATATTTCTCTAAATAAGATTCAACTCTATTGTCTCCTCTAGCCCTCATTTCGAGCATAAATTCAATTTTATCTCCCGAGATTCCTTCTTCGTCATAAATGTAACCGTCAGGGCCAGAAATAGTAACTATTTTTCCTCCAAGATCATTCACTTTTAAAGCAACTCCCCAGGCCACATTACCAAATCCTGAAATGGATACCGTTTTACCTTTAATGGTATGACCAATAGTCTGCAACATTTGTTCGGTAAAATAAACCACTCCATAACCTGTAGCTTCCGGTCTGATCAAAGATCCACCATATGCCAATCCTTTACCGGTTAAAACTCCGGTAAACTCATTTTTTATCCTCTTATATTGACCAAATAAATAGCCAATTTCTCTTGCTCCAACTCCAATATCTCCTGCAGGAACGTCTAATTGTGGACCAATATGCCTGCATAATTCCGTCATGAAAGACTGACAAAAACGCATTACTTCAGCATCCGTTTTTCCCTCAGGATCAAAATCTGATCCTCCTTTACCTCCACCCATCGGCAAAGTGGTCAGACTATTTTTAAATACTTGTTCGAAAGCCAAAAACTTCAAAACCGATAAATTTACGGTATGATGAAAACGAATTCCTCCTTTGTAAGGTCCAATTGCTGAATTCATTTGGATTCTAAACCCTCTATTTACCTGAATTTCACCTTTATCATCTACCCATGGAACACGAAAAATAACGGAACGCTCTGGCTCAGCCATTCTTAAAAGCAAATTTTTTCCGTCATATTTTTTTTGAGTCGCAATAAATGGAATCACCGTTTCGGCAAATTCTCTAACTGCTTGAATAAATTCCGGTTCATTTGGATTCTTGGCTTCAACTTGAGCCATAAAATCATTTATTTTTAGTAACATAAGTAACAACTAATTAATTAAGAAAACGTTTTCGTTAGCTAGTACAAATATACATTTTCTACAAATTATTGAATCTTTTTTTTTATCTTCTTTACAGAATTATCTTTTTATTAAGCAATTTTGAAGAAATCCGTTTTTAAACTGGCTTTTAAACTAGAATTGCTATAATTTTCACAAATAAAAGAGAATTTGACTCATTATTTTTAATTTTAATTTCAATTAGGCATCGATGTTTTTCATATATTTGTTATTACTTGAAATTGTAACTGAAAATGCTAAAGTACATCACCCTCGCTTTATTTGTTTTTTTGGGATTTTCAAATAAAACAAATGCGCAATTTGGATTTTCGCACGAAGTAGGGATTATTGCTGGTCCAGTAGCTTTTCAATCCGATTATGGGGAACGTTACAACCTTGATACAAATGCAGGAAACACAGGTGTCGGCATAGGCTTGATTCATTATATTAATTTTTCGTACAAAGCAGAATGTAATTGCTATGTTCCAGAAACCTATTTTAACGATCACTTTAAATTAAGAAGTGAACTATCCTACAATAAAACTAATTTAGAACATTTTGGTCAATGGGTAGCCCCGGATCATACCGGCATGGGAGCAGATCAATTAAGAGCCATGAGAGGAAGTACTGCCGTTGCTAATATTGGGATGCAATTAGAATATTTTCCTCTTAGTATTCGCGATTTCACTTCCAGAATAGGAAGTTTAGGGCCCTTTATAAGCCTTGGGGGACAATTTAGCCAATACGATGCCAAAGTATCCTCGACAATGGGACCATTAGGAACCCCCTTAACCACATTCCCAAAATACCTCACTCCAACCGATGGCCGTCCTTACGGATTCTCAACCGAAACCGGCACGGTCTGGTCAGTCATTTCTAGTGTGGGAACCCGTTACAAACTAACACCTTTGCAAGATTTAATGGTGGATTTACGCTTTCAATATTATTTTTCAAACTGGGTAGATGGCTTAAATCCGAATCCGGATATTTACAAAGAAAACAAGGCCAATGACTGGTTGGTTTGGTTCAATGTTGGCTATATTTATTATCTGCAATAGCAAAACTGAAATCAGTTTAAAAACAAAAATCCCGGTTCTAAATGTTGTAGAACCGGGATTTTTGATAACATACCGTATTTTAATATTATGCCAATGCTTGTTTTAAATCTTCAATCAAATCATCAGCGTCTTCTATACCTACACTCAATCGAACCAAATCATCAGTAATTCCTATTTCTTTTCTTTTATCTTCCGGAATCGACGCATGAGTCATCAAAGCCGGATGGTTTGCCAATGATTCCACTCCTCCAAGAGATTCGGCCAAGGTGAACACCCTAAGTTTTTCAAGAAAATCAATAGAATCCTCTTTTTTACCCGATACAAACGTGAAAGAAACCATTCCTCCAAAATCACTCATTTGTTTCTTTGCAATTTCATGAAACGGATGACTGGCTAATCCCGGATAATAAACCGTTTTGATTTTAGGATGATTGTTTAAAAAATCCACCACTTTTGCACCGTTTTCACAATGTCTTTGCATTCTTAAATGCAGGGTTTTTATACCTCTTAGCACAAGAAAACTGTCCATTGGCCCAAGGGTAGCTCCTGTGGCAAATTGTTGAAAATGCAACTGCTCTCCTAATGCTTCGTCTTTTACGATTAATGCCCCTGCAATAACATCAGAATGTCCCGAAAGATATTTCGTCGCAGAATGCATCACCACATCAGCACCTAAATCTAATGGATTTTGCAAATAAGGTGTCGCAAAAGTATTATCAACTGCAAAAAGAATATTGTTTGCCTTGGTGATTTTGGCAATTTCTCTAATATCTGCCAATTTCATCAGAGGATTTGTTGGAGTTTCGACCCAAACCAACTTAGTGTTTTTGTTGATCAATGACTGGAATTTCTCCATATCATTCATATCCTCAAAATGAAATTTAATCCCTGAATCTTTATAGATTTTAGTAAACATTCTATAAGTCCCACCATACAAATCATCCATAGCAATGATTTCATCTCCGGCTTTGAAAGAGCGCAACAAGCAATCTGTTGCTGCTAATCCTGATGAAAAAGCCAATCCTCTCACTCCATTTTCAATACTTGCCAGTGCATTTTCAAGTGCAGATCGGGTAGGATTTGCAGCCCTGCTATATTCATAATCTGGATTTATAGGCTGTCCGGGGCTTTTTTGTACAAATGTTGACGTTTGATAAACCGGCGGCATTACAGCTCCTGTACTTGGATCGTGATGTTGTCCTCCGTGAATTGTTTTAGTATTGAATTTCATATCTCTTAATTTTTAATTGCAAATAAGTTTGACAAAATTACCCTTTAATTTATTCTAAACAAGCAATTGCCCTTTAGTTGCTATTACACAAACTTTCGTAAACCCATCATAATTCCTGTATGAACCGCTTCATGGTAAATGTTAAATGAAATGGCATCTTCTGCATTTTTTACGGCAAAGCCGGTCATGGTGGTAAATTCCTGAAAATTTTTGAATATTTTATTATCCAAATCCTTTTGCGTTTGATGAATTGTCTCAAAAAGAAGTTCCTTTATTTCATCAACATCGGCTTGGGTTGCATCCTGAACTGGCGCCGTTCCTTTCTTGTATCTATTGACCATTTCGTCCGAAATCATCATCGGCAAACCCGACAATTTATAAACCAGCATTTGCTGCACTACCACTATGTGTCCTATATTCCAAATCAAATTGTTGCTATAGCCTTCCGGAATCTTATTTAATTGTTCCAAAGTATATCGTTGCAGAAATTGAGACAAGGCTTCCCTGCTTGATTTGGTAATTTCAAATGTTTGATCCATTTACTGTAATTTTATTTTTTTTATAAAATTAATCATTTTCAGCATCAAATGAATTTTCTTTGCATAAAGAAAACACAAAACACCATGAACAAAATCTATTATATCGCCTCCTGCGACACTTGTCGAAAAATCATAAAATCTTTACCTAAAGGACATAATCTTGTTTTTCGTGATATCAAACAAGATTCACTTACATTAGAGGAACTCGAAGAAATGCACCAACTCGCCGGTAGCTATGAAAGCTTATTCAGCAAAAAAGCCCAGCTGTACAAATCGATGAATTTAAAGGACAAATCCTTAACCGAAGAAGATTACAAAAATTATATTTTAGAACATTATACTTTCTTGAGCAGACCCGTTTTTGTCATTGATAACAAGGTTTACATTGGCGGAAGCCAGCAAAACATGCTTCAAGTAATGAAAGCATTGAGCTAATGTCTAAAAAAAACATAGCCCTGCTGGGAGCTACTCTTGTTTCTGTTATTTATGGCCTCACTTTTACCATTGCCAAGGATGTCATGCCTCAATACATTGATGCTTATGGCTTTATTTTATTACGTGTAGGTGGAACAACACTACTGTTTTGGCTATTTTGGTTTTTTATGCCAAAGGAAAAAATAGCCCTGAATGATTTTCCGAGAATCATCGCCGCCGCCTTCTTTGGTGTAGCCTTCAATATGCTGACTTTCTTCAAAGGATTGAGTCTTACTTCTCCCATTTCGGCAGCGGTAATTATGGTTTCAACTCCTATGATTGTTTTAGTGCTTTCGGCCATTATCATGAAAGAACCTATGAAAAAGCGAATGGTTTCCGGAATCATCTTAGGCTTGATAGGAACGGCATTCCTAATTCTTTACGGCAAATCCATAGGAAGCACCACCCATGGGGGTTTTGGGAATTTTCTGGTTTTAGTTAATGCTATTTCTTATGGTTTTTACCTGATTATCGTTAAAAAGTTAATGGAGAAATACAATGCGTTTACCTTTGTAAAATGGATCTACAGCTTTGGACTAATTATGGTTTTACCCTTTGGCTGGAGCCAATTGACCACAGCCCAATGGATCTTAATACCAACACTAATTTACTGGAAAATAGGTTTTGTTGTTGTGGTTTCGACCTTTCTGACGTATTTGTTAAACTTACTTACAATGAAAGAATTAAAACCAACCACAGTTGCTGTTTTCATTTACCTTCAGCCTTTGTTCGCTACCATATTTGCTATCAGTTTAGGAAAAGACAAACTCGATTTGGTAAAAATAGTTTC
This sequence comes from Flavobacterium granuli, assembly GCF_900129705.1. Taxonomy (GTDB): domain Bacteria; phylum Bacteroidota; class Bacteroidia; order Flavobacteriales; family Flavobacteriaceae; genus Flavobacterium; species Flavobacterium granuli. The sequence goes on along the minus strand of NZ_FQWO01000002.1, from coordinate 389,823 downwards.
CGCCATTTTAATTTTCATCGGAGTTTATTTAGTGACTTCTTCTCCTAATTCTTCAAATAAGCCGAATAAAATCAGGAGAATGCTTCCTTTAGGGCTAAGGGCGAATTTTTTATTATCTTTGACCTCTTTTAGAAAATAATATGATACAATCAATGACGGGTTTTGGTAAAGCCACTTTACAATTACCAACCAAAAAAATAACGGTCGAAATAAAATCCTTAAACAGTAAAGGTTTAGATCTTAATGTAAGAATGCCTTCGCTTTACCGTGAAATGGAATTAGGCCTAAGAACCCAAATTGCATCAACGCTCGAAAGAGGAAAAATTGACTTTTCTATTTTTATCGAAAGTACCGCTGAACAAACCACCACCAAGGTCAATGTGCCAATAGTAAAAGCTTACATCAACCAATTGAGAGAAGTTTATGCTGATGCCGATGAAACCGAATTGATGAAAATGGCTGTTCGCATGCCCGATACGATGAAAATTGAGCGTGACGAAATTGACGAAAATGATTGGGCCGAAATTAAAAAAGTGATTGAAGAGAGTTTGAATAACATTCTTAATTTCAGAAGAGATGAAGGGATGTCACTTGAAAAAGAATTTCAGTTGCGTATAGGAAATATTCGTCACTATATGACCGAAGCATTGGCACTTGATCCCGAACGCGTTCAAGCCATAAAAGACCGTTTACAAACTGCAATTGAAGAATTGAAAGTAAATGTGGATGAAAATCGTTTCGAACAGGAATTGATCTATTATCTGGAAAAACTTGACATTACAGAAGAAAAAGTACGTTTGACAAATCACTTGGATTATTTCCTGGAAACCATCAACGGAACAGAAGCTAATGGTAGAAAACTTGGTTTTATCACCCAAGAAATGGGACGCGAAATCAATACCATGGGATCGAAATCCAATCATGCGCAAATGCAAAAATTAGTCGTGATGATGAAAGACGAATTGGAAAAAATTAAAGAACAGGTTTTAAACGTATTGTAGCAGAGAAGCGATGTGTCGCTCCTAAAAAAGAATAACAAATGAATAAAGGCGGAAAATTAATCGTATTCTCAGCACCTTCGGGATCTGGAAAAACTACCATAGTAAGACATTTATTAAGCAAGGAAGATCTAAATTTAGAATTTTCCATTTCAGCAGCATCCCGTGATCCAAGAGGAGAAGAAGTAAATGGGAAAGATTATTATTTCATTTCGACTGAGGAATTCAAAAAACACATCAAGAACGATGATTTTTTGGAGTGGGAAGAAGTGTACCGCGATAACTTTTACGGAACGCTGAAAAGCGAAGTAGAACGCATCTGGGCCAAAGGAAAAAACGTGATTTTTGATATTGATGTAGCCGGAGGATTACGAATCAAACATAAATTTCCTGAGCAGACATTAGCCGTTTTTGTAAAACCTCCTAGTGTTGATGAACTAAAAAGAAGACTCAAAGAACGCTCCACCGAAAGTGATGACAAAATCAATATGCGCATTGCCAAAGCATCAGTTGAACTGGCTACAGCACCACAATTTGATACCATCATAAAAAATTATGATCTAAATATTGCTCTGGAAGAAGCGTATCAATTAGTAAAGGATTTTGTGAAATAAGGCAAAAGTTAAAAAACCTGCCTAAAATCTAATGCCTAAAAAATGAAAATAGGTCTCTATTTTGGAACTTTTAACCCCATCCATGTTGGACATTTAATCATTGCCAATCACATGGCTGAAAATGCCGATTTAGATCAGGTATGGCTAGTGGTAACACCTCATAATCCGCTAAAAAAGAAAGAGACCCTGCTCGACGATTACCATCGCCTGGAAATGGTACATCTGGCGACAGAAGATTTTCCGAAATTGAAACCTTCGGATATCGAATTCAAACTATCGCAACCTAATTATACGGTAAACACTTTAGTTCATCTGGAAGAAAAATACCCCAATCATATTTTTTCATTAATCATGGGAGAGGACAATTTAAAGTCTTTGCACAAATGGAAAAATCACGAAATGATTCTGCAAAATCATGAAATCTATGTTTATCCTCGCATTTCTTCCGAAGCAGAAAATCTGGATTTAAAAAACCATCCAAAAATTCATTTAATTGATGCTCCTATTGTCGAAATCTCTTCTACTTTTATTCGAAAGAGCATCAAAGAAGGCAAAAACATACAACCGCTATTATCCCAAAAAGTCTGGGAATACATTGATCACAATAATTTTTACAAAAAGTAATTAAGCCAATACTTTCTGTAATTCCGCTTCAATTTCCTGAAAAGCCGCATTAAAATTATCGCTTTTGCCCGATAAAAGAAAGATTTCCGTTTGAGGCATTTGCTTGCTATTCCATAACAATTGCAGCTTTTTCTCTTCAATAAAATGCTTTGCATTACTATCCCAAACTACCGCAATACCGGAATTTTTAGCAAGGATTCCCAACATTTCATATTCAGACGGAATAATATAATTCGGAATCATCGAAGGTCTTTTTTTATTAAAAACATGCAACCAAAATAATTTGATATGCGGAATCCCGGCATCTGGACTGTACCATTTTTGTTCGTTTAACCAATGTTCAATAGCGTTAAAATCTTTACTCTTAATTTTTGATTTCAATTCTGACGCATCAATGTTTGTGGAGCCCACAATAATTTGCTTGATTGCTCCCAGCTTCTTCTGAATTGTATCAAAAGTATCATATCTCTTGCTAACAATGGCAAAATCCAGTTTTTTAGAATCTACTAATTCAAAAAGAGCATCGTCATTATCAAAGCTAAAATCAATAAATTCAAATTTAGAAACGAGTGTACTTCCTATACTGCTCATCAAATGTTTTGAAATTCCAATAGAAATTAATCGATTAGCATTGAATGCTTTGGCTCTAAAACCATTCTCAACATTTTCCAGGCGATCTAAAGCCTCAATGATTAAATTATTGAGTAACTTAGCATATTCTGTCGGCTCCACACCTTTCGACTTTCGATTAAAAAGTTTATAACCTACATGTGCTTCCAACATTGATATTTGCTGACTTACAGCCGGTTGACTGATAAACAATTCCTTGGCGGCCAAAGAAAAATTCCCGTTTTTATAAACCGATTTAAAAGTTCGGTACCATTCCAGGTTGACCATGATATAAATATATTTATCACAAACATAATTTAAATTATTTTTACTGATGGCATATTCACCCTAAATTTGTAAAAAAAAATTAATCATGAAGAAAATTGCATTACTTACTATTACAATACTAACTGCAAGTTGCCTAACAGCTACTGCTCAAAAACTAAATAAAAAAGCTATGAAAAAAGTATTATTCGTTGTTACAAGTCACGATAAACTGGGTAACACAGGAGAAAAAACAGGATTTTGGACCGAAGAATTAGCTGCGCCTTATTACGCACTAGCAGATAAAGGAGTGCAAATTGATATTGCAACGCCACTAGGAGGGCAACCGCCAATTGATCCAAAAAGCGAAGATCCATCAGCAGCAACAGAAGACACCAAAAGATTCGATAACGACACCGTACTTCTTTCAAAACTAAAAAACACAAAAAAATTATCAGATGTAAATCAAGCTGATTATGATGCGGTTTTTTATCCGGGAGGTCACGGTCCGCTTTGGGATTTAGCCGAAGACAAGACCTCAATCGCTTTAATTGAATCTTTTTACACACACAATAAACCAGTTGGTTTTGTTTGTCATGCTCCCGGAGCTTTGAAAAATGTGAAAGTAAATGGCACTTTTTTAGTGAAAGGCAAAAAAGTAACCGGATTCTCTAATACAGAAGAAGAAGCCGTAGGTTTAACCAAAGTAGTTCCGTTTTTACTGGAAGATGCTTTGCAATCAAATGGCGCAAACTATTCTAAAGCTGCTGACTGGCAACCTTATGCCGTTGAAGATGGCTTATTGATTACAGGTCAAAACCCGGCTTCATCTAAACTAGTTGCCCAAAAATTATTGAATCAATTAAACGTAAAAAAATAAACATGTTAAACTTCGAATTATACAACCCTACAAATTTAGTTTTTGGAAAAGGGCAGATTGAAAAATTACCAACACTAGTCCCACAAGGTGCAAAAATCCTTTTAGCATATGGAGGAGGAAGCATTTTTAAAAATGGAATTTATGAGCAGGTAATCAACAATCTAAAAGGTTTTGAAATAGTGGAATTCAGCGGTATAGAACCCAACCCCCATTTTGAGACTTTGATGAAAGCAGTAGCTATTATCAAAGAACAAAAAATTGATTTTATTTTAGCTGTTGGTGGAGGTTCTGTGATTGACGGTGTGAAATTTATCTCAGCCGCAGTAAATTTTGAAGAAAACCCTATCGATATTCTTCAAAAACGTCTTCTAATAAAAGAAAATGCAGTGCCTTTTGGGACGGTCTTAACGTTACCTGCTACAGGCAGCGAGATGAATTCTGGAGCCGTTGTAACGATTGAAGCCACTCAAGAAAAATTAGCTTTTGGTGGTTCGGCCCTATTTCCAAAATTCTCTATTTGTGACCCAACAGTAATCGAATCTCTACCAAAAAGACAATTACAAAATGGCGTTGTTGATGCTTACACCCATGTAATGGAACAATATTTAACTCATCCACACGAAGGATATTTACAAGATAGAATTGCCGAAGGTATTTTACAAACCTTAATTGAGGTAGGACCCAAAGTAGTCGAAAATCCAAAAGACTATGCACTAGCCTCTAACTTTATGTGGTCGTGTACAATGGCTCTCAACGGATTGATCCAAAAAGGAGTTCCTAGCGACTGGGCAACACACATGATTGGTCATGAATTAACCGCTTTGTACGGAATCGATCATGCACGTACATTGGCAATTATTGCTCCTAGTTTGTACAAAGTAATGTTTGAAACAAAAAAAGCAAAATTAGCTCAATACGGAAAACGTATTTTTAATCTGGAAGGAACAGAAGACGAAATCGCAAATGAGGCCATCAACAAAACCGTTGAATTTTTCCATAAAATGGGAATGCAAACTAAATTATCTGAATATACCGAAGACTATAGCAAAACGGCCGACTTCATTGTAAACCGTTTTGAAGAAAGAGGCTGGAAAGGTCTTGGAGAGCGACAAAACATCACTATAGACAAAGTAAAATCGATTGTGGAAATGAGTTACTAATTCAAAAAAAGAAGAATTTATTTTAAATAAAAAGGCGTTCCTGAATTTATTCTAGAACGCCTTTTTCATAACACCAAAACAAAACTAACTAATTCAATTCTCATATTTAATTAAATAACTAACTTACAATAACTTACAACGAAACAAAAGCTACAATATTGTATAGAAATAAAAAAAATGTTTTTTTAATTGAATTTTAAAACTTTCACCAACCTAAATGTTGAGAGTCCTTCATTATTTTCTTGCCTCATTAGTACATTTTTAAGTACTTTTGATTAAATTTAATACTAAAATGACCGAAAATTTAAAATTTGCAGTAATTGGTGGTGGAAGTTGGGCAACGGCAATCACAAAAATGTTATGCGTAAATCTTTCCGAAGTTTCTTGGTATATGCGTAATGAATCCGCAATTGAGCATATAAAACTTCACAAACACAATCCTAATTATCTGAGTTCAGTTGAATTTGATATTCAAAAGTTAAAACTCACCAGTGATATTAATGAAGCAGTTGCTTATGCTGATTACATTATTTTTGCAATACCATCCGCTTTTTTAAATGGAGAATTGGAGAAATTGACTGTTTCGTTGAAAGACAAAATTATCTTTTCGGCAATCAAAGGTATTGTTCCAGAAACCAGCCTGATTGTTGGTGAACATTTCCACTTTCAATATGACATTCCTTACTATAATATAGGTGTAATCACTGGCCCATGCCATGCAGAAGAAGTAGCTCTAGAGCGTTTATCATATCTAACAATTGCTTGTGGCGATGCTCAAAAAGCCTCAACAGTGGCAAAAAACTTGTCCGGGAATTATATTAAAACAAAAATAACGGATGACATTATAGGCACCGAATATGCGGCCATGCTAAAAAACATCTACGCCATTGCTGCCGGAATTGCTCACGGTTTGGGTTATGGTGATAATTTTCAGGCTGTGTTGATGAGTAATGCCATTCGAGAAATGAAAAAATTCATCAAAAAAGTACACAAAATGAAGCGAAACATCAATGATTCAGCTTATTTGGGTGATTTATTGGTAACGGGTTATTCTCTGTTTTCAAGAAACAGAACCTTCGGAAATATGATTGGTAAAGGCTATACCGTAAAAAGCGCCATGATGGAAATGAGCATGGTCTCTGAAGGCTATTATGCGACAAACAGTGCTTATAAACTCAATCAAGGTTATGGTGCCAAAACGCCAATTATAGATGCCGTTTATGAAATTCTATATAAAGGAAAAGAAGCTAAAACTATTTTTAAAGAACTGACAGAGAAACTGGATTAAATTCAGCTATCAACCTACATAAAAAACCGCTAATTCTCAGATGAAATCTGGAGATTAGCGGTTTTTAAATTTATATTAAAAGTCTATATTCTATCTTACAATAATGCCTTCAACGAATAAAATGGGCACTTCTTCTGTCTCCGCTTCGTTAATGCTATTTGCTTTAAAAATAAATTTCTTATCGTACATTTTATTTCCTATGAAATAAGATACTGAAAACTCGTTATTGAGTGCCAAAACACTTTTTTCGATCATTTCAATTTTTACCACTGAAACTGCAGGAACTTCAACAAAGGCGTGACGCAAAAGAGAGGTTTTTTTCATTTCCCCATCCATGGTTCCAAAAGCTTTAGAAACGACCATCACACCTTCGATAAGAAAATCGCTATCATTCACTAAATAGGCGTACCAGACTTTTTCCATGAAATCGTCGCTCCATTCTTGAACGGTAGCTACAAATACATTTTCTACTTCGGGGATGATAATATCGGATTTCATTATTTTTGTACTAAATATTTTGCTTATTGAATTTTTAAATGCTTGCCTTAAATTGCTCTAAGAAACGTACATCATTTTCATAGAACATTCGGATATCACCAATTTGGTATAACAGCATGGCGATACGCTCAATTCCCATTCCAAAAGCAAAACCGTTGTATTCGTCCGGATTAATACCACAGTTTTTTAACACATTAGGATCAACCATACCGCAACCCATAATTTCTAACCAACCTGTTCCTTTGGTGATTCTATAATCGGTTTCTGTTTTTAAACCCCAATAAATATCCACCTCGGCACTTGGTTCAGTAAAAGGAAAATAAGAAGGGCGCAAACGAATTTTTGACTTGCCAAACATCTCTTTGGTAAAATACAACAAGGTTTGTTTCAAATCAGCAAAAGAAACATCTTTATCAATATACAATCCTTCTACCTGATGAAAAATACAGTGAGAACGGGACGATACGGCTTCGTTTCTAAAAACTCTTCCCGGAGAAATAGTACGAATAGGCGGTTTATTATTTTCCATATAACGCACCTGAACAGACGATGTATGCGTGCGCAACAAAATATCTGGGTTTGTTTGAATGAAAAAAGTATCCTGCATATCTCTTGCCGGATGGTATTCTGGTAAATTCAATGCAGTAAAGTTATGCCAGTCGTCTTCGATTTCCGGACCTTCAGAAACATTAAAACCAATGTTTGAAAAGATATCGATAATTTGGTTTTTTACCAATGAAATAGGGTGACGGGAACCAATAGAAATAGGTTCTGACGAACGCGTCAAATCACCGTAAAAACCCTTTGATTCTTCTTTACTTTCTAAAGCTTCCTGTATGGCTTTAACTTTTTCCTCGGCAGAAGTTTTTAGCAGATTAATTACTTGCCCAAATTCCTTTTTTTGTTCATTAGGAACGTTCTTGAATTCGGCAAAAAAATCTTTCAAAATCCCTTTATTTCCCAGGAATTTGATTCTAAATGCTTCTAATTCGGCTGGGTTTTGAGTAGAGAAAGCTTGTGCTTCACCAATATATTCTTTTATCTTGTCTATCATTTTCATCCAATAATTGAGAGTGCAAATTTAGGAAATTTGTTTCAGGTTTAAAGTTTAAAGTTTAAAGTTTCCGTTCTTTAATCAAAATTCTGCCCTCATAAATCTTAAATTAATCTATAAGTTCTTTTTCTAGGAAATAACTAACAATGGCTTCTTTCATTAAAACCGACTGTTCCCCAGCTTTTAAAGGTGGTAATTCCTCTTTTACCCTATAATGAGGCCAACCTTCCTCGTCAAAAAATTCAAATTCATAGAATCCATAAGGCTCTAATAATCGGCAAATGGCGATATGCATCAGGTTTAATTTCTCGTCTTTTTTAAATTCACGGTGAATTTTACCCAATTCCTGAACTCCTATTAAGTAGATAATGGCGTCCAAATCTAAATCTTCGCCTTGTGAAAATTGATTGGAAAGTATCGTAACAAGCTGTTCCCAGCGTTCTTTAAGTTGTGTATCTCTTGACATTTTGATTTTTAATTATAGATTAACGATTTTTGATTGTAGCTTTTCAAAAAAAGAATCGAATTATTTTAGCAAAGATACTAACTTGAAAATTGGCATCTGATGTTTGATAATTCTTTTATATTTGCCGTTTTATTTAAAACAACGAAAAAATGGGTTTTTTGGATATTATTTTAGGAGGATTACTTGCTTATGCTTTATACAAAGGAATCCGCAACGGCCTTTTTGTTGAGATTGCTTCTCTAATCTCGCTATTGGCTGGAATTTATTTTGCGGTCAAATTCTCATCGATTATCAAAGGAATGCTTTCGGGTTTTGTTTCCTGGAATCCTCATACGGTTCAGGTAACTGCTTTTATTCTTACTTTTATTGTAGTGGTTGTTGGTATTTATATGTTGGGGAAATTCTTTACCAATCTTGCCGATTTTGCCTATCTGGGTTGGATCAATAAAGCAGGTGGCGGTTTCTTTCGCCTGTTAAAAACGGTACTGATTATCAGTGTAGTTTTGACCGTTTTCGAAAAAATAAATTACAAAAACTTCTTAGCCAAAAAAGAAACGCTAGACAATTCCATTTTCTATAATCCGATTCAAAAAACAGCGGGATTCATCTTTCCTTCGATCGAAAAATGGTATGATGAGGCAAAGAAAAAGTAATCTATTACAACCATAAGAACAGAAGCTATTTCACTTCCTTAATTGCACTACTTTCAATCCAGCCTTCGGTACCGTCTGTCAATTGAATTTTTTTCCAACTGTCCAAGGTTTCTTTGACGAACACTTTAGTGCCTTCATGCAATACGAAAACATTAGCCGCTCGTTTTTGCGGTTCGCTTTTCATATCTACCATTTCGGCAAAAACCACTGCAGGTCTTTCGTTTTTAGCATGGCTTTTTTCAAAAATCGCAGCCGCAACACTCACAAGAACCAGTGACAACATCAGGAACATTCCCAAGAAGAAAATTCTTTTAGAAAGTGAAATTTGAGAAAAATAATAGCCACAAAAACACAATAAAAACAATACCGAAAATGATATGGAAATCCACCCCCAAGTATTGTATTGATAAATTCCCGTAAAATCACGCAGCAGCTTGCCAAAACCTACTTTTGGAATTACTTTTATTTCATCGATGGTTCTTTTTTGGGCAAATTTCAGGTTGTTTAGTATTTCGCTGTCGTTTGGACTGAATGTCAACGCTTTTTCGTAGTTATAGATTGCCGGAGCCACCTTATTGAGTCTGTAATAGCAATTCCCTAAATTAAAAAACAATTCTGCCGATTGTTGTTTGTCGATATTCAAAACACTTTCATAGGCTTCAACTGCCTGTTCGTATTTTGCGTTTTTATAAAAATCATTCCCTCTTTCAAAGCCATTTTGAGCAAAGAAAACTTGGGTTGTCAGTAATAATATATAAAGTATATTTTTCATTTTATTAGTCATAAATTGTCCACTTGCCATTTATAAGTCTAAAATTATATCTGTTTTTCTAGTTCAGAAATAATCAAAACCGCTTTGTCAAAATCCTGCTGGATTGTTGCCGTTGACGAAGGCGCATATCGGGCCACTTCGCAATTCTCAGTAAGAGCAATAAAATCATTCACCGCTTCTGGTTTTGCATTTCTGTTCAACAGCAATTCCTTGATATTATCCTTGCTCATTTCTGAGGTTTCTATATGCAACTTGGCCTTCAAGAAATTGTGCATTGCTTTTTCAAGCGCAACATAAAATGGTTCTTTATTGTTGATTTGTTTTTTGGCCTCCGATAAATATTTCTTGGCTAATTTATTATTCATCTTAATTCTATTCCCAACAATATCCCCATCAATGGCCTCTTTTTTATTCTTGAACAATACAATTAACGGCAATATCAAAAATGGCGCAAATAATAATCCCAGATATAAATTAGACCCAAAAAAATCATTCTCGGCAACCGGAACAAGATCCGTTTTCAGTTTAATGAATTTAAATTGTTCGTTACTCGTAATTTTATTTTTATCAGGATTAGCACTAGCAACCGCCCTTGTGTCTGTAGGTCCGTCAAGAACGTTGATCATTATCTCGGCAGAACTGAGTGTCTTATAGGTTCCGGATCCCAAATCAAAATAAGAGAACTGCATCGGTTTAATAGGATAATTCCCTTTGTATTGCGGTATAATGGTATAACTATCCGAGATTTTTCCGCTCATTCCGGCCAGTGACGTATTTACCTGTTCGTTATGAACTGCATCATACATTTCTAATGCATTAGGAACTACCGGTTTTGGTAAATTAAATAATTTCATATTCCCTTTACCGCTGACGCTCACCACTAGATCAAGGCTTTCTCCGTTTTTAAGATTGGTTTTACTAGGAGTCACTTTAAAGTCAAAATTTCCTACAGCTCCCGAAAAATCAGCTGGTTTTCCCGCTTCGGGTAATGCTCTAACTGCAATGGTTTTTGCACCGGCTGAAACCCTTTTACTATCTTCTTTCAATACCATTTGCCCAAACATATTCCTGCGATTGGTTGGTAATTGAACGTCTATATCCAAAGACAGCGGTTCTATCTCCAGCTTTCCTGATTTTTGAGGATACAGTACTGTTTTTCTTAAAACCACATACCTGTATTTCTCGCCTTTGAACATGCCTTCCTCAGCAACAAGTTTCTTGATGTCAATATTTTGACTCCAAAAATCATTATACTTCGGCTTATTGAGTTCCCTCCAATTCGTTATCCCAATATTATAACTGAAATATAATTTATAAACTACCGTAATAGGCTCGTTGATATAGGGATTTGTTTTAGAAATATCGGCAACGAGATAAATATTGTTGTCTGCAGAAATACTGATATCATTTGGATCCTTTGGCAGTTCAACAGCTGCAGTAACATTAATTTTTATGGGCGAAGTTTTATATACTCTCCCATTATATTCAATAGTAGCCTGCTTGATGACTAAACTTCCTTTTTGATTAGGCAAAAGATAATAAGTGTACACTTTTTCAAAAGAACTCCTTCCATTTACCCATGACTGACTTACTTGCTGCATTGGCCCTCCTACAACCCTAAACCCATCAAAAGAAGGTTCATTAAAATTATCTCCATCAATATTCATGAAAAAATCTACTTGTAGCCTTTCGTTCAATCCCAGCGTGGTTTTGCTTACTTTAGCTTCAAATTGCACTTGAGCCAAAAGTCCTTGAAAACTTAACAGTAATAAAATTAAATGTCTTTTCATTTTTTTTTCCTCTCCCCAACCCTCTCAAAAGTGAAGGTGTCAAAAACGGAGCATATTTATGTTGTTATTTTAAAAATTCTAATTGTCTAGTATCTATTACACAGTATCTCATTGGAAAATCCTTTAAAAAATTTACCAATCTTTCTCTGTTTTAGTTGGCTTTCCTTTTACTTTTTGGGCATTGACTTTATTTTGAATTTTCTTTTCTTCATTGTTTACAGCATCCAAAAGACTTTCTAATCTTTGTTTGGAAATTCCTCCGGGCATCGGTTTTGGTTCCCCTTCATCTTTAGGCTTATCGTTTTTGTCTTTGCCGTCTTTCTTATCCTTATCCCCTTTATCGTCTTTCTTATCTTTATCCTTGTCTCCTTTATCGTCCTTTTTGTCCTTCTCCCCGTCCTTTTTATCGTTCTTCTTATCCTTGTCTTTTTTGTCTTTGTCCATATTTTTATCGTCTTTTGGAGGGTTTTCCTTCAACAACTTTTTGGCCAAAGCATAATTATACCTCGTTTCTTCATCGGAAGGATCGTTACGAAGCGCATTTTTATAAGCCGCTACGGCTTCTGTATAATTTTTTTCTTTCATAAAAACATTGCCCAGATTATGAAAGGCTTTGTGTTTTTCAGGTCTTGTTTTACTATTCTCAATCGCTTTTGCATAGGCTAATTTAGCTTCGCCAACTTGATTTTGTCTGTATATTGTATTCCCTAAATTATAAGTAGCAACACTTCTATTTGGAAATTTAGAGTTAGAAATCCTGTAATTGGCCTCCGCATCAACAAATTTATTTTGAGCATATTCTGCATTCGCCTCTGGTAAATTTTTATCCTTTTCCTGGGCAAATATATTCCCCAGCCCTAAAAAAAGAAGCGCCAAAAAGCAAAATAGATTTATTTTAAAATTTTTCATTTTTATTAAATTATGTTAATCCATCAAAGCAAGCCTTTTGATGGAATCGACATTTACTTTTCATCGTTAAATAAATTCAACCTCTTCACCCAGCTTGTTTTTCTTTCTAATAAAAAGAGATCCAAGAATAACAAAACAAATCCAAATCCTAGAAACCATTGAAACTGCGATTGAAAATCGGCCATTTGTGTAGCTTCAAACTCCGTTTTTTGGATTTTATCCAAAGTGTTTTTTACATATTCCAAAACTTCTTTGGTATTACTCCCGTCAACATAACCTCCTTTTGTGGCTTTGGCAATCGCTACCAGACTGGCCTGGTTTAATTTTGTCACAACCACTTCGCCATTATTATCTCTTTGATAACTTTCAACGATTCCGTCTCTTTTCAAAGGAATGGTTCCTCCTTTTTCAGTACCAACTCCTATAGTTATGATTCGCATTCCTTGCGCATTGGCTTCTTCTGCCGCTGCTTGAGCACCTTCCGAATGATCTTCACCATCTGAAATCAAAATCAATAATTTGCTGGTTTTACTTTTATCGTCAAAATAAGTCGCCGATAATTTTATAGCCTCATCCAATGATGTTCCTTGAGATGAAACCATTCCGGTATTCATACTTTGCAGGAACATTTTGGCCACACTATAATCCGTCGTTATAGGCAACACAGGGAAAGCACTTCCGGCATAAGCCACAATTCCTATTCGGTCATTGCCTAGCTGGTTGATGATTTGCGAAACAATTTGTTTGCTTTTTTCTAATCGGCTCGGGGCAATATCCTCGGCAAGCATACTCTTGGAAACATCCATCGCAAAAACGATGTCGATTCCCTCGCGTTTTACCGTTTCCATTTTGGTTCCAATTTTAGGATTTACCAATCCCAAAATTAAACCCGCCATAGCCAAAAGAATCACAATCAATTTGAAAACAGGCTTAAAAACAGAACGCTCTGGACTTAATTTTTTTATTAAATCCAAATCCCCAAATTCACGTTGCTTTTTTCTTTTCCAATATAAATTGAACAAGAACAAAAGCACCATCAATGGCAATATAAAAAGCAGGTATAAATATTTTTTCTCGTCTAATTCCATTTTTCTTTTAGTCTCCGTTTTCAGTCTTGCTCCCTATATCGACAGAAAACTTATTTAATTAAATAAAACTTCTATAAACCGTATTTCTCAAGCCTATTTCAGCCAACAACAACAATCCGGCAAACCAAACAAAAGCTCTGTACTTTTCATCGTAATCATAGAACTTTAATTCCTCTATTTCGGTGGTTTCTAATTTATTGATCTCGGCATAAATCTCTGCCAACTTACTGTTACTTGTGGCTCTAAAATATCTGCCATCGGTTTTTTTAGCGATGCTTTTCATCAATTGCTCGTCAATTTCCACTTTCATCATTTGAAACATCAATTCCCCATTTGGAGCTATAGCATATGGAGATAAGGCCATCCCATTTGTTCCCAGTCCTATGGTGTAAACTTTTATCCCATATTGCTTGGCAATATCCGAAGCGGTTTCTGGCTCAATAAAACCTGCATTATTCACACCGTCCGTCAAAAGAATAATAACCTTGCTCTTAGCTTTACTGTCTTTCAGACGGTTCACGGCAGTGGCTAATCCCATTCCAATTCCTGTTCCGTCCTGCAAAACATTATCGTATTTTATACTCTTAATGGCTTCCTGAATGACTGCTTTATCGCTGGTTACCGGAGTTTTGGTATAGGCTTCAGAAGCATAAACCACTAATCCAATTCTATCATTTGGTCTTTCATCAACAAAATCAGCCGCGACTCTTTTCAGGGCTTCCATTCGGTTTGGTTTCAAATCTTTGGCAAGCATACTGCCCGAAACATCGACTGCCATAACGATGTCGATTCCTTTGGTCGTTTTTGTCTTATTGCTAATGTCAACCGTTCTGGGCCTTACCATAGCTACAATCAAAGAACTTAAGGCTAATAATCTTAGAACGTTTAAAAAAGGTTTCATCCTCGCTAAAAAAGAAGTTGACCCCTTGAATCCTTCTATCGAACTCATTTTTAGAGTTGCTGATTGATGGTTTCTTTTATAAACCAGCCAAATAATGGCAAGTGGAATCAAAAGAAACAACCAAAAAAACTCCGGATTTAAAAAAGTTATTTTCTCCATTATTTACTCAGTTGTTTTAATTCTACAGAGTTCAAAACCCGTTCAGAAATTTCATTTGCATAGGTATCGCCTTCCTTGTGAAGGATCATAATTTGCTGCAATCCGCCATCTTGTCCAAACAACAAAATTTCATAATACACTTTTTCGCTACTCTTGCTGTCTTTATTCATTTGAGAAAAAGTTCCGTATGCTTTTTGACCGCTAATTCCTTCTCCGGTATCAAAATCTTCTTGTTTCACAATCATGTTTTGCGCTCCCTGAGATTCTAAAGTTTGAATCGTAACATCAATCGATTTCTTTAAATCAATCTCTGTTTCCTGTTTGTATTTCAACGTAGAAACCATCAGATAAAAATTATCCGTAAAACTACCATAGGCAAAAGATTGCATTTCTTTGACCAAAGCCAATCCTTCTTTAGGCAATGATTTTGTCAAATCAATTCTTTTAAGCACTTTGGGCGTCTCAATGCTTACACCCGGATTCCCATAAGTACTTTTCACCCATTCTCCTTCCAGCAATTCTTTGGTTGGATGACCTATAATATTGTCTTTTACATAATCAAATCCTTTGGTTGCAATAAAAAATAGCGTCGTTCCTATTAGTAAAAAAAGAACGGCTGCCACCGAAACAGCAATGCGTCTGTTTCTCTTTTTCTTCAACTGCATTTGAATCTGTTTTTGTCTTTGAGCCTCGTTGAGCAATGTGTCTTCTTCCAATGTAACTTCTACAGGAATAGAACTATCCAATGTTAAAATGGCTTTTTGTATTTTATTTCGATCTTCGGTAATTTCGTAATCCAAAGGTTTCGATTTGGCAAATTTCACTAAATCGGCCTGTTTCAAAACACGTTCAAGATTTTCGATTGTTTCCTGGGAAACTGTCATTTTCTTTTTGACAGAAGCGGCTCTAAGTCCAACTATCAACTCCGAAGTAGTGCTTTCCATGGCCGGAATTTCAATGGCTTCCTCAATATAATTTCGGGCAATATCAGTCAGTTCACTATAATAAGCTTTCACTTCGCCTTTTTGCCAAAGTTCCTTTTGTTCCAGCGTATTCAATAAACTGGTTGCTTTTTCTATCGGTGTTTTATAAACCTCTTGTTCAATTTTTTTCTTTTGTTGTTTTTTGACAAACCAATACACCAATGCGCCAATACCCAGAATTAATGCCAGAATAAAAAGATATTTCCACCAAACGGACATCGAGCTTTTTACAGGAACGATATCCTTAATGTCATACATTTTTTGTTTTAAGGTATCCACTTGTACATTGGCCACTTCAACCGAAAGCGAATCCGTCATATAAGGTTTGCTATTGATGAAAATCTTTATGCTCGGGATAACATATCTGCCGGAATCAAACTGGGTTAAACCATATTTTTTGATTAATTCATAGCGGCCACTGCTCTTTACCGTATCAACGGGATACGACTGAATTACTTCCAGAGCCCCGATATTTTTCAGATTTGGAAAAACCACTTTAGCCGAGGATTCTACCGTAGTTTTTAGCGTCAATTTAAACTCGGCACCAATCTTGTTTTTTGTTGTATCGATACTTGTTTCCACCTTTTTTTGGGCAAAAACAGCAGTCGAAAGAAGTAATAACAGTAGGTATAATTGTTTTTTCATGTTTTATCAAGTTAACCCTGTCAGGGTTTAAAACGCTGACAGGGTTAGGTTTCGTTATCTCGATTTAAAATAGCCTAATAATTTAGTCACATAGCTTTCATCAACTCTGGTGTTAACGATCCCCGAGCCGGATTTCCTAAAGGTTTCCTTGAAATAACTTACTTTATCATGATAATATTTCTCATAATTCAATCGAACTTTTTTGGAACCGGTATCAATCAATTGCGTTTCACCGGTCTCGGCGTCAAGCATGGAAACCATTCCTATATTGGGCATTTTTTCTTCTCGAATGTCGTATACGCGAATTCCTGTGATATCATGCTTTTTTGATGCTATTTTTAAAGTATGCTCATAATCTTCGGCCATGAAATCAGAAATCATAAACACAATGGCTTTCTTTTTTTGTGTGCTCGACAAGAATTTTAAAGCTTGGGCAACATCTGTCTTATGGCTTTTAGGCTCAAATTCTATCAACTCGCGAATGATGCGCAGCACATGCGATCTTCCTTTTTTGGGCGGAATGTATAATTCTATTTGATCAGAAAATAATATCAGCCCAATTTTGTCATTGTTTTGTGTAGCCGAAAAAGCCATTGTAGCGGCAATTTCGGTAACGATGTCTTTCTTGAATTGGTTTTTGGAACCAAAACTTTCAGAACCCGAAATATCAACCATCAACATCATGGTTAATTCACGTTCCTCCTCAAAAACTTTTACATGGGCTTCGTTGTAACGCGCCGTTACATTCCAATCGATAGCACGAATATCGTCACCATATTGATATTGTCGAACTTCGCTGAAAGTCATTCCGCGTCCTTTGAAAGAGGTATGGTATTCGCCCGAAAAGATGTGATCACTCAATCTTCGGGTTTTTATTTCTATTTTACGTACTTTTTTTAATAGCTCTTTTGTATCCATAAGTTCAGTGTTCAGTGTTTAGTGGTCAATAATCAGTTACTGCTAACTGAATACTGATTACTGCAAACTAAATTAAGGTACTTCTACTTCGTTTATGATTTTATTGATGATATCGACCGAAGTCACATTTTCAGCTTCTGCCTCATAGGTAACCCCAATTCTGTGACGTAATACATCATGAACCACAGCGCGAACATCTTCCGGAATCACATAACCGCGACGTTTGATAAAAGCATAACATTTGGCCGCATTGGCTAAGTTGATACTTCCACGTGGCGAGGCTCCAAAACTGATTAATGGTTTTAAATCGGCCAATTTATATTTTTCAGGGTAACGTGTGGCGAAAATAATATCCAAAATGTATTTCTCTATTTTTTCATCCATATACACTTCACGAACCGCTTCTTGGGCACGCAAAATTTGTTCTACAGAAACTACTTGGTTTACTTTCTCGTAGCTTCCTTTTAGATTTTGACGAATTACCATTCGCTCTTCATCAATTTTAGGATAGTCAATAACTGTTTTCAACATGAAACGATCGACTTGGGCTTCCGGAAGCTGATAGGTTCCTTCTTGTTCAATTGGATTCTGCGTAGCCAAAACCAAGAAAGGTCTGTCTAACTTAAAAGTAGTGTCTCCAATGGTCACCTGTTTTTCCTGCATCGCTTCCAATAATGCTGATTGCACTTTGGCCGGTGCACGGTTAATCTCATCTGCAAGTACGAAATTGGCAAAAATTGGTCCTTTTTTTATGGAAAATTCATTTTGCTTTATGTTATAAATCATGGTTCCCACAACGTCGGCAGGCAATAAATCAGGTGTAAACTGTATTCTGCTGAACGAACCGTGAACGGCCTGCGAAAGTGTATTTATCGCTAATGTTTTTGCTAATCCCGGAACTCCTTCCAATAATATATGTCCTTGGCCTAAAAGCCCGATCAACAA
This sequence comes from Flavobacterium granuli, assembly GCF_900129705.1. Classification (GTDB taxonomy): domain Bacteria; phylum Bacteroidota; class Bacteroidia; order Flavobacteriales; family Flavobacteriaceae; genus Flavobacterium; species Flavobacterium granuli. Next base: position 371,605 of record NZ_FQWO01000002.1, on the reverse strand, counting down.
TCGTTCTACCATGTGCTTTTGACCCACAATCACCTTGTTCATTTCCATACTAAGGAGATCTATAAAAGCACTCTCTCTTTCAATTTTCTCATTGATTGCTCTAATGTCTACAGTCGCTGTATTTTCTTCCATATTATTATTTTTAAACCCTTGAATTGTACCCCTTTCTTTTGGTAGTGCAAATTGAATTTTTTTTTAGAAGGAAGATGTTAAAAAATGGTTAAAACTTCAATTTATAGCCTAATTTTAAGGATGAATTATGATTCAATTTTTATATTTTTAAGAACTTTGAAAAATATACTTCAAAACAGAGAATTTACACTTTTTAATAAAAAATAAAACCCATGAGTAAAACAACATTATCACCTATTATTGCTGGCACCATGAATTGGGGAGTTTGGGATAAAAACCTCACGACAAAGGAAATGGAAAACATAATTCATGTATGTTTAGAAAATAAAATAACCACCTTTGACCATGCCGACATCTATGGCTCCTATACCACCGAGGCTGATTTTGGAAAAGCATTTTCTTCAAGCAAAGTTGCTCGAGAAAAGATACAACTGATTTCGAAATGCGGTATCCAAATGCTAGCGGAAAACAGAAACAACAAAATCAAACATTATGATTATTCCAAATCACATATTATTGCCTCAGTAGAACAGTCTTTAAAAAACTTACAAACGGATTATCTGGATGCTTTTTTGCTTCATAGACCAAGTCCATTGATGCAAGCCGACGAAATTGCAGAAGCGGTAGAAAAACTAAAAACCGATGGAAAAATTATTGATTTTGGACTTTCTAATTTCACTTCATCACAAACAGAATTAATTCGCCAGAAAATAAATGTTAGCTACAATCAGGTGCAATTCTCTGCGACTAATTTTGAACCTATGATTGACGGTAGTTTTGACTACATGCAAGCTCATAACATTCGTCCAATGTCATGGAATCCGTTAGGAATTGTTTTCAGGGAAGACATCCCACAAACCCACCGTTTGAAAAAATTATTGGGAACCTTAGTATCGAAATACAGTCTGGGTGCCGATACCATTTTACTTGCCTGGATTTTAAAACATCCTGCAAGAATAATTCCAATTGCCGGAACCGTAAACGTGGCCAGAATACAATCTTTGATGAAAGCAGTCGAATTAGATTTGGATAAAGAAGATTGGTTTGCCATTTGGGCCGAAAGCAGAGGAGAAGACGTGCCATAAAACAATGGTAAATTTAGGATACAAAAAAATCAGATGTATAAAACCATGAGTAAAACAGTCCTTATCACTGGTGCCACCAGCGGAATTGGTAAAGCAACAGCACAACTATTAGCCCGAAATAACTATAAAATTATTCTTTGCGGAAGACGAGAAGACCGCTTGATTGAACTCGAAAGAGAACTTTCTAAGCATACTGAAACCCATACTTTACTATTCGATGTTCGGGACAAAAAAGCTGTTTTTGAAAGTATTTCTTCTTTACCCGATGCCTTTTCTAATATTGATATCCTTATCAATAATGCTGGAAATGCCCACGGTTTAGACCCAATTCAAAACGGAGATTTAGACGATTGGGATGCCATGATTGACATTAATGTAAAAGGCCTTTTGTATGTTTCTAAGGTCATAATTCCAAGAATGATCGAAAAAAAATCAGGTCATATCATAAATATTGGCTCCACCGCTGCCAAAGAAGTGTATCCAAATGGAAATGTATATTGCGCCACAAAACATGCCGTTGATGCCATCAATCAAGGAATGCGAATGGATTTGAATGCTTTTGGAATAAAGGTGGGCGCAATTCATCCCGGAATGGTCGCTACTGAATTCAGCGAAGTGCGTTTTAAAGGAGATACAGACCGAGCTGCAAATGTTTATAAAGGCTTTGATCCTTTGCAAGCAGAAGACATTGCTGACATCATTCATTTTGTGATTTCAAGACCTTATCACGTCAATATTGCCGATTTGATTGTGATGCCCACAGCTCAGGCTTCTTCAACAATAGTAAAAAGAGATTAATTTTTACCACTTCTAATTTACGATCATAAAAAAAACAGCTATAACTAGCTGTTTTTTTTATGAAAACTAATTTTTTACAATGGTTTCAAAACTAAAGTTTGATCACCAACATCGGTACTTGCTCCATTGACTACTACTACATTTTCGATGGTTTTTATTGCATATACAGAAGTTAGCCCAGGATCTAAACTTAGCGTATATATCCCAGACGGAACCCCGTTTAAAAGAAAAGCTCCCGTTTCTAAATTCATAAATGTTGAGATAGTTCCTCCCTCAACAGGAATTGACACTACAACCGCAAAGCCTGCCGGAAATGGTGAAGGACTGATAATTCTCCCTTTAATGCTTCCTGTATTTTCTTTTGTAGAAACTCTAACAACTGGGTGTAAGTTATAACTACCCGAGCTTCCTGCTTGCACTACTACCGAATGCGCTACATCAAAGTCCAATAAAAACTCATAGGATTTACCCGCTTCTAAGGTTTGATTTACTTTTAGCTTCAAACCTGATTGTTGAGCACTGGGTGTTTTTAAAGGATAACTTACCCCTCCCTTAACAACCGTATTTTGGTCCCCAAGTAACAGTCGAATTTGTCCTAAATTTCCAGAAGAAACCAAATTATCTGCTAATAAAACATTGACTCCTCCTGTTAAATCTAACAAATTATAAATTTTTCCTTCGCCTACATGGGCTACATCACCAAAGCTTATCCATCCCTGATCATCTTCATTTGAATTGCTTTTAATCAAAACATCCAAAACCTCCACATTCACTTCATCATAATCTCCGGGAGCATCCACCATACGAACACTAACCCTAGACGTTTCTGATGAATCATTAGTATCATTACATCCCCAAAAAAATAATCCCATCAAGGTAATTGCAAAAAAAACTAAGACGCAAAATTTCATCCTTTTCATATCTTTAATTATTAATTATTAGTATATTAACAACGTTAAAAAAACAGAAAAATTACACTCTAAATACTTCAGTTTATTTATTACATTTTTAATTATCCTATTCTTTACCCGATGATCAACAAACGCCTACTAGTAAAAAACCTGCTCGCGCACAACGATGAAAACAGTTTTTATGATAAAAAAAGGCAATTGAATTTACACACTCGAGAAGGAAAAGCAAAATTTCTGAAACACATTTGTGCGTTATCTAATTCTAACCCTTTAAACAATTCTTATATTGTGGTGGGTGTCGAAGATCAGGACAATGACATTGTAGGCGATGATTTTTTTGACGATAGCCGAATTCAGAACCTCGTGAATGCCTATCTGGAAAATCCGCCTAAAATTCAATATGAAAACATTCCATTTCCCAATCTTTCAAAAGATAAGGTCGTGGGTTTAGTAACTATAAAACCTAAAAAGAAAACTTCTCTTTTTAAAAAAGGAATTCATACGATTCCTGCTAACAGCATTTTCATCAGACGAGGAAGCAATACGACACCTACCGAAGGCACGGTTGAAAAAAATTATCAAAATGTAGAAACCGTCCTAAGTATTGAAAATATTTCCAGAAACAACATCAAATATACTTTGGATGGCGTATTTGACTTTATGAATTACCGCCACAAAGACATGTCCCCAAAATACAAGGTTTTTAAGGAATTATTTGTCATTTGCTGGGCTGGAATCCCTAAAAAAGTACGAGATAAAATCTATCTTTCCCGAGTGGACATTGAATTGATAAATGAGCAAATCAAACTGTTTTATTCGACACAGGATGTGGTTACCATTAGTTGTGATGAGGATTCATTTACAATTACGGAATACCTTCCTTTGGGTTTAAATGACCGAACAAGTTATTATCCATTAGAAGAAAAAACAATATATTTCTATGAAAATGGCTATTATAAAATTGAAAATAAAATGCTTTTTCAACCGCCAGAATTCAATAGAAAAATGCTTTACCATATCTACAACTCCAATATCGCTTTGTTGAGTAAGTTAGAAAAAGGGTTTTCTTTAAATGAAAGAGAACATAAAGATTTAGAGAATTTGCCCTCGACATTTATGATTTGTTACCTCAACGGTTTTGAAGAAGCCAAAGAGAAACTAATTGATGCCAAACCTTTTTTGAAACCCTATCCACCAATCTATCTCTCCTTTAAGGAAGCTATGCGTATCTTAAGAAAAATGAAGTATGATGTGCCTTAAACTCAAAATTTTACCAAAGGACATGACTTTCCCTTTCAATCCTAAACGGAATCTCTTAATTATTTATGCTGATTGAATTAGCGGTAACGTTCTACGCAAATAAAATGTCATTGATCAGATTGCAAACTATATGAACCAACAGTAGTGTAAAAGCAATAATTGCATTCATTTTTAAAGCTTTAATTTTTTTATAAATATAATTCTATTTTGTTTTACAAGCAATCACTAAATTTAGTGATATTTCATGCTGTAAAAAACCTATAGAAAAACGCTGTCTTCCTAAGTCTTTTGCGTAATTTTATGAAATATTATAGAGAACACAACAAATGAGAACATTAGTAATAGGTGACATTCATGGTGGCTTGCGAGCATTACATCAAATCATGGAAAGAGCCAAAGTAACCTCAAAAGACCGTTTAATTTTTTTGGGGGATTATGTAGATGGCTGGAGTCAATCTCCTCAAGTCATCGATTTTTTGATCCAGTTAAGAACAACTAACGACTGCATTTTCATCAGAGGCAACCATGACGATTTATTACTCCATTGGCTAAAAGACAATAAAGACAATCTCTTATGGCACAAACATGGTGGTGAATCTACTGTTACAGCCTATGAATCAGTAAATGAAGAAAGACGTCAAAGACACATTGAATTCTTACAATCATTAGAAGATTACCATCTGGACGATAAAATGCGCTTGTTTATTCATGCCGGATTTACCAATATGAATGGAGTAGCCTATGAATACTTTCCCGAATCCTTTTATTGGGACAGAACATTATGGGAAACTGCTTTAGCTCTAGACAAAAGCATAAAACCTTCGGATGTATTATATCCAAAAAGACTTACCTTATACAATGAAATCTACATAGGACACACGCCAGTTTCTCGCATTGGTGAAACCGTTCCTGTACAAATGGCTTGCGTATGGAATATTGACACCGGAGCTGCTTTCAAAGGCCCTCTGACTGTTATGGATGTTAATAGCAAAGAATTTTGGCAAAGCGAACCCTTAAATAATTTGTATTTTGATGAAAAAGGTAGGAATTAGTTTATTTAAACTATTTTTGTTGAAATTTAAAATTTATAGAATATGAAAAAAATTGTTACAATATCGTTACTATTATTCGTTGGATTCCTAAATGCTCAAGCCTTTAAAGGCAAAGGAGACGCAAAATTCAATCTTGGCGCAAATATTCAAAACGGAGGAACAGGAATTGGAGTTTCTTCTGATTTTGGAATCGGAGAGAACATGTCCTATGGTTTTGCGTCTTCCTATCTGCTCTCTGTCGATACAGATGCGCTAGGAAACAAACCCGAGTTTGGAGATCGATTTGACCTAAAATTCCGATTCAATGCAAATATGGGAAATGTTTTTCAACTTGATGAAAAAATGGATATTTATCCAGGACTTGATTTAGGCTTAAGAAATTTTGGTGCCCATTTAGGATTCCGTTATTTCTTCACTGAAGGTTTTGGTATTTTTACCGAAGCCGGAATTCCATTAGCCAGTTATAAAACGGATCCAATAGGTTTTGATAAATTAAACAACCAGTTTGTGTTTAATATTGGAGCTTCATTCAATTTATAAGCAGGATTAAAATCTCTAAATTATAAAAAAAGGCAATTTGATTGATTTCAAATTGCCTTTTTTAGTAGGATTAAATTCTATTACAAATCGAATTTTATTCCCTGTGCCAAAGGCAAACTTGTCGTATAATTGATTGTATTAGTTTGTCTTCTCATGTAGATTTTCCAAGCATCAGACCCAGATTCACGGCCGCCGCCTGTTTCTTTTTCTCCACCAAAAGCACCACCAATTTCAGCTCCGGAAGTACCGATATTCACATTGGCAATTCCACAGTCAGAACCTACAACAGATAAAAAGTGTTCCGCTTCTCTTAAATTATTAGTCATAATGGCTGATGAAAGTCCTTGCGCAACTCCGTTTTGAACATCGATTGCATTTTCTACAGTACCAGAATATTTCAATAAATACAATACCGGAGCAAATGTTTCATGTTGTACAATTTCATAAGAATTATCAGCTTCGGCAATAGCTGGCTTAACATAACAGCCACTTTCGTATCCTTCGCCAGAAAGAACACCACCCTCAACAAGAATTTTCCCTCCTTCTTCTACCACTTTAGTCAATGCTCTATTGTACATTTCAACAGCATGAGTATCGATCAGCGGACCAACATGATTGTTTTCGTCCAATGGATTCCCAATACGCAATTGACCATAAGCCGAAACTATAGCATCTTTTACTTTATCATAAATACTTTCGTGAATGATTAAACGACGTGTAGAAGTACATCTTTGTCCCGCTGTTCCTACCGCTCCAAAAACGGCACCAATAACGGTCATTTTTATATCGGCATCCGGTGTTACAATAATGGCATTGTTTCCTCCTAGTTCTAATAATGTTTTCCCTAAACGTCCCGCCACAGTTTGCGCAACAATTTTGCCCATACGAGTGGATCCGGTAGCAGATAGTAATGGGATGCGTTTATCGGCACTCATTAACTCTCCTATTTTATAATCCCCGTTGATTAAACACGAAATTCCTTCCGGAAGATTGTTTTCCTTAATTACCTCAGCAATGATATTCTGACAAGCAATTCCACAAAGTGGTGTTTTTTCAGAGGGTTTCCAAACGCAAACATCACCACAAATCAAAGCCAAGGCAGTATTCCAAGACCAAACCGCTACCGGAAAGTTGAAAGCAGAAATAATTCCAACAATTCCCAATGAATGGTATTGCTCATACATTCTGTGTCCCGGACGCTCAGAATGCATGGTTAATCCGTACAATTGACGGGAAAGACCCACTGCAAAATCACAGATATCAATCATTTCCTGTACTTCACCATAACCTTCTTGTAATGATTTACCCATTTCGTAAGAAACCAACTTACCTAAAGCTTCCTTTTTCTCACGTAATTTATCTCCAAATTGACGCACAATTTCACCACGTTGCGGTGCAGGCATCAATCTGAAAGTTTTAAAAGCGGCGGTAGCAGCCTGCATCACTTTTTCATAATCTTCCGGAGTTGAAGTTTTTACGGATGCAATCAATTTGCCATCCACAGGCGAATAACTTTCAAGAATCGCTCCATTTGCAAAGTGATTCAAACCTGTTGAAGTCCCTTCATTTATGTCTTTAATGCCCAATTGTGCAAAAGCTTCTTTCATTCCAAATTGATCTGCTATTGTTATCATTGTAACTTTTTTATTAAAAATTGTTATATTTTTTTTAGGTAAAGATATTATTAAATCCTGAAATTTTAAAATAATGTACAAATTAAAATAAAAGACAAGCCATATCAAAGCCATTTCAGAACCAGAAATCCCGAAACGGCTAACATGAATAACTCTAACAAAGTTTAGGGTAAAATCGTATTACTTTTGACTTACAAATCTTGGGTCTGTATCCATAACAGTACCACATTTAGTGCAAGTTCTGAGTTCAGCTGAACTATAGAAGTCTTCAAAATGAGAAAGAAAGTCTTTTTCGATATTGTGAAGTTCAAAATAAACTTCATGTAATTTATGATTACAATTATCGCAATACCAGATTAAACCGTCGGTAAATCCTTTTCCGGCTCTTTTGCGTTCAATTACCAAACCTATTGAACCTTCTGAACGAATTGGAGAATGTGGTATTTTCGCCGGATGCAAATACATATCGCCGGCATGAAGCTCCATTTCTTTGCGTTGACCGTCTTCCTGAATCACCACCTTGATTGACCCTTCTAATTGGTAGAACAATTCTTCGGTTTCATTATAATGGTAATCTTTTCGAGCATTGGGACCGGCCACTATCATGACAATATAATCCCCAGATTCTTGGTATAAATTTTTATTACCAACCGGCGGTTTCAACAGATGACGGTTTTCGTCAATCCATTTATTAAGATTGAAAGGTTTTGCTATTGCCATTTTATTGTGTTCTTGTATTTAGGAAGGCTAAGTTACTAAAAATCTCAAGGCTTATTATTTATAATAACGTAAAGTCTTTTAGATTTCGATCAACTATAGCGTCAAAACGCTATTAAAAAGATTCTATTTCAATTCTTTAATTAAATAAATATAAACGGGAAAATGATCACTGAAGCCAATTTCGGTAGCAGAATGTCGTTTTGGATACCCTTTATATTGTCCCGAAGTTTGTATTAAAAAAGGCTTATTGTAAATTCCCGCTTTCCAATACTTAAAAGTAGAGAAATCTTCCTGAATTAGTGATTGAGAAACCATGATTTGATCAAAAATATCCCAAGAATCCCGAAAAGCAATTGTCCCCAACCCTTTTTTGGCCATTTCTTCAAATGGATTATAAATTCCCATCAAGGGTACTTCCTTTTTAGTGGCTTTGGCTCCAAGCGCCATTTTTACGCTTTTATTATAAGGCCCGTCATTTAAATCTCCTAATGTAATCACTTTTGCATTTGGGTTTATTTCTTGCAAAGAATCGATGATTTTCCTGTTCAAAACACCGGCTGCTTCTCTATAAGGACTTGACTTTTTTTCGCCCCCAGATCGCGATGGCCAATGATTGACAATAATACTGATTTCTTCCCCTTCCAAGAATCCGGTGACCATTAATTGATCCCGAGTAAAAACACGGTTTGTCTCCGGATTCAATTCTAAATTATCATCCGTTTTATCATCTGATTCAGCTTTTAAGACTGTTTTTGTCTTGTTTTCTACTTTATACACATACAATGGAATATTCGTATACGTACTAGGTCTGAAAAATTTCTTCTGATACAATAAGGCCACATCAATTCCTCTTTTGTCCGGCGAATCAAAATGTATAATTCCAAATTCTTTGTCAATAAGTTTGGGTTCTTTAATTAAATCCTCCAAAACGCCTCTGTTTTCTATTTCGGAACAGCCGATAAAAGTGGGTGAATTTGTATTTTCCGAAGAACCAATTTCGAGTAAAACTCTGGCAAGATTTTGAAGTTTCTGATTGTATTTTTTAGCAGTCCAGCGCTGTTCCCCTTTTGGCGTCCATTCGTCATCATTCGTATTAGGATCATTAATGGTGTCAAAAAGATTTTCAAAATTGTAGAATGCAACCGTATGAATGGAATATTTCTTAGGCTGGCCAGCAAGTTTTACCATTGGCCAAAGCAAAATAAAAAAGGAAATCAAACGCAATACTCTCATAACTGATTTTTTAAAATTTGATTAGACGAAAAGCACTTTTTTGAAAATCCAAAACTAATTCTAGTAAAAATACTTCATTTATAGAACAATCTAAAAAATATTTCGAAATTTCCTATCTTTGTTAAAGGCTCTTAGAATCTAAAAATAGTCAAGTCCAAACACCAAATGATAACACCACCCAAATTACAAAAAGGAGATACCGTAGCCATTTTGGCAACAGCCCGAAAAAACACAGATGACAACCTTAAACCTGCAATTGATCTATTGCACAGTTGGGGACTCGAAGTTCACATTGGAAGCAGCATTGGTTTAGACCATAATCAACTGGCAGGAACCGATGAAGAAAGAGCTGCCGATTTCCAACAACAGTTAGACAACCCAAACATCAAAGCCATTTGGTGCGTTCGTGGCGGTTATGGAACGGTGCGTATGGTAGATTTATTGGATTTTACTCAATTTAAGCAAAATCCAAAATGGATTATCGGCTTTAGCGACGTTACCGTTTTGCACAGCCATTTGAATATTATGGGTTATAAATCCATTCATGCAATTATGCCCATAAGTCTTGAAAAAGCGAGTCAGGAAGCCGTTGAAACTCTTAAAAAAGCCTTATTTGCCAGTCCTTTATCCTATGAAATTGACGCTGATTCCAAAAATCGATTGGGTAGCGCAACCGGAGAATTAGTGGGAGGTAATTTATCTATTCTGTACAGTCTTTTTGGTTCACCATCAGCAATAGACTGCCAAGGCAAAATATTATTCATTGAAGATCTGGACGAATATCTCTACCACGTAGATCGCATGATGATGAACTTAAAAAGAAACGGCTGCTTAGAAAACCTTAAAGGAATCATTGTAGGTGCTATGTCTAAAATGAGAGACAATGAAATCCCCTGGGGCAAAGATGCACTTGAAATCATAGAAGAAATTACTAAAAATTATACTTTTCCTATTCTTTTTCACTTTCCCGCAGGTCACATTGATGACAATAGAGCTTTGATCATGGGAAGCAAAATAACCATCGAAGTGAATGAAAAAAAATGCCTGATACAATTTGATAACCAATAATTAAAATATTCGAATCGCAATAAGGAATACCACCACCGACACTAATAATTCTCTTATGGCAGAACACAACGAATTAGGAAAACTGGGAGAAGAACTGGCTGTGGAATTCCTACAGAAGAATGGCTATGCTATTTTAGAAACTAATTGGACTTTTCAAAAAGCTGAAATTGATATTCTTGCCACAAAAGAAGGGATTCTAGCAGTTGTAGAAGTCAAGACTCGTTCTTCATTGGATTTTGGTCTGCCTCAAGATTTTGTCAAATCCAAAAAAATCCAACTTCTGGTAAAAGCAGTCGATGCTTATGTCAATCAAAAAAATCTGAACATTGAAGTCCGTTTTGATATTATTGCAGTGCATAAAGAAGGGAAATCTTTTGCAATTGAACACCTTACAGATGCCTTTTATCATTTTTAAACGCTTTTTAACACTGTTATATTTGTAACAAATTGTTTTTTATTTATATTTGCAATTGTTTTTCAAACAATAAACTATTAAAACCAATCGCTTAGAATAAGTAAAAAACTGATTTATCATGAAAACCGTTTCTTCTATAGTAGAGAATTACATCAAAACGAAGCCTTTTTTATTAAACGCCTTATCACTTGGGATCATCAACTTGACTTCATTGTCAAGAAACATTATGGCCGAATTGGAAAATGAATTTGACAAGGAAGTAAAACAAGGCGCCGTAGTAATGTCTTTAAAAAGACTGACCGAAGAACTCGATTTTAGATTGAATCATAAGATCAATAAAGTAATAAAAAATATTGGAGAAATCACTGTACGCTCTTCATTGACTGATTATACTTTTGCTGTTTCAGAAACTGTTTTAAACAAACAAGCAGAATTAATTTCGGATATTAATTCGTTTCCGGATGTTTTTTATACCTCATCCCGTGGCGTAAACGAAATTAACATCGTAGTCAGCAAAAGCGTAAATCAATTGGTAGACAAGCATTTTGCCCATGAAAAATTGATACAAAAACTGGACGACCTTGCTTCTATCACCGTAAAATTACCCAAAGAGAACATTGCCGTTCCTGGAATCTATTATTTTATTTTTCAGCGTCTTGCTTGGGAAGGAATTATCATTAATGAAGTGATATCAACTTCAAATGAATTTACCATACTAGTAAGCGAAGAACAGGTAGATGTTGCTTTTAAAGTAATCAAGGACTTAAAAAATTAACACAAAATCTATCGTATTTATTTCATTTAGATACAAATAGCACTTCTCATCGTAAAAAAGGAATTAATTTTTAATTCCTTTTTTTTTTTGTTATTAAATGCAAAACAATCCACATTCCTGCTGACAAACCCTTTATGGTTAACCAACCATAAAAAATCTCTGTGCTTTATTGCAAAAATTATAAGCCTACATCATGGCTTTGACAAACTAAGATTGTCAAAAAAAAAAAAAACAGAAAGAAACTTCAACATTTCTACACTCTAATAAAAATCTATCTATTACTTTTTGAATTAGGATAATTAAAAAGTAAAATTCTTACTTTTTAATCGAATCATTACCATATAAAACTATTTTAAAGTTAAAACAGTTTGTTTTTAGATCAAAAAATCCTAAAAAAGTCAAAATTATACATTTCTAACAAAGATAATATAGTATCGTTTTTAGATAATTTACTGAAATTTTAATCAAGGTAGAATAGATAAGTTTGAAAATATAAAAATTCTTGGAAACCGTTAAAACTGTTTTACCAAAGAAGTCAACACTTAAAGGATATTCCTGAAATCTATTAAAAACATGATCTAACTAATAAAAAAGGGCAAATTTAACCACTAAAAAGGAGGGCAAAATGAAATAAAAATTAAGCATAAAAACTAATTAACTAAAAAAATTCTACTAACACAAAACAAAACCAAATGAAACATTCCGATTTATTAATCAGGAGACTTTTCTACGTTCTCCTACTCGTATGTTTATGGCTGCCTAATGCCACTTTTGCACAAAAAAACAACTCCGAAACCAAGAACGTTTCCGGAAGAATCACTGATATCACCGGAAACGGATTACCCGGAGTAAACGTCCTAGTGAAAGATACTAAAATAGGTGTCAACACAGATATTGACGGTAAATACAGTATCAGTATTCCGGCCAGTGTTGCAAATCCTACTTTAGTTTTTTCTTATTTGGGTTATGCCGAAAAAACAGAAATCCTCAACAATCGCAAAGAAGTAAGCCTAGTGCTTCAGGAAGGAACTAACAAGCTTGATGAAGTAGTTGTAATAGGATATGGATCCATCAAAAAAGGCAATGTCACTGGTGCCATTTCGTCCATTAAGAAAGAAAGTATTGAAACCCGTGCCACAACTAATCCCGCAGAAGCTTTACAGGGTTTAGTAGCTGGGGTAAATGTTCAAAAAAATGGAGGAAATGCAGGATCTGGCGTGAACGTAAAAATTCGTGGTGTAAATACCTTTGGCAACAACGAACCTTTATATATTATTGATGGTTTCCAAGGATCCATCAGCACGGTAAACCCAACTAACATAGAATCGATAGAAGTTCTTAAAGATGGTGCCGCAGCTGCAATCTATGGTTCTGTTGCCGCTAACGGAGTAGTAATCATCACTACCAAAAATGGTCAGAAAGAAGGCATCAAAGTTGACTTCAGTTCTTTTTTAAATAGTACTGTTACTGCCAAAAGATTAGATTTATTAAACGCTGATCAATATCGTACCGTACATAAAAAAATGTACGACGAATACAATAAATATAGCAATAACCCAGTGACATTACCCGCTTACATCACCTCGCCTTCTCCATACGACACCAATTGGCAAGATGAAGTTTTCCGCACGGGACTTGCCCAAAATTATGGTCTGGGAATTCAAGGCAGAGAGGGAGACATCAAGTTTGCCTTATATGGTAACTACGCCAAAGAAAAGGGAATCATCATAGACAATAATTTTGGACAACAAAATGCCAGTGCCAGAGTAAGTTTTAAAAAATCAATTTTTGATGTGGATGCCAAAATGGCTTACATTGGAACAAAAAGCGAACAACCTAATTTTCAATTAAAAGAGGTTTATACCATTTCACCTTTGGTACCAGTTTTAGATCCTAGCCAACCTTATGGTTATGGATTGACCGATAAAAATGGATTGCCATCTGGAACCAATCCCGTTGCCGACGAACATTTCAGAGACCGAGTAGATAACGGACAAGATCTTACGGCAAACATTGCTATAACAGCCAATATTTTACCTTGGTTGAAATTCAAAACTGCTTACTCTTACCGAGTGAAAAACAACCAACAAATTGCCCATTTCCCACCTTTTATAGCCGACTCAAAAGCACCACATAATTATGCGTTACAGAATGAAGTGAGATCACATTGGGACGAACAAATACTGGACAATATCCTAAGTGCTGATAGAACTTTTGGTGCCCATTCTATCAATGCAATGGTGGGTAGCACCATTAACGCCGCTTCCTCTAACTGGAATAATGTAACCGTGGAAGGAAAAACCACTGACTATACGGTTATAAATGGGCAATTAGTATCGAATGAACATGCTGCCGGTTTTCTTGATCCAAACTTTGCTACGATAGGCGCCGGAAAAGGAGGAACGTATTCTGCTGACGGATCTAAGTACCAATACAACAGACTTTCTTATTTTGGACGTGTAAACTATTCTTATAAAGATCGTTATTTAGCCCAAGCCACGATGCGTTATGATGGTTCTTCTAAATTTGGAAAAGACAGCCGTTGGGGAGCATTCCCTTCTGTAGCCTTAGGTTGGAAAATAGATCAAGAAGATTTCTTCCCTAAAGAAGGTATCGTTTCTACTGTTAAATTACGTGCCAGCTGGGGTCAATTGGGTAACGAAGCAGCTTTGGGATACTATTCTTCAAACTCTTTGATTAATTCCGGAAACTATTTAAATTCAGGTTATGTTCAAGGAAGCGGAAGCAACCCTTGGCCAGGAAGCATCGCTACCGCACTTGAAAACAGAACCCTACAATGGGAAACAACTGATTCTAAAAACATTGGTATTGATTACACCCTAAAAAACAAAAAAATAAGCGGATCGATTAACTACTATCGCAACGTAACCGATAAATTGCTAATCACTAAAAAACTAGCCCCATCTGCTGGTATTGACGATCCAATTCTAAACGTAGGTAAAATAAGCAATAGCGGTTTTGAATTCGAAATTAACTACCGCGAGCAAAGCAATGCATTCAAATACAATGTAGGATTCAATTTCTCAACACTGCGCAACAATGTGGAGTCCTTGGCCAATGCAGATCAGGCCATCAACGGTGAAGGTTTAAAATATGGAGACGAACACTTTCCTACCCAAGCGCGTGTAGGAAGACCTATCAGCTCTTTTTACCTATACCGCACGGATGGAATATTCCAATCTGATGCCGAAGTAGCTAGCTATACAAACAGTACTAATGATTTGTTACAACCTAATGCAAAACCGGGTGATATTCGTTTCAAAGATTTAAACAATGACGGTGTTATCGATGAAAACGACAAGGAATTTGCTGGAACTGGTTTACCAAAACTGGAAGCAAACCTTAACTTAGGTGCTAATTATATGGGATTTGATTTCTCTGCCTTATTTGGTAGTGCTTGGGGGAATAAATTGTACAATGGAAACCGTTATTTCTTCGAATCGATGAGCTCAGGAACTAACATGTTGGCTTCAACGCTTAATTCTTGGACACCTGAAAACCAAAGTAGCACTCCTCGTGCAGTATTAGGAGACCCTAATGGAAACAGCCGTGAATCAGATCGCTTCCTTGAGAACGGTAATTTCATCCGTCTGCGTCAATTACAACTCGGATATTCATTGCCTAAAAAATGGCTAGAAGCGGCAAAAATAGACAAGTTACGTTTTTATGTAAGCGGCGAAAATTTATTGACCATCACTAAATATAAAGGTATTGACCCTGAGTTTGCCCGTACATCGATACTGGATTCAGGTGTAGATCGTTTTGTATTTCCTTTTACCAAATCATTTGTCTTTGGAGTACAATATATATTTTAATATTAGCTAATAAATTTTAAAGAGACCATTATGAAAAAGATACTATATATTTTACCTGTTTTGGGTATGTTAACCATAGCGAGCTGTAGCGATTTCTTAGAGCAACAGTCACCAGATCAGCTTACTTCTTCTTCTTTTTGGAGAAACAAATCAGATGCCGAAGCCGGACTGGCAGCCACTTATGCCATGCTTGAAGGCGCCGTTGACGAATGGGCTTTTGCCGAAGTAAAATGGCCGGTTGAAGCTTACCGAGAAGATATTTGTAAGTTAGGTAGCGACGCCTTAAATTACCAAAACTGGGTAGAGCTTGCTGAATTCAATTATACCAACGGAAACAGTCAGTTTACGTCCTATTGGAAACTGAATTACCGCGGAATAAGCAATGCCAATCAAGTAATCGAAAAAGTAGGACAGATGTCTTCTGCAGCAATAACCGACACGGATAAAAATCAAATTGTGGCCGAAGCCCGTTTTCTGCGTGCTTACTATCACATGAAATTAATCCTAAACTGGGAAAAAATTATCATCCGTAACAAATACATCACTAATCAAAGTGAATTGAGCGCACCCCTTGCCAGCCGAACTGAAGCTTGGGATTTCATCACCAGCGAACTGAAAGCAGCAGCCGATGTTCTTCCACCGGCACAGCCTCAGGACAAAACTGGTCGTGCGACTAGCGGAGCGGCAAACAGCTACCTTGGTTTTGCTTATTTAACAAGAGCTTACGAAGAAACAGCTCAAAAACAGGCTCACTTAAACGAAGCTGTAACCGCTTTAAATAAAGTACAGGGATATTCACTGGTTAAAAATTACGTAAGTCTATTTGACGGAACGAATAAAAATTCTCCAGAATCCGTTTTTGAACTGCAATTTTCTGACAACACTGCTAACGGCGCTTTCTATAAAACGGCATTGCATTTTTGGATGGCCGCTGGCGAATTGGGCGGCTGGGACGAAATCCTACCAACCACCATGTTGATGAACGAATTCAAGAAAGAAGGAAAAATAGCTACTACCGGAAATTATGATTCGCGTCTTTATGCCACTGTTTTCTTTAAAGATCCTTATTTTAATGACCCCGCCAATCCAAGAATTTTTGGAGAAACCTATGACAATCTATTTGGAGGTATTGACAAGCCTGCTTTCCGTAAATTCATTCCTCCTACTCAGGACAAAATGAATGAAGATTTCACAGGAATGAATGTTCCTTTAATGAGATATTCTAATGTATTGCTGATGAAAGCGGAAGCCTTAAACGAATTGACTCGTACAGCCGAAGCCATTCCTTTTATCAATACGGTACGTAACCGCGCTGATATGCCCGCTATGACTGGTACTACCTATGCGGATGTGAAAGCACAAATCGAGCATGAAAGAATTATTGAATTCCCGCTGGAGAATTTCCGTTTCTATGATTTGCGTCGTTGGGGAAAAACAAAAGCCGCACTTGATGCCGTAGGACGTACTAATTTTGATCCGGCAAAAAACAGTTTCTATCCGGTGCCTATTACAGAAGTGCAGAATAACTAATTCCTTTCTGCATTTGGATTAAAAACAATGAAGCCTCCTGAATTTTCGGGAGGCTTTATTTATTTCAAAAAAAAATATTTTATTAAAACATCTGCATCAATTCCAAGGCCCTTCTGGTTGATTTTACATTCTCAAAAGTTAATAAAAGACGTAATCCATTTGCTGTTTGCTTTTCTTTCATTTTGCAAAGCGAAGGATTTTTTTGTACAAATTGCAATACTTTATGAAAGCGATTGGATTGATAATAATCCGATTGTTGATCCGATACAAAATAACCAATCATTTTTCCTTGCTTCATTACCAATTTTTCGATTCCTATATTGCTGGCAATCCATTTAATTCGAATACTGTTCATCAGAGCAATCGCTCGTGGTGGCATCGGGCCAAAACGGTCAATCAATTTTTTCTGAAAAAGCTGTAAATCCTCTTCGTTTTTAATGGCTCCCAATTCGTTATACAAATTCAAACGTTCGCTGATATTATTGATGTATTCATCCGAAAACAACAACTCAAAGTCCGTGTCGATTTGCAGGTCTTTTACATATTCTTTGGTCTCAATATCATTTTCTTCCGGATACAAATCTTTGAATTCATTTTCCTTCAATTCCTCGATGGCTTCGTTCATGATTTTTTGATAGGTATCAAAACCAATCTCGTTGATGAAACCGCTTTGTTCGCCTCCCAATAAATCTCCCGCACCACGAATTTCCAGATCTTTCATCGCAATATTGAAACCGCTTCCCAGTTCGCTGAATTGTTCCAAAGCCTGGATTCTTTTTCTCGCATCATCCGTCATCGCCGAATAAGGCGGACAAATGAAATAACAAAATGCTTTTTTATTGCTTCGACCAACGCGACCACGCATTTGATGCAAATCTGACAAACCAAAATTATTGGCGTTATTGATAAAAATCGTATTGGCATTAGGAACATCCAAACCGCTTTCGATGATGGTGGTTGCCACCAAAACATCGAATTCTCCGTTCATAAAGGCCAACATCAACTCTTCGAGTTTTTTTCCGTCCATCTGGCCGTGGCCAATTCCCACTCGGGCATTGGGCACCAAACGCTGAATCATTCCGGCGACTTCCTTGATGTTCTCAATTCGATTATTGATAAAGAAAACCTGACCATTACGTTGAATTTCGTACGAAATCGCATCCCTAATCAACTCTTCACTAAAACCAACCACATTCGTTTCAATAGGATATCTATTCGGCGGAGGCGTTGTAATCACCGATAAATCGCGTGCTGCCATCAACGAAAACTGCAAGGTCCTCGGAATTGGCGTCGCGGTCAAAGTCAAGGTATCCACATTGGCCGCTATAGTTTTTAACTTGTCTTTTACATTTACCCCAAATTTTTGTTCCTCATCCACAATCAACAATCCAAGATCTTTGAAAACTACATTTTTGTTGACCAATTGATGTGTTCCAATAACAATATCGAGTTTACCTTCGGCTAAATCTTTGAGCGTTTCTGCTTTTTGTTTGGCGGTTCTAAAACGGTTCAAATAACCAATAGAAACCGGCATATCCTTTAATCTTTCCGTAAAAGTACGATAATGTTGGTAGGCCAAAATTGTCGTAGGAACCAAAACCGCAACCTGTTTGCTATTATCCACAGCCTTAAAGGCGGCGCGAATTGCAACCTCGGTTTTACCAAAACCCACATCCCCACAAACCAAACGATCCATTGGCCGATCACTTTCCATATCGGCTTTTACTTCCTGGGTAGATTTGGTCTGATCCGGCGTATCTTCATAGATAAACGAACTTTCCAATTCGTTCTGTAAATAGCTGTCGGGCGCAAACTGGAATCCTTTATCCAAACGCCTTTTGGCATACAACTGAATCAGATTAAACGCAATATGCTTTACTCTTGCCTTGGTTTTTTGTTTTAAAACCTTCCAGGCATTCGAACCCAGTTTGTAAATCTTGGGAGGAGTTCCGTCTTTGCCGTTGTATTTCGAAATTTTGTGCAGCGAATGAATACTCACATACACAATATCATTATCGGCATAAACGAGTTTTATTGCTTCCTGCGTTTTCCCTTCCACCTGTATTTTTTGCAATCCTCCAAAACGACCAATTCCATGATCGATGTGCGTCACATAATCGCCAACGGATAAAGTCGTCAGTTCTTTTAAGGTAATATTCTGTTTTTTCGAATAGCCGTTTTTGATGCTGAATTTATGATAACGTTCAAAAATTTGATGGTCGGTATAACAGGTAATTTGATTTTCCTCATCAATAAAACCTTGGTACAAAGGCAAAACAATGGTATGGTATTGTTTTCGGATATTCTCCGAATTGGCTTCATCCAGAGTTTCAAAAATATCATGAAAGCGTTTCGCCTGATTTTCATTGGAACAAAACAAATAATTCTTGTATCCATTGAAATGATTTTCGCTCAAATCATTCAACAACAAATCAAATTGTTTGTTGAAAGACGGCTGTGGCTTAATATGAAATTCGAATTTTTGACTGACTCTAAAAATAGGTTTTGAACCCCATTCTACAATCGAAAAATCCAAGGCTCTTTTTATAAACTCCTTTTGGTTTAGGAATAATTGTTCCGGAGTGGAACGGCGTATTTCTTGCGATAATTTAGCAAATACTTCCTCGGCTTTGGCAAATTGCTTGTCCAATTGCGCGAAAAGATCTTCGGTATTTTGAATGAAAATGATCGTTTTCTCCGAAATATAATCCAGAAAACTTTCCCTGTTTTCCTGAAAAACTTTGTTTTCGACATTTGGGATTATCGTAATCTTTTTTTGTTTTTCAATCGACAATTGGGTCGCGACGTCAAAACTTCGAATGCTTTCGACTTCATCACCAAAAAATTCAACTCGATACGGATTATCATTCGAAAAAGAAAATACATCGACAATTCCACCGCGAACGGAAAATTCCCCGGGTTCCGTAATAAAATCGACTCTTTTGAATTCGTATTCAAAAAGAACTTCATTGATAAAATCAATGGAGATCTTGTCTCCAACTGATACTTTCAGCGTGTTCTTGTCCAAATCCCTGCGCGTCACCACTTTCTCGAATAAGGCTTCGGGATAGGTGACAATAATTGCCGGTTTTTTGCGGGAATTAATTCTGTTAAGCACTTCGGCGCGAAGCAAAACATTGGCATTATCCGTTTCTTCAATTTGATACGGACGACGATACGAACCCGGATAAAACAAGACATCCTGATCGCCAACCATTTGTTCGAGATCATTCAAATAATAAGCCGCTTCTTCTTTGTTGTTTAAAACAATCAAAAAAGGATGCTCGGTTTTCTTAAACAGTGAGCGAATCACAAATGAAGCTGCAGATCCCAACAAGCCGCTGAGATGCATTTTTTGCTGATTATTTTCCTGCAAACGACTTACAATCTGCAAGATTTTAGGCGAGGAATCGTAGGTATTGTATAAGGCTGCTTTACTCAACTCGGGGTAGATTTGGGTCTATTATCACATTTGGAATCGCTCTTGCGGTATCCATCATTTTCATCAGTTCAGATTCTCCTTCTTCCAACGGAATTTTGCTTTTCTCTACAATTTTATCCATCTGTCTTTCTAAGGATATTAATTCAATGTTGATTTCGGCAACCAATCGAACTACTTTTTCCTCCGGAATATTATCTAAATGAATAAACAAATCCAGCAGACGCACCTTGGTAATCAAGGTCGCAATTCGGCTTTTTATTTGGGGTTTGTTGAATTCAGGTGGAATATTATCATTTAAAGCCATTACTTTTTTAGAAATGGCTGTCGATTTATCTTGAAATGCTTCAATGGTTTTTTTAGGTTTTTGGGATAATTCGGCAAGAAACAAGCGCAATTCATTCCAGGTAGCCATACTGCCCTCAGTCGCGGTATTAATAGGAGAATCATTAAAAACCCAACCTTTATTGATTTTCGAAAAAATAACTTTTCTTTTTTCGATGCTTTTTTGATTGTCGGACAGCCTTTTTTGATCGTCATTTTTACAGGAAAAAAGAAGTGCAATCAGAAAAAAGGAGCAGGCTATTTTATATTTCATTTGTAACTATATATTAATTTTTTCAATGGTCAGTGATTCTATTCTCATCCCATCATTATTTGACAGAATCAAATCCTCTTTTTATATTCCTTTCATTTTGAATCCCATCGAAGCGCAAAGTTACAAAGTAAATTTATAATTATAGATTTCAAAATACGATTTACAAAGCAAAGCAAAATGCTTTTTTATATCAGTAAAATTCATAAAAACAATTACCGCTTTGGGCTGATTATTTTTGAGCTTATAAACTCTGCTTTGAGATCGCTAAATATTTTTGAAAACAGTATCTTTGCTTCACAAAAAAAACAACCACAATGAATCCAAAAATATTAATTATAGGTGCTTGCGGACAGATAGGCACAGAGTTGACCCATTCGCTAAGGGAAATATACGGAACCGAAAATGTCATTGCCTCCGATATTCGAAAATTGAATACTGATGTGGTAAACTCAGGTCCATTTGAAGTTATTAATGCTTTGGATTTCAATCAAATTGAACATATTGTAGAGCAACATCAAATTACTGATGTTTATTTAATGGCTGCTTTATTATCGGCTACAGCCGAAAAAAATCCCGCTTTTGCATGGGATTTGAACATGAATTCTTTATTTCATGTTTTAAATTTGGCGAAAGCCGGAAAAATCAAAAAAATATTCTGGCCATCTAGTATTGCCGTTTTTGGACCTACAACCCCAAAAGAAAATACGCCTCAATACACTATCATGGAGCCTTCAACGGTTTATGGAATCAGCAAGCAGGCGGGTGAAAGATGGTGCGAATACTACCACAATATCTTTGGCGTTGATGTTCGAAGCATCCGTTATCCTGGTTTAATTAGCTGGTCATCGCCTCCAGGTGGCGGAACAACAGATTATGCAGTAGATATTTTCCATAAAGCATTGGCTGATAAAAAATACGAATGCTTTTTATCATCAGAAACTAAAATGCCAATGATGTATATGGACGATGCCATTAATGCAACCATAAGCATCATGCAGGCACCGGAAGAGCAAATTAAAATACGTTCTTCTTATAACTTAGCCGCGATGAGTTTTACTCCGACAGAAATTGCTGCCGAGATCAAAAAACACATTCCTGAATTTACAATCACTTACGAGCCAGATTTCCGTCAAAAAATTGCCGACAGCTGGCCTGCAAGCATTGATGACACCGAGGCCAGAAAAGATTGGAATTGGAGTCATAAATATGACTTGGAAACCATGACTAAAGACATGCTGGATCATTTAAAATAATCCATAAAATAAGAACATAAAAAAAAGTCTAGCTTCAAAAACTAGACTTTTTTTATTTCTAAGAATAACTCTTATTTCATTTCGTACACATTGTTCGTTTGTTTTACATCAGCCATTAATCCGCTTGGGTCAATAGTGATTTTCTTGATGCTGTTTTTTGCTTTAGCTATGGTAAAATCATAATTAGAAGCTGCCCAAGCCCAATCATTAAGAACTGTTCTTTTTATAGATGGGTTTGGGTTTTCTTTTTCGAAACTCATCATGCGCAACGGAATGTAGAAACTTTCTTTGCTCCCGTCAGTATATTCAACCAACAGATCGATAGGCATAGGCATTCTTCCAATTCTTTCCAGATTAACGGCAGTTTTATCTCCATTTTCAGTTACGGCTTTGATTCCATAATCGATTGTATTGGTGGTTTGAGTCCAATCCATTAGATACCAATCTAGGTTTGCTCCCGAAACACGCTCAGCTGATCTTTTGACATCATTAGGAGTAGGATGTTTGAACTTGAAATCGTGATAATATCTCTTTATCGTTTCAGCTAATTTGTCTTGCCCAATCAAATAACCCAATTGAGACAAAAAAAGACTGCCTTTTACATAAGAAGAAACGCTATACGGCCTATTTTCATCATAACGGTCTCCGTGTGTGCTTTGTGATTGTTCTTTTCCTGATTCTATTAATTTGTAATAGGCATTGTAATTCCCTTTGAAAGGATTTTCTTCTTTCTTAGCTGACAATTCATTAACCGCCCAATCTTGAACATAGGTCGTAAAACCTTCGTCCATCCAAGGATGTTTTGATTCATTTGAAGCTAAAATATGTTGGAACCAAGAATGAGCTAGCTCATGGGTTGCAGTTCCGTAAATCCCTTCCAGTTTTCCATTTCCTAACATCAACGTACACATGGCATACTCCATTCCTCCATCACCTCCTTGTATGAAAGAATATTGTTTATAAGGATATTCTCCGATGTTTTTATTAAAAAAATCCATCATGTTCACCATTAGGGGCTGTAATTTTTTCCAATTATCAATGATCTTTGGGTTGTTTTTATACAAAAAGTGCAAATCAACATTGTTAGGACCTTTGACCACATCATGAAGATAATCTTTGTCAGCAGCCCAAGTAAAATCGTGAACCATTGGTGCTATAAAATGCCAAGTCAAGGTTTTAGTTTTCTTTGGATAACTAACCGTAACTCCAGCATCTTGGTATCCATGTCCAATTTCGTTTGGACTTTGTAAATAACCTGTCCCTCCTAAAGTATATTCTTTATCAATGGTAATCTTCACGTCAAAATTCCCCCAAACACCATGAAATTCTCTGGCAATGTATGGATCAGCATGCCAACCTTCAAAATCAAACTCGGCTAATTTTGGATACCATTGAGACATAGACAAAGCTATTCCCTCTGAATTGTTTCTACCAGAACGGCGAATCTGAACTGGAGCTTGTCCGTCAAAATCAAGTGTGAAAGTTGTTTTAGAATTCGGCAATATTGGCTTAGCCAAGCTAACTTCAAGAATAGTCCCTACGGTCTTTGAAACGGCAGCAATACCATCTTGTTTAAAATTACTAATCTTGAGATAACCAATTTCGTTTGGTTTTAAGCTTTCAATTCGGCTCACTTTTACCTCTTTGCCGTCAACATTTACTTTATTCACCATCCTCCCATCCGGATCTTTAATAGAATGCAGTCTGGCATCCATTTCACTTCCTGGCTGGAATGCATTATTAAACAGATGATAATACACTTTTCTCAAGGTATCGGGCGAATTATTGGTATAAACTAATTCTTGTTTTCCTTTGTATTGGTAATTTTTCACATCCATGACAACATCCATTTTATAATCGGCATGTTGCTGCCAATAGGTGGTGCTTTGGGCATAAATAGAGCCCCAGTTAAGAGTGACAATTGAAAGTAAAAGCAATTTTCTCATCATTTTGCAAATAAAAAATGGAAGGACAAGTGCCCTTCCATTGGATTAGTAATTATTAAGGTTATTTTTTTGACATTTTCTCAGCCATCAATAAGGCATTATAAGCATTCACAATTTTACCCGATTTAGATAATGTTGAAAAAGAACGACTGTCTTTTGGGTTTCCGCCTACAACAACATCAGTAGTGATTGCCACACCTGAATCCATCAAAATATGTTTTACCTGTGAGGCTGATAATTTTGGATAATAAGAACGTATCAAGGCTGCTACTCCGGCAACATTTGGCGCAGCCATAGAAGTTCCTTGTAAATATTGGTAGGAATCTTTTGGCGTAGTAGCATAAATTTTTACTCCTGGCGCAAAAACATCTACATTCACTTTACCAATATTTGAAAAACGCGCAACCACTTTATCGCCATATTCAAAATTCAAGGCTCCAATAGTAATCATATTATCGGCAAATTCATTTATTTTATCATCAGAATCATTTGGAAAATTATCGCTGTAGTCAATGTCTTTGGCATCATTTCCTGCTGCGTGTACAATTAATACATCTTTCTTCTCAGCATATTTAATAGCATCATAAACCCATTGTTTATGAGGAGAAAAACTTTTCCCAAAACTTCCGTTGATTACTTTTGCTCCGTTGTCTACGGCGTAACGAATTCCAAGCGCAATATCCTTGTCATACTCATCCCCGTCAGGAACGGCACGAACTGTTAAAATCTCTACATTACTAGCAACACCGTCTCCGCCAATAGCATTGTCTCTACTTTGAGCTACAATACCAGCTACGTGTGTCCCGTGAAGCGCTTCGTCTTTATCTGGCCCAATAACGTTATTGTTCCCGTATTTTGTATCGGTAATGTCTTGAGGGTTGTCTCCCAAAATTTTTCTATAGTCAGTCTTTAAATTCTCTCCATTTAAAAGAGCATCAAAATCTGCCAATTGTTTTTGAACTGCCGTTTTCAATTCTGCCAAAGGCATCCCAAAAGAAAGCATTTGCTGGATTGCAGCCTTGCTTTTTTGTATTTCTGGATTCTCTGACGCGATAGCTTTCACTTCTTCAGCTGTATAAACCGCTTTTCCAAAATGTTTCACCAAAGCAGCATCACCAGCAGCAATAGTTGCTAACATTTCTTCCATTCGAACCTTTCCTGTTGTTGCTTCGGCTATTTTTTTATCATTAAGTTTTTTCGCTTCTTGATAAGTACCCTCATCAACCAAGTTTTTATTTTTGATAATTCTTTCGTATTCTAAATTTTCTTTGGTAATATCCCCCAGAAAATTCCAGCCGTGTATGTCGTCTACATAACCATTTTTATCATCGTCAATTCCATTTCCCGGAATCTCTTTTGGGTTAGTCCAAAGTACCGATTTCAGGTCTTCGTGTTCAATATCAACCCCTGAATCTACAATCCCAACGATTACTTTAACTCCTTTTTTGTTTTTCAGAATCTCAGCATAAGCTCTGTCTACACTCATTCCCGGAATCGTATCGTTTACGATATCCAAATGACTCCAGCGTTTTAGCTCAATTTCTTTTAACGGAGCTACTTTTTTTACATTCAAAGGAGCACTGATCACTGCTAAAGTATTAGTAGTTGAAACTTGCTTTTGAGCTCCACAACCAGCTAAAACCAAAACGGCAAAAGCAGAAAGACAAATGGGTTTAATACTATTCATTTAATTATTTATTTTATGTTTAAAATATTAGTCTAAAATAGATGTTTTTGTTACAAAAAACACTTGGATTAACACTATGTTAAGATTTCTTCACAGCCAAACACTTCCTTCAGCCTCACTCCTTTTTCAGTATGTTGCACCGTAATAATTTCGTTATGCGCATCATGTTCCAAAAATAAATAATAATTATTATCGGCAGCGGCATTCAGGAATTTAGTTTTCTCGGGCATCGTCAATAAAGGTCTCGTATCATATCCCATCACATAAGGAACCGGAATATGTCCGGCTGTCGCCAATAAATCAGCACAGAAAACAATTGTCTTATCTTTATATTGAATATGTGGAATCATCTGTTTTTCGGTATGTCCATCTACAAAGAATATGCTAAAACCAAGTTCTGACTGTTCTAGAAAATCAGCTTCTGGTCTTTTGATAAAATGCAGCTGACCACTTTCCTGCATTGGCAAAATATTTTCGGTCAGGAAAGAAGCTTTCTCCCTCGGATTGGGTTTGGTAGCCCATTCCCAATGATTTTCGTTGCTCCAAAATTTGGCATTTTTAAAAGCAGGTTCATAACCGGTTTTGTCCTTGTTCCATTGCACACTTCCGCCACAATGATCAAAATGCAAATGGGTCATAAAAACATCTGTAATATCATCGCGATGAAAACCGTATTTTGCCAAGGATTTATCCATAGAATGGCTTCCCCAAAGCGAATAATACCCAAAGAATTTTTCGGATTGTTTGTTCCCCATTCCGGTATCGATCAGGATGAGTCTATTGCCATCCTCGATAAGCAAACATCTGGCTGCAATATCAATTAGGTTGTTTTCATCGGCAGGATTGGTTTTATTCCAAATGGTTTTGGGTACGACGCCAAACATAGCGCCACCATCAAGTTTAAAATTCCCGGTTTCTATAGGATAGAGTTTCATGGTCGTATTGTTTAAAACTAAATTGTCCTCAAATATAAAAGATTCAACAATAAAACCCCCTTAAATAGTTGTTATATTGTTGAATCTTGAAATCAAAAACCCGATATATCCGAATTATACACTAAACAAAAACACTAATAACAGCGGATTACCTATAAAAATAAGTCACTCTGTTGAAGTAGCGTTACTTTTTTAATTTTTCAAAAATACCTTTGAGTTTATCATTAGTCTTAGCCTCAAAAGACCTTGTTTTTATCATCTTATCGATATAGCTTATGCGTTCTTCTGTTAACGGATGCGAGCTTAAAAACTCTGGAATCGAAATGGTGTTATCCTGCTGCAGTCGCTTGAATAAATCAGACATCCCTTGTGGATTAACCCCATTGGAAACTAAAATTTCAAAACCATCTAAATCTGCTTGATGTTCAAATTCTCTGGAAAAAGAAAGTGATTGCAAACTATTCACATTGTCCCCTATAGTCGCCATAATACCATTGGCATCCCCTAAAATTGCAGAAATGAATAAATAACCGGATAAACTTCTGCAAATCGCTTTCATCGAATGCCGATTATTAACATGAGATACTTCGTGACCAATTAGAGCCACCAATTCTTCATAACTCTTCATCTCGTCTAAAATCCCTTGATAAACAACAATATTTCCGTCAGGAAGAGCAAAAGCATTGACAATATCCGAGTCGACCACAGTAAATTTTATCGGTTTATTATTTTTTAATTTCAATTCTTTTGCAAATGCATTCAAAGCCGCTGTTTTCACCGAATCAACGGAACTGAAAAACATATTCTCCTGAAAAAAATTGCTCCCCAGTTTGTCGTCATAATCTTCTGGAATCAAAACCACTGATTTTTCGGCTACCCAAGGAATGGCATAAACATAAGACAATCCTATAAACAGCATGATCAAAAAAGCAAAAAAGGCATGTGAAGTCAATCCTAAATTTAATAATTTATGATACCAATCCAGTTGTCCGTTATTTTTTCTAAAAACAGTCAAATCCCGAATGAAATCAGAATCTTTGACCATGATACTCTGAACAGTTTCTTCACCATGTTGAAGATTCAGAGCCATTCCTTTTTTTTCAAAAGAAACAGACTCTAATTTCCAACTATTAGCCGTGTTATTAGCCAATTCAAAATGAAACATCGAAGTTCCTTTGTCGAAGGACAATTCTATTGGCTGGGGAACCGAAGAATTCCCATCATAAAAAACCCCAATTGTTTTATTCTTCATGATATTACATTACAAAATCTAAATCCAAGAAATCACTGATATCCTCGCCTGTAGCATCTTTATAATTAGCTTCTGTTTGTTGTATCGAATCCAGATCAATATTTCCTTCTAATTCAATATTGCTAAAAATATACTTCATCGTTCTTGTCACAACCCATGCATATCCAAGACCCAGTGTACCGATTAAAATAAATAAGTTTACAAAAGCCAATTTAAAGAAACCGCCTCCGGTTACAGTAGAATTCAATTGAATTTCATCTTTTCCTTTATTTAAACTTAGGTTGTCTATATAATATTCGAACAGATCTTTTTGCCACCAAAAAGCATAAATTCCAAGAGTGAACACCGTCAAGAAGTAGCCCTTCAAATTTAAGATAAAATAATCCCCTCCGTCTCCCTCATAATTCATTTCAATTTCACCAAATCGAACATTATTCAACAGGTATTTTCTGAGATTTATTGACATCCATGAACCATAAAGCCCAAGAGAGATAATTGTAAAGAAAATCCATTTGAAAAAATTTTTGGTCAGTTCATTCCTGTCTCCTCTATATCCAAAACGAATTCCTCGCCAAGATGTTCTTGACATCCTGTATCGATAAGATCCATGAATTGCCAAAGGTAAAATGGCGATAAAGCCCAGGTAAAATAATAATAAGCCTACAAATGGGATTTTTAAATAGATAAATAAAGCCAACAGCCCATAAAGGCTAATAAATATCAAAATTGCTTTCAAGAATCCTTTAAACATTTCCTTGCCCGTACCATGAAAAGAAAATGAATCTCCATTCAATGAAGTTTCACCATACAAAAACTGAAGGCGTTTTGCTTTTGCCCAGGGATAATAAAGACCTAGTGTCACAATTGTTAATAACCAGTTGACAATAATGACTCCAAAAAAGTCACTTCCATTTCCGTTAAAATCAATTTTATAGCTTTTTGAGCTGGTTAATGGTTCGTTCATGCTTTATAGCGTTATTTCTTGTTAATAAATCATAAAAGTAATTTATTTTTTGAATTACAAAACAATATAGACATTTTCTATTTCAAGATTAGTTATAAAAATGTTATCAATTATGGAAAAAGGTTTTTATATAGTATCTTTGCAGTTAATTTAGACAAAATCAATATAACGATGCGATGAGCTTCCTGAAAGGTCTGATTTTCAAATCAAATTTTCAATGCAAATCCCATAATACCAATACAAACACATGATAAAAGTTTCTGATACTGCCAAAAAGAAAATCATCGATTTGATGAAAGAGGACGGTTTTGATGCCAGCACTGACTATGTAAGAGTGGGTGTAAAAAGCGGCGGTTGCTCTGGTTTGTCTTATGATTTAAAATTTGACAAAACTAAAAGCGAAGACGACAAGATATTCGTAGACAACGAAATTACCATCGCCGTAGAGAAAAAATCATTCCTTTATTTAGCCGGAACAATATTAGAATTTTCGGGCGGAATAAACGGAAAAGGATTTGTTTTCAATAATCCAAATGCAAACAGAACTTGTGGTTGCGGAGAGAGTTTCTCTTTGTAAAACATTTAAAATAAAAAATTATGTCAAAATATACCGAAGACGATTTAAAAATCGAACTCGAAACTAAAGAATACGAGTACGGATTTTATACTAATTTGGAATCGGACACTTTTCCAATAGGTTTAAACGAAGATATCGTCCGTGCCATTTCACTTAGAAAAGAAGAACCACAATGGATGACCGACTGGCGCCTTGAAGCTTTTCGCGCTTGGCAAGAAATGATTGAACCTGAATGGGCAAATGTTCATTATGAAAAACCAGATTTTCAAGCCATTTCCTATTATTCAGCTCCAAAAGCGGTTGATCCTAATAAAACATTAGATGATGTAGATCCTGAACTTTTAGAAATGTATAAAAAGTTAGGTATCTCTGTTGATGAGCAAAAGATGATGAATAATGTAGCCATGGATATTGTGGTCGATTCGGTTTCAGTTGCAACAACATTCAAAAAAACATTAGGCGAAAAAGGAATTATCTTCATGAGTATTTCCGAAGCCATCAAAGAACATCCGGAATTAGTTCGCAAATATTTAGGAACAGTTGTTCCGCAAAAAGACAACTTTTATGCTGCTTTGAATTCGGCAGTATTCTCTGATGGTTCTTTCTGTTATATTCCAAAAGGCGTTCGTTGTCCAATGGAACTTTCAACTTATTTTAGAATCAATCAAGCCGGAACGGGTCAATTTGAAAGAACTTTATTAATTGCCGACGAAGGAAGTTACGTATCGTATCTTGAAGGTTGTACTGCTCCAAGTCGTGATGAAAATCAATTGCACGCCGCCGTAGTAGAATTAATCGCTCTTGACGATGCTGAAATAAAATATTCTACCGTTCAAAACTGGTATCCTGGAAATAAAGAAGGTAAAGGAGGCGTTTTCAATTTTGTTACTAAAAGAGGAATCTGCGAGAAAAACGCAAAGATTTCTTGGACACAGGTTGAAACCGGTTCTGCCGTAACCTGGAAATATCCTTCAGTTATATTAAAAGGAGAAAATTCAGTAGGAGAATTTTATTCAATAGCCGTAACCAATAATTTCCAACAAGCTGACACCGGAACTAAAATGATCCATTTAGGAAAAAACACTAAATCGACCATTATTTCTAAAGGTATCTCGGCGGGACAATCTCAAAACAGCTATCGTGGTTTGGTACAAATTAGCGCCAATGCTGATAATGCCAGAAACTTTTCGCAATGTGATTCCCTATTAATGGGCAACAATTGCGGAGCACATACTTTTCCTTATATCGAAAGCAAAAACCCATCTGCCAAAGTAGAACACGAGGCTACAACAAGTAAAATTGGTGAAGACCAAGTTTTCTATTGTAACCAACGTGGAATCCCAACAGAGAAAGCAATTGCTTTAATTGTAAATGGTTTCAGCAAAGACGTATTGAATAAGTTACCAATGGAATTTGCGGTAGAAGCACAAAAATTATTAGAAATTTCACTTGAGGGAAGTGTGGGTTAATTTCCAGATCCAAAAGAAAACGTACTGAATCTTAATACCTTAATGGTTTAAAAAATAGAAACAAATGTTAAGCATAAAAAATCTACACGCCTCTATTGGCGACAAAGAAATATTAAAAGGAATCAATCTTGAAGTAAAAGCAGGAGAAATTCACGCCATAATGGGACCTAACGGTGCTGGAAAAAGTACATTAGCATCTATCATTGCAGGAAACGAAAACTACGAAGTAACCGAAGGCGAAATTGTTCTAGACGGAGAAGATCTTGGTGAATTGGCGCCAGAGGAAAGAGCACACAAAGGTGTTTTTCTTTCATTCCAATATCCAGTAGAAATTCCGGGAGTATCTGTAACGAACTTCATGAGAACGGCAATCAACGAAACACGAAAAGCAAACGGACAGGAAGAAATGCCTGCCAATGAAATGCTGAAAGTAATTCGCGAAAAATCAGAATTATTAGAAATCGATCGCAAATTTCTTTCCCGTTCTCTTAACGAAGGCTTCTCTGGTGGAGAAAAAAAACGTAATGAAATTTTTCAAATGGCAATGCTAGAACCTAAAATAGCTATCCTCGACGAAACCGATTCTGGATTGGACATCGATGCCTTACGTATCGTTGCTAATGGTGTGAACAAACTGAAAAACGACAAAAACGCAATAGTAGTAATTACACACTACCAAAGATTATTAGATTATATCGTTCCTGATTTCGTACACGTATTATACAATGGTAAAATTGTAAAATCTGGCGGAAAAGAACTGGCTCACGAGCTGGAAGAAAAAGGATACGACTGGATTAAAGCAGAAAACTAGTTTGCAGTTTACAGTTTACAGTTTGCAAAACTCAAAACTCATAACTCATAACTCATAACTACCAAAAATGGATTTAAAAGAAAAATTACTATCGTCTTTTATGGCTTTTGAAGAGCGCATCGATGTTCACTCTGAACTTCATGATGTACGCACAGAAGCGATAAAAAACTTTGAAAATAAAGGTTTCCCAACAAAAAAAGAAGAAGCTTGGAAATACACTTCGCTAAATGCCATCCTAAAAAATGACTTTACCGTTTTTCCAAAAGCAGAAAGCAACATTCAGTATTCAGATGTAAAAAAATATTTTTTACACGAAATAGACACCTATAAAGTAGTCTTTATTGACGGTGTTTTTAGCTCTCATCTATCTTCAACAACTCATGAAGGAATTGATGTTTGTTTGATGGCCTCGGCATTGACCAAACCAAAATACAAGATGATTATTGATGCCTACTTCAACCAAATTGCCAAGAAAGACGACAGTTTGACTTCGTTGAATACGGCTTTCGCCAATGAAGGAGCATACATCAACATCCCAAAAAGTAAAGTAGCCGACAAGCCTATTGAGATTATGTATTTCTCAACAGGAAACGAAGCAGCATTGATGGTACAACCAAGAAACTTAGTGATTGTAGGAGAAAATTCTCATGTACAAATCATCGAGCGTCATCAAAGTTTAAGCGAAAATCCTGTTTTAACCAATTCAGTTACCGAGATTTTTGCCCAAAAACGTGCCATTGTAGATTATTACAAGATTCAAAATGACAATCTACAGGCCAATCTTATAGACAATACTTACGTTTCTCAAAAACAGGAAAGTCACGTTTCAGTTCATACCTTCTCTTTTGGAGGAAACTTAACCAGAAACAACTTGAATTTTTACCATTTTGGTGAAAGATTGACAAGCACCCTGAACGGAATCACCATTATTGGCGAAAAGCAACACGTAGATCATTACACTTTGGTCAACCATGCAACTCCAAACTGTGAAAGTTTCCAAGATTACAAAGGAATCTTTTCCGATCGTTCCACAGGTGTTTTCAACGGAAAAGTTTTTGTAGAAAAAGAAGCTCAAAAAACAAATGCTTTCCAAAAAAGCAACAACATCCTATTGAGCGACAAAGCGACAATAAACGCAAAACCACAATTGGAAATTTTTGCCGATGACGTAAAATGTTCTCACGGATGCACCATAGGCCAGTTGGACGAAACCGCCATGTTCTACATGCAACAACGTGGAATCCCTAAGAAAGAAGCCAAAGCTTTATTGATGTATGCATTCTCAAATGCCGTTATTGAAAACATCAAAATACCGGAATTAAAACAAAGAATTACTACAATTATCGCCAATAAATTAGGCGTGAAATTGGGATTTGACTTGTAAATCTTACTAAGAAAGAAGTTTAGCAACCCTTTCAGAGTTTAAAACTCTGAAAGGGTTTTCTATTTTATTTAAAGGCTACTTTTTCAAACTCCCAATTATCCCTTTCAACATTCCGTTGACATCAAACTTGGCATCTTCGGTCAAACCCATTCGCACAATCACTAAATCAAGCGAAGGAATAATAAATACTTTTTGCCCTTGATAGCCATTTGCCGAATACAAATCCTTTGGCGCATCCGGATATCTTCCACCGGCATTGAGCCAAAAATGTCCGCCATAATCTCCTTTGGAACCCTTGGTAGGAGTCGCAACATAAGCAGCCCAACTTTCCTCAAATAATTGTTCTCCATTCCAATTTCCTTTGTGCAGGTACAACAAACCGAATTTGGCCCAGTCACGAGTGGTCGCCCAACCATAAGACGAACCTACATAATTCCCCGCCATATCCGTTTCAACAATCATGGAATTCATCCCTATTTTATCTATCAAAGCGGAGTACCAAAAATCCAAATATTCCTGATGTGTCTTAAACTGATTTCTTAAAATGTAAGACAATAAATTAGTCGTTCCGGAAGAATAGTTCCAATGCGTATTCGGTTTAAATACCGCCTGCTTTTCCAGTTGCACTCGTCCCATATTTTCCGATAGAAAAAGCATTTTGGTCGCATCACAAATCGTATTGTAATTTTCTTCCCATTCCAACCCGGAATTCATGTGAATCAGATCGTTTGTCGTAATTTTTTTGCGCTCGTCATTTTGCCATTCGCTAATGGGTGTCGATTTATAAATATCATATTTACCCTGTTTTTGAAGTATTCCAAATAAAGTTGCCGTAATACTTTTAGTCATCGACCAACCCAGAATTTTACTGTCTTTATCAAAACCGGTGTCATACTTTTCAGCAATAATCTTATCCTTATAAACCACCAACAGAGAACGCGTTCGCTTGTCTTTTTTGCCCTTTACATCAAAAGCATTGGCCACAGCCGCATTCAATTTGTTATAATCAATGTTAGCAAAAACAGTATCCATAGGATCCTTATTTCCATAAGGAAAGGGTAAATTGTTATCCAACTTCGTTCTTTTTGGAACCAAATAAGGCTTTGTCAAATCAAAATCATCATTGATTAAAGTTGCACCTAAACCGTCTCGATAAATTGCTTTTCGCTTTTTGAGACCATAAACAGAAGCGGTGGCAAACTTTCCGTCTTCATCTATGTTGTTTTTGGCCAAATCAATCATATCGATATCATTATCGCCTTTCTCAATCATTTCAAGTGAACGATGGTCGATAAAATGCCCCGAAGCAACACTTTTGGCCGAAAATCCGGAAATCAAATCCAGTTTGGGATAGGTCGAAAACCCAATATAGAAAACACCAATAAAAGAAGCCAAACCAATGATTTTGAATATTTTTTTCATCTGAAAGTATTTTTATGCAATTTATTAAAAACATTTCAAAACGGAGAAATAATCGATAATTGCAGAAATCTTGATTCAAGAGTCTAAATCAGACCAATAATCTGCTAAAAACTTAATTTTCTTAATTTCTTAATCGCATAATTTTAGTACTTTTGTATTTAGAATTTTTCTAAATAATTATGCTAGACATTCAAAAAATAAGAGCCGATTTTCCGATACTCTCTCAAAAAGTAAACGGCAAATCATTAGTTTATTTCGATAACGGAGCCACATCACAAAAACCACAAGTGGTCATTGATGCTATCTCCAAATATTACCAAGAAATCAATGCCAACATTCACCGTGGCGTACATACTTTAAGCCAGCTGGCTACAGATGCTTATGAGGAATCCCGCGTGAAAATGCAAAATCACATTAATGCCAAATTTTCCCATGAAGTATTATTTACTTCAGGAACTACTTTTGGGATTAATTTAGTTGCCAACGGATTTGCCTCGATTTTAAAAGCGGGCGATGAAGTGATCGTTTCGGCATTAGAACATCACAGCAATATTGTGCCTTGGCAAATGCTGTGCGAGAAAACTGGCGCGACGCTAAAAGTCATTCCCATGAATGACAAAGGCGAATTGATTATGGCAGAATATGACCAATTGTTGTCAGACAAAACCAAAATTGTGACAGTAAATCACATTTCAAATGCACTGGGAACCATCAATCCCATCAAGTACATGATCGATAAGGCACACGAAGTTGGTGCTGCCATTTTGATTGATGGAGCGCAAGCTGTACCGCATTTGAAACCGGACGTTCAAGCTTTGGACTGTGATTTTTATGTTTTTTCTGGACATAAAATGTGCGGGCCAACGGGTACCGGAATTTTATACGGAAAAGAAGCTTGGCTGAATAAATTGCCTCCTTATCAAGGCGGCGGGGAGATGATCAAGGAAGTAACTTTTGAAAAAACAACCTATGCTGAATTGCCTCATAAATTTGAAGCCGGAACGCCTAATATTGCCGGAGGAATTGTACTGGGAACAGCAATCGATTATATGAATTCCATTGGTTTTGAGAACATTCAAAAACAAGAATTAGAGTTACTGGAATACGGAACACAACGTCTTTTAGAAATTGAAGGCTTGAAAATCATTGGAACTGCCAACGAAAAAACTTCGGTAATTTCATTCAATATTGAAGGAATTCATCCATATGATATTGGCACCATTATTGACAAATTGGGAATAGCGGTACGAACAGGGCACCATTGTACCCAACCGATAATGAATTTTTTCTGTATCCCAGGAACCATTAGAGCCTCATTTGCTTTTTACAATACCAAAGAAGAAATTGATTTGATGGTCGAAGCAGTTAAAAGAGCCAAAACCATGTTATCTTAAAAAATAAAATTATGAAATCGCCATTAACAACCAGTTTGCCCAAGCAAACTTCTATAAATAAAAAGGCGATACCATATATGACCTATGACAAATAAATTTTACATATATGAAACTAATCTCTTTATTGTTCTTAACCCTCTTTCTGGGGAAAGGTTGCGAAAACACCAAAGCACAGGAAATTGATGCCGCTATAATTGAATATGTAGCCAATACAAGAGGTTTTTATCAAAAAATAGTCGTTGAAAAACAACAGCTTTCGATTAGTAAAGAAAGGGATCAACAAGACAAACCAGTGGCAACTAAAATTTCGGATGCCGACTGGAATGAATTGATTAATCTTTTTCAAGATCTCAATCTGGAAGAAATTCCCGACCTGAAATCACCAACAGAAAAGCGTTTTTATGATGGAGCGGCTATAGCCAATTTGAAAATTACTTACAAAGGAAAAATATACGAATCGAAGAGTTTTGACCATGGATTTCCACCAGTCGAAATAAAAAAATTAGTAAATAAAATTAATTCATTTGCAAAACAGAATGACGAAAATTAAAGACATACAAAACGAAATAGTAGATGAATTTTCTATGTTTGATGATTGGATGCAACGCTACGAATACATCATCGAATTAGGAAAAAACCTTCCTTTAATCAAAGAAGAATTCAAAACAGAGAACAACCTCATCAAAGGCTGCCAATCAAAAGTATGGCTGCAAGGAGAACAAAATGAGGACAAAATTGTTTTCACGGCAGATAGTGATGCGATATTGACCAAAGGGATTATCGCGATTTTAATCCGTGCTTTTTCTAATCAATCAGCCACAGATATTATCAATGCCGATATGGATTTCATTGACGAAATAGGACTGAAAGAACATCTGTCTCCTACTCGCGCCAACGGTTTAGTCTCAATGATAAAAAATATAAAAATGTATGCTTTGGCATTCAATTCAAAAAATTAATTTAAACATATAAGTCATATAAGTTTTTTTAACTTAAATAAGCCCCTACTAACTTTATTAACATCAAAAACTGATACTATGAATATAACAAGAAGTTATCTCAAAGATTTAGTTTATCAGGTTAATGGAGCCGCAATTGAAGTTCATAAAAGTATAGGTCCTGGTCTTTTAGAAAGTGTTTATCATCAATGTCTGAAAAAAGAATTGGAATTAAGAAAAATAAATTACTCTTCAGAATTATTGGTACCTTTAAAATATAAGGGACATGAGTTAGAATCTAAACTTAGATGTGATTTATTAATAGAAAACAATCTTGTTGTTGAATTAAAATCGGTAAATGAAATAAACCCTATTTTTGAAGCGCAATTGCTTACTTATATGAACTTATTAAATGCACCTATTGGCTTGTTGATAAACTTTAATGTGAAAAATATTTTCTATGAGGGTCAAAAAACATTCGTCAATGAATTTTATAGCAGGCTTGAGGATTAGTTTTAACATATAAGTCATATAAGCAAATTAAAAACGTAGATTACTTATATGTTTAAAGCCAATTAAATACAAAATAAAACTTATATGTCCTTATATCTTACTTTTAAAAAAAAACTTATATGACTTATATGTTTCTAACAATAAAAATTAAAACAAAATAAAAACCTACATATACTTCTATTTTACTTTAAAAAAAGGAAATTATATGTTTAAAACAAATTAAATTATGACAGCAGAAATAGACACAAATGAATTAGGCGAAGCGATCGTAAAAAAATTAAAAACCATCTACGATCCTGAGATTCCTGTAGATATATATGAATTAGGTTTGATTTATGACGTGATGGTCAATACTGATTATGAAGTAAAAATCCTGATGACCCTTACTTCTCCTAATTGTCCGGTTGCCGAAAGCTTACCTAGAGAAGTGGAAGAAAAAGTAAAATCTATTGAGCATATAAAAGACGCTGAAGTAGAAATCACTTTTGATCCGCCTTGGAGCAAAGATTTGATGAGTGAAGAAGCAAAATTAGAATTAGGAATGCTTTAAAAATTTGTTTAAAGTTTAAAGTTTCAGGTTATTCAACTTGAAACTTTAAACATGAAACTAAACTTTTTTATGGAAGAAATAGTAAACAAAGTTGCCAATAGTGCCTTGGAAGTTTTCGATTTAGAAGATTACTATCCAAAAGGGATTCGGACTCAAATCGACATTTCACAATGGCTTTTGGAAGGTTTTTTGTTAAAAGAAAAAGACTTTAGAGAGCATCTTAAAAATCACGACTGGACCCAATACCAAGACCAATTTGTAGCCATCCATTGCAGTACGGATGCTATTATTCCGGCTTGGGCTTCTATCTTAGTGGCAATCCAACTGGCACCATTTGCCAAGAAAATTATCAATGGAACCATCGAAGATTTAGATGCCGCCTTATATGAGGAATTACTTCCTAAAATTGACTATGCTGTTTATCAAAATAAACCAATTATCATAAAAGGCTGTTCCAGAAAACCCGTACCTATGCGTGCTTATGTATTAGCGGCACATCACCTGCAAGCTTATGCCAGAAGCATCATGTATGGCGAAGCCTGCTCCGCTGTACCCTTGTATAAGAAAAAATAATAAGCCCTGTTTTCTCAATTGCTTTTTTTATATTTGTTATACTAACAAAATTAAAGAATATGAAAAAAGTAATACTTTCTTTGGTTTTTATTTTGACACTCCTATCCGCAAATGCCCAAGAAGTCGCAAAAGACACTACAAAACTTTGGACAAAAAAAGGAAATATCTCCTTACTTTTCAATCAGTCTGCCTATAATAAACAATGGCTTGGTGGCGGAACATCCAATATCGCGGGAAATCTAGGCATAAACTATGATTTCAATTATAAAAAAGGAGCTGTTGTTTGGGATAATAAATTCATTTTGGCTTACGGTTTAAGTAAAATAAAAGGCGACACTAAAACCGCCAAAACAGACGACCGTCTGGAGCTGAATTCCCTTTGGGGCAAAAAAGCATCCGGTAACTGGTATTATTCCTTATATTTTAATTTTAAAACCCAAATGGATACTGGTTTGGATAAAAATGACCAGAAAATTTCTCATTTTTTCTCTCCAGCCTATTTTCAATTTGGACCCGGAATGTTATGGAAAAAGAACGATAATCTAAGCGTCAATTTTTCACCGGCAGCAGCTAAATTAATTATTGTACACAAACATTTTACTGATTTAGCCCCTTCGTATGGCGTTTTACAAGGTGACGTTTCCCGATTTGAATTCGGAGCCAGTATTAGCGCTTATTATAAATTCAATGTAATGGCCAATGTTTCCATTGAGAACAGATTAAATTTATATTCTAATTATTTAGATAACCCTCAAAACGTTGATGTCGATTATCAGATGAATGTCATCATGAAAATCAACAAATACCTATCGGCAAATGTTGCTGTTCAGGCCATCTATGATGATAATTCGGTCCAAGCCGTTCAGGTGCGTGAAATTTTTGGATTGGGAGTCAATTATGGTTTCTAATTTCTTTTACACAAACGGAAAACTGAAGACCTATTTAGCTTACATCTTTTTTCTTTAGACAACGACCTCTCGGCTGATCGCCCTCATGAAGCGCAATTTCGGAATGTAAGAACTCTGCAGCTGCTGCCGAATCTTTTACTTTGGAAGCACTACGGGCTAACATTTCGGATTCAAATTTTGTTAATACACTTTCTCTCAGTCCCCTTTTTCTCCATTGTGACACAGGATTGCAACCTCTTGAGATTCCCCGGGCCAGTGCGAGCGCATCCAGCAGTGCTTGATTTGCCCCCTGTCCTTTGAATGGACTCATGGGATGCGCTGCATCTCCAATTAGCGTGACTTGCCCTGCTTTCTCCAACGATTCCGGCTGGAGTAATTCCCGGTCATATACAGGATAGCCCGAAATCTGAGCTTCCTGAGTCGCTGCTAAAATAGCAGGTATGGGATCATGCCATTGCGTTCTGCGACAAGCTTCTTCTTTGAGTGCTTTTGAGCCTAGCGCACTTAACGCCATAGCCTCTTTTTCGGACATTGGAAAACTCAATTGCCACATCACCGAGTCTGACGTATAAGGCATTATGTAAATTCGCTCATTGCCATTAGCGGTTTGAAAAACAGTAGCCGAATCCAATAAAGGACTATTAAGATCTTCAAGAGCTCCCAATGGACAAATGCCCAATATCACAATACAATCCAGATAACGCAAAGGCAAACCATCATCACCAAGCAGCAACCTCCGCACCGAACTGCGAATACCATCGGCGCCCACCACAAGATCTGCTTTGGCATGTTGAAGCTTCCCGTTTACTTGAAAACTCAGATCAATTCCCTGCTCTGTCGATTCCTCAAAATGAACTAACTGGTGTCCCCACTGAACAGCATCGTCACCACCAAGTTGCTCCAGCAGCTCTAAGCGCAAAGACTGTCGAGGGACATGCACATTAGCGCGTTTCGTAACCGTTTCCGCATCGGATTGTATCCACTTTCTGACCCCCCATTCACCAATGACTTTTCCTGTTGTAGTATGAGCTAAATGTCGTGTTGACCTTACTCCTTCTGCTAAAGAGCGAATACCCAATCCCTCAATCGCTTTACTCGCTTGTTGCAAAGTAAGTCCGTAACCCTGAGATCTCGCATCGAAGTTGTTATCGCGCTCATAAAGAGTAAAGGGAATGCCGCGGTGCAAACAAGCCACCGCCAGCGCCACTCCACCTATTCCACCACCAATAATAGCGACATGTGGGTAATTTTCTTTATCTGCGATAGGAGGGCCAGTTGAAGGAAGCAAGCCAGAACCGCTACAGCTCAAGCAGGAATATAAGTGAGCCTTAGGACGCACTGGAGCTGTTCCTTCGCCTTTCGTTTTTTCAAATTGATCGACCGCTATCTGGTAAGTTCGTCGTGCTTTCTGACTCAGTCCCCGACTTTTTTTGCCGCGTCCCTGACATTCAGGACAAACAGTCCAGCTTAGCTTTTCGTTTTCCGCCTTTTTCACTTCTTCTTTGTTTCCAACACTCTAGCCGTTTTACAGCTTATAAAAAGAGTTGTTCTTTGGTTTTGCGAAAATACGAATTAAAGCCTAATTCTTCTGAATTTTAAAATGGCTATAGTAATGCTGTATTTCAAAGCATCCGTTGGGGCATGCCCAATAAAAAATCCCTTTTGAACATGTATCAAAAGGGATTTC
This sequence comes from Flavobacterium granuli, assembly GCF_900129705.1. Taxonomy (GTDB): domain Bacteria; phylum Bacteroidota; class Bacteroidia; order Flavobacteriales; family Flavobacteriaceae; genus Flavobacterium; species Flavobacterium granuli. Next base: position 330,316 of record NZ_FQWO01000002.1, on the reverse strand, counting down.
TATTTATAAAACTATCGAGCAGAATTTACTCTGTTTCTTGCTCTTCTTTGTCTTCTTTTTCGATAGCGTCCTTGTAATCAGGATACAAAAATTTATTATACGGAAAACGGGTAATGTGAATTTGTCTTACCGCTTCATAAACACATGCTCTAAACTCTTCAAAGTTTTCTTTGTTTTTGGCTGAAATAAACAAGGCATTTTGCTCTCCTACACGGCTCATCCAAGTCGATTTCCATTCTTCCAGCGTATAATGTTTAGTTGTTTTTTCGGTCATCAAATCATCTTCGTCAATCGTTAAATGCTTGTAGGCATCTATTTTATTGAAAACCATGATTACGGGTTTGTCATGCGCCTTGATGTCTAATAAAGTTTGATTTACCGATGCAATATGATCTTCAAATTCAGGATGTGAAATATCGACAACGTGCAATAACAAATCGGCCTCACGAACCTCATCAAGCGTACTCTTGAAAGAATCCACCAGCATAGTGGGCAATTTACGGATGAATCCCACGGTGTCTGACAATAGGAAAGGCAGGTTTTTTATCACCACCTTGCGAACGGTTGTGTCTAAGGTCGCAAAAAGTTTGTTTTCTACAAATACATCGCTTTTCCCAATGGCATTCATCAAAGTAGATTTCCCCACATTCGTATATCCCACTAAAGCCACACGCACCATAGAACCACGATTGCTTCGCTGTGTTCCCATTTGTTTGTCAATCGCTTTAATTTTATCTTTCAGTAACGCAATTCTATCGCGCACAATACGTCTGTCTGTTTCAATTTCTGTTTCACCGGGTCCACGCATTCCAATTCCCCCTTTTTGACGCTCCAAGTGTGTCCAAAGTCCGGATAATCGCGGCAACATATAAATACATTGTGCCAGCTCTACTTGGGTTCTTGCATAGGAAGTTTCGGCACGTTGTGCAAAAATGTCCAGGATAAGGTGCGTCCTGTCTAGAATTTTACATTCGGTAATAATTTTGGAAATATTTTTTTGTTGTGAAGGCGTTAATTCATCATCAAAAATCAATGTCGAAATATTATTCTCCTTTACATACGCATGAATCTCTTCGATCTTACCTGTACCCATAAAAGTTTTAGGATTGGGACGTTCCATTTTTTGCGAAAAGCGTTTCACCACTTCCCCTCCAGCCGTAAAAGTCAAAAACTCCAGTTCGTCAAGATATTCGTTTAATTTCTCTTCGCTTTGATTTTGAGTTACAATGCCTACAATGGCTGTTTTTTCGAAATTTAATACTTCTTTTTCTAACATAACTTTGAATAAGCTACAAATTTAATCATTTGCTAGGTACTTACACTTATTGAAATCGCTTTTTAAATAGAATAGAAAATAAATTAATACGCTTGTTTTCCAGACTTGAACCTAAAAATGCACTAGTTGTCGTCAAAATATTATTCGTAAAAATAGGTTGTTTGGGTTTTCACAATCCCATTCTCTTCTATTAGCGCATGCGAAACAGGATAATTATTACTGTTGTATTTATAAATTCCCGATTTTCCAATAAAATCTACCGAAGTCGATTTGGAACTCAATTGATTATTCTCAGAAATGGATTGCAAATCAAATTCATCTTCATGAAAAGAAACTATGGGAACAATCAGTTTGTAATTCTCTCCAAATAAATTTTTTACAATCAGCCGATTAATCGAATTTTTATCATCAAAAGTATAATACTGGGTCGATTTATCTCCAACCAATCCTTTCTGACTTACAAAATTATTCTTGTAATATCCATACTCTTTTTTACTGATAATCTGTTGGTTTCTATCTCTTGAAGCTCTCCTTACGATGATCCCGTTTTCGACTACATATTCAATGTCTTCAACAAAATTTTGGTGATTATTACTTTTTTTTGTGATCGCTTTTATTCTGGCTCCCTCGTATGTTATCGTTATTGTCTTAGTAACATATTGGCCATTTTCGTCGTATTTTTTGCTAAACTTAGTTAATCTGTTTGCTTTGTCATAGCTGTAATTAACCACTTCTTTCCAGCCGCTTCCTTCTCTTTCTTTTACCGTCATGTCCAATAAGCCATTTGGATTATAAAAGAAGCTTTGGATAACATCAGACGTTTTGATAGCGGAGAGTTTTCCTTCCTTAAATTGTATTGTTTTGTTGACAATTTCACCATCTTTCAAATTGCGAAAATTTGTTTTAACAACATTAATTTGTTTTAACTTAACTGGATTCTCTAGTGTTTGACTTTGCGTCAAAAAAGGGGAGACCATCATAAGAATGGTGATAAAGTACGTTTTCATGTGGTATTTCTATAGATTTGGGACGGCAAAATACAAAACAAAAAATAAGCAAAACAATTATGAATACACAATTGCTGCTTATTAAAAGTCATTTAATATTTAAATAAGTAGGTTTTGGATAGTATAAAATCCAATTTAGAATGAGCTAAAACGACTCAAAAAGAGGGGTTTTAGCTCATTATTTTAATTAACGGCAATTAGTTTTACCTCAAAAATAAGTACAGAACCTCCTGGAATAGGCCCTCTGTCATTACTTCCATAACCTAGGTGAGCCGGAATTAAAAGAAGACCGCTACCGCCTTCTTTAAAAAAAGGAATTCCTTCTGTCCATCCCTTGATTACCTGTTGTAAACCAAACGAAATTCCGCTGTCTTCGCTTTTATCAAATACTTTTCCATTGGTAAAATAGCCTTTGTAAGCCACCGTTACATTAGAGGTTGCAGTGGGTTGAGCACCGGTACCAGGCTCATTAATTACGTAATACAAACCTGAACTGCTTTTTTGAGCAGTTAAATCATTCTTGGCTATATAATCAACAATTTCTTGTTCATTCTTAGCGGTATAATCAGTTTCTTTGTCTTTTGAACAAGATATAAAAAGAGTTAAAACAAGGGAAAATAAAACGTATTTCATGATTTTAATTTTGTTTATAAAGTCACAAATATAAAACTATTGTGCAAAATTAAAACAATCCTAGACGTTTATTAATCCCCGAAAATTTGAACATCATCCACTTGAAAAGCGCCATCTAAAGCTAGGTTCCTACCCGACCCAATGTATTTGAAAGCAATATTAATTTTTCCGGTATAAGAAGACAAATCCACTCCGCCTGAACCAACAAACTGGTACCAAGGTGTCGCTTGTTTAGGCAAGGTTACTACAAGCGGAATCCAGGTTGCCTTAGTAACATTCAAACCGTCAAAATTAGTGGAAACATAGACTTCCAATGTGTTCAAAGGAGAATCGACATCCAGATGATGCTGGGCCGTTCTAAAGGTCAAAATCTCATTCGTATGGGTATCCATGTCAATTTTGGGTGAAATCAACCAAGCTATATTCGAATTCACTTTTGTACCACTAATGGCAAACTCTGCATAACCATTGCCGGAATAAACCCCGCCTTTCCAGAACAAAGTGCCACTCTGAACAATATTAGCCCAGCCGGCTAAACTCAAATTGCTATTATCAACCACCGATTGAAAATCTTGGGAGAAAAAAGGAACAGCACGTGTACCGCTCATCATGACATCCTTTTCTGATCGTGCCAGCAACTGATAATCAGAACCAAATTTGGTCAAAACGCCTCGTACTTTTCCGCTACCGGCAGGAACCAAACTTCGGGAAAAATTAGCATAGCTACTGGTTCTAAAGATTACTTGATTTCCGTATTTATCCATTAAATTCCAGTTGGTCGCGCCACCAATATCGTTGGTTTCCTCATAGTAATGACGTCCCATAGCCGCTTCTGTAAATTGCACATCCGATAATTCGACGAGCGTATTCAAATTAGAATCTGTCACTAAATCAGCAATCGTAATGGGGCGAACCAAGAGGTCTTCGGTTACATTCGTACAGGAAGCATGCAGCACGCCTTTATAGTCATTCTGAGAAAGTCGGCCCACTGCGCCTTCATCATAGGAATTGACATAAATACCGCCAATGCGCAAACTCCCATAATTGATATCCGTGTATTGATTTTTCAGTTTCACATATACTTTGTTCCCTAGCCGATAATCGACATACAAATTAGTCGCATCCACTGGAACGCTAAAACCTTGGGCTGGCACTGTGGAAGTAGCCAAAGTTTGAAATGATATTGCTTTAAAAAAATTCCCGCTTTCATCAGTTGAGACCACATAAGCTTCTATAATATCGTCATAAAGATATTGTGATACAATCGCAGCAGCATTAGCATGCACTTGGGCAACGGTTTTATTTGCGACAAAATCCGGTTGGGTACAGCTCAACTTGGGAACTTCCACCTCATCATTCGAACAACTGGAAAAGAGCACCGCAAAAACCATTAAAAAAAAGCATTTTCTACTATTACTTTCCATAACATTTGATTTAAAAAATTAAAAACTGAAGTAGAGATTCACAAAATAGCTTTGGCCATAGCCATAAAAATATTTATTACCAAAAGAAGGTGTCCCGCTGGAAACATCCTGATTGAGCTGACGGAAATTAGCATTACGAGCTTGCTCATAGCCGCCTGTTTTATAACTTTTATCCAATATATTATTAATACTCACAAAAAGTCCCAGGTACTTCCCCTTAATTCTCCAGGATTTTCCTCCTATTAAATTGAGCAACACCACAGGATCAAATCGTTCCTGTTTTAGCAACTCCTTTGCCCTTTCCTCGGTAGCTTCGGGGAAAGCGAAACCGCTGGCGGGATTTGTATAAAATTGTGCTGTTCTGGAAATGGGTGAAACATCAATATAGGAATCCGCTAGATAATTCACATTGGTGCCTATCCACCAGTATTTGGGATCTCGATATTCAATTCCCAAACTATACGCCTGTTGTGGCATACCAGCTTGTTTGTAATTTTTTAAAAGCGCCGTTCCAAAATCATACGATGGATTCGTATTTTCAATAGTGGCTACCGCATCATTATTAATACTTACTTTAGGATTATTGTCATAGGTAAATTGCCCGTAAGCAGCCGAAAAGTTTGTTTTTAATGTGGTACTGAGTTGGTACTCCAAGCTCAATTCAGCTCCGATATTCTTGCGGTTCAGATTAGTCAAAGTCTGGCTGACAAAAGCATTCGTATTGGTATATCCCGCCTCATTATCAAAGATTCCTTCGGCATAAAAAAAGGAAATTTTAGTAGCGTCCTTTATGGTCGAATAATAGGCTGTTCCTCTCATTTTTAAGTGGGGCGATCGAAAAATATAGCTAATATCAAGACTATTAACGGCTTCACTTTTCAAGTTCTCTACAATCGAATTATTCAATCGTGCATTAGGAAAAGTACTTCTAAGACTGGGTGCTTTGGTCAAATGGGCTCCGTTGAAATTCAATGACTGCTTGCCCGATATTTTAAAAGTAATCCCTCCTTTGAAACCAAAATTTTCGAATTGCACTTTCTCGCTTTTGCCAAAAGAGGTCGTCTCATAAATTCCATTTCGATACAAACCTTCTCTTTGATAATTAGTACTACTGAAGGATTGCGCCAAATAAAAATCGGCTTTATTATAAGAAAATTTAAACTGACTGAAAGCATCAACAGTATTGGCTCTGTACTTATAATTGTAACCATAAGCGTCGCCCACTATCACTTGACGGTGTGGATTATTCAAATCAGATTGCGCTTGGCTTCCGTTATAAAATCCATCAATATCTTCAAAAAAAGCACCTCCCAGTAAATCCAACAGCTTTTGGTAATTGTGAGATTTTAAGTCCCGAAACGAAGCACCCACATTCAAAATCAGGTTTTCATTCAGTTGCGAATTGAAGTTAGACGCCGCCACAATGGTTTGATCATCGGTCCGGTCTTCGTATAAAACATAATGACTTTGTGCCGGTTCATAACCCGTTATGGTTCCATTGCTATCCACAATCGGATTTTGATTTGTTCGGTAGATTGCCTCCCAGTCGATTTGGGGGTTTGCTAAAAAAGTCGTTCTGCTCCTCTCGGCATTTTCAAAATCCGGTATAAACGCACCCGAAAACTCCCCATTATCTTTGGCATACATCGAACTGTAATAACTCGGCATTTTTCTAAAATAGGTTGGATCCGGGCTATTGGCGTTTTGATAATCCAGGTTGCTATTCCCTATTTTACCAAACTGATACATCACACTGGAATTCAGATTAGTGTGATCATTTATTTTAAAAAAATGATTCAACATCAAAATGGGTTCTTCGATGGTTTTCTCTCTTGCATTTCTTTTTTTACCGTTTTGATAACCCCAGTAGGAATTGTATTTCTCACTCGTCAATTGCCTAACCTCATCTGTGTTTGGTGAATTTTTCCCTCGGATATTGGGCGTATAAAAACCGGTAACATTAATCGAATGTTGCTCATTCAATTTCTTTTCGACACTAAGAAAAAGAGAATTTGCATCATAGGTAGTTCCGTCAAAATGACCTTCTTCGGCATAGCGTTTTCCAGCCGAAACCACATAAGCCCAACCGGCATTGCTCATGCCCGAAGCATAGGTTCCCATCATACGCCAACTGTAATTCGTATTGGTTCCCGATACCGTAATTCTTGCGCCAGTCTTATAAATAGAAGCGCGAGTATTGATTTGCTGCGTTCCCAAAATACCTCCAAAAGTATAATCGGATGGTGCGGTGCCGATGGAGAACTCCTGATTTCGAGTAGCATCATTGAGTCCGCCCCAGTTGCTCCATTGCGGCCTACCGTCATAAAGTTTGTTCATCGTGATGCCATTAATCATCGTCGTTGCATTCTCGCTGTCTAAACCGCGCACCCTGAATCTTGCCTGTCCCCAATTGAAAGCTGCTGCCTGCTGAAAAGCGTCTTTGGATGATTGCAAAAGACCCGAAGTACTCTCAGAACCGCTATTGTCATCTGTCAGCTCGTTTTCGAAAAGCCGGATTAATCCACTTTGCTGCTCTAAAATTTGGTCTTCTTCTAGTAAAATGGTTCCTAAATCTAGTAACTCACCCCCATTCAAACTTATGGGAACCAAAGCATCTTTGTATCCCTGATTGTGAAAAAGAATCAGATAATCCCCAGATGGCAAAGCATTAAAAAGAAACTTCCCATCCGCTGCCGTGAGTTCCGTCCAATTTGTATTTTGGATTGAAACAACTACATAAGTCAAGGGTTGCATTGTTTTCGCATCTAAAACCTTACCCGAAATTCCGGCATTATTTTGGGCAAAAACAAATCCCATCTGCAAAATAAACAAGAGTGACAAAATACCATTTCTCATAAGCCTGTCTCTATTTTTTCGCCAAAAAACCCTAATGAATCAGGAAATTTTGTCTGTTAAATAAAAAAAATGATTGTTTCACTTCTGGCCATAAAAAATATTCCGAAAAGGAATACTATGGCAGAAATAACAGAAAAAGGTCTTTGGAAATAAACGCATCACCCAATTAGGCTCTACAAAAAAATAGAAAAAGTGGTATTTAGTATTCAAAAACAATTTAAAACACAATTGCTTGAATACTAATGTTAAAAATAACAAAAAAATCGTTAAGTTACTGATTTTCAGTAAAAAATAAAAAACCGACTGTTTTTCTAGGACATGTCGGTTTTTTAAAAAAGTGTAAAAATATATTTTACTCGATTGCTTTGATTCTGGAAACCATAAGGGCTATCAAAATTCCGAAGATTCCAATAAAAGCGAAAGAGAATCGCAAACCAAACAACTCGGCAATATAACCTATCACGGGTGGTCCCATTAAAAATCCCAGAAAACTCACACTCGAAACAATTGTTAGTGCTTCCCCAGGAGGAACCGTTGGGTTTTTTCCAGCCACACTATAAATCGTTGGTACAATCGTAGAAACACCTAATCCCACAAGCATAAAAGCAAAAGTACATGGAATAATATACGGAAAAAATACAGAAACAAAAAGTCCGGTAGAAATCATCAGGCCACTAATTTGCATGACTTTTTTTCGTCCAAATTTAAGAATCAAACCGTCCCCAATAAAACGACCTCCAGCCATCATAATCATAAACGAGGTATAACCTAAAATTACTAATGCGCCAGGCGCTTTAATCACATCCTTAAAATAAACGCCGCTCCAATCAAACATCACGCCTTCGCTTGCCATCCCACAGAAACCAATTACTCCCAGCCAAATTAAAGCACTGTCCGGTTTGGTGAACCTTTTTTTCTTTTTGGCTTTAATGGTTTCTTTGGCTTTTATTAAGAATTTAAAATTTAAAGCCACCATTAACAATACAATTCCACCAACTACCAGAAAATGATGATAAGGCGAAAGCTCCAATGCCAGCATTCCTAAACCAACCAAAGCGCCCGTAAATCCGGCAAAACTCCACATTCCGTGAAAAGAAGACATGATCGTTTTCTTGAAAAGTACTTCGGTATAAACTCCTTGGGTATTTACAGCTATATTCGCCAAGTTACCAAAAATTCCAAATACAAATAATCCTGCCAATAATTGCCAAGTCTGAGAAGCCAAACCAATATTTGTCAAGCTAAAAGCATAAAATAACAACGAGATTATAAGAATGCGATGGCTACCAAAACGGGTGACTAATTTTCCTGAAAAAGGCATAATCACTAATTGCCCCAATGGCAATGCAAATAAAATAGTTCCTAATTCACCTTCGCCAAGATGCAAAGCCGTTTTAATATCCGGTATCCGGCTGGCCCAAGTGGCAAAACACAAACCCATGGCAAAATAAAACATCGAAACCGCCCAACGAATTCTATTCAGATATGAAACCTTGGCATTTTTATAGGTTTTTTTATATTTTGCTTTGGTTTTAAAACGGGATATGAAGTTTAAATCTATCAAAAGAAATAATTTTAGAAGTTTAATTCTGCAAAGGTACAAAAAGGTCTAAACGAATATACTTAGCTGCATTTTTAACCAAAAATACAACGTTATTGTTTATAAAAATAAATGTTCCCTAATTACTTTCAGAGTATTTAGAGAACATTTATTGCTTTCTGCTAAAGGCAAAACTATAAATCAATCACTTTCTTTTGGTTGTTGCTTTGTATTGCCGCTTCAATAATTTGCATGACATGAACTCCGTCCTGCGCTGTAACCGGTTCAGGCGTATCATTTGAAATAGAATTGTAAACTCCATCAAAAAAATCATAATAATTCCCTTGAAGTGTTGGTATCTTTTCGATCAATACATCATTATTAATCTCTGTGTGAAGAATTCCCTCTTTGGTTTTGGGCTCTTTACCCCAAGTATCAAGATTGGGTTTCTTAGCTAATTTTAAATCGTCTTCCTGCACATCGCCACGCACTTTTAAAAACGAGCCTTTTTTACCATGAATCACATAAGAAGGAATGGCTTCCCGGACAAAAAAACCAGCTTTCAGTCTCACTCTTACATCAGGATAATACAGCAAAATATCGATATAATCATCTACCAAAGAGTGTGTTCTGGTAATTCGGATATCCGCAAAAACAGATTGAGGCAAACCAAACAAACTCAAAGCCTGATCAATCAAATGTGGCCCTAAATCTTTCAAAATTCCGGCTCCGGAATTAGCCGTTTCTTTGTGCGTTTTAGCACTCAAATTCGGATTGTAACGATCAAAATGAAATTCAGCTTCGACAATTTCTCCCAAAACCTGATCCGAAACAACTTGCTGCACGGTTTTGAAATCACTATCCCATCTTCTGTTTTGAAAAACGGCCAATTTCAATCCTTTTTCTTTGGCCAATGCAGCCAATTCCAGTGCTTCGGCCACCGTCGTGGTAAATGCTTTTTCGACAATAGCATGTTTTCCTGCCAGCAATACTTTTTTGGCGTATTCAAAATGAGTTTCAACCGGTGTATTTACAATCACCAAATCAATATCGTCATCGAGTACGGCCTCCAAAGTAGGGTAGCTTCTTACCTCTGGATAATCTTCCTGTATCAGTTTTTTACTTCTTTCCCAGGAACCAAGCAGTTCAAATCCGGGATGAATGGCCAAAAACGGAGCGTGGAATACTTTTCCTGACATGCCGTAAGAAAGCAGTGCGGTTTTAATTTTTTGCATATAGTATTTTTTAAATTAGTGGCAGGCATATGTTTTAAACATATAAGCCATTTAAGTTTTTAAAATAGAGAAAGATTCCTGTTGCCTTTTTAACTGATAAGAAATGTAAGTTCATAGAAGAAATTGAATTTATTTATACTATCTAAAAGTAAAACTTATATGACTTATATGTTTTAAAATCTTACTTTTTAGCTCTTTCGTATTGTTTAGGCCATTGAACATCGGCATTTAGTTCTTGTGCAAATGTCAATCCCAAATTTGGGTTTCTTAGGGATTCTCTGGCAAACAAGACTAAATCGGCTTTTTCGCTAGCGAGGATTTCTTCCGCCTGATCTGATTTTGTAATCAAACCCACGGCTCCGGTCAATATTCCGGTTTCATTTTTTATTTGTTCTGCAAAAGGGACTTGGTAATTGGGTCCCAACGGAATTTGTTGATGTGAGACCGCTCCTCCCGAAGAAACATCGATCAAATCGACTCCTTTTTCTTTTAAAATTTTCGAAAGCTGGATTGATTCTTCGATATTCCATCCGCCATCCGCCCAATCTGTAGCTGAAATTCGAACAAATAAAGGCAACTCTTTTGGCCATTCTGATTGTACCGCTTCTAGAACTTCCATCGTCAAACGGATTCTGTTTTCGAAACTTCCGCCGTATTCATCGGTTCGCAAATTAGACAAAGGCGACATGAATTGATGCAATAAATAACCATGGGCGGCATGAATTTCCAGAAGCTGATAGCCTGCCTGAACAACTCTTTTGGTGGCTGCTTTAAAATCGGAAATCACTTTTTGAATGCCCGCTTTGTCCAAGGCAAGCGGAACCGCTTCATTTTCATGAAAGCCTATTGCAGAAGGCGCTACGGTTTCCCATCCTCCATTCTCAATAGTAAGCTTTCTTCCTCCGTTCCATGGAGATGCTGAACTGGCCTTGCGTCCGGCATGCGCCAATTGAATTCCGGCAACCGCGTTTTGACTTTTGATAAAACGAACAATCGACTGCAATTTCTCGATATGTTCATCTTTCCAAATTCCCAGATCTTCGGGCGAAATTCGGCCTTCGGGCGAAACAGCAGTCGCTTCCTGAATAATCAATCCCGCACCACCACTGGCGCGGCTGCCCAGATGCACCAGATGCCAATCATTGGCAAAACCATCCAAGGACGAATACTGACACATGGGAGAAATCGCAATTCTGTTTTTAAGCGTAATGCTTTTTATTTGAAGAGTAGAAAATAATTTTGAGGACATAATACTGAATTTTTAAAGTAATTTAAATCTAAAAAAAGGGAGCTTAATTTTCGAAAAAAGTAAAGTTACAGGACATAATTGAAACTAAGGATTCAAATTCGATTTAATTAACAAACTTTTAAAATGCTCTGGAACAATAATTGTCAATAAAACAAATAGAAAACCTTACTTTTGTGAGTTGTAAAAAGAATTAAAATTAAAAAATGGATCTATTTATCAAGCTTTCTCAATTTTTATTGAGTTTATCATTACTTATTATACTTCACGAATTAGGACATTTTATTCCTGCTAAACTATTCAAAACCAGAGTCGAAAAATTCTACTTATTTTTTGACGTGAAATATTCCCTTATAAAAAAGAAAATTGGCGAAACCGAATACGGAATCGGTTGGTTGCCTCTAGGCGGATATGTTAAAATTTCCGGAATGATTGACGAGAGCATGGACAAGGAACAAATGGCTTTGCCACCGCAACCATGGGAATTTCGTTCCAAACCCGCTTACCAACGTTTGATTATCATGTTGGGTGGTGTGACGGTCAATTTTATTTTGGCTTTCATTATTTATATCGGGATGGCCTTTGCTTATGGCGACACCTATATTGCCAATGCTGATTTGAAAGACGGTCTTTTAATCGACAACCAAGTCATGCAAAATGCCGGTTTCAAAACGGGTGATAAAATTTTGGCCGTTGATGGCACAAAAATCATCAAGTTTGACAACGACATCAATATGAAAATTATTATGGCCAAAGAGGTTCTTATCGAAAGGAACGGAATTGAACAGTCTATAAAAATGCCGAATGACTTTGTAGATCAATTATCTAAAATTGAAAAAACACCTATAGTAGGTATCAGAATGCCGTTTGCAATCGGTGCCGTAAGTGAGGAATCACCAAATAAAGCATTACAAGCAAAAGATTTAGTCCTTTCTCTAAACGGTCAAAAAACGAAATATATCGATGAAGCAAAATTGATTTTAGAAAATAACAAAGGAAAAACCATTCCTGCAATTGTATTGCGCAATCAAAAAGAGGAAAGCATCACTGTAAAAGTTTCTAAAGAAGGTACGCTAGGAGTAAATCTAGGCGGTATAAGCATGGAATCATTAGAGAAATTAGGGTACTATAAAGTAAGCAAACAAGACTTTAGTTTCATGGAATCCATTCCAGTGGGAATTACCAAAGGAAAAGACCAATTAGTAGGTTATGGAAAACAATTGAAAATGATTTTCAACCCTGAAACCAAGGCGTACAAACAAGTAGGCGGTTTTAAAGCCATATTTGATATTTTTCCGAGTACATGGAGCTGGGAAGTTTTCTGGTCTATCACGGCTTTACTATCAATTATGCTTGGAGTAATGAACTTATTGCCTATTCCGGCGCTTGATGGAGGTCATGTAATGTTTTTATTATACGAAATTATTTCCGGCAAGAAACCGAGCGATAAATTTCTAGAAAACGCCCAAATGGTTGGTTTTGTTTTACTTATAACACTGCTTCTATTTGCTAATGGAAACGATATTTACAAAGCGATTATTGGCAAGTAAAAAAAATTAAAAAAAGTTTGATTTTTATTTGCAGAAACCAAATGATAGCCTATCTTTGCAACCGCTTAGACGAACAAACAACATCAACTAAAGCACAACAAAACGTTCTTAATTACATTTAAAATATACAGTTTCCTCCTTAGCTCAGTTGGTTAGAGCATCTGACTGTTAATCAGAGGGTCCTTGGTTCGAGCCCAAGAGGGGGAGCTTTCAAAAGCCATTCAAGAAATTGAGTGGCTTTTTTTGTTTTAAGGCGGTAATGAAAGCGAGACTTCACGATGTTTTATTATAAAATGAAGATTTTGTCATTTGACAACTTTGACAGCTTATTTTGAGAAAAAAAGGTATCCATAAAGGTTACCATAAAAAATCTTGAGGTTACCATTTTATAATCCGAATTGTATGTCTGACTTAAACTCAAAAGTTATGACAACAGAAAACGAATCAATGCGAAAAGCTGTGGAATTTCAAAAATTATGCATAAATTGAAGTTAGCCTAAAGAGGCAAAATTCAATATTCCTCACTCCTCTGAATTTTGATTTAAAAGCTTCTGTTTTTCTAATTATTCCTTATCCGTCTTAAGTGGTTTTTTGTAGGAATTCGACAAGTCATTTTTAGTGCTTAGGTTGGTTCTTTTTTAGTGTTTTATTACTGCTTTCCAGTTTTGATACATCAGTCATACACTATCCATGCTTTATCCATACACTATCCATGCTTTAACTATGCATTATCCGTTTGGTGATTTTATGTTGTTTTTTAGTCTAAAAGTATAAATTTATATGTTTTTTCTTATGATTAAAGACTTTTTAAAAGATTAGCTTATTGTGGCTTAGTAAGCTCAATTTGTCCTACAAAAATGAACAATCGATGGCTTTACTTCAGATCAATTTTAAAAGTTATTGAGCGGTAAAAATCAAGCTTGAAAAATAGTTGCCCTGAGCTGAACGAAATTGAATTTTCTGTTTTTCATTGTTCGTTCTTTATCATAAGGACAAAACGATTACGACAGCATTGATTAAAAAAACCTCCTTCTGTTTCTATTTACTCAAAATTAACTTGGTAATATTCTCCTTACCTACACTTAACGAAATAGTCACTATTTCCATAAAGTCTCATAACCTCTTTCCGATTTCTTCACTGTTTCTTTGTAAAAAAATTAATTCAAAAAAAGAATCATGAAATTTAATTATCTGAAACAACTCGGACTTTTATCTGTCGTAAGCTTAGCGGCTGTAAGTTGCCAAAATGACACTAACGAGAGCAAACCGAATCCTTTGATTGATTTTAACAGCTCATCTATGCCTGCTTTGGTGGTAGCCAAAGAAGGTTTCGAAAACCTAAAGATTACTTCATTAATCAGCAGTACTGATGTATTGGCACAATCACCTGGTTTCGTTTATGGAGCACAACCTGATGGAGCAGGATTTATGAAAGATCCAAACGGGGACGGTTACATGATGATTACGAACCATGAAATATTAAAATCGGTTTCCAGAGTCTATTTTGACAAAACCCTAAAACCGGTAAAAGGAGATTATATCGTTGACGGAATTGGAGGCATGACCCGTTTGTGTTCTGCAACTTTGGCCACTCCGGCAATTCACGGATTTGGCCCACTATTTTTAACCGCTGGAGAAAGTGGCGAAGAAAGTATGGTGCACGGCATTGATCCTTTCAGCTTAAGCAGCCAAAAAAGCAGAACAGACCGTGTTTTACCAGCCTTAGGAAAAGCGAGTATGGAAAATGCTGTTCCGCTTACGAAAGCAGCTTATTCCGGCAAAACAGTAATTCTTATTGGTGAAGACCAAAGTTATTCAACCGATCATACGAGTGCAGGACAAGTTATCATGTATGTAAGCGATGTTGTTGGCGACCTTACTAACGGTAAATTATATGCCTTAAAAAGAAATGACGGAGTGCAAGCTGAAACTTCCATGACTGTAGGCAACTCTTTTGATGTGTCATTTGTGGAGATTCCAAATGCCAAAAACATAACAGGAGCTGCTATTAATACTGCCGTAAATAATTTAGGCGCAATCCGTTTTTCAAGAGTTGAAGATGTAGATTACAGAAAAGGTTCTGCTAAAAACAACAGAGAAATCTATTTTACAGCTACAGGTCAAGCCAGTGGTGGCGCTCCAGTTGCCGGATATACCATGTGGGGCAGAGTATACAAATTGGTCTTAAACGAGAATAGTCCATTAGCAGGAAAATTAGAATTGGTAGTTGAAGGCGATTCGACTCCCGGAACCGGAATCATCAATCCAGATAATATCTGCGTGACTGAGAATTATGTTTACATCCAAGAGGATGGAGATTCTTACTATGCAAATGCAAAACACGACTCTTATATCTGGCAATACAATATTGCTACAAAAGTAAACAAACCATGGTTGACCATGAATCATAAAAGAGACGATGCCGTTTGGAATGCAACCTACAATCAAACCGGAACTACTAAACTGGGAAGTTGGGAATATGGAGCTATGGAAGACATCTCTGATGTAATAGGAGTGCCAAATACATTTATTGTAAACATTCACCCTCACACTTGGCAAAAAGATGCTTTCTTAAATCCTGACGGAAGCGGTGTAAACACCAATAAAGAAGGAGGTCAAACCGTAATTATCAGAAACGTACAAAAATAATTTTTGATACCCATAAACAAAGACAACTCTGTCAAGGGTTGCCTTTGTTTTTATTTTACCTGAAATGAAATTCTCTAAAAGCATTTGTACTAAAAAAATTATTTTTATTCTCAACTTCACTCTTGCACTTGTGCTCTTTGGTTGTGAAAAAGAATATAGCCGTCTAAGTATCCAAGAGGAACTACTGGCAGATGTTGAAAAATTTGAACTAAAAACAAATGAATTTCTACAGATTGCCGAAAAAGAAACGGATCAAAAAAAGCTTAGGGACGCTTTCAAATCTACTAGACTATCCTATAAAAAAATAGAATGGGCAGTGGAATATTTTACGCCAGATCCGGCGCGATTCATTAATGGTCCCGCTCTAGACGAACTAGAAGTTGCCGAAAATAAATTTTTGCCTCCAAATGGCTTTCAAGTTATAGAAGAACTGTTGTATCCAAATTATGAGCCTAAAAACAAAGTCGATTTAGTTCGAGAAATTAAAATGATTAAAGCTAATTTGAATCAGGTAAGACAAAGTTTGAGCGCAATCACCATTTCGGATGATTTCGTTATAGACGCAGCCAAAATGCAAATCAACCGCATTCTTGCACTGGGAATCACTGGATTTGATTCTCCTATCGCCCTGCAATCTATCCCGGAAACAAAAACAAGCTTGAATGCTTTAGGTATTTTGATTGACAAAATGGATTACAAAGGAGCAAAATCAAAACAAATAGAACAAAAAATAAAGGATTTGTGTCTTCAGGCAGAAGAATATTGCCATTCCAATTCGGATTTTAACACTTTCGACAGGGCTTATTTTATCAAGAATTTCTTGAATCCAATCCACAAAAATCTAATTTCATTTCAGAAAACAAATGCTATAAAAAACATAGACAAAAACAATGTGGTAAACCCAAATGCTGCGTCTATTTTTGACAAAGATGCCTTTGATGTAAATGCGTTCATTCCTTCAAAAGAATACCAATATACTGACCAAAAAGCAGCCTTGGGAAAACAACTTTTTAATGAAAATTCCTTTTCGAAGGACAAAACCAGAAGCTGTTCTTCTTGTCATAAGCCCGATTTGGCATTTACAGATAATTTAAAAACCAATAAGTCCTTACAAGGAGGCCGTCTGAGTCGAAACACACCCACTTTGACGTATGCATCCTTGCAGAACGCCCAGTTTTGGGACATGCGCCAATTGGATTTGGAGAAACAAAGCACTGATGTCATTCAAAACAAAGAGGAGATGCATGGCAACATATCGGAAATTACAGAACATTTAAATAAGGATAAAAACTATCTGAAGTCATTTCAAGCAGCATTCCCAAAATCAAATAAAATAGAGCAATGGCAAATTCAAAATGCCTTGGCGAGTTATATTCGTTCCCTAAATGCATTCGACAGTAAATTTGACAAATACATTCGCGGGGAATCAACTGATTTAACTTCCGAAGAAAAACTAGGTTTCAATCTTTTTTCAGGAAAGGCCAAATGTGCTACTTGCCATTTCATTCCTTTATTCAACGGAACAGTTCCTCCAAAATTTAATACAAGCGAACACGAGATTATCGGTACACCCGCAGAAAAAAACAGTTTAAAAATAAGTCCCGATTTAGGAAGATACACACAACATCAAATGCCGCAATTAAAAAATGCTTTCAAAACACCAACCGTTAGAAACGCTGCGATAACTGCGCCTTACATGCACAACGGAGTATTCTCGACTTTAGAAGAAGTAATCGATTTTTACAATAAAGGCGGAGGCCAAGGCTCTGGAACTATCGTTGACAATCAAAGTTTGTCTTCAGAAAAACTGAATCTGACGGAAAAAGAAAAAAAAGCATTAATCGCTTTCATGGAAACGCTGACTGATGAAAAATACCAACACTAACTCCTAAAAGCTTCTTTAAAGCTTAAAAAAATAAACGTTGTTTTTATTTGCTACTCTATTGTTCTAAGAGTAGCCCCTTAAAAGACCGTCCTTCTGGATGGTCTTTTTTTATTTCCAATAAAATAAACCTTCAAAATCCTAAAAAAAGCCAGCCAATGATTTTCTTTTACTATCTTTAAATCAAGCTTGTACCAAAAAATAAAATCATGGATAAAATTAAATTCTTTTTGCTGTCTTTCATTTTTTTTAATTGTCAGGCACAATCCAATCCAAATGATGTCCCACTTCAAGAAGAGGTAAAGAACTATAAATTAGAAACCATCGCTAACGGAATTCCCATTCCTTGGGGAATGGCTTGGACTCCAGATGGCACCCTATTAGTCACTGAAAAAAGTGGTTTACTATACCGAATCAAAAATGGTCGAAAAGCACAAATAAAAAACGTGCCAGAGGTTTATAATCAGGGACAAGGCGGTTTACTTGACATTGCCTTGCATCCCAATTATGCTAAAAACGGCTGGATTTACCTGACACTGGCCTCCAGCGAAGGCACGGGCAAAGGCGGTAATACCCAACTCATTCGTGCCCAACTCAAAAATGAAAGTCTGACCAATATTCAATCGCTTTATAAATGCTCACCCAACACCACCAAAGGACAGCATTTTGGTTCCCGAATCGTTTTTGACAATGCCGGATATTTGTATTTTTCGGCAGGAGAACGCGGAGATCATTTTGTTAACCCACAAGACATCAGCAGGGACAATGGAAAAATATACCGCCTTAATGATGACGGAAGCATCCCAAAAGACAATCCATTTGTAGGAAAGCAAGGCAGTAAAGAAGCGATTTATTCCTATGGACACCGCAACCCCCAAGGATTAGCCAAAAATCCGTTTACGGGTGCTATTTGGGAACACGAACATGGACCCAAAGGAGGCGATGAAATCAACATCATAAAAAAAGGAGCCAATTATGGCTGGCCCATTGTGACCTATGGAATCGATTATGACGGTAGTGACATCAGCACTAAAACAGAAAAAAAAGGAATCGAAAATCCAATCTATTATTGGGTGCCATCCATTGCCCCCAGCGGAATGGCTTTTGTGACTTCAGATCGCTATCCGGATTGGAAAGGACATTTGCTTGTGGGCTCCTTAAAATTCCAATATCTGGAACTGTTGAAATTAAACGGAAATAAAATCATTGGACGACAAAAAATAGCAACAGATATTGGGCGCGTGCGCAATGTCGCTCAAGGTCCGGATGGCTATATTTACCTGGCTGTGGAGAGCAAAGGGATTTTAAAAATAATCCCTAATAAATAGATATTAAGAATACTATACTAATAAATCTCCCGTTCATTAAAAGCTTTACCTTTGTGTTTAATCGAAGATTATTTTTATGAAAAATTCCGCTATCGCCTTCCTTATATTGATCACTTTATTTAGCATTTCCGGTTGCAACAAAGGCAAAGCTGCAGACGAAGTAAACTCAAAAAAACAGCCAAAAACAGAAACGGCTGTAACCTCTGATGTTGCCAATAAAAAAGCAGTTAGCACAATCGACACCGCCGATTACAACAAAAGAATACTTCATCTAAGTAATAAAGACACTACCGGAAGATGGCCTGTCAAAACTCCATATCCACTAGACGGCGCTATATTGCCATACCATAGAATTATAGCCTTTTACGGTAATCTTTATTCTAAAAGAATGGGAATTCTGGGAGAAATTCCAAGAGCGGAGATGATCCAAAAATTACAGGGCGAAGTGGCAAAATGGCAAGCCGCAGATTCTACCATGAAGGCCATTCCTGCTTTGCACTATATCGCAGTAACGGCTCAAGGTGCACCCGGAAAGGATAATATGCATCGCATGCGCATGCCTTTTAAACAAATAGACACTATTTTAGATTGGGCAAAACCCATCGATGCTTTAGTATTTCTGGATATTCAAGTGGGACATAGCTCTCTAAAAACCGAAGTTAGCGAACTGGAAAAATATTTAAAATTACCTCATGTTCATTTAGGAATCGATCCTGAATTTTCATTGAAAAATGGAGAAGTTCCCGGCACTAAAATTGGCAGTTTTACCGCTGATGATGTCAATGACGCAATTGATATTCTCGCAAAAATTGTCCGAGAAAATAAGTTGGCGCCTAAAGTGCTTGTTGTACATCGCTTTACCCAAGGTATGCTCACCAATTATAAAAAAATAAAAACAGTCCCAGAAGTACAGCTAGTGATTGATATGGATGGTTTTGGCAGTAAAATTCTAAAAAGATCTACTTATTTAAGTTACATCTATAGAGAACCTGTTCAGTTTACCGGCTTTAAATTATTTTATAAAAATGATACCAAAAATAACCCAAACGGCATGTATACTCCAGAGGAACTGCTGAAATTTACTCCAAAACCCGTTTACATTCAATACCAATAAATTGGGAAACCTTAAACCTTGAAGTATGAAAAAATCTGCATTTTACTTTTTTATTTGTATTTCTCTAGTTCTTAGTTGCCAAAAAAAAGAAGCGCAAATCAACAAGGAAATCTCCAAAACATCCTCCATTAGCGAGAAAAAAACAGAGCCTAAATTGTTAGAAATGGCTAATTCAGCCACCATACTATCCAAAAAAGAAGTACCGGTATTATGCTACCACCGCATCCGGAAAATTCTAGCCGGAGACAGTAGCGACATGAAAACCTATTCCGTCACTCCAGAGGCTTTTGCTGAACAAATGAAAGCCTTGCATGATAATGGCTATCAAACCATCTTGCCGGACCAACTCTATGATTATTTGGTTTATGATGCACCATTGCCTACTAAGCCTGTCATGATTACATTTGACGATACCCGTGAGGAACAATTCACCATAGGAGCTGCAGAAATGAAAAAACAAGGTTTAAAAGGAGTGTTTTTTATCATGACTGTCTCCATTAACCGTCCTAACTATATGACAAAAGATCAAATTAAAAGTTTAGCTGATAATGGACATGTGATAGCAGCTCATACTTGGGATCACCATATGGTCACTAAATATTCAGGTGAGGATTGGAATAGCCAATTAGTAAAACCAAAAAGGAAACTGGAAGAAATCATTGGTAAACCGGTAGATTATTTCGCTTATCCCTTTGGACTATGGAACAAAGAAGCTATTCCTGAGGTAAAAAAAGCCGGCTATAAAATGGCCTTTATCCTTTCTGCCAAAAGAGATTCGATTGATCCGCTTTATACTATTAGACGCATTATAGTCCCTGGAGGCTGGTCAGCTGAATCGCTTTTAAAAAATATGGAAAGCAGTTTCAATAAGCAGCAGTAAATTTGATTTCATAAAAAAAGCCCTGTTTTATCGCTTTCGAATAAAACAGGGCTTTTTTATTATAGTAAAAAAAAATTATCTATTGGACAACCAAGCTTTTGGATCGGTATAAGTTGTGTTTTGTGAAAGAAAAAACTTAAGTACTGTCTTACCAGTTTCACTACTGGTTCTTATTCTACCTAAACTTTGTTTTTCATTCACTTTATCCCCTTTACTTACTGATACCGAACTCAAGTTTTGGTATACCGTAAAATAATCTCCGTGTTGGATAACCACTGCTTTATTTATTGGAGATAGAACAATAACACTGGTCACTTCTCCTCCAAAAACTGCTCTTGCCATGGCACCATCATTGGTAGTAATTTCTAATCCACTGTTATTAATCACCAAAGTACTGTATACCGGATGCGCCTGACTACCAAAACCCAGTGAAACAAATCCTTTTTCTACAGGCCAAGGCAATCTTCCTTTATTCGCTCTAAAATTATCCGCGATTAGTTTAGACTCTGGTGTCAATTCTATTCTGGAAGAAGAAACGGGTGCTTTGGATGCCGCTGCGGCCACTTCTTTAGGGCTTGCCTTCGAATTATTTGCTAAGGCTTTTGCTTTCGCTTTTTCCAAAGCTGCTTTTCTATTTGCTTCAGCAATCGCTTCGCGTATTAAACGATCAATTTGTTTTTCGATTGTTTTTGCCTCTCTTTGCTTTTTTCTAATGTCAGATACAATTCTGTTTTTATCCTTTTTGATTGAATTGACTAACTTT
This sequence comes from Flavobacterium granuli, assembly GCF_900129705.1. Lineage (GTDB taxonomy): Bacteria > Bacteroidota > Bacteroidia > Flavobacteriales > Flavobacteriaceae > Flavobacterium > Flavobacterium granuli. The sequence goes on along the minus strand of NZ_FQWO01000002.1, from coordinate 308,933 downwards.
TCCTGCTCTTTCTTTTCTATTTCAAGAGCTGCTCTTTCTTTTTTATTTTCGGCCAATAACTTTTGTTTCGCTACTTTTTGAACGTTCAATTTATCATTGTAAGCTGCCAACTCAGTAGACTTGCTCTTGATTTCCTCTCCTTGATTTTTCCTAAAACTAGTATATTGTTTAAGATATTGCGCTCTTTTATAAGCCTGTAAAAAATTCTCGGAAGACAGTATGAACATCGCCCTGCTTTGTTCAGAACGGCTTTTATAGGATTTCACAATCATCTTAGCATAATCTTCTTTAAGAACCTCTAATTCTTTATTAAGTTTATTGATTGCCATCTGATTGATGTACATGTCATTTGCCAAAAGTTTGGTTTGCCTTTCGGTTGTATTAATCAGGATTTCCTTCAGTCTTATTTTGTTTTTTTGAATCGTATAAATATTCACTGCCGATTTTTCCTTTGATTTCACAGACTGCAATAACTTTTCGTTATCTCTTATTTCCTGTTGAATCTGGGCTTTTCGCTGTTCTAGCTTTTCTTGTTGAGAAGACTGACTCCAGATCACTGAAGTCATGCATAAAAATAGTAGGCTTAGGAGAAATTTTGGCATCTTAAAAAAATGTTTTTTTGCAAATTTACTTAATTATAACTCTTTTGTACCCATTTGGTACACTATATGGAAAAGAAAGTTCTTCATTGAAAGAAATAGTATTATAATCCAAATTGATTTCTGTTTTTCCTTTCTTTTGATAGGTGTTTATCATAACACTTGTGGGGATAACAACATCGTTAAACACTTTATTGTTATCATAAGCCACTTGAATCATTCTACCCTCGGCTGTTTGGGTTATTTCCTGTTTTTTTATACTGAAATTATCCGAATCCAAATAGAAGGTTTTTTTAGTGTTTTCATTATCTACATCATCCAATCGGTACAAGTGTTCTACTAAGGATTCTGTGTACTTTCCTTCCTTCAAATCGTCCAAGGCCTCACCAACTAATAGATTTTGGATTTTATTGTAATCCAAATCAGTACCTAACCATTGGCTTAAAGAACTGAAGTCGCCCTCAAAATAAGTGCCTTTTATTTTTTCATAATAGCCCACTGCTGTAGGAGTTATGGACGCTTTGGCCATGGTAATTCCCAGAAAACGGATGCTCACTAATATTTGTTCATCCTTCTTTATTTTTATCTCGGCTGTTACATTTTGCGTTTGTTTCTCATCAGCATACTTCGCGTCAGCTTTAATGTATAATGTAGAAAAATCATTTTTATTGTTGTAATGATTTTCTATTATTTTCTTGGCCTTCATGTAAGTCGTTGGAGTAGTTGCTGAGGCGACTACCGCTTTTGATTTACAGGAAACCATGATAACGACTACTAATAATCCTGCTAAATATTTTTTCATCTGAATTTTATTTCTTTAATAATTGATTGGCTTTGGAAAAGTAAAACTCCTTTTTCTTTACATCTCCCAAGCCATTAAAGGCTTCTCCAAGTTGGATATTGAAATTTATTTCCAATGTTTTATCGTCAACCAGATAATCCAATCCCATTTCTAATATTTCTTTTGCCTTTTTAAACTGCTTTAACTGATTGTAAGCCAATCCCGAATAATAATAAAACTGCGGTTGAGTTGGGAATAAATCCACCATATTGATTGCTTTCTTGCTTAGCAATTCAAATTGTTGTGTTTCGGCATAGGCCTGAAACAACAGCAAATTGGTTTCGATATCGGTCTCGGTACTTTTGGAAATTGCTTTGTCATAATACCCAATCGCTTTATCCCATTGTTTCTTATTGTGATAAAACTTTCCTATTTCTTTGGCCACATTCACTTCAGGATCATTGTCAAAATAACCAACGGCCTTTTCTAAATCGGCGGTGAAATGTGGGTTTTTATTGGTAAAAATTAAAAACTCATTCAGGATTCGGTGCTTTATTTTAGAATCTATTTTACTGCTTGCCAAAGCTATATTCATTGCTTTTACGGCTTTTTCTCCCTGATTGCTTTCCAGATAATTCTTAAATAAACTCAGCTGTGCCCACTCCGAAGTAGGAATTGCAATTTCCAATTTTCGTGCCGTTTCCAGCATTTTATCAGTTTCATTGTTTTTCGAGTACAAATAAATCAGTGAAATATAATTCGATTCCTCTTTGGGATTATTCTTTATTTGCTCTAATAAATTAGCTATTTCTACATTTTGATATTTCCCTTGGGACAAAATCTGATTCTTGTAGGATTCCCTGCGTTCTGATTTCCCAAATGTTTCATTGAGTTCGTTGATCAGTTCCAATGCCTTGTCAAACTGACTTGTGCTCATGTAAAGCGAGGCCAAATCCTCTTTGAATCTGGGGTCAAATTCAATCAGCTTTTGAATGGTAATAATACCGCGATTGAAATCCTTTGTCGCATAATCCACGTCGTACATTCCTATCCAAAACCATTTGTTAGTAGGTTCAATTTTTGTGGCTTTTTCAAAAGAACTATACGCATTTTTATAGTCTTTGGAAGCCAAATAATTTTTCCCTAATTCGAAATGAATCGTTGCATTTTCCGGTTCCATCTTCAAACATTTTTCTAAAGCCAAAATCGCTTTATCATAGTTTTCGATTCCTTTTTGCTTGAGTGACTCGTAAAAATATTCCTGAAATTTATCCGTATTCAGCTTTATGTCTTCCGGCTCGGTTTGTGCCCATAGCAAGTTTGAATTGCTTAGCAAAACCAAGAATAGAATCAATAATGCTGTTTTATTTTTCATTTATTTATTCTTTATCCCTCCTGATTTATCAGTTTTTGACTGGTTCAGGAAGGGATTTTAGTCTAGACTTATTCTAATACCGAATAATCCCCAATGCTGATACTGGTGAAATTACCGTCAAAACTCGCATGATTACCAATCATGGCATTGTCTAAATTAGCATTTTTTATATGAACATGCGTCTGAATCAAACTGTTTTTTATGCTACTATTTATTACGTGAGATCCTTTGCCTAAAGAAACATTTGGTCCTACCGTTGCATTGATTAACACAACATCTTCCCCAATATAACAAGGCGGAATAACCGTTGCATTCTCCTGTTTTACATTTGCACTCACAAGATTTATACCATCATTCTGCAAGAAGCCTAACATTCTGGAGTTGGTTTCCACCGTTACATCTTTGTTTCCGCAATCCATCCACTCGTCAACGCTTCCGGTTTTAAATACCTTACCGTTGGCCATCATGGCTTTAATCCCATCATTTATTTGATATTCTCCGCCATTTTGGATTTTATTATCCAAAACGTTTTGCAACTCTTGTTTTAAAACACCCACTTCTTTAAAGTAGTAAATCCCGATAACTGCCAAGTCGCTAACGAACTCTTTTGGTTTCTCGACAAGTTCTATAATTTCATTGTTGGCGTTCAACTTTACAACACCAAAGGCTTCCGGCTGATCTACCTGTTTTACCCAAATAACCGCATCAGCTTCTGGATCCAGTTTAAAATCGGCTCTAATCAAGGTATCCGCATAAGCAATTACTGCGGGTCCCGAGAGCGATTCTTTGGCACACATAATAGCATGTCCGGTTCCTAGAGGTTCATCCTGACGGTAAATAGACGCTTTGGCTCCTAAACTTTGGGCTAGTTCTTGCAAACTTTTCACAAGATCATCTCCAAAAAAGGCAGGGTCACCCAATATGAAAGCAACTTCATCGATAGGCTCAGCTAAGATCTTAGCAATATCTTCGACTAAACGGTGCACAATTGACTTTCCTGCAATAGGAATTAATGGTTTTGGTATGCTCAGTGTATGTGGGCGTAGACGAGATCCACGTCCTGCCATTGGTACTATTATTTTCATATATTTTTTTTGAAATATAAATGATTGAAAAATTAAATGGCTATGTTTAATTTTTCAATCATTCCATTATTTAATTCTGTTTATTTTACTCCAGTGCTTCCAAATCCGCCTTCACCTCTAGACGTTTCGGTCAATTCCTGAACTTCAATCCAGTCTGCACGCTCGTGTTTTGCAATAATCAATTGGGCAATACGTTCCCCGTTTTGAATCACAAAATCCTGATTGGATAAATTTACTAAAATCACGCCTATTTCTCCGCGATAATCGGCATCAATAGTTCCGGGACTGTTTAAGACCGTTATTCCGTTTTTGAAAGCCAATCCGCTTCTTGGTCTCACTTGCGCTTCATAACCTATGGGCAATTCCATAAAAAGACCTGTTTTAACAATGGTTCTTTCTAAAGGCTGTAAGGTTATCGATTCCGTAAGATTTGCTCTTAAATCCATTCCTGCCGAAGCTATGGTTTCATAGTTAGGCAAAGCATGTTGTGATTTATTGATAATGTTTATGTTCATTTTGTGTTTTTTATGATAAATTGGGAATCAGTCATGACATCTGGTAGGGACAAGTCACGACTTGTCCCTACGAATAATTTTTACGTTTTATAATTTTGATTAATATTTCTTTTTCGTTGTAATAAATAAAATACAGGAATACGATTAATAACGCAATTCCTACGAAGTAATTCTCTCTAAACCCGTAAAAAGATACCACAGAGAAAAATATGGATAGCGAAAGATAGGCTCCTATTTTTTTTAAATCATAAGGAATCGGATAGTATTTATTGCCCAGATAGTAGGAAATCAGCATCATACTTCCATAGGCTGCAATGGTTGCTATCGCCGAACCATAATAACTCATGCTTGGAATCAATAAATAATTTAACGCCAAAGTGATGAGCGCTCCAATTATTGAAATATAGGCTCCAATATAAGTTTTGTCAATCAATTTATACCAAACAGAAAGATTCGTGTAAATCCCCAAAAAGAAATTGGCCAAAATAATTAAGGGAACGACTTTCATCGCTACCCAATAAGAGCTGTCACGAATCATTAGTAATTTAAAAAGATCGGCAAAAACGATTACAGACAGCAATATGAAAGACCCAAAAATGACAAAATATTTCGTCACCATCGCATAAGTCTGTGGCGCATTTTTATCTGAGGCATGGCTAAAGAAAAAAGGTTCTATTCCAAGAGTATAAGCCGTACGGTACAAAACCATAAACAAACCTAATTTATAACAAGCCGAATAGACTCCCACTTCTGCTTCGGCAATATTTGCCGGTAATAATTTAGACAAAAGAATCTTATCAAATTGTTCATTAATGGCAAAAGCAATTCCGGCCACCATGATGGGCATACCGTAACGCATCATTCTTTTCCATAATTTGAAATCGAATTTCCATTTTAAATACACATAATCAGGAGAAATTGCTACAAAAGTCAATAAACTGGCTATAATATTAGCCAAGAAAATATAGCCCATTTGAAAATTTTCTACATACAAAGAACTCACAAAACCATGGGGGTTTGCTTCAGTCAATTTTGGGAAATAAAGTAAAAACAATACACTTAGTATCAAATTGACCAGCACATTGCCAATTTTAATCACAGCATATACCATCGGTTTTTGATATGCTCTTAATTTTGAAAAAGGGATAATAACTAAAGCATCCAAAGCCAAAATCCAAATAGTGTAAGAGATATACTGCGAATCTATGCCTGACCATACCGCTAAAGTGTTGCGAAATAACAAAGCGGCAAATAAAAAGAGTATTGTGGTCCAAAAAATAGAAACCATAGAGGTTTCCAGCACCGACTTTTTATCTTTTTCATTGTTGTAGAACCTGAAAAAAGCCGTTTCCATTCCATAAGCCAAAATAACATTGAAAAAAATCATGTAGGCAAAAATAACGGATACTTTTCCATACTCGGCCTTTGGCAGTAAATCGGTATAAAGCGGAACCAATAAGAAGCTGAACATTCGCGGTAAAACCGTCGCGAGTCCATATATGGCTGTTTGTTTAAAAAGATTTTTATATAATCCCAAAATGCTGTCTCTTATTAATTTCTAGGAAACAAAAATAACTAAATCTTTGGTTTATTCCTTCAAGGATGAACAATGATTGGCTTTTCTTTTACGCCGGCGATTTTGTAGTAAAATGTTTTTGTTTTTAATTTATACTCCAATACCGCTTCTGTTGGTTTTAAATCAAATTTTGGTGGTACAACTATAGGCGCCTTATTTCCATATTCCTTTAAGGGATCACTATCTAAAATGAAGTCTTGCTGAGCTTCATTGGGATAAAAATGAGCAACATAAACTTTTTCACTTTTCTTTTGCAGCTTAGCTTGCCCATGGCGAAAATAGATGGTCTCTACAAATATCCCTTCCTGAAGCGGATTCTCCAATTCAATAAAAAAATCCAAGACTTGATCCGATTTCTCCTGTCCTGTACTTTCCCTTTGAAAATAAACCGCAGCTATTCTTTGTGGAAAATCCTTTTGATTCGTTGGTTTACATCCACAACAAAACAGACTAAAAATAATCAAAACTAAGAAAACGCTTTTTGTAATAAGTTTCATTTGCAATTGATTTAGGACAAGCCTTCTTCGTTTAATATCTTTAAAAAATGAAATCCTTTAGGAACATAACCTTGATTGTAATAAAAGCGGTGTGCCGTAAAATTCCCGGTAAAAGCATCCAAAACTATCATTGTACAATTAGTTTCTTTTGCTTTTTTATCAATATAATCCGTCATCATTTTACCAATGCCTTTCGAACGATGATCTGGATGGACTATAAAATTATCGATTTCTAAATACTTTCCAGACCACAGTTTAATACCGGACCATAAACCACTTATGCCTACGCAAATCTCATTTTCAAAAACAGCTACTTGTTGGTAATTACGCGGAATCATTTCCTGAAGATAGGATTCGTATTTCTCAAAAGTAAAGTTTGGATACAAATGTTTCATCATCTCAATTTGATCCAGCATCTCCTCTTGGGTAGTCAATTCTTTAATGTACAATTGCATTATATTCGATGTTTAATTCAGACTCTAAAATTAGCTAAAAAAAAAGAGTCACGATAAACGCGACTCTTAAATATTTTTAATACAAAATAGATTATCCTTTCAAGGCTTCGGCTCCACCAACGATCTCCAGGATCTCATTAGTAATTGCAGCCTGACGGGCTTTATTGTAAGTTAATTTCAATTGATTTCTCAATTCAGTTGCATTATCAGTTGCTTTATGCATTGCAGTCATACGAGCACCATGTTCAGAAGCAAATGAATCTCTGATTCCTTTGTATAATTGTGTTTTCAATGATTTTGGAATCAAGGTCAATACAATTTCTTCTTTTGAAGGTTCAAAAATATAATCGCTCGCTGACACATTTAAGTCTGTTTTTAACGGCGCTAAAGGTAAGAACTGTTCGGTTTGAACAATTTGAGTAGCGGCATTTTTAAACTGATTGTAAATCAACTCAATCATGTCATATTCTCCAGAAACAAATTTTTCTGTTAGTGTATCTGCAATTAAGGCTACATTATCAAAAGTCAAATTGTCATAAACAGCACTTTGATTGTCTACAACTGTATTGGTTTTGCTTAAAACGTCATTTCCTTTTTTACCGATGGCAAAAATATCCACTTGTTTTCCTGCATAAAATGCAGCGCGATTTTTAGCTTCCTTAATTATATTAGTGTTAAAAGCACCACACAAACCTCTATTAGAAGTGATGGCAACAACCAATACTTTTTTTACCTCACGTTGAGTGGTAAATTCTCCACCAATATCACCGTCTAGTGTAGCGGAAAGATTTTGTAATAATTCCGTTAATTTTTCGGCATAAGGGCGCATGGCTGTAATTGCATCTTGAGCTTTTTTAAGCTTAGCTGCAGAAACCATTTTCATCGCAGATGTAATTTGCATCGTTGATGAAACGGAAGTAATTCTATTACGGATTTCCTTTAAATTTGCCATTTTATTTATTGTGAAAAGTGAGAAATGAAAAGTGAATAGTTTAGAACTACTCACTTTTCACTATTCACTAGTATTAGTTATATTTTGCTGAAACTTCTTTTGCCACAGATTGAATTACATCGGTAATTTCGTCTGTTAACTTCCCTGCTTTCAAAGCATCAAGAGTCGCTCTGTGCTTATTGTTCATGAATTCTAAGAATTCTTTCTCAAATTCTTTCACTTTTTCAACAGGAACATTTTTCAATAAGTTTTTAGAACCGGCGTAGATAATTGCTACTTGGTCTTCAACCGTATAAGGATCATTCAAACCTTGTTTCAAGATCTCAACGTTTCTTTTTCCTTTTTCAATCACGTTCAATGTAACTGCATCCAAATCAGAACCAAATTTAGCAAAGGCTTCCAATTCACGGAATTGAGCTTGGTCTAGTTTTAAAGTACCAGATACTTTTTTCATTGATTTGATCTGAGCATTTCCTCCAACACGAGATACTGAGATACCTACGTTGATTGCAGGACGAACCCCTGAGTTAAACAAATCTCCATCCAAGAAAATCTGTCCATCAGTAATCGAAATTACGTTTGTTGGGATATATGCAGAAACGTCACCAGCCTGAGTTTCGATAATTGGTAAAGCTGTTAATGAACCACCACCTTTTACGATTCCTTTAATAGAATCTGGTAAATCATTCATGTTTTTAGCAATTCCGTCATCAGCGATTACTTTACAAGCACGCTCTAATAAACGAGAGTGTAGGTAGAAAACGTCTCCAGGATATGCCTCACGTCCCGGTGGTCTTCTTAATAAAAGAGAAACCTCACGGTAAGCTACAGCTTGTTTAGATAAATCATCATAAACAATTAAAGCCGGACGACCTGAATCTCTAAAATATTCTCCAATTGCAGCACCAGCGAAAGGAGCATAAACTTGCATTGGAGCCGGATCAGAAGCATTAGCAGCAACGATAACCGTATAAGCCATTGCTCCTTTTTCTTCTAACATTTTAGCAATTCCTGCTACAGTTGAAGCTTTCTGCCCAATTGCAACATAGATACAAAATACAGGTTTTCCTGCATCGTAAAATTCTTTTTGATTTAAGATGGTATCAATACAAACAGTTGATTTACCTGTTTGACGGTCACCAATAACCAACTCACGTTGACCACGACCAACCGGGATCATTGCATCTACAGCTTTGATACCTGTTTGTAATGGTTCAGTAACTGGCTGACGGAAGATAACTCCAGGAGCTTTTCTTTCCAAAGGCATTTCGTATAAGTCACCTCCTATTGGTCCTTTTCCATCAATTGGAAAACCAAGAGTGTTCACTACACGTCCTACCATTTGCTCACCTACTTTAAGAGAAGCGATACGTTGTGTTCTTTTTGCAGTAGAGCCTTCTTTGATTCCTGTTGATGGTCCTAAAAGTACCACACCAACATTGTCTTCTTCAAGATTCAATACAATAGCCTCAAGACCATTGTCAAATTCTACAAGCTCACCATATTGAACATTTGAAAGCCCGTAAATACGAGCAATACCATCTCCAACTTGAAGTACTGTTCCTACTTCCTCTAGCGTAGCGCCAGATTCAAAACCTTCTACTTGCTTTCTTAATATTGCTGAAATTTCAGCAGGTTTGATTTCCGCCATCTTAATTTATAATTTAGACACTTTAACGTGCGATAAAACTAGTTACTTAATTCTCTTTTTAATACTTGTAATCTATTAGCAACAGAAGCATTATACTCCTTATCACCAATTCTTAAAATAAATCCTCCAATAATAGATGGATCTATCGTATTTACTATTGTAATTTTTTTATTTGAAAATTCTTTGATTTTTTCAGAAACCTTTGCTTCTAAAACGGAATCCAATGGAGTTGCCGTAGTTACTTTTACTACTTGAAATCCATTGTTCTCATCTGAAAGAATAACATATTGAGAAACAACATCCCCTAAAATTTCAAATCTTTTGTTTTCGAATAATAAACGGAAAAGACTTTTAGTCACTCCTGTTGTACTCGCAAAAACTTCTGTCAAAGCACTTTCCTTAACACTAACCGAAATGGTAGGATTTTGAATAAAACTATTCAATTCCTCATTTCCATTGATTGTTGAAGAAATTAAAGCCATGTCTTTATAAACTTCTTGCTCATTTCCTGCAGAAATAGCTAAGTCTAAGAATGCTTTTGCATAACGAATTGCTGCTCTAGTTCCTGACATAATTTTAGTTTAATTTTACGTCACCTAACATTTTCTCAACTAATTTAGTTTGAGCTTCCTTATTAGATAATTCGTCTTTCAATAATTTCTCTGCAATATTAAGTGACAAAGTAGAAACCTGAGTTTTCAATTCAGCCATAGCTGCATTTTTCTCTGCTTCAATAGCCGCTTTGGCTTGTGATATCAATCGCTCTCCTTGAACTTGCGCTTCTTTTTTAGAATCAGCAATCATTTTGTCTCTCATATCACGAGCTTCTTTTAACAAAGCATCACGTTCTATTCTTGCTTCTTGTAAGATGCGCTCATTGTCAGCAGTTAAATTCTGCATTTCTAAACGAGCTGCCTCAGCAGATGCTAAAGCATTGTTAATAGATTCTTCACGACCTTTTACCGCTCCCAAAATTGGTTTCCAGGCAAATTTTCTTAAAAGAAGAAAGAAAACAAAGAAAATGATCGTTGTCCAAAAAATTAAACTCTCCGGTGCTGTAAGATTCATATATGTATATTTAAAATAATTTTTTCATTTTAGAAATAAAAACTTCCTGCAGCCAACCGCTACAGGAAATTTTAATTTTTAATTACTTTGCAATTAAAGCAACAACTACTGCGAAAAGCGCAACACCTTCAATAAGTGCAGCAGCGATAATCATAGCAGTTTGGATTTTTCCAGCAGCTTCTGGCTGACGAGCAATTGCATCCATTGCAGATCCACCAATTTTTCCAATTCCAAGACCTGCTCCGATTACAGCTAATCCAGCTCCGATTCCAGCTAATACCATAATAATAAATTTATATAGTTAATAATTAATAAAACTCTGATTAATGATGATCATGCTCTGCTACAGCCTGACCAATAAATAATGCTGACAACAATGTAAACACATATGCTTGTAAAGCTGCCACTAACATTTCTAATACACTCATGAATAAAACGAATGCTCCTGAGATAGGAGAAACCCAAGCCGTTTCAAAAATGAAGATTAAGGAAATTAAACTTAAAATGATAATGTGTCCCGCAGTGATGTTAGCAAATAAACGAATCATCAATGCGAAAGGTTTTGTTAATATTCCGATGATTTCAACAGGAATCATAATTGGATATAATGCTTTGGGTACCGGCGGAGTCAAAATATGTTTCCAGTAATCTTTGTTTCCACTGAAAGAAGTTACAAGGAAGGTAATCAAAGCCAATACAAAAGTAAAGTAAATATTTCCAGTTAAGTTTGAACTAAATGGGAAAAACGGAATCAAACCGATAAGGTTGTTAATCCAAATAAAGAAAAAGATTGTCAAAAGGTACGGCATGTATTTAGCGTACTGTTTTGTTCCAATATTAGGAATAGCAATTTCATCTCTTACAAATACCACCAAAGGCTCTAAGAAACCAGCGATTCCTTTTGGCGCTAATTGGTTTTTATTGTAAGAACGGGCTACAGCAAAAAACAACAAGAACAATACGATTGCCGACATCATCATAGAAAAAACATTCTTAGTGATGGAGAAATCCAAAGGTCTGGCGTCAAATTCAAATGCGCCGTTTTTTCTTTGATCTTCTGTTAAATTTTCAAATTTATCAGCGTAAAAAATAACTTCATTGTAACGAACTAAACGTTGTCCGTTTATAGAAACCACATGTTCTCCTGAATTATCATGGTGAAATTGTTCTGCAGAGAAAACTTCTAAACCATTATTTGTCCATAAAATTACAGGCAAATAAAAAGAAATTGGGTGACCCCCAATATCAGCGATATGAAACTCATGAGAATCCCCAATATGGGAATTGATTAAATCAGTCGCATTAAATTCTTTTTCTTCGTGCGCCACTTGAACGCCATGCTCCGCAACAGCTTCATTAACAACTGGAATACTATCAACCCCAGGATTTGCAAATCCAAAGTAAGGAATACTGGCTACTAAAGCAACTAATAAGAACTGAACAGGTTTATTTGAAAATACCATTATTAAATTGTGTGTCTAATTTTACGTTTCAAAATTTTTTGCAAAGGTACATAATTTATTCACAATTGAAAATATATCATTTTGTTTTTAGCCGATATATTCCAAGTAAAGTTCTCTATTTTAAAAATAAACAGCATTTATTGTTTGTTTATTAGGCGAATCGCGAAAAAAGTTTCGAAAAACAAGTATAAAAAATATGGAATAAAAAATGCGCTGACATCAGGAATTTTGCTTTTCAGATCGGATTGTAACAAAGGGATCAGGAAAACTATCGCTGCCATCATCTTAATCAAGCTGATACCCATAAATGCAAAACCGGTTTTGTCTGGAAAGGTTTTGTTTACAAAAATTAAAAAAACATAACTCAGCAATGTAAGCACAAGATGAAAAACATAAATACTCCAGGTTGAATAAAAAAAGATTGTATTTTGAAAAAAAGCAGTCGTACTATAATATTGTAAGGAAAACAATACGATTGAAAAAGGAATTATTAATTTTAAGAATTTGTAAAATTGCTGCATTAGTCTTCTTTGTTTAAATTTTTGACCTGTCGTATTACATTATAAAGTGATACAAAAACAGATACCAGTGATAGAATTATAGTAAAAATGGAAGTTCCCGTGTATTTTTCATCAAGCCATATCCCTAAATAAGTAAAGCAAAAAATGATAACTCCCATTTGAAAAGGAATATTCATCATTGCTAACCATTTACTAGTTTGATTTTTGCTTGGTTTCTTGTCCATCAGGAAGGGATTGTTTTTTAGCATCGGTGTTCATGGTGCATGAAGCACTAAAATCAGCACCGGGTTCTACTGATAATTTTCCGACGGTAACTTCGCCATGAATACTAGCGGTGGCTTTCACGTTTAAAATTTCAGTGACTTGAATCGTTCCATTAAATTTTCCTTCAATATCGGCATTATTACAAACTATGTCACCGGTAACACTTCCGGCAGGACCAATAACCAGTTTTCCGGTAGATTGGAAATTTCCCGTCAATTCTCCATCAAGCCTGAAATCAGCCTGAGAAATAATATCTCCTTTTATAATCGTTCCTTCTACAATTCTATTGGTTTTCCCTAAAAGATCGGTATAGGGCTTCGCTTTTTTATCAAACATTTTTTTATTTTTTTGGGGCTAAATACGTATTCAGGTTTTTCTTTATTTGAATCACTTTGTAATTTTCATTGGTAAGCACAATCGCCGGTTTGTCTATTTTAAAGTCTTTATTCTCTTTCAAAGTCAAACTCACGTTTCTTGCATCTGCTTCTGATCGAATTCCGTTAATGGTCACAAAAAATTCATTATCAGTATAAACATCATAGGAATAAGTCAATTTTTGAAATTTTTCTCCAACATTATATTTATCGATTTTTTCTTCAATTTCTTTTCTGCCTTTGTCGTCTCCCTTCGCAACTGCATAAAGAATTTTCCAATTATGAGTATCTGTGGTGCTGAAATCCAAATTCTCTAAAGACGGAATTTGATTGTTTACTATTTCCTGTGCTTTTTTACCTTCATCACTATTTGGATAAGTATCGGCCACGAATTGTAAGGCATTTTTATAAGCCGCTAATCCTCTTAGTTTTCCGATAGTATTTGCTTTTAAAAGTTCAAATTTAGAAACAATTTCATCACCGGAAAACTGGCTAATCAAGGCATCCGATTTTTCTAAAACAGTTGTAAATTGTTCTTCTTCATATAGTTTGTACGTTCTATCGTATACATTCTCAGGAGTATCGTTCAGCGCGGATGCATCGAGGTTTGCATTAGCAATTATTTGTGCATAACGAGAATCCGGAAATTGAGCGATAATGCGGTTTTTCATCTGCTGCGCTTTGGCGCTATCTGTAATTTGGTAGGTTTTATACAAATTGTACATCGTCGGAAGAATCAATTTCTCTTCGGGATTGTTCTTCAATAACTGTTCTAATTTATTGGCTGCCAAATCATATTCCTTGAATTTCTCTTTATAAATAACGCCTAGTTGGTAATAGGCCGTATTGCGTACTTTGGCAATACTGTCGATTGCTGTTTGCGACACGGGAAGTTGTTTCAAATAAAAATCAGTGGTGTATTCTTGCACTACAACATCTTCGGTCAATTTATCTTCCGGGACAATCTGATTACTATTTATGGTATCCGTGGCAACCAAATTCGTTTTGGTACTGGATCGTCTCCAATTACCATTTAAAGTTCTGTTTCCCCATATTTTTTTAAATTCTAATATCCCAAAAGAAAGCGTTGTAGGGTTATAAAAATAAAAAGTACTTGCCGCTGGACCAGCGGAAGCCATTGTAGGTGGCAAAATGGAAGGTTTATTCGAAGGTTTTCCTGAGTTTTGCACAGCAACAGCCTGGTCAGCTATTCCTGTTTTAGAATTTCTTTCAATATTTTGTTGTTTCTCTTTTAATTTTTCCTCAGCAATTCTTTTGGCTTCATCGGCCTTTTTCAATTGATCGATCGCTTTTTCAAAATACAAAACACGATCTGCTTCTGACAAGGAAACTACATTGATTATACTATCATTTCTTGATGCTAAAGCTTCATATAAAATCACTTCGTCCAGATCTTTCCTGATTTTTTGAATGCGGATAAATTCTCTGGTTTTAAGATCCATCTTGACCAAAGTACTGTCATAATACTTGGCCGCCATTGGATATTCGGCATTTTTAAAATGCATGTTTCCTATGTTTCTATAATTGGATGCCATTAAATATTGATCTGTAGTCGTTTTTTTTAATGAGGCATTATAAAAATCCAAAGCTTGTTTTTGCTTGTCATTTTTATCATAAAAAACGCCCATTTGATAGAATAACACATCCAGAAAAGGTCGGTTTTCCCTGTTGGCAATCAGTTTCTTATAGGTTTTTAAGAAAGCGGTTGTATCTCCTTTTTGATAATCAAACAGTTGTGCTTTTCTAACATGAGATTGAATAACATATTTCCTTTCGGATTTTCTGTTCATCTTTATCACCGATTCATAGCTGTAAATTGCGCTGTCTTTCTTGCCCAGCTCCTCATATAATTGTCCTAATATGAATCTATACCGCGCTTTTTCGTTGTTTCGCTTGGTGAAATCTTTGGCTATTTTTAATTTAGCTACAGCACTATCTTTTTCTTCCAAATTTAAAAAGGCTTCCGCCAAAAGGGCATTAGCATCGGCATAAATTTGTTTTTTGAGTTTTTTATCTTTCAAAAGACGCGTGATGTTATTGACCACCAAGGCGTCATTTCCCATTCGCATGTTCGTTTTTTCCCGCCAAATTTTAGCTTCATAAATCTTACTGCTGTTGGGATATTTGTATAAAATGTAGTTGAAGGCGTCTAATGCCGGAATGAACCTTTGATCGTAATAACGGGATTTCCCCAGAAGTAGGTAGGACTCATCGATCTGGGAATTTCTTTCCCGGCCGTCAATATTCATCGAATGTTTCTGAATGGCTTTGGTTGCTTTGGTTTCCGCCAATTCAAAATCGGCATTTTTAGCTTTTTCCTCGGCCGTTACATTATCGATGAGTTGCATGCGCTCAATTGGCAAGCGCTTCCAAAAATCGTCCTTATTATTTGACTTTATTCCTTCAATCCCTTTGTCTAATCCTATTTGTCCATTGTATAAAATATTATACTCCGTACTTAAAGCATGGGAATTTCTAGACAAAAAAGTATTATTTTTAGTAGAACAGGCTACCAAAAAAAACAAAGATCCCAATGGAATTGAATATTTAAAAAGCTTGGTTTTCAAAGGCAAATGTTTATATCATTAAACTTTAAAAAATGTTTTTTAGTATAATGACTGGTAAAAATACGTTTCTTTTTGATATGTTGAAAATTATCGGGATTTATTTGAATTTTCCTATCGTGCGTAAGGGATGGAAGCGGCATCCTTTATTTTGTTTCTTCCAGAAAATAACGATACAGCGCACAGCCCGACCCGCAGTTTTTACGAAGGCTTAGGACCAAATAAAACTGCTGCTGACTTCTTGAAACATTCCGGTTTTAAAATCAAAACCGCCAATTTACCCATTTCAATACAAAAATGAAATGAGCAAATTAGCGGTAAAGTGTTTTAATTATGATTGTGGCTTTTTAAACGGCAAAGAACAGTTCTAATTCCTGCAAAGTTTCTTGAGATGTTTGAATGTCTTTTACGATTTCGCCCTTATTCAAGGCTACGATTCTGTTGCTCACCTCTACCGTGTGCATCAAATCATGGCTGGAAACCAATACCGTCACATCTGGATTATCGGCTAAATCCTTGATGATTTTTTTCAATCGAAATTGTGTTGTGGGGTCTAAATTAGCAAAAGGCTCATCCAGAATAATCACCTCCGGATTCCCGATTAAAGTAGCGATAATACCCACTTTTTTCTGATTTCCTTTGGACAAATCGCGCAAATATTTCTTGTTGTTCAAAATTTCTCCGTTGAAAAATTCTTCATGTGTTGCCAATAAAGCGTCGACATCGGCTTTGTTTTGCCCGCGTAAATCCCCTATGAAATAAAAATATTCTTCGGGAGTAAGGTATCCTATCAAGAAGCTTTCGTCCAGGAACGAAGCGGTGAATGGTTTCCAGTTTTCGCTGGTATTTACCTGAACGTTGTTGTTGACAATATTACCCGTTGAAGGATGGATTAAATCCAATAAAAGACTGAAAAAAGTAGTTTTTCCGGCTCCGTTATTCCCCACTAAACCAAAGCTTTCGCCTTTTTTTATTTCTAAATTATCTATTTTGAGTACGGTTGTTCCGTTATATGTTTTTGAAAGATTGTTTACTTGTATCATTTTCTTATGGTTAATTCGGTTATTTACTATTTTTTGGATCGATATTTAATTAACTCTTTTGTTTGTAAGCAGCAATGGTTGCGTATTTCTCTGATTTATAGATTTTTTCAATCATTGAAAAAGCCTTGTCCTTAAACGCAAATCCAATGACGCCTACTCCAGCCACTAAAGCTAATCCCACATTGGCATTGGCCAAACTGGAACCTGCCCAGTACAATAAAACCGGTAAGCCTAATTGTGGCAATGAAATCAACATGGTTTTTACATTGAATGCTTTCTTGTCGCCAAAAGCCCCTTTGCCCGAGCTCAAATCAATTGGTGTTTTGGTATAAGCACCACCTAGCAAAACCAAATGCGAATTGACTCCAATGTTATAAATCGCTCCAACCACAATGGTAAGATACACCTGCCAACCAAAATACAGATAGAAAGAAGCAATGGTCGTAGTCACTACGGTTGCAATTACCATCAGCCACCATTTAGAACTCAAATAGCCTTTGTACGGAATGTTTTGTGTCATCATTAATTGGTAATAAGCGCTGTCCCAGCTGGGTACAAATTGCCCAAAAGTGATTAGAAATCCGCCCGAAACAAAAATTCCTGCAAAAATGTGCATCACAGGGTTATTGTAAGCTTCAATTCCGTTGGTAAAAAAAAGAAAACCATAAAAAAGAAACATGACACTCAAACCTACCGTAGTTTTAGAACGTTTGTTTCTTTTTATCAGTTTAATATCATTTTTCAAGAAGGTTCCAATGGTTCCAAATTGATTCAACCAAGTCAAATCCTCTGTTTTAGCAACATCATGTTTGTTAGACAATCCCGCATCTAGGTATAAATTACTTTTGAAATATTGGAAAGTGACATAATACAAAGCGATCAAAGCCAATACAGGAATCGCAAAAGCCCAATAGGTATTGAAAACAGCATCAAAAAAAGGTGCCGTATAATCGGTGACATTGAATAATTCGTAATATTGAAATCCTCCCAAAATAGCTGCCATTGCTAAGAAAATAGCGAACAAATTATCCTTATTACTCAACAGGATATTTATAAAATTGTTGATGTACATCAATGAGAAAATTGCCGTAAACCATAGCAGTACTGACAGCACATCATAGCCTTCTAATATTAAAACGACACTGAATGGAATCAGGAAAAAGCCATGAACCAAATTGAAGAACGACAAAGCCGTTTTCCCTAAGGAAAAATGAACAATAGTGGATTTTTTTATGGGTAAAATCAATAGCGGACGAATGTTCATCACTGGGATTTTTTGCAATAGCAATCGAATGATTAAATCAACGATTACATAGTAAATCATGAACTTATTTACGGTAACAATAGGATCGAGGTTGGATTTTTTTAAAATATAAAATGCCCCGACTCCTAATGCCAAGAAAATTAAAATGAAATAAACGGCGACAAAACCCATCAGGATTTTCAAAGCCAAATTAGTAGCGAAGGAAGCCGACCTAAAAAATGCTTTCCATTCGAGATAAAGGAATTTTTGAATCATAACTTATTGGTTTAGTTTTATGGTAAGTAGTTGAAAACGGGAAAATGTTACGCTAAGAAAACAAATATTCTTTAATTAATATCTTCCATTTATATACCGTTTCTTATTTTTGTAAAAAATTTATCTCATGCCATCCTTTTTAAAATTAATTATAAAAGAAGTACGTCGCGAAACCAAAGATGCGGTTTCGATACTTTTTAATGTTCCCGAGGAACTAAAATCTAATTATAAATTCATTGCAGGTCAATATCTTAACTTGAGGTTAACCCTTGACGGAAAAGAAATTCGTCGTGCTTATTCTATTTGCTCAGCTCCAGAAAGCGACGAACTTCGTATCGCTGTTAAAGCGGTAAAAAATGGCGCTTTTTCTCAATTTGCCAATACAAAACTAAAAGCCGGTGACGTTCTTGAAGTAGGGAAACCTGAAGGTAAATTCACATTGGAACCAGAAGCAAGCAGACAAAAAAACTATATCGCTTTTGTATCTGGAAGTGGTATTACTCCAGTGATGTCAATGATAAAATCAATTTTAAAAAATGAACCCAAAAGTTCTTTTGTATTGGTTTATGGCAACAAAACGCCCGAAGAAACGATATTTCATCAAGAATTACATGATTTACAACTGCAATATGTAAGCCGCTTATTTGTGCATTATGTTTACAGTCAAGCCAAAGTAGATCAATCTCTTTTTGGTCGAATTGATAAATCGGTTGTGAATTTTGTATTGAACAACAAACACAAGGAACTGGAATTTGACAAATTCTATTTGTGCGGACCTGAGGACATGATCAATACTATTTCGGCTGTTTTAAAAGAAAAAAATGTAAAAGAATCGGCTATAAAATTCGAACTTTTCACCACCTCTTCACATGAAAATGTAATAAAAGACAATTTAGAAGGGCATTCTAAAATTACCGTTATGGTAGATGATGATGAAACCACTTTTGAAATGTCACAAAAACAAACCATCCTTGAAGCTTCGTTAAAACAAGGCATTGATGCGCCTTATTCTTGCCAAGGCGGGATTTGCAGCAGCTGTCTTGCCCGAGTAACATCCGGAACTGCTGAAATGACTAAGAATTCCATTCTTACCGATAAAGAAATTGCCAGCGGCTTGATCTTAACTTGTCAGGCGCATCCTACATCTGAGACTATTTACGTAGATTTTGATGATGTTTAAAAACTAAATTCCAATCCCGATCTTTCGGAATTAAATTCAAATAGTTAACTAAAAAAACTTCTCTGAAAAGGGAAGTTTTTTAGCTTATACACGAATTTATCAAATTAACACTAATTAATTTGTATTGAAAAATTTCTTGAATTCCGTCTAAAGAGATTAGTGATCATAAAAACGCATTCCACAAAAAGATATTTTTTTGCCTTTTGTTTTCTTCTTTATCCTCCCCATAGCTAAACCAATCTTTTGTTCTTTCTTCTATCAACGATTTTAAACCCATCATATCATACGTTTTTTTGGCTGTGATGGGTTTTATATTAGATATATCACTGAAGGAAACATCAACTTTAGTAGCTACAAAAGAGGTATGCAAACGTGGTACAGTCAGACCTAAAATCATACCCGGCAAACCATTTATAGAACATGGACCGCCAGAAATCGTGATATCATCAGTGTAAAAAGCAAATACATATACGTCGTCCATTATTTTCCCAACCGCTTTTCGGCAATTATAACCTGCTATTTCTCTGTTTTCATTGGTGATTTTCCATTCAATTTTAGGAATACTATCGGCTATAACAAAATTAGTTCCTACTATTTGTTTTTGCATATTCATTATTCCTGTATTAAAATCAAAATACCAGCTGTTTTCTTCATCTGCCTCTTTCTGGTATTTTGGAATTCTTGTTTTTGGACTCCATCTATCAAATTTAAAAAGGCTTTTGTTATCTGCAAAAGTATAGCTGAAGTATGATATTTTAAGGTCAGACAGATTGTCTTTAATCATCTCATCCCAACTATCATTACCCATCATCTTTTTTAGATTGGTATTTACTTCATACTCAATTACAGCTTTATCTACAAATTGCTGTGCATTTGATATCATTGTAAAAAGGAGTGCAGTAATAAAAAAAAGTATTGTTTTCATATTTTGTAAGTTATGAGTTATAGGTTATGAATGTAGAATTATCATTGAGATTTCTAGTGGTTATAACCCAATTAGCATGTAATTTATCTTTTTGTGGTTTCACCTCTATTTTTAAAATTCCAAGTAAAACCTATCATAGCATATCGTTTAAGCCTATCATTTTGCTCCTGACTGATGGTGTTTTCATAAACATTTCTTTGTATGCCTATGTTTTGATTTAAAATATCTCGTACCATAAAATAGGCTGTAAATTCATCTTTTTTAAAGGTGCGTTGCAATCTTGCATTCCACAATTGATTGGTAAGATTGTTCTGAAAGTCGACTGTTTTTTGTCTTGTATTTAAATTGTAATCTGTTGATAGTTTCCATTTTTCAGCGAAATAAACTCCAATGTCTAAATTCAAATTATTAGTGTTAAAAGATTTAATTTCACTATTTTGAGTGGTACTATTTCTATTAAATGAAAATCTATTGCTTAAGTTAATATCATATTGTTTTTCTTTAGACTTACTTAAATAAACAGAAAATCCTGTGTTTAAATTCTTAGCGCTACCTATTTTATCATTAATGCTAAGTGCTGATTTATTATAGCCAAAAGAGGGACTAAAATTAGCTCTTAAATCTATTTTCTTGATTTTTAATCCATACCCGAAATAAAAATTTGTTGCAAAATTTCCATTTGTATTTATCGGTTTAGAAATAGTTTTGGCCGATTCAGGATCTATTACTCTGCTATAAATAATTAAATTGTTTGTTGTACTAAAAGAAAGTCCCTGATAAATCTGAGTTTCGCTCAACATATCATAACTACTCTGGTTGATGTTTATACTATTAGTAAAGGATTGTTTTAAATCTGGATTCCCTAAGGTTTGATTAAAAAAGTCTTGATTGTTTCTTAGCGGTTGCAATTGATCAAGAGTAGGCTGTCTCGTTGATCCTTGATAATTAACGCGTAAGTTACTGTTGCTTTTATACTTGTATGAAAAACTTGCTGAAGGAAAAAAATTAGCATAGTTTCGTTTGTATTCTTTCTCCATTGTTTTGTCTAACAAATCAAAAGAGGTGAAACCAAAACCACTTCCAAAACTATAATTGATTTTTTTAGCATTGTAACTCAACTTTAAATTGGGTCTGTGTGTAACCATTGTCTGTTCGAATTCGTTTGATAATGAATTTACAAGCAAATCATATTTTCCGGTATCTTCAGAATAATCATAGGTAAAATAGTTGTTTTCACCCTTATCATAGGCTATTTGGTAAGCAAACTGAAGCGATAATTGTTTAGCAATAGGTTCTGAATAGCTAAAACTTGCTGCAAAGTTTTGACTTGTTTTATCGCCTATTTTATTTTGATCTACATCATCTTTTGTCGCAAAAACTCCATCAACATAACTTTCGTTAGAAGACTTTAAAAAGTTATTTGAGTTTGTATTTAACATACTCCAACTACTGTTTACCGAAAAGGTTCTACGGGGTTTAGCAAATTTATGTTTGAATAAAAGACTAGTAAAAAATGAGGACTTATCCGAATTTGTGGTGAATGCTCTCTGCTGTTTATTTTTTAATATTCCACCATTTCCAGTTGTAGTTCCGTCTGTAAATTCATCACTATCGGTATTATAAAAATTAGTTTTAGCAGTAATTTTTAAGGAGTTTACCGAATCTAGTTTTACATCGTAGGTCGCATTGAGTTTAAAATTACTTCTATTTACATTGGTTACTGTAGATTTGTTTTCATTTAATTGCGTTTCTCCTACTTGAGTTTGGGAAATTCTACTATTATTATTAGTATAAATTTGTTTATTAAATTTTGGCGATACATTCAAGTTCTGTTTGTCATTCCACTTGTTGGTGTACTGTAATCCTGCATTGGTGTTTTTGATAAATCCATTTTGAGTATTTACATAAGGTTCTCCATCATTATTACCCCCAACCCATTCAAAATTTACATTTCCATCATCATCCATATTCATACTAAAGCTGTCATCACGAGCTCCAAATTTCTCGCTATCCTCCCAGCCTAGGCCATCTTGACCTGTATTTCCGTTTAATAAAAACGCAGATAATTTTCTTTTGCCTTTAAAACTACTGACCATCAAATTGCTATTGTATCTGGAATCGGTATCAGTAAATGGCTGATTGGCTCCGTCAATTTTACCAAAGTAGCCTTTCTTCTTATCTTCTTTTAATTTTAGATTAATCGTTTTTTTAGTGTTGCCATCGTCTATACCTGTAAATTCGGCCAGTTCACTTTTTTTATCAAAAACTTGAACTTCTTTTACTGCATCGGCTCTTAAGTTTTTTACCGCCATGCCAGGATCATCCCCAAAAAATTCTTCGCCATCTACCAATACTTTTTGCACGGTTTCCCCCATGGCTTTTATGGCACCATTTTTATCTACTTGAATTCCTGGTAGTTTTTTTAATAATTCTTCTACGTTAGCGTTCTCACTAACAACAAAATCACTTGCTCTGTAACTGGTAGTATCCCCTTTTATTCTAATGGAGCCCGTTTTTATTACTACTTCACGAAGCAGTTCTATTTTGCTTTTCAAAGCGATTGTTCCCAGCTTGTTTTCGTTTTCCTTAACGATTATAGGATCTACATAATCAGCATATTGATAGTGTGAAGTCATCAGGATGTAGTTTCCTGCTTTTACATTTTTGAAATTAAAATTTCCCTTTTTATCAGATCGGGTAAACTTATATAAAATAGAATCTACGGGAGTTAATAAAGCAACAACCGAATTATAAACTGCTGCTTTTTCATTACCATCGGTAATAACACCCGAAAGCTGTGCTTGTTGAGAAAATGCTGAAAATGAAAATAGGAACAAAATCGTAATTAATCCTGTAATTTTTTGCATAAATAGTTTCTGTTTTATTGTATTAAAATTTCAAGATTTACAAAGCAACTTAAGCAAGCCCTCTATTCCTCCTAAACTAACTTTTGCTTGTAAGACCTAACTTACAGTAAGCCAAAGTAGTATT
Source organism: Flavobacterium granuli (assembly GCF_900129705.1). Lineage (GTDB taxonomy): Bacteria > Bacteroidota > Bacteroidia > Flavobacteriales > Flavobacteriaceae > Flavobacterium > Flavobacterium granuli. Next base: position 285,514 of record NZ_FQWO01000002.1, on the reverse strand, counting down.
TTCAATATTAATAATTAAAAACTGATTTGTTAAAAATTTGATAAAATTATTCCTGCAATTAAAAAACTCAGGAAACATAAGGACTAACTAAGAGTACAACTTAATTTACTTACTTACAATAATTTAAAACTTTTATAATAGAGTCAACAGAAATTGTTCGCATGACCTCTTCATAGCCTTCCACTTTTTTATTTCCATAGACCGAAGTGGGTAATTTTGGAAACAGATTTCTATCAGAAACCAAAGCGTTTTCGATAGGCTGATTAAATGGCATAAATCCAGCATAAGGATGCGTGGCGCCCCAAAGTGTAATGACTTTTACGCCAAGCATAGCCGCAATATGGGCATTTCCAGAATCCATTGACAGCATCACATCCAAATTACTGATCAATTCTAATTCCTGTTGAAACTTGATTTTTCCCGCCATATTGATGACATTTTCTTTATAGGAAGAAAGCGAATCCAAGATTTCGATTTCTTTTTTTCCGCCGCCAAAAAGCAGGATTTTGTTGTTCGGGTTTTTCGACAATTCCTCGATTACGGACTGCATCAAGTCCAAAGGATAGACTTTAGAATCGTATTGGGCAAAAGGAGCAATCCCAATCAAATTTTCATGATTATCGCCAATTATTGCTAAAATATCGGGGCTTAAGACTGCTTTTTCCGGAAAAACAGGATTGGATAAATCAAGTGCAAAACCAAGTTGTTCAAATACTTTCGCGTGTCTTTCAAACATACTGAGAAGTGGCTTGAACTCTTTATTTTCAAATCGGGTTAAGGCTTTTTTCTCCGCCCGGCCTTTATCTGTATAAGCCATCTTTTTTCCGCTCAAGGCAAAAAGTGATCTGACAATTTTAGATCGCAAAACGTTATGCAAATCGGCAAAGGCATCGATGTTTAATTGTTTTACATCTTGAAACAGTCGCAACAATCCTAAAAAACCTTTATGGCGTTGTTTTTCATCGAAAGCAAAAAAAGTAAGATTTGGGATGCCTTCAAAAAAAGGCTTGAAAAACGGACGGGAAATCACCGTGATTTTAACTTCAGGATACTGCTTTACAAAAGCGCGCAAAACAGGCACAGTCATCGCGACATCCCCCATTGCGGAAAGCCTCATAACAGCTATATGTTGGATTTTTTTTGACAATTACTTAATTGTATAAAAACCATTAAGAGATTAAGGATCATTAAGTTTTACTTAATTTTCTTAATCTCTCAATGGCTTAAATTAGTATTTCTTATTTTTTTCCTTGGTACAAAACCGGATTTAAATCATCGTCATTGTACATTTTCATTTGTTTGTACACTTTCATGAATTTATCCCCTTTTTCAATATCGCCTAACAAATCATCAATGGCAGTCGATAAATCGGTTCTTTGTTCCAATAAAATATTCAATTTTGCCTGACATTTGTCTCTGTGTTCCTGAGAAGCTTCTTCACGAGTCGCTTCCTCATTCATATGATAAATTTTTAAAGCTAAAATCGACAATCGGTCAAAAGCCCAAGCCGGACTTTCTGAATTGATTTTGGCATTCTCTTTTACTTTTACATTGCTGTATTTTTGTAAAAAATAACTATCAATATACTCCACCATGTCCGTGCGTTCCTGATTGGAGGCATCGATTCTTCTTTTCAAAGTCAAAGCAGCAACCGGATCAATATTCGGATCACGAATGATATCTTCAAAATGCCATTGTACGGTATCAATCCAATTTTTAAGATACAGTAAATGTTCGAATTTTTCCTTTGGGAAAGGATTATTTATGGGCTGATCTACATTATCAAATTGATGATAATCTTTAATACTTTGCTCGAAGACCGCATAGGCTAGTTTTGAAAACATCTTTTTATATTTTATGGTTACAAAGATACTTTTTATACTTTTATAAAAAAATCAGAAGTCACAAATCTCTTTTAAAGTAGGAAATAACAAACAAATGAGATTTTAGTACTAAAATTCTCCATAAAATTAAATTATGCAAATCCATCATTTATCAGAAACAAACAGTGTCCTAAATCATTTTTTAGGCCAAATCAGAAATGTCAATGTACACAATGACAGTATGCGCTTTCGAAGAAATATTGAGCGAATTGGTGAAATTATGGCCTATGAACTGAGTAAAAATTTGCATTACAAAGAAGTCGAAATTCAGACGCCACTTGGTACTAAAAAAACCAGCGAAATCAAAGATCAACTTGTTTTGTGTTCTATCCTACGCGCCGGACTTACCTTGCATATGGGTTTTTTGAATTATTTTGACAGCGCTCAAAACGGTTTTGTTTCCGCCTATAGACATCACCCAAATAACGATGATTATTTTGACATTCTGGTAGAGTACCAAGCCATTGCGGACATTAATGATAACTACTTATTGCTACTTGATCCTATGCTTGCTACCGGACAGTCTATTGTTGCGGTTTTTAATAAATTGATGGAAAGAGGCACACCAAAAGAAATTCATATTGCCGTTATCATAGCCGCTCCTGAAGGGATTGCTTATCTTGAAAAACACTTGCCAGACAGCTGTCATCTTTGGATTGCCTCTATTGACGAAAAACTAAATGAACACAGTTATATTGTGCCGGGACTTGGTGATGCAGGAGATTTGGCCTATGGAAATAAATTATAATTGGGAGAAAAAAGCAAATAAACTGCAGATGATAAGTACCACCAACACCATTTCCTGTTTCAATTTTAGCTGAGGCATTTCAATATGACTGCTTGCTAACATAGCCAAAGGAGCAATTGTAAACACCAGTAAATCATTGCTTTTATTGGCCGAAACCAAGAAAATCAATACACCGATAAAAAAAGAAGCAATAATCTTTTTGTATGAGCTATGTAAAATCTGTGGTCTGTTTGACAATGTAGAAAACATCGAAATGATAAAAAATAAAGCAACGGTTGCATAAATAGACAAGGCGCCGTTTTGGTAATTATTAGTGAAATAATTAATCTCAAAATTGGTTTGTACACTTCTGCTGATGTATTCTATTGAATTTAAATCCAATACCAGCGAAAAAAAAGTAAAAATAGTCCCTACAGCAATAAAAGCGATAAAAGGCAGTATCCAGTTTCTGTAATCTCTTGAAACGTGAAAAATGATAGAAATAAAGACTAAAACAATATAAAGTATACTCCAAAAATGAAATAAAGAGGCCGCAAAAATCCATAATGAAGCATCAAATATTTTCTCTTTGGAAGCTTTTAATGACTGGAGAGAAATCAATCTTCGGAACGCCAAAAGAAGGAAAAAATTAGCCAAAAGCAAGTTGGTATTCCCCAAAAGCGTGGGAAAGAAAAGTGAAAACAACAAATAAAATAATATGATATAACTGCTGTCTTTACTAAGGCCGTTCTTCTTAGAAATGAAATTAGTAATAAAAACCGATGCCAGTAAAATAGTGAGCAGTCCCACTTTCTCTGAAATCAAAACAAGCGAATTAGTCCAGGCTAAATCTTGAATTTGAAAAAGAAAAAAGAAAACCAGTATCAAAAATACAACCAACGAAAAATTTAATGGTGTAGATTTTTTAAAAACACTTGTAATCATAAGGATATTTTATACTTTTGTGACTGTAAATATAGTACTTGTTTAAAAAGGAAACTCTGCAAGTTCAAAAAGATTCTTAACAAAGAAGAATGTTTAGTAATCCAGCTCCTTTAAAACATCTAATAAAATTAATTTTATACATTATGAAAGCATTTTTCGAAGGAATAGAATACTTATTTGTAAATGTTTTATTTGCTCCCCTTGATTTTTTACGTTCTTTAGAGTTAAAATCCTGGTTTGCAGCAAATTCAATCAACTGGATTTTTATGATTATTTGTGCTGCTGCAATGTTATATTGGATCAAACAATTAAGAATTTTTGATGAAGCAGGAACAGAAAATCAAGATACAACTGCTCATTCTTTTTTAAAGTAATATTAAAAAAAGAAGATATTGGAAACTATCTTAAGTCGTTTCCAATATCTTTTCTAAAATACATCTTATCAAAATTTAGTTTATCTATGTTTTGGTAAGATTTTTTTATGGCTTGTTCAAAGTCATCCCCGTAAGAAGTTACCGCTAAAACTCTTCCTCCATTAGAAACAACATCCCCGTTATCTAATTTTGTTCCGGCATGAAAAACGATAGAATCCGTTATATTATCCAAACCTGAAATTACTTTTCCTTTTTCAAAATCTTCTGGATATCCGCCTGATACCACCATAATAGTAGTCGCGCTACGCTGATCAATTTCCAACGTAATTTCGTCCAGTTTTTCATTGGCCACGGCCAAAAACAATTCAACTAAATCCGTTTTCAATCTTGGGACAACCACTTCGGTTTCCGGATCGCCCATTCTTACGTTGTATTCAATTACGATTGGCTCGTTTTTGACATTGATTAATCCGATAAAAACAAAACCTTTATACGGAATTCCGTCTTTCTGGAAACCATCAATCGTAGGTTTTACAATGCGTGTTTCAATCTTTTCCATCAACACGGCATCAACATAAGGAACCGGAGAAACAGCTCCCATTCCACCTGTATTCAAGCCCGTATCGCCTTCGCCAATGCGTTTGTAATCTTTGGCTGTTGGTAAAATTTTATAGCTTTTCCCGTCAGTAAGCACAAAACAACTCAATTCTATTCCGTCAAGAAATTCTTCGATAACTACTTTTGAACTCGCAGCACCAAATTTTTGATGAACCAACATGTTTCTTAATTCATCTTGGGCTTCAGCCAAATCTTGAATGATCAAAACCCCTTTTCCGGCTGCTAGTCCGTCTGCTTTCAAAACATAAGGAGGTTGCAAAGTGGCTAAAAATTCGCATCCTTTTTCTACCGTCTCGGCAGTAAAACTATCATAAGCCGCAGTTGGTATATTATGTTTTACCAAAAATTCTTTGGCAAATTCCTTACTTCCTTCGAGTTGTGCTCCTATTTTTGAAGGTCCAATCACCGGAATATGTTTTAAATCGGCATCATTCAAAAAGAAATCATAGATTCCTTTTACCAATGGATCTTCGGGACCTACAACAACCATGTCGATTTTTTCAGCCAAAGCAAAAGCTTTTATCGCATCAAAATCAGTTACGCCTATATTTACATTGGTTGCTATTGAAGCCGTTCCTGCATTACCCGGAGCTACAAAAAGTTTGTCGCAAAGCGGACTTTGAATCATTTTCCATGCAAATGCATGTTCTCTTCCTCCTGAACCCAATAATAAAATAGTCATCTGTTGTTGTTTTTAGTTGTGCTGCAAAAATAGGTTGTTTTAAAGTTTACCAAAAGAGATTCGGCTAAAAAATTAAATAAAACCAGCGATTTCTTTTCTTATTTTTGATAAAATTAGTTTATGAATCATAAAATAAAAACATCCGTTTTTCAGTTTTTGAGCTTTTTGCCCAATCCTTTGGGCGTTAAGCTATACCATAAACTACAATATTTCTCCGAAAACAAGAATTTAAATCTAAAACTAAAAAGTTCCGAAAATACATTTAACAGCTTTCTTGCCATTTGTAAGCTGTTGAAAATAGAGCCTGACAACAAATCAATTATTGAAATTGGCTCCGGATGGTTACCTATTATTCCTTATTTATTTATCTTTAAAGGCAAAGCAAAGCGCGTTTATACCTATGATTTGAATGAACATTATCAGGAAAATTCGATTGTAGATTTTAATGCCGTTTTTTCAAAAGAGTACAATCAAATTATTGACATTCCTAAAAAAGGAAAATACAGCCTTCCAAAAGAGCTTGTTTATTTTCCTTCACAAAATATAATTACAGCGGAAATTCCAAAAGCAGAAATCGTTTTTTCAAGGTTTGTCCTTGAACATGTCACTCCCGAAGATATTGCAGAAATGCATACGAAATTTAAAAATACACTTGAAAAAGGATCCCATATCGTTCATTTTATTTCGCCGAGTGATCACAGAGCTTATTCTGATCCGTCCTTGTCCCTTCACGATTTTTTAAAATACGATCAAAAAGAATGGAATCGTATCCAAACCAAATTTGATTATCACAACAGATTAAGGCTTCCGCAATACTTGGAAATTTTCAAATCTTTGGATTATGAAATTATATATTTAACTTTCGATAGCGTGAAAAAAGATTCTGAACAACATCGTTTGTTTAAGAATATTGAAATACACTCTGATTATAAAAATTATTCAGACGAAGAATTAACAGCCGGAAATATTAATATTGTTCTAAAAGTGTAATGCTGAAATTATTCGATTTAACGCTAAAATTCAATGGCTATCCGATAAAAGAGGCCAAGGCCGAATTGCGAAAAATTGTAGCTCAATCAACAACAGAACATCAACTATTTATCGAAAATAAAAAAAGAGAAATTGTTGAATTTCATCTGCAAAACAATGCTTTTTATCAACAATTAGTAGGTTCAAAAACATTTAAGAGTTGGGGAGATTTACCCATTTTAAACAAACAAAATTTACAAAAACCATTGAATGAAAGATTATCCAATGGTTACAATTCTAAAAATACGTACGTTAACAAAACATCTGGTTCCAGTGGTGATCCTTTTATTTTTGCCAAAGACAAATACTGTCATGCGCTGACTTGGGCTTCGTATATGTATCGTTTTGGCTGGTTTGGCATTGATTTTAACCGTTCTATTCAGGCACGTTTTTATGGCATTCCTTTGGATTTCATTGGCAACAAAAAAGAACGTTTTAAGGACTTTTTGAGCAAACGTTTCCGCTTTCCTGTTTTTGATTTATCAGATCAGGCTTTAGAAAAAGTGTTGAAAAAATTTGAAAATACTAAATTCGATTACCTCAACGGTTACACTAGTTCCCTTGTTTTGTTTGCCAAATTTTTACGGAAGCAAAACCTCATCTTAAAAGAAACTTGTCCTACATTGAAAGTCTGCATGGTGACTTCAGAAATGCTTTTTGAAGAAGATAAAATACTTCTCGAAACCCAATTCGGAATCCCAATTATCAATGAATACGGCGCTTCCGAACTGGATTTAATAGCTTTTGAAAATCCCGAAGGCGAATGGCAAGTAAATACCGAAACGCTATTTGTAGAGATTCTGGATGACAAAAATAATGTATTGCCTTATGGCCAAGAAGGTCGCATTGTGATTACATCTTTGTTCAACAAAGCGCATCCTTTTATTCGATATGATATTGGCGATATTGGGATTTTGGATGCGAAAAGTACTTTGGATAAACCGATTCTTAAGAAATTAATTGGTCGTAATAATGATGTTGCGCTTTTACCAAGCGGAAAAAAGGCCCCCGGATTGACCTTTTATTATGTCACCAAAAGCATCATTGAAGATGACGGAAACGTCAAAGAATTTATCATCAAACAAACCAAAATAGATACTTTTGAAATAGAATATGTCAGTGAAACCGAATTAAATTTGGAACAAATCCAAAAAATAAAACAAGCGATTGCTTTGTATTTGGAACCAAATTTAGCCTTTAAATTCACTAGAAAAAACGCTTTAGAAAGAACTAATCGTGGCAAATTGAAGCAGTTTACTTCTCTGCTGAAATAAGATTTGAATTTGAAAAATGCAACACTAAATTTAAAAAAATATAAATCTATGGATGAAAATTTGATGCTTTCTGAAGAAACCATTTCTAATAAAATCTACTTTATTAGAAATCAAAAAGTAATGTTAGATAGAGATTTAGCTCAACTTTATGGAGTTGAAACCAAAAGATTAAAAGAACAAGTAAAAAGAAATTTATCCCGATTTCCCACAGATTTCATGTTTCAACTGTCTAAAACGGAATTTGAAAATTGGAGGTCGCAATTTGCGACCTCCAATTCTGAGAAGATGGGTTTGCGTTATGCCCCAATGGCCTTCACAGAACATGGAGTCCTAATGTTGTCAAGTGTTTTGAATAGCGACAAAGCCATTCAAACCAACATTCAAATTATGCGTATTTTTACCAAAGTGAGACAAATGCTCTTGGACACCACCGAAATGAAATTGGATATTGCCCAAATTCAGAAGAAATTAGAAAATCAAGGCAAAAATATTGAACTGGTTTTCTCTTATTTGGATGAACTAACAGAGAAAAAGAAGATGCAATGCCAAGAACAAAAATTGGTTATAAAAAATAATCAGATGCTTTTACAATAAAGTGGTTTTATAATCAATTGCGTAAACAAAAAACCGCTCATACACAGTAAGGAGACCCCAAAATTATAACCGTGAAAGTTTCTGTAAACGGCAAAATTATGTTTCAATAAATCCAATTTTGAGGCAGAAATGGAGTTGGTTCTAATTCTGTAAAAAGCCAAACTCTCGGGAACAGCTTGCGCCTTTTTTATTTTTTTTAAAACAGAAAGCCAATGCATCCAATCTTGTCGTTTTCTAATTGGAGAAATCTCCATTTTCCCGAAGTAACTGACATCATAAATCCCGGTAAGATTCCCAATATAGTTGCAAAAAAACAATTGTCTATAGGAGAGATTTTGTGGCGCTTCTACCCTTTTATTCAACAATTCACCATCTTCGTCAATCCAATCGTAGTAGGAAAAAGTGAATGGTAAATTGTTCTCCTTCAAAAAATTAAGCTGTTTTTCAAGTTTTTTAGGTTTCCATAAATCATCGGCATCCAAAAAAGAAATGTATCTACCCGAAGCTTTTGACACTCCTAAATTTCGGGCAATTCCAGTTCCTGAATTCGTATTGAGTCGATGAAACTGAATTCTTTCATCCTTTTGCATCATTTCTAAAACAATTGAACTTGAATTATCTGTAGAACAATCATCAACCAAGATGATTTCCCAATTGTGATACGTTTGTTTTTGAACAGACTCGACCGCTTCTGCAATGAATTTTTCAGAATTATAAATTGGAATTATTATAGATACTAAGGGTAATTCCATATTTTAGATGATTTATCTTTCCTTATTTCTTATTTGATATAATCCGTAAAATCCTTGTGTTCCTCTTTTAAAAGCTCCTCTTTAGACAAGGATTTGAAATAATCATAGGTGATTTTCATTCCTTCGGCACGGTTTACCTTGGCTTCCCAACCCAGAATTTCTTTGGCTTTGGTGGTGTCAGGTTGTCTTTGTAAAGGATCGTTTATTGGTAAGGGATAATACACCACTTTTTGATTGGTTCCTGTCAATTTGATGATTTCTTCGGCAAAATCTTTAATGGTTATTTCGTCCGGATTTCCAATATTTACCGGATAAACATAATCAGAATGCAATAATCTGAAAATCCCTTCGACCTGATCGTCAACGTAACAGAAAGAACGCGTTTGCATGCCATCACCAAAAATAGTCAAATCCTCGCCACGCAAAGCTTGACCTATAAATGCCGGAATCACCCGACCATCATTGAGACGCATTCTAGGCCCGTAAGTATTAAAAATACGAACTATTCTGGTTTCTACCCCGTGAAAAGTATGATACGCCATGGTTATCGATTCCTGAAAACGCTTGGCTTCGTCATAAACACCTCTTGGACCAATGGTATTTACATTTCCGTAGTACTCTTCTGTTTGAGGATGAACTAATGGATCTCCGTACACTTCAGAAGTGGATGCAATCAAGATTCTGGCTTTCTTAACTCTTGCCAATCCTAACAAATTGTGTGTTCCTAACGAACCTACTTTCAAGGTTTGAATTGGTATTTTTAAATAATCAATCGGACTTGCCGGTGAAGCAAAATGCAAGATATAATCCAATTGTCCCGGTACATGAACAAACTTGGTGATATCATGATGATAGAATTCGAAATTTTCGAGTTTGAACAAATGTTCAATATTTTTTAAATCTCCTGTAATGAGATTATCCATTCCAATGACAAAATAACCTTCCTTGATAAAACGATCACACAAATGTGATCCCAAAAATCCCGCAGCACCTGTAATAAGTATCCTTTTCATATGTAAATTTATTTGGCAATGACCATAAATGTTATTGTCTTTTTAAATGATATTGAAAATTTGTTCCAATATTTTGATCGTAATCAAATACGTAGGTTTTACTCCTGTTGCTCCAAGTCCGCCCGAAGCCAATGTACTTCCTGTTTCCAAAGGATTATCCGAGGCATAATAAGCATATCTTACTTTGATGTCATGAGGAACACTTTTTCTGATTTTGGAAGCCGATTGAATGGCTTTTTGATAATAAGATCCTTCCATTTCTAAACCGATAACACCCCAGGTGGATTCATGGAAGAATTTCAACAAATCCTTGTTTTGCAACGAAGTTCCCAATACCGTAACCATAGGTCCGGCAAAAACTTCTATTCCGTTGCCTTCAAACATATTAGCAGTTAATTCATTATGGAAAAAATAATTATCTGCAGTTCCCTCATTAATGTGGGCATTTGGAATCATGATATCTCCTTTTCCGCCTTCGAGAATTCCTGCTTTTCCCATTATGGAAACTGATTCTACATTGAGTAAAATATCTTTTTTGAAAGGTTTTAACAGCTCATCAATAGTTTCATAAGCCTGCTCTCCAAAGGCGTAATCCATAACGATAAGCACTGGTTTATTCGCTCCAATTTTAGCTTTTGGAAAAGAGGAATTAGCCCAATCAATTTTGGCTGAATCAAAAATTTGTACATCAATATTAGTTCCTGAAGTATCCGGCAACGAAATCATCCCTTGCTTTAAAGCAATTTCTTCGACCTTATTCCTCACTTCATTTGCTGTCGATTTACTTAACTCTTCGTAAATAAAGAAATCCGATTTGTCTTTAAAGTTCTTTTTTAAAGTTGTCGTAGCAAAAATAGAATTCATCACGCTGTGCATATTGGCACTAATCACGTGAATAGGGCGGTCTAAAAGACCATTTTGCTTTAAAACTTCCTTGATGTTTGTTGCCCATATTTCACCATGAATATGATGACCCAAACGTTCCCTTAAAATAGGACTAAAAGTGATGGTTCTTTTATTATTGTCAACAACTTCTTCAATGGCTAATTTTCCAAGCCAATAAATAACATGTAAAAATCGGTCTGGCTCTGTTGCAGAACCAAAGTCATCATAAATATCTAAAATTTCCTCAAAAGTCCTACCCAGAATATTCGCTGCATGAGAAATGGCTTTCTCTTTTTCTATTTGAGATAATTTTTCATTATAAGAAACTGCTTGTTCCAGTTTGTTCCAATCGCGTGATACTTCGCCGGCGTCATCAAGCAAAACCCTATTTTTTATCTTATGGGATTCAATAAAAATAAAGGTCAAATGTGTCAAAATATCGTAGATGTCTGAACGCCCTCGCGTAATCTCCACATTCATTTGTTCTTCGTCTATGCGATAACAATTGCGTCTTCTTTTTGGGGGAACAATCGCCTGAAAATGGGATTTAGAATAGCCTTCATCCGAAGTTAGATTAATAAAACGACATTCTTCAATTCCTACCGGAAGCCGCTCAATAACGTATAAAAGTCCTTTTAGTTCTACTTTTTCTTCGGCAATATTTCCATAAATCTCCGGACGCAAAGCCAATAAAGCTTCACGCAAAGTATCACCCGAAACTCCCATAGGCTTATAGAAACCTCGGTTAAATAAATGGCGCATCGTGATGTACATTTTTTCAATTGCCGCCGATGATTCCTGCGCTCTGGATCTTGATATATTTTTAGTTTCTTTCATTTTAATGTTTTTTAATAACCAAAGTATTATTTTAGTTTGTCTTTAACAAATCCACAATCTTCCTATCATTAGACAATCTTGGGATTTTATTTTGACCGCCCAATTTCCCGATGGATTTCATATAATCCTGAAAACCATTTTTCGCAACCTTTGTAATTACTAGTTGCTGCAATACTTTTCCGGCAATCAAATCGTCATAATAGACATTTTGTTTGCGCATGGCGTTGTCTAAGGCTTTCGCAAAAGTGCCTCTGTCTTTAGGTTCGTTTTCAAATTCGATAAACCATTCATGGTACGGCAATCCTTCTGCTGGTGTGATTTGAGGCGCTACTGTAAACTCATTTATCCGAATATCAGTTCCCAGCATCGCTTCCTGTAAAGCACATTCTACCTCCTTGCCGATTACATGTTCTCCAAAAGCCGAAATATAATGTTTGATCCTTCCCGATACAATTATTCGATATGGTTTTAATGAGGTAAACTGAACCGTATCGCCAATATTATAACCCCAAAGTCCCGCATTGGTAGAAATAATCAACACATAATTTACATTTAATTCCACTTCGCCAATAGTGTAACGCCTTGGATTTTCGGTGTAAAATTCATCCGATTTTATAAATTCATAGAAAATCCCGGCATTCAAAAGCAACAACATTCCTTTTTCTTTTTGAGAATCCTGATAGGCAAAAAAACCTTCCGAAGCCGGAAATAACTCAATACTGTCCACTTTTCGGCCAATTAGGTTCTCAAATTTGGCGCGATAAGGCTCATAATTAACGCCTCCATAAATAAAAAGATTGAAGTTTTTGAAGATTTTGCCAACAGGCTTCCCTCCTTTTTGCTGCAATTTTTCAAAATACATCTGAACCCAGGAAGGAATTCCCGAAATCACCGACATATTTTCGTTGAAAGTTTCTTCAACAATCGCATTTACTTTGGTTTCCCAATCCTCGATGCAATTTGTTTCCCAGGAAGGCATTCTATTTTTTTGCAGGTATTTAGGAACAAAATGTGCCACAATACCTGATAATCTGCCTAGTTTTACTCCGTTTTTTTCTTCTAAAATTGGACTTCCTTGCAAGAAAATCATCTTGCCGTCAACAAAATCTGCCTTTCCTGTTTCATGGATATAAAGCAAAATAGCGTTTCGCGCGGCTTCAATATGATAAGGCATTGATTCCTTGGTGAGCGGAATGTATTTGGCACCAGATGTCGTTCCCGAAGTCTTGGCAAAATAAAGCGGTTTTCCTTTCCATAAGATATTCTCCTCCCCTTTCACAACCCTTTCCACATAAGGCTTTAGGTCTTCATAATCCCTTATTGGAACTCGTTTTGTAAAATCCTCGTAAGTTTTTATTTGGTCAAAATGGTGGTCAATGCCAAATTGTGTTTGTTTGGCCTGCTTTATTAAGTCAAGGAAAACTGCTTTTTGACTTGCAACAGGTTTAGTAGCCCAAGCCTGTGTTTTCTTATGTATTTTTTTGGCAAATAACTTTGCCGCAACTGATTTTATTGACATTTATTAGTACTTATTTGGATTTTTTTGCCCAGATGACTGAAATACAGGACGTTTTTTATTAGAATTTACAACCTATTTGGCCTTTTTCTTAATCTGTTTTGAAGGAGTTGATTGAGCCTTTTTTTCCTCTTTAGCTACTTCGTCCCTTAATTCCAATTCCTCTTTGGTAGCCTTTAAATCAACTTGAGGTGGCACTGCACCACTGGAGTCCAAAATGGAATCTTTATTAAATTTAGCATATTCTAATTCACCATTAAGCACTTTTTGGATAGATAAAATATAGGCTTCATTTTTTTTCAATGCTGTTGTCAAGGAATCTGATTTTAAAGCTAATTCCGTAGCATCTTTTTTTAATTTAGAAGAGGAATATCCCGGAATAAACTCACGTAAAGGCGTAAAGGCTATGATAAAAGTGGTTATTAAAATTAATAAAATTGCACCTATAGAAGCCACCACAAAAACATTCATTAAGGTCAGCCTTAAAGAAAAAGTTTCTTCAAAAGTATCCTCATTCAAAATAACCAAGCGGTTTTTTGTGAATAATTTACTGTGGATTTTTTTTCTTTTTAATCTTTTTCCTGACATGTTTTTTCTTTATCATACAAATATAATAATTAATGTCAATGATAGCACTTTGCAAGCCCACTTAGATCTTAATAGAAAAAAGGATTTGTTTTTAATAAATTTTTAACGTTTTCGAAATTAAATAATTGACTTAAATTGATTTTCTATTAACTAATTCTATTTACCTTTGCCAGCGAGATTCATTACAAATTTGCTTCGGCATAAATTATTCAATCATGGGAAGATTTGGTGTTACAGAAATCCTAGTTATATTAGCAGTTGTTTTATTACTTTTTGGAGGTAAAAAAATTCCAGAATTAATGAAAGGTTTAGGAAGCGGAATTAAAGAATTCAAAAATGCCGCAAAAGAAGATCAGCCCGCTGATAAAAAAGAAGAAAGCGAAAACGAAAAAAAATAAAAAAAGTCCCGAGATTCGGGACTTTTTTTATGACTTTAAATAATCATCGTCAGCTGAATGCATCAAATATTCAATTAAAATCAGCTTATAACATTCTATAGATTTTTCTTACTTTATATTTTTTTTGAAAGATTTTACTTATTACATTTACTTTATAAATTTTAACTCAAAAATAAATATGAAAAAAATTTTATTGTCATTAGCGGCTTTGGCTACTTTTGGATTTGCCAATGCTCAATCTAGAGACAAAGGAACTATTGAAATTACACCAAAAATTGGAATTTCCGGCTTTTCTGAGCAAAACGAAGAAAACTATACTGATTCTAATTCAGGAGTAGAGTTAGGAGCCACAGTTGATTACTATTTTAACAACAGATGGAGCTTAAGATCAGGATTAATTGCTGACAAAATGGGCGGAAAATACCGTATCGAACAAAATATTTTAGCTGAAGATCAATTAAATTATTTAAGTATTCCCGTCAATGCCAACTGGCACTTTGGAAGTACTCGTAAATGGAATTTGAATTTTGGATTGAGCCCTTCCTTTTTAACCAGTGCAAAGGTTAAGGCAAACGGAACTAGTATAAAATTACCAAAAAATACAATTGAATCCTTCCAACTAGGTTTTAGTTATGGAATTGGATACAAAATTGAATTTACCGAAAAATTTGGTCTTCTAATCGACGCTCAGTTCTTCAACGGTTTAACCAATATTAATAAAGCAACTGATGAGCGTATTCTTAATGGAGGTTATAGCTTTAACTTAGGTGGCGTTATTCAGCTATAAAAGATATAAACTAATCATATTACTAAAAAACCAGTTTCAATATAAAGAAACTGGTTTTTTTATTTGTATCCTTTTTATAGTATCATCGTCAGCTGAATGCGTTTTCTGTCTTCGTCTACTTCGGTGACTTTTACTTCAACATGTTGATGCAATTTTACCACTTCATTTACATCCGAAACAAAACCGGATTTGAGTTGTGAAATGTGAACCAATCCGCTTTCTTTGATCCCGATATCTACAAAACAACCAAAATTAGTGATGTTATTGACAATTCCCGGGAGAATCATTCCCGATTTTACATCCTTAATCGATTTTACATTAGGATCAAATTCAAATACCTTGGCTGATTTTCTAGGATCTAATCCTGGTTTTTCGAGCTCTTTTATAATGTCTTTTAGAGTTAGTAAACCAATTTCGGGAGTAATATAATTTTCAGCTTTTATTAAAGCCGTTTTCTCCTTGTTGGCAATCAAATCATTCACTGACAGCTTTAAATCTTTAGCCATTTTTTCCACAATTCCATAGGCTTCGGGATGAACCGCCGAATTGTCCAACGGATTTTTGGCATTCGAAATTCGGATAAAAGCCACTCCTTGCTGATAGGCTTTTTCGCCCAGACGCGGCACTTTTTTCAACTGCTTTCTGTTTTCAAAAGGCCCGTTTTCTGAGCGATAATTCACAATGTTTTCGGCCAGCTTCTCTCCTATTCCACTCACATAACTCAACAAATGTTTACTTGCCGTATTGATATTAATTCCTACCGAGTTCACGCAACGAATCACCGTATTGTCTAATTCTTCTTTCAATTTATTTTGGTCCACATCATGTTGGTATTGGCCTACGCCAATGGCTTTTGGATCTATTTTTACCAATTCGGCCAAAGGATCACTCAAACGCCTTCCTATCGAAACCGAACCACGAACCGTAACATCATAATTTGGAAATTCTTCCCGAGCAATTTTAGATGCCGAATAAACCGAGGCTCCAGCCTCAGAAACTATAAATACTTGCACTGGTTTATCAAAAGCAATTTTCTTGATAAAGAATTCTGTTTCTCTTGAAGCAGTTCCGTTTCCTATCGAAATCGCATCAATTTTATACGAATTGACCATCGAACGGATTTTTTTCATCGCCATCGCCGTTTCATTTTGCGGTGCGTGCGGATAAATGGTTTCATTGTACAACAAATCTCCTTTTTCATCCAGGCAAACTACTTTGCAACCGGATCTAAAACCGGGATCAATGGCCAGAATTCGCTTTTCACCCAAAGGCGGCGCTAATAAAAGCTGTCCTAAATTATTGGCAAAAACCTGAATTGAATTGGCATCTGCCTTAGCTTTGGCTTCCTGCAAGGTTTCATTAGAAATAGCCGGATTTAACAATCGTTTGAAACTGTCTTCGATTGCCAATTGCACATGTGGTGTGGCTGGACTTTGTCCTTTTAATACCAATTCGTCAATAATATCATAAGCTTCATCAATATCCACTTCGACTTTGAACTTGATGAAACCTTCATTCTCGGCACGAAGTATCGCTAACAATCTGTGCGAAGGCGCTTTGGTCAACGGTTCTGACCAATCAAAATATTGATTGAATTTTTGGGCCGCTTCTTCGTCTTTTTTGCTTTTTACTACCTTGGTTGTGATGGTTGCTTTGCGTTCGTACAAACGACGCAATTGTTTACGAACATAAATATTTTCGTTAATCCATTCGGCAATAATATCTCGTGCGCCTTGCAAAGCGGCCTCTTCATTTGCGACATTTGCATTCAAATATTTCGTAGCCAAGAAATCAACATCGTCTTTGCCTTGCGCCATGATTATTTTTGCCAAAGGCTCTAAACCATTCTCACGGGCAACATCGGCCTTGGTTTTTTTCTTTTTTTTGAAAGGCAGATAAAAATCTTCCAGTTCCTGTAGATCAAAACTTTGTTGGATTTTTTTCTCTAATTCTGGCGTTAAAGCCTTTTGCTCTTCAATTGATTTTAAAATCGCTTCTTTGCGTTTTACAATTACTTCGTACTCTTTTTGGAGTTTGGCAATTTGTTCAATTTGAACTTCATCCAAATTTCCTGTCGTGTCTTTTCGATAACGAGAAATAAACGGAATGGTGCAATCTTCTTGTAAAAGTTCAACTGTTTTTTGAATGTTTATGGCTGCTGTTGCAACCGCTTTTTTTATGAAATCTATATTTGTCATTATTTTATTTCAAAAATTTTATTGGGTTGGGATAATATTTTCTTATTGAGTTACTTTTAATTTTTATGGCTATATAAATTGAATAACAAATGTTTAAAAAGGTAAAACTATAATAAACAAGGAAAATAGAAACTATTCCTAATTTCAAATGCATTATTTTACTTAAAACGGCAATTATTAAGATTGGATTTGAAATTATTGAAAAGAATATTTGAAAATTTAAAATATTCTTTCCTTGGTTGTTAACTTCAATAATACTATCTCTTTTGTTTAACCATAAAATTAGTGGTAAAATAATATTCCCTAAAGGTATAATGATATTTGAAATTATTGATAAATGAAGGAAAATTAAATAGCTATTGTCTTCAACTTTTCCATAATCTACTAATTCTTCAATATTAATTTTTAAAACTTCACAAATTTGTTTTAAAGTATTCCCTCTTGGTTCATTTTCATCTTTTTCAATTCGTTGTAATGTTCTTAAATTAATTTTTGAAAAGTCTGAAAGTTCTTCTTGAGACATTCCTTTTTGCTTTCTAATTTTTGAAATTTTTGTTCCGATAGTTTCCATAATATAGTTTTAAAGTTTCTTCAAAATTAGATTGGTTCACCTATTTTATCTTGCGGTTTATTTACGACTTCTTTACGACATTAATGTCTAAATGCTGGTTTCATTAAGTTTATCATGCAAATTTGAAATAATTCTATGCCGTAAATTTATTTTTATTTTTATCAATATCGCGAGATTCTCGTAAAATCTCACATTATTTTACTTGTTTTTTTATTTACTAATAGAATATCTTTGAAACTTAATTTGAGCTAAATGGAAATTTTATTCTTCTTTTTTCTGATTATAAATATTCTTGCTTTTGCAGCAATTAATTATGATAAATTTTTAGCTAAAAAACATAAAAGAAGAATTCCAGAGAAAACACTTTTAAGCTTCGTTTTTTTTGGCGGGACAGTTGGTTCAGGATTAGGAATGCTGATTTTTAGACATAAAACAGCAAAAAGAAGCTATTTATTGAAGTTTTTTGGAATTGTTATATTTCAAATTGTAATTCTATATACTTTTTTTATACAGAAATAATTACTATAAAATAATAAGCTTTAAATTCAGTTAATAGAAAACAAAAAAGCCCGGTAAATTACCGAGCTCTAATCTTATTTGGTGTGAAGCACCTAGAATTTTTTAGCAAGAAATCTTGTCAACTCTATTTTGATGTCTTCCTCCTTCAAATGCAGTATTTAAAAAAGTTTCTACTATTTCAACCGCTTGTTGAATAGAAGTAAAACGAGCTGGAATACTAACAATGTTTGCATTATTATGTAATCTTGTCAACTCAGCAATTTCTTTTGTCCAACACAAACCTGCTCTTACTTTTTGATGTTTATTAACCGTCATAGCAATTCCGTTTCCGCTTCCGCAAATAACAATACCATAATCAGCCTTTCCTTCAGAAACATCTGTTGCAACCGGATGTGCAAAATCAGGATAATCTACGCTATCAGTTGTGTCAGTTCCATAATTAGTTACTTCGTGGCCTTTTGCTATTAACATTTCAACAATGGCTTTTTTATACTCCGGTCCTGCGTGATCGTTTCCTATTGAGATTTTCATTCTATATATATTAAGTTGTGTGCTGCAAATTTACCAAAAGATTATCGGATTTAATAAATGAAGGTTTTGTTTATTTGTTAAAAAATGAACAGTCTAAAATGACTCCATCTAAAATAATTCATAACTGTCTTATTATTAAAAAACTAGCTACTTATCAACATTTTTTAAAATATATAAAACATTGGAAATCAATTGCTATTATATAATTTATTTGTTAAAATTTTGCATTGTTAATAGCAAAACCTAAATAACTGAAAATCAGTTAACTTTAAGTTAACATAAATTGTTCATAACTTGGGATAGAATTTTAGAAGTATTTTTTGCTTGTGTCGAAAAAATAAGTAATCCAAAACCCACTTTTAAAAACCTAATTTAGTTTGGTGAATTTTTAGAAAAGTTATCAATATTTAAAAATGGTTTATCAACAGAAATTTTAAAAAGACTTATTTACAATTTGAAAGCTTTTTAGTTTATCAACCGTTGTTAATTAAAATTCAAAAACTCTTTAAAATTAATTCTTTAGCTACAAATAACTCTGTTGATAACTCTGAATAACATACTAAAACTTCATTTCAATGCTTTTCAAAATAAATTTATTGCCACTATTAACACACTATAATAACCATTAAAAAATTATTTAAATTTAAATTTTCTTTTTTATGTATTATATATATGTTGACAACTTTGAAAGAATCAAACAATTTTTAAATTGTTACCGTATTTCATTTCTTGAAGAATTGTCTTGACAGTTTCAACGTCGTTAGGATGAATCTTGAGTTTGATTCCTCCCAAGGCAGTTGAGTACATGGGAACGATGGAGGACATTATTTCGTTCTCAAAATAATACTGTAGTCCTTCCTGATCCAATCGATGTTTTAGAATTTCGATTTCATGGATGTAATCAAAAATAGCAATGGTTATAAAGGCTTCCATTTTTAGTGTTTTTATAAAGATACGACTATTCTTTAAAGTTATATTTTCTGTAAAACTTACTTCTTTTCTTTATAACTGCGCAACAATTTTGTAATTTCGAGCTTTAAGAAAAGATTTATGGGAAAAAGATTAAGAAAGCCGGTAAAAAAAGAGAAGGATTTCTCTGAAAAAATTATAAAAATATTATCGAAAAATGCCAATAAAGCATTCAATTATAAGCAAATAGGAGCAAAGTTAGAGCTCGACGATACCCAAAGCAGAAACCAGATTATCAAAGATTTGAAGATTTTGGCTTCCAAGAAAACCATTATTGAATCTGAACCTGGGAAATATTTAATCAAAGCGGTAAGCAAAGAATATTACGAAGGAAAAATTGATATGACAGGCCGTAAAACGGCTTATTTTGTTTGTGCTGATTTAGAAGAGGATGTTTTTATCCCAACTAATAATTTAAATCACGCCTTAGATAAAGACTTTGTAAAAGTCTATGTTTATAACCGCAGAAAAGGAAAAAGACCTGAAGGTGAGGTTATTGAAGTTATCGAAAGGAATAAAACCGACTTTGTAGGAGTGATTGATATACAAAAGAATTTCTCTTTTGTATCGACTGCCAATCCGAAGATGTATACCGATATTTTTATTCCAAAAGACAAAATAGGCGAGGCCGAGCAAGGAGATGTGGTTTTGGTTCATATTGAAGACTGGCCGTCCAGAGCTGACAGTCCTTTTGGTAAAGTGATAAAAGTACTTGGAAAACCAGGAGAACATGATACTGAAATTCATGCTATTTTGGCCGAATATGGTTTGCCTTCAGAGTTTCCTATTGAAGTGGAAACCTTTGCTCAAAAAATTGATACTTCGATTCAAGAAAGCGAGATTGCGAAGCGTCGTGATATGCGTGATACTTTGACATTTACTATTGACCCAAAAGATGCTAAGGATTTTGATGATGCCTTATCGTTCAAAAAATTAGAAAATGGAAATTACGAAATTGGTATTCACATTGCCGATGTTTCCCATTATCTGCAAGAAGGAACGATCTTAGATGATGAAGCCTATCAAAGAGCCACTTCGGTTTATCTTGTAGATAGGGTAGTGCCTATGTTACCTGAAGTTTTATCTAATTTTGCCTGTTCATTGCGTCCAAATGAAGAGAAATATACTTTCTCGGCCGTATTTGAAATCACAGATAAATGCCAAATAGTCAATCAATGGTTTGGAAGAACAGTAATTAACTCTAATCAGCGATTTGCTTATGAAGAAGCGCAATACATCATTGAAACCAAAGATGACATTATTCCGGAAGAAATTTCGATAACGGGTACTTCTTATAAAGTTTCGGAAGAAATCGTGGCAGCGACGCTAAAAATGGACGAATTAGCAAAGATTTTCAGAAGAAAGCGAATGAATGAAGGAGCGATTTCTTTTGATAAAGTAGAAGTGAAATTCAACTTGAATGAAGAAGGGGAGCCGGAAGGCGTTTATTTTAAAGTCTCTAAAGATGCCAATCATCTGATTGAAGAGTTCATGCTTTTGGCCAATAGAAAAGTGGCAGAATACATTGGAAAACAAAAGAAAACTTTTATTTATAGAATTCACGATGAGCCAAATGAAGATAAATTGATTGCGATGCAAACCGTAATTGCAAAATTTGGTTATAAAATTGACTTTAGAAACAAAGGCGATATTTCGAAATCATTGAATGCTTTGATGGAAGAAGTTAATGGTAAAAAAGAGCAAAATCTTATTGATACTTTGGCTATTAGAAGTATGAGCAAGGCCAAATATTCTACGGATAATATTGGTCATTACGGTTTGGCTTTTGATTATTATTCTCATTTTACTTCACCTATTCGTCGTTATCCTGACGTTATGGTACACCGTTTGCTACAGTTTTATTTAGACGGAGGAAAATCGGCAGATGAGGAATTGTATGAAACCAAGTCTTTGCATTGTTCTACTATGGAAGGATTAGCTACAAATGCCGAACGGGATTCTATCAAATACATGCAGGTAAAATACATGCAGAATCATCAGGATCAAGAGTTTTTAGGTGTAATTTCCGGTGTTACCGAATGGGGAATTTATGTCGAAATTATCGAAAATAAATGTGAAGGAATGGTTCGAATTCGAGATATAAAAGATGATTATTATACTTTCGATGAAAAACAATATGCATTAGTTGGAGCTACTTCCGATAAATTATTACAATTAGGAGATGAAATTTTCGTTAAGGTTAAAAATGCCGATTTAGTTAAAAAACAATTGGATTTTAATTTTTTGAGAAGAATAGGAGAAACAGTTAAATAAAAAAAGAATGAAAAAAGTATTGATAGTTGCATTAGCAGTCGTTTCGCAAGTGACTTTTGCTCAAGTTACCAAGAAATTAGGTGATTTTAACGAATTAAAAGTATATGATAAATTAAGTGTTGATCTAATAGAATCTTCAGAAAATAAAGTAGTTATCACCGGAAACAGGGAAAATGAAGTAGAAGTGGTGAATAAAAATGGCGAATTGAAATTAAGAATGCCATTTCCTAAATTATTATCTGGTGAAGATATCAAGATTAAATTGTATTTTAAAAACATTGATGGAATTACAGCTAGCGAAGGTTCTTATGTTACAAGTGATGCTGTTTTTAAACAAACCATTATCAACTTAAACGCAAAAGAAGGTTCAGAGATTAATCTAAATTTAGACACTCAAAAAGTGAATGTTAAAGCTGTTACAGGCGGCATCATTGAATTGGCTGGAAAAGCCGTAAATCAGGATGTAACTATTATGTCAGGTGGAAATTTAGCATCAAAAGAATTACATACTTCACAAACCACAATAAGTGTTTCTGCGGGAGGTTCTGCTGAAATCAATGCTACGACATTAGTAGATGCAAAAGTGAAAGCAGGAGGCTCTATTTACATCTATGGAAAACCGAAACAGATAAATAAGGAAACACTTTTAGGAGGAAAAATCGAAGAGAAAGAGTAAAAATTATGTATTTTTATTCCAAAAATTTTAAATTTTAATGGTAAACGATATTTTATCAGGTATTCCGTGGGGAATTTTCTTGAGTTTTATGATAGGTCCGGTGTTCTTTATTTTACTGGAAACAAGTATCATAAAGGGTTTTAGGGCGGCTTTAGTTTTTGATTTAGGTGTTGTTTTAGGTGATGTTATTTTTATAGCAATTGCATATTTGGGCAGTTTTAGATTAATTCAAAGTTTAAAGGATAAACCGGCACTTTTTATTTTTGGTGGAATATTGATGTTAGCTTATGGAGTGATTTCTTTTATAGGATTAAGAAAAGAAAAGAAAATAAACACCAAAGAGATTGATAATGAAATTATCAAGAAAAATTACCTCAGTCTTTTTGTAAAAGGTTTGTTTTTAAACATCATTAATATTGGTGTTTTAGGTTTTTGGTTAGCAATTATTATTTCTGTAGGACCTAAATTAGAGATGCAAACATCCAGAATGTTTACTTTTTTTAGTACTGTAATTATAACGTATTTACTGATTGATTGCTTGAAAATTTTATTGGCAAAGCAATTAAAAACAAAGATGACGCCTTCTAATATTTTAAAAATTAAAAAAGGAATCAGTATTGTATTAATGATTTTTGGAACTGTATTGATAACACAAGGTTGGTTTCCAAAAGAAAAAGAAATGGTGAAGAAAGCCTTTCAAAAAATAGAACAATAATAGTTTACTTAAGTATATAAACCGCTCAAATTGAGCGGTTTTTTTTATGTTTTAAAGTTGAAATTTTTATCTTCTATGGATTTTTTAGAAAGAATTTTGACGTAATTTTATACTTATTTTTTCTAATAGATTAGCTATAAAATAGCTGTAAATTACTTTGGAGCTTATAGAATTTAGATCGGATTCGAACCTCTGTTTAATTAATTTTTCTAAAAAATTAGACATAAAAAAACCTCCAAATTGCTTTGAAGGTTTTAGAGGCATCGTGCGGATTCGAACCGCAGTAGGAGCTTTTGCAGAGCCCAGCCTAGCCACTCGGCCACGACGCCATTCTTGAATGGATGGCAAAAGTACTCAAAAAGTTTAAAGTTTAAAAGTTTAAAGTTTAAAATTTTAAAAAAAATAAAAGATATTTTTTTTTTGAATTTTAACTTTAGCTTCGGTATTCTTCAAATTCTACGGTAACTGCTTCAACATCACCTCCAATAGGAGGATTCAATTTAGAAACCCCTAATAGTATTCTGGAAACCTCAGGAATCTCGTTAAATACCCTTGTTATGATGCGTTTTGCCACATGTTCTAATAAATGGGAGCGAATGTCCATTTCTTCGACCACAATTTTATTCAATAAAACATAGTCAACAGTGTCTTTTAAGTCATCTGAGACACAAGATTTTCTCAAGTCGGCTTTAATTTCTAAGTCTACTGAATAATCAGAACCAATTTTTCCTTCTTCAAGTAAGCAACCGTGATACGAATAAGTGCGGATGTTTTTCAGTTTTATAGTTCCCATTTTTTAATTTTTTTTTTGTTTAATGTTTAGTAGTTTAGGCTTTCTTGTGTTAACTTTAAACGTTAAACCTTAAACTTTTTTTTACCTTTGCTAAAATAAAACAAAATAATGTCAACTGAAGAAAAATCACTCCATTTTATAGAACAAATTATCGAAGAAAACTTAGCTAACGGTTTTCCGCAGCATAAACTACGTTTTCGTTTTCCACCTGAGCCAAATGGGTATTTGCACATTGGTCATGCCAAATCTATTTGCTTGAATTTTGGTTTGGGATTGCGTTATAATGCGCCTGTAAACTTGCGTTTTGATGATACAAATCCTGCCAAAGAAGAACAAGAATATGTAGATGCAATTAAAGAGGATTTGAAATGGTTAGGTTTCAATTGGGCCGAAGAACGTTATGCTTCTGATTATTTCCAGCAATTATACGAATGGGCTGTTGAGATGATTAAGAAAGGAAAAGCGTATGTAGACAGTCAATCTTCTGAAGATATGGCTGCGCAAAAAGGTTCTCCTACACAAGCTGGAGTTGATGGACCTTATAGAAACCGTTCTGTAGAGGAAAATTTGACTTTATTCGAAGCTATGAAAAACGGTGATTTTCCAGAAGGAAGTCATGTTTTACGCGCCAAAATTGATATGTCCTCAACCAATATGTTGATGCGTGATCCGTTGATGTACCGTATTTTACACCGTCATCATCACAGAACTGGAAATGATTGGAAAATCTATCCCATGTATGATTATGCACATGGTGAAAGTGATTATATAGAACAAATTTCGCATTCTATTTGTACTTTGGAATTTGTCATGCACAGAGAGTTATACAATTGGTTTTTGGACCAAATTTATGATGAGAATAGGGTAAGACCCCACCAATATGAGTTTGCGCGTTTGAACCTGAATTACACCGTAATGAGCAAGCGTAAATTGCTGCAATTGGTTCAGGAAAATATAGTTAGTGGCTGGGATGATCCTAGAATGCCTACTATTTCTGGCTTAAGAAGAAGAGGGTATACCGCTAATTCTATTCGTAAGTTTTGTGAAATTATAGGAGTTGCAAAAAGAGAAAATGTGATAGATGTTTCGCTTTTGGAATTTTGCCTTCGCGAAGATTTGAATAAATCGGCTCCAAGAGTAATGGCAGTTTTAGATCCGGTAAAAGTAATTATTACCAATTATCCTGAAGGAAAAGAAGAGTTTCTGGATGCCGAAAACAATCAGGAAGATGAAGCCGCAGGTTTTAGAAAAGTTCCTTTTTCGAAAGAATTATACATAGAAAGAGAAGACTTTCTTGAGGTTGCTCCAGCTAAATTTTTCCGTTTAAGTATTGGAAATGAAGTGCGTTTAAAAAATGCTTATATCATAAAAGGGGAAAGTGTTGTAAAAGATGCGAATGGAAATATTACCGAAATTCATGTTACTTATGATGAAGACAGCCGAAGCGGGAGTGGGAGCGAGGCTTCTCAACGAAAAGTAGCCGGTACTTTACATTGGGTCTCTATACCGCATGCAGTAGAAGCCGAAGTTCGTTTGTACGATCGTTTGTTTATTGATGAAGCTCCAGATAGTCATAAAGAGAAAAATTTCTTGGAATTTATGAACATAAACTCGTTACAAACCGTAAAAGGATATGTTGAACCAAGTTTAGCAAATGTTAATCCTGGTGATAAGTTTCAGTTTCAACGCTTGGGCTATTTTAATGTAGATAAGGATTCAACTGCTTCTAAATTAGTGTTTAACAAGACCGTTGGACTCAAAGATGCTTGGGAAGAAAAAGGTAAGAAAGAAGCTAATTTATTGATGAATACTCAAAAAGAAATCAATAAATATGTTAAAGAAAAAGACGAAACCAATGCTGATTTGTTATTAAAAAGCATTGTTGATAACATAGAAAGTATAGATAATTTTAGTTTAATTAATCAGACTGTTGTCAAAAATGTGAAGAACGATAACAACTCTTTATTGTTTGCCAATTTGATTTTGCTTCATTCGGATAAAGTTCAAGCTAAGGATATCGAACAGGAAGTGTTGACAAAGTTATATTTGATGTCATTGAAAAGTCAGTTAGCTGCTGTTCGTATAGCAGCGATTGAAAATTTGAAAAATGACTATTTGCATTTTGATGATTTTAAAACGCAATTGTCAGATTTGAAAAATTCTGAAAAAAATGATCAAGTTTTGAATTTATTGAACAGTTTAGTTCTTTAAGATTCGATTATAGATTTTAGTAATTAAAAAACACCTTTTTTAAGGTGTTTTCTTATTATAGGTATTTATTATTATTATTAATTATCATATAAATTTAGTTGATTAAAAATAGCTTAAATAGGCTTGATTTAAGCTATTTTTTTTTATTTCGTGACACTTTATACGTTTTTGTATTTTAAATACAACAAAGCTCTTTATTTTAATTTTTAGTAGTATTTTATTCAATTTAACTGCTTGTTAACATCGATATGTTAATAAAAACACTAACTTTATAAAAGTACGAACTTAAATTTATAAATTATGTCAAATAATGCTGGGAATATGTTAATAGCTCTTATTGGGGGAGCAGCCATTGGAGTCGGTTTAGGAATTTTGTTTGCTCCGGACAAGGGAACAAAAACAAGAGAAAAAATCAAGGACGGTTATAAAGATGCCAAAAAAGATTTGAAATGCAAATACGATGATTTGACTGACGAAATGAAACATAAATTCAAAAGCACAAAATTAGATCTGGAAGAAAGTTATCAGGATCTTATTTCGGATGTAAGTCATAAAACCGAAGATGTGATTTCTTTCCTTGAAATGAAATTGGCTGAATTGAAAGAGCAGAACGCAAAACTTCAAAAATAAAAGGAGTTTTTATTAGAATTCAAATTTAAAAAATATAAATATGGCTTTTGAAGAGTTAAAGGAGAATACCGAAAACATTCAGGAACAATTAGAATCCTACATCGAAAGCAATCTTTCTTACTATAAGTTGAGGAGTTTTAAGCTGGCGATGAAATCTACAACGGCAATCTTTAAATTTGGATTAATTTTATTGTGTTTCTGTATGGTTTTATTGTTTTGTTCCATTGCTTTAGCATTTGCATTGGGGAACTATTGTGGTAGTTATGCTTATGGTTTTGCCATCGTTGGAGGAATTTATTTGGTATTAACTGTTCTCTTATTTTTTGTTAAAGACAAAATTGTAGAAGGTCCGATTTTAGAAAAATTTTCAGAAATATTTTTTAACGATTAAATTATGGCAACTAAAAAATATTCTTCTTATGCTCAGATTGAAAGGGAGCTTGAAATTTTAAAGATTGAAAAAGAAATTAGTTATCAAAAACTGGTTTTTGGCATTCAAAAAACAAAGGATAGTTTTACACCTAAGAATCTCGTAAGTGGTTTTTTAGGCTCTTTTAAAACAGGTTTTCAAGGTTCCTATGGAACAATAATTAATCTCGCTATTCCATTTATAATTAAGTGGGTAACCAATAAAAAAAGAGGCTGTTAGGCCTCTTTTTTGGTATCAATAGTATTTTTTTTATTCTTCTGAATGTGGATTTTCTTCCTGTTTGCTTTCTATTGGTAGATTAGGTTCATTATATTTTTTTACTTTTTTAATGCCTTTTTTCATAGATTCGCCTACCATATTACTTGCCGTGAAACTGGCTACCATATTATTCAACATATCACTTCCGGCTTGAGGAGAATTAGGTAATAAAATTAAATTAGAATTAGTGTCAGCACCGATGGCTTGTAATGTATCATAATGTTGGGTAACCACAATTAAGGCCGAAGCTTCCTGAGAGTTTATTCCAACTTTATTCAAAACATCGACACTTTCTACTAAACCTCTGGCAATTTCTCTTCTTTGATCGGCAATACCTTGACCTTGTAGACGTTTACTTTCTGCTTCTGCTTTGGCTTTGGCTACAATTCTAATTCTTGATGCTTCTGCTTCAAATTCAGCTACTGTTTTTTCTCTATCGGCAGCATTGATTCTGTTCATCGCATTTTTTACCTGAATATCTGGATCGATATCAGTTACCAAAGTGTTGATAATGGTGTAGCCATAAGTGGTCATGGCCTCATTCAATTCTCTTTTTACTGCTATAGCGATATCATCTTTTCTTTCAAAAACATCATCCAGTTTCAATTTAGGAACTTCGGCACGAACAACATCAAATACATAAGAGGTGATTTGATCGTGTGGGTATTCTAATTTGTAAAATGCATCGTAGACAGTTTCTTTAACCACCATAAATTGGACAGAAACTTTTAGTTTCACAAAGACGTTATCTTTGGTTTTAGTTTCAATAATGACATCTAATTGTTGAATCTTCAGATTAACACGTCCTGCAATTCTGTCTATCAATGGAATTTTTAGTTGTAGTCCTGATTGTCTTATACTCAAAAATTTTCCAAACCGTTCTACAACAACTGAGGTTTGCTGTTTCACTGTAAAAAAAGAAGACAGGAAAATAAATAATCCAAAAACTAGAAGGAAAATCAATGTAATGTTCATAATATATTTAATTTAAGTTTAATTTTAGGTGTAAATTACAAATAACTTTAGATTTTTCCTACTTAAATCTGTTTATATGAAAAAAGCGGTCTTCATTTCAGTTATTGCATTGGTTTCTTATACCGTTTCAGCTCAATATGGTTATAGGGATTCCAATAGAATTGGAATTACTTTAGGCGTAAACCATTTTAATTTGAACACGAATAATTTTCAAACAAAATCGGAAATGGGTTGGAATGCGGGTTTGTCTGTGCGAGGAAATTTTTATAATGATTGGGATATGGTATATTCGATTCAGTTTAGTGAGAATAATTTTTCGGTCGCCACTAAGAATCTTCTTTTAATGAATGAGGATGTAAAGTATAAATTGCCTTCTGCTCAGATTTCTTTACAATTGAGTTATATACTTATTGAAGATCATTTGAGTTTAGAACTGGGTCCGATTGTTCAAGTGAATGGGAAATTTAAAATTGATTCTAATAATGAAAATAATATCATTTCTGGAACCACTTTGTTAGCCAAGGATATTGTTGATATTTCAAAATTCAATTTTTATCCTACTGTAGGGATTACGGCAGGAGCAAAGTATTTTCGAGTAAATGTTTCCTATCAATATGGTGTAAATAATATGCTGGATAATTTAAATTCTAAGAATTTGGGTTATAATTTTAAAGGAAATCCTGGAATAATAAACGGAAATATCATTTTTTATTTATAAAAAAAGGCTCCTAAATTAAGGAGCCTTTTTAGTATTATAATGTTTCAATTGCTTTTTGAAGCCTTTTGATTGTTTCTTCTTTTCCAATGAGTTCCACGATATCAAATAGGTGAGGACCTTTTAACGCTCCCACTAAACTCAAACGGAAAGGTTGCATTACTTTACCCATACCAATTTCGTTTTTAGTCATCCAGTCTTTCACTAATGTTTCAATATTTACTGATGTGAAATCAGTTATTTCTTCTAATACTGAAATTAATTCTTGCATTAATGCTGGAGTTTCTGCTTTCCAGTTTTTAGATGCTTTCTCGTCATAAGCTGTTGGAGCTACAAAGAAGAAATCGCTCAAGTCCCAAAATTCTGATACAAAATGAGCACGCTCTTTAATTAAAGAAACGATTTTTGTTAGCTGATTTTTATCGATTGTAAATCCTTTTGATTCTAAAATAGGAGCGAAGCTTTTGGCTAAATCTTCATTATTTTGTTTGATTAAATACTGATGATTGAACCATTTGTTTTTTTCTGGATCAAATTTAGCACCTGCTTTATGCACTCTGCTTAAATCAAAAGCGTCTACTAATTCTTCTAAAGTATACAATTCTTTATCTGTTCCGTCATTCCAACCCAATAAAGCCAAGAAATTTATAACCGCTTCCGGGAAAAAACCTTTTTCTCTGTATCCTGATGAAATACCTTCTTCTGATTTCCATTCTAATGGGAATACCGGAAATCCTAATTTATCACCATCACGTTTGGATAATTTACCATTTCCTATTGGTTTTAAAATTAGAGGTAAATGTGCAAATTCTGGTGCTTCCCAACCAAATGCTCTGTATAATAAAACATGTAATGGCATTGACGGCAACCATTCTTCACCGCGAATAACATGTGAAGTTTCCATCAAATGATCATCGACAATATTGGCTAAATGATAGGTTGGCATACCATCGCTTTTAAACAAAACTTTGTCATCAAGTAAACGGGTTTCAAATTTTACGTCGCCACGAATGATGTCGTGTAAGTGTAAAGTTTCATCAACCGGTGTTTTGAAACGAATGACATAATGTTCACCAGCAGCAATTCTTCTGGCTGTTTCATCTTGTGAAATCACTAAAGAAGTATCTAGTTTTTCCCTGTTAGTATGATTGTAAATGAATGTTTTTCCTTGTTCTTCATCTGCTTTTCTATAAGCATCCAAAGCTTCAGCAGTATCAAATGCATAATATGCCCAGTTGCTGTTGATTAATTGGTCAGCGTATTCTTTGTATAAATGTTTTCTTTCGCTTTGACGGTAAGGAGCAAATTTTTCATTTTTTCCAATAGTTTCATCAGGAGCAATTCCTAACCATTCTAATGCTTCCATGATATAAGCCTCGGCACCTGGTACAAAACGATTTTGATCGGTATCTTCAATTCGTAGATAGAATGTTCCACTGTTTTTTTTGGCAAACAGATAGTTAAACAATGCGGTACGAACTCCGCCAATATGTAAAGGTCCTGTTGGACTTGGTGCAAAACGCACTCGAACTTGCTTTGACATTATAGTAAATTTTGATGCAAATATACAATTTCAATTAGTCAATCGTATAATTTCAATTTGGGTTTATCTGTTCTGCGAAAAAACAATCTGTGTTTTTTAACATTTCTTTATTGATATAAATTGCTACATTTATTGGTTATAAAATTATAATTGTAAATTTTGGAGCATTCAAATTTCATTTATCAAAAGTTAGAAGCTTTTATTCGGAAGTTTTATACTAATGAACTGATACGAGGAATCGTATTGTTTATTGGTTTAGGGCTACTTTATTTTTTGTTTACTCTTTTTATTGAATATTTCCTTTGGCTGAAACCTTTGGGAAGAACTGTTTTATTTTGGAGTTTTGTTGGAGTAGAAGCATTGCTTTTTTTGCGGTTTATTTTGTTTCCAATATTTAAACTTTTTAAACTTCAAAAAGGAATCGATTTTAATCAGGCATCGTATATTATAGGAAATCATTTTCCGGAAGTGAACGATAAATTGACAAACTATCTTCAATTGGCAAATTCAGATTTGCATCATAATTCTGAATTATTGTTGGCTTCGATAGAACAAAAGGCAAAAAATTTACAACCAATTCCTTTTGGAAATGCAGTAAATTATAGTGAAAACAGAAAATATTTCCCGCTTGCAATTATTCCGGTTTTGTTTTTTATGGTGTTTTATTTCTCTGGAAACAACGCTATAATTTCGCAAAGTTTGAATAGAGTGATACATTTTAATACGGCATTTATTCCGCCAGCTCCTTTTGAATTTGTGGTATTAAATTCTAATTTACTAACCGAACAGAATAAAGATTTCGTTCTTAAAATTAAAACCGTTGGAAAAGTGGTTCCTGATAACGCAATGATTTTTATTGATGATGAAAGTTATTTTATGGAAAGTGTCGTTCCGGGGGAATTTCAATTTAAGATTAGCAAACCTTCTGAGAATATCTCTTTTCATTTAGAAGCAAATTCGGTTAGTTCGAAAGAGTATGAACTCAAAGTCATGGCGGTTCCATCGATTTTAAATTTTGAAATGTATTTAAAATTTCCTTCATATTTGAATAGAAAAGCAGAAGTTTTAAAAGGTAGTGGTAATGCAGTTATTCCTGAAGGAACTACAGTAACATGGAAAATGGAGACTGAAGCGACTCAAAAAATAGATTGGATTGATCAACAGGCTCAATTTTCCTTTTCTAAAGTAGAAGATAGTTTCATTTTGACTAAAAATATATCTAATACTACTGAATATCAAATTTTTACTTCAAATAAGAAGGTAGAGAAGTATGAAAAGTTGAATTATATGCTTACTGTGGTTAAAGATCAGTATCCGTCAATCAATGTAAGCAAAGCGCCAGACAGTTTGAAGCTGGGATCTAACTATGTTGTAGGTCAAATTGCAGATGATTACGGTTTATCTCAATTGCAGGTAGTCTATTATGAAAGCAATAAACCAGAGCATGCCAAGCGTGGAACAATTGCAATAAAGAAGACCGTATTTGATCAATTTGTATTTGCTTTCCCATCAAATCTTCCCGTTGTTCAAGGAATATCTTATGATTATTATTTTGAGGTTTTTGACAATGATGCCCTTCATCGTTTTAAGAGTTCTAAATCAGCGGTGTTCAGCAATAGAGTTTCTACCGCTGAGGAGAATGAAGATCAGCTTTTGAAACAACAAAATGATAATATTAACGGATTAGAAAAATCTTTAAAGAATCAGAACAAGCAAATTTTGGATATTGATAAAATTCAAAAAACTGGAAAAGAGAAAGAACAATTTGAGTTCAAAGATCAACAAAAAGTAAATGATTTTGTCCAACGTCAGAAACAGCAAGATGAGCGAATGAAGGAATTTGCCAAAAGGATGAAAGATCATCTCGATCAATTCAAGGCTGAGAAGAAAGATCAAATGAAGGAAGAACTTGAAAAACGATTGGACAATGCTAACAAAGATTTAGAAAAAAACAGAAAATTATTAGATGAACTTCAAGAGTTGAATGATAAAATTCAAAACGAAGAGTTGCTTAATAAATTAGATAAATTCAAACAGAATAGTAAAAACCAAACCAAAAATTTAGAGCAATTAGTTGAACTAACTAAAAAATATTATATAGAAAAGAAAGCGGAACAACTTTCGAATAAACTGGATAAACTTTCAAATAAACAAGAAAAAATTTCTGAAACTGATAAGGATAATACAACCGTAAATCAGAAAGAAGTTAAGGAGGATTTTGATAAAATTCAGCAAGAATTAGATGATTTAGAGAAAGACAATAAAGAGTTAAAAACACCTTTAGACTTATCTAAGGATGCGGATTTGGAAAAAAATATTGAGGAGGATGTAAAGAAAGCCGTCGAGGAATTGCAAAAAAACAATAAAGCGAAAGCGAAGCCCAAACAAAAGAATGCTGCCAAGAATATGAAAATGATGGCAAAGAAAATGACTGAAAGTCTTGAGCAAAATGAACAAGAGCAAATGGAAGAGGATGTAAAAATGTTGAGGCAAATACTGGACAATTTATTGGCTTTTTCTTTATCGCAAGAAGATGTGATGGCTCAGTTTAAAAGTTTAAAAGCCGGTTCTCCCGCTTTCAATAAATACATTAAGCAGCAACAAAATCTAAAACAACAATTCAAACATATTGACGATAGCTTGTTTGCTTTGTCTTTGCGTAACCCCAAAATTGCTGAAGACATAACTAAGGAAATTGGAAATGTTCAGTATAATGTCGATAAATCTTTGGAATCTTTATCCGACTCGCAAGTCCCAAAGGGAGTTTCACACCAACAATACGCTGTAGCAGCTTCCAATAAATTAGGTGATTTTTTGAGTGAGCAATTAAATAATATGCAAATGTCTCTGTCAGGTATGGGAAAAGGAAAACCAAAACCAGGTAGTGGTTCAGGTATGCAATTGCCGGATATTATTAAAAAGCAAGATGGTCTGGGTGATAAAATTAAAGAAGGAATGCAAAAAGGGGAGAAGCCTGGTGAAGGAGCTAAAACTGGAAAAAATTCGAACCAAGATGGGAAAGACGGTGAAGGAGATGCTCAGGCTATAATGGAAATCTATAAAGAGCAACAGCGATTAAGGGAAGCTTTAGAAAAGGAATTAAATAAACAAGGTTTAGGTTCGAGTGGGCAAAGTACTCTTGAAAAAATGAAGCAATTAGAAAAACAACTTTTGAACAAAGGTTTTAATAATGCTACGATGCAAAAGGTATTAGATATTAAACAAGATTTATTGAAATTGGAAACCGCTTTTAAAGAGCAGGGAGAGGATTATAAAAGACAATCGGAGACCAATAAAAACAGCTTTTCGAACGGTTCTAAAGCCTTGCCGGACTCATTGTTAGAATATTTGAATAGCATAGAGATATTAAACAGACAATCATTACCTTTGCGCTCCAATTTTAACCTTAAGGTTCAAGAATATTTTAATAAAAAATGATCAATTTCAATTACGAAAACGAGTTTAGTTTAGAAAACGAAGAGGCTGTTGCTAAGTGGCTATCTGAAGTTATTTTATCTGAGGATAAGAAAGAAGGTGAAATTAATTACATCTTTTGTGATGACGAATACCTACACAAGATAAATGTAGAGTATCTCAATCACGATACTTTGACAGATATAATTTCTTTTGATTATAGCCTAGGAAACGAATTAAATGGTGATATTTTTATTTCCGTAGAACGTGTTCAGGACAATGCTAATGATTTTAAAGTGTCTTTTGAAGAGGAATTAAAAAGAGTTTTGGTTCATGGAATTTTGCATTACTGCGGTTACAAGGACAAAGGAGATGAAGACGAAGTTTTGATGCGTTCCAAAGAAGATGAAAAAATAGTAATGTTTCACGTGGAACAGTAATTCTTTCTCCAGTTGGATTTTTAAATGTTTCACGTGAAACATTTCATTAAGTTTAAAACTTCAAGTGATAGTTTGTTCCACGTGAAACAAAATAATATGCTTTCAAAATAATATGTTTCACGTGAAACGTTTTATTTTAAGTTTGATTGAATAATCAGTGTCCCGCAAGGGAAAATAAATAATTTAGTTTGAATAATCTGAATGCGATTCAGGTTTTAAAGCGTACTCCCGGGAACCGGGAATTAATTCATAAGAAAAAATGTTTCAAGAAGAATATGATGTAATTGTGGTTGGCGCAGGTCATGCCGGTTCAGAAGCCGCAGCTGCTGCTGCTAATTTGGGTTCCAAAACTCTGTTGGTAACCATGAGTTTGCAAAACATCGCTCAAATGTCGTGTAATCCTGCAATGGGTGGAATTGCCAAGGGGCAAATTGTTCGTGAGATTGATGCTCTTGGCGGATACTCGGGAATCGTTTCAGACAGAACGGCAATCCAGTTCAAAATGCTCAACAAATCCAAAGGACCTGCAATGTGGTCGCCAAGGGTGCAAAGCGATCGGATGCGTTTTGCTGAAGAGTGGAGAATGATGCTGGAGGGAACTCCTAATTTGGATTTTTATCAGGAAATGGTAAAAGGTTTGATCATTGAGAATGGTCAAATAAAAGGAATACGAACTTCGCTTGGAGTAGAGATTAGATCGAAAGCGGTTGTTTTGACCAATGGAACTTTTTTAAACGGTTTGATTCATATTGGTGAAAAACAATTCGGAGGAGGTAGAGCGGGTGAAAGTGCAGCATATGGAATTACCGAAGATTTAGTGAATGCCGGTTTTGAAGCCGGAAGAATGAAAACTGGAACGCCTCCTCGTGTGGATGGTCGTTCTTTGGATTATTCCAAAATGAATGAAGAAAAGGGAGATGCTAAGCCGGATAAGTTTTCTTATTCGGATTTGACTTCTCCGTTGGTGCATCAAAGGTCTTGTCATATGACCTACACTTCGCTTCAAGTTCATGATATTTTGAGAGAAGGTTTTGATCGCTCGCCGATGTTTAATGGAAGAATAAAAAGCCTTGGCCCGAGATATTGTCCTTCGATAGAAGATAAGATTAATCGTTTTGCTGATAAAGAAAGACATCAGTTGTTTGTAGAGCCCGAAGGTTGGAATACCTGTGAGGTTTATGTAAATGGTTTTTCTACTTCGCTTCCGGAGGATATTCAGTTTAAAGCGTTGAGTTCTGTTGCGGGTTTTGAAAAGGTTAAATTTTTCCGTCCTGGATATGCCATAGAATATGATTATTTTCCGCCTACACAGTTGAAACATACTTTGGAAACAAAGCTGGTTGAAGGTTTGTATTTTGCTGGACAAATCAATGGAACGACGGGTTATGAAGAAGCGGCTTCTCAAGGATTGATGGCTGGAATTAATGCACATTTAAAAGTACATGAAAAAGCGCCTTTAATTTTAAAGAGGGATGAAGCTTATATTGGAGTTTTGATTGATGACTTGATTACTAAAGGAACTGAAGAACCTTATCGTATGTTTACTTCTCGTGCTGAATATAGAACCTTGTTGCGTCAAGATAATGCCGATTTTAGATTAACGCCTTTGTCGCACGAAATTGGTTTAGCATCTGAGAAGCGTTTGCGTCGAATGGAGCAAAAATTAAATGAGTCTGAAAAAATGGTTGCCTTTTTCAAAGAAACCAGTATTTCTGTTGCGGAAGCGAATCCGATTTTAGAATCAAAAGGAACGGCTCTGATTTCGCAAGGGGATAAAATGTTTAAGGTTTTTTCTCGTCCTCAAATTGATTTGGAAGATATCATGAAATTTGAAAAGGTTAAAACCTATATCGAAGAAAACGAATTAGATCAGGAAATTTTAGAGCAAGCGGAAATTCAAGTGAAATATTCGGGTTATATCGAAAAGGAAAGAAATAATGCGGATAAGTTGACGCGTTTGGAAGATGTAAAAATCCCAGCTGATTTTGATTACAATAAAATTAAATCAATGTCGATAGAAGCAAAACAGAAATTGAGTAAAATTCGTCCCGTTACTATTTCTCAAGCTTCACGTATCAGCGGTGTTTCTCCAAGTGATGTTTCGGTATTGTTGATTTATATGGGAAGATAATTTAGTGATGTAGTATATAGGCGCGGTGTCCATTTTTTTTAGTTATGCTAAAGATTGAATATAAAGCAATGTGCATTGTTCCACGTGAAACTAGTTCGATATGCCACGCTATTGCTGAATAGTTTTGAAATTATAAAATAATTTAACCCTGAAAGTTTTTATAATATTTTCAGGGTTTGGTTTACGAATAAAAAATAAAATTTAAATTAGTTAATGGATATTTCAAGTAAAAAGCATTTTTTAACCGTAAAGGATCATTCTGTTTCCAAAGAAACATTTGATTTGTATCATGATGAAGTCTTGGATATGTTGATAACGTTTCCGCAACCGAGTCTGGATAATTTAGGGAAGTATTATGAAAGCGTGGATTATATTTCTCATACTGACAGCAAACGGTCTTTGTTTGAAAAAGCATATCATTTTGTAAAAAGGATTGCGTTACAAAATAAATTGAATTTAATTAACAGTCAACAACCAGCCAAAGGAAGAATTTTGGATATTGGAGCAGGAACGGGTGATTTTTTATCTGTTGCCAAAAATGACGGTTGGGAAACAGTAGGTGTGGAGCCTAGTGAAAAAGCAAAAAGCATTGCAAAAAACAAAGGAGTTTCATTTGTTGAAGAAACCGCTGAGTTAGAAAATAATTCTTTTGATGTGATTAGCATGTGGCATGTTTTGGAACATGTTCCTGATTTGGATAATCAAATAAAAGAATTAAAAAGATTATTGAAACCAGAGGGAACGCTAATTATTGCTGTTCCTAATTTTAAATCTTTCGACGCAAAATATTATGGTGCTTTTTGGGCGGCTTATGATGTGCCGATCCATTTTTGGCATTTTTCTAAAATGGCCATAAAAACTCTTTTTGAAAAAGAAGGCATGCTACTGAAAAAAACACTTCCTATGAAGTTCGACTCTTTTTATGTGAGTTTGTTGTCTGAAAAATACAAATCCGGAAAAATGAACTTTATAAAGGCATTTTTTATTGGATTGCAGTCAAACTGGAAAGCAAAACATAATTTTGAGTATTCTTCACACATTTATGTGTTTCAAAACAGTTAAAATTGATTTTAAGGTGGTTTTAAGCGCTGATTTGCCTTATTAACGTGTATTTGGTATCTGTTTTTGTAAAAACAGTTTAAATCGAAGCTAAAAAAGTCGTTTTTTATCAATCGAAATTATCATTTTACAGGTTACAATAATAAAATCTGATAGTGCCCTTTTTGAGCATTTTTCAATCTTTTTTAGGATACTATCTATTTTTTTATATTTTTGTCCTACATACATAAAATTAGAAATAAACCAAAATGAAAAAAGTATTATTAATTATCGCAATTTCTATTTCAGTTGTTGCTTGTAACCAAACGGCGGAAGTTAAAGAAGTTAAAACAGCTTATGTAGATACTTCGGTATTAATGAAAGAATACACAGAAGCAAAAGATCTTGAAGCTAAGTATAAAGCACAGTCTGAAGAAAAAGGAAGACAACTGGAAGCGGAAATTAATCGTTTCAAACAAGATGCAGCTAATTTTCAAACTCAGGCACAAGCAAACGGTCAAGCTTGGGCACAACAAAGAGGAGCTGAATTGCAAAAGAGAGAACAACAATTAAGTTATGCTCAACAAGCTTTAGCGCAACAGTTGCAACAAGAAAGTAGTGTTGAAATGGACTCTTTAGTTAGTGGTGTAAAGAAATTTATCAAAGCTTACGGAAAAGAAAAAGGCTACGCTTATATTTATGGAACGGGCGATGCTGCTACAGTATTATACGCTGAAGATAAGTATGATATCACAAAGGAAATCATTAAAGGATTGAATGATAAGTACAAATCAGCTGCAAAAACTGACGTTAAAAAAGAAGAAAAAACAGAGGTTAAAAAATAATTTTGTTTATTAATTCGGTAAAAAACCTTCATCTAAGTTTTAGATTGAAGGTTTTTTTTTTGATGTTTATTCTGAGTTTATCGCCGAAACAAATTCCTAAACAAATCCTGTTTCTTATTATAAAAACAGCCGCTTTTTTAATAATTTAGCATCTTATCATTATAAGCCAAATGCAAACAATAACTGAAGCCGCTTCCTATACTTTACAATTCATCAATCAAACAGAGCGTTCTGTTTTTCTTACCGGTAAGGCTGGAACGGGAAAAACGACCCTTTTGCGTGAAATTATCCAAACGACACATAAGAATACCGTTGTAGTGGCGCCAACAGGAATTGCGGCCTTAAACGCTGGCGGTGTAACAATCCATTCGATGTTTCAATTGCCTTTCGGTGGATTTATCCCTGCGTTTAATGTCGAATCTCAATTTTCGGAAACAGTCAAATTTGAATCGAAGGATACTTTGCGCAGACATTTTAAAATGAGCGGTTTAAAGAAATCAGTTATTCGAAATATGGAATTGTTGATTATTGACGAGGTGAGTATGCTTCGTGCTGATTTACTGGATGCAATGGATTACATGATGCAAACGGTTCGAAAAAAAGCAACCCCTTTTGGTGGCGTACAAGTTTTATATATAGGAGATTTACTACAATTGCCACCGGTTATTCGAGATGAGGAATGGAAAACACTGCGTAACTATTACAAAGGAAAATTCTTTTTTCATTCGCACGTTGTGCAACAAAATCCGCCTTTGTACATTGAATTGTCTAAAATTTTTCGTCAAACAGACGATAAGTTTATCGCTGTTTTGAATAATTTGCGCAACAACCAGATTTCAAAGGAAGATGTAGCGGTTTTGAACGAATACGTACAACCGGACTTTGATTTAAAAGCCAACAAAGGTTATATCACTCTGACCACCCACAATGCCAAAGCCGATACGATAAATGCTCAGGATTTGCAGGATTTGGAAGGAAAGTTGACAATCTATAATGCGGATATCGTGGGTGATTTTCCGGATAAAATATTCCCGGTCGAAGAGCAGTTGCAATTAAAAATTGGTGCCCAGGTCATGTTTGTCAAAAACGATCTGTCAGTAGATAAGCATTATTTCAACGGAAAAATGGGCGTTATCAAATCGCTTTCGAGTCGGGAGATTCTCGTTTATTTTCCCGAAGAAGACAAAACAATTGAAGTCGAAAAATACGAATGGCAAAACATCCGCTACAAAGTTGATGAGATGACTAAGGAAATTGAAGAGGAGGTTTTGGGTACTTTTGTCCATTATCCAATCAAGTTGGCTTGGGCCATTACGGTACATAAAAGTCAAGGTTTAACTTTTGACAAAGCAGCGCTTGATGTTTCGCAGGTTTTTCTGCCCGGGCAGGCGTATGTGGCTTTATCGCGTTTACGTTCGTTAAATGGGCTTATTTTGCTGTCTCCGCTGCGAATGAACGGAATTTCTAACGATCAAGATGTCATGGATTATGCGCTGAATAAGGCTTCGGAAGAATTATTGAAAAATTCGCTGCATTTTGAAACTAAGAATTTCATCCATAATTATCTGATTAACAGTTTCGATTGGGCCGATTTGGCGCAAGAATGGCGCAATCACAAATACAGTTATTCCGATAAAACAGAAAATTCGGGTAAATCAAAACACGCGCTTTGGGCGAGCAAGCAGTTGCAGGCCATGGATTCGCTTTTGGATCCATCCAAAAAATTCATTTTACAGCTCAATAAAATCTTTGCGAAGGAAACAGTCGATTTGCCACATGTTTTCGATAGAATAGAGGCTGCTTTTAGCTATTTTTTTGCTCCAATGGACGATTTGGTCTTTGAACTGCTTTGGAAGCTGGAAGAGGTCAAAAGAACCAAAAAAGCAAAGGCTTTTTATGAGGAGCTGATGTTGCTAGAAGAATTACAGACGAAAGCGGTCTTGCGATTGATGAAAGCCAAACTGTTGATGGAAACAGTTCTTGCGGGCGAGACCATTTCTAAGGAAAAATTGACATCGGATGAAATAAAGAAATACAAAACCCGAAAATCCGAAGTAATTGCGACGCAGTTCAAGAAGTTAAATATAAGCCTGATTGATGATGATAAGGATGTCGAAAGATATACGTCAAAAAAAGCAGAGCAAAAAGCACCGAAAAAATCTACTGTGGAGGAAACCTACGATTTATGGATGCATAAAAATTCGATTGAAGATATTGCCCGAATTCGAAAGCTGACTACACAAACAATAGAAAGCCATTTGGTGAAACTGATTCAGTCTAAGAAGATTGCCATCAGGGATGTTTTGCCTCAGGATAAAATTGTCGAATTGAGCGAAGCTTTCCGATATTACAAAGAAGAATCTTTAACGCCGCTAAAAGAACAACTGGGCGAAAAATATACTTGGGATGAGTTGCGAATGTTTAAAGCCAGTTTGAATTAAAAAAAGGAGATAAAAAAAAACCTATTCGATTGGAATAGGTTTTTTAGTTTTATAAAGATTCAATTAAAAGCCAGGCTTCTGGATTGTCTTTTTCTTGAATTTCTTTTTTGGCTTTTTCAGCTTCTGCAAAAGTGGCGTAGCTTCCGTAAACAACAGGGAAAAGTCCGTGTTTATTTGGCGCGATACGTCTGGCTTTGTATCCTTGATTGGATAATCTTTCAAAGATTTTTTGTGCGTTTTTCTCTTCTCTAAAAGCGCCTGCCATTACATGATAAGGCATTTTTCCTTCTTTTATCGAAAGAGTTACAGCCGGCATTGGACTTTTTATAAAGAAAGTAGCTTCTTGAATTTTATTGTTTACTTGTTTTTGAACAGCGGTCTCAACAAGCAAAGTTTCATTTGCCAATTGATTTTGGTACAAACTAAAACCGATGCTTCCAGTTAATCCCAATCCCAGAACAAAAATAGCGGCATATCTCAAATAAGGCGTGCTTTTTCTTTCTTCAGTTTCTAATTTAATAATAGTTTTTTCTTCGATGGCTTCCATTTTTTGCTCGAAGATTTCTCTTTTTACAACAGGGGAAACAAAAGAACTTAAACCGAAAGAGCTTGACAAATAATTGGTTTGCTCAGAAGGAATAAAAACTAAATTCTTATCCGCATTCAGGCTAATATCTCCAACATTTTTTATCGAAAGCGTTCCATTTTCGTCCAATATTTTTTTCCAGTTCAAGACTTCATATTGAATAGCGCTAACGGCATAATCATAAGAAGTTTTCTCAGACTGTGCAATATGATTGGCCAATAAACCATCATTGTTTTTAATGTTGGCATTAAAAGAGATCATTTTTTTTGGAGGAAAAAATGAATTGGCGCTTTCAATCCACTGTGCCGATTGGGTTTCAGTCAAAAATGCACCTAGACCAGGAACGGTAACACATTGATAGCGATATAAAAGCTGGGCGATGTAAGGTTGAATGTTCATACTTACAAAGTTATACAATGAAAATACTTATCAAAATTTTATTCACAATTTTTATTAACAATTGCCGTAAAAATTGTATACTTTTCAGGAACAAATAGTTAGCTAAAAATAGTTTATAAATCTAATTTGTATTTATTTTTGGTCAAAGCTTTACTTTTTGGTAAAAAGAACAGTTTTTCAAAACTATAACCGTATTAGAAAATGATAGAATCTGAATTATTTTATGTGTTGGCTTTACAAAGAGTGGAAGGAGTAGGGGATATCATGGCCAAGAAACTAATCACCCATTGCGGCAGTGCCGAAGCCGTTTTTAAAACAAAAGCAACACAACTCGCCGCCATTGATGGTGTGGGCTCCATTACAGTAAAAAGCTTAAAGGATGAATCCGTTTTTGATAAAGCCCATAAAGAACTCGATTTTATTAGCACAAATGGAATTAAAACGGCTTATTTTCAAGACGAAGACTATCCCGATCGTTTGAAGCATTGTATTGATGGGCCCGTTTTGTTATTTACCTCGGGTAATATCGATTTAAAAAACAGAAAAATCATCAGTATTGTGGGTACGCGCCAAATTACCTCTTACGGAACGGAGTTTTGCCGAAAACTGATTGAGGATTTAGCGCCTTTGAATCCTGTAATCGTCAGCGGTTTTGCTTATGGGGTAGATATTGTGTCTCATCAATGTGCGATGGAGTACAATCTGCAAACGATAGCTGTGGTGGCTCACGGTTTAAATCAAATCTATCCCAAAGCCCATAAAAAATATGTAGCCAAAGTAGAAGAAAACGGCGGTTTTATGACGGAGTTTTGGAGTTCGTCTAATCCGGATAAAGAAAATTTTGTTCGCAGAAATCGTATCGTAGCAGGAATGGCTGAAGCTACGATTGTGATCGAGTCGGCTGAAAGAGGTGGTTCTTTGATTACGGCCAATATTGCCAATGACTACAACCGCGATGTTTTTGCCGTACCAGGGCGCGTAACCGACAAATACAGTGTAGGCTGCAACAACCTGATTAAAACCCAAAAAGCAAATGTGCTCACCAGTGCCGCCGATTTGGTTTACATCCTGAATTGGGATCTGGAGAAAGAAGTTAAACCTGTTCAAAAACAATTGTTTGTCACTCTGGACGAGGACGAGCAAAAAGTGTACGATTATCTGTTGAAAACCGGAAAAGAATTGATGGATGTCATTGCGTTGCATTGCGATTTTCCCATTTACAGGATTTCGGGTTTGCTGTTGAATATGGAACTCAAAGGCGTAGTAAGACCTTTGCCGGGGAAATTGTTTGAGGCGATTTAGGAAATAAAAACCCTTATCAGAGTTCAAAACTCTGATAAGGGTTGCAATTTATTCATAGCCTAATTTTTCTCTTACTCTTGCCAGAACGCCATTGGCAACTACTGCAGCTTTTGCGGCACCAATTTTTAGCAAGGCATCTACTTCATCCAGATTATTGATGTAGTAATTGTATTTTTCTCTTTCGGTTTTGAATTTTTCGATGATCAACTCAAACAAAGCCTGTTTGGCATGACCATAACCGTAATTTCCGCCCAGATAATTGGCTCTCATAGTGGCAATTTGTTCTTCATTGGCTAATAAAGAATAAATCGCAAACGCATTACAAGTATCCGGATTTTTAGGATCTTCGAGCGGCGTGCTGTCGGTTTCAATGCTCATGACTTGTTTGCGCAGGGCTTTGTCATCCAGAAAAATATTGATAATATTATTGGCTGATTTACTCATTTTTCCGCCATTGGTTCCCGGAATCAGCATGCTGTCATCCTGAATTTTAGCTTCGGGAAGTACAAAAGTTTCTCCCATTTGATGGTTGAAACGCGAAGCGACATCGCGGGTGATTTCAAGATGTTGCAATTGGTCTTTTCCTACAGGGACAAATTCGGCATCATACAATAAAATATCGGCAGCCATCAACATGGGGTACGAAAAAAGTCCGGCATTTACATCGTCTAGTCTGTCGGCCTTGTCTTTAAAAGAATGTGCCAATGTCAAGCGTTGAAAAGGAAAAAAACAACTCAAATACCATGATAATTCAGCCGTTTGGGGCACATCAGATTGTCTGTAAAAAACGACTTTGTTTACATCTAATCCGAAAGCAAGCCAAGCTGCCGCAACGCTATAGGTATTTTCCCTTAGGGTTTTTCCGTTTTTTATTTGCGTAATCGAATGCAAATCGGC
The DNA here is from genome assembly GCF_900129705.1 of Flavobacterium granuli. GTDB lineage: Bacteria > Bacteroidota > Bacteroidia > Flavobacteriales > Flavobacteriaceae > Flavobacterium > Flavobacterium granuli. The sequence continues at coordinate 241,111 of NZ_FQWO01000002.1, read as the reverse complement.
GATGAAAAGAAAGGATTCGTTTTCAGAATTATTGGATAATTGTATCGCTGGAATGATTGCTCCCAGTAAGTTTCCTAAATGCGGGGTTCCTGTACTTTGAACACCAGTAAGTATTTTTGCCATTTTTTTTTAATTAACCGCAATCCCGATAGCTATCGGGATGCAAAGATTTTCGCAAATTTAATTCTTTTATTATTATTCGTATGCGATTTCATACTTTTGGCAGTATGAAAGGAATAAAAATAATTTTTTGGACTTTGTGGCGGGTTTGGTTTTATGTTTTAATGGCCATACCCATATTGGTTATGTTTCCTTTTTTAGTGTTGTCTATTTTAACAGAAAAAGGCTATCCTTATTTTTTTAAAATGGCGCGAATTTGGGCTCGATTCATTCTTTTTGGAATGGGTTTTTACTATAAAGTTGATAAAGCCCAATCTTTAGATTCTCATAAAAGCTACATGATTGTGGCTAATCATACGTCTATGGCCGATATCATGCTGATGTTAGCGGTTGTTAAAAATCCTTTTGTTTTTGTGGGAAAACAAGAGTTGGCAAAGATTCCTTTGTTTGGATTTTTCTATAAACGGACTTGTATTTTAGTCGATAGAGGCTGTTCAAAAAGCCGAATGGAAGTTTTTAATCAGGCGCAGAAGAGAATAAACAGAGGTTTGAGTGTTTGTATTTTCCCCGAAGGCGGTGTACCGGATGATGAATCGGTTTTATTGGATTCGTTTAAGGATGGCGCTTTTCGATTGGCAATAGAACATCAAATTCCAATAGTTCCCATCACTTTTGGAGACAATAAAAAAAGACTTTCTTATACTTTTTTCAGCGGAAGCCCCGGTTTGATGCGGGTTAAAATCCATAAAATTGTCGAAACTAAAGGAAAAACAGGAACGGATCGTAAGGAAATTAGGGACAAGGTGCGAGAAATTATTTATACCCAATTGTTAGAATTTGAATCTGATACGTTAAAAATGGTAACTAATTCCTGAATATAAGCCTAAAAGGACTGGTTTGAAATTTCCGGAATCATTAGTGAAAGTATTCAGCTGATATTTGACCATTGGTTCAATGTTAAGTTGGAATGATTTGACAAATTTGTATTTGAAACCAAGCCCAAAATTAGTGCTGAAATGTACTGAATTTAAGTTGTTCGCTTCGCCAAGTTTCAGGTTAGTATTGGTAGACAGTAATGAAATTTTATTTTCTTCGAGAAATAAAGTACTGATTCCGCCAATGATGTTAATGCCTATTTTTTTATCCAAAACAGCATAGGAAAGCTCTAAAGGAACTTCATAATAGCCCATTTTTTGATTGATGGTACCGCTGCTTGTTTTTTGCAAATTTTTTTCAAAAGACATCAGCGAATTTAAATTGGCATTATTATGAACTTCTATCAGCGCAGTGGCAGTAGAATTGACATTGGCCAAAGTGGTGTTTTGTAAACCCGAAGAATACACCACATTATTAGTATTGTATCCCAATGAAAACTTATTGATTCCGGATCGTAAAGCTACTTTTTTGCTGATGGCATAATTGACTCCAATACCAAACCCAAGGCTTTTATCAGTTGTTTTTGAATTTTGTGAAAATTGTGGATCGATAAAGGATCCGTTAGAAGTTGACTGTGGATACATCGCGGCAATATTTGGCGTGATTTCCCATTTGTTTTTGTTAGAGGCAAACACTTTGCCTTTTCTTTCTTCTTTTGTCTTTAAAATCGCTTCTAATTCGTTTTCAGGGGCTGCTACAGTTTGTTTTTTCGAATCGTTTTGGGCAATATCAGTATTCGGCTTCTCTTTTACAGATTGTTTTTCCGATTTTATATTAAAAATCTCCTCCGTGGTATTTGGATTTTTCAGCTTGTTTTTTTCTGAGAGCGCTAATTCTGACTTCGAAGTTTCTTTTTTGAGATCAGTTTGCTTTAACGGTGAATTATTTTTTTGGAAATAAACTGCAACAGAATTTTGATTCTTCGCTTGGCCAACGGTGATTTTTGTTGGTACAGGAGTTGTAATTTCTTTTTCATCCTTGTTGGTTTTTTTTAGGTTTTTTGGTGGAGTTAGTGCAACTTTTGTATTATTTTTTAAATAAATGCTGTTTTTCTTTTCCTCTGATTTTATAGGAACAGAAGTAGTGTCTGTGGTTGAAGAATTCAAAGTCTTAGTGTCTAGAACGATGCGGTCAGGGGAATCCGTAGCGGTTTTAAAAACCGTATTCAACGCAAAAAAGCCCAGAAAAAAGGCTGCTGCAATTCCGGAGTATTTCAGCCAAAGCGGAATTACTTTTCGTTCTTTTTTTTCTTCCTTTAAAGCGGCTTGGATGTTAGACCAAGTTTGCTCTTGAGGTTCTGTTTCAAAATCTTTGAATCTTTCTTGAAACAATCGGTCTATGTTTTTGTTGTTTTTCATTTTGCCGATGATTCGAATTTAATTTCTGTTAGTTTTTCAATTTTTTCTTTCAAAATCAATCGTGCTCTGAAAAGATTTGATTTTGTTGTTCCGGTCGAAATGTTTAGCATTTCGCTGATTTCCTGATGTGAATAGCCGTCCAGGACATACAAGCTAAATACGATTCTATATTGATCCGGGAGTTCATGAATGATTTTCAATAAATAATCAAGGGATATTTTTTCGTCATCTATGTCAACTTCGACTTCTGAAATATGCTCGTCCAGTACCTCCATAAATCTTACGCCTTTAAATTTTTGTAAGGCATTGTTTATCATGATTCTTTTGGCCCAGCCTTCAAAAGAGCCTTTACCGCTGAATTGTTCTATTTTTTTAAAAATAAGTATAAAACCATCCTGCAAGTTATCTTGGGCATCCTCATAATTACGGGAATATTTTAAGCACACCCCAAAGAACTTCTTGGCAAACAATTGATATAATTGCTCCTGAGCTTTGGGGTGATTTTTTTTACAATCCTTGATTATTTGTTCTAATGCCACAGAATTGTTCTGAATTAGTTATTGTACTACTTGAATCTCTACATCTTCAAATAAGTCTTTGTCATCTGCATCTTTGCCTTTATAAAACTTAAAAATATATGATCCTGTATTAGTGACCGTAAAGTTAAATGAAGTTTCAGACAATGCTGGTACTACATCAGTACAAGTTTGATTGTCTTTTACTGCGGCTTGTACAGCTATCGTTCTTGTGTTTAAATCCTTATGGTAGTAAATTCCTTGAAAGATATGGCACTCAGAAGGTTTTTGGTATTTTAATTTAATTTCATAGGTTTCTCCTAATTTGAAATTTTCAGGTAAGGTATAGCTATCTACCGGAAGCACACTGTAGGTATAGGTATCCCTGTTGTCATTATCAAGGCTACAACTTACCAATGTTGTCACGAATAGTACTAGTAAAGCAATTTTTTTCATCTTTTTAAAAAATTAATAGGTTAATATTTAGCCAGTTTTGTTCCATTTGGAACAAGCTGCTTTTTCGTAGATAACGAGTTTTAAAAAAGGTTGCGTCAAAAACGAATTTTTTTTAACCGATAGTGTATTTTATTAAAAATAAAAGAGGTTGCTCTAGGAACAACCTCTTTTTATGGAACTAAGCTTCAGGGCTTATTATAATCGTTTGAGTTATAAATTCAGTCTCTGATTTTTTAAACTTTAAAATGTAAGTTCCTTCGGCTGTGGCTTTAAACTTATATGGTGTTTGTTTTGTTAGCGGTGTAGCATCACAACCTATACCTTCAAACTTAGATTCAACTTCAATTGTTTTGGTGTTTTCTACTGTATTTTCTACAAATTTATTAAAAGTTCCACAATTGTTTTCTACGGTAAAGCTAACTTCTAAGCTAAGTTCTTGATTAATTTTTCCAGTTGTAGGACCTGTCACTTCCGTAACGAATGATTTTTTGGTTACCACTTTTTGTGGTTCGTCATCATTAGAACAAGCCGTGAATCCAGCTGCCACAAATAAAACTAATCCAAGCATTTTTAATTTAATCTTTTTCATTTCGTTAAAATTTTAAATGGTTATTAATTATAGTAAAGATGCCTTTGGCTTGTAATGGTTGCTTGCAGAGGTGTGTTTTTATGAAAATAATTTCAGTTTTTACTTATAAATATATAATTATCAGGCTATTTTAAAAGTAAGATAAAAATAAAGGAGTTGGATTTTTTAGCGAGAATTGATCTTAAATTGGAGTTAAGTCAAAAAAAAAATGCCCGAAAGTTTTTCGAGCATTTTTAAAATATAATAAAAAAAGAGGATTAGTTTTCTGCTAATTCCTTTATTCTGGCTTTGATTTTTTCTTCAAGTTCATCCGCTAATTCCGGATTGTCTTTGATCAAAGATTTCACCGCATCACGACCTTGTCCTAATTTAGTTTCACCATAACTGAACCAAGATCCTGATTTTTTTACGATTTCAAATTCTACTGCTAAATCTAAGATCTCGCCTGTTTTTGAAACACCTTCTCCGTACATGATATCAAATTCGGCTACCTTAAATGGCGGCGCCACTTTATTTTTGACAATTTTCACTTTGGTTCTGTTTCCAATAACATTCTCACCATCTTTAATTTGAGTAGAACGACGAATATCTAAACGTACCGAAGCGTAAAATTTCAATGCATTTCCTCCCGTTGTGGTTTCAGGATTTCCAAACATTACGCCAATTTTCTCTCTCAATTGGTTGATAAAGAAAACAGTACAATGAGTTTTACTGATTGTCCCGGTTAGTTTTCGTAGTGCTTGGGACATTAAACGCGCATGAAGACCCATTTTAGAATCTCCCATTTCGCCTTCGATCTCACTTTTTGGAGTCAAAGCGGCAACCGAGTCAATAACCACAATATCTATCGCTCCTGAACGAATTAAGTTTTCGGCAATTTCTAATGCTTGCTCCCCATTATCCGGCTGAGAAATAATTAGATTTTCGATGTCTACACCTAATTTTTCGGCATAATTTCTGTCGAAAGCATGTTCAGCATCAATGAAAGCAGCTATTCCGCCCGCTTTTTGAGCTTCGGCAATGGCGTGAAGTGTTAAGGTCGTTTTACCAGAAGACTCCGGACCATATATTTCAATGATTCTACCTTTTGGATAACCACCAACTCCCAAAGCTAAATCAATTCCCAGAGATCCTGATGAAATGGTTTCTACTTCTTCGATGGCCTTGTCGCCCATTTTCATCACTGTTCCTTTCCCGTAGGTTTTGTCCAGTTTATCCAGCGTAAGCTGTAATGCTTTTAATTTGGCTTCTTTCTCTGTACTCATCTTCTCTTTTACCTTTTCTTTCATTTATATTATTTTATCACTGAAAAAAAATTCCGGAAGGCTTTGTTTTCTGGAATTTCTTTTGAATATGAATTTTTGTGCTTGTAAAAATACTTCTTTTTTTGATTCAAATTTTCTGTTTCACAAATATTTAATCACAAAAAAAAAGTTAACTTGGATTCGCTACAGGAATATTGCTTTCAATTCGGTAGCTTCGTGCGGTGTCATTTTTCCGGCTAATACTAAACTGAGTTGTTTGCGTCTTAAAGCGGCATCAAAACGTTGTTTTTCCAGTTCGGTTTCCGGTATTATTTGAGGCACTTCAACTGGTCTTCCTGTGTCATCAACAGCGACAAAGGTGTAAATGGCTTCATTGGCTTTTGTTCGGTTTCCAGATTGTCTGTCCTCGACCCAAACATCAATAAATATTTCCATAGAACTTTTGAAAGCTCTGGACACTTTGGCCTCAACATTTACAACACTTCCCAATGGAATTGCCCTGTTAAACGCCACATGATTTACAGATGCGGTTACGGTAATTCTTCGGGAATGTCTGCCCGCAGCTATACTTGCCGCACGATCCATCCTGGCCAATAATTCGCCGCCAAAAAGGTTATTCAAAGGATTGGTTTCGCTTGGTAAGACTAAATCGGTTAGTATAGTCAAGGACTCAGAGGGATGTTTTGGTGTCATTTTATATGTCAATGTAATTGTTTTTTTTATTGGGTTTTTGCTAGTTTAACCAGTATACAGCCATAACTGCGGGGATAAAATAGATAACAATGGTTCTGGCACCGTCATAATCTTTGGCCAGTCTTTGTCCGAAAAGTAACATAATCAGTGTGATACAAGAAAAAATGGCTCCATAAAAGCCAAACATGCGGCCATCATTTACCAGTAATTGAATAGCGCCTACGACGCATAAGATTCCGGCGATTAATTCTAATACCAGAATGTTGGCTAAGGCTAATGGTACTTGATTTCTCAAAGGGGTTTTGGCAAAATGGCTTTTCAACCAATCGACATTGTCTTTCCAATAGAATAGCTTATCATATCCGGATTGAAGAAAGGATATGGCTAAAAAAACTAAAATTAAAATAGAAGCAACGTTGTTCATAGTATTATTTTTTATGGATTAATCGGGTGAGTTTTATGGATAAATCGGTTAAAATGATTTTTGCGTTTCCGTTGCGTTCCACATGGTACATGGCATCCGAAAGTTCTTTGAAAATATCCTGGATGTTATTTCCGTTTACAAAAGGAGCAAAATTTTCCAGTTTAAATTTATCGACTTTAGGTTCAAAATAGACTAAACTTTTAGTTTCGTAATTGAGCAATAGCGCCTGACGAAACATTTCGATACAGAATTCGAGAAATTTTTTCTGAGTTTCTCTTCCCAAACCGGCGATTTTTTCGCTCCAAAGAATTAAATCCTGGATGGCTGCAGCATTTCCTTTAGCTTTAAAAGCGGCACGGACCCAAGTGACAAACCATTGTTCAAAAGGATGTTCATCCTCATCATCGTGAAGCAAATGCAAGGCAATATTGTAATTTCCTTGTGCTTGGTGGGCTATTTTTGCTGCTAATTTTTCATCTGCCTTTTCTCTATTGATCAGCGCTTCTGCAATGATAGGTTCGCTCAAGCCATTGAAATGCAAAACTTGACAGCGCGAACGGATGGTTTGAATAATGTCTTCTTCGTTTTCGGAAATCAGAATGAAAACTGTTTTTTCAGGCGGTTCTTCGAGTAATTTCAACAATTTATTAGAGGCGGCAATATTTAATTTATCGGCCATCCAAACAATCATAATTTTGTATCCGCCTTCGTATGATTTTAACGACAATGATTTCAGGATTTCCTGGGCATCATCGACCCGAATTTCACCTTGTTTGTTTTGAACACCTAAAACGGCATACCAGTCAAATAAGCCACCATACGGGTTTTGAGAAATAAATTTTCTCCAATCGGTTATGAAATCGATACTTTTTGGATTTTTCTTTACTTCATCGGTGGTTACCGTTGGGTAGGCAAAATGTAAATCAGGATGGGATAATTTTTGAAATTTCAAATTGCAAGATTCATTTGAACCTTGATTTTCTGCATTTTGATTGCCACATAAAATATATTGGGCATAAGCGATGGCCATGGCTAAGGTGCCACTTCCTTCGGGCCCTACAAATAATTGTGCATGAGGAATTCTGCCTAAATCGGCACTTCTTGTCAGATGACTTTTGATGTGTTCCTGCCCTAAAATTTCTGAAAATTGCATGAAGCAAAGATAGAAGAAAATGGGTTAGTCAAAAATTTTTGATTGCAAAGTTTTAGAGACGTGAAATCGAAAATTAATAATAGAAAAACACATTTGATTAGAATAAATAAGTGTTTTTAGTTGTAGATCTTGTTTTTATTATGATATTCTGAATTTTTTTGGTGCAAACATCAGTTTTTAGTTTGGTGTTTTTATTGGGCTATTGGTTGTTTTTAATATTTGTAGTCATTAGACAAGTTTGTATGCGTTTTGTTGTACTTAGGCGGAAGCTGTTATTTGTTAAAGCACTGTTTTTAAGCTGTTTGTTTTGTTGTTTTCATGACCGTTTTTGGGCAAGTTTTTTTTTGTAGAAAAAAACAAGCTTACTAAGAGATAAATGCGGCAGGGTTATTTCTGATAGTTTTTATTTATTTCATCTTATTCCTGCTAAAATTTTTAGTAATAAATTAAAATAAAATTGCATGATTGTATATAAAACCCTAGTATTGCAACGCTGAATTATTGAAATAAAAAACAGTTTTTGTATTTAAATTGTTAAAAAGACAGTAGGGGTTCATAGTTATTTTGATTGCTTTCTACTTAGCTTTTTATCTTTTGAAAATACGATCGTAAATATTTCTTTTTTGGTTTTGTTTTTAGAATTGCATAAGAATAATGGAGCATTTTTCCATCTACTGTATCCTCTTTTTTTTCAACATTTTTATCTTTATTAACAGCATTTTGTTTTTTAAAAATATTTCAAAAAAAGTCGTTGTATAGCTCGTTTTTTCGGCATCATGCATTCTTTTTTTTGATTTGTAATACTTTTATTTAGGAAACAATTGTTGATAAATGTTGTAAATTAATTTTAATTATTTAATTTTGTTTCTATAGAGTAACTATTTAAGTTTAAAACTATGAATACTAAAGTTGTTTTTTTAAGTGTGTTTTTATTCACTGCCGGCGTTGTTTTTTCTCAAAATAAAAACGCACCAAGAAGTATTATCAGTTCAAGTGCCTCAATTAAAAAGTACCACGGTTTGGACGAATTAAGAGGGATGCAAAAAGGGGAGCTTTTAGAGCTGTACGTCGAGCGCATACAGGTTCTTGTAAAAACCCTGCCTTATATAGCCTTAGCCACAAAACCAGGGGTTACAATTGCTGACTTAGGTATTCCTACTAATAATGAAAACAGGAAAGCAATGGAATCTCAGGCCGAAGGTACAAGTGCTTTTCTTGATTTAACAGTAGATTTTCAGAGAAGAATGTTGCCATATTCAGACAAAGAAAATTTAATATCAGCTATTTTATTTTACGAGAATACCATGAAATCATTACATGAATTCAATGATTTGTAGTGAATAGCCTTTTTATTCAAAAAAATTAACAACTTACCTTTTATCTTATGAAAAACATAACTCAAATTATTAGCATCTTTCTTTTGGTAGTTTGTAGTGTAAATGCACAGCAAGAAAAAGGAATAATAGGATCAAACAATTGGTTAAACAATTGGACAGAATTCAAGCCCAATAAGCAAGATTATGGGGAAGCTAATCGAATTTTGGCCGGGAATATTTCCGTTAATACAAGATTAGAAAAGAAAAATATTTATTTGTTGCAGGGAAGTGTTTATGTTACTAATAATGCGACACTTACTATCGATCCCGGTACAGTAATTATATGTGACTCTGAATCTAAGGCCTCTCTTGTCATTACCAAAGGAGCTACAATAATTGCCGAAGGATTAGAAACCGACCCAATTGTTTTTACGTCTAATAAAAGCCTTAAAAAAGCGGGAGATTGGGGTGGTATAATCTTATTGGGAGATGCGCCAATTAATAAATTTGGAGGTGTTTCATCAGTAAATTTTGATTTGAATTTGGCTTTAACAGCCTATGGTGGAGTAAATACCAGCAGTAATTCAGGTATTTTAAAATTTGTAAGGATCGAGTTTGCCGGTGCGAAATTGAAAGGAACTGAGAATTTTAATTCTTTACTATTAGCTGGTGTAGGAAACAAAACCATCATAGAAAATGTAATGGTGAGTTATTCAGGAGGTGATTCTTTTGAAATATTGGGAGGTGAGCTTAAGTTGAATAAGATGGTCTCCTTTAAATCAAGTAGTGATGATTATAAATTCAATTACGGTACACAATGTCATATAGATAATTCATTAGCGATTCGTTCTTCATTTTTGTCGAGTAAGTTTGGTTCAAGATGTTTGGATGTTGCTTCTTATGTAACGAAAGAGGAAGTTGATTTTGCAAGAAAACAAACATTGGTTGTAGCTACCAATTTAACCTTGGTTAATAATAGCGAAAACATAAGCGTTGATATCGAGTCGGGTTTAGTTAAAGAAGCGATTTATGTAGGCGATAATTCAGCTTTAGAATGCAGAAGAACTGTAATTTCAGGATTTAATCCAGCGGTATTATTGGACAGTAAAATGGAAATTAACGATAAGAATCTGAATAAAATTAAGTTTGAACAAATGTATTTCAATTTCTGTAAAGGAAATATATTTACTGAATTTAATTCTAATAATGAAGATTTAGAAAGCTGGTACGGCAATAGTATTTTTTCTAATGTTTATTCAAAAAGTGACAATAAAGAAACCTTTATAGACTTTTTGAATGATAAAAGACCTGATTTTAGATTAAAAATCGGAAAGATTGTTGCTTCAAATGTCGACAAATAGTTTCTAGGATAATTATTTGGTTTTAAAACTTATGAATGTAAAATATACTAAATTACCTCTAAGTTATATTTGTTAATTATGCTAAATAAAGATCAGTTTAGGAATGGCTACCATAATAAAAAAAAGTTTTTTTTGTTTTTTGTTTTTTGCTCTTGCCTTAGCAACTGATGGCTATGCTCAAATAACGATTGGTAAACCTACGCTTAGTTTTACTCAAATTTGTACAGATGCAGCTTACAATTCAACAGCTCCATTTAAAGTAGTATTTAGTTTTTCACAACAATCGGCTTTAAACTCAGATAATCAATTTATTGTAGAATTATCGAACGCAACGGGAAGTTTTTCTAACCCTACAATTTTGGTTAGTTCAGCTCCTGGAGTTATTACAACTTCGTCAGCAGCAAATTTAAATTTTGCAATTCCCACTAACATAGCAGGTGAAGCCTATAAAATAAGAATACGGAGTAGCAGTCCTGCATCTACCAGCCCCGATTCGAATTCCTTTTCGGCCTATTATCAAATTCAAAATGCACCTTTCTCCATCAATAATTTTGTAGAAACGGCCACTTACTGCAAGGGAGGAAGCTATGTTTTAAAAATAGACAATCCCGGGACAGGTACCAATGATTCCCCATTAAAGTATCCTTCATTGACCTATAATTGGTTTAGGGATAACGGTAATTCAGTTCCTCCAACATTATTGGCAAGTGCCAGTACCGGTAGTTATACAGTAACCCAACCCGGAAAATATTATGTAGAGACCAATTATGGTTCTTGTACTTCCAATTCTTATTCTAACAGGGTGACCGTTTCTGAGTCCACTGCACAAGCTTCGACGATAACTTCAAGCAAAGGAAATCCCTTTTGCGCTTCTGAAGGTTCAACAACATTAAGCACACAAACCGCTAATAGCTATCAATGGTTCCTTGACAATGTAAAAATTGAAGGAGCAACTGCGAGTACTTATCAAGCAAGTAAAGCGGGCTTATATGTTGTAAAAGTAGATTTAGGGGGATGTACTACTGATGCATCGATTAATTTGCAGGAAATACAATTTTCAAGCGCTATTAATATTTCAGGAACAAATACAATAAAAGAAGGCGAAATAAAAACAGTAATCACAACAACAACTGCCGAAAATCCTGCTTACCAGTGGTATTTAAATGATGTTTTAATTGATGGAGCCAATGGAGCCACTTTTGATGCAACAGCGGCAGGGGATTATAAGGTTGTTATTAGCCAGACTACGGCTTGTATTGGCTCTGATGAATTTATTTTTACTATAAAATACCCTATTGTTGATACGGATGTTGTTTTGATTCCTAATTTGATAAGTCCAAATGGAGATGGGATAAATGATACTTGGGTGATTCCTCAGCAATATTTAAGCGGTACAAATACCGAAATACTATTGATGAGCTCCACAGGAGAACAAATATTTAAGACAAATGATTATCAAAATAATTGGCCTGAGAATATGGTGGATTTCAAAAATGTAAATCCGGTCTATTATTATATCATTACTACTCAGGATAAAAAAGTGAAGAAAGGTTCCATAACGGTAATAAAATAATATGAAGAAAATTTTACTTTTATTGACTTTATTTTATGGCGTTTCCCCCGCACTTTATTCTCAGACAACAACATCTGAAGACGGAGTGGTTTCTTTTGCTTTACCCGTTCGAAATTCGTTAAAATTCAATAAATACATTATTAATCCCACCTTTAGTTTTGTTAGGGAACAAAGTACGTTTGTCAGTTTTTATAATAAAAGACAATGGGTACAATTTGATAATGCGCCCCAAACTTATTTGTTTAGCTATGCCGGTAGGTTGAGTGAGACGCAAGGAATCGCCGTTGGATTGTTTCAGCAGAATTATGGTGTTTTTACCACCTTTGGAGCGGTTACTAATTTCGCTCAAAATGTAGAATTAGATCAAGACAGCAATCTTACTTTTGGATTAAATTTAGGCTTTTATAAAAGCGGTCTCAATAGCGGTAAAGTAATTACAAACTACCAAGATCCTTCTTTAGATAATATTCCTTCTAATTTTCTTTTTGCCGCAAATCCGGGAATCAATTATGGGACGGCCTTTCTTGATTTTGGAGTATCGCTAAATAATTTGTTTTTATACAATCTGAAAACATCGCAGCTGGTTCAGGACGATCCTGAAAAAAGCATCGAATTGCATGTGATGCACACCGGCTATTTGGACAGCTATGGTTTTTTTGATAAAAGTAAATTTTCGGCTTTAGTAAAAACAGAGCTCAAGAAAGAGAAAACCGTTGTTTCTGGATTAATGATGTTTGCAATCCCTAGTGGTGTTTGGGCTCAAGCGGGTTATAATACTTTATATGGAGCTTCGGCTGGTTTAGGATTGAATATAACGCCTAAAATTTCCGTTGAATATAATTTTGAAAAGGCGACAGGCAATTTGTCAAATTTTGGATCTTCACATGAAATTACACTTGCGTATAATTTTACAAGTAAAAATAATTATTATGGCGACGAGGAAGAGGAAGGGGCATTATTTGTTCCGGATTTGAGTCCAAAATCGGTAAAACCTAAAAATACAACCCCTTATGTCGATGCTAAAACTAGGGCAGCTAATGCCCAAGCGAAGCTAGCAGCAGATGCTAAAGCAAAAGCCGATGCATTAGCACAGGCTAAACTGGCTGCTGATGCCAAAATTAAAGCCGATGCTGAAGCGAAAGCCAAATTAGCTGCCGAAGCCAAAGCGAAAGCCGACGCACTGGCACAGGCTAAACTGGCTGCTGATGCGAAACTAAAAGCGGATGCTGAAGCTCAAGCCAAATTAGCAGCAGATGCTAAAGCGAAAGCCGATGCACTGGCACAGGCTAAACTGGCTGCTGATGCGAAACTAAAAGCGGATGCTGAAGCGAAAGCGAAATTAGCTGCCGAAGCCAAAGCGAAAGCCGACGCACTGGCACAGGCCAAACTGGCTGCGGATGCGAAACTAAAAGCGGATGCTGAAGCTCAAGCCAAATTAGCAGCAGATGCTAAAGCGAAAGCCGATGCACTGGCACAGGCTAAACTGGCTGCTGATGCGAAACTAAAAGCGGAAGCAGAAGCTCAAGCCAAATTAGCAGCAGATGCTAAAGCGAAAGCCGATGCACTGGCACAGGCTAAACTGGCTGCGGATGCGAAACTAAAAGCGGATGCTGAAGCCCAAGCGAAATTAGCTGCCGAAGCTCAAGCTAAAGCGGATGCCTTGGCACAGGCCAAACTCGATGCTGACGCTAAATTAAAAGCGGATGCAGAAGCCCAAGCCAAATTAGCTGCCGAAGCCCAAGCGAAAGCCGATGCACTGGCACAGGCTAAACTGAAAGCGGAAGCAGAAGCCCAAGCCAAATTGGAAGCTGAAACTAAGGCTAAACTCGCTGAAGAGCCTAAGGATGATAATGCCAGGGAAATGAAAAATTTAACCCAATTTATTGAGGAGTCTAAAAAGACCCAAAAAGAGCTATTAGAAAGACTTGACGTTACTGTTGCAGATAGAGAGAAAGATCTGAATGACTTAAAGGAGGAAAATGATTTAAGTGATAAAGGTATTTTTAAAGAGCCTAAACCATTTAAGAGTGTTTCTGCCCAAAACAGTGCATTACTTTCTTTAGAATCAGAAATTGAAGAACTAAATAAAATGCAGAATAGCAAGATCGCTACTTTGGAAAATTTATATAAAGAACGACTTAAGAAAAGCAATAAAAACGATTCAACGGTTCAATTCTATTTAAAAACGATTGAAGCCTTGAAATTAGATCAAACGAAAGCAATACAAAAGAATACGAATTTACTTTCTTCATTGGATAAAATTAAAGAAGGTATAGAGATTGAGAAAAAACGCCGAATCAAGCGAGCCTCTTTCGAGAATGATCAAGGCAGATATTTGAATGATGTAGCAACATTGAAACGAATAAAAGAATCGACTCCGCTTAGTAAAGAAATTTTTAAACCGGAAGATTTTGATTATGGTGATGAGCAATCCAATATGCAGATCGTAAAGAATGTACAGAATGTGGATGGAGGTTATTACTTGGTATTGGCTGTTCATAGTGATGTTGCTAAGAGAGATGCATTCTTGACCAAAGTAGTGGCGGCAGGAGAACGAAATGTTAATTTCTTCTATGATGTGAATACCAGTAAATATTTTATTTACTATAATAAATTTGATACGATCGAGGAGGCCAAACAAGCATTGGAATCTAGTGGTAGCAAATCATACAATGGAAAAATGGTAATGGTCAGAGTAGAGAATTAAGAGGATCAAGATTAGATTTTAATGATAAAGAATATGAAAAATGATGTTTTTTAGAATTGGTTTTTTTAAGCCAATTCTAATTTAAAATAGTGCAGGTTTGTTCTGAAAATTTTGAAAGAGAATCACAAATCAATTTTTAGTTTAGCGTAAGAAATAGATTTTGAAGTAACAAATATTAGATTGTAATACATCAAATTTTTGGGGACCCAAATCACCAAAAAATAAAAAATAATACCATGCATAAAACTACTTTTCTTAAGGTAAGCCTACTTACTTTAATTTTTTTACAGGGTTTCATTTCCTATTCGCAGAATCTGGTATCTTATGTCTCCAAATCTCAAAAAAATTCGGATAGAGATATTTTTCGAATAGAAAAAAATATATCCGCTACTGAAAAACAAGTGCTTAGTAATGAGGGGACAAAGGCTGTAGATTTTATAGTTGTGGATAAAAACCCCGTAATTAAATATGCAGAATTACCTTATTCAGGACAAGTCTCAATTTGTCCCAATAATGGAAAAGAATTGCCGAAATTGTTTTTATGCGGAGGAAATGATTCCCGGCTTATTGAGACAGGAATTACGGATGCGCAATCCATTATTTGGGAAAGATTTATTTCAGGAGGTAGTTGTATTACTGTTTCTAATAGTGACTGCGCTAATGAAAGTGCGGCCCTATCTTGTTGGGCACAAGTTGCAACTGGAAAAGATTATTTGGCTAATTCAGCGGGTCAATTTCGAGTAAAAATAGTAGACAAAACAGGAACTCCTTATGTGTATTATTTTAACGTATATCAAAATACCTTAGTGCCTACAGCAGTTGCAAAAAGTGATATTGTAAAATACGGTACCGGTACTTGCCAGATTGACGGGAAAATTACTGTTGGTGGATTTGGTCCAGGATATGAATATAGTTTTACTACCAGTAGCACTCCGGGAACCTGGCAGGACAGTAATGTTTTCACAACAGGAACTGCCGGTAACTACACAGCATTTATTAGAATAAAAGATGTGGTTGGCTCATGTGAATTTAAAGTTATCAATCTTGAAATAAAAAGTGTGAATTTTGGAGTTACAACTACTGTTGTTTCACCAAAGTGTTACGGAGATAAAGGAAGCATAAAAGTAAATGTAACTGGTGTTAAACAATACAAGATCGAAATTTTTAATAGTGCTAATAATAAAGTAGGTGGGCCTGTCTTCCCAGATGGTGTAGACCACACTTTTAAAGAATTAGATTCAGGTACTTATAAAGTGGTTACTTCAGTAGAAGGTAATGCTTGTATGGTAGATACTCAGACTGTTACTATTACGAGTCCAACTCAACTAAAAGCTTCTGCAACCATTACAAATGATTTATCTGCTTGTAGTGATATTGGTGAAATTACAGTAACGGCAACCGGAGGAACTACGCCTTATAAATATTTAGTAAATGTAAATAATACAGGATTTGTAAGTAATGGAATTAGTAATAAAATTAAAACGGTAAGTTCTGGTACTTATGTGGTTCGTGTAGAAGATGCAAATGGTTGCTTTATCGATAATACAGTTACTGTTCCTATTGTTGACAAACCTAGTTACACTATTAATAGGGTGGACAGTAAATGTAAAGATGATAAAGGACAAATAAGCCTTAACATAACGGAACCAAAATTATATACCATAGAATATAGCATCGATAACGGGAAAAATTTCAAAGGAGGAGATTATGTTTTTTCTAATCTTGTTCCAGATAATTACATTGTAATAGTTCGATTTAAAAGATCAGATATCAATAGTGGTAAGTTTTGCTCCGACCCCTCAATACTAGTTCAGATAGGCGGATCAAAGGCTTTAACGGCATCGGCTGGAGTTGCTGAATTAGCCGGCTGCCGCTCTGGCGGAGCAGGTCGAGCAAGGATTACGAATGTTGAAGGAGGAACGGCTCCTTATCAGTATAGTTTTGATGGTGGTGGAAGTTGGGGTACTTTGCCTGAAAAAGATTTAATGCCAGGCACATACATTCCATCTGTTAAAGATGCAAATGGCTGTGTTTTTGTAATGGAAGCGATAACAATAGATAAAATACCACAAAAACCAGTTATTACAGTTGATCCGCCTGTTTTTAATTGCGATGGAACAGCAACGACTTCTGTGACAGTTACCAACAGTGTGGGTACTCAGTTTAGTTATGATTACTATTTAGATGGCGTTCTTAATTTGAATAGTCCTTCGAATGTTTTTAAAAACGTAAGTCAGGGTGATCATACGATAACAGTAAGTTATAACGTGTTAAGCGTTTCTACCTATAGTAATTTATTGAAAGAAGATTTTGGAAGCGGAGCCTCAACGACGACTCCCGGCATTGCAACGGCTTATTGCTTCAATGACCAGAGAGTAGTTGGTCCTTACAACTGTGGTACAAGATCGGTTGAGGATAACCAATACTCGGTAACTTCTGATTTTTGGAGAAGTGATGACCCAAACGGAACCAATGCAGGTGCCTGGTTTCATTATAAAGATCATACTACAAGCCCAGGAAACAAAGCAGGCCTTCCTTTGGATCCTAAAGGAAGATTCTTACTGGTGAATATTGGTAGTGCCGCGGGTCCTTATGGAGTATTGTACAGTAAACCCATTAATGATGTAATCCCGAATCAACCCGTCATTATTGATGTATATTTAGGGAATTTATTGCGAAAAACTGTAAATGCAGCTAATCCGGATTTTATTATTGAATTGGTTGATGAATCAGGTAGAGTTGTCGCCTCACAAGCCACTGGGATTATACCTAATAATGAATCGTGGAACCTGAAAACATTATCATTAAACCCAGGAGATAATACTAATCTAACTTTCAAAATACGTTCAGGAAGTATTCTATATAGTGGTAACGATGCCGTTATTGATGATATTTTGGTTTACCAACTTCCAAAATCGTGTAATACAACTGCCGATTTCCCAATAGTGGTAGATGGAAGTAAAGCTTTTTCGGCTGGTATTACGGGATACAAGGACATACAATGTAATGGCCAGCAAAATGGAGAAATAACTTTATCGGCCAAAAATTTTGATCCGGTAAAAGGATTCCAATACTCAGTTGATGGAGGTCTTAATTGGCAAACGGAAATACCATCTCCAGCTGTAACCAGTGGAAGTGTTACATTAACTGGATTAGCAAGTGGAATTTATAATATCAGTATTCGATATGATAATTCAGCGAAAAGTTGTACTTTCCCTTTAAAGCAGGAGATAAAAATGCCTAAGGCATTAATAATTGATGCTAAGGTTACTACCGATGCAACTTGTGTTTTTGGGGCAACGATAACTGCTAAGGCAACTGAGGGCACTCCAGGATATCAATATCAATTATTGAATGCTGATGGCACTATTTTGCGTCCTTTTCAAGTTGAGGAAGAATTTACTGATGTGCCAGTAGGAAGTTATACTGTTGTGGCCAAAGATATAAATTTATGTCAGACAGCGGTTCCAGCCGCAGTAGATGTTGTTGCTGCAATACCGCCCACTGCCGTTTTTGAGCCTTCAAACTTATGTTTTGATAGTAGTGCAGAAATCAAAGTGAAAGTTACAGGAGGAGTAGGACCTTATACTTATACAACCACATTTAATGGTGGTCAAGCTATTGGTCCAAGTGCTACTTTTGATGGCCCTGTCTTAACTTATAATGCGACCGCTAGCGGTACTTATGAATTTGAAATCACGGATAGTTACGGTTGTAAAGCAGCCGTGATTAGTCAAGATATTAGTGCAAAATTAACGGCAAAGATTGATAGTACAACAGAGTTAGACTGTGATGTTGCGCCTAACAATGAAGCTGTGATTACTGGAACAATTACAGGCGGAACAGCTCCGTTTGTAGTCACTGTATTTTCCGGAACAGGTCCTGGGATAATTGCTTATCCTTCTGCTACTACTTTTACATACACTACCGCAGTTGCGAGTACTTATGAATTTGAAGTAAAAGATTTTAAAGGTTGTATTACTACTGTTAAAGCGACCATTAACCCAATTACAAATCCAATTGTAACTGCAAAACCAACCGCTCCAAAATGTATAGGACATGCTAATGGTGAGGTGGAATTAGTGGGTTCTGGAGGTTCTCCAGGATATTACTATAAGTTTGCTGAAAGTACGGTTTTTGCAGGAAGTGCATTTTCAGGAACAACAATTTACAAAGGCTTAAAGGCAGGAATAGAGTATTCGTATCAAGTAAAAGATAGTAAAGGTTGCTTGTCTGGTATAGAAAAGATTATGCTAACAGACCCAACACCAGTCACAGCAACTATTTCTGCCACGGATTTAGCTTGCTCCAGTACAGGAACTAAAGCAGCTATTGTAACGATTAAAGATGCTGCCGGTGGCGCAGGAGGATACACTTATAGTTTTAATGGAAATACTAATTATACGACAGCGAACACCTTTTCTACAACAAAGGCTGGTACGATTAACGCTTATATCAAAGATAAAAACGGTTGTGAAGTCAGACTTCCGGACGTTGTAATAGCAGCACTAAGTGGGCCAACAGGTATTAATGTGTTTTTTGAAACAGGCTTAGAGTGTCCAGACTATACAGCACACGTTAAATTTCAGACAATAGGTGGACAATCGCCTATTCGTTACCAAGTTATTAATGTTGCTTCAGGCGCCAGTATTCAATTAGAAGCGTCGGGACAATATAATCTGCCGCCAGGAGATTATACTTTTACGGCTACAGATAGAAATGGATGTAGTTTTACGCTGGATTATAATGTAAAATCAGTTCCTGATATTACAGCTGGAGGAAGTGTGCTTACACCAATTAAATGTTTCGGAGATAAAGGAGATATTCAATTCACTGTGGGTGGATTAAATTCACACAAATATGATTATGTTGTTACCAATACTTTGGGATTTACCATTGATAACAAGACTAATCAATCAGCGGCAACAATTAGTTTAAGTAATTTAGTGGCTAGTAGTTATACTATTGTAGTTAAGGATAGAACTACAGGTTGTACAGCTACTTATACAGTTGCTCTAAGTCAACCAAATGCATTAACAATCATAAGTGCAGTACCTACCAAAATTAACTGTAAGAAAGATGAGTCAGAAATTACAGTAACCGTTTCTGGTGGAACGACTAATTACTCTTATGCCGTTTTAAAATCAGGAGATTTATCTACACCAGTATATGTTGCTAACAAGAGTGTTTTAACCGTAGATACAAATGGAGGAATTGACAAGTATTGGGTGGTCTATGTAAAAGATGTTAATGGTTGTACCACTACTAAAACAGTTGAAATATTAAGTGACGAAATGCCAACATTAGATCCAATTACGCAACCTTGTTATATGGGAACTCCTGTGGATATTACACTTTCTGGTACAGTTTCAGTTGGAACAGCAAGTTATGGTATGGATGGGGTGTATCAAAACACGAAAATTTTCAAGAATATTAGTCCGGGTACCTATATTTTTAGTATCAAAGATGGAAATGGTTGTGAAGATTTTGAAACCATTACAATTGATGAACAGTTAACGCTGACTCCGAGGTTTGATAAAAATATTACTTGTACGACATCAGCTGAGGCTCAAGTTACCTTGATTGTTGGTGGGGGAAGACCAGTTTATAAATATGAATACAAAGAAAGTTTGGACGCTGGTTATACTTTAATGCCTTCGAATATATTCAAAACATTAACTGCAGGGAAATTTACTTTTAGGGTTACTGATGGTAATGGTTGTATAGCTGTAACAACTAAGACAATTGACATAACATTGGCAACTCCACCTGAAATAGACGATACAGCGATAACTACTGATGAAGTAGGACTTAAGCAAACGAAACTCATAAATTGTAGTGGAGAAGCAACAGCGGCGATTTCAATTACACTAGATCCTGCAAAAGGACAGGCACCATTTGTGTTTAAAGTGGAAAGAACGGCTCCAACTTATAAGGATTATGGTAGCCAAACCTCCGGTTTAACCGCGGGTACTTATACGGTAACCGTTACCGATGCAAAAGGATGTACGGATTCAGAAGATATTATCATTACGGAACCAAAACCAATGACCATTAATCACACTGAAATTCCAATTACATGCGTGGAAGGTGTTGCTGGAGTGCCTTCAACGTCTAAAGGTTCTATAATTATTGATTCGATTACTGATGGAACAGCGGGAGCTGTTGGTGGATCTGGTGGAACTGCTCCATATAATTATTATGTAACGGGTGTAAATGGCTATAAAGAGGAAGAATTAAATAACGCTGGAACTACTTCTGTTAAATTTAATGTTGTTGATTTTGGTTTGTACCAAATTAATGTAGTGGATGCCAATGGCTGTTCCGTTTTAGTGCAAGATGTTTTAGTGGCATCCGATGTTAGGGATTTGGATATTAGTATTAATTCGACTGCAGATTGCATAGCGCTAGGATCTGCTGAGGTTAAAATTGGTACGACTTTAACTACTAATGGTCCGTTCCATTTCGCTATTTATACGGGTCCACCAATGGTTTATAATACTGCTAATCCAGCATGGAAGAATGAAACTGTACTTGGTGTTCCTCCGGGTGTTAATCCTGGTAGTAAGAAAGCAGATTTTACAGGTTTAACACCTGGAGTTAAGTATACCTTTGTTGTTTATGATGAGTCGACAGGATGTTATTATTATGAAACAGCTGAGACTGCCATTCCAACGAATTCAAAACTAGAATTGAGTGCTCCGGTAGCACAGAATATAACTTGTGCTGATCTTGCTGCGGGAGATGGAAAAGTGTCTTTGATTATTAGTAGTGATTATGCTGGTCCAGTAGATGTGACCTATCAAATTTTCAACTCTCAATCATTGGTTCAAGTAGGCTTACCATCATTACCTGTGACTGTTCCGGGATTCGTTTCTGCAGGGCCTCCTGTAGTAAAAGGAGAGTTGGAACTCAAGGATATTGGAACTTTGCCTTTTGGTAACTATTATGTGTTGGTTAAAGAAACTACGGGGCCAAATGCTGGTTGTAGTGTTGCTTCTATGGCATTTAATATTACTAAGTCGGCTAGACCTTTATCAGTAACAGCTGCTGTGTCTAAAAACGAAAATTGTAATGAACTAGGCATTATTACTGCTGAAGCCATGGATGGCACAGGACCTTACAAGTATCAAATTACAGTTTCAGCAACTATGCCAGCTGTAGATGATGTTAATTGGGCAGATGAAAATACTTTCAAGAAAAATGCAGGGAGCTATTATGTTTGGGCAAAAGATAAATACAATTGTATTAAATCTTTCCCAATCTCTTTAATTAAAGACGCTGAACCAGTAATTGATCCACAAACGGCCCCATGTTTTGAAGGAGCATCAATAGATGTTACTATTACAGGTTCTGTTTCGATCGGCACGGCAATGTATAGTATTGATGGAGTTACCTATGTAAGCGATCCAAAATTTACAATTTATGGACCAGGAAGTTATACTTTGTATATTCAGGATGGTAATGGTTGTATTAAAACAACTCCTTATGAAGTCAATAAGCAGTTGATATTAAAGGCGAAACGAGATAATGACTTAACTTGTTTTGCAGTAGATGGAGATGCTAAAATTACTTTGACCGCAAGTGAAGGAACGAGTCCTTATGTAACCTATGAATATTCGACAAACGATGGAGGAATTTATACCTCTATGACCCCTAATGTATTGACTACCGCAATAGCAGGTACTTATATTTTTAGAGTAACGGATACCAAAGGTTGTCAAGCAATCTCTAATGAAATTGTGGTAACGGCAAAAACAAAACCTGATTTCACGGCGGATGCCACCTTGGTAAGTTGTTTTGGAGATTCAGACGGAACCATTACCATCACTCCAAAAGATGGATTATTACCTTATGAATATAGTATAGATGGTGCTGCTTTTGTTCCAATAGCTAAAATTACTGGATTGGCAGTTGGTACTTATAAGATTATTGTAAGAGATAGTAAAGAATGTCTTTCTGATGAGCAAACAATTGAAATTAAAGGGCCTGTTGCCTTAGCTGCAACACCAGTGGTAAAATTATTTGGTTGTAGTGCGACAAACACTCCTGAAGATGCGGTCGTGACAATTAATGTAACTGCTGGAACAGGAACCGCTCCATATACCTACAGTTTTAATGGTGGTCCTTTTGGCGACGATAATACTTTTGCGGTTGGAACATCACAAAAGGTTGATTATGTGGTATTAGATGGGAATGGTTGTAATATAACTGGCGATGTAATGGTAAATCCATATAATCCACCAACAGCGATGACGCTTGACATTACACCAATTTATTGTAACACGGTATCTGCTGAGAGTAAGGTTATTGTAACTGATGTAGCCGGTGGATCAGGTGATTATAGCTATGAGATTTTATATCTAGATCCCGACCCTACTGTACTAGTTCCAGGAAGTGGTGTAGGTTTAAATGAGTTTACAGGTTTAGTACCAGGCGTTACTTATAAAATCAAGGTCACCGATAAAGTATTAGGATGTAGCATTGAGAAATCAGTTACAATTAAGACAGAAAACGAAATTAGCGTCACTGCACAGTTGCTTGGTGATGTGTTTTGCAAGGGTGACAGTACTGGTTCTGTAGCTTTTACCGTAAGTAATTATATTACTGCAACTAAGTATACTTATAACCTTGCTACTACTGCTTCTGTTCCATCACAAAGTGGTGATGTGATTACCTATACAGGATTAGCTGCCGGAAAGTACACCTTTACTGTAACGGATGATGTTTCTGGATGCATTGCCGAAGTGATTGATTTTATAATTGCTGAGCCAGCTGATCCACTTGATTTTACGACTACGGCTACCAATATTAATTGTGATAAGAAATTAGCAACGATAACAGTTACTGCAACAGGCGGAACAGAAAACTATGGTTATGCTGTTGTAAAAGATGGTGATCCAGCTCCAACAGTATTTGGATCCAACAAAGTATTAGAGGTCGACACCAACAGCGGAGTAGATATGGATTGGGTTGTATATGTGCAGGACGCAAATGGTTGTCCGAAGAATAGTCCAGTAACTATTGTAATGGATGCATCACCAGTTATTGATGCGGCTGTTGCTGTTAGTCAATGCCCAAGCCCAACAGCAACTTATGATATTAAAATTACAGCAACGGGAGTTGGTAGTCTAGAGTATAGTATCGGTAGTGGTTTTACAACTAATTCAACTATTACAGTAGGAGCTCCGGGAACTTATGATGTAACAGTAAGAGATAAAAATGGATGTATTAATCCAGTTCCGTTTCAGGTAACAATTTTGAATCCATTACAATTGTCTTATGATCTTACTGCAAGCCCAATTTGTAATGGAACGGAAGGGGAAATAACATTAAAAGCGTCTGGTGGCAGCGGTGTTCCAACAAATTATGAATATAGTAAAAATGGTGGTGGTTATGTTTCTTCGCCAGTTTTTGCCGGATTAGCTCCTGGTACTTATATATTTAGTGTTAGAGATAAGGGAACTCCGGACTTATGTACGAAAGAAATTGAAGTAATAATTAATGCTGCAAATAAAGATATAGATTTCACTTTGTCTAAAACGGATGTAATTTGCAATGGAGACAGTAATGGAAGTATTACAGTAAAATTGACAGCTCCTACAGCATTCATAAATAACAATCCTGTTTATAGTTATGTTTTAACAGATTTTGCTACTGGAACTCCTATAGGAGGAAGTCAGACTACTCCTGTATTTAGTGGTTTAGCAGTTGGGAAGTATGTTGTAACGGCTACTTCAGGAAGAGGTTGTGAAGTTGCAAAAGATGTAACTATCGATGGACCATTAGCTATTACCGTTCAACCTCCAGTCGTTGATGAATATGGTTGTGCTCCGGGAACTAACGGAACGAATTATGCCACTATAACTGTAGGCTTGCCAGCAGGTGGTTCTAATGATTTCAAGATTTACGAGTTTTTAAGAGACGGAAACCCTATTCCAGTTCAAAGAGGGGATAACCCTGTTTATACAGAAACCGATTTATTGGGAGGTCGTTATGTAATCAATGTTTATGATACTAATGGTTGCGTAGGAACAACAACTGCAACAATCAACCCATTTGTAGCTATTGATTTTGCTAGTCCATCAGCGATTACAGTTACAAAAGCGATTACATGTGTTAATAACGAAGATATTCAGGTTAATGTGACGCTTACAGGAGGTGCCGCAGTTCCTTTAGAATATACTATTGTAGCAACAGTAGATGATGCAACTCTAGGGACAGTTGGTAATGCAATACCGTATGCTACGCAAACTAACAATTCTGGTGAATTCAAGGATTTAACAGTTGGAAGTTATGCTATTACGGTTACGAATACCATTACAAAGTGTAGTATAAAAACGATTCATTATGTAAACGAACCTAACACCTTTGATCTAGTAGCCAGTAATGTTAAAAATGTGATTTGTTATGGAACAGCTACCGGAAGTGTAGATTTAACTTTTGTTGACAATCAATTGGATAATGGCGATGCTGCAGGAGCTTTTGAATATACGATTACTGGACCAGCAGGTACTGATCCTGTGAGAACAACTGTAGGAGCTCAGATTACAATTCCTAATTTAGTGGCGGGAATTTACACTGTTAAAGCCAAATTGATTGCAACACCAAGCTGTGAGGTGGAAACTAGATTTACAATCGCACAGCCAAATACCGATTTATCTATTTCGGTAAACTCGACTCCAATTACTTGTGATCCAGGTAATGATGGTACGATTACCGTAAGTGCTGATGGTGGATGGTCAGCATATTATAAGTATGAACTAGTGGGAGTAGGTCCGGCTGCAATAAGTGTTGCGTATTCAGATCAATTCTATTTCGAAAACCTGACTCCAGGAACTTATACGGTGAATGTAAAAGACATGGGCGGTTGTGTTGAAACACAAACCGTAACTTTAAAAGATCCAGACCCAATAATAGTTACAGCCAACGCAAGGGCAAATATGTTAGATTGTAATGGTGGAACTATAGGTGAAATAGTGGTTGATCTTCCAACTGGAGGTCAAGGAAGCAATTATTCTTACATTTTAAATTATGTGTCTGCTGATCCAGTTTTTTCTTCTGCGCCTCAAGCTAATCCTATATTTTCAGGATTAGCTGCTGGAATCTATACGGTAACAGTTGTTGATGGTCTTAATTGTGTTTCTCAACCTACAGCTGATATTATAATCGATGAACCAACTAAGGTTGAAGCAACATTAGTACTGGCATCAGGAATAACTTGTAAGGACGCTGCGACGCTTACTTTAAGCGCAAGCGGTGGAACAGGAAAATACGAATATAGTACGGATAAGAATTTTACAACACCATTAGGGACATTTACAGTATCAGAAACTTTCTCTGTTGGCTTAGGAGATCATCAGTATTATGTGAGAGATGAAAAGGGTTGTGTGAGTTTTATTTCAAACAATGTTACTATAAACGAGATAACACCTTTATCACTCGTTTTAGATTTAACTAATGCTGTTGTGTATTGTAAAGGTGATGCCTCAGCAACGATTGATGCCAGTGCTACAGGTGGATTAGGAAACTATTCTTATACATTATTAGACAGTGCTAAAAATCCTATTAGGCCTAGTCAGGCAAATGGGTATTTTGATAAGCTTTCAGCTGGTGATTATATTGTAAGAGTTGACAGTGATGACTGTCAATATGATACTGAAGTAATTTCTGTTTCGGAACCACCAACTCCATTAACAATTGATCGTATTACTAAAACAGATGTTACTTGTAACGGAGAAAACAATGGTAAAATAGAAATTAACGCTTCTGGCGGTACAGGCCAAATCAAATATGCCATTTCACCGCGTTTGGATCAGTTTTTTGATTCTGGTGTTTTTGACGAATTGGTTACTGGAGTATATCAGGTGGTGATTCAAGATGAGAACGGTTGCTTTATAGTGCAAGATTTCGAAATCAAAGAACCTAGTTTGTTAAGTGTTTCCACTGTAGCGGATTCTGTTTTTCCGGAAATTTGTGCTGGAGACAAAGACGGTGCTTTTAGCATTGAAATAACTGGCGGGACAGCACCTTACAGTGTTAGCTTGGGAGATATTAACGGAACTTACACCACAGGTACAGCATCCCAAACGGAATTTGACTTTACAGGATTAGGTGGCGGAAACCATTTTGTTTTCATTCGCGATGCTAATGGTTGTACAACGGATTGGCTTGTTGCTTTACCTGAGTCTATAAACATGAACCCAATTGCTATAGTAGATTACGGTTGCGTGAATAATGCTGCTGCCAATTCGGTGACCATTACCATTGATGACAGTATCACCAATCCTGCCGATGTGGATTATGCTTTAGACGGAGGTAACTTCCAGGCTTCAAGTGTGTTCACTAATCTGACTCCTGGTTTCCATTTTGTTACGGCAAGACATAGTAATGGCTGCGAACAGCAAACCATTAATTTTGAAATTAAACAAGTAGAACCATTGACACTTGTTTTGAATGACGGTGGATTGAATGAAATCGTTGCTGTAGCCGCAGGTGGTGGAGGGAATTATAAGTACACGCTTAATGGAGAATCTTATGGCAATAAGTCTAATTTCATCATATACAAATCAGGAAATTATACTGTTACCGTTACGGACGGTAATGGTTGTGTCGCTTCGGCTACCAGGTATTTCGAGTATATCGATGTCTGTATTCCGAATAACTTTACGCCAAATGGAGACGGTATCAATGATGTATGGGCTCCTGGATGTACGGTAAACTATAAAGATTTGACTTTCGAAGTTTTTGACAGATACGGCCGTAAAGTGGGTAATTATCGACTAGGACAATATTGGGATGGTAGATATAACGGAACGGAGCTTCCTTCAGGAGATTATTGGTATGTTTTAAAACTGAATGATGTCAAAGACGCTCGTGAATTTGTGGGGCATTTCACGCTGTACAGATAAATTTATTAAAGTGACGGAGCGATTCTCCCAAATGAAAATATTCAAATGAAAAAAATAATAGCATCATTACTACTTTTGGCTGTAACTTCGGGTTACAGTCAGGAGTTAAATTTACCGGTTTTTACGCAATATCTTGCTGATAATCATTTTGTAATTTCACCTACATTTGCCGGGATTGGTGATAATCTTAAAATTAGAGCCAATGGATTGACCCAATGGGTGGGCATAAAAGACGCCCCAAACAATCAATCAGTTTATGCCGATTTTAGAATTGCGGATCAATCTGGGGTAGGACTTTCTTTTTATAATGACAGTAACGGACATACAAGGCAAACTGGTGCCAAATTCTCTTTTGCACACCACTTGATTCTGGATTATTATTCTAAGCAGTATTTGTCTTTTGGAATGTCTTACAATATCAATAATTTTAAAATTGATATTGATAAGTTCAATACGACTTATGAGAAGCCGGTTTTGGATCCCAGTATTACCGACAATAGGTTTGTGTCCAACAACAACTTTGAAGTGGGTTTACTATATAGAAATAAGTCGTATTATTTGAGCATGAATGCCAGCAATATTTTGAATAAGAATGCTGATCGATTTTCGGGAGTGGAGCCTGTTTTATTAAGAAATTACCAAGTGTATTCGGGTTATGTTTTTAAAAGTATGAATGACGGTCGGGCTGAATTTGAACCTTCCGTTTTTTATCAATATTTTGCCAGTGACGGTCGTTCGAGTACTGACGTGAATATAAAGTACAGAAAATTTGACAGATACGATGATTATTACTGGATTGGCGCTTCCTATCGTTTCTTGAATGACCAGTTTTTTAAACCCTTGAATGTAGGGCCAATGATGGGTTTTAAGAAGTCTAATTTTTATTTTGCCTATTCATACCAGTTGACCACGAACCAACTTGCTTCATTCAATTCAGGGACGCATGTGGTTACCATAGGAATTGATTTTCTGCAAGGCATTAGTAATTGCCCTTGTACGCAGAGCCCGGTGCATGACTAAAATAGGCAATTGCTTGATTCTTATTTAATAAAACATATTTTTTTTATTAAATTACAACGATTTCGTTGATTTAAAGTCTGTTTTTTTAATTTTTTCAAATTTGTAGCGAGTCTAAAAGTCTTATATTTGCTGTTCTTTAAAAACAAAAAACAGACCTAAATGAAAACTTTGAACAACTTTGATTTTAAAAATAAAAAAGCAATAATCCGCGTTGATTTTAATGTCCCTTTGGATGAGAATTTTAACGTAACAGATGCAACCCGAATAGAAGCAGCAAAACCAACCATTGATGCCATTCTTGCTCAAGGTGGAAGCGTGATTTTAATGTCGCATTTGGGACGACCAAAAGGAGTGGAAGAAAAATATTCTTTGAAACACATTTTGAAAACAACTTCAGAAGTGCTTGGAGTTCCGGTTCAGTTTGCTTCAAACTGTGTTGGTGTTGAAGCTACCACAGCGGCTTCAAATTTAAAATCGGGAGAAGTTTTGTTATTGGAAAATTTACGTTTTCATGCCGAAGAAGAAGCAGGTGATGTTGCTTTTGCAAAAGAATTGGCTTCGTTGGGCGATATTTATGTAAATGATGCCTTTGGAACAGCTCATAGAGCACACGCTTCGACTACAATTATTGCACAGTTTTTTCCAACGGAAAAATGTTTTGGATTGTTGTTGGCCAAAGAAATTGAAAGTTTGAATAAAGTATTAAAAGATAGCGAGAAACCCGTAACGGCAGTTCTTGGTGGTTCAAAAGTATCTTCTAAAATTACGGTTATCGAAAATATTTTGGACAAAGTAGATCACATGATCATCGGTGGTGGAATGACCTTTACTTTTGTCAAAGCCTTAGGCGGAAAAGTGGGGAACTCTATTTGTGAAGACGATAAACAAGAATTGGCCTTAGAAATATTAAGATTAGCTAAAGAAAAAGGAGTTCAAATCCACATTCCGGTTGATGTTGTTGCTGCAGACGATTTTTCGAATACCGCCAACACTCAAATTGTTGACGTGAGAGAGATTCCAGATGGTTGGGAAGGATTAGATGCCGGTCCTAAATCATTGGCTAATTTTGAGAAAGTGATCATGGAGTCTAAAACAATCCTTTGGAATGGACCATTGGGTGTTTTTGAAATGGAGGCTTTCGCCAAAGGAACCATAGCACTTGGAAACTATATAGCTGCTGCTACGGCAAATGGAGCGTTCTCTCTTGTAGGAGGTGGAGACTCTGTTGCGGCAGTGAAACAATTTGGTTTGGAGGATAAAATGAGTTACGTTTCTACTGGTGGAGGTGCTATGTTAGAAATGTTAGAAGGTAGAACATTGCCGGGTATTGCTGCAATACTAGACTAAAAATTGCATTTTTAACAATATTTATTCAATTTTTTAGTTGTAAGCTGTTAAGTTTGTAAAATAAGTGATTTTTAATTATTTATAATTTAGTAAGTTGACAAAAAAAAAGAGATGAATATAAAAAATGCCACCCTACTATTCTTATTAATATCAATTCCTTTGTTTTCGCAAGAAGTTGCCGAAAACAAAGGAATTTCTATTGTTGAGAAAAAGCTATCGTACTTAGATTCGATAAAAAAAACCTTCGTCAATGATGATTTGGCTTCCTGTGTCGATAGTTTATGGATAAAGGAATTGACTGATCTGGATTTGTATAACGACATCACTAATGATATTGAAAACATTAATGTTGATGAGAAAGTAGATTATGAACTTTCTACCGAATTGCTGCAATCGAGGCTGGCAGAAATGAATGCCAAATCACCCTTTAGAATTGAATACAATCCAAGTCTTGAAAACGTTATTAAATCCTTCTTGAAATACAGGAAAAAATCGTTTGGACGATTGATGGCCATTTCTGAATATTATTTTCCACTATTCGAAGAAGAGTTTGCCAAAAACAATGTCCCTTTAGAAATGAAATATTTGGCCGTTGTGGAGTCGGCTTTAAATCCAAAAGCGGTGTCTAAAATGGGTGCTACAGGACTGTGGCAGTTCATGTATCATACCGGAAAACAATACAATCTTACTATTGATTCTTATGTAGACGAACGCAGTGACCCTCTAAAAGCGACAGCAGCAGCCTCACAATACATGACCAATATGCACGCTATTTTTGGAGATTGGGAGCTGGTATTGGCGGCTTATAATTCGGGTCCTGGAAATGTTTCTAAAGCCATCAGGCGTTCTGGGGGGAAGCAAAATTATTGGAATATTAGAAAAAACCTTCCCAAAGAAACCCAAGGTTATGTTCCCGCTTTTTTGGCAACCATGTATTTGTATACTTATCGAAAAGAACATGGAATTGTTCCTGATAGGGCTGAGGTACCTCATTTTGCGACTGATACCATAATGATCAAAAGAGAAATTTCGTTTAAGCAAATTTCCGATTTACTGGATGTTCCTGTTTCACAACTGCAGTTATTGAATCCGTCTTACAAGTTAAATTTAGTGCCTTTTTATAAAGATAAAAATCATTATCTGCGATTGCCGCTGGATAAAATCGCTGTTTTTACTTCTAACGAGGATAAAATTTATGCCTATGCTCAGTATCAATTAGAACAAAAAGAAAGTCCATTTCAGCCTTCAATTGCTATAGCAAGCCAAACGGTTTCTCAAACCAGAACAAAATATTACAAGGTGAGAAGAGGGGATAATCTGGGCGCAATTGCTGATAAATACGATGTCTCTGTAACCGATTTAAAAAAGTGGAACGGAATCAAAGGGAATACAATTGCTGCTGGGAAAAGCTTGAAAATCATAAGTACGGAAAATAGAGTAAAAACCGTAAAGAATGAGCCAAAAATTGAAATAGCCGCTACTCAAGCCAAAAATACCAAAACAACAAAAATTGCAAAAGAAGTTAGTAAAGATTCCTTAGCGGCTACTGCAAGCTTTTATATTGTTCAAAAAGGGGATAATCTAAATGCGATTGCCAAAAATAATAATGTGACTGTTGCCCAAATTAAAGAATGGAATCATCTTAGCGGTGATGCTATTCAATTGGGTGCTTCATTAAGATTGACCGCCATCGAGAATGACGCTGAAGAAATTGTTGTGTCGAATACGGATTTGAAAAACAGGGAATATATTGTTCAAAAAGGCGACAATCTAGGCAATATTGCTAAAAAGTTTGGTATAACTTTAACCGATTTAAAACAATGGAACAATCTGTCCGACAATAATATTGTTTTGGGACATAATTTGATTGTTGGCAAGGAGGATTTAGAAAGCAATACTAAGCAGTTAAGTATAAGTACATTCAAGAAAAAAGGGAATGTAGCCGTTGTTCCAAAACAAGAAAGCAGTTATTTTGTCCAAAAAGGGGATTCTTTGTACAGTATTGCCAAAAAATATCCAGGCGTAACGGTTTCAGATATTAAAAAGTGGAACGATATTAGCGGTGAAGAAATTAAACCCGGAATGAAATTAAAAATTGGAGGATAACATGATGTTTCTCTCTGAAATTTGGTTTTGTTTTATAACTGAATTCTAATGAATAAAACCCATTTTTTATATCTTTTTATCTCTCTGCTTCTTTTTTCATGTAAAAAAGAGGATGCCGATTTGCCTAAAAAAACTGCCGGAAAAATCAATAGTATCTCGGTTATCGTTGATGACTTGTGGTGGAATGGCGAGATAGGGGACAACATTCGGAATAAGTTTGCTTCTCCCGTGATTGGCTTGCCGCAGGAAGAACCTCTTTTTACCATAAATCAGTACCCCGTCAAACTGATGGAAGGATTTATGACCGATTGCCGAAACATTATTGTGATTAAAAAAGGCAATGAGAATAAATTCCAAATCAAGGAAAATCAATGTGCCGCACCTCAAAATGTATTTCATATCACAGGGAAAACAGCTGGAGCCATTTTGGAAATTCTTGAAAAAAATTCGCCCAAAATGATTCAGATTATTCATCAAACGGAAATTGCTGAAAAACAAAGACTCAATAGAATGTCATTGATGAATGCTAAAGCGATTAACAATAAGTTTAAGATCAAAATCGAGATTCCTTCCAGTTATGAGCAGGTGCTTCAGAAAGATAATTTTATTTGGCTTAAGAAAGAAATCGTCAGCGGAAATACGAGTTTATTAATTTATCAATTGCCATTAAACTCGTTTAAAAAAGGTGCTAACTTAGTGTCTAATGTCATCAAAATAAGGGATTCTATCGGGCATTTGTATATTCATGGGAAAGAAGCCAATACGGATATGATGACCGAAGAAGCTTATGCGCCTTATTTTTTTAAAATAAAACAGGACGGTAAATTGACTTATGAAACCAAAGGAACCTGGGAAGTAAAGAATGATTTTATGTCGGGGCCATTTGTCAATTATGCGATAGTTGATGAAGAACACGACAGGCTTTTAGTTTTAGAAGGCTTTTGTTATTCGCCTTCAAAAGAAAAAAGGGACTTAATGCATGAATTGGAGTCGATTATTAAATCGGTTAGTATTGTCAAGAATTAAATAGTGAAATGTAGTTTTGAATTCATCTTAGTATAGATTTTCAAAATAAAAGGGATAAAAAATAAAAATATGGGGTTACAGTGGAAAATAAAGCCTTTTAAGGAACTATCAGTTGATGAACTGTATGATTTGCTTCAATTAAGAAGCGAGATCTTTGTAGTGGAGCAAAACTGTGTCTATCTTGATTTAGATGGTAAGGATAAGCTTGCATTGCATCTTTTTGGCGAATTTGAAGGTAAAATCGTGGCCCACGCCCGACTTTTTAAAGCCGGAATCAGTTTTGATAATGCGTCAATAGGCAGAGTTGTGGTCGATGCAAATTACCGGGACAGGAAATGGGGACATGATTTAATGCGGGAAGCCATTGCCGGTGTAGCGCATCATTTTGGCGAAAGCAAGATTACAATTGGTGCTCAATTGTATCTGAAAAAATTCTACGAAAGCCACGGTTTTGTGCAAACCAGCGAAATGTATCTGGAAGACGACATTCCGCATATTGAGATGAAAAAAGAATAGTTATATTTTGAGTATGCTTTTATAGTCGGCACTATTGTTCAAAATAGAGACCGATTTCTTGATTTCGGCACTGTTTTTTAGATAATATTGATACAGCCCTTCTTGATATTGATAGCGTTTTATGATCTCTGCCAGAATTAATTTCTTGATTTCTTCTTGATTTTTATCCAACAGCGTTTCCTCACTTTTTTGCAAAGCAGTAAGTAACTGTTGGTATTCATTGCTGATTGTGGCATCTATACTTTCTTTTTTAGCCATAGCCAAAGTTTTTTTCAGAGCCAACTCGGTTTCAGTGTCAAAAGAGAATTTTTCGGTTTTCAAAAACTGTTTGAAATCCTGATAATCTGCTGCGGTAAAATTTGGAATTTGATCTCCCGGATTTGGGTTTTTAAAATAATAGCGGGTCACATAATTAAAGATTCCGTCATTTTTCAATAAGGCGTTGGCAATAGCACTTGTGCTTGATTCCTCCAATGCAATATCCGGCAAAATTCCTCCACCGTCATAAACGGTTCTGCCCTTACGGGTTTTGAAAGCGTTAAAATTCTTTTCTTCGGTTCTTTTGGCCTGACCGTTTTTGTCTTTATGGGTGTAATCTAAGGCCTGAATGCATCTGCCAGAAGGCGTATAATAACGCGAAATAGTTACTTTTAATTGAGTGTTGTAAGTCAAGTCTACCGGTTTTTGCACTAATCCTTTTCCAAAACTGCGGCTTCCTACAATAACCGCGCGGTCTAAATCCTGTAAAGCTCCCGAAACAATTTCTGAAGCCGAAGCACTTTTACCATTGATAAGAATAACCAATGGAATTTGAGTATCTACGGGTTCAAAAGCGGTTTTGTAGGTGTTGTTGTGCTTTTCTATTTTTGATTTGGTGGTGACAATAACCTCATTTTTAGGAACAAATAAATTGCAGATATTTACTGCCTCGTGTAGCAATCCTCCTGGATTCCCCCTTAAATCGAGTACAATTCTTTCGGCACCTTGTTTTTTTAGTTCTTCAAGAGCGGCTTTGGTTTCGAGAGCCGCTTTGTTGTTAAAGCGTGCCAAAACAATATATCCTGTTTTCTCGTCTATTTTTGCGAAAAAAGGAACCGATTTGATCTCCACTTCATCAAGAACAATTTGGGCGGTACCGGTTTTGTTTTGACGGATGTATTTCACATCAATTTTAGTGTTTTTTGTTCCCCTCATCAGCTGGGAAGCATCTTCTTTGAAGTCAGCCAAAAGAACGTCACCAATTTGGATAATCTCGTCTCCGGCTTTAAATCCGGCTTTGTCAGCCGGAAAATTCTTGTAGACTTCTCGTATGATCAGTTTGTTTTCTTTTCGGGTAATCAAAGCGCCTATACCAGTGTATTCTCCGGTATTGTTTATTTTATACTGCATTACATCCTGCTCGTTAAAATAAACGGTGTAAGGATCCAGGTTGGCCAGCATGCCTTTGATGGCTTTGTCCATGAGGTCGCCGGGATTTGTTTCGTCGACATAGTTCGTGTTCAGCTCTTTGAAAAGAGTGGTGAATATCTCGATTTGTTTGGCGATTTCAAAAAAGTCGTTTTTGAAACTGGCGCCCACAAATAAAAATGCCGAAGCGACAACAGGAATAATATATTTCTTTTGGAAAAAGGAAGTCATCAGTAGTAGTTCTAGTATTATTGAACTACTAAAATAGTAATAAATGACCAATAATAAAGACGGCTAATGAAGGAATCTTAAAGAAGAGCTTGTAATACTTTGTAAATTAATCTTTTATTGAATTATCATCGTTGATGGTAGCGTCTTTTTTTATGTTTTGGGCGATGAATTTTTCAAACAATTGAATCGTTTTAGTGTTGATTTCTTCATAAGACAAGCGGTCTTTGGTTTGGTAAAAAAGCATGAAAGCATAGGGCTTGTCCAGATTGTCAATAAGTAGATGCTTGTTGAGGCGGTAAGTTTCGCGAAGAATACGCTTAAAATAATTGCGGTCTACCGCTTTTTTAAAGTTCCTTTTAGAGACAGAAACGCCCATTTTTATTTTTTCATTTTCGTCTAATGAACCCGAATGAAATACCAAACGCAAAGGATATTTAGAAACCGACTTGCCTTCAGAGAATAATAATCCAATGCTAGTCTTACTTTTTAGTTTTTCGTTTTTTGGATAAGTGAACTTCATTTTCTGGTATAAAAAGGCAAAGATTTTTGTTGACAAAGGTACAATTAAACGATAAACCTACTTATTGTTTCAGAATTAAATACCGCTAAAAATTTATTTCTTACTTTTGCAGCTAATTTTTTAAGAATGCAAAAAATAATTTCGTATCCCATATCCGTAATTTATTATTTATGTTTTGGACTTACGTTGGTGATTTTCCATCCGATTCAATGGATTTGTCTGAAATTTTTTGGCTATCAGGCGCATAAAAAAAGTGTCGATTATCTGAACTTTTTTTTGTTGAAATGCACTAATCTTATTGGTACAAGATACCATTTTGAAAATATAGACAGCATACCCAAAGGAGTCCCAATCATTTTTGTGTCCAATCATCAAAGTATGTACGATATTATCGCTATGATTTGGTTTTTGCGACGTTTCCATTGTAAATTTGTAAGTAAGAAGGAGTTAGGGAAAGGAATTCCAAGTGTTTCTTTTAATTTGCGTCACGGAGGTTCGGCATTAATTGATCGAAAAGATCCCAAACAAGCCATTCCGGAGATTAAAAAATTATCTGAATATATTGAAAAAAACAAGCGTTCGGCGGTGATATTCCCCGAAGGAACCCGAAGCAAAACCGGTAAGCCAAAGGAGTTTGCCCAAAGCGGTTTGAAAATATTATGCAAATACGCACCATCGGCCTATGTGGTTCCTGTGAGCATTAATAATTCTTGGAAAATGGTTAAATACGGTTTTTTTCCTTTAGGTTTAGGAAATCGTCTTACCTTTGTAATTCATAAGCCATTAAAGGTAAGTGAATATAATTTTCCAGAGTTGATAGAGAAAACGGAAAGTGAAGTAGTAAAAGGAATAAAATTTTAATTTATATAAAATGTCTATAAAAAACATTCGATTAGAAGTTATGCAGTTTTTGGAAAAAAACGTGACTAGCTATGTTGATCAGTATTTAATACCTGTGGAACAAATCTGGCAGCCATCTGATTTTTTACCAAATTCTGAAAGTGATAATTTCTTGGAAGAAGTAAAAGAATTACGTGAAATTTCTAAAGATTTACCTTATGACTTTTGGGTTGCGATGGTAGGAGATACTATTACCGAAGAAGCTTTGCCAACCTACGAAAACTGGTTGATGGAAGTGGAGGGAGTGGATAATTTAGAAAGAAACGGCTGGTCTACCTGGGTACGCCAATGGACAGGAGAAGAAAATCGTCACGGCGATTTGTTGAACAAATATTTGTACTTATCGGGTCGTGTCAATATGCGCGAGATCGAAATGACAACGCAGCATCTTATCAATGATGGTTTTGATATTGGAACCGGAAGAGATCCTTATAAAAACTTTGTTTACACCAGTTTCCAGGAATTGGCGACCTATATTTCACACAATAGGGTTTCCCAATTGGCTAAGAATTATGGCGATAAAAAATTGTCCAAAATGTGTAAGATGATTGCAGGAGACGAAATGCGTCATCACCATGCGTATAGCGAATTTGTAAACCAAATTTTCAAAGTGGATCCTAGCGAAATGATGCTTGCTTTTCAATACATGATGAAGCAAAAAATCGTGATGCCGGCTCATTTCCTGAGAGAATCGGGACAAAAGATAAGTTCTGCTTTTGAGCATTTTTCTGATTCGGCACAAAGAATTGGGGTTTATACTGCCAATGATTATGTAGATATCATGCAAAAATTAATTGACAAATGGGAAATTGATAAAATTAGCAATCTAACTGATGAAGCGGAGAAAGCGCGTGATTATTTGATGAAATTACCGGCTCGTATGGCGCGTATTTCGGAAAGAATAGTTATCCCAAAAGAATCTCATATTTTCAAATGGGTTGAACCAGCAAGATTATAAAATTAACGAAAGTTAATTTTAAGATTTTGATAATGCAATTGAGCTAAATTACAAATGTTGGTTTTTAAAGTGTGAAAGCTTTGAAAATCAACATTTTTTTTAAAATTATAAAAAATGAACAATACCGATATCATCAGTAAAACGATTGCTTTTGTAAAAGAGAAACTCCATCAAGCCGAAGGCGGACACGATTGGTTTCATATCGAACGAGTCTATAAAAATGCATTGTTGATTGCAGCGACTGAAAATGGTGATCTAAAAGTTATAAAACTGGCCGCTTTGTTGCACGATATTGCCGACAGTAAATTTCATGATGGTGATGAAACTGTAGGGCCTCGTGTTGCCAGAAGCTTTTTAGAATCACAGCAAGTCGATGAGGTGATCATTAATCATGTCATTAATATTATCGAAAACATTTCTTTCAAAGGAGGAAATGTAGAAAGAAATTTCACTTCTATCGAACTCGATATTGTCCAAGATGCGGATCGTTTAGACGCTTTGGGAGCGATTGGAATTGCCAGAACGTTTAATTATGGTGGTTTTAAAAACAGAATGCTTTACGACCCTAATATCGCGCCAAATACTAAAATGACTAAGGAGGAATATAAAAATAATGAAGCGCCAACGCTTAATCATTTTTATGAAAAACTACTGCTCTTAAAAGACAAAATGAATACCGACACTGGTAAAAAAATCGCGCAGGAAAGACACCGTTATATGGAAGGTTTCCTTTCGCAGTTTTATGCTGAATGGGATGGCGAAAAATAAGGATCTTGGGAATTATTGTTTAAATAATCCCTTTTTCTTTCATTTCGATAATCACATCCGAAGCATTTTTAAAAGTAGGCGCTTGTTCGATTATGGTTCCCACTCTTTTTTTATTGAGTTTAAAGGTGATGTCGTTTTCGGTTGTGAATAAAAGTGCCGTCAAAAACGGATTATTCATATAAGGAGCCAAAACAATAAAAGCTTCATCTACAGTATGAAAACTTTCAATTTCTTCGGTTTTGTAACGTGCTGTTAAGGAAAGTTTGTAATCGTTTTTTTCATCATTTAAAACGGGACGAACATAGATGTTTTTCAATTCGGTATCTCCTATGGTCTTCGCCAAAGTTAATTTGGCATAGGTACCATTTTGGATGCTTTCTTTTACCTTTTCCCAAAATTGAACGAATACAGGTTGAAATGACATAGGATTGTTTTTAGATGTTGGAAATGCTCCATTTGAAAGAGCAAAATTAAGTGTTGTAAGTGGAAAAGTCCTTAAAATCTATAAAAACTTTGTTTTCTAAATGCAAAACCGCAAATGTTCAGAGGCTAAAGTCTGTACCATTTGCGGTTCGTATTCTATGTTAGATAGAATTGTTTTTTATTCGCCGGTAAATATCGCTTTTCTTTTCTCTAAAAAGGCGGTGGTTCCTTCTTTAAAATCTTCGGTTCCAAAACATTTTCCAAATGATTTTATTTCGGTTTCAAAACCATTCTCGCCGTCTTTATAGTTGGCATTGATTGCTCGAATTGCCTTACTGATGGCTAATGGCGAGTTTTTCATGATTCTTTGTGCAATTCCGTTGCAGTAATCCAAAAGTTCGTTTTGTGGGACTACATGATTCACTAAACCGGTTCTGTAAGCTTCATCAGCAGTGATCATTCCGGCGGTCATAATCATTTCCATGGCACGTCCTTTGCCTATTAATTGCGGCAAACGTTGGGTACCACCATAACCTGGGATTACTCCTAAGGATACTTCAGGAAGCCCCATTTTGGCGTTGTCGGAAGCAATTCTAAAATGACAAGCCATGGCCAATTCTAATCCGCCCCCAAGGGCAAATCCGTTGATGGCTGCAATAACTGGTATTTTGAGATTCTCCACAAAGTTGAATAAAATTTCTTGACCTTGAGCTGCCAATTGTACGCCTTCTTCTACAGAAAAATGGGCAAATTCAGCGATGTCAGCACCGGCAACAAATGCTTTTTCTTCAGCTCCAGTCAAAATAATTACTCTGGTTTCATAGTTTTTTTCCAATTCACCAAAGGCTTCATGCAACTCTTTGATCGTAGCTTTGTTCAAAGCATTCAATTTTGTTGGACGATTGATGGTTATTGTTGCGATGCTATTTTCGGATGAGATTAAAATGTTTTTGTAGCTCATGGTACTAATTTAAGAGTTAATTATTGGAAGCGAAACGGTGAATTGAGTTCCTTTTCCAAGTTCTGTATCAAAGGTAATCGTTCCTTTATAATTTTCGATAATATTTTTTATAATACCAAGACCCAATCCCATTCCACTGCTTTTAGTGGTAAATTTGGGTTCAAATATGCGGTCAATATCCTGTGGCTTCATTCCTATGCCATTGTCTTTCACGGTGATTAGTACATTGTTGGATTCTTTTTTGACAGAAACGAAGACCGTTTTCTTTTCTTGTTGTTCCGGTATGGATTGAATGGCATTTTTAACCAGATTGGTAATAATTCGAATGAGTTGGGTTCGGTCTATTTTGGCAACAATCACCGGAGATTCACTTTCAAAGTTGATGTGTTCTTCATTAAATATATCCAAGGCTAGTTCGACCACTTCCACTACGTTGAGTGTTTCATTTTGCTGGGCAGGCATCGAAGCAAAATTTGAAAAAGCAGAGGCAACCGCATTCATGGTGTCAATTTGTTGAATCAGCGTTTCTGAATAATCTTTCATTTTCTGAGTGATGTTGGGATCATTCGGATCAAATTTTCGCTGAAAACTCTGTACCGTTAATCGCATCGGCGTCAACGGATTTTTTATTTCGTGCGCCACTTGCTTGGCCATTTCACGCCAAGCGCCTTCTCTCTCGCCCTGAGCGAGTTTTACGGCACTTTTTTCTAATTCATCGACCATTCGATTGTAAGCGGTAATCAGCAAGTTGATTTCTTTACTGCTGGCTTCCAGAACAATTTTTTCGTTTTTTTGGTTTAAGCTGGTTTCATTCAGTTTATCCGAAATGGTTTTTAATGATTTAGTGATATAGGAAGAAAGGAAATAAGCAAGTCCAAAAGCCACAATAAGCATAAAAGAATATACCTGACTCAAGCGAATTAAGAAATTATGAAGTTCCTTCTCATAAAAACCATCATCCTCTAAATAAGGTAAATTAAGAACGCCCAAGGGCTTAAATTTATCATCCTTAATTTGTGTAAATGACGACCTGTTTTTAACGCCATTTATGGTCTTGATGTCTACGTATCTTTTTTCAATAGAAGAACGAACGAGCTTTAGGATGTATTCTGGAATGGGCGGCGAAACTTTGTCTACTGAGAAAGATTCTTTGGAGGATTTCAACAGCTTTCCGTCCAGATCATAAATGTTAATCTCAATATTGTGAATGTGTGCCAATTCGTGAATCTTATCCTTGAAAATCAAATCTAAATTTTCGCTTGTCAACGGATAAGTGGTGGTCGAAAGTATGTAATTGATGTGCTCTTTTACCGCATTTTCCTTGCGTTCCAGTCTTTCCTGATGGTATTCTTTGGCTTCGTTTTTAAATTGGATGATCGAAATAGAAGCTAACAAAATGGAAGCGACGATTATCAATAAGATCATCGAAAGAAAAATTCGAATTCGTAACGAAAGCATCGATATTTTGAAGCCTTTTAGCATAGTTAAGATTGGTTTTTCTCTCGAATTCTTTTATAAAATTTAAAACCTAACATGATTAAAACAGAAAATAAAAATATTCCAATTACCCCATAAATCCAGTTGAAGGCATTTTTTAAAACGACTAAAAAGACGACAGCAAAAAGAATAATTGTGGCACCTTCATTCCATAAACGCATAAAGTTTGTGGTGTATTTTACTTGGTCGTTTTGCAATTGTTTGAATATTTGATGGCATTTTCCATGGTACAAATACAACACAAATACGAAGCCAAGTTTTACATGCATCCAAGGCATTTGTAGCCAAGATTGTCCCAAGTCAGTGAAAAACAGCATCCAAAAAGCAAAAATACTCGCCAATACTGCCGATGGCCAAGTGATAATGTACCACAAGCGGTAGCTCATTATTTTGTATTGTGTCTGTAATATTTCTTTTTCTGGCGATGGTTTTTGTGCTGCTTCAATTTGGTAAACAAATAAGCGAACAATATAAAACAAACCGGCAAACCAGGTAATTACAAAAATAAGATGTAAAGATTTGAGGTAGTTGTAATAATCCATAGGCCTTTTATTTGGCAGAAGCCCAGTCGTTAATCCAGTTACTTACCGTTTTACACCAGTCATCACTATCGTTTAAGCAAGGAACTGCGAAAAATTCTTCTCCTCCATGTGCTTTAAATTCGTGATTGGCTTCCATGGCAATTTCCTCCAGAGTTTCTAGACAGTCAGCCACAAAAGCTGGGGTTACTACCGCTAATTTTCGTATTCCTTTTTCTGGCATTTTGTTTACTTCAACATCAGTATAAGGCTCTAGCCATTTGTCACCGGCTAATCGCGATTGAAAAGTTTGGCTGTATTTTCCTTCTGGAATGCCTAGCTGCTGCACGACCAGTTTAGTGGTTTCGTAGCATTGATGGCGGTAACAAAATTCATGTGCCGGCGAAGGCGTGTTGCAACAAGAGCCATCAATTTTGCAATGCGATTTAGTGACATCGGTTTTGCGAATGTGGCGTTCCGGTAAACCGTGATACGAAAATAACAAATGATCGTATTCAAAGTTCTGCAGATGGTTTTTTATCGAATCAGAAAGGTTTTTGATGTAATCGGGTTTATTGTAAAAAGCGGGAACCGAAGAGAATTTCATATTTGGAAAATGCTCTTTTCTGATTTCTTCGGCTTTTTCCAAAACCGTGACCGTAGAAGACATCGCATGATGCGGGTACAATGGGAAAAGTAACACTTCGGTAACCCCTTGGTCAGCCAGTTCTTTTAAACCGGAATAGATGTTAGGATTTCCATAACGCATCGATAGAGCCATTGGAACTTGGACTTGCGGTTTTACTTTTTCAAACATTCTTTTGGAAAGCACCACAAGAGGAGACCCTTCTTCCCACCAAATTTTAGCGTATGCTTCGGCTGATTTGGCGGGTCTTTTTCTTAGGATAATTCCGCGAACCAATAAAGCCCTTAATAAAAATGGAACATCAATTACATATTTGTCCATTAAAAACTCATCTAAATACGGCTTTACGTCTTTTGGAGTTGGACTTTCTGGAGAACCTAAATTGACTAATAATACACCTTTCATTTTTTGTCTTGTTTTTGATAAAAGTAAACAAACTTACTTTTTTATAAATTGGGATTAACTAATTTTTTATTTATTGTTTAATGCGTAAAATCAATCGTCTTAGGTATTCGGATTAATAGACATTAGGTATTTTTTTGGGGTGGTGCCAAATTTCTTTTTAAATGCAGCGATGAAATGACTTCCGGTGCTGTAGCCTATTTTTAATCCTACTTCATTGACATTGTAGGAGCCGCTATCGAGAAGTTTCCGGGCAAAATCCATTTTGTAGTCAAAAAGAAAGCCATAAACAGTATCGCCATAAATTTGTTTGAAACCCATTTTTAATTTCTTTAAATTCAAGCCTATTTCATCGGACAGTTCTTGTAAACCCGGTGGTTCGGCCATATTGGCAATGATGATCTCTTTGGCCTTTTTTATTTTGATTACATTGTCTTCATCGATCAGGAACGGACATTGTTCGGCATTGGGATCTTCGGTTCTGTTAAAGTATAAACTCAGTAATTCATAACCCTTTCCTTTATAATATAGATTTTTTATCGAAGGATGCAGGTTGTAATGAAACAGCTGACTCAATACAATAGCCATCGAAGGGCTTACATTTCCCTCATTATAGTATTTTTTGTCTTTATTGTCCGGGCTCAAAAAAGTGATGTAATCAGCCTCTGTTGAAAATAAGGCGTGGAATTTTTTGATCGAAATAATTACCGAAATTACCCAGGAATTAGGCGAAAGTTCCAAATTTAAAGGCAATTCTTTTTGCGGATTGTACAATAGCAATGATTTTTCTTCTTTTAGTTCCAAGGCATAATTTCCCTGATTGAAGATGAATTTAGCGCCGCCTTTTAATCCAAAATGAAATTGAATCAAGCCACTGCTGACTTCACGTTGGGCAAAAAAGGGTGTTGCGCTGTCGTTTTGAAAACGAATTAGCGTAAAATCATCTTCTATTTTAATTATTTCCTGAGAACTCATAGCGACATTTTTTAATTTAAAACATGATAATTGTCAGTAGAAATTATTTAGAATCACTCTAAACAAGTTACTTGAGATAGCCTTATTTTACTGCAAAAATAACATAATTTGCGATAAAATAGCGGATTAGAAATAAAAAACATACAGCGATACAAAAAGTACTTTTAGCGTTACTTTTATAAATACTATAGTGATAATTTTGTTGCACTTTCTTGAAAGGTATTTATATGGAAAATAATAAACAATCGAAGCCTCATTATTTTTACGCAGTTGGATTAAGCTATAAAAAAGCGGATGCCGAGATAAGGGGTAAATTTAGCTTAGACGCATCAGCTAAAACACGTTTGTTAGAGCAGGCAAAAAACGAAGGAATCGAGAGTTTGATCTTAACTTCTACTTGTAATAGAACTGAAATATACGGATTTGCAGAACACCCTTTTCAATTAATCAAGTTGATTTGTGAGAATAG
This sequence comes from Flavobacterium granuli, assembly GCF_900129705.1. Classification (GTDB taxonomy): domain Bacteria; phylum Bacteroidota; class Bacteroidia; order Flavobacteriales; family Flavobacteriaceae; genus Flavobacterium; species Flavobacterium granuli. The sequence goes on along the minus strand of NZ_FQWO01000002.1, from coordinate 197,044 downwards.
TCAGGGTAGTGTTGAAGCATTCCAAAAAGTAGGATTTGTGTATAAAAACCAAGAAGCCATTGGACACATGTTTCGCGTAGGGACAGGTTTGGACAGCCAAATTCTTGGAGATTTCGAAATCATTTCACAGATAAAAACAAGTTTTATACAATCAAAAGCTTTTGGACTTGCCAATACTTTCATGGAGCGATTGGTCAATGCCGTGATTCAGGCCAGTAAAAAAATAAAAACGGATACCGAAATCAGTTCGGGTGCTACTTCTGTTTCTTTTGCTTCGGTTCAATATATTATCAAGAATGTCGAAGACATTGGAAATAAAAACATTTTGTTGTTCGGAACGGGTAAAATAGGAAGAAATACCTGCGAAAATTTAGTGAAACACACTAAAAATGAGCATATCACGCTAATCAACAGAACCAAAGATAAAGCCGAAAAGTTAGCGGGAAAACTGAATTTGATCGTAAAAGATTATTCTGAATTGCATTTGGAATTACAAAAAGCGGATGTTGTCGTAGTGGCAACCGGCGCACAAAATCCTACGGTAGACAAAGCGATTTTAAATCTTAAAAAACCGCTGTTGATTTTGGATTTATCCATTCCTAAAAACGTAAATGAAGATGTCGAGGAGCTGGAAGGCGTTACATTAATTCACATGGATTATTTGTCACAGTTGACAGATGAAACTTTGGAAAACAGAAAAACTCATATTCCCGCTGCCGAAGCCATCATTGAAGAAATAAAAGAAGAGTTCATTACTTGGACCAAAGGCAGAAAATTTGCCCCAACCATTAATGCGCTAAAAGAAAAACTGAATGCCATTAAAATTTCTGAATTGGATTTCCAAAGTAAGAAAATTGCCGATTTCAACGAAGAACAAGCCGAAATCATCAGCAATAGAATCATTCAGAAAATAACCACACAATTTGCTAACCACCTGAAAGACGATAATACCATGGTGGATGAAAGTATTGAGTGGATTGAAAAAGTTTTTAAAATTGGCACTGCTGCAAAATAATGAATAAAATAATACGAATAGGAACCCGCGATAGCGAACTCGCGCTTTGGCAAGCCCATAATGTAGAGAAAAGGCTAAATGATTTAGGTTATAAAACCGAAATTGTTGCCGTAAAATCTACCGGTGATATCATTCTCGACAAACCGCTTTACGAATTAGGCATAACCGGAATTTTTACAAAAACGCTGGATATTGCCATGATCAATGGTCAGGTGGATATTGCGGTGCATTCCATGAAAGATGTTCCCACGGCTTTGCCAACAGGAATTGTTCAAGCAGCAGTTTTGGAAAGAGCCAATACGGTAGATGTTTTAGTCCATAAAGGAAATCTTGATTTTTTGGAAGGAAACGGAACAATTGCTACCGGAAGTTTGCGCCGTCAGGCACAATGGTTGCACAAATACCCAACTCATAAAACGGTCGATTTGCGCGGAAATATAAACACTCGAATGCAGAAACTGCGGGAAAGTGATTGGAATGGAGCCGTTTTTGCCGCAGCCGGTTTGGAACGCATCAACCTGAAACCAACGGATTTTATTGATTTAGATTGGATGATTCCTGCGCCTGCGCAAGGGGCGATGGTTGTGGTGGCGATGCAAAACGACAATTTTACTTTAGACGCCTTGTCTGAATTAAATGATATTGAAACCGAAATTTGCACCTATATTGAAAGACAGTTTCTAAGAACATTGGAAGGCGGTTGTACCGCACCAATTGGAGCTTTGGCAAAATATAACGAAGAGGAAGATAGCATTCATTTTCAGGGCGCTTTGTTTTCATTGGACGGAAAAGAGAAAATGGAGGTGAATAAAATTTTCGCCATCGAAGAATGGAAGAAATTAGGTTTTCATGCTGCCCAGGAAATTTTAGAAAATGGCGGCGCCGAATTGATGAAGGCAATCAAAGCCTCTCTGCAAAAGAAAAATTAAAAACTCCCAAAAGATAAAAATATGCGCATACTGTCGACAAAAAAACTTTTGGACAACCAAAAACAGGAACTTTTAAAAGCCAATTTCGATTTGACAGAAGTTGATTTTATTTCCACCCAACACAGTCATTTTGAACTAAATGAAATCAATGAAAATTTGATTTTTACCAGCCAAAATGCGGTTCTTAGCGTATTGGATCATCCGGATTTTGAAGCCTTAAAATCAAAAAATGTGTTTTGTGTTGGTTTAAAAACCAAAATATTATTATCCGAGGCAGGTTTTAACGTCATCGCTTATACCGGATATGCGGCAGATTTGGCAGAAATCATCACTTTAATCTATGCGTCAGAAAGTTATACTTTTTTCAGTGGCAATTTGCGTCGGGAAACTTTGCCGGTAGCTCTGAAAGAAGCGGGGGTGAAATTTAACGAAATTGAAGTATATCAGACTACTTTGACACCGCAAAAAATAAAAACGCCTGTAGATGCGATCTTGTTTTTCAGTCCGTCAGGTATCGAAAGTTATTTAAAAGATAATACTATTAAAAAAGAAATGTGTTTTTGCATCGGGGAGACTACTGCCAGTGCCTTAGAGAAAGTAACAAAAAACATTATTATTGCAGATCAACCCACGATTGAAGACGTGATTGAAGACGTAATTGCCGAGTATAAATAAAAACAAACCCTTTCAGAGTTTTAAACTCTGAAAGGGTTAAATAGTAAAAATAAAATGATAAAAAACGACCTATTTTTAAGAGCACTAAAAGGAGAAACTGTACAACGTCCGCCAGTTTGGATGATGCGTCAAGCGGGAAGATATTTGCCGGAATTCATTGCATTGCGTGATAAATATGATTTTTTCACCCGTTGTCAAACTCCGGAATTGGCTGCCGAAATCACCGTACAGCCTATTCGCAGAATTGCTCCGGATGCCGCGATTTTATTCTCGGATATCTTGGTAATTCCACAAGCGATGGGAATAGAAGTGTTGATGAAGGAAAATTTTGGTCCTTTTGTGCCAAATCCTATTCGTACGATTCAGGATGTGGAGAAAGTTATCGTTCCGGATATTCAGGAAACTTTAGGCTATGTGATGGATGCCATCAAATTGACCAAAGAAATGTTGAACGATGAGGTGCCATTAATTGGTTTTGCAGGTTCACCTTGGACCATTATGTGCTATGCCGTTGAAGGAAAAGGATCGAAGAGTTTTGATATGGCCAAAGGATTTTGTTTTCAATATCCGGAAGCCGCTCATGTTTTATTGCAAAAAATTACCGATACCACCATTTTATACTTGAAAGAAAAAGTAAAATCGGGAGTGAATGCCGTTCAGATTTTTGATTCTTGGGGCGGAATGTTGTCTCCAGCAGACTATCAGGAGTTCTCTTGGAAATACATCAACCAGATCGTGGAGGCTTTGGCCGATGATGCTCCGGTGATTGTTTTCGGAAAAGGATGTTGGTTTGCCCTTGGCGAAATGGGAAAAAGCAGGGCTTCGGCATTAGGAGTAGACTGGACTTGTTCTCCAAGAAATGCGAGATATTTGTCTGGCGGAAACATCACTTTGCAAGGAAATTTTGATCCGTCTCGTTTGTTGTCTCCAATTCCGGTGATTAAGAAAATGGTACACGAAATGATTGATGAATTTGGCAAAGATAAATACATTGTGAATTTAGGTCATGGAATTTTACCTAATATTCCTGTCGATCACGCCAAAGCATTTATTGATGCGGTGAAAGAATACAATCAGTAATTAGTTAAAAATGCTAAATAAAGGCCTAAGAGACGAAAAGAAAGTAAGAATTGACAATATACTCAAGACCTTGCTTTCTTTTGTTTTTGTTCCTAAATTTTGGAATGTTGAAGATACGAATCTCATTGATAACCAATTGACGGATTTTGGATTAACGACTGAAATTCTGATTCAAATTGAGGAGAAAGATTTAATGGTGTTTTTAGATCAGTATGATTTGGATTGGATCCAAAAAGAGCAGTTTGCCGATTTTTTGATTGTTTTTTCGAAAGAAAATCCGTTTGATTTGTCCGAAAAAGCAATTGCCATTTACGAGCATATTCAATCAGAAAGCAAGACATTTTCATTTGAAATATTCAATAAAATAGTTGCTGCAAAAGCAAAATTGTAATGAAAGATAAATTTTATAAATACATACAAAACCTTCAAGACCAAATCTGCGCAGGATTGGAAGCAGTTGATGGCTCAGCCAAATTCCGTGAAGACCTTTGGGATCGCCCGGAAGGTGGCGGCGGGAGAACCCGTGTAATTGAAAACGGCAAAGTTTTCGAAAAAGGCGGTGTCAATATTTCGGCGGTTCATGGAAAATTACCGGACAGCATGCAAAAACTGTTCAATGTAGGCGAAGCTGATTTTTTTGCCTGCGGTCTGAGTTTGGTTTTACATCCAAAGAATCCAATGGTACCAACGGTTCATGCCAATTGGCGTTATTTTGAAATGTATGATGATAACGGAAATGTGATCCAGCAATGGTTTGGCGGCGGACAGGATTTAACGCCCTATTATTTGTTTGATGAAGATGCAATTCATTTTCATCAGACTTGCAAAACCGCTTGCGACAAACACAATCCGGAGTTTTATCCCAAATATAAAAAACAATGTGATGCGTATTTCTGGAATACACACCGCAACGAAGCAAGAGGAATTGGCGGATTGTTTTTTGATTATTGCAAAGAAACCGAAAGCATGAAAATGGAAAATTGGTTTGACTTTGTAACGGAAGTCGGCAATAGTTTCTTGCAAGCTTATGTCCCGATTGTCGAAAAAAGAAAAGGTCTTCCTTATACAGCCAAGCAAAGAACCTGGCAGGAAATTCGTCGTGGTCGTTATGTAGAGTTCAACTTGGTTCACGACAAAGGCACTTTATTTGGTCTTAAAACTAATGGAAGAATTGAGAGTATTCTGATGAGTTTGCCTCCAAATGTGCAATGGGCGTACGACCATCATCCGGAAACGGGAAGTGCGGAAGAGAAATTAATTCAGGTATTGGAAAATCCAATAGATTGGATTTGATTTATTTTAAATTATGAATTTTAAATTTTAAAAAGGGTTTAACTTTAAACTTTTAAACCTGAAACTTTAAACTAAAAATATATGTTTCCATTACACAGAGGTAGAAGATTAAGAACAAACGAATCTATTAGAAGTTTAGTTCGCGAAACAAGTTTAAGTCCGTCTGATTTCATGTTTCCGATGTTTATTGCGGAGGGAGAAAACATAAAAGTGGAAATTCCTTCGATGCCCGGAATCTTCCGTCGTTCGATTGATTTGACGGTAAAAGAAGTTCAGGAGTTATTCGATTTAGGCATTCGTGCGGTGAATATTTATGTAAAAGTTAGCGAAAATCTAAAAGACAATACAGGAAAAGAAGCTTGGAACAAAGACGGATTGATGCAACAAGCCATCCGTGCGATAAAAGCGGCCTGTCCGGGGATGATTGTAATGCCGGATGTGGCTCTGGATCCGTATTCTATTTATGGTCACGATGGAATTATAGAAAAGGGTGATGTGGCCAATGATGCTACGAATGATGCATTGGTGAAAATGGCAGTTTCCCATGCTGAAGCTGGTGCCAATTTTGTCGCGCCATCCGATATGATGGACGGACGCGTATTGCGTTTGCGCGAAGGTCTGGACGCTGCAGGTTTCGAAAATGTAGGGATTATGAGTTATTCGGCTAAATATGCTTCGGCTTTTTATGGCCCATTTCGAGATGCTTTAGATTCGGCTCCTGTTGATAATCAGGATATTCCAAAAGACAAAAAAACTTACCAAATGGATTATGCTAATCGCATCGAAGCCATCAAAGAAGCTTTGTCAGATGTAGAAGAAGGCGCCGATATGGTGATGGTAAAACCCGGAATTGCGTATTTGGATATTGTTCGCGAGGTCAAAAATGCGGTAAATGTTCCTGTAACGGTTTTTCATGTTTCGGGCGAATATGCGATGATTAAAGCCGCTGCCGAAAGAGGCTGGCTGGATCATGACCAAATTATGATGGAGCAATTGATGTGTATCAAACGCGCAGGTGCCAGTTTGATTTCGACTTATTTTGCCAAAGAAGCGGCTATACTTTTAAAAAAATAAAATGAAAAAAATAGTGTTTTTATTGGCGTTCCTTTTTACGAATTTAGTTTCGGCTCAAAAGGAGGTTGTCAATGCATTTGTAGAGAAATGGGACAATTCTAAAGTTTACCTGGTTAAAATGACCGAGTCAATGCCAGAAGATAAATTTGATTTTAAGCCGACCGATAGGGAGATGACGTTCAAAGAACAATTAATGCATATTTTGGATAATATGGATTGGTTGAGTACAACTCATTTTTCAAATGGCGACTATAAAAAAAAGGATAGAACGGCAATTGTAACGAAACAACAAATAGTGGAAGAGATAGGACGTTCTTTTGACGAAGCAAAAATAAGGGTCGAAAACAATAAAGAAACTGATTTAGGTAAAAAAGTCGTCTTTTTTGCCGGAGAAAAAACAAAACTCCAGATTTTGAATTTGTTGCAAGATCATGTAACGCATCATAGAGGACAGCTTATAGTATATCTCAATCTCAATCAAATCAAGCCTCCCGCTTATGTGGGTTGGTAGAAAACAAGAAGCCATGAAATAATCGCGATGATTAGTAAAGATTATTGTTTATGGCGCATTACAGATTTTCAAAATTTAATAATATCTAAATATGAAAAAAGCGATTTTAATTTTATTCGTCCTTCTTGCGATTGCTTGCAAAAAAGAATCACAAGAAAATTTTGGTAAAACTGCTGCGCCTGAAAAATCAGAGGAAGCGAGTTCAGAAGGAATGCCTGCACAGACCAAAACTCCGGAACAGCTGGGGGAACAACTCTTTAATGGAAAAGGGAATTGTGCTTCTTGTCATCAGGTAGATGTAAAGTCGATTGGTCCGAGCGTTCAGGAAATTGCCAAAATGTACAAAGATAAAAACAGCGATATGGTGAGCTTCTTGAGAGGCGAAAGCGATCCTATTGTTGATCCAAGTCAATTTGAAGTGATGAAAGCTAATTTTGCAATCACCAAAGCAATGTCTGATGAAGAGTTAAAAGGTTTAGAAGCTTATTTTTATTCTAAAGCAAAGTAGTTTTCGATACAAATTATAAAAGCATTAAAAGTTCACAAGTATTCATTTCTTGTGGACTTTGTGCTTTCTTAGCGCTTTGTGTTTATTTTTTTACTTTTATAAAATGGAAACAGCCTATATAAAAACCCCTCTGGGAATTGCCCAAATAACAGGCGATGAAAATGGCATTTCGGTAATTTCAGTTTCGGATGAAGGCGAAGTTTCTACAAACGTTCCAATGATTCTGCAAGAAGCCGTTTTGCAATTAAACGATTATTTCGAAGGAAAAAGAAGTGGGTTTGATTTTGCATTGAATCCCAAAGGAACTGAATTTCAGCAAAAAGTTTGGAAAGAATTGTTGGAAATTCCTTTTGGGAAAACCATGTCTTATCTTGAATTGTCCAAGAAGCTAGGCGATGTCAAGGCCATACGGGCAGTGGCTTCCGCCAATGGAAAAAATCCATTATGGATTGTTGTTCCCTGCCACAGAGTCATCGGGACCGATGGATCTTTAACCGGTTATGCCGGAGGATTATGGCGAAAAAAATGGTTGTTGGAACATGAAAACCCTTCTAATCAGCAAAGCTTGTTTTAGACAGGAACTTTTCGTCTGAACGGAAAAAGCCATAACTTTACCTTTTAAATGGTATTGTTATGCAAAATAAAATACACACAGCCCAAAGCGCTTTCGAGCATTGGAGCAGCACTTCATTTCAGGAACGCAGCCTATTGTTACAAAAGTTAAAAACACTTCTGGAAGAACATAAAATGCGATATGCCAGCCTGATGACAAAAGAAATGGGAAAGCCCATTACGCAATCACTGGCTGAGATTGATAAATGTGGTTGGCTTTGCGACTATTATGCTGAGCATGCCAAATCATTTCTGAAAAACCAATACATTCAAACCGAAGCTGAAGAAAGTTTTATAAGCTATGAACCCTTAGGCGTTTTACTGGGTGTAATGCCTTGGAACTTTCCTTACTGGCAGGTATTCCGATTTGTGATTCCCGCTATTATGGCCGGAAACACCGTGATGGTAAAACACGCCAGCAATGTTCCTGAATCTGCCGAAGCCATAGAATCTTTGTTTTTGGAGAGTGGTTTTCCATTAGGAATCTATCAGAATCTACCTATTTCTAGCAATAAAGTTGGCGAATTGATTGCGCATCCGTTGATCAGAGCTGTTTCATTGACAGGTAGCGAAAAGGCTGGTAGTGCGGTAGCGATGCAGGCGGGAAAATACCTCAAAAAAACGCTGTTAGAGTTAGGAGGAAGCAATGCCTTTATCGTTTGTGAGGATGCCGATTTAGAGCAAGCGATTGCTGTTGCTGTAAATGCCCGTATGCAGAACAGTGGCCAAAGTTGTATTGCTGCCAAACGGTTTTTAGTGCATGAACGTATTTTCGATACTTTCGTAGACAAATACAAATTAGCCGTGAGTCAACTTCGCACAGGCGATCCAATGAATCCAGAGACGCAAATAGGTTCGCTGGCGAGAGTGGATCTAGCTGTCGATTTGGAAAAACAAGTCCAGCAATCGGTGGCCATGGGGGCTCAAGTAGTATTAGGAGGAAGAAGAAAAGAAGCATTTTTTGAACCGACAATTTTGATCGATGTGACTCCCGAAATGCCTGTTTTTAAAGAAGAAACTTTTGGTCCAGTGGCGGCCTTGGTGTCATTTGAAACAATAGATGAAGCCATTGCCTTGAGCAATCAATCTGATTTTGGATTGGGGGTTTCTGTTTTTACTTCGAATATTCTACAAATCAAAAGCCGAGTTCGTGATTTCAATGAAGGTGCTGTTTTTATCAATGATTTGGTGAAATCCGATCCTCGTTTGCCTTTTGGAGGCGTCAAAAAATCAGGTTATGGACGTGAGCTTTCCAGAGAAGGGATATTAGAGTTTGTGAACTGTAAAACAGTGGTGATACGCTCATGATATTCCTTAAGCAAGTAGCGAATAAAACTAAATCAAGTGTGAGCTTTAAATATTTCCTTAAATTCGTATTCAACGCCAAATAAACCATCGCATGATAGAAAAGATAAACCTCAATAACATTCTCTTTCTGGATATAGAAACCGTTCCTGAAACCGAGGATTTCAACACTTTGGATTCAGAAATGCAAGCGCTTTGGGAACAGAAAACCCAATACCAACGCAAGGAAGAATATACACCAGAAGATTTTTATGATCGTGCCGGGATTTGGGCCGAGTTTGGCAAAATTGTCTGTATTTCGGTAGGTTATTTTACAATCAAGGGTGATATTCGAAACTTTCGGGTAACTTCTTTTTTTGGAGATGAAATTAAGATTTTAAAAGATTTCAATAATCTGTTGAACAATCATTTTAATGGTCCCCAACATATTTTGTGTGGGCATAATGCCAAAGAATTTGATATTCCTTTTCTGGCCCGTCGCATGATTATCAATCAAATCGCCATTCCGGACAAGCTGAATCTTTTTGGCAAAAAACCTTGGGAAATTCCGCATTTGGATACTTTGGAATTATGGAAGTTTGGTGATTACAAACATTTTACTTCTTTAAAATTATTGTGTAAAGTACTCGGAATCCCTTCTCCCAAAGGTGATATTGACGGTAGTCAGGTAGGTCATGTTTTTTATGTCGATAAAGACATTGACCGCATTGTCACTTATTGCGAGAAAGATACTATTGCCGTGGCGCAAATTTTTCTCCGATTAAGACGAGAAGATTTGCTGATTGAGGAGGAAATTATTCATGTTTGATAGTGAAAAACAAATAAGTTTTTTTAAAACCATTATGAAATTGAGGTTCATTAAGATTCTAAATTGAATTTTTATAAAGCTTATGATGGTTTATATTATCCTCTAAAACTATTTTTCTTAGTGCGCTTTGCGAAAACCGTTTGTAAACTTTGCGGTTAAATATTTACATTTACAAAAATTATAGATTATGGTATTGAGTAGATTTTGGTTGGTGATCTTCATTTCGTCGATTGTTTTTATTGTGGTGAGTTTATTTATTGGCAACAGTTACACGATTGATTTTGTGCTAAACGGTAAAAAAGACGATCCGATTTTAATATCTGAAAAATACTTACACCAGATTCCTACTTTTGTAAAAGACAGCATTGTCAATGCACCGGATAATATGATGGTGGTCAATAACAATGTTTCAAATCCTGATACGACTTATGTTTATTCAAACAAAACGGTAAAAATCTACAGTGGCATACAGAAGTCAGATGGCTTATTACCAACTTGTAAAAATACTTTAGTCGATTTAGTTCTTCCGCTTATTGCCTATTTGGCGTTTTTCTGCGGATTGATGGAACTTTTAATTATTTCTGGAGCTTCTGGAAAACTGGCTAAATTATTAAGTCCTGTTTTTGTAAAAGTGTTTCCGAGTATTCCTAAAAATCATCCGTCTATATCCTATATGACCTTGAATTTTGCCGCTAATTTCCTTGGATTGGATTCTGCTGCGACGCCATTTGGTTTGAAAGCCATGGAAAGTTTGCAAGAAATAAATCCCGAAAAAGATAAAGCCAGTGATGCGCAAATCATGTTTATGTGTTTGCACGCTTCGGGACTGACCCTGATAGCGACTTCGATCATTGGGTATCGTGCTGCTGCTGGCGCCAGTAATCCTGCTGATGTGATGTTGCCTTGTATTATCACTTCTTTTATTGGTACGATTGCTGCTTTTCTTATCGTTGGAATCAAACAAAAAATTAATTTCAAAAGTGCCTCTTTGGTTGTGGGTTTAATGGTTTTGATTGCTGCCATTATTGGTTTGTTGATGTATGTTAATCATTTGGATTTGATAGGGAAAAACTACTTTACTTCTAATCTTTCGGCATTAATATTGGTTGGGATAATCGCTTTTACTTTGATTTTTTCCTTTATTAAAGAAGAAAAATTTGCAGAGGCCAAAACCACTGTTTTCGATGCGTTTGTGGTGGGAGCAAATAACGGAGTAAAAACGGGAGTCGTTATTTTTCCTTATGTTTTAGGGATGTTAGTTGCGATTTCTTTGTTTAGAAATAGTGGACTATTTGAAATTATTAGCAACTGGATTGCTTTTATTTTTTCGAATATGGGAGTAAATAAACAAATTACGGATGCCTTACCGGTGGCTTTGCTTCGTCCGTTTAGTTCTGCAGGATCAAGAGGATTTTTGATTGATTCGATGAATACTTTTGGCGCCGATTCTATGACGGGAAGATTGAGTAGTATTTTTCAGTGTAGTGCCGAGAGTACTTTTTATGTGATTGCGGTTTACTTCGGTTCGGTAAATATCAAAAATACCCGTTATGCTTTAGGGACGATGCTTTTGGTCGATGTGATTTGTGTAATTACTGCAATCTTTGTAGCCAGCTGGTTCTTTTAATTCAATTTAAAATTTATAAATTCAATAATCTCTTAAACAAATAAAAAATGTCAAAATACACTAAATACATCGCTATTGGCTTAATTATTTTATTCTTAATTACAAGCGTATTAAGCTAAAAGAGCCTAATTTTTTACAACTAGCATTAACAGTTGCTAGCATAAATAATTTTTATCTTTGCCAAAAACAAAATACCAATGGACTTTATATACCAGGATCCTTATCCTATTTTAAAAGACGATACCCAATATCGTAAGATTACTTCTGATTTTGTAAAAGTAGAAAAGTTGGGCGACAGAGAAATTTTAACCATTGATCCCAAAGGTTTGGAATTGCTTTCGCAGGAAGCGATGAAAGATGTGTCTTTCATGTTGCGAACATCGCATTTGGAAAAATTGAGAGCCATTTTGGATGATCCCGAAGCAACGGATAACGACCGTTTTGTGGCTTATAATTTGCTTCAAAATGCGGCGGTAGCAATAGAAGGAGAATTGCCTTCTTGCCAAGACACCGGAACAGCGATTGTAATGGCTAAAAAAGGGGAAAACGTGTATACGGGTGCCGATGATGCCGAATGGCTTTCCAAAGGGATTTTTAACACCTATCAGGAACGCAATTTAAGATATTCTCAAATTGTTCCTATCAGCATGTTTGAAGAAAAAAATTCAGGTTCAAATCTTCCGGCACAGATTGATATTTATGCTAAAAAAGGAGCTTCGTATGAGTTTTTGTTTTTGGCAAAAGGGGGTGGTTCAGCCAATAAAACCTATTTGTACCAACAAACAAAATCGTTATTGAATGAAAAGTCAATGGATGCCTTCATTCGTGCCAAAATAATGGATTTAGGAACTTCGGCTTGTCCGCCGTATCACTTGGCTTTTGTTGTTGGTGGAACTTCTGCCGAAGCCAACTTGGCAGCGGTTAAAAAAGCATCTGCGGGTTATTTTGATAATTTGCCTACTACAGGAAACATGGCTGGTCAGGCTTTTCGCGACCTAGAATGGGAAAAAAGAGTGCAATTAATCTGTCAGGAAAGTGCTATCGGAGCACAGTTTGGAGGGAAATATTTCACCCATGATGTGCGTGTCATCCGTTTGCCGCGTCATGCTGCTTCTTGTCCTGTAGGATTGGGAGTTTCCTGTTCAGCCGATAGAAATATTAAGGGAAAAATTACCAAAGACGGTATTTTTGTTGAACAATTGGAAGTCAATCCAAAACGATTGTTGCCTGAAACTCCGCCTCATTTGGAACCGGCTGTAGAAATTGATTTGAACCAACCCATGGCTGATATTCTTAAAAAATTGTCTCAATACCCAATCAAAACCCGTTTAAAACTAAACGGAACTTTGATTGTAGCAAGAGATATCGCACACGCTAAAATCAAAGAATTATTAGACGCTGGTAAACCTATGCCGGAATATTTTAAGAATCATCCTATCTATTATGCAGGACCGGCTAAAACACCAGAGGGGATGCCTTCGGGAAGTTTTGGTCCAACAACGGCGGGGAGAATGGATGTATATGTGGAAGAATTCCAAAAAAATGGTGGAAGTATGGTGATGCTTGCCAAAGGGAATCGTACCAAAGAGGTGATGAACGCCTGTAAAACCTACGGCGGATTCTATTTGGGTTCTATCGGAGGGCCTGCGGCGATTTTAGCCAAAGAAAATATCTTATCAGTTGAGGTGGTCGATTTTGAGGAACTAGGTATGGAAGCCGTTCGTAAAATTACCATTAAAGATTTTCCGGCTTTTATCATTACGGATGATAAAGGAAATGATTTCTTTGAGAATTTGTAATTTGGTTTAACCGCTAAGAATACAAAGTTTTATATACAAGAAGACCGCTAGTTTTAGCGGTCTTCTTAGTTTTTGCGATAGCAGTATTAATCAATCACCATCTCCGGAATTTCGCCTTCTATGATCAATTCGGCCTCAGTAGAAGCAATAATATGTTCTACGGAAACACCAGGAGCTCGTTCGAGTAATTTAAATCCCTTTGGAGTTATTTCTAAAACGGCTAGTTCAGTCACTACCTTTTTTACGCATCCGACACCTGTTAATGGAAGGCTGCATTTTTTTAGAATTTTAGATTCTCCGGCTTTGTTGACGTGCATCATCGCTACGATAATATTTTCGGCAGAAGCTACCAAATCCATCGCGCCACCCATTCCTTTGACCATTTTTCCTGGAATTTTCCAATTGGCTATATCGCCATTTTCGGCTACTTCCATTGCGCCCAGTATAGTTAGGTCTACATGTTGCCCGCGAATCATCCCAAAACTCAAAGCCGAGTCAAAAAAAGAGGCTCCGGGTAGGGTTGTGATGGTTTGTTTTCCGGCGTTAATGATGTCAGCGTCTTCTTCTCCTTCAAAAGGGAATGGACCCATGCCTAGAACGCCGTTTTCGCTTTGAAATTCGACTGCAATTCCTTTTGGGATATAGTTGGCTACCAATGTTGGAATTCCGATTCCCAAATTAACGAAATAACGATCTTTTAATTCTTGGGCAATTCGTTTTGCGATCCCTATTTTGTCTAACATAGTGTTAACTTTTTATTTTTATTAACCATTGAGAAATTAAGATTCATTAAGCTTTACCTTGACTGAGTTTTATGCTTAAATAAAGAGCATTTTTTTAAAACTCAATATTAGCTGATCACTCAAAACTGAATACTGATTACTTTTTTTGCCTCACTGTTCTTTGTTCAATTCGTTTTTCGTATTTCTCTCCCTGAAAAATACGCTGTACAAATATCCCTGGAATATGAATTTGATTTGGATCCAATGTTCCGGCTTCTACTAATTCTTCTACTTCTGCAACCGTTATTTTGGCTGCGCCGGACATGCAAGGGTTGAAATTTCTAGCAGTTCCTTTGAATATTAAATTTCCTGCAGTATCCCCTTTCCATGCTTTTACAATGGCAAAATCAGCTTTGAAAGCCTGCTCCATCACATGCATTTTCCCATTGAATTCGCGAGTTTCTTTCCCGTTAGCTACTTCGGTTCCATATCCAGCGGGAGTGAAAAAAGCAGGGATTCCCGCTTGGGCGGCACGACAACGTTCGGCCAATGTTCCTTGCGGAATAAGTTCAACTTCTAATTCTCCGGAAAGCATCTGACGTTCAAATTCGACGTTTTCTCCCACATAGGATGAAATCATTTTTTTGATTTGTCTTTTGTGCAACAATAAACCAAGACCAAAGTCATCCACACCGGCATTGTTTGAAATGCAAGTTAGATCTTTAGTTTCTTTCTTTACCAGTTCGGCTATAGAATTCTCTGGAATTCCACATAATCCAAATCCACCTAGCATTATGGTCATGCCGTTTTCAATTCCTTGAAGGGCATCTTGAACGTTATTTACTTTTTTGTTGATCATATTCTATTGAGCTTTTTGTCCAGAGCGTTCGTTGGTGTTTCTTTTTATTCGATTCTTGTGAACAATGAAATAGAAAGTTGCACAAGAATCGAGAGTGTTTTTAAATTAGAAATCAAATTCTTCTGTATCTTGTTGAATAACAGTGGTGTCTTTAACAACAGGAGCACGGTAACAATCTACCTTTATGGAAAGATTTGCAGGTCTTTCAAACTCTTGTTTTGATACTTTTAATTCGGGATCAGCATAACATAGCTTCATGAAATAACCCCATATCGGTAAGGCTGCGGTTGCTCCTTGTCCATAAGTTATTGTTTTAAAACGGGCGGAACGATCCTCGCAACCTACCCAAACACCGGTAACTAAATTGGGAACCATTCCCATAAACCAACCATCAGATTGGTTTTGTGTCGTACCTGTTTTTCCTGCAATAGGGTTTGTAAACATATAAGGGTATCCTGTCCATCTATTGTCCCCGCTTCCTCCTCCTTGGGTTCTAAGCCTAGATCCGGAGCCGCCTTCGGTAACTCCTTCGAGTAATTTTATAACAGCAAAAGCAATGTCTTTATTCAAAACGTCGTGAGATTCAGGAATGGGTTCATAGATGACAACGCCACTTTTATCTTCAATTCGGTTTAAAAATTGTGGTTTAGTATAAACTCCCTGATTGGCAAAAGTACTGTAGGCCGCAACCATATCTTCAACGGTAATGTCTACGGCTCCCAACGCGATCGATGGTTGAGCAGGGATGTCCCCTTTTATTCCTAATTTATGTGCAAGAGTAATCACTGCTTCAGGTCCGGTTTTGTCTATTAGTTTTGCCGATATAGTATTGATTGAACCAGCCAATGCTTGTTTCAGAGTAACCATACCGCGGTATTTATTATCAGAATTTTTAGGTTCCCAGTCTTCAGTAACGTGATGACGCCCTTTGCGAATCATAAACGGACCGTCAATAATGGTGTCACAAGGGGACATATTCAATTGTTCGATAGCTGTTGCGTAAACGAAAGGTTTGAAAGTAGAACCCACTTGTCTCGCTCCTTGACCTACGTGGTCGTATTGAAAATATTTGTAATTAATTCCTCCGACCCAGGCTTTGATATTCCCTGTTTGTGGTTCCATAGCCATCAAACCGGATTGTAAAAAATGTTTATAGTAACGAATAGAATCCAATGGAGTCATAATCGTGTCTTTTTCTCCTTTCCAGGTAAATACAGTCATTTTTGTTTTTACTTTGAAAGATTCAATGATTTCCTCGTCACTTTTATCCATTGATTTCATAACAGTCCACCTGTTTGAGGATTTCATGGCCTGTGTTAAAATTCGTTGGGTTTCAGCCTCTGAGATATTTACAAAAGGTGCATTTTTATTATTTTTTGACTGAATAAAAAACTCTTCCTGAAGATTCGCCATGTGAGCTGAAACAGCTTCTTCGGCATGCAATTGCATTCTGGAATCAATGGTGGTGTAAATTTTTAATCCGTCTTTATAGATGTCATAGTCAGATCCGTCTGGTTTTTTATTTTGCTCTACCCATTTTTTCATGTAATCGCGCAGGTATTCTCTAAAATAAGTGGCTGTTCCTTCTCTGTGACTTTCCAGTTTGAATTTTAGCGAAATAGGCAAACTTTGCAATTTCTCCTTTTGCTCTTTCGTGATCATGTGCTCTTTTTCCATTTGTGCAAGTACCACATTTCTACGGTTTTTTACTCCTTGCGGGTTTCTTACCGGATTGTAAAGTCCTGAGTTTTTGAACATTCCAACCAGAATAGCCGATTCGTCAATGGTCAAATCTTTTGGCGCTTTTGAAAAATAGGTTTGGGCCGCTGAGCTCACCCCCACGGAATAATTTCCAAAATCATATACATTGCAGTACATGGCCAGGATTTCATTTTTGGTATATTGTCTTTCCAGACGAATGGCAATAATCCATTCTTTGACTTTTTGTACAATTCTAAAAGGCAGGAATTTAGAACCTTCGCCGTGAAACAATTGCTTGGCTAATTGTTGGGTCAAAGTACTCGCTCCTCCGCTTGTTCCTAAACTTGCAATTGCTCTCAAAGTTCCTCTTCCGTCAATACCGGAGTGCTCGTAAAAACGTTCATCTTCGGTGGCAACTAAGGCATCTACCAGGTTTTTTGGCAAATCGGAGTATTTTAATTGAGATCTGTTTTTTTGGAAGTATTTACCCAAAACCACCCCATCTGCCGAAATGATTTCCGTGGCTAAATTAGAATCCGGATTTTCTAAATCCTCAAAAGAAGGCATGGAACCGAAGAGTCCCCAAGAGGCAAATAAGAAAAACAGAAGGATTCCTCCCATTCCGTAAAGGAAAAACTTCCAAAATGCTTTCGTATAATACTTATAATCTTTGTCAGTATTAGTAGTCTTATTGTTGTTTTTTGCAGCCATAAATTATCTTAGTCTTTTTTTTCAATTCGTAAACCCACTTCTGTAATTCCTTCTAATAGAGTAACTCCGGGTACTTTTCCGGTTTCTCGGATCGCTTGTTTTATGTTGACTTTGTATTTCCCTTTAAATTTTACATTCTCCTTGTAAAATAATTTGCTTTCTTTTATATCAGTAAAACCATTGCCTAGCAAAGAGCCGTCTGGGTTTGCCATTTGATATTCCAGCGTATCCACTTTGGTATATCCATTTGGTTTTTCCAAAGTAACAATCAAAAAAATATTATTGAACTGATAATTGTTATTGTCCCTTATATTTATAAACAAATCATACCGTTTTGTAGAGTCCAATACCGGTAGGTTAAAAGACACAATACTGTCTTTATGCCAGGCGCTGCCTACAGATTTGTATTCGTCAAATATTCTTTTCTCATCGCACGAAGAAATTAGAATCGCAATCAAAAGGAGAAAAACACTATTTTTTATTCTCATTTTTTTTAATAATTATTGGTTTTCTTGGCTCCGCCGGTTTTTTCTCGTTTGAAGGATTTGGGCGTTTGTTATTGTTATTTGCAGGTTTGTTATTGTTGGTGGTTGCTTTGTTTTTATTGGCAACAATTACATTTTCACCCGCAGGTTTTGGTTTTTTGTTTGGTTTTTTCTTTTTCTTAGGTTGGTCAAAGCGGGTTAAACTTTCTTGTCCCATTGCATTATTAAAGTCTTTTTCTCTTTCCTGAACAATTTCGATTGCAAAATCCTCCAGAGCCGAAACTTTCTTCTTGAGTTTGTTTTCGGCAATGATTTCCTTCACTTTTTCAATTTTCAATACATGCCAATTGGCAAAATTATTCGTATAGGCAAACCACATCAAGCCTTTGAATATATCTTGTTTTTGACAGATAGCATCTCCCTTTTCAGTAACTAATTTGGTGTCGAAATCAGGGAAACCTTTCAGGGCATCCATGTAAGTGTCTAACTCATAGTTTAGACAGCATTTCAATTTTCCGCATTGTCCCGCTAGTTTTTGTGGGTTTAAGGACAATTGCTGGTAACGTGCCGCTGAGGTATTTACACTCCTGAAATCGGTTAGCCAAGTAGAACAGCATAATTCTCTTCCACAAGAACCAATTCCTCCTAAACGGGCGGCTTCCTGACGGAAACCTACCTGTTTCATTTCGACTCTGGTGCTGAATTCTTTAGCAAAATCTTTGATTAAAAGCCTGAAATCGACCCTGTCATTTGCTGTATAATAAAAAGTGGCTTTGGAGCCATCTCCTTGAAATTCAATGTCAGAAATTTTCATTTCCAGTTTTTGAGCAATCGCCAGTTCACGTGCTCTAACCTTCATAGGCTCTTCTTTGGCTCTTGCTGCCGACCAGATATCGATGTCTTTTTGGGATGCTTTTCGGTAGATTTTTGGAATCTCATTGCTGTTCGAATTGACTCCTTTTTTCTTCATTTGAATTTTTACCAATTCTCCTGTCAGTGTTACAATTCCAATATCATGTCCGGGAGAAGCTACTGTAGCTACGATGTCTCCCATGCTTAGGGTCAATTTTTCGGTATTGCGAAAAAAATCTTTTCTTCCATTCTTAAAACGAACTTCGACACAGTCAAAAGGAGCTTCACCATTGGGTAAACTCATATTAGAAAGCCAATCGAAAACAGTTAATTTATTGCAGCTATCGGTGCCGCAAGTCCCATTATTTTTACAACCCTTAGGTGCGCCACCATCAGAAGTTGAACAACTTGTACATGCCATAATTTTATATGTAGTGTTGTGACTGGCACAACTTAAGTTCTTAAAACGATTAATGTGTAAAGATAGTATTTTTTAATTTTATGTTACAACCGTTGAAAATGTAGGCAGGTCATAAATATTTATTAAAAAACCCATTGCGATTATTGTCGTAATGGGTTCGTTATTAGTGTTTTTAAATGATTTTTTAAGCTCATTTTACCGTGATTATTTTCTCAGACAGCTTTTTACGGTCAGTTTGCAATTTTTAACAATCGCGTGATTACGTGGTTTTAAGGTATTTTATGTCGTTATAAATTAGTCTAAAATTTTGTATAATTTATCAGATAAACGAACACGGAAAGGTAGAGTAAATGTCACTTTATCAGCAATTTTGGCTTGAGTTGCTTCGGTTCCGTTGACAAACATTTTTTCTAAAACCAATTCTTGGTTTCCGGTTGTAGGTCCGGAGATTAAAATTTTATCACCAATGTTTAATTCTTGGTTTTCGATGGTAAAAAGTCCCACTTGAGCTTTAACATAATAATGTTCGGCTTTGCCAAGTAATACTTTTTTTACTTTTATTTTTTGGCGAATGTCTTTGGTTTTTGGAATTGTTGCCAGAGCAACATCCGTTAGTTCTCCGGAATGTTTGAATTTTAAACTTTCAGATTTTCCTTTACGGAACACTTTGTTACCAACTTGCTTTCCTTTTCTTAATTTCAATTGTTCTTCCCAAGGCAAATGGATGGTTTCATGACATTCGGTAGAACAGCAATTTTCCATAGCCGCTTTACAGTCGTCACATTGTATGAATAACAAATGACATCCGTCGTTGGCACAATTAGTATGATTGTCGCAAGGTTTTCCGCATTGATGGCATTGAGAAACAATATCTTCGGTTATTCTTTCGCCCAAACGGTTATCAAATACGAAGTTTTTTCCAATGAATTTACTTTCTAAACCTTCTTCTTCAATTTGTTTTGCATAATTGATGATTCCGCCTTCTAATTGGAACACATTTTTAAATCCTTGGTGTTTGAAATAAGCACTTGCTTTTTCACATCGAATTCCACCAGTGCAATACATCACCAGATTTTTATCTTCTTTGTGATCTTGAAGTTGCTCATTGATTATGGGTAAACTTTCTCTGAAAGTTTCTACATCAGGAGTAATGGCGCCTTTAAAATGACCCACTTCGCTTTCGTAATGATTTCTAAAATCAACTACGATAGTATTGGGATCTTCTAGAATTTCGTTGAATTCCTTGGCTTTTAAGTGAATTCCTTTGTTAGTTACATCAAAAGTTTCGTCGTTTAGTCCGTCAGCAACAATCTTGTGACGCACTTTGATGGTGAGTTTTAAAAAGGCGTGATCATCATGTTCTACGGCTACATTCAAACGAATGCCTTGCATGAAATCATAGACTTCCAGAGTTGCTCTAAAAGCTTCAAAATTTTCGGCAGGAACGTTCATCTGAGCGTTGATGCCTTCGTGGGCAACGTAAATTCGACCTAGGGCATCAAGTGCGTTCCAGGCTAGAAATAAATCGTCTCTAAATTTTTTAGGATCTTCAATTTTGGCATACGCATAGAAAGACAACGTAAGACGTTGTTTGCCCGCTTGATCAATCAGTTCGGCTCTTTCTTCTGCGCTTAAGGTGTTATACAGTTGCATGCTATAAACGTTTAAGTGAGAAAATATGTTGTGAGTTCTAAATGGAAGAATTCGGGTGCAAAGTTAGTTTTTTACCGCAAAGTCGCAAAGTTTTTACGCAAAGTTCGCCAGGTTTTAAAAAAGTATGCTGTTGCCTAACCGATTTGTATTGAGATTTTGGATTTGGAAATAGCTACAAATAAAAAAACCACGCATAAACGTGGTTTTTAATTTTATTTTTGGGACAGATTAACAATACTCGTTGAAAGCATCTTTCAAGTTTTCTGCAATCATTTCAGCTGGGCGACCTTCAATGTGGTGACGCTCTAACATGTGAACCAATTCTCCGTTTTTGAACAAAGCCATAGATGGCGATGATGGAGGAAAAGGGAACATGTGCTGTCTTGCTGCATCTACTGCCTCTTTGTCAACACCGGCAAAAACCGTGATTAAATGATCCGGTTTTTTGGCTCCTTCTAAGCTCATTTTAGCTCCCGGACGTGCGTTTCTTGCGGCACAACCACAAACTGAATTTACAACTACAAGGGTAGTTCCTTCTGCTTTGATTGCGTTTTCTACTGCTTCTGCACTATGTAAATCTTGAAAACCTGCAGATGTTAATTCTGCCTGCATTGGTTTTACCATTTCTTCTGGATACATATCGTTGTATTTTAAATATTAATTTTTCAATAGGCAAAGTTACGAAGTTTACAAAGAACTCCATTATTTGCATTATAAAGTTTTGTTATTGTTTGATAGGCGTTCTGTTTTATCGAAATAAATAAAGCGGTGAACGCATTAAAGCTTTAATAAATGGTATTTTTGGGCATTTTAGAATCACTTTTAAATCTTCAAATAAAGAGGTTTCTTCATCGAGAAATTTGAAAATCAAAGCAGGCTTTCCTTTTTTAAACATCGATGAAAAGATAGTCGCTCCCAGATGGTTTTTACGGTCCAAAATATCCAAAAGCAAGAGGTCGTAAAACCAAAATTTGTTTTTTTTATGAAATCTTGTCAAGTCTTTTTCCTTTTGTAAAAAAGAGACTAATTGAGTCGATTTTTTATCGGAATTTCTAAAGGTGTAGCCGGTGCTGGCTTTGGTCCATCCGCCGGCAGTTCCTATATTGAGCACTCTGTGGGTGTTTTTTTTCCAAAAAGGATAACAAGTCATCGGTATACTGCCTTGTTCTTTTTCGATAATTTTATAATTTTTGATTCCCAGTTTTCGGATGTATTTTTCAATTTCCTGTTCGTATTCTTCCTTTTTTAAAAGATGATGCGAAAACAAAGTGTATTCTAATAAGGCTTCGGTAGCCGAAGTGGGCAAGACATACATAAAACGGGTATTGCCTTTTTGTTCCACCGAAAAATCCATGAAAGTGGCTTGTTCTGGATTGAAAACGGGATCTTCACTTTGGATAAACCAGCCTATAAAATGCTGTTGTAATACGGGATACTGGATTTGTGTTTCAACTTCTAATTTTCGATAAATGCTATTCAAAAGTTTTTCGCAAGTGTAATTTCCTTTTTCTGTTGCTACAAAAACATGATTTTCGAGTTCATTGATGTCGGTTAGTTTTTCATTTGCAAAAGTGATATTTGACTGTTTTAAAAGCAACTCAAAAACCAGATTGTAAAAATCCAATCCTCTGACCATGTTGTATTGATAGGGTTGTAAATCTAAATTTCTGCTGAAATTAGCATTAGAAAACTGTGCCGAATGCCATTTTTTAGCGATTGATTTTTCCCAGATTGATTTTTCCTCTTGCCAGAAACACCAAGTCCTGTCATTGGTTTTCTTTGTGTTTTCATCAATCAGTAAAATGTTTTTATCTTGAAACTTCCCGGATACAACCATTTTGTAGACTGTCATTAATGCTGCTAAACCGGTGCCTGTAAAAATGTAGTCGTAGTGTTTCATATTTAGATGAGGAAATTCTTTTCAAAAATAAGGAATTATTTCAACTCGTCAAGTATTCGCAACAGTGCTTTGTCGTCAATGAAAGAGTGTTGTTGAAATACTATAGTGTTGTCCTTTTCTAAAATGGTCAAAGTAGGGTAAACAATTTGGTTGTTTATAGTAGCTAAGGCTGTAGCCAATTCGTGTATTCCGGTATTCGGTCCCGTTGGTTTGAAACGAAAAAGATGATTGTTGAACATAATCTCCTTTTTTGACTCGGAATCTAACGCAATGAAATAGAATTCGTCATTTAGTTTTTTAATAACAGCAGGATTTTTAAAGCTGCTGTTTTGCATTATTTTGCAATAGGTACACCAAGAAGTGTGAATAAATACCACAATGGGTTTTGGATTTGCTTTAGCTAATTGTGTTACTTCTTCAAAAGAATGCAACTTCAGTTGGGCAAAACCCGAAGGAATTGCCCAAAAGAAAACTAGCATTATGAGAATATATTTCTTCATTATTTTAAAGTATAGCGCAAGCCAAAAAAGCTTCTGATTCCTTGATTGGGGCCGTAGACATAGCTGGGGTCAAAGCTTAATGCATACGGATTATCAGGAGTCGTTTTTACATTGCCATTGTTGTCGTATTGTACATTTTTGTCGAAAGGATCATTTGCACGGGCAATTATAAACGGATTTCCTTTATTGGGCGTCCAGTTCAGTAAGTTTTTTACTCCGCCATAAATTTCGATATTTTTCAATTTGTTGAAGGTAAACTGAATGTTTTGGATGCTCCATGTAGGTGAATATTCTTTTCTAGGGTCCAGATTTCCTAATAAAGGCAAACGCATCGGTCCATAAGCATTTCCAGTATAATCAACATCTAAAAATAAGTTGTTGATTCGGTAAGAAATGGCCCAGGTTGCCGAAAATTTTTCGGTTAGGATCTGTCGTGTTGTGATGTTGTGTTCCGTTTTGGAAACATCCATATAGGTGGCGCCCAGAATCATTTTTAGCCCGTTGTTAAAAACAAAATCTGCATTGGTACTTATTCCTTTGGTAACCGCATAGCCATCTAGGTTTCGGTAAATTATCTGATTGGGATTGCTGTCATAGTCCGGAATAATGGAGTTGGTAAAATGAGTGTACCAAGCGGTAGTTTCCAGTCCTATGAAATTACCGTTATGGGTGTAGATTTTTTTTAAGTAGTTCAAGTTGACGTTATATGAACGCTCCGGTTTTAATTCTTCCAGAACAATTACATCACGGGAACCGGTTAAAGCGGCATGCTCTTCGGTAAAAAGATTGACAATTCTGAAGCCTGTTCCTGTGTTGAAACGCAAAATGTTGTTGTCGTTAATTTTCCATTTGTAAGCCATTCTAGGAGTGAAAATTGAGCCGTGATTGCTGTTGTAATCGTAGCGCGCTCCCAGTAGCAGTTTGTGGGCATCATTAAAAGTGATTTCATCTTGTATAAATAAACTTGGAATCCAATTGATGTCTTCTTTTAGAGTAGCGGCGGTATTATCATCGTAATATTGATAGCGAAGAGCAGTGCCAAAAAGTAAATCGTGATTATTCATTTTTTTATCCCAAGTCAATTGACCGAAACCGATGCGCTGCTTTGCCAAGTATGGAATCTCGCCATAAACGGAGTTTTGGTCGTGATCGGTATAAGAAAAAGAGAAGAGCATTTTCTCTGCAATTGGCAATTCATAGGCTCCAAGTAATTCCCAGCGTTTGGTATAAATGCTTTCGCCATATACTTCATTTCCGCCACGGTTTTTTTTCTGCCATTGGAGTTCGCCGCCCCAACGGTCTTCATAGAAATAGCGTCCAGCCAGAGAGAATAATTTGTTGTTTTTGCGGTTAAAATTCCATTTTTGGAAAACGGAGATTCTGTCCTGCAAGGTCAGATCGGTAAAGTTGTCGTTGTTATTGTCAATCGGGTTGCTGTAGTTGAAATAATTAATTCCGGTTAGCAAGGATGCGGTTTTGCCAATATTGGTTTTGAAACCCAAATCAACATTGAGTTCTCCCCAATCGGTGAGGAAGGAATCAGCTGAAAAAAGAGGAGCATTTTTCGGGTTTTTAGTGATTATATTGATTAACCCGCCTACGGCTTCGCTTCCGTATAAAGACGAAGCAGGGCCTTTGACGATTTCGATACGTTCCAATAAAGAATTAGGAATTCCAGACAAACCATAAACGGTTGATAGCCCGCTCACAATGGGCATTCCGTCTATTAAAACTAAGGTGTAAGGTCCTTCAAGGCCATTGATGTGGATGTCACCGGTGTTGCAAACATTACAATTCAATTGTGGGCGCACTCCGTTGACGTTTTGCAAGGCTTCAAAAATATTTGCCGTTGGGTTTTTCTTGAAGAATGTGGGTTTATAGACTTCAACAGGAACGGGGCTCTCTATTCGGGATACCGGTTTCAGGGTTCCTGTTATGACTACTTCGTCTAAGGTATTGTTTTCTTTTAGATCAAAATCCAAAACAATCGTCGTGGTATCGTTGACCATGATGGTTTTTGTTAGGGATTTTAGACCAGCGTAAGAAGCAATGATTTCATAGTGTCCAATGTTAAGGCCTGTAAAAACAAAGTCGCCCTCTTGATTTGTGATGGTAGTTTTTTTGGTGTTTTTTAATACAATGTTGGCGTGCTGTAATGGCATTCCATCCGAAGAAACCTTTCCTTTTATACTGGTTTGAGCAAATGACGCAATAGTGATTTGAATAAAGAAAAGCAAAATTAGATTTCTCACGACTATATTTTTAGATTAATTTATATTTTAAATTTAGACAAATCTAAAAATTATATTTCATAAAGCAAAAAAATACAATTATATTTGCTTCAAATAGTTAAAACATGGGTAAGTCATTAGAAGAGGTTCATGGATCAGTTGCTACACAAAACAAAAAATCAGTTTTCAGAAAAATATTAGCTTTTTTTGGCCCCGCTTATCTGATTAGTGTAGGTTATATGGATCCGGGGAATTGGGCGACTGACATTGCCGGAGGGAGTCAGTTTGGGTATTCCTTGCTTTGGGTATTATTGATGAGTAATATCATGGCTTTGTTGTTGCAAAGTTTGAGTGCGCGATTGGGAATTGTTACCCAGCGTGATTTAGCGCAGGCATCTCGGGAGACTTATTCTAAATTTATCAATTATATTCTTTATTTTTTGGCCGAAATTGCCATTGCGGCCTGTGATCTTGCCGAAGTGTTAGGAATGGCCATAGGTATAAA
Source organism: Flavobacterium granuli (assembly GCF_900129705.1). Lineage (GTDB taxonomy): Bacteria > Bacteroidota > Bacteroidia > Flavobacteriales > Flavobacteriaceae > Flavobacterium > Flavobacterium granuli. Next base: position 171,268 of record NZ_FQWO01000002.1, on the reverse strand, counting down.
CCTTTTGTTTGGTATTCCCATGATTGAGGGGGTAATGATTACAGTATTAGACACTTTTTTATTATTGTTTTTGATCAATAAAGGCATCCGAAAAATGGAAGCATTTATTATTGCTTTGGTTGCCGTTATTGGGATTTCGTTTATTTTCGAAATGATTTTCGCTCAACCGGAGATGGATAAGGTACTTCTTGGATTGATTCCGTCAATGCCTAATGAAGCTGCATTGTACATTGCCATTGGAATTATTGGAGCTACGGTTATGCCTCATAATTTGTACCTGCATTCCTCTTTGGTACAAACCAGAACATTTGACAGAAGCAATGCGGGAATCAAACAGGCATTGAAATATAATTTTATCGACTCGACCATTGCCTTAAACTTAGCTTTTTTTGTAAACGCTGCGATTTTAATTTTGGCGGCAGCCACATTCTATAGAAACGGGATGTTTCAAGTGGCCGAAATTCAGGATGCACATCAGTTTTTAGAACCGCTTTTGGGAACCAAATGGGCGCCTGTTTTATTTGCCGTAGCTTTGATTGCCGCAGGGCAAAGTTCAACAATAACAGGAACATTGGCAGGCCAGATTATTATGGAAGGCTATCTGAATCTAAGGATTCAGCCTTGGGTACGCAGAATTATTACCCGTTTAATTGCTATAGTACCAGCCGTAATTGTGATCAGTATTTTTGGAGAAGGAGTAACGGGAAAGTTATTGATTTTAAGTCAGGTGATTTTGAGTTTGCAATTGGGATTTGCTATTATTCCGCTGATTCATTTTGTGAGTGATAAATCAAAAATGAAAGGTTTTCATATTGGTAAAGTAACCCAAATTGCTTCTTGGGTTGTTGCTACAATTATCGTTATTCTAAATGCAAAATTGGTTTTTGACGAAATAAAAGGTTGGCTCGAAACTTCTCAAAATCCTTTGTTGCTATGGCTTACGGTGGTTCCCTTGGCAATAGCTTTCTTGGTTTTGTTGTTGTACATCGTTTTTAAACCATTTATTTCGAAAGCTAAGATTGATATTCAAAATCATTCGCCACATAATTTAAAGTTAGAGTTTTCTAAGTCCGTAAAAGGAGATAAGAAAAATGTTGCTGTGGCATTGGATTTTTCCAGTGCTGATGAAGTGGCTTTGAATAGCGCTTTTGAATTAGGCGGAGTAGATGCAAAATACACCTTAATTCATGTGCAAGAATCGGTAGGGGCTATGATTTATGGTGAAAATATAGAAGATCACGAAACCTTGATCGATGAAAAAATATTGAAAGAGTACAAGGAAATGCTTTCTGAGAAAGGGTTTGCTGTAGAGACTAAATTGGGATTTGGGAATCCTGATAAAGCAATTCCTGAGATTATAAATAAAGGAAATTTTGATGTTTTGGTTATGGGAACTCACGGGCATACCGGTTTTAGGGATTTGATTTTTGGGACAACCGTTGACAAGTTGCGCCATAAAATTTCTATACCTTTGTTGATTGTTAAAAATTAGGTTTCTTAGAAAGATAAAGCTCTTCTCTAAATCTAAAATCAATATTCTAAAATTTAAAATCAAATGACTTTTTCTGAAGAAAATTATCTCAAAGGTATTTATCATCTGACGCTGGCCTCCAATTCAGAGGTGAGTACTAATGCTATTGCTGAAATGATGGAAACGAAGGCGTCCTCGGTCACGGATATGATCAAGAAATTGGCCGAGAAAGATTTAGTTAATTATAAAAAATACCAAGGGGTTTCTTTGACCGAAAAAGGAAAGTTGGCCGCCAAAATGATTGTGAGAAAGCACCGTCTTTGGGAAGTTTTTTTGGTCGAAAAATTAGATTTTTCCTGGGATGAGGTACATGATATTGCAGAACAATTGGAACACATAAAATCAGAAAAATTGATCAATAAGCTGGATGATTTCTTAGGAAATCCAACCGAAGATCCTCATGGTGATCCCATTCCTAATGCCGATGGACAAATTTTGAAAGTAGAAAAACAATTGCTTTCCGAGTTGTTAGAAAATCAAAAAGGAATCTGCGTTGGGGTGAAAGATACTTCTTCTGAATTTTTGAAATATCTCGACAAGCAAGGAATTGCGTTGGGCTCCAAAATTGAAATTATTGGAAAAGAAAGTTTTGATTTATCCTTAAAAATAAAAGTAGATGCTGTTGACTTGACTATTTCCAATAAAATTGCGAGTAATCTTTTTGTGAAGTTAACCTAGCGAAAAATAATTCTATTTTCCGCTTTTAAAACCAATTAGTTTTCGGTATTTCTGTTCACTTTCCTCTAAAGCGCTCTCGAGCTGTTTGTAATACGTAATGTCTTTTATATTAGCCACAGCGGCAATAATGTAATTGTTTTCATCAACGATGGGTCTGCCACTGATGATGACCCTTTTTTTGTTTTTGGTTTCTGAATCCGCAATGATAATTTCAACATCATCCGTTGATTCTCCTTTTAGGGCTTTTTCCAAAGGAAGGTTTTGGGAAGGGAAAATGGTTTGTTCATCAGGATAATAAAGATCGTATTTAGCTGACCAATCCAGGGTGTTGTGGGTTTCGCTATCTTGTTTGATGCCTATTATTTCTTCGGCCATGTGATTAGAGAGTACAATTCTTTTCTGGGTGTCAGTAACAATAATTCCCTCACCTATATTTTCCAGAATTAGTTTTAATTTCATTTCATTAAGGCGCACCAATCTGTCGGCTTCTATTTTTTCATTTTCCAGTTTTTTACTTAAAGAGATATCTTTGATAAAGGCGATAAAAATATGTTTTCCCAGAATGCTAGCTGTAGAAACAGTTAATTCAATATCAAATTCGATGTTTTTTTTGTTGAGTGCGGTAATTTCTACCGTTTTGTTGATGTAAGGTCCTTCTGAGGTTTCAAGGAAATGTTGAAAACCTTTCATGTGACTTTCTTTGTACTGTTCCGGAATGATTAGGTCCCTCATTTTTTTTCCTAATACCTCTTCAATGGGCCAGCCGAATATTTTTTCGGCCTGTGGGTTCCATCTGAGGATATTTCCTTCTTCATTAATTACAATTAATGCATCTGGAGCTTCGTTAAAGATGGTTTGTAATTGATCTTCGCTTTCTTTTAATTTTTGTTCGGCAGCTTTCCTTTCGGTAATATCTCTCATAATAGATTTATGACCAGTTATCCTATTTCCTTCTCTCAATTGGGTTACGGTTTGTTCAATCCATTTTTGATCTCTTGTTTTTGTAATGATAGGGAAGGAATAAAGTGTTTCATCAATCTTATGTTTGTATTGATTCAGATAAAATTCAGCGACACGTTCTCTCCATTCCGGGGCTACGAGTTCTGAGATATTTTCTCCAATGAGTTCTTCTTGGCTATAGCCGGTTAATTTTTTACAGGCAGGATTGATGTAAGTGAAATTTCCTTTATAATCGGTTGTGTGGAGCACATCGCTGGTATTTTCGACAATTTCTCGGTATTTCTCTTCACTTTTTCGAAGGGTTTCGATGGCTTTTGCGAGTTGGTCAGTGCGTTCGATGACTTTTTGTTCGAGTTCCTCGTTTAGTTTTTTAATTTCATTTTCTGAGTTTTTTCTTTCCGTGATGTCATGAAAAACAGCTACAGCGCCAGTAATATTACCGAGTTCATCTTTTAATGGACTGGCAGACATTACTATAAAATTGCCTATCGTTTTTTTATAATTTTGGATAAAAATTTCCAAATTATCAAGCTCTTCTCCATTTAAGGCTCTAACCAAAGGAAGTTCATCGGTTTTAAAAAGGTTTTTGGTTTCGGGCCAAAAAACGCCATAAGTTTCGCTCCATTTCTCTTGAGAGATATCCAGAAGACCAATTCCAATTATTTTTTCACTGGCTGGATTCCAAAGAATGAATTTTCCTTTTTCATCAACCACTACTAAGCCGTCTCCCATATTCTGTATTACGGACTGTAAAAGGGTATTTTGTTTGTTTAATTGTTCCTTGGACAGCGCGACTTCATTATCTCTTTTTTCGATTGTGGAAAGCATATCATTAAGTCCAGTTGCCAAAATGCTAATTTCATCTTTTCCGTCTACAGTTATGCGCATTCCATAATCGGCGGTATCCTTAATTTTTTGTATCACAGTAACCAAGTTCAGTAAGGGTTTTGAAATATACATTTTGATGATCATGGCAATTAAAAACGCAAGCACAGTTCCTACAAGCAGCAACACGATTCCTAATCGTAAAACATCCATTTTTATTTTATTCAATTCTGAGAGTTCAAAGCGCATTACGACGTGTCCTACGGTTTGATTGTCTTTAAGGATTTTATGGTAAACAAGGAGATTTTGATCTGTAAACTGAATGTTTTTTTGTCTCTCATTTGGAATTACAAATTGAAATTTGGGATCGGAACCCTTTTTTGTGTATGAAGCAAAAACTTTTCCGTTTTTGTCTAAAATACTTGCATTTAATATATCTGTTTGTCCCTTTAATTCAGACAAACTTTTGTTTGCGGCAGTATTGTCCAAGAATTCTAGAGCCGAAATGCTGTTGAAACCTATCATTTGGGCAATGGCAATGGAAGTGGTTTCTTTTCGGTCTTTAAATCCTTTGATGTCGATCAATACAAAGGCGGTAATACATATGCCTAGTACAAGTGCTGAGGTGAAAACTTGCATCAATACAAGTTTATTTTTGATTGATATGTTTTTTAAATTTATCATTGTTGGCGGTATTTAAGGCAGTTTTTATGTCAAAGGCAATTTGGCTTTTTAAGTTTAGGCTAAATAAGGTTTAAAGGTGTCACTGTACAATAATGGCATGTTGCAATAAGAAAGAGCTAACTCCAATTCCTGATTTGTTTATTGCCTTAAGATTGATTTCAAATTTTAATTTATTTTCAATTATAATGAAATTTAGGTGTGCGCCTTTTTTTCCAAATCCGTTTCGCTCCGTTACAATCAATACGGATCGATCTGAAAATTTAGAAATGATTGTTTCAATTGGGATGCTGCAGTTATAGGGAACAAATAAGATATTGCAGCTACCTACTTGAGCGATATCTTTGTATTCTTTGATTTCTGTTTTTTTGTTTTTAGCATTGCTAATTAATAATGGAGTAATTGGACTTGATTCCAGAACAGCAATCTTGAAAGCTTGATTTTTTGGGTTGTCTTTCCAGCGTACATAATCTATAAAACGGTACAGGAAATCGGCTTTCATAGCATAGGCGTTATCTGTCATATCCTCTTGGGCAGTTAGTGGATTTGCGCCCGTGAATATGGTGATTAAGCTTAAAATATAGATATAACTTTTGATGGTCATTATATTTTGTTTTTTATAGGAAGAGTATCGTTTATTGGTCGAATAGTTTCGTGTTATTTTCGGTGTGTTTTGGTTTTAATTATTTGTTTTGATAGTATAAATTTAACGAATTATAGAGGCTGTTTGGGTTGCTTTAAGAAAAATTTAAATCTATATTATTTGATTGTCAAGGAGTTATAGTTTGTAATTTAAAGACAAACTAAACTGGGTGCCTAATTGACTAAATTGTGATCCGCCATAAGTCATTTGCGAATAGCGTCCGTTGAAAGTAATCAGGTTAAATTGGTTTTTTATTTGAGCGGGGTCGTTTAATATCGCGGCTCCAGCTGCATTTTCGGACTTGAATTTCCATTTTGGCAAAATGTTAAATGCATTGTCTATGTTTAGAGCCAGCGTTAATTTAGTTGTTACAAGAAAATTAATTCCTAGATCGGTAACGATTTTAGGGCTGAATTCAGTTCTTAAATTCGAATCTAAGCCGGATTGTTTAAAAGTTGTTTTGCCAAAATAGCTGTTGTTAAGGTAGAAATCTAATTTTTTTACTTTATAATTTGTTCCCAAAATCCATTTGGTTTTGGGTCTGGAGGTGAAAGTCAATGCTTCAATTGTTGCGCCAAAGTTATCACTGGCTACATCAGAGATTCTTTTATTTTCGAATGTGATGTTTCCCGATAAGTTGAATGCCAGTTGTCCGTTTCCAAGTCCTAGGTTGCTGTAATTCATAACCAAGTCGAGTCCAGATGTTTTAGAATCAAAAGAGTTCTCGAACCAAGCCACTTTTCCAAATTGTGGAGTATTGACCACATCTCCTAAAGCGATCCGGTCAGTTATTGCAATGTTGTAATAGTCAATGGTGATGTTGAAATATTTGAGGGGTCTGGCTCCAATTCCTATGGTTGTGTTTGTCGATTTTTCTGGAGTTAATTTTGTAATGCCTAAAATGTGTGCTTCTGGAGAAACATTATTAATGATTCGGGTAACTTCAATTCCGCCTCCAGCATTAAACGTATATTGGGATTTTTGAGTGTAAATTTGATGTAGCGTAGGTGCTCTGAAACCAGTAGAAACAGAAGCTCGCAGGGTGATTTTATCGTCGAGGAATTTATAACGGCTACTTATTTTCCAGACGGTGGCACTGCCAAAATCACTGTATTCTTCCTGACGAAGTGTTGCGTTTACAAGAAAATCTTTTGTTAGATCATAGGCCAAGTCAAAATAAGCTCCCCAGTTGTATCTATTCCATTTTCCGGCTTCCTTAGGAGTGGTTCCGGCAAAGGAATCTGCACCAGCTCCTTCCCAAGAAGCTTTGTCGCCTTCGATTGTCTCAAAATTTTCGGATCGAAATTCAGAACCAAAACTAATACTAATTTTGTCAGATAGTATTTTGAACACATCCAGATTCCCTATAACATGATTGAAATTAGATCCTCCAGGTTTGAACGAAATTGGGCTGTTTTCCTGATAAATAGGATTTCCATTGGAATCTTTCAGCGGTGATCTATTTTGGGTATTGTCTAAGGTATAGATTTGTGAATTTCCGCCGATGGTTATGCTGGCATCGGCATTCCAGCCATTTTTTATGGATTTAAAACCTAAGCTGGCATTATAATCGGTTAAATCTCCGGTAAAAGTAGGTTGATAGCCTTTATAAGAAGCGACAGTGCCGTTCCCAAAAAAATCCTTCAAATAGGTTGGGTAAGCAGTAGCGATTCGCCAATTAGGAATAGAGGGGTTTTCAAATGGATTTTTGATTGACATCCAATAAGGAGCTCTGTAATTAGCAAACGAATTCACTTTTTTATAAGTATAGGCGGCATTATAATACAATTCAGTTTCATTGGATAGATTCAATCCTCCATTGATTAAAAATTTTGCAGCTGCAGTTTCGGGTGTTCCGTTGGTATTTGCTGCGTATGGTTGGTCTTTTAAAAACGAGTCTACGGCTTGCTTTCCAGCGATGTTTCCTTGGTTTATAGTGGCTAGTTTTGCATTATAATCTGCTGGGAAGTTGACTTTGTATTGTTCAAAAAGGCTGTTAATTTGTGCCTCGGTCATAGCATCAGTCAGAGTTGTATTGCCAAGAGTATTGTCATCGTTTACATAATTCAAAGGATTATTTGGTAGCAGTCTCACAAAATCATTAAAATCTCCTTCGGCATCTACTTTACCGGCACGATTTGTCAGGTTTATTTTAGAGAAGTCTACAGTGTAGTTTAGAAATCCTTTGTTGCCTATAGTAGAACCGTTGTTTATACTTATGTTCAAGAGTTCTCCGTCTCCTTTAGAAGTGATACCGGTTCTTAGGGTTATCGAACCATCATCAGGGCTTTTTTTTAATATAATGTTGATCACTCCGGCTATAGCGTCCGATCCGTATTGAGCAGAGGCACCGTCACGTAAAATTTCTATTCTGTCGATGGCATCAATCGGTATAGCTGAAATATCGGCTGCCGTTTCTCCTCTTCCGGGTGAAGGTTGGATATAAAGTAAAGAGCTTAGGTTTTTGCGTTTTCCATTGATAAGCACTAAGGTTCTGCTGGGACCCAGATTCCTGATTTCATAAGGATCAAGTAATGAAGTGGCATCGTTTACCGGTGTTTGAACCGTGTTAAAAGATGGGATACGGTATTGTAATGCCTTGTCAAAAGTGAGTTGTCCTGTTGAAGCCAATTCGTTGGCGGATATGATATCTATAGGAAGGGCTGTTGCTGTGTTGCTTCGTGGAGCTGCTCTAGTTCCTGTGACTATGATTTCATTAAGAATTTGGCCTCCTTCTTCAGACAGGAAAACATTTAAAACAGCTTCTTTGGTTTCATGTTCTTGTTTTGAAAATCCAAAATAACTGAAAATCAATATAGCGGCTTCTTTGACTTGAATAGAATAAGCTCCGTTAATGTCTGTCGAAACACTATTGCTGGTGCCTTTTTCGGTTATGTTGACACCTGACAAAGGGCTGCCGGCGTTATCGAAGACAAAGCCAGAAACCTCTTTTTGGGCGAAAAGAAAAGTCACGTTTATTAGAAACAATATTAACAAAAACTTTTTCATAATAAGTTGATGTTCGTTTGACTTTAAAGCAATAGCAACATAATAGTTGCAAGAAGCTTTTATCTTACTGCTTTAGGTGTTTTTGGTAGAAAAAGCAGTTATTGTAACAGCTAGAAAACGGAATGTAAGTTGTAGAGTTATTCTCTTTTTTGAATTATAAAAATAAAAATAGACTCATGGACTAACACTGTATAAGATTTGGGGGAATAATCTTAACTCTGTGTTGGCATTTTTTGAAAATTGAAATCGTATTTTGAATAAATCAATTTTTTTTAAAAAAATAAAGAACCGATTTTAATTCAGCAACTTTATAAAAATAACAGCCTGATAATAATTGGTTAGGGCTAGATTTGTAATATGTAAATTTAGTCAATTTTAATCAATTAACTTCAAATACTAGCCGCTTTTTTATTCGTTTCAAAAGATGGACAAAGGCAATGTGGTTTCTAAAAGTGGGTTTGTTTGAATGTTATGAAATGCGCTTTTAATGACAGCCACAATCATCTGTTCCGCAGTTTTTCTTTTTTTTTTTATTTTTGAAAAAAAACTTTCTAATCAAAAAAGCAAGGGCAAGTCCCAGTAAAGTAAAGGCGACGATTTCTTGAAACATAGGTCTTTATTTTAAAATTTGAAAAGCGATTAAAGCAACAATATAGGCTAGTCCGCTCATGAAAATGAGTTGACCTAAAGGCCATTTCCAAGAATTCGTTTCTTTTTTGGTAATGGCTAATGTACTGGCGCATTGCAAGGCAAAAGCATAGAACAACAACAAGGAAATTCCAGAAGCAAAATTGAATATTTTATTTCCAGTAACGGGATTGATCTCGGCAGCCATTCGGTTTTTTATAGTCACTTCATTATCGCTACCACCTACACTGTAAATTGTAGCTAAGGTTCCTACAAAAACTTCTCTAGCTGCAAATGAACTGATGATGGCAATTCCTATTTTCCAGTCATAGCCTAGAGGTGAAATAACAGGTTCTATGGTTTTTCCCATAATTCCAATATAGGAATTTTCTAGTTTTTGAGAAGCGACCGCGTCTTCAAATTCAGTTTCCGAAAGTGGTTTGTTTATGTTTTCTTCGATGACGATAGCATCGGCATTTTTAAATTTTTCTCCAGGTCCGTAGGAAGCCAAAAACCAAAGCACGATTGATATGGCCAAGATGATTTTTCCAGCGCCAGAGACAAAGGCTTTTGTTTTTTCGACCACATTTATCGCTACGTTTTTGAACATAGGTAACTTGTAATTAGGCATTTCAACGATGAAGAAAGTTTTGCCTTTTATCTTCAATATTTTATTCAAAATATAAGCTGAAAATATAGCCATCCCAAAACCTAAAAGATACAATAGCATTAAGGTTAAACCTTGTAGATTTAAAACCCCAAAAATTCGATTGTCTGGAATTACTAATGCAATGATGATAGCATATACCGGTAGTCTGGCAGAGCAGGTTGTAAATGGTGTGACCAGAATGGTAATCAGTCTTTCTTTCCAGTTTTCGATGTTTCTTGTAGCCATAATTGCTGGAATTGCACAGGCAGTTCCGGAGATTAGTGGCACAACACTTTTTCCGGATAAACCAAATTTTCGCATGATTTTATCCATCAGGAAAACTACTCGGCTCATATAGCCGCTTTCTTCAAGAATGGAAATAAACATAAAAAGAAAGGCAATTTGAGGAATAAATATAAGGATTCCGCCTATTCCGGGTATGATTCCTTGCGAAAGTAAATTTGTTAAAACACCGGCAGGTAATTCTTCGTCAGCGAGTGCGCTCAAAGACGCAAAAGTCGAGTCAATAAAATCCATAGGAATTTTGGACCATTCGAAAATCGATTGAAAAATGACGAATAAAATCAAAAAGAAGATGGCATAACCCCATACTTTGTGGGTAAGTACGCGGTCCAGTTTGCTGCGGAAATCTTTGGCTTTAGAAGAGTCCACTTTCAAGCCTTCTTTCAATACATCATTTATGAATTGATAGCGTTTTATCGTTTCTTTTTGTTGCAAACGTTTTAAATCAGAATGCGATTTGGTAAAAGAACTTCTGATTTCATTTCGTTCTAAATTCAGAAAGTTTACATCCTGAGTAATCACTAACCACAATTTGTATAATAGCTGATTAGGGAAAGCTTTTCGAAGATTATTGAAGTAATCAGGATCTATACTCGAAGCATTCAAACAAGGTTCGCTGGAAATGGATTTGTAGGTAACTATTAATTTTTTTAATTCGTCTATACCAAAACCTTTTCTTGAGCTGATTAAGGCAATCTTAGTTTTTAAGTGTTCTTCCAGAAAAGGAATGTCTAATGAAATTCCTTTGTGTTCCATTCGATCGGCCATATTAATGACTAAGATCGTTGGGATTTCGAGGTCTTTTATTTGGGTAAAGAGCAGTAAATTGCGTTTTAGATTCTCTACGTCAGTAACTACAAGGGCTACGTCAGGATATAATTTATCGTTTTTGTTTAGCAACAGTTCAATAACAACATTCTCATCAATAGAACAGGCGTTGAGGCTATAGGTTCCGGGTAAGTCTAGGATATTTGCTTTGACATTGTTCGGTAATTTGCAAAAACCAATCTTTTTTTCAACGGTGATTCCTGGATAATTTCCTACTTGTTGATTCAATCCGGTCAATTGATTGAAAACCGAAGTTTTACCTACGTTTGGATTGCCTATAAGCGCTACATTGATATTTTCTCCACTCATTAGAAATCCTCTTTTAGGGGTTCAACCTCGATTTCACGAGCCGTTTCTACACGAATGGCTAAATGAGAACCGTTTATATTCAAATATAAAGGATCTCCAAAAGGAGCTATTTGCAGTAATTCGACCGTGTTGCCTGGCAAACAGCCCATTTCAAGTAATTTTAAGGGTACAATATCAATATCGAAATCTTTGATAATGGCTTTTTCGCCTTTTTTTAGAGAAAATATGGTTGTTCGCAAAGCTTATTTAGATTGAATTAAGATTGCAAAAATACACATTATAATACAAATACAAATGATAATTATCACTTTTGTAGCTTTTTTGCAATACATTAACAGTCTCGAAAAAGAATGTCAGTTTGGGTTGGACTATTATTCTTCAGACAAGAAGGCAATGTCAGCGATTAATTTTTGAACTTCTTCTTTGTTGGTTCCATCGTAAAAGCCGCGAACTCTTTTTTTGGAGTCTACTAAGACGAAATTTTCCGTATGCACCATATCATATAACTCGCTTGGTTTACCCAGTTTTACGGCCAAATACGATTTTCTGGCCATGGTATATATTTCTTTTTTGTCACCAGTGACCAGGTTCCATTTTTTATCATTTACTCCATTTTTTATGGCGTAAGCTTTCAAAACGGGAACGCTGTCCGTTTCCGGGAAAACGGTATGGGAAAGCAACATTACTTTTGGGTTGTTGATGATTGCTTTTTGAATCTCGGCTAGGTTTGTTGTCATTTTTGGACAAATGGAGCCGCAAGTGGTAAAGAAAAAATCGGCTACATATATTTTGCCTTCATAATCTTTTTGAGTGATGGTTTTTCCATTTTGGTTCACAAAAGAGAAGTTGGCTATGGTATGGTATTTTCGAACGTATTGCACCGCGGTATCAACCAATTCAGGATTTACGTCGGCAGGGTTATATATTGGGAGTGATTTACTAGGTTTTAAAGCGCCATAAAACAAATAGAGTGTTATGGCTGAAAATAGTAAAAAAACAGCAAAAAATTTTCGGTACTTATATAAAATAGATTTCATATATGTAAAATTTATTTGTTAGAGGTTATATATGTTATCGCCTTTTTATTTATTGGTACTTGCTTGCCCCAACTTGTTATTAATGGTGATTTCATAAAAATAATTTTTTGCAAAAGTACAAAAAAGTAGCCTTCTTCACAGGAGGAATCAAAGTATTAATAGTCAAGATGCATTTGGCATTTTTTTCAAATATTATCAATAGCTTTGTGAGACTAACCTAATGATTTTATAATATGAAAATAAAGCTAAATAAGCAGCTACTTTTTGTGATTCCTGCAGTCGTAGGATTTATTGATGTTCATGGCCAAGTTGTTCCAGCAGCCAAAGAACCAGGAATTAATATTCAATATATGGATAAAAAGGTAAAGCCTTCTAATGATTTCTTTCGCTATGTAAATGGAACCTGGTTAGATAATACAGAGATTCCAGGTGATAGAACGCGTTGGGGGAGTTTTGATGAGTTGCGTCAAAGAACAGATAACGATGCTCTGGCAATTTTAAAAGAAGCGGTGGGAAATCCAGTGTACAAGTCCAATACAGATCAAGGGAAAGCGATCAATTTGTACAAAACTATTTTAGACACTGTTGGTAGAAATAAACTAGGAGTAACACCTTTAAAGCCTTATTTGAAAAAAATTAACGCAATTAAAAACACTAAGGATTTAGAGAGCTTTTTGATAGAAATGGAGCCTTTGGGTGGTTTGGGCTTTTTTGGAGCCAATGTAGGGAGTGATGCTAAAAACAGTAATAGGAATGTGATTACTCTTGGATTAGGCAGCGTGGGTTTGCCGGACAGAGATTATTATGTTTCCGAAGATGCCGATTCTAAAGAGAAACGAGCTAAATATGTGGAGCATGTGGCCAAAATGCTCCAATTTATCGGCGAAAAACCAGCACAAGCAAAAACGAATGCTAATAAAATATTAGCATTAGAGACCGCAATGTCAAAGCCACGGTTAGACAGGGTTGAAAGAAGAGACAGAAGAAAATCATACAATCCTATGACTGTTAAAGACCTTCAAAAATTGACTCCGTCAATCAATTGGGATTCTTATTTTACTAAGATTGGTTTACCACTTACAGATTCATTGATCGTTTCTCAGCCAAAATACATGGCAGCATTGGAAACTATTTTCAAAGAAAATAAGGTCGAAGACTGGAAGGCTTACATGAGATGGACTTTGTTGAATAGAGCTTCTAGCCAGCTTTCTACTGCGATAGAAAATGCCAATTGGGAATTTTATGGGAAAACTTTGACCGGAGCCATAAAACAAAGACCAAGAGATGAGGGTGCTCTTCAGGTTATTAATGGATCTTTGGGTGAAGCCTTGGGGAAATTATATGTCGAGAAGAAATTCCCTGCAGAAGCTAAAGCTAAAGCAGAAAAAATGATTAAAAATATTTTTGTCGCTTTTGAAAACAGAATCAAAAATTTGACTTGGATGTCGGCAGCGACTAAGGCTAGCGCGATTGAAAAACTGCATAAATCGAGAATCAAGATTGGTTATCCGGATCAATGGAAAGATTATTCGGCTTTAGTTATTGCTGGTTCTGAAGAAGGTGGATCTTATTTTGAAAATGTTAAAAATTTAGCGAAATGGCGTTATAATGAAAGTCTTGCCGAGTTGGCTAAACCAGTTAATAAAGAAAAATGGGGAATGTCTCCGCAAACAGTAAATGCTTATTACAACCCTTCTTATAATGAAATTGTTTTCCCAGCTGCCATTTTGCAGCCGCCTTTCTATAATTATCAGGCAGACGAAGCGGTAAATTATGGAGGAATAGGTGCGGTTATAGGTCATGAAATCTCTCACGGATTTGATGATTCAGGAGCGCGTTACAATGCCGATGGAAATTTGGTAGACTGGTGGACTGCTGAAGATTTGAAACAATTTTCTGCCTTGACTGGAGCGCTAGCGGCCCAGTACAGCGCATTAGAGCCTTTGCCTGGAACTTTTGTTGACGGTAAATTTACACTTGGGGAAAACATAGGAGATTTAGGTGGAGTTAATGCGGCTTATGATGGATTGCAATTGTATCTAAAAGAAAATGGGAATCCGGGCTTAATAGACGGCTACACGCCGGAGCAACGTTTCTTTATTTCTTGGTCTACTATTTGGCGTACAAAATCACGCGATGAAGCAATCAAAAATCAAGTAAAGACTGATCCGCATTCTCCAGGAATGTATCGCGCTTATGTTCCTTTACAAAATATAGATACGTTTTATCAAGCCTTTGGTATTCAGCCTAATGATGGGATGTATATTGAGCCTTCTAAAAGAGTTAAAATCTGGTAGTATTATATTGCTAGAAAAAAAAGACCTGTCAGCTTAGTTGACAGGTTTTTTTGTTAAAATGGATGATTGTTTGCGTGTTTTTCTCATCGAATAGTTTACGATGTATAATCCAGTTAAAGTTACGGTTGCGCCTATAGCGATAGCTGCATTAAGGGACTCTCCAAAGATTATAGCTCCCAAAATCACAGCGATAATAAGATTGATATAGGAATAAATGCTGCTTATTTCGGCAGGTAGATGTTGTAGAGCATAGATAAACGCAATAAAAGTGAGAACCGAGCCGAAAATAACTAAATACGCAATGGCGCCCCAAGAAATGGCGGGAATCGAATCTAAACTAATAGAAGTTCCGGTGGCACCGGTATAAGCAAACAAGAAAATGCTGGAAATGAACATTTGCAAACCCAAACTAAAATAAGGATTAAAGCTGGCTGCTTTTTTCTTGATATACAAGGTGCCGAAAGCCCAAGTTAGCGTAGCAATCAAGGAAAGGATAATACCAAATCTAAAATCAGGTTCGAGGAAATCATGTAAATGGTCGTAAAAGATAACGCAGACGCCTCCAAAACTGACTATTAGCCCCAGTATTGCTAATCGAGCTAGTCGCTCTCCTCTAAACAAACTGATGATGACAATCCATAAAGGCACAATCGCTCCTATTATTGCACCTAGTCCGCTACTGATGTATTTCACTCCCCAGGTACTCAGTCCGTTGCTTAAAGCAAAGTTCAGAATGCTGAGAATCAGGATTGTTTTCCACTGTTTTCCCTTTGGCCAAGGTGCTTTTTTGAACAGGAAAAAAGAGATGTAAAGTATTCCCGCTATAAATTGTCTTATGGCGGCGAGTTGTAGCGCAGGCATGTGTTTTACGCCTTCTTTTGAAGCTAGCCAGGTAGTTCCCCAAAAAAAACTAACCCAACACAAAGCGATTATAGGCAATCCGACAGCATTTATTCTGGTCGAAAAAGCAGTTGTAATTTTCGTTCTCACGCTATAGAGGGATTGTCGTAAATGTATAATCGAGAATTTGTGTCAAGTGATGCGCCGAAATATTTTTTTTAATAGAAGCTTTCTTGTGGCTGAACTTTGGAGGCGTTAGATTTAATTCCAAAGCTTTTTGGGTGTAATAAGCTTCGCGCGTGGGGTGAAAGGGAGCGACAGCATTAAAAATGTTTCCCCAAATGTCCTTTTCGATTATTCTTTGGATAATGCCAATGCAGTCTTTTTGATTAATCAGATTTATTGGCGCTTCCGGATTCTCCAGATTTTCGCGCGCTGCTAAAAACTTTACGGGATGTCGGTCTTCGCCAATTAATCCGCCAAAACGCAATATTGTAGTTTTAAAATGAGTATTGTTTTGCAATAATTTTTCAACAATGGCAAGCTGTTTTCCGCCCTCGGTATCGGGGTTCAAAGCGGTTTCTTCGGTCACTAAATCATTATTGTCCCCATAAACTGAAGTCGAACTGACAAAAAGCAGTTTTTTGACTGTGGATTTTTCGATAAAAGGCATTAATGTTTTTATTTTCCCAACAAAATCCTCTCGGTTATTTCCTCTTAACTTCGGCGGGATGTCAATGATTAAAATTTCACTTTCTTCCAAAAAAGCACTAATGTTGCCAGAGATACCGTTGTTTTCGAGTGCAATTAAAAAGGGCTCGATTCCTGCTTTTTCCAATGTTGGAATTTTCTCTTCGGATGTCGTGGAACCTTTTATGCAGAATCCTTTATCCAATAGTTTTTGTGCCAAAGGAAATCCAAGCCAGCCACAACCTAAAATGCTAATTTTTGCCATTTTGCCATCGTTTTATCGAATGCAAATTTCAGCATAATTATTCAACTTTTAGGCTGTCCACTTTAATTATTGCATTTTCTTTTTTAAATGTTTTTTGCATCGGAATTTTAGGGAGTTCTTCAACTAATCTTGGGTTCGGTTTGATTCTTTTTTTGATAACTACGGCATCAGTGAGGACAAAAGGAGTGGGCATCATCCAAGAGGCTCTTTTACTGATGTTAAATAATGGATTGCGCATTAGATCAAAAGAACTTTCCAGTAACTGCATGTCAAAAACGGCGGTTTTAAGGATACTGAATTCCATATCCAGCGGCTCGTTATGCACCACATAATAGCTTAGGATTTTCTTACCGTTTCTTTTTAATTGCAATCCTTGTTGTTCTAAATGCTTTACACCATTGGCTGTAAAGTTATTTATGCTCATTTTTTCATTGGCAAAAATATCATAACGATTCACTTTTCTACTCGGAGAAATCCTAATTTTTAAAAAGCGTTGATTGCCGCTGATACTGTCTTTCAAAAACTGGATTGTAGGCTGCGGAATATCTTTTTTAGGCGCTTCGGCAGCAAAGGTAAATTCGGAGTTGTATTTGCTGAACAAGGGAGTTTCATTGTGAATTATTGGTGATTTAGGATTTTCTCCTAAATATTGTTTTGTCCAATAGTCCAGATTTTTGTCATAAGTAACCCAATTTGCGGTATTGGCTTCGGCATCATATACATACAATAGGCTGTTTGATTTTGCCTTTCCCTTTTCATAACCGGATTCATAATGCGCTTTCGCAAAAAATCCGATAGAAGCCAATAAAAAAGCAAGGGACCACCATCCTTTTTTGATAAAACTTCCAAAAGTAGGAAGCAATAATCCAAAGCTCAAAACGGTAAGAAGGGCACTGGCAAAAAGCACTTTTAGACCCAATCCTATGGGGAACATTTGTATGAAAGGCGCAATGATGATCAAGGCCGGAATGCTTAGAAAAAGATTGAGTATTTTGTTTGTTTTTTGGGTAACAATAAAAATACTAAAAGCTAATAATCCAAAATAAACAGGGATGATTAAAAAACCGGCTCCTTGCAGGCTGATTGCGAGATAGGCATTTATAAGCAGCCAAATAAATAAGGGCGCAATATAATGGTTCATTTTTATTTTTTTGGCTGAAAACCGATGGTAAAAAGCAAAACTGATGGCCATTGCTAAAAACACAAAAGCGGCAATATACGCATGACCATTATAGGTAAATCCGTTGAGTAGATCATTGTATTGCGGATAAAGAATTAACAGTAGTTTCCAGCCTAAAAAAGTGATTAATCCAGCGCTGATTAATGAGCCTAAGAAAGGAATAAATCCTTTGATGATTTCTTCGAAGGACAAAATACGTTTAGCAATTCCGATGAAAATGAGCATTAGGAACAGTAATGTTGCAATAATCACCATAGGAACAACCCAGCTGAAGGGATACTTTATAAAAGAATAAGGGGCTGTAAAATAAATGTAATCTTCGCTTGCTTGAGTGGTATTCAAATCAGCATTCGAAAAATAAGTAAGTAATGGCATCAGATAACTGCCTTGGTGTGCCAAGGTATTTTTGTCCAAGTGGGCGCTGTTGTCCTGAGCTGTATGGTAATTGTAGTGACCGTCTATAAAAGCAAAATTAAAGCCTTGAATGTTTCCTTTTTCTCTAAAAACGGTCAAATCAGTGTCGTTAGGGAGCATTTTATAGATGCTGTACATTAGAGAATTAGAAACAGGATAAGTAGTTTTAGCAGCAGCAAATTCCTTTACCAGAGCGGCGTTTCCTTTATTGGTTTCCATTAACATGTAGCTAGGGCCTGAGGAACCTCGGGCTTCAAAGTTAAGCGCCAGTCCTATTTCTTTGGCCCAATGGTGTTGGGTTACAAAAAGAGCAGCTCCGTTTAAACCTAATTCTTCGGCATCGGTAAATAGAATAATGATGTCGTTTTTATGTTGTTTCTTGTCGTATAAAAAAGCGCGCACACCTTCTAGTATTGTGGCTACTCCAGATCCTGCATCGCTGGCACCATAGGAATAGGAGTGAGGAGCACTGTCATAATGAGAAAGTAAAAGTAATGCCTTGGAATTGTTGGTTCCTTTTATTTTTGCCATTATGTTTTTGGACTTGACTAGATTGCCCCAATCGGTCAAAGTGTAACCTTCTTGAATGGAAGTTTGTAAGCCTAATTTGCTTAGTTCTGTTTGTAAATAAACAGCTACTTGATCATGGTTATCCGAACCTACATAATGAGGTTGTTTTGCGATAGCTTCTACCTGGGCAAAAGCTCTTTTGGTAGAAAAATCAGCAAGAGGACCTTCTTCATTCGAAGTCCATTGTGGCATCATGCTAAAGTATATGAATCCTAGGGTAAGGAGGAAGAATAGAACTGCAAAAATTGAGGTGTAATCTTTTTTCATTTTGGTTAATAGGATTTGGGGTGTGGTATTATAAATCTTTTTTGACTAGTACATAATAGTCGTTGTCCAAAAGCATGTAGCCTTGATCATAGAGGAAATGATAGGTATTTCCTGTTTTAGTTTGTAAAACGTTAGTAAAGAATTCAAAATCAAATCCCTTACTCAAGAGTTTTGCTCTTGTGGTTTTGGATTTTCCTTCTGGATTTAGTTCAGATAGAATGCGGTAATTCTTGCGCAACTTGTTGTTGATGTTGCGCATGAAATTATTACTGTCTTTGTTTATTTTGTTGTTATAGGCATTACGGCAACCGTCACTACAAAATTTCTTGTCTTCGCGACCTATGATTTTTTCGCCACATTCTAAACAGCTTTTCATCATCTTAGTTTTTTAATTTGATACAAGTCGGTTCTACGGTCTTTTAGAATTCTAACACTTCCATGCTCGTGCAACTCCTTTAATAGATTTAAATCTACATCTACAATAAGTGTCATTTCTGTATTTGGTGTTGTTTCTGCTTTGATGCCGTTGCTTGGAAAAGCAAAATCAGAGGGTGTAAAAACGGCCGTTTGTGCATATTGAATGTCCATATTGTTTACTTTGGGCAAGTTTCCTACACATCCGGCTACGGCAACATAGCATTCGTTTTCTATAGCTCTGGCTTGGGCACAATGTTTTACTCTCGTGTATCCATTTTGGGTGTCTGTTAAAAAAGGTACAAATAATATATTCATTCCTTCGTCTGACATTAATCTTGAAAGTTCCGGAAATTCTACATCATAGCAGATCATGATTCCTATTTTTCCACAGTCGGTATCAAAGGTTTTTATTTCGTTTCCGCCACTCATTCCCCAGTGGAACACTTCGTTTGGCGTGATATGAATTTTAGTATACATCTCATAGGTTCCATCTCTTTTACAAAGAAAACCAACATTGTATAAGGTGCCATCAATAATGTGTGGCATACTTCCGGTGATGATATTGATGTTGTAGGATATGGCTAATTCTTGGAATCGTTTGCGTATAGGTTCAGAATAACGGGCTAATTCTCTAATGGCATCTGCTTCTGAGAGGTGGTTGTAATCGGCCATTAAAGGAGCAATAAAGAGTTCCGGAAAAAGGGCAAAATCGCTTCCGTAACCGGAAACGGCATCAATGAAAAATTCTGACTGTTCAAATAAAGCCTCCAAATCTTTTAATGGGCGCATTTGCCATTGGATTAATCCTAATCGAATGACACTTTTTTCCAGATTTATAATCCGTGGACTTTCGTCATAATAGATGTTGTTCCATTCGAGTAGAACGGCAAACTCTTTGGATTGTTTGTCACCTTCCAAGTAGTTTTTCATGATTCGCATCACATGGAAGTCATTGCTTAGTTGAAAGGAAAGAACGGAGTCATGCAGTTCTTTTCGTTTTACTTTCTCGATGTATTCTTTTGGTGTTAATTCATCGGCATATTTTCCGTAGTTTGGAATTCTTCCGGCAAAAACGATTGATTTTAAATTTAGCTGTTCGCAAATTTCTTTTCGGGCATCATACATTCTTCTCCCTAAACGCAATCCGCGGTACTTTGGAGCAATGAAAACATCAATTCCATATAAAACGTCTCCTTTTGGATCATGGGTAGAGAAAGAGTAATTGCCGGTTATTTTGGCATAATCGTGTTTTTTATCAACTAGGTCTTCGTTTACGATTAAGGATAAGGCAGAACCTACTACAATATCATCTACTAGTATTACCAACTGTCCTTCAGGAAATAATTGTAATAGTTTCTCTATGTGTGATTCTTTCCAATAGGAACCTACCATCTCTGGATAGGATTCGATCATAGAGTTTTTGAGTTCTTTATAGTCTTCTATTCTTAGGTTTCTAAGTTCGACTTTGTTGATTTCCGTTTGCATAAGATCTTTTGATATTGGCTAAAGTAGTTAAATTCTTATTCATTCGCAAACGTTTACAAATGTTTATAATCGAAAGTAATTGAATACTAACCGAATAGATTTTGGGTCTTATCGCATCTTTGCTTCGTCGAAATCAAAGTGAAATCGGCAAGAGTTTTTAAACGAACAGCAACATTTAAATTTTACACGCCATGAATGCATTAAGAAACAAAGTACAGCTAATCGGACATGTAGGGAATGATCCGGCAATTAAAAATTTTGAAGGAGGAAAAAAATTGGCCAATTTTACACTCGCCACAAACGAGAGCTATAAAAATGACAAAGGCGAGAAAGTCGAAGAAACCCAGTGGCATCGATTAGTAGCTTGGGGAAAAACGGCTGAAATTATTGAAAAATACGTAACTAAGGGAAAAGAAATTGCCATTGAGGGCAAACTTGCCCACCGAAGTTATGATGATAAAAACGGAGAGAAACGTTATGTTACTGAAGTGGTTGTCAACGAAGTTCTTTTATTAGGAAAGTAAATCAGTATTTGTTAAAATTAAGTCCCGGTGTTCAGTTCTTTTATACTGGAAACCGGGACTAATTATTTTTGGGTAAGTCAAATCGAGGGCAGCGTTTGCATCTTTTGTCTTCTCCTTTTTTATATTTTTCACAACACTCTTTCTTTAAGTCTTTGGCGGGCTTATCATTTTCAAGGAGTTTTTTTTTATCCTTTTTTTTGGCCTTATTTTTATCCTTTTTGCCCAATTTATAAAGAATTAAATCAAGAGGTGGAAAATCTTTGGAGACGACCTTAGATTAGTTTTATTTAGCGGTAGCGTTCCTTTGTGTGAGTTCTTGCATGTCTCTGTCAAATAGATATAGCCCGCCTTTGTCATCGCCTATTAAATTGATTTTGTCCAAAATAACTTTGGCTTGGGCCTCTTCTTCAATTTGTTCGGCAACATACCATTGTAAGAAGTTATGAGTAGCATAATCTTTTTCAGTGAGAGAAATATGTACTAAATCGTTAATGGATTCGGAAACGAAAACTTCATGTTGGTACACTTCTTCAAACATTTCTTTGAATGTGGCGTAATTTGTTTTTGGGGCCAGTAAATCAGTGACTTTGGCATGACCGCCGCGCTCATTTAAAAATTTAATTATTTTGAGCATGTGCATGCGCTCTTCGTCAGATTGTAGATACATGAATTTTGATACACCTTCTAATCCATGTGTTTCGGCCCAAGAAGCCATTGCAAGATAAATCTGACTGGATTCAGCTTCAATGCGAATCTGATTGTTTAATGCGGTTTCGATGTTTTTTGATAGCATGGTAAAATGTTTCTTGTAAAGTTACAAAAAAGAGTTCGTTATCTATGTGTGATTTAGAGAAAGTAAGCTTTGAATTTGTGCAGATCGTTGTGTTAAGGATGTGTTTTTCTTGTTGTTGATTTCGACGAATTGGTAAAAATAAAAAGGTCCCAAAAGAAATTTCTTTTGGGACCTTTTGGACTATAAATAGAATAGCTTATTTTATTTTGAAAGTAACTTTTCTTACTAGTTTTCTAGCAGCATCAGAATTTTTCTCAACTGAATTGTCTTCACCAGCAGAAACAACATTCAATCTTGAAGCATTGATTTTAGCTTTAACTAAAACATCTTTTATGTTGTTTGCTCTTGCAGTAGATAATTTGTTGTTATAAGCAGTTTTTCCTAATTCGTCAGCATGACCAATAATGTCAACTGAAGCAGAAGGATTGTTTCTTAAATAAGTTAAGATAAAATCGATTCCATCAGTAGAAACATCAGTAGGAGTTGATTTATTGAAATCAAAGTAAGTACTTACGTAACCACTGTTGATTAAGTTTTTAATCAATTCGTTGTTGTTTAAAACTGCTGAGTTACCAGTGTTTTTTGCGTAGTTTGCCAATAAATAGCTTTCCAATTCATCTGGAACGTTATTTTTGTTTAAATCAATAGCTCTTCCTTTAGAATCAACCATTACTCCAGAAACAGTATTTTTTTCTAGGTCTAAGTAATCAGCAACACCATCTTGATCAGTATCGATCAACATAGTTTCAAGAGTGTCAACTCTGTCTTTTAATGCTAATACATCTTTGTCTACTAGAGTAACCCAGTCAGCATGTTTAGCGTTTTTACCTAAGTAAACAGTTACACCAACAGTTCCGTTGAATAAGATTCCAGAAAATCCTCTAGAAGAAACTGTACTTGCAGCGTCAAAAGCAGCGTTTTGAGAAGCGTTAAGGATAGTTGTAAAATCTCCAGTTAAAGCGATTCTGTTAGATAATTTGATTTGACCTGTTACACCAGCCATAAAGTTACCCATTCTGTCTTTCAATGCAGAGTTTTGATCTTCTAATTGAGCTAAACCAAAACCAGCATGTGCTAATAAACCAAGAGTGTTAGTCCAAGTTTCGAAATTCATGATTCTTCCTAAGTTAGCTACCGCTTGAATGTCTGCTCTGTAGTATTTAGTGTCAAAATCAATAGAGTTGTTTTTTCCTTGGAAGCTGTTGTAACCGAAATCAGCTTTCAAACCAAATTTATTATTGAACATGTATCTAGCTCCAAGATCAACTACATAAGGACTTGGTGTAGATGTAAAATATCCTGCTGTCATTGGTCTTTGTGTTTTATTAACACCACCGGCCAATTCAACAGACCATTTATTAAAGTTGTTTTCTGTGTTTTTTTCAGTAACAGTTTGCGCATTCACAGCCGAAACTCCTGAAGCAAAAACTAATGCGAACATAAATTTTTTCATTATTGTAATTTTTAAAATTTATGCAAAAATACGATATATTATTTGATAAGAAATTTCAATCAGTTAATTATATAAGGTTAGTTGTTTATTTTGTAAATAAGTAATTTTTTTAGGCTTTTAATGGGTATTCAATTATTTTTTAGTGCTATATTTTTTGATAATGAAATCATTTATGAGTTTTTTTGAATTAAAAATTGGTAATAATTCAATCTAAAGGTTTCAGATGTTAAAAATGTAACAAAAAAACGACTTGTTGTTGACGATATTCTTAATTTTCGAATTGGCTTAAAACATCCGTAATTTTTTCGAAAGAGCTGAAATTTTTATGCTCCACTTTATGGTTGATTTTTTCATGTTCCCAAGTAGTGTGAAAAGGAATATGAACAGCATGTCCGCCAATAGCCAAAACAGGTAAGACATCCGATTTTAATGAATTTCCAATCATGAAAAATTCTTCGGGTTGAATTTCCAATCGCTTAATTAAGTCAGAATAATCAACCTCCTGTTTGTCTGACATTACTTCGATATGGTGAAAATATTTCCCAAGTCCGGAGTTGTGAAGTTTTCTGCGTTGGTCTAGTAAATCCCCTTTGGTGGCAACAACCAGTTTGTATTTTCCATGTAAGGCTTCCAAAGTTTCTTCGACACCTTCTAATAGAACGATAGGTTTTTCGGTTAATTCTTTGCCGTATTGGATAATTCTTTCGATGGCTTCGATGGAAATAGTGTTGTTAGAGATTTTCATTGCCGCCTCAATCATCGAAAGGATGTATCCTTTGATGCCGTAACCGTATAATTTTAAATTGTCGATTTCGATCTTGAAAAGTTCTTTTGAAATTCCCTGATGTGACAGATAATCACTCATTAAACTGCAGAATTTTTCTTCAGTTTCGGCAAAATAAGTTTCATTGACAAATAAGGTGTCATCAGCATCAAAAGCGATTACTTTTATATTTTTCATATCTTTTATATATCTGTAGAAGAATGTTCTTTAGGATTTAATAAGTTTCGTATAGAAATTGTTTTGGAATAAAAGGTAGTTCTGATTCCCAAAAGTAATATCAAGCCCCCAATAATCATTTGGAAAGTTATTTTTTCATCTAAGAATAGCCAGGCAAGAATTGTGGCTAAAACCGCTTGGCCCAGTAAGCTCAGGGAAACACGTGTGGCTCGCATATGTTGCGTAGCATAACTGATAAGCAGCCAGGCAATGAGTTGGCAAACTATTCCTTGGATGAATAAAACGCCCCATCCTGCATTAGAAAAACCACTAAAAGGTTCGTTTAAAATTAGGCAGACAATTCCCAGAAATAGGGTTGAGGTTATTAGTGTAATGGACATAAAGGTAAGCACATCCATATCTGATAGTATATTTTTGCTGACTAGCATATAAACCGCGTATAGAATTCCGGATAATATAGCGAGAGAAAATGCAATGTTGAAGTCTAAGTTGATAAAGAACTCAAATCCCACAAGTGTAATCATTCCGAAAATGGCAATCAATGTTCCAATCCAGAAATTAAGTGCAGGTTTGTTTTTTAAAAATAAAAAAGAACCAATACCTACCCAAACCGGGGACAGATTAGTAAGTAATGTAGCTTGGGTTGCGCTGGATTCCTGTATAGAAATATTCCAAACAGCGACATCGGCAGCAAATAGAAGACCACAAAGAACCGCTAGTAGACTAATCTTTAATTGGGGTAATTTGAATTTTTTAGTAATAAAAACATAAGGTAATAGTAGTGCTCCCGCGATCGCCATTCGGTAAAAAGCAGAGATTAAACCACCAGTCAGCTGGAGTTTAACCAGTATTGGAAAAACCGAAATACAGAGAATTCCAATAGCTAAAGCTAATCGAGGTTTTGCGTTGGTCATTTTTAATGATTTTTAAAACACGGATTTAAAGGATTAATTGATTTTAATTTCTAAATCCGCGTTTTGGCTTTTTTAATTTATCGTTTCGCCATTGGCAACACCGTCAGTATCTGGGTTTACAAAAACCAGTTTTCCTTCAGTATTTGTAGTCATTAAAATCATTCCTTGGCTTTCTACACCGCGCAAATTTCTTGGAGCTAAATTCACTAAAACAGTAACTCGTTTTCCAATAATATCTTCTGGTTTGAAACTTTCGGCAATTCCCGAAACTATCGTGCGAACGTCAATTCCGGTATCTACTTTTAGAATCAAAAGTTTATTGGCTTTTGGCATTTTTTCGGCTTCCAAGATAGTTCCTGTACGAATGTCCATTTTGGCAAAATCCTCAAATTGAATGGCTTCTTTTTGTGGTTCTGCTTTTTTGTTTTCGGCAGTATTGGCGGTTTTAGTCGCTTCGAGTTTGTCTATTTGTTTTTGAATTTCTTCGTCTTCGATTTTGGCAAAAAGCAATTCTGCTTCGCCTATTTGGTGTCCAGCCGGAATTAAATCAGAATCATCAGCAACGGTGTTCCAATCGATTTTGTCTTCAATTTTTAGAATACGAGATAGTTTAGTAGCAGTAAAAGGCAAGAACGGTTCGCAAAGCGAGCTCAAAGCTGCCGCAATTTGCAAGGCCACATACATTTGAGTTTGCACGCGCTCCGGATTGTCTTTTATCACTTTCCAAGGCTCTTCGTCGGCCAAATATTTATTTCCTAGACGAGCTACGTTCATCATTTCGCCCAAAGCTTCTCTGAATCTATATCTTTCGATTGAACTCGAAATCACCGCAGGATAGGCTTTTAGTTCTGCTAGAGTTTGTTCGTCTACTTCCGAAAGTTCGTTTGGAGATGGAACAATTCCGTTGTAATATTTATTGGTCAACACCACGACACGATTAATGAAATTACCGTAAATTGCAACCAATTCATTGTTGTTTCTCGCCTGAAAATCTTTCCAAGTAAAGTCATTATCCTTGGTTTCCGGCGCATTCGATGTCAAAGCATAGCGCAAAACATCTTGCTGGTTTGGGAATTCTTCCAAGTATTCGTGCAACCAAACTGCCCAGTTTTTAGACGTAGACAATTTATTTCCTTCTAAGTTCAAGAACTCATTGGCAGGAACATTGTCCGGCAAAATATAACTTCCTTCGGCTTTCAACATCGCAGGGAAAATGATGCAATGAAAAACAATATTGTCTTTCCCGATGAAGTGAACCAGTTTAGTGTCTTGATCTTTCCAGTACGGTTCCCAATCTTTTCCTTCTCTCGCTGCCCATTCTTTCGTGGACGAAATGTAACCAATTGGCGCATCAAACCAAACGTATAATTTTTTTCCTTCGGCACCTTCAACCGGAACGTCAATTCCCCAATCTAAATCACGAGTTACGGCACGAGGTTCTAATCCACCGTCAATCCAAGATTTTACTTGGCCGTAAACATTCGGTTTCCAGTCATTTTTATGTCCAACGAGAATCCACTCTTTCAAGAAATCTTCATAACGGTCCAAAGGTAAAAACCAGTGTTTCGTCGATTTCAAAATAGGCGTTTCTCCCGTAATGGTCGATTTTGGATTAATCAAATCCGTAGCATTCAAAGTCGAGCCACATTTTTCGCATTGGTCGCCATAGGCTTCTTCATTGCCACATTTTGGACAAGTTCCCACTACAAAACGGTCAGCCAAGAATTGGTCTGCTTTTGCATCATACAATTGCTCGGTCACTTCTTCGATAAAATCACCTTTGTCATACAGCGTTCTAAAAAATTCCGAAGCGGTATCGTGATGTATTTTAGCCGAAGTTCTGGAATAATTATCAAACGAAATTCCAAAATCAGAGAACGATTTACGGATAATTCCATCATATTTATCGATTACTTGCTGTGGTGTAATACCTTCTTTTTTGGCTTTCATCGAAATCGCCACGCCGTGCTCGTCACTTCCGCAAACAAACAAAACGTCTTTTCCCTGCAATCTTAAATATCTGGAATATATGTCCGAAGGCACGTAAACACCCGCCAAATGGCCAATGTGAATCGGTCCGTTCGTATACGGTAATGCCGCTGTAATCGTATATCTTTTTGGATTCTGTATCATGATTCAATTTTATTGAGTGCAAAAATAAGCAATAGAATTTTTATTTGAAGCAATTTCCCGCTATCCATTGCAATCTTTCTATTTTTCTTTAAAAATAGAAAGGATTTTCACTGCTATCGGGGCTAGGTTATTTAGGAATTTAATACTTTCCTGATTTTTAAAATGGCTTTGTTTATATTTGTATACATAATTAATGAAGACTGTAAACCATGGCAAAAGGACCCGAAAAAAACACCAAAAACAAGGCGTTGCATACCAAATTGCTCAATAGGAAAAAGGCTAAACTTCAAGAAGAAAAAAAAGAAAAAGCCTTGCGTTTGAAAGCTTTGGTTACAAAAATGAATCAGAAAAAGAGTAGTGACGAATCGGATAGCATATAAATCGCATTGTATTTCATTTCTGTTTTTATTTACCCGAAATTTGCACTTTAGTATTCAAACACAAAACTTATGGAATTCGGTAGAATAATTATTTCAGAAACAGCGGCCAACAGTGAAAATCTCCAAGATGTAATTCACTCTAATATTTCGGTGATCAACTTAATGCGCGAGGAAGGTGTAAACGATGATTTGATTCACGAAGATGCTATAATGAGTTATTATTTAGATTATTATACATCACAATATACCGAGGGGAATTTTGCTCAATTTGTATATAATTCGGGATGGGATAAAGAACTAAACGAATTAATCGAAGAAGGCTTGGCATTAATTGGTGCCGAAAAGCATTTGGAATTGTTTCAGCAACAATCCAAAAAAGTAAAATTAATGAGCAGCGTAAAGTTGAATAAATTCCTGAAAGGGAAATTAGAAGGCGTAAATCCTATTCGAGATTTGCTCAACAACGACACTTTTTTCGAAATTGAAGAAAATTTGATTGCGTTGAACGCCAATTTCCTGAAAACACATCCTGATTTTGAAGTACTTTCGGTAGATGAAATGTTTGCCACTTTGGAAGAATTTGTGGGTCACGAGATTAAAAGAGCGTAATTTAAAGTCAAAAGTCCAAGGTCATAAAGTCTAGAAAGTCCTGTTTTTATTAAAGTCCGGTTATCAATATAAATTAAACATTAGGACGTTTGAATCCTTACATTAGTATTTGACTTTATGACTTTCGACTTTCGACTAATTTTTGTCCCATTTCTATCAAACATTTCCTTAAATTTGCTTCCTTTATATAGAAATACACACATCAGAGTTATAAATATCAAGCTATGTTACAAATTGCATTTATTAGAGAGAATCAGGAGAAAGTAATCAGCGCTTTGGCAAAAAAGAATATGGATGCCGCCGCCGTTGTTGAAGAGGTGATACAATTAGACGAACGCCGTCGTTCTACGCAGGTAGAATTAGACAGCATCTTATCTGAATCTAATAAATTAGCCAAAGATATAGGTGAACTGATGAAAAGTGGCGAGAAATCAAAAGCTGCTATTCTCAAAGAAAAAACCGTTTTAAACAAAGAGAAAAGCAAAGCACTTGCGGAAACAGCTGATGCACTTGCCGCTGAACTTTTAGAAAAATTATATACTTTACCTAATCTTCCGGCTGATATCGTTCCTGTAGGAAAAACTCCGGAGGAAAACCTGAATGTTTTTGAAACGGGAGAAATTCCTGTTTTGCATGAAGGCGCACAACCGCATTGGGAATTGGTAAAAAAATACGACATCATTGATTTCGAATTAGGAAATAAAATTACCGGAGCAGGTTTTCCGGTTTACAAAGGAAAAGGTGCTCGATTGCAACGCGCTTTGATTGCTTATTTCTTGGATAAAAATACCGAAGCAGGTTATCAGGAATACCAAGTGCCTCATTTGGTCAATGAAGCTTCGGCTTATGGTACGGGACAATTGCCGGATAAAGAAGGGCAGATGTATCACGATGCCACCGATAATTTATATTTAATCCCAACGGCTGAGGTTCCGGTGACAAACTTGTTCAGAGATGTTATCTTGAGCGAAAATGAATTGCCGGTTTTGGCAACGGCTTATACGCCTTGTTTCCGTAGAGAAGCGGGTTCTTATGGTGCGCATGTACGCGGATTAAACCGTTTGCACCAATTTGACAAAGTAGAAATTGTACGCGTGGAGCATCCCGATAAATCGTATGAAGCTTTGGACGGCATGGTGGAACACGTAAAAAATATTCTTAACGAATTGAAATTGCCTTATAGAATCCTGCGTCTTTGTGGCGGGGACATGGGCTTTGCTTCGGCATTGACTTATGATTTTGAAGTATTTTCTACGGCTCAGGATCGCTGGTTGGAAATTTCTTCGGTTTCTAATTTTGAAACTTTTCAGGCCAATCGTTTGAAATTGCGTTTCAAAGATAAAGACGGGAAAAACCAATTGGCACATACTTTAAACGGAAGTTCATTGGCTTTGCCAAGAGTGCTTGCCGGAATTTTAGAAAATTACCAAACTCCGGAAGGAATCGTAATTCCAGAAGTTTTACGCCCGTATTGCGGGTTTGATATTATAGATTAATTAGTGTTCAGTCATCAGTGCTCGGTGTTCAGTTAGTTTTTTTGGATAACGCACCGTTTAGCAAACTGAACACTGAATGCTGAACACTTTTAATATGAAGATTTTTTTTCTCTATATCACTTTGTCATTTTCGCTATTTGCGTTTTCTCAAAACGAGCAATTGGCGCAATATTATTATGACAAAGGCGATTTTGAAAAAGCCAAAATAAGCTATGAGGAATTGCTGGCAAGTGTGCCTCAAAACTACCAATATTTTCTTCGAACCATTGATTGTTACCAGCAACTATCACAGTTTGATTTTGCCGGAAAAGCAATCCAACAGCGTTTTGATAAATACAAGCAAGGAGCGCTTCTGGTCGAGTTGGGTTATAATTTCCAATTGCAAAAAGAGGATGCTAAAGCTAAAGATTACTACGATCAGGCTTTAGAGCGAATCCAAAAAAATCCGAATGAAGTCTATGCGATTTCGAATTCTTTTGAAAAAAAAGTACTGCTCGAATACGCCTTAAAATCGTATCAAACAGCGGCTCAATTAGTGCCTAATTATAATTTTAATTATCAAATAGGGTTGCTATACGGACAGCTTGGCAATGCCGAAATGATGATTTCTACTTTTCTGGATGAAGCCTTCAACAGTCCACAACATTCTATTCTTATTCAAAGTCAATTGTCTCGATTTATGTCGAATGATGGAGAGTCTAACTTTAATGAATTGTTGAGAAAGGCATTGATTTTAAGGGTTCAAAAAAGTCAAGACCTGTTTTGGAATCGTTATTTAAGCTGGTTTTATGTGCAGCAAAGAGAGTTTTCAAAAGCTTTTATTCAGGAAAAGGCAATTTATAAGCGAAATTCAGAATCTTTGTCTAATATCATCAATCTGGCGCAACTTACCATTGAGGATGACGATGAAGAAACTGCTAAAGAAATTTTGGGTTTTGTTCTGGAAAATACTAAAGATTTAGAATTACTGATTCAGGCAAATTCCTATTTGATGGAGTTGAAAATAAAAAAAGCGACCGAGAAAGAGTATTCCGGAATTCTTGCGGAACTCGACAGTTTGTTGAAACAATATGAAATAAGTCCTTTTACCTTATCTTTGCAGTTGATTCAAGCTCATTTTGTGACTTTTAATTTGAAAAAACCAGAAGAAGGCAAGACAATAATAAAAAAAGCACTCGATTTACAATTGAATGACTACCAAGTGGCTCAGGTCAAAATGGAATTGGCGGATATTTTACTCTTCGAAGAAAAATTCAATCAGGCTTTGTTGTATTATTCCCAGATTCAGATGGATTTGAAAAACGATGTGGTGGCGCATGAAGCGAGTTTAAAGGCGGCTAAAACCAGTTATTTTAAGACTGATTTTGAGTGGGCATTGAAGCAGTTTAAGGAATTAAAATCAGCCAACACGCAATTGATTGCTAATGATGCTTTAGAGTATTTTCTTTTGATCAACGACAATACAGTAGCCGATTCGACACAGACGGCCTTGGCTGCATTTGCCAAAGGAGATTATCTTTTATATCAAAACAGAAATCAGGAAGCGATCGCTCAATTTCAAATGATTTTGAAGAAACACAAAGGAGAGGAAATCGAAGCTGTCACTTTATTGCGACTTGGGAAAATTTATGAAAAAACAGCCGATTACAATTTGGCTTTAAGCCAATATCAAGAAATAATAGACCATCACAGTGACGGAATTTATATTGATGAAGCGCTGTATTTTTCGGCTGAAATCTACAATAAGAAATTAGCAATGCCAGATAAAGCAAAGCCTTTATACGAAAAGATAATTTTTAGTCACGAAGACAGTATTTACTTTGTGGATGCCCGAATAAAATTCAGGGAATTGCGAGGCGATAAAAATTTATAAATAATGTTCAATCGTTAATTCGATCAAATTATAATTTAAGTAATAAAAATGATAATATACAACGTTACCACAAACATACACGAAAGCGTTCACGAGCAATGGTTGAACTGGATGCAGCAAAAACACATTCCTGAAATTTTGGCTACCGGAAAGTTTTCCTCGGCGAGAATAGTAAAGGTTTTGATAGAAGAAGAAATGGGCGGAACTACGTATTCGGTGCAATATACAACCGATAGTAAGGAAACTTTGGAAAAATATTACCAGGAAGATGCGCCTAGTTTTCGTGAAGAAGGGCAAAGGTTATTTGGAGATAAAATGTTGGCTTTTAGAACAGAATTAGAATTGATTTCAGAGCACTAGAGTTATTTCGAGGAACGAAGCAATCACATTCTGGTTATTGTTTTGAATCACAATCTTGAAGCAGCAAATTGTGATCTTCAATTTAAAAGAAAAAGCTAGTGCCATCTGAGTAAAATAAACCTAAAATATAGCGAGATGGCGTAGTGCATCGCAAAGACAAAAATGGAAAAAGTAAAAGCTAAAAAACACCTCGGACAGCATTTCCTGAAGGACGAAAGTATTGCTAAAGACATTGCGGATACTCTGAATTTACAAGGATACGATGATGTTTTGGAAATAGGGCCGGGAATGGGTGTTTTGACAAAATATTTGTTAGAGAAACCAATCAATACTTATGTTATCGAAATTGATACAGAATCGGTAACCTATTTGGATGAAAACTATCCAAAATTAAAAGATAAGATTATTTCGAAGGATTTTTTGAAGTATGATATCAATGAAACTTTTCAAGGAAAGCAGTTTGCCATCATTGGGAATTTTCCGTATAATATTTCGACACAAATTGTTTTTAGAGCATTGGAATACCGCCATCAAATTCCTGAATTTGCGGGAATGTTTCAAAAAGAAGTGGCCGAGCGTATTTGTGAAAAGAAAGGAACAAAAGCTTACGGCATACTGTCTGTTTTGGCGCAGGCATTTTACGATGCTGAATATTTATTTACGGTAGACGAAAATGTTTTTATTCCGCCACCAAAGGTAAAATCAGGCGTTTTACGCCTACGCAGAAAGGAAGATTTTAGTTTGCCTTGCGGCGAAAAGTTGTTTTTTACGGTTGTAAAAACTGCTTTTCAACAACGACGAAAAACCTTGCGTAACAGTTTGAAAACCTTGAATTTGTCCGATGAATTGCGAACTGATCCTGTTTTTGATCTTCGTCCGGAACAATTGGACGTAGCGCAGTTTATTGAACTTACCCAAAAAATAGAGGCCGATGGAGTTTAAAATCAGCAAAGAATTAATACTCGAATTAGAGCAACACATTGTCAATAAAAACGATAAGGAACTAGAAGCCTTACTCGCTGACATGCACCATGCTGATATCGCTGAGATTCTGGACGAGCTTGATTTTGATGAGGCGACCTATATTTTTAAGGTATTAGATAGCGATAAAACGGCCGAGATTCTTCTTGAATTAGAAGATGATTTACGAGAGAATATATTAAGCCGTCTTTCGCCAAAAGAAATTGCAGAAGAGCTTGATGAGTTGGATACGAATGATGCGGCCGACATTATCGCTGAGCTTTCCCAGGATTTAAAAGCCGAAGTAATCTCGGAGTTGAATGATGTTGAACACGCAAAAGACATCGTTGATTTGTTGCGTTATGATGAGAATTCTGCTGGGGGATTGATGGGTAAGGAGTTGGTGAAAGTCAATGAAAACTGGAATGTTCTTACTTGTGTTAAGGAAATGCGTATTCAAGCCGAAAACGTTTCGCGTGTGCATTCCATCTATGTTGTGGACGATCAAAACAGACTGAAAGGAAGACTTTCACTAAAGGATTTATTGACGACTTCGACAAAAACACATATTAGTGATATTTATATTCGAAAAGTCAACTCGGTCAATGTTGATACAGAGGATGTTGAGGTGGCTCGAATCATGCAAAAATACGATTTGGAAGCTATTCCGGTAGTGGACGAAATGGGAAGATTAGTAGGCCGAATCACTATTGACGATATTATTGATGTTATTAGGGATGAAGCCGATCAGGATTATCAATTAGCTGCGGGTATCTCTCAAGATATTGAAGCCGATGATAGTATTTTAGAACATACAAAAGCGCGTTTGCCTTGGCTTGTTTTGGCTCTTTTAGGAGGTTTTATTTCGGTGCGAGTATTGGGATTGTTTGAAGATGCTATGTTAGAACATGGGAAATTATTCTTTTTCACTCCCTTGATTGCTGCGATGGCAGGAAATGTTGGGGTGCAATCTTCGGCAATTATCGTTCAAGGTTTGGCTAATAACACCTTGAGTGGATCCTTGTTCAGTCGCTTACTGAAAGAGGTTTCTCTTAGCTTGCTTAATGGATTAATTTTGGCAGTAATCTTGTTTTTAGGAAGTCATTTTCTGTTGAATGTTGAAGTGATTATAGGGGTTATTGTTACCATTGCACTAATTTCGGTGATTATAATTGCCTCTCTTATCGGAACCTTTGTGCCCTTATTACTGGATAAATTTGGAATTGACCCTGCATTGGCTACCGGTCCGTTTATAACGACTAGTAATGATATTTGCGGAATTCTGATTTATTTCTCTATTGCCAAATTGATTCTGGGATTCTAATCTTAAACAGTCATGTTTCTAAAATAAGGCTAAGGCCGATAACGAATAAACTATTTACTAAAACCAAAAAACCAAAAAATAAAAATGAAAGTACATATAATTGGAGGTGGAAATCTGGGAGTTTCGATTGCTTTAGGACTGTCGAAATTTTCTAAAAACAATCAAATTACCGTAACCAGAAGGAATACCTCAAGTATTATGCATCTCGAACAATCAGGTATTATAGTTTCGACAGATAATACACTTCAAATTCAGGAAGCCGATTTGATTATTCTTACCGTAAAACCGTATCAGGTAGATACAGTTTTGACAGAGATTCTGCCAAAAATCACCAATAAAACTATTGCTTCTGCGGTAAGTGGGGTAGATATTGCGGCGCTTCAGGACAAAACTAATGGTGCGCATACTATAATTCGTATTATGCCTAATATTGCTGCTCAATTTGGGGAATCAGCCACTTGTATTTCTTTTCAGGATAAAGACAAGTCTACTGCCGAAAATGTAATAGCACTTTTTCAAGATTTAGGGACAGCACCTGTAATTGACGAAAAGTTAATGGATGCAGCCACAGTATTAGCGGCGAGCGGAACAGCATTTGCCTTGCGCTATATCCGAGCTTCGATGCAGGCTGGAATCGAAATAGGATTTGACTGGAAAACCGCATTGGCGATTTCGGCCCAAACGGTCAAAGGAGCAGCCGAAATGCTAATGGAAGAACAGGTGCATCCGGAACAATTAATCGACAGAGTTACTACACCTCAAGGTTGTACTATCGCAGGATTGAATGATATGGAAATGCACGGATTTAGTTCATCATTAATACGCGGAATCAAGACTTCTTTGAAGCAAATAAAAGGATAGCTCTTGTTAGTAGTTGTTTGATTTTAGTGGAAAATAAAAATATCAATGTAATATAAGTCATTCAAAATAAGTAATTTACATGCTTTTAATCTATTTAAAGTTACCTTACATCGAAAAGAGGTAAGGATATTTTAATTAAAGAAAAATGTGGTGTATTTTAGTAATGCCTACCTATGTCTACTTTGAACTTTTCGTATAAGTGTTTAATTTAATTCTAACTTAAAAAAACATTATCATGAAAAAATTATTTGACAGTTTTTACGACAGAATTTCTAAATTTTTATTTGGAAACGAAAAAGTGATGAGATATTAACACAATTACAGCTATTGTTTAAAAGAGAGCGTATGTAAGAAGACTACTTTATTAGAACAAATTATATAGAAAACCATTTCTAAATTGACATCAATTTAGAAATGGTTTTTTTATAGGCTGTGTTTCGGTTTCAGATGATTAAATCGACTACAAACGAAGGCTATTTTTTTATATAGCAATAGCCGTGTTTTTTTGTTAATTTTGATTACTAAACTTAGATACTTTTTTATGGATATTAAAATTCTTCACATCGATAGCAACAACCCAATTTTGATGGAACAATTACAAGAATTGGGTTTTGAAAACCACGAAGATTTTACTTCTTCCAAAGAAGAAATTGAATTAAAAATTAAGGATTATCAGGGTATTGTTATTAGAAGCCGATTCAAAATAGATAAAACTTTTTTAGACAAGGCGGTTAATTTACAATTTATAGCACGTGTTGGCGCCGGATTAGAGAGTATCGATTGTGAATATGCATTGTCAAAAAACATAACGCTTATTGCTGCTCCTGAAGGAAATAGGAATGCGGTTGCCGAGCACACTTTGGGAATGCTATTGTCTCTTTTCAATAAGTTAAATCTTGCTGATAGGGAAATTAGATCGGGGCAATGGAATAGGGAAAGCAATAGAGGGCATGAGCTGGATGGAAAAACGGTTGGGATTATCGGTTATGGAAATATGGGAAAATCCTTTGCCAAGAAATTGCGAGGTTTTGATGTTGAGGTTTTGTGTTATGATATTTTGGATAATGTTGGGGATGCCAATGCGAGACAGGTTTCGCTGGAAGAATTGCAAAAAAAAGCAGATGTATTGAGTTTGCATATTCCATGGACAGCCGAAACTAATAAGATGGTCGACGCTGCTTTTATAACTGCTTTTGCGAAGCCATTTTGGATTTTAAATACCTCAAGAGGGAAAAATATTGTAACCGCTGATATGGTCGATGCAATGAAGTCTGGAAAGGTTCTAGGGGCAGGATTAGACGTATTGGAATATGAAAAACTGTCGTTCGAAACCCTTTTTCAGGATAAAGGGACTCCGGAAGCTTTTCAATATTTATTACAAGCAGATAATGTAATCTTGTCTCCTCATGTTGCCGGCTGGACATTTGAAAGTCATCAAAGATTGGCTCAGGTAATTGTCGACAAAATTAAAGAGAAATATTTTGGCAAAACTCCAAATGAGACTGTTGAGAAAAGGGTGACGGGTCTTGGTGGTGTGTTTTTTAAAGCCAAAAATCCAAAAGAACTGGTTGCTTGGTATGCTAAGCATTTGGGTTTAAAAACAGATGATTATGGAAGTACTTTCTGGTGGAAAGATGCGCAAGGGAACGACTGTTCTACACAATGGTCACCCTTTGCAGATGATACGAGCTATTTTTCTCCAAGTGAAAAACAGTTTATGCAAAACTTCCGTGTTGAGAATTTGGAGGAATTGTTGATTCAATTAAAACAAGAAGGAGTAACAGTTGTGGGTGAAATGCAGTCTTATGATTATGGTAAATTCGGGTGGATTATGGATGTAGAAGGAAATAAAATTGAACTTTGGGAACCGGTAGATGCTGTTTTTAAATAATTTTTTTTATATTTAATTCTTCAAA
The DNA here is from genome assembly GCF_900129705.1 of Flavobacterium granuli. Lineage (GTDB taxonomy): Bacteria > Bacteroidota > Bacteroidia > Flavobacteriales > Flavobacteriaceae > Flavobacterium > Flavobacterium granuli. Next base: position 134,206 of record NZ_FQWO01000002.1, on the reverse strand, counting down.
ACCAATATAATAACTAGCAATTCATGGAAGAAACAAAATACGAACATTGGAATAATCCACAACCGGCTCAGGAAGACAATAAAAAAATAGCAGCAGGTTTATTAGCCATACTTTTGGCGCCTTTTGGGATACATAAATTCCTCTTGGGGTATACGACCGAAGGCATAATTTGGCTAATCATCAGCCTTTGTACTTGTGGAATTGTTACAGGTGTTCTCGGACTTATAGAAGGGATAATTTATCTGACCAAATCAGATCAGGAGTTTTATCAAACCTATCAGGTTAATAAGAAAGCTTGGTTTTAATTATACTAAAAAAGTCTCGATTTTGTCGAGACTTTTTTATGGCTTTTGATAGCTTAACTGTTTTCGGTTAATCTTCTTTATCTGCTAATTTTCTTTCCAGTTCTGCCTGAAATTCTTCCATAACGGGCTTCATCGTGCTTTCAGGTATATCAGCAATTCTGATATACATTAAGCCATCTACAGCATTATTGAATAGAGGATCGACGTTAAAGGCAACAACTCTCGCATTTTGTTTGATGTATTTTTTAATCAAAACAGGCAAACGTAAAATACCAGGTTCCAGTTCGTCTATGATTTTGTCAAATTTATTCAAATCGGCTTCGGTTTCGTTAAAAATGAAGTCTTTGTCAGCATCTTTCAGTTTTACCTTGTAGGCTTTCTTTGGATGAATGTATTGCGCAATATAAGGATCGTAATAATTGGACTTCATGAATTCAATCATCAAAGATTTAGAAAAATCAGAGAATTGATTGCTGATACTCACGCCGCCAAGTAAGAATTTGTGTTCTGGGAAACGCAGCGTAGTATGAATGATTCCTTTCCAAAGCAAGAAAAGAGGCATTGGTTTCTGTTGGTATTCCTTGATGATAAAAGCACGACCCATTTCGATTGATTTGTGCATCATGTCGTGTAATTCAGGTTCAAAACGAAAAAGTTCATTCAGGTAAAAACCGTCTATGCCGTATTTTGGATAAATTTCAGATCCCAATCCCATTCTATAAGCTCCGGCAATTTTTTGAGCGTCTTCATCCCATAAAAATAAATGGTGGTAGTATTTGTCAAATTTATCCAAATCGATAGACTCATTTGTTCCTTCTCCTACTTCTCTAAAGGTGATTTCTCGTAATCGGCCTATTTCGTGCAGCACATTTGGAATTGCATCGGCTTCAGCAAAAAAGACTTCATAATTCTTGCTTTGCAAAAGTCGGCAGTCTGTTTTTCTCAAAGCGGCTACTTCCGAAATCATTTTTTCGCTATTGGCCGGAGTTACAATTTCTTTTGGGCTTTTAGGAATTTTCAAGCTTGGCGTAGTCAATAGTTTACTTTCTTTTTCAAAAGGATTGGCAAGCATGTATGTTTTTCTCCTTAAGAATTCAGAATAAGAATCTAAGGTTTTGTACTCATTTTGTTCGTTTACCGAAATCGGTTTACCAATACGTACTTTGATTACGCGGTGTTTTTGGCTAAAAACTTCAGAAGGTAATTTGGCCGTGCGAAAGGTTCCGCTTATTTTGGAAAGCAAATAGAATAATCGACTGTTTTTTGCATGGAAATAAATAGGCACAACAGGAACCTGAGCTTTTCGGATCACTTTTATAGCGCCTTCTTCCCAAGGTTTGTCAACCATTAATTTTCCGTCTTTATAACTGGATACTTCGCCCGCAGGGAACATTCCCAGGGGTTTTCCATCACTTAAATGGCGTAAAGTTTCCTTAATTCCAACCACACTAGATTTAGCGTCTTTGTGATTTTCAAAAGGATTCACCGGCATGATGTATTTTTTTAATGGCTCGATGCGGTGTAATAAAAAATTAGCGATAATCTTGAAATTGGGTTCTCTTTCGAGCATTAATTTCAATAATAAAACCCCATCAATTCCTCCAAGGGGATGATTAGAAATGGTAATATAAGCGCCATCCTTTGGCAAACGTTTTAAATCCTCTTCCGGAATTTCGAATTTTATCTGCAAATCATCTAAAATGTTATTCAAAAAGGGAAGATCTTTTAGATGTTTGTTTCTGTTATAGACTTTATTTAAAGTAGAGATTTTCAGTGCTTTCATTAATAACCAGCCGGAAAAAGTTCCGAAAACTCCATATTTTTCAGCATTTATTACTTTTGCAACTTCTTTGGCGGTAACTAAACCCATTTATTTTCTGTTTATTTGAGCGAAAAACAAAGATAGAAAAAAACTCGATTATCTGACTAAGGGGCTATTGGATTTTCCTGTTTTTTCTACGGCATCCTTTTTAATTTTTCTTACTTTTGAAACTCAAAAAATGTAAAAAATGAAGATTATCTCTTATAATGTTAACGGAATACGAGCCGCAATTTCTAAAGGATTCATTGATTGGTTGCAACAAGCAAATCCTGATGTGATTTGTCTTCAGGAAATTAAGGCCAGTCCGGAGCAAATTCCTTTGTTGGATTTCGAATTGGCGGGTTATCCGTATCACTATTGGTTTCCGGCTACTAAAAAAGGATACAGTGGCGTGGCAATTTTGTCTAAAATAAAACCCAATAATGTTGTTTTTGGAACCGGAATCGAGCATATGGATTTCGAGGGAAGGAATGTCCGAGTTGATTTTGACGATTTATCCGTGATGAGTTTGTATTTGCCTTCTGGAACAAACAGCGAAAGATTGAATCATAAATTCATGTATATGGATGATTTTCAAGAGTATATTTCGAACTTGAAGAAAGAAATTCCTAATCTGGTAATTTGCGGAGATTATAATATTTGCCACGAAGCCATCGATATCCATGATCCCATTCGAAATAAAAAAGTTTCCGGATTTTTACCCGAAGAAAGAGCTTGGCTGGATACTTTTCTGAAAAATGGATTTATAGACAGTTTTAGATTTTTAAACAAAGAACCAGGTAATTATAGCTGGTGGACGGTACGTGTGCCAACAGCCAGAATCGATAATAAAGGTTGGCGTATTGATTATTGCCTGGTTAGTGAACCTTTGAGAGAAAAGATTAAAAGAGCGCTTATTTTGCCAGAAGCAAAACATTCTGACCATTGCCCCGTTATGGTAGAAGTAGAATAGTTATAACCCTTATAAATGATAAAAATGATTAAAAGAATTTCTCTAGGATTACTGATCGCGATGATGACGACCTCTTGTGTGTCAAAGAAAATTTATAATGATTTAGAAAATAAATTTGCGGATTTAAAGAAAGAAAACAGAAGTATTTCTGATGAGAATACGGAACTTTTGAAAGCCAAAAATCAATTGGAATTAGAACGTGAAACATTAAAAGTTGATTTGAATAAAGTAAAATCAGAAAGAGATAAATTGCTGGCGGATTATGATGCTTTGCAAAACAAAATGAATGTTTTACAAGAGTCTTATAAAGCTTTGGAGAAAAACAGCAATGAAGCTTTGCAGGCTAATATGAATAAGAATCGTGACTTGTTGGCACAGTTAGATGCCAAAGGAAAAGCCTTAGCAATAGAGCAAGAGCGTTTGAGTAAAAATGCACAAAGATTGCAAGAATTAGAAGGATTGATTGCTGCGAAGGAAGCAAGCATGAGAAAACTAAAGGAAACACTTTCTAAAGCCTTGAATAGTTTTGAAGGAAAAGGATTGACCGTAGAACAAAAAAATGGAAAAGTATATGTTTCTATGGAAAACAAATTGCTTTTCAATTCGGGAAGTTGGACCGTAGGAACAGAAGGAAAAAAAGCGGTAGTTGAACTAGGAAAAGTATTGGGAGAAAACCCGGAAATTTCTGTTTTAATCGAAGGACATACTGATAATGATGGGTTTTCTAGTGCAGGACCAATTGCCAATAACTGGGATTTATCAACCAAAAGAGCAACAGCAATTGTAGCTATTTTAAGCGAAAACAGTGCAATCAACAAACAAAATCTTACAGCAGCAGGACGAGGTGAATTCTCTCCTCTAGCATCTAATGCCACTGCAGAAGGAAAAGCTAAAAATCGCAGAATTGAAATCATCTTAACACCAAGATTAGATGAAATTGCCGAAATGTTGAATGATATTAATTAAATTTTGTCCAAAGTTGAAAGTCATAAAGTCTTAAAGAATTTACTTTGACTTTATGGCTTTTGACTTTATAACTTTTATACTTTATGAAATATACTACTTTACCCAATACTGATGTGAAAGTGAGTAAAATTTGCCTTGGCACAATGACTTTTGGAGAACAAAACACAGAAGCCGAAGGTCATGCCCAAATGGATTATGCACTTGAACAAGGAGTTAATTTTTTTGATACCGCCGAAATGTATTCGATTCCGGGAAGACAAGAGACTTATGGAAGTACCGAAAGGATAATAGGAACTTGGTTTCAAAAATCCGGTAACAGAGATAAGGTGGTTTTAGCGTCTAAAATTGCCGGTCCCAATCCTAATTTTGGTTACATGCGCGATCAATTGGATTTTTCTCCTGCAAGCATAAAATACGCTTTAGACCATAGTTTACAACGCCTGCAAACCGATTATATCGATTTGTACCAATTGCACTGGCCGGAGCGCAAAACGAATTATTTTGGACAACGTGGTTTCAAAGTTCAGGAAGATGCATGGGAAGACAATATTCAAGCTGTTTTGGAAACCTTGGACGGCTTTGTCAAAGAAGGAAAGATCAAACACATCGGGCTTTCTAATGAAACACCTTGGGGTATCATGCGTTTTCTGGAAGAAAGTAAATACCATAATTTGCCAAAAATAAAAACGGTTCAAAATCCATATTCGTTGTTGAACAGGCTTTTTGAAGTAGGCTCGGCAGAAGTTTGCCTTAGGGAAAATGTAGGTTTGTTAGCTTATTCTCCTATGGCTTTTGGGGTATTGTCCGGAAAGTTTTTAACTGGCGAAAGCCATCCTAAGGCGAGAATTAATTTGTTTCCAAATTATTCCAGATACAGCAGTGCTCAATGTACCGAAGCGACCAAGTTGTACAGCGAAATTGCCAATAAAAATGGATTGACTTTGACCGAGTTGTCTTTGGCATTTATTGAACAGCAGTCATTTGTAACCAGTACCATTATTGGCGCAACGACTTTGGAGCAATTAAAAGAAAATATAGCTACTATAGATGTTGTTTTATCAGACGATATTATCAATGAAATAAACGCTGTTCAGGCCTTAATTCCTGATCCGGCTCCTTGATTTAAAGACAAAAAATCGCTAGGTTTTATAGAAGTCCCCGAAAAAAATATTTTTTTCGGGGACTTTTTTAGTTAAAAGTCAAATTCTTCATTGATCGATAAGGAATCAACTACGGTCGAATCGAGTACTTTGATTCGAAGATAAGATCTTGCCGGACCCAAAATAGGCATGGGCTGTGATTTATAAATGGTGTCGTCAATATTCAAAAGTCCTCTTCGAATCATTAGGTTTGTCAAGAAAGATTCTTGCTTTACAGCAAATTCCCTCAGTTTACCCTGATCATTAAATTGATACATGAATTTTTTGGGACTAGGGATAATTCGGGCAAGAAACAAGCATTCATTCAGGTTGAGTTCAGAGGGACTTTTTTGGAAATAAAAATGACTGGCTTCTCCTATTCCATAAACATTTGGTCCCCATTCGATGATATTGAAATAAACTTCCAACATGCGTTCTTTGCTTACGATTCGGTTATTTTCCAAAATGTAAACCAATAAAATTTCTTCGAGTTTTCGCGACAGCGTTTTTTCTCGGGTCAGGAAAACATTTTTGACTAATTGCATACTTATGGTGCTGGCACCGCGGGCAAATTTCTTCGTTTTTATGTTTTTTATGATGGATTGTTTAAAGGCTTCATTGATAAAACCATGATGCGAAAAGAACGAAGGATCTTCGGTGGTTAACACGCATTTTTTTAGATAAGGGGAAATTTGCTCAAGTGGTGTATAATTAGGGTTGGCATTTCCCACTAAAACAGGACGTTGCAATACGTCTTTTATGATGGCGCGATAAATGAATTCGCCGTTGATTTTGTTCAGGTTGGCTTCGCCATATTTGGTGATTTTTAAGTTCTCTTTTTTTAGATTACTGTTAAAAATTAATTCGTTCGGTTTGTTTTTATTGTATTCGAAATCCAAATTATAATCAAAACTTCCTTCGGCTTGCATGCCTTGAAAATGAGTGAAAAGCCCGTCAGGAAGTGAGGAAATAAGATCCTGAGCTTTCATTTTCGGGAGCGCTATTTTGAGTTTATAAATAGTGTCTTCGGAAGTTTTGTAGGCAACATAAGGGCGAAATTTAATTTTATTGAATTGTACGGTCGAGCTGCTGTCTATAGAAATAAAATCAGAGCCTAACAAAAAGCGATAATCAAATCGGGCGTTTTTGATAACGACATCTTTGCGGGCAATTTTGGGATGGTTTATTTTTAAGTTAGCGATAGAAGTGAAGCCGTCAATGCGCAATTCGCCACCGCTTCGATCGATGTTTTCAATGTTCAGTCGAATAGAGTCAAAACTGGATATTAGATTGTAGCGTTCATCAAAATAAGGAACCTTGATGGCTCCGGTATCGATGTTGAAAAAACGGATGTCTGCTTTCTTGTTTCTGGGATCGGCAAAACCCTTTATTTTCCATCGTTGTGCAAAAGTATTGGTTTGTACGTTGATGGAAGTTTCAAGTTCTTTGTCAAAAAGCTGCAATTTTTTGATGTCAATCGTCGCTTTTTTACCGTTGTCATCGAGTTTAAAAGTCAGATTTTCGATGCTCATGTCCGTCGGGACGAGATTCAAAGCTTTTGAAATAATCCTATAGGCAAAATCGGCATAATCTCTTTTGTCATTGGTTGTTGGTTGCTCGTTGTCTTTCTTTAGAAAAGCGGCAAAGTTTTTTACATCACCTTTTTGTGTCAGCTGTACCAGTCCGTTTTTGATTTCTAAGGTGCCTAATTGAACCTCGCCAAGCAATAAGTGCCAAAGATTAACAGAAGTTCTCATTTTTTGGATGCTGAACAGGGTGTCGGCGTTTTTAGGAGATAATGTTATTTCGTTAAGGCTCAGGCCGGAAATCCCTTCGAATCGGGCTTCTTTTACGCTGAGAGCGCTGTCGTATTTCTGTTCAATTTTAGTTGTAAGCCTTGCGATGGCTTGCCTTAAAAGGGAGTCTCTAAAGCCGAAAAAAGTAATTGTTATGATTATGAGAAATGCCGCGAGTACTTTTAAAAGTAAAATAATTTTCTGTTTTCCGGTTTCCATGAATTATAAGGCATTTTTAGCGGTCGCTAAGGAAGTAAATTTAGAGGAATAAGTTCTAATCTGTTTTCTTAATTTTTAACTAAAATACAAAACCGCAACGTTTTTCATTGCGGTCTTTGTTTATTGCTGCGGTTAGCCTGTTTATTGATTGTAGAATTTTTTTACTTTGGCTACGATTTGATTGGAAGTCATGTTGTTATCGGCAGTTTCAACGGATTTTAGTTTGCCCGCAATAGTCGATTTGTCTTCATTAATCTTTTTTTCCAATTTTGTTTTAGTTTCGGCCGGGCCAAAAATATAAAGCTCGTCCGCTCCGTGTACATTTGAAATAACGTCTTTCAGATAGGCGTTGGTTTGATGTTTTTTCCTCTCGTCAAATGTTTTTTGGGAATCGATATGCTGATTTCCAAAAAAACTGCCTTTATCGCCTTCTTTATCATGATAAACGCGGTTTTCTAAATCTGATTGAATTTCGGTTACGGTTTCTTTTCCTCCATTCAAAGTTACAATGATTGCTTTTGTGGAGTCAATCCAAATGCCAGCTTGCTTTTTCATCTTTTATGGTTTAAGTATATTAGACAATTTTAAATTTTAAAAGAAAAAATCATTATGGAATGTTAATCTAGCTTTAATGCTCTAAAAACAGCTATGAAACGAATAGAGACGAGCCGTTATTTTTATCAGATACTTTTACTTTTAAAGGCTTTAAATGAAAGAAAAGATTCGTATCATAAAAATACAAAATATAAATTAACGTAGGATTGAAATTAACATGTAAATAACTAATTTACAGCAATTAATGTTTTTTGGAACTTGTGTATTGGTTCCCTTTTTTGAATTTGAATAATTTTTCAACCAAAAAGCATAGTAGCCACATCTTCGATTTTGGCAACCAATTCAATTTTAATCCCGGTGTTTTTTAGGGCGATTTTGTTGTATTTGGATACGAAAATAGTAGAGAATCCTAGTTTTTCCGCTTCTTGAATGCGTTGATCCACGCGGTTTACCGGACGGATTTCTCCCGAAAGACCTACTTCGCCAGCAAAACAAAAATCTTTGTTTACAGGAATATCTTCATTCGAAGATAAAATGGCGGCCACAACGGCCAAATCAATCGCGGGATCGTCAACAGAAATTCCGCCTGTTACGTTCAGGAAAACATCCTTGGCTCCCAAGCGAAAACCGGCTCTTTTTTCTAATACGGCCAGAATCATATTCAATCTTTTGGCATTATAACCTGTGGTGCTGCGTTGCGGCGTTCCGTAAACGGCGGTGCTTACCAGTGATTGAATTTCGATCATCAACGGGCGCATGCCTTCGAGTGTGCTGGCAATTGCGGTTCCGGATAATTCTTCGTCCTTGTGTGAAATCAAAATTTCCGAAGGATTGGAAACTTCACGCAGGCCGCTACCGAGCATTTCATAAATGCCAATTTCGGCAGTGGAACCAAAACGGTTTTTTAAGGAACGCAAAATACGATAGACATGATTTCGATCGCCTTCAAATTGCAATACCGTATCGACCATGTGTTCCAGAATTTTTGGTCCGGCAATGTTTCCGTCTTTGGTAATGTGACCAATAAGAATTACGGGAATGTTGGTTTCTTTGGCAAATTTGATCAGTTCAGCGGTGGTTTCCCTGATTTGAGAAATACTCCCGGCAGTTGATTCGATATAATCAGTATGTAAAGTTTGAATCGAATCGATAATTACGATTTCAGGTTCGATAGCCTCAATTTGCTTGAAGATATTTTGGGTTTTGGTTTCGGTCAAAATGTAGCAATTATCACTCGTTGGCGTAATTCTTTCCGCTCGCATTTTGATTTGTTTCTGGCTTTCTTCACCCGAAACATATAAGGTTTTGTAGGGTAGTTTTAGTGAAATTTGTAGTAAAAGCGTACTTTTTCCTATTCCGGGTTCACCGCCTAGAAGGGTAAGAGAACCAGGAACGATTCCGCCTCCAAGTACACGATTGAGTTCGGCGTCAGTGGTGTCCATTCGGATTTCCTGAGTCGAATCGATTTCGTTTATTTTTAATGGTTTTGGAGCTGTATTCTTCGGGGAAGGCTCGCTTTTCCAAGCTACTTTTTCTTGTTTTTGTATGATTTCTTCGGCAATGGTATTCCATTCTTTACAAGCATTGCATTGTCCTTGCCATTTGGCATATTGGGTTCCGCAGCTTTGGCAGAAAAAAGAAGTTTTAACTTTTGACATTATTTTTTTGGGGTTAAGCTTTTCATGTCTTCATATTTATTGAACATCATGTCCTTAGTGAGATCGCCAATTTCTTCTAATTGAGAGGCATTTTGGTATTTGGCGGCGGCTCTTTTTGAGTCGCCCATTTTTTCATACATCAAACCTAATTCATAAGAGGCAAGCATCGATTTTGGATAGTTTTTATCGGCTATTTCGGCTAATTTATCCAATTCTCTATACGCTTTGTTTTTTAAGATAGCAGCTTCAATGGCTTTGAAATCATTTAATCTGATGAGGGGTTTTAAACCTATTTTATCGGATAAGAGTGCGTATTTTTTTATCAAATAATCTACATATCCTTCTTGGAGCACTACAATTTTTTCCGAAAATTCAGCAGAAGAGATGGGTTTGTAGCTGTCAAATATTTGATAAAGCGCATTTGGGATAGCGTGCAAGATTAGTGAATAATGTGAAGTGTCTTTAAACTCATCGTATTTGTAGTCAACTAAGGGGTTAGAAATTGATTTTAAATTTTGATCAAGTTCTTTTATGGGTTCGCGAAGTTGTTTGATATCGCCATCGGCCGAAGCTTGATAATAGAAGACTGGCTTCTTTAGTTTAGAAAGTTTTTCTGGAATACGAGTTTCCATTTCCGGAGCCATTTCCGGGCTTAAGGAAATATAGGCGTTAAATAACGGGTTTTCTTTATAGAGAAAAAAGTTTAAAAAACCGGCAGTTGTGTCGTGTCCCGCTATAATTCGAAAAGGTGCCGTACGATATTTTTTTTCAATATAAGGCAATAATTCGCTGCCAATGAATTCAAAAAAAGCGGCTCCTTTTGCTCTAGGCAAGCCTTCGGTGTCGTCGTATTGGCAATCCTCTGTTCGACTGTTTTTTTGATTGATTCCGATGATAATTGTTTCGGGTAAATCATCCCAATAAGCACCGTAACTCAGCGCGCCATAAAAAGGATCGAATAAATAGTTGCCATCGAGTAAAACAAGGATGGGGTATTTTTTTGTTGGATTGTTTTCGTATGAAGCGGGCAGACTTATGGTGATTTCTCGAGCTTCTCCTAATCTGTTGGAATTGAATAATTCGGTTTTGTTTTGTGAAAACATGCAAATAGAAAAGAAAAGTAGTAAGAATGTCTGTTTCATAATTCAGTTTTTTAGAAAAAATAGAATAGTCGTAAATAGAGTACCAATATAATACTTTAAATTAATAAAAAAGAAGAAGTTATAAACTCAGGATGGGAATCAAGAGAATAGAATTCTTGCTTTATTAAAAATTAGACACAGAAATGACCTTCAAAATACAGCTGTAAATTGAGCGCAAAAGTGGTGGTGAATAATTGTTGTTTAAGTTAAAGAATTGTCTTTTTCATTTGGAAAAATAATCCAAGGAGTAAAAGTCTTTGCTTCTTCAAAATCAATCGTAGCGTATGAAATGATGATGATGATATCGTCTTTTTGTACTTTTCTAGCCGCAGGTCCGTTCAGGGTTATTTCACCTGAATTTTTTTCACCTTTTATAGCATAGGTTTCAAATCGTTCACCATTATTGATGTTTACAATGGAAACTTTTTCACCTTCAATAATATTGGAAGCTTCTAGCAGGGTTTCATCTATAGTAATGCTGCCGATATAATTTAAATCGGCTCCGGTAACTTTTACCCTGTGTATTTTGGATTTTAAAACTTGAATTTGCATGCTACAAAAGTAAATTAATTTAATGAAATGGTATCAATCAATCTGATGTTATTGATAAAAACGGCTATAAAAGCGCGGTATTTTTGTTCCTTATTTTTTGTGGTGCAAGGAGTAAGTGTTGCTTCGTCTGCGATTTGAAAGTATTCTAGTTCAAAAGTGGGGTTTTTGGCAAAGGATTCTTCAACCCATTCCGTTACCGATTTTGGGCTGTCAGTTTGAAATTTTTCTTTTGCCTCGGTTAAGGTTTTGAAAATAAAACTGCTTTGTTTTTTTTGTTGTTCTGTCAAACGTTCGTTTCTGGAACTCATCGCAAGACCATTGGATTCTCTGAAGATTGGACAGCCTATTACGTTGACTTCGAGATTGTTCTTTTGAACCATCTTTTTTATAATTTGGAGCTGTTGGAAATCTTTCTCCCCAAAATAAGCATTGGTAGGAGTTACAATTTCAAAAAGACGTTTTACGATGGTGCCTACGCCATTAAAATGCCCTGGTCTGAACTTTCCTTCCATTTGGTTTTCTAATCCGTCAAAGTCAAAATCTTGTGATAATACTTTTCCTTCATAAATATCATCAACTGAAGGTGCGTACACTATAATGGCATCGTTTAGCTGTGCTATTTTCTGGGTGTCTTGCTCTAAAGTTCTGGGGTATTTTTCCAGATCTTCGGGGTTGTTGAACTGGGTAGGATTTACAAAAATACTTACTACTGTATAATCGTTTTCTGCCAGTGATTGTTGCATCAACGAGAGATGTCCTTGATGCAGAGCACCCATGGTTGGGATAAATCCAACAGTGGAATTTTTGGTTTTAATAGATTTTAAATAATCTATTAAAGCCACTTTTCCATAGAAAATAGGCATGGTCGTTTTATTAAAATTAAGTGCAAACATAATATATTAGTCAATAACTGCATAAATTTTTGTAATTTTGCGTGGTTTTTATTACCAATAAACTAAGTAAATTATAATATGAAAGATAAGAGGATATTATACGTATCATCTGAAGTGGTGCCTTATTTGGCTGAAAATGAGGTTTCTTTAATGTCTTACGATGTTCCGAAGATGGTTAATGATCAAGGTGGCCAAATCAGAATTTTTATGCCAAGATATGGGAATATCAATGAAAGAAGACATCAATTACATGAAGTGATTCGCCTTTCTGGGATGAATTTGGTAGTAAATGACTTAGATATGCCTTTGATTATTAAAGTAGCTTCCATTCCAAAGGAAAGAATTCAAGTTTATTTTATTGATAATGATGAATATTTCAAAAGAAAAGCAACTTTTGCTGATGAGGAAGGGGTGATGTATCCTGATAATGACGAGCGTGCTATTTTCTTCGCTAAAGGGGTGGTAGAAACGGTTAAGAAATTGAACTGGGTTCCGGATATTATACATGTTCATGGTTGGATGGCGGCTATGTTACCAATATATATGAAGCATTTTTATAAAAATGAGGCTCTTTTTTCGGATACTAAGATTGTTACCTCTGTTTACAGTCAGTCTTTCGATACTAATTTAGATCCAGAGATGATCAATAAAGTTAAGATGGACGGCGTTCCTGAAGAGGCTGTTTCTGATCTTGAAACGCCTAATTTTGAAAATATTATGAAGGCGACCATTAAGCATTCTGATGCGGTGATCATTGCTTCAAACGGTGTTTCTTCAAGTTTAACAAAATATATAGAATCTTCAGGAAAACCTTTTTTACCTTTCGTGCCAAAAGATGCGTTCGCTGAAGCGTATAGCAATTTTTATAACAACGAGGTTCTATAAATTTTAAACTTTTATTTTAAGTATGTGCAATAATTCTTTTATCAATAAAATTCTAATAGTTGCGAGCGTTCTTTTTTTATATTCCTGTGATAAAGATTATAATTCAGTTGGTGGTGATTTATTAGGCGAGAATCATTTTGACCTGAATAAGGAATTTTACGATGTCTTGGCTTACAGTCAGAAAACGGGAGCAGTACAATCAAATAATTTACCCATTAATGCTTTGGGAATTTATGATAATGCTAATTTTGGAACCACTACTGCTAATTTTGCTACTCAGCTTACTTTAGAGGCGTTAAGTCCAACAATTGGTAAGAATCCCGTTATTGAAAGTGTTGTTTTGACGATTCCTTATTTCAGTACTTTGAAATCTACTGATGAGAAAGGAGATCATGTTTATGAATTGGATTCAATTTATGGACCTGCGGATGCTAAGATTAAGTTAAGTGTGTATGAGTCAAAATATTTTATGAGAAATTTGGATCCTGTAGGAGGGTTTCAAGACGCTCAGAAGTATTTCACGGATCAAAACACTGATTTTGATAATTTGAAAGGGACTGTTCTTTTAAATGATGCTGCAGATGATGCTCAAAATAATGCATTTTTCTTCAGTCCGGCTGAGTATAAGGTGACTACAACGGTTGATGGTAAGGAAACGGTGAACAGAACTGCACCTGGAATGCGTTTGAATCTTAACGCTAATTTTTTTAAAACCAAAATAATAGATGCAGCAACTTCAGGAAAGCTTGCTACAAATGAAGTTTTTAAAGATTATTTTAGAGGTTTATATTTTAAAGTAGAGAAGTCAGGTAGTAATGCGGGAGCTTTAGCTATGCTGGACTTTAAAAAAGGAAAAATTACCATTAAGTACAAAGAAGATACTTCAGATACTGACGCGACCAAAGTTGAAAAGGAAATCGTTATTAACATGACCGGAAATACGGTGAGCTTGTTGAGTAATGATTTTACTGTTAATGGGGTTGATTATGGTGCTGCGCCAAATAAAGGAGATGATGTAAATGGGGATAAGACATTGTATTTGAAAGGTGGAGATGGAGCAATGGCTGTTATTGAACTTTTTAACAAAACAGATGTGAAAGGCTATGATGCTAATGGGAATTTAACCGGACCTAATGGTATTTCGGATGAGCTAGATGATTTGCGTAATCCTCAATCAGGCACCAGAAAGTTGATCAATGAAGCTAATCTTGTTTTTCATATTGACGAGATAATGTCAAAAAGTAAGGAACCAATGCGAGTTTACTTATATGATTTGGACAATAATACTCCTTTGGTTGATTTTTATGCAGATGCGACTACAGGTTCAAATAGCAAGAATGGTCAAGTTGTATTTGGAGGCTTATTAGATAACACAAAGGCAGGGGACGGAGTTTATAAGATCAGAATTACTAATCATGTCAGAAATCTTATTAAAGATAAGACAGCTAAAAATGTAAAGTTAGGTCTTGTAGTTACAGAGGATGTTACGGATGTTAATTTCTATAAGTTAAAGAACGCTGCTTCTCCGTTGTTGGCGGTACCAAGGTCTGCTGTTATGAGTCCTTTAGGAACAGTGCTTCATGGAAGTAATAAGCAGTCTGTTCCGGATGCCAAAAGACTGAAATTTGAAATGTATTATACGAAATCTAATTAACTAATATATGTGCGGAATTGTTGGATATATAGGCCACCGAGAGGCTTATCCTATTGTAATAAAAGGATTAAAAAGACTGGAATATAGAGGCTACGATAGTGCTGGTGTCATGATATATGATGGTGAAGACGTAAAGCTTTGTAAGACCAAAGGTAAGGTTGTGGATTTGGAAGCTAAAGCAGCTAAAGAAATTACTACTAATGGAAATATCGGAATCGGACATACGCGTTGGGCTACTCATGGAGTGCCTAATGATGTGAATTCCCACCCACATGTTTCTAATTCTGGTGAATTGGTAATTATTCATAACGGAATAATTGAAAACTATGCGCCGCTGAAAGAAGAACTAATCAAGAGAGGTTATGTTTTTCAATCAGATACAGATACGGAAGTATTAGTTAATCTTATCGAAGAGATACAGAAGAAAGAAAATATAAAATTGGGTAAGGCGGTACAAATTGCCCTTAACCAAGTAGTAGGAGCTTATGCGATTGCTGTTTTTGACAAAAAAAATCCAGATGAAATTGTGGCGGCTCGTTTAGGAAGTCCGTTGGCAATTGGAATTGGTGAGGGAGAATATTTTATTGCTTCTGATGCTTCTCCATTTATTGAATATACGTCTAATGCTGTTTATTTAGAAGACGGCGAGATGGCTAATGTCAGATTACATAAAGCGATGAAGGTAAGAAAAATCAAAGATGATTCTTTGGTTGATCCTTATATTCAGGAACTTCAAATGAATTTGGAGCAGATTGAAAAAGGAGGTTACGATCACTTTATGTTAAAAGAGATTTATGAGCAACCTAATGTAATAAAAGATACATATAGAGGTAGACTTCATGCTAATGAAGGAATTATTCAAATGGCTGGAGTTGAGGATAATTTGGAAAAATTCCTTAATGCAGATCGAATTATTATAGTTGCTTGTGGTACGTCTTGGCATGCCGGTTTAGTTGCGGAATATATATTTGAAGAGTTTGCACGTATATCTGTTGAAGTAGAATATGCTTCGGAGTTTAGATATAGAAATCCTATTATAAACAGTAAAGACGTTGTGATTGCGATATCTCAGTCTGGCGAAACAGCAGATACAATGGCTGCTATTAAGTTAGCCAAAGAAAACGGAGCTTTTGTTTTTGGTGTTTGTAATGTCGTGGGTTCATCTATTTCTAGAGAAACTCATGCGGGAGCATATACGCATGCTGGTCCTGAGATTGGGGTTGCTTCTACGAAAGCCTTCACAACTCAAATTACAGTATTGACGATGATTGCATTGCGTTTGGCAAAAGCCAAAGGGACTTTGTCTCATTCGGATTTCCATAGGTATTTGCAAGAACTTGAATTGATTCCTGAAAAGGTAAAAGAGGCTTTGGAAACCAATGAGCGAGCCAAAGAAATTGCAGCTACTTTTAAAGATGCGCCAAATTGTTTGTATTTGGGTAGAGGATATAATTTCCCGGTGGCTCTTGAAGGTGCTTTGAAGTTAAAAGAGATCTCTTATATTCATGCAGAAGGATATCCGGCAGCAGAAATGAAGCATGGTCCAATTGCTTTGATAGATGATCAAATGCCGGTAATTATTATTGCGCCAAAACAGGGGCATTATGATAAGATAGTGAGTAATATTCAGGAAATAAAATCTCGAAGTGGGCGAATTATTGCTGTGGTTACCAAAGGAGATATGCAGGTTCGTGAATTAGCGGATTATGTTATTGAAATTCCGGAAACTTCGGATGCCTTGTCTCCGTTGATTACTACGATTCCATTGCAATTGCTGTCATATCATATTGCTGTTATGAGAGGTTGTAATGTAGATCAACCGCGTAACTTAGCAAAGTCGGTTACTGTTGAATAAGTGATTTTGAGATAAATAATGAAAAGCGAGGCTATGCCTCGCTTTTTTTATGGAAATAATCGAAAAAACATATTTTTACGATATATCTCTTTTTTCTCATGAAAATTATATGTATGCATAATATATATTAATTTTTTTAACAACTTTTTAAGGATATATTCAATAATACAAAATAAATAATAAGTTAAAATAATTCAATAAAGCTGATGATAATTAAATTTTTTTTGTGTTTTTTTATTGATATCGAAAATAATTGTATTTTGGTGGTGTAAATCAATAAAATTTAACCACATGAGAATTTATTTGCTTTTTTTGTCTTTGTTTTTTTGTAGCATAAGTTTTGCTCAGAGTTCGATTTCGGGTTCGGTTGTAGATAGTGGCAATCAGGCTGTTTTTGGAGCTAATATTAAAATTGCTGGAGTGACTGCCGCTACTGCAATAACGGACGCTGACGGAAAGTTTACTTTGACTTCCTCGATGAAACCTCCTTTTGTCATTGAAATTTCATGTGTTGGTTTTGTTTCGAAGAAAATCAATATTACATCCAGTAATCAGAAAGTAAATATTGTTCTAAGCGATGAGGAAACATTACTTGATGAAATAGTAGTTTCGGCTTCAAGAACGCCAGAGCGAGTTTTAGAATCTCCTGTTACTATTGAGCGTATGGGAATTGCTGATATCAAAAAGAATGCCTCTCCAAGTTTTTATGATGGTTTAGAAAACTTAAAAGAAGTTCAAATGAATACTAGTAGTTTGTCTTTTAAATCCATCAATACTCGTGGTTTTGCTACGGTAGCCAATACGCGTTTTATGCAATTGGTAGACGGGATGGATAACTCTTCTCCATTGTTGAATTTTGTGTTGGGAAATATGATTGGTATTTCTGAAATTGATGTTCAAAGTGTGGAGTTGTTGCCGGGCGCGTCTTCTGCTCTTTACGGGGCGAATGCTTTCAATGGTATTCTATTCATGAATAGTAAAAGCCCGTTTACAAGTCAGGGAATTACTGCTTACGCTAAATATGGACAGACGGTTCAAAAGGCTGCCGGTACAAATGATTATGTGGATTATGGTGTAAGAATGGCACATGCTTTCAGTCCAAAATTAGCAGGTAAAGTCAATTTTACTTATATGAAAGGGACAGATTGGTATGCGACAAACTATGATGATAAAACCAATGTGGGTAGGGATAGAACTCATTTTAATTATGATGGAATTAATGTTTATGGAGATGAGGTTTCTACAAATCTAAACGCCGTTGCTGATGGATTGTTAGCTGCAGGCGTGATAACACCTTCTCAGTTTGCTGCTTTTGATGGAATTCTTCCTAATTATAATGTAAGTAGAACGGGTTATAATGAAACAGACCTTACAGATAATAAAGCAAGTAATACTAAAATTGACTTTTCACTTCATTACAGGCCTTTTGGTAGTGAAAATTTAGAAGTGATTTGGCAGAGTAAATTTGGTTTTGGAAATGCTGTTTACCAAGGGGCGAATAGGTATTATTTGAATAACTTTTTTATGCAACAACATAAATTAGAAATAAAAGGAAAAAACTTTTTTGTAAGAGGTTATACTACTAATGAGGATGGAGGGGATTCCTACGACATGCTTTTTACGGGGATTAATGTGAACAGACAATGGAAAGATGATAAAACGTGGTTTGGGCAATATGCGAATGCTTATGTTCAATCTACTTTAGTTGGTAAAAACCCTACAGAAGCACATTTTATTGCTAGAAATTATTCAGATTATAATATTATTCCGGGAGATGTTCCATTATCACCAGCAGCTGGAAAGCCTAGGTTTTTACCTGGCACATCTGATTTTAAAGCGGCTTTTAATAAAGTAATAAATGAAGCGAGTGTGCTTTCAGGTTCAAAATTGGTAGACAATTCGAAGATATACCATTCAGATGCGAATTATAACTTTAAAGATATTATAAAATTTGCCGAGATTCAACTAGGAGGGTCATACAGACAATATCAACTGAATTCTTATGGTAGAATTTATACGGATGCCGATGGGCCAATTTACTACAACGAATATGGAGCTTACACGCAGTTGACCAAAAAGTTTGTAGACGACAGATTGAAGTTCACAGGGTCTATTCGTTATGATAAATCAAAAAATTTCGATGGTAATGTTTCTCCAAGAGTTTCTCTGGTGTACTCAGGGGGTCAGAGTAGAAGGCATAATTTTAGAGGGTCTTTTCAAACCGGTTTCAGAAATCCATCTACGCAGGATCAATACATAGGTTTTAATGTTGGAAGCGCATTATTGCTGGGTTCGGCTCCGGATAATTTAACTAGATTTTCTGAAGTAAGAGGAAATAATATTGATGGTAGCGGTACAATATCTGCTTTTGGACAAAGTGTTTTAGGGTCTAACACTGTTGTTTTAAGTGGTTTGAATGCATACAATAACTCTTATACGGCGACATCTGTAGGACAGTTTACTGCCACTGGAAATGCTTCATTATTGAGAAAAACTAATGTAGATTATGTAAAGCCTGAAAGTGTGAAGGCATTTGAGTTAGGTTATCGCTCTTTTGTGAAAGATGTGTCTATAGATATTAATGGATATTATAATATCTATAATCATTTTATTGGGAATTTAAATGTTGTAACTCCTTATTACGGTAAGACACAGGATTCACCGAATCCGACTGTTAATCCTGCGGATCTAGGGTTTCAGACTTTAGCTGCTCTTAAAGGGGGGGATTACAGGGTTTATCAATTGTATACAAATACAGATGTAGAGATTAAGTCCCTTGGTTTTGGATTGGGTCTTTCTAAAAAAGTATATAGAGATTTTGAGGTGGGTGTGAATTATAATTATGCCGAATTCAAGTTTGATCAAGCTAAAGATCCTAGTTTCGAAGCGGGTTTTAATACGCCAAAACATAGAGCGAAAGCATCGTTTGGAAACGAAAAACTGTTCAAGAACTTTGGGTTTAACGTAAGCGGAAGATGGAACAGTGAGTATTTATGGCAATCTACAATGGTTGATGGAATGATTGATGCCGCTACAGTAATTGATGCTCAAATTAATTACAATATTCCTAAACTGAAATCAACATTAAAAATTGGTGCGGCAAATATTGGAGGTAAAGAATATACTCAGGTTTTGGGGGCTGGTTTAATAGGGCAGCAATATTTTGCTTCTTGGACAATCAATCCGTAATTTATTTTATTAGTAACATATAATATTAACAATATGATAAAAAATATCAAATGGTTGCTTTTGGTTTCTTTAACCTTTGTAGCCTGTAATAATGATGAAGTTGTAGTAGATCCAAATTCATCAGACGGTTTAGTGCTTTCGGCGGGTACTGCTAATTTTTCTAAATACGTGGCTTTAGGTGATTCCTTTGCTGCGGGCTATAGCGATGGTGCTTTATTCAAGAAAGGACAAGAAGGGGCTTATCCGAATGTTATGGCGCAACAATTTGCATTAGTGGGCGGCGGAGCTTTTACAACTCCGTTTATGGCCGATAATATTGGAGGTTTTTTGTTTATGGGTAATGTGGCGGCTTCTCCGCGATTGTACTTTAATGGAACTGGGCCTGTGACTGTTTCAGGAAAGCCAACAACCGAAATAACGACTCACTTAACGGGTTCTTTTAATAATATGGGATTGCCAGGTGCTAAGAGTTTTCATCTTGTTACTCCGGGTTATGGAACTTTAAATCCCTATTTTGGACGATTTGCTTCAAGTGCTACCGCTACAGTTTTGGCTGATGCGACTAATCAGGAAGCGACTTTCTTTTCTTTGTGGATAGGAGGTAATGATGTGTTGACTTATGCTACCTCTGGAGGTATTGGGGTGAACCGCACTGGGAATACTAATCCGGCTACTTATGGTACTAATGATATAACGGATCCTAATGTTTTTGCAGGTGCTTTTACTACACTGGTAACTGGTCTTACGGCTAAAGGGGCAAAAGGGGTTGTGGCTAATTTGCCTTATATAAATACATTGCCTTATTTTACTACTGTTCCAACAAGTCCTTTATCGCCTACGGCTTTGGGCGGTGCAGCAGGTGTTGCTCAGATTAATGGTTTATATACTCTTTTAAGAACCGCTTTGGGTTCGGCTGATGCAGGAAGAATAGGTTTGCTTTCGGCAACTGCAGCTAACCCTTTGTTGATAAAAGATGAGAGTTTGGTTGATAAAGCGCCTCAGATGATTCCTGTCTTAAAAGGTTATTTTGCTCAACAGGGCGATCCTAATGCTGAAACAAATGCTGCGGTATTTGCTTCAATTTTTGGCCAGGCCAGACAAGCTACTGTGGGAGATTATGTGTTGCTTACTACTAGTAGTGTTATAGGTTCTACCGTTCCGGGTGCGCCTTCGACAATCAATAAATTTGGAATTACCTACCCTTTACAAGACGGTCATGTTTTAACTGCTGACGAAACAATGCAGGTTAAAACTGCTACAGATGCTTATAATTTAACTATTAAAGCAGCGGCAGATAGCAAAGGATTGGCATTTGTAGACACTAAAGCGATTATGGATAAACTGGTAAACGGGGGAATCACTTCAAATGGTTTTACGGTTACTAATGTTTTTGTAACGGGGGGCGGGTTTTCTTTGGATGGGGTTCATCCTAGTCCAAGAGGATATGCTTTAATTGCCAATAAATTTATAGAGGCAATTAATATGACTTATGGTTCAAATTTAAAAGGAGTTGACTTAGGGGATTATAGAATATTATTTCCAAGTTCGCTTTAATTTAAGCATCTTGTTATAGGAAATAAAAACCGTTCGGCGAGAGTCGAATGGTTTTTGTTTTTTCATCGCTTTATTGGGTTTGTTTTGTGTTTTTGAATAATACTTTAATTTTTCATTTATTTTATTTAAAAATTATTGATTTATTATTTTTAAAAATTATCTTTGCACTCTGAAAAAAGCGTCTAATCGATATGTTTCGATTGATTTTATTTCATAAACCTAAATAGCTATTTAATAAATACATAAGTAATGTCAAAAGTAATAGGAAAAGTTGCCCAAATCATTGGTCCAGTAGTTGATGTAGTTTTCAACGGTAAAGATGTTGAACTTCCAAAAATTTATGATTCATTAGAAATCACAAAAAAAGACGGTACTTTGTTAGTACTTGAAGTGCAATCTCACATTGGTGAAAACACCGTTCGTACCATTTCGATGGACTCAACAGATGGTTTGAGTAGAGGTTATGAAGTAGTTGGAACTGGAAATCCAATTCAAATGCCAGTTGGTGCAGATGTTTATGGACGTTTATTCAATGTTATTGGAGATGCAATTGATGGTTTAGGAAACTTGCCAAAAACAGGAGAAAACGGAATGTCAATTCACCGTCAGGCTCCAAAATTCGAAGATCTGTCAACTTCATCTGAAGTTTTATTCACAGGTATTAAAGTAATCGATTTGATTGAGCCTTACTCAAAAGGAGGGAAAATTGGATTGTTCGGTGGTGCTGGTGTTGGTAAAACAGTATTGATTCAGGAGTTGATCAATAATATCGCAAAAGGTCACGGTGGACTTTCAGTATTCGCAGGAGTAGGAGAAAGAACACGTGAAGGAAATGACTTGCTTCGTGAGATGTTAGAGTCAGGAATTATAAAATACGGTGATGAATTCATGCACTCTATGGAAAATGGAGGATGGGATTTGTCAAAAGTAGATATGCCAGGAATGAGAGAGTCTAAAGCTACTTTCGTTTTCGGTCAAATGAATGAGCCACCAGGAGCTCGTGCTCGTGTAGCACTTTCAGGATTATCTATTGCAGAATATTTCCGTGATGGAGCTGGTTCTGATCAAGGGAAAGATGTATTGTTCTTTGTGGATAATATCTTCCGTTTTACACAAGCAGGTTCTGAGGTTTCGGCACTTTTAGGTCGTATGCCATCTGCGGTAGGTTACCAACCAACATTGGCTACTGAAATGGGAGCGATGCAAGAACGTATCACCTCTACAAACAAAGGTTCTATTACATCTGTACAAGCGGTTTACGTTCCTGCGGATGACTTAACTGACCCGGCTCCGGCTACAACATTTGCTCACCTTGATGCAACAACAGTATTGTCTCGTAAAATTGCTGAGCTAGGTATTTACCCAGCGGTAGATCCTTTGGATTCTACATCAAGAATTTTGACTCCACATATCTTAGGAGATGAGCATTATAACTGTGCACAAAGAGTAAAAGAAATTCTTCAGAAATACAAACAATTGCAAGATATTATTGCGATTCTAGGTATGGAAGAATTGTCTGAAGAAGATAAATTATCAGTTTCCAGAGCACGTCGTGTACAACGTTTCTTGTCTCAGCCGTTCCACGTTGCTGAGCAATTTACAGGTTTGAAAGGAGTTTTAGTTGATATTAAAGATACCATCAAAGGATTTAACATGATTATTGACGGTGAATTAGATCACTTGCCAGAATCAGCTTTCAACCTTAAAGGAACTATCGAAGAAGCTATCGAAGCTGGAGAAAAAATGTTAGCAGAAGCTTAATCTATTTTAAATGTTGAATTTTGAATTATAAATTAATTTAAAATCTGAAATTTAAAATTTAAAATAAATAAAAATGATTTTAGAAATAGTATCACCGGAAGCATCTTTGTTCAAAGGAGAAATAACATCTGTATCTGTACCTGGAGTAGATGGAGCTTTTCAAATCTTGAATAATCACGCGCCTATAGTTTCATTGCTTCAAAAAGGAATTGTAAGTATTACGGCAGCAAGTTTTAAGTTCAGTAAAGAAACAGCTGCATTGTTCTCGAAAGTTAACGATCAGAACTATACTCTAGCTATTTCTTCAGGGACTATTGAAATGAAAGATAATAAAGTGATTGTTTTAGCGGACTAAGGCAATTCAAAATAAAAACCAAGAGTCACACAGCAATGTGTGACTTTTTTTTTAATTATTCTGATATGAAGAAAAGTGTTTTTTTAGTATTTGTTTTGGGTTTAAGCTATACGGTTAGTTTAGCTCAAAATCGCATAAAGATAGATTCGTTACAAGAAGTGGTTATTTCATCCGGTAGGATTGATTTGCCTTTCAAAGAGAATTCCAGAACAATTCAGTTGATTACTGCCGATGATATAAAAAAATCCGGAGTGTCTAATGTTGCCGACGCTTTACAGCAAATAGCCGGTATAGATATAAGACGTCGCGGTACTGGCGGAATGCAGGCTGATTTATACATACGTGGCGGAAGTTTTGATCAAACGCTGCTACTTATAGACGGGATTAAGGTAGATGATGCTCAAACGGGGCACCATACGATGAATTTAGCTTTGCCGATTGAAGTTATTAAGAGGATTGAAATTATAAAAGGGCCAGCGGCTCGTGTATTTGGTCAAAATGCTTTTACCGGAGCTGTGAATATCATTACAAAAGATTCGCTTGATAATGACGCTTCATTAGGTATTCAGGCGGGTTCTTATAGTCAGATTAGTGCTGCCGTTACAGCAGGAGTTAGTTTGAATGAAAGCAGTCATATTTTACATTTTTCAAAAAACACTTCTAATGGCTATCGCTATAATACAGATTTTGACAATCAGAATTTTGTATTGAAGAGTACTTTTAATAAAAATGAATTGCCAATAGCGATGTTGATTTCTCTTTCGGAAAGAAACTTTGGGGCAAATGGTTTTTATTCTTCGCCAGCAGCTATTAATCAGTATGAAAGGACTAAGGCTAGTTTAGTTGGTTTTTCGACGGTTATTAATAAAGGTAATTTTACCTGGAAACCAAAGGTGTATTGGAGACGTAATGAAGATGAATATATTTACATTAGAAACAATCCGTCTGTTTACAGAAATTTGCATATTTCAAACAAAATTGCTGCGGAATTAAATGGATCATATACATCCAATATCGGCGTTACGGGCTTTGGTGTAGAAACTGCTAAGGTGTTTCTTTCCAGTAACAATCTAGGGGATAACAATCGTTTTGTAAGTACTTTGTTTTTAGAGCATCGTTTGGGATTGTTCAATAACAAGTTTGATGTTACTCCCGGAGTAGCGGTAACTTATTTTTCTGACTTCAAATTTTTTGCTTTTCCGGGTGTGGATATTGGCTATCAATTGCTTGATGATCTTAGGGTTTATGGTAATGTGGGTTATACCTATAGAATTCCAACTTTTACCGATTTAAATTATGAATCACCAAATACTATAGGTAATTCAAACTTAGAGCCGGAAAAAGCGTTTTCGCAAGAAATTGGTTTGAAATGGAATAGCTCAAGTTTTAATGTTTCTGCGGCGGTATTTAATCGCAATTCGAATCATTTGATTGATTATGTAAAAATGCAGATTACGGATCCTTGGCAAGCTCAAAATATTCAAGATGTTACTACCAAAGGCTTCGAAACCCAACTGCTTTATAAGTTTGATCTTAATTCATTTACTCAGAAGATACAGTTTGCTTATTCTTTTATAGAGAATGATGTGAAGCAAAGTGCCTATAATTTCTCACAGTATTCTTTGAATTCATTGAAGCATCAGTTTGTGGGAAGTTACAATATGCAGTTTTTTAAAAACTTCACCAATACTATTTCGTATCGTTATGCGGAACGAACCAGTGGAAACCCGTATTCGCTTGTAGATCTTGCGGCTTCTTATAGTGTATACGCTTTTGAGTTTTCTTTATTTGCTAACAATATTTTCAATACGGAATATACAGAGACAAATTTGGTTCCCATGCCAAAAGGTAATTTATTGTTTGGAATGCGATATAATTTCAGATAGATAATGACAATCTAAATGTGAAATCCCATATTATTGTCAGACTTTTTTATATTTTCGGCATATGAAATGTTTTCCAAAATCATTACAACAGAAACTGAATCAACGAGAGCAAAACAATGCTTTGCGAAAGCTCTCATTGTCTAATGATTTAATTGATTTTGCATCGAATGATTATATTGGATTTTCAAAAAACAGATCCATTTTCGAAGAAACGCATCAGTATCTGATTGCAAATGCTATTCTCCAAAACGGTGCAACGGGTTCTCGATTGTTATCCGGAAATCATAAAATCTATCAAGAAACCGAAGATTTCATCGCCAAATTCCATCAAACTGAAAGCGCCTTGATTTTCAATTCGGGCTATGATGCCAATGTTGGGTTTTTCAGTTCGGTTCCGCAAAAAGGGGATTTTATTTTGTATGATGAATTGTGTCATGCTTCAATCCGGGACGGAATCCAATTGTCTAACGCCAAAGCTTATAAATTTGGGCATAATGATTTTGAAGATTTGGAAAAACTGATTTTACGTTGCCGTGATTTGCAGAATAAGGGCGTGATGATAAATGAAATTTATGTTGTTACGGAATCTGTTTTTTCAATGGACGGTGATACGCCAAATCTTGAAGAATTGGCTCAGCTTTCTAATAAATACCGGGCTAATTTAGTCATTGATGAGGCCCATGCGTTGGGTGTTTTTGGTGATCAAGGCGAAGGATTGGTTCAAATGTTAGGTTTGCAAGACCGCGTTTTTGCCCGAATTATGACTTTTGGCAAAGGTTTGGGTTGCCATGGTGCTGCGATCTTGGGAAGTCAGGAATTAAAACAATATTTGGTCAATTTTGCCCGAAGTTTTATTTATACCACGGGGCTTTCACCACATTCTATTGCGACAATTCTAGTTGCTTTTCAGTTTTTAGAAAAAGAAAAACAAAATATTATTGCGCTACGAGAGAATATTATTCATTTCAATCAAGAAAAGAATATGTTGGGTTTAAAACCACTTTTTGTGCGAAGCAAATCGAGCATTCAATCGGCTATTATTCCAGGTAACGAAAAGGTAAAAACAATTGCCGGTCAACTGCAGGAAAAAGGTTTTGATGTGAAAGCAATTTTGTCTCCAACAGTTCCTGAAGGGCAGGAACGCCTGCGATTCTGTCTGCACAGTTATAATTCAAAAGAAGAAATCTCAGAAGTCTTAGCTTTGTTGAGTACTTTTGCCTTTTAGCCACGGATGCC
Source organism: Flavobacterium granuli (assembly GCF_900129705.1). Lineage (GTDB taxonomy): Bacteria > Bacteroidota > Bacteroidia > Flavobacteriales > Flavobacteriaceae > Flavobacterium > Flavobacterium granuli. Next base: position 107,832 of record NZ_FQWO01000002.1, on the reverse strand, counting down.
ACGGATTTAAATTTTTAAATAACAGTTTATGACGGAGATTTTACACAAAGAATTAACGGAATCAATTTTAAAGATTTTTTATGAAGTTTATAATGAACTGGGCCATGGATTTCTTTAGAAAGTGTATCAAAACGCAATGTATTTGGAATTGAAATCACAAGGTTTTAAAGTTGAGACTCAAAAACAGATTAAAGTGCATTATAAGGGTGAACTTGTTGGAGATTTTTTTGCAGACTTGTTAATTGAAGATTTAATCATATTAGAATTAAAGGCTTGTGATGGGTTAATGAAAGCACATTATGCGCAAACTTTAAACTATCTAAAAGCAACAAATATTGAAATTGGGTTATTATTAAACTTTGGAGAAAAACCTGAAATTAAAAGACTAATTTTTACAAACAACAGAAAGAATTAAAAAAAATCTGTGTGAATCTGTTAAATCCGTGCTATCAGTGGCCGCAAAATGATATGAAACTATTTGTAACAGGAATTGGAACCGATGTTGGAAAAACAATCGCTTCGTCTATTATAACAGAAGCTTTGGAAGCTGATTATTGGAAGCCTATCCAAGCGGGAGATTTAGAAAACTCTGACAGTCATAAAATAAAATCTTTTATCAGTAATGATAAAACAGTGATTCATCCCAATAGTTATAAATTAAACACCGCTGCAAGTCCGCATCTGGCTGCCGAAATTGATGGAATCACCATTGACTTAAGTAAAATTAGAACTCCTGAAACCGAAAATCATTTGGTTATTGAAGGAGCGGGAGGATTGTTTGTTCCTTTAAATAATGAGGATACTATTGTCGATTTGATACAAGCAGATTATAAAGTGATCGTAGTTTCCCGTCATTATTTAGGAAGTATCAATCATAGCTTACTTACTATAGAAGCTTTGCAAAATCGTAAAATAAGTATTGCTGGCATTGTTTTTAGCGGTGAAGAAAATAAAGCTAGCGAATCGATAATTCTGTCTAAAACAGGAATAAAATGTATTGGCAGAATCGATCAAGAACCGTATTTTGATTGCAATGTAATTCGTGAATATGCGGATTTGTTCAGAGAAAATCTTTTACAACTTCAATAGCAATTTTAAAATCTGAAATCGTTAATCTTCAATTAAAAATCAAATGAATCTAGTAGAGAAAGACAGTCAATACCTTTGGCATCCCTACACCCAACACAAAACAGCAGCACTTCCAATTGCCATTAAAAGAGGCGAAGGAGCCTTGCTGTGGGATGAAAACAATAAAGAATATATCGATGCTATTGCTTCCTGGTGGGTGAACCCCTTTGGACATAGCAATAAATTTATTGCCGATGCGATTTATAAGCAACTTACCACATTAGAACATGTTCTATTTGGCGGATTTACACATGAGCCGGCAGTGGTTTTGGCTGAAAAATTGATCGAAATCTTACCAAAAAACCAACAGAAAATATTCTTTTCGGACAATGGTTCAACTGCGGTGGAAGTGGCCATAAAAGTGGCTTTGCAGTATTTTTTCAATAGGGGAGAAACCCGAACCACGATTATTGCTTTTGAAAATGCTTTTCACGGAGATACTTTTGCGGCCATGGCGGCGAGCGGAATTTCGTTTTATACTCAGGCGTTTCAAGGGATGTTTATTGATGTGGTGCGAATTCCGGTGCCGGTAAAAGGGCAGGAGCAGCAAAGTTTTGATGCTTTGAAAGAAGTGATTAAAAATAAAAAATGTGCCGGTTTTATATTTGAGCCCTTGGTTCAGGGCGCGGCTGGAATGGTGATGTACGAACCAACGGCTTTGGACGAATTAATTAAAATTTGTCAGGAAAATAATGTGCTTACCATTGCCGATGAAGTGATGACTGGTTTTGGAAAAACCGGAAAAACCTTTGCTATGGATTATGCAAAGCAAAAGCCAGATATGATGTGCTTGTCAAAAGCGCTCACCGGAGGCACTATTCCTATGGCGATAACTACTTTTACGCAGGAAATATTTGAAGCTTTTTATGACGATGACATTAATAAAGCTCTGTTTCACGGTCATACTTTTACCGCAAATCCTACAGGTTGTGCGGCTGCTTTGGCTAGTTTGGAATTGTTGCAAACCAATGAAATGCAGCTCAATATTGCCCGAGTAAACGAAAGCCATCTGAAATTCCAAAAACAGCTAGTAAACCATCCAAAAGTGACGACCACAAGGGTGCTCGGAGTCATTTTTGCTTTGGAAATAAAAACGGATACTGACGCAAGTTATTACGGAAGCTTGCGCAATAAACTCTATGATTTTTTTATTGAAAACGGCGTGATTCTTCGTCCCGTTGGTAATATTGTCTATATTTTGCCTCCTTATATTATGACGAATGAGCAGTTGCAAAAAGTGTATCAGGTGGTTGAAAACGCTTTAGAAACAGTCTGATTTTTGTTTAAGAATAAGTCCGCACTGAGGTGTAATTATTATAACACAGCCTTTTAAGGCTCGATCCACATCAATGCTGACATTTGTTGCAAGTATGTTGCAGGTATCTAGGGACTTGTTATAGGTTTGATAAGACGTACATTTTGTTTGCAATGACAATCAATATAGCACAGCTAACAAGGGATTTTACAAATTCACATGTTTTTTTGTCTGGTTCATAAATGGATTCAAAAGCCATTTGATATATTGCAAGATTAGCAAAAAAATAACGGCTTAAGATGAATTTTATTTATGCTAAGCCGTTAAATTATTACAATCGGTATGCTATTTATGCTATTTTCGATTTGTGAAAAACGTATAGCGCTTAAGGCCTAAGTTATATTTTGCACATATAAACTTCCGAAGCTTTGTGAACTTTGCGAAAAACTTTGCGACCTTTGCGACAAAAAATAATATCTTGTCACAAACAATCTCCATAACCGCGATCGCTTCGGTTTCCCCTTTAGGAAATCAATCAAGTACTATTTGGCAGAATTATCTAAAGAATACGCACTTTTTTGAAAAGCACTTTTTAGATCATAAAGAAACCTGGGCCGCAATACTTGATGAAGATTCGAAAGCGCTTGTTGGCGCAATGCGCGATTCTGACATTAAATACAAAGCTTTGGATAAATCGGTTTTGTATGCGATGCTGGCTTCGCGAAAAGCGATTGAAAGTGCCGGATGGGGTGAAAAAGATATTTTTGGGATTAACATAGGTTCCTCACGTGGCGCCACTGATTTATTCGAAAAGCACCATCTGGACTATTTGCAATCGGGTAAAGCGCAGACCTTGGCTTCACCAACAACGACTTTGGGTAATATTTCTTCCTGGATTGCCCATGATTTGCAGAGTAGCGGGCCCGAAATTTCTCATTCTATTACCTGTTCTACGGCATTGCATGCGGTATTGAATGGCGTCGCTTGGTTGCGCGCGGGTATGGCTGATAAATTTCTTGTTGGCGGAAGCGAGGCTCCTTTGACTGATTTTACAATAGCCCAGATGCGCGCGTTGAAGATTTATTCGAATATAGATGAACGTCAGCCTGAGCTTGCCGAATGGCCAAATCGGGCTTTGGATTTGGAAAAAAATCAAAACACAATGATTCTCGGCGAAGGTGCTGCTGTTTGCTGTCTCGAAATCGGGAAGAAAGAAAATGCGTTGGCTTTTATTGAAGGGATTGGATATGCGACTGAAATTTTGGAACATAATATTTCCATTTCGGCAGAAGCAAGTTGTTTCCAGAAATCGATGAAAATGGCATTGCAAGACACAGATTTATCAGACGTAGATGCTATTGTTATGCATGCTCCCGGAACTATTAAAGGGGATTTGACAGAATATAGAGCTATAGAAAAAGTTTTTGGTAATAAGCTTCCTTTATTGACAACTAATAAATGGAAAATTGGACACAGCTTCGGAGCATCGGGTATATTGAGTATGGAGCTGGCTATAATGATGATGCAACACAATAGGTTTATCGGAGTTCCTTTTGCCGATCACCCTTTCAGGGTTGTAAACCCTGAAAGGGTGATAAAGAAAGTATTGGTGAATGCGGTTGGTTTTGGAGGGAATGCCGTGAGTGTTTTATTATCTTTATAAATACTAGGTCAGTTCTAATTCTTTCATTTTATCATAGACTAGGCTGCTTTCAAATCCGCGTCTTAGTAAATAATCACAAAATTTCTTTCGTTTTTTTTGAATGTTGGTTTCTCTTATCGATTCCCAATGTTTTTCTGCCAATGAATCAAAAGTAGCGGTATATTCATCGGGACTAATTTCTTTTAGGGCAATATTAATCAGTGTCTGATTGATGCCTCTGTATTTTAATTCATTTACAATTCTGATTTTACCCCAATGTTTGATGCGGTGTTTGCCTCTGGCAAAACTGCAGGCAAAACGCTCTTCGTTAAGGAAATTGTCTTTGATAAGATGGGTAATAATGGAACTAATTTCTTCTGAATCCATTTTCATACTTCTCAATTTTTGCTCCACTTCTTCATGGCAGCGGTCTTGATAAGCACAATAATGTTCTATTTTATGGATGGCCTCTTTGATGGAAAAAATGTCTTTCATTTGAAATTTTAAAATTAAGAATTTAAACTGAATACTATAGCTTGGTTCCAATAAAAAGTGAAAAGCCTTTTTATAAAAGCTTTGTGGTTCGTTGTTGTTCTCGCAATTGTAGCACTGTGTTTTGCTGTTTTTTTTAAATGTTAGCCTTGAAAAACAGATATGCAAAAAGATGTAAATCAGTATTGTAGCAATTTTGTGTAATTGTAAAAACATGTATTTGAGCGACAAAAGAGGTACATAAACGTCTTTTATTTTTTAGCCCTAATATATCATTTAATCTTGTAGGATATTTCAATTTTATTGATTTATAATTATTTATAAGAGAGGATATTAACAATATTTTGTTTTTTTATGAGGCAATTTTACACTATTATAAGGGTTGTTTTTTTCTTTTTAACATTTTTCTTTTCAACCGAGACTAAAGCACAGTGTTCTATTACGGCATCTGTAAGTACAGGCACATTATCTTGTGGTACAGCTCCCTTAAGAAATTGTGGTGCATTTTTATATGTTGGGGATGGTACCAATGCGATGACTTTGACAATTGATTCAGGATTTAATCTTAGTTGTTTGGGGCCAATTAATCTTGTTGTTAGAAATAAGGCTATACTATTATTTGGAACTGGAGCTAATGATAGAATAACACTGGCAGAAGGCTCTAGTATTACTGTTAATTCAGGTGGGAGACTTGACGGAGGTGATCAATGTACAGCATCTGATAGAATTTATATAGGAGAGCAGTTGGTATCGACTTGTAATGGTCAAGCCAATTCAAACAGTAGTTTTAGTGATTTAGAATCTTTGGGAGGAACAGGAGCTGCTACATCAAATTCGCCAGTATGCGTAGGGAGTGTTGTTAATCTTGCTGCTACTCCACCGCCTAATGGAGTTTTTAGCTATTCGTGGACAGGGCCTAATTCTTTTGCAAGTACGGCTCAAAATCCTAGTTTTATAGCGGGTTCTAATGCAGTTGGGGGTGTTTATAAGGTGGTAATGACAAGACAATCTGATAAGAAAGTTGCTTACGGTCATACTACGGTAGTTGTTAATTCATCTCCTGTCATCACAACGCAACCTAGCAATCAATTAGATTGTGAAAAGCGTGATGTTAATTTTAAGGTAGTTGCAACGGGTTCGGGTTTAGTCTATTCGTGGCAATATAAAAAACCCGGGGATTTGAGTTTTACTTCAATTTCCTCAGCTATTAGTAATGTGAGCAATTACGATACAAATGTGATTACTGTAAGGAATGTTGGTAGTGCTCAATTTCCAAACGGCACACAATTCCAAGCCGTTGTTTCTAATGGGATTTGCAGTATCACCTCTAGTGTTGCTACTCTTTCGGTCAATGAATTAGTCAATATAACATCGCCAGCTTTGACTCCGGCTCAATCGATAGTGAATGTAAATCTTTGTTACGGGGCCAGCTATTCGTATACAGCGGTAATTTCCAATCCTTCAAATGGGCCTGTTCTCTACAAATGGAAACGATCTGTTGCTTCCGGAGTATGGACCGATGTTGTTGATGGGACTCATTTTTCAGGAGCTTCAACTGCAACATTGAATATTATTAACGGAACGCCGGCGGAGTCAGCGGAATATCGTGTTTATGTCACTTTCAATAATACTACAACTCAATGTTCAGTGGATAGTTCGTCAAGAACACGTTTGATTACTTTTTTACCTCAGTTGACAAGCCCGCAAACAACTATTGTGCAACCGGATTGTATGACAGCCACAGGATCAATTAGGGTGGAGGTCCAGAGTGAAACAGATAGCTATAGTTTTGATAATGGGGCGAATTACCAAGCAAGTAATATTAAATCAGCTTTGACGGCAGGAAATTATAAGATACTTATAAAAAACAGTGCTGGCTGTGTTTCTACTGTTGCCGATTGCGTCATAAAAGCATCGGTAGAATCGAAATGGAATGGGAATTCATGGTTTCCTAATGTTCCTACAGCTTCTGATAAGATCGTTTTTGAGGGAAATTATTCTGAAAACCAAGATTTAGTTGGTTGTTCTTGTGAGGTAAAATCAGGAGCCGTTGTTATTCCAAACGGCAGAACGCTTACGCTTACTAATGGATTGACTGTTTCAGGCGGTTCATTGACATTTGACAATAATTCAAGCCTGGTTCAAATTGCCGATAATGCAATAAATATGGGAAATATCATTTACAGGCGAAACACGGCTCCTGTAAAAAGATATGATTTTACTTATTGGTCTTCGCCTGTGGCTGGACAGGCATTGCATGATTTATCTCCCAATACGCTCTACGATAAGTATTATAGCTTTAACCCTGACAAAGGCTGGGTGATACATGTCAATGGTAATGTAATTATGGATGCGGCAATAGGATATAGTGTAAGAGCGCCGCAAAATTTCAGTATTACGGTAGCTAGTATTGACTCTAATCCTAAATTTATAGGAGTGCCTAATAATGGAATAATAAATGTCTCAGTTGAGGGTGATAAGTCTTATCTGATAGGGAATCCATATCCTTCAGCTATAGATGCTGATGAGTTTTTGATCTATAATTCGGCAGCTTTAGAAGGGACTCTTTATTTTTGGACACATAACTCCCCGCCCAGTAGTGCTGTCGCTGGAAATGGCACGTATAATTATACTGTTAATGATTATGCATCCTATAATCTTACTGGCGGGATTAAAACGGCTATTTCGGCCCAAACAGATTCAGATATAAATGACCCCAATAACAATAATAATCTGAATTTGCCAACAGGGAAAATTGCTGCTGGACAGGCTTTTTTTGCTTCAAGCAGTATTTCAGGTGGTTTAGTTAGCTTCAATAATAGTATGCGTATTCCTGGAGGACCATCAGGCAATGATAATGCACAGTTTTTTAGATTTAAAACAACATCAAAATCGGCTAATACTAAGACAATTGAGAAAAACCGTATTTGGTTGAATTTAGCGAACCAACAAGGTGCTTTTAAACAGACTTTAATAGGATACATTAGCGGAGCAACAAATACTAATGAAGGTTTTTTTGATGGAATAAGTTACGACGGAAATCAGTTTGTGGATTTTTATAGTATAAATGAGAACTTAAATTTAAGCATTCAAGGTCGTGCTTTGCCATTTCAAGAGAATGATACAATTCGATTGGGGTATAAAACTTCAGTCAAAGGGGATTTTCAAATAAGCATCGACCGTACCGATGGTCAATTAGCTTCGCGGGATATATTTCTAGAAGATAAATTGATAGGTATTTTCCATGATTTAAAAAAGGAAGCCTATAGTTTCACTACAGAAAAAGGTGTTTTTAATGACCGATTTGTATTGCGTTATAATAATAAAAATATATTGAAAGTCGCTTCAGGTGTTGATGATAGGGTGTCTGTTTTGGTGCAGGATAAAGTTCTAAAAATCAATTCGAGGGATGGTTTTATCGATAAAATTGTGATCTATGATGTTGGTGGCAGTAGGGTTTTTTATAAGGGGGATGTGAATGATACTGGTTTAACGGTTTCTAATGTGGTTTCTGGTGAGCAGGTATTGATTGTGAATGTCGTTTTGCAAAATGGCACAACAGTCAGTAAAAAAATCATTTATTAGCCATTTGGGTACTGTTTTTCTTCTTGCTAAATAAGGCCTGTTTCCAATAGTAAAATGAGTACAATAAATAAATCCCGGCTTTTTATACAAAGCCGGGATTTTTGTTGTTTTATTTTAAGTATTTATTTTCCTTTGACAGATGCTTCAAGATTTCTTTCAATAATGTGTCCGGGGCGTGACCATTTTGGTTTTTCTCCCAGGGATTGAAATTGAGAGTCTTTTGCTTCAATCGTTTTTGGTTGGACCACTTTTGTAAAAGGTTTTTGTGGGTTAAGACCTAACATTTCGAACATTTTCATGTCTTCATTCACATCCGGATTTGACGTGGTTAGTAATTTATCGCCTGCAAAAATTGAGTTGGCTCCTGCAAAGAAACACATAGCTTGTCCTTCACGACTCATGTTCATTCGGCCTGCTGACAAACGTACTTGGGTTTCGGGCATGATAATTCGGGTTGTGGCAACCATGCGGATCATTTCCCAAATTTCTACCGGTTTTTCTTCTTCCAGGGGAGTTCCTTCAACGGCAACCAAAGCATTAATAGGCACAGATTCCGGTTGAGGGTTTAGTGTAGAAAGCGCTACAAGCATTCCGGCTCTATCGTCAATGCTTTCTCCCATTCCAATTATTCCACCGCTACAAACCGTAACATTAGTTTTACGTACATTTTCTATAGTTTGCAAACGATCTTCAAATCCGCGGGTTGAAATCACCTCTTTGTAATATTCTTCAGAAGTATCTAAATTGTGATTGTAAGCGTACAAACCCGCTTCTGCCAGACGTTGCGCTTGGTTTTCAGTAATCATACCTAGGGTGCAGCATACTTCCATGTCCATCTTGTTGATGGTGCGAACCATTTCCAGTACTTGGTCAAATTCGGGGCCATCTTTTACGTTTCTCCAGGCAGCTCCCATGCATACGCGTGAGGAACCTCCTGATTTTGCACGTAAAGCTTGTGCTTTTACTTGGCTAACCGACATTAAATCATTGCCTTCAACAGCAGTATGGTAGCGAGCTGCTTGTGGGCAATAGCCGCAGTCTTCAGAGCATCCACCAGTTTTAATAGACAATAAGGTTGAAACTTGAACCACGTTTGGATCATGATGTTCTCTATGAATGGAAGCTGCTTCGTAAAGCAAGTCCATCATGGGTTTATTGTATATTGCGATTATTTCTTCTTTAGTCCAATTGTGTTTTGTAATACTCATTGTATACTAATTTTAATGCCCCAAAAGTAGTCAAATTGTTCTAATGACAATGTAATGTCTTTTAAAAAAGTATTTTGGAATTGAGTGGTCTGGAAGATTAGTCGGTGGTAAATCGATTGTTCCAATACAGCATTAGTAGCATGGTGACAATAACAGATGAGGCTATGCCTTCAAATAATAAACAAATAGAATAGGTATTGATTGAAGGGTTTCCAGCAAATAAAAAGGTTTTTGGTAAGGTCTGGATGTATGAATCTCCTCCTTTGGAATAGCTGTAAAAAATTAATCCGATGGCGCTTAAAAATACACCTATAAATGAGGTGATTATGGCTGAAGCGGCATTAGTGGCAAGTCTTTTTTTGCCTTGGGAAAGATTTGCTTTAATGGTTCTGTTCACACCATATAAAACAAAAAATATGTTTAAGAAGCGTAAATAGAATAAATTACTATAGCCAAGCGCTTCCATTGATAAAAAAAAGGCGGCAATAACAATGAAAATAATCAATCCGTTTATTAATTCCTGTGGTAGTTTCATATTGGTCCATTATTAAAACTAATTTGTTGTAAAATACCGGAAATTGCTTTTTGACTTTTTTGGGCTAAGATGCGGCTTAGTCAGATGGGTATTGTTTCTTCCAAAATAACATTAGTGAAAATGTCACAATTACAGCAGAAACAATTCCTTCAAAAAGCAAAGAAATGCTATAGGTCATCACGGAGGGTTTTCCAACAAATAGAAAAGTGTCCGGTAATGTTTGTATGTAAGAATCTCCACCTTTATAGTAAGTGTAGGCTATTAGGCCTATTATGCTTAGAAATACTCCAACTAGAGATGTAATAAGAGCAGAAACGGCATTGTATGGGAAAATTGTTTTTCCTTCTTTAAAATTTGCTTTTAAAGTTCTGTTTGCTCCATAAAAAACAAATAGGATGTTGAATAATCGTAAGTAAACCAAATCGGCTAGGCCTAAAAGTTCCATTGAAAAAAAATAGAGACCGATTCCAATAAAGATAATACATCCGTTGTATAGTTCTTTTGGTAGTTTCATATGTTTAGTTTTAAAAAAGTTAAAAAACAATAATATCTTTTTGATAAACAAGGGAATACATCTCAAATTTACACAAAAAATTTGAGATAGCTTAAGGTTTTATTTACTAATTATTAGTGTTTTTTTAGGTAGGCTATTGCGTTGTTTCGGTCTTTCTCTATTTGCGTTTTTAACGATTCTATAGAGTCGAATTTTTGTTCTGGTCTCAGATAGTGAAGTATTGAAACCGTTAATTGCTGGCCGTACAATTCAGTATCGAAATCTAAATAATGGATTTCTATCGATAAATGTTCTCCGCCTACGGTAGGGTTATAGCCAATATTCATGATTCCAAAAATAGTTTTTTGATCAATTGTGCTTTTTACGACGTAGACGCCATTTATTGGAATCAGTTTGTAATCTTCATTTATTTTTAGGTTTGCAGTAGGGAATCCTATGGTTCTTCCCAGGCGTTTTCCTTCTACAACGATGCCTGTCAAAAAATAGTTGTATCCCAGGTATTGGTTTGCCAGAGCCATGTTTCCCTGAGATAATGCTTTTCTTATTTTGGTGGAGCTTACTGAAATAGCATCTATTTCTTGCGCAGATATTTGTTCAACTTCAAAACCAAATTGCTTTCCAAAACGGATTAAATCATCAATGTTTGCTGTGCGGTTTCTTCCAAATCGATGGTCATGGCCAATAATTATTTTATGGATATGGAATTGATCCACAAGAATTTCCCTAACAAAATCTTCGGCCGTTATTCTGGAAAAACTCTCGTCAAAAGGGTGAATAACAAGGTTTTCAATTCCTGTTTTTTCAAGTAAATCTATTTTTTCGGAGATTGTATTCAGTAATTTGATGTCAGATTGATTTTGTAAAACCATTCTAGGATGTGGAAAAAAGGTCAATACTAAGCTTTCGTATTTGTTGTTTTCCGTGTTCTGGATCAGTTTTTCCAGAATTTTTTTATGACCTATATGTACCCCGTCAAAAGTGCCAAGGGTAAGAATCGTTTTTTTGGTAGAGCTAAAATCTTGTATCGATTGAAAAATATTCAAAGCTGTTGTTTTATAATGCTGCAAATTTATGGTATCTATTTTAAATTTAGCGGTATTGCCAGTGATTTTCAATATATTTTGTGTTGTTTGTATAAAAAAGCAAATTCATAAGAAACAGACTGAATTGAAGGTTAGATTTTAAGGAAAGCCAAAAGGAATACTCGAATTAGATAAAAATGGTTTATTTTTGAGTTTATATTTTCAAGATATGAAAAAAATTATACTTTGGCTGTTTGTTATTTTCTTCGGCTCGGTGGTTTATGCCCAAAAAGAATCCCCTTGGAAGCGAGTTAATCGGGATATGAATCTGGATTTTCAGGGAAATGGATTGAATTCCGGTCCCGAAAAAAAGTTGTTTTTTCAATTGGATGAAACAATACTGAGGCAATCTTTGAGTTTCTTGCCAAGCAGTACGGATAGAAAACAATTAAAACGTATTAAAATCCCTAATATTAATGGTGTTTTTGAGGAGTTTTCAGTTTGGGAATCTTCCAATTTTGATCCCGAATTACAGGCCAAATTCCCAGATATAAAGTCTTATACCGGAATAGGAATTACCGATCCCACGGCTTCCTTGAATTTTAGTTTGTCACCCGATGGAATTCAAACGATGGTGCTTAGAGCTGATAGCGCATCAGAATTTATAGAGGCTTCATCAAGTGATAAAGGCGTCTATGTACTTTTTAATTCCGGAAGCAGAAATACTGCGAATCTTCCCTTTTCTTGTAAGACGGAGGATGTTGCGATTAATAAGCAGCTGTTGAAGAAGACAAGCAAAATTTCGGCCAATGAGAAGGTTTTTAAAACCCTGCGATTGGCTTTATCTTGCACAGGAGAGTATGCGGCGTATCACGGTGGCACGATCGCTGGAGCTTTGGCGGCCATGAATGCTACTATGACAAGGGTTAACGGGGTTTTTAATAGAGATTTGGCGCTGAAATTACAGATAATTGCCAACAATAATCTTATTGTTTATACAAATGCTGCTACAGATCCTTATTCTGATGCTAGTACGGGAGTAGATGGTAGCTGGAGTCTCGAATTGCAGCATACTCTAAGTAATGTGATAGGAAATGGGAATTATGATATAGGACATTTGTTTGGTGCTTCAGGTGGGGGAGGTAACGCGGGCTGTATTGGCTGTGTTTGTGTAGATCCTACGGTTGACGATTCTTTTGCCAAGGGAAGTGCTTATACTTCTCCTTCTGATGGACGTCCTATGGGGGATGCTTTTGATATAGATTTTGTCGCTCATGAAATGGGGCATCAATTGGGAGCAAGCCATACTTTTTCTGAAGATATTGAGGGTACTGGAGTAAATGTGGAGCCGGGAAGCGGTTCTACGATTATGGGATATGCTGGAATTGCCGATAATAATATTCAAAACTATTCGGATGATTATTTTGCCTATGTCAGTATTTTACAAATACAAAATAATCTTGCTTCAAAAGTTTGTCCTAAATCAGTTACTTTAAGTAATAATCCTCCTGTTGTAAATGCTGGTCCCGATTGGACGATTCCAAAGGGAACTGCTTTTGTGTTAAAGGGTTCTGGGCTTGATCCTGATGGAGATGTGCTCACTTATTGCTGGGAGCAAAATGACGACGCGAAAACTCAAAGTGGTTCAAGTAGTATCGCATTTCCTACTAAGCCTGACGGGCCTCTTTTTAGATCTATGAAACCGACCAGTTCTCCTATCCGTTATATGCCGGCGCTTAGCACGGTACTTTCGGGTAGGTTGAGCACCACTTGGGAGTCGGTTTCGTCTATTGCAAGAACGCTTCATTTTAGCTTGACGGCAAGGGACAATGCTCCTCTTGGCACGGCTCAAACGAATTCCGCATCGATGATCGTAAATGTAAGCGGAGCAGCGGGTCCATTTGCGATAACATCGCAAAATACCGAAGATATAAGTTGGTTTCAGGGTGAAAAGACAACAATCAGTTGGAGTGTAAACGGTTCTAATACTTTGCCGGGATCGGCTAACGTCAACATTAAACTTTCTACAGACGGAGGTTTGACGTTTCCGACAATTTTGGCGGCAAATACTCCAAATGATGGTTCAGAGCTTATTGTGATTCCAAATATTACCGCAAAAGACTGTCGAATTTTAATAGAGCCAACAGCGAATATCTATTATGCGATAAATAGTAAGGCTTTTGCAATTGGGTATGCGGTTGTTTCCTCTTGTGAGACTTATACATTTGCTCCAACTCCTTTTGCTATACCCGAATCTGCGACTTATACAACGAGAAAAATTAGTGTACCTGCTACAACAGGAACAATTGTAGATGTGAATTTGTCTGTAGGTTTTACACATTCTTATATGTCGGATGTGAAAATAGATGTTGTGAATCCTCAAGGGATTACTGTGAAGTTGTTTGATGAAAGTTGCGGAAATACAAATGGCAGTTTGTTGTTGAACTATGATGATTTGGGTGATGCTCTTGACTGTGGGTCTACAGTAGCTCAAAAGGTTGCTCCTTATGAGTCTTTGGCTGTTTTTAATGGTCAAAATCCTCAAGGAGAATGGGTGTTTAGAGTGCGTGACCGCTATCTTGAGGATACAGGAACCTTAGACTCGGCTGCAATAACGATTTGTACCAAAAATTATACTTTAATAGCGCCAGATTTCGAGTTTTCACCAATAGTGTCTTATCCTAATCCAAGTGATGGCAACATTACGGTGCAATTTATGAGTAAGAATACGAATGGTGTAAAAGTCATGGTTCACAGTTTGTTGGGGAAGGAATTGTTTAAAAGAGAATTTGAGAGTAAATTTAATTTCAATGAAAACATTCAGTTGCCACAATTAGGATCTGGGATTTATTTATTGACCGTTGTTGATGGGGATAGAAGAGAGGTAAAGAAAATAATAATAGAGTAAAATAAAAAAGGAAGCCTTAGGCTTCCTTTTTTATTTGCCGTTGTATGCGGTCATGGTGTTTTCGAGACCCGCAGTTCCGAAAGATTTTATGATTTCGGAAGCTATTTCTAAGCGTTCCGGTAGCGCTGTTTTTTCATTGTCGTCCCAATCTCCCAATACATAATCTACCTGTTTTCCTTTTTTGAATTCATCGCTGATGCCAAAACGGAATCGGGTATATTGATTGGTGTTGAGGATCAGGTTGATGTTTTTTAGACCGTTGTGTCCTCCGTCGCTTCCTTTTGGTTTGATGCGGATGGTTCCGAATGGCAGGTTTAAATCATCGGTAATGACAAATAAATTTTCCAAAGGAATGTTTTTTTTGTCCATCCAGTATTGTACTGCTTTTCCGCTTAAATTCATGTAGGTATTGGGTTTTAAAAGAAGAAAAGTTCTTCCTTTGAATTTGAATTGGGCTAATGAGCCTAGTTTCGCCGTTTCAAATTGAGTTCCTTCTTTTTTGGCAAGATGATCTACTATTTTAAAGCCGATGTTGTGTCTGGTGTTTACGTATTCGGCACCGATGTTGCCCAGTCCTACTATTAAAAATTTATTACTCACGCTTTCTATATTGTTTTTTTGGTGTTCGTGAACCTCCGGTTTCATAGAATCTGTATGGTCTTCTTTCTTCGTTGATGAGAATATATTGGATATCCATTTTATCATGCTGCAAAAATAGGCTTTATTCGATTATTGGGCTATAGGATTGGTGTATTTTTAGATTAATGACAAGAACAAGACCATAAAATCTAAGTAGCCCCGATGGAAGCGGAAATCCTTTTATTTTTTTCTGAATTTGTTTCAGAAAAAAATAAAAGATTGAAGTGTACAGCGGGAAAATTGCCGGCTGGGAAGGCCTTGTGTTTCGCTCCAGATTGTTTTGTTTTTCGCAATGGTTCAAAAAAAAAGCACCAGTTTTACAACTGATGCTTTTAAGTATGCTTGAAAAAAAATTATTTTTTCTTTCCTTTTGCAGGTGCTTTTGCTGCTTTTGCTGCTTCTTGAGCCGCTTTCATAGCAGCACGTGAAATCTTCACTTGACAAATTACTGTATTGTCAGGGTGCATGATTTTGAAGTTTTCAGATGGCACTTTAGTAACGTATAATTTGTTGCCCATGTCAAGTGGAGTAATGTCAGCTTCAACGAAATCTGGAAGATTTGCTGGTAAAGCTCTTACTTTAAGTTTACGGTTGTTTAGACGTAAATCTCCACCGGCCATAACTCCTTTGGATTTACCAACGATTTTTACAGGAACTTCCATAGTGATTTCTTTGTCTTCAAAAATTTGAAAGAAGTCAATATGTAAAATCTTGTCAGACACAGGGTGAACCTGAATGTCTTGTAAAACGGCATTAAATGATTTTCCGTTGCCAAGGTCGATCACAACAGTGTGAGCGTTTGGAGTGTAAACCAAGCTTTTGAATGCTTTTTCTTCTGCTGAGAAATGTACTGGTTGATCTCCTCCGTATAACACGCAAGGAACCGCTCCAGCATTACGTAAGGCTTTAGTAGCTACTTTGCCCACGCTTTCTCTTTCTGATCCTTTAATTGTAATCGATTTCATTGTAAAAATTATATAGTTATTAAATATTCTACTTGTTTGTGATTACATGATGAACTTCCCGCTGATGGAGTTGTTATGATGTACCATGTGCATTACTTCGGCAAAAAGAGGGGCACAACTCAACACTCTTATTTTGTTTGATTCTCTTTTTAACGGAATAGAATCGGTAACGATTAGTTCTGTTAATTTCGAATTCTCAATTTTTTCGTAGGCGCTTCCTGATAAAATGGCGTGAGTACAGATGGCTCTTACGCTCAATGCTCCTTTTTCGAGCATTAAATCGGCGGCTTTTGCCAAGGTGCCTCCGGTATCAATCATATCATCTACTAGAATTACATTTCGGCCTTTTACTTCACCAATCAATTCCATGGTGTCGATGATATTGGCTTCTTTTCTTTGTTTGTAGCAGATAACCACGTCAGATTCTAAAAATTTAGAATAGGCATAGGCTCTTTTTGATCCTCCCATGTCAGGAGATGCAATCGTCAAATTATCTAAACCTAAACTTTTTACATAAGGTAAAAAGATAGTGGATGCAAAAAGATGGTCTACCGGTTTCTCGAAAAATCCTTGAATTTGGTCTGCATGCAGATCCATTGTCATTACTCTTGTTGCGCCAGCAGCATCTAATAAATTAGCCACTAATTTTGCTCCTATCGGAACTCTAGGTTTGTCTTTTCTATCTTGTCTTGCCCAGCCAAAGTAAGGTATTACTGCTGTAATGTGTCTTGCAGAAGCTCTTTTTGCAGCATCTATCATAAGTAACAATTCCATCAAATTGTCTGCATTTGGAAAAGTTGAACAAACGATAAAAACTCTCAATCCTCTGATAGACTCTTCATAAGAAGGTTGAAATTCGCCATCGCTGTATTTAGACATGGTAACTTTTCCTAATGGAATTCCGTATTCTTTTGCGATTTTTTCGGCTAGATAGACACTTTGTGAACAAGCAAAAATTTTAGCTTCCGGTTCTAGATGTGACATTGTAATTTGTTGTTTTTTATTCCGCTGCGCTTAATACAATTCTGCTTTGTAATTTGTGTTAGCTAAATATGTGTATACGCCTCGGGTGTAGTTAGTTGTGTGTTGTGTTTTTAACGAGGTGCAAATTTAGAAAATTTATTTAACTCTGAAAGGAAAAAATTAAGTATTTTCAGATTTGAAGCCTCTTAAGGATGATAAAATGGAGTTGTTTGTTGAATTTGATATCGAATGGTGTGGTTTTGATTGATAGGTTGGCTTAATAGTGGTTTTGTGCTGTTGAGGTTTGTGGTTTTAGTGTTTTTTTTCAATGCTGATTTTAATTTAAATTATTGTTTTGTAAGGAGTTAATTTGTTGCATTTATTAGGGGCTGAAAATGGTTTGGGTTCGGCATTAAAAAAATAGATATTTTTGGGTGGATTTCTAAATTTATTTTTTACATTTGCACCGTGTTAAAGGAAAAGATGTTTAGCTACCACTAAATATCTCTTTATTGCGTTAGAATAATTGTTTATTATTCTTGTCTGCTAAGCCCGGATGGCGGAATTGGTAGACGCGCTGGTCTCAAACACCTGTGGGAAACCGTGCCGGTTCGACTCCGGCTCCGGGTACTTAAAAGCCTCTTCTTTCGAAGAGGCTTTTTTTATTTTATACTTTTTTAATTACATAGGTTACAATTCCCCAGATAATTAATTGATTTTCTTCTGTTACTTTTATTGGTGTGTAATTGGAATTTTCAGGCATCAGATAGAGGCAGTCTTTTTCGAGTTGGATTCGCTTTACGGTAAATTCTCCGTCGATGAAACAGATGGCGATTTTATTGTTTTGCGGTTCCAGGCTTCGATCTACAATCAGAACGTCTTTATCGTTGATGCCTGCATCAATCATCGAATTGCCTTTGACTCTGATGTAAAAAGTAGCCAATGGATTTTCACTTAATTCTTTATTTAAGTCGATGTTGGTTTCCATAAAATCGGTTGCGGGGGAAGGAAAACCTGCCGAAACGCCGTCTGCAATGAAAGGAATTCTTAATTCACTCTCATATTCGGGATGGAAAAACTGGAGTTTTTGTTCGTTTTTTATTGACATCGTATTTCAAGAATCTCTTTAAAATTAGTAGTGTATTTTGGGGATAAATGGTTTTGGTTCATATTCCAGGTCAGGCCTAAATTTTGGGTTGCGAGTTTTATCTGAGTATATCCAATTTTCTTATTGAGTTTGTCTATTACTTTCATTAGGGCCAAATGTTTTGGATTTTCATCCTCAAATAATTGAAATTGTTTTTGGTTTTCATCGATAAGTGCCGTTACGATGACTCCTGCTTTTTTGAATTTCAAATGTTCGTTTCCTTTATGTAGCTTTTTTAATAAGTCAATAGCTGCATTTGAAATGGTCAAACTGGAATTTGTCGCATAAGGCAAGGTTACTGCCATATTGAAATAATATTTTGATGTTTGAACACTGTGTTTGTCAATAAGCAACATCACAATTATAGTGTGGCAACAAGATTTTTGTTTTCTTAATTTTTCTGCGGATACCGAAGCAAATGTAGTTACACGTTCTCGCAATAGGTCAAAATCAGAGATTTGTTTTGGAAAACTTCGGGTAACGGCTATGCTTTTCTTTTGATCTGCTATGGGTTCTAAATCCAGTACTGATTTTCCTTCGAGCTCATATTTTAGACGCAGTCCAATTACTCCCATTTCTTTCTTGATCCAAGATTCATGTTGTGGCTGAATAAAATCGAAAGCCGTTTTGATGTTTCTTAGTTTGGCTTTCTTGGTTGTTCGGTATCCGATGCCCCAAACGTCTTCAATTTTTGTCCATTTTAAGGCCTTGATTCGTTTTTCATCGGTATCAATTACATAGACACTTTGGGTTCTGTCTTGGAATTTTTTTGCGATTTTATTGGCTACTTTTGATAAAGCTTTGGTTTCAGCGAAGCCTATTGATACGGGAAGTCCTAACCATTTTTGTATTCTTTTTTTCATTTGAATCCCATAGTCATGAAAATCTGGAATTGTCATTCCGTCAAAGTTCAAGAAGGCTTCATCGATGCTATAGATTTCGATGTTAGGGGTGAACTGTCCCAGTATAGACATGACACGGTGGCTCAGGTCTCCATAAAGCGGATAATTGGATGAGAATAATTTAATGTTTTTCTCCCGGACTAAATCCTTAATCTGAAATGCTGGCGCACCCATTGGAACCCCAAGGGCTTTGGCCTCATTGCTTCGGGAAATTACGCAGCCGTCATTATTTGATAATATGGCAAGCGGTTTCCCGTTGAATTCCGGTTGGAAAACACGTTCGCAGGAAGCATAAAAATTGTTACAATCGACTAAAGCATACATAGGGCAAAATTAGTCATTATGGTTTTATGCTTCCTGAAAAGGTGGTTAATTTTTGTGATTAGTTATATCTTGTTTTTTAGAGCTGGGGGGGAGGATGGCGTTAATTGCAACCATTAATATCACAGCTTCCTTCGGAAGGAGTGTTAATTACCGTTATTTTGGAATCAAACTGCCCTTCTTGCCATACTTTTTCAATTGTTTGAACAAAAGTATCAACATGTTGTGCACCGGAAATCGCATATTTGTTATCTAAAACAAAAAATGGTACACCCTGAACACCTATGTTCTGAGCCATTTCGATATCTTGTTTTACGTTTGTCGCATAAGCATCCGATTGTAATACGTCATCAATTGCTGCGGCATCAAGGCCGGCTTGAATTCCCAATTCTTTTAGGGTTGCTAAATCGCCTATGTTTTTACCATCGGTTAAGTACGCTTTAAACAATAGTTCTTTTAGTTCGTTGCCTAGTTGGAATTTCTTGGCCAAATGCAATAAGCGATGGGCATCAAATGAATTGGCCATGACGGCTTTTTCAAAATGGAAATCCAATCCTGCATTTTTAGCGTTTTGGGTCATGTTATCCATCATTTCTTGAGCCCATTTTTTATCTTTTCCGTATTTTTCTGCCAGATGTTCGGTTAAATTATCTCCTTCCGAAGCTACAAAATTTGCGTCAAGCTGAAAGCTTTTCCATTCTATTTCTACAGCATTTTTATGTTTGAATTGCTCTAGAGCCGCTTCGATTCTTCTTTTTCCAATATAGCAATACGGACACATGATGTCCGACCAGATTTGTATTTTTAATTTGTTTTCCATCCTTGATTTATTTTAGAGCCAATTTCATTTGTATATACAAATGTACTAAAAAGCTTTTGGAACCAAATGTATTTTTTGTTTTTATTGGGAAATTGGTTTTTAATTTTAAATGGCAGGGATAAAAAAAACCATCAAAATTGCTTTTGATGGTTTTGTGGGATAGATAAAGTGTGTTCTTTATGCCAATAAATCCAAAACGTAGGAAGGGAACAATCCTAAGGCAATATTCAATACAATTGCTATAACGGCAACGGCATAAATCGTAATTGGAGTCGCTGTTCTTTCTTCGTTGGCTTCCTTAGTATACATCGCCAGGATCAATTTGAAGTAGTAACCTACGCTTATAATCGAATTGACTACGGCAACTATCACTAAGGCGATATAACCGGCCTGAATGGTCTGATTGAATAAAAACAGTTTGGCAAAGAATCCGGAAAATATTGGAATTCCAGCCATAGACAATAATGATGCTGTTAGAATAGCGGCTAATAAGGGATTGGTTTTTCCTAATCCGTGGAAATTGGTGATATCTTCGTTTTCGTTGTGTTTACAAACATATAGGATTACGCTAAAAGCAGCGATTCCCGCCAAGGCATAAGCAGAGGTATAATATAATAAGGTTCCGGCTGCGTTTGTAGTGCTTAGCAGGGTCATTAACATGAAACCGGCATGAGAAATTCCAGAGAAAGCTAAGATACGTTTTACGTTTACTTGTCGTAATGCCATAATATTTCCTACGGTCATTGAAGCCATAGAGATAATAACAATCACTAATTGGAAAGAAGGCGAAAGATCGGCATTCATCACGTTCAACAGTTTGAATAGAGTAGCAATAGCGACCACCTTTGCCAAAGTACTCATTAGGGCAGTGGTCAATGTAGGAGAACCTTCATAAACATCCGGAGCCCAGAAATGGAAAGGAACAGCGGCAATTTTGAAAAACATACCGATAGCAACCAAAATAATCCCAATAGGAAACCAAATCGGCAATTCGGCAGAACGGGATAATTCGCTGATTTCAATAACATCAAAACTTCCCATAGCACCGTAGATCAAACAGATGCCAAACAGGATGATACCAGAGGCGAAAGATCCCATTAAGAAATACTTTAGTCCCGCTTCGTTACTTTTTACACTCTGTCTGCTGCTTGATGCCAAAACGTATAAGGCAATCGATAAAATTTCGATCCCTAAAAAGAACATGGCCAAGTTGCCAAAAGAAACCATGGCAACCGCTCCTGCAAGCAAGAATATTTTTATGGCAATGAAATCCGATAGTTTTCCCGGTTGATTTTCGTAAAATTTATGACTTAAGATTACCAAGAAAAGGGTAAGGATTATAAACAAAGCTGAGAATGCCGTAGAAAATTTACTCACAATCATCATATTGTTGTAGTAGGCTTCAGGAGAGTTAAATTCGGATATATTTAATCCAAGGACAGCCAATAGTCCAATAACGGTTACGGGAATAATCGCTTTTCTCCATTCGAAAATTTCAAATAAAAGGCATAAAACACCTAATCCTATTATAGCTATTAATGTATTCATATTTTGATTTTTTGATTTGGGATTTTAGAATTTAGGATTTAATACCTGTTTATTACCTGATTCTATTATTCCTAACCTTAGTTTTTTATGTTATTTTTTTCTTTTATCGTTTTTATTCCTGCCGAAAAAATGGAAACCAATTCGTTTGCTTCTTGTATTAATTTTTCAAGCCGGACTTTATCACATTCAATTTCTAAACCTTTAATAAATTCTAACCAAAATAAACTTTCATCAGCTTCTTCATCTACAATTTTCAATTTATTTAGAAAATCAGCATCTGATTTTCCTCTGCAAACGGATCTGTAGTTTGCTGCAACTGAAGAAGAGGATTTAAAAAGTTGATAAGAAACTACATCAACTGCTTTGTTACGTTTCTTAAGTTCTTCCTTGGTCATAGCATAGTAATCCTAATTCGTAAATCCCTTAATCCTAAATTTAATTTACTCTATTAATATGAGTTAAAATATTTTCCAAACTTGGTGTGATCAAGTCTGTAATTGGTTTTGGATACATTCCAAAGAAGAAAATAACGCCGATAATCAGTACCAATGTTATCGCTTCTTTAGCAGTAACATCCGCAAATACTTTGCTGTTAGTTTCTCCCAGCATCACGTGTTGGTACATTTTCAACATATAATATGCTCCTAAGATAATGGTTGTTCCTCCTAAAAGGGCAAACCATAAGTTGATTTGAGAAAGGCTATACAGTACGGTAAATTCCCCAACAAAGTTGAAAGTGGTAGGCAGTCCCACAGATGCTAATACTAATAGTAAGAACATTGAAGCAAATTTAGGGGATTGGGAACGAATTCCACCCATTTCAGAAATGGTTCTGGTCTCGTATCTTCTAAAAATGATTTCAGCAATGAAGAACAATCCAACAACCACAAAACCGTGTGCAATCATTTGTAAAACGGCGCCTCGTAATCCGTCAATAGTTAGTGTATAGGTTCCGGCTGCAATTAAGCCTACGTGGGCCAATGAGGAATAAGCCAGTAATTTTTTCAGGTCTTTTTGTCTCAAAGCTACAATTGATCCGTAGATAACTCCAGCAATTCCAAGACCAATGAAGATATTCATGTATTCTTTTGCCGCAAGCGGTGAAATAGGCAATTGCCAACGAATAACGCTGTACAATCCCATTTTCAGCATGATTCCTGAAAGTAACATTGTCCCTGCAGCAGGTGCTTTTTGATATACTTTGGCTTGCCAGCTATGAAAAGGAATGATTGGAATTTTGATCGCATAGGCTAAGAAAAAAGCCAAGAAGATCCATAATTGCTCCGTAGCCGATAAATCCAGTTTGTAAAGATCTTCCAATAAGAAGCTTCCAGCTTGTTGGTACAGATAAACGAAGGCAATCAGCATAAATAATGATCCGGCAAGGGTATAAATAAAGAATTTTACCACTGCTTTTTTACGTTCTTCAGTATCTCCGTTACCCCAAAGTAAGGCAATGAAATAAATAGGAATTAATGATAGTTCCCAGAAAATGTAATATAAAAGCCCATCAGATGCTAGGAAAGTTCCTGCCATAGCAAAAGCCATAAACAAGATGAGGCTGTAGAATGCTTTCGCATTTTTATAGTCATTTCCAAAGGATGAAAAGATAATGATTGGTGTCAGAGCAGTTGTCAATAGTAGCATGGCTATAGATAGGCCATCGGCTTTTAAGGCAAATGCTATATTGGGCTGATTAATCCATTGGCTTAGGTAACTAATGTTTTCTCCGGCATTAAACTGGTTTAATAATTCGATGGAACACCCTAAAGCGGATAACCCAAAGAATAAAGCCACTTTTGAAGCCAGTTTGTCACCGGCAAGATAAGTTGCAAATGCACCAACAAGAAGTATAATTAATAGTAGTGATACGTTCATGGTATAAAATTATTGAGCTAAAAATAAATAGGTTACAATGGCGCAAAGTCCTAAAACAAAAGCAAAAAGATAAAAACCGATACTTCCGCTTTGTAATTTTTTACCTTGAAACGCTATTTCATTGGTTACTTTTCCTAATCCAAATACTAGAGATGACAAAGTAGTTTCTACTTGGTCTCTAAAGAATCTAGACAGGCTGTTGGTTGATTTTACAAATAGATAATCATAGATTTCATCTACATAATATTTGTTGTATAATACTTTTGCAAAACCGCTGATAGCAGCATCTTCTGCCGGAAGCTGATTTTGTTTGATGTATTTTGCATAGGCAATTGCGATTCCCACAATTCCGCCAATTACGGCAACAGCCATCAATGCATATTCTGTTGTTCCAAAATGATGTGCTTCGGTTGCTGTTTTGGTAAACAAAGGAGCAAGGTAAGCATTTAACCAACTGTTGGTCGGTAAACTAATCAATCCGCCAATTGTCGCTAAGATGGCCAAAACAATCAAAGGGAAAGTAATCAATGAAGGACTTTCATGCAAATGACTTTTCTGTTCTGCTGTACCTCTGAATTCTTTGAAGAAAGTAAGGTACAATAAACGAAACATATAGAAGGCGGTCATAAGAGAAGCTAAGGAAGCGATGAACCAAAGTACTTTGTTGTGTTCGAATGCTACTAATAAGATTTCGTCTTTTGAGAAGAAACCTGAAAAAGGCGGTATTCCTGAAATCGCCAAAGAAGAGATTAAGAAAGTGATGAATGTGATGCCCATTACTTTTTTCAATCCGCCCATGTTGCGCATGTCTTGTTCTCCATGTAAGGCATGAATCACAGAACCCGAACCTAAGAAAAGACAAGCTTTGAAGAAAGCATGCGTGATAACGTGGAAAACGGCCACTTCATAGGCACCTAAACCTAAGGCCAAAAACATTAATCCCAATTGAGAAACCGTAGAGTAGGCCAGTACTTTTTTGATATCGGTTTGAACCAAGGCAATTGTAGCGGCTACCAAAGCAGTTATCGAACCAACAATGGCAATAATATTTTGAACGTCTGGCGCTAAATCAAAAAGGAAATTCAATCGGGTAATCATAAAAATACCAGCCGTCACCATCGTTGCAGCGTGAATCAATGCCGAAACCGGCGTTGGTCCTGCCATCGCATCCGGTAACCAAGTGTACAATGGGATTTGTGCCGATTTTCCACAAGCTCCAATGAACAAAGCAAAGGCCGCAGCAGAAATCCAATAGATGTTCAGATCAGTTGCTCCAGCGATAGCTGTTTTTAAAGTAGCATAATCTAAAGTAGAGAATAAAGAGCCTAGGATGAACATCCCTATTAATAAGCCCAAATCACCAATACGGTTCATGATGAACGCCTTTTTGGCAGCATCGTTGAAATCTTGGTTTTTATGCCAGAATCCAATAAGAAGATAAGAACAAAGTCCAACACCTTCCCATCCGATGAATAATACCACTAGATTACTTCCAATTACTAAGGCAATCATGAAGAAGATAAACAAGTTTAAGTAAGCGAAAAACTTATGCATATTTTCATCATCATGCATATAGCTGATGGAGTACAGGTGTATCAACGAACCAATTCCGGTGACAAAAAGCAACCAAAGTATGGATAATTGGTCTAAAAGAAAACCAAAATCTACCTTGAAATTACTGATTTGGATCCAATCGAACAATTGAATGCTAATCGCTTGATGGCTTTGATTTATTTGAAGGAAAAAGAAAATGCTTAGCGCAAATGAAAGCACTACAGTGCCTGTTCCGATTATTCCGGAAGCAGTTTTACCAATGTTTTTTCCAAAGAAAATATTAAATAAAAATCCTAAAAAAGGAGCTAATAATAAGAGTAAAGCTAAATTCATGTCCATTATAGTTTATCCTTTTAAGTTTTTTAAATTATTGATGTCAATCGAACCTAAATTTCTAAATATCGAAACTAGAATGGCTAGACCTACGGCAACCTCTGCGGCAGCAACAGCCATCGAGAAAAACACAAAAATTTGTCCTTGGGCATCCTGGTGATAAGTAGAAAAGGCAACAAACAAAAGGTTGACCGCATTCAACATAATTTCGATAGACATAAATACAATGATAGCATTTCGTCTGTATAAAACTCCAAAGATCCCAATACAAAAAAGTATAGTAGAGAGAAAAATGTAGTTTTCGATGCCTATTTCATTTAAAATATTATTCATTTTATTTCCCTGTTTTTTCTTTTTTAGACAATAGAACGGCTCCAATCATTGCTACTAAAAGCAGAATGGACGCAAATTCAAAAGGTACCATATATTCGTTCAACAGCACATGACCCAAAACTTTTATGGATTGGTAATCTTCACCTGTGTGAACATATTCGCCAATAATTGGTTTAGAGTTGATGAAAACCAAAATTAAAACGATACAAATCAAGCAAAAAGAAACAATGGCTCCCAGACGCGTAATTCTTGGTTTATGTACTTCGTTTTCCTTGTTTAAATTCATCAACATGATGGTGAACAAGAATAAAATCATAATCGCTCCTGAATAGACAATAAGATGCATTATCGCCAGGAACTGAGAATTCAATAATAAATAATGACCGGCAATAGAGAAAAAACAGATCACCAGATAAAGTGCACTGTGAATAGGGTTTCTGCTAAATATAGTCAAAAATGCTGTTGACAAAGTGATGGCAGCTAAAACACAAAATATAATAAGTATCGTTGACATTAGTTAGCGTTTTTAAGTTGAGCATTTTTCATTGCGATATCCAATGGCATAACTAATTTGTCTTTACCGAAAATAAAATCTTCTCTATCATAGTTAGCCGGAACCAATACTTTTGAAGTAGTCAGATAAATAGCGTCTTTTGGACAAGCTTCTTCACAGAGTCCGCAAAAAATACAACGCAACATATTGATTTCATAAATCGAAGCATATTTTTCCTCACGGTACAGCATTTTCTCTTCCGGTTTGCGTTCAGCGGCTTTCATCGTAATGGCTTCGGCCGGGCAAGAAAGGGCACATAAACCACAAGCAGTACAGTTCTCTCTCCCTTGTTCGTCCCTTTTTAACTGGTGTTGTCCTCTGTAAACAGGGCTCATTGTACGTTGCTGTTCTGGGTATTGAATGGTCACCTTTTTGGAGAATAAATGTCTTAATGTTATCATCAAACCTTTGACAATTGCAACAAGGTACATTCTTTCCCAAAAGGTCATCTCTTTATTGGAGACCAGCTTTTTTCTTCCCGATAAGGATATGGCTTCTATTGACATTTTTTTAATTTTTATTTGTAGCTTATTCCTGCTATCCGCTTTATCTTTTATTTTTTAAAGAAAAAAATAAAAGGATGCCGCTGCTATCAGGGCTAGTGCTTTTCTATATGAATATAATCTTAATTTCTAAGGAGATTAAAATCCTAAATAGCTGGCTATTTCGGCTCTTAAAATTACGATTCCGGTAATGACGATATTGATAATCGACAACGGAATTAGTATTCTCCATCCTAGATGCATCAATTGGTCGTATCTAAATCTTGGAATTGTCCATCTTACCCACATGTAAAAGAAAATGAAACCGCATATTTTTGCAAATAATACTGCAATTCCTATAATGTTGGCAATGTTCACACCCCAGTTTTCCACTGCCCAGCTCATTCCGGGATAATTATATCCGCCAAAGAATAAAACAGCAAGTATTGCAGAGGAGATAAACATATTGGCATATTCAGCAAATAAATAGAATCCCATTTTCATTGATGAATATTCTGTATGATATCCTCCAATTAATTCCGTTTCGCATTCTGCTAAATCAAATGGAGTTCTGTTTGTTTCCGCAAAAGCACAAATCAGGAAAATCAAGAAAGACAGTGGCTGGTAAAACACATTCCAGTTCATTTCTGATTGTTGCAATGAAATCTCTCTTAAGCTTAGTGTTCCTGTCATCATCAATAAGGCTATTAATGACAATCCCATCGCTACTTCATAGGATATCATTTGCGAAGCGGCACGTACTGCTCCCATCAAGGAGAATTTATTGTTAGAAGCCCATCCACCTATCATAATACCATAAACGCCTATAGATAATATCCCGATGATGTATAATAGGGCAATATCGATGTCAGTGGCTTGTAATATAATATCTCTTCCAAAAAGATGGAATTTATCGCCCCAGGGAATTACGGCACTGGTCATCAGAGCTGTACTCATAGCGATAGCAGGCCCTACGAAAAATAAAAAACGGTTGGGCGTGTTTGGTTCAAATTCTTCTTTCGAGAATAATTTTAATCCATCGGCAAGTGGTTGTAAAATACCGCCTTTTCCTGCTCTGTTTGGTCCAATACGATCTTGAAGCCAAGCTGCTACCTTACGTTCGGCTAGGGTAGAGTACATTGCCATAAGCATGGTAATGGCAAAAACAACTAGTATGATGATACTTTTTTCTATAATGATTGTACTATCCATTTCTTAAAGGTTACCATGTTTAAAATCTTCTCCTTCTTCTTTGGCCAATGGAATAGCAGACATACTGATTTTCTTGCGGTCTTGCTCTCTTCCTTTAAGAATTCCTTCTTCGGTAGCGATATGAACTGTTTCTAGTTCTTGAGTATAATTGTTTTGATTGATAACCGAATCTTTGTCAAATTCTCTTGGTCCTTCAATAACCCAGTCAGCCGGATCTTTATGGTCAAAACGACAACCATTACAGATGAATTCTTCTACTTCATGGTAGACATCTTTTCTTCCTGTAACTCTTTGTATTTCGTCTCCAAACATCCAAAGTGTGGTTTTACCGCAACATTTGTCACAGTCTCTGTGCGCATTATACGGTTTGTTGAACCAAACTCTCGATTTGAATCGGAAAGTTTTATCGGTCAATGCTCCTACCGGACATACATCAATCATATTTCCGGAAAATTCATTGTCGATGGCTTTAGAGATACAGGTCGAAATATTCGAATGATCTCCTCTGTCCATAACACCGTGAACGCGTTGGTCTGTCAATTGGTCGGCCACCATTACACAACGGTAACAAAGGATACAACGGTTCATGTGCAGTTGAATATTTGGACCAATGTTTTCAGGCTCAAATGTTCTTTTTTCTTCTATAAAACGGCTTTTTGACTTTCCGTGTTCGAAGCTCAAGTCCTGTAAGTCACATTCTCCCGCTTGATCACAAACTGGGCAATCTAGGGGATGATTGATCAATAAAAACTCAGTTACTGATTCTCTGGCTTCTTTTACTCTATCCGAAGATTTGCTGTTGATTTCCATTCCATCCATGCAGCCTGTTACGCAGGAAGCCATCAATTTTGGCATTGGTCTTGGATCGGCATCGCTTCCTTTGGCAACTTCTACCAAACAACAACGGCATTTTCCGCCGCTCCCTTTTAGTTTAGAATAATAGCACATAGCAGGTGGTACTGATTCCCCGCCTATCATACGTGCTGCTTGTAGAATGGTCGTTCCTGGTTCTACTTCAATCGCTTGACCGTCTATTGTTACTTTCATTTCTTACTTTTGTTTTTTTAGTTTAAAAGTTTAAAGTTTCAGGTTGCTACACTTGTAACTAAAAAAAACTTAAAACTTGAAACTAATTTAAACTGTTTGTTTCGTTACTAAATGCTTTACTTTTTCAAAAGGCTCGGCAACAAAATGGTCTCTGTTTTTTATTTTTTCCGGGAAACGAACATGGTATTCAAATTCGTCTCTAAAGTGACGAATAGCTGCTGCTACCGGCCATGAAGCCGCGTCACCTAATGGGCAAATTGTGTTTCCTTCAATTTTACTTTGAATGCTCCAAAGTAAATCAATGTCCTCTTCACGTCCTTGACCGTTTTCAATACGCCATAATACTTTTTCTAACCATCCTGTTCCTTCACGACAAGGGGAACATTGTCCACAGCTTTCGTGGTGGTAGAAACGGGCAAAGTTCCAAGTGTTGCGTACAATACAAGAAGTATCATTATAAACGATAAAACCTCCTGAGCCCAACATAGAACCTGTTGCAAATCCGCCATCACTTAGTGATTCGTAGGTCATCAAACGATCTTCGCCGTTTGCGGTTTTATAAATCAAATCAGCAGGTAAAATTGGGACTGATGAACCTCCGGGCACTAAAGCTTTCAAAGGTCTGTCGGAACTCATTCCGCCAAGATATTCGTCAGAATTCATGAATTCGTAAACGCTTAATCCCAATTCAATTTCATAAACACCAGGATTTTTGATATGTCCTGAAGCCGAAATTAATTTGGTTCCAGTAGATCTTCCTATACCAATTTTGGCATAGTCATCACCGGAATTATTGATGATCCATGGCACGGTAGCAATGGTTTCCACATTGTTCACCACAGTTGGATTTGCCCACAATCCAGAAACTGCCGGGAAGGGCGGCTTGATGCGAGGATTCCCTCTTTTTCCTTCTAATGATTCAATCAATGCGGTCTCTTCACCACAGATGTAAGCTCCGGCACCGCAATGAACATAAAGTTCTAAGTCGTATCCTGAACCTAATATGTTTTTTCCTAACCAACCCGCAGCTTTCGCTTCGGCAATGGCTCTTTCCAGAATTTTGTAAACCCACATGTACTCTCCACGAATGTAGATATACGATAAGTTAGCTCCTAAAGCGAAACTGGAAGTAATCATTCCTTCGATCAAGAGATGAGGAATAAATTCCATCAAATAACGGTCTTTGAATGTTCCCGGTTCAGATTCGTCGGCATTACAAACTAAATGTCTTGGTTTTCCTGATTTTTTATCGATAAAACTCCATTTCATTCCGGCAGGGAATCCAGCACCACCACGACCGCGAAGGCCTGATGTTTTAACTTGCTCCACGACTTCGTCAGGAGACATTGTTTTTATTGCTTTCTCTACAGAAGCGTAACCGCCGTTTTGACGATACACTTCATAGGTTTTGATTTCTGGAATGTTTATTTTGTCTAATAATATTTTTTTTGACATCTTATTTATCGTGTAATATTATTTTATTATCTCGGCAATCAGTGATTAGCTGATCGATTTTTTCTTTGGTCAAATGCTCTTTGTAAAAATCACCCAATTGCATCATAGGGGCATAGCCACAAGCGCCTAAACATTCGACACCTTTTACTTCGAAGAGGCCATCCGGAGTTGTTTCGCCTATTTTTACACCCAATTTTTCGCAGGTATAATCCATCAAATCTTCTGTTCCATTGAGGCAACAAGGGGAGGTTTGACAAAACTCAAACATGTATTTTCCAATTGGTTTTTGGTTGTACATCGAGTAAAATGAAACTACTTCATATACTTCAATAGGTAGTATTTGAAGAATTTCGGCTACTTTATCCATTAGTTCAATGCTCAACCAGTTTTCATGAGCGTCCTGAACTTCGTGTAAAACAGGGAGTAAGGCTGATTTTCGTTTGTCTGCGGGATAATGACTGATTAATTCATTGATGCGATTCATCAATGCTTCAGTCATGTTTATTTCTTGTTTGTAATGAGTACGTTCCATAATTTATGCGTCTAATTCTCCGGCAATTACATTTAAACTTGACAAAATCACAATAGCATCAGAGAGTAATGCTCCTTTGATCATTTCAGGATAGGCTTGGTAATATATAAAGCAAGGTCTTCTAAAATGAAGTCTGTAAGGAGTACGGCTTCCGTCTGTTTCTAGGTAAAAACCAAGTTCTCCGTTACCGCCTTCTACAGCATGGTATATTTCTGCAACCGGAACGGGAACTTCTCCCATTACAATT
Organism: Flavobacterium granuli; assembly: GCF_900129705.1. Taxonomy (GTDB): domain Bacteria; phylum Bacteroidota; class Bacteroidia; order Flavobacteriales; family Flavobacteriaceae; genus Flavobacterium; species Flavobacterium granuli. The sequence goes on along the minus strand of NZ_FQWO01000002.1, from coordinate 76,612 downwards.
TTAAAGTGATATATTAAGGATTCCATGCTAGTGTAAACATCTTCTTTCGGAGGCAGGTAGTAGTCAGGAACTTCGGCATGGTAATCATTGCCTTCCGGCATTTTTGCCAATGCTTGACGAATGATACTTAAACTTTCCCAAACTTCGGCATTACGTACACAAAAACGGTCGTAAGTGTCGCCTGATTTTCCTACTGGAATTATGAAGTCAAAGTCCTCATAAGAGCTGTATGGTTGTGCCACACGTACATCGTAATCAACACCTGCCGCACGTAAGTTAGGCCCAGTGAATCCATAAGCCATTGCTTGTTCGGCAGAAATCGGACCTACGTTTACCGTTCTGTCAATGAAAATTCTATTTCTTTCGAATAAGTTTTCGAATTCTTTCCAAGCTGCCGGAAATTCTTCTAAGAACAAGTCTAATTTTCTAAAAGCTTCTGGAGACCAATCTCTTTCGAAACCACCTATTCTTCCCATGTTTGTTGTTAGACGAGCACCACAAATTTCTTCGTAGATTTCGTATATTTTTTCTCTAAACTGGAAAACATAAAGGAAGCCGGTATAAGCCCCGGTGTCTACACCCAGGATAGAGTTACAGATGATATGGTCTGCTATTCTTGCTAATTCCATTACGATAACCCTTAAATATTGGGCGCGTTTTGGCACTTCAATATCCAATAGTTTTTCTACAGTCATCCACCATCCCATATTGTTGATAGGCGATGAGCAGTAGTTCATTCGGTCTGTAAGTGGAGTGATTTGGTAAAAAGGACGGTTTTCAGCGATCTTTTCAAAGGCACGGTGAATGTAGCCAATAGTTGGTTCGGCGTCTAAAATCCGCTCCCCATCCATTAACAGAATATTTTGAAAAATTCCGTGTGTAGCGGGGTGAGTAGGACCTAAATTCAGAATAGAAAGCTCGCTTCCGTCTTCATTTAGCTTCTCTTTTATTATTTTGGCATATCGATGCTCTGGTGGTAATAATAGTTCTGACATTTATAGAATGTGAAAAATTATAGAATGTGTTTTTAGCAATTGTCTATTGTTCTACCGAAAAAACGATCGTCTTTATCTGTTCTTCCGCCGTCTTCCATAGGGAACTCCTTACGCATTGGAAAAGAAATCATTTCATCCATATTTAAAATACGTTTCAATTGTGGATGACCTATAAAATCTACACCATAAAAATCAAAGGTCTCTCTTTCCATCCAGTTTGCACTTAGGAAAATGTTTGATATTGTTTTTATTTCCGGTTTTTCACCGTTGATGTAAGTTTTTATTTTTATACGTTTGTTTTCGTACCAATTGTGCAAATGATAAACAATCGCAAATTGCTTGTTAACTTCATTATCAGGATAATGTATTCCGCATAAGTCAGTCAAAAAGTGAAATCGTAAGCTAGGATCGTTTTTCAAGAATAAAATGATGGCTTTGTTTTTATCCGCATCAATTTCAAAAGTAAAAATATCTTTTTGCTGTTGAAAATTGAAAACGCTTTCGCCAAAGTTTTGCGTTAATTTATCTTGAATCTCTGTATTTTCTAATGCCATCTTGATTATTTGATATTATAAGAAGCTAATAATTCTTGGTACTCTGGAGAACTTCTTCTTCTTACAGATTCATTTTTTACTAGTTCTTGCAATCTCATTACTCCATCTACAATTTGTTCCGGTCTTGGAGGGCAACCCGGAACGTAAACGTCAACCGGTATTACTTTGTCAATTCCTTGAAGAACAGAGTAGGTGTCAAAAATCCCTCCTGATGTTGCGCAAGCACCTACGGCAATAACCCAACGAGGTTCTGACATTTGTTCGTATACCTGGCGTAAAATAGGGGCCATTTTTTTTGAAATAGTTCCCATTACCAACAGCATATCTGCTTGACGTGGAGAGAAACTCACACGCTCAGATCCAAATCGTGCCAAATCATAATGAGATGCCATGGTTGCCATGAATTCAATACCGCAACAAGAAGTTGCAAAAGGCAGAGGCCAAAGTGAATTAGCTCGGGCTAAACCTACAACATCATTTAGTTTTGTAGCAAAGAAACCTTCGCCTACAACACCTTCTGGCGGTTCAACCATTTTTATATTTGAATTGCTCATTTTATATTTTTATTTTGAATTTTGAATTGTAAATTTTGAATGTTCAAAACCATTTTTAATTCATCATTTTTAATTTAAAATAAATTTATTATTCCCACTCTAAAGCTTTCTTTTTGATGATATAGAAAAAACCAATCAAAAGTAAAGACATAAATATCACCATTTTAACCATGCCTTCGATGCCAAGTTCTTTGAAGTTGACAGCCCAAGGATAAAGGAAAATTACTTCGATGTCAAATAAAACAAAAAGTATAGCGACAAGGAAATATTTTACAGAAAAAGGAATTCGAGCATTTCCTACGGATTCGATCCCGCACTCAAAATTAGCATCTTTAACTTTGGAAGATCTTTTTGGGCCTAATTTTCCAGAAACGATGATTGTTCCTACAACAAATCCAACAGCCAGTAAAAACTGTATTAAAATAGGGATATAATTTAATTGATCAGATTGCATAATTGTCTTTTTTAGCACTAAAATAAGCCACAAAGATAGGTTTCAAGGAATTAAAACACAAGCCAAATCCGGAAATTAGTAGGAGCTAAAATAGGGTTCCTCCTTAATTTTTAATGATTATAAATAAGGAATTTTGTTTTGTGTTTTCTTAGCGGTATTTTTCGTTGGGAGCAAAAAAAAACGTTCCGAAACAAATCGGAACGTTTTAAACATTCGTAGGCAAAAAAAAATATTTTTTTATGCTTAGATAACTGCTACTTTCGCAGCAACTTTTCCTTTTCTTCCTTCTTCTTCTTCGTAGCTAACTCTGTCACCTTCGCGCAATTCTTCCGCGTTGATTCCTGAAGCGTGAACAAAAATGTCTTTTCCTGTTTCTTCGTCTGTAATGAATCCGTAACCTTTAGACTCATTGAAAAATTTAACTGTACCTGTACGCATTGTAATAGTAATAATAATTTATAATGAGGCAAATGTAATCTTTAATATAATACGAACGCTAAAATTCTAATATTTTTTTGCAAAAATATTGATATTCAGTGTTTTCGTCCTTTAAATGCTGTCTAGCTTTATGTGTAACTCTTTTAATTGCGAAGCATCAATTGTTGAAGGGGCGTCTATCATTACATCTCTTCCGGAGTTATTTTTTGGAAAGGCAATAAAATCACGAATGGTTTCCTGACCTCCTAAAATAGCTACTAAACGGTCTAATCCGAATGCTAATCCTCCATGTGGCGGAGCGCCAAACTGGAAAGCATCCATTAAGAATCCGAATTGTGCTTTTGCTTCTTCTTCGGTGAAGCCTAAGTATTTGAACATTAATTGTTGGGTTGCTTTGTCATGGATACGAATGGAACCTCCTCCAATTTCATTACCATTCAAAACCATATCATAGGCATTTGCACGAACTTTTCCAGGGTTGGTTTCCAGTAAGTGCATGTCCTCTGGCTTAGGAGAGGTAAACGGATGGTGCATTGCGCGGTAGCGACCGCTTTCTTCGTCAAACTCTAATAAAGGAAAATCAACTACCCAAAGTGGGGCAAATTCTTCTGGTTTTCTCAATCCTAGACGCGTGGCCAGTTCCATACGAAGTGCTGATAATTGGGTACGTGTTTTATCTGCCGGACCGGAAAGGACAAAAATCATGTCACCGGCTTTTGCTCCGGTTGTTTTGGCCCAATTCGATAAATCATCTTGATCGTAAAATTTGTCTACAGACGATTTGTAGCTTCCGTCTTCATTGCATTTTACATACACCATTCCGCTTGCGCCTATTTGTGGGCGTTTTACCCAATCAATTAAGGCGTCAATTTCTTTACGGGTATAATTTCCTGCTCCCGGAACTGCAATTCCGACAACTAGTTCGGCGGCATTGAATACCGGGAATTCTTTGTGTTGCGCAAATTCGTTTAATTCTCCAAATTCCATTCCGAAACGGATGTCCGGTTTGTCATTTCCATAGGTTTTCATCGCGTAATCGTAGGTAATTCTAGGGAATTTATCTACGTCTACTCCTTTTATTTTTTTTAGTAAATGTCTTGTCAGTCCCTCAAAAACATTCAGAATGTCTTCTTGTTCTACAAATGCCATTTCGCAATCGATTTGCGTAAACTCAGGCTGTCTGTCGGCACGTAAGTCCTCGTCGCGGAAGCATTTCACGATTTGGAAGTATTTGTCCATTCCGCCCACCATCAATAATTGTTTGAAAGTTTGTGGCGATTGCGGCAAGGCATAGAATTGTCCTTCATTCATTCGGGAAGGAACAACAAAATCTCTGGCTCCTTCAGGAGTTGATTTTATAAGGTAAGGTGTTTCTACTTCGCAGAAATCCAAGTCTGAAAGGTATTTTCGAACTTCCATTGCCACTTTGTGACGGAAAAGCAAGCTGTTTTTTACCGGGTTTCTTCTGATATCCAAGTAGCGGTATTTCATTCGAATGTCTTCCCCACCGTCAGTTTCATCTTCAATAGTGAAAGGAGGTGTCAAAGCGCTGTTCAATATGTTTAGTTCAGTAACTAAAATTTCGATTTCACCTGTTGGGATGTTTTTGTTTTTGGCTTCACGCTCAATAACCGTTCCTTTTACTTGGATAACAAATTCGCGTCCAAGTGTTTTGGCTAATTCAAAAACGGATTTGTCCGTACGGCCTTCATCAAAAATAAGTTGAGTAATTCCGTAACGATCTCTTAAATCTACCCAATTCATAAATCCTTTGTCTCTGGATTTCTGAACCCAACCGGCTAGAGTAACCTCAGTATTAATGTGTGAAGCGTTAAGTTCTCCACAGTTATGACTTCTATACATTATCAAAATTTTAGGATACAAAAGTAGCGACAAAAATTAAATTAATCCCGAAAAGAGACAAACTTCAATAAATTAATTTTTTGTTAATTTTTAATTTCACTCCAGTTTAATCAATTAGATTTGGTTATAATATTAAACTATAACCATATGAAAAAATTATTTTTTATTGCCATAGCATTTGTCTGCGCTGTTAATGCTATTGGGCAAACTAAGGCTGATTTATCTTTTAAGGCTGAAATTGCCAATAGAAATACGGATGCTATCAGCTTTTTGGATCGAAATACCGGAAAAGAAGTCAAAAAGATTTTAGTTGGAAAAGATGGAATTTTTAAAGATTCTTTTTCTGTAGAAGAAGGGTTTTATATGTTGTTTGATGGAAAAGAATACACTCAATTGTTTCTTAAAAACGGCTATGATTTAAAGCTTAAAATGGATGCTCAAAAATTTGATGAGTCAATTGTGTATTCCGGAAAAGGAGCTGTTGAGAATAACTTTTTGGCAAAAAACGCCATGGAAGATGCAAAATACGATTATGATAGTCTTTTGGCTTCAAATGAAGAAGGTTTTGCGAAGCTTATCGGCGAGAAAAAAACGGCTGATTTGTTGAAATTAAACAACACTAAATTGGATTCAAAATTCGTTGAATTACAAAAAATAAGTATCGAAAGATCTGTAGAAGGTTTGACTAAATACCATCAGAAAGGTTTGGAGGCAAACAAAATGAACGGTACGCTATCTCCTTCTTTTGAGTATGATAACTATAAAGGCGGAAAAACAAAATTAGAAGATTTTAGGGGAAAATATGTTTACATAGATGTTTGGGCCACTTGGTGCGGTCCTTGTCGTACTGAAATTCCGTTTTTAAAAAAAATGGAAGAGAAATATCATGGTAAAAACATTGTTTTCTTGAGTATGTCTATTGATAAATTGAAAGACATTGAAAAATGGAAAACAATGATCAAAGAAAAAGAATTAGGTGGAGTTCAGGTTTTTGCCGATAATGATTGGAATTCTCAGTTTGTAAAAGACTTTAATATTACAGGAATCCCTAGATTTATTTTGATAGATCCAAACGGAAAAATTGTTAAAGCTGATGCGCCAAGACCTTCTAGTGCCAATATTCAAGTAGAATTGGATGCTCTTTTGAACTAGTTTCTATTTCTTGCTTATATCAAAAACACCAATGTGACAAACATTGGTGTTTTTTTGTTATTTACTTAACAGACAGTTTTGTGACTTTTTGATAAAGTCATTGTTAGTGAAAAAATTAAGATTCTTTAGTCTCTCTTTTTATTGCGTAAAAAATACGATTTATGTTTGTTTTTAGTCGTTTTTATAGGGAATGTGAAATTTAAAACGATATTTTTTTGAAAAAATATACCAGTACCTACCGGTTTTTTGTAACTTGCCCAAAAAAAGGGGTTCATGAAAATTATTTCGATTCAAAATAATTTAGGGTTGCCAAAATATAGGCAAATAGTTTTATCAATTGAAAAAGCAATTGAAAAAGGGATATTAGCAAAAGGGGAGCGGCTACCTTCCATAAACAAAGTTTGTTTAGAGTTTTCATTGTCTCGGGATACCGTTTTGCAAGCCTATGAAGAATTAAAGAAAAGAGGGATTATTTATGCAATTCTTGGAAAAGGATATTACATAAAGAGCACCGAAGTAACCATCAAACAAAAAATATTTTTATTGTTTGACGAGTTGAATATTTTCAAGGAAGATATTTATAATTCATTTTTAAAAAGTATTGGCGATGATGTTCAGGTTGACATTTTCTTTCATCATTTCAATAATGAAATGTTTCGAAAGCTGATCAATGAAAGCAACGGAAATTATACCAAATACATTATAATGCCTACCAATTTATCGGGTGCCGTTCTGGCGATAAAAACCTTGCCTGCAAAGGAAGTTTTTATATTGGATCAAACGAATCCCGAGCTGAAATCTTATCCTGCAATTTATCAAAATCATAAAAAAGATATTTATGACGCCTTGTTGAAAGGCAAGTCTAAATTGGATAAATTCAAAAAGCTAATTATTATTTTTCCGGGTTTTAGAGAACCATTAGGGATGAAAGAAGGTTTTGAGAACTTTTGTAAGGATTTTTCTTTTGAGCACGAAGTAATCACAAAGTTTGATAATCGTGACATTGAAGTGGGAGAAACTTATATTATTCCAAATGACAGGGATTTAGTGGCTGTTATTGAAAAATCAAAGCTTCAAAACTTGAAATTAGGAAGTGATTATGGTATTATTTCCTATAATGAAACTGCATTAAAAAAAGTGGTAGAAAACGGTATCACAACCATTTCTACAGATTTTGAGGCTATGGGAGAAATTTTGGCCCAAATGGTTCTGAAAGGGAAAAAAGAACAAATAGAAAACAAGTGTTCATTGATTATCAGGAATTCATTGTAAATAAAAAAACCTGCTCTAATGAGCAGGTTTTTTATTGATTTCTTCTATTTTTAAAGAGTGTGTTTTGGATTAAAACCGTCTTCGCTGAGTTCTTGGTGCACATAATCAGCAACCATCTCCGCTTCATAATCGATTTTTTCTCCTTTTGAGAATTTATGGATGATTTTTTCCATAATTTCATAAATCACAGGAACTACAATCAAGGTTAAGAATAACGAACTGATTAACCCCCCAATAATTACCCAAGCCAAACCGTTTTTCCATTCTGCTCCAGCTCCAGAAGCTAATGCAATTGGAAGCATACCAAATACCATCGCAATGGTTGTCATCAAAATTGGACGCAAACGGGCATGATTCGCTTGGATTAAGGCAGTACGGATAGATTCGCCTGCGGCTCTTCGCTGGTTCGTGTAATCTACAAGCATGATCGCATTCTTACATACCAGTCCAATTAACATGATTACTCCCAGGATGGTGAATATATTCAGTGTGTTATTGGTCAAAGCCAAGGCTAATAATACTCCAATAAATGAAAGCGGAATAGCAAATAGTACTACAAACGGGTGAACAAAGCTATCGTAAAGACCAACCATTACAAGGTAAACCAAAATAATGGCGGCTAACAATGCAATTCCTAAAGTACCAAAACCTTCACTTTGGTTCTCCTGATCACCTCCCCAAATATAGTTTACACCTACAGGTTTTTCAAGTTTGTCAATTTTTTCTTGCCATTGACCAACAATTGTTCCGGCTGGAACTCCCACGTTTTGACCTTGTACCGTTACCGATGCTGTTTTGTCTCTACGTTCTAATTTACTAGGACCAGAACCTTCGGTGATTTTGGCAAACTGATTTAGTTTGATTTGCTGACCAGCACTATTGATGAAAATTAAATTACTAACATCAGTAATGTTTTTTCTGTCAAAAGCATTGTATTTAATGTTGATGTCATATTCATATTCACCCGCTCTAAATTTTCCATCGGTATTACCGCTATAAGCTGTTTGCATGGTTAAACCAACGGTTTGCAGGCTTAATCCTAAAGCAGCCATTTTATCTCGGTCAACTTGTACGTTTATCTCCGGATTACCGTCTTCTACAGTTAATTTAATCTCAGTAGTACCCGGAATTTTGCGTAATTCAGCTTCAGCTAATTTTGCAAATTTCATTGCACTATCTACATTTGGACCCGTTACGATCAATCCTAAAGTAGCATCTTCAGCTGTTCCTAAAAGACCTACAGGAACGGTCTTCACTTTGGCACCTACTAAAACTTTTTCCAGTTTACGTTTTGTTTTTGCAGCATATACAGAGGCATCATCAGTTCGATCTTTTTGATCAATCATTTTAACGTTGATCTCTGCTTTGTAAGCTGTTGCTTGCGATGCTCCAAGACCTTCACTGGTTTGACCTACTGTTGTAATTTGACTAAAAACATAGGGTTCGTTTTTCAAGAAGGCTTCCGCTTGTTGGGTCATAAAGTTGGTTTGCTCTAAGGAAGCGTCTTTTGGCATTTCGATTTGAACCAGGAACTCACCACTATCCGATGCAGCGAAAAACTCACCACCAATATAGCCGCCACCAAGTAGTGAAAAAATGGATCCAAAGAAAAGGACCAATACCACTAGAATCGTTTTTATATAATGATCCAGACACCAGTTTAGCAAGTTGGAAACCCAGTTGGTAAAACGTGTTAAATAGCTTTCAAAGCCAAGGATAATTCTTCCAAAAGCATTTTTACCTTCAATATGTTCTAATTTTCCAAAACGGGAAGACAACCATGGAATAATAGTAAAGGAAGCTAATAAAGAGAATAAAGTGGAAATAATTACCGTAACACAAAATTGGGTAATGATGTTTGAAACTAAACCAGAACTCATTGCAATTGGTAAAAACACAACCACAATTACTAAGGTAATCGAAGTTACGGTGGCGCCAATTTCGGCAGTTCCATCATAAGAAGCTCGAATTCGGCTCTTGCCCATTTCCATGTGCCTGTAAATATTTTCAATTACCACAATAGCATCATCGACCAGGATACCTACCACCAGCGATAGTCCTAACAAACTCATTAAGTTAAGGGTGTAGCCCAATAAGTAGATTCCAATAAATGTTGCGATTAATGAAGCTGGGATAGCTACCATTACAATCAAAGAGTTTCGGATACTGTGTAAGAAAAACAACATTACAAAAGCAACCAAAAGAACCGCAATCAATAAATCATGTACAACAGAGTCAGCTGCTTCTAATGTGAAAACGGTACTGTCTTTTGCAACGTTTAATTTTAAATCGACTGATTTATAATCGCTTTCTAAGGTTTTAATAGTATTTAATAATTGCTCACTAACGGCAACCGCATTCGCATCAGATTGTTTTACAATTTGAAGTATAATGGCGCTTTTCTGGTCAATACGAGCAATTTTTTCGGCAATTTTTTGAGTATCCTGAACATCCGCAATGTCTCCTAAACGCACCTGAATTCCGTTTTGAGAGGAAACCACTAAGTTTCTCAACTCATCTACATTTTTATATTTACCCGCTAAACGAATTAATATTTTTTGTTCACGGGTTTGAATATTTCCTGTAGGGAAATCTAAATTTGATGATAAAATTACCTGTTGTACCTGTGGAACTGATAGTCCATAACCCTGCATTTTTACAGCATCAAGGTTTACCTGAATTTCACGTTCCTGACCTCCAATAATGTTTACTTGAGCGACTCCATTTACACGAGATAAAATAGGGGCAATTTTTTTGTCAATTAAGTCATAAAATTCGGCTTCATCCATTTTTCCATTGGCGCCAATGGTCATAATAGGTAAATCACTCAGCGAGAATTTTGTCAACGAAGGCGGATCGGCATCGTCTGGCAAGTCACTTAAAACGGCATTAATTTTACGTTGGGCATCATTCATAGAAATGTCAACATTGGCATTTGAAGTCAATGTAATAGATACTATCGAAAGGCTTTCGTAAGACTTAGAGTCTATTTTTTTTATATTTTCTAAGGATGCAATGGCGTCTTCAATCTTTTTGGTTACGGTGTTTTCTATTTCACTCGGAGAAGCTCCCGGGTAGACCGTTGAAACCGTAATCACGTTTGTTTCAAATTTTGGAATCAGTTCGTAACCTAGTTGGTTGTAACTGAATAATCCACCAAGAATCAGGATTGTAAACAATACAATCACCAGCGACGGACGTTTTATGGATATTTCGGCTAATTTCATATTTCTTTTTTGTTGATTCTTAAAATCAATTATTTAATGATTTCTACAGTGTTTCCGTCTTGCAAGTTAATTTGACCTGTAACAATTACGATTTCACCATCAGCTAATCCATTGATAATTTCGACTTTATCACCTAAGATTCTACCTGCCGTAACCTTTTTCAATTTTGCAATACCGTTTTCGACTACAAAAATTTCGTTGCTGCTTACACTGCCCACAAAAGCATTTCTAGGTACTACCGTTAGCATTTGTTTTTGTTGTTGAGAGGCAAATTGGGCTGTTCCATACATTCCTGCCTTTAGGTCGTTGGATGCATTGTTTGTGATTTCAATTTCTACTGGAAAGTTCAGGCTGCTATCTGCTTTTGCGGCAATAAAAGTAATTTTTCCAGAAAAGCTTTTGTCAGGATAAACGCTGGCCGAGATGTTGACTGTGTTTCCTAGTTTTAAGCTGGCTACTTGGCTTTCGTTTACGGTAACTTTCAATTTTAATTTGGAAACATTTACAATATCAAACAAGGCAGTTGCTGGCATTCCAGTTAAAATAGAACCCGGTTCAACATATTTTTTATTGATAAACCCTTTGATCGGGGCTTTTATTTTAGTGTCTCCAACATTAATATTGGCTTGTTTCAAATTGGCATCAGCATTTGTTAAAGCTAATCTTGCCTGATCTAACTGTTGTTTTGTAATACCTCCGGTTTTAAAAGCATTCTCATATCTGCTGTAATCCGCTTTGGCATTTTGGTATGCTGCTTGTGCTGCTTGAGCGTTTACGTTGATCACGTCACTTCTAACAATTAATAGCGTTTGTCCAACATTTACATAGTCCCCTTCTTTTACCAGAACGCTGGTTACTTTACCTGATTTTTCGGCTGAGAAAGTTAATTCCTGAGTAGGTTCAAAATTACCATTGGCACTAAAATCCAGAGAAACTTCTTCTGTTTTCACAGAGGCTGTTTTTACTGATACTGCCGCATTTTTTTCAGCAACAATAGCGGTTTTCTCTTCGTTTTCTTTTTTGTTTTTAGTTAATATGAATCCAATTAAGGCCAAAGATCCAGCGATGGCTACAATTGTTATAATAGTTTTTTTCATTTTGATCGTTATTTAATAAGTGTTTTTAATTCTCCTTTTGATTTGATTAATTGAATTTCTGCCAGTTTGTAATCTAATATCGCTGCAGTATAATTGTTTTGTGCCTCGGTCAATGCATTTTCAGCATCTAATAAATCAGTTAAAGTCGCTAATCCTTGAACGTAATTGTTTCGGGTATTTTCTAAGACTTCTTGGGCAAGTTTTGCGTTTTCCTTTTGATTTTCAATTGTGATTAAGCTATTGTCAATTTGGGTTTTTGCATTTGAAAAAGCCAAATCAAGTCCGAGTTGGGTGTCTTTTAGGTCTTCTTTAATCGCTCTTAATTCAACATCGGCTTTTCTGATTTTGGAGCGAGTATCAAATCCTGAAAAAATGGGTACTCTTAAATTCAATCCTATGGAGGAGAAATCTGACCAGTAAACACCGTCTGCCGGTTTTGCTCCTAAAGGCATTTTAGGACCTTGTCCTATATAGTTGTATCCTGCAGAAAGTGATAAAGTAGGGTAGTAGCCTGCTATAACTGACTTTTTTTGATATTCCAGTAATTCTTCCTGTTTTTTCAGCAGTAAAAATTCGGTTCTGTTTGCGGTATTTGGAACTTCAGTCAATGCCACAGGTGTTACTTCAAAGGCGGCTTTTGGAATTACTATTGCGCTTTCTATAGGCATTCCCATGTAAAATTTCAAGGCATTTTCCTGAATTTGAACGCCATTGAGGACTTGTTGGCGTTGGGTTTTTATGTTCGAAATTTTAACGATGATTCGATCCAGATCAATTTTTTTGGCAAGCCCATTGTCATATTGTCCCTGGATGATGTTTTTTACTTTAACCGTATTTTTATACATATTGTCTAAAACGTCCAAGTTTTGTCTTTGAACATAGATTTGGTAGTAGCTGTTTGCTACTCTTTCGATGACTTGTTCTTCAGTCAATTGCTCGTTGATTTGGTAAAATTCTCTTGTCGATTTTGCTGCTTTCAAACCGGTAAAAACCGATTGGTCAAAGATATTTTGGGTAAGAGAAATACCGGCAACAGAATTCCATTTTTGTCCAAAAGCGGCTTGAATTGTTGTTCCCGGCTGACCAAATCCAGCGCCATCAATGACAGTAGTTTGTATTATTGGATTATAAGTTAATCCTCCATTAGCTGAAATTTGCGGTAAGGCTCTGGAGCGAACTTCCTGAATTTGGTATTCGCTGTTCTCTACTTTTAGTTTTGCTTTTTTGGCATCCGCTTTATTCTCTAAGGCATAGCTAATAGCATCTTTTAGTGTCAGTGATTTAGCTTCCGAGGATTTCGAGCCAAGACTCTGGTCTTGTGCATTTGCTGTGAAGGCCAATGTTAAGACGGTTAATAAAATTAGTTTTTTCATTATCGGGTGAAGTTTAGTAAATTTTTCTCTAGTTCAATGATTCCTTCAGCTGTTGCCATAGCTCTTGTATGATATTCCAGAGCTTGTAGTTCTTTGTTTTGTGCATCTTTTTCAGAGCCTGTGTTTTCGTTGATGCTGAAAAGAAGGGTGTAATAGAATATAACGTAAGTGTTTATGTCTATATCCTGTCGATACAATCCTTGCTCAATCCCTTTTTGGATGTTTTGCTTGAACCATGCCTGACAAACGTCTATTTCTCTTGAGATGACAGTATGGTACATCGCTGGATAGTATTTTTTTAATTGATATAAAGGAGATGTGTCTGAAGAACTAAACATCTCTTTAAACATTCTTTTAATTTCAAAATTTTCTTTAATTGCATTGTGATCTTTGGCTGTAATGGTATCCACTATTCGATGCAATTCCTGATGAACCATTGTGGTACATTCTTCTATTAAAACCTCTTTGTTGCAGAAGTATTTGTAAATTGTTTTTTTTGAAATACACATTTCTCCTGCAATATCATCCATAGTAATGCTTTTAAAACCAAGTTTTAAAAACAATTCGCTGGCTTTTGATACTATTTTCTCTTTCATTGTGTTGAATTAGTTTTTATTTAAGCACTGAATTCCAGATTAGCAACGAGTTTAATGTCTTGGCCCATAGCTAAACCGCCAGAGTGATTATGCGAATTTAATGTTAAACCAAAATCTTTGCGATTGATGCTTCCGGTGATTTCAAAAGCTGCTCTGGTACTCCCGTTATAAGTTTCAATTCCTATAAGTTCTGCATCAAGTTCTACTACTTTGGTAATGTTTTTTACCGTCAAGTTTCCTTTGAGGAAGTTAATGTTTTTGTTTACTTTTTGGAATGATGTCGACTTAAAGCTGATAAGCGGGTATACCGTTGTGTCAAAAAGATCATTTAATTTTAAATGCGAATCCACCTGTTCTAGTTTGGTGTCTTTGTTGTTGATGTCTAAATCAAATGTGATGCTTGCATTTTCCAGCTCGTTGTTTTTAATGTCTAAGTAACCGTCAAACTTGTTTTTGGTTCCGGCTAAATAAGCAATTATGGAATGTCTAATTTTAATCAGAGCATCTGATTGATTCGAATCAATAGTCCATTTTGTTGTCATAATTAAAAAATGTGTCTGTTGCGTTTCGATTTAAAAACGCAATGGGAACGTTTAGTGTGAAAATTCGTTTGCAAATGTAAAGCGGAAACTCAGGAAACCAAAATAGTTTCCGCAGTATTTGCTTTTTTTTAACATTTCATTTAACAAGCCAGTTTGTTATAAGCGGTTAATGCTGTAATTTAGCCGAAAAATATTTTATGCACGCCATTAGCCAGTATCGAGATTTTTTCTTGACTTATTTAATGAATCAATCCATCCGTAAAGAACCTAAAAATCTATATGAGCCTATTGAATACATAATAGGTTTAGGAGGAAAGCGCATGAGGCCTTTGTTGACCCTGATGGCTTCGGAGGTTTTTAATGCAGATTATAAAAAAGCACTTCCAGCTGCTATGGCGGTAGAAGTTTTTCATAATTTTTCATTAGTCCATGATGATATTATGGATGATGCACCGTTGAGACGTGGACACGAAACGGTTCATGAAAAATGGGATCTCAATACGGGGATCTTGTCTGGAGATGCGATGCTTATTTTGGCCTATCAGTATTTTGAGCAATATGAACCTGCTATTTTCAGGGATTTGGCAAAATTGTTCAGTAAGACAGCACTCGAAGTTTGCGAAGGACAGCAATGGGATGTTGATTTTGAAGCTCGAAAAGATGTCACTATTGCTGAATATCTGAAAATGATTGAATATAAAACAGCCGTTCTGGTTGCTGCAGCGATGAAAATGGGTGCGATTGTAGCCCAAACTTCTGAAGCGAATGCAAATTTAATTTACGAATTTGGATTGAATTTAGGCTTGGCTTTCCAATTGCAAGACGATTTCTTAGATGCATTCGGCGATCCGGAAACCTTTGGAAAACAGTTGGGCGGTGATATTATTGTGAATAAAAAAACCTATTTGTATCTAAAAGCATTAGAGTTTTCGGCAAAAGAAGAAGGGCAGCAATTAATAGATTTGTTTTCTGTTCAACTGGAGGATAATTTGGATAAAATAAATGTGGTAAAAGAAATTTTTGTTCGTTCGGGAGCTTCAAAAGCGACCCAACAAGCCATACAGCAATATACTTTTCAAGCTTTTGATACCCTTGAAAAAATGGATATCGAGAAAGACAAGAAAGCGATATTGCGCGCTTTCGGCGAAGACTTGATGGGAAGGAAAGTATAGTGGGCAATAATCTGCCGCAGTATTTCGTGCTCAGGAATCTTAAATCAATCCCGATGGTTTCGGGACGTTAATTAAAAATCAAAAAACCCATGTATATAGCGCCAGTAACTGTTGATTTGCTGTTTTCGGAAGCCGAGAAAGAGACTTTGTATATCAAATTAGTCGAGCAATTGAATAAAGATTTTAATCTGGCCAATGAAGGAGTTGATTTTCCTTTGAGTATTTCTCCAGAGGAATTAAAAATTCAATTGCATGAAAAAATCTACAGGTTGATTCAATATAAATTTGCCGAATACCTCAATCTGCTTTATATTATTGATGTTTCTGAGCAGCAGATAAAAGAACTGGACGGATCAGACTTAGTGATTCTGGCCGAAGAGGTTTCTTTTTTGATTCTAAAAAGAGAGTGGCAGAAGGTTTGGTTCAGGAATAAATATAAATAATTTCTTTTTGATTGGGATTTCTCTGTTCTTTGAAAAGGGAAAAATCAAAAATAAACCCTTACAAAAGGCATGAAAGCGCTGCCGTAAATGTCATTGGTGTCATTCAATACATTGTAACGGGCTCCAATAGTTACATTGCCGGTTCTGTAACCAGCGCCCAGAAATAAGCCGGTGTTCCAATAATCCTGGGAGTTATTGCTTGATCCGTCAAGGTTTACATTGACTCTTAATTCTTCTAATTCTGCCGAAAGCTGAATTTCTTGAATCGGGTTGAACAAGGCGATTATACTGCCTCCGTATAGATGCGAAGCGTAATAATTTTTCTGTTTGATATAGGCGTATTGTGCCCCGAGTCCTAAGGCGACATATTCATTGAAGTTGTAAATGGCACTGGGAGCCAATGAAATGTCGGTATAGCCGGTGCCCAGACTCAAGCCGATTCCGCCTCCAAATTGCACATTTCTCCAGAAATCGTTTCCGGAATTTGACACGCTTTTTTGTTGTTGTGCCAACAGATTATTTGAAATTAATAAAACAATGGCAGCTAAAATTAATTTTAAAACAGAAAAAAAGCGATTCTTTCTCATAATTATTTAAATTTA
This sequence comes from Flavobacterium granuli, assembly GCF_900129705.1. Lineage (GTDB taxonomy): Bacteria > Bacteroidota > Bacteroidia > Flavobacteriales > Flavobacteriaceae > Flavobacterium > Flavobacterium granuli. Next base: position 60,278 of record NZ_FQWO01000002.1, on the reverse strand, counting down.
GAACAATTTAACATTTAAATGTAAATAAAAGTAAATATAAATTTAGTGGATTATTGTACTTTTGCCAAACTATTTTAACAAAAAGTATATTCACTGATATTATGGATAGGTTTTCATTTTTAAACGCAGCACATACAGAGTTTTTTGCACAATTATACGATCAATATTTAGAAAATCCAGATAGCGTAGAGCCAAGCTGGAGGAGTTTTTTTCAAGGTTTTGACTTTGGGATGGCTACTTATAATGAGGAAAACCCAGCGACATACATAGCAAATGTAGCAGCCGGGGCTATAGAATGTGCACCTATTTCTGAAAAACTTCAAAAAGAATTCAACGTATTAAAACTGATTGACGGCTACCGTTCTCGTGGTCATTTGTTTACAAAAACAAATCCGGTTCGCGATCGTAGAGCATCAACGCCTACTTTGGATATCGAAAATTTTGGACTTGCAAGTTCTGATTTGAATACTATTTTTGATGCGGCCAAGATTATAGGAAAAGCGCCTTGTTCGCTTTCGGATATTATTAAGCATCTTGATACGATTTACTGCCAACACATTGGTGTCGAGTACATGTATATCAGGAATCCTGGCGTTATTAAATGGATTCAGGATAAGCTAGGTGTAAATGATAATTTGCCTAAATTCTCTAACGAGGAGAAAAAATCAATCTTGAATAAATTGAATGAGGCGGTTTCTTTTGAGAATTTCTTGCATACAAAATATGTAGGTCAAAAACGTTTTTCGCTAGAAGGAGGAGAAACAATTATTCCGGCTCTGGATGCTTTGATTGAAAAAGCTGCCGAAAAAGGAGTGGAACAATTTGTTATGGGAATGGCACACCGTGGTCGTTTGAACGTTTTGGCAAATATATTTGGCAAATCTACCCAGGATATTTTCGGCGAATTTGATGGTAAAGATTACGATCAGGAATATTTTGACGGAGACGTAAAATACCATTTGGGCTTAACAGCTGATAAAGTTACTGCCACAGGTAAAAAGATAAACATCAATTTAGCGCCAAATCCATCTCACTTAGAGACAGTAGGGGCGGTAATTGAAGGAATTACCAGAGCGAAACAGGATAAGTATTTCCCGGATGATTTTTCAAAAGTATTGCCAATTGCGGTACACGGAGATGCGGCCATAGCTGGACAAGGGATTCTTTATGAAATCATTCAAATGGCTCAGCTTGATGGTTACAAGACAGGCGGTACCATTCATATTGTTATCAATAACCAAGTTGGATTTACCACAAATTATACCGATGCCCGTTCTTCTAAATATTGTACAGATGTTGCCAAAGTAACGTTGTCGCCAGTATTGCATGTCAATGCCGATGATGCCGAAGCGGTAGTACATGCCATGGCATTTGCTTTGGACTATAGAATGGAATTTGGACGTGATGTGTTTATCGATTTATTAGGCTATAGAAAATACGGACATAATGAAGGTGATGAACCTCGTTTTACACAACCGGTATTGTATAAACTTATTGCAAAGCATAAAAATCCTAGAGACATTTATGCTGAAAAATTATTGTCAGAAAGTGTTATCGACGCTACTTATGTCAATAGTTTAGAGGTAGAATATAAATCGAATCTAGAAATCAATCTGGAAGCTTCACGCAAAAAAGATTTGACCATTATCACTCCATTTATGAAAAATGAATGGAAAGGTTTTGAGCAGGTGACTGATACTCAAATGTTGCAAAAGGTGGATACGACTTATCCTAAAGAAGGTTTGACTCAGGTAGCAAACGCTATTTGTAATTTACCTTCGGATAAAAAGTTTATCAAAAAAACAGAAAAATTAATAAACGACAGGAAAACGATGTTCTTTGAAACCAATCAATTAGATTGGGGAATGGGAGAACATTTGGCCTATGGCTCTTTATTGCAGGAAGGTTATGATGTTCGTATTTCCGGTCAGGATGTGGAGCGTGGAACTTTCTCTCACCGTCATGCTGTGGTTAAGGTAGAAGATTCGGAAGAAGAAGTAACATTAATAAATAGCTTAGAAGGAGCAAAAGGAAAATTTCATATTTTTAATTCCTTTTTATCAGAATACGGGGTTTTAGGATTTGATTATGGATATGCTTTGGCTAATCCTAATACATTGACGATTTGGGAAGCACAGTTTGGAGATTTCTCTAATGGCGCTCAAATTATGATTGACCAATACATTTCCTGTGGGGAAGACAAATGGAACAATCAAAACGGAATTGTTTTACTACTGCCTCACGGCTACGAAGGGCAAGGAGCAGAACACTCTTCGGCTAGGATGGAAAGGTATTTACAGCTTTGTGCCAGACATAATATGTATGTTGCCGATTGTACCACGCCGGCAAACTTCTTCCACCTGTTGAGAAGACAAATGAAAACCACTTTCCGTAAACCACTTATCGTGTTTACACCAAAGAGTTTATTGCGTGATCCAAGATGCGTTTCTTCAATAGAAGAATTCACTAACGGAAGTTTCCAGGAAACAATTGATGATACAACAGTAAACAAAGAAGAGGTAAAAACCTTAGTTTTCTGCACCGGTAAATTCTATTATGACATCACTGCCGAAAGAGAAAATAACGGACGCAAAGATGTTGCCGTAGTGAGAATTGAACAATTATTCCCATTACCGGTAGAACAATTAAAAGCAATTATCGCTCAATATCCAAACGCTGATGATTATGTTTGGGCACAAGAAGAACCAAAAAACATGGGAGCTTATAGCTTCATGTTGATGAATTTCAACTTGGTAAAATGGAGATTAGCTTCTTTGAAAGCATATTCGGCTCCGGCTTCCGGAAGTTATACCAGAGCAAAACGCCGTCATGCCGATGCTATCAGAATGGTTTTTGATAAAAATTTATTTACATAATTGTTTTATGAGAAAAATAGTTTTAATAATCCTTGTTTTATTTACGGTAGGAAGTTATTCTCAAGAAATTAAAAGTCCAAGTGAAGGAAAATCATTAGTGTATTTTACAAGAGTTTCCTCAATGGGTTTTTTGATTAATTTTAAATATTTTGATGGAGAAAAGTATTTAGGTAAGTTTAATCATGGTAAATATTTAGCATACGAATGTGAGCCCGGAAAACATTTATTTTGGGCTAAATCTGAAAATGTAGATTATTTAGAGGCAGAACTTGAGGCAGGTAAAGTTTATATAGTTGATTCTGAACCTCAAATGGGTGCATTTAAGGCTGGAGTAAAATTAATACCTTTCGATAATAATAAAGAAAATTATAAGAATATTAAGAAATACGAAAGAAAAAAGGCAAGTGTATTGGAAGCAATATCAGGCGCCAAAGAATATACAATAAGTGAAGATGATTTGAATGAAGCTAAGAAAGATCAGGAAGATTTAGTAAAGCGTTCAATCGAAAAATATAATAAACGAAAAGCTGATGGCGAGGTTTATACCGTTATTTCAGTGAATGATAACTATATTTCGAATTCGGAAACAGGAAAATAAGGCAACAACTTTATAAGTGTTGAAAGCGAAATAACATAAGAAATTTAAAATTCATAATTTAAAAATTATACAAGATGATTTTAGAAATGAAAGTCCCATCACCAGGGGAATCTATAAAAGAAGTTGAAATTGCAACTTGGTTAGTAAAAGACGGAGATTATGTAGAGAAAGACCAAGCAATTGCTGAGGTTGATTCGGATAAAGCAACACTGGAATTACCAGCTGAAGCCAGCGGAATCATCACATTGAAAGCCGAAGAAGGTGACGCAGTAGCGGTAGGGGCAGTAGTTTGTTTAATTGACACTGCAGCGGCTAAGCCATCAGGTTCAGCAGCAGCTCCGGTAGCAGCAGTTGAAGCTCCAAAAGCAGCTCCGGCTCCAGCTCCAGTTGCAGCTCCAGCAGCAACTTATGCTTCAGGGACTCCATCTCCGGCAGCAAGAAAAATATTAGACGAAAAAAATATAGCGCCTGCTTCTATCACCGGAACAGGAAAAGACGGAAGAATCACTAAAGAAGATGCCGTAAATGCAGTGCCTTCAATGGGAACTCCTACAGGAGGATCCAGAGGAACAGAGCGTACAAAGCTTTCTATGTTGCGTCGTAAGGTAGCCGAAAGATTGGTTGCTGCCAAAAACGAAACAGCCATGTTAACTACTTTTAATGAAGTAAACATGACGCCTATCAACTTGATCCGCAATCAATATAAAGATGAATTCAAAGCGAAGCATGGTGGTGTAGGTCTTGGATACATGTCATTTTTTACCAAAGCGGTAACAAGAGCTTTGCAATTGTATCCTGATGTAAATTCTATGATGGATGGTGATTATAAAGTGGCTTACGATTTCTGCGATATCTCTATCGCTGTTTCAGGGCCAAAAGGATTGATGGTTCCTGTTGTTCGTAACGCAGAGAATTTGACTTTCCGTGGTGTTGAAGCCGAAATCAAAAGATTAGCCATTAGAGCGCGTGATGGTCAAATCACTGTTGATGATATGACGGGCGGTACATTTACAATTACCAATGGTGGTGTTTTTGGATCGATGTTATCAACTCCTATTATCAATCCTCCTCAATCTGGAATCCTTGGAATGCACAATATTATCGAGCGTCCGATTGCCGTAAACGGGAAAGTAGAAATTCACCCAATGATGTATGTGGCGCTTTCTTATGATCACAGAATCATCGATGGCCGTGAGTCTGTTGGTTTCTTAGTTGCTGTTAAAGAAGCTTTAGAAAATCCAATGGAATTATTATTGGACAACAATCCTAAAAAAGCATTTGAATTGTAAGATTCATTTCTAATTATAAAAGAATCCCATTTGACAATATTTGTTAGATGGGATTTTTTTTTATTTCAACAAATACAAATAATGATTGTAATAATCCACAATTGCCTTGCCTTTCATCAAGACATCGGCACCTATAATGCCGTGAACGGGTTTGGCTTTGTATTGCAATAAGGCTTCGTTGACATGGGATAAATCAAAAATGACTAAATCAAAGTCGTTGCTTTTCCAAGACCCCAATTGTATTCGGTTATTTAATGCGGTCTGGGTAAACATACCCGTGGCTCCGGCTCCCGAAGCCTTGGTTTTAGATTCTTTGGCCTGAAGTTCAAATAATTCAACGGTTTCGAATCCTACGCAACTGTTGGAAGCTCCCGTATCCAGGATAAAATTTCCTTTGACACCATTTATTTTTGCCTTTATCAAAAGATGCTGGGTTTTGGTAATTTTAAATTTGACTTTTCGGTAATTTTCCTTTTTAAGGATGTTGTGCAGGTTTTTCATATGCAGACATTTGTTGCTTTTTCTTGGTCATATGTAATACGCCAGTTTGAAATATATCTTTATTTCAGTTTGTGTTTTCGCAAACAGGGCTATTTCATAAATCAAAAAATGATATTCAAATATAATCTAAAAAGACAGGAATCTGAAAATTGACCAATCTAAATAGTAACTTTGCGGCTTTCAAATAAGACAAATGATAATTACTGATACCCATACCCATCTTTATAGTGAAGAATTTGATGAAGATCGAGATTTAATGATACAACGCGCCTTGGATGCCGGTGTTTCAAGATTTTTTATTCCCGCAATAGATTCCAATTGTACTGAAAGCATGTATGATTTGGAGAAAAAATATCCTGAAAATGTCTTCCTGATGATGGGTTTACATCCCACTTATGTCAAAGACAATTATCAGGATGAATTAAAGCATGTAGAAGAGGAATTGGCTAAAAGAAAATTCTACGCCATTGGAGAAATTGGGATTGATCTGTATTGGGACAAAAGCCATTTGAAGGAACAGCAAACTGCTTTTAGGAAACAAATTCAATTGGCCAAGCAGTATAAATTACCTATTGTGATTCATTGTCGTGACGCTTTTGATGAAGTTTTTGCTGTTTTGGAGGAGGAAAAATCACCGGACTTGTTCGGTATTTTTCATTGTTTTTCCGGAACCTATGAACAGGCTTTACAGGCAATTTCCTATAATATGAAACTGGGCATCGGAGGCGTGGTAACTTTTAAAAACGGAAAAATAGATCAGTTTTTGAACCAAATAGATTTGAGTCACATTGTTTTAGAAACAGATTCGCCTTATCTGGCTCCGATTCCGTTTAGAGGAAAAAGAAATGAAAGCAGCTATTTAATAAATGTTATCGATAAATTGGCTCACATTTATGGTCTTTCGGCAGAAGAAATTGCAAGTCGAACTACTGAAAATTCTAAGATAATTTTTGGGATTTAAAATAGAATTCACAATAATTTGATATTTTTTTTGTTCATTTGCCCACCTAAAATAACCAAAATGCAAAAATTTGACGCTATTCGGCCATTTTATGATTCCGAAATTAATGATGCTATTCGCAATGTGATTGATCATCCTATGATGAAGGCATTGATGAATTTTACTTTCCCTGATGTGGCTGATGAAGTTTGGAAAGAGCAGCTTAGGAAAACCCATTCCATTCGTGATTTCCAATGTAATTTTATTTATCATACCATACAGAATGTTCTTCAGAGAAGTTCCGACGGATTGACTACTTCAGGTTTTGAAAAGTTAGAAAAAAACGAATCCTATTTATTTATATCCAATCACAGAGATATCGTTCTGGACACGACCTTGCTGAACGTTGCTTTATTTGAGCATGGGTTGGTGATGACGGCATCGGCTATTGGTGATAATTTAGTTAAAAAAGATTTCCTGAATACCTTGGCTAAGATGAATCGCAATTTTTTAGTTCAACGCGGTTTGACACCACGGGAGATGCTGCAAAGTTCTAAAACTTTATCCGAGTATATCGGTCATTTGTTGCAACATGAAAACAGATCGGTTTGGATTGCGCAACGGGAAGGAAGAACCAAAGACGGTAATGATGTTACGAATCCGGGAGTTTTAAAGATGTTGGCCATGGGTTCTGATGAGAAGAATCTGATGGATTATTTTAAGAAGATAAAAGTGGTTCCGGTTTCTATTTCGTATGAATATGACCCAACGGATGTTTTGAAGATTCCACAATTGTTGGCCGAAGCCAATAATGAAGTCTATATCAAAGAGAAAAATGAGGATTTCATGACGCTTCTTAGCGGTGTTATGGGACAGAAGAAGGGAATTCACATCCATATAGGAGATGTGCTTGATAAAGAGATTGATGCTATTAAAGAAGAGTTTGATAATTCTAACAAACAGATCCAAGCATTAGCACAAGTGATTGACGATTCTATATTGAGCAATTACAAGTTATGGCCTACGAATTATATTGCCTATGATATTTTGAATAAAACAAATACCTATGCTTCGTTTTATACCGCAAACGAAAAATCGCTTTTTGAGCGTAGATTAGATATGCGAATAGATGCCGAAAATCCAATTGCGCTGCAGGGATTGTTGGATATGTATGCCAATCCGGTTGTTAATAAAATGAAGTATATAGATGAGCTCAAAAGCTAAAATATTTTTAATATATACAGGCGGAACCATTGGGATGCGCAAAGATTTTGATACGGGAGCATTAAAAGCATTTAATTTCAGTAAATTATTGCAGCGCATTCCTGAATTGAAACAATTGGACTGTGAAATAGAAACTTTTTCCTTCAAGCATCCGATTGATTCCTCCAATATGAATCCAGAAAAATGGGCGGAGATTGCTTCTATTATTGAAGCTAATTATTCCAAATTTGACGGTTTTGTGGTGTTGCACGGCTCAGATACAATGTCCTATTCGGCCTCGGCAATGAGTTTTATGCTGGAGAATTTGGCCAAGCCAGTGATCTTTACCGGCTCGCAATTGCCTATAGGGGATTTGCGTACCGATGCCAAAGAAAATCTGATTACCGCCATTCAAATCGCTTCATTGCAAATTAATGGGAAACCAGTTATCAGTGAGGTTTGCCTTTATTTTGAATATAAGTTGTATCGCGGCAATAGATCGACCAAGATTAATGCCGAACATTTTAAAGCCTTTACTTCGCCAAATTACCCTGCATTAATGGAATCCGGGGTGCATTTAAATATGAGAACTGAATTGTTTTTGTCTAAAAATGAAGGCAGGGAATTATTGGTGCATAAAAAAATGGACAATAATGTGGTTATCGTTAAAATGTTTCCGGGAATTAGCGAGCTGGTTTTGTCGGCGATTTTTGACATTCCAAATCTAAAAGGAATTGTACTTGAAACCTATGGATCCGGAAATGCACCTACCGAGGATTGGTTTTTGAAATTATTGGTTAAGGCGATAAATAGAGGTTTGCATGTTATTAATGTGACCCAATGTTCCGGCGGAAGTGTTAACATGGGGCAGTATGAAACCAGCACTTCGATGAAGGAAATTGGCGTAATCTCCGGAAAAGACGTCACGACCGAAGCGGCGATCACCAAATTGATGTATTTGTTGAGTCAAAATGTACCTCAAAATCAGTTCAAAACAATGTTTGAGACATCTTTGCGTGGAGAAATACTATAATAATGTTATTTTATTTTTCTAAGTCACTTTTTTTTGTGTTCTTTGCAAACCTAAAATAGAGAGGTGTCCGAGTGGTTTAAGGAGCTAGCCTGGAAAGCTAGTATGTGGGCAACTGCATCGAGGGTTCGAATCCCTTCCTCTCTGCGAATGAAATTTCAAAATGAATCAAAACCCTTTAAATCCCAGTGTTTAAAGGGTTTTTTGATTTAAGCAATTATCCAATTTATTCGTTTTTTCTCATAATGGAGGTGCACTTTGAGGTGCACTTTGAAAAAGAGAAGTTCAGGTGCACCTATTTTATGAACCAGTCTGAAAAATGGACATCTTGTCTTGTGTTGGCAATTAAAGTAAATTAATTATCAACTCAAAAGCTTACCAAGATGAAAACTACAATCATTGTACTCTTCTACCTCAGAAGATCAAAAGTCAATGCTCAGGGGCGAATGCCAATTTTCCAAAGAATAACTGTAGACGGTCGACGATTTGAGGTCAGTACCGGGCATTATGTTGAAGAATCGAAATGGTCGGTCAATTCGAGCAGAATGAAAGGCAACTCTGAGGAAACCCGAACAATAAACAGCCAGCTCGAAATGTGGAGAGCGAAGGTTTACGAAACCGAGAAACGTCTTTTTATGAGGGAATCAGAAATCAATTTTGAAACATTCAAAAACGAATACCAAGGCAAAAAAGAGCGCTCCCGTCTTCTGATTCCAATTTTCGAAGAACATAACCGAAAAATAAAAGAACTAGTCGGATTGGAATATGCTGCCGGAACATTAGAACGTTATGTAACCTCTTTGAAGCATACCCAGGATTTTTTGAATTGGAAATACAAGCTCAGCGATATCAGCATCGATAAAATCGACCATGCTTTTATCACCGAATACGAATTCTATCTGCGCAGCGAAAGAAAATGCGCCAACAATACCGCAGTCAAATACATCAAGAACTTCCACAAGATTATCAATCAATGTTTGGCTAACGGATGGCTCAACAAAGATCCCTTTGTCAATTACAAAGGCAAAGTCAAAGAAGTTGTTCGGGAATTTTTGAACGAGGACGAAATCGAGTCGATGATAAAAAAAGAGTTTGTATCCGAGCGTTTGGATTTGGTCCGTGATATATTTGTTTTCAGCTGCTTTACCGGCTTGGCCTATATTGACGTGAAGCAACTCACAAAAAGCAATATCAGTCTGGGAATCGATGGCGACAAATGGATTTTTAAAAACCGCCAAAAAACCGATACTACCTCCAGAATCCCGCTGTTGCCAACAGCGCAGCTGATAATCGATAAATATGCCGATTATCCCGTCTGTAAAAATGAAAACCGACTGCTTCCTATTCTGAGCAATCAAAAGATGAATGCCTATCTTAAAGAAATCGCGGATGTTTGCGGAATCAAAAAAGAACTCACCTTCCATATTGCCCGGCATACTTTTGCCACCACCGTAACGCTCTCCAATGGTGTGCCACTGGAGACCGTGAGTAAAATGTTGGGACATACAAACCTGAAAACAACCCAACATTACGCCAAAATCCTTGACAAAAAAATCAGCGATGATATGATGATTTTGAAATCAAAACTCAAAGCTCCATTCAAAAAAGAAAATGCATCTTAGGCAAAACCCATTCTCTTCCAAAAAGGCAGTTTTAGACTGCCTTTTTTAATGCGATATTCTCAGTAATTTAAGTTTTTGACTAGCTTTTAAAAAAAAACATTAAATCATTTAATAGTAATAATCGTAATATTATTCTTATTATTGACTTGAGTTATATAAATAAAAACCTATAAAACTATGATTATGAATTGTACTTATGAAGTATTTTTTAATGAATTAGAAAAGGAATTTACCCGACTTGAAGATTCCGAAACAGAACCGCTTCTTCAGGCACAAACAGTACTGAGCTTTTTAGAAGAAAAACTCAAACTGCTTAATAAATGGCTTAAATATCATGTTTTTGAAACCCCTGAAGAGGAAATCTATTTCTTTAAATTCTTGAAACCTTCTTTCGTATCTAAAATCATTTTTTATAAATCAGTACTTAAAACAGAATCACATGTCCCTATCAACAAAAAGGAAAAGCTAAAATATTTCAACAGATCATTGAAAAAAATTCATGATTTAACGGTCGAAAATCACATCTTTTACACTTATTTCAGAACCGCTTCATCATTTAAGGATAATGATTATTTTCTCCGGAAAACCTATAAGGAATTAATTAAGAACGATCTGATGCTGTTGAATTACGATTCTAAAATATCCACCTCCCATGATTATCTGATGGCTCAAATGCTATCGGCAGCAACCTTGACAAAATATTTCGAAGAAAGAATCGATCAAATTCAAAATAAGGAAAGCTTTAATCCTATAAAAACCTATCAATGGTGTGGTACCCAAACCGATTTCGTAGAAATTGTCTATGTGCTGCACTATTTTCGTGTCATTAATAACGGAAATCTATGCATAAAGGAATTTGCCATTAATCTGGGCAAATTTTTTAATGTTGAGATAAACGCTAATAAAGTTTACGATACATTTCAAAAAATTAAAGGAAGAAAAACTGACCCGACAAAATTCCTCAGTAAGGCAATCGAAAATTTCTGCAAAAGAATTTTCGAAGAATCTTTCCGAAAATAAAGCGAAAAATCCAGGCTGGCCCTGGATTTTTCTTTTAAGTTTTTTCTTTTACTGTAAAATCATTTAGCAGGTATACGCTACTAGCGTCTTTAGTCCAAAATAGCGGTTTGCTCCTATTTTACGTTGAAACGGAAAAGCGTGGTTTTGGCCATTTCAAAAAATTTTAAGCTTTATTGACAGCTGTTTAACATTGATTTTGCCCTTAAATACACGCTACCCGCTAACTGCCTGCTATTTATTCTTTACTAAATAAAGTTGCTTTGTCTCATAACCATTCAAACAATTTTATTATGAATTTACATCCTAAGAAATTATTCCCGGAAACAGACAATCTGGAATTATTGAATCACCAAGTCGTTACCAAAAAAGACCTCTGGCATTTTGCTAATCTATTGCTCAGTGAGATCAAAAATAGCCCAAGAGAAGAAAAGCCGGCCCAATGGCTCAAATCCACCGAAGTGCGAAAACTACTCAAAATATCGCCCGGAACCCTTCAGAACCTCCGTGTCAATGGAACCTTAAACTACAAGCGCATCGGCGGTCTGATCTACCACAAATACGAGGATATCCAAAAGATGTTGGATAAATAAAATCGATAAATTTCTCACATCTCACAATTCACATTTCACTGCCATGAATTACATAAAGCACCTTACCGCCTATTTCGAAAAAGTATCAACCGATTTCGAATTAAATCCTTCCCATGTCAGCCTGTATATGGCCTTGTTCCAATTGTGGAATGTCAACCGCTTTCAAAGCCCCATCAGTATCTCCCGTGATGAGGTAATGCGCATCAGTAAAATCTGTTCTAAGGCAACCTATCATAAGTGCATGAAAGATATCCACAACAAGGGATATATCAAATACGAGCCTTCTTATAATCCATTTCGGGGCAGCATAGTGCATTTATTCAATTTTAGTGACGACTTAAAACCGGTACCAAAAAAGGAACGCAGAGTACTAAAAAACAGACAGGCTGCTAAACAAGTTCTTGAACAGGCATTAAACAAGCTCCAAACTAATGATGAGACAAGTGCTGAACAGGCACTGAACAAGCAGCAAACAAGTACTGGGACAGGCACTGAACAAGCGCTGGTATCTTATATAAACAATACAAACAGTATAAACAGTACAAACGATTTAAACATTATAAACTTGGGTGAGCAAAAAAAAAGTGATGATAAAAACTTTAAATCATTAGAAGAAAATGATGAAAAGAAAAAAAAGTTGCGCGAAAAAAAAGAAATAAGTGAAGTTCAAATTCCAACTAGGTCATCCCGGTCAAATCATCCCGAGCCTGTCAAATCGAGCCTGTCACATCGTGCGGACTCAAGATGCGAGATGCGAGGAGCCAAAGAAAAAATCCCTCCCAATCCCGATGAGCTAACGACCTTTTTCCTGGAAAAAAACTTTACGGAAACCGAAGCCCAAAGATTCTTCAATCATTTCCAAAGCAACGGTTGGCTTGTAGGAGGAAAATCCAAAATGAAAGACTGGAAAGCAGCCGCCCGCAATTGGATGCTCAATGCAACCAAGTTCGCCAACAACACTAAAACCCCAACAACTAACCAACCCAAACCGGCTCATCTTCATAGCCTAACTCAGAAAAATTATGACGAACCCTTGTAAAACCGTTGTCGAGACCTACCAAATCATTGACAACATCAAAAACTACAGCTTCAGCAAATGCCTTAGTTATCTCGAATACCAGGGCAAAATCACCTACGGCAATTCTTTCCAGATCTGCGAAATTGACCACGAAACCATTTATAAATTATTGATTTATGCCATCAAAGACAAAAAAGAAGCTCATAGACTCAATTTAGACCTTCGCAAAGGCATATTGCTGTCCGGTACAATTGGATGTGGAAAAACGTCGATAATGAGCTTATTAAGGCCGTTTGTGTATCCTTCGCTCGACTATAAAATGAAGAGTTGTCGTGAAATTGCTTTCGACTTTGCCAAAAACGGCTTTGAAACCATGGCCAATTACAACCAAATCCAACACAAAAGCACTCGTTTGGCGAGCTATTGTTTTGATGATCTTGGCGCCGAACAGCAAATCAAGCATTATGGCAATGACTGCAATGTGATGGCCGAGATCCTGATCAGCCGCTACGAACATTTTGTGATGAATAATTCCGTTACCCACCTGACCACCAATCTTTCGGCCACAGAAATCGAAAGTTACTACGGCAACCGAGTCCGTTCCCGGATGAGAGCCATGTTCAACCTCATCGCCTTTGATAAGGAAACAAAGGATAAAAGGTAAATCAAAAATGCGATTGCGACCTTGGTAAAATTGGGCTGTTTTTAAAAATGATGTTTTTTTTAAATAAGGAATTCTGTTAATTCAATAAAGTGTTGAAAAATAAAATAACGTTCGTGCTATTTTAAAAACATATAGTTTTTTAAAATAACCAAGTTCCTTATTTTAAAAATAGTGGTGTTTTTAAAATAAGGGAGAGAATGTTTTTGGTATATATTTTTCTTAAATTTTTCAGATAGGTTATTATTTCGAAAAGTTATAGATTTACGTTTTCACAATGACACTGCATAAATGTAAATGAAGTAATTTCACAGAGGGACATCCGTGTCCCTCTGTGAAATAGCGAAAATAATTTTGAGAGGGACACTGATGTCCCTCTCAAAAAAACAGGATGAATTTCTGGTAGGGAAATCAGTGTCCCTACCGGAAAAGAATTCTAAAGAAATCAAATAATTATGACTAACACCGAATTAATTGAACTTATTGATGAGTTAAGAGCTTTACCAAAAGAGAATGAATGGGTAGAGTTCAAAACCGGCAACGTAACAACAAATGACAAATTGGGACAATATATTTCCGGATTGTCAAATGCAGCTTGCATTGCCAATCAGCCATTTGCCTATTTGGTATTTGGAATTAATGACGAGACCCATCAGGCGGTTGGAACTAATTTTAATTTTAAGAATCGCAAAGAAGGAAACGAGGAGGTGGAGTTATGGGTTAGACGTTTTTTAGGCCCCTCAATAAAATTTGACCATTTCATTTGTGACTACAACGGAGTTAATTTAGAGATTTTCAGAATACCCGCGGCGGCAGCTGAACCTACTAATTTTAAAAATCATCCCTATATCCGTTTTGACAGTAGTTTAACCGACTTGAAGAAATATCCGCATTTTATGAGAGCCATCTATAACTCTCAAACAGATTGGTCTGCCCAAATTGCCGAAAAAGCAACGATTGACAATCTGGATCCCAATGCAATAAAACTCGCCAGAGAAAAATACAAGGAAAAGAACACCAATGCTGCTTTTTATGATGAAATTGACAATTGGACCGACAAAACATTTCTGGATAAGCTAAAAATTACTATTGACGGCAAGATTACCAATACTGCCATTATATTATTAGGAAAGCCGGAAACAGCTCATTTTATTTCGCCTGCGGTGGCACAAATCACTTGGAAGCTCGATACCGAAGAAAAAGCATATGAACATTTTAATATGCCTTTGTTTGCTGAAGTAAATGTGGTACTGTCTAAAATTAGAAACGTAAAATATAAATTCTTTCCTGACAATCAATTAGTGGCTACTGAGGTAATGAAATACGATACCGAAGTAATATTGGAGGCCTTAAACAATTGTATTGCACACCAGGATTACAGCAGACACGCTCGTATTTTGTTAACTGAACAAATCAATAAATTAATTTTCAGCAGTGAAGGTAGTTTTTTTGAAGGAACAGCAGAGGAGTATTCCGCTGGGGACAAAACTCCGAAAAAATACCGTAACAAATGGTTGGCGGAAGCGATGGTAAATCTTAATATGATTGACAGTTTGGGTTATGGTATTTATAAAATGTACAAAAGCCAACGCAAAAGATATTTTCCTTTACCGGATTATACAAAATCGACTAGGGATACTGTCGTACTTGAAATTTATGGACACACCATTGACGAAAATTATTCTAAATTGCTAATCGAGAAAAAAGATGACTTAAGTCTAACCGAGGTCATACTTTTAGATAAGGTACAGAAAAAACAAGAGATAACGGATGAAGGGGCTAAATTACTAAAGAAAAAAGAATTAATAGAAGGCCGTAAACCAAACTATTATATTTCGGCTAAACTGGCCGAACTAACGGGACAAAAAGCCAATTACACTAAAAATAAAGGATTAGATAAAGACGTTTATAAAGGTTTTATTCTAAAACATATAGAAAATCACGGTTTTGCCACGCGTGAAGAAATTGACAGCCTGCTATTGAATAATTTACCCGACTATATGACTGAAAAGCAAAGGAAAAAGAAAATTCATAATCTGCTACAAGAAATGTCAGGTGTTTCTATAGTTAATAACGGCAGTAGAGCAAAATCAAAATGGGTTTTATTAAAAATTTAGCAAAGAGAATTCTAATTTAGCAAAGAGAATTCTAATTCATTTTGTCTAAAACCATTGATTTTGAAGTTGTTGTGCTTAGTTAAGATCAAAAAAATTAGCAAAGGAAATCAGAAATTTAGCAAAGGAAAGGACTACCAATAGAATTGAGAATCTTGGAAGCAGAATAAAGCCTAAATGGCTCGTCCCGTACGCTTCAAATGAAATCCTAACTTTTACGGCCTGGCCTTCAGTGGACAAAAGTTAGATATCCACTTGACCAGTAATCTTTCGGTCACAGAAATAGAAACTTACTACGGCAACTGTCTCCGTTCCCGGATGAGAGCCATGTTCAACCTCATCGCCTTCGACAAAAACATCAAAGACAAACGATAGGTGAATGATGTTTCATATCATGTAAATCAGGTTAAACCTGACAATAAAGCTACAATGTGTAGTTTTTATTAAATAACCAAGTTCCTTATTTTAAAAATAGTGGTTTTTTTAAAATAAGGAGGAGGATATGTTTTGATAAAGAAACAAAGGATAAGCGATGAAATCCTAAGTTCTTGTTCATAAATAAAAACTGTTCATGCAATAGGAACAAGTAAATAAAATGAACAAAACCATTAAAGAAACGACCCACATTTTGGCAATCTTACTATAAGGGATAAATGATTAATATTGTCAGTTTTTTCATCTTCAAGGGCGAACTTAAAATTCTTGATAAAATGTTCTGTATATTGCACTATTATTTTATTTAACAAGTATGGGCAACTTTACACAAACTACATCAAAAGATGAAACAATTTAAAGTTGTAGCTGCAATAATAGCACATGAAAACAAAGTTTTATGTTTGCAAAGAGGTAAAAACAAGTATGACTATATTGCTAATAAATATGAATTCCCAGGAGGTAAAATAGAGTCTGGCGAAACAGTTGAAGAAGCATTAAAAAGGGAAATATTAGAAGAATTGCAACTCGACATAACGATTCAAAAACCATTTTTAATTGTCAACCACAATTATCCTGACTTCTCAATTACACTTCACTCTTATCTCTGCACCACGAATACAACTAATTTCACATTGACTGAACATGTTGATTTTAAATGGTTAAATAAAGAGGAACTCGCTCAATTAGACTGGGCTGCAGCAGACATTCCTATTGTTAAATCTTTAATGCAAACCAATGACTAACGGACTTTATGAACAATTAATAACCAAGTTAGTTTCCTCTAAACTGGATTCTATAAATAAGGATAATTTTTTCATCAAAGAAAATCAAATTGAAAAAGCAGAAGCCTCTTTGATTTTGAGTAACCATCTTGCTGAAGTTATTAATAAAGCTTTACTTTTTTTTACTAAATCGGATAGTTTAGAATTGCAAATTCAACTATCAAACAGAATCATTAGATTATTAAGACACGAACTTGAAAACGAAGAATTCGATGATGATCTAATAATGACAAATGGAAGAATCTTAAGCGCTGTGTTTTCTAAAATTGATTCCGGAATTGTTGATTTTGAAGCTCATTTAAAAGAAATTAATCCGTATACCCGTTTAACACAAAGCGAACTTTTTACCGGTTCTAATACCGGTTTATCTTTGGAGAGCGAATTAAAAAAAGAAATACTTTCTTCTGATAGAATTGACTTTTTGGTCTCATTTATCAAATGGTCTGGAATAAGAATTTTCGAAAAAGAACTACGCGAATTTACAAAAAAAGGAAATAAGCTTCGGGTTATTACAACTTCATATATGGGGGCCACTGATCTAAAAGCCATCGAGTTTTTAGCGAGTTTACCAAATGTAGAAGTAAAGATTTCATACAACACAGAAAATGAAAGGCTACATGCCAAATCCTATTTGTTTTACAGAAATACAGGATTTCATACGGGCTACATTGGCTCTTCCAATTTGTCTAGAAGCGCACTAACAAGTGGTTTAGAATGGAACCTGAAAGTAACCACAAAAGAAGTCGGACACATCATCGATAAATTTTCCAAAACATTTGAAACCTATTGGCAGGACAAAGAATTTGAAACTTTTATTGAAATCGAACACCGAGAAAAACTTCAAAAAGCATTAAATAACGAAAAATTATATGAAAGAGGGGATGCGGCTTTCTATTTTGAAATAAAACCGTATCATTTTCAGCAAGAAATATTAGAAAAATTAGATGCCGAAAGAAAAGTCCATAAAAGGTATAAAAATTTACTTGTTGCCGCCACAGGAACCGGAAAAACAGTCATTTCCGCTTTTGATTTTAAAAACTTCCGAAACAGTAATCCTAATGCAAAATTATTATTTGTAGCCCATAGAAAAGAAATATTGCAACAAGCGCGTGCAACATTTGCGGGAGTACTAAGAGATAATAACTTTGGCGAATTATGGGTAGATGGTCAAGTACCTTCCGATTATTCGAACGTTTTTGCATCCGTTTTAACATTAAATAACCAAGTTGACAATCTAAAACTTTCTACTTCATTTTTTGATTTTATAATCATTGATGAAGTACACCACATAGCGGCCAAAAGTTATAGACCAATATTAGAAAAATTTAGCCCAAATGTTTTGTTAGGCCTTACTGCTACACCAGAAAGGATGGATAATGAAAACATTCTTGATGATTTTTGTGGAACTATAGCCGCCGAAATCCGATTGCCAGAAGCTTTGAACAAAAAGTTGCTGTGTCCATTTCAATATTTCGGGATCACTGATAGTATTGATTTAAGGCATATTAAATGGAATAAAGGCAAATATGATATCGCTGAGTTGACTAAAGTCTATACGGAGAATGATATACGAGTAGGAGAAATTATAAAAAAATGCAAAGATTATTTAACCGATTATAAGAATGTCAGAGCTATTGGTTTCTGTGTTTCAAAAGAACATGCTATTTATATGGCCGAAAAATTTTATTCCGCAGATATTAAGGCAGATTATATCGTAAGTGGTGATGGCAGGGACGGTTTGCGTGAAAAAATAAAATCAAGCTTTAGAAAAAAGGAAATCAATTATCTTTTTGTGGTTGATATATTTAATGAAGGTGTCGATATTCCGGAAATAGATACCGTTTTATTTTTAAGACCAACCGAAAGTTTAACCGTATTTCTTCAACAGCTCGGGAGAGGTTTGAGGCTTTCAGATAACAAAGATTGTTTAACGGTACTGGATTTTGTAGGGAATTCAAGGGCTGAATATGATTTTGAGGGTAGGTTTAGAGCATTAATCGGAAAAACAAATACCTCAACCAAAGAAGAATTAGAGAATGATTTTCCACATTTGCCGCTGGGATGCTCTATTATTTTAGAAAAAAAGGCAAAAGAAATTATTCTTGAGAATATTAAAAAAGCTACCCAACTAAGAGAAAAAGATCTCATTAATAAAATCATTAATTTTCAACATCATACTAACGAAGAATTAACCTTAAAAAACTTCTGTAATTTTTATCATATTCCACTGGCTGTAATTTACAAGAAAAAAACATGGAACAGATTATGTGTTCTCGCTAATATTAAAGAGGATTACCCTAATAGAAATGAAAAGGAACTTGTTCAGGCAGTTTCAAAAAAATGGCTAGCTTGTAATTCTTATTCCTATTTGAATTTTATTTTGCAACTGGCAAAGAATAATTTTAATGTCAATGAGAAATACACCAAGGAGAACACATTGTTTCTAAACATGCTGTATTATGATTTTTGGCAGACGCCAAGATTGTATCCAACTCTGAATGAGGCGATTTCGGCTATTGGAAATAATCCGGTTATAGTAAGTGAAATAATTGATGCTTTAGAAATTATAATTGATAATATTGCCCACATAGAGTTAGATATAGATTTGGCATATCAACAACCACTAAAAGTGCATAGCCGATATACCAGAGCGCAGATTTTAGCAGCATTTGGTGTCAATAATTTTCAAAGCAAAACAGGTTCTATTTCCGGAGTTTTAAATATTAAAGAAAAAAACACAGAACTTTTATTTATTACTTTAGAAAAGACAGAAGAAAAATATTCGCCAACAACCATGTATAATGACTATGCAAAAAGTGAAACTATTTTTCATTGGCAATCACAAAATACAACTACACCGCATAGCAATAGTGGGAGATCATATATTAACCAAGAAATTAATGGGAAACGGATTTTATTATTCGTCAGAGAGAAAGAAACCGATAGTTTCAATAATACCATGTCTTATGTTTTCTTAGGAGATTCAAAATTTATAGACTCCAACGGTTCTCAACCCATGAATATCAATTGGGAGTTAAAGGAGCCCATTCCGCATTATATCTGGAAAGAAACGGCTAAGATGGCTGTAGGTTAATATTTTTTATGCCCCCAAAAACAAGAGTGTCATAAAAATCACTAGTACCGCAGATGAAGTTCGTCTAACAAAAAGCATTGTAGCATCTGGAGTATAGATATCGCAAAAACGATAAAACTGTTTTCGTTGATAGTGAATTTTTCCATGGCAAGGATTAGTAAATACTTTTATTCATAGAACCTATAGAGAAAATCAACTCGCTCTCCGAAGACTCCTGTCTTCGGACTTCTTATTTCCAATTATTCCTGTCGATTTTTTTTTTGCCAAGAAGACTATTTTTATAGCACGTCCCGCCGAAAAAAGCGGGTCGGGCTGTTCGCTTAAAATGAAATTCAGCGAATACAAATTAAATAAAATCCAATGAGCTAATCTTCTGCTTTGTAAACTACGCAGGAGGATATCCGCTGCCATCCCTTGCGAGCTTTAGTTTTCCCTATAAGTATTTAGCAAATTAGTATAATTTCTTTCCCAATACCTTCCCCAAATAGAATAAATTAGAAAATATGTCTCTCAAAACTTTCGTATTCATAAGAAACTCTAGTTAAAGAACAGCAGGCAATTTAGCGGTCTCTCTCCAGTCTATCCCTTCCAGCAATTAAGAATTCCACCTAAAAGTTGGGGCAAATTTGATTGTTTTTTTACTCCTTTTTATCAGACACCACAATTAATGGCTATTTATTCATAGTAATATATTCTGAAGGGGTAATGCCAAAATGCTTTTGAAAATTTCGCCCAAAACTCGTTTGTGATTTATAACCTACCATTTCGGCAATTTCGTACATTTTATAATTTTCATTCAAAAGTAATTCTGCGGCTCTTTTTAAGCGTACGATATTAATCAATTCATTCGGACTCAAATTAGAAATATCTTTAATTTTTCTATACAAAGTCGAACGACTCATATTCATTATTTCTGCCAAAGATTCAACACTTAAATCTGAATCAGTAATGTTTTTTAGAATTTCTTGATCTAGTTTTTTTAGGAATTTTTCATCTGTTTTGTTGTGTGCAATACTTTTGAGATGCGAAAGTGGTGATCTGGCATAATAGTTCATAATTTGTTTTCTGTTTTCAATCAAATTATCTATTTGAACTTTCAAATAATCCATTGAAAAAGGCTTTGGAATATAGGCATCTGCTCCCACTTCTAAACCATCAATTTGTGATTTTAGAGAACTTTTGGCTGTAAGCAAAATCACCGGGATATGACTTGTTTCTATGTTTGTTTTAATATTTTTACACAAGTTAATTCCGTCCATAATTGGCATTGAAACATCACTTATTGCTAATTGAATATTTTCGTTGTGAATTATTTTCAATGCATTTTCGCCATTATCAGCTTTAAAGACGGTGTAAATCGGTGATAATTCTGTTGAAATAAAATTCAATAAATCTTCATTGTCTTCTACAACTAAAATTTGTGTTTTCTCATATTTGCTTTCAATTTCAGCGGTTGTTAATTCCTCTATATTTTCCTCTTTTTTAGATTCATTGTAAAGCATAAACTCTTCTTTCTGATGAAGTGGAACTATAAATTCAAAAACATTGAGGCTTGAGTCTGAAATTAATTGTAGTGTTCCGTTATGCAATTGTGTTAACGAATGGGCAAGCGAAAGCCCAATTCCGGTTCCCGAAGTCGCATCCATATCATCAACCCTGAAAAAAGGCTCAAAAATTTTATCTTTTAAGTGAAATGGAATTAGATTTCCGTTATTTTTTACGATTAAAGTCAGTTTCTTTTCATCACTAAAAAGCGCAATCGAAGCTTTGTCTTTCGAGTATTTAATAGCATTGCTCATCAAATTGCTCAGGATTTTTTGGAAAGCTTCTTTGTCAACAAAGGCAAAAATGTCGTTTTGGCTCAGTTCCAATTCAAATTCAATGCCTTTCTCTTCAATTAATGGACTGAATCTCAAATGTAATTTTCGAACCATTGAAGAAATATTGGTTTTTACAAAAGTTAGCTTCAATCCGCTAATTTCTGATTTTCTAAAATCTAATAATTCGTTGACTAATTTTAACAATCGCGACGTATTTTTCTTCATTATAGAAAGATTTTGAGGGACTTCTGGTGACTTGTGTTCCATTGTCAAAAGTTTTTCCAACGGACCTTTTATCAGCGTTAGTGGCGTTCTGATTTCGTGCGCAACATTCGTAAAAAAATCAATTTTTGCCTGATATATTTCTTTCTCTTTTTGGTCGTTTAAATGTTTTATTTTTTGGTTATTTTTAATTTCCGTTAAGTTTTGCGAATAACGAATGATGTAATAAAGGGAGCCACAAATTAGCAGAAAATAGAAAAAATACGCATAAGAACTGGCCCAAAATGGAGGTGAAACTCTAATGTTTAATGCCACTTCTTTGCTCCAAATACCAAAACTATTTAGCGATTTTACTTTAAAAACATAATTACCAGGTCTCAGTTCTGTAAAGAAGACTTTATTGTTGTGCCCCAGATAAACCCAATCACTGTTTACATCTTCAAGCTTGTACCAATATTCAGTAAGTTCAGGAGCTGTATAATTTAATGAGGCAAATTCAAGATTAAACGACGATTGATTGTTGGTTAGTTTTAGCTCATCAATATGCGAAATAGATTGTTTTAAAGGAGAATCATTTTCATTGGCGTCAATATCTTTATTATTGATTTGAAGATTGGTAATATAAACGGAAGGGGAGTATTTATTTTTCGTGAAATTATCTGGGTTAAAACTAATCATTCCGTTGAGATTTCCAAAGTACATATCGCCGTTTGTATCTTTGAAAGCCGATGCATAATTAAACTGATCGCTCAACAAACCATTTGCTTTTGTATAAATTTTAATACTTTTATGATCTGGACCAAATTTTACCAGACCTTTAGAAGTTGTTATCCATAAATTTTTAGCATCATCTTCTAAAATCGCATATACCACATTGCTCGGAAGTCCGTTTTCAGTCGTAAATTTTTTAAAAATTCTTGTTTTTTTATCGAATAAATTCAGTCCATTTTCGGTGGCAAACCATAAATTGGTAGAACTGTCTTCAAAAATATAATTAATAGAATTATCGCTGATTCCGTTAACGTCTTTATAATGATAAATAAAGACCTCTTTCTTTTTGGTTTTCGGATTGTAGTAAAACAAACCATCCCTAGAACTTCCAGCCCAGAAATTTCCATCTCTATCTTCTAGGTAAGTGGTATAAAATATGGTTTCAGGAAATGTATTTAAAGTCTCAAAATTGTCTTTTTGTTCATTATACAAATAAAGTCCTATATTGGTAATCACGATCAATTCTCCTTTTTTGGTTTCATAAAATGAGAAAATAAAATTACTTCGCAACCCTGAAGATGGATTATTAGCACTATAATGTTTTATAACCTTACCCGAATTTTTATCTAAAATATCCAAGCCATATTCAAATGTTCCGACCCAAATTTTGTCTTTTCTAAACATTAAAGCATGAATGTTATAATAGGGAAGACTACCTTTAGTTCCGTTTGGTAAATACGAAGTAAACTGCTGTGTTTTCGGGTTTAATCGGTTTAAACCGGCATCTTCAGTACCAATCCAAAGATTACCATTATCATCTTTAATAATTTTCCTCACGGCACCTCCGCTAATAGAGTTTTGTCCTTTTTGAGGGAAATATTTTTTGAATTGTGTGTATTGTTTTTGATGATAATTGATTCCGCCAAAATAAGTTCCAATCCAAACGCCGTTTTCTTTATCGATTGTTATTGAGTAAGCCGCATTATCCGAAATGGCGTACGGATCATTATAGTTCTTTTTGAGATTAACGCTTGTTTTCGTCTTCAGGTTGTAAACATAAACTCCAGATTCGCTCGCAATCCAAAGCTCGTTAGAATTCCTTTTTTTAAATTTTCGCACATAAACCGGATTTTTTGTCGAAAAGTTTAATCTAGAAGTTGTTTTGTTCGGAATATTATAAACTAAAATGCCATCATCATGCGTCCCAATTACAATATTATTTTTGTCCAATGCATAAATAGCCGTAATTCTAAAGTTGGGCGAACCTCCCGGAGGTACCAATGGAAGATTTTCAAACGAACGACTTTCATCAGAATAATGATATATTTTATTTAAAGAAGAAGCCCAGATTTCACCATTTGGATCTTGTGAGATTGAAGTCGCAACAAAATATTTGTCTGAATTAAAAGTTTCGGTTTCTTTTTTTATTGTAGAATATTTGTATAGAATGTTTCCTGAAATAAACCAGATGTTTCCTTTTTTATCATGATTGATATCGTTAATTCTATTGTTTATGGCTTCATTTAAAATCGTAAACCGATCTGTTTTTTTATTGTATTGATACAAACCTTTATCAGTACCGACCCAAATTACACCTTTGTAGGAATGCAAAGATCTAATAAAGTTACTTCCTAAACTATGAATTGGGTCTCCGTTGCTTCGATACGTTTTGAAACGATAGCCATCAAACCGGTTCAAACCATCTTTAGTTCCAAACCACATAAAACCATCTTCATCCTGTAAAGAAGCTAAAACAGTGTTGTGAGAAAGACCTTCTTCAGCTTGAAAATGTTTAAAATAATAGTCTTGTGCCTCAATAAAATTGATTGAAAAAATTGAGAAAAATAAAAAAAGAAAGAATTTACGCATTGTTATGTTTTTTATGATTAAACCAGGATTCGTCATATTGTGTCAATCCTCAACAAAATGTTGCAAGGGGTTATTTATTTACTCTTTTTTATGCAATTTGAATCATTTCACATTAATAATGACACAAATGAATGATTTTATTTTGAATTAAAATGATCTACTTTGACTTTTAAATAATTGTTTGTTTTTCTATGCTAAAGACTAAATTATCAATACAATAAAATTTTTAGAATACATATTATCACTAATATGAAATAGCATCTTAAAAAAATAAAAAATATTTAGATAACTGTGTTTATAAAGATGGTGCTTTTCAATTTAGTTGCAAAAACACAAAGAGGAAATGCAATAATAAAAAAAGGTTCAGGAATTAGCTAAGATTTAGTGAAGCAGTTTTAGAAACTGGAGAAATTGAATAAAATATAGGGCTATAATTAGGTTTTAAAAACGAGAAAGAAATACCAACCCTTTATTAGTATCAGTTTTTAGCAAAATAATCAGATTTAAAAGATTGGAATAGCTCGATGGCGCACAAAAAATTTAGCTTTTAAAAAGATGTCTCTTTTGAAACCAATGGAAATAGGCGTAAATAAAAAGGTTTATGATAGAGTTCCTTCGGAAATTATGTTTTTAAAGAGACGCTGTACAAAAGAGCATTGGTTTTCAGGTGATAAAAAGAGTGAAGGGGTTTTATAGAACAAAATGGTCATTTTTTGAGATATTCTCGTGATGACTTGCAAAAGCTAAAGTAAGATTTTCTCAAAA
This sequence comes from Flavobacterium granuli, assembly GCF_900129705.1. Taxonomy (GTDB): domain Bacteria; phylum Bacteroidota; class Bacteroidia; order Flavobacteriales; family Flavobacteriaceae; genus Flavobacterium; species Flavobacterium granuli. The sequence continues at coordinate 35,118 of NZ_FQWO01000002.1, read as the reverse complement.
GTGGAAAGATATGATTGGGCAGATATACTGCAAGGGTTGTTTCGAGCTGTGCTATAAATGGAAATATTAATTTTAAAAAGAACGAAAATTACAATTAATCAGAATTAAATTATGAAAAATACGCTGTTATTACTTATTACGCTACTTTCTTTAAGCGGTTTTGGACAAGCCAAGAGAAAACAGGTTCATATTGAACCAATCAATTTTTCCAAAGTAAAAATCACCGATTCTTTTTGGCAACCTCGTCTGAAAAATCATGCAGCAAGTACGTTGAGCACCTGTATTTCTCAAATCGAAAGCCAGACAGGACGCATCACTAATTTTGAAAATGCGGGGAAAAGATCTGGAAAACATTCCGGTATTTTTTATGATGATTCGGATGTATATAAGGCATTAGAAGGCATTGCATACACCTTGATTAATAATCCAGACCCAAAATTAGAGAAAACAGCTGATAATTGGATAGCTAAAATTGAAAGTGCCCAATTAAAGGATGGTTATATTAATACATACTATACATTAACAGGATTAGATAAGCGATGGACTGATATGGATAAGCATGAAATGTATTGTGCTGGACATCTTATTGAGGCCGGAGTGGCTTATTATCAAGCAACTGGAAAAACAAAATTATTGAATGTTTCAAAAAAGATGGTAGATCACATGATGTCTCTTTTTGGAGAAGGAAAACGCCACTGGGTTCCTGGACACGAAGAGATAGAATTGGCTTTGGTGAAATTGTATAATGTTACTAATAACAAGAAGTATTTAGATTTCTCGAAATGGTTGCTGGAAGAAAGGGGACACGGACACGGAACAACGGGCGGCAACGGAGAATGGGATGTTAAATATTACCAAGATGTTAAGCCGGTGGCTGAGCTTACCGATATTTCTGGGCATGCTGTACGATGTATGTATCTTTTTTCAGGTATGACCGATGTTGAAAAACTAGAGGAAAAATCAAGATATTCCAATGCATTGAATTCTGTATGGGATGATGTTGTTTTTCGAAATATGTACATTACTGGTGGTATCGGCTCTTCAAAATCAAATGAAGGATTTACTGAAGATTATGATTTGCCTAACCTTGATGCCTATAGTGAAACATGTGCTTCAGTTGGAATGTGTTACTGGAATTCTCGAATGAACCAATCATCTGGAGATGCTAAATATATGGATGTACTGGAGAAATCTCTATACAATGCAGTTTTGGCAGGAGTTTCCATTACCGGAGATAAGTTTTTCTATGTAAATCCTCTGGCTTCCAAAGGGCAACATCACCGAAAAGCTTGGTATGGAACTGCTTGCTGTCCAAGTCAAATTTCAAGATTTATTCCTTCTGTCGGCAATTATATTTATGGGAAATCGGATAATTCTATTTGGATAAACTTATATATCGGCAGCTCGGTAGATATTACTGTTGGGAAAAACAAAGTTGTTTTGCAACAAGAAACTAATTTCCCTTGGAATGGTGACGTGAAACTTGTTGTTAAATCCTTGTCATCTCCCTTGAAAAAAGAAATGAGACTCAGAATTCCTTCTTGGTGCAAAAAATATACATTTTCATTAAACGGAACCGAAATAATGAATCCTGTTGTAGAAAATGGTTATGCGGTATTAAAAAAAGAATGGAAAAAAGGAGATGAAATTAGAATCTCGATGGACATGCCAGTTGAAGTGGTTAAAGCAGATGATCGTGTAAAAGAAAACTTAGGAAAAAGAGCCATCCAAAGAGGGCCATTAGTGTATTGTCTGGAAGAAATAGACAACAAAACAAATTTTGGTTTTGAAAGTGTTTCTGAAAACACAAAGTTTGAAACCACTTTTAATCCTGATTTATTGGGAGGTATTATGGAAATTAAAACTGTAGGGGATCCAAAAAATGTGATAAAATTTATTCCTTATTACTCTTGGGACAACAGAGAGGCAGGGAAAATGAAAGTATGGATTGATTACAAGAATAATTAATTTTTTGAAGACCAATTAACACAACAAAATGAAAAATATAATATTTATTTTAACACTGTTCCCTGTTCTATTGATGGCACAAAAAGAGGCTGCTAAAGCTAATTATGCCAACAATCGTTTCCCTTTGGTTACAAAACCTTATATCGAATTACCGCTTGGCGCCATAAAACCTAATGGTTGGCTACAAGAACAGCTGAAACAAATGGCCAACGGAATGACAGGAAATTTAGATGTTCTGTACCCAAAAGTAATTGGCTCCCGTAATGGATGGCTGGGTGGCGATGGTGATGTTTGGGAACGCGGCCCATACTGGATTGATGGTCTTTTGCCATTGGCATACATTATGAAAGACCAAAAATTAATAGACAAAGTACAACCTTGGATAGAATGGACTCTTTCCTCCCAGAAAGAAAGCGGCTATTTTGGTCCTGACACGGATCGTCCAAAAGAAGCTGGATTACAACGTGACAATGCAAAAGATTGGTGGCCAAAAATGGTAATGCTAAAAATAATGCAACAATATTATTCTGCAACAAACGATAAGAGAGTAATCCCGTTTTTGACCAACTATTTCAAATACCAATTGCAAGAATTGCCAAAAAATCCTCTTGGAACATGGACTGATTGGGGTAAAGAAAGGGGAGGTGACAACTTGATGGTGGTATATTGGCTTTATTCCATAACTGGAGATAAATTCTTGCTGGATTTGGGTGACTTGATTCACAAACAAACGTATGATTATACAAATGTATTTCTTAATGGAGAAGTGTTAACTAGTCAAATGAGTTTACATGGAGTTAATTTGGGGCAAGGATTTAAAGAACCTATTATTTACTACCAACGCAATCAGGATTCCAAGCAAATAGCATCAGTAAAAAAAGGAGCTTTTGATCTTAGACGCACTCATGGCTGGCCTACAGGTCTTTATGGTGCAGACGAAATGTTGCACTCCCAGAATCCAACCCAAGGATCAGAACTATGTACCGCTGTTGAAATGATGTTCTCGTTGGAAAAAATGCTCGAAATCACGGGCGATGTACAATGGGCTGACCATTTGGAACGAATTACTTTCAACGCATTGCCGACTCAAGTTACAGACAATTGTGATGCACGACAATATTACCAACAATTAAACCAAGTTGAAATTTCTCGTCAAGATCGAAACTTTGTGACATGTTACAACGGAACAGACCAGTTGTTTGGATTGTTGGATGGTTATCCATGTTGCACTTCAAATTTGCATCAAGGTTGGCCAAAGTTCATTCAAAACCTTTGGTATGCAACAGAAGACAATGGAATTGCGGCCCTAGTTTATGGTCCAAGTAGTGCAAATATAAAAGTGGCTAATGGTAAAATGGTAAATGTCAAAGAGGAAACTAATTATCCTTTCGAAGAAACAATTCGATTCACGATTAATCTTGATAAAAAGACAAAATCTGTTGCATTCCCTTTCCATTTGCGCATTCCTGCTTGGTGTTCTAAAGCCACAGTTAAAATAAATGGTCAAAAATGGAGCGAATCTGAAGGAGGTGTCATTGTCAAAATTGCTAGAGAATGGAAAAATAGTGATGTAGTTGAATTAGAACTGCCAATGAAAGTAAAAGTTGACAATTGGTATGAAGGATCAGCGGCAGTGGAACGTGGACCTTTGTTGTATGCTCTTAAAATAGGTGAGAAATGGGATAAAGTTATGGATGACAAAAAATTTGGAGAAAGGTATGGTGACTGGTACTATGAAGTAAAACCAACCTCACCTTGGAATTATTGCTTCTTGGAGAATGATTTAAAACCAGAAAACATTGAGAAAAAATTGCAGGTTATTAAACATCCCAAGAACGATAAATATCCTTGGAATATTGAAAATGCTCCAATCGAAATACGGGCAAAGGGTAAGCGAATGAATGAGTGGAAGATGTACAATGGTTCTGCAGGCCCTTTGCCTTATAGTGTACAGTATCAGATAAAAACGGAGCCTGAAGAAGAAATAACCCTGATTCCATATGGCTGTACGACTCTAAGAATTACTGAATTTCCTATAACAAGAAATTAATATGAAAAAAATAATATTCATTTTAACAATGCTTCCAGTATTATTAATGGCGCAAAAGGAAACGTTTAATCCTAATTATACCAACAATCGATCTCCATTGATGGCAAAGCCTTATGTCGAATTACCACTTGGTGCCATAAAACCTTTGGGTTGGCTGGACGAACAAATGAAACGAATGGTGGTGGGGATGTCTGGAAATTTGGATGTTCAATATTCAAAAGTGGTTGGCTCCCGTAACGGCTGGTTAGGTGGTGATGGAGATGTTTGGGAGCGCGGACCTTATTGGATAGATGGACTTTTGCCATTGGCCTACATTATGAAAGACCAAAAATTAATTGATAAGGTGCAGCCTTGGATAGAATGGACTCTTGCCTCCCAAAAAGAAAGCGGCTATTTTGGACCAGAGATTGACCGTGGTCCAGAACCTGGTTTGCAACGGGATAATGCAAAAGATTGGTGGCCAAAAATGGTAGTGTTGAAAATAATGCAACAATATTATTCGGCAACAAATGACAAAAGGGTAATTCCTTTTTTGACCAACTATTTCAAATACCAATTGGCGGAATTGCCTAAAAATCCTTTAGGAAAATGGACTTTTTGGGGAGAACAAAGAGGTGGCGACAACTTGATGGTGGTATATTGGCTTTATTCAGTTACAGGAGATAAATTCTTGTTGGATTTAGGGGAATTGATTCACAAACAAACGTTTGATTGGACAGATGTTTTCTTGAATAGAAATGATTTGTCACGTCAACATAGCACACACGGGGTTAATTTGGCTCAAGGCTTCAAAGCACCAACGATATATTCCCAAGCCAATACAGATTCAAAATATTCATTAGCTCCTAAAAAAGCAATAAACGATATGCGTCATACAATTGCTTTCCCGACAGGATTGTGGGCTGCCGATGAAATGTTGCGTTTTGGAAATCCAACACAAGGTTCTGAATTGTGTACCGCTGTAGAGATGATGTTTTCACTCGAAAATATGCTTGCAATCACTGGAGATGTTCAATGGGCGGATCAACTGGAACGTATCACATACAATGTTTTGCCTTCTCAAATTAGTGCTGATTTTAACGAAAGACAATACTATCAGCAGATTAATCAAATTTCAATGACAAAGGAATCCAGGAATTTTGTAACCTCCCATAATAATACCGATAACTTGATGGGATTGCTTACAGGATACCCTTGTTGTACTACTAATATGCACCAAGGCTGGCCTAAATTCACTCAAAATCTTTGGTATTCCACAGCTGACAATGGTATTGCAGCATTAATTTATGCGCCTTCTGAAGTAGTGGCAAAAGTGGCAAACGGAACGAGTGTAAAAATTACCGAATCAACTAATTATCCATTTAAAGAAAACATAAATTTTAAATTTCAATTTGTTGACAAAAAAGTAAAACAGGGCAGTTTTCCATTTCATCTTCGAGTTCCAGATTGGTGCGAAAATCCGGAAATCATGTTGAATGGAAAAAAAATGGAAGTATCATTTCAAGCTGACAGAATTGTAAAAATTAACAGAAATTGGAAAAATGGAGATGAATTAGTAGTCAATTTTCCAATGAAAGTGGCCGTAAGTTATTGGTTTGATGGGGCAGCGGTTCTAGAAAGAGGACCGCTGTTGTACGGCTTGAAAATGAACGAAAAATGGGTACAAAAAAATGATCCAGTCAAATTTGGTAATTATCACGAAATAACTTCTGATTCGCCTTGGAACTACTGTTTGCTAGATAAATACTTGAAACCAGAGACGCTTCAAGAATCAGTTACGGTAACCCAAAAATCAGAAATAGCAGCTTATCCATGGACATTGCAGGATGCACCCATTACGTTAAGCATAAAAGCAAAACGACTGCCCTGGGGAGAATACAAAGGATCTCCTGGCCCTATCCAGTATTTTTCACAAATTGGCGATAAGCTGTCCGATGAAGAGGAAGTAATTCAGTTAATCCCTTTTGGTTGTACGAAATTGAGAATCACGGAATTTCCAGTGCGTTGATTTTCAGAATCTTATATGCATATAAAAAACACTATTACAAATATTTATAAAAGATACCTAACTAATTAATAACCAAATAACTAAAACCAAATATGAAAAAAAAATGAACTACTAAGAAACAAATTAAGAACAGCACTTTGATTTCGTTTGATCAGAATTGTATGTTTTAAAGGCTTGATATTGGTTTGGGCGTAGTGCTACAAAATATCAAAATTATTATTTAAATAAATAAAAGAGATAATTATGTTTAAAAAAATTAAATTTATTTTATTTGCTCTATTTGCCATAAATATGTATGCGCAACAGGTGAGTGTAAAAGGTACGGTAGTTGACGAAAATAAAGTGCCAATTCCTGGTGTTAATATTGTTGTCAAAGGTACTACTAGTGGCGTTTCTACAGACATTGACGGAAAATTTGCTATTTCTGTACAAAAAAATCAAACCCTTGTTATTTCATCCATTGGATTTTCGAACAAAGAAATTGTGTGCACGGGCCAAGCTTTGGGTACTATTGTATTGACAACCAGTGCTAGTACTTTGGACGAAATAATTGTTACAGGGGTTGCCAAGGGAACTTCGGTAAAAAAACTGGGTTTTTCAATTGAAAAGTTAACAGAAAAACAACTAAAGCAAGTTCCTGCAAATGATGCAGCTACGGCAATGTTGGGAAAAATGCCAGGCGTTAAACTAGTTCCTAGAGGTGGAGCTCCAGGTTCAGGTTTCGATGTTCAATTAAGAGGAGCAAAATCAATCACGGGTGGATCTAGTCCATTAATTATTATTGATGGTGTTTTGGGAGCTGAATTGAATATTAGTTCAGATGATATTGCTTCAATTGAGGTTTTAAAAGGTGCTGCAGCATCCTCTTTGTACGGTTCTCGTGCAGCGAATGGAGTTGTTAACATAACAACAAAACGTGGTTCTTCATTGGCAGCCGGTAATGTTGAGGTTAATGTTAGATCAGAGTTTGGTCAAAATACTTTAGGATTTGTTCCTGAACAATCAAAATCAACTAACCGTATCATTAATAATGGAGTTGTTACCACGAATGTGTCTCCAGACCAAATTTATGATAATTTATATCCAAAAACTTACGACCACGTTAATCAATTTTTTAACCCAGGAGGGTTTCTAACGAACTACATTGGAATAAGAGGAAATTCAAACGACAACAAATTGTCGATGTATGCATCAGTTCAAAACTCTCGTGAAGAAGGAATTGTAAAGATGGTTGATGGATTAGAACGCAATAACTTAAAGTTAAACTTGGATTATAAAATATTGCCTAATTTAACTTTGAAAACATCAAATTTTCACTCTTCATTTAAAACAGAAGGTGTTCAAGGTGACATATTTGGAGCATTATTACGTTCAGATCCAAATGCGGATTTAAATCTTCCAAATGCCGACGGATCTCCATATCTCGTAAATGTTAATACATTTTCAGACGGTCAAGTAAATCCTCTTTACACCATAAGTAAGACTAAAAATGAATCTTCAAACAAGATGTTGCAATCATTCTTTAGTCTTGTTTACGATTTCTCGAATGAATTAAAATTTATCGCATCTTACGGTTCTATTAGATCTAATGGATCATCATTCTACATGCAACCAAAAGGAATGTTAAACTATAATCTAGTCGAAGGTAATGGTTATATTGCCAGATCTATGTATGAAAATGTAGATAAAAATATCTCGTTTGATGGTGCATATACCAAAACATTTGGTAATTTTAATACTGTAACTAAAGCCCAGTTTTTATACGAATCATCAGATTACAGAGATATATCAGGTTCGGCTTCAAATTTAGCGCTTGGTGGTTTCGATTTGACTACACTTAATGCTGGTTCAATACCTTCGGTAAATTCTTCAATTGTGTTAACAAATGCCTATAATTATTCATTAATCTCGGCAGTAGATTACAAAGGAAAATATATTTTTGATGGATTGATCCGTAGAGATGCTTCTTCATTGTTTGGACCAGACGTGAGATGGCAAAATTTCTATCGTTTATCAGGAGCATGGCGTATTACCGAAGATTTTAAAATAAATGGTATTGACGAATGGAAATTTAGAACATCTTATGGAACAGCAGGTTTAAGACCTCCTTACGGAGCAATCTACGAAACATTTGCTCTTAATCAAGGAGTTACAGGTAGCCAAGAAACATTGGGTAATTCTAATTTAAAACCATCATTTTCTAAAGAATGGGAAATTGGAACAGACATTAGTTTCTTGAAAAAATTCACTATGAGTCTTAACTACTCCATAGCAAATAACACGGATTTGATACTTAAAGTTCCGGTTAGCCCTCTTTCTGGTGCAGCTTTTCAATGGCAAAATGCTGCTGCGATGAAATCAAATACGTTTGAAGCATCTTTAAACTACAATGTTTTAAGTAACAAAGATTGGAATCTTGATTTAAGAACAACATTTGATACCTATACTCAAACAGTTACGAAATTAAACGCAACTCCTTATTTTATTGATGGAACTCGTTTTATTATCAAGGAAGGTGTCGCTTTTGGAACACTTTTACTGGATAAGTTTGCACACAGTTTAGACGAGGTTACTAATCAGGTTCCTGCTGGTTCTTCTGTAAATGACATATTTGTTATCAATAACCAAGGTTATGTGGTTAAACGCAACACAATAGGCACAACAGCTGAAACTCCTATAAAAGTAACGGATGACAAAGGTATTGCACTACCTGTTGCCTCAATAAACACGACTCCTGACTTTACTATGAACTTCAATACAACTCTTTCATACAAGAAATTTACATTTTATACTTTATGGAGTTGGCAACAAGGAGGTTACATGTACAATCACTCTGTTCGTTACCAAACAGAACCTAAATTATTTGATCAATCAGGAAAACCATCTAACGAAGTTAAATCATCGACTTACTATGCTAATGGTGGACAATACAGTGGATTGTTAGGTTGGGATAATGATGCGTTAGTATATGATGCTACATTTGTAAAGCTTCGTGAAGTTTCATTATCGTATGATTTCAAAATAGATAGTTGGAAATTTATACAAAACATTCGCTTTAACTTAATTGGTCGCAACTTGTTGACATTGACAGAATACCCAGGATTTGATCCAGAAACAGGAGCAAGCCAAGGTGGTGTGGATGCAAGTACCTTTAAATTTGATAGCAACAATCGCTATCCTTCACCAAGATTAATAAGTGGGGCACTTACTATAACGTTTTAATTAGATAATTATGAAAAAATTTAATGTAATACTACTGGCTGTAATTGCCATATTCAATTTCACTTCATGCAGTGATTTTGAAAGTCTTGACAAAACAAATGAGAATTTACCCGGCATTAAGGCCATGTATGCTCCTGAAGAGTCTTTCTCTTTGCTTAGTAATGGATACAACACTTGGTACAATGGGTCGATAGCCGCCAGCCCAACCATAGGTTTTGCTTGTGCAGAGCTGTATCAAGCAGGTACACCAGGATGGGGTTCAGGTACAATGTGGTTCCGTCCACGTCAAGACTTGTTTAACGGTGCAACTCCAGACCCTGTTATCATCATCAATTTTGGTGCATGGTACAATTATTACACTGCTGTGGGGAGCACGATGGTATTGGCAAAACAACTAAGGGATCCTTCCTATAAGGTAGTTTTGAATGGTAAAGATTATACTCAACGTGTTAAAGCACACAACTTGATCATACAAGCATTATTGTATGGCAATATTGCGATGCTGTATGATAAAGCCTATTTATTTACAGATGAAGATGATGCGGTTACATTTGATTATGTTGCCAATACAAAATCATATAAAGAAGTTATGGCTTTTGCAATAGGACAACTTGATAAAGCAATTGCAATAATTCAAGCAGATCCAATAGATGAAGATAATAGCGAAATAATTCCTGGAAAAACCTTCAATAAAGCATCACTGCTTCAGTTTGCTAATTCAATGGCGGCACGTTTTTTAGTAAACAATGCTCGTACACCTGCTGAAAATACTCAAACGGATTGGGCTAAAGTAGAGCAGTATGCTCAAAAAGGGTTGCAAGAAGATTTCTCTGTTGAGTACAAACAAGGATGGAGAGGAAAAGTAATGACTCGTGATGAGGGTATGAACTATTTTGCTTTGCACAACATGCAATGGATTAGAGCAAGTCAGTGGCTTTTAAACCTAATGGCTCCGAATGATCCAAACTCAGCATATCCTTTCCCTAATGGTGTAACACGCATGGCACCAATCACGAATTGTCCAGACACAAGATTGGGTAAATATTTTTCAAATGACGATGATTTAGGAAGATGGTTTGGATTTACTCGTGCCACACGTCCAGGTTATGGAACTTTTATCATGTCTGAATATAAATACACACGTTATTTTGATGTAGTACAAAATGAGTCTGGTTCTGTTGATCATTTCTTGAAAGCGGAGAATGATTTGTATTTGGCTGAAGCTAAAGTACGTCTTAATCAATCAGGTTCTGCAGCTTACATTAATAATTCAAGGGTGACATTAGGTAATTTGCCAGCAGCAACAGATTCAGATACTGATTTATTGGATAAAATATTTTACGAGCGTTATGTAGAATGTGATATGGTATGGCCACAATTAGGGTTCTTCGACAAACGTCGTACAGGAACATTATTGCCAGGAACAGTGTTTCACTTTCCAATACCTGCACCCGAACTTATTTCACATGGGCAAACAGTTTACACATTTGGTGCTAACAACCCGATGTAATTCTTTTAATAAAAACATTTTTAAATAAATTTAGATATGAAAAAAATAATCAACAGCATCGTTTTATTTTTCATGACATTGGTGCTTTTAACTTCATGTGATCGAGATGTAGATTTTGAAACTATATCTGTTACTCCTCCTTCAGTGAATGTTATTGTCTACGTTGGTGGTAATCAGAATGTTAGAAGTACAAATGCAACGGTTGTGATTTCTAAAATAAATCCAGCCGATGGTACGGTAATGACTCCTTCGTCTTTCACGAAGCAATCAGATGCTACGGGATCTGTAAAACTTACCAATGCAGAACTTCTGCAGATTTTTCCTGAACCAGCTGCAGGTCAACCACGCGGAGGGAAATTACACTTCTCTGCTAAATCTGCAGATAACTTGAAAAGTGGAACACTTACCAGTACCTACATCAACATGACCGATGGTGAAACTTGGCAATGGGTTAACATTCAATAGGCATATTATGGATTGTCCGATCTCTTGACTTTATTGTCTAATAGACGGATACACCCAATGTATGTAATAATTACATAGCCCAACAGTTAGAATAACAAATAACAGTTGGGCTTAATTAAAAAAAATATGAAATCTATCTATAAAATAGGATTAATAGCACTTCTTTTTGCCCCCAATTTGAATGCCCAAAATCAACAAAAAACATTGCCAAAGGCAGCTAAAATAGTGGTTAAAGTTGCCGTAGTCATTCAAGACCCCATAATAAATGGAAAAAGAATGCACGAAGTACTCAGAACACCTAACTATGAATCTCGTGTATGGGGTGATCCATTCCAATTAAACAAAGATTACGAAGCTACTTTGGAAAAAGTGAGTGGTGGTACTATCGACTATCAAGTAGTTGAAATTATTGACGCCAAAGATTATTTTACATTTTTAAGAAAATCAGGCGAAATGCTTACCGAAGCCAGAGTAATTGAGTTGATGAAAGAACCTAATTGGAAAACCCTAAAAGAACAAGAAACAGGGTTCGATTACAAAGCCTTTGCTGCACATTATGGTTTTGACAAAAAACGTGATGAAGGAAAAATAAATGAAGTATGGGTTTGGAGTTTCCCTTATGGCGGAATGGCAGAGTCGAATATGATGGGAGATGGAGCCTTTTGGATAAATTCCGAACCAACTACCGATGCAAATTGTAAAGAATTGTTGTCAATTATGGGATTAAACTACGAGAGAGATTTGGCTTGTGCTCTTGAAAGTTATGGTCACCGTTTTGAATCAACCATGATGAAAGTTTATGGTTGGTGGGACTATGACAAAAAATCAAATGTATCCGAATTAACCCCTTGGGAAAGATATGCTGGTTATGTAAAAAACTACAACAAGTTCAATCCAGGAAAATCTCATATTGGAAACATCCATTTTCCTCCTAATGGTGAAAAAGACTATAATTGGGCTAATAAAACCAAGGTAGAAACATATGCTGACAATTGGGCTTTCTTTCCAAATATCACCGATGAAAACCCACGTACTGTTGATTGTAGTGAGTGGGATTGTAGTCACTTGGGTTATATGGAATGGTGGTATAAACACATTCCCAATTTTAAAGGAGTTAGTCCAAAGGATGGAAAGTTAAACAACTGGTGGCATTATGTTGTCAATTATAATGAAGCCGTTCAATTAGAGAACAAATTAAACAAGAAAGTAAAAAAATAAAACGTTATTTTTTTTAATCATCAGATAATGATGAAACTTTTTTTATGAAATACATCAATCAAATATTTACCATTACGGTATTGACTTTATTTTTTGCTACCGCGTCAGTTGCTAAAACGCCACTCACAAAAGGTATGCGCATAACCAAGTCTACAACCATCAAAGAGGGCGTTTATTTCATAGAGGCTGAGTCTTCTTTGTCTAGTCCTGTTATTGTGGTTGAAGGCAACAATATCACTATTGATTTTAATGGTGCAGAACTGTGCGGTAGCAATAATAAAGCTTTCCCGGATGAATTTAAAGGCTTGGCCATATTGATAAAAGGTAACAATGTAACGCTGAAAAATGCTGTCATTAAAGGATACAAAGTAGCTGTAATGGCGCAAAATTCTGATGCATTGAAGCTTAGTAATAATGATTTCAGTTACAATTTTCGCCAACATTTGAAAAGTACTCGTGAGCGTGAGGATTACAGTGATTGGCAAAGTTATCATAACAATGAAAAGGATGAGTGGCTTCGTTTTGGAGCAGGTATTTATTTGAGTAATTGCAATAGAGCAACCATTTTTAATAACACAATATCAAACGGCCAATGTGGACTGATGATGTCTTCTTGTAATGACGCAATTATTTACAATAATAATTTTTCTTTCAATACAGGGATTGGGATCGGGTTTTACCGTAGTAGTAAAAACAAAGTGATGCATAATAAAGTAGATTGGAATGTGCGTGGTATGAGCGATGGTTTTTATTACCGAGGACAGGATTCTGCTGGAATATTAATATTTCAACAATGCAACAATAATGTTTTTGCTTATAATTCAGTGACACATTCTGGTGATGGATTCTTTATGTGGCCAGGAAAAACAACTCTGGATAATGGCACAGGAGGATGTAATGACAACTTATTGTATGGTAATGATTTTTCTTTCGCCCCAACAAATGGGGTTGAAATTACATTTAGTCGAAACAATGTTGTCAATAACATCATGCACGGCTGTTGGCATGGGATTTGGGGTGGATATAGTTACGAAACGAATATTATTGGCAACGACTTTGCCGATAATATGGAAGGCATTGCCATAGAACATGGACAGAATAATAGGATTTCACAAAACAGATTTCAAAGAGAAGGCCTCGCCATTAATTTGTGGGCAAGTGAAAAAATAGACACTACTTTAGGCTACAACAAAAATAGGGATGTACATAGTATGGACTACCAAATCACAAAAAATAGTTTTGAGCATTCAAAAAATGTTTTTTCTATCAGAAACACTAAGCGTTTGAATATCGCTGATAATTATTTTTTAGGAAATGCAAAGTTGATGAATGCCGATGTTGGTGTCGAAAAAATGAATTTTTTTAATAACGATTTAATAGCATCGCCAGTCCAAGACGCAGCAACTATTTTGTCCTATGCTCCTAAACCAATAGCAGAAGGCATGAACACGATGTTGCCCAAAGGTTTTCCAAAAGGCAGAAAAGCGATGATGATGACGGAATGGGGACCTTATAATTTTAGTTATCCAATGATTTGGTGGACAAAGACGGATAGCGATGGCAAAATATATTTTGACGTAATGGGACCAAAAGGAAATTGGAAATTGAAAAAGGCAAAAGGCGTAAAGATTATTTCAGAAAATAAGGGCTCAATTCCAGCACAAATGATAGTCCAAAAAGAAGATAGTAGCGAAGCCATAACGGATATTCTGATTGATTTGGAATATACGGGTGAAAAATTTATATCGGAATTTGGAGAGATGCACTCGGAAGGAAAGCCGGTAGTCTTTTCGTATAAAAAATTTGAGTTGCATACTCCTTGGGAACTGAAATGGTATAAAATAAATGATACTAATGACCCTATCAAACAGCCTGAAGCATACCAGAAGTTATTGCAGCAAAAACCAATAAAAACGGGGGTATTCAAAGAATTACAAACCGATTTGTGGAAAAATGATAAAACGTACAAGGATCTTTCTACAGAAAATTATGTGGAGATTGCAACAACTAAAGTTTCCACGCCTAATGAAGAGAATTATACACTTGGGATTTCAGTTGCCTATGCTGTAAAAGTTTATGTGGATGATAAAATGGTAATTAATATAGACGATTTATCCCAATTAGTGTATGATGCAGATTATTATCATGAAGCGAAAATTCGGCTAACCAAAGGAACACATACTATACGCATCGAGCGTATGCAGTATGGTAATTATGATTTGTTGAATTTTTATTTTGCACCGACACAAAAAAAATAATTTTCCCTTTTTTTAAATATAGTTTGAATAGTTAACCTGCATTAGGGAATTTGAATACCTTAATTTTTAAATCTATTAAATGAAAAAATCATACTTTTTATTGTTACCGATTCTTTTAGTCGTTTTGATGTCATTCAAGATGTTAGTTGGAAATAAAATTATTAGCATTGATAGTTTGCTTAATGAAATGGTAGACAGAGATAATCTTGCGCGTTTTCCAGAGCAAAATTATACTTGTGCTCAGTTCAGTAGCTACGATAGAGCTACAGTTTCACCAGAGAAGGAAGGCTGGTTTGCTAACTGGGATCGTTCCATGTTTATCCGTACAGAACAGCATGGAGATAGAAAGGAATATGTAATGATGGATAGTAATGGTCCGGGATCGATTGTTAGATTTTGGATGACATTTGCGGGGAAAGATTGTGGGAAGGGTATTTTGAGGATTTATATCGATAATGACACTATTCCGGCAATCGAAGGTGGAGCAATGGATATATTAAGTGGAGAAAAGATTGCAAATAGTCCTTTGGCTACTTCTGTATCTACTTTGACTAAATATGAAATGAGAGGGCATAATTTATATTTTCCGATACCTTATGCAAAACATTGTAAAGTAACATACCAGTCAGATAATATAACAGATGCAGGTGCAAAAAAAGGAGAAGCTGTTTATTATAATATAAATTACCGTACGTATGAGAAGGGTTCAGAAATCATTAGCTATTCATCAGAACAAAAGAATAAAGCACAGACAGCAAGAAATGCTACTGAAAATAAATTAGCTCAATTAAATAAAACCATTTCTGTTCCAACAGAAAAACACAAGATAGTTGGCAAAATTAAACCGAATGATAAACTAAGCATTTCTTTCAATGGATCAAAAGCTATTCGTAAAATTAGCATCAAATTAGCCGCTAAAAATCTTGAACAAGCCTTGCGTAGCACTGTTCTTAATATTACATACGATGATATAGAAAACAAAAAGGCATCGACCTCTGTTTGGTGTCCAGTGGGAGATTTTTTTGGAACAGGTTATCAAATACGTGAAATAAACACTTGGTATACCGAGGTTAGTAAAGATGGTTTATTGTCAGCGTGGTGGGTAATGCCGTTCGAAAAAAATTGTACATTAAGTTTAACAAACTTGGGCGACCAAATTGTTGAAGTAAGCGAGGGCGAAATTGAAGTGGGCTCTTGGAAGTGGGACGAGAGCAGCATGTATTTTGGTGCATATTGGAAAGAATTCCATCATCTAAAAACAGGTGAAATGAAAAATAATTCAGGTTTGGCTGGATCGCCATTCGACATCAACTATGTTACACTTTCTGGAAAAGGAGTGTATGTTGGGGATGCTGTTACTCTGTTCAATACGGTTTATGCATGGTGGGGAGAGGGCGACGAAAAAATATATGTAGATGGTGAAAAATTTCCTTCACACATCGGAACTGGTACCGAAGATTATTATGGTTATGCATGGTGTCGTCCAGAGAAGATAATAAATCACCCTTTTATAGCACAACCTGATGGGAGTGGCAATTTTGTACCTGGCTATACCGTGAATTCACGTTATCGCTCACTCGATGCCATTCCTTTTAAAACAAGCTTTAAATTTGATATGGAAATGTGGCATTGGACACGTGCTACAATTAATTTTGCCCCGGTTTGTTTTTATTATCTCAGAGGTAGTAAAGATCCTAATAGTAATCCCGACATAGAAGGTGCAAAAGGTGCCGTTGCCATAAAACGTACGGATATTATTTCGCCTGAAGTCGAGTATGATAATGCCAATAAACCGACTAGTATTCAAGCGGAAAGCATGATTTTTGAAAAGGCCTCCGGTGGTGATTTTGCTTATGACAATAGTGAAAAATATGGTTGGGCTGATAATATGGAAGCGAATTGGTCTAGTGCAAAAAAGGGAGATAAATTAAGTTTTGGTTTTGTTTCAAATACAAAAGCTACTCTACAAACTAATGCTGTCTTTACCATTCGAAATAACTCTGGAAAATTCAGGTTTACTCTAAATAATAAAAAAGTAATTCTAGATCTGGCAGGTGAAAAAACGATGCTTAGGACTATTGATCTTGGTTTTGTAAAATTAAACAAAGGAAAGAACAAAATTCTTGTTGAAGTTATCGATGTTCCACCAAGTAAAACAAATACTGTAGAATTTGGTTTTGACCAACTTTTATTTGGAAATAAAATAAAATAATTAATAAAATCTAAAAAATAATGAAGAAAAGCATCCCAAGTGTGATATGCCTGTTGTTTATGTTTTCTTGCATCGTAATGCAAGGACAGTCATTAAAATCAATTGAATTAGGAAAAAATAAAAATAAGGGACTTGAAATAAAAAGTTTCAATGGTTTTCAGACGCCAGGTTACGAGATTCCTTTGGTCTCATTTTTAGTGAATGGTTCTCAATACAGTTCTTCATTGGGTATTGCTGAAAATGGGTCGGTGGTATTTGGTAATAAATTGAGGCTTAAATATACTTTTGAAAAATCAAACAAATGGGGTATTAAAGCAACTGTTACTTTTATCAACGAAGGAAATGACACCTTAAAGATAGCCAATGTTGTTCCCTTTGGAGAGTCAGAAAAACACATTTATATTACGGCATTTGGAGGCAAAGGTTTGTCTCAAACTCATTTGTTTCGACCTAATTATAAACCTGTGAATATTATTGTCCCTGATAATGCTTGGGAAATGGGTTTTGCCACAATCAATTGTGATAATGGAAATAGTTTTTGTGCATTGACACGTCGAGATAAAAGCAGTATTACTAATGGAGAAGCAAGACGTTTTCAAACTATATTGCATCCTCAAGGTGTAGTAACCTATAATCTATGGATTGCTGACTATATTGGTACTTGGCAAGACGGTTTGCGACTGATGTTTCAAGACCGTATGTTATATGATGTAGAGCCAGGCACATTTAATAATGCGATATACGAACGCGAAGATTTAAAGTGGGTTCGCAAAATATATTCAGGGCACTTTTTAGCAGCTTGGCATAATTATTTTTATGATGCAACAAAACAAGCTTTTACATATGAAGATTTTAACAAACAGATAAATAAACTTTACGGAGGCGATGATTTTACCATTTTATGGCATGGATGGCCAATGATGGGTATGGATCAACGTAATCAGTTCGATATTTTCCGTAGTTTGCCTACTGGTATTGAAGGCATTCGAGATCAATCTCGTACTGCATTGAAAAAATACAACAATAGATTATTTACCGCTTTCATGCCTTGGGATTTACCTGCTGGTACAAACCAGATGTATAACAGTACTCGAAGTGAACCTTTATTTGAGGGTTTGGCCAAAGTAGCTAAACAAGCAGAATTATGGGGTACAATGTTGGATACCCGAAGTGAGTCCAAAGTCGAGTTGCAAGCTGCTGTTGATGCCCAACGTAAAGGTTTTGCCATTTTTCCTGAAGGAATGGCCGTTCCCAGAGACATGCAAAATTGTGTTATAGGGCGAGTTCACGCAGCTCTGACTTATCCACCAATGCTGAATTTAAATAAGCTAATAAAACCTGAGTTTACAATCTTGCGACAAGCAGTAGTTGATTCAGTAACCGTAAAAAGGGATATGGCTATTTCTTTTTTTAGTGGATATGGAGCCGAAATGCACTTGTATGTTTCGCCAAAAACAGATTGGGTACAAGATTTATACAGTTATTACGGTCGTATGACACAACTTTTGCGAACTAATCACGATGCTTTTCAAAGTAAAAACTACAGTCCACTTATTCCAACAACGGTTGACGATGTTTGGGTAAATAAATGGGACAATAGCAATAAGACAGTATATACGATTTATTCAGTAAATCCAAAAGGGCATAACGGTTCGTTGTTTGAAGTGCTTCCAGAAACTGGGTATCATTTTGTCGATTTGTGGAATCATCAAGAATTAAAACCTGTGGCAAATGGTTCAAAATGGCTTGTTTCAGCTTCAATTGCTTCATTTGAAGCTGCTTATGTAGGGACAAATCAAGAAGGAGAGGTTGGCTGTATTGCAAAATTGCCAATACTTCTCGAATGCAAAAAAAGCACTGATAATATAAGTATTGCTTCTTTAGAAGGAAACAGTATAAAAGTGTGGAAAGGTTCTCCAGCTTATAGTAAAACACCTTTGATACTAAAAACAGGTAAGCATATTTTAAGCACCAAAAAAGATTTGGCTTCTTATGAAGGGGATGTTGTTGTTCAACTTTTTGACAATGATATCTTGCTTGATGAGGTGGTTTTAAAAGGAACAAAAAAAGAACAGGTACCAGTGTACAAACCATTTATTAGCCCGGTTAGTAAAACAAATTATGAATCGGCAAATATGAATGTAAAGCTGGAGAGACAAAATGACAAATTGTATGTAAATGCGGCTGATGGAGAAATTAAAATAACCGCATTGGATCAAGTGGCTTTAACTCCTTTGTTATTGAGATCTGGAAATCACCAAGTAAAATTATTTGATGCTTTTGGACAATATGAGGGAAATGTTAAAATTCAACTTTATAAAAATAAAAAAGTAATTGACAGTTGTGTTGTTGGACTTCCTTATGGCTATATGCGTTTGTTGAAGGAACCGGGAAAAACCGTAAAATCGGCTAAAACCCCTGAGGGCATGATTGAAATTCCTGCCGGTACATTTACCTTTAAAGCAGAACAAAAGTTCCATTGGTTTTCAAAACAGCCAGTTGAGGATACGGCTAAAACAGTAACACTTCCTCGTTATTTTGTTGACAAAAACCCTGTAACAAATAAGCAATATCTAGCTTTTGTAAAGGCTTCAAATTACAAACCTAAAGACGGTGAAAATTATCTAAAACATTGGTTAAACGGACAAATTCCTGAAGGGCAGGAAAATTATCCAGTATGCTATGTTTCTAAGGAAGATGCTGAGGCTTATGCTTTGTGGGCAGGAAAACGTTTGCCATCTGAAAAAGAATGGTTGTATGCTGCTCAAGGTTCGGATGGTCGTTTATGGCCTTGGGGAAATACTCCTGATACTAAGGGAGAAAAATGCAATTTGGGCGATGGTATTCCTACGGCAGTTGGTAAGTTTCCTCAAGGGGCAAATCAATTTGGAGTGGAAGACCTTACAGGTTGTATTTGGCAAATTACGAATGATGAATACTTTCAGGGAGCTACCAAAATATTTATTATGAAAGGAGGCTCTTATTTCAAACCAGAAGCGAGTTGGTGGTATGTTGAAGGAGGTGCAAAGCCGCTAATACGTCGTCAACACCAATTAAGAGTGTCGCCAGGGTACGAAAGAGCTGCTACCATTGGATTCCGTTGTGTAAAAGATGCAGAATGATAATGAAAATAGACATAACTGATAAACTTACGACTAAAGAAAGGGTTTTACTATTGTCATTCATGTTTTTTATGATAATGCTAAAATTAATTTAAAAAAATACAAAACAACAACAACGATTAATTTGTCTTATGAATCAATATTTTAAAATTAGCACACTAATTATTAGTCTCTTTTTTACTGTATCTGCTGAATCCCAATCTATAAAGACGGCAGAATTGACAAGTAAAGATGGCTTGATGATTAACGGTAAACTGTTGCCTTTGCTTTCGTTCAAGATTGGAGAAGAGGCTCTCTCTTCGAGTCAAGGTAAAACAAACAACAATTCGACAGAAATTGCAAATAAGATAGACATCACATATTCCAAGGTTGATTATGGATTTGGAATTAAAGCAACTGTTACATTCAAGAATATAAGTAAAGATACTTTATTGTTGCATAATGTTGTCCCTTTTGGAGAATCTAAAAATCATGCCTACATAACTGGCAAGGGAAAACATGAGTTGTCGCGAACTTATTTATTCCGTCCGGGTTTTGAGCCTGTTAATGTAATCGTGCCGGATAATTCTTGGGATTTAGGTTTCTCGGCAATACCTACAACTGCTGATAAAGGCATTTGTGCATTAACGAGACGGGATAGAAAATCCGTTAAAAATGGAAAGGTTCAACGTTTTGAAACCGTACTTTATCCTAAAACAGGAGAGGTAACCTATACGCTGTGGGCAGATGATTATAAAGGAGATTGGCAGGAAGGATTGCGATTAATGTTTCAGGAACGCATGCTATACGATGTTGAGCCAGGTACTTTTGATAATTCTATAATGGGAAGGAAAGACCTGCAATGGTTCCGCAACAAATATATTGTCAACCTGATGATGACTTGGGATCGTCGTTTTTATGATTATAAAGATGGAAAACACCATGTAAAAGAATTTCTAGACAACGCAAAAAAGCTATATGGTGGAAGTGACGTATATAGTATTTGGCCTACTTGGCCTACCTTGGGTATGGATCAACGTAACCAATGGGATATGTTTAGAGACTTGCCGGGCGGATATGATAAGTTACGTGAAATATCTGATTTATGCCACTCATTAGGGACATATTTTTTCATATGCTACAATCCTTGGGATGGGAGTACTCGTAGTAGTGAAGGTCATTTTGATGGTATGACAAACATCATTAAAAAGGTAGGTATTGATGGAGTAGTTCTTGATACTCAAGGAGGATCTAGCAAGCAATTACAAGATGCGGCCGACAATGCAAGACCTGGTGTTATTATGTACAGTGAAGGAATGGCTGTTCCAAAAGACATGCAAGGTATTCCATCAGGGAGGGTGCATAATGCATTATACTATCCACCAATGCTGAATTTAAATAAATTTATTAAACCAGATTTTGCAATTTTTAGAGTTACAGATGTAGGTCAAGAACGTATCAACCGGGAACTATATGTTTCTTTTTTTAACGGATATGGCACTGAGATAAATCAATTTGCGCCTGGAATACCAGAATGGGTTAATGAAGAATATGCTTTATTGGGAAAAACATCTCGTGTATTGAGGGAGAATACCTCAAACTTTATCAGTTCAAATTACACCCCATTATTGCCAACGCTTAAGGACAATATTTTTGTTAACCGATGGGTAAAAGATAACAAAACAATTTACACCGTTTTTAGTCTTGTTCCGGAAGGATTTAACGAAGCTTTATTTGCGGTTGACAACAAATCGGATACGCACTATGTTGACATTTTTAATCACGAGGAAATTGTTTTGCAAGAAAAAGGAAATATATGGTACGCCCCTACAACAACATCAGCTTTTAATAAATCAGATATTGGTACAAATAATGAGGGAGCGGTTACTGCCATTGCAGCCTTACAAAACAGCCTTGATGTAAAATTAAGAAGCGATCAATTGACATTTTCTTCCAAGCAAGGGACCAAAATACGTATTTGGGCAGGTATGCCATCGTATGAAAAAGAGTATAAAGAATTCAAGACAGGTAAGCAGACCATAAATTTGATTGATTATTTTCCGGATTTTCATGGAAAAATAATTGTTCAAGCCTTTGATGAAAATGAAGAATTGGTTGACGAAAGAATTGTGAAAACTCAACCTGGATCTGCTCGATTGACTTCTAGAGCCGAATTTACAAATCCTGTAAAGAAAGCGCCAAAAGGAATGGTAAAAATACCGGCAGGAACATTTATGTGCAACAAATATTTGGTTGGGGATTCCTTTATTCCTTACCCGGATAATCCAACATTAGTGAATGAAAAAATCAGTATGCCTGCCTATTTCATGGATAAATATCCAGTGACCAATGTTCAATACAAGGAATTTATGGATGCAACGGGCTATAAACCAACTGACCCCAATAATTTCTTGAAACATTGGGAAAATGGAAAGATTGCAGAAGGACAAGAAAATTTCCCTGTAATCTACGTTTCCCACGAAGATGCCAAAGCTTATGCAAAATGGGCCAACAAACGATTGCCAACAGAAATCGAATGGCAATATGCAGCCCAGACAGAAAAAGGAAATGCTTGGCCTTGGAAACAAAATAAACCGATACAAAAAGTAGAAGAATATGTAACCAATACTTTGTCTGTGTGGAAAATGAAAGGGATTGATGCAGATCGTTGTAACTTGGGAGATGGAAAACTATATTCAGTGGGCAAATATCCTAAAGGAGCAAATCCGTATGGTTTGGAGGATCTTACTGGCAGCGTTTGGCAGTTAACTAACGATTTGTATGACAATGGATCGTATCGGTATATCATGATGAAAGGAGGAAGTTATTTCTTGCCTTCATCAAGTTGGTGGTACGTTCAGGGCGGTCCTCGTGAATTATTTTATCGTCAATATTTATTGCGTGTTTCACAAGGTTTTGAGCGTAATGCCACTGTTGGTTTCCGTTGTGTAACTGATGCTGCAAAATAGATTGGAAATAGCAAACATATATTATTTATTAGGGATTTTAGTTTAAAGAAGTCAAATCGGATAAAGAATAAATATGAATTAGACTTAGACTAAGTTCGATTTGACAAACTTTAATTAACCCAAACGGGATATATCAGTTATTCTAAAACAAGAAATTAAATTAATCAAGAATGAAAAATATCACAAAATACGTCTTTTTATTTGTTGTCATGTTGCTGATGTCCAGTATGGCTCCAACTCCTGTCAAAATTGCTTTACTTGTAAATGGAAAAAACGAACAAACAGCTGAATATGCTGCCTTGCAAAAATTCTTCGATGCTCGCAAGATCAATTATACGGTTCAAAAAATCACTCTCGATGAAGTAGCGAACAACAAATTTGATCTTAAAAAATATCAGGTAGTTTGGTACCATCGCCCTGATACTTTAGAAATAGTTCCTTCAGAAATTAAAATGGGAAAAGCCGTAAAATCCTATCTCAACCAAGGAGGGAAAATGATGTTGACACTAGACGCTGTCAAATTACTTAATGCTTGGGGAATTGAAAAAAGCCCTATTGTAGTAAAACATCGTGCTGCCGTTGATGAAGGTTTTGGACGTAAACTAGGTTTTCACGGATTTCGAAGCCATCCCGTATTTATCGAAATGCACGGTGGAGCTTACATATGGCATGCCAAGAAGGATATGAAAATGCGAACGTTGGGTTTTTTCGAAAATAATCTCCCGACTGCAAATGGTGCAAAAGTAATTGGGATTGATTGGGCTTACATCACTTACGACGACAAAAATAAATTATTATGGGAAACACCTTATGGAAAAGGCAAAGTGTTGGCCGTTGGAGCCTATACGTATTTTGCTCCGGATAATTTTAACACTAAAGAATTGGAACAATTCACGGATAACTGCCTCAATTATTTGAACGGTAAATTCGAGAACGAGAAACAAGATTTTTGGAAGTATGATGCCTGCAAGGTGGAAAAAAATAACCAAATAATTGAAGAAATAAAAGTGACGCCACCTAGAGTTTGGCAGCTTAAATCTTCCCCACTTTCGCTGAGTCGTTTGGCAACAAACAATTATTTCGATTTGGCAGGCAAACGCAGTCTGGTGATGGGAAAAGAAAAAGCCGGTATTGAAGAAATTTGGACACACCCAGTCATGTCGGCACGTGATTTTAACGTGGGCATAAAAATAGCAACCAGCGATACTATTTGTTGGTTAAAAAATATAACGCCAAAGTTCGAAGTTCGTCCGGAAGCAATTGTGCGCACCTATCAACTACCGAATGGTATCCAGTTAAATGAAATTATAAGTAGCAGTGTGAAAGACCCTGTTGCCATAGTTCATTATCAATGGAGCAATGTTGTAGGAATCGAGCGTATTGTGTACTCTGTTAAAAGTAATTTACGTTATATGTGGCCATATAACGAGGAAGCTTTAGGTTCACTAAACTACACTTGGTCTTCACAAAACAACACCATAGTTGTTTCGGATAAAAAAGAAGAATTCGTATCTATCATAGGATCAAATTCCAAAAGCAATTTACTTGTTGGTGGCCAATTTGACGACTTTAAGTATGCCAATGGAAAATGGGAAGGTACTCCAACGGACAAGCTTCAAACAGCCTTTTTAGTGGAAACCGACGTGCAAAATAAATCAGCACTTGATGTTTGTTTTGCATCAGGCAATGAAGGTATTTCTAAAACGCTAGTGGATTATTCCAATGCTATCAACGAAGCCGAAAGCGTATTAAATCAAGCGACTGCCCATTACGATAATTTGTTAAAAAATACGGTGAACATAAACACTCCCGATCCTGCTTTTAACGAGGGTTACAAAATGGCAGTTTTGGGAACCTCAAAGTTTGAAGTTGAAACTCCCGGTATCGGCAAGTCACTTATGGCAGGTTATTCGACCACGGCAAGAGGTTGGGGTGGAGCACAAAAAGTAAGTGGAAGACCGGGTTATGCTTGGTATTTTGGACGAGATGCAGCTTGGTCAGGATTTGCAGTGAATAATTATGGCAATTTTGAATTGGTCAAGCAAGTATTGAAAACGTTCATAAAATTCCAAAATGTTGACGGGAAAATTTACCATGAATTGACCTCAAGCGGTTCGGTTCATTATGATGCATCCGATTCGACTCCTTTGTTTGTTAATTTATTTGCTCATTATTTACGTTATTCTGGCGATGTCGAATTTGTTCGTGCCAATTGGGAAGCCATACAAAAAGCTATTGATTTTTGTTATTCAACCGATACCGATGGTGATGGTTTAATTGAGATATCGAATGTTGGACACGGATGGCTCGAAGGAGGGACGCTTTATGGAGCCCACACTGAATTCTATTTGTCTGGTATTTGGGCAGCTGCTTTGCGTGATGCAAGCTATTTGGCAGAAGGAATAGACAAGAAAATACTAGCTAAAGCATATCTCTCAGATTCAAAAAAAGTAATGCAGACTGTCGAAGAATTTTGGAACAAAGACAATTACTATAATTATGGCAAATACCGAGATGGTTCCTATACTAAAGATTTTATTATACTCACTACAGTACCTGTTTTATTTGATGTATTGAATAAAGAGCGTTCCAAAACGATGGTAGAAGCATTTGCTTCAAATTCATTTTCGGCCGACTGGGGAATGCGCATGATTAGCAACAAAAGCCCATTGTATGACCCGAGAAGTTATCACTTTGGCAGTGTTTGGCCTTTATTCACAGGATGGACATCACTTGCTGAATACCAGACAGGACTTTACAATCAAGGTTTTACAAACATAATGAACAATTTGTTGAATTATAAAGATTTTTCAATGGGCAATGCTGTAGAAGTAATGAATGGAGAAACCTATCGTACTAGCGGAGTAACTTCCCATCAATGTTGGTCAGAAACAATGGTATTGCAGCCTATTTTTGAAGGAATGTTGGGCTATCGACCAGATGCTTTGACAAACACTGTCGTTTTAGCACCTAGATTACCTTTCGATTGGAAATGGTTTGAGGCTTCCAATGTTAAATTTGGAAAAAACAGTTTCGAGTTTAAATTTAAAAAACAGTCCGATACTGATTGGGTATACAACTTGACTTCTAACCAGGACTTCAAAATGAATTTTACGGCAAACCTTCCTTTGGGATCTAAAATCCAACGTGTATTGGTAAACGGAAAGGATGTTGAATATACTTATCTAGACAACAAGCAATATTTGGATATAAAGCTTGATAAAACCATAAATGTAACAGCCCAAACAGAGATTCGCGTCATATTAACAAAAGTAGGATTGTCTACTTTGCCTATTTATGTTAAACCAGAACTGATGGCGGAGTCAAAAGGATTCAGGATATTGAAACAGCAACTGGAAGGCAAATCATTTAAAATTGACATTGAAGGAAAAAGTGGCAGTACTCATTACTTTAAATTACTTGCGGGAACTGACATTGTAAATTGCATTGGAGCCGAATTAATTAAAAAAGAAGCCGATGGTTTTGCTTTGTTCAGAGTTACAATTCCTGCTGACAAAGAAAAATACCAACAAAAAACAATTCGGATTAATGTGAAATAATGAGTTAACTGACATTGCTTGTATCTAATTTGATGGATAATTTTTTGAAAGAGCAGTTGTCAGTACATTATTATAATTCACGGGATAGGATTTAAAAAATAATCTGGTCAAAATATGGTGAGGCCATAGAAGAGAATATCAAGCATAAAATATTAATAATGAAAAGCATCATAAAATACAGTTTTCTATTTGTTGTTCTATTGCTGATGTCTAGTATGGCTCCACCTCCTGTCAAAATTGCTTTACTTGTAAATGGAAAAAACGAACAAACAGCTGAATATGCTGCCTTGCAAAAATTCTTCGATGCTCGCAAGATCAATTATACGGTTCAAAAAATCACTCTCGATGAAGTAGCGAACAACAAATTTGATCTTAAAAAATATCAGGTAGTTTGGTACCATCGCCCTGATACTTTAGAAAAAGTTCCTTCAGAAATTAAAATGGGAAAAGCCGTAAAATCCTATCTCAACCAAGGAGGGAAAATGATGTTGACACTAGACGCTGTCAAATTACTTAATGCTTGGGGAATTGAAAAAAGCCCTATTGTAGTAAAACATCGTGCTGCCGTTGATGAAGGTTTTGGACGTAAACTAGGTTTTCACGGATTTCGAAGCCATCCCGTATTTATCGAAATGCACGGTGGAGCTTACATATGGCATGCCAAGAAGGATATGAAAATGCGAACGTTGGGTTTTTTCGAAAATAATCTCCCGACTGCAAATGGTGCAAAAGTAATTGGGATTGATTGGGCTTACATCACTTACGACGACAAAAATAAATTATTATGGGAAACACCTTATGGAAAAGGCAAAGTGTTGGCCGTTGGAGCCTATACGTATTTTGCTCCGGATAATTTCAACACTAAAGAATTGGAACAATTCACGGACAATTGCCTCAATTATTTGAACGGTAAATTCGAGAAAGAAAACCAACATTTTTGGACTTATGAAGTTTGCAAAGTGCAAAAAAAGGACAATACTATCGATAAAATAAAACTAAAAGCCTCCACGGTTTGGCAACTGAAGCCTTCTCCACTTTCTCTGAGTCGTAAGGCTACAAACAATTATTTCGATTTGGCAGGCAAACGCAGCTTGGTAATGGGAAAAGAAAAAGCCGGTATTGAAGAAATTTGGACACATCCTGTGATGTCGGCACGTGATTTTAATGTGGGAGTGAAAATAGCAACTAGCGATACTATTTGTTGGTTAAAAAATATATCACCAAAGTTTGAAGTTCGTCCTGAAGCAATCTTACGCACCTATCAATTACCGAATGGTACTCAGTTAGAAGAAATTATCAGTACCAGTGTTAAAGATCCTATTGCTACAGCACACTATCAATGGGATGGAGGCACAGGCATTGAGCATTTGGTATATTCTGTCAAAAGTAATTTACGATATATGTGGCCATATAACGAGGAAGCTTTAGGTTCACTAAACTACACCTGGTCTAGACAAAACAACACCATAGTTGTTTCGGATAAAAATGAAGAATTTGTATCTGTAATAGGATCAAATTCGGAAAGCAATTTGCTTGTTGGGGGACAATTTGATGGCTTTAAGTATGCCAATGGAAAATGGGAAGGCACTCCAACGGACAAGCTTCAAACAGCCTTTTTGGTAGAAATTGATGTGCAAAATAAATCAGCACTTGATGTTTGTTTTGCATCAGGCAATGAGGGTATTTCAAAAACGCTCGTTGATTATTCCAATGCCATCAGTGATGCTGAAAATGTATTGAATGAAGCAACCACCTATTACAATAGCTTGTTGAAAAATACAGTAAATATAAATACACCTGATCCTGAATTTAACGAGGGTTACAAAATGGCAGTTTTGGGAACCTCAAAGTTTGAAGTTGAAACTCCCGGTATCGGCAAGTCGCTTATGGCAGGATATTCGACCACTACAAGAGGTTGGGGCGGATCACAAAAAGTAAGCGGAAGACCGGGTTATGCTTGGTATTTTGGACGAGATGCAGTGTGGTCAGGATTTGCCGTGAATAATTATGGGAATTTTGAATTGGTCAAGCAAGTATTGAAAACGTTTATAAAATTCCAAAATGTTGACGGAAAAATATACCATGAATTGACATCAAGCGGTTCGGTTCATTATGATGCCTCCGATTCGACTCCTTTGTTTGTTAATTTATTTGCCCATTATTTACGTTATTCTGGTGATGTCGAATTTGTTCGTGCCAATTGGGGAGCTATTCAAAAAGCGATAGATTTTTGTTATTCAACCGATACTGATGGAGATGGACTCATAGAAATATCGAATGTTGGACATGGCTGGCTTGAAGGCGGGAAGTTGTATGGAGCCCACACTGAATTTTATTTGTCTGGTATTTGGGCTGCTGCTTTGCGAGATGCCAGTTATATGGCAAAAGGGATAGGCAAAGAAGTTCTAGCCGAAGGATACTTATCTGATTCAAAAAAAGTAACGCAGACTGTAGAGGAATTCTGGAACAAAGACAATTACTATAATTATGGCAAATACCGTGATGGTTCTTATACCAAGGATTTCATCATTCTGACAACAGTACCAGTATATTTTAATGTATTGGATAAAGAACGTTCAAAAACGATGATAGAAGCATTTGCTTCAAATTCATTTTCGGCCGACTGGGGAATGCGTATAATGAGCAATAGAAGCCCTATATATGATCCGAAAAGTTATTATGACGGAGGTGTATTACCCTTATTCACTGGTTGGACTTCACTAGCTGAGTACCAAACAGGAAGATATAATCAGGGTTTTACAAACTTGAGAAATAACTTAATGCATTACAGAGAATTTTCAATGGGAAGTTCTCCAGAAGTGTTAATTGGAGAAAATTACCGTCCTGGAGGAGTTACTCCTCATCAATGTTGGTCAGAGGCTTTGGGATTACAACCTATTTTTGAAGGAATGTTGGGCTATCGTCCAGATGCTTTGACAAACACGGTTGGTTTTGCTCCAAGATTGCCGTTCGATTGGAAATGGTTTGAAGCTTCCAATGTTAAATTTGGAAAAAACAGTTTCGAGTTTAAATTTAAAAAGCAGTCCGATACGGATTGGGTCTACAACTTGACTTCAAACCAAGAATTCAAAATGAATTTTACGACAACTCTTCCTTTGGGGTCTAAAATTCAACGTGTATTGGTAAACGGAAATGATGTTGAATATACCATTCTGGATAACAAGGAATATTTGGATATACGACTAGATAAAACTATAAGTATCACAAGTTCAACAGAGATTCACCTTTTATTGGCAAAAGAAGGATTTTCCACTTTGCCTACTTATGTAACACCGGAGTTAATGGCGGAGTCTAAAGGATTCAGGATATTGAAACAGCAACTAGAAGGTAATTCATTTAAAATTGACATTGAAGGAAAAAGCGGTAGCACTTACGACTTTAAATTACTTGTGGGAACAGATATTATAAATTACACTGGAGCTGAATTACTAAAAAAAGAAGCTGATGGTTTTGCTTTGTTTAGAGTTACAATTCCTGCTGACAAAGAAAAATACCAACAAAAATCAATTCGGATAAATTTAAAATAATCTTGATCTATTGAATATAATTGCCGACAATCGTATCGCTTCAATCGAATAATATGGAATTAATTAAAAAATAGAATCTAAAATTTAATCTTTAAAAAATAATGAAATGAAAAAAAACCACTTAATTCTAACAATATTTATAAGTGTTTTGATGATATCGTGCAAAGAAACCAATAAAGACATTTTGCCTAAAGAAAGTTTTGAAAAACAAGTTGATGGCAAACAAGTATCCCTTTATAACTTGGAGAATACAAATGGTGTAGTTTGCCAAATAACTAATTATGGTGCTCGAGTGGTTACTTTGTTCGTTCCCAACAAAGATAAAAAACTTACTGATGTGGTATTGGGGCTTGAATCGATAGACCAATATCTCAAAAATGGAGAATACCTTGGAGCTATAGTGGGACGCTATGGAAACCGAATCGCCAATGGCGAATTTAGCTTGGGTGACAAAAAGTATTCTTTGTTTAAAAACAATGGTCCAAATACCCTTCACGGGGGCAAAAAAGGATATGCCGACGTGGTTTGGGATGCTCGTGCTTTTACTACAAAAAGTGGAGAAGATGCCATTGAATTGAGTTATCTGTCAAAAGATGGAGAAGAGGGTTTTCCTGGCAACTTGCAAATCAAAGTAACTTATACCCTTACGGAAGCTAACGAGCTAAAAATAGAGTATTGGGCTAAAACTGATGCGGAAACGGTGATTAACTTGACCAATCATGCTTATTTTAACTTGAAAGGAGCTGGAAAAGGTGATATTTTTTCTCATAATCTTACGCTTTATGCGGACAATTTTACTCCTACCGACAGTACACTCATTCCTACTGGTAAAATTCAAAGTGTTGCAAATACTCCAATGGATTTTAGAACACCGCATAAAATTGGAGAACGAATAAATGAAAACACCATAGATTTAAAATATGGTTTGGGTTACGACCACAATTGGATATTGAATAAAAAATCCAATGAACTCACTCTTGCTGCAAATGTATCGGAACCTTCAACTGGTATTGAGATGAAAGTTTTTACTACTGAGCCGGCCATTCAGTTTTATAGTGGTAACTTTTTAGATGGTAAAATCATTGGCAAAGGAAAAAAACAATACAATCACCGTACTGCATTTTGTATGGAAGCGCAGCATTATCCGGATAGCCCTAATCACTCTAATTTTCCTTCGACTGTATTAAAACCTGGTGAAACTTATACACAAACTACAGTTTATCAATTTGGATTAATAAAGTAATTATAAAAGACTAATTGAGAAAGCATTGGTTACGGGTGGCTAATTTTTTTGTTGATTATAGTTAGCAAGCTGCTCGTACCCATGCTTTTTTGAATATTTTCAGTAGCAATCCAATTGTATTGTGGTAATTATACTGTTGTGTTAAATCAACTTTTAGTTTTGTTAATTCGAAAGTTATCAGTGTTTTACTTTCGGTTTTTTTAAATAGCAATAAATTAATTTTATAAAATGACAAAAATATTAATAACTGGAGCTAGTGGACAATTAGGTTCAGTGTTGACGGAAAAACTGAAAGAAAAGTATGGTGTTAATAATGTAATCGCTTCTGATTTACTAATTAATTCATCATTTAATGGTTTTTTTGAAGTCCTTGATGCTACAGATTTTGATGCTTTAAAAGAGATAGTTTTAAAATATCAAATTACCCAAATTTATCATCTTGTGGCAATTCTGTCAGCTAATGGCGAGAAATTCCCATTAAATACTTGGGATATAAATATGAAATCTTTTTTCAATGTTTTGGAAGTTTCAAGATTAACTAAAGTTGATAAAGTATTTTTTCCTAGTTCTATAGCTGTTTTTGGGAATGATGCACCAAAAACACAAACACCTCAAGATTATGTTTTGGCACCTTCAACCGGGTATGGTATTAGTAAAGTGGCTGGTGAAAATTGGGCTAAGTATTATCATGAAAGGTTCGGTCTTGATATACGTTCCATACGATATCCAGGTGTCATTGGACATTAATCACTACCTGGTGGTGTGACAACAGACTATGCTATTGATGTTTTTCATAAAGCAGTGAAAAATGAGATTTTTGAATGCTTTTTGGAATCTACTACAACATTGCCGTTGATTTATATGGATGATACTATAAGGGCTACCATTGAATTAATGGAGGCACCCAAGGAAAGCATTACAGTAAGGACTTCGTATAATTTTTCGGGAATGAGTTTTTCACCTGAAGAGTTAGTTTAATCGATTCAAAAGATTTATCCTAAATTCATGATAGTTTACAAACCAGATTTTAGACAGAAAATTGCCGAAAGTTGGCCTTCCAGTATTGGTGATTCAGTCGCTGGAGAAGATTGGAATTGGAAACCGCAATTTGATATTGATGCGATGACAAACATCATGATTGAAGAATTGAAACTAAAATATAATGGTTGAAAAACAATACAACAAATACTGATAATCTTAGATAACTTATCGAAGTCAGTAAATAAAAACTGTTCGGACCAATAGTTTTCTCCGGAAAAGGAAGAAAGGGTTGATGTGGTAACTGATAAAATCGATTGTATAGGTTTTTAATCAATAAATTAGGTTAAATAACGGATGTTATTTAAAAATACATGAATTAAACAACTTAATGTTTCATAACAATTACGGGCAATCAAGCGGTCTCTCTTCGGTCGTTCCCTTTGTTCCGTTCGGCTGTTCCAGTCGGTCAACCATACATTTTCATAAGAACGTTTTTAATATAAATAAGTAATTTATTGTTTCAATTCAATAGCGTTGGTTTCCCTCCGTTCAACAGTCCGTTCGTCAGCCGCCAGATAAGGCAGCTTAAAAAAAAACAGCCTTACTGTCCGCTTCCTCGCCCTCATCTTCACACGCGCTCTCCCTGCGTTCGGTCGGGCTACTGCATCCGCAATACCGCTTCATTCCGTTTCGCTTCCCTATTCGTTCTATAAGAACGAATCGTTATCATTACACATTTTGTCACCCTGAGCGCAGTCGAAGGGCGCTCCACTACATTCCAGCAGTATTTGCGTCTGCCGCCCTCCGTTTTTTCAGCGGTTGCTCCTTCGCTCAGCCATCTGGGTCGGCGCCACTCCCTACGACTGCTTTTTTCATTCAACAGAACATTATTGCAAAAACAAAACCGATTCCGATACAAAGCCGTTCTCGTTTGCAGTCGTAGCTCGCTTTGCCCTAAATCAAGGTTGCCCGCCAAAAAAAAAAGGCGGGAGTCATTTATTGTTTCCCCGCCGTTACACGCTGCTATCCCTTCTCTCCATTGCGTTAGCACTCCATTACGTTCTCGGTCTAGCGTGGCTGTTCGATTGCCGCAACACCGCCGCGGCGCTCCTCATCCGCAAAAAAAAGTTCCTTGCCCAAAAAAGGGCACCACTTTTTTTGCTCCTTGCGGTGCTTGGGGGCGTTAGGAATCCCGTTCCTGCAAGAAAGTCAACGGTAAACGACCAAAAAATAAAAAAAGAAAGCAAAGTAAATCGGAAGCTTTCCCAAAAAAGCTCAGTTCAAGCCCTGCGGGTTTTTGAAAAAATCTCCATTCGCCGCGGCGAATAGTATTTTTTCAAAAAAACTGCTTTTTTGAAACCTTCCACTTCAAATAACGGCTTTCTTTTTTTCTTTTTTCTTTGAAATGAATTTTAAAACAACAGCAAAACCAATCAAGAAAAGACTTCAAAAATTAGTATTGGCCAAAATGTCCCGTCCCTAAATTTCGGGATTAGAACAATCGAATAGAAATTACCTACAGTTTTACAATAAATAAACAGATTCCTTCTTAATTTTTATAAATTAGCAAAAACGGATCTACGTCAGACCTATAAGTAAGTTAGCCGTAATTTCAAAAAAACGAGATATGTATAAGAAAATTATCTTTATATTTTTATTGTTAATTAATACGGTTTGTATATCGCAAACCATAAAAATAAAAGGTCTAGCTTTGGATACCGTAAAAAGTAGAAATTTTGTTATGATCAATGTGAATGATACTTTAAAAAAATTCCGTGATAAATCTTCTTTGACAAAAAAATGGGATGGTTATGATGAATTGACAAAAAATAAAAATTTTGTAGTCTTTACTGATTCTATCGGAAACTTCAATATTTCAGCAAAATTAACAGATTCTCTTTATTTTTATGCAACCAGATATTTAACACAGAAATATGCAGTTTCTGAATTGCTGAAAAGAAAAGAAATAAAAATTCAATTAGAACCTGAAAAATGCATTCCCTTTGTAAGTTGTGAACAGAAAAAACCATCAAACTATTACATATTTATTGGAAAAAAACTAAAGTTAGAAGGACAGAAACAACCATATTATTGCAATACAATTACAATGGATAGTGAGTTTAAATCAACATATTTAATTAAAAAAAATCTTTATGGTAATTTCCCAAAAGACACTATAATTTTTACTGCTTTTGATCATTATGGGATTCCTAAATTTAGCAATTGTGAAAATGTTTTGCTTTTTGTAGGTGAGTATTGTGGAAAACTTTATCACGAAAAATATCAATATTTTAATTTATACGAAACAAAAAATGGAAAATGGGCAAGTCCAGGGAATCCTTATAAAAATGATAATTACGCAAAAGAGAAGAATATCGTACCAAAAAAAATAAATTTTGAAAAGACAGTCTATTTTGATATTTCAAAACTAAATGCGAAGCAAATTGAAGATGAATATCCTGTTGAATATTATAAAATAATTAAAAATAAAGCAATTCCTATAATGGGAACTTACGTTGAAGATTTAGTTGAAATAAAAAAAAATGGAATTCTTAAAGCAAGGAAAATAGAATTGGAATAGAAACTACGGCTACACACACTACAAGCAATTTGGGCATTTGGCTTAATGGAAAAATTGGTTTGTATTTGAATGATTTGACAAATCCGAAAACAGGTCTCAATTTAATCCCAAACCCGCTGTAGTGCCATAACGTCAGGCTGTGAAAAAACCTCTTTTTCCTATTGAAATCTTCAAATTGTCCTATTCTACAATGCAAATAAAGCCTTTTAAGGTAGTACTTTTTT